>NZ_JABEMC010000001.1 GCF_013004595.1 Brevibacterium luteolum
TCCAGTGAAGCCGAGCGGGAAGCCGCCTACGAGACGTTCCTCCACGACTACAATCAGCATCGAGCCCACACCGCTATCGGAGGCCTCACCCCAGCCGACCGCGTTCACAACCTCACGGGGAACTACAGCTAGGCCGAACGCGGCGACCATGCCGAGGAGGATCGGCACCACGGCTCCGGCGCGAGCGGTGGCAGACGGGACGAAGAACGCGAGCACGATCGAGATGACGATCGCACCGATGAGGATGCTGCTGGTCTTCTCGCCGGAGAACCGCAGCACCCACAGCGCCAGTCGTTTGTGCAGGCCGGTCGCCTGCATCGCCGCAGCGAGCGCGAGCGCGGCTGCCACCAGCGCGACGGCCGGGGAGGCGAAGCCGGCCAGGCCGAGTTTCAGCGCCTCAGTCGAGCCCATCGGCTCGGGGCCGGCGCCTTCTTCCAACGCAGGGGCGAAGCCGAGCAGGATCGCGGTCAGGCCGATGATGATGACGGAGGAGACCGGATAGGTCACGGCCTCGGAGACCCACAGGATGACGGCGAAGGCGAGGATCGCCAGCGCCCGCTGACCGGCCACGCCGAGCTCGGGATCGCCAGGCAGCAGCAGGACGACGATGAGGGCGATCCAGGCGGCGGCGAACCAGATCGGCTTGAGCCCGAGGTGGGCGAAGAATCCGTCGTGATGCTTGGAGCTTGCAGTGCTCGAGCCGCCATCGTGCTCGGCGACGGCGCGCTGATCTGCACGCGCTTCGGCCTGCTGCTTCGAGCGCTTCTCCGCTCGGGAGCGCAGGGCTGACCGGCGCTCTGCGGTCTTGTCAGAAGTGGGGCGATCATTCATGGGAAATGCTGCTCCTCAGCTGCACGTCGGGGATGGGCGTCACCGCAGGCTCTGCCTCCAGAGTATCGGCATCTGATCCTCAGGCGCGAGGATCGCGCCCGGTCACCTGGCGTGGAACACATCACCCCCGGTGGCCTGCGCCGCCGGGGGTGATGCGTTGTGATGACGGGCTCAGCTGCGGCGGCGGGTCAGCATGATGCCAGCCGTGCCGATCGCCAGCAGCGCCAGACCGGCGCCGGCAGCGGTGAACTCGGAGCCCGTGCGCGGCAGGCGGCTGCGATCATCGCGCTTGTCGTCGCCGTTCTTGCCGTTGTCATCCTTGCCCTTGTCGTCACCGCCGGACCCGTCATCGTCCGAGCCGTCGCCAGCGGTGACAGTGAAGGCACCGGTGAGGTCATCTCCACCGGGGCAGGCGACGACGACGTCATAGGCACCGATGTAAGACTCGGCGGCTTCGGGGTTGTCGCCGAAGACGGTGAAAGGGACCGTGCCGTCGGCATCGGCGGTCGCGGTGTCGACGTGAGTGCCGATGTTCTCGCTCTCCGGCGTGACGGTCAGCTCTGCGTCCTTGCCGGGCTCGCATCCGGTGGCGACGATCGTGACGGCGTCCGCCTTGACGAAGTCGGCCGCCGCGATCTTCTCGGGATCGACGATCAGTTCACGCTCGGCCGGGGTCGACGGGTCATCGGTCGGGTCAACCGTGGGATCGTCCGTCGGGTCGACCGTTGGATCGTCCGTCGGGTCCTCAGTGGGATCCTCGGTCGGCTCCTCGACGATGCGCACGGTGTGCCGGGTGACCGGCAGCGTGTCCGGCAGCCGGTTGGAGCCCTTGACCGTCTCTGCACTGACGGTGATCTCATCGCCGACAGCCACCGAATCCGGCGCGGTGACGGTGAACTCCTCTGCCGGTCCTACGCTCTCCGGTGCGACGTCTGTGATCGGCTCATCACCGAGTGCCGCGGCAGGGGAGTAGCTGTAGCCCTCTGCCGGGCCCTCCTGGACCGAGAATGCCAGGCCAGCCTGCGCCTCGGCGACGGTCGCCGTCTCCGGCCCAGCGATGTGTCCGGCATCGTAGGTCACGACTGTCGTCTTCGAGGTGCTCTTGCTGGCGCTGCTCACCTGCACGACGACGGCCTCATTGGGCTGCAGTTCGCCGACCGTGGCATTGCGCTCCGGTTTGAACGAGGAGACGAACGCGTCATCAGCGGCGAGGGTGAACGAGTACTCACCCGACTCATCGGCTGCGCCGTTGAACCGGTCGACGTCTTCGATCGGCAGGGTGTAACCGCCGTTGAACATGGCGTTGACCGAGCGCACGTCGACCTCGGCGCCGGGATCAGTGGTGACGGTGACGGGGATGCCGTCGGCGAGCTCGGAGACCGGGATCGGGTAGGGCATGTCGACGGTGACGTCGGCCGCCTGGGCGGGAGCCGCCACGGCGACACCGGCACCGGCGGCGAGCAGGGCTGCCGCACCGGCGGCAAGACCGCGCAGCGACAGGGCAGAGAGCAGAGTCTTCACAGGACACCTCGCAGAAGCAGGATCGATACACACCCAGCCAAGCGGATCGAAGCATCCGGGCACTGGCGGCCAGATGAATCCAGCGAGAACTCTGCGCCCGCAGCTTCAGCCGCGGCGGCGGGTGAAGACGACCGAGGCGGTGCCGACGGCCAGCAGGATCGCGCCTGCGGCTGCGGCCAGCAGGTCGCTGCCGGTGCGCGGCAGCCGGGCGCCGCGGCTGTCCTGCCCGCCGGGCTTGCCCTCCGGTTCGGCGCTCGGGGTCGGTGCGGCATCGGTGGTGACGGTGAAGCTGCCGGTGCGCTGGTCATCGCCGGCGCACGCGACCGTGACGGCGTACTCGCCGGCATAGGTCTGGGCCATCATGTCGTGCTGGCCGTGGACGCTGAACGCGACGACCCCATCGGCGTCGACGGTGGCGGTCTCGGAGTAGTTGCCGACGTTCATGCCCTGCGGGATGACGGTCATCGTCGCATCGGCGTCCGGCTGGCAGCCGGTGGCGGAGATGATGACGGCGTCCTCGCGCACGAAATCCGAGGCGCTCAGCTTGCCCGGCTCGATCGTGAGGGTCTTCTCCGCAGTCGCCTCTTCCGTGCCCGAGGTGCCGGTCGCGGTCTCGGTGGTGGGCGCCGGTTCCGTTGCGGTCGTGTCCCCGGTGGCGGCAGGCTGCGGGGTCTCCGCCTCGGGCGTCGCCGGTGACTGAGTGAAGCCGCCGGATTCGTCGGCTGAGTGCTCCTGCGTGCTGTCCGGTGCGGTCGCCGAAGTGTCGGGCACCGTCTGCTCCGGAGCTGGGCTCCGATCCTCAGCAGTGCTGCTGCCCGGACGCGGGCCGGTGGCCTGCATGGCGTCATCGGCGGGCTGCGCGAGGGCTGGGGTGGCACCGGCGGACATGGTGAAGGCGATGAGGACTGCTGCGCAGGTGCGGGAGAGTCTCATGGCGTGCCTTTCAAGCCGGGCGACCAGATACTCAGGATATACCCAGGTTCAGCTGAGCGGAAGAGGCTCAGGCGACGGGCAGCGGCCACCCCTCCTGACGGATGAGGCGGGTCTGCTCCCGGGTCGGGGTGCGCACGATGAGACCATGGTGTTCGACCTGCATGGCCAGGTAGTCCGTCTCGCCGAGCGGGTCGCCGTCGATCTGCATGTCGATCTTCTCTTCGCATTCGATGACGACGGACTCGCCGCGCAGAATTTGCGTGTGCAGGCCCTTGCGCTTCTGGCGGGAGAACACCGAGGCGGCCACACCGATCCATTGGAAGGCGTTCTTCGGGGCTACGACGAGGAGGTCGAGGATGCCGTCGGCGATGTCGGCCTCGGGCATGAGGACGATGCCGCCCTGGATCTTGCCGCAGTTGCCGCCCACCACCGAGCGGACTTTGGCCCGCACCGCCTGCACGCCGTCGACGGTGATCGTCACGCGGGTCGGGGAGCCGACGAGCTTGCGGGCACCGGCCTCGAAGTAGGCCAGCCAGCCGACCTTCGACTTGAGGTCGGAGTCGGTGTCGGCCATGACGGCGGCGTCGAAGCCGAGCCCGGCCATGACGAGGAAGGCGGAGTCCTCACCATCGGGGGCAGTCTGCGCGTGACCGATGTCGATCGGCTTGTCCTGGCCCCACAGGGCGATGCGCATCGCCCATTCCTGCCGGTCGAGCGGCAGGCCGATGTTGCGGGCCAGCAGATTGCCGGTGCCCATCGGGATGATGCCCATCGGGGTGTCGGTGCCGGCCAGCACCTCGGCGGCGGCGCGCACGGTGCCGTCACCGCCGGCGGCGACGACGAGGTCGACTCCGGCGTCAAGCGCCTTGCGGGCCATCGCCTCACCGGGATCGTCCTCGGTGGTCTCGATGATGAGCGGCGGCTGCCAGCCCTCCTGGCGGCACACCGCCGAGGCGACTGCGGCGAAGTCACCGGTCACATCCTTGATCGGGTTCATGATGACGGCCGCGCGCGGCTTCGGCGGGATATCGGCGCTCTGGCCCGACTGGCTGTCTGCGCTCGTGAGATCCTCAACATCGAGCTGCTGATCCCTGCCCGCAGCAGACTGCTGCGCTGCCCGGCGATCCGCGGCACGTGAGCGGGAACCGAGCCAGTAGCCTATGAACAGACCGACACATAGGATGACGACGGCGAGGGCCAGGAGGAAGAGCATTCCGGTTGAAGTTTCCATGACACCAATCTACTCCGCGAACCGGTCCAGCTGACTCAGCCTGAGCGGGCGAAATTCCGGTGAACGGGTGCTGGGAGACGTCCTGTCCTCGCAGCGATAGGCTAGGTGTGTGATCGATCTACAGCAGCTCAGAGAAACCCCCGAGGCGTTCAAGGCCTCCCAGCAGGCCCGTGAGGCGGATCCGGGACTCGTCGATGAGATCCTCGCCGCTGACGAGGCCCGGCGCGCAGCGCTGACGTCCTTCGAGGAGGCCCGCGCTGAGCAGAAGTCGTTCAGCAAGCAGGTCGCCAAGGAGAAGGACAAGGACGCCAAAGCCAGGCTCGTCGCCGAGGCCAAAGGCAAAGCGGAGAAGGTCAAGGCACTGCAGGCCGATGCCGACGAAGCCGGCTTCGCCTTCGACAAACTCGTGCGCAAGCTGCCCAACCTCGTCATCGACGGCGTGCCCGCCGGCGGGGAGGACGACTCCGTTGAGCTGCGCCGTGAGGGCACCCCGCGCGATTTCGCAGCCGAGGGCTTCGAACCCCAGGATCACCTCGCGATCGGTGAGGGCCTCGGCGCGATCGACACCGCCCGCGGCGCGAAGGTCTCCGGTGCCCGCTTCTACTACCTCACCGGCTTCGGCGCCCGTCTCGAGCTGGCGCTGCTGACGATGGGCCTCGACACTGCTGAGAAGCACGGCTTCAGTCCTGTCATCACCCCCACGCTGGTCAAGCCTGAGGTGATGGGAGGCACCGGTTTCCTCGGTGAGCACGCCGATGAGGTCTACCGCCTCGAAGCCGACGACCTGTTCCTCGTCGGCACCTCTGAGGTGCCGCTGGCCGGCTACCACATGGACGAGATCCTCGACCTCGACGCCGGGCCCAAGCGCTACGGCGGCTGGTCGCCGTGCTACCGCCGTGAGGCCGGTTCCTACGGCAAGGACACCCGCGGCATCCTGCGCGTCCACCAGTTCCAGAAGGTCGAGATGTTCTCCTACGTCAAGCAGGAGGATGCGCTGGCAGAGCACGAGCGGATGCTGTCGATCCAGGAGGAGATGCTGGCCAAGTGCGAGCTGCCATACCGGGTCGTCGACATCGCCGCCGGTGACCTCGGCGACTCGGCTGCCAGGAAGTACGACTGCGAGGCCTGGGTGCCGACGCAGGAGACGTACCGTGAGCTGACCTCGACATCGAACTGCACCACCTTCCAGGCTCGCCGCCTGAAGATCCGCGAACGCACCGACAAGGGCACCCGGCCGGTCGCCACCCTCAACGGCACCGTGGCCAACACCCGCTGGATCGTCGCTCTGCTGGAGAACCACCAGCAGGCCGACGGCTCGGTGCGCATCCCCACTGCGCTGCGCCCCTATCTCGGCGGCATGTCGGGCTACGGGCCGGACGGCGCACGCTACGAAGACTGAGGAGAAGATTGAAGCCCCACATCATTGCCCTCGACGTCGACGGCACGATCGTCGACTACGACGACATGATGACCGATCGGGTGCGCTCCGCCATCCAGGCAGCTGAGGCTGCCGGCCACCATGTCGTCATTGCAACCGGCCGTTCAGTCGGCGGCGCGCTCGAGGTGGCCAACCGTCTCGGACAGCGCGACGGGTACCTCATCGCCTCCAACGGTTCGGTGATCGTGCGGATCACCCCGGAGGCTGAGAAGGGCTGGGAAGTCCACCACGTGGAGACCTTCGACCCGGCGCCGATGCTCGCGCGGATGCGCGAGCATCTGCCGATGGCACTGTTCATGGTCGAGGACGCCGAGCTCATGCGCTGGGCGTCTGGAGAGTTCCCGGTCGGTGAGCTGGCGTCGAATGAGCAGCTCAATCTCGTGAGCTTCGATGAGCTTATGGACAAGGAAGCCACTCGTATCGTCATGCGCGAGCTCAACGGCAGCAATGAGGAGTTCCTCGACGCCGTCGAGCGGATCGGGCTGCACGGTGTGACCTACTCCGTCGGCTGGTCGAACTGGCTCGATATCGCCCCTGACGGAGTGTCGAAGGCCAGCGGCGTCGAATACGTCTGCCAGCGGCTGGGCGTCGCACGATCGGAGACCGTGTGCGCCGGCGACGGCATGAACGACATGGAGATGATGCAGTGGGTCGCCCACGGCATCGCCATGGGCCAGGCGAAGGACGAACTCAAGGCACAGGCCGACGTCGTCACCGGAACGGTGGAGGAGGACGGCCTGGCGACCGCACTCGAAGACTACTTCGGCCTGGACAGCTGAGGTAACTCAGCCGCCCAGGCCGTGTGGCGCTGGAAGAGCGGAGGGCTGCTGGGGAAGTCCTACTTCTCTCGGATGAGTGTGCCGATCTCCTTGCCGTCCTTGTCCTTGACGGTCATCTCATCGGCGTTCTCATTCGAATCTGTGATCTCGGCAGTGCTGGCACCGCTGAGCCAGGCGTCGATATCGGTGCAGCCTTTGGCGGTTGTCACCCATGGTTCGAAGTGAATCGTCGATCCCTCGATCGTGTAGGTGCTGTTGATGCCGTTGCACCCGTCGGTGCCGATGACCGTCTCATCGGTGTTGAATTCGAGGAATGGATCGCCCTTCTGGTCGGCGCCCCATTTGCCTTCAAGAGTTTCGGGTGTCAGATCGCCGGACGGGTCACCCGGATCTGCGGTGCTGGTTTCCTCGGAGGTCGCACCGGAGGTGTCTGTGGCGTTGGGGGATTCACTCGGGGAGACAGTGCCGTTGCCCTCGCCAGCTCCGCACGCGGAAAGCAGCAGCATCGAGATGCCGGCTGCGGCAAACGAGCCAGTTTTCAATGTTCTCATGTGTTTCAGGATACTTCGAAGGCTGATGCCCAGACGCGCAGCGTCGCCGATTGTCAGGGCTTTGTGACCTCTTCGGCAGATCGGAACAGGGTTCCGATGGCGTCGTCATTCCGGTTGCGAACGGTCATGGTGTCACCGTGGATTTCAGCGAAGCGGGCCATGCGCAGCCAGTCGTTGACGCCCAGGCATGCGCGAGCGGTGGCGATCCACGGTTCGATCGTGATCGTCGACCCGTCGAGCGTGTAGGAGGTGTTGATGCCGTTGCAGCCGTCGGTTCCCCATGCAGCGCCTTCGTCGTTGAATGTCAGGTACGGCTGACCGGGTTCGTCTGATCGCCAGGTGCCGGCCACGTCGTGCATCGTAAGCGAGTTGCCGTCATTTTCGCGGGGGTCGGAGTTCATGTTGTCAGGCTAGCCGTTCTGCTGCTGCCGTGTGAATGCGATTCGGGCTGTGAACCGTTGTGGTTCACAGCCCGAATCAGCTCGCGTTCCTGCTGTTAGGCAGTCACGGTGTCAGCGGCCTCAGTTCTTCCGGCGGCGAGCGAGGACGTAGAGTCCTGCACCACCGGCGATGAGGGCAGCTGCAGCTCCGAGGGAGCGGAGTGCCTCAGAACCGGTGCGCGGAAGGTCCTTGTTGTCATCCTTCTTGTCGTCGCCGCCCTTGCCGTCATCGTCCTTGCCACCGGCTTCGGTGACAGTGAAGGTGCCGGTCAGGTCGTCGCCGCCGTCGCAGGAGACGGTGACGTCGTAGTCGCCGATGTAGGCGTTCGGCATATCGGCGTTCTCTCCGTAGACGGAGAATCCGACATTGCCGTCTTCATCGACCGTGGCGGTGTCCGTGTGGCCGGTGACGTTCGAGCCGCGCGGCTTGACTTCGAGGTTGGCCTCGGTGCCCGGCGTGCAGCCGGAAGCTGCGATCGTCACTGCGTCCTTCTTGACGAAGTCGGTCGCCTTGATATTCTCCGGGTCGATCGACAGAGCGCGCTCTGCCGGGTCATCCGACGGATCCTCGGTCGGCGTTGCGGTCGGCTCATCAGTCGTAGTCGGCGACGGAGTCGACGTCGGATCGTCAGTCGGAGTCGACGTCGGGTCATCAGTCGGGGTCGGCGACGGCGACGTGCCGCCCTCAACGGTCACCTTGATAGTAGTGGGCTCGGACACGTTGAACTTACCCTTGCGAGCGATGAACGTGTACTCGTATTCGCCAGCTGCATTGGGAGCAGTGAACGAGAACTTTCCCGGCCCAGCCTTGAAGCCCTCCGGCTTATCCTTGCTCTCCTTAGCAACTTCGGCAGTAGCATTGGCCTCCGTCGTGCCCGATACGGTGGCGCCGGGTGCGACCGTAACGTTCTTAACCTCCGGGGCGTCAACGTGCAGACGAACTTCGGTTCCTGCTGGCATCTGCTTCAGACCGTGGTTGATGTCGGTGACAAACGACCAGTCTTCTTCTGAACAGTTTGTAACGTTAGGTGCGCAACTCTCAGCGCCGACAACGTAACCAGAGGAGATGCCGATAGCTTCACCCTTGTCGTTGTACCAAGCTCCACCGGAGTCACCGGGACGAAGGGTATTCGATGCGACGAAGCCAGTGGCGTAACGCACCTTGCTCGAGTCCACCGTGTCGGTGAGAGCGTAGACCATGTGGCCTTTGACTGTACCCTCGGTGAGCCCTGTCGTGCGACCCGACTTCTTGATGGCGTCGCCCTCAGCCGCTTTGCCGACGGACGTGATGACCTGGGTGGAGGCTGACAGGTCGTCGCTGGACTTCGTAGTCCAGTCAGTGACCTCAGGCTTCATCTTCAGCTTGTCATTGGTCTTCTCAATGAGCGCGATATCGGTGACCGTCTTGAAATCCTCGGACGGTTCCTGGCCCTCTTCTGGCGGCTCGACGTAGGGATCTTCCTTGCCACCCCACTGAGAGAACGTAAACTCACCGAAATCGTCCATGTATGTAGAGGTGTATTTGTTCTCCGGCATCTTGTCTTTCTCGTCGCCGGTGAACTCGACATCGGTGCTTGGGAGCGAGCGGGAAACCTGGTCTCCGACCGAACCGCAGTGTCCTGCAGAGAGTGCAGCCTCGTCGCCCTCTGGGGTCCAGGCCGAGAAGGCGAAGGAGCAGAGGCTGGCTTCGTTGATCCGATAGCCAGAGCCGCCGACGACATCGGTCTGTGCGGCGGGCTGGATCGGTCCGTTGAGCTTCATGACCTCGACATTGCTGTGGTCCTCGGCCAGTGCGAGAACTTCCTCAGCGTCATCGGCCGTCACATCAACAGCCAGGAGAACGTCCTGACCGGCAGCGCCGACGCCAGCTGCGCCAGCAGTGAAGGCGTCGTTCTGGAACTTCTTGAATGCAGCGCCTGCCGTCGGCAGGGCTTCCGGGGCTGCGAAAGCCGGAGAAGCAGCGAGAGAGCCGCCTGCTCCGACGATGATCGCAGCGCTCAGGCCCAGGGCCCGCAGCGAATTGCGTTTCGTCATGTGTCAGTACTCCAAAGGTGTGTTCAGTGTCAATGCTGGCTGCGGGCTCGGCGGGAGGAAGTCGTTACCATTCCGCAACACACGAGTCTCAGAGTAGCCTGAGTGATCCTGAAGTGAAAGCTGGGGCAGGTGAGTTTATGGCGAATTCACCTTGCGAATGACTGTCTGCGCAGGTGAAATGACCCCAGGGGTACCGAAAGAATTAGTCGGAGATTCGGACAATCCCGCCAGAACCCCCATCGGTGCGACGCTGTGCTGCCGCTGCGAAGGCCCGGATTGCTTCAGTGATCCCCCCATCATGCACTGCAGGAGCTACGGCGCGGGCGGCGGCGAGAGTGGTTGGGTGGCCGTCGGCCATCGCATACCCCCAGCCGGCCCAGGTCAGCATCTCAATGTCATTGGGCATATCGCCGAACGCGGCGACATCGTCGGCGTCGATCCCCCGGCGCTGACAGTACTCAGCCAGCGTATGCGCCTTCGTCACCCCGGCAGCAGCGAGCTCGATGAGCCCAGTGGTCGGATTCGAATGCGTGGCGTGCAGCGCATCGCCAATAAGCTCGCTGACGGCAGCGAGCATCGCATCGGAATCAGTCGAGGGCCCGCGCACCATGATCTTGGCGACTTCTCGGATGTCCCTGCTCTCAGCCGGGTCGATGATGACGGCCTCCTGCGGCCAGCGGGTGACGAAACCCGGCTCGATGCAGAAGGCATCGAGCGTTTCGAAGGCGAGCTTCGCCTCGGGCATGTGCGCCCGCACCCGGCTGATGAGCTCGTGCTGGACCTCGGTGCTGATGAGGTGGGCATGGACGACCTCGTCGCGCTGCAGGTTGTACACGATCGAGCCGTTGGCGCAGATGACATGACGCACGATCGGCAGGTCCCGCTGCAGGGGTGCGAGCCAGCGGACCGGCCGGCCGGTCACCGGCACGAAGTCGACACCGGCGGCCACGAGCGCATTGACCGCTTCGACGGTGGCTTGGGGGATCGGCTGGAAGCGCTGCAGCAGCGTGCCGTCGACATCGCTGGCCACGAGTCGGATGTTCTCCGGATGCTCATGCGGTGCCTGCGGTGTGCTCGTCTCGCTCACTGCTGACCCCCGTCTCGCCGATACCTATTGAAAACGTATACCTATCCAATGCATGCACCCATTGAATTGGTGCTGTTGCCGGCACCCCACATGCGGGGCGGCCTACCTCTATATCTATCAGCTCGCCGCGTCGAGGCGGGTGCACTCGTCGATGAGTGCGGTGACATCGCCGACGAACCGTGTCGCCGCCGCGGTCGGGGCGGCCGGGTCCTGACCCGTGCGCACGGCGATCCGGGCCATCGCAGCCGCCTGGCCCGCCTCGGCGGCTTTGGTCGCTGCTTGGGACAACCTCTCCGGCAGCGGCCCGCAGGCACTGCGCACACCGGCCGGGACGACAAGACCCTCGACCGGCCAGCGCGCATGCAGCCGGCGGGTGAGCTCCGTGACCTGCCCAGCAGCCTCATTCAGCGGTGCGGTGAGAGCCGCGATCTGCTCGCCGGCATCCTGGGCGGCTTCGGTGGAGTCCCCGGTCTCGCGGCCGAGTGCGACAGCGGTCTCGTAGAAGCGGTCGACGGCGCGCATGAACCGGTCGTGGTGCTGACGCCACACCCCGGTGCCGAACTCCCGGTCGGCTTCACGCGCGGCGTGCTCGGCCGGGGAGAACAGTCCCGTCAGCCGAGACAGGATGCCCATGCCGGTCTCAGAGGTAGTTGCCGGGTCGCTGCTCGGCCTCAGAGTCGCTGTCCCCACCGCCGTCCTCCTGGCCCATCACGACCACCCCGCGCGGCAGTGCACCGGCCTCCTGACCGGCCTGCGACTGTGCGAGCGCCTGCTGGCTCATGAGCGCGGTCTGGATACCGTGGAAGAGACCTTCGAGCCAGCCGACGAGCTGGGCCTGCGCGATCCGCAGCTCACCGATCGACGGGGTCTCCGACTCCCCGAAGGGCAGATCGAGGCGCTTGAGCTCGTCGATGAGCTCATCGGACATGCCAGCCGAGAGCTCTTCGATCGTGCGCCGGTGGATCTCGGCCAGCCGCCCGCGGCCGGCCTCATCGAGATCGGTCTTGCGGACCTCTTCGAGCAGCTGCTGGGCCATCGTGCCCACGCGCACGATCTTGCCGGGCTCGGAGATCTTCGCCGAGCGCTCCTGCCCACCCTGCTGGCGCGCCGACTGCTCGCCCGCCTCGGCGCCGGGGGCTCGCTGGCCACCACTGTCCCGCCTCGAGGTGTCCTGCCCCGAGGTGTCCCGGCGCTGCGCCGCCTGCTCACCCTGCTGGGTGGTCTCGTCAGCGCCCGAGGCGGGGTCCGCCTCGGGGCCGGGGGTGCTGTGCCCGCCGTTGAGGCGGGCGGCTGCCTGCGCGAGAGTCTCCAGGTGCGGGGCCTGCGGGGTGGTCTCGTCGGTCATATCGTCCTCGTCTCCTTCGTGGGGCGGTCAGGCGGGCTGGGCGTCATCGCCGACGCGCAGCAGCACCTTGCCGATGCTATCGCCATCTTCGAGCATCGCGTGCCCGCGTCCGGCCTCGGCCAGCGGCAGCGTGTCGTGGATGATCGGGCGGATGGTGCCGTCGAGCACGAGCGGCCAGATGTGCTGGCGGACCGTGGCGACGATGAGCGCCTTCTGCGCAGCCGGGCGGGCGCGCAGGGTTGTGCCGAGTATGTGCTTGCGGCCGGTGAGCAGGCGGGCGAGGTTGATCTCGGTCTTGACCCCGCCCTGCATGCCGATGATGACGAGCCGGCCGTCGTTCGCCAGCGCTTTGATGTTGCGCTCGAGGTATTTCGCGCCGATGAGGTCGAGGATGACGTTCGCGCCCGGGGTGCACGAGTCGCCGGCCGGGTCGGTGGCGGGATCGGATGCGGTGATCTCGCGGATCCGGTCGACGAAGTCCTCCTCGCGGTAGTTGATGACGGCATCAGCGCCGAGTTCGCGGCAGAACGCGGCTTTGCGCTCCGAGCCGACGGTGACGGCTACGCGGGCGCCGAGCGCCCGGGCGAGCTGAATGGCGCAGGTGCCGATGCCCGAGCCGCCGCCGTGGACGAGCAGCCACTGGTCAGCGCGCAGCCCGGCCTCCATGACGACATTCGAGTACACGGTGGAGACGACCTCCGGCAGGGCGGCTGCCGCGGTGAGGTCGACGTGATCGGGGACGGGCAGCAGCTGACCGGCCGGCACGTCGACGTACTCGGCATAGCCGCCGCCGGAGAGCAGGGCGGCGACGCGGTCGCCGGTCTTCCAGCCGGTCACTTCGGCACCGACCTCGGCGATGGTGCCTGAGACCTCCAGGCCGGGGATCTCGGTGGCGCCCTCGGGTGGGTCGTAATGGCCCTGCCGCTGCAGGATATCCGCTCGGTTGATGCCGGCGGCATGGACCTTGACCAACACGGAGCCGGGTTCGATTGCGGGAGTCTCGACGTCGTCGGAGAGCACCAGGGCCTCTGGGCCGCCGGGCTGAGGAATCGTCATAGCTCGCATGAGGCAAGCCTATCGCCCAGGGCTGGGTGTGCGGTCAGTATCGCCACACGATCACGCGAGCACCGCCTCGGGCGCGGGGCTCAGACGAACATGCGGAACAGCGGCGAGTCGTGCGAGACCTTCTCGATCTCGAGCGGTGAGGCGTCCATCCGGGCGAGCAGACCCGGCAGGCTCTGCGCCTGGCCGAGGGTGATGCCGACGAACGCCGGGCCGGTCTCGCGGTCGGAGCGCTTCATGTACTCGAACAGCGAGATGTCGTCATCTGGGCCGAGCACCTCGGACAGGAAGCGGCGCAGCGCACCGGGCTCCTGCGGGAAGTTGACGATGAAGTAGTGCTTGAGGTTCTCGTACACGAGCGAGCGCTCGATGACCTCCGAGTAGCGGGAGATGTCATTGTTGCCGCCGGAGACGATGCACACGACCGTCGAACCCGGCGGGATCGTGATCGGGGCGCGCGAGTGCTTGCCGCCGATTGCCGCCGAGGCCAGCGCGCCGGCCGGTTCGGCGATGATGCCGTCGACCTGGTAGAGCTCGAGCATCTCCGAGGCCACCCGGCCCTCGGGCACCGGGTCGATGCGCAGACCGAGGTCGGCGATCATCCGGTAGGTCAGGTCGCCGGCCCGGCGCACGGCGGCGCCGTCGGCAAACGAGTCGATGTTCTCCAAGGCGACCGGGCGGCCGGCGGCCAGGGCTGCGATCATCGAGTCCGCCCCGGCGGGCTCGGCGCCGATGACCTGGGTGTCGGGCATGTGCTCGGCGGCGTAGGCGGCGATGCCGGCGAGCAGACCGCCGCCGCCGACGGGCACGATGATGAAGTCGGGATCCTCGGACAGCTGCTCGTGGATCTCCGCGGCGATGGTGCCCTGCCCGGCGACGGTGCGCGGGTGGTCGAAGGCCGAGACGAGCAGCGCGCCGTGGGTCTCGGCGTAGTTCGCCGCCAGATCCGAGGCGTCGTCGTAGGTCGAGCCGTCGATGACGACGGTGACCTCATCGCCGCCGAAGTAGCGGATCCGGTCGATCTTCTGCCGCGGCGTCGTCTTCGGCACGAAGATGCGGCCCTTGACGCCGAGCTCCTTGCACGCCTTCGCGAAGCCCTGCGCGTGGTTGCCGGCCGAGGCGCACACAACGCCGTGGGCGCGCTCGTCAGCGGTCAGCTGCAGGAGGAAGTTGAAGGCGCCGCGGATCTTGTACGAGCGCACGAGCTGGAGATCTTCGCGCTTGAGGTAGATCGTCGAGCCGATCGCATCGGACAGGCGCTCGGAGATGTGCAGCGGAGAGGTGATGATGGAATCCGAAATGAGCGCAGCAGCGGCCTCGACGTCGCTGGCGGTCGGCAGGTTCCAGATCTTCTGTTCATGAATGAGCACCTCCCCATTGTGTGCCCGCCGCTGTGGTCGTGTCACGTCATGAGTCAGTTCGTGCCATATGGTGAGCAGTTTCGTGTCAGTCGGTGACGAACGACGCTTCGGCGGGCCCCGCCTCGGGACCGGACGCCGGTGCGGCGGGCACCGCCTCGGCGCTGGTCAGGCCGGGTATGCCGGGCGTGCCCTCCCGGCCGCACTGCGCGGTTTCGGTAGAGTGTGCCCTAGCGCATGATGCGAGCCCGCGCCGACGCAACGCCAAGGGGGAACACGGTGGCCATCAGCAGTGAACTCGAAGGTCTGCTCTCTGCCTGGCTGCCCCGGCAGAGCTGGTTCCCCAAACTGGAGACCGAGCTCGGCGCCGACCCCGACATCACGCCGATGTCCGTCACCCGCCTGTTCGAATGGGACTCCGGCGAGGGCACCGTGCGCGGCACTCAGGCGATCATCTCCGTCGGCGACGGACGCACGCTGCGCCGCATCAACGTCCCCTTAAGCTTCCGCACGAGCGAGAATTTCGCCCTGCGCGCCCACCTCATCGGCACCATCGATGACATCACGCTCGGCCCCTGCTGGGTATACGACGGGTGTGCTGACCCGGTCTTCGTCATCAACTGCGCCCACGCCGCGGCCACCGCCCGCCGGTTCGAGGGCGGCCAGGTCGCAGCACACGCAGTGAGCAACGCGATGACGAAGTTCCACCGCGTGCAGACCGAGCACCAGATGCTCGACTACGCCGCCTCGGTGCGCCTGGAGCTGCTGGAGGCCCGCGCACACGAGTCGACCGTCGTCATCGAAGACCCCGAGAACCCCTGCGTGCTCACCTTCTTCCGCGTCGTCCAGCCGGGACTCAGCCAGGCGGTGCGGATTCCCGTCGCCCTGACCGAGGCGGAGTCGCGCGCCGTGCCCGAGGTGATGGGGTGGGTGTCCGGCCGCTGGTTCGACGCCGAGGAGCTGGAGACCCGGTCGGCGCCGCTGGCGATGCTGTCGGTCCAGTATCCTGACTCGCAGCCGGCCTGGCGTGAGGCTGTCGACATCGCCTGTGCGGTGGACTCGGGGTCGATCGGCAGCTACAACAAGAAGGCCTCGGCGCTCGGCGCGCGGATCGGCGAGCTGCACCTGGATCTCGCTGCTGAGTTCGGTGTGGTGCGCGGGGCCGGGGAGCCGACCGAGGACTGGGTCGCCAAATGGCAGGAGCGCATCGACTGGGCGCTCGCCCGCGCGCCGCTGGCGCTCGGCGATCTGCAGGCCAAGCTCAAGGAGCACCGCACGAACCTCGGCCGCCTTGAGACAGTCGGTGCACTGCAGCGGATCCACGGCGAGCTGACGCTCAACCAGGTGCTCACCAGCCCGGTCGTCGGCTTCACCGTCGTCAACTTCTCTGCCGCCACCCAGGAGTTCCCGAAGCCTGCGGCGATCGACCTCGTCGCGCTGCTGCGCAGCATCGACTACGCCGCCGGCTATGCCCGGCTGCGCCGGACCGGCGCGCTCAAGTCCGATGCGCAGCCGACGTTCATCGGGCTGTCCGGGCTGTCGGACGGGCACGAATCGCTGCGCGAGGTTGTCGACTCGCCCGAGTACCTGTGGTCCTCACAGGCGCAGAACTCGCTGCTCACCGGCTACTCGCACGCCGTCGGCGCCTCGGTCGGACTGCACGACCCGGTGCTGCGGGCCGTGCTCATCGACCGGCTGCTCGTCGAGGTCGTCACCGAACTGCGCAACCGCCCCACCTGGCTCATCGTGCCGCTGGCGACCCTGACCCTGCTGCTCGGCGGCCGGCTGGAGCACGACTCCCAGCGGGAGGACGATGCTGAGGGTGATGGGGCCGGCGGTGGTGCCAGTGCCCGCGGCGCCGGCGGCGCGGCTGATGCGGATGGCGCGCCTGGTGCGAGTGGCGCGGCCGGTGCGGCCACTGCGTGGAACGCCGAGGAGACCGTCAGCGCCGAGGAGTTCGCCCAGAGCGCGGTCGAGGAGATCGCCCAGCCGGCTGACCCTGTGCCCGATGCTTATGACGGCCTCGACACCGAGGTCGCCCGTGCCGAGAAGAACGGCGGGGCACCCGGAGCGGCGGATCAGACTGCGGCTGCAGAGGCACCGGCTCGACCGGCCACCCCGCCGGCAGCACCGGAACAGGCGCCCGACCCGGCACCTGCCCGGCCGGAATCCGCGGCCGACGAGCCCACCGCCTCGGGAACGGACCAGGGCAGCGAGACCGCCTCGGGAACGGGCGCGGCAAGGGAGGGCGCCACCTCGGGCACGGACGCGAACGCCGACCCCGATGACGCGGTCATCGACGAGGACGCCGACGCCGAGGCGGCCGCAGCCACCCAGTTCCCGCCGATTCCAGCCCGCCCGACGACCCTGCCGCGGTTCCCCAACCGCGACTGAAGTGGTTTAAACCCTCACCGGAAGTGGTCTATGCTGTGATGTGGACTTTGCGCGGTTGAGCCGCGGAAATCCAAGGTGAGTTGACTGAGCGGCCGAAAGTGACGGTCTTGAAAACCGTTGAAGGGCAACCCCCTTCCGTGGGTTCGAATCCCACACTCACCGCCGAATCACTCGGCTTTGCGTCACTGCGTGTCATGGTGGGCACCGCAGGCGAATCGAGCACCGTCTTTCAGCTTAGGCGCGCCTGCAGGATGCCGAGGAACTCATCGGCGCGCTCGACCTGCCGAGCCAGCTTCTCCCGTCGCGCCTGCGCGTCGTCGAGCAGCTCCAGCAGCTGGGCGCGTGCCGCTGAACGCTCATCGTTCGTCGCGTCGCTCTCGACGATGTCGAGCAGCCTGAGCAACTGAGCCATCTCTGCGGTCGAGTAGCTCAGCGCCTTCATCCGCCGGATCGTCATGAGCCGCCGGAAGTCCTCGTCGGTGTAGACGCGGAAACCGCCCTCAGTGCGGCCGGTCGCCGGGATGAGTCCGATCTCCTCGTAATGACGGAGGGTGCGTGAGGAGAGCCCTGACTTCTCCGCCATCTCGCCGATGTGCATGATCATCTCCCTCAGAGCAGGCCCGGCGTCCGGCGGCCACTGACGATCGGCCGCTTGCCCATACTTTAACGCAGCGTTAAGGTTGATGCCGAACTCTGACGTGCCGTGAAGGTTTGCGGCAAGGGCCCTTTCATCGCTTCGAGGAGACCGCTGTGTCTGCACCGTCGTCTGCATCGCCGCAGCCTGCTGCCGCGACTGCTGATAATCCCACTCCCGAGGAGCGCCAGAGCGTGCGTCGGACGCTGCGCCGCCCGGGTTGGCTGAAAACCGAGGTGCTCGGCGGTCTTGTCGTCGCACTCGCGCTCATCCCTGAGGCGATCGCGTTTTCGATCATCGCCGGTGTCGACCCGCGCGTCGGTCTCTTCGCCTCCTTCACGATGGCGGTGACGACCGCGATCCTCGGCGGACGCCCGGCTATGATCTCCGCTGCCACCGGTGCGGTTGCGCTCGTCGTCGCGCCCTTAGTCGGGTCGCATGGTCTCGACTACCTCATTGCCGCCGTCATCCTCGCGGGAGCCTTCCAAGTGGTGCTGGCCCTGCTTGGTGCAGCGCGCCTCATGCGCTTCATTCCGCGCCAGGTGATGGTCGGCTTCGTCAATGCGCTGGCGATCCTGATCTTCGTATCGCAGGTGCCCGAGCTCATCGGCGTGCCGTGGCTGGTCTACCCGCTGTGCCTGCTCGCTCTCGCCATCGTCTTCGCGCTGCCGCGGCTGACGGCCGCGGTGCCCGCACCCCTGGTCGCGATCGTCGTGCTCACGCTGCTCGTCGTCGTCTTCGGCTGGGACGTTCCCGCCGTCGGCGACAAGGGCGAACTGCCTGAGGCGCTGCCGGCCATCTTCATCCCCGAGGTGCCGCTGAGCCTGGAGACGCTTCAGGTCATCGCCCCGTACTCGTTGGCGATGGCCGTTGTCGGGCTGCTCGAATCCCTTATGACGGCGAAGCTCGTCGACGATGTCACCGACACCCGGTCGAACAAGACCCGCGAATCCTGGGCGCAGGGTGCGGCCAACATCGTCTCCGGACTCTTCGGCGGCATGGGCGGCTGCGCGATGATCGGGCAGACGATGATCAATGTCAAGGCCGCCGCTGCCCGCACCCGGATCTCGACGTTCTGCGCCGGAGTGTTCCTCCTCATCCTTATCGTCGCCCTCGGGGACGTCGTCGCTCAGATCCCGATGGCCGCACTCGTCGCCGTCATGATCTTCGTCTCCTGGGCGACCTTCGACTGGCATTCCATCCGCCCGCACACACTGGCGCGGATGCCGAAGTCGGAGACAACCGTCATGCTCGTCACCGTCGTGGCGACTGTCTGGACCCACAATCTGGCGATCGGAGTGGTGCTCGGGGTGCTCGTGGCGATGGTCGCCTTCGCCAACCGGGTGGCGCACTTCGTGCGCGTCGACCGTGAACTGCGTGACGACGCCGGACTTTCGACCGCCTACTACACAGTCGAAGGCGAACTGTTCTTCGCCTCATCGAATGATCTGTACACGATGTTCGACTATGCCGGGGACCCCGAGCACGTCGTCATCGACATGCACCGCTCCCACCTGTGGGATGCCTCCACAGTGGCAGCGCTCGATTCGGTGACCGACAAATACGCGACCTACGGCAAATCCGTCGACATCGTCGGACTCAACACCGCCAGCAGGCGCATGCGCGTGCGCTTGGCGGGAATGAAGCGCTCCAGCGGCTGAGCCGTGGGGTGCCGCGCTCAGCCGGGCAGCAGTTCGGCGATGAGGGCGCGCACCCGCTGCTTGATCTCATCGCGGATCGGGCGCACCGCGTCGACTCCCAGCCCGGCTGGGTCGGCAAGCTGCCAGTCCTCGTACCGCTTGCCCGGGAAGATCGGGCACGTGTCCCCGCAGCCCATCGTGACGACGACATCGGAAGCCTCCACCGCCTTGGCCGTGAGGATCCGCGGCGACGCTGCGGTGATGTCGACGCCGTCCTCGGCCATCGCCTCGACGGCGGCCGGATTCAGCTGCGCAGCAGGCTCCGAACCGGCCGAGCGCACCTCGATGCGCCCGTCGCTCAGCGTCGCGAGATATCCGGCGGCCATCTGTGAGCGCCCGGCATTGTGCACGCATACGAACAGCACACTCGGCCTCTCGGGAGCGGACGGACAGGTGTCCGCGCTGGGAGCCGGGTTCTGGTCTGAGATGCTCATGAGTCTGCTCCTGTCACGACGCGCCCGCTGTGCCGGTCCGGCTCGCTGCGGCAGCCGCGCCCGAGGTGCCGGTCTGACCGGGGACGGTAGGGTCGCCTGGGAACATGCGCCGGCCGGCCCACAGGGCGACGTAGACGAGTGCGACGAGCACCGGCACCTCGATGAGCGGGCCGACGACGCCGGCCAGCGCCTGTCCGGAGGTGATGCCGAAGGTGCCGATCGCCACTGCGATGGCGAGCTCGAAGTTGTTGCCGGCGGCGGTGAAGGCGACCGTCGTCGACTGTGCGTAATTCAGCCCCGCCGAACGCGAGGCGAACAGACCGATGCCGAACATGACGACGAAGTACGCCAGCAGCGGCACTGCGATCCGCAGGACGTCGAGCGGCTGGGCGATGATCGCTTCGCCCTGGAGGGCGAAGAGCAGCACGATGGTGAACAGCAGGCCGTACAGCGCCCACGGGCCGATGCGCGGCAGGAATCTCTGCTCGTACCACTCGCGGCCCTTCGCCCGCTCGCCGACGACCCGCGAGAGGAACCCGGCGAGCAGCGGGATGCCGAGGAACACGAGGACTGAGGTGACGATGGTCATGAGGGAGAAGTCGGCAGCTGTCGTCGGCAGGCCGAGCCAACCGGGCAGCACCTGCAGGTAGAACCAGCCGAGCGCACCGAAGGCGAGCACCTGGAAGACGGAGTTGATGGCGACGAGGACGGCAGCGGCCTCACGATCGCCGCAGGCGAGGTCGTTCCAGATGAAGACCATCGCGATGCAGCGGGCGAGACCGACGATGATGAGGCCGGTGCGGTACTCCGGCAGATCGGGCAATAGCAGCCAGGCCAGTGCGAACATGAGCGCTGGGCCGACGAGCCAGTTGAGGATGAGCGACAGCAGCAGGAGCCGCCGATTGGCGGTGACGCGGCGGGTCTCGTCATACCGGACCTTCGCGAGCACCGGGTACATCATGACGAGCAGGCCGATGGCGATCGGCACCGAAACCTGCCCGATCGTCACCGCGTCGAGCGCCTCGTTGAGCCCAGGGACCAGAGCGCCGAGCAGCAGGCCTGCCCCCATCGCGAGCAGGATCCATGCTGGCAGCCAGCGGTCGAGGAAAGACATTTCCTCTAACACCGCGCCCGAGGTGGTGGCTGGGGCCGGTGCCGAGGTGGGGGTGTGGGGCGTTGTTTCGGGCACGTTCCTCCTCGCAGGCGACGTCATGTCTCAAGGGGAGAGTACGACCTCATATCGATGAATGTCAATGTATGATGGCGTCATGGATGACCGTCGGAATGCCGGCCCTGCCCGTCAGGCCGCAGCCGAGTGCTGCCCGCTCGCCCTCGGCCCGCTGGCTGATGCGGACGCTGACCGGATGGCGCACCGGCTCAAGGCGCTGGCAGATCCGACGCGGCTCCGGATCGTGTCCCTCATCGCCGCGCGCGGCTGCGAATCCGTGTGCGCCTGCGAACTGCTCGACGCCCTCGACGTGACCCAGCCGACGGTCAGCCACCATCTGAAGAAGCTCGTCGAGGCTGGGCTGCTGCAGCGTGAGCAGCGCGGCAAATGGGCTCACTACACCGTCGAGCGCAGTGCCTTCGCCGAACTCCAGGCCTTTCTCGCACTCGGGTGAGCATCGACGGCAGGCAGCCCACGCCTCGGGGCGGCCGAGACAGTATGCACGCCCGCGCCCAGGGGCTTCCCAGGAATGCCCCGCGGGGACTCTCAGGCGCGTCGCGTCGAGGCGCGGATTCACGGCCACTGCGGCGACCGCGGCGGCTCGCCGTTCTCACCGAGAAGCGGGTCGCCGGCCGGCAGTGCCCGCCAGATGCCGAATGCCAGCAGAATGCCGAGGCAGTCGGCGATCCAGTCGCCGAACTCGCCGGACCGGCCGGGCACCGCGAACGCTTGGATGAACTCGCTGATGGCTGCGTAGGCCGACATCGCCAGCATCGTCGCCAGCGGCCGGAACCCGAGCAGCAACAGGGGAGACGTGAGTGCGGTGAAGCCCACGGCGTGCATGAGCTTGTCGAACCCGGCGAACGGCGAGGCCACACCGAAGCTGGGGGAGTAGAGGAGGAAGAGGTGCACAAAGAACACGGCCGCGAAAGTGAACCAGGTCCACTTCCGCGCCCGTGTCGAAAGGATCAGGTGCGCGACAAATCGCATCTGACTGAGAAGAGACGCTCTTACTTCTTGAACGCGTCCTTGACCTTCTCTCCGGCCTGCTTGAGGTTCGCACCGGACTGCTGAGACTTGCCTTCGGCTTCCATGCTCTTGTCGTCGGTGGCCCTGCCGATGCCGGACTTGGCCTTGCCGAGCATTTCGTCAGCCTTGTTTCCGAACTTGTCATCTGCGCTCATAGGAGCCTCCTCGGGTTGGGTATCGCCTCGGGTGGAGGCGACGCACTTCCATCTTAGTGACAAGCATCCTTCCTGGAAAGAGTGTTCTGCGGCGTTGTCGCAGATCAGTGGCGCGAGCGCGGCCCGTGCCTCAGGCCGTGCCCGAGGTGGTGCTTGGGGTGGGGCGCGCACCGTGTGTGTGCTGTGGTTGCCGTTCCCGAGGTGGGGGTGCGTTTGCGGGGGTGGGTTGTCCGTGGCTGCTGGCAGACTGAAACCAGAACCACGGCAGGCACATGTTTATGTGAGTTACATGTGAACACAGTCGAAACTGTTGTGACGGCATATCGAACACACATAGACTTGAAACCAGAACGATCGCGGTAGATCACAAGGAGGTGACCGCGGTGCTCGTCGAAGACCAGGTCATCACACCCCGCCGCAACGACACGGTGGCCGATACGTCGGATTTCGCTGACTGTCTCTACCGGCTGGAATCTGCCAACCGGGACATCGATGAGCGCCGTATGACTGGGCTGGGGTTCCTCTTCGATGCCTTCCTTGCCCGTACGAGCGCTGATTCGCCTGAGGATGTCTGCCTGCAGGTGGAAGCGGTGCGTGAACTGGCAGCCGATCCCCGTGCGCTGGGCCACCCGGACCGTGACGGCACGGATTACCGGAACGAAGCCCAGCAGCGCCGGGATGCGTATGCCTGGCTGATCGAACGGACAGCATCGACGTCACTGATGCACATGGCAGACGCCCTCGACACCACCGTCAAACAGGTCCGGTCACGTGTACAGGCTGCTGCGGCAGGGCTTGTCGGGTTGCCGGCCTTCACGTCACAAGCCCGGGCCGGGGTGGTCGGCTATGACAGGTATCTTCACGGCGCGACACGTGCCACGACCCTGGAGCCTGAGCATTTGGCGGACTTCGATGCCGGGCTGGCACGGATCCGGGTATCGGATATGACCGCGTTCAAGCGCGCTGTCAGCCAACTGATTTCCACTCTTGTCACGCGTGAACAACGAACCAGGCAGGTCCGGGATCGTCGCACCGTGGAGACCTACTACGAACCCCACGGACTCGGGATCCTCATCGCTCGCGGACCATCTCATCAGATCGCTCTCTTAGAAGCCCGCCTGACCGGCATGGCACGGTCGGTGATCAAAGGACTCGGGCAGCCGCTCGGAGTACCTGAGAATCATGAGATCGTCGACCAGCGTGGGATGGGTGAGCTGATGTTCGACTTCCTCACCGGCAGCCAACCCGCAGGCACACTGACCACCAAGCCTGTCGACGGTGACTCCACCCCAGGCCGGGTCGGTGACTCCACCCCAGGCTGGCTCGATGGATGCATTGTAGAAGCGGCGAACCCCGCAGGCATCGATATCGATGCCACCGCTGAGAAGATCGCCGATACGCTTGCCGAAACAGGTGTGCAGTGCCCCGTCGATGGCCAGTGGCTCAAACGCCAAGCCCGCATCACCATCACCGTCCCAGCACTCACCCTCCTCGATGAGAACACCGGCGAAGACGATGACGCTCGTGTGCCGGGGATGGTCAACGGCCACCCCATCGCACCTGAGACCGCCCGGCAGCTCACCGGCACGGGCCATTCGACGCTCTACCGGATCCTGACCGACCCGACCGACGGCACCGTCCTCGATCACGCAGCTGAGACGTACACGATCCCGGAGAAGATGCGGATCGCACTCGTGGAGAAATGGCAGTACTGCACACTGCCTGGCTGTGACCGGTCAGCTGTCAAAGCAGAACTGGACCATATTGAGCCGTTCAACCACGAAAACCCCGGACGAGGCGGACCCACCAGCATGGGGAATCTTCACCCGCTGTGCCGGGAACACCACCAGATGAAAACCGACAACAGACTCAGAGTCACCCGCCACCCAGAGACCGGGATGCTGACCTGGATGCTGCCCGGCGGCCACCAACTGACAGCCAGACCACCTTCGAATCCCATCGGGCAGGCGCACGCCGAACAGCTGCTCAACCTCACGACCTAGACCGCACCGCCACCGACGACCTAACCGAAACAGACGACCTGCCCGAAGCGACTTCTCGTCGTTTCTCTACCAGCGCTGCCTGCAGCACCACCGCAGTGACAGAACGATGTTTGATAACCACATAGTGCCCGGGCCCTGCTTGCCAGAACCTCGGCTGCAGAAAGGTCGTTCAGAACAGTCATTCTGCGGACGCACCTGCATCGGCATCACTGTGCCCGATAGGCTTCGAGAAGGAGATACACTCCGGACAGGCGAAGGAGGCTGAGGGCGCATGGATGGACCGATCGACGTCTCGCGCCTGCGCGAGTGGGTCGGCCGCAGCCAGACCCTCGACGACATCGCCACTGAAGCGAAGTCGCGCACCCTGGCCGCTGCACTCGACTACGACGCAGACCCCTGGGGTGGCCAGCTCTTCCCGCTTGCGCACTGGGCCCACTTCAACCCAACCGAACCGCAGCACGCCCTCGACATCGGCGGGCACCCGCACCTCGGCGGCTTCCTGCCACCGGTGCCCCTGCCGCGACGCATGTGGGCCGGATCAGAACTGACCTTCCACCGGCCGATCGCCGTCGGCCAGGAGCTGCAGGACGTCCAGACCGTCACCGACGTCAGCGTCCGCACCGGCCGAACAGGTCAGCTCGTCTTCGTCACGGTCACCCATGAGATCTCGGCAGACGGCAGCCACGCCATCACCGACCGGCACACCATCGTCTACCGCGAAGCCGCCGCACCGCAGCAGTCCACAGCACAAACGCCAGCCGAACGCGCGGCACGAAAGCCAGCCGACACCTCGGCGTGGGACTACGGCAGGATCACCCGGCCTGACGAGACGCTGCTCTTCCGGTACTCCGCGCTGACCTTCAACGCCCACCGCATCCACTACGATCGCGACTTCTGCATCAACGAAGAGGGCTACCCCGGCCTTGTCGTCCATGGTCCGCTGCTCGCCACGCTCATGCTCGACGCTTTCCTGCGCCACCGCCCAGGTGAGCAGATCGACTCCTTCTCCTTCACCGCCCGCCGACCTCTCTTCGACGCGACCCCCGTCGCTGCCGTGGGCCGCCAGATCACCGCCTCGGCCACGGAAGTCGCCATCCTCGACCCCGCAGGACACGCCTGTCTGACCGGAACCATCGACCACTGAATCACCGGCGGGCACCGTCGCCCGCTGCCGAAAGGAGCCCCACATGTCTGAGCTGACCTGGCTGTCCACCCGCGAACTCGCCGCCGAGATCGCCGCCGGACGGATCTCCGCCCGCGAGGCCCTTGCCGACCACCTCGCCCGGATCGACGAAGTCAACCCCGCCATCAACGCCATCGTCACCCTCGACACCGAGGCCGCCGAAGCCTCCGCAGCAGCAGCCGACGACGCACACGCCCGCGGGGAGAGCCTCGGCCTGCTCCACGGGGTGCCGATGACGCACAAGGACACCCACGACACCGCCGGCATGCGCTCGACGCACGGCAGCCCGCTGTGGGCCGACCGCGTGCCGGCAGCCGACTCCGTCATCATCGCCCGGCTCAAAGCCGCCGGCGTTATCACCACCGGCAAGTCCAACGTCCCGGAGTTCGCTGCCGGCTCTCACACCTTCAACCCGGTATTCGGCACCACCGTCAATCCCTACGACACGACGAAATCCGCTTCCGGCTCCTCCGGTGGCGTCGGTGCGGCACTGGCCGCCGGCATACAGGCCTCCGGCGACGGCTCCGACATGGGCGGATCCCTGCGCACGCCGGGATCCTTCAACAACGTCGTCGGCTTCCGACCCTCCCACGGCCGGATTCCCAAGCTCGCCCCGGACAACCCACACGCCTGGCTCAGCCAGTCCGGTTTCATGGCCCGCACCGTCAGCGACATCGCCCTGCTTATGCAGGCCGGCTGCGGGCCGGCCACCGGAGCCCCCTGGGAGATCGGCGAACCCGGCTCGGTCTTCGACCTGCCCGAATTCCGCCTCGGTACCGTCTACCAGCCGGAGCTCTCCGGCATCCGCGTGGGCTTCAGCCCCGACTTCGGCGGCCAGATCCCAGTCGAAGCAGAGGTGGCAGAGATCGTCGCAGCCGCCGCCGACGTGTTCGCCGGCCTGGGTGCCGAGGTCACCGAGGACGTGCCGAACCTCGAGGACGCCGACGAGGTGTTCCGCACCCAGCGGGCCTACGACTTCGCGATGGTGTTCGAGGAGATGGTCGAAGCCGGCGGCCGGGCGCAGATGAAGAAGTCCCTGGTCGACAACATCGACGCCGGGCTCGCGCTCACCGCCGCTGATGTGCGCTCCAAGGATGCCGCCCGCGTGCGGCTCGGCGCCGAGCTGTGGAAGTACTTCGAGACCTGCGACGTGTTCGTCACCACGACCTCACAGGTCCTGCCCTTCGACGCGGAACTCGAGTATCCGACGGAGATCAACGGCGAGCCGATGGCCGACTACCTGTCATGGATGCGTGCGGCCACGCTCATCTCGGCCACCGGGTGCCCGGCAGTCTCCGTGCCAGCCGGGTTCTCGGAGTCAGGCCTGCCGGTGGGCATCCAGATCGTGGCGGCCCCTGGCCGTGACGTCGAGCTCATGCGCATCGCCCACGCTTTCGAAGCCGTCACTGAACACCATCTGCGCCACCCGCAGCTCTGAACCGCTCAGCTGAAGTCGATGAGCCCGAGAATCACCTGAACAATCGGCTCGGGATCGACCGCCAGCGGTTCGTCATCAGGTACGACCTCATCGCCGGTGCATCCGCGGAAGCGCTCGGCGACGGCCTTGTTGCCGGCCGCCAGCGAGACCGCTGCGAGGATGTCGACGAATTGCGTCAGCGGCAGCGTCAGTCGACCGCCGGCGCGCTCGATCGCCACACCGATGACCGTGCTCATGTTCTCGAAGTGAGCGGCGATGAGTTCGTCATAGCGGTAGCGCAGCTCCGGGTTGCGCAGGGTGTAGAGCTCGATCTCGCGCCCAGCGAGGATCCATGCCGAAGTATTGTCGTGAAGCGCATGGAACTGCGTGACGATCGCGCGGATGAGGTCTTCCTGCTCGTCAAGTGACTTCGCCGCCGTGTGCTGCAGATCCGCGTCCCGGTTCTCCACCAGCTCGGTGACGCTGCGCTGCGCGGTGTCGATCTCACGCTCCATGATCGCGAGCACGATCTCATCCCGGGAGGCGAAGTTCGAATAGAAGGCGCCGCGGGTGAAACCGCTCGCCTCGCAGATCTCCTCGATTGACGACGCCGCGACCCCGCGTGCGGCGAAGACCCGGCGGGCCCCATCGATGAGTGCCTCCCGGGTCTGTTTCCGGCGCCTGCTGACTGCCTCGCTCACAGGTTGAACTCCTTCTCTCACGCGCCACGGGTCTGCCGACTTGTACGAGCGCAGACTATACCACTACGATACACTTCCGTATCCGATACACTTGTGTATCCTAGACAGGTCGCGGTGCGCACGGCGTAGCATGGGCGCAGGGCCACCGATTGACTCTCTGATCCGCTCATCTTTCATCTGTGAAGGGTTGCCTGTGTCGTCCTTTCTCTACGAGCTCGGCCGCACCGCGTTCCGCCGCCGCAAGACAGTGGTCGCCGTCTGGCTGGCGATCCTTGCCGTCCTCGGTGGTTTCGTCGCCGCATTCGGCGACTCCTTCAATGACGAGTTCCGTCTGCCCGGCAGTGAATCGCAGGACGCTCTCGATGCGCTTGAACTGACCTTCCCCGAGGTGGCTGGCGGCTCGGCGACGATGCTCGTCGTCAGCGCAGACGGCCAGCCGGTGGATGCCGATCCGTATCGGGCTCAGATCGAGGACGCGGTCGAGAAGATCGACGACCTGCCCCACGTCGACGGCGCGACCTCCCCCTTCGACGAGATGATCGACGGCGTCATCAACGACGATGGCGACGCCGCTATCGTCAACGTCCAGTACGACCAGGCCTCGGACCTGCTGCCGGACTCGGCGAAGGACGATCTGCAGGCGGTCGCAGACGAGCTCCAGGCCGAGCTGCCCGATGGCAGCATCGTCAGCCCCGGTGGTGACCTCTACACGGTCACGAGCGTGCACATCTCGATCATCGAGGCGATCGGCGTCGTCATCGCCTTCATCGTCCTCATCTTCACCCTCGGCACGGCATGGGCGGCCGGTATGCCGCTTGTCACCGCGATCATCGGCGTGGGCATCGGTATGCTGCTCATCCTCGGCAGCACTGCGTTCGCCACCGTCAACTCGACGACCCCGATGCTCGCCCTCATGCTCGGCCTGGCCGTCGGCATCGACTACGCACTGTTCATCGTCTCCCGTGCCCGGCAGACGATGTTCGACGGCTATGACCCGGAGGAATCCGCCGCCCGCGCCGTCGCGACCGCCGGCTCGGCCGTCGTCTTCGCCGGCGTCACCGTCATCATCGCGCTCATCGGCCTGTCGGTGGCCGGCATTCCGTTCCTCACGGTCATGGGCATCGCCGCCGCCGCCACCGTCGCGATCGCCGTGGCAGTCGCGCTCACCATGACGCCGGCACTGCTCGGATTCCTCGGTTACCGGCTCGTGCCCAAGAAGCACCGGCCCGGCGGCAGCCGCCACGCGTCCACCGCCTCGGGCGCGGAAGGCGAGGAGACCGAGAGCCGTCCGCGCAAGCCAGGGTTCGTCACCCGTTTCTACGACGCCTGGGTGGCGGCAGCGACGAAGGTACCGCTGCTGACCGTCATCATCGTCATCGCCGGTCTGGGCGCACTCGCCCTGCCGGCCAAGAACCTGCAGCTCGCCCTGCCCGACAACGGCGGAGCCGAAGAGGGCACCGCCCCGCGCATCTCGTACGACCTCATCTCCGAGCACTTCGGCGAGGGCTTCAACTCCCCGCTGGTCGTCACAGCGAACATCATCAGTTCGACCGACCCGCTCGGCGACGTGGACGACATGAAGGCCGACATCGAGAAGATCGACGGGGTGCACAAGGTCATCATGGCCGTGCCCAACCCCTCCGCCGACACCGGCCTCATTCAGATCATCCCCGAATACGGGCCCAGCGATGAGCGCACGACCGAAGTCGTGAAGAAGCTGCGCGACCTCAAGCCGCACTTCCAGGACGAATACGGTTTCGACACCTCGGTCACCGGCTCGAACGCCGTCGCCATCGACGTCTCCGACCAGCTCGGCGGGGCGCTGCTGCCCTTCGGCATCTTCGTCGTCGGACTCTCCCTCATCCTGCTCATGATGGTGTTCCGATCCATCGCCGTGCCCATCAAAGCGACTCTGGGCTTCCTGCTCTCGGTCGGGGCGGCGTTCGGACTCGTCACCCTCGTGTTCGTACAGGGCCACGGAGCCGACATCTTCGGAGTCGAGAAGGTCGGCCCGGTCATCAGCTTCCTGCCGATCATCCTCATGGGCATCCTCTTCGGCCTGGCCATGGACTACGAGGTGTTCCTCGTCTCCGGCATGCGCGAGGCCTTCGCCCACGGCGCCTCGGCGAAGGACGCGATCCACCGCGGATTCCAGTCCTCAGCCCGCGTCGTCGTCGCAGCAGCGATCATCATGTTCGCCGTCTTCGCAGCCTTCGTCCCTGCCGGTGACGCGATCATCAAATCGATCGCCTTCGGCTTGGCCGTCGGCATCTTCATCGACGCGTTCGTCGTGCGCATGACCTTCGTGCCGGCTGTCATGGCGCTGCTGGGCGACAAGGCCTGGTGGCTGCCGCGCTGGCTGGAGCGGGCGCTGCCGCACTTCGACGTCGAAGGCGAAGGGCTGTACCACCAGGTGCAGTACAAGGACTGGCCCGGCGACGGCAAGGACTACGCCGTCTACGGCGAAGGCCTGGGACTTGACGGATCCGGCCAGCCGGTCTTCGACAAGGTCGACCTGGCCGTGCAGCCCGGCGAGGTTCTCGCCGTGTCCGGACAGGGTGCCACCGCGCTGCTGCTGACGATCGCAGGACGTGCAACCCCCGACCGCGGCGAACTCAAGGTGCTGAACCGGGTGCTGCCCGAAGAAGCGCCGAAGGTGCGCAGCGCTATCCCGTACATGGTGCTCAACTCGGCTGAAGACGCCCTCATCACGAGTCCCGGCTACCTGCGCCGCACACGGAAGCAGATGCCGGACATCGTCCTCATCGACCGGGCCGACCAGGCCCGCGACCGCGACACCGCAGAGGCGGCCCAGGAGCTCATCTCCGCCGCCATCGCCGCCGGGTCGAGCGTGCTGCTCGGTCTCGGCAACCGGGACGCAGACTGGATGCTCCCGCCACAGACCCATTACCGACTGCTAGATCTCGATACCCACAATCGGGGGAAGGACACGGCTCATGACCTGGTTCGAACGAGCTGATACCGGACGTACGGCAAAGTGGTACTCCGTCCTCGGGCTCATCCTCGTGCCGATCGTCATCGCCGCCGGATTCGTCTTTGCGATCTGGAAGGCCACCGACCGGCTCGACAATGTCCAGGCCGCCATCGTCAACCTTGACGAGGGCGCAGAAATCGACGGTCAGACGGTACCGCTGGGCCGCCAGCTGGCGGCCGGGCTCGTCGACAGCGACGACGAGAACTTCGACTGGGTGCTCTCGGACGAAGAGGACTCGGATGACGGCTTGCGCAACGGCACGTACGCCGCTGTCATCACCATCCCCAAGGGCTTCTCCGAAGCGGTCACTTCGTCGAGCGACGATGACCCGATGATGGCCCGGCAGGCCACGATCAGCGTCAAGACCTCCCACGTCACCCCGCTGGCCGACTCCGCGATCGGACAGTCGATCGCCGAGGCCGCCCGGGCGAGCTTCAACTCCGAGTTCGCCAAGAAGTACCTCGACGGCATCTACCTCGGCTTCAACGACATCAGCAAGCAGTTCAAGACGGTGTCCGATGCTGCCAACGAGATCAACGACGGCGCCGGACAGCTCGCCGACGGCACCGGCGACGCAGCCGATGGCGCCGGCAAGCTCTCCGACGGGCTCGGCGAGCTGTCGGCCAACAGCGGCCAGCTGCGCAGCGGTGCCGGCGACCTCGCCAGCGGCGCGCGTGACCTGTCAACAGGCGCCGGCGACCTCTCTGATGGTGCCGGGGAACTGGCCGACGGACTCGGCACGATGCGCGAGCAGACGAAGGACCTGCCCGACCAGACTCGGAAGCTCGCCGACGGTGCCGGCGACCTCTCCGACGGCGTTGACGAGTACACCCGCGGTGTCGACGACATGATCATCGGCCTGAGCGATTTCGCCGACGGGCTCGGTGACGGCAAAGACCTCGACTTCGAGGACAAGCTCGACGGGCTCGGGGAGGGTGCTCAAGACCTCAACGACGGCATCAACCGCATCAACGACGGTGTCGGCGACTATCAGGACAAGCTCAAGCAGCAGTCCGATGACCTGAAGAAGCTGCAGCAGACGAAGTCACTGACGCTGCAGGATCTGGTCAAGGCCGGGCTCATGGACGACGGCGAGGCGGATCAGCTCAAGCAGGTGCTGTGCCCCGACGGTGACGATGACCAGTGCAAACGCACCCAGGACGCCTACGCACGCGGAGTGCTCAAGGCCGCTCAGTCCGCTTTGGACCAGGCTGCCGAGGGACTCGATCAGAAGGACGAGAACGGCCGCTCGATCACCGGTGGGCTCCAGGATCTCACCGACGGGGCCGATGAGCTCAACGACGGCATCCAGGACATGGTGAAGAACCTCGGTGATAAGCTGCCGAAGCTGCTCGACGACCTCAAAGGACTCGGAGGCAAAGCCGACGAGCTGCTCGACGCCTCGAAGGAGCTGCGCAACGGCGCTGGCCAGGTGGCCGACGGCACTGACAAGCTCGCTGACGGCATGGGACCCCTTGCCGACGGCGTCAAGCAGTCCGCCGACGGAGCCAACCAGCTCTCCGACGGAGCCAACCAGCTCTCCGACGGCGCCGGCACCCTGGCCGACGGCGCAGACGAGTACTCAGCCGGTGTGAACAAGTACACCGAGGGCGTCGACCAGTCGGCCACGGGAGCCAGCACGCTCTCCGACGGCCTCACCGACCTCGACGACGGGGCCGAACAGCTCGCCGACGGCACCGGAGAACTCGCCGAAGGCCTCGACGAGGGCAAGGACAAGATCCCGTCCTACACCGCACCCGAACGCGACAAGCTCTCCAACACGGTCGTCGCACCGGTGGCCGAGAGTGGCAGCCTGCTCAACGACATCCCGCAGGCATCATCGATCGCGCTGCTGCTCATGATGGCGCTGTGGGTCGGGGCACTCGTGACCTACACGGTCGTGCGGGCCGTCTCGGCAACCGCCCTGACATCGCGCCGGTCATCCTTCTCAGTCATGCTCAAGGGAATGCTGCCCGGCCTCGTCATCGCCGTGATCCAGGCCGTGGTGCTGGCGATCATCGCGAACATCGTGTTGGAGCTCAACCTGTTCGACTTCGCTTCCGTGCTGCTGCTCGTGCTCTTCGCGGGGCTCGTGTTCATGACGCTGAACTATGCGCTCGTCGCGTGGTTCGGCGGCACCGGCCGGTTCATCTCAGTGGTGCTCATCGTGCTGGCCGTCGCCGGCAGAGCGATCGGGGCGGTGCCGGAGTTCTTCCATACGATCACCCCGTTCCTGCCGATGACCCCGGCGATGGACGGCATCACCGCCGCAGCAACCGGCATGCCCGGACTGGGAGGGGCATGGGCCGCCCTGTTCGGCTGGCTGGTCATCGGGGTGGCCGGCAGCTTCGCCGCGGTCGTGCGCAAGCGCACACTCGGGGCCGGCCAGGTCGCCCGGCTCGCCCACATCTGAGCGGGCGAACCGGCGCCCTAGCCGCCGAGGATCTGCTCGGCGATACGGTGAGCGTCGCGCAGAGTGCGCGCCGACTTGTGCGGATTGGCCGCGATCGCCAGCCCGAACTGCACAGCCGAGAGCTGGATCGACAGGCAGTACCGGTGCGGGTGGTCATAGCCGCGTGCATCGCGGGTGCGCAGCGTGTCCGGATCGACATCGAGACCGGACAGCGGCTGCGCAACACCCTCGCTGAGCGTGAGCTCAGCGACGGCGAGCTGTCCGCGGTCGAGCATCCCGGCCACCATCTCGTCCGCGGCATGCCGCACCTGGTTGGCAGGCGAGGCGGCGTCGACGAGTGCGCCAGCCTCGACAGGGTCGGGCACGGCGGGGGAGGAGGCGCGGAAGCAGGAGCGCTCACCAGCACGCGAGGTGGTGATGCGCACCTCGGGCCCGACGAACTCGACGAGCCCCGCCTCAGCCAGGGCGATGAGTTCGGCGAAGCGCTGCGGCGGCGGGCCGTCGCAGATGCCGGAGACGAAGCCCTCGAACCAGCCGCGCACCTCGGTGTGGAAGCTGATGTCATTGACCCGACCGTCAGCGATGAGCTCCTTGAGAAATGCCCGCGCCGCCCACAGCACCGCAAACAACGCCTTCTCCGGCGCACGCTCAGGCCCGCGATAAGCGGCGTCGAGGTCACGGCGCAGGAAGTCGAGCATCCACGCATTCAGCTCCGCCCGCGAGGCGAAGGTCCGGTCCTCCAGCGGCCGCAGCAGCGTATGGAGGTCGAGGATCCGCTCCGGGTTGCCGATGACACTCGTCTCGACATCGGACCACGCGCTGGACTCCTGCGTCTGGCGGCCCGGGCGGCCAGCGACCTCGCGGGTCTCGGCAGCCGCGCGGCGCGAGACATGCCGGTCCACCGCCTCGGCGAGGGCTTCGGTGAGCGCTGCCGGGTCGCTGACGAACGCCTCGGGTTCGGAAGCGTAGAGCGCCGCATACCAGGCATGGCGCAGGTCGGCGAGGATGAGCGGCCACAGCTGATCGTTGAACCGCAGGTCACCGCCGTCGGCCTCGGTGGCCAGCCGCTCCAGGGTGGCGGGGGTGAAGTAGCGCAGCGGGTAGTCCGACAGCGGATGGGAGGCAGTGATCGGCTTGCACCGATACGGCACGCCGCGCCGTGACGACGGAGCGAGCACCGGCTCCTGCCCGCTGGGCCGGTAGGCGAGCACCGGCGCCCCGGCATCCGTCGTGCCGGTCTGCGTGAACGCGCCCCCGCGGCCAGTGCTCAGCAGCGCCTGATGGTCGAAGTAGTTGAGGCCGAAACCGCGGAACACCACCGTCTCACCGGCTTGCAGCACATCGACATCGGCCTCAGCGGGCAGTCCCGGAGGCAGGTAGGTCAGGTGCGCCCCGGCGGCGAAGCGCTGCCAGGCCACCCGCTCCTCATTCAGCCGCGCGGGGATGTGCCCGACGCACAGCACGACGTCGTCGACCTCCAGGGTCGGGCCATCAGCTAAGCGGATGAGCTGGGCGACCCGCTGCCCGGCCGGGCTGTCGGCGGCACCGCGCGGCTCGATGACGGCCGTGGCGACCGTCGGGTGGTGGCGGATCGACACGCCTGCCGGGGCCGTAGCGCAGATGTGGTCATAGGCATCCCGCAGATACTGGCCGTAGAGCGCACGGGGGGCGAAGGTCGAGAGCACCTCGGCATCACTTGCCGCGTGCTCACGCCGGTACCAGGTCGCCATGTCCGGGCCGGTGGAGTGCGGCCTGATGCCGCAGCTGAGATCGGGGAAGATCGTCTGCTCGCCGATCGTCGTGTTCATGAGCAGATCCGGGTGCTGGTCCGTACGCCACACGATCCCGGCCCCGGGTGGGAACGGATCGATGAGATGGGCCTCGATCGACGCGTCACCGGCGAGGGCGCACAGCCGCTCGAGAACACTGAGACCACGCGGGCCAGCCCCGATGATCCCCACCCGGCGCGGCACTGCGGTGCCCAGCGCACCACTGTCCGATCCGTCTCGGCGGCGGCTCAATTCTGCTCTCCGTCGCCCTCAGGTCCGGGGTAGCCGGGCCAGCCGGAGCCCGGCTCGTAGTCTTTCGGGTAGCACTTGCCCTCGGTGTCCTCGATCCCCTCGGCGGGGGCACCCGTCTCCTCCGGCGGCGGTTCCTCGGTCTCGGCCGTGTCGGTGCCGGTCGCCTCTTCCTGCTGGCTCTTGGCCTTCGGGTTGATCTGTTCGTCGACCCAGGTGCGCAGCGCCTCATAGTCGGGGTTGAATGTGCTGGTGACATCGTTGTTGATCTGCGCGGACTTCACCTCGGTTCCCTGCATGAGCGCGGCGAGCTCGACGAAGGCGTTGAGCTCGCGCTGCGGGATGTCAGTGGCGACGTTGCGCTCAGCCGAGCCGGCGAGCTTCGGGTAGGCCAGCGCGATCTCGCGCGGATTCACCTGGTCGAGGGTGGTCTTGAGCATCCGCTGCTGGCGGCACATGCGATCGTAGTTGTCGGCACCCTCACGGGAGCGGACATACCACAGCGCTTTCTTGCCCGTCAGCACCTGCTCACCAGGGTCGATCCAGCCGAACACCCGGTTCTTCACACCGGTGTTCATGTTCGTGCCCCCGCCCATCGGGATCGGCCGCTCGACGTCGATCTTCACGCCGCCGATCGCGTCGACGACATCTTCGAAGCCCTGCATGTCGACCGAGGCCCAGTTGTCCATCTTGAGCCCGAGTGATCCCTCGACCGCCTGCATGGTGGCGTACATGCCGAGCTCCATGTCGCCGGGATCGCCGACCGCCTCGGGCTCGGATTCGGCCCACGTCCACACGGCGTTGATGAGGCTCTCCTCGGAGCCGAAGGCGTTGAAGCCCTGCGGGAACCGCTCGGCGAGCTTCGAGCCTTCCGGGAACTGCGGGAACGCGAGGTTGCGGGGCACCGAGATGAGTGTCGTCTTGCCCGACCTCGTGTCGATTGAGGCGACGAGCATGGTGTCCGGGCGGGTGCCCTCGCGGCCGTCGCCGTTGTCGCGGCCGATGAGGAAGACGTTGATGCGCGGCTTGTCCTTCCACAGCTCAGCGGAGTCGAGGACGGGCCCGCCGCCCTCGCCGAAGACCTTGCGCACCGTCTCGCCCTGCACGCGGGAGTAGGCCGCGCCGACGCCCAGCGGCACACCGGTGAGCACGATGAGGCTCATGACGAGCACCGAGCCGAGCGCGCGCTGCGAGCGTCGCAGACGGGTGCCGCTGCGCAGCATGACATAGGAGCGGATGATGACGAACGCCCAGATGAGCGCGCCGATGATAAGGAGGATCGCGATGACGTTGAGGATCGTCGGGCTGGAGACGACGCGCGCGCCGGCCTTGACCGGGCCGCGGTAGAGGACCCAGATGCCGATCGCGGCCAGGCCTGCCAGGAAGCCGAGCGTGAGGAACCAGCCGAGCCGCGAATTGCGACTCTTGATCATGCCGAGACCGGGGATGAGCGTGCCGAGACTCGTCCAGCCGACGATGCGGGGAAAGACGTCGTTGCGGCGCGAGTGCCGGGTCGCCTCCGGGATATCGTCGGTCTCAGCGGTGGCTGTATTCGTGCCCGAGGTGGTGGCCACGGGCTGGCGGCGGAGCCGGCGTCGGCGGGAGCGCTCTTCGGCTGCGCGGGCTTCCTGACGGGTGAGTGGCGCGTCTTCCGGAGTCGGGTCCGGGGCGGGCTCAGTGGCGGGTGTGAAGGTGCGGGGCTGTTCGCGCCGCGGTTGCTCGCGGCGCCTGGCGGCTGCGGCACCGGCGACAGCGCCGGCCCCGGCGGCTACTGCACCGGAGGCGGCACGCAGCCCGGTGAACCGGGGGCCGGTGGAAGCCCGGGCCTGCCGGCTGGCATGACGCGGGGTCGAGTTCTCGAATCCCTCGGGGGCCGGGGCAAGTGTGCCTGGGCGGGACGATGCGGTCGAACCGGAGCGCGGTGCCTGAGCCTGGCTGCTGTCGCCGGGGGCTGCCGGGCGGGAGCTGCGCAGGCGGGGGCGGCTGGAGGCCTTGAACGAGGAGTCGTGCGGGGATGAGCCGTTCGGTCCACGGCGTGGTGTGGGGGCACCATTGTCATCGTGGGACACTGCTCACTCCTTGGAAAACGGCACGATCGAGGGACAGGTGATAATCACAAGCTCTTAGTGTACGAGTTCAACCTCCGAGATTCGTGAGCTACGCGTTGGTGCCAGCTTCGCAACGCGCATCTGCGCGCCGGATTCCGGCTCGCGGCTCGGCTTTGCTCGGGTGCTGGCAGTTCGTTATCATTGGTGAGGTTACGCGCGCCTGCACACCGGGAGACCAGCCCGCTGCGGCGCGCATCGCACCAGGAGTCGTGGCTGAGCGGCCGAAAGCACCACCCTGCTAAGGTGGAGTCCCTTGAATTGGGGACCGTGGGTTCAAATCCCACCGGCTCCGCGTTTTTCCTCGCAGCCCCGTCTGCCCGTCATCACCGGGCAGGCGGGGCTTCGGCATTGCCGGATTCACCAGCTGTTCACCTCGCCGTCTCCCGCCACGGCCCGGCATTCCGTACAGTCGCAGGCCATGACTCGCATACGGCTCTTCCACTTCGATATTCCCACCTGGGGCAACTACGGCGACAAGGCCCTGTTCCCGGTGGTACGCGATCTCTTCACCGGTTTCGCCGGCGGACAGGCATTCGAGTTCATCGGTGCCGCGCCGCTGCGCCGCGAAGTCAGCGTCGAGCTCATCGAGCGGATCAACGTCAGTGCCGATGCCGTCGTCGTCGGCGGTGGGGGACTGTTCCTGCAGGACACGAACCCGAACGCGAACTCCGGCTGGCAGTGGAACATCTCCCGCGCCGCACTCGACCGGCTGGAGGTGCCGATCATCGTCTTCGCCGTGGGTGACAACCGGTTCCCCGGACAGCCGGCCTTCTCCGACCTCTTCGTCGACCACGTCAGCGCGGTGGCGGACAAAAGCGTGTTCTTCGGACTGCGCAACCACGGATCGATGGAGTCGATGGCCGACACTCTGCCAGACTCTGCGGCAGCGAAGATCGAATTCCAGCCCTGCCCGACCGCCCTCGGCAGGCTCATCTATTCCGGCAGTGCGACGCCTTCTAACGAGCGGCGGCTGGCGGTGCAGATGCTCGTCCAGCACCGGCAGCGGGCGGCCGGTTATGACGCCGAGGCGATCCACCGGGAGGTCATCACCGCTGTCAGGCAGCTCGCGGCTGACGGCTGGCAGATCGTCAGCACTCCCTTCCATCCCGACGACCGGGTGTTCGCGCAGGCGCTGGCAGAAGCCGTTCCCGAGGTGGCCGAGCACCGCCTGCACGGACCCGACGTCGACTACCGCGCGGGCTACGAGCTCTTCGCCGGCACTCCGGTCGTCCTCGGCGGGCGCGGTCACGCCCAGCTCATTCCCTTCGGCGCCGGATCGATCCCGATCTCCCTCGACCTGCACAACAAGCTGCGCTACTTCGCCGCAGATGTCGGCCACCCTGAGTTCACGCTTGCAGCTGAGCCGGAGCGTCTGGGGGAGCGGATCGTCGAATCGGTCGCGGCGGCGTGGGAGCAGCGAGATCAGCTGCAGGGGGACCTGGCGGCCGTGCAGCAGGAGTGGATGGAGATCTCGCAGCAGAACTTGGCGGGGATCTACGAAGCGGTGGCGGGCCGGTCGGTGCCGCAGGAGCCCTTCGCGCCCATCAGTGAGCAGGCCGCGCAGCGGGAGAGCTTTCATATCGCAGCGGCAGCCGAACTGGAGGAGCCGCGAATTCTCAGCGACCGTGCGCACAAGCGAACCCGGGAGGAGCTGCAGGAGACGGCCGCGGAGCTCCAGGAGACGCGGGAGCGGCTGGAGGAAGCAGAGAAGAAGTTGAGTGAGAGGGAGGCGGAGGCGCAGCGGCTGGGCGGTGAGCTGACGGACCTCCGCGCGGAGCTGGAGGCGCTGCGCTCGAGGTCATTTGCCGACGAGGCCGGGGCAGTCGCGCGGCGCGGGATCCACGGTGTGAGGTGGCGGGTCAGGCGGCTGGTGCGCCGGGTCCGGCGCTGAGCGCCGCCTCAAGGTCGGCGGCGAAGTCCTCGCGCACGGAGAAGACAAGGTCCGTGCCCGAGGAAGTCGTCGCCTGCAGGTACGGCCCGCCGACGAGGAACGAGGTCGTCGAGCCAGCCCGCTTGTAGCCGAGACCCACGAGCGCTCTCTCGACGCGGGCGACCTCGGTGATATTGGCGATGTCGACCTCGACGAGGTAGAACCAGTAGCGCAGTGCCAGCACCCCGTCGCTGACGGTGATGCGCAGGGCAGACGCTGAGAGCACGTAGCTGAGAATCGCCAGCACAACGGCGCAGGTGAGGATGATCCAGCTGAACCCGGTGAGCATGAGCAGCACGAGGAAGATCGGCAGCGCCCACAGCAGCGCCACGACGTAGAGGCGCGGGTAGACCCGCCAGCTCAGCTCAGACATCGTTCCATCCTACGGTCGGGCGACCACCGCCTCGGGTCCGGTGTGCGGGCGTGAAGATGACGGGCGGATGAACGCAGGGCGACTTTGCGGTTACACTCAGCATGGGTCGCGAAGACCGCTCCTCAGATCTCCTCACCCTGTTAGGTAGCGCGTGGAACTCCTCATTCTCGTCGTGCTCGTCATCGCACTGGCACTGTTCTTCGACTTCACCAACGGGTTCCACGACACCGCGAACGCGATGGCCACCCCGATCGCCACCGGTGCGATCAAGCCGAAGACCGCCGTCGCACTGGCTGCCGTGCTCAACCTCATCGGTGCGTTCCTCTCCACGGAGGTCGCCAAGACGATCTCCGGCGGTCTCATCAACGAAGGCGACGGCGGCGTCCACATCACGCCCCAGCTGATCCTGGCGGGACTCATCGGCGCGATCGTGTGGAATATGATCACCTGGATCTACGGGTTGCCGTCCTCATCATCACATGCGCTGTTCGGCGGACTCATCGGCGCGGCCGTCGTCGGTGCGGGACTGCACGCGGTGAACTTCTCCGTCGTGCTCTCCAAAGTCATCATCCCCGCCATCGCCGCCCCGCTCATCGCCGGGACTAGCGCCTACGTGTGCACCCGGCTGGCCTATTCGATCACCCGCCGGTACGCGAATGCCAACCGGCGCGGGGCCTTCAAATACGGGCAGATCTTCTCCTCCTCGCTCGTCGCACTCGCCCATGGCACCAACGACGCGCAGAAGACGATGGGCGTCATCACTCTGCTGCTCATCTCCGCGCAGATGCAGGAGCCCGGCACCGGCCCGCACTTCTGGGTCATCGCCACCTGCGCCTTCGCCATCGCCTTCGGCACCTACCTCGGCGGCTGGCGGATCATCGACACGCTCGGCACGAAGCTCACCGAGGTCCGGCCCGCCCAGGGGCTGTCGGCCGAGACCTCGACGGCTGCGGCGATCCTGGCCTCCTCGCACCTGGGCTTCGCGCTGTCGACAACGCAGGTGGCCTCCGGGTCCGTGCTCGGCTCCGGACTCGGCCGCAAGGGTGCTGACGTCAAGTGGTCGACTGCCGGCAAGATTGCCTCCGGCTGGCTGTTAACGCTGCCGGCCGCCGGTGCCGTCGGGGCGCTGGCGGCGATCGTGGCCAACCTCGGATTCTGGGGTGCGATGGCTGACGTCATTGTGGCGACGATCGTCGTGCTGTGGATCTACCTGCACTCACGCAAGACCGCCCACCTGGTCCAGCTCTCGAAGCTCGACACCGTCGGTGACGCCGTGGGCATCCGCGGCCGGCGCGCCAAGCGCAAGGCGAAGAAGCAGGCCAAGCAGATGAAAGGCGGGAACCGCTGATGATCGACTGGATGTCCCTTGTCATCGTCGCCGTCGCGACCCTGACGGCAGCGACCGTGACGATCACGCTGTTCTCGGTGGCTGTGCGACTGCGCGCCTACGCCATCGACCTGCGCTCAGCGGGGCGCAGCAATGCGCTCGTCTCGCTGGCCAGCCATGCGGTGTTCGGCGTCTGCGGAATTGTCGTGCTCATCGGCGTCTATCTCATCGTCCCCGCCCTGCACGGCTAGACCGGTTCAGCGCGGCCGGACGGTCAGCGACTGCACGAGCGAACCGAGCGGCCCGGCGGCGTCGTGGAGCACCGAGTGGGTCAGGCCCAGGCCAGTCTCACCGAAGGTCACGCGGGTGTCGAAGCCCAGCCAGTCGCCGGCGAGCTCCGAGCGCAGGAAATGCGCGGTGAGATCGACGTTGGGGAACATCACCTCAGCCGGATCCCGGCGCACCGTCATCCCGTTGGCGGCATCGAGGTGCGTGCATGCCTGGGCGAAGTCCGAGACCTCCTCGTCGTCGAGCAGCCGCTCGTCCGAACGCAGCCAGTACATTGCCCGACCCGGTGAGAACTGGCTGCGGCGGCCCTGCAGGGAGGCGATGTAGCCACCAGGCCACACGCTGCGCGGGTCGAACGGCGCCAGCTCTTCCGGCGGCGGGATCGGCTCGAAGGCGGTGCCGGCCACCGCCGAGGTGTCGGTGTCCGTCAGCAGCCAGGCGCGGGCTAACACGATGGTCCGCTCGCCGTAGGTCACCTCGGCTTCGAGTAGCTCGATGGTGCGGCCGGCCCGGCGCACGGAGACGGTGAGATCGAACTCGTCGATCGGGATGACGCCGTAGATGTCGGCCGACAGGCGCGCCATCTGCAGCGGCGCACCCTCGCGGCGGGCGGCGTGGTCGCGTTCGAAGCTGTGGATGAGCAGCCCGATGATCGGGGAGATGTGCTGCTCCGCTTCATTCCATGCACCCGCCGTCGCGGCGGTCGCGCGCAGGCGCGTGTCCGAGAGTGGTTCGAAATATGCCATGGCAACAGACTAGCGGCAGGTGCCCACCGCCTCGGGAGCGGGGATGAATGCGAACCGGGCCGCACCCTGGCTCATGGGTGCGGCCCGACTCAGTCAGGGGTGCGGCGTCACTGCACGCCGAGGCGCTGGCGGAGGTTGTCGACCTCGGCCTTGAGCTCGGCCGGGACGTGATCGCCGAGCGAGTCGTACCATTCCTCGATCGAGGCGAGCTCCTCAGCCCACTCCTCGGGCTTGATGGCAAGCGCCTTGCGCAGCTGCTCCTCGGTCACGTCGAGGCCGTCGATGTCGAGCGAGCCCTCGGCCGGGGTGTGGCCCAGCGGGGTTTCTACGGCCTCAGCGGTGCCGGCCACGCGCTCGAATACCCACTTGAGGACGCGGGAGTTCTCCGAGAAGCCCGGCCACAGGAACGAGCCGTCCTCGTCGCGGCGGAACCAGTTGACGTAGAAGATCTTCGGCAGCTTCGCACCCTCGGTGCGGCCGATCTCCAGCCAGTGGCGGAAGTAGTCGCCGACGTTGTAGCCGATGAACGGGCGCATCGCCATCGGATCGCGGCGCACGACACCGACCTGGCCCTTGGCCGCAGCGGTCGTCTCCGAGGACAGGGTGGATCCCATGAACACGCCGTGGGTCCAGTCCCTGGTCTCGGTCACCAGCGGCATCGTCGTCTTGCGGCGGCCGCCGAAGAGGATCGCCGAGATCGGCACGCCGTTGGGGTTTTCGTACTCATCGGCAAGCGTCGGGGTGTTGGTGATCGGGGTGCAGAAGCGCGAGTTCGGGTGCGCGGCCGGGGTGCCTGACTCCGGAGTCCAGTCGTTGCCCTTCCAGTCGGTCAGGTGCGCCGGGGTCTCCTCGGTCATGCCCTCCCACCAGACGTCGCCGTCATCGGTGAGCGCGACATTGGTGAAGACGTTGCCGCCGGCCTCGATCGCGCGCATCGCGGTCGGGTTGGTGGTGTAGCCGGTGCCAGGTGCCACGCCGAAGAGGCCGAACTCCGGGTTGACGGCGTAGAGCTGGCCGTCGGCGCCGAAGCGCATCCAGGCGATGTCGTCGCCGAGCGTTTCGGCCTTCCAGCCCTCGAGGGTCGGTTCGATCATCGCGAGGTTGGTCTTGCCGCAGGCGCTCGGGAAGGCCGCAGCGACGTACTTGACCTCGCCTTCCGGGCTGGTGAGCTTGAGGATGAGCATGTGCTCGGCCAGCCAGCCCTCTTCGCGGGCGATCGCCGAGGCGATGCGCAGCGAGTAGCACTTCTTGCCCAGCAGCGCGTTGCCGCCGTAGCCGGACCCAAACGACCAGATGGCGCGCTCTTCGGGGAAGTGGGTGATGTACTTCGTCGTGTTGCACGGCCACGCGACGTCCTCCTGGCCGGGCTCCAGCGGTGCGCCGACGGAGTGGACGCATTCGACGAACTCGCCGCCGTGTTCCTCGATGGCCTTGAGTTCGGCGGTGCCGCAGCGGGCCATGATCTGCATGGACAGGACGACGTAGGCGGAGTCGGTGACCTCGATGCCGAACATCGGCTGATCGGCATCCGCACGTCCCATGACGAACGGGATGACGTACATCGTCCGGCCCTTCATTGAGCCGTCGAAGAGGTCGTGGAGGATGGACTTCATCTCATCGGGAGCCATCCAGTTGTTCAGCGGGCCGGCGTCGGCCTCATCGCGCGAGCAGATGTAGGTGCGCTCTTCGACGCGGGCGACATCGTCCGGGTCGGAGGCGGCGTAGAACGAGTCCTTCTGCTTGGGCAGCGGCTTGAGGGTGCCGGCTTCGATAAGCTGGTTCTGCAGTGCACGCTTCTGATCGTCGTCTCCGGTGATCCACTCGATGCGGTCGGGAGTGGTGCGCTCGGCGATCGAGCGGACGAAGCTGAGGATCTTCTCGTTGCTGGTCGGTGCACCAGCAAGCAGGTCTTCGACTGAGCCACGGTCGAGGACGGTCATGAGGATCTCCTGATCTGTCGGGGTTTCGGAGTTCTGCTTGTGCGGACGTCGCCGCCAAGCGATGTCTCCACCGTACGAACCGTTCTTCGCAGGCACCGGGGATTCGCGGGCCTCGCGCCTGTGCATTGAGTCACAAGCTGGTGACTTATGGTCAATAGACGTCAGATGAGAGACGGATATTCCCAAGGAAATGACGACTTTTGTCAAAGGCTGGATTCGGCTGCAGATCGCTGCCCCCGTGGCGGTGGTTGGCGGATGTGGCAAAGAGCGCAGAGCGTGGATTTTGGCTCGCGGGCGATCGTGTGTATAGTTGTTCTGGTCATTGCGACAGTGCGCCACTAGCTCAACGGATAGAGCATCTGACTACGGATCAGAAGGTTGGGGGTTCGAATCCCTCGTGGCGCGCGAATCTCCACTAGAGCCGCCGTCCGGTCCATCCGGGCGGCGGTTTTTCAATTCACCGGTTTCGATCCACTCCAGCGGAACCTGCGTCCGCATCGCCCAGAGGATGAGCTCGGCGCGCCGCGGACTGGTCCGGTCGTTGAGCCAGTTCGAGATCGTGTTGCGCGACACGCCGAGGTGCTGCGCCATCTCCTGAGATGAAAGACCTGCAGCCGACAGCGACTTCGCCAGCCGGTCGCCGCGCGTGAACTGCAGCCGTGCCATCAGGGTCGATTCGGGGTTCTCAGACATACCTCTATTATGCCTAAGCTTGTGCAGATTCGCAAGGTAATGCAAAAACTCTGCGACTGGTAGTTGCACAAGATTGGGAAGTGGTGCAACCTTGTGACATGCACAAGTCGCAAGAACTCATCCGCAGCGCCGACGCAGCCGCAATGCTCGCGATCGACCGCTCCACCCTCTCCCGATGGGTAAAAGCCGGAAAGCTCACCCCAGCCGTCGAAGGCTCCGGCATCCGCGGCGAACGGTTCTTTGCCCGCGAAGACGTCGAAGCGCTCGCCGCGAAGCCCGCAGCGCTCGCCCAAGAGTCGAAGCCGGTGGCGTCATGACCGGACACATTAACTGGGCCGCCGCGCGGTCGCCCAAGAGGTGTGTGTACGTGAGCTGTGAGCGCTGCCTGGAGATCCGCCTGGATGACGAACTGGTGAAGCTGTGAGCCGGTCAAGATTCGGGGAGCAGCTGCTCCATCAGAACGCTTTCGCCGATCGCTACCGTAATAACGTTGCCGTCCACCCCGGTGACAACAGCGGTGTACGGCTCGCCTCTGTCGAGTCGCGGGGAAAGGCGTCGTGCGAAGCCACGGTTCACGTAACCCCAAGCTGCGGTGCCGACGGGCCCGCAGAGCGCGATCGCCTTGGGGTCGTGCTCGTTGTTGGGCTCTCTCTTGAGCATGATGATGCTGCCAATCTCGATCTCAGCGGATTGAAGAGCGGCACTGTAGTGCCTGGTTCCTCGGGCACGGAGGTAGAAGACGCCGGCGCGAGCGAGGGCGAGGTTGCCCGGCGCGGCTTGCAAACCACTGCTCTTGCTGACGAACCGCAGCTCGTCGCGCCAGATCAACTCGAAGGTCGGACGTCCATTGACGATGACGAGCTCACTGTCCGACTCGGCCTTGCTCAGCCAACGCCGCTCGGGCGCCGGTCTGCGCTCCACTTCCTGCGCCTCTCGATCGTGTGGTGCCTGCGTCTCCGCTTGGCTGCCGCTGAACAGCGTGCGGAAGAACTCTTGAGCTGCTCGAAAAACCATAGACCGTCTCCTTCGGCGAGTAGGCGTCGTCACAGGCGTCAGCTTACCGACGGAGACTGCACGGACATCGCTCCCGTCGAGTCAGCGGTTGAGCGTCCGTGCGGGTCGCCGGAGTCGACACGGGGATGCGACTCGGGCGGCTGAAGGGTGGGGCCGGGCGCGGGTGTAAGGGGAAACCCGCGTCCGGTCTCACCACAGGAAGTAGGCAAAAAGGAAACGCCCTCGGCGGTGGAGCGCCGAGGGCCACGGTCCAAGAAAGGACACGAGATGAAGAATCTCAGGATCTTCGACTACCAGGATACACCGGTGCGCACGGTCGAGTTGGATGGTGAGCCGTGGTTCGTGCTCGCCGACCTCTGCCGAGTGCTCGGACTGACCCGCGGTGCCGCACAGGTCTCCGAGCGTCTCGACGATGGGGTACGCCAGCCGTACCCCATCCAGGACAGCATGGGTCGCACGCAGCAGGCGACGATCGTTTCGGAGGCGGGCATGTACGAGGTCGTCATCCGATCGGACAAGCCGGAGGCGGTTGAGTTCCGCAGGTGGATCACCGCAGAGGTGTTGCCGGCGATCCGTAAGACGGGCCGGTACCAGGCGGATCAGCTGGCAGCTCCCGAGCTGGTCTCCCGCGCTGACCTTGCCCGCATGGTGCTAGAAGCCGAGGAGGAGAAGAAGGTGTTGGAGGCCGCGATCGAATCGCAGGCCCCGATCGTTGCCTATCACGAACGGTTCGTCGCTGAGTCCGATGACATCGTCACCGTCGACAACTTCGCCGGCCAGTACAACACGACCGGGCCACGAGTTCGTGAGCTCCTCCACGAGAAGCGCATCGCGGTCCGCCGCTGTATTGGCCGCCGTTGGTCGAAGACGAAGCAGCGGATGGTCGACGACTTCGAGTGGCGGCCCCGCGCCGGCGTGCCCTCCGCCGAGTGGTTCGAGCTGCGCCCGCAGCATAACGCGCCTCGCCTCCACAACGGTCAGGTGCGACAGACCATGTACGTCCGCCAGTTCTACGCCGCTGACCTCGCAGCACGGATCGGCCTGCAGCAGCCCACCTTGGAGGCGCAGTCATGACCACACCACAGAGGTCATTCCCGACAAACCTCGGACAGGAGAGGCTACTGCTTGCCGGCGTGCACGAAGGCATCGAGTGGGCCCTTTACGCGGCTCCGCTGTGGAACGCCGCCAATGGCTATGTTCGCCTGCCAGATAGCCACCCATGGCTGGCTGAGCCCTTGCTGTCGGGATACAACGTCATCGACATATCTGGCGGCATCACCTACGGCCCCGACAGCGAGGGATGGATCGGCTTCGACACCCTCCACGCCTGCGACTACTGGCCAGACTCCCCATTCGAGCCGCGCCCATACGACCGGCAGTGGACTCGCGCAGCCGTCCGCGAGGAGACCATCCGCCTCGCATCGCAAGCAGCTGTCGCGCTGAGAGCAGGTGACCGGTCATGACTCCGCGTGTCGTCTACCAGCGCCGCCGAGCCGCATGGCTGTGGCTGCCACTCATCGCGATCGGAGGCGTGGTCAACGCCTGGTCCTACACCCTCACCCTCACCCTCAACGGTGCGAGCCTCGCCGGCATGGCCCTCATCGCCGCCGGCACGCTTGCTCTCGCTCTGGATTTTGATCGGGGTGATGGTCGTGTCTGATCAGCGTCGTAGGGAGCTCGGAAATCTTGAGCGTAAGGGCGAGTTCATCATCGCTGATCTGGCGAAGCGGTGGCAGGAGGGCTCCCCGATTGATGGGCGCCTGGCTGAGCTGCAGAAGGTCAATGCCGACGCGCGTCGTCTCCGCGACGAGGTGACGGTCGCCTACATGCGGTCAAAGCAAGCGACGCAGACTCGGCCGGCGGGGCTGCGTGGCCGTCGTACCGCGGTCGTCCGCCCGTTGCCTGGAGGTGTGAAGCCATGAAGCGTGTCCGTCATCTATGGGTCCGGTTCGTGACGTGGATGGTGCGCCGGGAGCTTGCCCGTCAGCAGCGTCTGCGTGAGCGGCGCACGAACCTGCGCGCCGGCGTTGAAACGTCGTCGCCTCGGCCGAGGTGGGTGCGATGAGGCTCTCAGCGATCCCGATCATGGCTGAACCGCAGGTGCGGAAGCTCCCGCGAGCGTTTCAGGAGCGCGAGGCACTGCTCGTCCGCCTCAAGCGTGAAGCGACCCGGCAGGAACAGGCCAGGAAGCGTGCTGCAGTGCGTGCCGAGCAGCTGGCTGAGGTCCTCGACGCCGAGCGTGCTCGTGCCCGGCGTGAAGCCCGACGGCTTCGTAGGGAGGAGTGGCGCGAACGCTTGGCGACTCCTGACCCGGAGGGCTCTGCTCGGTTGCAGTCGCTCGTCGACGAGGAGCTGGAGTACATCAAGCGCAAGTCCCGCAGCACGAAGGAGGTCACGGCATGACGAAGAGGCTCCGGATCTATTCCCGGTTGGTGCCGGCGTTGCCGGTGGAGCAGCCGTGGCTTTACGGCATCGCGTTTCCACGACTCAACATCAAGTTCAAGCGCTGCTGGCTAGTCCAGGGTGACAACGGCACCTGTGCGCATGGCACGCATGCTGCGGCGATCGACTGCGCGTCGAGGCGGGCGTTCGCCGCGGCGATGGAAGAGGCGACATGCTGACCGCTGAGCCCGTCCAAGGCGATCTGCTCGACTACCTCGACCAGCTCGACAGCACCCGTCAGCTCGACACCACGCCCGGCTGGCAGTGCCCGCACTGCAGCGGACGGTTCGAGCGCAGCGAAGCTGAGGTCGCTCCGCGGCACCGGGAGCCGTGGCCGCCGTCACCGATCCCAGGCGCGTGTGCGTCACAAAAGATCAGCCTGGAGCTGCTCCTCATCCGCCTATCACCGGCGCACAAGACGGTCGCCTGGACGAAGCATCAGGACGCTCTGGCGATGATCCTCGCCGCGAAACAGGACGGCGTGTCCGACGCCCTGCTGGGTCGCGTCCTCGCAGACGAACAGCTGCAGGATTGGGTGCTCCTGCGCCAACTGCTGATGGGCGCACCAGGCGCCGGCGACATCCGAGACCCAGCGACACAGCGACAGCACGCCGAACGACGACTCGGCGGCATCCGAGACGGCGTGTCCTACCAATGCACCAAGACCGGCGTCGAGATCCGCATCAGAGACTCCATGCGGCTGATCCGCTGGCGTGACCTGCCTGCACCGGGAGGGACGACATGACCGCGATCATCGACGGGCAGCTTGATCTGCTCGACCTCATCGAGGCCGACAACGGTCTCACCGCCGTCGAGCAGCGCTACTACGACGCTCTGACATGCCTCCGAGACGCAGTCCCGGAAGCACTTGAAGTCGTCATCCGTCTCTGCGACTGGCAGTCCACCGACAAACGCGGATCCGGGGCGTCAGGGCGCTGGTGCTACACCGTCGCCAACCGAGGCGTCTACTTCGACACCAGAGACCGCTGGAATCCCGAAGCGCGCCCTGAACATCTCGTCACCTGGAACGAGCTCACCGACCTACTTGCCGACCATCCTCTGCGCCCCGGCGTCATCGCCTGGGCAGAAGCTCTGGCCGAGCTCGACTCGTGGAAGGACCGTTTCCGTCCCTACGAGCTATGGCCCGACCCTCACCGCTGGCACCCCTCCTACATCGAAAGTGACCGCAGCCGCCCAGGCTACGAAGCACGGATGCAGGCATGGGCCGACTGCTACCAGATCCTCACCGACACCCAGAACCACCTCACAGGAGACTCGTCATGACTCTCGTCTACGGAGCGGACTTCATCCGCGCGATCCAGGCGCTGCTACCCATGGCCGGGAAGCGCTCGACAGCGGAGGTACACGTCGCTGTCGCGGTCACACACGTCACGGTCTCTGCCGCCTCGGCCGGTCTCGGCGGCGTCTGCGCCCTCGGCACCAAGCACACCGCAGATACGGACGGGGAGGTCCACGACCTTGTCCTCACCGCCGACCAGGTCGCCCTGCTCGCCCGCGCATTCCCGGCCAAAGACCTCGACGAATCCGGCGAGTGGCTGCGCATCACCCGCCTCGATGACCGGCACGCCGAGGTCGCCCTCGCCGAGGCCAAGCTCGGCGACCGCATTGAGCTCTACCTCACCGACAGCCTGCGCTCACCAGGAGACCTCGCCACGGTCGTGCTCGACGACTACCGCAAGCAGGCCGAAGCCACCAATCCGACCGACCGGCTCTCATGCCTGCAGCTCGATCCCGACCGGGCCCGCGTCTTCCTCTCAGCCACGAAACACCTCCCCGGCGACGTCGACTTCCGCCAAGCCGAGGACGGCGCACCGATCATCGGCACCATCGGCACCCATCTAGCCGGCTACATGATGCCCGCCGGCTGGTTCCCCGACAAGACCGACGAAGACGAGCTCAACACCGGCGCCGGCATCGCCTCAATCTCGATCGGACAGACCACCATCTACGACCACCTGGAGACACCATGACCACCACCCCCACCACCCACACCCCGACTGCACTCGCCCGCCAGGCCGCCGAAGCTAAGCTACCGACCGCGTGGCGGCGCGTCCCGTGCTGCGGCGTCTGCGGCGACGAGCTCACCGACGAGACAGGCGAAGCGCTCGCCGGGGTCTGCGAACCGTGCGGCCTCCGCTTCACCCCCCAAGGGCACGCCTTCTACCTAGACCCGACTGCCGAACCCTGCGGTGCCGCCTGCGACTCCAAGTGGCACGCCCCGAACCGCATCTTGCCTGGCATCGCCTATGCCTGCGGCACCTGCATCCTCCCTGCCGGCCACCCCAGCACGTTCCACGAGCAGGCATGCCAGCAAGTCCCGAACCAAGAGAGCGCCCGATGAACCACACCCCGACATGGACTCTCACCGACATGGACAACCGCGACGAGACCGGCGCCCCGCACCAAATCACCGGCCCGCCAGATCACCTCATCCCATACCTCGACGGACCAGTCCGCAACGACCTCAGAACAGCCCAAGCCGCCACGCGCCTCGACCAGCTCATCACCGCCTACCGCAACCACGACATCGACTGCGCTCGCCACCTCGGACCGGTGCTCGCGATCTACACGGAGGTGATACGCGATGAGAACGCCTAAGTATGTCGGCAATCGGGACCGCGACCGCTGGCAGCGCTGCCACCACTGCAACACCAGCAGCATCTCCTGCCGCACCAACATCCGCGACCGCGCTCGCCCGTGCTGCGACTTCTGCTCACCGACCGCGCACGACCAGGAACTCAACGAGACGAAGGAGGAGCGACCATGAGCGAGTTCACGACCGGCGACACGACCGCCGTATGCGCTGTGAGGCACGCCGCCGTATGCGCCGTGAAGCGCACCGCCGTCGGCTGCGGGAGATCCATAAGTACGGATTTTCGGCGGGTGACCTTGGCGGCTGGGTGGGGTCAGAGGCGACCCCGACACACCCAGGTGCCGCTTGGGTGCTTGATGACGCGCAGGTGCCCGGCAGTTGCGAGCAGGGGAGGGAGTGAACCATGCCGGTGTTTGATGCATACCGGGACTTTACGCACGCCGTTTTAGCTGCTCTTGGCCTTGACCCGTCCTGCGTGATCGCCCACTCCGTCGATGTGGAAGGGAGTGTGGTGAGCGTGGAGGAGGTGCAGCGTGACGGTAAAGGCTGCGTCGTCCTTGATTGGGACGGTGAGGCCGTGAAGCGCCGCCGCTACTACCGCCTCACTGCTGAAGAACTGCACAGCCCACGAAAGGAAACACCATGACTGAGTTCAAGAAGGGCGACATTGTGCGCCTGACCAGAGGCGAGCCGGACATGCCGGGATACGGGTGCCAGGTGCGCGAGGTGACGTATGGCCGTGTCGCACGGGGGATGATCGAGCCGCACATCCTGCCCGTCTACGAGGAGAGGGGCTGGAAGATCGAGCTGATCGAGCGCCCGCTGCCGACGAAGCCGAACACTCTCGGCTGGGCGACCGTGGACGGCCGCAGGTACCTCGCCCGGCTGTCATACGACCAGTGGGAGCTGTACAACACGGACGGCGTGCTCGGGGCTACACCGCACCCGAGCGCTATCGAGGACTTCGCTGAGGCCGCACTCATCCCGAAGGAACTGGCCGACAAGGTCATGGAATGGGCTGGCGACGAGGGCGGGAAGTGGCGCGCGGGCGGTATCTTGCAGCAGATCGCAGACCACCTGAAAGGACAAGACGATGAGTGACCGACTGACCAACGCGGTTGAGGCCCTGACGTTCTGGTACGACAGCGAGCACTGGTTCCCCTTCGTGGAGTCAGAGACTGCCGACGTCACGGGGCCGGGTCATCAGGACAAGGCCGCTTTCGCTGAGATGGTGAACGCATACGACCAGCTGTGTGTCGGAGCGGACGACGTTGGCTGGGCGACCGGCGATGACGTGCAGTGGCGGTGGGCAGTGCTCGACGTGGAGGCGGAGAGGTTCGAGCTGGTAGCCGAGGGCGCGCCCGGCGCGGTGCCGGTGACCTGCATGTGGGGTGTTCGTTGAGGTGGCTTCCGTTGCGCATCCACGTTGGCCTGAACGTCGAGATCGCCGGCCCGGAACCGCCGCATTACGACTCTGAAACGTCGTCGGTCGCGGACCCCGCGGCTGAGACAACCTCGCCGGAGTTGCATATCGGGTTCCGGCCGAACCAGGAAGATCACGACGACGGCATGTTGGGAGACCGGAAATGAGCACCATGCAGCCAGGGCACGAGAGCTGCAGTTTCGCCACCATCGAGGAGCGCAGCCTCACGACCGGTGAGACCAGCGTCCAGGCCATCGTCTGCCGACACGACCACCGCGAAAAGCTCCACGCAGTCAACGCCCTCGGTGATCAGTCATTCGTCGGCTGGCGCTGCCACTGCTGTAACCGCATCATCCGACCTCAGGACATCTAATGACCATCCATACCACTGCCGGTGCTCTCGACCGTGAGGACCTCGACTCCACGGTCACAGTCGAGCTGCCAGGCAACAGCCGGTGGACCGGCAGGCTCACCGGCCTACACCACGGCCCGGACAACATGGTCCGCGTCGTCGTCGACCGCCGCCACCTCATCATCAACCGCTCAACCGACGTCACGATCCACTAGGAGGAATCATGCCCACCCCACCCGCGTCCCTGCCTGTCTTCGGCCCACACGCCCAGATCGTCACCCTCGACGAGGACGGCGACCTGTTCATCTGGGAAGTCGAGACCGACGGCAACCTCACCGCCCGCTCGATCCCGAACGTCCCCGTCGAGGAGTGACACATGGACGACGTGCTCTTCGTGATCATCACCGCTGTCACCTGGGCCGTGGCGGGCTGGACGCTGAACACGGCGATCCATGCTCGCCGCCGCCGGCGGCTCATCGCCCAGCAGGCAGCAGCCGAAGCGACCAGCACCATCATCGCCGCAATCGCCGCCCTGGAAGCCCGGCTCGGCGTGCGGATCGCAATGGCCAAATACGCCGCCATCAGCCCGGACGAGATCCGCAACGGCGACCGCATCCACTGGACCTCCAACGACGGCGAAGACGCCATCGATTACACCGCCGGCTACCACGGCGATACCGGCAACCAGACCGGCGGCCGCTTCTACCGCACCGAATGGGAGCGCGACGACCACGACTCCGACGACCGCTAACCCCTACATCACCTGACCACCCGATGACACCACGAGAGGCACACACCGCATGGCATGGCTCCGAGGCGGAGACACCGCACCCACACACCCGGTCGCGCTCGCCATTCTGGGACACCCAGACGCAGACGATCGGCTGCTCAATGAGCTGTTCGGGTTCGTCATGCGCTGCGCGATGGCCTCGACGGCGCACAACATCGAGTACCGGATCACGAGGGGCACAGCCGTGCTGATGGCAGGAGGGCATGCCCGGGCGGAGAAGCTCCTTGAGTATGCGGTGTGGGCTGGCTACCTCACGGAGGTCGACGGGTCGGCCGGCACGGAGTTCGAGCTCATCCGGGATGACGAGTTCATTCACCTCATCCCGTGGGATCAGCGCGAGTGGGCGAAACAGCAGAAACGCGACCGCAACAACTGGTCGATCGTCATCCCGGTCCGCCTGCGGGATGGCGACGGCTGCCGTTACTGCGGTCGCGTCGTGCAGTGGGAGAACAACAAGGCTGCCCTCGCTGGCACGTATGACCACTTGCACCCTGGCCAGACGGCCACGATCGACACCTACGTCGTCGCCTGCCGCGGCTGCAACACCCGGTACGGCGACATGCCCTACAGCGAGAAGAAGGACGATCTGCTGCCACCGCCGATCGACCCGTACTTCTCGGAGTTCACGGTCACGTGGATGCAAGGGAACAGGTGGGTCCGCGACAACGATGTCACGATCCCGAAGCCCTCCCGCCGCCGCTTGAGCCCAGGAGCGCTCGCGATGGCGAAGAAGAAGACTTCGGTCGGCAGCCAGCCGGCCAAGGCAGACGGTCCGCGGGGACACTCGACAGAGCACACCCCCGCGTCTGCGTCGGATGCTGGTCCGCTGGGTAGCGGCGAGGATAGGCCGTCCTCGTCTGACCCCGCAGCATCCGACACCCCACAGCCCGGTCCGAGGGACACTACCGACCGCCAGTCGGAGCAGGACCCCGCGGGCACCACGGCTCGGCCCGAGGGACTATCCGGCATCCAGCCGGAGCGAGACCCCGCGAGCCCTACCAGTTCGGGTCCGAGGGACACTACTGACCGCCAGTCGGAGCAGGACCCCGCCGAACACCGCCCCAGTGACCGTCCGCAAAGTGCAGATCCTGCACCGCTTGCGAGGCCGTCACCAGGGGAAACACCGTTTGGAGCAGATAACGAGCAGAAATCGAGCAGAAACTGCCCGTCTCTGCCCAAAACTGCTCCAAACGTCAACCACGTCGTTGGGCAGACTCGGGACGGGTCGGGACGGGACGGGCCTGGGTTGGGCCAGGGTCGTGCTGGGTCGGGTCGTGTCGAGTCTGGCCGGGCGTGGGCTGGGACTGGACGGGAGCGCGCCTCGTCCAGCCCTGATGCCAACGTGCCGAGAAAGAGAAGGCGGAGATGAAAGCCAAGGAATACCGCCAGCAGATCGGCGAGTCGATGTCTGAGAAGCAGCTGCAGGAGCACGTCGTTGCTCTGGCTCTTCGGCTCGGATGGCTGGTGTATCACACGTTTGATTCGCGGCGGTCGGCGCCGGGGTTCCCGGATCTGGTGCTCGCCCGTGGGGCCGTGCTCTACCGGGAGCTCAAGGCCGCCAACGGTGTGCTGTCGCCTGCGCAGAAGACGTGGTTGCAGGGGCTGCGTGTGGCGGGTGCTGATGCTGGCGTGTGGCGGCCGGCGCATCTGTTGGACGGGACGATCGAGAGGGAGTTGAGGGGACGATGATGGACGTCGATGCGGGTGCACGGGTGGACGAGTGGCGGGCGCTGCTGTCTCGGTTGCCGGCGCTGTGGCAGGAGCTGCATGTGACGAAGTGCCGGCAGGACGTGATAGCGAACCGCTCGGCATCGGCGGTGTCGTCGTCGCCGCTGGTGTTCCGTGTGGATGCCTCAGAGGTGCAGTGGCGGATCCGGGATCTGCTGCAGACGATCGCTTCGCGGTACGACATGCAGGCAGGGCAGGTGATTCGGTACCGGCAGCCCGGTGAGCTGATGGTGCTGCTGGCCCGGCATGTCACGTGGGTGGCCAAGCATGCTGATGCCGAGGTGTGGATGGATGAGCTCTCAGCCCTGGATCGTCAGGGCTGGCAGGTCGTCAACCGTCCACCGGACCTCATCCGCCTCGGCGTCTGCGGTGCCGCACTTGATGACGGCTTCACCTGTCAGGCTGAGCTGTGGCATGAGCCAGGACAGACCGCAGTCGAATGCCCGATGTGCTCGACGGTCACCGATGTAGCCCACCGCAAGGACCAGGACCTGGCGCGTGCCGCCCGGTACAGGGCGCCCCTGTCGGTGGTGGTGGAGGCACTGGCCGCCACCGGTGTGCCTGTCCGCCTGGAGCAGGCGCGCAAGTGGACGCAGCGCCGCGACCGTCACGGCCGCGCGCTGCTTGAGCCGGCGACAACGCGAGCTGATGGAACGAAGCTCTACGAAGTTGGTGAAGTTCTTCGCGTTGCCACTTCGAGACGTGCGAAACGCGCAGGAACGAGCGAACGTTGACCATTCCGACTTCTGTCCCATATCATCGAGGTAACGTCGCCAGAGTTGGCGCGAGACCTCGAAGCACACGCTTCGGGGTCGTTGTCATTCAGGAGCCGTCATGGTCATGAAACCGTGCAACGCTCCGGGTTGCCCCACGCTCGTCGCCGTCGGCACCGGCAGATGCCAAGCCCATCAAGCCGAAGCCGAGCAGCGCCGTGGGTCATCGACGGCCCGAGGCTATGGCCGAGCACACCGCCGCCGCTTCCGCCCCGCAGTCCTCGCCCGCAACCCGATATGCGTCATCTGCTTCCGCAGGCCCTCGACCGAAGCCGACCACTTCCCGCTCTCACGTGCCGAGCTCATCGACCGAGGCCTCGACCCGAACGATCCACAGCACGGCCGCGGCTTATGCAAGCCGTGCCACTCGGCCGAGACGGCCACCCATCAGCCGGGCGGATTCCACCGCGAACCCTGACCCCGGCCCGCCGCATCGACCACGACCCCGCCGCCCGCCGGCACCTCGCGACCACCCCGCACAGGGGTGGGGGTAGACCCCCGAACAGGGGCAAAGCCCGACCGCCGGTGAGGGGAAAAAAGTCCGCGACGGGTTCAAAAAAATCGGGTATCCGCCCTGGTCAGAACCACAATCGAGGCGCGCAACGCGCCCCGATTCGCAGTGCCGCAACGGCACGACTCGAAGGGAACGATCATGCCATCAGGAGGTGCACGAAACCGCTCCGGCCCGGCCGCAGACATCAACTCCTACCGCCAGCGCCGCGACGCCGACGGTTGGGTGAAGCTGCCGCCGCGTGTCGACCGCCGCCGCTCACCGAACTGGCCACTCCGTCCAGCCATGAACGACCGCGAACGCGAACTCTGGCGCCGCTTCTGGCGCATGGGCCAGTCCATCGTCTGGGAATCCCAGCACCAGCAGCTCGCGCTCGCCGTCTACGTCCGTCAGTTCGTGGCCGTGGAGGAGCTGAACTTTGATGTGCCGACGTCGAGGCTGAACTCCCTGCGCATCCAGGCTGATGATCTGGGGATCACGATGCCAGGCCTGAACCGGTACCGGTGGCGGTATACGACGACGGAGGAGCTGCAGAAGCAGGCCGACGACGTGGTGTCGAGGAAGGATCGCCGCCGGCGTTCGACGGCTGAGCAGATCGCTGAGCTGCTGCCGATGGTGGCGGACGATGAGCGATGAGCGTCCACCGCTGCCGAAGTACCACGTACCGCACCCGACCAAGACGCTCGGCTACTTCCTATCGGACTGGCTGGCACATCACGCGGTTGTACCCGAGGGTGACCTCGCCGGTGACCCGTTCGAGCCGACGATCGATCACAAGATCTTCCTCGCCAACCACTACCGCGTCCGCCCGGACGCCCTGCCCACACAGCGGGCGGCGGCGTTCGTCCACCGCCGTTCAGCGTGGATCGCCGCGCAGAAGGTCGGCAAGAGCCCCGGGATTGCCGGGCACGCACTGATCGAGTTCGTCGGGCCAGCGCTGTTCGCCGGCTGGGCGACCGGCAGTGAGACTCACCGGTGTGCCGAGTACGGCTGCCCGTGCGGGTGGGAGTACGACTACATGCCAGGTGAACCGATGGGCCGGCCATGGGCGACGCCGCGCATCCAGCTCGCCGCCGTCGTCGAGGACCAGGTGGAGAACACCTGGGGTGCACTCGTCCCGATGATCGACGACGGGCCGCTGGCCAATGTCATCCCGAAGACAGGTGAAGAGTTCATCCGCCACCCGAACGGGAACCGTGACTCGCTCATCGAGGTCGTGACCTCGAAGGCTGACTCGAAGCTCGGTGCTCGCATCTCGGCGGCGTTCCCGGACGAGACTGGCCTTTACACCGACTCGAACAAGATGAAGAAGTTCAACCGCACGCTCATGCGCGGCCTCGGAGGCATGGGCGGGCGGATGGTCGAGTCGTCCAACCCCTACGACCCGGCGGAGAGTTCCTGGTTGCAGGACACCGTCGAGGGCAACTATCCAGACGTCTACGTGCACTACTTCCCGCCGCCGAAGCACCTTAAGTTCGAGGACAAGGACGACAGACGCAAGATCTTCGCGTTCAACTACCAGTTCTCGCCGTGGGTGGACCTCCGCGACATCGAGTCGACCAGCGCCGAGCTGATGAAGCTCAGTCCTGCCGAGGCAGAGCGCTTCTACGGTAACCGGATCCGTGCCGGCAGTAGTGCGTGGCTCCGCCGTGAAGCGTGGGACCTCCGCGCAGCGGACCCGCCCATCGTGGTAAGGCCACGCACCCGCATCTGTCTGGGCTTTGACGGCTCGGACACCAACGACTGGACGGGATTCCGCGCCGAGACCCTCGACCAGCACCAGTTCACGCCGCGCTACCACGACGGGCAGCGCGAAACGATCTGGAACCCCCGCGATTGGGGAGGCTCCGTCCCCCGTCTCGAAGTCGATGCGGCGCTCGCCTGGATCATGAGCGAGTACGAGGTTGTTCGAGCCTACTTCGACGTCTCCGGTTGGAAGACCGAGATCGCGATGTGGGCGGCGAAGTACGGCGAGAAGAAGATCATCGAGTTCCGCACCGAGCGTCTGAACATCATGTGGGAGGAGCTCAAGCGGTTCAAGAACGACGTCCTCAATCCTGATTCCGAGCTCACCCATGACGGCTGTGAGACCACCGCGGTCCACATCAGGAACGCTGTAGAGCGGGCCATCGGACATCAGGGCAAGTACTACATCGTCAAGGCTTCAGAAGATCAGAAGATCGACCTCGGCATGTCCTCGGTGCTCGCTCACGCGGCGACCTCGGACGCGATCGCCGCCGGCGCCGCCCGCAAGGCTGATTCGACGATCTACACCGGCACCTCGACCGCTCGCGCATCCTATGGAAGGTGGTGACTGCGCATGCCCATGACACTCGAACAGGCGCAGAAGACCACCGCCCGGCTCTCAGACGCGCTGCTCGCTCGCCGCCCTCGCACTGCTAAGGAGCTGTCCTACTACCGCGGCGACCAGGGCGAGCTGCGCTTCGCCTCCCCGAAATTCTCCGAGAACTTCCGTAAGCAGTTCGAGGGCTTCTCCGACAACTGGTGTGCCCCGGTCGCTGACGCCTCACCGGAGCGGATGGTGCTGCTGGGCATCCGCCCGTATGGCACCATCCAGGCCGACAAGGAGACCAACCGCGCATGGGAAGCCGCCGACGCCGCTGCCGGCATGCAGACAGCCCTGCAGGTGCGCGCCGCAGCACGGCGGGCGTTCGCTCTCATCGCACCGGGCAAACGTCCTGATCGGCCTCGGATCACGTTCGAGAATCCTGAGCAGGTCTACGTCGACTCCGACCCGGCGACACGGGAGCGCCGCTCAGCTCTCGTCACCTGGGCAGACGACAAGAAGGAGTACGCAACCCTCTACCTGCCTGACGAAATCTGGAAGTTCGAGCGGGAAACCTCCGAGGAGCGCTGGCAGCGTCAAGGCCGGCCTGCCGACCTGTTCCAGGGCTGGGAGCCACGAGCCGGCGACACCCACTTCTGGGGCTCGAACCCGTTCGGCGAGGTGCCAGTCGTGGAGCTGCGCAATCGTGACCTCCTCGACGACGAGCCGATCTCAGACATCGCCGGGGTCATGGCGATGCAAGACGCGATCAACCTGATCTGGGCCTACCTCATCAACGCCCTCGATGCCGCATCGCTGCCACAGCGGATCGTCACCGGTGCCGAGCCGCCGAAGATCCCGATCCTCGACCAGCACGGCCAGCAGATCGGCGCTCGCCCGGTCGAGCTCGACAAGCTCCTCGGCGAGAAAGTCCTGTTCGTACCGGGGGAGAACGTCGGTGTCGCTGAGTGGTCGCGCTCGCAGCTCGGGCCGTTCTCCGAGGTCATCAACCAGGCGATCGAGCACATCGCCGCCCAGACCCGCACGCCACCGCACTATCTGATGACGAAGATGGTCAACACGGCCGCCGAGGCGCTGACCATCTCCGAGGCCGGCCTGGTCTCCAAGACCCGCCAGTCCGTCATGCACGTCAACTCCGCAGTCCGCGAGATCTACAAGCTCATGGCCATCGCCATGGACCGGCCCTCCGCCGAGGTCGACGCGCTCGCCGCCGGCCGGCCCATGTGGGCCGATATCCAGTATCGGTCGGAGGCGCAGCGTGCGGATGCGCTGGTGAAGAAGCGCCAGATGGGCTACCCGTTGCGCTGGATCTTCGAGCAGGATGGTGCCAGCCCGGAGGAGATCGAGCGCATCATGGAGATGATCCGCGAAGAGCGCGCACAGGATGCGCTGGCCGCTGACCACTTCGCCACCACCACGGCCATGAATCCAGCGCTCGACGCACCGTCCTCCCAGCTGATGGAGTGACCTCGTGTCCCGCCCGCTGACCATCGCCCGGAAGCACCGTCAGGTCACCACCGACCTGACCTCCGACACCTACAAGCGGCTGCTCGCGCAGTGGAACAGCGTCGACGAGAACGCGATCCTCGACTCCTGGAACGAACAGCTCCCGCACGCGGCAGCCACTGTCGGTCAAGCGCAGACGCTGGCCGCGATCGACTCGACAGCCTACGCCGAGACCGTGCTCGACGCCCAAGACCTCGACATCGACGGACCGACCATCGAAGCCCGCGCATTCGCCGGCACCATGCAGGCATCCGGCGCTCGCGTCGAGGCAGCGCTCGCCGGCGTCGCCTACCACTCCCTCGACCGGATCGGTGAGGGTATGCCTCCGGCGCAGGCCCTGACCGCCGGCCGCAGGGACCTGTCCCGCCTCATCCAGACGTCGATCATCCAGGTCGCCACAGCAGCCACCGGAGCGTTCGCGCTCACTCGCACGAAACCGACGACCGGCTACGTCCGTGTCGTTCATGCCAGCGGCTGTGACCGCTGCGCGATCCTCGCCGGCCGCTTCTACCGATGGAACGCCGGCTTCAACCGGCACCCGCACTGCCGGTGCGAGCACCTACCGACCACGCGGCCACGAAGCGACGAATTCACGACCGACCCCTACGACCACTTCAACAACCTCTCCGAGGACGACCAGGACCGCATCTACACGAAAGCGGGCGCGCAGGCGATCCGAGACGGCGCCGACATTTACCAGGTCGTCAATGCCCGCCGTCAAGGAGCTCTCACACCCTCGGGCAGGTTCACCCGCGAGGGCATGGGCAAACGCGGCTACTACCGCACCCACACCGGGTACGGACAGGCCGGACGCCGCAGGCTCTCCGTCGACGAGATCTACCGCCGAGCCAACGGCTCACCGGACAGGGCACGCAAACTGCTGGCCGACTACGGCTACCTCACCGACCAAGGCCAGATAGCCGGTGGCGTCATCAGAGGAAACGTCGAGGGCTACGGCCAGTTCGGCCGCGGCGGCACCCGCGTCGGTGCCACAGCCGAAGTGCTCCGCGCGCGCCGCACCGGCGTCCGCAACCCGAACTCGCAGTACACCATGACCGCTGCTGAGCTGCGCGAGCACCGCCGCAAGATCTACGCAGCAGCCTGACCCCACCCACAGTTCCAGCTCGCCGTGGCAATCGCGGCGGGCCCTCACCCATGCGCAACGCAGGAGGAAACCATGGCAGACACCACCGTGACCGTCACCGAGGACACTGACGAGCAGCAGCACGGCCCAGACGAGTCCCAGCAGCCAGACGATCAGCACGGCCCCGCGGGCGACGAGCAGAACCACGACGACAGCGAATCCGGCGGTGACGACGACGCTGACCCGGAGGGCGCCGACCAGCTCGGCGACCCCGGCAAGAAGGCGCTCGCCTCGATGAAGGCCGAACGAAACGCCGCGAAGAAGCAGGCCAAGGAGCTGCAGAAGCAGCTCGATCAGATCCGCGCCGAGCAGGAACGGGCGAACAAGTCACCAGACGAGCAGGCGATCGACGCCGCGAAGGCCGAGGCCCGGGCAGAAGCGCTCGAAAAGGCCAACGCCCGCATCCTGCGCTCCGAGCTCAAGGCCGCCGCCACCGGCAAGCTGCGCGACCCCTCCGACGCGCTGGCCTTCCTCGATCTGTCCGAGTTCGAGGTCGACGACGACGGCAATGTCGACGCCGACGAGCTCGCTGACGCCCTGGATGACCTCCTGACCCGAAAACCACACCTCGCCGCGCAAGGCGGCACTGCGAGCTTCGACTCTGCACGGGGCAAGCCCAAGCCCAGGAAGAAGCTCTCGAAAGCCGACCTCGAAAAGATGACGCCCGCGGAAGTGACGAAGGCGTATCGCGAAGGTCGCGTGGACACCTGACACCGACCCTGACCGGGGCCGGTCTACATCACGAAAGGAAACATCATGTCCATCGAGAAGTTCATTCCGAAGCTGTGGGCATCAGCGATGCTCACCGACTTCCGCAACCAGGCGGTCTGGGCTGGCCTCACGAACCGGGAGTACGAACGCGAGTTCACCTCCGGCGACCAGATCACGATCAACACCCCAGTGCCGATCGCGATCAAGGACTACAAGGCCAACTCGCGGACCACCGAGCCCGACGCAATCTCGACCACCGCGATCGAACTGGTCATCGACCAGGAGAAGAACTTCGACTTCTACGTCGACGACATCGACCGCGCACAGGCTGCCGGCGACCTCAACGTGTTCTCGCAGTCCGCCGCCGAGGGCCTCGTCGAGGACGCCGACAAGCACCTGGCCACCATGGCCGCAACGAACGCCACCCCGGTCACCCCGGGCGCACCTGCCACCGACGCAAAGTCGGCCTGGAACGTCGTCCGAGACCTGCGCAAGGCCCTCGACAAGGCCGCCGTGCCGAAGCAGGGCCGAGTGTTCGTCGCCAACGCCGAGTTCTCCTCCCTGTTCTTCGAACACGACTCGAAGATCACCAACGCCGACCAGCTCGGCGACACCCAGGGACTGCGCGAGGCATCCATGGGACGCATCCTCGGCTTCGACGGCTACGAGTCCGAGAACGGCCCAACGGTAGACAAGCCGCAGGTCATCGCCTTCCACCGCTCCGCGCTCGCCTTCGTCTCGCAGATCCAGAAGACCGAGGCTATGCGGGCGGAGAAGAAGTTCGCTGACCGTCTGCGCGGACTGCACGTGTACGGCTCGAAGGTCGTCCGCCCGAAGGCCATCGTCTCCTACACGGCAGAGTGAGGACGGGCAGAACCATGACCTACGTCAAGGGACCCAACGGGACCGTCTTTGACGTGGCTGAGCACGTGGCCTCCGGCCTCATCAACGGAGGCCACGTGAAGCCAGCCACGAAGGACGAGTTCCTGAACGCGAATCCCGGCGCCGAGCCCGCCAAAGACGGTCACCCGACCGACGCCTCGAAGGCTGTCCCGCCGCTGGGCCAGGTCGCCGGCGATCTGCCAAGCGACACGATCGACATCTGGCCACCGGACAAGCGGCGCACTGCCGCAGACCTGGATGCAGAGCGAGAAGCCGACACCGAGACCGACACCGGCGAAACCGACACCGGTGACACCGAGACGCCGGCCGGCAACGCCTCAAAGGACACCTGGCGCGAGCACGCGCTCACGCTCGGGTTCGCCGAGGAGCAGCTGGACGGTCTCGGCCGAGACGACATCAAGAAGCTCGTCTCCGGAGACGACTGAGAGAGGTGGCATCCGATGCTCATCACGATCGACGACGTGAAGGCCTGGGGCAACGACATCGATGACGACGAGCTCACGATGATCGAAACGCTCATCGCCGCCGCATCGGATGCCATCACCTCAGCTGCCGGCTGCCCAATCGCCTACCGAGAGTCCACCGTCCGTGTCATAGGCCTACCCGACCGGCTCCTGGAGCTGCCCGGCCTGCCGATCGACACCGTCCACGAAGTCCACGTCAACGACACCCTGCTCGACGCCCGCGCCTACGCGGTCGTCTCACAGGGCATCTACCGTAACGACGGCTGGTCATGCGGCCACCACCTGCCAGAAATCCACGTCCGCTACTCCCATGGCCTCAAACAAGTCCCAGCAGACGTCAAGGCGCTCGCCGTCGGCATGGTGACGGCTGGCCTGCATGAGGTGCGTGAGGGGTCATGGTCGATCCGCAACGGCGGCCTGTCGTCGGTGAGCATTGACGACTACCGGGAGTCCTACGCCACGACTGGTGAGTCCACGGAGATGGTCACACCGATGAGCCTGCCGTCCCGAACTCGTGCCTGGCTGCGTGCCCGGTTCGGAGGCGGGGCGACGGTCGTGGGGATGCTGTGAGCGCCCGTCGTGCGGCTGCAGCACTTATGCGCGGCCGGCGCGCTGCTAAGGCGCTGATGGTCGACCGCTGCACCATCTCCCGCGTCACCGGTGAGACCACCGACCGCACCACTGGCAAGGTCGTGCCGCTCACCGAGCAGATCTACCCGAACGAGGACTACCCGGTGGGCTGCTGCAAGCTCACCTCCTACGAGGGCTACGAGGCCGAGCAGGAGTCTGCTGGCGCAGATATGACCGAGCAGCGCATGTCCATCCACCTGCCGGTCGGATCGGTGCGCGTCAACGTCGGCGACATCGTCGAGATCACCTACGCCGACCTCGATCCGCTGCTCGTCGGCCGCACGTACCGCATCAGCCAGGAAGCGCCGTTCCGCACGTACAGCACCGCCTACCGCATCTTCGTCGACTACATCGCTGATTGAGAGAAGAGGGGACGCCTCATGGGTCTGCGCATCGACACCAGTGAAGTGGATCGCCTCGCCAGCGACCTCGACGCCCTCCCGCACATCGTCCGCGCCGAGGCAGAGCGCACCATGGACAAGGGCATCCAGAAGATGAAAGAGGCGCTGCAGGAAGATGCCAAGTCCTCCGAGCACTTCTCGCAGCTCGCCCCGACGATCACCTCCGACAAAGAGTACGGGTGGGGCGGCACCGCCTGGGAGATCGGACCCGACAAAGAGAAGACCACCCGCCGCGGCGTGCCTGGAGCGCTCGGCAACATCGCCTACTTCGGTGGAGCGAACGGCGGCGGTGCAAGCCTCGACTTCGTCACCCCGATCAACTCCGAGATCGCCGTGATCGAGGACCGGCTGGCGAAGATCCTCGGGGAGCAGCTATGAGCTCCGCCCTCGTCCTCGCCGACGCCATCGAGCAGATGCTGCCCGACGACCTGAACCTGTTCACCGCCGCAGTCAAGCTCGGAGAGCGCGGCCAGACCGCAGAGGCCGCCCTGCCGTGGGTGGTCGTCATCGCCCACCTGCCAGTCCCTGCCACCCGCAGCCTCGCAGGCCGCCGACACGCCTCCACAGCCACGGTCACGATGACGATCGCAGGCATGACCCCGAACTCGGTGCGGGTCATCTGCGACCGCGTCATCCCCGCCATCGAGCACCAGCGGCCAGCCGCCGCCGGATGGAACACCGGCCGGATGCGGCTCATCAACGCCCGACCCATCAGCGAGGACCCCGACATCACCCTGACCGGCACCAACCGGAAGGTCGTCTACACCGTCCTCGAATGGGAGCTCACCGTCGCCGAAGCCTAGGAAGGACCGTCATGCCCACCTATGTCCGCGTCAAGGACACCGACACCAAACACGAGTTCGACGTGCTGGAGACCCACCCGCAGATCGGGGACAACCTCCAGCTCATCAAGTCCGACCGATACCCACCGGCCCGCTCGCCGCGTGCTCCGAAGCACCACGTGAAGCGCGCCCGGTCTACCCAGCAGGAGTCACCCGAGAACGTCCCGAGTGCAGATGCCTCGGGCGAGAGCCCATCCCGTCCGGCTGGGCGCAACACGAAGAAGGAAGAAGGAGAAGAGTCCCATGACTGAAATCCCGTCAACGCCAGCCGACGGCAACATCAAGATCGTCTGGGTTCCGGCACTGGCAGACCCGTCTGCCCCTACCGTCGAGGAGCTGACTGCTGAGTCGGCACTCGACATCAGCTGCTACCTCACCGGTGACGGCTGGAACCCGACCAAGGAACAGGCCACGATCCCGGATCCCCGCGTGTGCTCGCGGCAGGAGTTCGGCAAGCCCGGCCGCAAGACCCCGGGACTGTCGATCACCGTGATCGACAACACCAACACCGAGGACCCGAACAAGGCGGTCGAGACGCTGAAGGAGCACGCCCGCGGCTACTTCGTTGAGCGCCGCGGCATCGCCTTCGAGGACGAGTTCGCGGCCGGTCAGGTCGTCTCTGTCTTCCCGGCAGTCTCGGGCGAGAAGCAGCCCCTGGCACCGGAAGCGAATTCCGTGATCCGCTCGACGATCCCGCAGTTCATGTTCGCCGAGGTCAAGACCGACGTCGCAGTGGCTGCCTGACCCATGATCCGCCCGGCCCCGCGCGTGACTCCTGTCGCGGGGCCGGGCTCTCACCGCTATCAGGAGTCAGAAACAGGAGCACATCATGTCCAAGCTGGGAATCAAGCGCGCCACAACGACTGTCGATCTGGTCACTGACCTCGACCTGCTCGCCGAGTACGAAGCCGCGGAGGAGCATCTCGAACGCCTCGGCAAAGAGGCGCGACCCGACCGCCTGAACTCCTCACCGGAGATCAAGAAGGCGGCTAAGGAGGTCCAGCGCCTCGAAAAGGCGATGGCAGACTCAGTCGTCTCGTTCAAGCTGCGCGCACTCAAGAAACCCGATTTCGCAAAGCTCGAAGAGGAGCACCCGCCCCGTGACGACAACGACATCGACAAGTCCTTCGGCGTCAACATCGACACGTTCCTCGACGCCGCGATGCCGTCCTCGGTCGTCGAGGCGACCTGGAAAGAATCCGGGAAGAAGGCCGAATTCACCGGCTCCGACTGGCCGGAGATCGCCGAGGACATCACCAACGGTCAGCACGCGGAGTTCACGGCCGCGATCCTGCGGATCAACCGCGGAGCCACCACCGTCCCTTTTTCACGAAGCGCCTCCATCGTGACCCGGGGCTGAGAGCCGACGTCGAGACCGCCCAACGTCTCGGCATCAGCCTCAAACGGTTCTACGGATGGGAGCCAACCACCCGCTACGAGTACGACGCGGATGGCAGGCTCCTCTCGTCCACACCCGAACAGGAGTGGGACGAGACGCAGCGAGCCTGGATGCTCTCCCTGGCCGAGTACCGGGCGAGCCTCTGCCCGATCTGCGGCTACAGCAAGGACATCTGCCACGCCGCCGAGAACGAAAACCGCTTCGACGTCCCACCCCCGGCACGCTGCCACGCCTCGACCGCGATCAGGCGCGCTCGCGAAAACGCCGAATACGAACACCCTGACTGCCTGACCTGGTCGACAGTCCTCAAACCCTAGAAAGGAGGTGAGCTATGGCTGACCGTACAGTGGCCTATCGCATGCTCCTCGACGCCACCGGCGTGGCAACAGGCGCGAAGGTCGCACGCAACGCCCTCCAGGGCATCCACCGCGACGGCATCGCACCGGTGCAGAAGCACCTCACAGCCCTGGAACGGTCAGCCAGAGCTCACCCCGAAGCCTGGCAGCACGCCGGCCGCGCCGCCACGATATTCGGCACCGGCGTCGCTGTCTCCCTCGGCATGGCGACCAAAGCCGCCATGTCGTGGCAGTCCGACTGGGCTGGCGTCACCAAGACCGTCGAGGGCACCACCGCGCAGATGGACGGCCTGCAGCAAGGCCTCCGCGACCTCGCCGCCACAACCCTGCCTGCCACACACACCGAGATCGCCGGCGTCGCCGAGGCAGCAGGCCAGCTCGGCATCAAGACCCAGAACGTCCTGCAGTTCACCAAGACGATCATCGACCTCGGGGAGGCCACCAACCTCACTGCCGAGCAGGGCGGCACCCAGCTCGCACGATTCATGAACATCATGGGCACCAGCCAGTCGAAGGTGAACAACCTCGGCAGCGCAGTCGTCGGCCTCGGCAACAACTTCGCCACCACCGAGTCCGAGATCATGGACATGTCGATGCGCATCGCCTCGGCAGGCCGCCAAGCCGGCATGACCGAAGGCGACGTCCTCGGCCTGGCCACCGCCCTCTCATCCGTCGGCATCGAAGCCGAAGCCGGCGGCACCGCCGCATCCATGGTCATCAAAAAGATGGGCCTGGAAGTCGACCGCGGCGGCGACAAACTCGACCTGTTCGCCAAGACCGCCGGCATGTCCACCACCGACTTCGCGAAAGCGTTCAAGGGAGACGCCGCCGGCGCGCTCGCCACCTTCGTTGAAGGCCTCGGCAAAGCCCAGGCCGAGGGCGAGAACGTCAACGTCACCCTCAGCGAGCTCGGCATCAAGGGGATCCGCGAATCAAACGCGATCCTCTCCCTGGCCGCCGCCTCCGATGTCATGAAGAACGCCTTGGCGACCGGCAACACCGAGTACATCAAGGCCTCCGCGCTCGCCGAGGAAGCCTCGCAGCGGTATGAGACCGCCGAGTCCCGGGCGAAGATCGCGTTGAACTCGATTAAGGACGCCAGCATTGATTTCGGGCAGGCTGTGCTGCCGGCGTTCGCTGCTGGCGCGGACGCTGTCACCGGTCTCATGACCAGGATCCGTGAGCTGCCGCAGCCGCTCAAGGAGGCCACGGTCGGTTTCGCCGGCATCGCAGGCGCGGCCAGCCTCGCTGCTGGCGGGTTCCTGACCATCGCGCCGAAGGTGTTCGACGTTGTCGACGGCTTCAAGACCCTCAACGCGACCCACCCGCGCCTCGCTGGTGGATTGACAACGCTCGGCAAAGCTGCAGGCCTGGCCACGGTCGGCCTGCTGACAGCCAGGGGAGCAGCTGCAGCACTGAACTCGGTCATCGACACCTCGTCACGGTCGACGTCGGAGATGACGTCTGCGATCGCTGAGCTGCAGAACAAGGCCTCCGGTGACGTCAAGAACACCGTCCTCGATCCCGCGTTGTGGGAGGAAGCGAACTCCTTCTGGAATCGCGGTATCGGCACGAAGGAGATCGAGGATTGGGGTGACGCACTCGACCGGGTGAACATGGCCGGCGCGGGCATGCAGCAGTGGCTCGACGGTGTGGCCGGCACTCGCTCAGATGTGACGATCATCGGCGAGACGATCGCCTCGACCGATGAGGCGTTGCGCGACCTCGCCTCTGGTGGTGCGATGGAATCTGCGGCTGACGGGTTCACCGCGATCCGCGACTCAGCCGAGGACATGACCGACGCTGAGGTCCTCGAACAGTTCCCGAAGTACAAGGACTATCTCCGCGAGATCGCTGGTGCTGCCGGCCTGGCGACGGATGACGCGGTGCTGCTTGCGATCGCGACTGGCCGGATCACCGAGGAGATGCTGGAGGCCAACCCCACCACCGCCGAGGGTGTCGACAAGCTCAAAGACCTCGGCGTCGAGGCGAAGACCACCGAGGAGAAGATCGCGGATCTCGCCGACGAAATCCGCACCTTCGGCCAGGCCACCCTCGACACCCGCGCCGCCTCCCGCGAGTGGGAGCAGTCCCTCGACGATGCCCGCGAGGCCCTGAAGAAGAACGGGAAGACTCTCGACGACACGACCCAGAAGGGCCGCGACAACGCCGAGGCGCTCGACCGGGTCGCCCGGGCCGGCGCCGACCGTGCCGCCTCGATTTACGAGGAGACGCAGTCCGAGGAGGAGCTGCAGAAAGCCCTCGACCAGTCGCGTGAAGACCTGATCAAGACCGCCCGCTCCTTCGGCATGAGTGAAGACGCGGCCAAGGACTACGCCGACCGCGTCCTGATGACACCTGACGAGGTCAAGACTGAGGTCAAGGTCCAGAAGGAGCAGGCGAAAAAGGATCTCGACTCGATCGTCAAGGACCTCAAGGACACCGACGGCGAGTCCGCGACGCTATGGGTGCGGATCAAGAAGTGGTTCCAGGGTGAAGCCGACGGGTCCAACGCCAAGAAGCGCCGCGCCCGAGCCGGCCGAGATGGCGCCGGCGTCGGCGGCCGCGCCTACGGCGGCATCGACGTCAAAGCCATGGCCGCCGGCGGCACACTCGACCCGATCGCGCAGGTCGTTCCACCGAACACGTGGAGGATCGTAGGCGACCGCCTCGACGTGCCCGAGGCGTTCATCCCGATCGACGGCTCTCGCCGCTCGTGGAAGATCCTCACCGAGACCATCTCCCGCATGCCCGGCGCCCTCCCCATGGCCTCCGGTGCCGTCGTCTCCGGCAGCAAGGACGACGAGCAGCGCCGCAAGGCCGAGCAGGAACGCAAACGCCGCGAAGACGAAGCCAAACGCCGCCGAGAGGAGGCGGCCGCCCGCCGCGCCCGCGTCGCTGACATGCGCCGCGAACTGCGCACAGACCTCCGCCGCGGCGACCTCCGCGACCAGACCACACGCGGCCTCTCCGGCGCCTACTCCACAGTCGACCGGATGCTCTCACTGTCCCGCAACGAGGACCTCAGCCGCGGCACCCGCGCTCGCCTCGCCCGCGACGCCTCCGGCTACGAGTCCTCACTGCGTCGCCTCTACGGGCAGCTGGAGAAGCTGGAGAAGCGCGCCGAGAACGCACAGAAGAAACTCGACGAGCTCAAACAGATCCAGGACTCCGTCGCATCCTCGATCGGCAGGTCGGCGTACTCGCTTGATGTGACGTCGCAGTGGTCACAGACCCGGGCGGGTGTGTGGGAGCAGACGCAGGGCGTCTCGGGTGTGCGGAAGAACGCAGCCCAGGCGGCAGCCCGGGTTCGGGACCTGTCCGGCAAGCTGAACCGGCTGCAGAAGATGGGCTACTCCGGTGCGATCTTGCAGGAAGTCGCCCAGGCCGGCTCGATCGACGAGTCCCTGCAGATGGCTGATGAACTGCTTAAGGGCACCAGCAGCGATGTGAAGTCGATCAACCGGTCATATGCCGACATCGACAAGCACGCGCGCCAGGCCGGCAAATACGTCACGCACGGCTTCTACAAGGGCGGCGTCGATGCCGCCGCCGGCCTCGTCAAGGGCCTGGAGTCACAGCAGAAGCAGGTCGAGAAGACCATCCTCAAGATCGCTAAGTCGATGGAGTCCTCGCTCAAACGCGCCCTCGGCATCCGCTCACCATCAAAGAAAACTGAGTGGATCGGAGAGCAGACAGCCGAGGGCTTCATCGGCGGCATCCTCGGCAAGCTCGACACCATCCGGGCCGCAGCCGAGATGATGGGCGCAGCAGCAATCCCACAGATCACCACGACCCCGAGCACAGCCCGTGACGCCTCAGACACCGCCCTGACCGCACCTCCTGCGCTCGCCTCAGCGGCGGCTTCGGTTCCGGCCGGTGCGTCCGGTGAGGTGCCAGGGGTGGATGAGCTCCCGGCGCTGACGTCTGAGGCGTATGCGGGTATGGATGCCACCGCTGAGGAGTCGCTGGTGTTCCGGCAGGAGATCACCGCGTCGTCCTATCAGGGGATGCAGGATTCGACGGCGTCGGCGCTTGCGTCGATGCGCTTGACACAGTTGGCTGAGCATGAGGCGATGACAGCCGATCAGCAGGCGACGATGCAGCTGCTCACGCGCATCTCTGCAGACGGATTCACCACGATCGACCGGCAGGGCCGGGAGAAGACCCACGAACTGCATAAGGGCGTGGGCCGGTCGATGCGCGATCTCCGCTCGGACTACGGCGAACAGCTGGGTCAGACACGCCGCTCCTCGCACGAGGGATTCACCAGTATCGACCGTCAGGGTCGGGAGAAGACCCACGAACTGCATAAGGGCGTGGGCCGGTCGATGCGTGATCTCCGCTCGGACTACGGCGAGCAGCTGGGTCAGACACGCCGCGCCTCGCACGAGGGATTCGAGACGATCCGCCGGGCCGGGGTTTCCTCGATTGCTGGCATGCGTGCCGGTGTCCGCGACGAGCTCGGGAAGATGCCCGGCCATGTCGCCTCCACGATGAATCGCTCGATCTCGGTGCTCAACGACTTCCGCCGTGAGGTCAACGATGCATTCGGTGACGTCGGCGTGAAACTGCCGGCAGTCAAACGGGTCAAGGGCTACGCCGGCGGTGGTGTCATTCCCGGCTACTCGACTCACCTGCAGGGTGACGATCAGCTGATCAAGGCTCGCGCCGGTGAGGGCATCTACGTCTCCGAGGCGATGCGTGACCCGTATGAGCGCAAGCGCTTGGAGACCGTGAACAAGGCCGCTTTGCGTGGCGAGAACCTCGCAAAGTTCCGTGATCTGCCGTTCGAGGCTTTCGCTACTGGCGGCATCGTGAAGAACACGCAGGGACTCATCCGGCTCGGTCACGTGCTGCGCAGCATTGGTGTCCGCGTCTCCGAGGGCCCGCCGCCGTTCGGACCGATCCACCGCGTGCACGCTAGGAACTCGTGGCACTACCGCAACGGCGCGCTCGACCTCAACACGGCCCCAGGTAAGTCGGCGAAGGAGATGCGCGACTTCGACCGCATCATGCCGATCCTCCACGCACTCGGTTGGGGCGTCATCTGGCGCTACCCGAACCACTACGGACACGCCCATGTCGACATCGGCAACCGGAGCCTCGGATCGTTCAACCGCAACGTCAAGCCCTCGGGTGATCTGTGGGAGAAGCTCAAGGGGCTTCGGGTCGGGCCACCGCAGGGCGGTGGCGAGGGCGGCACCTACGGCATGTCGCATCCGCTGCTCGATCGCGCCGGCATATCCCCGTCAGGCAATTTGGAGCGCGACTACGAGAAGGCTGCCCGGAAGATCATGGCCGGCATCGTGAAGAAGCACGCCGGGCGTCTATCCGACAACGAATTCGCTTCTGATCTTGTCGGCGGGATCATGCGCACCGCCGAGACCGGGATCGTTGCCAAGGCCAAGGCCCACGGCAAGGAGATGGGCACGTACACCGACCCTGGCGGTGCCGGTGTGGAGCGGTGGCGCGACACCGTCATCAAGGCCTTGCAGATCGCAGGTCTCCCCACCTCCGACGACTACGTCAACGCCTGGCTACGGCAGATCAAGACCGAGTCCGGCGGCAACCCCCGCGCGGTCCAGGGCAACATCGGCGACGTCAACAACCGCTCCGGCGACCTCGCCCACGGCCTCGTCCAGGTCATCGGCTCCACCTTCCGCGCCTTCCGCGACAAGAGTCTGCCCAACGACCGGTTCCACCCACTCGCCAACCTCGTTGCCGGCATGAACTGGGCAAAATTCAAGGCCTCCCGCCGCGGCCGCTCCATGCTCTCGTTCATCGGCCGCGGCCACGGCTACGCCGAGGGCACCGACTCCGCGCTGCCTGGCTGGAAGTGGGTCGGCGAAGAGGGACCCGAGCTCATGCGGTTCAAGGGTGGCGAGCAGGTCATCCCGTCCAAGGTCTCCCACCAGATCGAGAACCAGGTGCTGCGCGGCGGCAACGTCTCCATCGAGCAGTCCTCGATCGACAGCCTCAAGGCAGCCCTCGTCACCCAGATCACCGAGGCCGACATGGCCGCAGCCCTCGACGGCGTACAGCTCACCCTCATGGTCGACGGCCAACAGATGGCCGCACACATCACCGCCACCGTCGAAGGCGGCATCCGCACCGCCCGCTCTAACAACCGCACCGGCTCACGACTGACAGGAGCCACACTATGACCACCCCACACGGCACCTTCGCGCTCGCCGGCTACGAGTTCGGTGACGGCCACCAGGTCTACCCCTCAGCAGTGACCCGCGGTGGTATCGAGTGGCGCACCCAGGACGTCGAGAACCCACTCGCTGACGGGATCTTCTTCGGCCGTGACCTGCGCACCCCGAAACCGTGGGTGCTCACGATCACCGTCGCCGGCGACACACCTGCCCACGCCGCGAAGCTGGCAGCCGAGTTCGCCGCCGCCTGGGAGCATGCCCGCCGCCAGTGGAAACCCGCCCAAGAAGTGACTCTCGACTTCACTCAGCACGGCAACCACTACCGCCTCTACGGCCGTCCCCGCACCCTCGACATGGACGACAACGACGCCTGGGTGCTCGAAACCCTGACCGACATCAAAGCCGCGTTCCAGCCCTCCCACATCGGCCTCTACGCCGGTCACCCCAACACCGTCACCGTCGGCCTCCGCGCAGCAGCAGCAGGCGGCCTGATCTTCCCTGTCGTCTTCCCCTGGTCCACCCGCACCGGCGCGAAACGCTCCGGCATCGTCGAAACACCAGGCGGCCTCATCCCCACCGACGCCGTCACCATCACCATCACCGGACCCGTCAACAAGCCCACCGTCACCGGCCCCGGCTGGCAGATCGGCCTCAACACCGCGCTCGCCCACGATCACGTCGTCACCATCGACGCTCGCGCCCGCACGGTCCTGCGCAATGACGGTGTCTCCCTGGCCGGCAAACTCACCCGCACCTCTCGCCTCGACGAAATCACCATGCCCACCACGCACTGCGAAATCACCTACGCCGGCACCGACCCTGCCGGCATCTCCACAGCCACCGTCCAGTGGCACCCGATCACCAGCATGTGAGGAGCACACCATGCCACTCCAGCCAGTCCCATGGGCCACCGGAAACGGCGCCGATAACCCCGTCGAAGGCGCTCGCCTAGCATTGCATGCTGCGACCAGCGGTGCCCGCGGCGTGGCGGGCCCGGACGACATGCGCGTCACGGCCTTGCCGGTGCCCGGTGGGGCGGTGCGTGTACACACTGGTGCGGGAGTGACCCCGAACGACTACATTCCCGGTGGCGGAGCTCAAGCGTATGCAATGCGAGAGGAATCCCACACCGACGTCCCCATTCCCGCTACGGGTTCGGGCGGTGGCGCGACCCGCTATCTCATCGCTCGGGTCCAGGATCCCCAGTATGCTGGCGCGGAACCAGAAGACGTTGTCAACGGCCCGTACAACCACTATGCGATCGTCGGATCCAAGGACGGCCACAAATTCCCTTACGTCCCACTGGCGAAGATCGTGCAGCCCGCGAACACGGCCACGATCACGAACGAGATGATCACGGATGTCCGCGAAGTCGCCAACCCGCGCGAAAAGACTGTCCGGTTCCCCCGCCCGGTCGTTAACCAGCACATCGATGGCTATTCGCATGTGCTGCGCCATCGCCGCAACGGCACTGGGCATGGACGCGGTGAGCAGTTCCCGGACTCTGCCAATGGCGGCCGATTCGACCTTGACATCCCGGAATGGGCGACCCGCATGCATGTCGACGCCCGGTGGACGTCGGTGCGCTACAACGGCCAGTCGTCCTGGGGAGCGTTCTACCTGCAGTACGTCGGCAAGGACGGCGTGTGGCGCTCCACCCAGGACTTCGGGTGGGACGTCAACGAGGGCAACATCTACACCACGAACTGGCTGCTGTCAGATAATCTCTTCATCCCGTATGCGATGCGCGGCGGGAGGCTCAGCATTTACATGCGCGCATTCGTTGAAGACAACTCGAATGCGAAACAGGGAGCCGTCTCGCTGAATAAACGATCAGGTCTGCATCTCGACGTCACCTTCTACGAAGTTGCGGACTGGACGGGCTGGAATACCAGATGACCTGGAGGTATTTCGCGACCCGACTACGCGGGGACGGTCCCGAGCGTGACGACCGTGACGTGTTGGACTGGAACCTCCCGCTGACCGGTGCCGAGATCTCGAACGTGATCAATGGGTTCGGCGGGCTGCGCGGCACCCTCAAGCCAGAGCATCCGCGTCTCATCGGCATCCAAGGACTGCTGGAGCCAGGCTGCACCGCCATCTACGCCGAGCAGGATGGCCAGATCCGAGGCGGGGGCATCGTCGTCGAACCAGAGGAAGACTCACCCGACTTCAAGGTCGAAGCAATTGGCCACGCCGGCTACCTCGACCACATGCCATACACCGGCGAGAAAGCGATCGAACGCGGAGACCCGCTCGAGACGTCATGGCACATGTGGCAGCACACCCAGGCCCGCCCCGGTTTCAACCTCGGCATGACCCAGGCAGGAGACAAGAAGTCGAAACAGGTGTTCCTCGGAGACCCCGACGCCACCCCATCGAAGACTCCGAAGAAGGTCACCCCCTACGTGCTGTCCTGGTGGCAGACCCACGACCTCGCCCGCGAGTTCGACCAGATGGCCGAACTCGGAGGCTACGAATGGACCGTCCGCCACTCATGGGACAGCCACACAATCCGGCATGAGCTCGTTTACGGCCACCCGCGGTTAGGCCGCCGCCGCCACGACCTGCGCTTCGTCGTAGGCGAGAACGTCACCGAACAGCCCGTCCTCACCGCCGATATCGACACAGCAGCCACACACGTCCTCGTCCTCGGTGCCGGCGAAGGACGCACGATGATGCACCACACCGACATCAAACAATCGCCCGGCCGCCTCGCCCGCTACGCAATCGTCACCGACAAGTCACTGACCACCCCAGCTCAGGTCAAAGCCCGCGCCGCCGCAGAGCTCACAGCCCGCCAGCCCGGCCCAGACGTGACCGAACTCAAGATCCTCGACCACCCGAACGCGCCACTCGGAACCGTCGAACCCGGCGACGACATCAAGCTCACAACGAAACCCGGCTGGCACGACCGGCTCGACGTGTGGGTGAAGGTCCTCGCCGTCACCATCACACCCGAGCAGCCGACCACGACCCTGACCGTCCGACGAGCGGAGAAGATCTCATGAGCCAGCTAGCACGCCTCATCCGCGAGATCGACCAGCTCAAAGCCCAGCTCGCCGCCGCCACCTCAACCCCACAGCTCGCTCATTCTGCCATCGAGGGTGGCAGCATTGATTCCTACGACCACGCTGGGAACCTGCGCCTGCGCATCGGCGATCAGGGTGATGGCACGCAGACGATCCGGGTGGTGGATGGGCCGGTCCCGCCGGCACCCTCGGCACCGGTGGTCGCCGTTGACGGCCCGGTGCTCACGATCAAGTGGGACGGCCACCTCGCCGACCCGAACCTCCCGTTGCCGGCGGACTTCGCGCGCATCCACGTCCACCTCGCCCAAACACCTGATATGAGCTCGGCACCCGTCCGCGCCTCCATCGAAGCGAAAGCGGGCGCATCCACCGTCACCGCTGTCGAGACAGCCGGCACCTGGTGGGTCGCGCTCGCCGTCGAGGCACAGTCCGGGAAGCGCTCGCCCCTCTCAGCTCCGGTTGAGGCGGTGGTGTCGCTGGTGAACCTCGACGGCGCGCTCGAAGCTGTGCGGGAGTCCGCGGACGGGAAGAACCGCAACCACTACAACCCGATCGAGCCGAGTCCGACCGACCATGAGCTCGCCCAGGGTGACTTGTGGTTTGACACGTCGGAGGACGGCCAGAACCTCCCGCACCGGTGGGATGGCGAGTCGTGGGTGTCGGTCGGTGATCAGCGTGTCGAGGCTGTCCGGTCGGCGATGGAGTCGATGCGTGGCGAACTTGAGCAGGTGATCGTTGATTCTTCGGGTTCAAAGGTTTTCTACCAGCCGACCCGCCCGTCGGCAGCTGATGCGTCGGTCGACGATCTGTGGTTCGACACCTCGGCTGAGGGTAAGAACGTCCCCCACCGGTGGGACGGCACTAGATGGGTGTCGGTCGCCGATCAACGTGTCGAGGCCGTGCGCACGGCGATGGAGTCGATGCGTGGTGATCTGGAGGGCCAGATCGAGGGTGCTGCAGGGAACCGGATCACATGGTCGCCTGCGACCCCTCCGACGGGCGCCGCACCGGGCAAGTCGGGCGATACGTGGTTTCAGATTCAGGCGGGGCGTGTCACCGGTCAGTGGGCGCACGACGGCAGCTCGTGGGTGGCCCGGCCGATCTCGCATGAGGTCATCGCCTCCCTCGACCTTGGCAAGGCCACGGTCGGTGAACTCGACGGCGGCCGGATCCGGGCGGGTTCAGTCACCGCTGACAGGCTGCTGGTGGGGGCGGGGTCGAACATTCTGCCGCTATCAGGCCTTCCGAACGGTATACCACCCGGGCGCATCCTGAACAATGCTGAAGTAGCTGCGTTCTCAGGCAGGCAAGGAGCTTATGGGCAGGGTTTCCGGGTGCGACAGAACCCGGCAACGGCGTCGAGTGAGTGGACTGATGTCTTCACGTTTTGTCGCATGTCAAAGACCAATTCGTTCGCCGCTGGCGATTATTTTCCCGTCACACCCGGTGAGGAGTATGTATTCTCCGCCAAGTTCGGTCTCGGTGGCGCCTACGTTGGTCCAACACCTGAGGCGCGGATCGTCTTTTACGTCTACACGCATGACACGAAATATGTCATGGGAGCCAGTTCGCCGGTGGCGCAACCGGCCTGGAATGGTGTCCCAGTTGAGCATTCGTTCGTCGTGCCGGCGACGGCCGCGTGGATGCAGGTGTACGTGAGAACGAACCAGGCTGGATGGGTGGAGATCGCTGAACCGAGTCTGCAGCTCAAGGTCGGTGCGACACTCATATCCGACGGCGCTGTGACGACGGAGAAGATCGCTGCTGGTGCGATCACTGCCGAGTCCGGTGTGATCGGGTCTCTCGACCTCGGCAAGGCCACAGTCGGTGAGCTTGACGGGGCACGGATTAAGGCTGGGTCGGTGCTGGCTGACGCGGTGCTCGTGCCAGGGTCGGCAGGCTCCACGGTCATCGCCGATGGTGCGGTCACCACCGAGAAGCTTGCTGCTGGTGCGATCACTGCCGAATCCGGTGTGATCGGGTCTCTCGACCTCGGCAAGGCCACAGTCGGTGAGCTTGACGGGGCACGCATCAAGTTCGGCTCCGCCTCCGGTGACATCCTCAAAGCGGATGCTCTGGACGGCAAGGTCATCACCGGTGCGGTCGTCCAAACCTCACACGACCACCCGAAAACCCTGCTTGATCCGGCGGGCGTGCACGTCACCGACGAAGACGGGCAGGACGTCGTCTACCTGGGTCGGCAGATCGGTGTCCGCGGGCCCTCTGGTGAGACTCTCGCGCAGATCTCTGATGACGGCGAGATCTCAGGACGTGCGCTCAACATCGAAGAAGATCCCGTCTACGCGGGCCTGCCGCTGCTGGGTGCATATCAGGCGTATGAGCGTCCGTCACGTGACGGGTACACAGGCTGGCTCGACTCCCTCCCCCGTGGTGTTGTCGCACGTGGCCGACTCAACCCGGACATCAACGTCAATCGGGGCGTCAGCAATGGGGTGATCGGGCTGATGGAGCTGCAGTTCCAGCAGGAAGCCGGTCGCCAGTTCAAGATCACTGTCGAACCGATCACCGTGTTCGTGTTCGACGGTGGCAGTGCCCGGCTGGTCGTCCGCTACACGTGGGATGGTTCACAGCCGAACTCGACGAGTTCGAACTTGGCGGACTGGCAGGTGCGATCGTCTGGCGGGGCACCCAAATTCTCGCTTGGCGGCAGCTTCCCCTATGAGGGTGAAAGCACCACCATCATCAGACTTTTACTCTGCCTGGAGACGGATAAGACAGTGAAGCTCGACGACCGCTCGTGGTCTACACGCGGTCGGATGCTGGTCGAGGACATCGGCCCCATCGTCGAGGACACGACCGTCGACCGGCTGCTCAAAGTGGAAAACAGTGTCTCGTCGCCGGAGCCGCCGGCGCCGGAGAAACGTAACTACACCAAGCGATATTGGGCAACCGCAGGTAGGGCGTTCTACACCCGTGGAGGCTACCGCACCTCCAACACCGATCTGGTGTATCAAGGCGACCAGCCTGGCATGGGCGGGATGCGGTCAGCGATTCTGTTCCCGTCGATGACCGGCGACCTCTCCGGTGCAGAAATCACCTCCATGACCATGCGCATCGACTTCACCCACTGGTACTACTCCGCCGGTGGTGACGCGCAGATCCAGCTGCACGGACTGTCCTCACTACCGACATCGATGCCGTCGATGGAGCACGGCTGGACGGAGAAGAAAATCCCGAAACCGGGTCAGCGTGTCGTCAAAATCCCGTCCCGGTATTGGTCGCGGTTCAAGTCCGGGAACGTGCGAGGCATCGGTATTGGTGACACGTCGCCGTCGCGTTCCGAGTACGGGCACGGGCGGTGGGCCCGCTACTACATCGAAGTCAAATACAGGAAGTGAGGACCTGTTATGAGTGCACTGTTGGCGACTGCTAGGGCGATGGACGATCAGGAGTTCCGGTGGCGGGTGATGGGCGCCTGCATCCAGCACGCCGCCACCTACAAGAACATGGAGGAAGGGCCGGGGAAGGAATACGCGCTGCGGGTGCTCGCCCAGCCGCACGACGTGGACCAGATGATGCTGTGCATCGTCGCCTCCAACCCGGTCATCTCAGGGTCGATCACCGTCGACGAGAACGGCACCGTCAAGTCTGACGGGGTGAAGGACGCCGACATCCTCTACGTCGTCGTCGAGACCTGGCCCATCGTCGCCGCACGGTACGAGGCGGCGGGGTGATACCGGTGACTCCTTTCCATCAGATCATCGGCCTCACCCGCATAGGGAAGGTCGCTCAGGGTGTCGCGCACGTGGTCATCGGCCTCACCTGGCTGCTCACCGACTCCGCGTCCCGCACCGCAGGGATCGAGTGGGTTGAGTTCATCACGCCCCACATGATCGGGTGGGCGTGGCTGATCACTGGGGTGGTCGCCGCGACGATCGGCCTCCAACCCCGCCGCACCCGCCGCCTCTCCGAGACGGGGTTCGGTCTCCTCATGCTCACCCCCACAGTCGTGGCCTTGTATTTCCTCTTCGGGTGGGTCGGCCACCTGATCCCCTCCGTGGAGGGCGGGGCACCCACCGGCATCACCACGGCGGCATCCTATGCGGCCCTGGCAGTCAGCGCCGGTCTGATGTCGCGGGTCACGCTCATCTGCCACCGGGTGCTCAGCAAGTGGGGAGGAGACGAATGACTGCTGTCGGTACTGCTGTCATCGCTGGGGTCGTCACTCTGATCGGCGCGGTCCTCACCTGGCTCACCGCACGGGGCACTCGCCGCGACACGGCTCTGGATCGTGCGGCGTCCTGGTGGGAGAAAAGTGTCGCTCGTTTGGAGGCTGAGCACGCCGAGCACGAGGCACGAATCCGCAGCCTCGAAGAATCCAACACGCAGCTGCGGGACGAGAACAGGACATTCCGGTCCGCGATCCGTGAGGTCATCACCTGGCTGACCGCGAACTTGGAGCACGAGAAGCAGGGCAAGGGACCACCCCTCCCGTACAGCTTCGAGCTACTGCTCTCCCGGCTGCTCCGCGCCATCGACCGAGACGACTGAAAGGACACGATCATGGCCTATGCGCTCTACGACAGGCTGCTGCGGGCGGTGAAAGCCTCCGGCCTGCCGTACACGGTGGTCGGGGGTGCCGCCTCCCGTGGCCGGGGCACCATGCGCTCCATCCAGACCATTACGCTTCACCACACCGCCACGCCCCGCAGCTACCGGAAGGGCGTGGACTACCCGACGTTCAACGTCGTCAAGAACGGCAGGCCGGGACTCCCCGGCCCCCTCGCCCAGCTCGGCCTCGGTCGATCGGGACACGTCTATCTGTTCGCTGCCGGCATCGCCAATCACGCTGGTCGGTCGCGGGCAACGTCCATGACCAATAAGTACGCCATCGGTATTGAGGCGGAGGGCGCGAACGAAGCGTGGCCGGAGCAGCAGTACGACGCCTATGTCCGGCTCGTCCGCGCCCTGCTCGATGAGTGCGACCTGCCCGTGTCCCGTGCCCTGCGGCACGCTGAGACCTGCTCGCCGCCCGGTCGCAAGCCGGACGCGAGCTTCAGTGGTCCGGCGTTCCGCCGTGCTGTCGACAACCTTTCACTGAAGAAGTCACCTACACCCGCACCTGAGAAGAAGGGACTGTTCGGAATGAGCATCATCGCTACAGGAATAAACACGAGCAAGCGCACCATCAAGGCGGGGCAGAGCGCCCGCATCCCCGTCGGAAAATATTTCTCGCTCGCCACTGTGAAGAAGGGGCAGACTGTCCGCCCCACCGTCCGCCTCGCCCTCCATGGCGCCCATGAGGAGGACGTGCTCGCCGTGTCGGCCAAGATCGTGGACTACGCGCCGAAGAGTAACCCGCAGGACAAGATCGTCGGCAACTTCTTCACCTCCGACTTCACGGGCACCACCGGGGGAGGTTGGTCCGACCACGTGTACACCGGCCAGGCGTACAAGGTCAGCCAGACCCCGCGCAAGGGCGGGAGTCTGCGCCTGCAGCTCCTCGTCACCAACAAGAGCAAAAACCCCATCGACATCCGTGTTACTGATTTCGTGGTGGAGGGAGATTGAAATGCGCATCGTCACCATCGACAACGCCTCAGCGACTCAGACCGAACATCCCGCCCGCGCCGCGGTGCGGACGTTTATTCAGACGTTCATCCCGGCAGCGGCGCTGTTCGTCCTCGCCGTTCCGCCGGTCGTCGACGTCATCCTCGATGAGGTCGGAAAGGCCGGCCTGGAACTGCCTGGCTGGGCCTACGCGGCGTTGACTGGCCTGTCGGTCGGTACGGCGCTCATCGCCGCGATCGTCGCTCGCGTCATGGCTATCCCGGCCGTAGAGAAGGCGCTGCGGTCGATCGGCCTTGGTGCTGCGCCGACTGAGCCGGACTTCGGCACCTGGGACGGCGACGAGGTTGAGGCTGACGTGGACGACCTGGCACAGGAGCCCACCGACGAGCCGACCGACCTCGGCGTGATCGACACCATCGACCCCGACGACTACCGGGCAGAGCACTGACCCAGCCCGCGACAGCGAAGCGCCCCACACCGGAATGGTGTGGGGCGCTTCTTGCGATTCATCGGTTGGCTTCACCGAGGTGTCTGGCGATAGCTTCGCCTAGGGAGTGAAGGTGCCGTAGCTTAATCGGGCCATTCTGCGGCGTCGAACCGCTGGCGGGGATAGGCCACAACCCGGAGCGAAGGCACATGACCTCGAATGTATCGGTGAACTTCTCGGCTTTGTTGTCGCTGGTGTATTCCAACGTCAGGGTCGCGTCGACCGGCATCCCCAGCGGGCCGGTGACTTCGTCGCCATCGCTGTCCACGAAGGTCATGTCCGAATCGGGATCGTGCCTGATGTGCCAGATGATCCGTAGGGACGATCCGGGCAGCAGTGTTCGCGGCGTAGTAAACATCTCGACGACAGATTTGGTGACAACGTCGGTTCGATTAGTCTCGGGAACGTACTCAATTGTCAGGTCCCGTGCTGCTGAACGCCCGTAGTTGGTGATCCGAAGATCGAACACATCAGCACTGGCAAGACCGGGCACCACCTCAACACCGACGTAGGGTCGGTGCGCCCGATGCGAATCGAGCGCTGCTTGCCTGTTCGCTTCTTCGGCCGCCGCGCTCGCCCTCTGCGTGGCTCGGCTGGATTCCTGACTGGCTTTCATCGTGCGCGCACCGATAGCGGCAGCCCAGATTGCGGTGGCGAGGAGGCCGATCGAGGTGAAGGAGCTCACGAGTGACGTGATGAGGGACGTGGTGCCGCCGGCGCCCCACACGATGGCGACCGAGGCGACCGTGACCGCGAGGCCAGCGGCAGTCCCGAAGCTGAACCACAGCACGCGCGTAGGAACCAGATCAGTTGGCGTATCAGGCACAGGTGTCTGTTCGGGAAGGTCTGGTGTTTGACTCATAGGTAGGGTGACCATTCGGTGAGCTTGGTTTGCAGGTCTTTCATGGTGCTGGCGAGGCGGTGGACTTCACCGAGGCAGCCGTCGTCAGAGTCGCAGTCGACTTCTCCGAATGCTTCGCCGGCATCGGAAGCAGCCTTGGCGGTCTCGACAGTCTCCTCGTATAGCGCGGCGATCTCTTCTGGCGGCTCGCCGAGGTAGTTGGTGCTTTGTTCGGAGGTGAGCCCGTTGAGGCCGAGGTAGGCGGACTCCGCGGTGTATCCTCCGGCGACGGCGTAGGCGTGGCAGTCGGCCGCGCCTTGATCGACGGCGATGGAGGAACAGGTTGCCTCCTCCCAATCGGTGATCCAGTCGTCGATGTCGTGCTTGACGCCGGCAACTTTGCTAGCGAACTGCTGCACGCTCGCTTCGCCTCCTCCGCGCTCGTCTCCGCTTGCGCCGTTGTCGTCGGACTGCTCGTCGCTGCTGCAGCCTGTGAGCGCAATGAGGGCGGCGACGGTCAGGGCGGTGATGGTTTGTCGCATGAGGCGTCCTTGTCTCGTGGCGGCCGGGGTGCTGTCAGCCTATCGGAGTTCACGCGGCCAGACTGTCGATGGCCGAGCGCATCTGTGACTCGTCGATCTCGGTGTAGAGCGCCGTGGTTGAGAGCTGTGCGTGCCGCAGGAGCTCCTGGACGACGCGCAGGTTCGCGCCTCGGCGGAGCATCTGAGTGCCGTAGTAGCGTCGCAGGCTGTGTGCGGAGCCTTTGACGCCGGCCCGGCGCATGGCCTTGCCGATCGTGTCCGAGGCGGAGTTGGCCTTCATGTGCCCGTCGCCCGATGGAAACCAGTAGCCGGCCGCGGGCATTGTGCCGGCTAGTTCGCGGATGACGTCGGAGAGCGGGAGGCGTGCGATCACACCGCCCTTGCCTGCGACGGTGAGCGTGCCGAGGTCGAGGTCGACGTCCTCTGCTCGCACCTTGACGATCTCGTGGACGCGCAGGCCCTGGTAGGTGGCGAGCAGGATCATCGCCCGCGTCCGTCGCCGCATGGGCGCTCGGGCGAGACGCTGCACGTCGACGGTGCTGACCGTGTGCTGGCGGGAGCGGGGCACGCGCGGGTTCGGCAGCTTGTCGACGGGGTTGGTGTCGAGGTAGCCCATGTCGACGGCCCACGTGTAGAACGCTTTGACGTGGTTGCGGTAAGTGCGCCGGGATGAGTTCGACAGCTCGGGGCGGCCGAGCTCGGCCAGCAGCGCGGCACGTGAGGCAGTCAAGGGGTTGCCGAGTCGGCTGACGAAGGCGGAGCGCTCGACGATGGTCCGCTCTGAGAGCCCTTGTGCCGTCATCCAGTCGACCCACTCTGAGAGGACAGGGGAAGTCATGTGCAGAATTGTGCATGACCCGTCCGTGGAACGTGAGAGCTGGGTCACAGTTGTGGCCTATCTGTGACCGTGCCGTTACGCTCCCGTAGCTCCTCATCGCGCAACTGATCAGCCCACCTGTGCAGCTCTCCGACGCGCGCTTCTATCTCAATGGAGACCTCGCGGTAGACCGACACATCGTCCGGCAGCGCGGGCTCGTCGGCTGCGACCCGGTACGCGATCGACCGAGCGCATGAATCCTGGAGGCGGTGCAGCTGCTCAAGGCTGAGAGTGTCTAGATCGAGGGCCGCTCGGATTCCGCTGGCGCTGAACGTGGTCATGATCGACTGTCCTTTCGTCATGCCGCGCTGGGGTGCGGCAGGGCGGGTGATAGATGGCGGATCGCGGACAGAACCGCAACCTTCGGATCAGAAGGTTGGGGGTTCGAATCCCTCGTGGCGCGCCAACTGAAACCGCCGCCCGGAAGCCGGGCGGCGGTTTCGCTATTCTGCTCTGGCCTGCAGAGATGCTGAGTCGCTCAGTGTTCGACGGCCTTCTCTGCGCCGTAGCCGGTCATTGAGCGGACCTCCATTTCGGCTGCGAGCTTCGGATCCTCACCGCGCTTGCCGGTCAGTGATCCGATGAAGCCGAGCAGGAATCCGACAGGAATCGAGATGATGCCCGGGTTCTGCAGCGGGAAGATCGCGAAGTCGATGTTCGGCCCGAGCATCGCTGTCTCCGTGCCGGAGACCACCGGGGAGATCGCAATGAGGCCGACGGCGGTGATGAGCCCGCCGTAGATCGACCACACCGCACCGCGGGTGGTGAATCGGCGCCAGAACAGCGAGTACAGGATCGTCGGCAGGTTCGCGCTCGCCGCAACCGCGAAGGCCAGGGCGACGAGGAAGGCGATGTTCTGTCCCTGCACACCGATGCCGCCGAAGATCGCGACACCGCCGATCGCCAGCACGGTGATGCGGGCGACCTTCACCTCGGTCTGTTGTGTGACGGTGCCGCGCTTGATGACTGAGTTGTAGATGTCGTGCGAGAACGATGCTGCTGCGGTGATCGTCAGGCCGGCGACGACGGCGAGGATCGTCGCGAAGGCGACTGCCGAGATCGTGCCGAGCAGGATCGGCCCGCCGAGTTCGAGCGCGAGCAGCGGTGCTGCCGAGTTCACTCCGCCTGGGGCGTTCTCGATCGCCTCGGAGCCGACCATGGCGGCAGCGCCGTAGCCGAGCACCAGGGTGAAGAGGTAGAAGATGCCGATGAGCCAGATCGCCCAGACCACCGAGCGGCGGGCTTCAAGTGCGGTCGGGACGGTGTAGAAGCGCATGAGCACGTGCGGCAGCGCAGCGGTGCCGAGCACCAGAGCGATCGACAGGGACACGAAGTCGATCGGCAGCGCGCCGTACTTGAGTCCTGGGGCGAGCAGCGCCTCGGGCGGGTCAGCAGTCGCATTGGCAACGGCATCGCCAAGCAGCTGGGAGAAGTTGAACCCGTTGATCGCCAGCACCCAGACGGTCATGATGCCAGCGCCGCCGATGAGCAGGAACGCCTTGACGATCTGCACCCAGGTGGTGCCCTTCATGCCGCCGAACAAGACGTACATGATCATGAGCACGCCGACGACGGCGACGACGATCGACTGGCCGGTCTTGCTGTCGATGCCCAGCAGCAGGGACACGAGTCCACCGGCGCCGGCCATCTGGGCGAGCAGGTAGAAGAAGCACACCGCCAGTGTCGACATCGCCGCAGCCAGGCGCACGGGGCGCTGCTTGAGGCGGAAGGAGAGCACGTCGGCCATCGTGAATTTGCCGGTGTTGCGCAGGAGCTCGGCGACGAGCAGCAGTGCGACGAGCCAGGCGACGAGGAAGCCGATCGAGTAGAGGAAGCCGTCGTAGCCGGTCACCGCGATGGCACCGACGATGCCGAGGAAGGAGGCGGCTGAGAGGTAGTCCCCGGAGATCGCAAAGCCGTTCTGCGGGCCGGAGAACGATCGGCCACCGGCATAGAAGTCGGAAGCGCTCGCATTGCGCTTGGCGACACGGAAGACGATCGTCATCGTGATGGCGACGAAGACGAGGAAGATCGCGATGTTGAGGACGGGATTGTTCTCTGCGGTGGGATTGTCCTGGGCCACCGTGGTCAGTGCGGCTGCGAGCGTCATCGTTGGCCCTCCTCGTTCTCGGCGGGGGTCTCTGCAGCTTTGCCGACGGTATGGGCACCGGGGGTGTCTGCGGGGCGTTCGGCGAAGTCGGCGGCCTGCTTCTCCAGCATCAGGCGGATCTCGTTGGCTGCCGGGTCGATGCGCTGGTTGGCGAACCGAACGTAGACCATCGTGATGATGAAGGTTGTGGCGAACTGGCCGAGGCCGAGCAAGATGCCGAGGTTGATGTTGCCGATCACCGGGGTCGCCATGAAGTCATGGGCATAGGCGCCGAGCAGTACATAGGCGAAGTACCAGAGGAAGAAGAACGCGCTCAGCGGCAGCACCAGCGAGCGGTGCTTCTTCTTCAGCGCTTGGAACTCCGGTTGGGATTCGACTTTCTCGAAGTCGATAGCTGCGGTCGGTGGAGACACTGAGACACCATTCCTTTCGCTGCCGCAGGATTGGACGCGGCTCTGCGAAACAATACGCCGATGAAACTGTGACCGACGCCACATCATTCAGTCTGTTATCAAGATGTTGTGATCTTGCACACAGAAAACGCCGGCCGAGACCCTGCGGTCTGCAGCCGGCGTCTGCGTGGACAGGTATATGTCCTGGTCAGCCCTTGCGGCGGCGGGTCAGTGCGACCGCACCGGCACCGAGGCCGACGAGCACACCGGCCACGGCCAGGCTGCCGAGCTCCATGCCCGTGCGCGGCAGGCGGCGATCGTCAGCTGAGTGCTGGCGATCCGTGCGCGGATCCTTCGACGAGTCCGGCGAGCCCTTGCGGTCCCCGTCGTCCTGGCCCTGGTCATCATCGTTCTGACCCTGGTCGTCGTCGTTGTTGCCCTGATCGTCTCCGTTGTCATCGGAGGGGTCATCGCTTGGATCCACCGTCGGGTCGACCGTCGGATCCTGGCTCGGATCGTCGGTCGGCTCTTCACCGGCGTCCTCGTCGACGTTGAAGCCGACGATGAGCGGATCATGATCCGAGGAGCGGAAGACCGAATCGTCGTAGAGGTTGCGGACGTTGTTGTTGTAGCGGCTGTACTCTAGGCCGACCGACTCACCGGAGTTGATGTTCCACACATCGGCACCGGTGACATCGCCTGCGAGCTCTGCGCTGGCGAGGATGTGGTCGAGGCTGCCGACGCGGCCGCCGAACAGATAGGTCTGCTCGTCGGTGTGCTCCTCGCCGAGGTTGGTGTAACCGGCCTCGTAGAACACCTGCATCGGGTCCTCGAAGGTGTAGGAGTTGAAGTCGCCGAGCAGGAACGCCTTATCGGTTCCGGTGGCCTTCTTCTGCTCATCGGCGAACCCGACGAGCGCCTTCGCCTGCTTGACGCGGTCGGCGTTCGAGGCGCCCTGGCCGTCGCCGGAGTCCTCGTTGCCGTCACCGGAGCCGGAGCCCTTGGACTTGAAGTGGTTGACGATCGCGACGAACTCCGCCTCGGTGTCACCGGGCTTCGCGAAGGCCTGCGCGAGCGGGGCGCGGGCGTTCTTGTAGGCCGCGTTGTCGAGGATCGCCGGGGTGCCGACCGGCTCGGCCTTCGCGGTCTGGTAGATGAACGCGGTGCGGATGACATCCTCACCGACGGCCGGGACCTGTTCGGGGCTGGCCGCAGCCGCCCACTTCTCAGAACCGGCAGCGGCGTTGAGCGCGTCGACGAGCTGGTTGAGTGCGTCGTCGCGGTCCTTGCCGAAGGCCGCCGACTGCTCGATCTCCTCGAGCGCGACGATCGAGGCATCGAGGGTGTTGATGCCGTTGACGATCTTGGCCTGCTGGCGTTCGAAGTTCTCGGCGTTGGCCGCACCGCGGGCAGCGCAGCCGCTGCGCACGGTGATTGGGTTGCCCTCGCGGTCGGTGTAGTACTGGCAGCCTGAGAGCTCGTCACCGGTGGTCGGGAAGTAGTTGAGCACGTTGTAGCTGGCGATGCTCAGCTGCCCGCCCACCGCCTCGGGAGCGGCCGGACGGTTGTTGGCGAACGTCGCCGGAGCGGCCTCGTCCTCGTTGTCACCGGTGACGGTCGCGGTGGGCTGCAGGCGCCAGGTGTCGTGTCCGTAGCCGAGCACCGCCGCCGAGGTGAAGGTCGCCTCAGCGCCGACGCGCACCGGGTTGTCGAGGGAGACGTAGGGCACCGGCACGTCGCTGGCCTTGCCGGTGAAGTCGCGGGTCGCGCCGTCGTCGAGGAGGTAGAAGCGATCGTTGTTCTCCGCTTCGAGCTTCTTGGCCTCATCGGTGCCGGGGCGGTGGGCGTCGGTGTGGTGGCGCAGCGGCTTCGTGCCGTTGGTCAGGCCGACCTCGCCGTAGCGGTTGGCGGTGTAGGTGTCGGCCACGGTGATCGGGCCGGCTGGGTGGACGAGCATGCCCTCAAGCGATTCGCGGGCCTCATCGCCGTCCGGCAGTGCGCCGGTGAACGGCTTGGGGGCCTCAGCCGGCTCGCTCAGCTCGGTCAGGCCGCTGCCGGTCACGGTGATCTGGGTCTGGCCGTAGTATTCGCTGACCGTGCCGGTGACCTCGACGTGCACGCCGGGCTTGACGGTGCCGACGGTGTCCTTCGAGTACACGAACAAGCCCTCTGAGGCGCCGGGCACCTGGTGGGCGTCGCCGCCGCTGCCGGCGGTCTGGATGAAGTACCCGTCGAGGCCGCCCTCGGGGTAGGCGGCGGTGACGACACCGCGGGTGCTGACGGTCTTGCCGTCGAGCGGGCTGGTCTGACCGGTGCCCTGGATCTCGGAGATCGGGGTGAGGTTGGCCGGATCCGTCGGATCGTCGGTGAGGTCGTCTGTCGGGTCGGGGTTCGGTGCGTCGCCGGAGAGTTCGCCGGGAGTCGGTGTGCCGGCGCTCCAGCTGCTGCCGGACTTCTGGATCGACTGGCCCTTCGGGGCCGTCGCGCCGGTCGGGGTCGCCTGCGCGCCCTGGGCCGCCTCGGGCAGCTGGTCGCTGGAACCTGCGGTGACGCCGCGGCCGCCGGCGGTGCCGCCGACCTGTGCGAAGTCCTGCAGCTCGCCGTCGGCATCGACGACGAAGGCAGAGGAGCCGTATGCGCCATCGGCGGCGGTGCCGGACTTGACGGAGTTGGTGATCGGCACCATCACCGCGTGCGCGCCGGAGTCCGGGGCAGTGGTGCCAGCCGGCAGGGTCACGACGTGGGCGTCGGACTGCGGGTCGCCGCCACGGGTGACCGAGCCGACGGTCCAGCCGGAGAGGTCGGTGCCGGGATCAGCGGCGATCTCGATGAAGTCGGTGTCGTCGGCACCGGCGTAGGCGATCTCGGAGATCGTCGCCGTGCCGGCCGGTGCCGCAGCCGCCGGAATGGCGATGAGCGCACCGGAGGTGCCGGCTGCGATGAGCACGGAACCGGCCACAGCCGTTGCGCGCAGATGGAGGGAGTGCATGGAGGAATCCTTCAGTCGGAGTGCACCCCGGATGACCGGGAGTGCAGATGAGACTCTTCCACGGTACCCAGGATTCACTCAGAAATCGGGAGTCCGGTCCAAAGTTCTGCTGAACAACACGTAACCTGTCAGCGATCTCGGCAGGCTCAGCTGCCGGTGCGCTGCTTGAACTCGACCTCGACGAAGGCGCATTCGGTGTCGGACTTGTTGATGACGTTGTGCTCGCTGCCGACCGGGCGGGTGTAGCTGGCGCCGGGGACGAGCACGTTCTCGAACGTCTCCTCCGGTGTCACCACCGTCAGCGTGCCCGGTTCGGTCGGCACGACGACATAGTCCATCTCATGAACGTGCATCGTCGTCTCGGATCCGGGCGGGAAGCGCCATTCGGTCACGCGGGTGAACTCGTTGTCGATCTGGACGGTCGCAATCGCCTGGGTGTACTCGCTCATGCAAACAGCATAGCCGCGGGCGCATGCGATCATGCGTCCGCGGCCATGGCTGCGATCGGGCGGGACTCAGCCCATGAGGTCGTGTGCGAGCTCGTGGAAGTCGCTGCTCGGATTGCCGAACCGGTGCAGCGTCATCGAGATCGCCTGTTCGTGGACGTAGTAGCGCTGCTCGACGCGGGCTGAGCTCACGACGTCCTGGTCGATGAGCGCGACCTCGGGACGGTCGACGGTCGCCTCCCGCAGCTCCGGTTCGACCGAGCCGACGATCCGGATCCGGGCGCCGACGGTGTCGTCGTAGTTGCCATCCGCCACGGCGGAAGCGAACGCGTCGGCGGTCTCGACTGCCACCTCGGTCTCAGTGTCCGTCGCCGAGGTGGTGCTCGCCTGGAGTGCGTCGCGGGCGGCTTCGACGAGCTCGTCGGAGCAGTCGGGGTGGACCGAGACGAGCAGCGGGGCGCCGACGGTCCGGCCGGCATGGGCGGTGCGGCGCACATGGTCGCCCACGGCATCGGGAGTCACGCGGATGGTGACTGGACGGGGCAGGTGGCGGAAGATGTTGGCCTCAGCCTGCAGATCGGTCGGGTCGGCCGGCTTGCCGAAGAACTCCCGGTAGACCTTCTCATCATCGCCGTAGGCCTTCGCCAGCCAGTCCGAACCGGTGCCGGCGGTCGCGTGCGCGTCGCCGGGCAGCTCGGCATCGCGCCAGTCGCCGAAGAGCATGAGGTAGTTCGGTCCGCCGGCCTTCGAGCCGAGACCCACCGAGGACAGCTTCCAGCCGCCGAAGGGCTGACGGCGCACGATCGCGCCGGTGATGCCGCGGTTGACGTAGACGTTGCCGGCCTCGACCTCGTCGAGCCACTGGGCGACCTCGGAGGTGTCGAGTGAGTGGATGCCGGCGGTCAGGCCGAAGTCGACGGCGTTCTGCAGCTCAAGGGCCTCATCGAGGTCCTTCGCATGCATGAGGCCGAGCACCGGGCCGAAGCATTCGGTGAGGTGGAAGAACGAACCGGGCTTGACGCCGTCCTTGACGCCGGGGCTCCACAGCCGGCCGGAGTCATCGAGCATCTTCGGCTCGACCAGCCACGACTCACCCTCATCGAGCTGGGTGAGGGCACGTTCGAGCTTCTCGGAGGGCGCTTCGGTCAGCGGGCCCATCTCGGCGAAGAGGTTGGTCGGGTAGTCGACGACCATCGAGGAGGCGGCGTCGACGATCTGCCGGCGGTAGCGTTCGGAGTCGTACACCGAGCCGACGAGGATGCCCAGCGATGCCGCCGAGCACTTCTGCCCGGCGTGGCCGAACGCGGAGGCCACGAGGTCGGCGACGGCGAGATCGCGGTCGGCGGCCGGGGTGATGACCAGAGCGTTCTTGCCCGAGGTCTCGGCGTTGATCTCGAGTTCGGGGTTGAAGCTCTTGAACAGCGAGGCCGTCTCCGAGGCACCGGTGAGGATGACGCGGTCGACGTCGGGGTGGGCGAGCAGCGCCTTGCCGATGTCGCCCTCGCTCGGGGCGACGATCTGCAGCACCTCGCGCGGCACACCGGCCTGCCACAGGCAGTCGACGAGTAGGGCCGAGCAGTGCGGGGTCGGTGAGGACGGCTTGTGGATGACCGAGGCGCCGGCGGCCAGTGCGGCGACGGTCGAACCGGTCGGGATCGCGACCGGGAAGTTCCACGGCGGTGTCACGACGACGAGCTCATCGGGTTCGAACCGGGCGCCGGCGATCTGCTCGAGTTCGAGGGCCTGGCCGGCGTAGTAGCGGATGAAGTCGATCGCCTCGGAGACCTCCGGGTCGGACTGCGCGAAGGTCTTGCCGGCCTCGGCGGCCATTGTGGTGAGGAACTCCCCGCGGCGGTTGGCGAAGATGTCGGCGGCAGCCAGCAGGATCTGCCCGCGGCCGGCGGCACCGAGCTCCCGCCAGCCGCTCGCAGCGGCCTTGCCCGCAGCGATCCGGGACTCCATATCGGCAACCGACTCCACCGCCTCGGGAGCGGGGCGGCCCTGAAGCCAGTCACCGGCGCGCACCGGTTCGATGAGCTGCTCGGCCCAGCGCTGATTGGCCGGCAGTGCCGGGTCGGTGTCGGGTTCGTTGACGAACTCGCCGAGGCGGTGGTCGCCGGCGTACTCCTGGGTGCGGTCCTGCGTGCGGTTCGGGCGCGGGGCCGTCTCACCGTCAGCGGCGAGGATCTCCTTGAGATCGTCGACGGCGGCGCGGAAGCGCTCCTCTTCCTGGCGGAAGGCGGCGTTGCCGTTGCGCAGCTCGAAGATCGTCGACATGAAGTTCTCCGCAGACGAGTTCTCCTCCAGGCGGCGGACGAGGTAGGAGATCGCGACGTCGAACTCAGCCGGGTGGACGGCCGGTACGTAGAGCAGCAGCTGGCCGACATCGGCGCTGATCGCCGCCGACTGTTCGGTCGCCATGCCCTGCAGCATCTCGAACTCGACCCGGTCGGCGACCCCGCGCGACAGGGACAGCTCGTGGGCGAAGGCGATGTCGAAGAGGTTGTGGCCGGCCACGCCGATGCGCAGCCCGGTCATCCGCTCGCGCTGGAACAGCCAGTGCAGCACGCGCTTGTAGTTGGCGTCGGTGGCCTCCTTCGACGGGCAGGTCGTCAGCGGCCAGCCGGCGATCTCAGCATGCACCTGCTCCATCGGCAGGTTCGCGCCCTTGACGAGGCGGACCTTGATGCCGGCCCCGCCGTCGGCGACGCGCTCATCGGCGAAGGCGGCCAGGCGCTGCATGGCGGCCAGCGCATCGGGTAGGTAGGCCTGCAGCACGATGCCGGCTTCGAGGTGCTTGAGCTCCGGTTCGCTCAGCAGGCGGGTGAAGACCTCCAGGGTGATCTCCAGGTCGCCGTACTCCTCCATGTCGAGGTTGATGAACTTCGAACCGGCCGGGGCCTTGGCGGCCTCGCGGTAGAGCGGGCGCAGCCGGTCGAGGACGTACTCGACGGTGTCCTCGAAGGCCCACAGATTGATCTGCGAGGCGATCGAGGAGGCCTTGATGGAGACGTAGTCAACGTCATCGCGGGCGAGCAGCTCGTGGGTGCGCTCCAGGTGGCGGTCAGCCTCCTCATCACCGAGGACAGCCTCGCCGAGCAGGTTGATGTTGAGACGGTGCCCGTCAGCGGTGAGCGTGGCAACGGCCTTGCCGAGCTGCTCAGGCCGGGCGTCGACGATCATGTGCCCGACCATCGAGCGCAGGCGGGCCCGGGCGGCGGGCACGACGACCTGCGGAGCGATGGGGGCGAGTGCCGAACCGGCCTTGATCTGGGCGCGGTCGAGAGCCGAGATCGTCGCCGGTGCCATCGCTGCGACCTCGCGCAGCGCTTGGGCGGCGGAGTGGGAGTCCTCGGTGCGGATGACGCGGTCGACGAAGCCGACGGTGAAGTCCAGGCCCTTGGGGTCGGACAGGATCGCGGCGAGCCGTTCGGCGGCCGGGTCCTTGGCCGCAGGCGTGCCGGCCGAGATCCGCAGCCACCGGCGCACGCGGTCGACGGCGGCCTCGGTGATGGCCGTGAGATTGGTGTCCTCGATCATGGTGCCTCCTTGCCAGGCTGCCCCAGGCAGCCGAACCGAGCGATATGCCCTGCGGCGTCCTGCCGCGTGTGCGCCCAGTATGCGGTCGGCCCGCCGGCCACGTCATGCATCTCACATCGATCTGCCATACTGATGAGTCAGAAGTATTGACTGTTCCCGAGGAGGTGGTCGCTGTGGCAGGACGCGCGGTGCCCACCGAGGTGCGCCTGCACGCTGTCGAGCAGGTGCTGGCCGGGACGTCCGTCGCCGAGGCAGCTGCAGGCAGTGGAGTCTCGGCCGCCTCCGTGCGGCGCTGGGTGCGACGCTGGCAGGAATCCGATCCCTCACTGCCAGCAGACAAGCGGCTGGCCGACCGGCCGCGCAGCGGCCGGCCGGCCGTGCAGGCCACTGCTGATCAGGTGGTGGCCGCGATCCTCGCCGGTGCTGGAGCACGGATCGATGCCCGGGCCTATTCGACGCGCGGGATCGCGGAGATGACCGGGCTGAGCCAGCCGATCGTCAGCCGTGCCGTCTCCCGCTTCACACCCTTTGCACAGTCGCGCGCTGAGGAGTCCCGGTCTGTGCTGCGCCTGGAGGCCTGCGCTGTCGGGTTCCCGCTGGCCGTCATCACCGCCAGCCGGCTTTCGCGCTCAGCCCGCATCTCCACCCGCGGGCCCCGGGCTCGATCGCGGCGGGCGGCCAGTGTGACCGCCGGGATGCACGCGGCAGGGCTGGCCGCCTGGGCGCGGCGTCCAGCAGCCGAATCCCGGTTCGGGCCCGTCACCCGGGCGCTCACCGCCGCTGCCGAGGTGCCTGCCGACCGCGTTCTCATCTTCGACCCGCTCGCCGTTGTGGCGGGCGACGACAGCCGCCTCTCGCCAGCGGCATGGCGGGATGCCGAGATCGCACACATCACCGACCTGGAGGAGTTCAGCACCCGGCTGCGAGCACTGCTGGCCGACTGCGCCGACGTGCCCGGCGACCTGCTCGATGCCCTGGCCCAGCAGGTCACCCGCGGCCTGGAAGGTCTCGCCTGGATCGCCGGAACCAGGCCAGCAGATCACAAGAGTTCTGAATCGAAAGACCGGGGTTCTGGCGCTGGCGATGCTGCTGGTCTGCCGGCTCCGAATGTGTCGGCCTGGCTGCCGCGCGAACAGCCCTCCCTGACCGAGCAGCTCGCCCTCGCACTGCGCGAGGAGATCATCGACTCCGGTTACACCGTCGGTGACCGGATCCGCCCAGCCCAGCTGGCCTCCCGCCTCGGGATCGGCAGAGCGGCTGTCGACGTGCCGCTGCGGCGCATGGTCGATGACGTGCTGCTCGACGGCTCGCATGGTGATGTGCGCATCCCAGTCATCACCTCACGCGATGTGCTCGACGTCTACGCCAGCCGGCAGGCACTGGGCATCGTGCTGCTGCGCAATCTGGCCACCCGCCCGCGCCGCGACCTTGTGCCCGTCCGGCATGCCCTCGACCGGATCCCGGCCGTCGCCCGGCTCGGACTGCGCACCGGGCTCAGCGTCGGCGATGCCGATCTGCGCTTCCAGCAGGAATTCGCCCGCGCAGCAGGACTCGCCCAGACCGCCCGCACCTTCGAAGCGCTCATCCTCCGGCTGCGGCTCTACATCTCGGTGCTGCGCGTCGACTACTCGCCGGCCGCACGGCGCATCATCTACGACAACACCCGCATCGTCGAGGCCCTCGAACGCGGGGACGCAGACTCAGCGATCGACGCCTGGCGCGGCAAACTCGACAACGCCGTCAGACACATGGCCGGAATAGTCCAGCACCGCAGCTTCGACATCGGCCTGTGGGCGCGGCTGACCGGCTGACGGCTGATGAGACGCCGGCCACATTCGCTGGCACAATGGCTACGGTGATCGCCAGCGACCCGGCAGGCAAGCCGGAGGACGGAGCAGAGATGAGCCCAGAGACCAACGGCGGTGACGCTGTGCTGTGGACGCCGCCGCGTGAGCGGGTGGAAGCCAGCCGAATGTATGACTACCAGCGGTGGCTGGCACGCGCCCGCGGAGTCGAGACCCGCGGCTACCGGCAGCTGCACGACTGGTCGGTGCGTGAGCTCGACGCGTTCTGGGACAGCATCTGGGAGTACTTCGACGTCATCGGCGACCGCGGCGACGGCCCCGTGCGCACAGGGACGAAGATGCCCGACATCACCTGGTTCGCCGGAGCAACGTGCAACTACGCCGAGAACATCTTCCGCCGCGTGCACACCCGCCCGGACGTTGAGGCGCTGGTCGGGCTGCATGAGGATGAGCGCCGCGAGTCGTTGACCTGGCGCGAGCTCGCCGGACGCGTCGGGGCGCTGGCCGCCTGGCTGCGCGAACACGACGTGAAGCCAGGCGACACCGTGTGTGCGGTGCTGCCGAACATCCCGCAGGCCGTCGAGGCGATGCTCGCCTGCGCGACCGTCGGCGCTGTGTGGTCGGTCGTCGGCCCGGACTTCGGGCTCACCGGCATTGCCGATCGCTTCGCCCAGCTGGAGGCGAAGGTCCTCATCACCGTCGACGGATACCTCTTCAACGGCAAGCACCTCGACATGCGCTCGATCGTGCCCGATCTGCGTCAGGCGCTGCCGAGCATCGAACACCACATCCTCATCGACCAGCTCGGCGACGAGCTCGAAGCCCGTGAGCTGGCCGAGGGGACCACACTGCACTCGGCGATCGTCGCGGACCCGGTCGATCCGGTTTTCGAGCCCGTCGACTTCTCCCACCCACTGTGGGTGCTGTACTCCTCGGGCACGACGGGTAAGCCGAAGGGCATCGTCCACGGCCATGGCGGAGTGACGATCGAAGCGCTCAAGGCCAACGCGCTGCAGTACGACTTCACTTCAGATGATCGCTGCTATATGGCAGTGGCGACGACGTGGGTGGTGTGGAACCTGCTCGTCAACATCATGACCGTCGGAGCAACGATCATCACCTATGACGGGTCCCCCGTCGCCGGTGTGCCGGACAAGCAGTTCGAGATCCTCGAACGCGAACGCGCCACCTCATTCGGCACCGGGGCGGCGATCCTCACCCTCGTGCAGAAATCGGGGCTGTCACCGGCAGCCCGCTACAACCTCTCCGCTCTGCGCAAGATCCTCTCGACCGGATCTCCGCTGCCGGAGAGCACCTGGGACTGGATCTACCAGCACGTCCACGACGACATCCACCTGGGATCCGACTCCGGCGGCACCGACATAGCCTCCGGGTTCATCGGCTCGAACCCGTATGACCCGGTGGTCCGTGGGCACCTGCAAGGCGCCTACCTCGGCGTCGACGCGCAGGCCTTCGACTCCCATGGCCAGCCGGTCGTCGGTGAGCTCGGCGAGTTCGTCGTCACGCAGCCGATGCCTTCGATGCCGGTGTTCTTCTGGAACGACCCGGACGGCAGCCGTTACCGCGAGGCCTACTTCGACGCGTTCCCCGGAGTGTGGCGCCACGGTGACTGGGTCACCCACTTCGACGACGGCAGCTTCATCATCCACGGCCGTTCGGACTCGACGATCAACCGCGGTGGCATCCGGATGGGCTCAGCCGACATCTGCCAGGTCGTCGATGCCGTCGACGGCGTGCAGTCCTCGATGGTCATCGGTGCTGAGCTGGGTGACGGTGACTATTACATGCCGCTGTTCGTCGTCCCGGCGGTAGGACACACGCTGACCGATGAACTGCGTGCCACGATCGTGACAGCCATCCGCGAGCAGATCTCCCCGCGCTACGTGCCCGACGAGATCATCGAAGCCCCAGCCGTGCCGACAACCCGCACCGGCAAGGTGATGGAAGTGCCGATCAAGCGGATCTTCCAGGGCGCTGCTCCTGAGTCGATCAACCGGGCGACCGCGGCCGAACCGCAGGTGCTCGACTGGTATATCGAACGAGCCTCTGCCTTCGCCCGCGATCGCCGCTGAGATCAGTCCTCGCGTTTCAGCCCGCGAGCGACCGTGATCGCTGCGATGCCGCAGCCGAGCAGGAGCAGCGCCGAGCCGAGTGCTGCGCCGGTGCCGACCGGGCCGGTGCGCGGCAGCTCATCTGAGGTGGGCGCCTCTGCCTGCGGCCGCGTCGTCGGTGGCGGCGGGGGTGCCGCGGTGCGGTGTTCGGGACTGTCCTCAGGCGGCGTCGTCGGTGCCGGTGGGGGAGGAGTCGTGGAGCTCGGCGGCTGCGTTTCTGCCGGCTGCGTCTGCGTCGGCGGTGTCTGCGTCTCAGGAGGCTCCTGGGTTTCAGGTGGGGCGGTCGTCTCAGGTGCCGGCGTCGTCTCCTGCGGGGGTTCCTGCGTCGGAGGCGGTTCGGTGGCAGGCGGTGATTCGATCGGCGGGACGGTGACGATCGGCGGTGTCATGGGTGGAATCGGGGGAGCGGGTTCGATGGTGTGCTCGGCGCTGGCCGATGCCGTCGTCGGCTCACCGGCGGTCACGATGCTCTGCACGCGTGCAGCCGGTTCGCCTGTCTGCGGGTCGATCGGGTCGTAGACGATGACATCGGTGGCCGGCAGTCCGGTCGCGGTGACCGTGACGGCCACCGGTTCGGTGCTCCCGCGGTCGGGCCGGACACTGAAGATCAGTGGTTCGGCAGCCGAACGCAGCTCGGTCTCCTCGACTGCTCCGCCGGAGACCTCGACCGTCAGCGGAATGTCATCAAGCGTCTCGCCTGAGGCGGACACCACGCTGACCCGAGCCTGAAGCGGACGGTAGAAGGGACTGCTGCCGGCCTCGGCCGGTTCACCTGCCGGGTCGGTCGCCGGCTGCGGGGTCGCCGGTCCGTCGAGAGCCAGCTCATCGCCTTCCCCTAGGCTCAGCTCCACCCGGTAGGGTCCCGCCAGGTCAGCGGCGTCCTTCGTGATGTGCGCATACGCCTCGGCCGCCTCGGCGAACTCCGCGCCGAGCTCACCTGGTTCGGCGGGCGCGATCGCATGATCGTGCTCGAGGTTCTCATCGAGCCGGGCGATGGCCGCCAGCGCCGCCTGGATCCCCGCGTCATCAGCCGAGCTGTGCGCCGAAAGCGCCCACGCCGTCTCCGCAGACGCCAAAGTCTGCCCGTCGGCCTGTGTGAAGTACTGCGGATACGGCGACTTCAACCCGGCGTCGATGCAGTAGGCCGCCGCGTGGGACAGCGAACTGCCCGGCAGGGAGAAGTATGCGCCGTACCAGGTGCGCCCGGCAGGAGCGTGATGCCACAGACCAGGTCCATACATGCCGGCATTCGTGCTGCGGTAGCGCTTCGGCTGCGGGCCGCCGTCGAGTCCGACGTCCGGGCGCAGGTCCGGCGGACCTGACAGGGCAGGCGGCTCTTCACCTCCGGCCAGGCCGGCAGCCAGCACAGGTGGCGCGGCGGCCACCGGGCCGATGGCAGCCAGAACGGATACGGTCGTCACTGCGGCGGCCCGGCGCAGTTGCCGGGCGGGAATGCTCACTCGTCTCATGCGCCCAGTCCAGCGGTCGCCTGCCCACGACAGAACACCTCGGGCACGGCTGTGGACACACGCCCACCATCCACAGCCGCCGCAGCGCGCGAGAGCAGGGCCTCCCCGAGTTCGGAGGCAGCGTGGACGGGGAGTAAACTGCGTGATGATCCTCCAATTATCAGCGGCGTGCCCCACAGGGCGGCCTGACCTTACGATCCGAGGGATTTCATTGACTTATACGAAGGAAAGCGCCGACGTCGTCCTTATCGGCGGCGGCATCATGAGCGCCACGCTGGCGACGCTGCTGGCCGAGCTCCAGCCGGAGTGGGATGTCCGCGTCTTCGAGCGCCTCGACTACGTCGCCCGCGAAAGCTCGGACCCGTGGAACAACGCCGGCACCGGCCACGCCGCGCTGTGCGAGCTCAACTACTCGCCGGCCGATGCCAACGGCGACGTCGACATCACCAAAGCGATCAACATCAATGAGCAGTTCCACGTCTCACGCCAGTTCTGGTCGCACCTCGTCGACGAGGGCGTGCTCACCGATCCTTCGACCTTCATCAACCAGGTCCCGCACATCTCCTACGGCCGCGGCGAGAAGGGCCGGGACTACATCCGCGCCCGTTACGAGACGATGGTGCGCAACCCGCTGTTCAAGGAGATGGAGTACACCGACGACCCGGCCGTGCAGGCCGAGTGGCTGCCGCTAATGTTCGAGAACCGCGGGCCTGGCCAGGTCAACGGCCTGTCGAAGTTCGACACCGGCACCGACGTCGACTTCGGCTCGCTGTCGCGCCAGCTGCTCACCCACGCCGGCACCAAGAACGCCCAGATCCTCACCGGCCACGAGGTCTCCGACCTCAACCGCACCGCCGAGGGCTGGCGCGTGCACGTGAAGAACACGACCGCCGGTGAGACCTTCGCCGTCGACGCGAAGTTCGTCTTCATCGGCGCCGGCGGCGGTGCCCTGCACCTGCTGCAGCGCTCCGGCATCGCCGAGGGCCACGGCTACGGCGGCTTCCCGGTCTCCGGCCTGTTCCTGCGCACCTCGAACCCCGAGCTCGTCGCCCGCCACCACGCCAAGGTCTACGGCCAGGCCGCCTTCGGCGCCCCGCCGATGTCGGTTCCGCACCTCGACACCCGCGTCGTGCAGGGCAAGGAATACCTCATGTTCGGCCCATACGCCGGCTTCACCCCGAAGTTCCTCAAGAAGGGCCGGTTCACCGACCTGCCGTTCTCAGTGCGCGGCAACAACCTGCCGGTCATGCTCAACGTCGCTAAGGACAACTTCGACCTCGTCAGCTACCTGCTCGGCGAGCTCGCCTCGACGAAGAAGAAGCGCTACGAGGCGCTCGCCGACTTCACCCCCGAGGTCAACCCGGCCGACTGGGAGTTCATCACCGCCGGCCAGCGGGTTCAGGTCATGAAGAAGGACAAGGACAAGGGCGGCGTGCTCGGCTTCGGCACCGAGCTCATCTCCGCGGCAGACGGCTCGCTGGCTGCCCTGCTCGGTGCCTCACCGGGCGCCTCGACGGCCGCGCCGATCATGTTCAACCTGCTCAAGAAATGCTTCCCGCGCCAATACGACGGCTGGGAGGCACGCCTGAAGGACATGGTGCCCTCGCTCGGCCGCCAGCTGCACGAGGACGAGGCGCTGCTCGACGAACTGTCCGAGTACACCGCCCGCACCCTGCAGATCACCCCGCGCGAGAACCGCGACCTGGACTGAAGTTAGGGCTGATGGAGGCCGCCGGGCATCGTGTCCGGCGGCCTTCGCCGTGCCCGAGGCGGTGGTTCAGTTCCAGCACAGATCGCCTGTGGCTTCAGTTGAGGCGGATGTGGCAGAGTGTGCCGCATCTGCCACACGAGGTGACCGGCGGTGTCCGTGTGCGTGCGTAGACTGAGGTGACACCGCCACCATTGACCACTTGCGATACGGACTGAGAGGGCGCAGCACATGTCTGACCCGCGTTACCCCGGCCCCCAGGGTCAGCCTCACCAGCGACCCCCGCACGGCCAGCCCTTCCCGCAGCAGGGCCACCCCTACCCGCAGCAGGGGCCGCCGCAGCAGGGCCCGGCGCACGACCGGTTCCGCCCCCAGCCGCAGCCCGGCCCGCACGGGTCCGGTCCGGCACCTCAGCAGCCGGGACCGCACGGCCATCCGCACGGCCGGCCCTTCCCGCCCCAGCAGCCTGCGCCGCACGGCCAGCCGATCGGCCCCGGCGGCTACGGCCAGCCGGAGCAGCGCGCCTACGCGCAGCCGCGGTTCTCCCCGACGGTGACCCAGGAGATGCGCATGCGCGCGCAGCTCCAGCCGCGCATCGGCGGGCCTGCCGAACAGCCGTGGGTCACGCAGGCGATCCAGCGCCAGCCCCAGCTGGCCAACCCGACCGAGGGCGCTGATCTCGCCCGCACCATCGTGAGCATCGGGCTTGTCGTACTGCTCGGCATCGGGCTGCTCCTCATCCTCGGGTTCAGCGCCGTCCTGCTGCCGGCCGGACCGATCGTCATCCTGCTGGCGGCGATCCCGCTGCTGTTCATCATGCTCATGGTGTGGTGGTTCGACCGCTGGAAGCCGCAGCCCATCCTGCTGCTCGTCGCCTGCCTGCTGTGGGGTGCCGTCGCCTCGATCATCATGACGCTCGTCGCCCAGGTCATCGGCATCACCGCCCTGGCCCTGGCCGGCATCGACGCATCCGGCGACGTGCTCGGCGCAGTCGTCTTCGCGCCGTTGTTCGAGGAGTCGACGAAGGGCGTCTTCCTCGTCGTCATCGTCCTCGCCGCCCGCAAGTACTTCGAAGGACCCCTCGACGGCTGGGTCTACGGTTCCCTCATCGGTGCCGGCTTCGCCTTCACCGAGAACCTGCTCTACCTCTCCTCATCCTTCGAAGAGGCCGCCCTCGGAGGCCTCGCGATGACCTTCGTTATGCGCGGGGTGATGAGCCCGCTGCTGCACTCGACCTTCGTCGTCTGCCACGGCCTGTCCATCGGCTTCGCCGCCCGCCGCGGCCAGTGGTGGCTCGTCGTGCTCATGTGGTTCCCCGGCCTCATCGCCGGCATGTTCCTCCACGCATTGTGGAACGGCACCGCCACCATCGTCGGCTCGCTGGGCCTCCTCAGCCTCGTGATCATGGTCGGCCTCTCAGCCATCATGTCCGGCTTCTGGCTCGGCAGCGGACTGCTGCTGCGCCGCAACGAGTCGATCCACACCCGCCAGTCGCTCGGCGACTACGCCAACGCCGGCTGGCTGACCCACGGTGAGGTCGACATGCTCGGCACCTGGAAGGGCCGCCGCGCCGGCAAGCGCTGGGCCAACCAGTACCCCGGCGCCCTGCCGGAGATGCGCCGCCTCATCCGCAAGTCCGCCGACCTCGCCAGCATCCGCACCCGCGTGCTCGCCGGCATCGGCGGGGAGAAGGAGCGGGAGGTCGAGAAGTACGAGCTCGACCAGTTCGTCAAGATCCGCACGAACATGATGCGCCGCGTCCAGCAGCCCCAGGGCTTCAACCCGGCAATGCGCAGGTAACCCCACTCGTGGCCGCTGTCGACGTCGTCATCGTCCTGCTCGCCATCGGCGCGCTGCTGCTCGGCTGGAGCCGCGGTTTCCTCGTCGGTGCCTCGACGCTCGTCGGCTTCATCCTCGGTCTCGTGCTCGGCCGGCTGCTCGCCGGCCCAGTCGCCGAGCTGCTGGTAACCACGGACATCGTCCACGACCGCAATCATCCCGCCGCCGAGGTGCTGTTTCCGCTGCTCCTGGCCGTCACCTGCTCGGTCGGTCTCGGTCTGCTCGGTGCGTACCTGCGCACGAAGCTCACGAGCCCCAGCGGCCGCGGTCTCGACGCCACAGGCGGGGCGCTTTCGAGCATCATCGCCACCCTGCTCGTCATCTGGCTGGCCGCCGGCTGGATCCGCACCACCCCGTTCCTGCAGCCCAACCGGTGGGTCGCCGACTCGGCGATCGTCGCCGCGATGGACCGGATGCTGCCGATCACCTCGACCGAGGCGCTCGGCACACTCGGCACCGCCTTAGCCGACAACGGATTCCCGCAGGTCTTCGAAGGCCAGCGCGAACGCATCCGCGGGGTCGGCGAACCGAACCCGGCGATGGTCGACGTCGGCCGGCAAGTCGACGGATCCGTCGTCAAAGTCGTGACCTCACGCACCGAATGCGGCCGCCTGCAGGAGGGCACCGGCTGGGTCTACGACGACGGGCTCGTCGCCACGAACGCCCACGTCGTCGCCGGCGCACAGTCGCTGACCGTGCAGATCGCCGGCACTGGCGAACCGTACAACGCCGAAGTCGTCGCCTTCGACCCCGGCACCGATGCGGCAGTCCTGCGGGTGCCCGACCTGCCGGCACCGGCGCTGGAACTCGGCTCCGACCTCGGCGCCGGGGCAGACTCGGTGCTCGTCGGATTCCCGGAGAACGGGCCGTACACAATCTCGCCGGCGCGCGTGCGCGAGCAACTCTCGGCCCGCGGCCTCGACATCTACAACGAGGACAGCGTCACCCGCGACATCTACTCGGTGCGCGGGATCGTGCGCTCAGGCAACTCCGGCGGCCCGCTGCTCGACGCCGAGGGCCGGGTCGTGGGGATGGTGTTCGCCCGCTCGGCGACTGAGGCGGAGACCGGCTATGCGCTCACCCTCGATGAGATCGATGGGATCCTGCGCCGCGGCCAGCAGGCAACTGCCCCGGTGAGTACCGATCGGTGCGCCGAGCAGGTCCCGCAGCATCAGCAGCAGACGCAGACCGGCTGAGCGCTCAGCTCGCTGGGACGTCGAGGTAGCTGATGATCGCCCGGTGATCGCTCGTGCCGCGGTCGAGCACACGATCACCGACCGGGTCGAGACCGCGCACAAGCACATGATCCAGGCGCACGACCGGGAACACGCTCGGCCAGGTGAACCCGAACCCGCCGCCGACAGCCTCACGGGCGTCGACGAGTTCGGAGCTGAGCTCCTTGAAGTAGCGGTCGGAGTTCGCGGAGTTGAAGTCACCGGCGACGATGACCCGCTGGGCGTCATCGGACTTGATCCGCTCGGCCAGCTCGTTCAGCGCCGAATTGCGCAGGGACTCCTGGCCCGGGCGCACCGAGGGCATGTGCACCGAGTACAGGCGCACGTTGCCCTTGTCGGTCTTGAGGGTGGTGGCGATCGCGCGCGGCCACTGCATGCCGAGGTCGATCTCCTCGGGTTGCGTCATCGGCCAGCGCGACCAGAGCCCGATCGTGTCGGTCACCGCGGTGTGCTCGAAGGCGGAGTCGAGCTGCTTCTTGATGATCTTGCCCGACAGCGACTCGATCTCCTGGATGGCCACGACATCCGGGTCGTGGCTGATGAGGTTCTGTGCGGTGGCTGTGGGCTGCGGCATCCGCGCGCCGACGTTCTGGCTGGCGACGACGATATCGGCATCATCCGGGGTGTCGGCCGGGCGCAGGTACGGGTAGAACATACCGCCCCATACGAGCGCGGGGATGAGCACGCCGAGGATGCCGAAGACGGAGAACCGGATGAGTGCGGCGATGAGCAGCAGGACGAGCAGCACCCACGCCCACGGCAGCAGGGATTCGACGATGAGCGCGATCCCGCGGGTCGTCGGGATGAGGGTATGCATCGCGAGCAGGGCGGCCAGCAGCAGCCCCACCACGAAGACGACAATGCCCTTGCCGGGCGAAGACTGACGTTTCTGCATCGGTTGAACTATAGGGCGCAAAGCTGATTGAACGCTTAAGGACACCCTGGTGAGACGGCCCGGGCAGGGGACTCACAGCAAGGTCTCACAGCACCCTCGGCAAGGCCCGCATGCCGGGCCTTCTCACCGGCGCCGAGGCGGTGGTCACCGGGAGGCGGTCGCCTTCCAGACGGTGACGTCGGGGTGGGCATCGTAGCGGTAACCGGCCCCGCGGATCGTGCGCACGATCGAGGAGAAGGCGCCGAGCCGATTGCGCAGCCGGCGGATGTGCACGTCGACGGTGCGCTCGTCGGGCCGCTCGGGGCTCTCGCCCCACAGCGCGGTGATCAGATCGCCGCGTGAGAGCGTCGAACCGGCGGCCGAGACGAGCGTGGCGAGCAGGTCGAACTCCTTGGTCGTCACTGCCGCCAGCTGTCCGTCGACGGTGACTTCCCGTCGCGGGATGTCGATGCGTACCCGGGTCTTGGCATGCGGGGCGAGCTCCTCGCGCAGCTGGGGTGGCCGCACCCGGGCCGGCACGCGGGAGCGCACCGGTCCGTGCCGGCCGGCCGGGGTGCCGGTGGCTGCCGGGGAGCCGGTCGCCACTGCCCGCACGGCGTCGAGGTCGCGGTCCGGTCCGTCGGGGGCCAGGGCGATGACGGTCTGCGCTTCGGCCTGCGGGGAGAGCTCGCGGATGTGTTCCTGCAGCGACTGGGCGATGGCGGTGAGGTTGGTGCCGTCTTCGGCTGCCGTGTCCTCATCGAGGCCGATGTAGACGATGATGCCGCGGGCCGGCTTGTGAGCCGGGGCTTCGCTGGTCTGGCGGCTGCGGCCGTCCGGGCCGAAGACGCGGGGCGCGGTGGCGGGATCAACGGAGGTCAATCGGGCTCCCTGGCGGCGTGTGGCTGCGGCGCTGCGCGGGTGGAACGGAAGGGGTGAAACAGTCATGGTCGAAGTCCTTGGGCGTGAGCAGTGGAGTCAGGCGCATCGTGCTTCACGTCCGCGGCCCATGCCTGTCGTCACCGCAGGCCGCGGACGCAGCGCATCATGGCGATGGCGCTGCGCGCGAGGCGGTGACAGGGCGAACGGTGCATGGCTGTCATTATTCTTCACAGATTTCGCGCAACGCAATCGGCGGGTGCGGATCTGAGACTTTTATGACGTTTTATGACAATCTCTGGCCGGTTATGTGCCGACAGTGAGCCGCTGTCCTCGTGTTTCCGGCCGGCCTGCGGGCGGGCCAAGATCAGCGTGAGGCCACCTCAGGGGCGCAGCCCGCTGACCAGGATGAACGCGCCAATGAGCGTTTCGTGCTGAATCGACGCATCTGGATTCAGCACGAAACGCACATGATCAGCCCGGATCGTGTGCGTTTCGTGTAGAAACCACGCCTCCGGATTCAGCACTGAACGCGCATCGGAGCTGAAGAGGCCCCTCGCACCGGCTCAGACGACGCCGTACATGCGGTCGCCGGCATCGCCGAGACCGGGCACGATGTAGCCCTTCTCGTTGAGCTTCTCGTCCAGGGCCGCGGTGTGGACGGTGACATTTGCGATGCCCTCGTAGCGCTCCTCGATGTGGCGCACGCCTTCCGGGGCGCTGACGAGGCAGATCGCAGTGACGTCGGAGACGCCGCGCTCGAGCAGGAAGTCGATCGCCATCGCCAGGGTGCCGCCGGTGGCCAGCATCGGGTCGATGACGAAGACCTGCCGGTCGCGCAGGTCGCTGGGCAGCCGGTTGGCGTAGGCGTGGGCTTCGAGGGTCTCCTCATCGCGGACGAGCCCGAGGAACCCGACCTCAGCGGTCGGCAGCATCTTGAGCATCCCATCGAGCATGCCGAGACCGGCGCGCAGGATCGGCACGACCACGGGCCTGGGGGAGGAGAGCTTGGTGCCGGTCATCGGGCAGACGGGAGTGTTGATCTCCTTGTCGACGACCCGGATGTTGCGGGTGGCCTCGTAGGCCAGCAGTGCAACGAGCTCTTCGGTCAGTCCGCGGAAGCGACCGGGATCGGTGCGCTCGTCGCGCAGCACGGTGAGCTTATGGGCGATGAGCGGGTGATCTGCGATGTGGAGCTCCATGCCCCTGAATCTACCGGATCGTGACGGCCTGCGGTCACCCGGTGAGATGTGGATCTTCTGCATCCGGGCAGAGGCTGGTCTGCCGAGCCGGCATCGGACAGAATGGAGACATGGCTTATTTCACCGAGATCCTCGCCGAGGGCGCGGACGGATACCGGCCCCTCGACCTCGACATGCGTGATGCGGCAACGCTGGACGATCTCATCGACATGATGCGCAGCGCCGGTGAGGACGGCGAGGCGATCGCCGTCATTGAGCATGAAGACGAGTGGTTCGGACTCGTCCGGCTGCTCGCCGATGACGAGGTGCGGGTGTTCATCTCCGATATCGCTGCCGCTGAGGAGAGCCCGTACGCCGACATCTTCGCCGACTACCTCGATTCCGGCCCGTCGACACTCGATGACTCCGAGCATTTCGACGCCGGCCCCGAGCATGACGGCGATGACGATGATGCCGAGGACGAGGCCGAAGTCGGCATGTTCGAACCCGAAGCCGATGCCGTCTGGGGCGGAGACGCAGACATCTACGCAGATCGCGATGTCACCGCCGATGAGCTGATGGAGCAGGTCAGCCGCTATCAGTCCGACCCGGCGCGTGTCGTCGCCCACATCGGAGAGAAGGCCGGCTTCGCCGATGCCCTCGGCTCAGCCGGCTGACCGCGGCGGCATCGCCCACCCGGCGGTCTACCGGGAATGGATGGGCGCTGCCCTCGACGCCGCCGCCCGCACCGATGCCAGCGCCGATGTCCCGATCGGCGCCGTTGTCATCGACGCTGCCGGCACGATCATCGGCACCGGCTTCAACGAGCGCGAAGCGCTGCATGACCCGACTGCCCACGCTGAGGTGCAGGCGCTGCGCGAAGCCGGCCGGCACCTCGGGAGCTGGCGGCTGACCGGCGCCACCCTCGTCGTGACTTTGGAGCCGTGCGTCATGTGCGCCGGTGCCGCGGTGGCTGCCCGCGTCGAGCGGATCGTCTTCGGCGCCTATGACGACAAGGCCGGTGCCTGCGGTTCGGTGTGGGATGTCGCCCGGGACCGGGCGAGCCTGCACGTGCCCGAGGTGGTGGGCGGGGTGTGTGCCGATGAGTGCGCCGCCGGGCTGGTCGAGTTCTTCGCCTCCCGCCGCTGATTTGGTGACGCCCGGGCACCCGTTGTAGAGTATTCCGCGGTAGCGTGTCCGAGCGGCCGAAGGTGCAACACTCGAAATGTTGTGTACGGCAACCCCGTACCGTGGGTTCAAATCCCACCGCTACCGCGCATGACACATGAGCCCTGACCAGCGAGAACATCGCAGGTCAGGGCTCATGTCATTCCCGCCCGGGGCAGGCGGATCACCGTTCAGTTCGGGCGCATGATGAGGTGCTGGGCACCGGTGTCGAAGGTCTCATGCGAGACGATCGAGAAGCTCTGCCCATCAAGCCCATCGGTCCACTTCTGCTCACCTGACACGACGACCGGATCGATGAGCAGATTGAGCTCGTCGACCAGCCCGGCCGTCAGCAGCCCGCGCAGCGTCGCGAGGCTGCCGGACATCCCGATCCAGTTCGGCGTGCGCTCCTTGAGCGCCTTGACCTCAGCCATGCTGGAGAGCACCTGCGTGTTCTCCCACGGCGAGGACTCCAGCGTCGCCGAGAGCACGTACTTGGGGATCCGGTTGATGAACTCGGCGAAGGGGTCCTCGGCCTGCGGCCAGTACGCAGCCCACGCATCGTGGAGCACCCGGCCCATGAGGTAGCCGTCGCAGCGCATGATGTGCGCATCGACGGCCTTGCCCATCGCGGTGTCGAAGTACGGCCCATGCCAGCGGTCGGGGTGCTCGGCTGACCCGTCGAGTGTCGTGAAGAGATTGACGGCTAGCTGTCCCATCTGGGTCCTCTCTGCTCAGCCTGTTAACCGGCGGCTCTGCCGGTGGTGGCCTGCGGTGTTCAGTGTACGGGGATCTAGAGCCAGTCCTGCATCGGCCAGTATCCCCAGCGGGAGTGGAAGAGCGCGGCATTGGCGCGGATCGCCTCCCGGTTGCCTGCCGCAGCGTGGCTGGGCGGATGCCACTGGTGGAAGGCATCAGCGCCGCCGGTCCACAGCATCGGGATCCGGTGGGCACGCAGCTGCATGCCGAAGTCGGTGTCCTCCCCACCGTATCCGCGGTAGTCCTCACTGAACCCGCCGAAGGCCTCCCGGCAGTCCCGCCACAGCCGGGCGGTGAGGGCGAAGGACAGTGACCAGAACAGCTGGTACTCATCTTCAGCGGCCGCCTGCATGACCCCGTCCGCCGGGGCCGGCCGGCCCGGGTGCGGATTGCGGTATCCGGTGAGCGCGTCGAGCGTCTCCGCGGTGACCGGCTGGTCCTCACGCAGGTAGGTGACCGGCCCGCAGGCCACCGCGTCCGGGCGCTCGGCCAGTGCTGCGGTATAGCGGTCGATGAGACGTGGGCCGGGCAGGCAGTCGGCGTCGAGGAACACGATGACTTCAGCCCCGGCATCGGCTGCGTAGTCGCCTGCCATGTTGCGGGCGCGAGCGAGCTCCAGCCGGCCGGGCGCGGTGGCATCGAGCACCGTCGAGCCGTCCAGCTCGAAGAGACTCTCGCCGATCGCCACAGTCGTGTGGTCGGCCGCCGGTGCCCAGCGGGCAAGTGCCGCGCGCTGCAGGCGCACCCGCTCGGCCCGGTCGGCGGAGGCCAGGGTGACGACGTGGACGGCCGGCCTCACGGGGCGCCTTCCACCGGTGGATGGTGTGCCGCCCGGCTGCGGTCGGCGACCGCGAGGATCTCACGTGCCGCCCGGCCTGCCGCCCCGGCCGTCTGCCAGCGGCTCCACTCCGGCTGCCGGGACCCGGCGGCGGCCACGATCTCAGGCCACACCTCGGGCGCGGGCAGCTCCGTGACGACCTCGGCCAGCCCGGCATCGGCGAGCACAGCAGCGGTCGCGGCCTGCTCGTCATATGGCCGCTGCTGGGGCACGATGACCGCCGGGCGGTTCGCGCAGGCGATGTCGGCGATCGCGTTCTGCCCGCCGGCGGAGATGACGACCGAGGCACCGGCCAGGTCGGCATACGGGTCCTCGCGCCACGACTCGGGTCCCAGCAGCCGGCAGCCGGGTCCGAGGTGGTGCTGGACCTGCTGCCAGTAACCGGCCGGAGCATCGGCCCCGCCGCGGCCGAGCAGGATGACCGGCCCATGCTGATCCGCGGCCGGTCTGCGGCCGGCGAACCGGGAGATCCCGCCGACAGCGATGACCTTTCCGGCATGTGTGCGCAGGTGCTCGGGCAGCCTGACCCAGTCGGGCCAGGCGGCGATGATCGACTCGCACATCTGGTAGCCGAGTCGGTGGGCGGCATCATTCCGGACGCCGGGCATCGCCAGGGTGGTGACCGGCACACCGAGCAGCCTGAGGAACACGGCGACCTCGACGGACACGTCGACGTGGACGGCCCGCGGCTGGGCCTCTGCCACCCAGGCGGCCAGAGCCGCCATCCGCGCGCGCAGGCCCGGGTGGTCGCGCGGCACCCAGTGCAGCGCCCCGCCGGCGGTGACATCGGCCCCGCGCTCCTCGGCCGGGGCGTCGAGCGGCAGCCCGATGTCCGCGCGCGGATGCGAGGACAGGATGACCGTCTCCTCGGGGATCTCAGCGGCGATCGCCTGGCAGCGGAAGAGATGGCCGGTGCCGTGATGGTGAGCGTAGAAGCCGATCATGAGATGAGCTCGGCGGCGACGCGTCCGGTGCCGATGACCTCGCTGTACAGCCGCAGGTAGCCTGTGACCATGTGCCGGCAGTCGAACCGGGTGACCGCCATCCGGCGGGCGCGGGCGCGGTCGAAGCGTCGAGCCCGGCCGATTGCTGCGGCGAGATCGTCGACATCGCCGGGACGGGCGAGCAGTTCGGGGGCGTCGGCGAGCACCTCGGGAATCCCGCCGCGGGCGAACGCGGCCACCGGGGTGCCGCAGGACAGCGACTCGATCGTCACGAGCCCGAAAGGCTCATCCCAGCAGGGGGTGACGACCGTGACCGCAGCCGCCCCAACCTCGGCGGCGATCTGCGCGTCGTCGAGATGCCCGACCCACAGAGCGTCATCGCCTAGGCGCGGCTCGATTTCGGTGGTGAAGTAGCGCGGTTCGGCGCAGCGGCCGATGATGCGCAGCGGCACACCGGCAGCCCTGCAGGCATCGATGGCAAGGTGCAGGCCCTTCTCCGGGGTGATGCGGCCGAACCACACGGCATGATCCCCGCCCGGGCCAGCGGCGAAGGTGCGGGTGTCGACGCCGTTGTGGACGACGGTGGCCGGTTCGGGCAGCTGCCACTGCCCGGCGGTGAAGGCGCTGACCGCAGCGAACGAACCGGCGCTGCTGCCAGCCCGGCTGATCGCCTCATCCAGGGGCGCCCCCGGCGGCACGTGCAGGGTGGTGAGCATCGGCACCCGGCCGGAGGCACCGGAGAAGAACGCCGGGCTGACCGAGTTGTTGTGGATGAGGTCGTAGGGTCCGTCCTGCAGGCGCTCGAACAGCTGCCGGTAGGCGGTGTGCTCGATGTCCTGGGCGCCGGGCGGGTAGGCGTCGTCGCGGGCGATGTGCTCATGCCCCGTCCAGTCGATGCCCGGCAGCTCGAACTCCTGCCGGTGACCGCGTGAGCCAGCCGAGGCGTACAGGTCGACCTGCACGCCCGCCTCGCGCAGCCCGGTGGTCAGCCGGTCGCAGAACACCTCGAGTCCCCCGCCGAAGGGCGGGGTGATGGGCATGCGGGCAGGCCCGACGACGGCGACGCGCATCAGCTGCCGTCCTCGGTGAGGAACATCGCCGGTGTCGCCACCGCCGCAGCAGCACTCCTCGGGGCCATGGCCTGCGCATACGCGTCCGCGTAGGCCTGCTGGGCTGCCGGCGCCCGGTCAGCGACATCCCCGCGGGCGATGCGCCCGCGCCTGATCGCCCACACCGCGGCCTCGGCCGCTGCGGCACCGCTGCCGGTGCGATAGGTGCGCACCGCCTCGGGCGCGTCCGCCTGACCGGCATAGTGTCCGCAGTCGGGGGCGATGACGCTCAGACCCAGGTCGCGGCACATCTCCAGCCAACCCGAATGCGTCCCATGCGCATATGGCAGCACCGATACAGCGCACCCCGAGAGCGCCCGGTAGAGCACAGCATCCGGGAGTCGGGCTGTCAGATGCAGGTCGAGGCCCGGTGCGGCACCGGAGTCGGCGGCAGCCTGCAGGGCAGTCACCGTCGGGTGTGCGGCACTCGACCGGTGCGCCCACACCTCCAGCCATGCCCCGGACCGGTGCAGACCTGAAGCCAGCGACAGGTAGAACGCCGGGTCGGTGACGACGTTGGTGCGCAGATCCTTGAGGAACACGGCCGCCGAGCGCCCGCGCCGGCCGCTGGCGGTCATGATCTGGGCGGCTTGGGCGGCTGGGACGATCGGCGGGTGGGCGATGACGTCGGCGGAGACGTCGTAGTCGGCGGCCAGTTCGGCTGCCGCGCCCGAGGTGAGGGTGAAGACTGCAGCGGCAGCGGCGGTGAGTGCGCGCAGCCGGTCGCGATGCGCACGCTGATCTCTCAGGTGCGGGTTGGCCAGATCGTGGACGGTGACGACGAGCGCTGCGTGGGCATCAGCGCAGGCGCCGATGAAGTCGCGGATCTGTGCGAGACTGCGATGCTCGAACCCGAAGTGGACGTGGACGATGTCGAACTCGCCGGCGTGCGCCCGGATCCAGTCGGCCTCCAGCCCGGGGTGCGGATGCCAGCCTTCGCCGACAGGCAGCTGAGCGGGCCTGACGGGTTCGGCAGTCGGCGGCCAGGTGGCATCGACGAATGGGTGCTGGGCAGGGATGGAGAGAACTCGGGGGCGAGCGTCGAGCTCCGGAGTCTTCATCGCCGAACCGGCCTTTCCAATGGAGTCAGCTGCATGCGTGCAGCGCGGTCGCCGCAGCAAGCAACTCGTGCACCTGCGTAAGCGAGGACAAGAAAGCTTGTCGGTGCCGGTGCAGGGTAAGGTGACTTGATGGTATCACCGTGCGGCGCCGATCCGGTTCCGCATACATGATTCCGGGTCAGAGTCGAGGTGAACAGTGGACGCACATGCCGTTGAGCACATTCTCACCGGCCCGCCTGCCCACGGAGTGATCCGATTCGGGCGACATCTGCACCAGGCTTTGGGACAGGGGTTCGTTCGTGAGGCTCTCAACCCGGCGCAGCTGCCGGCCCCGGCTGCCGACGCCGAGCTCGTCCACATCAGCTTCACCGACCACCTCTGCGGCCCCGACCCGCAAACCGCTGTCGACACAGTGCTGCGCCTGGCCGCCGGTCGGCTGCTGAGCTTGACTCTGCACGACATCCCGCAGCCTGGCGAGGGTGCTGATCGCTGCGCCCGCCGGCAGGCGGCCTACCTCAGGCTCGTGCGCGCCGCTGACGTCGTGGTGACGAATTCTGAGTCTGAAGCCCGCCGGCTGGAATCCGCCGGGGCCATCCACGTCGTGCCCCTGCCGATCGAAGCACCGCGTCCGCTGGCTGCAGCTCCCGGCCCACCGACGGCCGGATCTTCAGACGGGGGTATCCCGGTCATCGGCATCTTCGGGTTCGTCTACCCCGGCAAGGGCTGCGAGGACGTCATCGACGCGGCTCCGGCCGGGACCCGCATCCTGCTGCTCGGAGACGTCGCTGACGGCCACGCCGGCTACCTTGCCGGGCTGCGCTCGCGGGCGGCAGAGCGCGGCATCGACCTGCAGTGCACCGGCTACATCCCCGACACCGAACTCCCAGCCGCCCTCGATGCGGTCACCGTGCCGGTCTGCGCCCACCGCCACGTCTCCGCCTCCGGCTCCCTCAACACCTGGATCGCCCATAACCGGGTGCCGCTGACCACCATCTCGGACTACACGACCGAAGTCGCCGCGCGCTGGCCGGGCCGGCTGCGCCTCTGCACGCCCAGCACCCTTGCCGAGGCACTCGCCGCCGCCTGCTGCACACCCGCGTCGACATGGGCTGACACACCCCCTCCGGATTGGGGCTGGGCTGAGGTCGCCGCCGCCTACCGCCGTATCTGGAGCACCGTATGACAGCCCCGTCCGTGTCCGTCATCATCCCCTACTACGAGAATCCGACAGGGCTGAGCGCGGTGCTCGCCGGGATCAGCGCGCAGGAATACACAGGCGACATCGAGATCATCGTCGCCGACGACGGCTCGGCCACCGCGCCCGAGGTGCCGGCCGGCGTGCGACTCGTCCGCCAGGACGACCGGGGCTTCCGTGCCGCAGCCGCCCGCAACCTCGGTGCCGCGCACGCCAGCGGGACGATCCTCGTCTTTCTCGACGGCGATACGATCCCGCAGCCTGGCTGCATCGCCGCCCTGGCAGAGGCGCTCGTCGAGGAGCCGTGGACGCTGGCCGTCGGCAGCCGCCGCATGCTCGACACCGACACTACTCCGCCGACCGACCTCGGCGAACCTGCCTGGCTCACCCGCGCCTGGACGGACACGTCGGACCTGCAGCGCATCGACGACACCGGCTTCCGGTTCATCATCTCCGCCGTCCTCGCCCTCACCCGCGAGCTGTTCGAGACGATCGGCGGGTTCGACGCAGGCTTCATCGGCTACGGCGGCGAGGACTGGGAACTCGCCTGGCAGGCCCGCCTGGCCGGCGCAGACTACCGGCACCTCCCGCACGCCCTTGCCCACCACCTCGGCGGCGACTGGGCCCACCGCTGGGGTGCAGACACCGCCGGCAAGCGCGCGGAGAAGAACGCCGAGTCGATGGCACTGGCCGCCAGCATCACGCATCCGATCATGCGCCCTGCCGGCATCGTCTTCGCAGTCCCCGACATCCTCGTCCACCTGCCGAGCAGCGGCGACACGGGCTGCGACGTCGCCGCGATCACCGCGCTGTTGGCCGCCGGCGACGTGCACGTCGTGGTCACCGCAGGCCAGGGCGCTGCTGCAACCGGCCCCGAGATGCCGGGCGTCTTCGCCGCCGACCCGCGGGTCCACGATGTGGTTCCGGAATGGAGCCGGGCCCGCCCACGCTTCGATGTCTGTGCACACCGGGCTTTCTGCCCCGGACCGGGCGAGCTGCAGGCAGTGTGCGAAGCAGCCGCCATGGCCGAGCGCTGCGCGACGGTGACCGATAGCACCGGTCAGCTCTACGCTGAGATCCGGCCGGCTCGCGCGGTGGCACTGGCGGCCCGCGGCCCGCGGCACAGGCGGGGGAACAAGCCGCAGCCCGGATCCGAACCCGGGCTGCGGCTCGTGCGGCAATGGGCCCTCCCTCCGGCCCTGCTGGCGCTCGAGGACACGTGGCGTCAGGCTGCCGAAGAGGAGCTGAAAGGGTGCCAGGCGGGAATCAGCGTGGGTGAGCCTGGGTCAGCTGACGGCTTCGTCGTAGGCGCTGACGAGGTCAGTGGTGAGGCCGACGGACTTCTCAGTCGTTGAGTCGTGCAGGGCGGAGCCGGTGACGAGCCCGTTCTTGACCACGGCTGAGACTGTGTGCTGCTCTGTGCCCGGAGCCATTGGGCTCGTGGCGACGGTCTCGACTGCCTGGCCGGCGCCGGGGATGTCGACGACGTCAACAGACATCTCCATCTCGATGCGCTCTCCAGCCACTGTCATCGTCATGTTCGAGCAGGTGGAGTTCGTGTCGATCATGTTCTGCAGTGCCGCAGCGGCATCATCGTCCGTCTCATATGAGGCGATCGCCGCCGTGTAGCCATTGTCGTCGCTCAGCGCCGACGTGTTCGGGACATCGGCAGAGGGCTTGGTCACGAGCTCGATGAGGACGTCTTGGCAGGCGGCTGGTTCGACGTCGGCCTGTTTGAACTGCTCGATTGCGCTCTGCACCTCCGGCGGCTCCGCATCGATGGTCGCAAAGCTCTTCCCGTCGTACGTCAGCCCGTTGAGCACTGTGGCAAGCTCGTCTTCGTTCAGCTGCTTGAGGGCATCGTCTGCGGGCGCGGAGGTCTCCTCAGCGGGCTGCGCAGTGCCGCCCCCGGCCTGTTCGGCGGACTTGTCCGCTGCGCCGGAACCGCCGGAGCATGCAGAGAGGACGAGGGCTATTCCGGCTGATGCAGCAAAACCGGCGGCCAGCCGAAAGGGGGATGGGTGTTCCATGCGGTGCTCCTGGCGTGAGGCGGGTGCTGTGATCCTCAGCTTAAAGGGCGGAACCGGGAGGGGACAACGAGGTTCTGTTGCAGTCCTGCGACAGCCGGTTTCTGCTGCTGCCTGCCATACACTGAAGGATATGATTTCCGAACTCAACCGCGAGAGCACCGCCCTGGTCCTCGTCGACATCCAGAACGACTTCTGCGAAGGCGGCGCCCTCGGGGTCGAGGGTGGGACGGAAGTGGCCCGCCGGGTCGCCGACTTCGTCACCGCGCATCGGGACGACTACGCCCGCATCGTCGCCACCGCTGACTGGCACATCGATCCCGGCGATCACTTCTCCGACCGCCCCGACTTCATCAGCACCTGGCCGGTCCACTGCGTGGCCGGCACCGACGGTGCTGCTTTCCACCCCGAGCTCAGACCGGCCATCGACAGCGTCGATGCGGTCTTCCGCAAAGGTGAGTACGCGGCGGCCTATTCGGGATTCGAAGGCCATCTCACCGATGACGACTCGGTCATGCTCGCCGACTGGCTGCGGGCAGAGGGGATCCGCTCGATCGTCGTGTGCGGCATCGCCACCGATCACTGCGTGCGCGCCACCGTGCTCGACGGCCGCGATGAGGGCTTCGCCGTCCGGGTGCTCGTCAATCTTGTCGCCGGCGTCGATGAGAACCGGTCTGCCGAAGCGCTGCAGGAGATGAACGCCGCCGGCGCCGAACTCTCCTGAGACGTCAGGTCCAGAAGCGGTCAGTCCCAGCAGGCGTCAGCCCGGGAGACCGCCAGCTGCAGAAAGGGTCAGCTCAGCCCCTCGCGCGCTCCAGCACACCGGCCAGCCGCCTGACGCCCTCGTCCATCCGCTCGGCCGGCGTACGCGAGAACGACAGCCGCAGATGGTCATCGGTGGTCCGGTCGACGAAGAACGGGGCTCCGGGCACATAGGCGACTCCCGCCTCGACGGCAGCCGGGGCGAGCGCCTTCGCATCGATGCCGGGCACCTCCACCCAGGTGAAAAACCCGCCAGCGGGCTGCGTCCACGTCGCTGCGCCGTCCAGGTGCGTGCCGAGTGCGGCCAGCAGGGCCGCACACCGCCGGGCGTAGGCGCGGCGGATAGCCGGCAGCCCGGCGGTGAAGTGGCCTTCGCGAATGTAGGCGTCGAGCATGCACTGCGCTAATGCGGAAGCGCACTGGTCGGTCGTCGTCTTGACCTCGGCCATCGCCGCGATGATCGTCTCCGGCCCACACGCCCAGCCCAGCCGGGTGCCGGGCGTGAAGGTCTTGGAGAACGTGCCGATCTGCACGGTGACATCCGGGCCGAGCTGATAGATCGAGGGCAGGTATGAGCCGTCGAAGGCGAGATCGCGGTACGCGACATCCTCAACGAGGAGGATGCCGGCCTCCCGGGCCGCAGCGACGAGCGAAGCACGGCGCGCAGTCGAGAGAAGCAGACCCGAAGGGTTCTGGAAATCGGGGATGACATAGGCGAACGCCGGTTCCGCGCCCTGCTTGCGGGCGGTCTCACACGCCTCGGCGAGGGATTCGGGAACAAGGCCCTCAGCGTCGCTGCGCATCGCCACCGGCACCGCCTCATTGGTGGTGAACACCGTGCAGGCCCCCAGATACGTCGGCGCCTCGACGAGGACGGCAGCGCCCGGATCGGCCAGCGCCTTCGTCACCAGGGTGAGCGCGTCGACCCCGCCGGAGGTGACGATGAGCTCGCCGTCGGCCGGTGTATGCTCCTGCGTCTGGCTGACGAGGGTGCGCAGGGACTCGCGCAGCGAGGCCAGTCCGCGGTTCGACGCGTACTGCAGCGCCACCTCGGGCGCGGTGGAGACGGCTTTGGCCGCCAGCTCGCTCAGCAGCTGTGCATCGAACAGGCCGGGGTCGGGGAACCCGCCGGTGAAGTCGATGAGATCCCCGCCCTGCGCTGCGAGCGCGAGGATCGCCGAGAGCTCACCGGGCCCGCCCTGGGCGCGACGGGCAAGAACATGGGACAGGTCACCGTGCTGTGTCATGCCGACACCCTAGAGCGGTGCCGCGCCGGTAGCGACGCCGTCCCATCTGGCGGGCAGGGCAGAGGACTGGCGGGCAGCTCCGCGGCCCGGTGCGCAGGCGCCAGGCAGCCGGCCGGCTCAGCCGAGGGTGCCGTACAGGAACCGGGCGATCCCGTCATAGGACTGACGGCGCGGGGCCTCGGCGGACATGAAGACGTCGTGCATGGCATCCGGGATCTTCTCGATCGTCACGGAGCGGCCCAGCGACAGCGCCCGGCGGGAGATGACATCGACGTCGAGGATGATGTCGGCGGCCGCCATCGACGGGGAGAACGAGGCGCCGCGCAGAGTCGCAGCCGAGATCTGCACAAGCGCTGGGATCGTGAGGTCGAGACCGGCGGCGACCTGCTCATGGCCGGCGAAGATCGCCCGCAGCCACGCCGGGTAGATCGGGAACCCGCCCGGCGGCTTGAGCCTGAGGTCATACGGCAGCCGGCCGAGGGAAGCGCTGGCGAGGGTGTAGAAGTTCGGCATCCGCACGTTCAGCGGCTTCGCCGACATCGAGCGCAGGCTCATCCACGCGTTCATGAGCTTGCGGGCGGCGGCATCGTACTGGAACTCCAGCCACGGTGAGTTCAGCAACAGCGCGCTCGGCTCCTCCGGATGCCGTGCCGCCCACAGCGACAGAATCAGCCCGCCGGTCGAATGGCCGTGCAGCAGGACCCTGCAGCCGGGATTCTCCTGTCGTGCCACTGCCAGTGCTGCGGCGATCTCCTCATCGTAGTCGCTGAGATCCTCGATATAGCCGGCATGGGTCTCATGCCCGGTGAGCACCCGGCCGGGCAGATCGTCCTCGACCTCCTGAACGGCCGCTGCCGCCAGCGCTTGAGCGGCCGCCTCGTCGTTCAGGGCGGCATCCGCGCCCGAGGTGTCGGGCGCCCAGTGTTCGGGACCGCCGGCTGCGTCGATGAGCAGGCTGCGGCCGTAGCGGCGCAGGTCGATGGCGTAGAAGGCGATGCCCAGCGACGCATAGTAGTCGGCCAGCCGGTGGTGGAAGAAATAGTCCGACCAGCCGTGCAGGTAGATCACCGCGGTGTCGGCGGGGATCGCCGGGTGCCCGGTGCCGGCGGGCTGCAGGGACGGCTGCGCCTTCCGCAGCGCGTCCGGAGCCGGGTCGGCAGCGGGTGCCGGGGCCGGATCGGGGAGCGTTGGGGCGATGATGACGGCGTTCTGCCCGTCACCGACCTCAATCGGCAGCATGCGGAACCGGGGTCCGAGGATGTCCTCACGCCACTGCCGCTGTGCTGCCATCTGCCCAGTGTCTCAGATCAGCCCGCATGTCCCACCCAGCCGGCTCCCACCTCGGCGGCGGTCGCGGAACCCGGGCAACGCCTCGGGCACGGGGCAGGATATGGCACCATGACGCTATGAGTGAAAAGTTCCGCCTGCGCCCTGCCCTCAAGACCACGCCGGCCTACGTGCCGGGCAAGCCGCCGAAGGCCACCGAGGGTCTCAAGACCTTCAAACTGTCCTCCAACGAGCACCACATGGATCCGCTGCCGGCCGTCGCCGAGGCGATCGCCGCCGGTGGCCGCGCCCCAGCCAGCTATGCAGACCCCTCGGTCGCTGAGCTCACCGCCGCGCTCGCCGACCACCTCGGCGTCAGCGCTGATGCCGTGCTGTTCTCCGCCGGGGCCTCCGAGATGCTCAAGGCCCTCTTCCACATCGCCGTCGACCCCGGTGACGAGGTCGTCTACCCATGGCCGTCCTTCGAGATGTACCCGCAGCTGGCCAACCTGTGCGGGGCGACCCACCAGCGCATCAGCGTCGATGCCGACGGCCGCCACGATCTGCCGGCGATGGCCGCTGCGATCTCCGAGCGCACCCGGCTCGTGATCCTGTGCACCCCGAACAACCCGACCGGCCCGGCGCTGCGCCAGGACGAGTTCGACGCCTTCATGGCCCAGGTGCCCTCCGATGTCATCGTCGTCCTCGACGAGGCCTACATCGACTTCTGCGACGCCGAAGACGCCGCAGACGGGCTGGCAGCGCTCGGCCAGCACCCGAACCTCGTGCTGCTGCGCACCTTCTCCAAGTCCTACGGACTGGCCGGGCTGCGGGTCGGTTATGCGGTGGCTGATCCCGAGCTCATCATGGAGCTGCGCAAGTCGATCCTGCCGTTCTCCGTCAGCGCCTCCGCCCAGCAGGCTGCGCTCGTCTCGCTCAAGCACAGCCAGGATATGGAGGTCCGCGCCAAGGAGGTCGCTCGGCTGCGTGATGACCTGGCTGCAGGGCTGCGCGGTCTCGGCTACGAGGTCTTCGAGGCCCACGGCAATTTCGTGTGGCTCAACCTCGCGGAGCGCTCCGACGACTTCGAGGCCGCCTGCCTGGAGGCCGGGCTGGCCGTGCGCAACCTCAAGGACGGGGTGCGGATCTCCGTGGGCCCGGCCGAGGCGATGCAGCGGGTGCTGCAGGTCGCCGGTGACTTCGCCGCCGACGGCGGCGCGGTCACCGACGCCGGTGCCCCGGACAAGGCAGAGGGAGCACCGAAGTGACCGCCGCCCACGAGACCGCTGAGCAGGCGGTGGACAAGACAGGCGCCGATGTGCCGCTCGATGAGCTGGCCGCCGAACTGAGCGCCGGCGCGCTCGTGACCGACCGCGACGTCATCGGCACCTACTCGAAGGACTGGGCGCTGTTCTCCCACGTCGGTGAGGCCGCAGCGCTCGTGCGCGCGGCCTCAGTCGAGGATGTGCAGGCGACCCTGCGGTTCGCCACCGCCCACCGCATCCCGGTCGTCCCGCAGGGTGCCCGCACCGGGCTGTCCGGCGGGGCGAACGCCGTCGAGGGCTGTCTGCTGCTGTCGGTGGCAAAGATGAACGAGATCGTCGAGATCAACACCGTCGAACAGACCTGCACCGTCCAGCCCGGCGTCATCAACCAGGACCTCAAGAAGGCCCTGACCCAGTACGGACTGTCCTACCCGCCGGATCCCGGCTCGGTGGCGATCTCCTCGATCGGCGGCAACGTCGCGACCAACGCCGGTGGCCTGTGCTGCGTGAAATACGGCGTCACCCGCGACTACGTCCGCAGCCTCACCGTCGTGCTCGCCGACGGGCAGGTCACCCGCGTCGGCCGGCCCACCCGGAAGGGCGTGGCCGGGCTCGAGCTCTCCCAGCTGTTCATCGGCTCCGAGGGCACGCTGGGGGTCATCGTCGAGATCACCCTCGACCTCATCCCCGCCCTGCCCGACCCGCTCACGGCGATCGCGCTGTTCCCCGAGGCAGCCGATGCCGCGAGCACAGTCTGCGATTTCATGGCCACCGGCGCCCGGCCCTCGATGCTCGAGTACCTCGACGGCACCTCGATCGACATGATCAACGACTACGGCGACTTCGGCCTGCCCTCAGGCATGGGTGCGATGCTGCTCGTGCAGTCCAACGGCGACGGCAGCTTAGAGCATGCGACCGAGGAGATGGAGACCTTCACCCGGGTCGCCAACGCCTGCAACGCCGCCGAGGTCGTCTTCAGCGAAGACCCGGCTGACTCCGAACTCCTCGTCGCCGCCCGGCGCGCGGTCGGCCCGGCCGGGGAGAAGTATGCCAACGCTCATGGTGGCGGCGAGCTCATCGACGACGTGTGCATCCCGCGCGGGAAGATGCGCGAGTTCTTCACCCGCCTCGACGGCATCCGCGCTGAGCACCCGCATGTGCTCATCTCCAATGCCGGGCACGCAGGCGACGGCAACATGCACCCGTGTGTGTTCTTCGACGCAGGTGTCGAAGAGGCCACCGAGCAGGCGCTTGCCGCGTTCGACGCGATCATGGCACTCGGCCTCGAGCTCGGCGGCACCATCACCGGTGAGCACGGGGTGGGCTATCTGAAGAAGGAGTGGCTGGCCCGCGAACTCGATCCGGTGACCCGCGCCATGCACCTGAAGATCAAGGATGCCCTCGACCCGCTCGGCATCCTCAACCCCGGCAAGATGCTCGGCGTACTGTGAGCTGAGGATGCAGGCGGTGACGCTGACGGCCGGCCTGGCCCTGGGATTCGCCTTCGGCCAGGCCGCCCGCCGCCTCGCCTGCCTGCCTGAGTCCTCCGCGTCCGAGGCGGTGCTGCCCGGTGATGACCTGCTGCCTGCCGCGCCGGTCCAGGTGGATCGGGTCGTGGCGATCGCTGCCGCTCCCGAGGCGGTGTGGCCGCGGATCGCTCAGCTCGGTCAGCACAGGGCCGGGTTCTACACACTGCCGGTGATCGACCAGGCGATCGGCTGCGATTCTGAGGCTGCTAAGCGCATCCACCCGGAATGGCAGGACGTGCACGCAGGCGACGCCTTCCCGGTGGCCCCATTCATCACCCTGCGGGTAGCGGCGGTGAGTCCGGGGGAGTGCCTCGTCGTCACCACCTGCGGTGGGACGATCGCCACGCTTGTCCGCGAGTTCTGCGCTGTCAATTCGTCGTGGGCGGTGGTGCTGCGCCCTGACGCAGTGGCCACCCGCCTGCACGTGCGCGCTCGCTGGCAGCCGCACGATACCCGCGCAGCCCGGCTGTTGCCGGTCATCCGTGTCGTCACAGCGGTGATGTCGGCATTGTCCCTGCGGCGCATCCGCGCGCTCGCCACCCAGAACGCCTGAGCCACCCACCGAGCGGCGCCCCAGCGCACCTTGATCTCAGATGAACTCGCCGGCGCCGATCCGGTTGCTGATTGCCCCAATCCCCGAGATCTCGACTGAAACCTCGTCGCCGGGTGCCAGCCACCGCTCATCGGCCATCCCGACACCTGCCGGGGTGCCGCTGAGGATGAGGTCGCCGGGTTCGAGCGTGATGATCGTCGACAGGTACGCCACGAGCTCCGCCGGTCCGAAGACGAGATCGCCGGTCGAATCCTGCTGCCGGACCTCCCCGTTCACCCGCGTCGTCAGCGTCGCAGCCGCCGGATCGAACTCATCGGCGGTCACCACCACCGGCCCGACAGCGGAGGAGGCCTCCCACATCTTGCCCTGCAGCCACTGCTGGGTGCGCAGCTGATATCCGCGCATCGAGAAGTCATTGGCCACCGTGTACCCCGCGATGTAGCAGCCGCCGCGGCAGTGCTCGCCCGCCGGACCTGCGTGCCGATGACGATCGCCAGCTCGCCTTCGAAATCGAGCTTCTCGTCCTCCTGCGGGGCGGTGATCTCCGCGCCGGGGTCGGTGAGCGAACGGGCGAACTTCGCAAACACCGTCGGAAACTCCGGGGTGTCCATCCCGACCTCGGCGATGTGATTGCGATAGTTCAGGCCGATGCACAGCACCTTCGCCGGATTCAGCACCGGCCGCAGCGTGGCCGCCTCGTCTGCGGGGATCGCCGGCGCCGAGGCGGTGCGCGCCTGCTCAAGACCATCCGCGGCGGCGAGCAGCTGGCCGACATCAGCGAAACCGTGCACGGGCACATATCCCTCATCGGTCAGCCGTGCCGCGGTCGTTCCGCCGGTTGCAGTCAGGGTGATCGTCGCCAGTCTCATGGTGTCCTCCGTCGCTCATGCCGCAGGGACTGCGGCGCCGGTGCCGATACTCGCACCATATATTCCATCGTTAGACTGTTGAGGTGACTTTTCAGCAACAGGACACTGGCGCCTCGGGCGCGGCAGGAACCGAGGCCGTGTGCCGGCGGGAGGACTTCGGATTCTCCGTGGGCACCCGGATGGAGGCCGGCGGGCGGGCCGGGACGATCCGCACCCCGCACGGCCAGATCCAGACCCCAGCGTTCATCCCGGTCGGCACGAAGGCGACCGTCAAGGCCGTCAAGCCCGACGACGTCGGAGCATTGGGCGCGCAGGCGGTGCTCGCCAACGCCTACCACCTCTATCTGCAGCCCGGTGCCGACCTGCTCGACGAGGCCGGCGGGCTGGGGAAGTTCATGAACTGGCCCGGCCCCACCTTCACCGACTCCGGCGGATTCCAGGTCATGAGCCTGGGTGTGGGCTTCAAGAAGGTCATCTCGATGGACATCCCCGACTCTCCGGACGACTCGGCGATGGCCGCCGACAAGGAGCGCCGGGCGATGGTCGACGACGATGGGGTGACGTTCAAGTCCCACATCGACGGCACCCTGCACCGCTTCACTCCTGAGGTGTCGATGCAGGTCCAGCATCAGCTCGGCGCTGACATCATGTTCGCCTTCGATGAGCTCACCACCCTCATGAACACCCGCGGCTACCAGGAGATGTCCTTAGAGCGCACCCGTCTGTGGGCCGAACGCTGCCTGGCCGAACACGAACGACTGACCGAAGCGCGTTCCCACCGGCCGTACCAGGCGCTGTTCGGGGTGCTGCAGGGCGCCCAGTACGAGGACCTGCGCCGCAAAGCCGCCCGCGATCTCGGGGCGATGGACTTCGACGGCTTCGGCATCGGCGGGGCGCTGGAGAAGGAGAACCTCGGCACGATCGTCGGCTGGATGTGCGAGGAGCTGCCGGAGGACAAGCCGCGCCACCTGCTCGGCATCTCCGAACCCGACGACCTGTTCACCGCCATCAAGGCCGGGGCCGACACCTTCGACTGTGTCTCACCCTCCCGCGTGGCCCGCAACGCCGCTGTCTACACCCGCGACGGCCGGTACAACATCACCGGCGCGAAGTACCGCCGCGACTTCGGCCCGATCGATCCGGAATGCACCTGCTACACCTGCCAGAACTACTCCCGCGCCTATCTGCGGCATCTGTTCAAGGCCAAGGAGATGCTCTTCTCCACTCTGTGCACCATCCACAACGAGCACTTCATCGTCACCCTCGTCGACGACATCCGCGCCTCCATCGAAGACGGCCGGTTCGACGAGCTCGAAGCCGAGGTGCTCGGCCGCTACTACGCCCCGAAGGCGACCATGCAGTGAGCGAGACGCACTCGCGCACCGGCACCGGTGCCCACACGGCTGCCAGGACTCCCGGCACGAAGACGAGTCCCGCCTCGGGCACGGGAGCTCGCCCCGCCCACGCCGACACCGGAACCGGACTCGCTACGCTGCTGACTCAGTGGCTGCCGTTGATCGGCACACTCACCGCCTTCGCGCTCTACACTGCACTGTCGATCGTCATGTGGCGGGCGAACTACGCGCCGAGCTGGGACCTGGGGATCTTCACGCAGCTGCTCGACCAGTACGCGCGCGGCCAGACGCCGATCGTCGACATCAAGGGCCCCGGCTTCCATCTGTGGGGCGATCACTTCCACCCGATCCTCATCCTGCTCACCCCGCTGTACTGGCTGGCACCCTCCGGGCTGACGCTCATGATCGCGCAGGCCGCGCTCTTCGCCGCCTCCGTGTGGCCGATCGCCTCGCTCGCCCGCGAACACCTCGGCACCCGCGGCGGCTGGCTCGTGACTGCCGCGTACGTGTTCTCGTGGGGACTGGTCAACGCCGTCATCGCACAGTTCCACGAGATCGCCTTCGCCGTGCCGCTGCTGGCCTTCGGGCTCGTGTGGTGGATACGCGGCAAGCGGCTGCCGGCCCTCATCGCGATCGCGCTGCTCGTCTTCGTCAAAGAGGACCTCGGCATCACCGTGGCGCTGTTCGGCCTCGTCATCTGGCTGCGCAACCGCGCCGAGACGCGCGCTGCGATCTTCCTCGCCGCCTGGGGCATCGCCTGGACGGTGTTCGCCGTGGCGATCTTCATCCCGGCCTTCAACGTCACCGGCGACTATGACTACTCCGGCCAGCTCACCCTCGCCGAGACCCTGACCGCAGGGCTGACGACGAAGCTCGGCACCGCCGGGTTCCTCGTGCTCGCCGCCGGCGGGATCGGGGTGCGCTCGCCGTTCATGCTGCTCATGCTGCCGACCCTGGCCTGGCGGTTCCTCGGCAGCGTCGAAGGCTACTGGGAGACCAACTTCCACTACTCGGCCGTTCTCATGCCGATCGCTGCTGTGTGCCTCATCGACGCAGCCGCCCGCCGGCACCGTGTGTTCGCGCCGTTCATCGCCGCGATCGCTGCTGCCGCGATGCTCTCGCAGACGCAGATCGAGCTCCTGTGGCGCTGGCAGGCCTTCGACCTCAATGCTGATCAGGCGATCGCTGAGGCGTGCAGATACGACTCCGTCGCTGCCGACGTCAGGTTGCTGGCCCACCTTGTGCCGTGCACGCAGACGTTCTGGATCGGCAGCCTCGGCGATGCCGTGCCCGAGGCGGTGCTGCGCAGGCCCGACGACGTCGGGCAGCCTGTCGAGACCTGGGCGGAGGAGCGATTCGGCGGCGACTGGACTGTCGTGTACTCAGGCGAAGGCTTCGAACTCGTCGAACGCGGCGCCCGCGGTGCCCGCGACGCCGCAGGCTGAGCGGCGACGCGGTGGAGCCAGCGCGAGTGGTGCACTGGCTTCAGCAGATCACCTGACCGCTCGGACCGTCACACCTCAGCTGTCCGCCCACTGGGTGGTCCGGCCACTGGGAACGTTAGAAAAGTTGTTCATGGTGTGAGGGCTCCAAGCCATGAATAACTTTTCCAACTTTCAGCCACCGGCACGCGGGACCGGTCTCGCCGGTGTGCAGGTATGGGGCCACCGTGTCGCTTGCCGGTCCGCTGTGACCAGCTCCGCCGCCGGCCCTAGAGCTTTGCGGCGTTGGCGCGCAGGTGCTCGGTCTCGTCGACGTTGCCGTAGCTGGGTTCGTGGCGCTTGAAGACCTTGATGACCTGGTACGTCAGCGGCAGGCACAGCACCTCGACCGCGACCTTGTAGACGAAGCCGACGATGATGTAGACGATGAAGTCGCTGCCGGGGATGACACCGGCGAAGGCGATCGTGCAGAACAGCAGTGTGTCGGCGAACTCGCCCACGCCGGTCGAGCACATCAGCCGCACCCACAGCCGTTTCTCGCCCATCGCCCGCTTGACGCGCACGAGCACATAGGAGTTCAGCAGCTGCCCGACCACATAGCCGACGAGTGAGGCGAGCACGATCCGCGGGTAGAAGCCGAGCACGGCTTCGAAAGCCGCCTGGTTCTCATAGCCGGGCCCAGGCGGTGAGATGAGGACGAGCCAGAAGACGAAGCTGGCGACGATTTGGAGCGCGAAGCCGGTGATGACGGCTTTGCGGGCGGCGGCGAAGCCGTAGACCTCGCTGATGACGTCGCCGAGGATGTAGGCGATCGGGAAGAGGAAGGCGCCGCCGTCGGTGACGATCGGCCCGAAGCCGATGACCTTGGTCGCGGAGATGTTCGAGACGATGAGGACGACGCAGAAGACGGCCAGCACGATCGCGTAATACCGGCCGCGGGAGGTGGCGAAGGCGGCCAGCCGGGTGCCGGCGCCGCTGGGTTCCGCTCCCGAGGCGGTGGCTGGGTGGGCCGTACCCGAGGCGGTGGCGGGGTTCGCAGGGGTGGGGGACTGGGTGTTTACCGCCGGGTGCTCGCTGTGCGGACCCGGCTGCCCAGATGCAGCAGGCTTGTTGATGTTCTCAGGGTTCAACGGTGATCTCCTGTCCATTCGTCAGAGTGATGAGCTGGTCATAGGTCATGGGCATCATCGAGTCGGCAGTGCCGCCGGCGGCCCACAGTTCGGGGTAGTCGCGCAGCGCGACGTCGATGTAGGTGCGCACGGGGGCAGGGTGGCCGCACGGGGCGACCCCGCCGATCACCTGGCCGGTCGCCGACTTCACCAGGTCCGCACTCGCCCGGCCGAGCTTCTTGGCACCGATGATGCCTGCGACATGGTCGGTGTCGACACGGTGGCGGCCCGAGGTCATGATGAGCACCGCCTCGCCGTCGGCGTCGAAGATGAGGCTGTTGGCGATCGCCCCGATCTCGACGCCGAGGTAGGCGGCAGCGGCCTTGGCAGTGTTCGTCTGCTCGGTTAAGAGCGTGATCTCCGCGTCGATGCCGGCGGCCTCAAGGTCCCGGGCGACGGCGGTGTTGCGTGCGTGCATGGTGTCCTTTCTCAGGTCGTGGCAGGGATGGCAGTGGTGTCAGTCAGCGGTCTCGTGGCGCGGGGCGAAGCCGCGGCGGCGCAGCAGCGGTTTGACGTCGGGTGCCTGGCCGAAGAAGTCGGTGAAGGTCTCCATCGGATCAGTCGAGAAGCCAGGTGCCAGCACTGCCCGGCGGAAGGCGTCACCGGCCTTGGGGTTGAGTCCGCCCTGTTCTTCGAACCATTCGGTGGCGAACGCGGCGAGCATCTCGGCCTGCATGTAGGCGTAGTAACCGGCGGCATAACCGCTGGTGAAGATGTGCGAGAAGTACGTTGTGCGGTAGCGCGGCGGCACGAGCGGGGAGAAGTGCGCCGCCTCCAGCACCGCGGTTTCGAAGGTCAGCACATCATCGACGCGCTCGCCGGCTTCGAGCAGGTGCCAGCTCTGGTCGAGCAGGGCCGCTGCGAGGTATTCGATCGTGTCGAACCCGGCACCGAAGTCATCGGCTTCCCGGATCCGCTCGACGAGCGCCTCGGGGATCGGCTCCCCGGTCTCGACGTGACGGGCGTAGTGCGGCAGCACCTGCGGGTGCAGCGCCCACATCTCGTTGAGCTGGGAGGGGAACTCGACGTAGTCGCGCGGGACTGCGGTGCCGGCCCGATCCGGGTAGGTGCTGTCGGAGAACAGGCCGTGGAAGACGTGGCCGAACTCGTGGAACAGGGTGCGCACCTCGTCCATGCTCAACAGGCACGGCTGCCCGGCAGCTGGCCGGGTGATGTTCATCGTCATCGAGATGATCGGCAGCTCACCGGTCAGCCGGCCCGGCGAGACGAGCTGGTCCATCCACGCTCCGCCGCGCTTGCCGTCGCGGGCGAACGGGTCGACGCAGATGAGGCCGATGACCCGGTCGTTCTCGACCGCCTCGTAGACGGTGACGTCCGGATGCCAGGCCTTGACCGGCTCCCCGCTCTCATCAGTGGCGGGCCGGAACTCGACGCCGTAGAGCCGGCCGGCGGCATAGAAGACACCGTCGTGCAGCACCCGGTTGAGCTCGAAGTAGGCGGCCACCTGCTGCGGGTCGAGGGAGTAGCGCTCGCTCTGCAGCCGCTGCAGCCAGTAGCGCACGTCGGCTGGGGCGATCTGCTCGGGTGCGAACTGCTCGTGGATCGCGGCGATCTCAGCCTCGAAGGTCTGGCGGGCCGGGTTGAGGACACCGGCGAGCAGGTCGCCGACGGCATCGGGGCTGTCGGCGGTCTCATCGTCGATGGTGTATTCGGCGAAGCTGCGGAAGCCCAGCAGCTGGGCGAGCTCGGCGCGCAGCGCGGTGATGTCGCTGACGATCTGCCGGGTGTCATGCTCCCCGCCGCGGCAGCCGCGGGCGATCGAATGCTCGAAGATCCGCTGCCGGGAGGCCGGCTCATGCAGCTGCGCCAGCTGCGGCTGCTGGGTGAAGTTCAGCAGCGGCAGCACATACCCGCCCTGCCCGTCACCGTCCGCACCGGCGCGTTCGGCAGCAGCCTGGACGGCCGCCTCGGGCAGCCCGGTGAGCTCTTCGGCGTTCTCGAAGTGCACGGCCAGCGCCGAGGTGTCAGCAGCCAGGTGCCGGGAGAAGGCCTTCTCCAACCGGTCGAGTTCGGCAGACAGTTCAGCGACCCGTTCCCGCTCCGCGTCATCAAGGCGCACGCCGGTGCGCACGAAGTCGCGGATGAGCAGCTCATGATGGCGTTTGTCCTCGGGGTTGAGATCACTGGTCGGCACGGCTTCGAGCCGGGCGAACAGAGAACCGTTGAGCAGCAGTTCCAGGCGTGAGCGCACGAGCTGCTGGGAGGCAGCGGCCAGGGCGGTGCCGAACTCCTCGGTCTGCAGGTTCGACTCGAACAGTCGCATGAGCGCCTGCAGCCGGAACGCCGGTTCCTTGGCCCGGTCGATGCGGATGGTCGTGTTCGTCAGCGACGGCTCCTCAGTCTGCGCGAGGATCGCGGCGACTGCCTGCCGCTGGGCGGCGACCACCGCCTCGGCGGCGGTCGTGAAGTGACCCGGCTCGATCGCGGCGACATCGGGCAGCCGCAGCCCGACCGGACCGTGGATGTAGTCGAGCACCGGATTCGACCCCGGCGCGGTCACCGGCGTTGAGGCCAGCGCCGTTCCGTCATTCGGCGGCGTGGGCTCGGACGCGGCGGGGTGACCGTCGGAATGCACTGCGGACTCCTTCTTCTGCGCGCTCAGCGCGCGCGTATGCTGGGACTGATGAGTGAGGACGACCGGGGCTTCGAGGGGTATCGGCGCGGGGAGCCGATGACGCGCAGGATCGAGATCGGCCTGCTCATGGCGGGCCTGGCGACCTTCACTCTGCTGTACAACACTCAGGCCATTCTGCCGTATTTCGTCCGCGACTACAGCATCTCCCCGACCAGCGCTGCGCTCTCCGTCTCCGCCGCCACCGCGGGCCTGGCCCTCGGGCTCATCGTGGCAGCACCGGTCAGCGAGCGGATCGGACGCGTGCGCCTCATCCGCTGGTCGCTGCTGCTGGCCTCCGTCCTCGGCATCGGTGTCGCCTTCGTCGACGACTGGTCGCTGTTCCTCGCCGCCCGCTTCGCCATGGGCGTGGTGCTCGCCGGCCTCCCGGCGACCGCAGCTGTCTACCTGCGCGAGGAGATCCACCCCTCCTATGCGACCTCGGCGACGGGTCTGTACATATTCGGCACGACGATCGGCGGGCTGTCGGCCCGGCTCGTGACCACCGGCACGATCGACATCCTCGACCGCCTCGGACTGACCGAGGCGATGCCGCTGAGCCCCGCGCACATGGCACTGGCGGCAACCGCCGTCGTGTCGATCATCTGCGCGGCCGCCTGCTGGGCGCTGCTGCCCGAATCCCGCGGCTTCGAACCGCGCCATGAGTCCCCGCGCGAACTCATCGGCAGCTTCGGCCGGGCCTTCCGCGACCCGGTGCTGCTGGGCCTGTACCTCACCGGCGGGCTCGGCATGGGCGTGTTCGTCGGCGCCTTCAACGTCCTCGGCTTCCGCCTGGAGGCCGAACCGTACCTGCTCTCAATCGGCGCGATCGGCCTGCTCTACCTCATCTACCCGGTCGCCGGCACCGTCAGCGCACTCGCCGGCCGGGCCGCCGACCGGTATTCGCTGCGCTCGATCATGCCGTTCGGCTCGCTCATCGCGCTCATCGGCATCGGCCTGCTCATCACCCGCCCGCTCGTCGTCATCATCGCCGGCATGGCGGTGCTGGCGATGGGCTTCTTCATCATGCACTCACTGGCCTCAGCCTGGGTGGCGGTGCGCGCGAAGGCCTCGGTCGGGGTGCCGGCGCAGGCGGCATCGATGTACATGCTCTTCTACTACGGTGGCTCCTCGATCAACGGCAACCTGGCACCTGCCGCGTGGGAGCTCGGCGGCTGGGCCGGGGTGACGATCCTCATCGGCGCGATGATGGCCGCAGCCTTCGTCATCGCGCTGCTGCTCGGCCGCTCCCGGCCAGTCGTCACCTGAGGTGCGCGGCGGGTTCTCCACCGCTCCCGAGGCGGTGGCTGGGTTGTGTGCGAATCCCCAGCTGATGCCTGTTGAGATCTGCATCACACGCTCATAGGGTGAGGGTACGCCGCGCCCCTGCGGCCTGTAGCGGTGCTGTCGCACCCCTCCAACCGTCTCAATGAGGAGCATCCATGACTGTCTATTCACAGCCGGGAACCGAGGGCGCCAAGGTCGCCTTCGAGTCGCGTTACGACAACTACATCGGCGGCGACTGGGTCAAGCCGGTCAAGGGGAACTACTTCGAGAACATCACACCGGTCACCGGCAAGGCCTTCACCGAGGTCGCACAGTCCACTGCCGAGGATGTCGAACTCGCCCTCGACGCCGCACACAAGGCCGCGCCGGCCTGGGGCAAGACCTCGGTGGCTGAGCGTGCGGTGATCCTGAATAAGATCGCCGACCGGATCGAGGAGAACCTCGAGATGCTCGCCGTCGCCGAGACGTGGGACAACGGCAAGGCGATCCGCGAGCCGCTCAACGCCGACCTGCCGCTGGCAGTCGACCACTTCCGCTACTTCGCCGGCGCCATCCGCGCCCAGGAGGGTGCGCTGTCCCAGATCGATGAGGACACCGTCGCCTACCACTTCAAGGAGCCGCTCGGCGTCGTCGGCCAGATCATCCCGTGGAACTTCCCCATCCTCATGGCTGTCTGGAAGCTCGCCCCGGCACTGGCTGCCGGCAACTGTGTCGTCCTCAAGCCCGCCGAGCAGACCCCGGCTTCGATCATGGTGCTCGTCAACCTCATCGGCGACCTGCTGCCGCCCGGCGTCCTCAACGTCGTCAACGGCTTCGGCGTCGAGACCGGCAAGCCGCTGGCCTCGAACAAGCGCATCGCCAAGGTCGCGTTCACCGGTGAGACCACCACTGGCCGGCTCATCATGCAGTACGCCTCCCAGAACCTCATCCCGGTGACCCTGGAGCTCGGCGGCAAGAGCCCGAACATCTTCTTCGAAGACGTCATGGCCTCCAAGGACTCCTTCTACGACAAGGCGCTTGAGGGCTTCGCGATGTTCGGCCTCAACCAAGGCGAAGTCTGCACGTGCCCGTCGCGTGCACTCGTGCAGGAGTCGATCTTCGACGAGTTCGTCGAGGCTGGGCTCGAGCGCGTCAGAGCGATCAAGCAGGGCAACCCGCTCGATGATTCGATGCAGGTCGGTGCGCAGGCCTCGAACGACCAGTTCGAGAAGATCAAGTCCTACCTCGACATCGGCAAGCAGGAGGGCGCTGAGGTGCTCATCGGCGGTGAGGTGCTCGAACTCGACGGCGACTTAGCCGGCGGCTTCTATATCCAGCCGACGGTGTTCAAGGGTCAGAACTCGATGCGCATCTTCCAGGAGGAGATCTTCGGGCCCGTCGTCGCACTGACCTCGTTCAGCGACTACGACGATGCGATGTCGATCGCCAATGACACGCTCTACGGCCTCGGTGCCGGCGTGTGGAGCCGCAGCGGCAACGTCGCCTACCGCGCCGGCCGTGAGATCCAGGCCGGACGCGTGTGGGTGAACAACTACCACAACTATCCGGCGCATGCGGCCTTCGGCGGCTACAAGTCCTCGGGCATCGGCCGGGAGAACCACCTCATGATGCTCGATCACTACCAGCAGACGAAGAACATGCTCGTCAGCTACTCAGAAGACGCCCTCGGCTTCTTCTGATCCTGCCATCTGCGACGGGCCGGGCTGGAACACAGCACCTGTGCCGGCCTGCGGTCAGACCGCTCGCCGACCCGCGGTCAGAACGCTCGCCGGCCCGGCTGCCGGCCCGTCGCAGCAGCACAGTGCACGCATGTGCACGGAGATGAGGTCCGATGTCCGATGACACCACCGTCGCCGATGGAGCCGCCGCAGCGTCAGCCGATCCGGCCGTGCTCGACTCCGCGCCGACGATCGAGGGGGAGACCCGTTCACGGGTCGCCCTGACAGAGGCGGCCGTCGAGCTGCTCCAGCAGCTCATCGACCAGCACGGGGACCTGATGTTCCACCAGTCCGGCGGCTGCTGTGACGGGTCGACGCCGATGTGCTTCCCGGCCGGAGAGTTCCTCACCTCGGATGCCGACGTGCTGCTGGGCCGGTTCGAGATCCCACGACCGGCTGGCACCACCTCGGAGCTGGAGTTCTGGATGTCAGCCGAGCAGTTCAGCTACTGGAAGCACACACATCTGACCGTCGATGTCGTGCCCGGGCGCGGCGCCGGATTCAGCGTCGAGACGCCGACCGGCAAGCGGTTCCTCATCCGCTCGACCCTGATGGACGCCGACGAGAGCTGACCGCACCGCCGGGACACGACTGGGGGCCAAGAGAGTGAATCTCCTGGCCCCCAGTCAGCTGCCCGCCTGTGCGCCTGCCGCCTGTGCGCCCGCCAGCCCGCGCGCCTGCCCGCCCGCTCGGTGCTGCGGAATTGCGGTGCTGCGCTCACGCTCAGTCGAGTGCGGAGAGCTCCTGCCACTCATCCCAGTCGTAGACCCAATCGGAGACGTCTGAGGACTCCTTCGACAGGGACACCGAGGAGCCTTTGACGATGACCGGGTCGCCGTAGATCGCGGAGTCGTAGTACTCCTTGGCCCGCTCATTGGTGAGGTTGATGCAGCCGTGCGAGACGTTCGCCGAGCCCTGTGAGCCGGCTGACCACGGTGCACCGTGGATGAACTCGCCGTTGTTGTGGATGCGCACCGCCCAGCGCACTGGCGTCGAGTACCCCCAGCGCTCCGAGGTCATCGTGTAGTTCGCCGCTTTCGACATGACGATGTGGGTGCCGTTGAACGAGGGTGAGCGTGCCGCGCCGAGCGAGGCGGGGTAGTCCGTGATCGTCTCATCTCCGCGGGTGACGATCATCCGGTGCGTCTTGGCATCGGCGGTCGTGGTCTGCTCACGGCCGATCGAGAAGTCCAGCGAGACGTCCTTCTCACCGAAGCGCGTCTGCGAGAACGGCACGTCCTCCAGGGCCATCGTCACCTTGACCTTCGAGTGCTCCGGCCAGAACTCCTTGGGCCGGTAGTGCACCCGCGAGATCCCGTCGGTGTCGTAGAGCCAGCCCCACGAGCCCTCGACCTCGCGCTCCTTGCCGTCCTCGTCGGTGACTTTCACGGACAGCCGGTGTTCGATGTCATCGCGGTAGGACTCGGGCACGGTCGCACCGATGTTCACGATGATCGGGGCGGCCACGCCGACCTCCTGGTCATCGCCGATGACGGTGAAGATCCGCGCCGAACGGCCCTGCGGTTCGGTCGTCGTGATCGTCCCGGAAGCCTCATGCGTGGCACCATCCGGGGCGACGGTCGTCGCCTTCCACTCGTACTCGGCGTTGCCGGCCAGCCCATAGCTGGAGACCCAGCGGGTGCCCTGAGGATCGGCATCGCCGCCGCTGTCAGTGCTGTTGTTGCGGTCAGTGCTGGCGCCGCTGGGCGTGCCGTCTTCGCTGGGAGTCGCGTCTGCGTCTGAAGCGCTGCCGCCGGCGTTGGCGCTCTCAGTCTCCGTCGCCGAGGCGGTGGCCGGCGCGCTCGGATCGCTTCCCTGGGCGCCGGAGTCGAAGGTGCCGTCGACGCTCACCTCGGGGTGGTCGGCGTCGGTGACGGTGACCTCGGTGAATTCGCCGCCGGACACGGTCAGTGCGAAATGCCCGCTGGGGTCGAGTTCGATGCTCTTACCATCAGCATCGGCTGCGCCGGTGGTGCTGTCTGCCTCGGGTGTGCCGCCGGCGCCCGTCGCCGAGGTGGGTGTGGGGGAGGCGTCGTCATCATCGACGACCGAGACCGTCACCTCGGGTGCGGGATGCGGGTCCGCGCTCGGAGCTGCCGCGGATCGGCGCTCGGCATCGGGTGTCGCAGTGCAGGCGGCGAGGGCGATGGCGAGTGAGGCGCTGAGGCCGGCAACGAGGGGGCGGCGGAGCATGAGGGACCTTTCTCATGGCAGGAAAGACGGTGCACAGTCGCAGAACTGCGAGGGCAGGAATGGGAAAGCGACAGCACAAATATAGGAAGCGCGATGTAACGGCTGTGGAACAATGCGCGCTCTCAGCCCGCCGATCGGCGAGCAGCTGGCATGTGACCAGCACAAACAATGCGGAGGGTTGTTGCGCAATTGTGACAGCGCATGAATGCGAGGACTCCCCGTGCACCCGCCAGAGCTCGCTTACCCTTGCTGCCTTCCGGCCCTGGGGGAGTTCACAAGATGACGCCACACGGGGAGCCGCATAACAGTCTAGACCAGGCAGGGACCGAACCAAAAACGCCTGAGCCGGCCACCGCCTCGGAAACGAAAGACGGGCGACAGCGGACGGGCTACAGTGAGGGTGTCGACAGGGGAGTGCCCGCGCGGGCACTGAGAGTGCGCAGACAGACCCTAGGAACCTGATCCGGGTGATACCGGCGGAGGGAGATCACATGACACAGATTCAGACGACCATTCACGTTGCGGCCGATTCCCCGGTCGGGCGGCTGCGGCTCGGCGACAGCGCCGGGCAGTGGGACGCCGCAGTCGGGCACCGATTCGTCGACGAGCTGTTCGCAGGCACCATCGACGATGCGGTGCTGGCGGGCTACCTCGTGCAGGACTATCAGTTCTTCGACGTGTTCCTCTCGATGCTCGGCGGGTGTGTGGCCTACGCCGACCGACTCGACTCCAAGCTGCGGTTCGCCGCCCAGCTTGGGATGCTCGCAGCCGATGAGGACGGATACTTCCAGCAGGCCTTCTCGCAGCTCGGGGTGACCGAGGACGACTGGCAGAACCCGCAGCTTTCGCGCGCGGCCGTCGGGTTCCAGGCCGAGATGTACGATGCGGTTGCACAGGCCGAGTACGCAGACCTGCTCGTCATGCTCGTCATCGCCGAGTGGCTCTACCTCGACTGGGGTGAGCGCGATGCTCCGCTGCCCGAACATTATGTGCACTCCGAATGGATCGAGCTGCATCGCGGGGAGGCGTTCAGCTCGTGGTGCCAGTTCCTCGTCGATGAGCTCAACCGCGTATGGCCGGCCGCCGAGGCCGCAGGTCGAGCCGCGGAGCTCACCGCCCGCTGGGAGCGCACGGTCGCCCTGGAACTCGACTTCTTCGACGTCACCTACGAGAGTCGCGACAGCTGACCGGCACGAGGGCCGCGTCGACTGAGCCGGTGACGTGTGTCGGGGAGGTCTCGCCGACCGTGCCAGCGAAGCGATCGGGCGGGCTGGGGGAGAACTTCCAGCCCGCCCGTTCGTGATCAGAGGTCGTTCAGCCTGCGCGGTTCAGGCGTTGCGGTCGGTGGCACCCGGCTGCAGACCGGCGTCCTCCTGCTTGTCCTTCTCCGGGGCCTTCTCTTCGCCCTTCTTCTTGTCCGTCTTCTCGTCCTTCTTCGGCGGGTCCTTCTTCACCGGTCCGCCGTTCTTCTGGATCTCGGCGATGTCCTTGCGCATCTGCGGCAGCTTCCCGTAGAGCGCATCGCCTGGGCAGTCGGTCTGACCGAGGTCCCGGTGACCGGAGACGACGTTGATCTTCGTTCCCTTGAGCGTGGTCTTGCCGCCGGCATCGACACCGGAGAGCGCGAGCTTCCAGGCGATCGCATGATCGACCGCATCCAGGGTGGCCTGCGGGGGCGCGGACGTGCCGTAGCTGCCGATGACCGAGATGCCGAAGCTGCCCTGGTTGTAGCCGACCACGTGTGCGCCGACCGGGTTCTTCTTCAGCCCGCCGCCGCGGCCCTCCCAAAGGCGGCCGTACTTATCGGCGAGCATGTTGTAGCCGATGTCATCCCAGCCGCGGCCCTGCTGGTGGTAGTGCTGGATGCCGCGCAGGATTGCCGGAACGTCCTCGGCCGTATAGTCATTCGACCCGCCGGTGTGGTGAACGACCGCGGCCTGCACTTTCGCAGTCGTATCCGGATCCGACTTCGGCTTCGCGGCACCCCACTCCTTGCGGTGCTCGATCTTCGGAGCCTTCACACCGCTGTCCTTGGCGATGGTCTGGGCCGCCGCGGCACCGGGTGCGTAGGCCATTGTCGCAGCCGTGCCAGAGGCGGCAGGCGCCTGGTCTGCGGCGCTGTCGGCAGCGCCCTCGGTCACCGGGGTGTTGAACTCAACGGCGGTCTCATCGCCGCTCCAGCGCTTCGGGTCGATGCTGAGGATCCGAGCGTCGTGCGGGGTGGCGTCGCCGAGGATGCGCAGCTGCGCGGCATCCATCCCGGCCAGCGAGTACGGTTCGGTGCCCGCGGCGCCGGGCTGCTCGGGGTCGTTGTCGGTGTCGAGACCCGACCAGGCGCTCCACTTACCGTGGGTGCGGGTGCGGATCTCCACCTCGGCGTCCTCTGCCCCGCGCCACACGACCCCGACGATGCCGGGAGCGTCATCGGCTGGCTCGACGACATCGGACAGGGCGGCGATCGTGCGGCCGTCCTCGGTGATGTCAGAGGCCGAACCGTGGATCGCATCCCTCGGTGAGTCGCCGTCCGGCGCCGAGGCACCGGTCGCGCTGGCAGGGTGGGCGAGCGGCTGTGCCAGGGCGGCGGTGCCGCTGGTCCCGGGTGCGGGTGCGCGCAGCAGGGAGGGCAGGAACGAGAAGTGATCCGCGCTCTGCTGGGCGGCTGCGGATTCGACTGCCGCTGAGCGGTCGCGGGCACCGGGGATCCCGATGCCGGCGTCGCTGATCTCGGCGAGATCGATTTCGTTCATCTCAGGCTGCGGGTCCGCGCCGAGGGCGGCGGACGGTGCGAGCCCGAGTCCGGTCAGCATGCTGGCGGCGACCGCAGTCGCAGTCGCAGAAGCTATGTAGCGCATGTATGCCTTTCGAGGAAGGGGAAGACAGGCATTTCGGCGGCGCCGACGCTGGATGCGCAGGACTCGCCGTGTGCCACTATGACACGCATTCGCCCAGATGTCTCGGGTAGGGGTGCGAGAGGTCGGCAGTCGTTGCCGAATCGAGTTCTTCGTGCTCTGCGACGGGAATCGCGCTGTGAGCCCCGGTGTCCGCGGCAGCAGCGCGGTAGGACAGGTGCGCCGCCGGTCGCGCGGGCTCGATTTCGCTTAACGTTCGGGTTCCGGTAAGATTTCCTGCGGAGGATTCGCCTAGCGGCCTATGGCGCACGCCTGGAACGCGTGTTGGGTTAACGCCCTCAGGGGTTCAAATCCCCTATCCTCCGCGCTGTGAAGTCTCGGGACATCGTTCACTCGATGTCCCGAGATTTCTTTTTGTTTTTGGGGCTGATGTCTCGCGTCATCGTTCCGGGTTTCGCTGTGGAAAACTGCGCGCGAACACGATCGCAAAGCGTCGGTCTGCGGCCCTCGCTGGTATCGGTCGTACTCCGCGGTTGCTCGCTCATAGCGGCTTGTCTGTGCTAGCTATTACTGGCTTTGCCACCGAATGGCCACAGGATCTGTGGGAATGGCAGGTCAAGGCTGCGGACATCTCCTCACCGTGTAATGCCATGGTTGAGTCGTGAACGATGACGTGCGACATGCCTGGAACGATCTCGTGAGACATGTGCAGTCGGGATCTAGGCGGTAGGGGTGAACGATGTCGTGAAACCACTCACCCTATCCTCCGCGCGATGGCGAAGGCTCCTGACCAGAGAAGACGTGGTCAGGGGCCTTCGTCTTGTGCTGGTGGAGCGTGTCAGTCCTGATGCTGGGCCGTACATCGGCTTCAGCGCTGCCAGTGTCATCTGATAAAGCGCGAATCGGCGGTCGCGGCCGAGCGCGAAGTCCCCTGACCAGCACGCTTCGGGGGACTTCAGCATCAGCACATCAGGGCTGGAAGTCATCGGGTCCGTGGAATGCGGCACCGAGCTTCGTCTCCAGGATATCCATGGTGTTCTGCTCAGCCAGGTGTGTGTACGCCGTCCACTTCTCGTCGTCATGGGTGAAGAAGGCCGCTTCGTAGTCACCCTGCACCGACGGCATCGTCTGGTGGAAGTCGGAGTCGACATCGGCGCTGTCGGTGAAGAAGCGCCGCAGTACGCGTTCCTTGCCGTCGGGATACATCTCTGTCGGGGCCGATCGAACGCAGTCGACGGCCACCAGCGCTCCCTCCAGCGGCCCGAACAGGCCATCATCCTGAGGTCCCTCGTCGAGTCGGCTCCACTCACTCAGCGGTGTGCCGGGAGTGAACTCTTCTCGCTCACTGCAGGCGCCGCGACCCATTACCGACTCCACTGCCGCACCGACCTTCTGCTCAACGGCGGACATGGGATCAGCCTTCGAACCCGTGCCTGCACCGTCCTTCTGCGCTGGGCCCGTGGCATCCTCGGCGACGGGTTGCTCGCCACCCTCAGGCGCATCCTCCCCGGCCGTGTCCTCGGGGGCAGAGCTTGGAGTGGAATCGGCTGGTGGCTGCGAACTGCTGCCGCAACCAGCCAGCACCATGAGCGATGTCAGGAGTGCGGCGGAGAGGACTGAGGGCGTGCCAGGGCGCATGAGCGGTGCCTTTCCGGTCTCAGAGTGCTGGTGACGGAGTTCACATCGATCCTATGGCACCCGGACTGGTCACGGCCGATCACCGCCGCATACCGCATCTGCCTGGCTACACTGTCCTCAGTGCCGAACCCGCGATCCGAGTGAGGGCAAGCCGTTGAAGACTTCGACCGATGTTGTCCGCTACTCCGTTTCGACCGCTGCGGCGACCCTCCTGACCCTGCTGATCGAAACGGCCGGAATCCTCCTGCTGCGCCCAGACTCGACGGACGGATCGCTGCGGACTGAGCTCGTCGTCCTCTTCTACCTGCTGTTCTGGAACCTTTTCGTCCTCATCTACGTCACGTGGACGATACGGAGCTACAAGCTTCTGCGCGGACCGGCGCTCATCGATCAGGTGCGTCGCGAAGTCCGGGTGCAGAGCCGCTGGTGGGCGCGGGCTTTCGGGTTCAGTGGTGCGACGAACTTCGCTGTCACCGCTGCCGCCTTCGCCATCTTCCTCACCGTCGTGCTCGCCCAGACTGAGGTGGTGCGCCAGTCGCTGCTCTACCTCGCACTCGGCGTCCTCGCCGTTGCCGCCTCCTGGGTGTTCATGGTCTTCGCCTTCGCCGCCGCCTACATGCACCTCAACGTGCCGGCCGTCGAGAGGCGCCACATCCGCTTCCACAGCGAACCGCCCGAGGAGTTCGACGACTACCTTACCCTGGCAGTGCTCGCCTCGACGATGGCCGCGGGCATCTCAGCACAGATCCGCACGAAGGCTGCCTGGAGGCAGGTGCGCACCAATGTCGTCGTCGCCTTCGGGTTCAACTCGCTCGTGCTCGCGATGATCGTCTCGGTCGTCATCTCCGCCCTGTCCCGGTGACGGCGCTGCCGCGTAAGGCACCGGGCCCGAGGCGGCAGCTGGGTCTCACTTCCTGCGCGGGGTGAACGACGTGGAGCACGTCCACTTCGTCTTGCCCTTCGTGGCGGTGACGGTGACCTTGACCTTGCGGTTCGGGGTGGCGCCGGAGATGTAGTAGTTGACGTTCGCCCGGCCCTTCGTCGAGGCGGTCGCCTTCTTCTTCGTCTTCGTCGTCTTGTAGTGCGCGACCGTCTGGATCTTGGCCTTCGAGCCGACCTTCGAGACCTGCACCGAGGTGTTCGAGTACTGGCGCGGCTTGCTGTTCGACATCTTCACCGCGCACGTCTTGTTCGCGGCTTCAGCAGGGGCCGGTGCGGCCAGTGCGGCGCCGGAGGCCAGCGCGATCGCGGTGAGCCCGGCAGCGAGCCGGCGGCGGAATGAAACGGCAGCAGTCATGCAAGAGTCCTTCACATGTGAGGTGGGGTGGCACTGCCTGCTCCGTCGTCATCGAATCAAGTCGTCATCTTCTGTCCGCAGTGCCGGTGAACAGGGAGGATCCTATCCTGCCGCCTCCACCGGCTCGGCACGCGGTTCGGCATTCGAGCCGGATCCGGCGGTAATCTGAGACGCAGGACAGCAATGCGCATCCGCTGAGCACGGATGCAGTGCCAGAAGCGGAAGGCGGCCACGATGAAGCACCCCTTGAGCGGCAGAACCGTCCTCATCACCGGTGCCGGCAGCGGCATCGGCCGGCTGCTCGCCGAAGGTGCTGCCGCCCGCGGCGCCCGGGTGGTGATCTGGGATCTCTCGCCCGCCTCGGGTGCGGAAGTCTGCGAGGCGATCCGGGCCCGAGGCGGTGAGGCGCTCTCGTTCGCCGTCGACGTCACCGACCGGGAGGCAGTCGCCGCCGCCGCCGATCAGACGGGCCCGGTCGATGTGCTCGTCAACAACGCTGGGATCGTCACCGGCAAACGTCTGCTCGACGCTGCCGACGAGGAGATCGAGCGGACCTTCGCCGTCAACACACTTGCCCTGTACTGGGTGACCAGGGCGTTCCTGCCCGGCATGATCGCCCGCCGGTCCGGGCTGGTGGTCACGATCGCGAGTGCGGCAGGACTCGTCGGGGTCGCCAAGCAGACCGACTACTCGGCCAGCAAGTTCGCCGCCGTCGGATTCGCCGAATCACTGCGCGTCGAACTGGCCAAGGACGACACCGGTGTCGACTCCTTCGTCGTGTGCCCGTACTACATCGACACCGGCATGTTCGCTGGCGTCAAGACGAAGTTCCCGCGGCTGCTGCCGATCCTCAGCCCGGACTATGCCGCCGGCCGGATCCTCGACGCGATCGAGTCCGGGCGCATCCAGCTCATCATGCCCCGGTTCGTGCGCACCCTGCCGCTCGTGCGGATGCTGCCGGTCGCCTGGTTCGACCAGATCATGAACGCCCTGGGCGTCAACAACACGATGGATGCCTTCACCGGCCGCCGGCAGCCGGCAGAACCCCAAACCGCAACGGTGGATCGGCAGGTCTGAGATGAGCTACCAGCCCTACCCGCCGCGCCCGCCGCGTCGGCCCGGACCACCGCGTCGGCCTGGACCGCCGCGTCGGCCCGGACCACCGCCTCCATCCGGAGCGGGACAGCCGCTGCCACCCGGAAACCGGCAGCCTCCGGGACACCGGCCACCCCACGGCGGCCCCGGCCACCCGCCCCAGCAGGCCGGGCCCGGGGCGCCGCCACCGCCTCGGCGCCGGACAACCGGACCGCGAGTCGCGCACCCGCGACCGGACATGAGACCAGGCTCAAAGCCTGCCGACCGGCGGCCGCCGCGCTGGACCTCCGACGTCGGCCGCTGCGTGGGGATGGCGATCGTGTGGCTCGTCATCGGCACTGCGTTCGTCATCGGCGTGCACTTCAGGCTCGTGCGCCACAACAACCTCACGACCATTGACAGCACGGAGGTCTTTGCGGCGATGTGGCTGGGACTGCTCGGCATGTTGGTGCCGTTGGCGTTCATCGGAGAGAAGCGCGTCGATCGCGGAGTGCGCTTCGACGGGCTCGTCTCGATGTTCACCATCAGCTCCATCCTCGTTGCGCTCATGGGACTCATCGCCACGGTCGCCTGGAAACCGATCATCGGCTCCGAAGCCGTGCCCGGCAGCGTGCTCGACGAGCTCTTCTCCACCCCAGCAGCTGCGCTCATCAGCTTCCTCTTCCTGCTCACGGCGACCGCCGTCGCGATCGCCGCAGCCATCCCGCTGGCGGCTGATGCGTTTCCGCGCTGGGTGAGCGCCGGGGTCGGTCTGCCGGTGTGGATCATCGCCGGCATCGCCAGCGGGTTCGCGGCGATCTTCGTCTTCGGCGGCCCGCCGACACTGCTGCGGCTGGTGCTGTGGTTCCTCGCCGCCGTCGTGAGCCTGACGGTCATGTGCCTCGTGCTCGTGCTGGTGCAGCGCTGGCGGGTTGCGCGCGGCATCTTCCCGCGTTGAGGCTCTCAGACTCTTCGGTCGCAGGCGCCAAGGCGCCGAGACTGCGGGGCGGAAGCCGCTGGCAGCCCCTATCGTGTGAGTATGACCCAAATAACAGACCGCTATCCCGCCGCTGAGCTTACCGACCTGCCCGCTGACATCCGCACCCGCATCGAGGAGGTCGCCGAACAGACCGGATTCGTGCCCAACGTCTTCATCCACCTCGCCCGCCGGCCAGCCGAGTTCCGTGCCTTCTTCGCGTACTACGACGCGCTCATGGAGAAGGAAACCGGCAACCTCACCAAGGCCGATAGGGAGATGATCGTGACCGTCACCTCGGCGGCCAACAGCTGCCTGTACTGTGTCGTCGCCCACGGGGCCGTGCTGCGGATCTTCGAGAAGGACCCCTACATCGCCGATCAGGTGGCGCTGGACTACCGGCATGCCGACATTCCCGCCCGGCAGATGGCGATGCTCGACTTCGCGATGAAGGTCCAGCAGACCCCGTGGCTCATCTGCGATGACGACTTCGCAGCACTGGCCGAACACGGCTTCGACGATGAAGACGCCTGGGACATCACCGCGATCACCGGGTTCTTCGGCCTGTCCAACCGGATGGCGACAGTCACTGGGATGGCACCGAACCCCGAGTTCTATCTCATGGGCCGGGTGCCCCGCGACAAACGGTGACACCTCAGTCGGCCGGTGGCACCTCAGTCGGCGCCGCCCCGGTCTGTGACGGCCCTGTCGGTGACATCCCAGCACCCGCCGAGTCCTGAACAGACATCGCGCACCCGTTCTTCACGCTCACGCAAGCAGCGCGGGGCGCGGCACATGCGGGTGGGCAGGGCCCAATCACGCAGAACGATTATGATGCCTCGCCGGCTGAGGGCCCTGCGCGTGGGGTGCCGCACCGGCTGCGGCAGCCGGTGCGACGAGCGTGCGGGCCTGCACCCAGGTGAAGGCGGCGAGCACACAGAACAGCACCGCATCGAGGGCGATGTAGACCAGATGCACGGCACTTCCCGGGGCGCCGGTGCCGTTCAAGACCGCTTCGGTGCGGGCGTTGAGCAGCGGGCGGACGATGGCGACCTTGATGAGCACGATGCCGGTGATCGTCGCGAGCAGCGTCCAGGCCGGGCGGACCTGCCGGGTCATGATGACGGCTGCGATGAGCATGATCGCGAGCACGCCTTCGACGATGTTCATCGCAGTGAACACGAGCCGCCCAATCCCCAGCCCCAGCGGGATCGTGATCCCCGGCGCCTGGAACTTCAGGGGTGCCTCGATGAGGTCGATGGCGATGATGAGGCCCAGCCAGATCGCAGGGATGATGAGCCGGGCGGTCAGGGCAGCAAAGCGCATGAGCGCAGTCTACGCCCGGCCTGCACCTCCGCCGTCAGCTGACCAGCATGCTCAACCGATGATCCCAAAACGGTAGCCGGCGTCCTGGTAGTGCTTGATGATCGCCGGCAGCGCCTGGGTCGTCAGCTGTTTGTTCTTCGCATCGTGCATGAGTACGACCTCGACGTTCGGGTTCTTCTCAGCGTCCCGGCGCTGGGTCAGGCGCTTGAGCTGACCGGCGACGTCGTGGGGTCTGCGGCTGGCCGGTTCGGCATCGCCGTTGACGGTTGACCAGTCGACCCACGTTGCGCCCCGGTCGGCGAGTGCCGCATCGGCGGCTTGCATGTTCTTCCACGACATGTGCCCGCCGGGATACCGGTAGGCCGTCGAAGCGTAGTCCTCACCGAGCACCCCGCGCACGGCCTTGACCGCACGGTCGTAGTCTCGGCCGATCTGCCCGGCGGCGGCCTGCTTGCCGGGGTACAGCCGCTTGTAGTCATGCGAGTGCGAATGGATCGCCACCGCGCTGCCCTGGTCGATGACCTCTCGCACGATCGGCGCTGTGGAGTTGTTGATCTGCTTGCCCACTTGGAAGAACGTCGCATGCACGTCGTGGTCGCTCATCACCTTCAGGTTCTTCGTCGTCTGCTCCGTCGGCCCGTCATCGAAGGTGAGGAACACGATCTTCTCATCCGGGTACCCCTTCGCCTCGCTGCCCTCGTGCAGCCACCGGCTGACGTCCGCAGCAGGGTAGGCGTAGTCCTCGGCGGCGGCCGCATAGGCCTTGCCCGGTGCCACGCCCGAGGCGGCAGGCGCCTTTTCGACCAGCTCGCCGGGCGGCCGGGTCGGGGTCTCCTGCGGGGCGGTGAGCTCAGGCTGTCGGCTCGTGTCCGGCTGCTTGTCACCGGCGTCGCCGAGGCGGGCCTCCGGTTCGGTCTCCGGCCTGGACTCGCGGCGTTCGGCAGTGGAGTGGGAGGCCGGCTCGGCTTGGTGGGTCTCGGCGTATCCGGCTGCGACGGTGCGTGCCGAGTGTGTGTCGTGCAGCAGGGTGTGGGCGGCGGCCGGGGCGACGGTCAGGGCGCCGAGCCCGACAGTGGTGCAGGCAGCCAGAGTCGCCAGTCGCTGACGCGAAGTCATGGGGGAAGTCCTTCCGCGGTTGCGTTCTTCTCCGCATTCAACTCCCGATTCGCCCCGAATGCGAGGACCCAGGCCGGTCATGCCGCGACTTTCTCATCTCGGCTCCAGCCGCGCGGCGGTGGGATGCCCTCCGATGTGCAGGGACCTGGGCGGGTTCATCGGGGTTTCACCGCGGTGTCACGAGATTGCCACACGGGTGCGCCGTTCGATCACCTGAGCGCGTGATGGGGCAGGGTACATTGGCTCCCAACTGCCCATCCTGTGCCCGCCCGGCATCGCCGCCGGCAGGCCACGACTGAGACGAAGGACATCCGATGAGATTGCCCACTCGCATCGCAGCCGCACTCGCCGCGTGCGCTCTGACGCTGAGCATCCCGACCGTCGGCTCCGCTGCCACCACCGTCGACCGCGCCGCGGACGCGACCGCTGCCGAGTCGGCCACCGCCTCGGGCGCGGACACTCCAGCGGCTGGTCCGCTTGCAGATCCCGCCACCGCCGGCGGTTCGACTGCAGGCAGCAGCGGCGGCAGTCAGCCGATCATGCTCATCATCGACGGTTCGGGCTCGATGAAGGCCGCCGACGTCGACGACAAAGGCACCACCCGGTTGGATGCTGCGAAGGATGCGGCCAAAGACGTCATCGACAACCTCAACGACAGCGCCCAGGTCGGCCTGACCGCCTACGGCATGAACACCGGCAGCTCTGATGCAGAGAAGGCCGCCGGCTGCAAGGACATCGAGGTGCTCTCCGCAGTCGAGCCGATCGACCGCGACGGGTTGAAGAAGCAGGTCGACTCGATCAAGGCCTCCGGCTACACACCGATCGGCGAAGCACTGAAAAAGGCCGCCGAAGAGCTGCCTGGCGAGGGCTCCGGCGGCATCGTGCTGCTGTCCGATGGTGAGGACACCTGCGCTCCACCGCCGCCGTGCGACGTGGCCAAGGAGCTCGTCGAAGACGGCGTCGACCTCAAGATCCACACTGTCGGCCTGCGCGTCGACGAGAACGCCCGCAAGGAACTCACCTGCATCGCCGATGAGACGCAGGGCACCTACGCTGATGCCGAGGACACCACCAGCCTGCAGGCCTCGATGCAGGCCGCTGCGCGGGCCGCACTGACCGGCTACGAGGCCCAGGGCACCCCGATCACCGGTGGTGAGGACCGCGCGTCCGCCGCCGACATCCAGCCCGGCCAGTACCTCGACAGCCTGCCCTCGGCCACCGGCAAGATCACCGAGTCGACCGGCATGCGCAGCTACAGGTTCCACCTCGACGAGGGCGAGCGCGGCCTGCTCTCAGCGACGATGGTCCAGCCGTGGTCGGATTCCGGACGGGTGGATCATGACGCGGTGAACCTGGTCGTCAGCGCTGCGGAGGAGGAGAGCTGCAGGCGCAGCGACACGACGCTGGCCAATGCGATGAACCTCGGCGATCTGCCGCCGAGCGCCTTCATCGACACCGGTGCGATCGGCCCGGACAACGCCCGCGTCGAAGGGTCCGATTGCTTCACCGAGGCCGGGGACTACATCGTCACCGTCGAGCGCACCGGCGGCAGCGACCAGACGAAGGACACGCCGTTCCCGCTTGAGCTCAACCTCGTCGTCCAGCCCGGAACCGATCCCGATGACTTCCCGGAGCCCGCGACCGGCCCGGAGCAGCTCGACTTCCTGCCCGCACCCGGTCATCAGGCGAGCCCGCTCGGCGGCGGCACCTCTTTCGGCACCGCCCCGGAGCTCACGGACCCAGTGGTGACCTCGAGCATCAACGTCGGCGAGGTGCAGTACTTCAAGGTGCCGGTCAAATACGGCCAGCAGATCCGCGTGCGCGCCGACTTCGAAGTCCCCGGCAAGGACAAGGCGGTGACGGGCAACCCGAACCTGTGGATCCTCAACCCGCTGCGCCAGGAGGTCACCTCGGTGCGTCCCGGCGAACCCGGTGCACACGACTTCGACAACCAGGAGGACATCTTCGGCGACGAGGGCCACGCCTATACCGGCAGCCGGCAGGCCACGGTACTGGCGCTCAACTCCGCGGTGCCGGTCAACCCGCGCAACCTCGACGGCGAAGACGACCCGAAGTTCAAGACCTCACCGGTGAGCTTCGACGGGTTCTACTACTTCGCCTTCAGCTACTCCGACCTCCACGGCGAGTCCTTCGGCACACCGGGGGAGTATACGCTGAGCTGGGATGTCGTCGGCGACCCGACCGACGGTCCGGGTGCTGAAGGCGCAGGGGATACCGATGATGACGGCGCCGATCAGGCTGCCAGCGGTGGCCAGTCGGTGTGGATGAGTGCACTCACGTGGGGCGGCATCGCCCTTGGAGCGATCGTGCTCATCGGTGCGGTGCTGGTGGCGATCCTGCTGCTGCGCACCCGCCGCGCACGCCTCGGCGGCTGACATGCACTGCGCCGAACCGCCTCGGGGCCGCAAGATCGGCGCCCGAGGCGGTTCCTGCGTTCCGCCCGCTGGTGCGGTGGCCGAGCTGTGTGGTGACTGGTTGGTAAGGCGGCCGGGCTGTCAGGTCATTGGGGGCCGCGGGTCATGCGGATCTCAGCCAGGTCATCAGCGGCCGCGTCGACGTTGCGGGTGCCGTCGGGTGTGAAGCCGTTGCGGGCGTAGAAGCTGCGGGCGCGCGGATTGTCCTCGGCCACCCACAGGGTGGCCGGCGCAGTGTCGATCGCCGCATCCAAAAGCGCCTGGCCGAGACCGGTTCCGTAGTGGCTGCTGAGGATGTACAGCGCCCACAGCTCCAAGCCGGTGCGGTCGTCGTCGCGGGCCCCACCGACGCTCGCGAACCCGATGACATCGGTGCTCGGCAACAGGCCCGGTGTCGTGACCGGGGTGCCGGCGTCTGTGCGAATGGCCAGGCGAGTGCGCGCACATGACTCTGGCTGCGTCAGCCACTGTGCCCACTGCTCGGTGCGGGTGGCCAACACCGCATCGTCGTAGAAGCGCTCATCCAGCAGGTGGCCGTAGGCTTCCCGCCATCCGGCGACGTGCACGCGCGCAATCGCGGCCCCGAGCTCAACGTCGGGCTGCGGACTGGCCTGTGGGGTGATGATGGCGAAGGGCATGACAGCACCCTAGAGGAGGGGTTCGGGCTCGTCTAGACTCGGAGTCATGTCCTTCTCGATCATCGACGTCGGCAGCGAGCTGCTCGAACGCGCCGCCGACGAGCCGACGAAGCTGGCGACCAAACGGATTCCCTCGGACAATGCCGCAATCGTGCGTATCCTCATCGCGATGCGCACTGGCGCGCAGCTGTCCGATCACCCCAACCCCGGTGAGGCAGTCATCACGATCCATCGCGGAGCTGCCACCCTGACCGGCGAATCTGGTGAAGCGATCGCCCTCGACTCCGGCGAGACCGCCGACATCCCGCAGGAAACCCATCGGCTTGATGCCGACCGTGACACGATCGCTGTGCTCACCCTTATCCACCGCAGCCGCCTGCAGTCCTGAACCATCGCCGGTCAGTACGCCGTCAGCCGGCAGACGTGCTGGCAGGCCGGTCAGCAGATCCTGGCAATCCGCTCCAGGTGACCGCCAGGTCCCTTGTCCTCCCTGGGCAATGTTGGCAGAGTTGCAGACATGACTGAGAACGCTACGAACATCACTGTCACCCGCACGATCGATGCCCCGGCCAAGGAGATCTTCGACCTGCTCAGCCTGCCGGAGCGCCATCACGAGTTCGATGGCTCGGGCATGGTGCGCTCAGATGACAAGTCGGATCGCATTCAGGCGGTCGGCGAAGTGTTCGTCATGAACATGCACGCCGAGCACATGGGTGGGGATTACCAGACGTACAACCACGTCACCGCCTTCGACCGCGACAAGATGATCGGCTGGCAGCCGGCTCCGGAGAAGAACAAAGACAACCCGGACGGCTGGGAGTGGCTGTACGAGCTGCGCCCGCTCAGCGCCGACTCGACCGAGGTGACGCTCACCTACGACTGGTCGAAGATCGACGATGAGAAGCTCGCCTCGATCTTCCCGCTGGTGAGCGAGGCCGAACTCGACGACTCCCTCAATCAGCTCGCCGCCGCCGTATCCGGAAGCTGAGCCACCGCCTCGGGAGCGGAACCCCCCGGCATCAGGAATCGCCCGGTCGCTGTCAGCGCAGCGACCGGGCGACCGTCATGCCGAGGGGCGGTCTCACGGCCGCACGGCAGCAGATCAGTCCTCGGTGACCTCACCGGTATCGGCGTCGACGGTGACCTCTTCTGAGTCGCCGTTCTGCGCGATGTCGAACTGGTACTTCAGGCGGTTGTCGTCCCAGCTGTAAGACCATTCCGTGATCCGGCCGTCACGCACCTCAAGGGCCTTGTCGCGGGCCTCGTCGAAGGTCATCGGATCATTGAGATCGATGGCCTCCTCCTTGTCGTTGGTGCTGTCCTCTTCGGTCTTGACGATCTCACCGGTGTCGGCGTTGATGTCGACCTCGTGGTCGGTGCCGTCGACGAGCGTCGCGACGGTCCAGACCCAAGCGCTGTGGTCGTCCTCCCAATCGATCTCGATGGAGTGGACGGTGCCCTCGCCGACCTCCTGGGTGGCGGCGTCGATGGCATCCTGGGCGCTGGTGGCGAACTCATGGGTGGCCAGGTCGGCGTCCTTGGGGGTGCCGTCACCGGAGTCCGCGCCCGAGGTGTCCCCACCGGTGTCCTCGGAGGTCGCCTCCGCGCCTGCGGGCTGGGTCGGGCTGTCATCAATGGCGTCGTCGCCTCCGCTGCAGCCGGCGAGGACTGCGGCGACGGACACTGCTGCGATACCTGCCAGAACTCTGCGCATAAGGTGCTCCTTCGTCGGCGGATTGATCAGCTTCAGGATACCAGCGTCGGATCAAGGCGCCTTGTGCAGCCGATGTCGGCGTGCGAGCGGTTCTGCGCTGCACATGACGGTGCCCGGGGCAGCAGAAGCGCTGCCCCGGGCACCGGAGTCACTGCTGCAGCCGGCGGACCGGTCAGCAGCTGAACGTCACTTCGAGAGGGCTTCGATGAGTGCCTTGTTGAAGACCTCCAGATCACCGGGGTTGCGAGAGGTGATGAGGTTTCCGTCGACGACGAGTTCGGAGTCCTCCCAGGTCGCCCCGGCGTTCTGCATATCGACCTTGAGTGACTCGTACGAGGTCAGCCTGCGCCCCTTGGCCAGACCGGTCTGGGCGAGGATCCAGGGAGCGTGGCAGATCGCAGCGACAGGCTTGCCGGCTGCGAAGAATGCCTCGACGAGTGCGCCGGCATCGGCATCAAGGCGCAGTGAGTCGGCGTTGAGCGTGCCGCCGGGCAGCACGAGCATGTCGTAGTCAGCGGCATCTGCATCGGCGACCGGGACGTCGACGTCGAAGACCTCGGCGTGCTCCCAGTCGCCCTCCATCGCCTGCAGAGTGCCCTGGCTGGGGGACACGATGAATGTCTGCGCGCCGGCCTCGTCAAGCGCCGTGCGCGGGCTGGTGAGTTCGACCTGCTCGACGCCGCGTGTGAGCAGGAATGCAACCTTCTTATCGGACAGGGCCATGGTGCTCCTTCCATCGGGTGTGTGATCCACATCTGCATAAACGCCGCAACCCGGGCGAGTATTCCATGCCCGAGGCGACGGTTCCCGTGCCCGAGGTGGTGGTGGGCTCGCATCGTCCGGCTCAGAGACCGCCGGTGCCCAGGGCGGTGCGCACCATCGTCTCGAAGTGGCTGACGTGCTCAGCGGCCAGGTCGGCGGCGCGCTCGCCGTCGCCGTCGAGGATCGCGGCCAGCAGCTCGGCGTGCTCGCCGACGTGCTGCGGGACCCCGCGCAGGCGCAGTGCGAGGACGCACCAGATGCGGGTGGCGAGGCTGTCGAGCCGGATGAGCGTCTCACTCAGGTGCGGATTGCCGGCGGCAGTGTAGATCGTCCGGTGCACACGGGTGTCGAACTCCAGCAGGCTCCGCGCATCGACCGCCGCGGCCGTGCTGATCGCACCAGACGTGTCGATCGCCGCGGCCTCGGCGGCGAGCGCTGCGAGCTGGCTGCGCAGCTGCGGATCCTGGCAAGCGGCAGCCCGCCGTGCGGCGACGGGCTCGAGGATGCTGCGCAGTTCGGAGATGTCGACGAGGTCGGCGATCTCGACCTGCGTGGCGAAGGTGCCGCGGCGCGGATACGAGACGACGAGGTGTTCGCTCTCCAGGCGCTTGAGCGCTTCGCGCAACGGGGTGCGGCCGATCCCGAACTCTGCTGCGAGGTTCGCCTCGCGGATCGGCTCACCTGGGGCGATGTCGAGCATCACGAGTGCATCGCGCAGGCGCACATAGGCCCGCTCGGCCAGTGAGCTCGCCTCCGGCATCAGCATCTCCCCTCATCGCGCCGCACTGCGGTGAACGAACCGCGGCGAAAGGACCTCTTGACGAGATCCTAGTCACATTCTACTGTGGTGTCACATTGATATATCAGTCGTCGATCAGTCGTCTCCTGCAGTGATGGGACGGTGTCTGAGCCCGGCACAGGCGCCGGTGCCGATGACTGCGTGCGAGAGGAGCACCATGCAGGATCAGCGCGTGCTGCCAGCGCATCCGGACTTCATGTGGCGCAGCCCGGAGCCCAAGCGCCGGTACGACGTCATCATCGTCGGCGGCGGAGGCCACGGCCTGGCCACCGCCTACTACCTGGCCAAGAACCACGGCGTCACCAACGTCGCCGTCCTCGAGCGCGGCTGGCTGGCCGGAGGCAACATGGCCCGCAACACCGCGATCATCCGCTCCAATTACCTGTGGGATGAGTCGGCGGCGATCTACGAGCACTCGATGCAGCTGTGGGAGGGCCTGGAAGACGAACTCGACTATGAGATCTTCTTCGACCAGCGCGGCGTGCTCAACCTCGCCCACACCCTGCAGGAGGTGCGCGACTCCGTCCGCCGCGTCGAAGCCAACCGGCTGGCCGGCATCGACGCCGAATGGGTCGAACCCGACCAGGTCAAAGAGCTCTGCCCCATCATCAACATCGACGACAACCTGCGCTATCCGGTCCTCGGCGCGACATACCAGGCTCGAGGCGGGATCGCCAAGCATGACTGGGTCGCCTGGGCATTCGCCCGCCGGGCCTCCGAGCTCGGCGTCGACATCATCCAGAACTGCGAGGTCACCGGCTTCGACATCGAACACGGCCAGGTCAAGGGCGTACAGACCAACCTCGGGCCGATCGGCGCTGAATCCGTCGCGCTGGCCGCGGCCGGCGCCTCCTCGACCCTGGCGGAGCTGGCCGGTTTCCGGCTGCCGATCCAGACCCGCCCGCTGCAGGCACTCGTGTCCGAACTCCACGAGATCGTCCACCCGAATGTCGTCATGAGCAACCACGTCCACGTCTACGTCTCCCAGGCGCAGAAAGGCGAACTCGTCATGGGGGCTGGCGTCGATGCGTACAACGGCTACGGCCAGCGGGGCTCATTCCACGTCATCGAACATCAGATGGCCGCCGCCGTCGAGCTCTTCCCGATCTTCGCCCGCGCCCACCTGCTGCGCGCCTGGGGCGGCAATGTCGACGTCACGATGGATGCCTCCCCGGTCGTCGGGCTCAGCCCGGTCGACAATCTCTACGTCAACTGCGGCTGGGGCACCGGCGGTTTCAAGGGCACCCCGGGCGCCGGGTACGTCTACGCCCACACGATCGCCACCGGCCAGCCGCATGAGCTCAACGCCCCGTTCAGCCTCGAGCGCTTCGACACCGGCGCCCTCGTCGACGAACACGGCGCAGCCGGCGTCGCCCACTGACCGGATCGCAGACCTCAGGAGACACCATGCTCATCATCGACTGCCCCCACTGCGGTCCCCGGATGGAGACCGAATTCCACTACGGCGGACAGGCCGACATCGCCTACCCGGCTGATGCAGCAGACCTGCCGGATACCGACTGGGCCCAGTTCCTCTTCTACCGCGACAACCCGCGCGGGGACTTCGCCGAACGCTGGGTCCACACCGCCGGTTGCCGCAGATGGCTCACCGTCACCCGCAACACCGTGACCAACGAGTTCACCTCCACTTCGCGGCCCGGCGCCCCGGCACCGCAGGCCAGCACCGACGCCCACGTCACCACCACCGCCGAGGCACCGCTCGCCTCGGGCGCGGACACCGCCCGGAAGGAGGGCCAGCCATGACCCGCACACCACACGCCAACAGCGGCCAGCCCGGCACCCGCCTGCCGGGAGCCGGCATCGATATCGACACCCCCATCAGCTTCGAGATCGACGGTGAGACGATCACCGGCCTCGCGGGTGACACGCTGGCCTCTGCGCTCATCGCCGCAGGCCGCACCCGCTGCGGTGACTCGCTGTACCGGTCGCGGCCGCGCGGCATCTTCACCGACGGCACTGCTGAGCCCAACGCCTACGTCGAGACCACCATCGACGGGGTCACCGAGACGATGCGCCAGGCCACCATCGTCGAACTCAGCCCAGGCATCACCGCCCGCACACTCACCGGCCTCGGCCGCCTCATGGACCCGCCCGCCCCAGGCGAATCCGCCGACCCGGGCAAGCGGACGATCGCCCGCTACGACAAGCGCAGCACCTTCGCCGACGTGCTCATCGTCGGCGCAGGCCCTGCCGGCCTGGCCGCCGCCCGGGCTGCCGCGCGCACCGGAGCACGGGTGATCCTGGCCGAACAGGACTTCCGCCTCGGCGGCCGCGCCCTTTCCTCCGACGAGACGATCGAAGGCCAGCCGGCCGCCGCCTGGATCGCAGGCGTCCGCGCCGAACTCGAGGCCTGCGAGGAATGCCGGATCCTCACCCGCACCGCCGTCGTCGGCGCCTTCGACTCGAACTACTTCGTCGCCGTCGAATCCCGCCGCGACCACCTCGACGGAGCACCGGCCGGCATGTCCCGGCAACGGCTGTGGCACATCACCGCCGACCAGGTGGTGCTCGCCACCGGCGCGCTCGAACGCCCCCTCGTCTTCGCCCACAACGACCGGCCCGGCATCATGCTCGCCTCGGCCGCGGCCAGTTGGCTGCACCGCTTCGGCATCCTGCCCGGCCGCCAGGTCACGATCGCCACGACGAACGACTCGCCCTACTCGCTCGCCTCCGCGCTCGCCGCCGCCGGCGCCGAGGTGACGGTCATCGACTCGCGCACGAACCCCGCCGCCGAGGCGGTCGAAACCACAGGTGTCACCGTCCACCGCGGGTGCGCGGTCACCGAATCGCTCAGCGACTGCGATGACGGGCACGTCACCGGCGTGCGCTTCGGTGCTTTCGACGGCACGCTTGTCGACGCAGCCAGCCAGCAGGAGACCGACTGCGATCTGCTGCTGCTCGCCGGCGGCTGGACGCCGACGGTGCACCTGCACTCACAGCGCCGCGGGGACCTGCACTGGGACGAGACCCTCAGCGGCTTCGTCCCGAGCACACCCGTGCGGGATCAGCACCTGGCCGGCGCCGTCTGCGGCACCTACACCACCGAGCTGTGCCTGACCGAAGGCACGACTGCCGGAGCGGCTGCTGCTGCGACGACCGCATGGGTGCGCGAACACGGCGACCCGGCCACCGCCTCGGGCACGGAGCCGGCCACCGCCTCGGGAACGGGCGTCACCGACAGCCAGCGCCGCGAGGCCTGCGGGGAGATCCGGCCGGTGTGGCTGGGCGCAGCCCGCCTGCCCGGTGGCGACCGGGCCGATGAGAACGTCGAGTTCGACACCTGCTTCCTCGACCTGCAGCGCGACGAGTCCGTGCGCAACGCCGTGCGCGCGATCAACGCCGGGATGCGCAATGTCGAGCACATCAAGCGCTACACCTCGATCGCCACCGGTGCCGAGCAGGGCCGGCTATCCTCGGTCGTGACGAACGGGATCATCGCCCAGGCACTCGGCGCCGACATTGGCGAACTGGGGGTCACGACCTTCCGCGCACCCTACTCGCCGGTGTCTTTCGCCGCCCTGGCCGGACGCTCCCACGGAGAGCTCTACGACCCAGCCCGGCTCACCCCAACCCACTTCTGGGCACTGGAGCGCGGGGTGGTGTTCGAAGACGTCGGACAGTGGAAGCGCGCCCGTTTTTTCGCCCGCGACGGTGAGGACATGGACGCTGCCGTCGCACGTGAATGCGCGGCCGTGCGTGAGCGGGTCGGCTTCCAGGACGCCTCGACACTCGGCAAGATCGAGATCCGAGGCGCCGACGCCCCGGAGTTCCTCAACCGAATGTACACCAACGGGTTCCTCAAGCTCGCCGTCGGCAAGGGCCGCTACGGGCTCATGTGCGGCCCCGACGGGATGGTCATCGACGACGGCGTCTCACTGCGCTTGGCCGAGGACCGGTACTTCATGTCGACGACGACCGGCAATGCCGCCCACATCCTCGAACACCTCGAAGAGTACGCGCAGACCGAATGGCCCGAACTCGACGTGACGATCACCTCGGTGACCGAGCAGTGGGCGACGATCGCCGTGGCCGGGCCGCTGTCGCGCAAGGTCATCGCCAAGCTCTTCCCGGACCTCGACGTCAGCCAGGACGCCTTCGGCTTCATGGAGTTCCGCACCGCCGACCTCCAGGCACCCGGCGGCGGCGAGCCGGTCCAGGCGCGGGTCTGCCGGATCACCTTCTCCGGTGAGCTCGCCTTCGAGATCAACGTGCCGGCCTGGTACGGTCGCGCGGTCGCTGAACTCGTCGAAGCCGCCGGTGAGGAGTTCGGCATCACCCCCTACGGCACCGAGACGATGCACGTGCTGCGCGCCGAGAAGGCCTTCCCGATCGTCGGGCAGGACACCGACGGCACCGTCAGCCCGCACGACCTCGGCATGGGCTGGGCAGTCTCGACGCGCAAGGAGTTCGTCGGCAGCCGCTCCTTCGCCCGCGCCTTCAACCACGACCCCAACCGCAAGCACCTCGTTGCGCTGCTGCCGGTGGACCGCGAGCTCGTGCTCCCGGAGGGCGCGCAGATCATCGCCGAGGACGACGCGCCGGCCGCCGAGGCGATCATCACCTCCCAGGGCCGGGCTGACTCAAAATCGCCGATCCCGATGATCGGGCAGGTGACGTCGAGCTACATGTCCCAGGCGCTCGGCCGCAGCTTCGCGCTCGCCCTCGTCAAGGGCGGCCGCGACCGCATCGGCCAGACCGTCGTGGCGAGCTTCGGCGGCCGCTTCGTCCCCGCGACCATCGCAGACACGGTCGTCTTCGACCCCGAGAACACGCGCCGCGACGGCGTGGAAGGAGTGAGCTGAGATGACGACGACAGCCCAGACCGGCAGCCGGGCACCGCAGCTGCGGCCGATCAGCCCAGCCGGGCACCGCCATGCCGACATGGACGCCGGCTCGAGTGCGGCAGTGCGCCTGCGCGAGATCCCGTTCGCGCAGATGCTCGCGATCCGCGCCGAACCCGGCTCGCCGATGGCCGCTGCCGTCGAGGCCGAGGTCGGCCGCCTGCCGGCTGCGGTCAAGCAGGTGACGGTCAGTCAGCAGGCCACGACCTGCTGGCTGAGCCCTGATGAGTTCCTCGCCGTGCTCACAGATGAGTCGCTCACTGCCGCCGCCGAGGTGGCGGAGACGATCATGGCCCATGCCGGTTCTGCTTCCGGTCACGTCCTCGATGTCTCAGCCAACCGCACGACCCTCGAACTGGCCGGCCCTGCCGCCCGGGACATCCTCGAATCGTCAGCGACGATCGACCTGCACCCGCGGATGTTCCCGGTCGGCACCGCCGTGGCGACGAATTTCGCTCAGACCCAGGTGATCCTGCACAAGATAGGGGAGGAGACGTGGCGGATCCTGCTGCGCTCCTCGTTCGCCGACTACGTCGTCACCTGGCTGCTCGACGCGATGGAGGAGTACCGGGACTGAGGACGACGCAGCCAGGTCACCTTCCAGTGATCATGATTGCGTGACTCGCTGGCGAACCCCATGTCCCATGCGATGCCAAAAAAGAACCGGCCCATACACAGATAGTGGCCAGAGCCTGCATCTGCGAGAGGGGCGCGGTGTTTATGGCTCGAGGATACGGCATTGGATGAAGGGCGGTCACGTTGCTTGCCGACTTCTCACATGCCTGCCCGTGGCGGGGGCTTCGAACAGGTCGAGTGCAGGGCAGGTAGCATCAGCCGCAGGGAACCCCGCCCCAACAGCGGGCTCCCTGCGGCTTGTGCATGCAGCGCTGGCCGGAACGCCGATGCCTGATGAGAGGGCTGCCATGGCTGACATCACGACCCCAGAGATCATCGACTTCCCCGGCAGCCCCACCGCTGTCGTCCGCGCCGAAGGGCTGGAGGTCGCCGAGATCGCCGCCTACATGGATGAGACCTTCGCCGCCTTGACCCTGGCGATCGAGAACGGCGACATCACTCCGGCAGGCCCGGCCTTCTGCCGCTACGACACCGCGATGGTCCCCGACGAGACCGGCCAGCTGCCGCCGCTCGACCTCGAAGCCGGATTCCCACTCGCATCCGCACTCGACGCTGCACTCACCATCGGCGAAGTCCGCATCGACCCATCCGAGCTTCCGGCCTGCCAACTGGCGGTCACGAAGCACACCGGCCCCTATGACGGTCTCGGCGAGGCATGGGAACAGTGCACGCAGGCACTCGTCGATGACGGATACTCACTCGGCATGCCCTACTGGGAGGCCTACGACACCGAACCGACCCCGGACACCGACCCGGCCACGCTCGTGACCGGACTCGCCGTCCCCGTCACCCGCGACTGAGCCCAATCCGCTCTGCCGGTCGCCTGAACCCTGCCGGCCACGTGCGCCCTGCCAGCACGGACGGCCGCCCAGACACGAACATGCCCCGCACAGCCGGAGGAACTGTGCGGGGCATGCCGCGTCGATCGCGCAGGTCAGCTCACGGAGCTCACCGTTCGTCGGGCAGGCGAGTGCTGGCCTCACCGGCCCGGCGGGCGACGTCGGACTGCTCCCGGTCGCTTCGGCTGCGGGTGAAGAGGTTCTTCGTGGCCGAGAGCCGGTAGTCGATGCGGTTGTCGACGCGGTGATCGACCTTGTCGCCGAGCACATCGTCGAACTCGTCGGAGAGGTACTCCGACATCTGCTTGCTCTCAATGACGCGCTTGATCGCGACCTGCCGGGCGTCTTCCTTGCGGAACGCCTGCACTGAGGCGACCGCGATGAGGATGAGCACGATCGAGAACGGAAGCGCTGTGGCAAGGGATGCCGCTTGCAGCGCTTCCAGACCGCCTGCCAGCAGCAGGCCGATGGCGATAGCGCCTTCGAGTGCGCAGAAGAGGATGCGCGACCACATCGGCGGGTTCGGGTGTCCGCCGGATGCGAGCATGTCGACGACGAGCGACCCGGAGTCCGATGAGGTGATGAAGAAGACCGTCACGAGGATGATCGCCAGGACGGACATGATCGCACCCATCGGCAGACCGGAGAGCACGTCGAACAGCGCCTTCTCAGCGACCACGCCCTCCTGCGGGTCGACGAGCCCGCCGGAGCCGAACAGCTCCTGGTGGATACCGGCGCCACCGAGCACGGAGAACCAGAAGAAGCCGACGAGCGAGGGCACGACGAGCACACCGGCGATGAATTCGCGCACGGTGCGCCCGCGCGAGATCCGGGCGATGAACACGCCGACGAAGGGCGCCCAGGAGATCCACCAGCCCCAGTAGAAGATGGTCCAGGCCGAGTTCCATTCTGCGCCCTCAGCGCCGGTGAAGGCACCGGCATCGAAGGTGAGGTTGAAGAAGTTCGCCAGGTACACACCGAGGGACTCGATGAAGTTCTCGAATAGGAACAGCGTCGGCCCGAGCATGAGCACGGCGATGAGCAGCAGGCCGGCGACGGACAGGTTGATGTTCGACAGCCACTTGATGCCTGCGCCCACACCTGAGACCACCGACAGGGTGGCCAGGAAGGTGATGCCGGTGATGAGGATGATGAGGAAGGTGTTGTCGACGGTGTCGACGACGCCGATCTCCTGCAGACCCGAGGAGATCTGCTGGACGCCCAGGCCCAGCGAGGTGGCGATGCCGAAGACGGTGCCGAACACGGCGAGGATGTCGATGAGGTCACCGACCCAGCCGCGCACGCGGTCGCCGAGGAGGGGCTCGAGTGCCCAGCGGATCGAGACCGGGCGGCCCCGCCGGTGGATGGCGTAGGCCAGTGCAAGGCCGATGACGGCATAGATCGACCACGGGTGCAGTCCCCAGTGGATGAACGTCTGCGCCATCGCCAGATGCTGCTGCTCGACTCCGTCGGTCGGCCAGCCCGGTTTGGGCGTGGTCGTCGCATAGGTCAGCGGCTCGCCGACACCGTAGAACACCAGGCCGATGCCCATACCGGCAGCGAACAGCATCGCAAACCACGACAGCAGCCCGAACTCCGGCTCTTCACCGTCGTCGCCAAGCCGGATCTTGCCGAACTTCGAGACCCCGATGCCGATCGAGAAGAACACGAACCCGCCGATGACGAGCATGTAGTACCAGCCGAGGTTGTGCACGATCCAGCTGTTCATGCTGGTGAGCACCTTGCCGGTGGTGTCCTGGAACAGGATCGCCAGCACCGCGATGAGGCCGATGAGCAGGATCGAGGGCCAGAACACGGCCGGTGCGATGAGGCCGCTCTTATTCAGCCGCACGCCCTGGGCCATGAGCTTGGCCGCGATCCGCGAGTCGGCGTCGTCCTCCTCGATCTGCAGGTAGTCCGGCAGCCGCAGCTCCTCGGCGTCGCGGACGTCCTCGCGCAGGTGCGCAGGAGCCGCTTCGACGGCGGTCGTCGTCTTCCCGCCTGACACCGTGCCCGAGGCGGTGGCCCCGGTGCTGCCCGAGGTGCCGTTGCCTGAGGTTTCGTTGCCCGAGGTGCCGGTCGAGTCGGTGGAATCGGGTCGCCTATCGGAGTGATCCGGTTCGTTGTCGCGTCTTGTATGGTCAGTATTCACTGTCATTCTTTCCGTATTGTCAGCGGATCTGCGTATCGAACTCCGTCACATACCATTTCGGAATGTCTGCCTGGCGGCAAATTGCAGCGGGGTCCCGGTGAGGCGCCTCACATGCGTCGTCACCCTTCTACAGTAACCGCGTTGGCGGCTCAGTGGCCGGAACCGGCTTTCGCGACCGCTATTGAACACTGTTCGTTGCGGTTCTGTGACCAGCAGTGACATGCAATCGCAACACTCCTGTCATACGCCCTCCTTAGACTCGTGCTCACGCTGCGCGCCCACGCGCGCAGCGCAGTCGATCCCCGAGGTGCTCCCCATGCATGTCTTCCGCCGTGTCGTCCTTCCCGTCAGCTACCTGGTGGTGCTGCTTATCATCGCCGTGGCTCTGGCATGGCTGGCATTCCGCCCGCAGACCTCCGAGACCGTCGGCGGTGAGCCGACCGGGGAGACGCTGGCCGAGGAGGCGATCGTCGAACGCGGCGACGTGTCGAACAAGCTCACCTTCGACGGCAAGATCGAAGTCGAACCGGCCAAGGACGCCAAGGCCAGTGAGACCGGCACCCTCGTCCACGTCTTTGAGGAATCCGGCCGCCAGGTCAAGCAGGGCGCCCAGCTCTACCAGATCAAGGTCGAAGGCGAAGCCCCCGAACCGGCCCCAGAGCCCGGTGACGGCGATGACCTCGGCGATGACGCCCCGGCCCCCGCCGCCCCACCGGCCCCGCGCCCGCGCTACATCAACGTCGTCGCGCCGGCTGACGGCGTCGTCGGTGAGTACAGCGTCGAGAAGGGCGAAGACGTCTCCAAGGGCCAGGCGGTCACGAGCATCGAACAGGACTCCTTCCGCGCCGTCGCCTCGATCGAACCCGCCCAGCTTTACCGCATCCCGAAGATGCCCGGCGCCGGCACCGTCACGATCACCGACGGACCGCAGCCCTTCGAATGCACGAGCCTGCGCCTCAACCAGGTCTCCGGCAGCCGCGGGTCCGGCGGAACCGACACCTCGGGTGCGGACGAGGAGCCCAGCGACGACTCCTCCGAGGATGCGGCTCCAGCCCTGGGTGCCGGATCCGGGCCCTCGCTCAGCTGCGAGGTGCCCGATGAGGTCACCGTCTACAACGGCCTGGACATGAAACTCGAACTCGACGCCGGCACCGCCACCGATGTGCTCGTCGTGCCGACCACCGCCGTGCGCGGGGCGATCGGCGAGGGCAGCGTGTGGGTCATCGGCGAGACCGGCGAACCGGTCGAGACGAAGGTCAAGCTCGGCCTCAACGACGGCGAGCACGTCGAGATCACCGAGGGCCTCGAAGAGGGCCAGACGATCGCCGCCTACGTCCCCGGCGCCCAGCCGGAGGCCGACGAGGAGTACAACGACCTCGGCGAGTTCGACGCGGGGGACATGTGAGCGCCCCGATCCTGCAGCTGCGCGACGTCACCCGCTCCGTCCGGCTGCCCAACGACAGCATCCTCGACATCCTCACCGGCATCGACGTCGACGTCTACCCGCGCGACCACGTCGGCATCGTCGGCCGCTCGGGAACCGGCAAATCGACCCTGCTCAACATCCTCGGCCTGCTCGACCGGCCTACCAGCGGGGGCATGTGGTTCGCCGGGACCGAGGTGTCGCGCATCGCCCAGCGCAAGGCCGCCGTGATCCGCGGCCGGGACATCGGGTTCGTGTTCCAGCAGTTCAACCTGCTGCCCGGCCGCACCGCCCTGGAGAATGTCGAAGCCCCGCTGCTCTACGGCACCCCATCGGAGTTCTGGCAGCGCCGCAAGCTCGCCACCCGCGCACTCGAGCGCCTCGGACTCGGCCACCGCCTGAACCAGCTGCCGATCGCACTCTCCGGAGGCGAGCAGCAGCGGGTCGCGATCGCGAGGGCGATCGTGCGCTCCCCGCGCGTGCTGCTCGCCGATGAGCCCACCGGCGCCCTCGACGTCGACACCGGACTGTCGGTCATGCGGCTGTTGGAGAAGATCACCTCTGAAGGCGACTGCTCGCTCATCACCATCACCCACGACCCGAACATCGCCGCGATGGCCGGCCGCCGCTTCCAGCTCAAGGACGGCCACCTGCACCTGCTCGAAACCGCCACCGCAGCCGAAGTCGCCTCCCACCTCGGCGGAGGTGCGGCATGACGACGATCGTGTCCCTGCTCGCCGAGGCCTGGCAGGAGCTGCGCATCCACAAGCTGCGCGTGCTGCTGTCCCTCATCGGCGTCGGTGTCGCCGTGTGCGCGCTTACCCTCGTCGTCGCGCTCGGTGCGATCACCGAACGCGTCCAGCAGGAGTCGATGGAGCGCCTCGGCGGCCGGCCGGTGACCCTGAGCCTGGGCGCACCCTCACTGCGCAGCGCGGCTGAATACGAGGTGTTCCGCGACAAGCTCGACGCCGAGGCCGAGCGGTTCGGCATCAGCCACATCTCCGCGGTCTCCGAGGAGTTCGGCTCGGTCGCCGTCCACGACACCCCCTATGAGGTCGGCCTCAACGCCGTCGACCCCGACTACCGCATCATGCGCCACCAGATCGTCGCCGCCGGCCGTTGGTTCGAACCCGGCGACGAGCGCAACATGTCCCCGCCGGTGGTGGTGACGACGAACTTCTTCGACGAGACCGGCATCAGCGCAGCCGACCTGCCGATGACGATCACCGCCCCGAGCGGGGCGAGCGCCACCATCATCGGTGCGGTGCAGGGCGGCGGCGTATTCGAGTCCGCCTCCCTGTACTTCCTGCCCGAGCACATGCCGGTCATGAGCCCCGAGTCCGGATTCGACTCGCTGCGCTTCGAGCTGTGGGTGCCTGAGCACAACCACAAGGCCCTGACCAAGCAGCTGAACGCAGCAGTCAAGTCCAGCCTCGGTGTTGAGAGCATCGAGCGCAGCGACTATGCCGAGGACGGCGACATGGGCCTGGCCCTGGTGAAGATGATCCTGCTCGCCATCGCCGGCATCATCATGGCCATGGGCGTACTCGGCATGATCAACATCGCCGTCGTGACGATCCAGCAGCGGATCCGCGAGATCGGCATCCGGCGCAGCTTCGGCGCCTCCTCGGGACGGGTGTTCTTCGCCGTCATGATGGAAAGCGTCGTCGGCACCTTCGTCGCAGGTCTCATCGGGGTCGGCACGGCGATCCTGCTGCTGCGCAACCCATTCGTGGCCGACAAGCTCTTCGGCGGACTGGCCGAACCGCCCCCGTTCCCGCTCTCAGCCGCGGTCGTCGGAATGCTCGTCGCGCTCGCCGTCGGCGGACTGGCCGGTCTCATCCCAGCCCTCGTCGCCACCCGTATCCGGATCATCGACGCGATCCGCACCTGACCCGGCCGCCGCCTCGGGTGCGGACCCGACCACCGCCTCGGGCACGGACCCGGTGCCCCTCACATCACGGTCGCGGCGACCGTGGCGGCCATCTCGGTGACCTGTGCGAGGTGCTCCTCGCCGACCTCGCCGGTGAAGGTGACCGGCTCGAAGGCCTTCTCCCACCCGAATCCGGTGGTGATCGCCTCCATCGCCTTCTCGGCCCCCGTTGTGTCGTAGCCGCCGTGGATCCAGTAGGAGAACGGCCGCCCGGCGGTCTGCTCGCGGGTGTCGTAGTAGGTGGTGTCGAAGAAATGCTTGAGGGCACCGGAGATGTAGCCGAAGTTCGCCGTCGTGCCGAGCACGTATGCGTCAGCTGCGAGCACATCGTCTGCTGTCGCCTCGAGTGCGGCCCGCTCGATGACCTCGACGCCGTCGAGTTCGGGCATATTCAGTCCCTCCCGCGCAGCCGCAGCGAGCTCTTCAGTCGCTGGCGAGGGCGAATGGTGGACGAGCAGCACACGTGCCATATCTCCACTGTAGCGAGCGCCGCGCCCGAGGTGAATGCCCGGTTTGCGCGGATCGATAGACTGCCGTGCATGGCAGTCATCCGCGATCCGCTGCGCGGTGCGCGCACCCCGCAGCCGAGTCACAGCGACGAGCAGATCGCCGCAGTCATCGCCGAGCTGGCAGACTCTGCGCCGGCTGGCGAGCACCCGTGGACGGTGCTCACCGGGGCCGGAATGAGCACCGATTCCGGCATTCCCGACTATCGCGGTCCCGGCTCCCCGCGCCGGAACCCGATGACCTACCAGACCTTTCTGTCGCATCCGCGGCAGCGCGCCCGCTATTGGGCGCGCAGCTGGGTCGGCTACCCCCGGACGCGCCTGGCCGAACCGAACCGCGGGCACGAACTCCTCGCCTGCCTCAGGCTCGGACCTCTCATCACGCAGAACGTCGACGGACTGCACATCGCCGCCGGTTCCGATCCGGTCATCGAGCTGCACGGCAGCCTCGCCAGGGTGGTGTGCCTGCAGTGCCGGCGGATCTTCGACCGCAGCTGGCTGCAGGAGGAGATGACGGCGCTGAATCCCGGCTTCGGCGAACGGCTCGAGGTCGACCTGGCTGATATCGAGACCGCTCCCGACGGCGACGTCGAACTCGATGAGACCGCCGGGTTCCGCTACCCGGACTGCCCGATCTGCGGCGGCATCCTCAAACCCGATGTCGTGTACTTCGGCGAATCCGTCCCGCGTGAGCGCGTTGAGGCCGCCACCGCCGCCGTCGATGCCGGGTCAGGGCTGCTTGTGGCCGGCAGTTCGCTGGCGGTGCACTCGGGACTGCGGTTCGTCCGCCGGGCGGCCAAGGCCGGCAAGCCGATCGTCATCGTCACCGACGGCCCGACGCGCGGCGATGACCTGGCCGATTATCGCTCCACCAGCCGGATTGCGGACTTTCTGCAGACACTCAGCGAGAAATGTGGACGCCTTCGCACAGCAGACGGCAGACTGAGTGTATGAGGAAGAACTACGCACGCGACGAACGGCTCAGCCTAGCGGCGCTGATGTTCGATGTCGGCCCCGATGCACCCACCCTGTGTGAGGGATGGACGGTGCGGGATCTGGCAGTTCACCTCGTCATCCGCGACCGCCGGCCCTTCGCGCTGCCGGGCAACGCCTCTCCGCAGCTGGCCGAACGCTTCCCGTCGCTGGACCGGTACAAGACCTCGGTCGAGACCGAGTTCACCGAGATGCCGTTCGAGCAGCTCGTCGGGCTCATGGCCGAGGGCGCGCCGATCTGGTCACCGGCGAAGCTGTCGTCAGTCGACCGGGTGATGAACACCGCGGAGTTCCTCGTCCACCACGAGGACGTCCGCCGGGCTGCCGATGACTGGCAGCCGCGCAGCCTGTCATGGGACATGCAGATGAGTGTGTGGCCGCTGCTGAAGATGCTCGTGCTGCCCCAGGCTCTCTCCCTCGGCAAGCACCTGATCTTCGACGCTCCCGGATTCGCCGGCACCACCGCCGGGCCCAAGTCCAAAGGCATCATGAAGGTCACCGGCAAGCCGCTGGAGATCCTGCTGTGGGTCTACGGCCGCAAGGACCATGCGATCGTCGAGGTCGAGGAGTTCGACCCGCCTGAGGGAACCGACCCCGAGGCGGGAGACGATGTGCAGACCGGCACCCTTCCCATCGTGGAGCCGTGCCCAGGCGACGTGAGCGCCGACGACCGTGGCGACAGCGAGCACGGTGACGCTGCCGGGCGCGGCGATGCAGCTGGGCGCGATGACGCCGCCGGGCACTGATCAGCGCTCCGGCGACTGATCCTCCGGGCCGCGCGGGCCCCGCACGTCGCGTGGGTTCATCGCCTCGTGTTCGCCTGTCGGGCTGGCTGGACCGGTCTGGCCTGCAACCGGCGCCGCGCCTCCCGCGCTGTCGCGCTCCTGCTGAAGCCGGCGCTGCTCCTCAGCGTGCATGCGGGCGCCGATATAGGAGTTCGGCCGGTTCATCGTCCGGTAGATGAGGTAGCCGCCGCCGAAGAGCGTGATGAAGAAGAACGCGATGACAATGAGCACCGCCAGAAGCTGCGGCTCATCCATCTTTCGGCCTCCTGATCTGGGGAGAAGGAAACGCGGTTCGGCAGTATGCACTCTGCGGTGCACGGGTGCCGTTCCGCCACCATGGTGCCACACCTCGTCCTCCGCGCAGCATCCGACCCAGCCACCGCCTCGGGAGCGGGGATCCACAGCGTCAGCTGAGCGATGTCATCGGTTCGCAGTAGGGTAGGGGATGTGTCTACTGCACTGTACCGCCGCTACCGCCCGGAGACTTTCGATGAGGTCATCGGCCAGGACCATGTGGTCACCCCGCTCATGGCCGCGATCGCCAATGACCGCATCAACCATGCCTATCTGTTCTCCGGCCCCCGCGGCTGCGGCAAGACCACCTCAGCGCGCATCCTCGCCCGCTGCCTCAACTGCGTCGAGGGCCCGACCGCGCAGCCGTGCGGGCAGTGCCCCAGCTGCCGCGACCTCGCCAACGACGGTCCCGGCTCACTCGACGTCGTCGAGATCGACGCAGCCAGCCACAACGGTGTCGATGACGCCCGTGACCTGCGCGAACGTGCGGTCTACGCGCCTGCCCGTGACCGGTTCAAGGTCTTCATCCTCGATGAGGCGCATATGGTCACGCCGCAGGGCTTCAACGCCCTGCTCAAGCTCGTCGAGGAGCCGCCGGCGCATGTGAAGTTCGTCTTCGCGACCACCGAGCCGGAGAAGGTCATCGGCACCATCCGCTCGCGTACGCACCACTACCCCTTCCGGCTCGTCCCGCCCGAGGTGCTCACCGGCTATCTCGAGGAGCTGTGCACGCGGGAGAACGTGCCGGTCTCTAAGGGCGTGCTGCCGCTGGTCGTGCGCGCCGGCGGCGGATCGGTGCGCGATTCGCTCTCCGTGCTCGACCAGCTCATGGCCGGCGCCGGAGCTGACGGCGTCGACTACCACACCGCGATCGCGCTGCTGGGCTACACGCCCGATTCGCTGCTCGGTGACATCGTCGACGCATTCTCCGCCGGTGACGGGGCGGCGGTGTTCCGGGTCGTCGACCGGGTCATCGAGTCCGGCCAGGATCCGCGCCGGTTCGTTGAGGATCTGCTCGAGAGGTTCCGCGACCTGGTGGTCGTCGGTGCCGCGCCCGAGGCGGCGGCCTCGTTCCTGCCTGAGGTCCCCTCCGATCGCCTGGAGCGACTCGTCCAGCAGGCCCGGTCGTTCGGCCAGGCCGAGCTGTCCCGGGCTGCGGATCTTTTCAATACGGGGCTGTCGGAGATGTCCGGCGCGACCTCGCCGCGACTGCAGCTCGAGCTCATCTGTGCGCGCGTGCTGCTGCCGGCTGCCGAGAAGTCCCGCCGGTCAACGCTCAGCCGTGTAGAGCGGATCGAACGCCGCATCGGCATGGGTGCCACCGGCACTCTGCCGCCTGGAGCAGTTCCGGCTGCCGTACCCGAGGGCACCGATAACGGTCCTGGTGCTGCCGAGGCCGGTAGCACCGCTGGTGTTGCCGCGCAGACTGAGTCTGCCCAGCCTGCGAAGCCTGCGCCAGCTCCTGCGCGCAGCGTCGACGACGACCTCAACGAGTTCGCAGCTGCTGCCGCTGCAGCAGAATCCATGCTCAGTGATGAACCAGACGCCGGGCAGTCCGCAGAATCCGCCCCGGCGGCTGACCCGTCATCGCCCGAACCGACATCTGCAGCGCCCGAGGCGACTGCGCCTGAGCCGACCGCGTCAGCCGTGCCCGAAGCCGCTGCCACCGCTGCGCGGCGTGCCGCAGACTCTTCTGCTCCCGCAGCCGCAGACGCCGGCCAGCAGACTGGTGCGCAGCAGCCGACGGAATCGCAGCAGCCAGCTCAGCCTCAACCGTCTGCTCGGCCCGAACAGGCCCGGCCGCAGTCGGCCCCGGCAGCCCAGACTTCTCCTCAGCCCGGGCAGGTCTCGCAGCCCAGCCAGACGCAGGGCATGCAACAGCCGTCCCAGCCTCAGCCTGCCTCCGAGCCTGCGCAGCCGCCGACCCCCGCCTCGGGACCGGGACAGCCAGGAGCGGAGATCGATGCGATCCGCCGCGCTTGGCCCGACATCCTCGACGCGCTCGGCCGCACAGCGAAGCTCGCTCGCGCGATCGTGAGCAACAGTGCGGTGCCCTATGGATTCACCGACGGTGTCTTCTACCTCGGGTTCGACAACCCTGGTGCGCTCAACTCCTTCAATCGCGGAAACAACGCGCAGAAGCTGAGCGAAGCGCTCAATGACGTGCTCGGCATCCAAGCCCGTGTCGAAGTCGGCCCGGCGAGCGGAAACGTGCCCGGAGTCAACAGCGGCGGCGCGCCCGCAGCCAACCCGGGCAACCCCGGTGGGGGAGCTGGCGGGCCGCAGAGTTCCCGTGGACCGGAGCAGCAGAACACGATCAACCGCCCGCGGCCCACGCAGGAGGAGATCGACTCCGTCGTCGGCCCCCGCGAGGCCGACCGCGAGCCGATCGACCATGAGCGCTTCTGGCAGAGCCCCGGCGATACAGCAGTTGCCGAATCCGCCGCCGACGATGCGGAGGAAGGGCAAGGCCTAGACCACCCCGCAGCCGAGACGCCTGACACGGCAGGGGAGAAGCCGAACGCAGAGCAGTCCGAACCGGAACCGCAGGCAAACCCCGGCAGCCAGCCGACAAGGGAAGAGTCGACCGCGGACGAGTCGACTGAGGAACGGTCGGCAGCGAACCAGCCAGCTGCCGAAGAACCGGCGGCTCCTCAGCAGCACCCCGCACGCCAGGCACCTATCGCCGATGACGTCGAAGAGCCTGACGACGGACCCGAACGACCACCGGAGGACGACTACTACGCAGGTGCTGACTTCGGCGACCCGTATGAGGCAGATACGAGCGCAGGCTCCGGCGCGGTCGATATGCCAGCCGTCGTCGTACCACCGCCAGCAGCCATCGACGACGAGCCCGATTCATTCGGTGCCGATTCAGGCGACCCCGGAACGACTGACGCGGCAGACTCCGACGCGGCAACGACTGACGCTGGTGCCCCGGACGCCTCGGCGCCCTCGGCGAGCGGCAGTGCGTCGGACAGCGACGATGACCTCGACTTCCTCGGCGCCTATGCCGACCCGAACATCGCCTTCACCACCAACGACGGACCGGAAGCCCCGCTGCCGAAGGGCGAGGAGCCGGTAGAATCGGCCAACCCGTACGCCAGCTTCGCGCAGCGCGCCCAGCAGAACGGCAATGGCAGCACCCCTGGCCACGACGCGAACCCAGGTGCTGCCGAACAGGCAGCCCACACCTCGGGCCCGGCCGACGCCGCAGACCCGGGGCCTGCGGCAGGCAGCGGACCGGCAATGGCTGGTGCCGCCAACGGCGACGGGCCGGAAGCCCAGCGCCAGCAGACCGGCGCCGGTCGGCCCGATGACGGATACGAGGACTTCGATCCCGATACGGATATGGACATCACCGAGGCCCCTGACGTCGGCGTGCCCGTCGTCGAACGAATCCTCGGCGGTGTCGTGATCGAGGAGACGGACGCATGAGCATGCTCTACGAAGGCGCCCTGCAGGACCTGGTCGACGAATTCGGCAAGCTGCCGGGAATCGGCCCCAAGTCCGCTCAGCGCCTGGCCTTCCACATCCTGCAGAGTCCCAGCGAGGACGTCTCCGGACTCGCCCGCGCCCTGACCGAGGTGAAGAAGCGGGTGAAGTTCTGCGAGACCTGCGGCAACGTCGCAGAGGACACCGAATGCGTCATCTGCAAGGACACCCGCCGCGACCAGAGCGTCATCTGTGTGGTCGAAGAGCCCAAGGACGTCATCGCCATCGAACGCACCCGCGAGTTCCGCGGGCTCTACCACGTCCTCGGCGGTGCGATCGACCCGATGGCCGGCATCGGCCCCGATGAGCTGCGCATCAAGAGCCTGCTGCCGCGGCTGCAGAGCGGCGAGGTCACCGAATGCGTCATCGCCACCGACCCGAACCTCGAAGGCGAGGCGACCGCCACCTACCTCGTGCGGCTGCTCTCCAGCCTCGGCATCACCGTCAGCCGGCTGGCCTCCGGCCTGCCGGTCGGCGGCGACCTCGAATACGCCGATGAGGTCACCCTCGGCCGCGCCTTCGAAGGCCGTCGGCCCGTTGCCCAGTGACAGCCGAAGCCCTGTAACGGAGGCCCCGTGACAGGAGCCCAGCGGCCCTGCACACACAGCCCAGCCCGGCCGGAACCCCGGCCGGGCTGAATTTTTTTTCTGGGGCCTCACCAGGCACAACGCAGTTTATCGACTATCGATATGCCGCAGGCCCTTCACTCCTTTATCGAAACTCGAGAAGTATATTGATTGTCGATATATCGAGAATCGATATACGACGATGACAACCCTCGATTAAGATGGCAACCCTCGATTAAGGAGAAGCCCATGAACACCCCGGGCAACACAGCACCTGCAACCGCCGCCGGCCGTCGCAAGAGCCGCGGAGGCCTGGAACTCTTCAGCCTCATGGCCCTGGCTGTCATCCTCGTCAACGCCGTCACCAGCATCGTGCGGGCGATCGTCAACCGCGAACTCACCGTCTCGCTCGAGCTGCCGGACGAAACCGAAGGCCTCATCTCCGGAGTCCCGGCCCGCGCCGACGGGCTCATGAGCTTCATCATCCCCTTCGATGAGCTCAGCGCATGGGCGATCACCCACGTGCTCATCGCACAGATCATCCTCGTCGCCGGAACCCTCGTCGCAGGCTGGTACCTCAGCCGGGTCATCAGCATCATCGCCGAAGGCAAGCCGCTGTCGCAGCGGGCCTCGCGCTTCCTGAGCATCGCCTTCTGGGTCGCCTTCGGCACGGGACTGGCCGTCGGACTCAACCTCATGCTCGGCGGCAACCTCGTCACCCGCGACCTCGGCATCGCCGAAGCCGGCTTCACCAACGGAGTCACCACCATGGGCAGCTTCGTCTGGCTCGGCGTCCTCGGCCTCATCCAGGTCTTCCGCCTGGCCCTGCAGCGCGGCCAGCGCGCAGAGGACGAGCTCGAAGGAGTCATCTGATGAGCACCGAGAACACCACCCGCGCGGTCCGCTGCCACCTCGACGAGCTGCTCACCGCCCGCGGCAAGACCCTGACCGAACTGGCGAACGAGGTGGGCATGACACTGGCCAACCTCTCGGTGCTGAAGAACAACCGCGCCAAGGCCATCCGCTACACCACACTCGTGGCCCTGTGCGACGCACTGGACTGCCAGCCCGGTGACCTCTTCACCGTGGTCGAGGTGCCGGTCCCGGCCGGCTGACCCCGCACCTCCCGAGAACTCAGCCCCCACCTCGGGACCGGCGCACCCCTCAGAGACCGAGCCCCCACCTCGGGACTGGAAAGGCCCGTCATCGTCCAGATGGCGGGGCCTTCTGATGCCCGCGCGGGCCGGTGTTTACAATGGGCCGTGGCGTTGCGAGCAACGCGACTGTACCCGGACGAAAGTGATTGCTGTGAGCCTAGTTGTGCAGAAGTTCGGCGGATCCTCCGTGGCCGATGCCGACTCCGTCAAGCGCGTGGCCAAGCGGATCGTCGAATACCGCCAGGCCGGCCATGATGTCGTCGTCGTGGTCTCGGCGATGGGCGACAGCACCGACGATCTCATCGACCTGGCCAAAGAGATCTCCCCGGTCCCACCGGCCCGCGAACTCGACATGCTGCTGACCGCCGGCGAGCGGATCTCGATGGCCGTGCTCGCCATGGCGATCGCCAACCTCGGCTACCACGCACAGTCCTTCACCGGCTCGCAGGCTGGCGTCATCACCGATGAGTCCTTCGGCAAGGCCCGCATCATCGACGTCACCCCCGGCCGCATCCGCTCCGCCCTCGACGACGGCAACGTCGCGATCGTCGCCGGGTTCCAGGGAGTGTCCCAGACGACGAAGAACATCACCACCCTCGGCCGCGGCGGCTCCGACACGACCGCCGTCGCACTGGCCGCGGCACTGAACGCCGACGTCTGCGAGATCTACTCCGACGTCGACGGCGTCTTCACCGCCGACCCGCGGATCGTGCCGAGTGCGCACAAGATCTCGCTCATCAGCTACGAGGAGATGCTCGAGATGGCAGCCTCCGGCGCGAAGATCCTCATGCTGCGCTGCGTGGAATACGCCCGCCGCTACGGCGTGCCCGTCCACGTCCGCTCCTCGTTCTCCCAGCACCAGGGCACCTGGGTGACCGACGCCCCCATCCCCGAGGCGTTCCGCACCGCACAGACAGAAGAAACGGAAGAGAAAATGGAACAGGCAATCATCTCCGGTGTCGCCCACGACCGTTCGGAGGCCAAGCTCACGATCGTCGGCGTGCCCGACATCCCCGGCAAGGCCGCCGAGATCTTCCGCACCGTCGGGCACCAGGAGATCGACATCGACATGATCGTCCAGAACATCTCCACCCGCGACCCCGGCCGCACCGACATCTCCTTCACCCTGCCGAAGGACGACGGTGTCAAGGCCATCGAAGCGCTCGAGTCCGCCAAGGGCAGCATCGGCTTCGACCACATCCAGTACGACGACCAGATCGGCAAGCTCTCGGTCATCGGCGCCGGCATGCGCTCCCACCCGGGCGTGACCGCCACGCTGTTCGACGCGCTCGCCGACGCCCACATCAACATCGACATGATCTCCACCTCGGAGATCCGCATCAGCGTCGTCACCAACGCCGAGCTGCTCGACGACGCCGTGCGCGCGGCCCACACCGCCTACGGGCTCGATGCCGATGACACCGAAGCGATCGTGTACGGAGGTACCGGACGATGAAGGCACTGAACATCGGCGTCGTCGGCGCCACCGGCCAGGTCGGCGAGGTCATGCGCGACCTGCTGGCAGATGATCCCGGCTTCGAGATCGCCTCGATCCGGTTCTTCGCCTCGGCGCGATCGGCCGGCCGCGAACTCGACTTCGCCGGGCAGACCGTCGTCGTCGAAGACGCCGCGACCGCAGACCCCACCGGCCTCGACGTCGCTCTGTTCTCCGCCGGCGGGGCCACCTCCCGGGCGCAGGCCGCGCGCTTCGCCGAAGCCGGCGTGACGGTCATCGACAACTCCTCGGCCTTCCGCTCCGACCCTCAGGTGCCGCTCGTCGTCAGCGAGGTCAACCCCGAGGCCATCAACGACACACCCAAGGGGATCATCGCCAACCCCAACTGCACGACGATGGCCGCGATGCCGGTCCTCAAGGCCCTGCACGACGCCGCCGGTCTGGAGCGCATGACGGTGGCGACCTACCAGGCGGTCTCCGGCTCCGGGCTGGCTGGCGTCGAGGAGCTTGCCGGGCAGGCGCGCGCGGTCATCGACGATGCCGAGCAGCTTGTGCGCGACGGCGCTGCCGTCGGCTTCCCCGCTCCCGAGGTGTACACGGCTCCCATCGCGTTCAACGTTCTGCCGATGGCCGGGTCGATCGTCGACGACGGCGAAGGTGAGACGGACGAGGAGAAGAAGCTGCGCAACGAGAGCCGCAAGATCCTCGGGCTGCCTGAGCTGCGGGTGGCTGGGACGTGTGTTCGCGTGCCGGTGTTCTCCGGTCACAGCCTCGCTGTGCATGCCGAGTTCGCCCGCGAGATCACCCCGGCGGCCGCTCGCGAGGTGCTCGCTGACGCACCCGGCGTCGAGCTGGCGGATGTGCCGACTCCGCTGGGGGCTGCCGGCCGCAATGCCAGCTTCGTCGGCCGCATCCGCGCCGACCAGTCGGTACCTGAAGGACGCGGTCTCGTGCTGTTCATCTCGAATGACAACCTGCGCAAGGGCGCAGCGCTCAACACCGTGCAGATCGCCCGCCTCATCGCCGAACGCAGCTGAGGTGACAGACAGCCGCAGTGAGTGGTAGCTGTCGGTGCGGGGGGTGGGTTGCGCCGGGCTGCCGGCGCGGCGACTGTTCAAACGGCGGCTGTCTGTACCGCGGGTCCGATCCTCGCGGCTGCTGCGGTTAGGAGCTCCTGCCCGCAGCAGCCGCATGCGGTGGGCACAGCCATCTGCATGCAGTGCATGCGCGCGTGCGGCGTCCGCACACGACGCTGATCTGCTCGCCGGAGCGCGCAGATGAACGGGCATCCCAGAAGCATAAAGGAATTGCAATAGATCCATTAGCGCATGATTGATGTGTAGGAGTAACGTTCGACGAGATCGACAATCTTCGCCTGGAAAGGTGTCCTATGCGCTCGCTTCGCACCCCTGTACTCGCGGCTCTCGCCGCTGGTTCCCTCGTCGCGCTGGCCGGCTGCGGTGGTTCCGACAGCTCCACTGAGGCCAACAAGGACTTCACCGTTGTGACCTCCACCAACGTGTACGCCGACATCGTCAAGAACGTCGCCGGCGATGCAGCTGAGGTGACGCCGGTCATCGACGATCCGACGCAGGATCCCCACGACTACGAGGCCACCGCCCAGGACCAGCTCAAGCTGTCGAAGGCCGACATGGTCGTCGTCAACGGCGGCTATGACGCCTTCATGACGACGATGCTCGAGGCTGCAGATCACAAACCGACCGTCGTCGACACCGTGGCCATCTCGGGCCTGCCGGGCTCGGAGGGCGTGGCCAACGAACCTCACGACCATGATCACGGTGACGAAGACGGCCACGACCACGGTGAAGAAGGCCATGACCACGGCACCGAGGATGCCCACGACCATGGTGAAGAAGGCCACGAGGACCACGATCACGGTACTGAAGACGCCCATGACCACGGCGAAGACGCCCATGACCACGGCGAAGAGGGCCACGATCACGACCATGACCACGGCGCCTTCAATGAACACGTCTGGTACTCCGTGCCGACGATGACGAAACTCGTCGACGAGGTCTCCTCGAAGCTGAGCGACGAGCTGCCCGACAGCGCTGACGACATCAAGAAGAACGCTGAGGACTACAAGGCCGAACTCGGCAAGCTGCAGTCCCAGCTCGACGAGGCGAAGTCCCAGCACGAGGGTGAGAAGGCCGCGGCCACCGAGCCGATCGCCCTGTGGCTCTTCCACGACATGGGCATCGAGAACATCACCTCCCAGGACTTCCTCTCCGCCGTCGAACACGGCGACGATGTGCCGCCGCTGGTGCTGAAGAAGGCCAAGGAGCAGATCGAGAACAAGGAAGTCGTCGTCCTCGCCTACAATTCGCAGAACGCCGGCCCGCAGGCCGACGAACTGAAGAAGACCGCCGAAAGCGCCGGTGTGCCGGTCGTGAATCTGGCGGAGACCATGGACAATGACGAGAAGTACATCGACTGGATGGGCGACTACATCAAGGACGTCCAGGAAGCGCTGGCAGGTCACGATCACTGATTCGGCTCCACACAGCACCAACCCGGTCCTCGAGCTCAGCGACGCACAGCTGCGTTTCGGGGACCGGGTGCTGTGGCACAACCTCAACATCGACGTCGAGCCCGGCGAGTTCATCGCCATCCTCGGCCCCAACGGCTGCGGCAAGACCTCCCTGCTCAAGGTCCTCCTCGGACAGTATCAACTGTATTCCGGTACGGCCCGCGTCAACGGCCACCGCGCCCGACGCGGAGACCCGGACATCGGCTACATCCCCCAGCAGCGCGGCATCGACGACGACACCCCGATGCGCGGCCGCGACCTCGTGCGCATGGGACTCGACGGCCACCGCTGGGGACCGGGCTGGTTCTCCCGCTCGCGCAGCCAGAAGGTCGAAGCGCTGCTCGAAGAGGTCGGTGCCCAGACCTACGCCGACTCCCCGGTCGGCATGCTCTCCGGTGGCGAACTGCAGCGCCTGCGCGTCGCCCAGGCTCTCAGCTCGGACCCGCACCTGCTGCTGTGCGATGAGCCGCTGCTGCACCTGGACATGACCCATCAGCGGCTCGTGGCCCGCCTGCTGCACGAGAAGCGCCGGGCCCGCCAGACCGCGATCCTCTTCGTCACCCATGAGATCAACCCGATCCTGCCCTACGTCGACCGGGTCCTCTACATCGCCGGCGGACATTTCCTCGTCGGCACCCCAGACGAAGTCATCAACTCCGCGGCGCTCAGCGAACTCTACGGCTCACCGATCGACGTCGTGCGCGCCGGCGGGCGCATCGTCATCGTCGGCAGCGACTCCGACCATCACCCGATCCATCACCCCGAGCCCTCGGCCGGGGCGATCTGAGGAGCGCAGGCACCATGACTCACCTGGCATCGAACATCCTCACCGAGTACTTCACGTTCGAAAACTACGGCGAGCTCATCGTGCTGCTGCAGAACTCCTTGTTCGCAGCCGCACTGCTCGGCGTGGTCGGCGGCCTCATCAGCGTCTTCGTCATGGCCCGCGACATTCCGTTCGCCGTCCACGGCGTCGCCGAACTCTCCTTCGCCGGAGCCTCCTTCGCGCTACTCATCAGCTTCGACGTCGTCTACGGCTCGATCATCGGCTCACTCGCTGCGGCTCTGCTCATCGGCATCGGCGGTGCGCGCAGCAGTGAGAAGAACACCATCACCGGCGTCCTCATGCCCTTCGGCCTAGGCCTCGGCATCCTGTTCCTGGCCCTCTACGACGGCCGCGCGGCGAACAAGTTCGGACTGCTCACCGGTCAGATCGTGGCGATCAACTCGGGCCAGATCCGCACGCTCGTCATCTGCGCGGTCATCGTCCTCGTCGTCCTCCTCATCATTTGGCGCCCACTCGTCTTCGCCAGCATCGACCCGGCCGTCGCTCGCGCGAAGGGCGTTCCGGTCACCGCGCTCACGATCATCTTCATGCTCGCCCTCGGGCTGGCCGTCGCGCTGTCCGTCCAGGTCGTCGGCGTGCTCCTCGTCCTCGCCCTGCTCGTCACCCCGGCGGCGGCCGCCACCCAGATCTCAGCCTCTCCGGTTCTCGTGCCGGTCCTGTCGATGCTGTTCGCCGTCATCTCGTCCGTGGGCGGCATCCTCATCGCGCTCGGCTCACCGGTCGTGCCGATCAGCCCCTTCGTCACCACCATCAGCTTCCTCATCTACCTCATCTGCCGCCTCATCGGCCACCGCCGCAAATCCCGCCACACCCGCGCCCGGATCCGTCGTGAAGCCGATGTCCATCGCCACCCCTCGCTGGTGAGCACCGCTGACGAGGCGGGGGACGCCTCGGGCACGGACGCTCGCTGACCTGTCCCCGGTTGCCGCTAGGATGGGGCAGATGAATCGAACGCTCGCCACCACTCTCGCCGGAGCCGGGGCCGTGTCCGCGGCTGGGCTTGCCGGTGCCGTCTGGGCTGCCGGCATCGAACCGGCGCTGTTCCGCATCCGCCGCAGCACTGTGCCCGTGCTGCCGCCGGGTGCCGAGGACCTGCGCATCCTCCACATCTCCGACCTGCACCTGTGCGCGTGGCAGAAGAGGAAGATGGCATTCGTCTCGCAGCTGGCCGAGCTCGAGCCCGACCTCATCGTCAACACCGGTGACAACCTCGCCGCCCCGATGCTCGAGCGGCTGCTGGAGGTCTACGACGAGCTCCTCGACGTTCCCGGGGTGTTCGTTCTGGGATCGAACGACTTCTTCGCCCCGCAGATGAAGAACCCGCTGCGCTATCTCGGCGCACCCTCAGAGGTGAAGCATTCGAAGAAGAATGCGACCCTGCCGACCATGGAGCTCGTCGACGCCTTCGCTGAGCGCGGCTGGGCCTTCCTCGACAACCGCGGCTCAGAGATCGAGCTGCGCGGCACCCGTCTGGCTTTCGCCGGCATCGGAGATGCGCACATGAACCGCGACCGGCTCGACGAGGAGTGGCCGCGCTTCGACGAACCGGCCGCCGATGTGCGCATCGGTGTCACCCATGCGCCGTACCTGCGCGTGCTCGATGCCTTCGCCGCCGCCGAAGCGGACCTCGCCTTCGCTGGTCACACGCACGGCGGGCAGGTGTGCATGCCCTTCTACGGAGCGCTGGTGACGAACTGCGACCTGCCGGCCCGGTATGCCAAGGGCACCTTCGACTACAGCGGCATGACGGTCAATGTCTCGGCCGGGCTCGGGTTCTCGCCGTTCGCCCCAGTGCGTTTCGCGTGCCCACCGGAGGTCTCCCTCATCACCCTGACTGCCCGCAGCTGAGGCCCATTTGGACCTTCCGTGTCCGACCCTGCGGGCCCGGTGGGGCGTTAGCCGCCCCACCGGGACTTTCGTGATTGTCAGGTTCATTGGGCGAATGCTGAGGGAATCGACTTGCGCTGTTCGTTAAAATGATCCGCATGGTGTCATCTGTCTCAGAATCCTCCAACAAGGTCGCGGCGCTGTTCCAGTTCATCGCCGTCAGCGTCATCGCCGGCGTTGTCGGTGCAGGACTGGCGATCCCCTCCGTCGGCGTCGCATCGATGGGAGCCGATGCCGGTGTCGAGCTGTTCAGCGCACTGCCGGCCGAACTCGACGAGCGCCCGCTCGCCGAGCAGTCCCGCATGCTCGCCTCCGACGGCTCGGAGATCGCGACCTTCTACTGGCAGAACCGCAAGGAAGTCGCCCTCGATGACATCTCCGAGCAGATGCAGCAGGCGACTGTGGCCGTTGAGGATGAGCGCTTCTTCGAACACGGCGGCGTCGACCTGCAGGGCATCGCCCGCGCAGTGGTCTACAACCTGCTCTCCGATGACACCCAGGGCGGTTCGACACTGACGCAGCAGTACGTCAAGAACGTGCTGAGCGAGAACGCCAACGCTGAGGACGAGAGCAACCGCGCAGCGATTGAAGAGGCCACCGAGAGCTCCGGTGCAGCCGGATACGCCCGCAAGCTCCGCGAGGCGAAGCTGGCTGCGGCCGTGGAGAACAAGTACAGCAAGCATGAGATCCTCAACCGCTACCTCAACATCAACAACTACTCCGGCACCCCGCGCGTCTACGGCGTTGAGGCCGCGGCTCAGCGCTACTGGGGCATTTCGGCGAAGGACCTGAATATCCAGCAGTCGGCCACCCTGGCCGGCATTGTGAAGAACCCGGCTGCCTTCAATCCGCAGACCAAGCCGGAGAACGCCATCGAACGCCGCAACACCGTGCTCGGACTCATGCACAAGCAGGGCAAGATCACGCAGGAGGAGTACGACGAAGCGCGCAACTCCGACCTCGAACTCGACATTCACGAGACCCCCAACGGATGCGCGGCTGCCGGCAACAAGGGCTACTTCTGCGATTACGTCCAGCGTGTCGTGGAGAACGACCCGATCTTCGGTGAGACGAAGGAGGAGCGCCGCAACCTGCTGCAGCGCGGCGGCCTGACGATCAAGACGACGCTCGACCCGAAGATGCAGAACGAAGCCGACAAGGCCGTGAAGAAGCGGGTTCCGGTCGGCGATCCCTCCGGTGCCGGTCACACCATCGTCTCCGTCGAGCCTGGTTCCGGCAAGGTGCTCTCGATGGCACAGAACCGCAACTACACGGCGTCTGAGGGCAAGAAGGGCTCTGACACCCAGATCAACTTCAACGTCGACAACTCCCACAACGGCGCCAACGGCTTCCAGGTGGGTTCGACGTGGAAGCCGTTCGTGCTGACCGAATGGCTCAAGGAGGGCAAGACCCTCGGCTCGACGGTCAACGCGACCAAGCGCGAGTACGCTGCCGGGTCATGGAAGTACCGTGGCTGCGACAACAACGGGGCGAAGTGGAATCCGAACAACGCCGGCGACGGCGGTGGCAACTCCGCGATGACCGCACTCGACGCCACCCGCAAGTCCGTCAACACCGGTTATGCGGCCATGGCCAACCAGCTTGACATGTGCGGGATCATGAAGACCGCCACCGACCTGGGCATCAAGTACGGAAACGGCTCGCCGCTGGACACGAAGCTCCAGGATGGTACGACTGACGCCCTCAAGCCCGCCTCGGTGCTGGGCATCGTGCAGGTCGCGCCGATCGACATGGCCAGCGCATACGCAGTGTATGCCTCAGGCGGCACCTACTGCCGCCCGACCCCCATCACCGAGATCACCGATTCGGAAGGTGAGAAGGTCGACGTGCCGAAGGCCGACTGCAAGAAGGTGCTCGATAAGAAGGTCGCCGATTCGGTTGCCTGGGCGCTTTCGCAGACGTTCAACGGCGGCACCACCTCCTCACTGCGGATCGGCGCGCCGGCTGGTGCGAAGACCGGTACGACGAACTTCGAAGTCGGTTCGACCTGGCTCGTCGGCTTCACCCGGAAGATCTCGACTGCGGTGTGGACCGGCCATCCGGACAAAAACATGGACTGGCGAAAGAACAGCAAGGGCAAGGTCCGCGGCCGGATCTACGGTGCGACCATCTCCGGCCAGACCTGGCAGTCCTACATGAGCAAGGCCATCAAGGAGACGAAGGGCAACACCGGATTCTCCCGCCCATCTGGCACCCAGCCCGAAAGCAGCACCAAGTCCGGTGGCAGCCGCAGCGGTAACAACGGCGGCGGCAACCGCGGCGGCGGCAGCAGCAACAACAACGGCGGCGGTGGCGGCGGCAACAACGGCGGCGGTGGCGGCGGCAACAACGGCGGCGGTGGCGGCGGCAACAACGGCGACGATGGTGGCGATGACGAGCCGCCGTCGCTCGGCGGCTGACGTCTGATGCTGACTGAGGCGGTGCAGGAACACGTTTCCTGCACCGCCTCTCGGCTGTCCGGAATGAGCCGTTGTTCGCGGCGCGCCGCTGCGAGGGGCCCAGCACCTCGCCAGCGACTCTCGCCTCGGAAGGGGGGTGCCCACACCTCGGAAGCGGTAGCCCACACCTCGGAAGCGGTAGCCGCGTGTGAGGCGGCTGAACTAGGCTGAGGGCAGTCGAACAGAAAGGGCTCGCACATGCAGAAGTGGGAGTACGTCACCGTACCGCTCATCGTCCACGCAACGAAGCAGATCCTCGATCAGTGGGGCGAAGACGGGTATGAGCTCGTCCAGGTCATCCCCGGCCCCGACGGCAACGGTCTCGTGGCCTACCTCAAGCGCCCGAAGGCATAAGGAGACGACAGATGGCACGCATTGAACAGCAGCTGGACAAGCTCGGAGTCGAACTTCCCGAGGTGGCGAAGCCTGCGGGTGTGTATGTCCCGGCCGTGCGGTCAGGCGACTATGTGTACACCTCCGGACAGCTTCCGTTCGTCGACGGTGAGCTCAAGGTCACCGGCAAGCTCGGTGGCGGGGTAAGCATCGAGGACGGCTATGAGGCCGCCAAGCTCGCTGCCGTCAACGGACTGGCCGCGGTCAAGTCCGTCATCGGCGATCTCGATGAGGTCGAGCAGATCGTCAAGGTCACCGGTTTCGTCAACTCGGCAGCCGACTTCGCCGACCACCCGAAGGTCGTCAACGGCGCCTCCGAGTTCCTCGGCGAGGTATTCGGTGCCCGTGGCGAGCACGCACGCAGCGCCGTGGGCGTGGCCGCACTGCCGATGGACACGCCAGTCGAGGTGGAGATGATCGTCAAGGTCCGGCCGTCCGAGGCGAAGCCGGGTCTGTGACCGCCTGGCTACCGGAGACTCGATGAGTCCCCATCGTCTGACACGGCATCGCCCGGCGCGAGAGCTACCGGTTTCGCAGCAGCTGTCCCATCTGCTCAACCTCTTCGCGTCGGGCGAGACCGTGCCCACCCCCTCGGTGCCGATTCCTGCTGCAGCCGTCATCTGCGTGCGCGACACCCCTGGAGGCATCCAGGTGTTCGTCACGCGGCAGGCCGATGCGCCGGGGCTGATCGATAAGAACCGGTGGGCGTTCCCGTCTGCCGAACTGCACCCTGAGGACATCCATCACCTGCCTCTGGCTGTGTGGGATGCAGCCAAGTGCGCCCGGCTGCTGCGGAAGGACAACACCACGAAGGCGCTCAACTACTTCGCCACGGCGGCACGTGCGGCACTGGAGCTGCTCGGCGTGCTGCTTGCTGAGGACGTCGATGGGCGGATCATCTCATCGACGGACACCCCGTTGTGGGAGGACAGCCGGCAGAAGCTGGTGACCGGCCGGGCACGGCTCGGGCAGCTGGTTGCCGAGCGCGACCTCAAAATGCGCCTGGACCTGCTCTCACCGTGGATGCGGTGGGTGAACACACCGTGGCAGCTGCGCCGCCACGACACGATCTTCTTCATCTGCGCTGTGCCGCACGGGCAGACCGTCTCCTTCCGGTCGGTCAATGAATCGTGGGGCGGGTGGATGGCCCCGGCGAAGGTGCTGGAGAACGCTGACCCCGAGCACGCCGAATACATCTCCGCTGCCACGAGGCTGGTGTGTGAGAGCCTCGCCCGGACGCCGACCGTCGGTTCGGCGATGGCGCGGGTGCGCGATGTCTCGCCGATCCTGCCGGAGATCGTCCGGCACGATGACCAGTGGTGGGTGTCGCTGTCTGATCGGGCTGATCCCTCGGAGCGCGGCCGCATCCGCGACGTCGGCAAGGTCGTGACGGAATCCGATCTGGAGAAGAGCTCGGGACTGTTCGGCGCAGAGAGCTGACACCGGTGCAGCAGGCGGCTCGGGTAGCAGGTGGTTCCGGCGCTTGTGTTGCCGTCGCGGCCCGAACGTGCGGGGCCGCACGTCATTCGGGGAAGAGTGTGACTGGGTCGGCTAGTTCGGCTTGGAATCGGGAGTGGAAGAGCGGGCGCTGGGTTCGGTCGAGTGTCTGGGGTGGTATCCAGGCGGGTAGTCCGTTGAGGAGTGTGGATCGCCAGCCGTGGCGTTCGTGCCAGGCGTGGTGGAATCGGCAGAGCAGTGTGAGGTTGTTCAGATCGGTGGGTCCGCCGTGGTGGTGGGCGTGCATGTGGTGGGCTTCGCACCAGCCGACGGGGATATCGCAGTCGGGGAAGCTGCAGCCGCGGTCGCGTGCTTTGAGCAGTGTCATTTGGGTTGCGGTGGCGAAGCGGCCTTCTGTGCGGACCTTGACGTCGCGGGTGCCTGGTCTGGTGGAGGAGTAGTAGAACTTGCCTCCAGGGGAGAGCTGCAGGATGTCTTCGAGTCGTGTGTGGCCGCCTGCGGCTTCGACTTCGCCTTCACCGCGTGCGAGCTGTTCAGCTGTGGCGGTGACGACGAGAGCGTAGGAGCCGGCACCGGTGGGTTCGCAGGCGCCGCGGGTGATGAGGACTGAGAACCGGTCGTGGCGGCGTGCTCCGTCGGGACGGGTGTCGTCGAAGACCGGTGCGATGGTCGGGCTGCCATCGGTTGTGGCTGCGTTCGGTTGGCAGCCGGCGTCCTCCCAGGAGTCCGCGAACGGATCCATGGCGGGTGGGCCGAACGATGAGCCAGCGGCATCGAGGTGCCCGGCACCGGCCACAGTGGAGTCATCTTCTTCAGGGGACGCGGAGCCACCTTGTGGATTGTCTGCTGCAGTGCGGACTGTCTCAACGATATCGGCAGGGCCTTGTTGGCGGTTGGTCAGCAGTGCGTTGAGGGTCAGCCCGGTTGTCGAGTCGAGAAGACCGCGCAGGATCCAGTCGCCATTGGTCTTCTGGTTGACGGTGACGAAATAGTCATCCGGGTGGCTGGGTTCGGTTTCGAGTTTCCCGTCTGGGTCGAGGTAGCCGAGGATGCGCTTGCCGAGCACCCGGAATTCCTCCACCCGCAGGCCTGGGGCATTTTCAACCAGCACACGCTCGACGGCGGGTTCGTGCTCGGCGCGCACGCGAGGTGGCAGCGCATCGATCTGTTTGATGATCGCTTGGGCCTGATCGACCGAGATGGTGCCTGCCTGCAGGCAGGCAGCAACTTCCGGCAGCTGGGCCGGGATCGGCTGACCGGTCGTGCTGTGATGCTCCGTTAAGCAGCGAGCCATCGACAGCCGGCGACGGGCCTCGTACGTGGTGATGCGCATCTTCTGCTTCAGCAGTGCCGGCAGCTTCCGCACACCGTAGTGGCTGGGCTCGATCTGCTGGGACATGAGGCGCGTGCTCTGAGCGGTGGCCGATTCGAGTTTCCGGCGGACGAGCTCAAGTCCCTTGCCGATCGCGATCGCCGCGGCGCTGTCCAGGGCGGCATTGTGCTGGATCGTGGCGCCGGTGTCCTCTAGTGCCGTGACCGCAGCCAACAGTTCGGGGCAGTGCGCCTTCAGCTGTGCGATGTCGGCAGCATCGAGGAACTCCGGATGGGCCTCAGCGGGCTGGGCTCCCTCGGCGGGAACAGGTTCGGCGGTCATGGCAGATCACCTCCTTCGGTGTATCTGCCTCCAACCTAGATTGAGGCACTGACATCACTACCACAGAACGCCCCTGAATTGGCGCCTTCCCGCCTAAAGAATCGAGAGAATCCACTATCATCCCTGGTCAGAGCGCTGAGAGAAAAATTCTGAGAAATTTTCCGGAGGTGGCGCCCGGTTCGAGATCTGACCGCTGGCAGCCGTGTCCGGGGGTGCCGATAGACTGTCGAGCACACCGGATCCCAGCAGCTATCGGGATCCCAGACAGATCAGCAGGCCAAAGCCGCACACTGTTCGGCAAGGGAGGCAACGATGCCCACGCGCACGCTGCGGATCACCGCAGACAATCCTTCGGCGATGACGCTGGAGGGAACGAATACCTACCTGCTCACCAGCGCTGACGACGCCTCGGCCCTGCTCATCGACCCCGGCCCAGAACTCGCTGAGCACCGGGCGAACATCCTCGACGCGATCGCCGGCCGGTGCCTGTCTGCCGTCGTCTTCACCCACCGGCACGCCGACCACACCGAGATGTTCCACACCGTGAGCGAATGGGCCCCGGACACCGCCTGCCACGCCGTGCTGCCCGAGTTCTGCCGGGGCGCCGATCCGCTCATAGACGGCCAGCAGCTGTCCTTCGGATCCGACCACGCAGACGCCGTGACGATCCTCGCCACCCCAGGGCACACCTCGGATTCGGTGAGCCTGCTCTTCGGCTCCTCGCTCTTCACCGGCGACACAGTGCTCGGCGAGGGCACGACGATGATCGCCCACCCGGAGGGCTCGCTGGGGGACTACATGGCCAGTCTCGCGCGCCTGCGCGGGCTCGTCAGCGATGGGGTCGTCGACCGCATCGAACCGGCCCACGGGCCGGCGCGCACGGATGCCGCGGCGGTGCTCGACTACTACATCAGCCACCGCCACGAGCGCATCGAACAGGTGCGCGGACTGCTGGAGGACGGCCACTCCTCGGCGGAGGAGATCTGCGACGCCGTCTACGCCCAGGTGCCGGACTCGGTGCGCCCGGCGGCCCTGCAGATCGTGCGGGCGCAGCTGGCCTACATCGACGAGCTCGACGGCTGAACCGCAGCACCAACAGCAGAACGCCCGGACATCGTGTCCGGGCGTTCGCGGCTGCGTTCAGGTGCTCAGCAGCTCAGATCAGTGGGCGCGGTTGCTCAGGCGCTCCTGGTCGAGGATGACGACGGCGCGCGCCTCCAGACGTAGCCAGCCGCGAGCGGCGAAGTCAGCCAGGGCCTTATTGACGGTCTCACGCGAGGCGCCGACCAGCTGGGCGAGCTCTTCCTGCGTGAGGTCGTGGGCGACGAGCGTGCCGTCCGGACCCTGCTTGCCGAAGCGCTCGGCCAGGTCGAGCAGCGCCTTGGCCACGCGGCCGGGCACGTCGGAGAACACGAGGTCGCCGACGGTGTCATTGGTGCGGCGCAGGCGCTGAGCCAGGGCGCGCAAGAGGTTCATCGCGGCCTGCGGGCGCTCCTCGAGCCAGGTCATGAGGTCGTTGTGCTCCAGGCTCAGCAGCTCGGTCTGCGACACGGCGGTCACCGTCGTCGAGCGGGTGCCCGGGTCGAACAGCGTCAGCTCGCCGATCATCTCACCAGGGCCGACGACCGACAGCAGGTTCTCGCGGCCGTCCGGCGACTCGCGGCCGACCTTGAGCTTGCCGGTGGAGACGATGTAGAGCTCGTTGCCGGAATCGCCCTCGCGGAACAGCACGGTGCCCCGGCGCAGGCTGCGCGGCTTCATGAACTTCAGCAGCGCGCTCGTCGATTCATCATCAAGACCCGCAAACAGCGTGGCATTCCGGACTACTTCGATATCCACAGTTCCTCCTGAGGTCTTCCCTCACATACGTTTGTCGCCGATGTGTCCCACCGCACACTCTACTTGATGCCGGTGCCGGCGTCATGCCTGTTACCCGGCCGTAGAGCATGTGCGATCCTAACAGGCGCCCGGCCTGCGATCGCGGGTTTGGCCGCACTGCGGAACAGAGTTCTCCACGAGCTGAAACGCACCGTTCCCGAGGCGGTTCCCACCTCCGCTCCGGAGGTGGTGGACACTCCGCTCCGCAGGTGGTGGATACCCCGTGCCCGAGGCGGTTGGCACCCCGTGCCCGAGGCAGGGGTGACCTCCCAGCGGTGGGTGACCGGCGCCTCGGGCGCGGGGATCGATAAGGTGGGAGACATGCTGAGTGTCGCGGAGAAGAGTGCGCGCCGATTCGCCAAGGAGACGCCGCTGGGGCGGACGAGGCGGGCGCGGAAGATCCACCGGATTCTGGCCGAGGTGTACCCGAACGCCCGCTGCGAGCTGGACTTCGAGACCCCGTTCCAGCTGCTCGTCGCCACTGTGCTGTCGGCGCAGACGACCGATATCCGGGTGAATTCGGTGACCCCGGGCCTGTTCGCGGCGTTCCCCGACGCTGAGGCGCTGGCGGCTGCCCGGATCGAGGATGTCGAGCAGCTCATCCGCTCGACCGGGTTCTACCGGTCGAAGGCGAAGAACATCGTGCGGCTCGCAGGCGAGCTCGTCGACCGGTTCGGCGGCGAGGTCCCGGCGAACCAGAAGGACCTCGTGAGCCTGCCGGGCACAGGAGTGAAGACGGCCAATGTGGTGCTCGGCAACGCCTTCGACATTCCCGGGCTGACCGTCGATACGCACCTTGGGCGCCTCGCCCGCCGGATGGGGTTCACCACGCAGGAGGACCCGGCGAAGGTCGAGGCCGATGTCGTCGCACTGTTTCCGAAGAAGGATCTGACACTGCTGTCGCACCGGATGATCTTCCACGGCCGCCGGATCTGCCATTCACGCCGGCCGGCCTGCGGCGCATGCCCGATCGCCAAACTGTGCCCGAGCTTCGGGATCGGCGAGCTCGACCCGGCCAAGGCAGAGAAGATGCTGCGCTACGAGATGGCCCCGAAAGCCGAGCCGGAGCAGCCGACCCCGGAGGCCCAGGCGTGAGTCTGTGGGTGCCGAGCCCCGGTGACCCGGTCAAGTCCGCGCTTGCGCGGCTGGCCGAATCCGGCGGCAATGAGGAGTGGATGCGCCGGGTCCACAAGAAGGACGATGCGCCGGTGCGCGATGCCTCTGTGCTCATGCTCTTCGGCCGCGGGCAGGCCCCGCGCACACTCGCCGGCCGCCGCGAGCAGGACCGGCTCGAACGCCTCGGGGTGGCCGATGTCGACGTGCTGCTGCTGCAGCGCTCGGCGAAGCTGCGCCACCACCCCAACCAGGTCGCCTTCCCCGGCGGCGGGCGCGATCCCGAGGACGCCGATGAGATCGCCGCAGCCCTGCGCGAGGCCGAAGAGGAGACCGGACTCGATCCCGACGGCGTCGAAGTCGTCGGCACCCTCGACCCGCTCTACATCCCGGTCAGCTCCTTCGAGGTGACCCCGGTGCTCGCCTGGTGGCAGAACCCTTCGAACGTGTGGGTCGTCGACCACGGCGAGTCCTCGCGCGTCTACCGGGTGCCGGTCGCCGACCTCGTGGCTCCGGAGAACCGCGGCACCTTCACCGCCCCGGACCGCTCGTACCGCACCCCGGCCTTCGACGTCGGCGTGCTGCGCGTATGGGGCTTCACCGCAGCCCTTCTGGAGTTCGCGCTGGAGGAGATGGGCTGGGCCCGCGACTGGGATCGCGCAGCCCAGATCGACATCGAACTCTGAGGCGCCCCGAGCCGCCCAGACACGACTGAAGCCTGCATCCGCACAGGATGCAGGCTTCAATCAGTGGCTCTCATGGGCTCCCAGCAGGTGAGCCGGACTCAGCACGGGAACGTGACCAAGTCCGGGAACCGGCGCCCACTGCGGCACCGAACCTCCGCCTCGGGAGCGGAACCGGCACCTCGGAACCGGAACTCAGACGCGCGGGCCCGAGGGGTTGCTCAGGGCGCGCTTGAACGCGTTGAGTGCCGACTTGCCGGAGCTGATCGCCGACTGCGGGGTCGGGTTGCCCTTCTTGAGGAACGGCACCGCAATGCCGACGAGGATGAGCGCGAGCACGAGCAGGATGCCGAAGACGATGAGGGCGCTCAGCCACCACGACAGCCCGACGCCCTCGTGGAAGACGGCTACGAGCAGGAAGGTGACGACAAGCGAGCCGAGGAACAGCAGGAATAGTCCGGCGACCGCCAGGCCGGCACCGATGCCGAGCTTCTTGACACCCTCGGTGACCTCGGCCTTCGCGAGGGCCGACTCCTCCTGGACGAGTGCTTGGCCATCAGCTTGGATGTCTTTGATGAGCTGGGAGATCGACCGCTCGGACATGCTGGCTCCTTCATAGATGAGGAATGGGTAACGCTGCTTGCTTCCTAGCCTAATGCGTTCTGCCCGCCTGACAAACGCCAGGGCGCGCGAAAATCTGCGAAACCACCGGTCAGCGGCCCGCGCCCAAGGGCTTCGGGGCCGGCGTGCCGCCAGTCGGGCGCGGGCCGGGACCCGCTGTCGCGGCCCCGTTTCCGTGCCCGAGGCGGCGGCTGGCCGGGCAGATCTCAGCCCTCGGCGACGCGGCTGGCGATGACGTCCATGACCGAGGCGTCAGCCAGGGTCGTCGTGTTGCCGATGCCGCGGTTCTCCGCGACGTCCTTGAGCAGGCGGCGCATGATCTTGCCCGAGCGGGTCTTGGGCAGCTCCTCGACGATGAACACCTGCTTGGGCTTGGCGATCGGCCCGATCTCGCGGCGCACGTGGTTCTGCAGCGCCTCGGCGGTGTGCTCGTCCTCGGTGGCCTTGCCGCGCAGCACGACGAAAGCGATGACGGCCTGGCCGGAGGTCTCGTCGGCAGCGCCGACGACCGCGGACTCGGCGACATCGGGATGGGAGACGAGCGCGGACTCGATCTCGGCGGTCGACAGGCGGTGGCCGGAGACATTCATGACGTCGTCGATGCGGCCGAGGAACCAGATGTCGCCGTCGGAGTCGAAGCGCGCGCCGTCGCCGGCGAAGTACTGGCCCTCGACCTGCGACCAGTAGGTCTCCTTGAACCGCTCGGGGTCCTTGTAGATGCCGCGCAGCATCGCCGGCCACGGCTCGGTGATGGTGAGGAATCCGGCGGCGTTCGCCTCACACGGGTGGCCTGCGTCGTCGACGACCTGGGCGCTGATGCCCGGTAGTGGCCGCTGGGCTGAGCCCGGCTTGAGGTCGACGGCCCCGGGCAGCGGGACGATCATGTGCGCGCCGGTCTCGGTCTGCCACCACGTGTCGACGATCGGGCAGCGCCCGCCGCCGATGACCTCGTGGTACCACAGCCACGCCTCGGGGTTGATCGGCTCGCCGACCGAGCCGAGCAGGCGCAGCGAAGACAGGTCGAACTTCTGCGCGTGCTCCCGGCCCCACTTCATGCACGCGCGGATCGCGGTCGGTGCGGCGTAGAAGATCGAGACCTTGTACTTCTCGACGACCTCCCACCAGCGGCCGCGGTGCGGGGAGTCCGGGGTGCCTTCGTAGATGACCTGGGTGGCACCTGCGGCCAGCGGGCCGTAGGCGACATACGAGTGACCGGTGATCCAGCCGACGTCGGCGGTGCACCAGAAGACGTCGGTCTCCGGTTTGATGTCGAAGCTCGCCTGCATCGAATACAGCACCTGGGTGAGGTAGCCGCCCGAGGTGTGCAGGATGCCCTTGGGCTTGCCGGTGGTTCCCGAGGTGTAGAGGATGAACAGCGGATGCTCGGAGTCGAAGAACTCCGGCGTGTGCGCATCCGACTGCTGGTCCATCAGATCGTGCCAGTACTGGTCGCGGCCGGAGACCATCTCGATGTCGTTCTTTGCGCGCTCGACGACGACGACGTGCTTGACAGGGGTGTCACCCTTGCTGAGCGCCTCGTCGACGGCCGGCTTGAGCGAGGACGGCTTGCCACGCCGGTATCCGCCGTCGGCGGTGATGACGACCTCCGCTTCGGCGTCCATGATCCGCGAGTGCAGGGCATCGGAGGAGAACCCGCCGAAGACGACTGAATGGGCGGCGCCGAGGCGGGCGCAGGCGAGCATCGCGATCGTCGCCTCCGGCACCATCGGCATGTAGATGGCGACCCGGTCGCCGGACTTCACACCGAGACCGGTGAGCATGTTCGCGGCCTTGCACACTTCGGCGGTGAGCTCGGCATAGGTGTAGGTGCGTGAGTCGCCGGGCTCGCCCTCGAAGTGGATGGCGACGCGGTCGCCGTTGCCGGCTTCGACGTGGCGGTCGAGGCAGTTGTAGGCGACGTTGAGGCGGCCGCCGACGAACCACTTGGCGAAGGGCGGGTCAGACCAGTCGAGCGTTTCGGAGAAGTCGGTCTCCCAGTCGAGCAGCTCACGTGACTTCTCCGCCCAGAAGGCGAGTGGGTCAGCTGCAGCTCTGTCGTACTCGTCTGCTGTGACGTTGGCGTTGCGCTTGAACTCCTCCGGTGGCGGGAAGGTCTGGTCTGCGTGCAGCTGGTTCTGGTCTGTCATGTGTACCTCCGACAACATGGGGAGCTGGAACAAATGCCTCCGTGATGCACCTTACATCGAATTCTCTCACCGGTTAAGACTGCTCATCTCATTCGGCCACAGTGTGGGAAACGTCAGCAGGCTGGCGCCGACAAGGGGTGATGTCGGTAAGCTAGCCCTCGACATGCTTACGTCCAGCGAAGGACCGCGGGGCGCCGGGGCCGGGCAGGCCGCCTGCGGGCCGCGGGACTGAGACTCGGCCACCGTGCCAGGTCACAACGACTTGAGGAGAACTTCCGATCATGAGCACCCCCTACCAGCCTGGCGGACAGCAGCAGGACCCGCATCAGTCGGCGTCTGCCTACGGCAGCCAGCCCGGCGCCGGATACGACGCCGGTTACGGCGGACAGGAGCCCGCAGCCTACGGCAGCCAGAATCCGGGCGCCTACGGCAGCCAGGGTCAGACCTACGGCCAGCCGCAGGGCCAGGCGCCGCAGTCCGCGCAGTGGGATCAGCAGCAGGCCGGCTACGGCAGCCAGATGCCGGCCGCCTACGGCAGCCAGCCCGGCGCCGGATACGGCCCTGGTGGCTACCCGCAGCAGAGCGCGGCCCCGCGTCGGCCCGGTGGCGGACTGCTCGGGCCGCTGACGCTGCGCGACATCCTGCTTCTCATCGGTGCGCTCTTCGGGCTCATCTCGCTCATCACTCCGTTCTGGCGCGACATGTACGGTTTCGGCTACGGGTTTGAGAACACCTTCCTCATGACGAGCAGGTACGGCTGGCAGATCGTTCTCATGTGGCCGCTGCTGCTCATCATCGCCGGGGTCATCACGCTGCTGAATAAGACGGTGCGCGGCTTCCCGCAGCGCATAGGCTCGCTCAGTCCCGATCAGCTCATCTCAGTGCTGACATCGGTGGCTTTCGCCACCTGCGCCCTCGAGATCGCGCTGACGGTGTTCTCGATGTCTGCCTGGCACGTCGGAGCCTACTTCGCCTTCGTCGGAGCGCTTGTGTCCTTCTTCGCCGGCGTCTTCACGATGCTGCCGTTCTTCGCCGCTGAGTTCACCCAGCGGCCGGACAGTCAGGCACATCCGAAGGCCCGCCCGGTCTCGCGTGATGCCGCCTCGACCGCCCCGGGACTCAGCCAGCAGGCCCAGCCGCACGTTCCGCACGGTCAGTACGACCAGTACGGTGTCCAGTCCCAGATGGGCCAGTTCGGCCAGCAGGACCAGTCCGCCGCTCAGCCGGGCTACGCGGCTGCCGACCTGCAGGCCTACGGTTCGCAGCAGCAGGCGTACGGATCGCAGCCGACTGGCTACGCCGCACAGCAGCAGGCTTACGGTTCGCAGCCGACCGGTTATGACGCGCAGCAGCACGCCTATGGCTCCCAGCCGGCAGCCGGTGAGACCCCGGCCGCTGATTCCGGCAGCCAGGGCGCAGGTTCAGTCGCCGGTGCCGTCGGTGCCGGTGCGGCCGGAGCCGCAGCCACCGGCATCGGCATGAACGCCGATGACAACGACGCGCAGGCCGGTGACTTTGCCGCCGGTGAGGAGCCCCGTCAGCAGCAGATCTCCGACGATGGCCAGGCGTACCTCGGCAGCCACACCGCTGACGCTCCCGAGCACGCGCAGAGTGAGCCGACCCAGGCGTTCATGGCCGGCGGCCGGACGCACAGCGCAGACTTCAGCGATAATGCAGCTGCTGAACCGGCAGCCGAGCGCAGCAGCGACGACGCAGCTGCAGACGGCCTTGCAGGTGCCGACGTCCACGATGCTGATCGCACCGTCGTCGCCGACACCGTCAGCGACGCCCCTGCTGAGGCGGTCAGCGAGGAACCGGCCGAGTCCGTAAGTGACGCACCTGCTGAGACCGCAGATCCGACCGAGACCGAGCGCACTGCAGCAGACGATGCCGACAGCCAGTTGGCCGAGGCCAGCGGCTTCGGCGCCAAGGCTGCCGACACCTCGGGTGCGGACACGGTCGCCGAGACCTCGGCACCGGCGGCAAGCGAACCGGCAGCCGATCAGCCGGCCACCCGCCGGGAGGCGCGCGTGCGCGGTGAACAGCAGGCCAGCGATGACCCGAACGAGCCGACCCAGTGGTTCCGGGCCTACGAGCGCGACAGCTCGGGCGCGGCAGCGCCGACCAGTTCCGGCAGCACGGCCGCCAGCGAGCTCGCCGACAGCGACCAGACGGTGGCTGCAGGTGAGCCAGTCGCCAGCGATCCGTCGCTCGATCAGCCGACTCAGGCCTGGACCCCCGGCGCCGACGCGCAGGCACCCGGCGCCGATGCGACGCTCGACCAGCCGACCCAGGCGTGGAGCCCGGCGACAGAGTCGACGACCGACACCGGCGAATCGGCCGAAGCCGTGCCCTCGGGCCAGGCCCAGCCGTTCTGGTTCGCCGTCCCGGAGCCGCGCGAGGCGATCGACCCGAGCACCGGCCGGCCGCTGTTCACCGTCACCCCCGGTGAATGGTTCCTGGCGCTGTCGGACAACGGCACCACCTTCACCGTCCGGGACGCCACCGGGCAGGAGGGACTGCTGCGCAACCTGGAGGGCATCCAGCGCGGCTGACCCGCCGGAACCCTGAAGAACACTGCGCGCCCTGATCCGCATCACCGATGTGGACCAGGGCGCGCAGTCGTGTGTGCAAGGCGGTGAGTGCACCGCGACGCGTGCGCAGAAGCTGTGGATGGGTGGGAAGTGAGCGGTGCAGAAGTGGGCGTCGCAGCAGGGATTCTCGCAGGCGAGGTCCGCGGACGGGCGCGCTGACCAGCAGCAACGCTGACAGGTGTGGACGCAGGTGACCTGCGGTCACAAGCGGCAGGCGCAGCCGCTGCTATCCACAGCCGAGGCGGCCCCCGCCTAGGGGAGAGTGGATTCGGGTGAGCCTGAGGACATGTCCCGCATCGCGCTCGTCACCCAGCTGACCAGCCTCGCCGAACAGTGCGCCGCACTCGCCGACGGCATCGGCATCCGTCTCGACGTGCTGGCCCCGCACTCCGGCGGCTGGCAGGACGCCGTGCTCGTCCTCCTCGGCGAAGACGTCACCGACCCGCTGCCAGCACTGTCCGCCCCAACGGTGCTCATCGCCGTCGACCACGCCGCCGAGGTGTGGCAGCAGGCCGCCCGGCTCGGCACCGACACCGTCGCCGTGCTGCCAGCAGCCGCCGAATGGCTCACCCAGCGGATGATCCACGCCGTCGAACCGCCCGGCAGCCCAGCCACCACGATCGGTGTCGTCGCAGGTTCCGGAGGAGCCGGCGCCTCGGTGCTGGCGTGTGCGCTCGCCCGCCATGCCGCGACCGAGGCGGTCGAGACGGTGCTGCTCGACGCCGACCCGCTCGGCGGGGGCGTCGACCTTGTGCTCGGCTACGAGAACATCGACGGGCTCAGGTGGCCTGCGCTGACGACCTCGCGCGGGCGGCTGAGGCCCTCGACTCTGCCGCAGGCGCTGCCCCGCAGTGAGGGACTCTCCGTGCTGTCCTGGGATCGCGAGACCCACGCCGATCTCTCCGGCGACGTCTTCGACGCCGTCATCACCGCAGCCCAGCAGGCATTCAACCTCGTCATCGTCGACCTGCCCCGGCATGCCCCAGTCGAATGGGCCTCCAGCTGCCACCACCTCGTACTCGTCACTCCCGCCCGGGTGCGCGCAGTCATCGCCGCCTCGTGCGTGGCCAGCCGACTGCGCGCCGTCCACCCGGCCGTCGGCCTAGCAGTCCGCGCAGTCGATCGGCAGGGTCTCGACCCTGCCCTCGTAGCCGAGAGCATCGGACTCGAACTGCTCGGCAGCTACCGCGACGACCCGCCCCTGGCCGCCCAAGTCGACCGCGGCGAGGGCATCCCGTACGCGCGCACGCGCCTCAAACGATTCGCCGCAGGCGTGCTCGACGGGATCCTGACAGACTCACCGCACTACGCCAGCGCAGGTGGCCGATGAGCGAGTGGATCGAACCCGGGCTCATCAATGATGTGCGCACCCACCTGCTCGAACATCCCGGCCCGATCACCTCCTCGGCGGTGGCAACGGCAGTCCAGCGCACCGGCCGAGTGCTCGGCTCGGCGGCACTGCTGGAACTCGTCGCCCGGATCTCCGCCCAGCTGGCGGGGGCCGGTCCGCTGCAGCCGCTGCTCGACGAACCCGGGGTCACCGACGTGTTCGTCAACGGCCCGCGCGACATCTGGGTCGACCGGGGCGCGGGTCTGACGCGGGTGCGTCTCTCACTTGGCGGGGAACCCGATGTGCGCACCCTGGCCGTGAGGCTGGCTGCTCTCGGCGGCAGGCGGTTGGACGACTCGACTCCGCTCGTCGATGTGCAGTTGCCTGACGGGGTGCGGCTCAACGCCGTCATCCCACCGTTGTCGGGGGATCACACGATCATGTCGTTCCGCATCCCACGCCCGCGCGCATTCACCCTCGCCGAACTCATCGACACCGGCGCGGTGCCAGCCGCCATCGCCGAACTACTGCACCAGATACTCACCCGCCGGGCCAACTTCCTCATCTCCGGCGGCACCGGATCGGGCAAGACCGCACTGCTTGGGGCGCTGCTGGCCGAATCGGCAGACGACCAGCGGCTCGTCATCGTCGAGGACTCCCGCGAGCTCAGCCTCGACCACCCGCACGTCGTGCAGCTCTCGGCCCGCCAGTCCAATGTCGAAGGGGCCGGGACCGTTTCGCTGACGGACCTGGTGCGCAACGCGCTGCGAATGCGCCCGGACCGCCTCGTGGTCGGAGAGTGCCGTGGGGCTGAAGTCCGTGACATGCTCACCGCGCTCAACACCGGACACGAAGGCGGGTGCGCGACGATCCACGCCAACACCGGCGATGCGGTCCCGGCCCGGCTGGAGGCGCTCGGTGCGCTGGCCGGCATGACCCCGGCAGCCGTGCGCTCCCAGGTCGCCAGCGCCATCGACGTCATCATCCACATCCGCCGGCTGCGCCCCGGCGAAGCGGAGGAGCCAGGAACAGGTGCGGGGGCATCGCGGCAGGTGAGCGAGCTGAGCGTGCCGCGCGCCGAACCGGACGGGCGGATCGTCATGCACCCGGTCTGGCATGCCGGCACCGGTTTTGACACCACCGGCCTCGACATGCTCACCACCCTGCTCGCCGAACGCAGCGGCATCACCGGACCGCACCGATGACCGCCGTCGTCATCGCACTCATCGGAGCGTTGGCAGCCGCCGGCTGGTGGCTGCTGAGCGCTGACACGGCAGCCAGCCGGCTCACCCAGCTGCTGCCAACCCGGGTGGGAGCCGACCAGTCGCCAAGCCGACCGCGGCTGTTCGCCCGCTGGCGCCGGCAGGCGGCCACCGCCTCGGGCCCGGACGATGAGTCCGCAGCGATCGCGATGATCGATCGGGCCGCTGAACTGCTGCGCGTGGGCATGCCGCCGGAGGCGATCATGAGCCAGCTCGGTGAGCTCAGCGACGACCCGCACAGCGCCGAGGTGCTCGGCCGCATGTCGCGTTCGCTGCGGCTGGGGGAGCGCCCGCACGAGGCGATCCGCCGGCATGCCGGACAGCTGCCGACTGCCCAGCACGACATCTTCGACGGGATGGCCGCCGTCTGGTTCGTCGCCGAGACCGCTGGTGCACCGGCTGCCGACATGCTCGCCCGCTACGCCACCTCCTGCCGTGAGAAGGCCGACGCCGCCCGCGAACGCGCCGTCGCGCTAGCTGGCCCGCAGTCGACGGTGCGCGTGCTCACCTGGCTGCCGGTGTTCTCCCTCGGCCTCGGCGCGTTCATCGGCGCCAACCCGCTGCGGCTGGCGCTCACCGTGCCTGGAGCGCTCAGCCTCGGCGGCGGCATCGCACTGCTGCTGGCCGGTCGCGCCTGGATGCGCGCGATGCTGAGGAGAGCGCAGTGAGCGGGCTCGTCATCGCCGTCATCGGTGTGCTCGTCGCGGCCGCCTTCGTGCTCTTCGACCCGGGAACAGCCGGCCGGCTCACCCGGCTGAGTGGCAGCCGTGCACATCCCCGCGCCCGAGGCGGTGGTTCCGACGATCGGGAAGCGGCCTCGAGTGCCGGGCGGGGTGTGAGTGACTCGCCGGTTGACCGGCTGGCCTTCGACCTGGAGCTGGTGGCGATCTGCCTGCAGAGCGGCCTGACCCCGGAGCGGGCGCTCATCCTGGCCGCGCAAGCCGCCGGCGACCGCAGCGGGCTCGGCCGGCTCGGCCACGCGATCGCCCTCGGGCAGTCGACCGAAAGCAGACAGGCCGGACACGCGCATTCTGCAACGCACGGGGCGGACGGAGTGACGGGTGACGGTGCGCCCGGGCCGGTCGTCTCACAGCTGCCCGACATCGATGAGCGTCTGCGCCCGGTGGTCTCTCTCATCGACTTCAGCCGCCGCACCGGCGTTGCGCTCGCCCCGCTGCTGCGCGGGCTGTCGGCCGATCTGCGCCGCAGCGAGCAGCGCCGCCGCCAGCTGGCGGCTGCACGACTGGGCGTCACCCTCGTCATTCCGCTGGGTGTGTGCATCCTGCCGGCCTTCATCCTGCTCGGCATCGTCCCAGTCGTCATCACATTGGTCTCCGATATGGCTGGGGTGTTCCAGTGAAAACGGCTGTGGATCACGGTCTTGCGTGTGTGCACCCGGATGTGGACGCACCTCGGGCATCCACACCTGCGGTGCCGTGTCTGGAGGCAGCCGGCCGGTCACCGGAGGCTGGGATCAGCTCGCCGCCCCAGGCATCCAGCCCGTGGGCAGTGCAGCTGGAGTCCGCAATGGCACACAGTGAGGAGACACCATGGACACGACACAAGACCGCACAACACCGGCACGCAGTCCGAACCAGCAGAAGGCAGGCGCTGCACAGACCCGCCTGCTGGCCCAGCACATCAGCTCCGATGAAGGCGCCACGACTGCCGAATACGCGATCACCACACTGGCAGCCTGCGGGCTGGCGGCACTGCTCGTGACACTGCTCAAGAGCGACACGCTGCTCGAGCTCGTCACAGGCGTCATCAGCTCGGCGTTCGGGCTCGGCGGCTGACATGACCAGGCCAGTCTGCGAAGAGCGCCGTCGGCGGATCACCTGTGACCGGGGAGCGGCAACCGCGGAGTTCGCCATGGTGCTGCCGGCCCTGGTCCTGCTGCTGGCGCTCTTCGCAGGCGCGGCCACCGTCGGGATGACCCAGCTGCGCGCCTACGACGCCGCCCGGGCCGCCGCTCGCGAGGCAGCGCGTGGGGAACCGCAGCACACCGTCGTCGCCGAAGCCGAGAAACGCGCCGGTGCTGGATCGAAGGCAACGATCAGGACCGAGGGCGGATACACCGAGGTCGCCGTCGTCATCGGCCTGCCGCAACCGGTGAGCATGATCCTCAAACAGGTCGAGTCGTCAGCAACCGCCAGGACGGAAGGCAGCTGATGAGCCGGTCAGCCACAACCCTGCTCCGCTCTGATGCCGGGTCGACGAGTGTTGCGGCGATGATGATCACAGCGGCAGCCTTCGCACTCGTGGCAGGACTCGGGCTGGGCGGCAAAGCCTTCCTCATCCACGCCCAGACCGCTGGAACCGCTGACCTGGCAGCACTCGCCGCCGCTGATGCCGCCCGCGGCATCGCACCGGGTGATCCATGCGAGGTCGCTGCTGCCACAGCGGCGAAAGCCGACCTCAAGGTCACCGAGTGCATCGCCCGCTCCGATCTCGGTGCGGCGACCGTCACCGTGAGCGCACCCCTGCCGGCCCCGTTACCGGCCATCAAAGTCAAGGCCGTCGCCGGCAGCTCCGGAGGTCCGTGAGAGCGCTCCGTGAGAACGCTAGATCCCGCGCAGCAGGGCAGTGAGGATCCGCGCGGCAGCGTCCTTGTCGAGCGGGTTGTTGCCGTTGCCGCACTTCGGCGACTGCACGCATGACGGGCAGCCGGTGAGGCACTCGCATGCTTCGATCGCCTCCAGTGTTGCGGTCTGCCATTCATCGAAGGCGCGGAAGCCGCGTTCGGCGAATCCGGCACCGCCGGGCTGTCCGTCGTAGACGAACACCGTCGTCTTCCCGGTATCAGCGTGGCGGTCGGTTGAGACACCGCCAATGTCCCACCGGTCGCAGCCGGCAAACAGCGGCAGCAGGCCGATCGAGGCGTGTTCGGCGGCATGGACGGCACCGGGCAGATCCGGTGTCACGATCTCGGCATCCTCGACCAGCGACTCGGACACCGTCCACCACACAGCCGAGGTGCGCAGGGTCCGTTCGGGCAGGTCGAGGGCGTGCTCGGAAAGCACGACGCCGGTGCCGTTCTGCCGGATCTGATACCCGGTGACCTGGTCGAGGACCTCGACCATGCCCAGGTGCACGTGCCCGCCTGAAGGCAGTGGGCGAGAGTCGGTGACCGATTCGATGCTGATCTCGGTGACGGACTTCGGCTGGGTCGTGTAGTCGACGGTGCGCGGTTCGACGAGAGCAACCCGCTCGTCAAGATCCAGGTCGGTGACGACGAACGTCTGACCCTGGTGGACATACACAGCCCCGGGGTGGGACTGGCGCAGCGCTCCGGCATCGTCGACGGTGCCGAGCACCGTGCCGGTGGCGGCGTCGACGAAGCGGACGATGCCGCCGCCTCCGCCGCGGATGTCGGTCAGCGCTGCCGCCGGTTCGCGCTTCGTCCAGTACCAGCCGGTCGGCCTGCGGCGCAGCAGGTTCGCCGCCGCCAGCTGCGCGACCGTCTTCTCCGCAGTCTCGCCGAAGAGTGCGAAGTCGTCCTCGGTCAGGGGTCGTTCGGCAGCAGCGGCACACAGGTGCCCGCCGAGCACGTACGGGTTCGACGGGTCGATGACTCCGCCGTCGACCGGTGAGCCGAACACCGACTCCGGATGGTTGACGACATAGGTGTCGAGCGGGTCGTCGCGGGCGATGAGCACGGCCAGCCATTCCGAACCGGCGCGCCCGGCGCGTCCGGCCTGCTGCCACAGCGAGGCCAGGGTGCCCGGCCAGCCGGCCATGACGACGAGATCGAGGCCGGCGATGTCGATGCCGAGCTCGAGGGCATTCGTCGAGGCCACCGCTCGCAGCCGGCCGTTGCGCAGCCCGGTCTCCAGTAGCCTGCGCTCCTCGGGAAGGTAGCCGCCGCGGTAGGCCGCGACTGCTCGGGTGAGCTCCGGGAACGACCGTGAGACCGCCGAGCGGGTCGCCTCGGCCAGGGCTTCGGTGCCGCGGCGGGAGGCGATGAAGGCGATGGCGGAGAAGTCTGAGCACACCGCATCGGCGAGCAGATCAGCCGACTCGGCGATCGTCGACCGGCGCTGCGGACCATCGGTGAGCATCCCGAGCGGATCCCCGGCCTCAGCCCCGAGCCCGAGCGGATCATCCCCATCCGAGCCGACACCGATGCCGAGCGGATCATCGACGCCGAGGGCATCGAAGACATCGGCATCCGGATCCCCGGTGGCGTTCGGGATGAGCGGCGGCTCCCACAGCACGAAGTGACCGGCCGCCCGCGGCGACCCGTCCTCGGTGACGGCCGTGCATTCCCGGCCGGTGAGCCGGGTGAAGGCGGTGGCCGGGTCGGCCATCGTCGCTGACGCCCCGATCACCACAGGCGCCGCCCCATAGTGGGCGGCGACGCGCAGCAGCCGGCGCAGCACGAGCGCGACATGCGAGCCGAACACTCCGCGGTACCGGTGGGCCTCATCGACGATGATGAACCGCAGATTCCGCAGCCAGCGGGCGAACCGGGCATGCTGCGGCAGGACCGTGCGATGCAGCATGTCCGGATTCGTGTAGATGAGGTTGGCGTGGGCGCGGGCCCAGTCCTTCTGCGCCTGTGAGACATCCCCGTCATAGGCCGCCGGCCGCAGCCCGGCCAGCACAAGCTGGCTGACCTTCTCCATCTGATCGTGGGCCAGTGCCTTCGTCGGCGACAGATAGATTGCCGTCGCCTGCTGACGCGGCACCGCATCCTTCGTCGCAGCGAACGCCTCCAGCACCGGCAGCAGGAACCCGAGCGACTTGCCTGAAGCCGTCCCCGTCGAGATGACCGTGTCCTCACCGGCATGGGCCGCCTCGGCAGCGGCCGCCTGATGCGTCCACGGACGCTCGACCCCGAGTGACTGCCAGGCCGCAACCACCTCGGCGGGCACCCAGTCCGGCCAATCGGCGAACTCCGCCTCCCGGGCTTGCAGGGTCTCGACATGGCGGATCCGGTCCTCACGCTGACCGAACCCGCTGACGAGATCGAGCAGCCGCCGACGAGGCGCCGCATCCTGCCGCTGAGCCATAGGCACCCATTGTCCCACCTGGCCAGGACACCACCGCACCCCACCGGTTTCGTACAGTGGGACACGTGAACACCTCGCCCACCACCGCCTCGGTCCCGGTTCCGACCGCCGACGAGACCACCCTGCGCCCGCTCGCCGACCTGCTCAAGCGCTCCTTCCCGTTCAGCCCGGAAGCCGCGCCGCTGTGGGACACCCACGCGCAGGCGGCCATCGAGCGCTCGAACGCCGCGCCTGCGATTGTGCAGACCTGGGCCCGCGTGGCGGCCGGTGAGATCCCCGCGCCCGAGGCGGCGCTCGCTTTGCTCTTCGTCCTCGACCAGGCCGTGGACGCCGGTTCCGTCGCCGAGGCGTGCGGGCCTGAGCTGTTCGCCGCGCTGCGGGCAGACGGCTGGCTCATCGACGCCGGCGAGACAACCGGCAGCGACGGCGCAGGTGACGGAACCGAGGACCAGGTGCGTGCGGCGCTGACGATCGCAACCTTCGACGGGCTGCTCATCGCCGCCGACTGGGGCACCCTGACCCGCGACGAACCGCTGGCAGGCGACCACGTCCTCGGGCTCGGGGGAGCAGGCCGGACGCTGGCGGCGGTCACCCCGCGCATGCCCGTCGAGCTGGCCTGCGACATCGGCACCGGCTGCGGCATCCAGGCGCTGCTGCTCGCCGCCCACAGCGCCCGCGTCATCGCCACCGACATCTCCACCCGGGCGCTCGCCATCGCCGAGCTCAACGCCGGGCTCAACGGCATCGAGTCGATCGAATTCCGGGCAGGCGACATGCTCACGCCGATCGACGAACCGGTCGACCTGCTCGTGGCCAACCCGCCGTTCGTCATCACCCCGCAGGGCGAGACCCAGACCTTCGAATACCGCGACGGCGGCCAGCCGGGTGATGCGATCATGGCCGGGCTCATCGCTGGGATCCCCGGACGGCTGCGCCCGGACGGCAATGCGGTGCTGCTGGGCAACTGGGAGTACCACGCCGCCGGCAAGCACAGCGCACCCGGCAAGCCGTCCGGCGGGCTCACCGCGCCCGAGGCGGTGGTGACCGAGGTGCCGGCACCGATCCGCTGGTGCGAGGAGCTGAGCACGCCCGGCAGCCCGGCAGCAGAGACCTCGATGCTGCTCATCGAACGCGAGCACCTCGACCCGGTCGCCTACGCCGAAACGTGGATCCGTGACGGCGGGGTGGCCCGGATGAGCGGCCGGTGGCAGGCCGACACCACCGCCTGGCTCAACGACTTCGGCACCCGCGGGGTCGCACGCATCGGATTCGGGTGGATCCGCATGCACCGGGCACCCACACCTTCGCAGCGGGCGCTGCACCATCTCCGGGAGACCGGGCCGCTCGCCGGTGACACCGCCACTCTGGCCGCTGTGCTCGACACCCGGCTGGCCGTCCTCGAATGGCTCGCCGGCACCGACGACGCGGGCCTGGAGCGCACTGCGTTCATCCGCGGCCAGGATCTCGTCGAGCACCGCCACCACACCCCCGGTGAGGACGAACCGCACACCATCACCTATGAGCAGGGCACCGGATTCGGGCGCACCATCACTGCCGACACCGCCCTGGCTGGGCTGCTGGGCGTCAGCGACGGCAGCCTGAGCCTCGGTGCGATCAGCGATGCGCTCGCCCAGCTGCTTGAGGCCGACCCGGCCGCCCTGCGCGCCCAGCTGACCGGGCAGGTCCGCCAGCTGCTGGCCGACGGATTCCTCTTCCCCGTCCTCGATTCCGGCGCTGGAGAGTTGAACACGCGCTGAGGGTCGCCGTGAGCGGCGGATGCTAAGTTCTGTAAGGTGTAAGCCACCGTGCGGCCAGTCAGGATCGTCCGGCCGCTGCGGTGCCGCCCGTCGCTCCGCGCACATTCCGTCGAAAGGGAACCTCGTGGCACAAACGGCTGCTCAGCCGCGCCGGCTCGTCATCGTCGAGTCTCCGACCAAAGCCCGCACCATCGTGGGCTACCTCGGGGACGGCTACGACGTCGAAGCCTCGGTGGGCCATATCCGAGACCTGCCGCAGCCCTCGGAGCTGCCTGCGGATATGAAGAAGGGCCCCGTCGGCAAGTTCGCCGTCGATGTCGACTCCGACTTCGAGCCGTACTACCGGGTCGCCCCGGACAAGAAGAAGAAGGTCACCGAGCTCAAGCGCCTGCTCAAGGACGCCGACGAACTCTACCTGGCAACAGATGAGGACCGGGAGGGCGAGGCGATCGCCTGGCATCTCCTTGAAGTGCTCAAGCCCACGATCCCGGTCAAGCGGATGGTCTTCCACGAGATCACCCCCGAGGCGATCGCGCGTGCCCTGGAGAACACCCGCGAACTCGACTACTCACTGGTCGACGCGCAGGAGACCCGCCGGATCCTCGACCGCCTCTACGGCTACGAGGTCTCCCCGGTGCTGTGGCGCAAGGTCCGCGCTGGGCTCTCAGCCGGCCGTGTGCAGTCGGTGGCCACCCGCCTCGTCGTCGAACGCGAACGCGAGCGGATGGCCTTCGTGCCTGCCCACTACTGGGACCTCGACATCGACCTGGCTGTGCCCGGCTCGGGTGCCGAGTTCGCTGCCCGGCTGGCGACGTATCACGGCCAGCGGGTCGCCGGCGGCCGCGACTTCGACGACGCTGGACAGCTGAAGAGGAAAGCCGCCTCCGAGGTCGTCGTGCTGACTGAGGACATGGCGACCGAACTCGCCGGCCAGCTCACCACCTCGGCGAAGGACAGCCTGAGCGTCACCGCGCTGGAGACCAAGCCGTACTCGCGCCGCCCGGCCGCGCCGTTCACCACTTCGACCCTGCAGCAGGAGGCTGGCCGCAAGCTGCGGATGACCGCCCGCCAGGCGATGCGCACCGCCCAGTCGCTGTACGAGAACGGCTACATCACGTACATGCGAACCGACTCCTCGGCGCTCTCAACCCAGGCGGTGACCGCGGCACGCAACCAGATCGCCGAACTCTACGGCCCCGAATACGTGCCCGAGTCGGCCCGGGTGTACGCGCAGAAGCAGAAGTCCGCGCAGGAGGCTCATGAGGCGATCCGGCCGGCCGGTGACTCCTTCCGCACCCCGGCCCAGGTCTCCGGGAAGCTGTCGGGTGATGAGTTCCGGCTCTACGACCTCATCTGGAAGCGCACCGTCGCCAGCCAGATGGCCGATGCCAAGGGCAAGACCGCGACCATGCGGATCACCGCTGACCTCGGTGAGGACAGGACGGCGGGCTTCACCGCCTCGGGCACGGTCATCACGTTCCGCGGCTTCCTCGCCGCCTACGAGGAGGGCCGTGACGCCGAACGCTACGCCGCCAAGGAGGGCGGCCGGCTGCCGGAGGTCACCGAAGGCCAGGCGATCTCCGTCGCCCGCGCCGAGGCCGACGGCCACACGACCGCACCGCCGCCGCGCTACACCGAGGCCAGCCTCGTCAAGCAGCTTGAAGAGCTCGGCATCGGCCGGCCGTCGACGTACGCGGCGATCATCTCAACGATCCAGGATCGCGGCTACGTCACCGAACGCGGCAGTGCGCTGGTGCCCAGCTGGCTGGCGTTCTCCGTCGTCCGGCTGCTCGAAGAGCACTTCGGAGGGCTTGTTGACTACCAGTTCACTGCAGCTCTCGAAGCCGACCTCGACGCGATCGCCGGAGGTGCGAAGGAGCGCAGCCAGTGGCTCAGCGAGTTCTACTTCGGCACCGGGGCTGACCACAACGGTCTCAAGCCGACAGTCGACGATTTAGGCGACATCGATGCGCGGGCGATCAACTCGATCGACATCGCCGAGGGCATCGTGCTCAGGGTCGGCCGGTACGGACCGTATCTGGAGGTCTCGCCGGAGGCGGCTGCAGGGGCTGGGGCGAAGGCTGCATCCGAGCAGGCCGGTGCGAAGGCTGCTGCCAAGGGTGAGGGGGAGTCTGGGGAGCCGGCGCCGATCCGCGTCTCCGTGCCCGATGACCTGGCCCCCGATGAGCTGACTGCTGAGAAGGCCCGTGAGCTCATCGCCGAACAGGGACAGGGCGACCGCGAGCTCGGCGTCGATCCGGAGACCGGCCACACGATCGTGGCGAAGTCCGGCCGGTTCGGCCCGTATGTCACCGAGATCCTGTCTGAACCGGAGGAGAAGCCAAAGCGCGGGGCCAAGAAGCCCAAACCGCGCACGGCCTCGCTGTTCAAGTCGATGGACCCGGCCACTGTTGACCTGGCAACGGCACTGAAGCTGCTGAGCCTGCCGCGCGAGGTGGGAGCCGACGCCGAGGGCGAGGTCATCACCGCGCAGAACGGCCGATACGGTCCCTACCTGAAGAAGGGCAGCGATTCGCGTTCGCTGGAGACAGAGGAGCAGATCTTCTCCATCACCCTCGAGGAGGCGCTGGCGATCTACGCCCAGCCCAAGCAGCGCGGCCGTCGGGCTGCGGCCGCCCCGCTCAAGGAGTTCGGCGAGGACCCCGAGTCGAAGAAACCGGTCGTGCTCAAGGACGGCCGCTTCGGCCCCTACGTCACCGACGGGACGACGAATGCGACCCTGCGCAAGGACGATGCCGTCGACTCGATCACCGCCGAGCGGGCCTTCCAGCTGCTTGCGGAGAAGCGGGCGAAGGGACCGGCGAAGAAGCGCACGACCGCCAAGAAGACGCCGGCCAAGAAGACGACTGCGAAGAAGTCGACGACCGCGCGCACGACCGCTGCGAAGAAGACCACGGCTGCGAAGAAGACGTCTACTGCCACGCCGAAGACGCCGTGATCTGAGCGAGCGCAGAGCCCCGTCAGCCGCACCGGCTGGCGGGGCTCAGCCGTTGCCGCGGCGCTTCAGCGGTGTCGCTGCTGCGGCGCTTCAGCTGCTTACAGCTCGTGTTTGCCCCGGTACTCAGCAGCTGCGGCCAGCGTCGTGACATCGATCTGTCCGGCCACTACCTCGTAGGCGGTGCCATAGGCGGCGTCGAAGGCTTCGGCGACCGCCTCGACCGTCACCTCGGGATGCACCTCGCTGATCGACCCGCCGGTCGCCGGATCCCACTCGATACCAAGGGCCGCCTCGACATCGGTGAGCACCGCTCGGATCGGATCCGGGTCGGTCACGACGATCGATGACGAGAACAGCCAGCCGGCTGCCGTCACCCGCTGTGCCGTGCCGATCGCCTTGATCCTCCCTGCGACATTGACGCTGTGCTCACCAGGGCAGTACTCACCCGGGACCTCGCCGAGGCGCGCGTCGATGCCGAGCGAGCGCAGCACCTGGGCGTACATCGCCCCGAAGTCCGTGAACCGGCCCTGCGTGCCTGACAGCAGCGTCGAGGCCGGTTCGATGTGATCGATGACGAGGCTGCCGCGGTGATACGGGGCCACGCGCCCGCCCAAGGAGCGCAGCACCGGCGTGAACCCGTGGGCGCGCGCGGCTTCGACCGCAGCGGGAAACCCGGGCAGGAACCGGTCGCGGGCACCGAAGGCAACGGTCGGCTCCGGTCGGTAGATCCGCAGCACACCCGGCCGCTGCCCGGCCCGCACCTCATCGAGCAGCACGCGGGCCAGGGAGAGCGCATCGACCGGGTCATCGGTCCCGCGCCCGAGGCGGTGCAGCCGGATGCGGGCAGGCGCAGGCTGGCCATCGGTCAGGGGAGAGGCTCCGGTTGACTCAGCAGCCGGGGCAGAGGCATCAGCCGGCTGGGCGGAATCAGCGGCCCGGGCGGCTGCGTCACGGGAGTCGGTGTCGGTCACCTAGACAGGATAACCGCGGCCGCGCCCGCCCCGGCCCGCCGCTGCATCCGGCCCCGCCGCCTCGTCCGGCGCCTGCCGCCTCGTCCAGCAAGCGGACAGGTGGGCCTCGTAGGCTGACATCGTCGATGTCCGAGCCGATGAGTATCGTGGAGATGTGATGACAACTCCGAATCCCCCGAGCGGCGCGTCCGCAGCCGCATCAGCGGCGCCCAGGCGGCACCCGCTCGCCTCGCTCGTCCCGCTTGGACTCGAAGTCGGCGCCTGGCTGCTGCTGCTGACCACCGGTGCGATCGCCTTCGGTCTCGCCGGCATCATGGGGTTCTTCGACACCGGCCTGCCGGCCGACCTGCACAGCGTCCAGCCCGTCTGGGAGGTCGGCGAATTCAGTGTCCGCCATGGCGCGATCGCCCTCACCGTCCTCCTCGTCGTCGCCGCAGCCGGCCTGTTCCTGCCGACCTCGCTGCTCGGCTCACGCCTGTCGACCACCGGCGGCCGGGTGCTGTCCTCCTCCGCCGCAGCTGCCGGAGTCTCGGGCCTGTTCCTCTTCTTCTTCCCCTCCGTCTGGCTCGCCTGGCTCACCGGCCTGCTGCTGGCGGTCATGGTCGCCCTGCTCGTCCGCCAGGCCCCAGGCGTGCACCGCAAACCGTGGCGCTCGGTCGGCGTCGCCGCGGGCCTCGGTCTGTTCGTCACCTACATCGCCCAGATCGCCTCGGGTGTCTCCGCCGGCGTGCCCGCCCAGCGCTGGCTGCTGCTGCTGGCCGCCCTCGTCATGCTCGCCGCGGCGATCGCCTCCTTCCTGCTGCCGGTCTCCGCCGACTCCGTCGACCAGACCACCGGTGCGTTCCCCGCTCAGCACCGCGGCCGCGGCGAGGCCGAGATCGCCCGCCCGTGGGCCTGCTACGTCCTCTTCGGGGCGCTTGGCGTCATCGTCGCGCTGCCCCAGATCGTCGTCGCCGACCTCAACTTCGGCCAAGCCGGCACCTACGCGATCCTGTGCGCCGCCCTCGTCGGCTGGGCCGCCGGCTTCGAAGCCGGCCCGACCTTCGCACCCGGCATGACCCGCCCGCGCCTGACCTCCTTCGCCGTGCTCATCGCCGGTGTGCTCCTCGTCCTCATCGGCGCACTCAAGGAGCTCTCGGGCATGGCGATCCTCTCCGGTGCCGCGGCCTTCGTCGTCGGCATCGGCGTGCGCGCCCAGCCGTACGCGTTCTCCCGCCGCATCGGCTTCGGCATCGGCGCCTTCGTCGCCCTGCTGCTCACCTGGCTCGGCACCGCGCTCAACGTGCCGGTCACCGACTTCATGGTCTGGGAGATCACCACCACCGAGGTCGCCTACATCATCCCCGGCCTGCTCACCATCGCCGCCGGCATCATCGCGATCATGGCGTTCTCCCCGCTCGGCGTCCGCGGCCTCGGCGTCGACCTCGTCCACGCCTTCCGCGCACCCGTCACCCGCTCCGCTCCCGAGGAGCCGGTCGCCGGGCCCGAGGCGGTGGCCGGCTCCCAGCCGGGTGCCGTCGATGCCGCGCGCAGGCTGCCCGAGCGCGGCCTGTTCATCGCTTTCGAAGGCGGCGACGGGGTCGGTAAGACCACTCAGATCCGCAAGCTCGGCGAGCATCTGGCAGCCCGCGGCTTCGCCGACATCCACACCACCCGCGAACCCGGCGGCACCGAGGCCGGCCAGCGCATCCGCGAGGTGCTGCTGGGCGGCAGGGGAGTGGCCCAACGCGCCGAAGCACTGCTCTTCGCAGCCGATCGTGCCCACCACATCGCCGACCGCGTCGACCCGTGGCTCGCCGACGCCGGCGTCGTCATGACCGACCGCTACATCGACTCCTCACTGGCCTACCAGTCAGCTGGCCGGCAGCTCTCGGTCGCTGAGGTCGGGGCGATCTCACGCTGGGCGACGACCGGGCTCATCCCGCACCTGACGATCATCCTCGACATGGAACCGGCGACAGCGAATGCCCGCACCGAATCCCGCGGCGGCGCCAACCATCTCGACCAGGCCGGTCTTGAGTTCCACTCGCGCGTCCGGCAGGCCTTCCTCGACATGGCCGCCCGCGAACCGCAGCGCTACGTCGTCATCGACGCCGACCGTGACCGCGACGCCGTCGCCGCCGACATCGCCGCAGCCGTCGACCGCACGCTGACAGCCCAGGGCATCCGCCCCCAGCCCCCGGCGGTCAGTCAGTCCCCAGCGGTCATTCAGCCCCCAGCGGTCAGTCAGCCCCCGGCTGGCGGCGAGCAGCAGGCAGCCAACCGGCCCGCAGCCGCAGCCGGGCCGGAAGCTGAGTCGCTAGCTGCCGACGAGGACGCCACCACGGTCCTGCCCTCAGCCAGCAGCGGAAACGGCAGCCACGCGGCCGGCGAAGACGACGATGACTCGGCCACGACCGTGCTGACACCCCAGGCGGGAGCCGAGCCGGATCCCGGTGACGCCGAGACGACCGTGATGCCGCGCCAACAGCTGCACAACTCCTCGCGGCAGAAGCTGCAGGCCCAAGCTGAGATCGAACGCCAGGCTCGTGAGCGCCTGCGCGAAGCCCGCATGCGCGGCATACGCCGAGGAGACCCGCAGTGACCGGCGTGTGGAGTGAGCTCGTCGGCCAGGACGCGGCGATCGAACAGCTGCGCCGCGCCGCCCATGCCGCTGGCCGCATCGCCGCCGGCGACACCTCGGGCGCCGCCTCGATGACCCATGCCTGGCTCATCACCGGCCCGCCGGGCTCGGGCCGGTCGAATGCCGCACGAGCCCTCGCCGCAGCGCTCTTCAGCCCGTCCCACGGTGATGAGCTCGACGCCGAATCGCACCGCGCGCTGGCCGGCACTCATGAGTCGATGACCGTCATGTCGACGCAGAAGTCGCTCATCTCCATCGACGAGGTCCGCGACCTCGTCTCCCAGGCCCACTCCGCCCCGGTCAACGCCCCCTGGCGGGTGATGATTATCGAAGACGCCGACCGGATGGCCGAACGCACCTCCAACGTCCTGCTCAAGGCGATCGAGGAACCACCGCCTGCCACCGTGTGGATCCTCTGCGCGCCCAGCACCCAGGACGTGCTCACGACGATCCGCTCACGCTGCCGCAACGTCAACCTGCGCATCCCGCCGACCGAAGCGATCGCCGAGCTGCTCATCACCCGCGACGGCGTCGACCCGGACAAGGCCGCCTGGGCCGCTGCAGCCGCACAGAACCACATCGGCCGGGCCAAGCGCTTCGCACTCAATGAGGCGGCCGCTGCCGAACGGCAGCGCACGCTGGACATCCCGTCCCGGCTCACCTCCCTGGGCACCACCGTGCGGCTGGCCGGCCGTGTCGTCGACAGCGCTGCCGAACGTGCCAAAGAGCGCACTGCTGAACGCAATGCCGCCGAACGCGAGGAGCTGCTCAGCACCCTCGGTGTCGAACCCGGCAAAGCCCCGCCGCCAGCCGTGCGCGCCCAGGTGCGCCGCCTCGAAGAGGAACAGAAGCGCAAGAACGTCCGCGCCCGCAACGACGAGATCGACTCGATGTTCTTAGAGCTACTCTCGCTGTACCGCGATGTGCTGCTGTGCCAGCTCGGGCTCTCCGACGGCTGGATCAACAAGGGCGAGGACGAGCGCATCCGCGCACTGGCTGAGGGCAGCACGGCCACGAGCACGCTGCGCCGCATCGACATCCTCACTCAGGCTCGCCAGCGACTGGCGACGAACATGGCTCCGCTGCTCATCGTCGAAGCTGCGTTCATCGGGCTCGTGAACCCCTGGCTGCTCGCCGAGTGAGCCTGCCGGCAGGCTGAGTGTGCTCAGTCGTCGAGCAGGCTGCCGACGAGGTCGCGGACGAGTTCGACCCGCCTGGGAATCCACGCCGCCACCGCGTGCTCGCTGTCGGCATGCGACCCGCCGCCGATCGTGCCGAGCCCATCGAGGGTCGGCACACCGATGCCGGCGGTGAAGTTCCCATCCGAACCGCCGCCCACAGCGATCGACCGCAGCGGCGGGTGCCCGAGCCTGCCGGCGATCCGCTGGGCACGGGCGTAGAGGTTCATCGAGTGCTTCGTCTCGAACGGCGGCCGGTTGATGCCCCCGCGCAGCAGCAGCTTCGCACCCGGGTGCTTCGGTTTGAGCATGCGCAGCGCGGCGTCGACGCGACGCTGCTCCTCAATCTGCACCGCACGGGAGTCGATGCCGACCTTCGCGGCAGCCGGCACCGTGTTCGTCGTCGTACCCGAGGTCATGACGGTCGGCACCACCGAGGTGCCGGCTGAACGATCGCCGATCGTGAGGATATCGAGCACCTGGGCTGAGACCTCGGCGGTGGCATTGATGCCCTTCTCCGGCTCGACACCGGCATGCGAGGCACGGCCGCGCACTTCGAGCTCATAGATCGCCACACCCTTGCGCGCGATCTTGACTGCCCCGTCGGTGCCGCCGGATTCGAAGACGAGCGCGGCCTTCGCCCCGCGCGCCTCCTCCTCGATGAGTGAGCGCGAGGTGATCGAACCGAGCTCCTCATCACCGGTGATAAGCACCGAGACACCGTCGAGGCTGCCGCGGCGGGCCAGCAGCTGGCCTAGGGCGTGGAAGATGATGAGATCTCCGCCCTTCATGTCATCGGCACCCGGGCCGCGGATGATCCCGTCGATGAAGGAGAACGGCAACCGGCGGATCGTGCCCAGCGGCCACACCGTGTCGTGGTGGCCGATGAGCACCACCTCGCGCGGGCCCGAGCCGAAGCGCCAGAGTGCATGGGTGGCCTTGTCGATGCGGATGAGCCGGGCGGCGCTGCCGAGGTGGGAGGCGCCGATCTTCGAGACGAGACGGGCGCTGCGGGCCACCGCATCAGGATCCGCGGACGGGGATTCGCATTCGATGAGCTCCTCGAACTCGCGCAGGAAGCGATCCATATCCACGGCCACGTTCTCTCCAGGTCCTTTCGTCTCTCGGTGGGGCGGTATGCGATGGCAGGCGGGGCTGCCGGGCAGCGGTGTGCGCTGCGCGCCGCCAGCTTCACTGTATCGCGCCGGCAGGTGCAGGCGCCGGATTGTCCTTTTGACGCTCGACTGAGTGAGCCGCTATCCTTGTCCAGGTTGCCTCCTTAGCTCAGTCGGCAGAGCGTCTTACTCGTAATAAGAAGGTCGCCGGTTCGATTCCGGCAGGAGGCTCTCTGATTGTCAGGAAACGCGCGGATGTCACCAGAAGACATGGGCGCGTTTCTGCTTTCTCACGTTGGGCCCGCAACGTGCGGCTTGATGCTCGAAAAGGCGGCGACGGCTGTAGAGACGGCTACTGCTGATCCGGTCCGTTCACTGAAGGGCTTTGTCGCCGAGCATCCCGTGGACCGGGAGCGCGTCGACGTGCACAAGGAGCGGATGCTCGCCGAGGTGCGTGTGTACCGGCTCCGCGAGCTGCGCGAGCAAGCTGGCCTAACACAGGCTCAGCTCGCGGAGCGCATCGGCGTAGGGCAGCGCCAGGTCTCCAAGATCGAGCGTGGCGACCTTGATAACGCAAAGGTTGGAACGATCCGCAGCTACCTTGAAGCAATCGGCGGTGGCCTGGCTATCGAGTACGTGCTGGGAGACCAGCGTATCCAAGTGGCCTGATCGAAGCCGACGCCGAACGCGTCTGGATCGCGTGAGTCGGCCTCATGCTCGAGCCATGTCCAGGGCTTTCAGCGCGACTGCAGCAGTTGCCGATCGGTCCAACTGATGTGGATGCAAAAGCAGCCGACCCCGTTCGGCCATCACGCCCGCATCGCAGCCGGGGCTGCTCAACTGCGCGCCGGTGCGGTTGTCGGTGAGCCGATGTCATATGTGACACAGTCATGACACTTCGGCAATCGGTTCTGCTATGGTCGTCACCGTCCGCATCGAGCGGATCCTTGCAGACGGTGCGGATCACCTGCACCACAGCGTGCGGCGAACGTCCGCACTTTTTCTCGGATGAAGGGAGAGCCAGCGCGATGTTCCGCCTGCACCTGTTCTCCCGCCGCGTCATCGATCTGATGTACGTGTGCACCTGCGGTTGTTGCTCCTGATATCTCCACGCCGCCCCGGCATGACGAGCATTCCTATGCCCTGATCGGGCAGGAACCCCTGCCGCCTGTGCCGCCTGCGGCTGTCTGTCGCACGCCTGATGTGCGCTGTCTGCGGCGCCATCCAGTGCCTGCGACGCGAATCCTCTCTCACCACTGCCGAACCGCCGCCCGGACACATCCGGCCAGCCTGTGATGCCAGGCCAGCCGGCGCCTCGGCTCTGCACAAAGGACTTCCATGATCATCACTGGACTTCTCGTCGGCCTCGTTCTGGGCTTCGTCTTCCAGCGTGGCCGTTTCTGCGTCACCGGAGCCTTCCGCGACATCTTCATCGCCGGCAGCACCCGCTGGTTCTCCGCGTTCATCCTGCTCATCGCCGTCCACGCCGTCGGCCTCATGGCACTCAACACGCTGGGCCTCATCACCCTGGAGACCGACCCCTTCCCGTGGCTGGCCTCGATCGTCGGCGGCTTCATCTTCGGGTTCGCCATCATCCTCGCCGGCGGCTGCGCCACCGGCACCTACTACCGCTCCGGCGAAGGACTCATCGGAAGCTGGTTCGCCCTCATCTTCTACGCTCTCTTCTCCGCGTTCATGAAGGCAGGACCGGCCGCCGGGTTCACCGAATGGATCCGCGGCATCACCCTCGAGCAGGGGTCCCTGCCGGCTACCTTCGGCCTCTCCCCATGGGTGTTCGCCGTTGTGCTGGCAGCTATCGCCGCAGCACTCGTCGTCCACCACCAGCGGAAAGCGAAGACCCCGCTGGCTGCCCTGCCGCCGCGCAAGTCCGGACTGGCCCACCTGCTGACCGAGAAGCGCTGGAACCCGTTCGCCACTGCTGCGGTCATCGGCATCATCGCCACGATCGCCTGGCCGCTCTCAGCCGCCACCGGCCGCAACGCAGGTCTGGGCATCACCACCCCGTCATCGAACCTCGCGCAGTACCTCACCACCGGTGACGTCGACCTCATCGACTGGGGTGTCATGCTCATCCTCGGCATCCTCACCGGCTCGTTCATCGCCGCCAAGGCCTCAGGCGAGTTCCGGCTGCGGGTGCCCGACGCACCCACCGTGGTCAAGTCGATCGGCGGCGGTGCGCTCATGGGCGTCGGTGCTGCGATCGCCGGAGGCTGCACTGTCGGCAACGCGATGGTCGAAACCGCCCAGTTCAGCTACCAGGGATGGGTCTCGCTCATCTTCATGATGCTCGGCACCGGGCTGGCAGCCAAGCTCACCATCAAACCCGCCACCGCCTCGGCGCCGGCCGCCCGCGTCAGCGCCTGACAGCCACCACATATCGAACCGGACAGCCACCACATATCGAAAAAGGAGACCACCATGCAGCATGTGCTTGAGACCAACGGACTCGTCTGCCCATTCCCGCTCGTCGAGGCCAAAGACGCGATGAACGGCCTGCCGGCCGGTGACGAACTCGTCATCAACTTCGACTGCACGCAGGCAACCGAGTCGATCCCACAGTGGGCAGCCGACAACGGCTACCCGGTGACCCACTTCGACCGAACCGGCGAGGCCTCCTGGACCATCACCGTGCAGAAGGCCTGAGGGCCTCGGCGCCGGTTCCGTCTGTCGGACACGCAGCGAGACCCGGTAGGGTACGCAGTGAGGGTTTGAACCGAGGCAGGTGCGATGCAGATCAACGGCGACATCATTGTCGGAATCGACGGCTCCGAGGCGTCATGCGAAGCCGCAGCCTGGGCGCTGAAGGAATCCCGGCGCTCCGGCCAGCCGCTCAGGCTCGTCTCCGTCGCGGCCGCCGCCCACCCGAAGTTCGCTGACCTCACCGAAGCCCGGCAGGCCGCCGAGACCGCACTCGCCGAGGTGGGCCGCAGGCTCACCGAGCTCATGGAAGGCCAGGAGACCCCGGCTGAGTTCACCACCGAAGTCCACGACGGCGACCCTGCTGAGGTGATGGCCGAGCTGAGCGAGGACGCCGGTCTGCTCGTCATCGGCCACCACGGCTCCGACCAGCCGCCGACCGGCCGGATCGGCACCGTCAGCTCCGGACTGCCCGGCCACGCGCTCAGCCCCGTGCTCATCCACCGGGCCACCCGCGGCAGCGAATTCGACTCCATCGATGTGCACCCGCGCGGTGAGGCCGGCGTCGTCATCGGCCTCGACACCTCCGACTACTCCGGAGTCGCTGCCCTCAACGCCGCCGGTTACGCGGCTGCGACGAACGCGACCCTGCACATCGTCGTCGGCACCGCCCCGCTTGATGGCGACGAGAAGGCCCGCGCCCAGACCGAACTCGACATGACCTGGCTGCGCTCGCACTTCCCGGGCCTGCGTGTCGACGCCGCCTACCACGACGCCGACCCCGTCGACCTGCTCATCGAACAGTCGAAGGATGCTGACCTGCTCGTCATGGGCAAGCGCGGCATCGGCCGGTTCGCCAGCATGCTCGCCCAGCTCGGCCGTACCACCTCGCAGGTCATGCCGCGTGCCGAATGCTCGCTGCTCGTCGTGCCCTTCCGCGACGATCCGAAGCTCGACGACCGCCGCCTGGCTGACTGAACAGGCTGCAGTTGCCCAGCCGCAGGTCCGCAGACGGGTGGGCGGTTCCCGGTAACCTGAGTTCATGCTCACCCGCCTGCGTCTGCCCAGCTCACTGACACCTCGGCGCCGGGAACCCGCCCCCGGCCCGCTCGCCGCGCGCCTGCACGAGGCCTACGCGAAACTCGCCGCCGACCTGCCCGACGAGTATCCGGCCGACGCTCTGGCCGACGCCGAGGCGGCTGTCGCCGAACTCGGCGGCGACCCCTTCGCGCTCGGCCGGGACGGTATCGAGACCGAGCGGGTCGACCTGCGCGAGATCCCGTTCGTCACCATCGACCCCGAGGGTGCGACGGACCTCGATCAGGCGATGCACCTCGAAACCCTCAACGCGGCTGAAGGCCAGGCCGCGTTCCGGGTCCGCTACGCGATCGCCGATGTCGGCCGGTTCATCACCCCTGATGGGCCGCTCGATGCCGAGACCCACGCCCGCGGGCAGACGATCTACCTGCCCGATCGGCGCATCCCGCTGCACCCGGAGGTCATCTCCGAAGGCGCGGCCTCCCTGCTGCCCGGCGAGGACCGGGCCGCCTACGTCTTCACCGCCGAGCTCGCAGCCGACGGCACGATCGTCAGCCAGGACCTCGTGCGCGCGGTCGTGCGCTCGCGCGCCCAGCTCGACTACGACACCATCCAAGCCGGCTTCGACGCCGGCCGGCCGCTGCCCGAGGCGATCGCCGCGCTGCCGACGATCGGCGCGGCCCTGCAAGCCGATGAAATCGCCCGCGGCGGCATCGACTTAGCGATCCCGGACCAGGACGTCACCGAAACCAACGGCGACTACACCCTGACCTACCGGCCCCGGCAGGGCATCGAAGACGCCAACGCCCAGATCAGCCTGCTCGCCGGCCGAGTCGCAGCCGACCTCATGCTGCGTGCCGGCCACGGAGTGCTGCGCACGATGCCGCGCCCGGATGAGGAGACGATTGCCGAATTCCTCGCCATCGTCGCAGGCCTCGGTTTTGACGCGGGTGCGCCGTACCAGGATGTCATCCGCAGCATCGGCCACCAGGAGCGCAACCCGCGTGCGCTCGCAGTCCACTACGCCTCACCCTCGCTGTTCCGGGGTGCCGGCTACACCCTCATCGGCGAGAAGGAAAGTGATGATGAGCTGCTGCAGGCCGCGGTTGGCGCACCTTATGCGCACACGACTGCACCGCTGCGCCGGCTCGTCGACCGCTATGTGCTGCCAATTGCTGAAGCCGCCTGCCGGGATGCCGACGCTCCGGCATGGGCGCTCGACGGGCTGGCCGAGCTGCCCGAGGCGATGAAGGAGACCGGCCGGCTGGCCAGCCAGATCGACAAACAGGTCATCGAATACACCGAGGCGATCCTGCTCGCCGAGCGGACCGGCGAGGTCTTCGACGGGGTGGTCGTCGGCTCGCGGACGACGAAGGACGGCACGGCGCTTGTCGAGGTGCATGTGCCGGAACCTGCCGTTGTCGTGTGGGCCGCTGGCGAGGCGCCGGTCGGTGAGCCGGTGCAGATCCGGCTGCGCTCAGCTGAACCAGAGACAGGCACGCTGCTCTTCGACGTCGTCGCCTGAGCCGCAGCTCCAGCCCGGGCTCAACAGGGTCAGTCGCCGCTTCAGCCTCGGGTCGGCAGGCCGAGTGAGGCGCGCGCCCCGGTGAGCAGCTGGACGCGCACGATGTCGCGGTCGATGCGCCGGGCGACATAGGGCGTCGAGTTGATCATGCCGAACACGGCATGAACCCGCACTGTCGCCTCATCGAGGCTGAGTGCCGGGTCGAGGTCGGTGAGCTGCTCGGCCCACAGTGTCACGTACTGCCGCTGCAGCTGCCGCACCCGGCGGCGGGCCTCATCGGGCAGCGCGGTGAAGTCACGATCCTGAATCCGGATGAGCTGCGGCTCGCGCAGAGCGAAGTCGACATGGAAGTCGACGAGCCGGCCGATGAGCACGTCCGCGCCCGAGGCGCCGGTCGCCTCGGCCAGCAGCTCGCGTCCTCCGGTGTGCAGGTACTCGGAGATCCCGACGAGCAGCTCGATGAGGATCGCTTCCTTCGACGCGAAGTGCCGGTAGACCGCAGGCCCGGAGATCCCGGCCCCGGTGCCGATGTCCTCGATGCCGACAGCGTGGAAGCCGCGCCGGGCGAACAGCCCTTTGGCCGCCTGCAGGATCGCCTCGCGGCGCTGAGCCTTCGCAGCAGCGCGCACACCACCGCTGGGGGAGTGGACGGCAGCCGGGAGGGCAGAGGCGTTCATGGCTGACAGCCTAACTCAGTGAGTCACCGCTAACCGAATCATCTCAGTGCCGATCACCGGGCTGCTTCCGCATCTCGGAGCTCGGATGCGACAGTGCGACGATGAGCTCGGAGACGCGCTCGAGTCGGCGCTCCATGCGCTTGAGGAGGCGCATGATGCCCACTCCGCAGGCGATGAGCGGAGCACCGGCGACAAGGATGCTGACGATGCCGGCGTAGACCGCCCCGGCGGTGAACGGCAGCATCGATACGAAGGCTCCGACGGCCATGCACAGAAGGCCGCCTCCGAAGTAGAGACGCCAATCGTTGGGACCCAATTCACCGGGGAAGCTCGGCAGGCCGTCGACACCTCGGCCCAGGCGGTCCGGCTGTCGGCTGGACCATTCGAGGACTGTCTCGATGACCTTGGTGCGGTAACGGTCAGCTGCCCGCACCACGATGCCGCGGATGATGATCGCCGGGATGAGTGTGCAGATACCGACGAACCCGGCCAGCCCAACAATGGTGGCACCGGCGCCTGGGAAGTGCTGATAGAGCCAGGCCGCGAGTGCGATCAGCACCAAAGAGGCGCCCCACACCCAGAGCAGTCTCATCATCACGCGCTCGAGAACCTGGCAGCGCCGACTGTCCCTGCCGGTGATCGCGGCGAGCACAGCCTGCAGCTGGCGCGCCTCCTCCTCGCGCACGGCATCCGGACTGGGTGCGGCTGCCTCGGCGCGACGCGCTTGTGCCAGCTCGGCGGCAGCCCGGTCCCGGTTGGTGTGCCTGAACGCACGGGTGAGCTGGTCGTCGCTGAGCGCGCACACGAGGATCTCGGCGTCGTGCGCGGCGGAATCTGCGCGGATCAGCGCGCTCCTTTCGATCTTGGCCGGGTGGCTCGTGAGGCGCCCCGGTAGGTGATGCCGGGTTCGGCGGAGGAGAAGAAGCGCAGATCTCCCAGCGGCCTACGCGCCCCGGGGCTCGGATGCGACAGCGCGGCGATCATCTCGCAGGCGCGGTCGAATCTGCGCGTCATGCGTGTGAAGCTCAGAATGACGCCCACTCCGCAGGCGATGAGCGGAATGGTGACGACGGCGATGCTGATGATGCCCGCGACGATCTGCCCGCCGCCGAAGAAGATCGGCGGCGCGGCGACAGCTGGGACGATGCACAGGGTACTGGTGGCGGCGCAGATCTTCCAGTCATCGGGTTGGTATCCGCCGTGGAGGTTCGGCAGGCCGTCAACGCCGCGGGCCAACCGTCCAGGCTGGCTGCTGGCCCATTCGAGCACTGTCTCGATGACCCTCGCCTGGTATCGGTCAACTGCCCGCATTTCGACGCTGCGACTGACGGCTGCCGCGATGAGGATGCAGAAGCCGGCGAGCACCGTCGCCCCGCCGATGGTGCTGCCGGAGCCGGGGGAGCGGTGATCGAGCCAGAACGCGAGTGCGATCACTGCCCAGGAGGCGACCCACAGCCAGATCAGCGTCATCGTCACGCGCCTGAGGAGTCGGCCCCGCCGCCAGGCGCGTCCGCAGGCGGCAGCGAGGACGGCCTGCAGCTGGCGGGCGTCCGCCTCGCGCACGGTATCCGGGCTGGGTGCGGCAGCTTCGGCGCGACGCGCCTGCGCCAGCTCGGCGACAGCCCGGCCTCGGTCGGTGATTCCCAGGGCGCGGGACAGCTGGGCGTCGCTGAGCGCGGCGACCATCAGCTGTGCATCGGCGTGGGAGGTGTCCATGACTCCACACTAATGCCCTGCTGCCGTGCCGACCGGTGCACGGATGTGGCAGGACTGCCACTGCCGGAGAGCCGGGCAGCCGCGGGTGTCAGCCGGCAGCAGCGCGCGCTGTCAGAAGTGCTGGCCGGCAGCTGTGTTGTCCCTCACGTGAATCGTTCGCTACCATAAGACTCGGTTAACGATCATTAACTGAACTGTCGGGAGATCCCATATGCCAGTCATCGGCTCACCGGTCAATCCCGCCACTGCAGAGGCCAACGCATCCGCCCACGCCGAGCTCATCGCCGAGCTGCGCCAGCGGATCGAAGCCACTGCCCGCGGCGGCTCTGAGAAGTCACGCGAGAAGCACCTCGCGCGCGGCAAGCTGCTGCCGCGTGACCGCGTCGAGAACCTCCTTGACCCCGGCTCGCCGTTCCTGGAGCTCTCCCCACTGGCCGCCGGCGGCATGTACGACGACGCCAGCCTGGGGGCGGGCATCATCACCGGCATCGGCCGGGTCGCCGGACGCGAATGCGTCATCGTCGCTAACGACGCCACCGTCAAGGGCGGCACCTACTACCCGATGACGGTCAAGAAGCACCTGCGCGCCCAGGAAGTCGCCCGCGAGAACCGCCTGCCCTGCATCTACCTCGTCGACTCCGGCGGGGCGAACCTGCCCAACCAGGACGACGTGTTCCCCGACCGCGAGCACTTCGGCCGCATCTTCTACAACCAGGCGACCCTCTCAGCGGCCGGCATCCCGCAGCTGGCCGCCGTCATGGGCTCCTGCACTGCTGGTGGGGCCTACGTCCCGGCAATGGCCGATGAGTCGATCATCGTCCACGAACAGGGCACGATCTTCCTCGGCGGCCCGCCCCTGGTCAAAGCCGCCACCGGCGAGGTCGTCACCGCCGAAGAGCTCGGCGGCGGCGCCCTGCATTCCCGCACCTCCGGTGTCACCGACCACCTGGCCGCCAATGACTCCCACGCCCTGGAGATCATGCGCGACATCGTCTCCACCCTTGGGCCCAAGGACGCCCCGGCCTGGCAGCGCACCGAACCCGAGGCGCCGGCCCACGACCCGGCCGAACTCACCTCCATCGTCCCGACCGACTCGAAGGTCCCCTACGACGTCCACGAGGTCATCGCCCGGATCGTCGACGGCTCGAAGTTCCACGAATTCAAAGCCGAATACGGCACCACGCTCATCACCGGCTTCGCCCGCATCGACGGCCACCCCGTGGGCATCATCGCCAACAACGGCGTGCTGTTCGGCGAATCGGCGATGAAGGGTGCCCACTTCATCGAACTGTGCGATCAGCGCGACACCCCGCTGCTGTTCCTGCAGAACATCTCCGGCTTCATGGTCGGCCGCGACTACGAAGCCGCCGGCATCGCCAAGCACGGCGCCAAGATGGTCAACGCCGTGGCCACCGCCCGGGTGCCGAAGTTCACCGTCGTCATCGGCGGCTCCTATGGTGCTGGCAACTATTCGATGTGCGGGCGCGCCTACAGCCCGCGCTTCCTGTGGATGTGGCCCAACGCCCGCATCTCCGTCATGGGCGGTGAGCAGGCCGCCAGCGTGCTGGCCACCGTGCGCCGCGATGCCATCGAGGCCCGCGGCGAGGACTGGCCGGCTGAGGCGGAAGCCGAATTCAAGGCCCCGATCCTTAACCAGTACGAAGCCCAGGGCAACCCGTACTACTCGACCGCCCGCCTGTGGGACGACGGCATCATCGAACCCGCCGACACCCGCCAGGTGCTCGCGCTCGCCCTCGAGGCCTGCCGGTACGCGCCCCTTGCCCGCCCGCTCGACGCGCCAGGCTATGGCGTCTTCAGGATGTGATGACCGTGAAGCTCTTCGACACAATCCTCATCGCCAACCGAGGCGAGATCGCCCTGCGCGTCATCCGCACGTGCCGGCGCCTGGGCATCCGCACTGTCGCCGTGTACTCCGATGCCGACGCCGAGGCCGCCCACACCCGGGCAGCCGATGTCGCCGTGCACCTCGGCCCGGCTGCCGCGTCCGAGTCCTACCTCGCCATCGACAAGGTCATCGCCGCAGCCCAGGCCACCGGCGCGCAGGCGATCCATCCCGGCTACGGCTTCCTGTCTGAGAATCCCACGTTCGCCCGCGCATGCGAAGAGGCCGGCATCGTGTTCCTCGGCCCGAGTGCAGCTGCGATCGAGACGATGGGGGATAAGATCACCGCCAAGCAGGCGGTCGCCAGCCACAACGTGCCGCTCGTGCCCGGCGTGTCCGAAGGCGGGCTGAGCAATGAGCAGCTCGCCGCCGAGGCGGTGAAGATCGGCTTCCCGGTCCTCATCAAGCCCTCGGCCGGAGGCGGCGGCAAGGGCATGCACGCCGTGTTCGAGGAATCCGAGCTCGCAGACAGGCTCGCAGCAGCCCGCCGTGAGGCGGCCAGCTCGTTCGGCGATGACACCCTGTTCCTCGAGCGCCTCGTCGCCACCCCGCGCCACATCGAGGTGCAGGTGCTCGCCGATGAGCACGGCAACGTCATCCACTTAGGCGAACGCGAATGCTCTCTGCAGCGCCGGCACCAGAAGGTCATCGAAGAGGCCCCGTCGGCGCTGCTCGATGAGGAGACCCGCGCCCGCATCGGCGAGGCGGCCTGCAGCACCGCCCGTTCGGTCGGCTACCGCGGCGCCGGCACAGTCGAGTTCATCGTCGCCGCCGATCAGCCCGATGAGTTCTTCTTCATGGAGATGAACACCCGCCTGCAGGTCGAGCACCCGGTGACCGAAGAGGTCACTGGCATCGACCTCGTCGAATGGCAGATCCGGATCGGCGCCGGTGAGGAGCTGAGCCTCACCCAGGAGGACATCACGCTGACCGGTCATGCGATCGAGGCTCGCATCTACGCTGAGGATCCCTCCCGCGGGTTCCTGCCCACCGGCGGCCAGGCCATTGACGTCATCACCCCGGCAGGGGAGGGCATCCGCGTCGATGCCGGATTGGCCGCCGGGCAGTTCATCGCCTCGGACTACGACCCGATGATCGCCAAGCTCATCGTCCACGCCCCTAACCGGGCCAGTGCGGTGCAGAAGCTCTACGACGCGCTCGGCCGCACCGCAGTGCCCGGCATCGTGACGAACATCGACTTCCTGCGCACCCTTATGAGCCGCGAGGACGTCAAGGCTGGCGAGCTCGACACCGGGCTCATCGACCGGATGAGCGAGGACGAACTCGCCCACGCCCTCGCAGAGCTCGACCTGCTCTTCGCGGCTGTGGCGATCATCGACCGGCAGCAGCGGGCGGCCACCGCCGCCGGTGCGGTGACCGTCGACGGCGCCGACCCAGCCGGCGCCTCGGCGTGGGACCGGCCCACCGGCTGGCGCACCTCGCGCCCGGTCGAGGTCACGGTGCCGCTCGTGCACGCCGGAACCGACTACGAGGCGATCTGGCGCGGCGAGCAGGTGCGCTGGTCTGCAGACGGCCAGTGCCGCCTTGTCAGCGGTGGGCAGACCCACCGCGCGCGGGTCGCCGTCAGTGGCGAGAGCGTCTGGGTGATGAGCGAACGCGGCATCTTCGCCTTCACCCGCCCGCAGGCCGACACCGCCCTTGACCCCGGTGCCGCCGGGGCCGACATCACCGCCCCGATGCCCGGTGCAGTCATCGACGTGCGCGCCGCAGACGGCGCCGAGGTGACCGCCGGCACGCCGGTCGTCGTCGTCGAGGCGATGAAGATGGAGCACGTGCTCACCGCCCCCGCCGACGGGATCGTGCACCTCAAGACCCAGATCGGCACTCAGGTCGCACTCGACGAGGTGCTCGCCACCATCGTCGATACGGAGTCCGACGCTGAGGCCGATGTCGACGCCGACGAAACCACTGACAACGCTGAGAACCAGGCTGACAGTAAGGAAGAATCATGACGCAGACATTCACCCCCGGCATGCTGCCCGAGGAGTACGAGGACCTGCGCCTGCAGGTCGCGAAGTTCACCGACACCGAGGTCGCGCCGGTCAGTGCCGAGCTCGATGCCAAGCGCGAGTTCCCCTATGCGCTGGTGAAGAAGATGGGCCAGATGGGCCTGTTCGGCCTGCCGTTCGACGAGGAGTACGGCGGCATGGGCGGGGACTACTTCGCCCTGTGCCTGGCGATCGAGGAGATCGCCCGGGAGAACCAGTCGCTGGCCATCACCCTGGAAGCGGCCGTATCGCTCGGTGCGATGCCGATCTACCGCTTCGGCACCGAGGAGCAGAAGCGCGAATGGCTCCCGCAGCTCACCGACGGCTCCGGCCTGGCCGCCTTCGGCCTGACCGAGCCGGAGGCCGGATCCGATGCCGGCGGGACGAAGACGAAGGCGACGCTGGCTGACGGAGAGTGGACGATCAACGGCGGCAAGTGCTTCATCACCAACTCCGGCACAGACATCACCCGGCTGGTGACCGCCACCGCGGTCACCGGTACCCGCACCGGCCGCGACGGTGCGCAGAAGCCGGAGATCTCGACGATCATGATCCCGGCAGGCACCCCGGGCTTCACCGTCGAGCCGAAGTACGACAAGGTCGGCTGGAACTCCTCGGACACCCACCCGCTGACCTTCGAAGACGTCAAAGTCCCGGAGGAGAACCTGCTCGGCGAACGCGGCCGCGGCTACGCGAACTTCCTGCGCATCCTCGATGAGGGCCGCATCGCTGTCGCTGCGCTGTCGACCGGCGCCGCACAGGGCTGTGTCGATGAGTCAGTCAGGTACGCCAAGGAGCGCACGTCCTTCGGCAAGCCGATCTCGGAATACCAGGGCATCTCGTTCAAGATCGCCCGCATGGAGGCCCGTGTTGTGGCCGCGCGTGCGGCCTACTACCTGGCCGCCTCGCGGATGATCGCAGGCCTGCCGTTCAAGAAGGAAGCAGCTGTGGCGAAGATGATCGCCGGTGAGGCCGCGATGGACAACGCTCGCGACGCCACGCAGATCCACGGCGGCTACGGCTTCATGAACGAGTACCTCGTCGCCCGCCACTACCGCGACTCGAAGATCCTCGAAGTCGGCGAAGGCACCACCGAGGTCCAGCTCATGCTCATCGCCCGCGACCTGGGGCTGTGATATGAGCGCCGCATTCACTCAGGTCAGTGGAACGGCCTGAACTAATGGAAACGGGGTCGCAACAAATTACCGCGGCCCCGTTTCTTTAGATCAAATGTGAATCTAGCTGAACGCGGAACTCACGAGAGTAGAAAAGGACTGAGTTCGTCAATCACGAAGTCGGTTAACTGCGCCAGCTTGTCCTCATTTAGGCTGCCGCGGACTCCAACTGTTAGAAGACCAGCGTCCCTTGCGGCTCTTATGCCAGTGCTTGAGTCTTCGAAAGCTAGCGCATCGGACGCGTCAACTCCAATTCTCTCTAGAGCGAGCAAGTAACATGCTGGATCGGGTTTGGAGTGGATCACATCCTCCAGCGCAACTATGTGGTCAATGAACGAGCCTAGTCCGGCTTTATCAATCGTGGGTGCGACGATCTCACGGCTTGCGGCGGTAACTACTGCAACACGCTTGCCAAATCTATTGGCACGTTCAACGAAGGTGCGAGCATCTTCAGAAATTGTAGCGGCGTCGTGGTTTCGCTCCATGTAGGCTGAATTAAACTGGCGCAGAAGATAGTCTGTGTCGATTCCAGAGTTACCCGACTCTTTCGCAATCTCACCAAACATGCGTGCTTCCGTGAACCCTGCGAAGTCGCGGAAGTACCTATCTCTGCTGACCGCGACTCCGAGCTCATCCGCAGAAATATCACGAACAACTGAAGCTAGAAGCTCTTCATCATCTGATAGAGTCCCATTGAAGTCAAGAAGTATCGCTTTAGTAGTCTCCAGTTGAGACTTGAGTTGGGCTGTCGCATCGAGCCAGGATCGATCCTCAGTCATATTTCAGTTCCCATCATGTAAGGTTGATTGCGTTTAGTCTTTGGTTATCGCGGTAGGGTATTTTAGATCGAGATTCAATAGCGCTTCAATGCTCTCCGCTAAGTCGAGAATCTGGAGATCAGAGAACCGCGGTCCGACAATTTGTATACCAATTGGCATGCCGATCTTGGACAGGCCTGCCGGAATCGCCACCGCAGGCTGTCCGGTCTGGTTGAACCAGGCTGTGAAGTTCGTGTGATACAACAGCGGTTGCGATTCGTCTGGACCAAACGACTCAGCAGGGAAAGCGTGGGCTCCAATCACAGGAGCTAACAGAAAGTCGTAGCACGAAAAGAGTGCATTCAACCTCGATGCGACACTCGAAAGATGCTCGAAATCGGTGTAGTAGTCTGAGGCAGACAAAGCGTAACCATCTTGCGCCCAGTATTCGACTTGCGGCAAAAGTAGCTGAGATAGGTGAGGCGGAGATTGTTTCAGTTCGGAAATACAACGTGCTTTGAGGCATCGGTCAAGGGCAGAGAAATCGGCCTCAGTGAGGCCAGGTTCAACTAAGGAAAGTCTCGCGCCTTCTTGTTCTAAAATCCGCAATGTTGAGCTAAATACTCGAGAAGTGTCCTCGTCCATTTGGTCGCCGTAACCGGGCCACTCTAACACGCCGACGTTTGCCTGGCGTAGGGAAAAAAGCTCGGCTCCGGTACTGGTGTTGACCGACAGATGGTCGTATGGGTCGCTGTTGCAGATCACTTTGAAAAGATTGCGGAGCTCGCCGACGGTTTTCGCCATGGGCCCGGCAGATCGCCACGTGCTCGCTGGCGTATACGGCACTGTCCCCTGGGTCGGCTTCATTGCAGAAATGCCGCAATGTGCAGCGGGTAGCCGAACGCTGCCAGCTATGTCAGTGCCAAGAGCTAACGGCGTGACTCCCGTTGCTACAGCCACTCCAGCTCCTGAACTGGATCCACCGGGCGAGAACGCCGTGTTCCATGGGTTACGGATGATTCCATACTGTGAGCTGAGCCCCGAAGCGAGCAGCCCGAAATCAGGCATCGAAGTTTTCGCGATGATTGTCGCGCCTGCCGCCAGCAACCTCCGAACCGGTATTGAGTGATCGCCTGAAGCATCACCGGAATGCGTAGCACTGCCGTGCCACCTGCGCATGCCCGCGACATGAAAACTGTCTTTGACCGACACTAAAGCTCCCATTAAAGGACTATCTGGGCAGACCAGAAGTGAATCTCCAGATTCGTCTGGATCCGGGATGCCCTGCGTGATCTGCGAGAAGGCATTAGTGCGGGTGTTGACGAGCTGTGCAGAAGCTTGCGCATTCTCCACCAGTTCACTATTTACCGAGGTCAGCCAGCTATGGGCAGGGGGTTCGCTGCAGTTCACATCAACCACTTTTGATCAGCTCCAGATCGGTCGGTAGGAAAATCGGTCGTAGATTACTCTAGACAAGTGTGGCAATCGTCACTATATACTGAACGCCATGGTCATCGACAGAGGTGTCGGAGAACATATTAGGTATAGCTGACTAGACCAAATAAAGGGGGTTGGCGCTGTGCTGCGGGATGACTTGGTCTATCTAATTGAGCGCAACCGCGCAGAAGGCGTACTAAAACTACCGCCTGAACGGGAGCTTGCGCAGCAGCTAGGAGTAGCGCGCGAAACGCTGAGAAAACAGCTTGCGGAGCTGGTTCGATCCGGGCACCTCGTGAAACGGCTAGGGCGTGGTGGAGGCACCTTTATTCAAGACGAAGTTGACGGGCCCTACACACAGCCCGATTCCTCGGAAAAAAATCCGCCGTTGGTCATTCGTCGTTCCTTGAATTCCGTAGAAGGAGTTCCTACGTTCCTGACTGATCAGGGATTCAAGGCCACAACCGCGATTCTCAAGACGGAGGAACGTTTTGCTTGGCCTCGCGAACGAGAGAGTCTAAAGCTGGACCGCGGCGACCGCGTGCTCACAATCAAAAGATTGCGGTCTGCGAACGGTACGCCCCTTTCGCTCGAGCAAATGACGTTGCCTGCCGACATATTCCCAGATCTCCTTAAGCGCGACCTGAGGTCTATATATGCGTTAATGTACAGCGATTATGGTATGAAAGTTGACACTGCGAAAGAGACGATAACGGTCGCTCGGGCCTCATCCGCTGCAGCATATCAGCTAACGATTAGTTTAGGTGATCCCTTGTTCGACATTTCTCGAATAGCTTACGCCAAGGACGGGCGACCTATCGAACAGTCCCGAGACCTGTTCAGAGCCGATATTACTAAACTTACCGTGACAAGTAACCATAAAACGGACCCGACGTGCAAGTGCCGCGTTACCGCAGATCGGACGATAAAATGAATAGAGTGAAGCAAGACTGGCGGGATACGTATTCTGGCACGTTTGACCTGACTAGGAACGTGCAAGACAAGAGTAGCGTTCTGGGCGTGCTGGACAGCACGCTACGAGGAATTGGTCAGATTTTTTTGATCAACAACCCTATCACGGGCTTCTTATTAGTTATAGCTGTAGCTACCAATTCAATTTGGGCAGCGGTTCTGGTGCTGGCAGGGTCTGCGGTATCGGTTCTTACGGCAATGCTGCTTGGATATGACGAAAGTGTAGTACGGTTAGGCTTCTATTCTTTTAACGGAGCCTTATTTGGCGTACTTGGCGCCGTGTTTTTGATTGGCCCCTGGGTCTTGACCTCAGCACTGCTCTCTCTTCTTGCGGCTTCGGTTTCGGTACCAATTATGAAGATAACAATCGAAGTGCTAGTCGTAAAGTTCGAAGTGCCTGCTCTTTCGCTAACATTTGGCGTACTCGGCGTACTCATGCTTCTACTTCTTCCAGCCACGATATATGGCGGTGCTAACGTCGCGTTGTTGCAGCCGGTAGAGCGTTACGCAAAAGCACCGGATCCACACCTTAGGGAAGCTGTAGCCGGGGGTGAGGTCGGGATACTAGAAGGCATGTTCAATGCGACTTTCCGTGGTATAGGTCAAGTAGTGTTGATGGACTCTGCCCTAGTTGGCATCCTTATCGTGGTTGCAATCGCCGCAGCTACTCGTATCGGGGCTGTGATGGTGATACTTGGTTCTTGCCTTGGGGCGATTTCTGGGTTGGCAATAGGTGCTGACGGGTATGAGATCTTTCATGGGCTATGGGGCTACAACGCTGCGGTCGTCGGTGTTGGTCTTTTTGGAATAGTGCTCGAAGTCGGATGGAAGTCATTTATTGCCACTGGAGTAGCTTGTTTATCCTCTGGTTTGCTTTACGGCGCTTTGAGTCAACTCCTGGCCCCTTGGGGCGTAATACCGCTGAGTTTGCCTTTGGTAATGATCATCATAGGAACGACATTTGCGCTCAAAGATAGCCGCGTTTCAGTGCTAAGCATACCGGATTATTCCAACGCTGAGAAACGAATACGAATCAGAAAATCTATGAAGGGATCAGTATGAGTACGTGGTACGAAGATATCGATGAATGGGCATCGGGTTTCGGCCATTCCGAGATTGAGTGGAAGGCACAGGTGCCTCAGGTGCCATCCCCAAGCTGGTGGGCGTCGGACAGTCTGTTGTATAAGGGGCAGAGCGCGGATCATGGAACTGTACTCCTGAAGCGGCTGACACGGCATGCATGGTCCTGGCGGAATCGCGATAACTTGATGGCCGCAGCGACAAAAGCCGGTGAAATTGGGGTAGGGCCGCGCGTGCTCGCTGCGGACTCGGAACTAGGATTGTTGCTCATGGAGGATCTTGGGCCTCGTTGGAAGGTGGGACGCCTCGACGTGTTCCAAGATGAAACTATCCGTCAGAGTATACGAGCAGCGCGCGAAGCATTCGCGGATTCTGGTCAAGTTCTGTCCCAGCGGAGCCCCCTGATCGAGCTTAACCACCTCGTAGATGAATGCCGCGATTACGGCGTTAGCCTGGACAAACGAATTATCAATCTATTGGAACTTGTGAACGAGTTCAAGGCGCCTCTTCTCGAATACCGTTCTCAGCGTAGATTTTATCCGTCGCAAGGCGAGGGTACTGTTTCTAACTTTATGATCGGCCCCGGGGGTCAAGTAAAGCTAGTCGGGTGGAGCTCGGCTGCCATGCTATCAAAGGTTCACGACAGTGCCACGTTGGTTGCTGAGGCTTGCCCAGGGGCACTCGAACTCGATGATTATGTACGCGAGCTATTGCCCGATGCTGATGCGACAGATCGTGCTGTGCTTAAGCTTGTAGCTGGAATCGAGCATCTCCGCTGGGCGGTGTTGACTCATCTTAGAGCCGTGCTTGACCCAGATGTCAATCTAGACTCAATTAAGTACGGCCTTTGGCGTATGACTCTGGCCGAATTGCTCTTCAATGAGGATGCAACCAGAAGAGAACTGAAAGGTGAACTGCTGTGACTTCTGCCAATCTGCCCGAAGCGCTTGTTAACGCTATCAGCACAAAGCCGGAGTGGACTGCAAAGCCTATAAAGGCTGAAATTGTACACGGTGGGATTACTAACTCTAATTATAAGCTCTGGATCGGCGGCGAGGGGCCGATTTTTGCAAAAGTGCCAGGTCCGGGGACCGAGAAGTTTATAAACAGGACTACGGCCAATCAAGCTGCCACTCAGGCGCATGCCGTTGGTATTAGCCCTGCTGTCTTACACTTCGACATCGAAACCGGGATTGAGTTTGCACAATTTGTAGAGGATGGATATCGCGCAGCGACGACTTTAGACTTTCAAAACGAATCGTTTTGCCACTCAGTAATGGAAACCTATCGAGCTTGGCACACCACGGATAGGCTTTCGGAGACCAAAACTATGGTCGATATGGTCGAAGAGCATCTGTCGCAGGTGCGTGACGAGAATATTGCGCTTCCTCATTGGTCTACGGACGTATTGAATAACTACGAGCTGGCAGTGAACGCGTTCATGAAGGACGGCCTCGAACTGGTGCCTGCGCATAATGACCCGATGCCAGGGAACTTTTTGCTTGGCCCTGGAGGCGACGTTAAGCTTATTGATTTTGACTACGCCGCAAATAACGAAGCTAGCTATGAACTTGGACTGATCCTTGCCGAAATGTTTGTTGACGTTGAACGGTCGCGTGATCTTGTTCAGGTCTATCGGGGTGAGCATGATGAGCGATTCTTTGCTAGGGCAATGCTCTCGCGAATGATTGCGGATACCAAATGGGGTCTTTGGGGATTGATCAATAACCATGCCCGTGATGTGGACTTCGATTATTACAAGTATGGCACCTGGAAGCTTTACCGTACCTTCTGGGTTTCCCGCCGCGATGAATATTCGTTCTGGTTGGAGGCTGCCAAATGACGCTACCTGATCTTCCTTCTTTGATGAGTACGTTCTCTTGCATTGGTGCAAAGAATAATACTGGCATTGAGCGGCTCGCGCTCAGCGCTTCGGATATTGAGGCGCGCCTGTTGCTCATTAAGACAATGCTTAATGACGGTCTCCATGTTTATATTGATGAAATCGGCAACATATATGGCCTCGTTAAGGCGCTAACGGACTCGGATCGACTTGTGTTGACCGGCTCGCATCTTGATAGTCAGCCTGACGGTGGGCGGTTTGACGGACAGGTTGGAGTGCTCGCATCGTTAAGAGTTGTGTCCGGTTGTAAAGAGCGTGTTTGGCAGCAATCCGGAATCAACCTCGGCGTTGTGAACTGGACTAACGAGGAAGGGGCTCGATTCCAGCCTAGCCTGATGGGAAGCTCCGTGTTTACCGGAGTACTTTCGATAGAGGACGCTGTCAATTGCATCGACGCTCAAGGTGTATGCGTCTCGGAAGCTCTCGATAGCTTTCGGTCGTCATTGGCTTCAGGATGTGATGGTCTCACACAGCACGAAATGACTTCCCGTGTGAGCTTTGCATCGGCGTCGACCCTGCGCCGGGCCACTGTGGGATACGCTGAGCTTCATGTGGAACAGGGTGATCGTTTGGAGTCTGCCGGCATCGATGTTGGTGTAGTTGACTCGATTTGGTCGGCTTATAAAACTGACATTACGGTTATTGGTGAGCAAACTCATACTGGCTCTACGCCGATGTGTAAGAGGCGAGACGCGCTGTACGCGGCAAGCCGAGCAGTTACTTCAATCTTTGAACTTGGTGCAGGTGATCCTGATGGCCTCCTGCATACCGCCGTAGCGTGGATGCAGATTGTTCCTAATTCTCCTAATGCGACGCCGTCTAAGGTCCGATTTAAAGTTGAGTTAAGGAGTGCATGCGAGGATCGGGTCAGGGCTGCCTTATCGTCGTTCACTGACCAGCTGGAAAGTCTTGGCGAAGCCTGCGGCGTGCAGTTTCAGGTTGAACCTTGGTCTGCGCGTCCCGCGAGCCAGTTGGCGGGATCGCTCTCCGAAGATGTGGCCTCGCTTCTTCGTGACAATGGTCTGAGTGTAATGAGACTTTCGACTATTGCAGGTCACGATGCTGTAGCTCTGAGTAACGCTGGCATACCTTCGATCTTGCTGTTTGTGACAAGCGTTGCAGGCATTACGCATAACCATCATGAGTTCACTTCGGATTCTGACTTAGTGAAGGGTGAAAGTGCCCTCGTGGTGGCCGTGAATCAGCTGATTTTTAACGGGCAGAATTGACGTCTTTTTCTTTTGGCTCCTTCCTGGCTGCTCGGTTACTTTTAGAACGACGCCCCGTCGTTTGTACTGTTATATATCTAATTAATTGAAAGGACTATCGTGGCAATCCCCATGAGTGTTTCGGATCGGCAACGAGTCACGACTGGCTCAAACCCAGCACCAGCCCTCACGCGCGAGGACCTCATCGGCCTCGTCGACGAAGGAACGATCGACACCGTCGTCGTCGCGTTCACCGACGTGCAAGGGCGGCTGCAGGGGAAGCGGCTCGGAGCGCGCTTCTTCGTCGACGACGCCATTGACCACGGTTCGGAAGGATGCAATTACCTCCTCGCCGTCGATGTCGACATGAACACCGTCGATGGTTACGAAATGTCGTCGTGGAGCACCGGTTACGGTGACCTCGTCATGAAACCGGATCTCTCGACACTGCGGCTCATCCCTTGGCAGCCGGGAACTGCGCTCGTCACCTGCGACATCGAATGGACCAACGGTGAGCCCGTCGTCGCCAGCCCGCGGCAGATCCTCGCGGCCCAGGTGAAGCGACTCGAAGAGCGCGGTCTCAAGGCTTTTGCCGGCACTGAGCTGGAGTTCGTCACCTTCGACACCAGCTATGAGGAGTCCTTCAACCGCGGCTATCGCGACCTCACTCCGTCGAACCAGTACAACGTCGACTACTCGCTGTTGGGTACCGCCCGCATCGAGCCGTTGCTGCGCGACATCCGCAACTCGATGGCCGGGGCAGGCATGTACGTCGAAAGCGCCAAGGGCGAATGCAACCTCGGCCAGCACGAGATCACCTTTAAGTACGACGAGGCGATCCGCTCCTGCGACAACCATGCCGTGTACAAGAACGGGGCGAAGGAGATCGCCTCCCAGCACGGCAAGGCGATCACGTTCATGGCGAAGTTCAACGAACTCGAAGGCTCGTCCTGCCACGTGCACCTGTCCTTCCGCGGACTCGACGGCGAACTCGCCATGGCCGGTGACGACGAGCACGGATTCTCCCCGCTCATGGGCCAGTTCATCGCCGGTCAGCTCGCCTGCATCGAAGACTTCACCTACTTCCACGCCCCGAACATCAACTCCTACAAGCGCTTCGTCGAAGGCTCATTCGCCCCGACAGCCGTCGCGTGGGGCTTCGACAACCGCTCGTGCGCCTTCCGCGTCGTCGGCTCCGGCCCGTCGCTGCGCGTTGAGTGCCGCGTCGGCGGTGCCGACCTCAACCCGTACCTCGCCGTCGCCTCGCTCATCGCCGCCGGCATCCACGGCATCGACAACGAGCTCGAACTCCCGCCGGTGACCGACGGCAACGCCTACGCCTCCGACGCCCGCCGCCTGCCGACGAATCTGCGCGACGCCCGCGACCGCCTGGCGAATTCCGAGATCGCCCGCGAGGCATTCGGCGAGGACGTCATCAAGCACTATGTCAACGCCGCGAACGTCGAGATCTCGCAGTTCGAGGCCGCCGTGACCGATTGGGAGCGCTTCCGTGGCTTCGAACGGCTCTGACGCGCCCGAGGCGGCGGTCCCGCCGCGGATCGGGATCACGACGTACATGCAGCCGGCTGACTGGAGTCACTGGCGCGGAGTCGAGGCGGCCCTCATCCCGGCCGAATACGTCCGCATGGTCACCGCGGCCGGCGGCGTGCCGATCCTGCTGCCGCCGCACGGCACCCACCCGTCGATGCTCGACGCGGTCGACGGGCTGCTCATCTCCGGCGGAGCAGACGTCGGCCCGGACACCTACGGGGCTGACGCCCACCCGACGACCGCAGCCCAGCCGTGGCGGGACGAACACGAATTCGCTCTGCTGAAAGAGGCCCGCGAGCGGGGCATGCCGGTGCTCGGCATCTGCCGCGGAATGCAGGTCATCAACGCGGCATTCGGCGGCACCCTGCACCAGCATCTGCCCGAGATCCTCGGCCATTCCGACTATCAGCCCGCCCCAGGCGTCTATGGCGAGGTGACCGTCCAGATCGATCCGGACACCACCGCCGCCGCGCTGCTCGGAACCGAGACGACGGCTCCGTGCTTCCACCACCAGGCCGTCGACCGCCTCGCCCCGGGACTGCACGTCACCGGGCGGGCCGCCGATGGGACGATCGAGATCCTCGAGCCGGCCACCGCCTCGGGAACGGGGGAGCAGGCAGGGCAGGCCACGCTGCCCGGCAACGGCTGGCTGCTCGCCGTGCAGTGGCACCCCGAACACAACAGCGCCGACGCGCGCGTCGTCACAGGACTCGTCGCCGCCGCCCGCAGCTACCGCACCGACATGTCCGGAGGAGGACAATGAGCACCTACGAGGTCATCAACCCCGCCACAGCCGAACCGATCCGAACCGTCGAACTGGCCGATGTCGCCGCTGTCGACGCCGCGATCGAACGGGCCCAGCGGGCATTCGAGCAGTGGCGGGCCGTCGCGCCGAGCGACCGCGCCCGCCTGCTGCGCCGCTTCGCCGCCGTCGTCGACGAGCACATCGACGAACTCGCCGAACTCGAAGTCGCCAACTCCGGGCACACGATCTCCAACGCGACTTGGGAGGCCGGCAACGTCCGCGACGTGCTCGAATACTCCGCCGCCGCCCCCGAGCGTCTCTTCGGCCGGCAGATCCCGGTCGACGGCGGTATCAACATCACCTTCGCCGAGCCGCTCGGCGTCGTCGGCGTCATCGTGCCGTGGAACTTCCCGATGCCGATCGCTGCATGGGGCTTCGGCCCGGCGCTTGCCGCCGGCAACACCGTCGTGCTCAAGCCCGCCGAGGTCACGCCGCTGACGGCCATGCGGATCGGTGAGCTCGCGCTCGAAGCAGGGATCCCCGAGGGCGTGCTCACGATCCTGCCGGGCAAGGGCTCGGTCGTCGGCGAGCGGTTCGTCACCCATCCTGGTGTGCGCAAGGTCGTCTTCACCGGCTCGACCGAAGTCGGCAAGCGGATCATGGCCGGCTGCGCCGACCAGGTGAAGAACCTGACCCTGGAGCTCGGCGGCAAGAACGCCAACATCGTCTTCCCCGACGCCGACCTCGCAGCCGCAGCAGCCGCAGCCCCCGGCGGCGTGTTCGACAACGCCGGCCAGGACTGCTGCTCACGCTCGAGGCTGCTCGTCCACGCCGATGTCTTCGACGACTTCCTCAGCGAACTCAAGGACGCTGTCAGCGGATTCCGCTGCACCGATCCGACCGACCCCGAGGCGGACATGGGCCCGCTCGTGACCGCCGCCCACCGCGATTCGGTCGCCGCCTATGTCGACGACGCCGAGGTGGCGTTCCAGGGTCAGTGTCCGACCGGCCCGGGCTTCTGGTTCCCGCCGACGGTCATCACCCCTGATGACATCACCGCCCGCGACTTCAACGAGGAGATCTTCGGTCCCGTGCTCTCCGTCGTGCCGTTCCGGTCGGAGTCCGAGGCGGTGTCGATTGCCAACAACACCGAATACGGGCTCTCCGGCTCGATCTGGACCCGCGACCTCGACCGGGCGATCCGCGTCTCGCGCGGCGTCGAGGCCGGGAACCTGTCGGTCAACTCCCACTCCTCGGTGCGGTACTGGACGCCGTTCGGCGGCTACAAGCAGTCCGGCCTCGGCCGCGAGCTCGGCCCCGATGCGGTCGCCGCCTTCACCGAGACGAAGAACGTCTTCATCGCCGTCGGCCCCGCCGCGGACTGACGGCACAGACGCAGCAGACTCAACCGAATGAACCCCACTAGCACTTCCTGACAGAAGGAGAATCACATGCACACACCAGTCGCCGGCCGGATGGACGGCAAGGTCTGCGTCATCACCGGCGGAGCCTCGGGCATCGGCCTGGCCAGCGCTCGCCGACTGACCTCCGAGGGTGCGATCGTCGTCATCGCCGACCTTGATGAGACCCGCGGCCCGGAGGTCGCCGAGGAGCTCGGCGGCCTGTTCGTCCGCACGAATGTCGCCGACGAGGACAGCGTCAAGGCACTGTTCGAGCAGACGGTCGCCGAGTACGGCCGCGTCGACGTGGCCTTCAACAACGCCGGCATCAACCCGACTGAGGACAACTCGATCCTCACCACCGGCATCGATGCGTGGGCGAAGGTGCAGACCGTCAACCTCACCTCGGTCTACCTGTGCTGCAAGTACGCCCTTGAGCACATGGTCAAGCAGAAGTCCGGCTCGATCATCAACACCGCTTCCTTCGTCGCCCTGCTCGGCGCGGCGACCTCGCAGATCTCGTACTCCGCCTCGAAGGGCGGCGTGCTGTCGATGAGCCGCGAACTCGGCGTGCAGTTCGCCAAGGAGGGCATCCGCGTCAACGCGCTGTGCCCCGGACCGGTCAATACCCCGCTGCTCGAGGAGCTTTTCGCCAAGGACCCCGAGCAGGCGCAGCGCCGGCTCGTCCACGTCCCGCGCGGACGCTTCGGCGAGCCCGAGGAGATCGCCGCGGCAGTCGCGTTCCTCGCCAGCGACGACGCCTCTTTCGTCAACGCCGCGACGTTCACCGTCGACGGCGGAATCTCCGCAGCATACGTCACGGCTGAGTGACGCACCGGCACACGCCCGCCGCCTGGGAGCACACACTTCCCGAAGCGGCGGGCGTGTCTGCTTCTCGGGCTGCGGCGAGCTACGAGACAAGCCGTGGGTTCGGGGGTCCGGTCGTGCTTGAATGGTGACGATGACTGCCACGCTGCTCCTCCTCGCCGGGCTTGCGCTGCTCGATGCCACGAGTATCGGCACACTCGGCATTCCGCTGTGGATGCTGCTGGCCCAGCGGGTGCGCATCAGCCTCGTGTTCGTCTACCTGGCAGTTCTTGCTGCGTTCTATTGGCTGGTCGGCATCGCGCTGTACTACGGCGGGCTGGCGGCCTTCGGCTGGCTCGGCGAATGGTCAGCCATTCCGTGGATCGAGCTCATCCTCGGTGTCATCTGCCTCGCCTCGGCATTCCTGCCCCGCAGACTGTGGGAGGGCCAGATGGGCTTCGCCAACCGATTCCAGGACAAGGTGGCCGTCACCGGCACCTTCGCCACCGCCTCGGGCCTGGCGCTCATCGCCGGTCTCATCGAGATCACCGGCATGTACCCGTATCTGGCCAGCATCGGCATCATCATCAACAAGAGCCTGCCCGGGGTCCTGACGCTGGCAGCCTACGCGGTGGTCATGGTGCTGCCGGCCCTCATCCTCACGATCATCCGGCTGCTCGTCCACGAGCGGATCGAGCCTGCGCTCGCCGGTTTCCGCGCCTGGGTTGAGCGCAACACCGGGACTGTCACCGCGGTGACCTTCTTCGTCATCGGTGCGCTGCTGATCTTCGACGCGGTGGTCAATCGGTTCGGGTGGATCGGGTAGCGCGGCAGATAGGCTGAAAGGACGCGCATGACCAGCGCTGACCAGACGAGCGCTGACTACGGAAACGGAGGACCTATGCCCATCGACGCGCCGCTCACCTCAGCCGAGATCGACCGTCAGCTCAGCGCCTTGCTGCCGCAGCTCGAAGAAGAGTACCGGGAGTTCCACGCGCATCCGGAACTGTCGATGCAGGAGGAGTGGACCGCCGCTCGCATCGAGGAGCACCTGCGCGCTCTCGACCTGACACCCCAGCGCTTCGGCGGCACCGGCGTCGTCGCCGTCATCGACAACGGCACCGGACCGGTGGTCGCCTACCGGGCGGACACCGACGGCCTGCCGATCGCCGAGGATACCGGCCTCGACTACGCCTCGACCGCCCGGGGCACCCTGCCCGACGGCACCGAAACACCGGTCATGCACGGCTGCGGGCACGACACCCACATCACAGTGGCACTCGGCATCGCCCGGCTTTTGACCGCAAACCGCGGGGCCTGGTCCGGCACCGTCGTGATGATCTTCCAGCCCGGAGAGGAGACCGCCCAGGGCGCACTCGCGATGCTCAACGACGGGCTGTGGGATCAGGTTCCCAAGCCGCAGGCCGTCTACGGCCAGCATGTGTGGCCCGGCCGGGCCGGCCACGTCAGCCTGTCGGTAGGCACTGCGATGGCGATGTCGGACTGTCTGCGCGTGACAGTGCACGGCAAGCAGGCGCACGGCTCCCAGCCCGAGGCGGCGATCGACCCGATCGTGTTGGCGGCGTTCATGATCACGCGCCTGCAGACGGTCGTGTCCCGCGAGATCTCCGCACGCGAAGCGGTGGTGGTGACGATCGCGACGGTCAAGGGAGGGCTGAAGGAGAACATCATCCCGGACTCGGCAGAGTTCACGATGAACATCCGCACCTTCAGCGAAGAGATCCGGGAAGAGGTCCTCGCCGCGATCGAACGGATCATCAAGGCCGAAGCCCAGGCCTCGGGGGCGCCGGAGCCGACGATCGAAGAGATGTACCGGTTCCCGCGCTGCTACAACAGCCCCAGCCATGCCGAGGAGCTGTTGGAGGTGTTCGCTGAGACGCTCGGCGAGGACAAGGTCAAGCAGACCGAGCCGGTGACCGGGTCCGAGGACGTTGGCTGGTTCGGCGACACCATCGACGTGCCCTACGTCTACTGGTTCTTCGGCGCCTACTCAGAGGAGAAGATGGCCACCGAAGGCGGCCCGGCCGGCAATCACTCGCCGTTCTTCGCCCCGGACGAGGTCGGCACGACGCTGGGCACCGGTGTGCGGACCGGGATCGCTGCGATCCTGCACGAACTGCGCCGCTAGAACGAAAGGCCCAAGCGTCGGGGCACAACTACGAGCGCAGCTCGGCTGCCAGGTACCCCATGTCAGCGTCCGAACTCGTCGACCGGGCCGTCTTCAGCCCGTGGAGCCATCCGGCAGGTGCTGGTGCACGGTGGCGATGGTCATCGGTACGGGCACTCATGGTGGTCAATGTGACATAGCTGCCTTGAGGCATCGAGTGTGCCATCGCATCTGATGATACCCGGCTGGTGACAGAGACGACTGTGGTCGGCTGCTGACAGAGACGACAGCGGTGTGGAATCGTGGTGGTTGCAGACATCTGCCGCAACTACCGCGTCTGTGCGGTGTTGCGTGTGATCACTGAGCCTAGGAGGGCACCATGTACTTCATCGTCGTCAAGTTCCCCGTCAAGGATGAGAGCGTCGAACAGTGGCCGGAGATCGTCCGAGAATTCACCGAGGCGACGCGCGCAGAACCGGGCAACCTGTGGTTCGAATGGTCACGCAGCCTCGAGAACCCGAACGAGTTCGTCCTCTGCGAGGCATTCACAGACGACGGCGCCGAACCGCACGTCACGAGCGACCACTTCGCCAAGGGCCTCGAAGCGATGAAGCCGCACCTCACCGCGACGCCGAAGATCCTGTCGCGTCAGTTCGACGGCGACGGCTGGGACGAGATGGGCGAGCTGCAGGTGTGAGCGTGCACTATCCAACTCCGGGCCTAGTCATGTGCCTGTTTCTCAAGGAGAGAAATAAATGCCGTCGATGATAATCGGCGCGGTGGCCGCATTCCTGTTAAAAGCCGTTTTTCAACTAGTCAAAATCCGTTGGCCCGAGAACTATTTTGATAGCTCAACTAGGTCAACTGCATGGTTTACCGATTCTCCCATTAAAGTGTTGCTGTGGAGGGCCGTCCCGTTCTCCTTGGGTGGCATGGTTCTGGTGAGCGTTGGCATCGATGTGAACCTTAATAATAATATATTGATACTTTCCTACTTGTTCTTCCATCTCCTGACTACGAATGGAGTCACGCTTTTCAGGGCGGTAGCAGTCGGCGTAGGCGTGGGGGGACAAGTATTGTACTTCGCGGTGACATTAATTTGCCTTGGGTTTATTTCCGTCTTAATGATTGTTGGAGATGACTACGCCCGACAGTTTTTCCCTAGCTGGGAAAACCTGATGTCCGGCGTTTGGACGGCAATATTAGTTGGAGTAGGTCTCGCTGCTTACAATGTCGCGACTAGATCCTCGCCTGAAGTGCCGGCTCCGGTCTTGGAGCCAAGCAACCTAAAAACGCCGATTTACTATATTGCGACGATTTGTCGGTTCGCCTATCAGAATAGAGTCGACCCATTATTATTGCTCGCAATAATTGAAGTCGAGGTTCAAAACAGGCCTAGTTTTGCCCGTCACGCAGAACTATTTCTTTGCCGAATTGCGCCGAAGTGCCTTCGTCCGTTAAGCCTCGGGGTCGCGCAGCAGCCATTTCCGGATCTTAAGAATCGTAGGGACTTCTGGTCGATTAAGCTTCGTGAACTTGATTTTCGATCGATCGAGATATTGTCTAGCCGGTTAAGTGGTATAAATCCGGGTGATTCCCGGCTTGTCCTCGGCTCTTTCGAGGTAAAAGCCGCTGCTAATAGAATCAATGGTTCTTCTGAAGTTATAAATTCGGTTGCGGAGACATACCGTCGTCTAGTCGATGCGGAAGGAGCTCTCTCAGAATATGTTGATCTAAATCCACCGGACGGAGATCTTGATGTGAATTCGCGGAATCTTTATCAAGGATTTTCGATGTCGGATGCTCTGACAATCACATCGCCGTGGGCGATTCGCTTTGAAGACTCAGTCTACGTTTATTTTCGGGTGGTGGGAGATCAGATTGAGGGAGTCCGTCTCCTTGCCGAGGATGTAGTCTCCGGTTCGATCGTGAGGCGATGGGAGTTTGATAGCTCGCATTGTGATTACATTTTTGGCCTGTACCGAATATCTGCTGTGGGGAGTGGGGTTGTGCTGATGATTGATACAGCCGATGGATCGTCATTGGAATTCGATACTTCCCCCGTGCATTACGAGCCGCCGTTGCGACTGGTTTACTCCGCGTCGTCTGATCTTGTGAGTTTAGGCTATAGCCTAAACGCGGAAGGTGTATCAATGCGTAGAGGGTGAGGAAATTGGCCTCATATGTCCAGGGCGTGGAAACTGTGCCGCCTAAGATACCTATTCCCTGCGCTTGTGAAAGTGAGGCGGTACGTTGGTAGGGCCCTGTCTGCATCGCACCGCTGAAATCGAGCCTTTGGGGCCGAGCGGTGTCGAAGCCACTCTCAGCATGCTTTGGACTGAGATTTTGAATGATTCCTGAGTAGTGAGAAGGCTCGAGTCCATTGTCAGGTTCGCGCCTTCTGCTCATCCTCGTTTCTGTCTGGCGCAGGCCCGAATCGCCTCCGAGACCGAGGTCCCAGGGTGCTCGGAGCGGTAGTTCTTGATGTCCTCCGGAGTGACGCCCTCAGGGAGCTTCGAGACGCCGGCAGGGTTGCCCAGGATCGGCCTGCTGAAGAAAAAGGCCGCCGCCAGCGCCGCGAGCGCTGCGAGCATGGCGGCCGTTGCGTTCCCGGCGAAGTGGAAACCGAGAGCGCCCAGCGATAAGAGGGTGACTGAGATCGCTCTGATCATGCTTCTCCTTCGCTGACGCACGGGTTCGTGATCGGGATAAAGCCGGGGAGCCAGCCCATCTGCGCCGCGCTCCGCTCTCGGTCGCTCGGCGCACGCCCACCCTACTACTTCACCAGCTCCTCAGCCTTCGCCCGCAGCTCGACCTTGCGGATCTTTCCCGAGACCGTCATGGGGAACTCGTCGGTGATCTGCAGGTAGCGGGGGATCTTGTAATGCGCCAGCTGGCCGGAGCAGAACTCGCGCAGCCGGTCGATCGTCAGCTCCTCAGCGCCCTCGCGCAGGATCACCCAGGCCATGAGCTCCTCGCCGTACTTCTCATCGGAGACCCCGACCACCTGCACGTCTCGGATCGCCGGATGCTGGTAGAGGAACTCCTCGATCTCACGCGGGTAGATGTTCTCCCCACCGCGGATCACCATGTCCTTGATCCGGCCGGTGATGTTGAGATACCCGTCGTCGTCCATGATCGCCAGATCCCCGGTGTGCATCCAGCGGGCGGCATCGATCGCCTCGGCGGTCTTGTCCGGCTCCTCCCAGTATCCGAGCATCACGCAGTAGCCGCGCGTGCACAGCTCGCCCTTCTCACCGCGCGGCACCGTCAGCCCGGTGATCGGGTCGACGACCTTGACCTCAGTGTGCGGCATCACCCGGCCGACGGTCTCGGTGCGGCGCTCCAGGCTGTCATCGGTGCGGGTCATCGTCGAGACCGGCGCGGTCTCGGTCATGCCGTAGCAGATCGCCACCTCGGCCATGTTCATATCGCTGATGACCCGCTTCATCACCTCGACCGGGCAGGTGGAGCCGGCCATGACGCCGGTGCGCAGCGTTGAGAGGTCGAAGTCGGAGAAGTTTGCCAGCTCCAGCTCGGCGATGAACATCGTCGGCACGCCGTACAGCGACGTGGCCTTCTCATCGGTCACCGCCTGCAGGGTCGCCTGCGGGTCGAAGCCAGGGGAGGGGATGACCGCGCACGCCCCGTGGGAGTAGATGTCGAGGTTGCCGATGACCATCCAAAACAGTGAAAGAACGGCACCGGCAGGCACACGATGTCCTCTTCGGTGTAGCCGAGCAGCTCGCCGATGAAGTAGCCGTTGTTCAGGATGTTGTGGTGGCTTAAGGTCACGCCCTTGGGGAAGCCGGTGGTTCCCGAGGTGTACTGGATGTTGATCGGCTCGTCGGCTCCCAGCTCGGCGCCAAGCGTTGCCAGCCGCACATCGGCTTTGACCGCTGGGCGGTCCATGAGCTCTCGACCGCGTTCGAGCAGGTGGGCGAACGATTCCGACTCGTCGAGGCCGCCGGCAGGGGAGGCGAGGACCTCCTCGGCGGCGGTGTCGATGAAGACCAGCCGCAGGTTCGCCACCGCACCGGCCACCTCGCGAGCGAGTGCCACGAAGTCCGAGTGCGGGGCGGCCATCTGTGAGATGAGCAGCGTCGTGCCGGACTGCTTGATGACGTATTCGAGCTCATGTGCCCGGTATGCGGGATTGATGTTGACGAGGATCGCGCCGATTTTCGCCGCCGCGTACTGCACGATCGTCCACTCCGGCAGGTTCTGCGCCCAGATGCCGACCCGGTCGCCCTTGGCGATCCCGCGGTCGATGAGGCTCATCGCCACCGCATCGGAGTCGCGATCGAGTTCGGCGTAGGTCCAGCGGCGGCCGGTCGGGGCGTCGACGAGGGCTTCGCGGTCGGCGAACCGGGCGACGTTCTTCTTGAAGTTCGCACCGATCGTGTCGCCGAGCAGCGGCTGGGACGACGTGCCCGAGGTGTAGGACAGTTCTCGTTGCGCACTCACGTGGGGCTCCTCTGAAGGATCGGGGTGTGACTGCCGTCACCGGGTTGTGGTGCTCATCATAAACACCCGAGACGCGACTGACGAGGGCGGGGAGGGTGGGGTGCCGGAGGGGGCTTCGGCGAGCGCTGCGTGCCGGAGTGAGTGTGATGTCCGCCGCGCCGCATACACTCACGTCTAAGTCGGCTGATATAGGTCGCCGGTTACGAAATGAGGTTGCGATGACCATCATGGATCCCACGCCGATCAGGCGGCAGCCCTCGGGGCGCCTTGACGAAATCGAGGCTGTGTTGCCGAGATTGCGAACAGAACCGGCTGAGCCTCACGACCCGTTCCTTGCTCTCGTGCGCGGACGGCCAGCGCGAGAGGTGAACCCCGGCCTGTGGGATTGGCAGGCAGAGGCGTTGGACCGCTGGCACGCATCAGATTGTCGAGGTGTCATCGAGGCAGTGACCGGTGCCGGCAAGACGATGGTCGGCATCACCGCTGCATACGAGGCGTGCCGAATGGGAGTCAAGGTCCTGGTGCTCGTGCCGACTATCGAGCTGCAGGAGCAGTGGTTTTCGCGACTGAACACGACCCTGCCCGATGCTCTCGTCGGCATGTTCGGCAACGGGCGCCGCGATTCGCTTCGGGACTGCGACATCGTCATTGCAGTCGTCCACTCTGCTGCCCGCAGCGAGCAGCTGGCAGATCACCACAGTGGTCTTCTCATCGCTGACGAGACTCATCGCTACGCGGCCCCGTCCTTCGTGCGTGCGCTCAGCGAGCGCTTCTCCTACCGACTCGGTCTGACTGCCACCTATGAGCGGCCGGATGAAGCACACAAGCACCAATTGGATCCCTACTTCGGCGGAGTCATCTTTCGCCTGTGGTACGACCGAGCCCTCGCTGATGGTGTGATCGCTCCGTTCGACCTCGCGTTCGTGCGCATCGATCTGAACGCCGAGGAGCGGTCAAACTATGAACGCTTCAGCAGCCGGATGAGCAAACTCGAAAGGCCACTGCGGCACAAGCTCGGACTAGTCGGCGCGCCGGTGGGGAAGTTCTTCACGGCAGTCTCTCGACTCGCCGGCCGGAAGGACGATCCCAGCCCGGCTGCGATGATGGCACGTCGCTATCTCGACGCGATGAACCGCAGGCAGTCTGTGCTGTCGAATGCCCGATCCAAGCTTCGGCTTTTGGAGGAGCTTGCTCCGGTTGTCGCGAAATCGGATGGAACCCTCGTTTTTGCCGACACGATCGACAGCTCAACTCAAGCCGGCGCTGTCCTCAGTTCGGCAGGGGTCAAGTGTGAGTCGATCAGCAGCGACTCTCCGCCGGAGACCAGGCGCGGGGCTCTCAGCCGCTTCGGCCATGGTCATGCGCAGGCGCTGTGCGCGCCCCGGATCCTCGACGAGGGAATCGATGTGCCCCGAGCCGACCTCGCGATCGTGGTTTCCGGGTCGAGACAGGCCCGTCAGACCATTCAGAGGCTCGGCCGAGTCATCCGGCGCAAGCCGAATGGCGGCAGAGGGCGCTTCGTTCACGTCTTCGCCGCACGGACTGCTGAGGATCCATTCGAGCGCAAGAGCCGCCAGTACGCTGACATCGAACAGTTCGCAGATCGTGTCGGGCACTTCACCGGTGACGAGGTGCGAAGCCTCAGACGCTTCCTCCTCGAAGACCGGCGACAGATGCGGCCACCTCTCGCTGAACCGCACTCCGAAGCGGAGGTGCCGCCGACAGTTGAAACGGTCCTTGTGCCTGAGCCCGTCGAGGCCCCGCACGCTGCGACACCTGAACCTCAGGCGCCCTCGCCATCACCGACAGAACCGGGGCCCGCTGAAGACGGGGCGTTTGAGATCGTCCTTCGGATACCGGATGAACGGAAAGTCGCCGCAGACGAGTTGAGGCCGCAGCTCGGCGGCAAAAGCTTGCACGACAGCACCAAGCTTTATCTGATCGGCATCGGCAAGGCGCCGTTGCTCACCGCTGAAGATGAGGTCGCGCTGGCGAAGACCATCGAAGCGGGACTCTACGCGGAACACCTCTGGCAGAATGAGCGCTACTCCACGCGACGCGGACGCCATGAGCTCGAAGCAGTTGTGCGCGAGGGCCGGGAGGCGAAAGAGAAGTTCGTCAGAAGCAACCTGCGCCTAGTTGCCAGCATTGCAAAGTCCTATGCACGACATTGTCATCACCTGGAATTTCTCGATCTCATCTCGCATGGCCACATCGGGCTTACGCGTGCGGTCGACGGTTTCGACTTCAAGCGAGGACAGAAGTTCTCAACGTATGCAACGTGGTGGATCCGCCAGTCGATCAACCGGGGCATTCAGGACGAGGAACGAACTATCAGGGTGCCCGTGCATGTGCTCGATCGAGTCAGTGAGCATCGCCGGTGCGAAGATGCCCGACTGTGCGACCATGACATCGACCTGATCGAGCGGGTCGACTATATGCAGCCTCGTTCGCTGGATCGGATCCTGGACGATGAGAAGCTCGTGGGCCTTTTCGCTGAACGGTTCAGCCCGGTCGACCTCAATACGGGGGAGAGCCAACACACTCTTCCGCACCCGGAGGACGAGATGCTGCTGTGCGAGCGCAACGCAGCGGTCAATGCAGTCATCGACCAGTTGCTTGGACCCCGCGAGGCTGACATCATCCGACGCCGATTCGGATGGAGTGGCGAGCCGCAGACCCTCGAGGTTATCGGCCAGGCGTACGACGTGACACGGGAGCGGATACGGCAGCTGGAGCGGGACTCGCTGAAAACACTCAGGGAGTTCATGACGCGGGTCCCCGCTGGCGATGAAGAAGACGTTCCGGCCGGCTGATGCTCGGTCGGAGCCGGCCTCAGCATGAGAGCTGCCCGAGTGCCCCGCGTCACCTCCGGCTTGTACGCTTGAGCCATGACTGAGAACACGCCATCGACTGAGCAGAACGGCGCCGCTGATGCCGCCCAGCCGGACGCTGCCGAGCCCACCCACGTCATCCAGCAGCGCGGCCTGTGGTTCGAGGAGTTCGAGATCGGTGCGGTGTACAAGCACGCCCCCGGCCGAACGATCACCGAGGCTGACAACACCTGGTTCACCGCCGTGACGATGAACACCCAGGCACTCCACCTCGACGCCGCTTTCGCTGAGACCGAGCCGTTCGGCCAGCGCCTGGTGAACTCGATGTTCACGCTGGCCACCCTCGTCGGACTCTCGGTCTCGCAGCTGACCCAGGGCACGATCGTCGGCAACCTCGGCTTCTCCGAGGTCGCCTTCCCCAAGCCGCTGTTCCACGGCGATACCCTGTATGCGGAGACGAAGATCGTCGACAAGCGCCTGTCGAACTCCCGCCCCGGCCAGGGCATCGTGAGCCTGGAGCACATCGGCCGCAACCAGCACGGCGACATCGTCGCCAAGGCAGTGCGCAAGACGATGGTCTTCACCGCCGACCACGCTGAGAAGGAGGCATGATGACCTTCGCCTTCGCTCCCGCCTGGCTGTTCGTCCCGGCAGATCGCCCCGACCGCTACCGCAAGGCCGCCGACCGTTCCGATATCGTCATCGTCGACCTCGAAGATGCCGTCGCCGAGGCGGACAAGGCTGCCGCCCGGAAGGCCCTGGCTGAGCACTCCGCTGGCGATGATGCCCTCGATCCTGCCCGCACCGTCATCCGCGTCAACGCCCCGGACACCGAGCACTTCGCCGCTGATCTTGAGCTGCTCGGTCGGCTCCCGTTCACCCACGTCATGCTGCCCAAGGCAGAGGACGCGACCGGGCCCGAGGCGCTGGCCGGCTACCAGGTCATTGCGCTCATCGAGACGGCCGCCGGCGGCATCAACGCCGCCGAGGTCGCCGCTGCTGAGAACGTCGCCGCCCTCATGTGGGGTGCCGAGGACCTGACCGCCGACCTGGGCGGCGGATCCTCCCGCAAAGCCGATGGCACCTACCGGGACGTCTGCCGCACGGTGCGCTCACTCACCTTGCTCGCCGCCAAGGCCCACGGCAAGCGCGCCCTCGATTCGATCTGGGCAGCCATCGACGATCTCGACGGCCTCGCTGTCGAGACCGAGGATGCCGTCGAATCCGGCTTCGACGGGAAGGTCTCGATCCATCCCAAGCACATCGCCGTCGTGCGTGAGGCGTTCGCCCCGACGGAGGAGCAGCTGACCTGGGCGCGTGAGGTGCTCGCACTCGCCGAGACCTCCTCAGGTGCTTTCAGCTATGAGGGCAAGATGATCGACGCCCCGCTGCTCAAACACGCCCAGACGATCGTGGACCGCGCCCGATGACCGCACGGACAACCAGCGCCGCACCGATCACGGACTTCGAACCGACCAGCCGCGTCGAGCCGACCACCGTCGCCGAACAGGTCGAGGCCGCACTGGCCGCCGCAGCCGACAACGACGGGATCATCCCGATCGTCGAAGCGGGGCACCCGGTGCTGCGCCAGCCGACCGAGGAGGTCGACGGGCAGATCGACGACGCGACCCTGACCCAGCTGGCCGAGGCGATGCGGACGACGATGAACGCAGCCCCCGGCGTCGGGCTCGCCGCCCCGCAGGTCGGCATCAGCCTGCGGATGTTCGTCATCGAAGATCCGGCGCCGGTGCTCGGTGAGGTCGCCCGCATCCGCGAGCGCACACCCACCCCGTTCGCCGCGATCATCAACTCCCACTACGCACCCGTCGGCGATGAGCAGGTCGCCTTCTACGAAGGGTGCCTGTCGATTCCCGGTTATCAGGCCGTCGTCGCCCGTCCGCGGACGATCACGCTCACCGGCCACCACCTCGGCGGCGGCAGTATCGAACGGGAGGTCACCGGCTGGGAAGCGCGCATCGTCGCCCATGAGACCGACCACCTCGACGGGGTGCTCTACACCGATTTGGCCGAGATGCGCTCGCTGGCGACTTCGGCTCAGGTGGCGCGCTGGTGGAGCCAGCCGACCGCCGCCGAGGCCGCCCGCGCGCTCGGCTTCGAACTGCCCGACTCTCCGATCCTCTGACCTGCCCGAATCCCTGACTCAACCGATTCAGTCCGCCTACGGCCCAAGGAGCCCCACATGCGACTCAACCCGTTCGTAGCCGCGTCCGTCGACCTCGGCCTTGCCGGTCTTGCCGCGTTCCGCCCCTGGTGGGTGCCCGCAAAGCACCAGCAGACCGCCCGCCTCGTCTACGCCGGCGCCACCGGTGTGTTCTCCGCCGCCTCGGGCACGGACTCCTACACCGGTGTCATGCTGACAGATGATGAGAAGACCGAGAACGCCATCAACGCCGGTGTCGGCGTCGGCAGCGCTGTGCTCGCCTATGCCGCATGGCCGCTCATCACCCGGTTCAACCGGTGGACCGATGACAAGCTCAGCAGCTGGGGCGTGAAGAACCCGCCGCTCGTCAGCGCCGCTGTCTCCATTGGAGCGACGACGTTGGCTCACGTGGCGCTCCTCGCGCTTGACAACAAGTTCGAGTGGGCAGCCGATGGGAGCTGGGACGACCTGTCCGAGCAGAAGATCGTGCTGCCGGCCCATGTGCGCGAGGCCGTCCTCGCACTGCTCGATGACAACCACGCCCTCGATGCGCAGACCGCGCAGGTGCTGCGCGACCAGTTCGCCGCAGCTGAGTTCTGGGCTATGCGCGATGACGAGGCCGGCAGTGAAGAGCCCAGCGAATGGCACGTCAGCACCATCACCGTGCAGGTGCCCGACGATGCCGAACGCGTCGTCCCCTCCCGCCAGGCCTACCCGGTGCGCGGGCACATCATCGCCCCGGACGGCACCGACCTGTACCTCAGCATCGAGACCGCCGACGGCCGGATCGCGAGCATCGACCTGACCGAGGACTACGACGTCTACCCGGACCTCGCCGCCGAGACAGAGGGCGAGGCCTTCGGCATGATCGGCAGCGCCGAGAATGCCGAGGACTGGGACGACGATGCCGCTGAAGCTGACTGGGAGGCCCGCGAAGCACTGTTCGTGCTGCGCAACTGGCCGCGCGCCGGCGAGTTCGAGATCGTCTCCGACGCCGATCGGATGCCGAACCTGAGCTGAGCGCAGTCTGCTGCGCCCAAGATCCGCATGGTAACTGTCGTTGACAACTTGAGTTCCGGTAACTAGAATTACCAAAAAGCAGAGTGTAGATGGAAGTCAAGGACAGTGCTCTCAAGCACGGGGTTCGGCCCGAGGACATTCGTCATGCTCTTGTCAATGTGATAATCGTGCATTTCTTTGATGACTACAGGATGGTGGTCGGGCCCGCTCGGGACGGTTCGCTTCTAGAGGTCGCGGTGAACCGGTCAAGTGAGGTCATCCATGCGATGCCGGTTCGGCCCAAGTTCCTGCGGCGAAAGTGAGGGATCAGCGATGCGCAGCGATGAAGACCGGCTCGCAGAAATCGAATCTGGAGATGGCCCGGATCCGATTGCCTCAGTGTCGGGAGAACTGGCGCGTGTTGCGGTGGCTGCGATGGACGTGGAGGGTGCGGAGGCGTCGCTTAGAGATGCTGTTGCTTCTGCCCGACGGGCAGGACACACGTGGCAGTCGATCGGCGATGTGCTCGGCATGACTCGGCAAGGTGCGCTTAAACGATTTCGGGTGGCCTGACTGTTGCGCCATGCATCACTGGTTCTCATCGGTTGCACGGTGCTGATGTTCGACTCTTGACAGTTGCCGCTTTGAGCCGAAACCCTTACTCGTCCTGCCGTGGTCGCGGCAACTTAGGTTGCATCATTGGTGTTGCGCTTCCGCGTTCAGATGACAAGCACACTCGTCCTGGTCTGCAACTTTCGAGGCGTGCGTCGACTGCAGCACCCCTGGAATAACTCGCCGGCCGGGGTGGTTCCGACGAATATGCAGACTTTGACCCTGGCCGCAGGGTGCTTCTGGTGTTTGGAGGCCATCTACCGGCAGACCCGCGGCGTCGACTCCGTCATCAGCGGCTATACCGGTGGTCACACCTCTGACCCGGACTACTACTCCGTGTGCTCGGGCACCACCGGCCATGCCGAGGCCCTGCAGGTGACCTTCGATGAGGACGTCATCACCGACGACGTGATCCTCTCGATGTTCTTCACCTCGCATGACCCCACCAGCCTCAACCGGCAGGGCAACGACGTCGGCACCCAGTACCGTTCGGCGATGTTCTACCGCGACGAGGACGAACGGCAGCGCTTTGCCGCCGCCATCGAAGACGCCCAGGAGCTCTACGCGGAACCGATCGTCACCACTCTCGAACCGCTGGGCGACTTCCACGTCGCTGAGGACATCCACCAGGACTTCTACCAGCGCAACCGGTTCAACGGATACTGCATGTTCATCGTCGACCCCAAGCTCGCCGCCGCCCGGCGCGCCTACGCAGAATGGATGCAGTGATGAGCCACCCACAGCCTGCCGCCACCCGCTTCGACGACCCGGTGCTGGCCGCGATGGCCGCCCGCCGCTCGATCTCGAAGGTCGGCTCGCAGACCCCGAACGACGACGAGCTCCTCGCCCTCCTCGACGCCGTCACCCCGGTCGCCGATCACAAGGCGCTCAAACCGTGGCGACTGCTGACGATCCGCGGCGACGACCGTCTCCGGCTCGGTGCGGCCCTCGACGCAGCCGCCGGACGCGAACCCGGTGACAAGCCGAACCCCAAACCGCTGCGCGCTGAACTGCTCATCGCCGTCATCGCCTCACCGACCGAGCACCCTAAAGTCCCCGAATGGGAGCAGCACGCCACCGCCGCCGGTGCCGCCCACTTACTCGAACTCGCCCTCTGGCAGGCCGGCTGGGGCGTCATGTGGCGCACCGGGCTTGACGCCAACGCCCCGGCTGTGCGAGCCCTGCACGGGCTGGGGGAGGACGAGCTGTTTATGGGCTGGCTCTACGTCGGCGACATCGACCCTGCCTTCCGCAAGCGCCTGGAGACCTCCCGCCGCCCACCGAAGGACCCCAGCCAGTTCCTCTCCACTCTGCCCGCGCCCGAGGAGGTGACGGCGGAGAGCACCGATGCTGACGATCCAGCAGGGGAGCGCGCCGGCCAGCGCGCCGACGAGAAGGCGGCCACAACTGCGGCGAAGAAGACCGCCAAGAAAGCTGCGAAGAAGGCAAAGAAGAAGGCAAAGAAGAAGGACCGGCGGTAAGTGAGCCACCCCGCATCCGCCGCCTCCCGGCAGCCCCTGCCCGGGGAGATCACCGTCCTCGTCGCCGCGGCCTTCACCGTCGCCATCGGCTACGGCATCATCGCCCCGGTGCTGCCGCAGTTCGCCGAAAGCTTCGACCTCGGCGTCACCGCCGCGACCATCGTCGTGAGCTCATTCGCCTTCTTCCGGTTCGTATTCGCCCCCGCCGGCGGCAGCCTCGTCAACGCACTCGGCGAGCGCCGGGTCTACATCACCGGCCTGCTCATCGTCGCCGCCTCCACCTTCGCCGTGGCACTCGCCCAGAACTACTGGCAGCTGCTGATCTTCCGCGGCCTCGGCGGGCTCGGTTCGACGATGTTCACCGTCTCGGCGATGGCCCTCATCGTCCGCATCGCTCCGGTCCGCCAGCGGGCCCGGGCGACCAGCGCCTACGCCACCGCCTTCCTCGTCGGCAACATCGCCGGCCCCGTCGTCGGCGGGCTCATGGCCGGGTGGGGGATGCGCGTGCCGTTCATCGTCTACGCCGTCGCCCTCGTCATCGCCGCCGCGATCGTGTGGCTGCGCCTCGATGCCACCCGCATCGACGTGCTTGCCACCAGCGCCAACCGCGACGAGGCGACCACCGCCTCGGGTGCGGAGGCGCCGGACACCTCGCGGATGGGCTTCCGCGAAGCCTGGCGCGACTCCGCCTACCGGGCCGCTCTGCTGTCCGGATTCGTCCACGGCTGGGCGTCGATGGGCATCCGCGTGGCCCTCTACCCGCTCTTCGCCCTCCACGTGCTCAGCGCCGGACCCAAGACCGCCGGGCTGGCGCTGACGTTCTTCGCCCTGGGCAACTTCGCCGCCGTGCGCGTCGTCGGCCGCTACTCCGACTTCCACGGCCGCAAGCCCTTCATCGTCACCGGCCTCATCATCATGGGTGCCGCAACGATCGTGCTCGGCCTCAGCCCGTCGGTGTGGGTGTTCTACGCCCTCTCCGTCATCGCCGGCATCGGCGCAGGCCTGCTCAACCCCGCCCAGCAGGCCGCGATCTCCGATATCGTCGGCTCGACCCGCAAGTCTGGAACCGTGTTCTCCCGCTACCAGATGGCGATGGACGCCGGCGCGATCCTCGGCCCGATCCTGGCCGGCATGCTCGTCGACACCAGCGGCTACGCCCTGGCCTTCGCGCTGACCGGGGTGCTCGCGCTGCTCGCAGCCCTCGCGTGGGCTTCCGGACGGGAGACCCTGCCCGCCGGCGAGGCGCCGGCCCGGTGAGCGACCGGCCAGCCGGCAGAGCCGCCCGTTGAATGGTTCACAAGTTCGGTCACTAACCTGGGGGGTGGTCAGGTGGGGGAAACCCGACCCACCCGGCCGGACACCCGCAGTGCCGCTGTGGCAAGCTGTCCCTAGGCTGAAGACAACAGTTGCCGCCGTTGGAGGCCGGCCCTCAGGCAGCCGAACTCCAACACCCACATGTGAAGGACACATATGAACCTGCTCACCCGTGTGAGTCTGCGCAACCGGGCGCTCATCGCCCTCATCTCCGTCATCGCGATCGGCTTCGGCCTCATCGCCACCGCCCAGATGAAGAAGGAGCTCTTCCCCGACCTGCAGATGCCGCAGGCCTTCGTCACCACCTCCTACGACGGTGCCAGCCCCGAAGCCGTCGAGAAGGAGGTCACCGAACCTCTCGAAGCCGCACTGAACAACGTCGCCGAGGTGGAGAAGGTCTCCTCAGTCTCGATGGCCGGGTCCTCCCAGGTCATCGTCGAGACGAAGTACGGCACCTCGTCTGATGAGATCGTCCGGCAGCTCCAGCGCGCCGTCTCCCAGGCTCAGCCGCAGCTGCCCGACGGCTCCGAGCCCGAGGTGTTCTCCGCTTCGACAGCCGACATCCCGATCGCGATGCTCACCGTCACCGGCTCCGATGACCCTGAGGCGCTCGCTCAGGAGCTCGACGACGTCGCCGTGCCTGAGCTCAAGCGCATCGACGGCGTCCGCGCCGTCGACGTCACCGGCGCACCGGTCAAGGAAGTCTCGATCGAAGCCGATGAGGACAAACTCGAAGACGAGGGCTTGAGTCCCGACGCGCTGGCCGGGATTCTGCAGGCCAACGGCATCCCCACCTCGGCAGGCGACCTCGTCGATGAGGGCAAAACCACCCCGGTGTCCGTCGGCGCCCGGCTGACCAGTGTCGACCAGATCGCCAACCTCGCTCTGCCCGGTAAGGACGAACCGGTGCTGCTCAAGGACGTCGCGACAGTCGAGCTGCGGGAGGCGGACTCCCAGTCGATCTCGCGCACCAACGGCGAACCGGCGCTGTCACTGATGGTGATGAAGAAGCCCGATGGCAACATCGTCGAGATCTCCGATGCCGTGGCGGAGAAGCTGCCGCAGCTCAAGGAGCGGATGAGCGAGAACGTCGAGTTCCACACCGTCTTCGACCAGGCGCCCTTCATCAAGCAGTCGATCGACGACCTCGTAGGCGAGGGCGTCTTCGGCCTCATCTTCGCCGTCCTCGTCATCCTCGTGTTCCTGCTCTCGGTGCGCGCGACGATCATCACCGCGATCTCGATCCCGCTCTCACTGCTTGTCACCCTCTTGAGCCTGTGGCTGAGCGGCTACAGCCTCAACATGCTCACCCTGGCAGCACTCACGATCTCGATCGGCCGTGTCGTCGACGACTCGATCGTCGTCATCGAGGCGATCCGCAGACGCCACGCCCAGGGCGGGACGAAGTTCACCTCGATCATGGGAGCCGTCTCCGAGGTCGCCGGCGCCATCACCGCCTCGACCCTGACGACGATGGCCGTGTTCGTGCCGATGATCTTCGTCTCCGGTCAGACCGGTGAGATGTTCCGGCCCTTCGCCCTGACCGCAGCGATCGCGCTGGCCTCTTCGCTTCTCGTGGCACTCACGATCGTCCCGGTGCTCGCCTACTGGTTCCTGCGCGCCCGCGAATCCCGCGTCAAGCTCACCCGCGCGCAGAAGCAGCAGATCCGCGCCGACCGCAAGGCCAACCTTCGGCAGTGGAAAGCCGAACGCAAAGCCGCCCGCAAGCGTCCGGTCTCCATCGGGGCTCCCGCCGGAAGGCATGCGACCAGCGAACTGCCGATCGTCGGCGAGTCCGCGGCAACCGCAGCCGGTGGTACCGCCGCGACCACCGCCTCGGGCACGGCGACCGGTGGGCAGCCCGGCAGCGAGGTCGACGAGCTCGCCGCGCTGCGCTCGCCGGTCACCCGGCTGCAGAAGACCTACGTTCCGTTCATCTCCGCCTCGACGAAGCACCCGGTCATCACTCTCATCATCGCGGTGCTCGTGCTCGCCGGCACCGTGTTCATGATCCCGCAGCTGAAAACCGAGCTGTTCCCCGACACCGGGCAGGACTTCCTGCAGGTCGAGCAGAGCTTCGAAGCCGGCAGCTCACTGGAAGAGTCCGGCGAGCAGGCCGCGATCGTCGAGGACGTGTTCGACAAGTACGACGAGATCGAGTCCTACCAGCTCTCGATCGGCGACAACTCGATGGGCGGCGACGCCGCAGCCGGCACCCACCTGCTCAACCTCAAGCCCGGCACGAGCATCAAGAATCTGTCCGCGAAGCTGGAAGACGACTTCGAGGACCTCGACGGCGCCGGTGAGCTCACCATCCAAAGCGAAGGCGGCGGCATGAGCAACGACATCGAGGTCACGGTCACCGGCTCGGACACCGACAAGCTCGCCACCGCCAGTGAGGACATCGCCGATGCGGTGCGCGACCTCGATGAGGTGCAGTCGGTGACCACCGACCTGGAGGCCACCCAGCCGACCCTCGAAGTCGACATCGACCGCAAGAAGGCCGCCGAAGAGGGCCTCGACGAGGCCACCGTCGGCCAGGTGGTGCAGCGGGCGATGAACGGCCAGCAGATCGGAAACGTCGTCATCGACAACCTCGGCCACCGCGTCGTGCTGCACGCCGGCGACGTCTCGACGGTGGGCGAGCTCGAAGACCTCGAAATCCCCGTGACGGCCCAGGCGGCCGGCGGTGCTGGTGCCTCAGGCACCGGCCAGGATGGTATCAGTGACATGGGCCAGGACACCGGTGCGGGCATGATGCCCGGCGCACCGGCCCCAGCCCCCGCGCCGGAACCGGAGACGGTCAAGCTCTCGGAGATCGCCGAGGTCAATCGCACCGAGACGCCCGCTGAGATCCGCCACACGGAAGGCCAGCGCTCGGTCACGGTGACGATCACCCCGGCCGGCAACGACCTGGGTGCAGCCAGCCAGGCGGTGCAGAAGGCCGCTGCCGATGTCGACACCCCGCAGGGTGTGACCGTCGACTTCGGCGGTGCGACAGCCGAGCAGCAGGAGGCGTTCACGCAGATGGGACTCGCGCTGCTGGCGGCGATCCTCATCACCTTCGTCATCCTGGTGGCAACCTTCAAGTCGCTGCTGCAGCCGCTCATCCTGCTCGTGTCGATCCCGTTCGCCGCGACCGGTTCGATCGGCCTGTCGCTGCTGACCGATACGCCGCTGGGCATGACGTCGATGGTCGGTCTGCTCATGCTCGTGGGCATCGTCGTGACGAACGCGATCGTGCTCATCGACCTCATCAACCACTTCCGCCGTCACGGCGTGGAGCTGCGTACTGCGATCATCCATGGTGCCCGGCTGCGCTACCGGCCGATCCTCATGACCGCTGCGGCGACGATCTTCGCGCTCGTGCCGATGGCGCTGGGGATCTCCGGTGAGGGCATGCTCATCTCCAAGCCGCTGGCGATCGTCGTCATCGGCGGCCTGGTGAGCTCGACGGTGCTGACCCTCATCCTCGTGCCGGTGCTGTACCTGCTGCTCGAAAGCGTCAAGGAGCGCCGCACCGAACGCCGGGTCATCTCGGACATGACCCGCTCGCACGTCATCGACCAGGCCGAGGCTGAGGCCGAACGCAAGGAGACCGCAGCCGCCATGGCAGGCACCGGCAGCAGGACGGTGGGAAGCACAGCAGCTGATGCTGTCCCCGCCTCGCGTGCGGATGGCGCCGCCAGCGCTGTGGACGTGGGCGAATCTGCTTCCACCGGCGCAGCTGAGACCCAGGCGAAGGAGACCGGTGAGCCCCGGGCGGACGAGGCCGAGACCTCGGGACCGGAGCAGAAGCCGGAGTGATCCGCCCGCGCTTCGGTGTCGAGCTGCTCGTCGTCGCTGCGCTGTCGCTGGGAAAGTCGGCGGCGTATGCGGTGGTGAACCTGCTCGACACCGTCTCGCGGGGGCCGCTGGCTGAGGCGCAGGCGAAGCTCAACACTGAGGCCTCGCCCCGGCCGTGGTTCGACCTGACCTACCAGCTCATGGGCATCGGGTTCGCGCTCGTGCCGGTGCTGCTGGCGATCTGGCTGATGAACCGCGATGTGCTCTACATGCAGTCAGACAGCCTCGACCCCTCCGCCGACACCCGCCCGGCGCTCACCCGCATGGGCCTGGACTTCCGGGCACCGGGCCGGGACGCCGGGTGGGGACTCGGGCTGTTCTTCATCATCGGCATCGGCACGCTCGGGGTGTACTTCGCCGGGCGGCTGGCCGGGGTCACCGCCGAGGTGCTGCCGAACAACCTCGGCGCCTACTGGTGGACGATCCCGGTGCTCATCCTGTCGGCCGCCAAGAACGGCATCCTCGAAGAGGTGCTGCTGCTCGGCTACGGCTTCGACCGGCTCGCCAAGCTCCGCTGGGCACCGTGGGCCATCATCATCGCCCTCGCGCTCGCCCGCGGCAGCTACCACCTGTACCAGGGCATCGGCCCGTTCATCGGCAACGTCGTCATGGGCCTCATCTTCGGCGCGGCCTACCTGCGTATCCGCCGGGTCATGCCCTTCGTCGCGGCTCACACGGCCATCGACATCGTCGGATTCCTCGCTCCCGAGGTGCTCGCCATGGTCGACCCGCGGCTCTGAGGGCCGCTCCCAGGGCGCCCGTATCAGATCGTGACGGTGCCGTTCGGGGTCTCGAAGGTCACCGACATGAGACCGGGCGTGCCGTGCGGGGAGTCCCAGTCGATGCCGATCTCGGAGATCGGCTTCTTGTCCTGGGTGCCGAGCCAGTCGCGCAGCCGGTCGCGGTCGCCGGCGATCTTGAGCGAGGTGATCGACACCCCGCAGCCGGCGCCGCGGGCAGACGGATGCTCGTCCGCCGAGGAGACCCAGCGGATGAAGAACGGCAGCTGCGGATCGGCGATGAGGCCTTTGATGCCGATCTGCTTCCACAAAAGCTCGACACCGGTGTCGGGCGTGCGGTTGCCGTCCACGGCCTTGCGCTCGAGGCGCTCCTCGACCGGGTCGAGATCATCGACGGCGACACACCAGCCCATCCAGCCGCCGCCGAGTTCGCTGCGGGCGCGCACCGCCTGACCGAACGGCGTCGACAGGGCTGCGGGATGTTCGAGGGCTTCGACGACCTCGACATAGTGCCCGTCGGCGAGCGGGAAGATGAGATTGCGGGTGCCGAAGCGCGGATGCACGCCGCCGTCGTAGGCCTCGATGCCCAGCTTTTCGGCGATTCTGGCCGCGGTCTTCTCGTAGCCGTCGGGTTCGCTTGCGAAGGAGACGTGGTCAAGATGCATACGTGAAGAATCCCACACTGGCAATACCTGTGCTCCTTAGCCTTGCCTAAGTCGTCTGCCGGCGGCGGTGCGCGTCGTCACGGCTCACCGGGGCCGAGGCGGTGAAGCCCCAGGTGGCACCGGCACCTCTGCTGACCGGCAGGGTGAGCAGACGTGTCCGGCGGCCTGTCCACCTCGTGGAACAGGCCGCCGGAATCAGGTGCGTCTCAGCGCCTCAGCGGGCTCAGCCGGGGGTCAGTGTCCTTCGGACTGGAAGCGCTTGATCGAGGCTTCGACCTCCGCCTCGGCTTCGGCACGGCCGACCCACGAGGAGCCCTTGACGTACTTGCCCGGCTCCAGGTCCTTGTAGTGGACGAAGAAGTGCTCGATCGCATCGAGGGTGAACTTATCGACGTCCTCGATGTCGGTGTAGGCATCCCAGCGCGGGTCGCCTGCGACCACACCGAGGACCTTGTCATCGCCGCCGGCCTCGTCTTCCATCTTGAACATGCCGATCGGGCGCACATCGACCTGGCAGCCGGGGAACACCGACTCGGTCAGCAGCACGAGCACGTCGAGCGGGTCGCCGTCCTCACCGAGGGTGTCCTCGAAGTAGCCGTAGTCGGCCGGGTACTCCATCGAGGTGTAGAGGTAGCGGTCGAGCTTGACCCGGCCGGTCTCGTGGTCGACTTCGTACTTGTTGCGCGACCCCTTGGGGATCTCGACAGTTGCGAGCAGTTCCATTGCGTCTCCTTGGTCAGCTCTGAGGTGACATCGGTCGGATGGGCGGTCGGCGGCGCTTCGGCAATCGCACCGAACTCACTTAGCATAGTGAATGCGCCGCCGGCACACAGCACCGCCCCACAGGCCGCGCTCCCTGACCGCAATGCGAAAGAACCCGACAGTGGCCCACACCCGATCCACCCGGCGCGCAGCCCGCAGCCGCCGCCGGCTCACTGCTGGCATCGCAGCTGGAGCTGCGCTGGCGCTGCTGGCCGGATACGGAGTCGCTGACGCTTACGACCGGGTGCCCGGCATTCTGACGGTGGCCGAACCGATCCACATCGACCCTGTGCCCAAACCCGAGGCGAACGCCGGCCAGCAGCAGCTCGCCAGCCCGCTGGACACCTCGGCGCCGGTGCCGGCAGACCTGGCCAGCCGGCTCGATGAGCTGTTCGACGACGAGCGGATGACCGGCCAGCTCAGCATCGACATCCGCGATGCGGCCACGAACGTCGTCCTCTACACCCGCGGGGAGGCCAGCGCGAAGACCCCGGCCTCGGTGACGAAGGTGCTCACCGGTGCGGCCGCGCTCTTAAGCCTCGGCGGCGAATCCCGGTTCACCACCACGGCAGCGCTGACCAGCACAGACGGCGGTCCGGCCCAGCTGCACCTCATCGGCGGCGGCGACGTGCTGCTCGGACTCGGCGAGTCCGATCCCATGCAGGTGATGGGCCATGCCGGCCTGGCGACCCTGGCCGAGGAGACCGCCGAACAGCTCAGGGCGCGCGGCATCAGCTCCGTGCAGTTGTCAGCCGACGTCTCGCGCTACACCGGCCCGACCTACAACGACGGCTGGGAGCCTGGCGACATCGGCCATGGCTTCATCACCCACATCAGCCCGCTCATGACCGAATCCGGCTGGACGAAGCTTGAGCGCGGGGCGCCCCGGCACGCCGATCCCGTGCAGGTGGCCGTCGACCAGTTCGCCGAGGCGCTCGCCGCCCACGGCATCGACGCCGAGGTGGGCGAACCGGCCGCGGCCGGCGACGGTGCCGAACAACTCGCCCAGGTCGAGTCCGCGCCGGTCTCAGCGGTCGTGCAGAACATGATGCTCGCCAGCGACAACGTCTCCGCCGAGGTGCTCGGCCGGGAGGTCGCGCTCGCCGCCGGCAAGCCCGGCTCCGGTGCCGAGTCGCCGCTGGCGGTCATCGAGACGCTGCGCAGCGCCGGACTCGACACCGGGTCGATCGCACTGGAGGACGTCTCCGGGCTCAACTACGGCAACCGGATCTCCGCCCACGACCTCACCACTCTCATCCGGGCCGCGGCCGCCTCCGACGGCGACCTCTCCAGGCTCATCCCCGGCATGCCCGTCGGCGGGCTGTCGGGCACCCTGGCCGAACGCTACGAGGACCCGGAGACGACACCGGCCGCCGGGCGGGTCAACGCCAAGACCGGCACACTGCGCACGGTCACGAGCCTGGCCGGCACCGTGCTCACCGCTGACGGCCGGCTGCTCGTCTTCTCCCTCATGGCCGACGACCTGCAGCCGGGCACGGCCGGACGCGGACGCGAGGTCTTCGACGAAGCCGTCACCCTGCTCGCAGAATGCGGCTGCTCATGACCACACCTCGCCCTCACGACCCGGCAGCTTCCGGCTGGGTGTCCGTCGACGCCGTCCGCCAGACTGCAGCCGAACTCCTCGGCGCCGGCCGGCTGCCCGAACCGGACGATGCGGCAGCGCTGGTCGAGGAGCTGCGCGAGGACGCTGAGACCGCTATCGACCTCGTGCTCACCGTCATGCGGATGGACACCGAGACCGACACCCGGATCCGGCGCCGGCTGGCCGAAGGCCGCACGCTCATCGTCGACCGGCTCAGCTGGGTCGAGGCCAACGCCCAGTCCTTCGGCCGCGTGCTTGCCGACGCCGCAGCAGCCACCGGGACGCCGGACCCCAGCCGCGCCCAACGGTGGGCGAGCTCGGTGGAGATGGGCGCAGCTCTGGCGATCGTCGGTTCGCGGGTGCTCGGCCAGTTCGACCCCTTCACCGCTGACGGCCGGCTGCTGCTCGCAGCCCCGAACATCCTCACCGTCGAACGCGAACTCGGCGTCCCCGCCCGCGACTTCCGGCTGTGGGTCGCCGTGCACGAACGCACCCACCACGTCCAGTTCGCCGCCGCCCCCTGGCTGCAGGCACACCTGCAGGAGCGGATGCAGGCCTTCCTCGCCCCCGTCATCACCGGCAGTCTGCCCGGCCGATCCCGTCAGCCCGGCGGCATCGAGAACCCCGGGCTCGTCGAGACCCTCGCCGCGCTCGCCCGCGCGCTCAGAGACGACACGAGTATCATCGACACGCTCATCGGGCCCCGGCATGCCGAGCTGCTCGATGAGGTCACCGCGCTCATGAGCCTGCTTGAAGGCCACGCCGATGTCGTCATGGACGCCGTCGGCCCCGGCGTCATCCCGAGCGTGCGCCGCATCCGCGCAGCCTTCGACACCCACCGGCATTCGGCGACCGGCATCAAGGCGATCGTCAACCGGGTCCTCGGCATCGACGAGAAGCTCGCCCAGTACACCCGCGGCGCCGCGTTCGTCCGTGCTGTCGTGCGCAAGCACGGGCATGCCGGGCTCAACCGCGTGTGGGAATCCCCGGAGAACCTGCCGAGCCTGCACGAGATCGAACACCCCGCCGACTGGGTCGCCCGCGTCCTCGACGCCCCGGAGCAACCAGGCCCGCTGAGCCCGCCGGAGCAGATGTGACCGGCAGGCGCCCGCGGCTCGATGCGGCCACGGCCGCGATCCGGAATGCGCTGCGCAGCTTCCTCGACACCGCCGTCGCCCGCCTGCCCGCCTCTGATTCCACGGCTGAGCCTGCCGCCGGCGATCCGGTCCGGCTCATCATCGCCGTCTCCGGGGGAGCCGACTCCCTGGCCCTGGCCGATGCCGCCGCCTTCCTCACCACCCGCCCCGCAGGCCTGACAGCAGCCGGCCGGCCCATCGAGATGACAGCAGCGACCGTCGACCACGGCCTGCAGCCAGCCACCGCCGAGGTGTGCGCGACCGTGCGCGATCACCTCACCGACCGCGGCCTGCCGACCACCGTCCTCACCCACCCGGTCACCACCGGACCGGAGGGCCTCGAAGCCGCCGCCCGCACCACCCGCTACACAGCACTCGACGAGCACCGCCGCCAGCTCGGCGCTGCCGCCGTGCTCACCGCCCACACCCGTGACGACCAAGCCGAAACCGTGCTCCTCGGCATGGCCCGCGGGTCCGGCGCCCGCTCACTGGCCGGGATGCGGGCTGTCAGCACCGTCGCCGGGTGCCCGGTGTGGCGGCCGCTGCTGGACATCACCCGTCAGCAGACCACCGCCTCGGCTGCGGCACGGCACCTGCCCGTCTGGCACGACCCGATGAACGACGACCCCGCCTACGCCCGGGTGCGGGCCCGCCAGCAGGCATTGCCGGCACTCGAAGCCGCGCTCGGCCCCGGCATCGCCGACGCACTCGCCCGCACCGCCGGGCAGCTCGCCGCCGACACCGACGCACTCGATCACTGGGCCGCAGGCGCCAGCGCCACCCACACCTCGGGCACGGAAACCCACGCGAGCCTGGCCGCGCTGCCGGCAGCGATCCGCACCCGCGTGCTGCGCGCCTGGCTGCACACGGGCACTGGCCGGGCTCAGGAGGTCACCGCGGCCCACATCTTCGCCGTCGACGATCTGGCCACCGGCCGCAGGCTCGGCAAGGTCTCCGTGCCAGCCGCCGCCGAGGTGGTGCGAACCAGGCGCGGACAGGGTCCGGCAGGCCTGCGGTTCCAGCCGGCCGACCGCCGTGAGAACGATGCGCCACCGGCTGCCGATAGGCGCTAGTGTTGGTCACGAACGGCAACAGGCATCAGCGCAGGGCGAGGAGTCGCCGGCGGACAAGGAGCTGACCCACTGTGGATGAAAAGGACCTCGGCACCGACATCGAGCGGATTCTCGTCACCGAAGCACAGATCAAGCACCGGCTCGTCGAGCTGGCAGCCGACATCGACCGCGACTACGAAGGCAAGGACGTCCTGCTCGTCGGCGTGCTCAAGGGCGCGGTCATGGTGATGGCCGACCTCGCACGCGCGCTGCACTCGCCGCTGCGGATGGACTGGATGGCAGTCTCCTCCTACGGCTCGGGCACCAAGTCCTCCGGTGTCGTGCGGATCCTCAAGGACCTCGACACGGATCTGAAGGACCAGCATGTGCTCATCGTCGAGGACATCATCGACTCCGGCCTGACCCTGTCCTGGCTGCTGGCGAACCTGCGCTCGCGCGGGGCCGCCTCCGTCGAGATCTGCACGATGCTGCGCAAGCCCGAGGCCCTCAAGGTCGACATCGACGTCCGCTATGTCGGCTTCGATGTGCCCAACGAGTTCGTCATCGGCTACGGCCTCGACTACGCCGAGAAGTACCGCAACGTGCCCTTCGTCGCCACCCTGGCGCCGCACGTCTACGCCTGAGCCGAGGCGGTCGCCGGCCTGCATGGGCAGGTGCGGGTGTGATTCAGCGGCTTTCCGGAATATCCCACTAGGCTGAGCTCTTGTATCCTCAGGGGGTCACGCCTCAGCGGGCCTTGCACCCGGCGCACCTGAGCCCTGAGCACACATGAGTCCTGGAAGGATCAATGGCAGAAACGAAGAAGAACCGCCCGACGATGAAGAAGCTGGCGCGCGGACCGCTCGTGTGGATCCTGCTGGCGATCATCATCGTCTCGATCGGCACGATGCTCATCGGCGGCGGCGGATTCCAGCGCATCGACACCAACCAGGGCCTCAAGCTGCTCGCCGATGACAAGGTCGAGCAGGTCAAGATCATCGACAACGACCAGCGCGTCGACCTCGTGCTCAAAGAGGAGTTCAAGCACGAGGACAAGAACTACGGCAAGAACGTCCAGTTCTTCTATGTCGAACCCCGCGGCGAGGACGTCGTCAAGGCCGTCAACGATGCCGCACCTGAGAAGGGCTACACCGATGAGGTGCCCAAGCAGGGCTGGTTCACCAGCCTGCTCATCAACCTGATCCCCTTCGTCATCATCTTCCTGGTCTTCTGGTTCCTGCTCTCCCAGATGTCCGGTGCCGGGCGCGGGATCATGAACTTCGGCAAGTCGAAGGCCAAGCTCGTCAACAAGGAGCACCCCGACGTCACCTTCGCCGACGTCGCCGGTGTCGACGAGGCACTCGAGGAGCTCGAGGAGATCAAGGAGTTCCTCGCCGAGCCGAAGAAGTTCCAGGACGTCGGCGCGAAGATCCCCAAGGGCGTGCTGCTCTACGGTGCACCGGGCACGGGCAAGACCCTGCTCGCCAAGGCCGTCGCCGGTGAGGCAGGGGTGCCGTTCTACACGATCTCCGGTTCGGACTTCGTTGAGATGTACGTCGGTGTCGGCGCCTCCCGTGTGCGCGACCTGTTCGAACAGGCGAAGAACAACTCGCCGTGCATCATCTTCATCGACGAGATCGACGCTGTCGGCCGCCAGCGCGGCGCCGGCATGGGCGGCGGTCACGATGAGCGCGAGCAGACGCTCAACCAGCTGCTCGTCGAGATGGACGGCTTCGACGCCACCACCAACGTCATCCTCATCGCCGCGACCAACCGCCCTGATGTCCTCGACCCGGCGCTGCTTCGCCCGGGCCGCTTCGACCGGCAGGTCCAGGTCGAGGCTCCGGACATGAAGGGCCGCCAGCACATCCTGCAGGTCCACGCCCGCAATAAGCCCCTGGCCCCGAACGTCGACCTGGCGATGGTCGCCAAGCGCACCCCGGGCTTCTCCGGTGCTGATCTGGCCAATGTGCTCAACGAGGCAGCCCTGCTGACGGCGCGTTCGTCGAAGACCGTCATCGACATGGAGATCATCGACGAGGCCATCGACCGCGTCATCGCTGGCCCGCAGAAGCGCACCCGTCTCATGAACGACAAGGAGCGCCTCGTCACCGCCTACCACGAGGGCGGTCACGCACTCGTGGCAGCGGCGATGAACGACACCGACCCGGTGACGAAGGTGACGATCCTGCCGCGCGGACGGGCCCTGGGCTACACGATGGTGCTGCCGAGTGAGGACCGCTACTCGACGACCCGCAATGAACTGCTCGACCAGCTCGCCTACGCGATGGGCGGCCGGGTGGCTGAGGAGATCGTCTTCCACGACCCGACCACCGGCGCCTCGAACGACATCGAGAAGGCGACCTCGATCGCCCGCAAGATGGTCACCCAGTACGGCATGAGCGAGAAGCTGGGCATGGTCAAGATCGGCGATGAGTCCTCCGAGCCGTTCGCCGGCAAGGGCTACGGCCACGACGACACGTATGCGGATCAGACGATGCAGACCATCGACGCCGAAGTCCGCGCCCTCATCGACGACGCGCATGCCGACGCCTACTGGGCGCTGACAGCCAACCGCGACATCCTCGACCGGCTCGCCTACGAGCTGCTCGACAAGGAGACCCTCGACCAGCACCAGCTTCAGGAGATCTTCGCCGAGGTGCGCAAGCGCGACAAGCGCGAGGTGTGGCTGGCCCACGACGACCGGCCGGTCTCCGACCGTCCGCCGATCGAGGTGCCCCCGCGCCGCCAGACCGACGAGGACGCCCGCACCGGTTCGCACGCCAGCGGCCTGGACGCACCCGGCACACCGGGCGCACCCGCCGGCCAGCCCGGCCAGCCGGGCTACCCGCAGCCAGGTCACCCGCAGCCCCCGCATGAAGGCCAGCCGGGCACCCCGGGACAGCCGGGACCGGCCCAGCCGCCGCAGCCCCCGCACCCGGGTCAGCCGGGCCAGCCCCCGCATCCGGGTGAACCTGGCCAGCCGCCGCAGGGCCCCTGGCAGGACGGGCGCTGAGATGGTCGACCAGCCGCGCATCGAGGCGGCGGTCAGGGAGATCCTCCTCGCAGTCGGGGAGGACCCTGACCGCGACGGCCTGCGTGACACCCCCGCCCGGGTGGCGCGCTCCTATGAAGAGGTCTTCTCCGGCCTGCACAAGGACGCCGCCGATGTCCTCAGGGTCGTCTTCGACGTCGGTTACGACGAGATGGTGCTCGTGCGTGACATCGAGATGTACTCGACCTGCGAGCACCACCTCGTGCCCTTCCACGGCTCGGCCCACATCGGCTACATCCCAGGACCCGAGGGCAAGGTGACCGGGCTGTCGAAGCTCGCCCGCCTCGTCGAGATCTACGCCCGCCGCCCGCAGATCCAGGAACGGCTCACCAGTCAGATCGCCGACGCGATCGTCGAGCACCTCGAACCGAGAGGTGCGATCGTCGTCATCGAAGCCGAGCACCTGTGCATGTCGATGCGCGGGGTGCAGAAGCCTGGGGCGACGACGATCTCCTCAGCCGTGCGCGGCCAGCTGCGCGACGCCGCCTCCAGGGCAGAGGCGATGAGCCTCATCCTCGGCCGCTGAGCCCACCTCAAGCGAAGGAGCAGCTGATGCGCACCCAGATCATGGGCGTCCTCAACGTCACCCCCGACTCGTTCTCCGACGGGGGCCGGTGGTTCGACTTCAGTGCGGCCGTCGACCACGGCCTCCAGCTGCTGGCCAACGGTGCCGACATCATCGACATCGGCGGCGAATCGACCAGACCCGGCAGCACCCGGGTGTCGGCCGAGGAGGAAGCCCGCCGCGTCATCCCCGTCATCAGGAAGCTCGCCGCCCAGGGCGCGGTCATCAGCATCGACACGATGCGCGCCGACATCGCCCGCCAGGCCATCGACGCCGGTGCGGCGATCATCAACGATGTCTCCGCCGGCCAAGCCGAAGCCGCGATGCTCAAAGCCGCAGGCGAAGCCGGCGTGCCGATCATCCTCATGCACTGGCGCGGACTGCTCTCCGACGCGACCGCCCGCTACCACTACGACGACGTCGTCGCCGAAGTCCAGGCCGAACTCACCGAGCGCATCGAGGCCGCCCGCACCGCCGGAGTCGCCGATGAGGACATCATCATCGACCCCGGCATCGGGTTCTCGAAGAACGCCGAGCACAACTGGCAGCTGCTCGCCCAGATCGAACGCTTCACCGAACTCGGCCCCCGCCTGCTCGTGGCTGCCAGCCGCAAACGGTTTATCTCCACCCTGCTCGGGGCCGAGAAGTCCGATGACATCCCGCTTGCCGACCGCGATGCCGCGACCGCCGCGATCACCGCGATCTCCGCCCAGGCAGGTGCGTGGGCGGTGCGCGTGCACGAACCGCGCGCCTCACTCATCGCCGCACAGGTCGCCGAGGCGATCAGCGCCCACCGGCCCCACACGCGCCCGCTGCCACTCGACCTGCCGGAGAACCCGGCCACCGCCTCGGGCACGGAAATCCGGCCCCCCTGGCCGACCTGAGCCCAGAGCGCGAAACCGCCGGGCGCAGTACGGTAGAGACCAACGACGACACGACAGGGAGACACAGTGGCCGACCGCACGCGCGCAGGCGACGCCATCACGCTGACCGGGCTGAAGGTCTACGGCTACCACGGCGTGTTCGACTTCGAGCGCCGCGAAGGCCAGGACTTCATCGTCGACGTCACCCTGCACACCGACACCCGCGCGGCAGCCGCCTCCGATGCGCTCGTTGACACCGCCGACTACGGCACCCTGGCCGAGGACATCGCCGCGATCATCGCAGGTGAGCCGCTCAACCTCATCGAAACGCTCGCCGAGCGCATCGCCGATCACTGCCTCACCGTCGCGGATTCCGCGACCGTCACCGTGCACAAGCCCGCCGCGCCCGTGCCGGTCGCCTTCGACGACGTCAGCGTCACCATCACCCGCCCCGCACCCGAGACGCCGGCCGGCTCCCTGCCCGCGCCCGAGGCGGGGGACACCCGCGCCGAGAGCACCGGCCTGCAGGCGGTGCTCGGGCTCGGTGCCAACCTCGGCCAGCCGCTCGAGGCGCTGCGCGCAACCGTGACCGCCCTCGACACCCATCCCGACATCAGCGTCGAGGCGTGCTCGACGGCGTTTGCGACGAAACCGGTCGGTGGAATCGACCAGCCCGACTTCACCAATGCCGTGGCGATCGTGACGACCGAACTGTCACCGCTGCAGCTGCTCGGTGTGTGCCAGGGCATTGAACTCGCCCACGGCCGGACCCGTGAGACCCGCTGGGGCCCGCGCACCCTCGACATCGACCTCATCCGCTGCACCCGCACCGGCAGCCTCGACGACGCGGCCGCCGAGATCACCTGCGAGACCGGCCAGCTCGTCCTGCCTCACCCGCGGGCCGCCGAACGCGCCTTCGTGCTTGCCCCCTGGGCCCAGCTGCGCCCTGATGCCACGGTGGCCACCGCCTCGGGCACGGTGCCGCTCAGCACCGCCCTCACCCGCGCTGACGACGGCGGCGGGCTGCGCGATACCGGTGAGGCGATCGGGTTATGACGCAGACGAAACCGGCCCAGCTGCTGACCTGGGGGATCCTCGGCATCATAGTGGCGCTCGGCTTCAACTACATCTGGGAGTCCCTCGGCCAGGCGCTGCCGGGCCTGCCGTGGCCGGCGATCATCGGCATGCTCGCACTGTCGATCGTGCTGCTGATCCTCGGCTGGCCGATCAAGAAATGGAACGACGGTGACCGCACCAAGGAACTCGACCACGTCAAAGCCGCCCGCGTGGCGATGATGGCCAAGGCCGCAGCACTTGCCGGGTCGCTGCTGACCGGCTGGTACCTCGGAGGCACCATGTACCTCGTCGTCAGCGCCGCCGGCGTGCGCGCCGAACAGGCCGGCGGGATGCTGCTGGCCGTCGCAGCCGCCGCCATCGTCATGGTCGTCGGGCTCGTCGTCGAGTCCTTCTGCCAACTCCCACCCGACGACACTGCAGGAGCAGATACCGCATGAGCATCCCCGCCCCACCACCGCAGCCGCCCCGCCAGCCGGAGCCACCCCAACGCCCGGTGCAGCCGGGCCCGCTGCCCCCGCCCGAGGCCGGGGTCGCCTTCCAGCCGGTGGACCGCAAGTACGCCTACGCCCGGCTGCTGACCGAGGCGATCTTCCTGGTCGGCGCACTCATCGTCGTCCTCGTCGTCGGCATCCTGTTCTGGAAGCCGCTGATGTGGATCGGCCTGCCGGTCATCGCCGCCTGGGCGATCTTCGCCGTGTGGCTCATCTTCCGGCAGACGAAGGCTCTCGGTTACGCCGAACGCGCCTCCGATCTGCTCGTGCGCCACGGCATCATGTTCCACACCACCTCAGTCGTGCCCTACGGCCGGCTGCAGTACGTCGAAGTGTCCTCCGGGCCGATTGAGCGGATGTTCGGCCTGGCTGGCGTCGAGCTGCACACCGCCTCGGCCTCAACCGACGCGACGATCCCCGGCCTGCCGCGCGCCGAGGCCGAACGGCTGCGCGATGAGCTGGCCACTCGCGGTGAGTCCCAGCTGGCAGGCTTGTGATGGCCCATCCCGAACCCGGCCAGCCCCAGAACGTCCAGCCGGACGTCCCGCCGTCGGTTGTCGACGCCCCGACCGGTGACGCCGGCTGGACGCGCGTCCACCCGCTGACCCCGGCGATCAACCTCGTCGCGATCATCGTGGCGGTCATCGCCGGCCTCATCGCCTTCGGCCAGTCGGTCCTCGACTCGATCATCCGGGCGATCCGCGAAGGCCGCCCACCGGACATGGGCTTCTTCGCCTGGATGGGCCAGAACGGGCTGCTGTGGGTGGCCGCGGCAGCACTGGCTGTCCTGCTCATCATCGGGCTGCTCAACTACCTGCTGTGGCGGGCGATGGCCTACCGCGTCGACGACGAAGCCGTCTACCTGCGCGAGACCCTCATCAGCCGCAAACTGCGCTCCGCCCGCCTCGACCGCGTCCAGTCGATCGACGTCTACCAGAAGATCCTCCCGCGCATCTTCGGGCTGGCCGGCCTCGTCTTCGACGTCGCCGGCGGCTCGGATTCGAAGATCGAGATCGCCTACCTCACCCGCAGCCAGGCCGAGAGCCTGCGCGCGGAGATGCTCACCCGGGTGCGGGCAGCCAAGCAACGCACCGCGCCCGAGGCGCCGGGCACCCAGGCAGGCGCGCCCACCCCCGCAGACGGTGCCGTCGACGGCCAGGTGCCCACCGCCTCGGGAACGGGGGAGGGGACCGCGATCACCCAGCCGGATGTCCATGCCCGTGAGCTGCGCACCGGCGACACGCTCGGTGCGCGCGTCATGCGCGCCGTGCACGGGGCCGCCGGCGAGGTGACCGCCGATGCCGAGCAGACGCTGCACGAGGTGCTCGCCCCGTACCGGGTGAGCCCGCGCACCGATGCCGAGGGGCGGATCGTGCGGATCCCCGCCCACATCGTCATCCTCTCCCAGCTCTTCACCCTCGGGGTGATCCTCTTGGGGCTGCTGCTCATCGCCGCGGCCGGGTTCTTCATCGTCATGGCCGTCTTCTTCCCCGGCCGGATCAGCCTCACGATCGCGCTGAGCTTCCTGCCGGCGATCTTCGGCCTCCTCGCCTACGCGCGGAGCACCTTCACCAACGCGAACTTCTCCGCCAGCCTGTCCGAGGACGGCCTGCAGGTGGCCCGCGGGCTGCTGTCGACCTCCCGGCGCACGATCCGGCTTGAGCGCATCCAGGCGGTGCGGATGAGCCAGCCGCTGCTGTGGCGGCTGACCGGCTGGTGGAAGGTCGAGTTCAACATGGCCGGCGGGGAGACCGGCGACGGGGACGGCGACAACGTGCTGCTGCCAGTCGGCAGCCGCGAGCAGGCGCTCATGATGCTCGCCCTCGCCCTGCCCGATCCGCAGCCGTCCGACGGCATCGACGCCCACACTCTCTTCGCCGCCGCGATGTACGGCGATGAGGCTGCCAAGATCACCGATGCCGACCCGGCTGCGCTCGCCACTGTCGAGCAGCGCTTCGTCGGCCAGCCGCCCTCCAGCCGGTGGCTCGACCCGCTGACGTACAAGCGCAACGGGTGGACGGTGACCGGTTCGATGCTCATCATCCGCTCCGGCTGGCTCACCCGCCAGGTCACCTGCACCCCGCACGCCCGCGTGCAGTCGATGCGCTGGCACCAGGGCCCGCTGCAGCGCCGCTTCGATCTCGCCAGCATCAACCTCGACTCGACCGCCGGGCCGATCGCCGCCTGCGTGCTGCACCAGTCGATCCCGGTCAGCTGGCAGTTCTTTTTCGACCACGCCGAACGCACCCGCTCCGCCCGCGAAGTCCTCGACGGCCGGACACCGGCAGCAGCACAGCAGACGACACCACAGCACGAGGGAGGAACGGTATGAACCACGAGGACCAGACCCGGCTGGGCATCGGCATCGTCGGCTGCGGACGAGTCGGAGCCGTCATGGGCAATGCGCTGCGCGCAGCCGGACACGCGATCATCGGCACGACCGCCTCCTCCCAGGCCTCCCGCGACCGCGCCGAGGCGATGCTGCCCGAGGTGCCGATCCTCGAGATCGAGACCCTTGTCGAACGCGCCGAACTCGTCCTGTTCACCGTCAGCGACGATGTGCTGGCCGAACTCGTGGCCGGGCTGGCGAAGCTCGGCTGCTTCAAACCCGGCCAGATCGTCATGCACTGCGCGGGCATGTACGGCACCGAGGTGCTCGGCCCCGCCGCCGCATCCGGAGCCTTCACCATCGCCCTGCACCCCTCCCTGTCGTTCACCGGCACCTCCGTCGACCTGCCGCGCCTGCGGGAGGCGACGATCGCAGTGACCGCGGCCAAGCCGGTGCTGCCGATCGGACAGGCGCTCGTCGTCGAGATCGGCGCTGAGCCGATCATCGTCGCCGAAGCCGACCGGGCGCTCTACCACGCGGCCATCGCCCATGCCGCCAACCACACCGTCGCCACCCTCAGCCAGTCACTCGACGTGCTCACCAGCCTCGGCATCGACGACCCCGCCCGGGTGCTGCGCTCACTCGTCGAAGCGAGCGTGTCCAACACCCTGCAGGCCGGGCCCTCGGCACTGACCGGGCCGGTCAGCCGCGGCGACACCGGCACGGTGGCCGCCCACCTCGACGCCCTGGCTGAGTACAGTGTCGCCGCAGGCTCCCTCGACGTCGCTGACGCCTACACCGCGATGGCCAAGGCCACGATCGCCCGGGCGCTGACCAACGGAACCATCACCACCGAGCAGGCCCGGGCCATGCACGAGCTGCTGACCGAACGCGACTGACCTCCCGAACGTGACCCACGCCTCGGGCGCGGGCCCCGCAGCGGCAGGCGAACCTGTGGATTCGTTGACAGGCGGGCGCACTTAGTACCCTGGAGGCATGCCAGAGAACGTCACGGCACCGGCTGGTGCGCCCGAAGAGATCCCAGAACATCTCGACCCCGAACAGCAGCGCATCCGCAAGGCCAAGCGCGCCCGGCTGCTCGAGTCCGGTCAGCAGGCGTACCCGGTCACCGTCAACCGCACCCACACGCTCGCTGAGGTGCGCGCTGCCCATCCGAATCTCGAACCCGGTGAGGAGACCGAGGACGTCGTCGGCGTGGCCGGCCGCGCCGTGTTCGTGCGCAACACCGGCAAGCTGTGCTTCGTCACGCTGCAGTCCGGCGACGGCACCCGCCTGCAGGGGATGCTCTCGCAGAAGGTCGTCGGCGCCGAACGGCTCGAAGACTGGAAGTCCGACGTCGATCTGGGCGACCACGTGTTCCTGCACGGCAACGTCATCAAGTCCAAGCGCGGCGAGCTCTCCGTCATGGTCGACGAGTGGGCGATCGCAGCCAAGGCGCTGCGCCCGCTGCCGGCCCTGCACACCGAGCTGACCGACGAGACCCGGATCCGCCAGCGCTACCTCGACCTCATCACCCGCGAGCAGGCGCGCTCGACCGTGCAGACCCGGGCGAAGATCGTCAAGTCGCTGCGCTCAACCTTCGACGACGCCGGCTTCACCGAGGTCGAGACGCCGATGCTGCAGACCCTGCACGGCGGTGCCGCCGCCCGGCCGTTCCGCACGCACATGAACGCCTACGACATCGACCTGTTCCTGCGCATCGCCCCGGAGCTGTACCTCAAGCGCGCCGTTGTCGGCGGACTGGAGAACGTCTTCGAGATCAACCGCAATTTCCGGAATGAGGGTGCTGATTCCACGCATTCCCCGGAATTCGCAATGCTGGAGGCATATCAGGCATACGGCGATTACCATTCGATCGCCAAGCTCACCCAGGAGCTCATTCAGAATGCCGCCAAGGATGCGGTGGGATCGCTCACCGTCACCTTGTCCGACGGCACCGAATACGACTTCGGCGGTGACTGGGCTGTCGTGAGCATGTACGAATCGCTGTCCGAGGAAGCCGGGCGCGACGTGACCCCGGACACAAGCATTGAAGAGCTCTCCGCCATTGCCGATGAGCACAATGTCGATCTCGAAGGAGTATTCCGCTCACACGGCAAATACGTCGAAGAGCTGTGGGAGCACTTCTATTCCGACCGTCTGTGGGCACCGACATTCGTCGTCGATTTCCCCGTCGACACCTCACCGCTGGTCCGCGCCCACCGGGACAAGCCCGGCGTGGTGGAGAAATGGGATCTCTATGTGCGCGGCTTCGAACTGGCCACCGGCTATTCCGAGCTCGTCGACCCGGTCGTGCAGCGCGAGCGCTTCGAAGCCCAGGCCAAGGATGCTGCCCGCGGTGACGACGAGGCGATGCGCCTGGACGAGGACTTCCTCATGGCCATGGAATACGGCATGCCGCCCAGCGGCGGAATGGGCATGGGAATCGACCGGCTCATCATGGCGCTCACCGGCCTGGGAATCCGCGAGACCATTCTCTTCCCATTCATCAAGCCGATTGAGAATTGAGCGCAGTCGGGCAGATGAAAGACCAATGCACATTGAGTCAGGCGACCGGGAGCTGAACGATATTCGTGTGATTCACACCCAGACAATGTCGATAAAGATATGCAAAAGGGCCGTCAAGGGTTAGGATCAGTTGTGGAATACATCAAAGTCCTTCTGCCATCGCTGTGTGTGGCGCTGCTGTTCTGGTACGTTATTCGTGCCATCATCCGCGCCGACAGCATCGAACGGCGGGAAATGGATCGGTATTACGCCGATCTAGAAGATTCGGAGAAACAGGGCGAGAACCGCCCGGGCGATTCCGCTGCTGCAGCGCCGAACACGGTGACAGAAACAGAACCTGAACCTGAATCCGGCTCCGTGACCCGGGATGCAGAGGACACCTCGCCTCATTGATCAGCATCGACGAAAGGCTCTTATGGCACGCGAAATGAAGCTTGTGCTCACCGACGACTTCGACGGCACGGACGCAGCCGAGACGGTGTCGTTCTCCATCGACCAGGGACACTACGAGATCGAGCTCTCGAGCGAGAACGCAGCCAAGCTGCGTGAAGCCCTCGCCCCGTTCATCGAGCGCGCCCGCCGGGTCGCCAACCCGGCACGCGGCACCCGCAGCGGCAACGGACGCAGCCGCCGCTCGGCAGGCTCGCGCTCGGACACCGCCCAGATCCGCAAGTGGGCCCAGGACAAGGGCTACGAGGTCTCCGACCGCGGCCGGATTCCCAGCGAGATCATCGAGGCCTACGACAACGCCCACTGACCCCAGGCCAGCGGCACTTTCTGTGCCGACCTGAGCACCGCCTCGGGAACGGAGCCTGACATAAGCGGGCCCAGCCACTCCGGCTGGGCCCGCTGCGGTGTTGTTAGGGCGGATTCCCAGCCGATCCGCACAGAATTTCGCCATGAGCCGAATGGCGTTCGGCTGACGGCGAAACGGCAATAAATCCGGCGCCGCCTTGGTTAGAGTCAGAGGAATCGACAGACCGAGGAGGGCAAATGTTTGAGCGGTTTACGGATCGTGCCCGTCGCGTAGTGGTGCTTGCGCAGGAAGAGGCAAAGATCCTCAAGCACAACTACATCGGCACGGAGCACATCCTGCTCGGCCTCATCCACGAGGGTGAGGGCATCGCAGCAAAGGCTCTGGAAGGTATGGGCATCTCACTCGAGCAGGTGCGCGACCAGGTCACTGAGATCATCGGCCAGGGTCAGCAGGCCCCCAGCGGCCACATCCCCTTTACCCCACGGGCCAAGAAGGTCCTGGAGCTCAGCCTGCGCGAAGCGCTGCAGCTGGGCCACACCTACATCGGCACCGAGCACATCCTGCTCGGCCTCATCCGCGAAGGCGAAGGCGTCGCCGCCCAGGTGCTCGTCAAGCTCGGAGCGGACCTGGCGCGCGTGCGCCAGGAAGTCATCAAGCTCATCTCCGGCTACCAGGGCAAGGAGCCGGTCGGTGCGACCAGCGGCGGCCGCGAAGAGGGAACCCCCTCCGGCTCGCTCGTACTCGACCAGTTCGGCCGGAACCTCACCGCTGCCGCCCGTGAGGGCAAGCTCGACCCGGTCATCGGCCGCACCGAGCAGATGCAGCGGGTCATGCAGGTGCTCTCGCGCCGCACGAAGAACAACCCCGTCCTCATCGGCGAGCCCGGTGTCGGCAAGACCGCCGTCGTCGAGGGCCTGGCCCAGGCGATCGTGCGCGGCGACGTGCCTGAGATCCTCGAGGACAAGCAGCTCTACACGCTCGACCTCGGTTCGCTCGTGGCCGGCTCGCGCTACCGCGGCGACTTCGAGGAACGGCTGAAGAAGGTGCTCAAGGAGATCCGCACGCGCGGTGACATCATCCTGTTCATCGACGAGATCCACACGCTCGTCGGCGCTGGCGCTGCCGAGGGCGCGATCGACGCCGCCTCGATCCTCAAGCCGATGCTCGCCCGCGGTGAGCTGCAGACGATCGGTGCGACGACTCTCGATGAGTACCGCAAGAACATCGAGAAGGATGCCGCTCTCGAACGCCGCTTCCAGCCGATCCAGGTGCCGGAGCCGACCCTGTCGGATGCGATCAAGATCCTCAAGGGCCTGCGGGACCGCTACGAGTCCCACCACAAGGTCACGATCACCGATGCTGCACTGGCTTCGGCGGTCAACCTCTCCGACCGCTATGTCAACGACCGGTTCCTGCCGGACAAGGCGATCGACCTCATCGACGAAGCCGGAGCGAAGCTGCGCATCTCGCGGCTCTCAGCCCCGCCGGAGCTCAAGGAGCTCGATGAGAAGATCACCGAGGCCCGCCAGCGCAAGGAAGCTGCGATCGACAAGCAGAACTTCGAGCTGGCTGCCGATGAGCGCAACACCGAGATGCAGCTGCAGGCCGAGAAGGACAAGGCTGAGAAGGAGTGGCGTTCGGGCAAGAAGGACCACTCAGCGATTGTCGACGAGGAGCTCATCGCCGATGTGCTCGCCTCGGCGACCGGCATCCCGATCTTCAAGCTCACCGAGGAGGAGTCCTCGCGGCTGCTGCGGATGGAAGACGAGCTGCACAAGCGCATCATCGGGCAGAACGATGCCATCAAGTCGGTCTCGCGTGCGATCCGCCGCACCCGTGCCGGCCTGAAGGACCCGAAGCGCCCGTCCGGTTCGTTCATCTTCGCCGGCCCGACCGGCGTCGGCAAGACCGAGCTGGCCAAGGCACTGGCGGAGTTCCTGTTCGGCGACGAGTCCGCGCTCATCTCACTTGACATGAGTGAGTTCTCTGAGAAGCACACCGTCTCGCGGCTGTTCGGTTCGCCTCCGGGCTACGTCGGCTACGAAGAGGGCGGCCAGCTGACCGAGAAGGTCCGCCGCAAGCCGTTCTCGGTCGTGCTCTTCGATGAGGTCGAGAAGGCGCACAGCGACATCTTCAACTCGCTGCTGCAGATCCTCGAAGACGGCCGTCTGACCGACTCGCAGGGTCGTGAGGTCGACTTCAAGAACACGATCATCATCATGACCACGAATCTCGGCACCCGCGACATCGCCAAGGGCCAGCAGATGGGATTCCAGGTCGAGGGCGACACGACGACGAACTACGAGCGCATGAAGCAGCGCGTGAACGAAGAGCTCAAGCAGCACTTCCGTCCGGAGTTCCTCAACCGTGTCGACGACACGATCGTGTTCCCGCAGCTGCAGAAGGAGGAGATCGTCAAGATCGTCGATCTGTTCCTCGCACGCCTCGACGAGCGGATGGCCGATCAGGGCATGCGCATCGAGCTGACCCAGAAGGCCAAGGACACGCTCGCCGACCGCGGCTACGACCCGGTGCTCGGTGCGCGTCCGCTGCGCCGCACCATCCAGCAGGAGATCGAGGACCAGCTCTCCGAGCGGATCCTGTTCGACGAGCTGCGCTCCGGTCAGACGGTCTATGTCGACGTCGAAGGGGAGGGGACCGATGCGGTGTTCACCTTCCGCGGCGTTGAGGAGGACCGCGCCCCGGTGAAGGTCGGTGCGGACTCGGCTGAGGACGAGGAGGGTACGGGAGCCATTCCCGAGGCGGACTCCGCCAATGCCGCTGCCGCCCGATCCGATGACACGCCCGATGACGGCGGCCACGCGCACGCCGAATCGGCAGGCACCCAGGAGCTCTGAGCCTGAGCAGTGAGAAGGGGCCGGTGAGGTTCATCCCCGCCGGCCCCTTTCGCGTCCCCGCTCAGCTGTCGTCCGCGTTGATCCTGACGGCGGGCGATCAGTATCAGCTGTGACGGTGGCCGACGATCAGTATCCGCTGCCTTCCTCGACGCTGATGACGACCTTGCCGTCGATGATCTCGGCGGTGCCGAAGACGTCGATGCTCACCGTATCGTCATAGCTCTCCGTTTCCCCGAACAGGCTGTATTTGCCGGTGATGAGCGCGGATCCGCTGGATTCTGAGGTGATGTGCCACTTCGAGGCCTCGTCCGGCTCGGAGCCGCCATAGTAGCCGTACCCGTAGCCGCCGTCGCTCAGGCTGATCTCCGGGTACTCCTCGATCGACCACTTGACGTCTGTGACCTCGGAGTAGGTTGCCGACCGGGAGCCGAACGGGCATCCGGCCGGCTCGGTCTCCGCCTTCCCAGCGCACGAGTCCAGCAGGCTGCGCACCTGCTTGTTGACCTCATCGGTGAACGCCTGCGTCGGCGTGGCCTGCAGCACCGGCAGCTCCCCGCCGGCTTCCTCTGCGGAGGTGCCTTCGAAGAACGCCCGCGTCTGCACCTCGTCGGCCTCCAGATAGTCCGAGGAGTCGGCCAAGCTGACGGTGTAGAGCGCCGGGAAGGCCGGCAGGCTGAGCATCCCGTCGGCGGTCGGGACGGTCACGCCGTTGACGTTGACCTGGCTGAGGTTCGGGGTCTCGACGACGACCTGGCCGAGCCCCGGGGAGGCCAGCCGCCAGTCGTTGAAGAAGATTCCGCGCTTGCCGACCTTGCGCACGTCCATCGTGACGTCGCTCTTCGAACCGCCGAGGTCGAATTCGGCGGTGACGACGGCGGTGTCGCCATCGACCTCCGTGTCGGTGATCGAGATGCTGTCCGGACGCGCGGCGGCGTTGCTGAGCACCTCGTTGGTCAGCAGTGTGCGCTCCTCGGCAGGCACGTCGACATCAGCTAGGGCCAGGGCCCCTTCGGCGTCGCCGCTGGAGAGCTTCGACAGGTAGGAGCGCACGACCCCGTCGGGGCCGTAGAGTCGTGAGTTGATCTGCCCGACAGCGATGACGCCGGCGATGAGCGCGAGGACGAGCGCTCCAGCAGTGATGCCCCAGATCTTGGCTCTGCGCCGGTCGATCGGCTGCGGCGGGCCCATCGGCGCGGCCGCGTATCCCGGCGGTGGCGGCGGGGCGGCCTGCACCGGTCCCGAGGCGGTGTAGGGTGCCGCTGCCACAGCCGGTGCCGAGGTGGCAGGTGGGGCGCTCGGCGGAGGTGGCGTCACTGCTCCACCCGGGGCCGCTGGTCCGCTTGGGTCCGCCGGCCCGCCTGGGGGTGCGACCGGGGTAGGAGGTGTCTTCATGTCCGGGTGGCGGAGCGCACCGCGCGGTTCACTGATGCCCAGCGGCTGGCCCCAGTATGGGTGGACGGCGCGACCGCCCAGCCAGGCGGCCAGCTGCGGCATCGTGAGCGCGATGCGGGGTGCGATCGTGATGACGAGGACCTCGATGAGCAGACCCCAGAGGGCGAAGATGAGGAACGTCCACGGCAGCAGGCCGACACTGAGGTTCAGCATCGCCGGGATGTCGCTGCCGAGCAGGTCAGCACCCTGTCCGCTGGCCCGGCCGCTGACCTTGACTGGCAGAAGCACGAGTGAGAGCAGTCCCCACAGCAGGCCGAAGGCGACCGGCAGGTGCCAGATCGACGTCCACGGACTGGAGACGCCGGGCTGGTGGGCCCAGCTTGGCCGGCGCGTGACGGCTGCGGCGATCGCAGCGATGAAGACGGCCAGCAGCACGGCGAGCAGACCGAGCCACAGGGTTCCCGGGATCGTGTCGCTGAACATCGTGACGGCCGACGAACCGCCCTCGTGGCTGTCTCCGGCCAGTGCGCGGCCGCTGGCGGACAGGCCGCCGAAGTGGGTCAGCGCTGCCATCATGAGGGCGGCGGTGCCGGCGAGCAGCGGCACGAAGCTGCCGTGGACATCGAAGTGCAGCGGCAGGACGAAGAAGCTGACGATGAGGAAGATCGCGCCGACGATGACGAGATGCAGCAGCGCGGTGCGCGCAGGGGCAGCGGCGTAGCGCAGCCACGGGAGGCCGGCGGCATCGCAGCCGCGGTGGTGGCCGAGGATCCGGCCGATGGTCGTGGCGATGAGGATGAAGATGAGCGGCAGGAAGAACGTCCGCGGGGTCACGGCGGAGAATTCGAGGGAGGCTGAGAAGTAGTCCTCGGTGATGTTCGAACGCGAGGCGAAGATGAGCTGGAGCAGGAACAGCACAGTGGTCAGCGCCAGGGTCGTCAGGCCGATGCGGATCCAGAACCCCGCGACGGTGCGCGAGGGGTGGCGCCGTTCGCTGAACATCGACCACCACACCAGGGCGCTCGTGAACACGGCGGTGATGAGCAGCGGCGCGCCGGCGAAGTGCACTGCCGCTGAGGCGCTCAGCTCGTCGAAGGCCTGACCGCTGAAGCGCAGGGCGGCTGACCCGCCGAGGGCGAGGGCGAAGAGGATGAAGGGCAGCACGAAGCCGAGCGATCCGGTCGGCAGGTCCTCACCGAAGTCCGTGATGGCGTCGTTGATGGTGGAGACGACGATGACGGAGATGATGAGCGAGGCGATGAAGCCGGCTGCCAGTCCGATCGCCGCGGTCACGAGGCCCTCGCGGATCGTCGCCCCGTCGATGGGGCCCTGGCGGGCCGGGAACTGGCCGGTGGGGTAGCCGTAGGCTCCCTGCTGCGGCTGCGAGCCCGGGTAGGGCCCGGCGGGCTGGCTGTACGCCTGCTGCCCGTAGGGCTGTTGGCCGTAGACCGGCTGCGAACCGGTCATCGGCTGTCCGGAGGCAGGCTGGGAACCGGGGGCTGGCTGCGGGCCGGTGGCCGACTGCGGCGGAACGGGAGGGGGCGACGGGATGCCCTGCTGACCGGGGTTCGAGCCGGGGGTGTTCTCGGGTGGCTGTTCCGGTGGCAGCTGGTCGGTCATGACGGCTCCTTGGCTCAGTCGCCTTCGCCTGGGGAGGGGCGAAGCTGCTGCGACGTCGATTCAGTTCTCGTCTCCCACTGGGCGCCGAGTGATTCGCGCGACGGTGAGCGAATCACAAGGCACCTTGGCGCCCACCATACAAGAACCTGAGCGTGCTGTGTATGGTTCATAAGAGAACAGTCAGTCCATGGGTGAGGTGCCGCCGAGGACAGGAGACAGAGCCATGAGTGTTCCGCCCCAGGGAAATCCGCAGCACAACGGCTGGAACCAGCCGCAGGGCCACTGGCCTGCGCCACAGCAGCCCCAGCAGCCGCAAGGCCACTGGCCGACGCCCCCACAACAGCCGCAACAGCAGCCTGCACAAGCACCCCAGCAGCAGCCCCACCCCCAAGCCGGCTACCCTCCCTATGTCCAGCAGCCCGGCCAGCCCTACACCGCCGGCCCGCAGCCTCCGCAGCAGCGCAAGAAGCGCGGCCCCTGGCCGATCATCCTCGGCATCCTCCTCGTCCTGGCGCTCGGTGGCGGCCTCGGCTGGGGCGCCATCCAGCTGTTCGGCAAGGACGACGAATCCGATGCCACCGCAGCCCCGAGCGCACCGCCGTCTGCCGCTCCGACCGAGGACCCAACCGGTGCGGAAACCGGCGACCAGGGTGAGGACGCCACCGGTGATCCGACCGACGGCGCCCTGCCCGACGACCCGGCTGAGGCGCTCAAACAGCGCATCGACACCGACGCCTCGGCGGTGGCCGCCGACATCGAGGGCAGCTGGGTGCCGCAGCTGAGCTCGAAGAAGGTCGGCCTCGAAGCCGAGGGCCGCACCTGGGATGAGCAGGCGATCCTCGATGAGCACGAGCGGCTGCGAGAGGAGCACCCGCGCGTCAAGCTGCTGTGGTCGGGGGACTACGCGAGCTTCAAGAGCAAGGACTTCTACGTCACGATCGTCGGGATCACCTTCGACGACCCCGACCAGGCGCTCGCCTGGTGCGGTTCGCACGGCCTCGATGCCGACTCCTGCTACGCGAAGAAGATCAGCACCACCGGCGGCCACGACGGCACGACGAAGACGCGCTGATGACCACCCGCAGCCAGGACACCGCGGCGATCGCACGCGCCACCGGCCGCAGGTGGGCCGAGATCACCGACACCTTCGCAGCTGCCGGCGGTGAGTCGCTGTCCCACCGCGAGCTCGCCGACGTCGCGGCAGGGCTCTTCACCGGCGTCGACAATCCCGACTGGTGGGCCCAGGGCGCGGCGGTGGCCTCTGAGCAGCAGATCGGCCGCCGGCTGCCCGGCCAGCGCGTCGACGGGACCTTCGAAGTCAGCGTCACGAAGACCGTGTCCGGTGATCCCGATGATGCGCTGGCGGCCTTCGAGGCGCTCATGGCCGGTCGCAGCGAGCTGGGCGGGATCCCCTTCGCCGAGGCGCCGGTGACCTCGCGGACGCAGAAGTGGCGGTACTGGCGGGTGCCGTTGTCAGACGGCACCCGGATCGCCGTGACGATCGGCACCCGCCGGCCCGGCGCCTCGGGCGTGGCCGTGCAGGTCAGCCGGCTCACCGGCCCCGAGGCGGTCGAGACGTGGCGGGAGTGCGTGCGCAGTCTGCTGGCTGGGATGTGAGCAGACAGCCCGCTGCGCCGGGACTACCATGACGACATGACCGGCCACCAGCCCCACCTGCACACGGATGAGAACGAGCCCACCGCCTCGGCGCCGGTGTGGGCCGAACGCGACTTCGCCCACCGGCGGCTCCCCGGCGGGCTCATCATGCGCAGGGCGCGCACAAGCGATGTCGCTGCGATCCGCAGGCTCGTCCAGCCGCTGGTCGATGAGCGGATCCTCGTGGCCAAGGAGGCCGTCAACTACTTCGAGGGCCTGCACGAGTTCCGGCTCGTCGCCGACCCGGACGCTCCCGGTGGGGAGCGGGTCGTCGGCTGTGCGGCGCTGCACGTGCTGTGGGAGGACCTCGCCGAGGCACGCACCGTGGCGACCGACCCGGACTACCGGGGGCGGGGGATCGGACGGATGCTCATGGAGCAGCTGCTGGCCGACGCCCAGGCGATCGGGGTGAAGCGCGTGTTCTGCCTGACGTTCGAGACCCGGTTCTTCGCCTCGCTCGGCTTCGAGGAGATCACCGGCACCCCGGTCTCACCGGAGGTCTACGTCGAGCTGCTGCACTCCCATGACGAGAACACCGCCGAGTTCCTCGACCTCGCCCGCGTCAAGCCGAACACCCTGGGCAACTCGCGGATGATGAAGCACCTCTGAGCCGCCGGTGCCAGGGCCCCGGGGCCCTACGGCTTCAGTGCGGCAGGTGCAGCCCGGCTCGGCTCTCGGCGGCCAGCCCGTCGGCGATGAGTGCGTCGATGAGCCGGCCGATCCGCTGCCCGTCGCCGAGCTCGCGCACCCGCAGGATCGCCGTCTCCACCGCCTCGTGCGTGGCGCCCTGCGCATCGAACGTGCCATCGGGCCCGCTGTCGAATTCCGTCGCCGAGGCGGTGAACAGGTCGCGGGCGACCGGCGCCTCGGCGGCCTTGAGGACGGCCATGATCGCCCCGCGCAGCTGCCGGTCCGTGCCGTGCCACGCCTGGGTTTTGGGTTTCCGGGCCGGGTCGTCGCCGGCGGGGCGGCCGGCGGCCAGCCAGTGGCACTGCTCGGCCAGCGGGCAGACCTCACACGCCGGGTTGCGGGAGGTGCACACGAGCGCGCCGAGCTCCATGACCCCGGCGTTCCATGCCACGTGGCGGGCGTCCGGTCCGTCGGCGGGCACGAACTCGGCGGCCCAGGCGGTCTCGGACTTGGTCAGCGCGCCCTTGGGGTGGGCGTGGCCGTCGAAGACGCGGGCGAGGACGCGGCGGATGTTGACGTCGAGGACGGTGGTGCGCCGCCCGCAGGCGAACGAGGCGACTGCGGCGGCGGTGTAGGCGCCGATGCCGGGGAGTGCGCGCAGCGTCTCCTCATCACACGGCACCCGGTCGCCGTGCTCGGCGGCGATGACGGCCGCGCACTCCTTCAGGCGCAGGGCCCGGCGCGGGTAGCCGAGCGAATCCCAGGCGCGCAGCACCTCGGCGGTGGGCGCGGCAGCGAGGTCGGACGGGGCCGGCCAGCGGGCCATCCAGTCCCGCCACCGGGGCACGACGCGGGCGACCGGGGTCTGCTGGGACATGATCTCGGAGACGAGCACCGCCCACGCCGAGGTGCCCGGCGCTCGCCACGGCAGGTCGCGGGCGTGGGCGTCGAACCAGGTGAGGACCGCCTCGTGCGCGGCGGCGAGGTCGGTTTCGGCAGGTGTCCGGTGTGTCATCGTCGTCGCTTACAGCTGCAGCCCGTAGGCTTCAGGTGATGTCTCCTTCTGCGCGTGGTCAGGGTTCCCAGCGGCGCCGGCCGAGTTCGGCTCGCGGCGCGCGCCCGGCAGCCCGCTCGACGGCTGGCTCCGGTGGCGGCGGCCCGCGCCGCCCCGACCCTGCAGTCTATCGCCGCCGGCGCATCGTCGTCGGCGTGCTCGCCCTCATCGTCGTCTGCCTGCTCGTGCTCGGCATCGTGCTCATGGTCAAGGCGATCCAGAAGGTGCGCCAGGACTCCCGCGATCAGGCCGCAGCCGAGGCGGCGGCCGCCCAGTCGCCGGAACCGACCCTCCCAGCCCCGACCGGGGACGAGGCCTCGGGCGCCTGCCCGGCCGATGCCGTGGAGATCATCGCCGGGACCGATGAGGGATCCTACGCGCCCGGCGCCTCGGCGACCCTGGAGCTGACGGTGAAGAACAACCACGACGTCGCCTGTGCGATCTCGGTGGGCCCGGAGCATCAGGTCTTCGAGATCCGCCAGGACGGCAAGACGCAGTGGTCGACGGAGTACTGCACGCCGGGTGGCGACGAGGCGGATGAGGACGTGCGCGTCTTCGCCCCGGGCACCGAGCGCAAGTCGACGCTCAAGTGGCAGATGATCCCAACGGACAAGAACTGCAACCGCACCGGTGACTCGTTCAAGGCAGGCGAGTACGAACTGGTGACGAAGCTCGGTGAGGTGGAGAGCAAACCCGCGCGGTTCACCGTCGAGGAGCCGTCGCCGGAGCCGACCGAGAAGCCCGAAGGCGAGGGCTGAGCGCAGGGCTGACGTTGAGGGCTGACCGACGCTGACCGACGCGGTCAGGGCTGACCGACCCGAATGAGTTGTCGTCAGTTCTCGTGGACTTCCTCTTCGATGCGGTTGAGGCCCTCGCGCACGATCCGCGCGCGGTGCTCGCCGACGCCCTCGACGGATTTGAGCTCTGAGAGCTCAGCAGCCAGCAGCTCGGTGAAGCGGCCGAAGTGCTCGGCGAGCCGGTCGACGACCATCGGGGGCACGCGGCGGATGGTCGAGAGCAGCCGGTAGCCCAGCGGGTAGACGTAGCGGTCGAGGGATTCGCTGGCAGCTGAGGATCCGATGGTGCGGGCGACGATGTCGATGTCGATGAGGTCGTGGCCGGGCAGCGCGGCGAGATTGAGCAGGACGTCCTCGATCGAGTCGTGTTCGGGGATCGCGTCGATGTAGTCGCGCAGCAGGTGGTACTGGCTGTCATTGCGGGGCCCGACGAGCTCATCATGCTGCAGGGTGATGAGGCGGGCGTCGTCGCCGAGTTCGAGGATGTAGGTCTGGATCTCCTCCGAGATCCGGCGCACCATCTCCTGGCGCTGTAGAACGACGAGCATATCGGCCAGGGTGGCCCGGTCGACGATCTCCAGGTACGTCAGCGTTGCGGTGACCTCGTCGAGGCGGTGCTTGTAGCGCTCCAGGGTGTCGAGGGCCTGGTTGGCGCGGGCGAGGATCCTGTCGGAGGTCTCGAGCACGTGCCGGATGCTGTGCACGTAGACCTGGATGATCTGCATCGACTGGCTGACGGAGATGACGGGGAATCCGGTCTGCTTGGCCACGCGCTCAGCGGTGCGGTGGCGGGTGCCGGATTCCTGTGTGTCGATCGAGGGATCGGGCAGCAGCTGCACGCCTGCGGTGTGGATGTGGGAGGCGTCGCGGCTGAGCACGATGGCGCCGTCGAGCTTGGCGAGCTCGCGCAGGCGGGTGGCGGAGAATTCGATGTCGATGTTGAACCCGCCGGTGGAGATCGAGTCGACGACCTTCGATGAGCCGAGCACGATGAGCGCACCTGTGCGGCCGCGCAGCACTCGTTCGAGGCCGTCGCGCAGCTCAGTGCCCGGAGCGACTGCTGCGAGAGTGGAGAGGACGAGATCGTAGCTGGTCTGGTCGACCTCGCGCTGAGCGTCAAGGAAAAGGGGATTTCGCGCCGCGCGCACCTATGCTCTCCGATCAATGTCTACGGTCCTCTCAGTAGGCTAGCGAACCGTGTGGCACCCCGGCGGGGAATACTGTTGCGAATGAGCAACAGTTGTGTTGCCGATCTGCCGCAATCGTCGGGGCAAGGGGTGTTGTTGTGTGGTCAGCGCGTCGTGTTGTTGAGTTCGAGGCCCATGGCAGCTTCGACGGCCTGCCGGATGCTGTCGCATTCGCTCACATCCATCCCGCGCGGGACGGTGACGTTGTTGAGCCCGCCGGCGGCGACGATCGCATGGCTGACGCCCTGCCGGTATGCCTCTTCCAGCCGTTGTTCGATGCCGGGGACATTGCGGATCTCACCGGACAGGCTGATCTCTCCGATGCCGATGACCCGATTCTCCAACGGCCGGAACTGCCAAGCGGACTCCAGCGCGAGTGCCAGCGCCAGGTCGGCCGCCGGCTCGATGACTTTGGCACCGCCGACAGTAGAGGCGTAGACATCGCATTCGGCGAAGCTGTGCAGCATCGGCTCGCTGTTGAGCACTGCGAGCGTCATCGCGAGCCGGTTGGCATCGAGCCCGCTGACCGTGCGCCGCGGCGCCCCCTTCGTCTGCTTGTCGACAAGCGTCTGGATCTCCACGAGCAGATGGCGCTTGCCCTCCTGCACGACCGTCAGGCACGAGCCCGGCGCATGCCCGCTGCCGCGTGAGAGGAACAGACCGGTGGGGTCGGGCACCGACTGGATGCCGAGCTCGGTCATGTCGAAGCAGCCGACCTCATCGGTGGGCCCGTAGCGGTTCTTCACCGCGCGCAGCAACCGCAGGCGGGAGTGCTTATCGCCTTCGAACTCGCACACGACGTCGACGAGGTGCTCCAGCAGCCGCGGGCCGGCGACGGTGCCGTCCTTGGTGATGTGCCCGACGAGCACGGTCGGCACGTCGAGCGACTTTGCTGCGCGGATGATCGCCGCCGCCACCTCGCGCACCTGCGTCACGCCGCCGGGCACGCCCTGCACCTCGGCTGAGGCCAGCGTCTGCACCGAGTCGATGATGAGCAGCTCCGGCTGGATCTCGACGATCATGCCGAGCACCGTGGCGAGATCGGATTCCGCGGCCAGCAGGAGGTCGGGGTGCATGGCGCCGATGCGCTCAGCGCGAAGCCGCACCTGACCGGCCGATTCCTCACCGGTGATGTAGAGGGCACGGCGTCCCTCACCTGACTCGCGCGAGGCCCGCCCGGCCACGTCGAGGAGAAGGGTGGATTTGCCGACTCCCGGCTCGCCGGCGAGCAGGATGACCGCACCGGGGACGACGCCGCCGCCGAGGACCCGGTCCAGTTCGGAGACCCCGGTGCGGAATGCGCGGGTGCGAGTGCCGTCGACTTCGGTGATCGGCTTGGCGAGCTTGCTCGCCGGCACCTCCTTGGCCTGTGTCTTGATCGCTGTTGCGCCGCCGGCGGCTTCGGACTGCTCGAGAGTCCCCCATTCGCCGCAGCGCGAGCATCTGCCCAGCCACTTGATGCTGCTGTAGCCGCATTCCGTGCAGGTGTATGACATGTGCCCAAGTCTGGCATGAGCCACGGACATCACGGCCTCGACTGTGGATAACCGCTGGTCAGGAAGCGATGTCAGTGCCCTCGCCTAGTGTGGGAAGCAGATCGGAAGCCGGTTGTTTCCGGCTGTCGACAACAGGGGAAATACACCTAGACATCACACTTAAGCACGATTATAATCGAACGAAAGAGGTGCTCTTCACCTCTTGATCGTCCACGAGGAGGTGGCGGCAATGAGAACTCGGACTCCCGATCCTGAGGAAAAAGAGCCATTGATCGAGGCCGCCCTCCGTTCGCACATCAGCCGCCCGCGGTACAGAGGAGTTCTGCCCGGCCGGGCTGCCACGGGGCGCAGAAGTCACGGCGAGGCTGTGCGCGGAGACCTCGATGACCGGCTCAACCGGCTGCACGCCAGCCGCGTCGCCCAAGGACTGCTCAAAGTGCACGAGTTCGAGGACGTGCTCGCGAGCTACAGCGCGCGCCTGGACCGTGAGCCTGAGTACCGCGAGCTCGCCGCCACCGTAGACACGTGGATCAAGTACCGGCCAGCGCGATTCCGGCACGTGCGACCGGCTTCTACGTCCTCAGAGACGATCGAGTGGACGGTCCCCTGCACCGAAGAACAGCTCATGGAGTTCATGCGAGGCCACCAGGGGATGGAAGATACAGACGTCGAGACCTTGAAGTCAGGCAACGAGGCGATGGATCACGTCACCTTCGTCATCGATCCCTCCGCAATGCATCGCATCGAGGCGGACCTCAGCTGGGATCGCGGACTGCCCGACCTCAGCGATACCGACAGCATCCACAGCACGCTGATCCACCAGAACCTCGACATCCGCCCCCGCCGCAAAGGCAAGCTGCGACCGCGTACGATCATCGGCCACAGCGCCCACGGACGCTTCTCACGCCTCGGCGCTGTCAGTGCGGATGACCGCACGCGCGGCAAGAAGAAGGCGAAGAACCAGTTCCGCCCGATCGCCGACGGGGTCAAAGCGCAGGTCGCAGAGAGCATGGCCGCCACACTCGCCCAGGTTGAGGACACCTTCACAAGTGAGCTGCTCCTCGGCCTCACCGAAGTGTATGACTGCACCACGCAATCGGCCGTGACCAAGGTCAAGCGCGCGGCACGCGCCATCCTCGGCACACCCCGGTTGCTGTCGATGGTGCGCGCAGGTGAGCTCTCCTTCGATCGTCTGGAATATGCAGTGCGTGCTGCATGCAAGCTGCCGGCGCGCAAGATGCCGATCTTCGACGACAAGATCTCCCAATGCCGGGCGACGAAGATGGTCTACTTCCGCCGCGCAGTCAACGAGCTGATCGCCGCGCTCATGACCGATGATGAGCGCAACGAGGAAGCCTTCTCCAGACGCCGCGTCGTCACACACCACAACGCCAACGGCACCAGCGAGATGACGCTCATCGGCCCCACACACTCTCTCGTGCTCCTGGAAGCGCGTCTCGCAGGCATGGCCAAAGCGATCCGGCGCGGCCAGCTCTCAGTCTTCGGCGAAGAACTGCCAGAAGGGCACGTCTCGGTCGAGGAGCGCACACTCGAGCAGCTAAAATTCGACCTGCTGGCCGGCGCGATTCTCGCCACCGAGTCCGAATGCGCCCCGGCTGACGAAGCAGGCGCGGAGTCCATCCCCGGTGTCGAATCAGACCGCACGCGCGTGCGCTTCACCTGCCCAACCGACACCGAATGGCTGCGCCGCCAGGCGCGCGTGAACATCACCGTGCCGATGATGACGATGCTGAACGAGGACGCCGATATCCCCGGCACGCTCAACGGCATCCCCATCAATCCCGAGGCCGCACGCCACATCGTCGGGTCCGGGCCGAAGACCGTCTATCGCATCCTCACCGACCCTGAAACCGGAAAGGTGCGCGACGCGCAGGCGCAGACCTACGCCATTCCCGAGGCGATGCGCATCGCTTTGGTGGAGAAGTGGCAGTACTGCACCGCGCCAGGTTGCCACCAACCAGCGCGCAAGGCTGAACTCGATCACCAGCGGCCTTTCGACCACAGGCACCCGGCAGCCGGTGGGCTCACGACGATGAAGAACCTGCACCCGCTGTGCAAGATGCACCACCAGCTCAAGACACAGGGCGTGCTGCGCCTCTCATCCTGCGGAAACACCGAGATGATCTGCTGGGAGATGGAGGGCCGCACATGCGATCCGGTGACCATTCCCGAAAGCCTGCTCGGAGTCCTCAACGCTGAGCACTTCGCCGCTATGGCTGAAGGGCGGCTGCCCAATCCCAGCCCGGAACCGGTTCTGCGAATACCGGATCGCTCCGGCGGAGACGATGACCCAGACGATTCCGCCGGATCAACCACCGCGCGGACACACCGACCTGCTGATTCCACACCAGCAGCTGAGTCAGAGCGCCCACCGCGCCCTTCACGCCCCAAGCGGCCGGTGAAGTCGGAGAATCCAAGTGACCCGGCGGAGACAGCCCCGCAGCCGGCGCCAGGTTCCGAGCGAAAGCCACAGCAGCCGCGGAACGTCGTCGACTACGTCAAGGGTGAACCGATCGGCGGCTGGGAGAACTCGATTGACCCACCGCCGTTCTGATCGATTCCCACCACCCGGATACGTTCATCGCCCCGGTCCGAACTCAATGCTCGAACCGGGGCGATGACAGCGGTGATCAGCCCACCTGCAGCTGAAGCTAGCCGCTGATCAGGTCAGCTCCAGATCAGAGGAACTTCACTCCCTGGGCCAGCGGCAGCTCACCTGAGTAGTTGACGGTGTTCGTCGCTTGGCGCATGTACGCCTGCCACGAATCCGCGCCGGACTCGCGTCCGCCACCGGTCTCCTTCGTGCCACCGAAAGCACCGCCGATCTCAGCACCGGAGGTGCCGATGTTGACGTTGGCGATGCCGGTGTCCGAACCGGCGAGGAAGCGCTCGGCCTCAGCCTGATCCTGCGTGAAGATCGCTGACGACAGGCCCTGCGGCACAGCGTTGTTCAGCTCGATCGCATCGTCGAGATCCGTGTACTCCATGACGTAGAGGATCGGTGCGAACGTCTCCGCCTCGACGATCTCCGTCTGACCAGGCATCTTCACGACCGCCGGCTCGACGTAGTACGCATCCGGCGCGTCATCGGCGAGCACGCGGCCGCCGCCGCACAGCACCTCGCCGCCCTGAGCCTTCGCGGCCTCAAGCGCCGACTGCATGTCATCGAAGGCCTTCTTGCCGATGAGCGGCCCGACGAGCACACCATCCTCCGTCGGCGCACCGATGCTGAGCGTGCCGTAGGCGTCGACAATCTTGCCGACGAGCTCGTCGACGATATCGGCGTGCACGATGAGGCGGCGCAGCGTCGTGCAGCGCTGACCGGCCGTACCGGCAGCAGCGAACACGGCGCCGCGCAGCGACAGGTCCATGTCCGCGCTCGGGGCGACGATCGCAGCATTGTTGCCGCCGAGCTCCAGCAGCAGACGGCCGAAGCGCTGCTGCACCTTCGGGCCGACAGCCCGGCCCATCGGCACCGAACCGGTCGCCGAGAGCAGCGCGACGCGCTCATCCTCGACGAGCACCTCGCCCACAGACCGATCGCCGACGAGCAGCAGATTGAGGTTCTCTGGTGCGCCCTCTTCCTTCGCGGCCTGCGCCAGCAGCGCATTCGCGCCCAGGGCCGACAGCGTCGATGCCTCCGAGGGCTTCCAGATCACCGTGTCACCGCAGGCGATCGCCAGCGCGGTGTTCCACGCATACGGGGCAACCGGGAAGTTGAACGCCGTGATGATGCCGACGACACCGAGCGGATGCCAGGTCTCCATGAGCCGGTGGCCCGGGCGCTCACTCGGCATCGTCTTGCCGTACATCTGCCGCGACTGGCCGACGGCCAGCTCACAGATGTCGATCATCTCCTGCACCTCGCCGGCCGCCTCGGACGGGGTCTTGCCGGCCTCGACGGTGACGAGCTTGGCCAGCTCGTCCTTGTGCTCTTCGAGCAGGCGGCCCCAGCGCTGCACCACCTTGCCGCGCACGGGAGCCGGCACGTCCTTCCACTGGCGGAACGCCTGCTGGGACTTGGCCACCGCCTCGGCGGCGGATTCCGGGGTGTCGACGGCGATGTGGCCGAGGATCTGGCCGGTGATGGGGGAGGGCAGCGGCATCGACTGCGCCGACCCCTCGGTCAGCAGCGAATCGAAGTCGATGCCGCAGGCTGCCAGTCCTTCGCGGGTGAGCTGGATGATGGCGTCCTGGCTGGGAAAGGTCATGGATGCTCCTTCTCTTGTGGGGGTGTCTTCAGTGTGTCGCAGATCGCTGGCTTATACGACGTTCATCTCGACGCGCAGCTCCTTGCGGTCGAACCGCTCGACGCTCAGGCCGCTGACGTCGACGAACGGTTCGCGGCCGAGGTAGAGGTCGCGCACGACCTCGCCGACGGCCGGGCCCTGCAGGAACCCGTGGCCGGAGAACCCGGTCGCGTAGATGAATCCGGGCAGCTGGGCGGCGGTGCCGATGAGCGCGTTGTGATCGGGGGTGCACTCGTACAGGCCGGCCCAGCCCTTGCCGATTCCGACGTCGCCGAGGGCCGGCGCGCGGTGCTCGATGAGCTCGGCGAGCCGGTCGAGCCAGGCGGGGTCGGTGTGCAGATTGAAGTCGCGGACGTCGTCGACCTCCGGGGCGCCCATGAGCAGTCCGCGGCACTCGGAGTGGAAGTAGAACGAGGTGGTGAAGTCGATGGTGAACGGCAGCTTCGTTGCATCGAAGTCGACCGGCTCGGTCACCGCGACGTGCCGGCGCAGCGGGGTGACCGGCAGATCGACGCCGGCCATCTCGCCGATCCGCTGCGACCATGCGCCGGCGGCGCACACCACGTGCGAGGTGGCGATCTCGCCCTTCGACGTCGTCACCCCGTGGATCTCGTCGCCGGTGGTGACGATGTCGGTGACCTCGCAGTTCTGCACGAACGTCACCCCGCGCTTGCGCGCCGCGCACGCGAACCCGCTGACCGCCGCCTCGGGCGTGCAGTGGGCGTCCTCGGGGTTGAAGGCCGCTGCCACCAGGCCCGAGGTGGAGATCACCGGGGAGAGCTCGTGGGCTTCGGAGACGGTGAGCATCCGCGAGGACTGGCCGAGGGAGCGCTGCAGCTCGACGTTGCGCTCGAACGCTGCAGCATCAGCGTCGTTGTCGAGCAGGAACAGGTAGCCGCTGGTGACGAGATCGAGGTCGGTGTCGAAGTCGGTCTCGAACCGGCGGAATGTCTCCAGGCTGCGGGCGCCGAGCATGATGTTGGTCTCGTCGGAGAACTGAGTGCGCAGGCCGCCGGCGGCTTTGCACGTCGATCCGGAGCCGAGCTGGCCGCGTTCGATGACGACGATGTCCTCGACTCCCGCCTCGGCCAGGTAGTATGCGGCTGCCACGCCCATGATGCCGCCGCCGATGATGACGATCGAAGCACTCGGGGGCAGGGGAACAGTCATGATGAACCTCCTCCTCTTCAGGCCGGCGCGGCCTGCCGGGACCGTGTGGGTCCGCCAGTCTGCGCCGGGAGCACAGGCCCGACGACTGTGTCGGGTCTCACAACTGCGTGTGCTGTCATCTTCCGCCAGCCAACCGGCTCCAGGCAACGTCCTGACAGCGATGAACTGTGAATGCAGCGTTTAGTATTACTGAAAGGCGGCCGGTGCGGCCGATGGAGAATGTGGCAGAACGGGGGAGTGCCGATGGCGATGAACTGGACGCTCGTGCAGCTGCGCGCCTTCGTCGCCGTCGCCGAGCTCGGCACCATGAGCGCGGCCGCCCGCGCGCTCGGTTACACGCCCGGGGCGGTGAGCCAGCACATGGCGACCCTGCGCCGGGTCATCGGCGCCGATCTGCTCGTCGCCGCCGGTCGCGGCTTCACCCTCACCGAGGCCGGCCGCACCCTGCTCGAGCGTGCGCGGGCGGTCATCGCCGCTGAGGAGCAGGCCGCCGAGGCGGTGCGCGGTCAGGACTTCGGTCGCGTCGGCGCGGTGACCCTGGGGGTGTTCGGCTCGGCTTCGGTCGTCGCCTTCGCCGCCGCGGCCAGCCGGTTGACCGGCTCGGGCGTGCAGGCCCGTGAGATCGATGTCGAGCACATGCCCGAGGCGGTGCTCGCCGGCCGCATCGACGTCGGCATCGGCATCGATTATCCGGCCGCTCCGATTGCCCCGCAGCGCGGGTTGCGGGTCAAGCGCGTGCACAGCGAGGAGTTCTCCGTCGTCGCCCCTGCCGGGCAGGCGCCGTCGCATGAGGAGCTTGCCGGTGGCACGTGGATTCTGCCGCCGAGCCGGTCGCTGCAGGGCCGGGCGGTCCGCTTCGCGATCGCAGGCCTCGGGTTCGCCGCCCGCGAGACCCACATCATCACTGACACCTCCGTGGCCCTGGCGATGGTGCACTCAGGGCTCGGCTACACGCTCGGCACCCCGGTCATGATGGCGCTCGCCCCGGGCGGGCTGCAGCTGGTCGACGGCACCGAGGCAGGCGGCCGGCACATCGTCGTCATCAGCCGGGAGGAGCAGGCCGACCGGCCCGACATCACCGCCGTCACCGATGTGCTCACCGAGGTCTTCGCCTCGGGCGCGGGGATACGATGAGCCCATGAGCTACCAGCACCAGTGGGCGCAGATGATCGCCAAGGATCCCGAGCACTCGCACCGCTACGCCGAGCGCTGGCGCAGCCTCGCCGCCGCCGGCCACGACCTCGACGGCGAGGCCCGGCTCATCGACGCGATGGCCGAACGCGGAAGCCGCATCCTCGACGCCGGCTGCGGCACCGGCCGAGTCGGAGCATACCTGGCTGAGCGCGGCCACAGCATCGTCGGCATCGACCTCGACGAGGTGCTCATCAGCGAGGCGCGCGAGACCTGTCCGGCAGGCGAATGGCACGTCGGCGACCTCGCCGAGACCGGCCCCGAGCAGCTCGGCGACGGCTTCGACATCGCCGCCAGCGCCGGCAACGTCATGACCTTCCTCGACCCCGCCTCCCGCTCAGCCGTCATCGCCAACCTCGCCTCCGTGCTCGCCCCCGGCGGGCGGCTCATCACCGGTTTCGGCGCCGGCCGCGGCTACGACTTCGACGAATACGCCGACGACCTCACGCAGGCCGGCCTGCGCATCGAGCACCGCTTCGCGACCTGGACGCTGCAGCCGTTCGCAGCCGACAGCGACTTCCTCGTCTGCGTCTCCGTCCGGGCCTGAACACGGCGGGTGTCACGACCCGATCGTGAAGATGAAGTTCCAGGTCCCAGCCGCCACCGCCGCACCGATCGTGACGGCAGCGGCGATGATCGCACCGGCGACGAGGGCTCCGTCGCGGGGATGGAATGTCGAGCCCCGCGCCCACGTGCGGTTCTGCGCACCGAAGCCGCGGCCCTCCATCGCCATCGCCAGCCGGGTGCCGCGCCGGATCGCCTGCACGAGCAGTGCGAACGAGGTCTGGAAGAACCCGCCGATCCGGGCGAACACGTTCCCGCCGGCCACACCTCGGGCCCGGCGCGCCTGCGCAAGCGTCTGCCATTCGGCGATGAACAGGGTCACGAGCCGGGCGGCGGCGAGTGCCGCGAGCACGAAGGTCGCCGGCAGCCGCAGGTGCTGGATGAGGCTGTCGGCCAGGTCGGTCGGGTCGATCGTCGCGATGAGCATGACCGCCGGCAGCGCGAGCGCGAGCGCGCGCAGCGCCACCGCAGCACCCATCGTCAGCGAGTCGCTGGTGAGCAGCAGAGGGCCGGCATCGACGATGACGGTGCCGGTCTTCTGCGACAGCAGCGCGGTGCCCCAGCCGGCCATGAGCGCGGCCAGCGGCAGGAACCACAGCCGCTTGACGAGCACGGCCAGGTCGAGGCCGGTGAGCGGCAGCATGAGGATGACGAGTCCGAGCATGACCGCGGCGGAGACGACGTCGATGCTGAGCACGACCGCGATGGCGAGCACTGCACCGGCGGCGAGCTTGGCGACTGGATTGCAGCGCACGAGCGGGGTCTCCCGGACGACGGGGACGAGGAGGTAGGCGTTCATGCGCGCACCGCCTGTCCGCGGCCGAAGAGCATCCGCTCAGCGGCGATCGCCTGGAGGAACTCCGCATCATGGCTGACGGTCAGCAGCGCGGTCCCAGCATCGAGCAGCTCGCAGCTGAGCGCCGCGAGCTCCCGCCACGTGTTCGCATCCTGGCCGAAGGTCGGTTCGTCGATGATGAGCACCGGCGGGCGGGTCGCCATCATGCACGCCACCGACAGCCGCCGCTTCTCCCCACCGGAGAGCGTGTGCGGATGCGCATGCGCCAGCCGGGTCAGCCGCAGGCGTTCGAGCAGCTCGGCCACCCGCGCCTCGGTTTCGGCCTGGGCACAACCGGCCTGGCGCGGACCCAGCCGCAGCTCATCGGCGACCGTGGTCGTGAGGAACTGATGCTCCGGCTCCTGGAACACCGTGCCGATCCGGGCGACGAGGTCAGCCGCCGGCCACCGGTGCGGGTCGTCGCGGCGGGGCGCCCCGCGCCCGAGGTCGAGCAGCCGCGGCGTGGCCCGTACCCTCCCAGCACGGGCAGGCAGCAGGCCGCCGAGGGTGAGCGCGGTCGTCGACTTGCCAGCTCCGTTGTGCCCGACGAGTGCGAGCGCCTGGCCTTCGGCGAGGTCGACGCTGAGGTCACTGACGGCGACCGGGCCACGGCGGGAGCGGGCGACGGCGAGCTTCTCGGCCTCCAGCAGCACCGCACCCGCCGGCCGCGGGACGCGCGGCTGGGGGAGTGCGGCACCAGGCAGCCAGACCCCAGCGCCAGCCAGGGTGCCGCGCAACGCCGGGTCGTGCAGCACCGCATCGGGCGCACCGTCGGCGACCAGCCCGGACTCGCCGAGCACGATGATCCGGTCGACGTGATCGGCCCAGATGTCGACCCGGTGTTCGACGATGAGCAGGGTCGCACCAGAGGCGGCCTGCGCGTCGAGAACCGCCTGGCACACCTCGGGAACGGCGGCCGGATCGATGTTGGCCGTCGGCTCGTCGAGCACCATGAGCCCGGGAGCCATGGCGAGCACGCCGGCCAGAGCAAGGCGCTGCTTCTGCCCGCCGGACAGCGCCGACGTCGGATGATCCCACGGCAGATCGAGGCCGACGGTGGACAGCGCCTTGCGGGCGCGGGCGGGCATCGCGGCCGGGTCGACGCCGGTGTTCTCCATCCCGAAGCACACATCGTCGCCGAGCCGGGCGAGCACCACCTGCGCGTCCGGGTCCTGCAGGACGAGCCCGGTGGTGCCCGAGGTGGGATCCGGTGGGCGGCCGCCGACGAGCAGCTCGCCGGTCCGGTACCCGGACTCGGCCGGCAGGACTCCTGCGATCGCATGCAGCAGCGTCGACTTCCCAGCCCCTGAGGAGCCGAGCAGCAGGACGCGCTCACCGGCCTCGATGCGCAGGTCGATGTCGCTGACAGCGGCGCGCTTGCGCCCGGAGTGCCGCCAGCCGAAGCCGCGGGCGAGGACGTCGACGCCGCGGGTCGCGGCGGCCATCAGACTTCTCGCGCGCTGCGTCCGGACGCGAAGGCGCCCAGCGCACCGGTGCGGGCGATCGCCTTGAGCGCGAACCACGAGACGAGGCCGGCGAGCACCATGCCGGAGATGCCGGCGAAGGCGGTGTAGAGCGCCTTGTGCTCAAACGTCCAGGCGGCGTTGTAGAGGATGTTCTCGCCGATCGCCAGCGACAGCCCGGCACCCAGGCCGGCGAACAGCGTGGCGATGAAGGTGTAGCGGCGGTAGCGTAGCGAGGCGAAGATGATCTCAGCGCCGAAGCCCTGGATGAGCCCGGAGACGATGACCATGAGCCCGAAGTAGTTGCCCGGCACCGCCGAGACAATCGCAGCGAGCACCTCGACGTACAGCGCTGCACCGGGCTTGCGGATGATGAGCCCGCCGAGCACGCCGCCGAGCACCCACACGCCGGTCAGCAGTCCCTTCGTCGGCGGGTAGAGGGCCTGGAACGGGGCGCTGATCGTCTCCCAGGAGTTCGACCAGGCCCAGAACACGATGCCGATCGCGACGGCGAGCACGGAGGCGACGACAATGTCGACGACCCTCCAGCGCATCGTCGCCGGAACTCCGGCAGGCATGTTGTTGGGTTCGTGATGGGTGTGGCGGGTCTGGACGTCAGACATCGCAAATCCTCCTTCAATCAGGCAAGGAGGGGTGAAGAGACTCGACTTCCTCCGGCGGTATGAACCGCGTCAGGTTCGAGGGTCTGCAACTGTGCACTCTCAGCGCTCCTCATGAGCGCTCCCCTGTCGTCGCGTCTACGGTAGCAGACCCATGTACGCCAGGGCGGCTTTGACGATGTGCTCCTGTCCGTGGTTCATCTCCGCCACGATGTCCTCGCGCAGTGCTTCGTCCGGGGTCAGCCAGTCGAGGCTGAGCGCATCCTGGCGCGGTGTGCACTCACCCTGCACCGGCAGGATGTAGCACAGGGCGATCGCATGCTGGCGCGGATCGTGGAGCTTGGAGGCACCTTCGGTCGGGAAGTACTCGGCGACGTGGAACGGGTTGAGCGAGCTCGGCAGCGACGGAAACGCCAGCGGCCCGAGGTCCTTCTCGGCATGGCGCATGAGCGCCGCCCACAGGGTCTCGTGGAAGCGCACCCGCCCGCCGATCACCTCGCGCACGAGCGAGCCGTCATCGCCGGTGCGCAGCAGCAGCCCGACCTTCTCCGGCACACCGTGGTCGTCAAGCAGCACCGGCACCGCATTGATGTAGGCCATCGGCAGGCGTCTGCGCAGCCGGGCCAGCTCATCGGGTTCGAGCCAGTTCTCATCGAAAGCCAAAGCGGTGCGTGTCATAGTCCCATGGTTCCACACGGGCTCTGGTCAGGCCAGACTCCAGGCGCATGTCCGCAGGAGCGGGAAGCGTGAACCGCCGGGGCTGCGATAGGTTCGGGGCATGAGCGATGACATGAACGAGCAGCCCACCGGCGCCGACCAGCATCTCGCCGACGAGATCAGCGCCCACTACCACCCGATCGCCATGACCCTCTTCGGCCTCCTGGACGCCGAGGACCAGATCGACCAGCCCGAATCGCAGGCTGTCGACGCCGCCCAGATCGCCGAGGTGTCGGTCGTGGCCGCCGCGCTGCGGATCTGGCACTGGGTCGCCTCCGGTCCGAACGCGCAGCGCCCGGCCGCCGAGACCGGCGAGCTGAGCGGTGAGGAGCTCGCCGCTGTCGCCGAACTCGCCGGACTCGAAGAGGCCGGTGGCGCCAAGACGCTGGCTGAGCTGCCGCTGACCGAGCGGGCCTGGGCGACGCTGCTGCTGACCGGCATGCTCGAACAGGCCGGGTCTGAGTCGGTGACCGTCGGCCTGCCCGAGCTGTTCGGCCCCGTCGCCGAGGCGGTGGCTGCCGGCCGTGCGATCGAGCCCAGTGACGAGCAGGCCGGGGCGCTCGCCCGCTGGCTCAGCGTCTGGGCGCTCGCCGCGGCGAACCACTGGCAGCAGGTCAACACCCAGGTCACCGGCGCCGGTGACCTCGATATCCCGCTGTTCTCGACCCTGGCGATGTACCTCGGTGCCGGCGGGCGGGTGAGCCTGCCCGAATCCGAGCAGATCCACGCTGTGCTCGAGACCGACGAGCGGCTCAAGGCCCACACCGCCGAGTTCTTCCGGCTCCTCGGCTACGCCCCGGAGACGATCTCCGGGGAGAGCTTCGCCCATGTCGTGCTCGCCGGCACGTCTGAGACCCTGCTGCGGATCCTCGGCGACTGGCGCTCCGGCGGCGTGCTCATCGACGCCGGAGACAGCAAGCTCCGGGCGCATCCGGGAGCCCGGCTGTCGCTCATCACCCTCGTCTCGATCATCCAGGGCACCGGACAGCCGGCAGAGGACTGAACCGGCAGGGCATCAGCGCAGGCCAGCGGGCTGGCCGCGCAGCTGGGACGGGACCCGGTGAGCGAGGCCATATGTGCGCGTGGCATCCTAGAGAACGTACGGCGTTTGTGCTGCCCCTGCTCATGTTTTATCTTGATATCAAGATAAAGTGTGGCGTGGCGCTCAGCCCGCGCCGCTCATACAGTTGAATGCAGCCCGCGAACACCTCGGGCCCTGACGGTCAGCGTCGCCGACACCTCGGCTGCCGACGTCGAGATAAGGAGAATCTCCATGATCAACCATGAAGTCCGCACGTATAAGAGCTCGGAAAACCTCCCCCGCGAAGATCAGCTGGCCTGGAAGATCGCAGAAGTCGCATCCGATCCCGTCGCCGTCGAAGCCGACGTGACCGACATGGTCATCAACCGCATCATCGACAACGCCGCCGTCGCCGCCGCCTCGGTCCGCCGTGACGCACCGACCCACGCCCGCGAGCAGGCGCTGCCGCACAAGTCCAAGCCCGGCGCCACCGTGTTCGGCCAGCCGCTCGACGACACCGTCTCCCCGGAATGGGCCGCCTGGGCCAACGGCGTGGCCGTGCGCGAGCTCGACTTCCACGACACCTTCCTCGCCAAGGACTACTCGCACCCCGGTGACAACATCCCGGCCATCCTCGCTGTCGCCCAGCACCTCGGCATCGACGGCAAGGACCTCGTCAACGGCATCGCCACCGGCTACGAGATCCAGGTCGACCTCGTCAAGGGCATCTGCCTGCACGAGCACAAGATCGACCACGTCGCCCACCTCGGCCCCTCTGCCGCAGCCGGCATCGGTGCGATGCTGCACCTGCCGACCGAGGTGACCTTCCAGGCCGTGCAGCAGGCACTGCACGTCACCACCGCCACCCGCCAGTCCCGCAAGGGCGAGATCTCCTCGTGGAAGGCCCACGCACCGGCATTCGCCGCCAAGATGGCCGTCGAGGCCGTCGACCGCGCGATGCGCGGCGAAGGCGCCCCGAGCCCGATCTACGAAGGCGAGGACGGCTTCATCGCCTGGATCCTCTCCGGCCCCGAGGCCCGCTACACCGTGCCGCTGCCCGAGAAGGGCGAAGCCAAGCGCGCGATCCTCGACACCTACACCAAGGAGCACTCGGCTGAGTACCAGGCCCAGGCGCTCATCGACCTCGCCCGCAAGATGGGCAAGGAGATCGACGATCTGACCAAGATCAAGAAGATCGTCATCCACACCTCGCACCACACCCACAACGTCATCGGCACCGGCGCCAACGACCCTCAGAAGATGGACCCGAAGGCCTCCCGCGAGACGCTGGACCACTCGATCATGTACATCTTCGCCGTCGCCATGGAGGACCAGGGCTGGCACCACGAGGACTCCTACGCTCCCGAGCGCGCCGCCCGTCCCGAGACCGTCGCGCTGTGGCACAAGATCGAGACCACCGAAGATCCCGAGTGGACCCGCCGCTACCACTCGACCGACCCCGACGAGATGGCCTTCGGCGGCCGCGTTGAGATCGAGTTCGAGGACGGCTCGACGATGGTCGACGAGATCGCCGTCGCCGACGCCCACCCGAATGGTGCGCGCCCGTTCGTCCGCGAGGACTACGTCGAGAAGTTCCGCACCCTGGCCAAGGGCATCATCGCCGACGAGGAGCAGGACCGCTTCCTCGACCTCGTCCAGCGCCTGCCGGAGCTGTCTGCCGATGAGGTCCGCGAACTGTCCTTCGTCGTCGAGGGCCTCGAGCACACCGGATCGAAGGGAATCTTCTGATGCTCGGCGCCACAACACCAGCAGCTCAGCGCCGCAAGCGGTTCCGCGAACTGCTCGCCGGCAGCGAGATCGTCCAGTTCCCGGGCGCGATCAACCCGATCAACGCCCAGATCATCGAGCAGCTCGGCTTCGAAGGCGTCTACATCTCCGGCGGTGCGTTCTCCGCAGCGCAGGGCCTGCCCGACATCGGGCTCACGACGCTGACCGAGGTCGTCGCCCACGGCCGCAACATCTCGCGGGTGACGAACCTGCCGACCTTCATCGACGCCGACACCGGCTGGGGCGAGGCGATGAACGTCGCCCGCACCGTCCAGGAGTTCGAGGACGCAGGCCTGGCGGGCATGCACCTGGAGGACCAGGTCAACCCCAAGCGCTGCGGCCACCTCGACGGCAAGGAGGTCGTGAGCACCTCCGAGATGGTCAAGCGGATCTCCGCGGCCGTCAAGGGCCGCCGAGATGAGAACTTCGTCATCTGCGCCCGCACCGACGCCCGCGCCGGAGAGGGCCTTGATGCCGCGATCGACCGGGCGAAGGCCTACGCCGACGCCGGCGCGGACCTCATCTTCCCCGAGGCCATGCGGGACCTGTCAGAATTCGAGACCTTCGCCTCGGCGGTGGACGTCCCGATCCTGGCCAATATGACCGAATTCGGCAAGAGCGAACTGTTCACCACCGAACAGCTCGCCGGTGCCGGCGTGCGGCTCGTCATCTACCCGGTGACGACGCTGCGCATCGCGATGGGCGCCATCAAGCGCGGACTCGAGACGATCCGCGCCGAAGGCACCCAGGAAAGCATCGTCGAGGGCATGCAGACGCGTGCCGACCTGTACGAGACCATCGACTACGGTGCGTACAACGACTTCGATGCAGACATCTTCAACTTCTCACAGGAGGGTCACCAGTGACCGAGAACGACATCAAGAAGGGCCTGGCAGGCGTCGTCGTCGACACCACGGCTGTCTCCAAGGTCGTCCAGGAGACCAACTCGCTGACCTACCGCGGTTACCCCGTCCAGGAGCTGGCCGCCAACTGCACCTTCGAGGAGGTCGCCTACCTCATCTGGAACGGTGAGCTGCCGACCAAGGACCAGCTGGCCGAGTTCACCGAGCGTGAGCGCTCCCAGCGCCAGGTCGATGACAAGCTCGTCGACCTCATCCTCGGCCTGCCGAAGGACTGCCACCCGATGCACGTCGTGCAAACCGCCGTCGCCTACCTCGGCGCCGTCGACCCGGAGGCAGACGTCGAAGGCGAGGAGGCCAACCGCGCCAAGTCCGAGCGTCTCTACGCACAGCTGCCGACGATCGTCGCCATCGATCACCGCCGCCGCCACGGCCTCGACCCGGTCGCCCCGACGACCGACCTGTCCTACGCCGCGAACTTCTTCAAAATGGTCTTCGACGAAGTCCCGGCCGAAGAGGTCGTGCGCTGCTTCGACATCTCGATGATCCTCTACGCCGAGCACTCCTTCAACGCTTCGACGTTCACCGCCCGCGTCATCACCTCGACGACGTCCGACCTGTACTCGGCCGTCGCCGGTGCTGTCGGTGCACTCAAGGGACCGCTGCACGGCGGCGCCAACGAGGCCGTCATGGCGATGCTCGAAGAGGTCGGCACCGCCGACAAGGCCTCGGCATGGATCGACAACGCCCTGGCCAACAAGCAGAAGATCATGGGCTTCGGACACCGCGTCTACAAGAACGGCGACTCGCGCGTGCCCACCATGCGCGCCGCCTTCGAGGACATGGTCCAGGCCAAGGGAGCAGACGACCTGCTCGCCCTCTACAACGCCTTCGAAGAGGACTTCGTGTCCCGCAAGGGCATCTACCCCAACCTCGACTACCCGTCGGGACCGGCCTACCACCTCATGGGCTTCGACACCGAGCAGTTCACGCCGATCTTCGTGATGGCCCGCATCACCGGCTGGACTGCCCACATCATGGAGCAGCAGGCCAATAACGCACTCATCCGCCCGCTCTCGGCCTACAGCGGCGAAGAGCAGCGCGAAGTCCCGGCAGACCGCGGCTGACATGAGCGTGCTGGACCAGCTGCGCCGGCCCATCGAGAGCATCGAGGGTTTCGGCTTCACCGTCACCGGTGGAGTCGGGACCCTCGTCCTCGATCGGCCCGAGAAGCGCAACGCCCTCTCCCGCCGGATGTGGAAGGCCCTGCCGGGGATCCTTGCGGCCATCGATGCTGCTGAGGAGATCGACGTCCTCATCCTCACGGGTGCTGGCGGGCACTTCTCGGCAGGCTCCGACATCCATGACCTCAATGTGCCGTTGGCGGACTTCTGGGAGACGAACTCCGCGGCCGAGGCGGCACTCGCCTCGGTCTCGATTCCCACCATCGCCGCGATCGAGGGCAATTGTGTGGGCGGCGGCACCGAGCTTGCGGCTGCCTGCGATGTGCGGGTGGCAGCACCCGGCACCATCTACGGGGTGACAGCCGCGAAGCTCGGCCTCGTCTACCCGCCGGGGCCCACCAAGCGGCTGGCGGCGATCATCGGCGATGCATGGGCGAAGTACTTCCTGCTCACCGCCGAGATCATCGACTTCGACCAGGCCGTCAACCTCGGCTTCATCCACACCGTCTCCGACCACCCGCTGGAGACGGCCCGGGAGATCGCTGCGACGATCGCCAGCCGCTCGCCGCTGTCCCAGACCGGGGCCAAGCGAATCCTCTCAGGCGAGGTGCCCGACGTCTCTGACGGTTCGTGGCTGGCTGAGGCGTATGCCACCGAGATCGTCGAAGGGCAGGAAGCGTTCTTCGCCAAGCGCCGGCCCGACTTCTCGTTCACCCGCCAGGACTGGCAGGACTGACCCGCTCCCGAGGCGATTCTCCAGTCCCGGCCGACGCCCCCGCATCCGTGCGGGGGCGTTCTTGTATCTCCTCGCGTTGAATGGTCTACTAGTTGAGTAGCTAACCAATGAGGAAGATCGATGATCGAAGAAGGCCGCGCGCTGTTCCTGCAGATCGCAGAGAACATCGAGAACACCATCGTTGACGGCTCACTGGCTGAGGAGTCCCGGGCTCCGTCGACGAACGAGCTCGCCGCCTTCTACCGCGTCAACCCGGCCACCGCCGCCAAAGGGCTGACGGTGCTCGCCGACAAGGGCCTGCTGACCAAAAAGCGGGGGATCGGCATGTTCGTCACCGCCGGCGCCCGCGAGAAGCTGCGGGCCGAACGCCGCGCAGTCTTCGCCGAGCGCTACGTTGAGCCGCTGATGGTCGAAGCCGCCACCATCGGGCTCAACGCCGGTGAGGTCATCGCCATGGTCAAGGACCGCGCAACGTCGGTCGGAGCCCAGGCATGAACCCCGTCGTCAGCGTCCGCGACCTCGTCAAGACCTACCCGTCGGGCAATGCGCTCGACGGCGTGAGCTTCGACCTGGAACCCGGCGCCATCTACGGCTTCCTCGGCCGCAACGGCGCCGGCAAGTCGACGACCATGGCGATCCTCACCGGCCAGCTCTTCGCCACCTCGGGCACAGTGCGCGTCTTCTGCGAGAACCCCTATGAGAACCCGCGCGTGCTCGGCCGGATGTGCTTCGTGCGCGAGAACCAGAAGTACCCCGAATCGATGACCGCCGCCCAGGCGCTGCGCGCAGCCAGCCTCTTCTACCCCGGCTGGGACCACGACTTCGCCGAGCGCCTCGTGGCCGACTTCCGGCTGCCGCTGAAAACGAAGGTCAAGAAGCTCTCGCGCGGCCAGCTCTCGGCTGTCGGCGTCATCATCGGGCTGTGCTCGCGGGCCGAGATCACCTTCTTCGACGAGCCCTACCTCGGACTCGACGCCGTGGCGCGGCGGATCTTCTACGACCGCCTCATCGCCGACTACGCCGAGCACCCCCGCACGATCCTCATGTCCTCGCACCTCATCGACGAGATCGCCAACCTCATCGAGCGCGTCCTCGTCATCGATGCCGGCCGCATCATCATGGACGAGACCGTCGAAGAGGCCACCTCGGCCGTCACACGCGCCTCAGGACCCACCGCCGCACTCGACCGGCTCGCCCGCGGCCACCGGGTGCTCCAGCGCAGGACCATGGGCAGTGCCGGCGCGCTCGTCTTCCACGGCATTCCCAATGAGTCCGAGTCGGACATGGCCGCCCAGTCCGGCGTGCGCCTCGAACCAGTCGGGCTGCAGGAGTCGATCGTCCACCGCACTGCGGCCGCCGCCACGGCGACCGGCCCCGAGCTGACCCCCTCCAGCATGGAAGGAGCGCTGTCATGAGCCAGACCGAGCGCATCGTCAATGTCATCCGCCTGCAGTTCGTCAACCGGCAGCCGTTCCTGTGGGTGCCGCTCATGGTCTTCGGCTTCGCCATTGCGCTGTCCCTCGTCATCTACGCGATCATCCCCGAATCCGGGCCCAAGTACGGCGGGGCGAGCCAAGCGCCGATGTGGTCGTTCCTCTTCGTCGGCGTGTCCGCGATGACCCTGACCTTCCCGTTCTCCCAATCGGTGGGCCTGGCCCGCTGGGAGTTCTACCTCGGCAGCCTGGCAGCGGCGGCTGTCACCTCCGCCGTGCTGGCCACGGCGCTCGTCATCCAGGGCGTCATCGAACAGGTCACCGACGGATACGGCATCAACGGCTTCGTCGCCTACCTGCCGTGGGTGTGGGAATCGGGCTGGTGGAGTGCGTGGCTGACGTTCTTCGTCTTCACGCTCATGGCCTTCGTCCTCGGCTTCTGGGGTGCGACCGTGTTCAAGCGGTGGGGGATGACGGTGCTCGTCGCCGTCCTCGGCAGCCTTGGTCTCGCTCTCGCCGCTGCGCTGCTCGTCATCTCCCGCCGCGAAGCCTGGGGTGAGGTCATCGCCTGGTTCGCCACCGCCGGCTCCCTGCAGCTGACCGGCTGGCTTGCGCTGCTGACCGCCGTCCTCGCCGGCCTGTCCTACCTCACCCTGCGCCGCGCGGTGCCCTGAGCATCCGCATCGACCCGGCCGCCCGCGCCGCCCACATCCGGGCCAGCGGGCGGCCGGCGGCACCGGTTCCGGCTCCGGTGCCCCGTGCCCGAGGCGGAACCCGCCTGCGCAGATGGGCAGGTCGCCTTGTGCGACGGACACCGGATGAGCCGAGGGCCATGTGACTGTAGGATGAACCCGTGCGCCTTGCAGTTCTCGATATCGGATCCAACAGCATCCACCTCCTCGTCGTGGATGCCCACGTCGGTGCCCCGCCGATGCCGGCCACCTCGCATAAAGAGGTGCTGCGCCTAGCCGAGCACCTCAAAGACGACGGATCGATCACCTCGTACGGCCAGCAGCGCCTCGTCGACTTCTGCAAGGAGTCGATCACCATCGCCGAAGAGCAGGGCTCCGAGCAGATCCTCGCCTTTGCCACCTCGGCGATCCGCAGCGCACCCAACGGCGATGAGACGATCGAACGGATCCACAGGGAATCCGGGCTCACCCTCAACGTCATGAGCGGGGAGGAGGAAGCCCGCATCACCTTCCTCGCCGCCCGCCGCTGGTTCGGCTGGTCAGCCGGCAACATCCTGCTCCTCGACATCGGCGGCGGCTCACTGGAGATCGCTGCCGGCACCGACGAATACCCCGACATCGCGCTCTCCCTGCCGCTGGGTGCTGGGCGCATGCACAGCCGGTTCCTCTCCGCCGACCAGCCCAGCGAGGACGACATCGCCGCCCTGCGCCACCTCGCGCGCAAGGAGATCGGCCGGATCGCCGGTGACGTCAACCGCGTCGGCAAGCCGGAGAAGATCGTCGGCTCGTCGAAGACCTTCCGGTCCCTGGCCCGCATCGCCGGTGCCGCGCCGAGCGGCGACGGCATCTATGTGCCGCGCAAGCTGCAGCGCAAGGACATGCCCGGCATCATCGACACGCTGCTCTCGCGCACTCCCGCACAGCGCGCCGAGCTGCCCGGCGTCTCCGCGGCCCGCTCCGGGCAGGTGCTCGCCGGCGCGATCGTCGCGGATGTCGCGTTCACGATCTTCGGCATCGAATCGATGAAGATCAGCCCCTGGGCGCTGCGCGAGGGCATCATCATGCGCAAGCTGGACCTGCTCGACTCCTCGGAGTCCGTGTCCATTCCGCGCGGCCGCCCGCTCGCCCTCGACCTGTAGGCCGCGTACTAGACTGTTCGGTGTGACACCGAGAGCATCGCGACCCCGACGGACGTTCCGCAAGGCGCTGACGACGCCGAACTCCGCGCGCGCGAACTCCCGCCGCCACCGCGAGTTCTTCGAACGCGTCCCGGTCTACGAGTTCGGCGTCAGACACGTCTCCGACCACCCGATCCGGCTGGGCCTGTCGACCTCCTCGGTCTATCCGATGACGGTCACCACCTGCTTCGACACCGCCGCCCGCCTCGGCTACGAGGGCGTCGAGATCATGATCACCAACAGCGCCGAGACCCAGGACGTCGACTTCATCCGCTCCGAAGTGCAGCGCACCGGCCTGCCCGTGCTCTCGCTGCACGCCCCGACCCTGCTGTTCATGCCGCGGGTGATGACGAGTGATCACTGGGAGAAGCTGCGCATCACCTGCCGGATCGCCGCCGAGGTCGGCGCCCGCTCAGTCGTCCTCCACCCGCCGTTCCGCTGGCAGGGCGACTACGCCCGCAACTTCGTCACCGGAGTGCGCGAGATCAGCGAGGAGACCGGCATCACCCTGGCCGTGGAGAACATGTACCCGTGGCGGGCCGGCATCCGCGAAGTCCAGGTCTACCTGCCCGACTGGAACCCGATCGGCTACGACTACGACGCCGTCACCTTCGACTTCTCACACGCCGCGACCGCCGGGATGAACGCACTCGAAGCGGTCCAGGAGCTGTTCGGCCGGCTCCACCACATCCACCTGACCGACGGGGTCGGATCGCTCAAGGACGAACACCTCGTGCCCGGTCGCGGCCACATGCCCGTCGCCGAGGTGCTGCAGTACCTGGCCAAGGAGAACTGGTCCGGCGACGTCGTCGTCGAGGTCAACACCCGCTTCACCACCAGCTCCCGCAAGCGCGAGGAGATGCTCATCGAATCGCTCGAGTTCGCCAAGCGCCACCTCGGCCTGCGCGACTGAACCGAACCGACAGGAGGACGTCATGACACTGGCATTCATCGGCACCGGATCGATGGGCACCGCCCTGCTGGCAGGAGTGATCGCCGGTGGCTGCGACCCGGCTGAGACCATCGCGACGACGAAGTCCGCCGACAGCGCCCGCAGGCTCGAACGCGAGCACGGGGTCCGCGCCCTGGCCCTTGATGACGATCCCGATGCCAATCGCAGCGCTGCCGCCGAGGCGGACTGCGTTCTCCTCGGCGTCAAACCGTGGATGGTCAAGGACACCGCCGCCGAGGTGGGTGCTGCGATGGCAGCCGACGCGATCCTCGTGTCGATGGCCGCAGGCGTCACCCTCGACCAGCTGGCAGCCGCCTCCGGGCGCGAGGCGGTGGTGCGGATCATGCCGAACACGCCCTGCCAGATCGGCTGCGGGGTCATCTCACTGTCCCCGGCTGAGGCGGTCAGCCCGGACAGGGTCGAGACCCTGCGGCAGCTGCTGTCGGGTGCCGGTGATGTCGTGCCCCTTGACGAAGACCTGATCCCGGCGATGACCGGGATCTCCGGTTCGGGAGTCGCCTACTTCTTCCTGCTCGCCGAGGAGATGGTCAAGGCCGGCGTGGCGATGGGACTCGACGAGGAGACCGCTGCCGGCATGGTGGTGCGCACCGCTGAGGGCGCCGGCCGGCTGCTGGCGAAGCACCCGGACCCTGAAGCGCTGCGCACCGCGGTGACGAGCACCGGCGGGACGACCCACGCGGCGATCACGACCTTCCAGGACGCCGGATTCACCGGCCTCGTCGAACGCGCGGCCCAGGCTGCCGGGCAGCGGGCCATCGAGATGGCCGACGAGTACTGAGCCGACGAGTACTGAGCCGGCGAGCACTGAGCCGGCGAGCCGGTCAGCCGGCGCGACCCTCCCGCTCGATGTGGCTGCGCGCGTGCGCGACTGCGGCATTGAGGTCGTCGAAGAGGTGCTTGGGGTGCCGCAGAGCCGCTGACAGCCCGCCGGTGCGGGCCAGCCGCTCATGGCGGGCCTGGATGCCCTTGACGAGCACCGTGATGCCGCGGCGCTCGAGTGTGGTGACGAGTTCGGTGATGACCCGAGCGCCGGTCGAGTCGAGCATCCGGATCTGCGACATCCGGAGGATGACGACCGAAACGTCCTCGATATCGGCCAGCTCGGTCAGCAGCCGGTCGCCGACACCGAAGAACAGCGCTCCGTCGAGCCGGAACAGGGCGATGCGTTCATCGCCGGGCTGCGCCGTGCCCGGCAGCTCCTCCCGCGTCGTCGTCGACTGCGCCGACAGGGTGCGCAGCGCGAAGAACGCGGTGGCGACGATGCCGATGCCGACCGCGATGATGAGATCGAAGGACACGGTGATGAGCGCGGTGAGCCAGAAGACGAGCGCATCGGCACGCGAGGCGCGGCACACCTCGGCGGCCACAGGCACATTCACCATCCGCACCGCCGTCAGCAGCAGCACCCCGGCCAGCGCGGCGAGCGGGATCTGGGAGACGAAGCGGGCGGCGAAGAGCACCACGCCGATGAGCACGAGGGCGTGGACGATGGCCGCCAGTCGCGTCTGTGCACCGGATCGGATGTTGACGGCCGTGCGCGCGATCGCACCGGTGGCTGGCATGCCGCCGAAGAACCCGGCGCCGATCGACGCCAGCCCTTGGCCGACGAGCTCCCGGTCGCCGTTGTAGTGCCCGACCGGGCTGAGTGTCGACGCGACGCGGGCCGAGAGCAGCGACTCGATCGCCGCCAGTGCTGCGACCGTGAGCGCCGGACCGGACAGGGCGGCGATGAGGTGAAGATCGAAGGCCGGCAGATGCGGCAGCGGCAGCGTCTCGGGCAGGGCGCCGATTCGCTCGAGCGGAGCATCGAGCCAGGCGGCGAGCAGCGCGGCAACGATGATCCCGATGATCGAGCCGGGCAGCTGCGGGTGGATGAGCGGGGCCAGCAGCATGATGCCGATGACAAGTCCCACGGTGCCCAGCGTCCAGCCGAGCTGCGGCCAGCTGGCCCCGGCAGCGGCCTGCACGGCATGGACGACGGCGTTGCGGGACTGCCCGGTGTCACTGCCGAGGGCAGCCGGGATCTGCTGGAAGAAGATGATCGTCGCAATCCCGAGCGTGAAGCCCTCGATGACGGGAAACGGGATGAACGCGACGCTACGGCCCAGCCGCAGCAGCCCGGCGAAAACGACGAGGACACCGGCCATGAGGGCGACGACCGGGATCGCGGCAGGACCGTGGGCAGCGGCGATCGGGGCGAGCACGACGACCATCGCACCGGTCGGCCCGGACACCTGCACATGCGAACCGCCGAAGACCGCGGCGATGAGACCGGCGACGATCGCCGTGACGAGGCCGGCCTCGGCGCTGAGCCCTGAGGAGATCGCGAATGCCAGTGCCAACGGCAGCGCGACGATGCCGACGGTGAGACCGGCGAGCAGATCCCGCCGCCACGTCTGCGGCAGCCGCCGGTAGTCCGCGGCATTGGGCAGCAGTGAGGCGCGCGGCAGCAGCGCGCGCAGGCGGCTGGGCTCAGGCGGCACAGGCACCATCACACCTCCGGCAGTCGACACGGGTCCCCACAGCGACCCGCTGGGGGCAGCGGCCCGCTGGGGGCCGAGCATCCTCATCCAAGCATGCCTGCGGCCGCGGCGGGGGCAGTGTCAGGAAGCTGAGACCGCCGGGCTCAGCGCGTGGGGTTCAGGGGCGGCCGGCGAAGCGGCCGAGCAGCTCGACGTGACCGGCGACGATGAGGACATCCTGGCTGCCGACGCGGGAGGACGGCTCCGCGTAGGTGAAGTCCCGGCCGGGGCTCTTGATGCCGACGACGGTGACGCCGTAGGTGTCGCGGATGCCGGATTCGGCGAGCGTGAAGCCCTGCACCTCCTTCGGCGGGCGCATCTTGACAACCGCGAAGTGGCCGTCGTCGAACTCGATGTAGTCGAGCATCTGCGAGGACACGAGGTGGGCCACGCGCGCTCCGGCCTCGGATTCGGGAAACAGCACATGCTCAGCGCCGATGCGGCGCAGGATCTTGCCGTGGGAGTTCGAGATCGCCTTCGCCCACACCTGGTCGATGCCGAGGTCGACGAGGTTGGCCGTCGAGAGCACACTTGCCTCGATTGAGGTGCCGATGCCGACGACCGCGGTCGAGAAGTCCTGGACACCCAGCTGGCGCAGCGCTTCGATGTTCGTCGCATCCGCCTCGACGACGTGGGTGAGCCGGCCGGACCACTCCTGGACCATCTCCGCATTTCGCTCGACAGCCATCACCTCGCGGCCGAGCCTGATGAGGTTCTCAGCCGTCGAAGCGCCGAAGCGGCCGAGGCCGATGACGAGGATCGCATCGTTCGCGGGTTTTCCCGACTGCTTAGCCAATGATCGGCCTCTCCTCCGGATAGCGGAACAGACGTTGCTGGTGTCTGGCGGACAGCGAGGCCGCCAAGGTAATCGTACCGAGCCGGCCGAGGAACATGAGAGCACTGAGGACGTACAGACCGGCATCAGGGGACTTCTCCGTCACCCCGGAGGACAGCCCGCAGGTGGCGAAGGCGGAGATGACATCGAAGATGACAGCGTCGAGCGGCAGCCGCGTGATGTGCAGCATCAGCAGGGTGCCGACGAAGACGAGAGCGGCGCCGGCGAGCGTGATCGAGATCGCCACGCGCACCGCTGCCGGGTCGATGCGCCGGTGGAAGACGGTGACGTCCCTGAGCCCGCGCGCCTCGGCGAGCGCGGCGAGGACGAGCACCGAGATCGTCGTGACCTTGATACCGCCGGCGGTCGAGGACGAGCCGCCGCCGATGAACATGAGGACGTCGATGAGCAGATGGCTGGTGCCGTACATCTGGGTGACGTCGATCGAGGCCATGCCCCCAGACCGCGGCATCGCAGCCATGAACAGGGTGTTGGTGATCGAATCGCCCAGGCTCAACCCGCCGATCGTCTTCTCGTTGCCGGATTCGAAGATGTACAGCAGCACGAAGGACACGAGCAGCAGCAGTCCGGTGGTCGCCAGCGTCAGCTTCGTGTGCAGGTCCCAGCCGCGCGGGCGATTCCACGTGATCGCGACCATGAGCACCACCGGGAAGCCGAGCGAGCCGATGAGCATCGAGACCATGAGCACCATGAGGATCCACGGATCGTCGGCGAAGTACTCGATGCCCCCGGTGTGCAGCGTGAACCCGGCGTTGTTGAAGGAGGTCACGGCATAGAACAGGCCGTGCCACAGCGCTTCGCCCAGCGTCTCGCCGCGGATGAGGAAGCGGGGGGTGAGCAGGGCCATGATGACAGCTTCGACGGCGAAGATCGTGATGAGCACTGCGCGCAGCAGCGTGCCGACCTGGCCGATCTGGAAGGTGTTCGTCGCCTGTGCGGCGATGAGCCGCTGACGCACGCCCAGCCGTTTCGACACCGCCATCCCGAGCAGCGACGCCAGTGTCAGGATGCCGAGGCCGCCGACCTGCATCGCCGCGACCATCACCCAGTGGCCGAACGTCGACCAGTACTCCTCGGTCACGACCGGGGTCAGGCCGGTGACGCAGACGGTGGACACAGCGACGAACAGGCTGTTGGCGAACGAGTAGTCGGACGTGTCGGCGTGGGCGACCGGCAGCGACAGCAGCACCGTGAAGATCGCGATCGCGATGACGAACGAGGCGATCGCCAGCCGTGCCGGCGAGGCCTCGGCGACCTCGTCGAGGACGTCGCGCAGCCGCCGCCCCGGGTGGAACACCCGGTCGGTGAAGGTCGTCTTCGGTCGCTGATGAGCCACAGCATCAGTGTAGCCGGGGGCGGCGCGGCTGCCGCGGCGCTGGCGGGCAGGCGTATGGCGGCTGTGGCGGGGCGCTGTTCCGCAGCTCACACCGAACCAGTAGAGTGTGGCCATGGCCAAGCGAGAGACAGAAGTCTTCGTCATCTGGGACGAATCCTTCACGCAGTACAACTTCGGACCGACCCATCCGATGAACCCGCTGCGCCTCGACCTGACCGCGAAGCTCGCGACCGAATTCGGTCTCTTCGACCACCCTCGCATCCACATCTCCGGCGTCGGCGGCGTCGACGAGGACGCGCTCGCAGCCCTGCACACCCAGGACTTCATCGACGCAGTCAAACGCGCCGAGACGACCACGGACATCGCCCCTGACGTTGCGCAGACCTTCGGAGTCGGCACCGATGACGTGCCCCGCTTCGACAGGATCCACGAAGCCTCCGGACGGATCTTCCAAGGCAGTCTCGAAGCCGCCCGCGCCATCACCTCGGGACGCTATGAGCGGGCGGTGAACTTCTGCGGCGGGATGCACCATGCGATGCCGGGCAGGGCCGCCGGATTCTGCATCTACAACGACCTCGCCGCCGCCATCCAGCATTTCCTCGACCACGGCTATGAGCGGGTCTGCTACATCGACCTCGACGCCCACCACGGTGACGGCACCGAGCGCTTCTACTGGGACGACCCGCGGGTTATGACGATCTCCGTGCACGAGAACGGCCGCTTCCTGTTCCCCGGTACCGGCTTCGCCAACGACATCGGCGGACTCGACGCCGCCGCCTCAGCGGTCAACATCGCCCTGCCCCCGCGCACCGACGACCACGACTGGCTGCGCGCCCTCGACGCCGTCGTCCCGGCCGTCATCCGCGAATTCGACCCGCAGGTCATCGTCAGCCAGCACGGCTGCGACGGTCACTCCGCCGACCCGCTCACCCACCTGCGGCTCAGCGTCGATGCGATGCGGGTGGCCACTCAGTGGGTGCGCGACCTTGCCGACGATTACGCCAACGGCAAGTGGCTGGCCACCGGCGGCGGCGGATATGCGCTCGTCGAAGTGGTGCCGCGCGCCTGGACGAACCTCGTCGCGATCGCGGCTGGAGCCGACATCGACCCCGCCACCGCGCTGCCGGAGCGCTGGCGGACCTACGTCGAGGACGTCACCCGCATCACTGCCCCGCATATGATGACCGACGGCCACGACGGCACCTTCGACCCGTGGGCCAACGGCTACGATCCTGAATCCGACCTCGACCGCACAGTCATGTCGACACGGAAGAACATCTTTCCCTTCTACGGCCTCGACGCCCACTTCGACTGACATCCGACCCGCCGCGCAGGCGGCCTCCTTGACTCGAGTGCGCAGTTTTGGAATAGCTCCAGGCAACGATAGAATTAAGCGGTTACGTCTGACAGGCGAACGATCAGTGTTCGCCCCGATCGCCTACCCGTGAGGATTTATCTATGGGCTCAGTCATCAAGAAGCGCCGCAAGCGGATGTCGAAGAAGAAGCACCGGAAGCTTCTGCGCAAGACCCGCCACCAGCGCCGCAACAAGAAGTAAGCGGCTGCGTGCGTCCCCGTCGTTTCGTGCGGCGGGGTTTCGTGCTGATAAGGCCCCGGCACGCAGGCCGACAGCGAGGAGGATGACCGGATGAGCGTCGAGCTGACGTTCCTCACCCGCCCCGGATGCGGGCTGTGCGTCACCGCCATGGACGTCATCGAGGACACCCTCGGCGAGCACATCGCCGCAGGCGACGTCACGGTCACCACCGTCGACATCGAAACCGACGCCGACCTCCTCGCCCAGCACGAATGGGACATCCCCGTCGTGCTGCTCAACGGCCGCAAGCACTCCAAGCACCGCATCGACGGGACCCGGCTCAAGCGCACCGTCGAGACACTGCTCGCCCACGGCTGAGACCGCCGGCGGGCCACACACCATACGGCATCGTGACACAGACAGGGGGTGAGGTCGTTGGTGAGCACCGCTTCGCAATCCGGCGGCACCGGACTGTCCTCCGTGCCCGCCCCGGTCGTCGCCCGCATGCCCGGCTACCTGCAGGCCCTTGATGAACTCGCCGCCGCCGGCCAGCAGACCGTCTCCAGCGAAGAGCTCGCCGGACGCTGCGCCGTCGGCTCGGCGATCCTGCGCCGCGACCTGTCCCACCTCGACTTCGCCGGCCGCCGCGGCGTCGGCTACGACACCGCCGCCCTCGGCGGCGCGGTGCGCCGCTTCCTTGGCCTCGACCGCACCCGCCGCATCGCCATCGCCGGTGCCGGCCGCCTCGGCTCGGCGATCGCCGACTACGCCGCCGTGCGCTTCAGCGGCTTCGAACTCACCGCAGTCTTCGACACCGCACCCGAGGTGGTGGGCACCACCGTCGGCGGCGCACCCGTCCTGCCGGTCGAGCAGCTCGCGTCCGTCACCACCGAGACCGGCATCGAGATGCTCATCATCGCCGTGCCCGCACCGGCCGCCCAGGCTGTGGCCGACGCGGCTGTGGCCGCCGGCATCACCGGGCTGCTCAACTTCGCCCCCACCATGGTCACCGTGCCCGAGGACGTGCACGTGCGCCATGTCGACCTCGCCACCGAGCTGCGGGTCCTCGCCCACTACACCGCCCCGGCCCAGCCGGCCGGAATCGACTCGACCGACCTCCGCAACACACGTCCTAGGGAGCATGCACTGTGACATTCCTCGTGCTCGGGATCTCACATCGGTCCGCACCGATGTCCGTCCTCGATGCCATCGCCCTCGACTCAGATGGAGTCGAGGCGCTGCGCTCCGGGGTGCGCGCCGGTGACTACGTCGACGGCGCCTGCGTGCTCTCGACCTGCAACCGGCTCGAGGTCATCGCCGACGCCTCGGCCTTCCACGGCGGCCTGGCCGACATCGGCTCCGCCCTCGTCGACGCCACCGGCCTGGACTGGACGAGCCTGTCCGAGCACGTCTACGTCTACTACGACACCAAGGCCGTCGAACACCTCCTGACCCTGGCCTGCGGGCTCGACTCGATGGCCGTCGGCGAAGCCCAGATCCTCGGCCAGCTGCGCAGCGCCTACGTGCACGGCCAGCAGGCAGGGGAGCTGACGAAGGAGCTTGGCATCGTGCTGCAGCAGGCGCTGCGCGTCGGCAAACGCGCGCACGCCGAAACCGAACTCGACTCCGTCTCCCAGTCCCTGCTCGACAAGGCGCTGACCTCCGCCGAAGCCCACATCGGCAGCCTCGAGCGCTCCCGCGCACTCGTCGTCGGCGCCGGCGCGATGTCCGGACTGACCGTCGCGACCCTGCAGCGGGCGGGTGTTGCCCGCATCACCGTGATGAACCGGACCCTGGAGAAGGCCGAACGGCTCGTCGCCCCCGTCGGCGGCCGTGCTGTCGAGCTCACCGCCGAGACGCTCACCGCGGAGATCGCCGATGCGGACCTCATCGTCTCCGTCACCGGTTCGCGCGGCACCGTGCTGAGCCGGGAGGACATCATCACCGGCATGCAGGCCGACTTCGACCAGCAGCCCAACAAGTTCCTCGTCGACCTGGCACTCCCGCACGACATCGACCCGAGCGTGCGGGAACTGCCCCACATCCGGCTCATCGGCCTCGGGGAGCTGTCCGAGATGTTCGCCGAATCCGATCTGCGCAGCCCGTCCGGCGTCGTCGAAATCGTCGCCGAAGTCCGCAGCATCATCCGCTCAGAGCTCGCCGCCTACCGCGCTGAGCACAAGGCCCGCTCGATCGCCCCGACCGTCACCGCGCTGCGCTCGCATGCCGAGACCACCGTGGCCGGCGAGTTCGAGCGACTGAGCCGCAAGATCGGCGCGAAGGTCGACAGCGAGGTGCTCGACGAAATCCGCACCGCGCTCAAGCGCACCGCCGACAAGCTCGTCCACACCCCGACCGTGCGGGTCAAGCAGCTGTCCGTGCAGGACTCCGACGTCGACTACGCCGCAGCCCTGACCCAGCTCTTCGACCTCAGTGCCACCTCCGGCCGCCGAGGAGAGCCCCAGCGCATCGACCGGTCGAAGGTCTCGGTCACCGCTCCCGGTGTCGCACCGGTCAGCGCACGCGATGACCACCACGTCGAAGCCGACGGGCTGCGCCCGGTCGCCGACCACACCCTCGACGTCGTCGAACCGGCCCACTACACCGGCCGCACCGTCAAGCTCGGCACCCGCCGCTCACGGCTGGCCCGCTCCCAGTCGACCGCCGTCGCCCAGCAGATCGCCGCCCAGACCGGCTGGCGTGTTGAGATCGTCGAAGTCGTCACCGAAGGCGACGTGAATATGAGCCCGCTGGCCGCCATGGGCGGCTCCGGCGTCTTCGTCTCCGCCGTGCGCACCGCACTGCTGACCGGCAAGATCGACATCGCCGTCCACTCGCTCAAGGACCTGCCGACCGCCCCGGCCGCCGGCATCGACCTCGTCGCCGTGCCCCCGCGCGTCGACCCCTCCGATGTGCTCATCGCCCGCGACGGCATGACCTTAGCCGAACTGCCGGCCGGTGCTGTGCTCGGCACCGGCTCGCCGAGGCGCGCCGCCCAGCTGCGCGCCGCCCGGCCCGACATCGAAGTCCGCGGCGTGCGCGGCAACGTCGACACCCGCATCAAGCACGTCACCGACGGCCGCCTCGACGGCGTCGTCCTCGCCGCAGCCGGCGTGCGCCGCATCGGCCGGCTGGTCGAAGTCACCGACGTCCTCGACGCCGCCGTCATGCTCCCAGCCCCCGGACAGGGCGCCCTGGCCGTCGAATGCCGGGCCGCCAACGCCGATGTCGGCGAATTCGACACCGAGCTGCGCACAGCCCTGTCAGGCATCCACGATGCCGACACCGCCCTGGCCGTGCAGGCCGAACGCGCGATCCTCGCCCACGCCGAAGCCGGCTGCTCAGCCCCGATCGGCGCGCTCGCCGAGATCGACGGCAATGCCCTCACCCTCACCGGCGTGATGGCAGACGACACCGGCCGCCTGCAGCGGGCGACCCGCACCGCCGACCTCACCACCGCCTCGGGCGCGGAGGACCACCCGCTCATCGCCAAGGAGCTCGGCAGTGCGATCGCCGACGAGCTGCTCACCATCCTCGGGGTCGTCCCCGACACCGTCACCGGCGCCAACGCTCCCAGCGAGCACATCGACCCGCGCAGCGAGCACGCCGCGGCAGCCGACCGGCAGCCCGTGAGCGAGGTGAGCCGATGAGCAAGGACTCCCGTCCCGAGGCGCAGGCCGCCGTCCGCCCGATCGTCCACTTCCTCGGCGCCGGACCCGGCGACCCGGGCCTCATGACGTACAAGGGCGCTGAGCTGCTCGAACGCGCCACCCTCGTCGTCTACGACGCAGGCGAACTCGACGACATCGTCGACGCCTACGTGCCCGCCACCGCCACCCGGCTCGACTCAGCCGAACTCGGCGCAGCGGCGACCACCCGCGGGCGCAAGCTCGCCCAGCTGGCCCGCGAGCACACCCGGGTCGTGCGCATCGTCCCGCACGACGGCGTGCTGTTCTCCACCACCACCGATGAGGCCGCCGGCTGCAAGCGCAACGGTGTCGACTTCGAGATCGTGCCCGGCGTGGGCCTGACCTCGTCGATGTCGGCCTACACCGGCACCCCGATCACCACGAGCCGGGTGCGCTCGGTGCGCTTCATCGAGGCGAGCCCGCAGACCTACGTCGACGTCGCCCGCCACCGCAACACCGGCCACGTCATCACCGGCAGCGTCGACGAGGTCTCGGTGGCCATCGACAGCCTGCTCGGCGACGACTGGGATGCTGACACCCCGATCCTGCTCACGATCGAGGTCTCGACCCTCCAGCAGGTCTCCGTGGAGACGACGCTCGGGGATTCCGGCCCGCACCTGGCCAAAGCGCGCCCCGACCAGCGGGTCGTCATGCTCATGGGCCAGGGCATCGACATGCGCAAAGAGCTGTCCTGGTTCGAGACGAAACCGCTGTTCGGCTGGAAGGTGCTCATCCCGCGCACCCGCGAACAGGCCTCTGCCACCCAGGACCTGCTGGCCGAGTACGGTGCCGAGGGCACGATCGTGCCGACGATCGCGATCCAGCCGCCGCGCACCCCGAACCAGATGGAGAAGGCGATCCGCGCGCTCGTCGAAGGCGACTACCAGTGGGTCGGCTTCACGTCTGTCAACGCTGTGACCGTCGTGCGCAACTGGCTCGAGGACCTCGGCCTCGACGCCCGCTGCCTGGCCGGAGTCAAGGTCGCCGCCGTCGGCGACCAGACCGCTGCCAGCCTGCAGGAATGGGGTGTGATCCCCGACCTCGTGCCCTCCGGTGAGCAGTCCGCCCGCGGCATGCTCGAAGACTGGCCGCCCTTCGACGACGGCTACCACGCGATGAACCGGGTGCTGCTGCCGCGCGCCGACATCGCCGGCGAGGTGCTCGTCACCGGGCTGCGCGAGGAGGGCTGGGAGGTCGACGACGTCACCGCCTACCGCACCGTGCGCGCCGCCCCACCACCGGCCCCCGTGCGCGAGGCGATCAAGCGCGGCGACTTCGACGCGGTGCTCTTCACCTCCTCATCGACCGTTCGCAACCTCGTCGGCATCGCCGGCAAGCCCTTCCACACCACCGTCGTCGCCTGCATCGGCCCGGCGACGGCACAGACCGCCGAAGACCACGGACTGCGCGTCGACGTCATGGCAGATGAGGCCAACCTCGGCTCCGTCGTCGCCGGACTCGTCGAGCACGCCCGCGCCCGCCGCGAGGAGATGCTCGCCGCAGGCCGCACCCCGCTGCGCCCGTCGCAGACCCGCCGACGCAGCTCACGCCGCAAGAAGTGAGGATGCACATGACGCCCACCCCCTCCGCACACACCGCTGACCGCACCATCGGCCTGGCCCCGGGCGCGATCCGCCCGCGCCGCCTGCGCACCACCCCGGCCCTGCGCCGGCTCGTGGCCGAACACCGCCTCGACCCCGCGCAGCTCATCCTGCCGATGTTCGTCAAGGAGACCCTCGACGCCCCCGTCGAGCTGCAGGGCATGCCCGGGGTCTTCCAGCACACCCTCGACTCGCTCGTTACCGCGGCCCGGCAGGCCGCAGCCGCTGGAGTCGGGGGAATCATGCTCTTCGGCATCCCCGCCGAACGCGACCCCGAGGGCAGCCAGGCGTGCGCCGCTGATGGGATCCTCAACCGCGCCATCACGGCTGTGGCCGAGGCGGTCGGCGAGGACACCGTCGTCATGGCCGATCTGTGCCTCGACGAGTTCACCTCCCACGGCCACTGCGGCGTGCTCGCCGATGATGGCAGCGTCGACAACGACGCCACCCTCGACCTGTATGCCCAGATGGCGCTCGCTCAGGCCCGCGCCGGCGCCCACGTGCTCGGGCTGTCGGGCATGATGGACGGCCAGGTCGCCGCCGTGCGCGCCACCCTCGATGCCGCCGGATTCACCGACGTTGTGGTGCTCGGCTACACCGCCAAGTACTCTTCGGCCTTCTACGGGCCCTTCCGCGAAGCCGTCGAATCCCAGCTCGAAGGCGACCGCCGCACCTACCAGCAGGATCCGGCCAACGGCCGCGAGGCGATGCGCGAACTCGAACTCGACCTCGCCGAAGGCGCTGACATCGTCATGGTCAAGCCTGGTCTGCCCTACCTCGACGTCCTCGCCCAGGTCGCCGAGGCCTCCCCGGTGCCGGTGTGGGCCTACCAGATCTCCGGCGAATACGCGATGGTCGAGTTCGCCGCCCGGGCAGGGGCCATCGACCGGATGCCGGCGATCCTCGAAAGCCTCACCTGCTTTGTGCGCGCCGGCGCCGATGCGGTGCTCACCTACTGGGCGACCGAAGTCGCCGAGCACCTGAACGCCGCGGCCGCCGGAACGGCAGGCAGGCGAGGATGATGGAGCGCGACCGGGTGTGCGACGGCGAGCGGGTCCCGCACGTCTCACCGGTGACCGAGGCGCCGGATGAGCCGCGGTGGCTCAGCGCGGACCAGCAGGTCGCCTGGCGCAGCTTCCTCATCGCCCACCAGCTGCTCATGAGCCAGCTCGACAAGGAGCTGCGCCAGACCCACCGCATCGGGCTGCCCGAATACGAAGTCCTCGTCCACCTCTCCGAACAGGCCGGCCGCTGCATGCGCATGGCCCTGCTCGCCGACGACATGGGCATGAGCCGCTCCCGGCTGACCCATATCGTGTCCCGGATGGAGAAGCGCGGGCTCGTCGAGCGCACCGCGATCGCCGAGGACGGCCGCGGCATCAACTGCTCCCTCACCGACGACGGCTGGACGCTGCTCAAGCGCTCCGCCCCGCTGCACGTCGAAGGCGTGCGCCAGCACCTCATCGACCTGCTCGACGACAGTGAGATCGAGACGATGCGCTCGATCTTCCTCAAAGTGAATTCCCATATGCGCGACGTACCGTAAGAGCCGCGTGCGCCCTGGCCAGCGGCCGGGCACCTCACCGTGACGAACTGCCGAAAAGGAGCTCCATGACCTCGCAGAACCTGACAGCCTCCCAGCAGCTCTTCGACCGGGCGCTGACCGTCACCCCCGGTGGCGTCAACTCACCGGTCAGGGCTTTCGGAGCTGTCGGCGGCACCCCGCGCTTTATCGACTCGGCACAGGGTGCGACGCTGCGCGATGTCGACGGCAACGACTACGTCGACCTCATCGGCTCCTGGGGGCCGATGATCCTCGGTCACGCCCACCCGCAGGTGCTCGCCGCCGTCACCGAGGCCGCGCAGAAGGGATTCTCCTTCGGCACCCCGTCGGCCAATGAGGTGGCGCTGGCTGAGGAGATCGTCTCCCGTGTCGAACCGGTCGACGAGGTCCGCCTCGTGTCCTCGGGCACCGAGGCGACGATGTCGGCGATCCGCCTGGCCCGCGGCTTCACCGGCCGGGCGAAGGTCGTGAAGTTCGCCGGCTGCTACCACGGGCACGTCGACGCGCTGCTGGCCGCCGCCGGCTCCGGACTGGCGACCTTCTCCCTGCCCGACACCCCCGGTGTCACCGGCGCAAGCGCGGCCGACACGATCGTGCTGCCCTACAACGACCCAGACGCCCTGGCTGCCGCGTTCGCCGAGCACGGTCAGGACATCGCCTGCGTCATCACCGAAGCCAGCCCCGGCAATATGGGTGTCGTGCCCCCGCGTGACGGCTTCACCCAGATGATCAGGTCGCTCACTCGCCAGCACGGGGCACTCATGATCTCCGATGAGGTCATGACCGGCTTCCGCGTCTCCGCAGCCGGCTGGTACGGCTACGAATCCGCAACCGCCGGCTACCCCGAAGGCCCCGCCGACCTGTTCACCTTCGGCAAGGTCATGGGCGGCGGCTTCCCGGCCGCAGCCTTCGGCGGCCGCGCCGAGGTCATGCAGCACCTCGCCCCGGCAGGCCCGGTCTACCAGGCCGGCACGCTGTCGGGGAACCCGGTCGCCACAGCCGCCGGAATCACCACGCTTAAGCTCACCACCGAACTCGACGTCTACTCCCACCTCGAGCGCGCCGCCGACATCCTCCGCCCAGCCGTCAGCGAGGCGCTCACCGCCGCCGGTGTGCCGCACCGGATCCAGAGCGCGAACTCGATGTTCTCGGTGTTCTTCACCGACCGCGAGGTGCGCAGCTACGACGACGCCCGCGCCCAGGACTCCGCCGCCTACGGGGCGTTCTTCACCAGCATGCTCGAATCCGGCATCCACCTGCCCCCGAGCGCCTTCGAAGCCTGGTTCCTGTCCCTGGCCCACACCGACGAGGTGCTCGAGCGGATCATCGCCGCCCTGCCAGCCGCCGCCTCGGCCGCGGCCGCCCACAGCGCAGGAGAGAAGGCATGAGTCAGGTGCGCATCCACCTCACCCGCCACGGCGAGGTCCACAACCCCGAAAGGCTGCTCTACGGCCGGCTGCCCGGCTACGGGCTCTCATCGCGCGGCCACGAGATGGCCGGCCGGCTCGCCGAGCACTTCACCAGCCCGGACTTCGCCGTTGCGGCACTTGTGAGCTCGCCGTTGCAGCGCGCCCAGGAGACCATCGCCCCGCTCGCCGGCGCCCTGGAGATGACCCCGCGGATCGATGAGCGGGTCATCGAGGCCGCCAACAGCTTCGAGGGCATGGTCGTCGACCGCTCGCATCTGACGCAGCCGGCCAACCTCGTGCGCCTGTACAACCCGCTGCGCCCCTCCTGGGGCGAGCCGTACCAGCAGCAGGTGATGCGCATGCGCGCCGCGATCGCCAGCCTGCGCCGCCAGCTCGAACCGCTCGCCGCAGGCGACGGCGTGGCCGGCGGCGTGGCCGGGGGAGACGGCAGCGTCGACGGCGTCATCGTCTCCCACCAGCTGCCGATCTGGGTGACCCGCCGGGCCGCTGAGGGCCAGCGGCTGTGGCACGATCCGCGCGAACGCGAATGCGCGCTCGCCTCCGTCACCACCTTCACCTATGAGGCAGGAGAGCTCACCGGCATCGAGTACACCGATGTGTGCGCTGATCTCCAGCCGGTCAAGGCGGTGCCCGGGGCATGAATGACCAGCCCTTCGGCCGCCGTCCGCTCAGCCGGCGCGGACTGCTGACGCTGGCCGCCTCGGCCGCCGGAACGATCGTGCTCGCCGGCTGCGCGAGCGAGAACGACGAACTCGCCCAGCAAGCCGGCAGCGAACAGGGATACGTCTCCGGCTCCGGAGTCATCACCCAGGTCGCCCCCGGCGACCGAGGCGAACCGCTCGACCTCGACTTCGAGACCCTGGACGGCCAGCAGCAGTCCCTGGCCGGGCTGCGCCCGAAACTCGTCGTCATCAACCTCTGGTACGCCGCCTGTCCGCCGTGCCGCAAGGAGGCCCCGGATCTCATCGAGGTCTCCGAGACGTTCGCCGACGACACCGTGTTCCTCGGCGTCAACGTCCGCGATCAGGCAGGGGCAGCCGAGGCGTTCATCAGGAACTTCGATGTGCCGTACCCGAACATGCTCGACACCGACGGTGCGATGGTCGCCCTGCTCTCGGACATCCTGCCGCCGCAGGCCACCCCATCGACCGTCATCCTCGACACCGAGGGCCGCGCGGCCGCCCGCGCCGTCGGTGCCGTCGACGCCTCGACGCTGAGCGGGATGATCGAAGACGTGCTCGGCGAATGACCGATATCGGCAACACCTTCGCCCAGACGATCCTCGACGGGCCGCTGCTCATCGCGATGCTCGTCGCCGCGCTCGCTGGCGCGGTGTCCTTCGCCTCCCCGTGCGTGCTGCCGCTCGTGCCCGGCTACATCGGGTACGTCACCGGGCTGACCGGCACCTCGATCGAGGACAAGCGCACCTCGACGGTGCTCGGAGGAGTCGCCCTCTTCGTCCTCGGCTTCGCCGTCGTCTTCGTCGCCCTCGGCACCGCCTTCTCCGGGCTCGGCGCTGCAGCGGGGGAGTGGATCGGCCTGCTCACCCGGATCATGGGCGCTGTCGTCATCATCGCCGGCATCGTATTCATGGGCGGCTTCGGCTGGCTGCAGCGCGACCGCCGGCTTCAGAAGAAGCCCAAGGCCGGACTGTGGGGCGCACCCGTGCTCGGGGCGACCTTCGCGCTCGGCTGGGCGCCGTGCATCGGCCCGACCCTGGCCGCTGTGCTCGCCCTGTCCACCGGTTTCGGCGCTGAGGGGCAGGTGTGGCGCGGCACGCTGCTGACCTTCGTCTACTGCCTCGGCCTCGGCATCCCGTTCCTCATCGTCGCCTTCCTCCTCCACCGCGGCGCCGGCCGGCTGGCCTGGGTGCGCGAACACCAGCAGACGATCGTGCGGACCGGGGGGATCATGCTCATCCTGCTCGGCCTGCTGCTCGTCACCGGTGTGTGGAACGCGTGGATCCAGCAGCTGCAGGGCACCATCGGCGACTTCGACCTGCTGATCTGACGGCCCCGACCATCTGCCACACTTGACGAGGATATGAGTACGAAGACCGCGAAACCCGCCCCGCCCGACATCGGCGCACTCGGCATGCTGCGCTGGGCCTGGCGGCAGCTGACGACGATGCGCACCGCACTCATCCTGCTGCTCATCCTCGCCCTCGCCTCGATCCCCGGATCCCTGCTGCCCCAGCGCATCCAGGACCCCGCCCAAGTCACCCAGTACATCGAGGACAACCCGCGGATCGGCCCGTTCCTCGACGCCGTGCAGCTCTTCGACGTCTACGCCTCCGTGTGGTTCGCCGCGATCTACATCCTGCTCATGGTCTCGCTCGTCGGCTGTGTGCTGCCGCGCAGCAAGCAGCACTACAAGGCGATGCGCCAAGCCCCGCCACCGGCGCCGCGCCGGCTGTCCCGGATGCCCGGCTACCAGGCCTTCACCGCCTCGGGCACGGCCGAGGACATGCTCACCGCCGCCGAGGCGAGGCTGAAGAAGCTCGGCTACCGCACCACCCGGCGCGGCGACGCAGTCTCAGCTGAGCGCGGCTACCTCCGCGAGACCGGCAACCTGCTCTTCCACATCTGTCTGCTCGGCGTCACCGTCACGATGGCGGTCGGCGCGCTCATCGGGTATTCCGGCCAGCGCATCCTCGTCGAAGGCGAGACCTTCACCAACTCGCTCGTCGCCTACGACTCCTTCGAACCTGGCTCGTACTTCTCCGCCGACCGGCTCGACGACTACCGGCTGCGGCTCAACAGCTTCGATGCCAGCTTCGACGACACCGCAGCCGGCAACCAGTTCGGCCAGCCGCGCGCGTTCAACGCCGACGTCACCACCATCCAGCACGGCCAGGAGACCGACCACAGCCTGCGGGTCAACGAACCGATCCGGATCGACGGCTCCCGGGTCTACCTCACCGGCAACGGCTACGCCCCGGTCATCACCGTGCGCAACGGTGAGGGCAACGTCACCTACTCAGGACCCGTCGTGTTCCTGCCGCAGGACGGCGTCTACACCTCCCGCGGGGTCGTCAAGGTTCCTGATGCCAGCCCCGATCAGCTCGGCTTCGTCGGCATCCTGCTGCCGACCGCCTCACAGAACGAAAAGGGCGAACTCGTCTCCCAGTTCGCCGAACTGCGCAACCCCTACCTCGTGATGAACGTCTTCGCCGGCGACCTCGGCCTCGATGCCGGCATCGCCCAGTCGGTCTACGAACTCGACACCGACAACCTCGACCAGCTCGCCGGGCCCGATGGGCAGCCGCTGCAGCTGTATCTCAAGCCCGGGGAGACCGCCGAGCTGCCCGATGGGCTCGGCAGCGTCGAACTCGAAGAGATCAAACGTTACGTCGCGCTCGACGTCCGCCACGACCCCACCCAGGGGGTCATGCTCGTCTTCACCATCTTCCTGCTCGCCGGCCTCGGGCTCTCCCTGTTCGTGCCGCGCCGGCGCATGTGGGTCCGTGCCGCCGACACCGACGACGGCGTCGCCACCGAGGTCGCCTCCCTGGCCCGTGGAGAGGACCCGCGGGTGGTGCAGGCGGCTGAGAGCCTTGCAGTAGAATTGAACAACTCACCCAGTCGAAAGGCATGACCTCCATGGACGTCAACGTCACGCTTGCGACGTGGTCGAATCTCCTGATCTACTCGGCGATGGCCGTGTACGCGATCGCCTTCCTCCTCTACTCCAGCGACCTGTTCGCCGGCCGCACCCTGGCCAGCAGCGGGAAGCAGACCGCATCCGGCAGGGCCGGTGCGAAGACGAACGCGAAGGCCGGAACGCCGGTGCGCACCTCACGCAACTCCTCCGTCGCCGTCCTCGACCGCGAGGACGACGCCGAGACTGCTGATGCAGGGGCAGCAGAGGCTGAGACCGGCGGGCCCGAGGAGAAGGCGACCGGCGCCTCGGGAACGGCCGGACGCCGCACCGCCGCCCGCATGGCGACCGCACTGACGGTGCTCGCGACCGGCCTGCACGTGGCCGCCGTGCTCACCCGCGCGCTCTCGGTCACCCGCGTGCCGTGGGGCAACATGATGGAGTACGCGCTCACCGCCTCCGCACTCGCCGTGCTCGTCTACATCGTCGTGCTGTACTTCGCCGACATCCGCTACCTCGGCACCTTCGTCGCCGGTGGCGCGCTTGTGACCCTGGGCCTGTGCATCACCGTCTTCTACACCCCGGCCGCGCAGCTCGTGCCGGCGCTGCAGTCGTACTGGATCTGGATCCACGTGCCGATCGCGATCCTCTCGACCGCACTGCTGAGCGTCTCGGCGATCCTCGCGATCTTCCAGATCCTCAAGGCCCGCACCGAGAAGAAGGACACCGTCACCGGGCTTGCGCGCATGTTCAACCGGGTGTCGGCCAGCGAGGCTGTCGAGCAGCTGTCCTACCGGATCGCCGCCGTCGGATTCGTCACCTGGACGTTCACCGTCATCGCCGGCGCGATCTGGGCTGAGGTCGCCTGGGGCCGCCCGTGGGGCTGGGACGCCAAGGAGATCTGGTCATTCGTCGTCTGGGTCGTCTACGCCGCCTACCTCCACGCACGCGCGACCCGCGGCTGGTCAGCCACCCAGGTGGCCGTGCTCAACATCGTCGGCTTCTCCAGCCTCATCTTCAACTTCGCCATCGTCAACGTCTACTTCGACGGCCTGCACTCCTACTCCGGGCTGTGATCGGCCGTGGCGTGAGCTGAATGCAATGATCCGCAGGACCCCACGGTCCTGCGGATCATTCTTCTGTCTGCTTATGATGAGCGGCCGTTGGCGGAGTTGGCGCCGTTCTCGCCGCTCTCCGGGTGATCGTCCGGGGTTTCGCCGGCGGCGCGCTCCTCGCGTTCGCGTTCGGCCAGCCAGCGCTCGAACTGCTCGTGCGGGCTCAGCTCCTCTTCCGGGGCCTCCGGCTCGGCTGCCGGTTCGGACGCCGGCCGTGTGGCCGGATTTTCAGCGGGCTCGGGTGTGGCCGATGCGTCCATGTCCTCCTGCGACTGGGCCCGGGTGCCGTGCGCTGCAGCAGTGCTGCCGGTGGACTTGCGGCGGCGCTCAAGCTCCTCACGGCGCTTGCGGCGCTCAGCCTGCTCGACCTCATCGGCGATCTTCTGCAGATAGTCCGGATCGTCATCCGGGGCGACCGGGCCAGCAGAGCGACGCTGGCCGAAACTGGAACGGCCGAACAGGAACCACAGCAGCAACCCGAAGACCGGCACGAAGAGGATGACGAGCAGCCAGCCCCATTTGGGCAGGACTCGAATGTGGGCGCGGTCGCGGACGACGCAGTCGAAGAAGCTGTACAGCGTGACAGCGACGAGAATCAGTGCGGCGGCTACCAGAATCCTTGTCATATTGCCTATCAGGATAGTCGATCGGCGCAGGCGGACGGAAACGACCCAGCGTCTCAGATGCGGCCTCTCAGCGCGGACTCAGGTGCGCCTCCCGCGTGCGGGACGGACCGTCGGCACCGGTACACTGGTGGGCATCATGCGTGACTATCTGATGTACCTGCTTGCCCGCCTCGCTGTGCTCATGGGCACGATCGTCGTCGTCTGGTGGATCGCGGGCCCCGGCCTCATCTCGACGATCGCGGCGATCATCATCTCCGCTCTCATCAGCTATCTGGCGCTCAGGCCGCTGCGCGATTCGGCGACCGGTTCGCTCATCGCCTGGCAGGAGCGCCGCCGGGCCCGCAGCGGGAAGGTCAAGGCGCGCACCGTGAAGAAGGGCAGCGACGAGGACCTGGAGGACCGGGAACTCGACCGCAGAGATCCTGACCGCTGACGTCTTCTGGCCCAACAGCCGTCTGCACGCCTACAGTGCCAGGCCGAGCGCCAGCAGCGCCGCATAGGCCAGTGCCGCCAGCCCCGTGTGCTTGATCGGCGGGATGAGTGCTGTGCCCTCCGAACCGGAGAGCACCACCTGCAGGGGTGAGATCGTGAGCACCAGCGACAGCGCTGCGAGCACCGCAGCCGGATGTCCGGTGAGAATCGGTACGAGCAGCAGCGCATACGGGATGAACACGAGCAGCGTGTAGGCAAGCCTGGCCCGCTTCTCACCCAGCAGCACCGCTAAAGTCAGTTTGTCGGCCTGCCGGTCGGTGGGGATGTCGCGCAGGTTGTTGACCATGAGCACCGCGCAGGCGAACAGCCCGATCGCGACGGCACCGGCGATCGCGGCCGCTGAGATCGTCGAGACGAGCGCATAGGTCGTCCCGAGCGTGGCGACGAGGCCGAAGAAGATGAAGACGAACAGCTCGCCCATCGCCCGGTAGCCGTACGGCTTCGAACCGCCGGTGTAGAACCAGGCCGCCCAGATCGCGGCGGCACCGACCGGGATGAGCCACCACGCCTGGGAGATGATGACGAGGATCGCACCGGCGGCCACAGCGACGCCGAAGCTGATGAATGCCGCCCCCTTCACCGCCTCGGGCGCAGCTGCCCCGGAGGCGGTCAGCCGCAGTGGTCCGACTCGCACGTCGTCGGTGCCGCGCACGCCGTCGGAGTAGTCATTGGCGTAGTTCGACCCGATCTGCAGGGCCAGGGACACGATGAGTGCCAGCGCCGCCTTCAGCAGCAGGAACGACAGTGAGACATCAGGGTCCGGGTCGTCGAGCATGCTGCCGATGACGAGGGCCGACAGACCGCCGAGCACACCGAGCGCGGCTCCGGTCCCCAGCAGCACGGGGGCGACAGCCAGCGGCAGGGTGCGCAGCCGAGCTCCCTCGACCCACTGCTGGAAGGTTGCCATCGACGTCCTCAATGTCTAACAGATCATGCCATGGTCAGTGCGCTGGCCAGCAGTTTCGCTGGCCGCAGACCAGTCTAGTCTGCCACTGCGTCAGGCCGTTTCCCAATGCGGCGCATCACAACTCGGTTGCAGTCAGGTGCGCTCGGCCAGCCCGAGACGCTCAACCAGCTGGCGGCGCAGGGCGCGCCTGTCCGGTTTGCCCAGACCGGTCGCCGGCAGCGCATCGAGTTCGACCGCATAGACCGGCCGGTGCAGGCTCGGCAGGTCCGGCACCGAGGCGGTGAGCTGCTCGGCGAGCGCGCGTGCGGTGGCGACAGGGCCGCCGTCAGTCGTGCCGGGACGGTCAGTGACGATCGCGCAGGCGAGCACCTCACCCCATTCGGCATCCGGCACGCCGGTGATGAGCACCTCGCGGACGCCAGCGGCTTCGAGGGCGGCAAGCAGCGTGTTCTCGACGGCCAGCGGGCTGATGTTCTCCCCACCGGAGATGACGACGTCATCGGCCCTGCCGAGGACGCTCAGCACCCCGTCGGTGATCGTCCCCAGATCGCTGGTGACGAACCGGCGGGCCCCGTCGTCACCGGTGGTGAACCCGCTGCCGGCCACCTCCTCGGGATCGGGGAGTGCGCGCAGCCGACCGCCGGTGACATCGACATAGCCGTCGGCGAGCACATCGCCGGCCAGCACCACCCGGCCGGTGTCGTCGATGCTGATGTCGACGTCTGCGAAGGGGACCCCGTCGTAGACGCAGCCCCCGCAGGTCTCGCTCATCCCGTAGGTGCGCACGATGTTCAGGCCGGCTGATGCGGCGCGGGCGAGCAGGCTGGGGGAGATCGCCGCCCCGCCGAGCAGGATCGCGTCGAAGGAGCGCGCGAGCTCAGCGGCGACCGGATCGGCCATGATGCGGGTGAGCTGGGTGGGCACGAGCGCGGTGTAGAGCGGTCCGGGCGGGCCGGATGAGGCGATTATGTGCAGGGCCGCCTCCTGCAGCGCCATGACATCGGCGCTGAAGGACTGCGCGGTGAACGACCCGCGGGCGGCGAAGGGCACCGTCTGGGCCTGCAGCGAGCGCAGCACCACCTGCGTGCCGGCGATGTGGTTGACCGGCAGCGCCAGGTACCAGCGGCCGGGCCCGCCGAGGATTCCCTCGGTCGCCCGCGCCGAGGCGGTGAGTGCCTGAGCAGAAAGCGCCACTCCCTTGGCCGGCCCAGTGGTGCCCGAGGTGTGCACGACGAGGGCCGGGGGTCTGCGGCCGGTGCCGGCGTCGTCATAGCGGTGCGGGTCGATGACCGAGACCTGCCCGTCGCGGGTGGGCGGCAGCACGACGGTGTGCGCGCCTGTCATCGCCCGGCGCAGCAGTTCGGCGAGTTCGGTGTGGTCCATCGAGCGGGCCCTCACCGGCTCAGTAGTACCAGGGGAACGGCGACCAGTCCGGGTCGCGCTTCTCCAAGAACGCATCCCGGCCCTCGACGGCCTCATCGGTCATATAGCCGAGGCGGGTGGCCTCACCGGCGAAGACCTGCTGGCCGACGAGACCGTCGTCGACGAGGTTGAAGGCGAACTTCAGCATCCGCTGGGCGTTCGGGGACTTGCCGAGGATCTCGCTGGCCATCGTCAGGGCCGCGTTTTCGAGCTCGGCATGGTCGACGACCTCGTTGACCGCGCCCATCTCGGCCATCTCCTGGGCGGAGTAGGTGCGGCCGAGGAAGAAGATCTCCCGGGCCCGCTTCTGCCCGACCATCTTCGCCAGATACGCCGAACCGTAGCCGGCATCATAGGAGCCGACGTCGGCGTCGGTCTGCTTGAACTTCGCATGCTCACGCGAGGCGATCGTCATATCGCACACGACGTGCAGGCTGTGCCCGCCGCCTGCCGCCCAGCCGGGAACGACGGCGATGACGATCTTGGGCATCGTGCGGATGAGCCGCTGGACTTCGAGGATGTGCAGGCGCCCGGCGCGCGCCGGGTCGACGGTCTCGGCGGTCTCGCCAGCGGCGTACTGGTAGCCGGAGCGGCCGCGGATACGCTGGTCGCCGCCGGAGCAGAACGCCCAGCCGCCGTCCTTCTCGCTCGGGCCGTTGCCGGTCAGCAGCACACAGCCGACGTCGGGAGTCTGCCGGGCGTGGTCGAGTGCGCGGTAAAGCTCATCGACGGTGTGCGGACGGAAGGCATTGCGCACCTCGGGCCGGTCGAAAGCGATGCGCACACAGCCGATGTCGGCACCGTCGGCGTCGATGGCGCGGTGGTAGGTGATGTCGGTGAAGTCGAAGCCGGGGACCGCACGCCAGCGGCTGGGGTCGAAGATCTCAGAGACAGACATGTCCTAACCCTAACGCTTGGGCCCGTCGCAGGTGCCGGTGCGCGGCGTAGTGTGGAGGCATGATCCCAGACTGGCTGGCCGACCTCGTCACCGGCACCGACGACCTCAATGAACTGCTGCCTGAGCGCCGCGTCGTCGAGCTGCCGATGATCACCCGCTTCCGCGGCATCACCTCCCGGCAGGCACTCATCTTCCAGGGGCCTGCCGGCTGGTCGGAGTTCTCACCGTTCGTCGAATACGCCGCGCCCGAGGCGGCACGCTGGCTGGCAGGTGCGCTAGAGTTCGGCCACCGGCCGGCTCCAGAACCCCTGCGCGATGCCGTCCCGCTCAACGGCACCATCCCCGACTGCCCGCCCGAGGCGGTGCCGGGTCTCATCGCCCGCTACCCGGGTGCCGGAACCTTCAAGATCAAGATCGCCGCCCGCGGGATCACGAGCCTGGACACTGATCTTGCGCGCATCCGCGCCGTCCGCGCCCACGCTCCGGCAGCCCGGCTGCGCTTCGACGCCAACGCCGGCTACCCGCTCGCAGACGCCCAGCAGCTGTGTGCCGCCATCGCTGAGCTGCCGGAGGTGGGCGACTGGCTGGAGTACATCGAACAGCCGGTCGCCGCGGTCGAGGATCTCGCCCGGCTGCGGGAGTGGATCGCCGCCCGCGGGCTGCCTATCCGCATCGCTGCCGATGAGTCGATCCGCAAGGCCGATGACCCCTACCGGGTCGCAGCTCTCGGGGCGGCCGATGTCATCATCGTCAAAGCCCAGCCGCTCGGCGGCGCCCAGCACGCTGCCGAGGTCGTCACCGGATGCGGGCTGCCCGCTGTCGTGTCATCAGCCCTGGAGACCGGCATCGGGCTGCGGGCAGGCGCGCTGCTGGCCGCCAGCCTGCCGGTCGACGCCGCTGCAGAGGCGATCTTCACCGGCCCACCGGCCTGCGGGCTGGGCACCGGGGCGCTCTTCACCGAGGACATCCTCAGCGCACCCGGCCCAGGCGGTGCAGCAAATGCCGCAACGCTGCCGGCAACCCGCACGACACCTGATCTGCTGCTGCTCGCCGCCCACACCGCCGACGACGAAACCTGCGCCTGGTGGGACGCCCGAGTGCACGACTGCCTGACCGAACTGCGCCGCCTAGCCTGAACTCTCAGCCGAGTGGGCGGAGACGAGCGTATTGCCGGCCTGGGCATAGATGTAGAGGAACACGAACCCGTCCGCCTGCTTCTCCGCATAGCCGAGTGCCGCATCGCACCGTCGACCTCCACGTCGAAAGGCGTAAGCGTCGAGGACGCACAGGTCTCGCCACCGCTCGTGCGCTCGCAGCCGGCACACGCCTCGACATAGACACGCGCCTGCTCGATGCCCGCCTCGGCGGCATGGAGCTGGCTAACCGGATGCCCGCCGCAGGCGAAGCCCACACCCTGACGCAAGGGGTGGAAGCGTTGCTCATCGGCGACGCGGCACAGAGGCTGCTCTCTGGCCCCTTGTCGAAGCGGTGTGACTTCCGGCAGTCGGCACACGTGCTGCTGCGCCAATAGCCGCCACCCGGTGTCTGCTGCCGGGTCTCAGCGTGCCCTGACGTCAGCGCTGATCATCGGCGTCCCCGCGGCGACGCTTCCAGGCCCTGGATGCGGCCGGCACCGGTGCACAGGGGGCGATCGTCACATGCGTGATCTCATCCTGGCCCCAGGTGCGGTAGTGGCGGGTGCGTCGGCCGGGCACGATCGGATCGTGCAGCGCTCCGGCCATCCGTCCGGTGAAGTCGAGTCGGCCCTGCGCATCGGCGCGCAGCCTCGAGACAGACGCCGACAGCGGCGAAGAGATCCGCAGTTCATACTTCTCACCCGGGTGGTACAGCGCAGGAGTGCGGATGCGGAACGTGCCCGCCCCGTTGAGGGTGAACCCGGCAGTCGTCACCTGCCCGAAGGTCACCAGCTGCGCGCGCCTGCGCGAGATCGAGACCTCCCAGCCGTGCACGGAGAACACCGGCAGACCGGTGATGAAGGTGAACGCCCTGCCATCGGCGACGTGGCCACCACCTCGGGAACGGCGGCCGGCGGCACCCTGGGCGGCCAGGCGCTGCGGCAGCGCGGTGAGCCACTCGCCGAGTTCGCGCTGCCAGGCGAACCAGTTGTGCAGGCCGGTGGCGCGCGGCGTCCACATGTGCCTGATGCCCAGCTCGCTCAGCCGCTGGTGGAAGGACTCACCGTGGTGGCTGACGCTGGCCTCCAGCACGTCGACGTGCTCCTCGGCCTCCTCGGGGTCCGGGTCGCCGGAGCCGGCGGTGAACCACAGATCGGTGGCGGCGAGGTTCTCCGCCAGGTGCAGCGGGGAGTTGGCCAGCCATTCGGCCTTGTCGCGGCGCGGATCGCCGAACAGCGAACGCGGTTCGCCGCCCTCGCGCAGCGAGATGATGTCCATGAGCGGCACGGCGGCCAGCGGGTCGAGCGGGGAGGAGAATGCGGCAGCCGCGCAGTAGCGGTCGGGATGCCAGGCGGCGTACTTCATCGCCGCATATCCGCCCATCGACAGGCCGGCCAGGATCTGGCCGCCGCGTTCGGCGTTGACGGAATAGCGGCCGGTGACGAAGTCGACGAGCTCCCCGGTGTGGAACTTCGGCCAGTCGAGCAGCGTATCGCCGAAGGCATGCGTCGAGTAGCTCGCCGCCCCGGCATCGGGCATGACGACGAGATACGGGCTCTCAGCGGTGATCCGCTCAGCAGCCCCGAGGTCGGTCCAGGAGCGGAAGTCATCGCCGGAGCCGTGGAAGAGGTAGATGACGTCGGCGACCTCGCTCGGGGTGCCCGGCAGCAGCACCCGCAGCCCGACAGTGCGCGACAGGGCGGGGGAGTAGACGAAGAACTCGCGCAGCCGGCGGGAGAGTTTGCGCTTCTCCCGCACATGGAAGCGGGCGGCGTCCTCGCCGGTGGGTTCGGGGCCGAGGAAGGTGAGCGTCTGGTTGCGGCCGGGGAACTCGCCGGCCCGGTTGCGGGCAGCGGTCAGGGCGCGCACGGCGCGCGCGCCGACGGAGAGCATGATGTGACGTCGCTGGATCATAAACGTCCTCGCAGGGGTCGGCAGAGGTGGGCGCGACACGGGGTCTCACCGCTCACGATAGGACGTGTGGGTGAACGGGAGGAGACGGGCGTGCGACTCAGTGCTGGGGATTGGCTGCCCGGCGGCGCTCGGTGCGCACGCTCGGCAGCAGCTGGCCCTGCCGGTGGGCGAGGAAGAGCATCGCCAGGCTGGCCAGCGAGCACACCATGACGGTGATGACCGATCCCTCCATGCCGAGGTCCCCGCCGGTCAGCCAGTCCGGCCCGGAGAATGTCGCAGCGAACAGACCGTCCCCGGAACCGACGCCGGAGACCGGGGAGCTGAAGATGCCACCGGAGAGGAAGTTCCACGTGGCGTGGATGCCGATCGGCAGCCACAGCCGGCGGGTGAGCAGATAGGCCCCGCCCAGCAGCAGACCGGCCTCCACCGCGATCGCGGTCGCACCCCACCAGCTGGAGCCGGGATTGCCCAGATGCGCGGCACCGAACAGCGCTGAGGAGATGATGAGTGCTGCCCATGAGCCGAACCACGCATCGAGGATCCGCAGCAGGATCCCGCGGAAGACGATCTCCTCGACGACGCCGGCGCTGATCCCGCTGGCCAGGCCGATGAGGATCCCGTCACTGAGCTGGATGCCGGTGATCCGGTAGCCGCCGAGCAGCGCGATGATGCCGATCGCTGCGAGGATGACCGCGACACCGACGGTGATGCCGAAGAGGAACTCGATGGTCTTCGAACCGCCGCGCAGCCCCTGACCCGGATCACCGCCGATCCAGCCGACGATGAGCCGGTAGAGCAGCAGCGCAACGGCGGCGGCCGCGCAGGCGCTGATGACGGCGATCCAGCCGGGCCGGGCGATGGTGCCCGGATCGGTGATCTCGATAGGGTGGCCGGAAAGGTTCAGCAGCGCCCAGTCGACGGCGAGCAGTACGACGCTCGTGATGATGAACAGGACGATCCCGGCGAGCAGCTGCAGGATCCGCCGCCGGTCCGTGCGCTGCGTCGTGGGCTCCTCAGGCTCAGAGCGCAGCAGATAGGGATGCGGCGGGTAGGTCATGAGCACATTCTAAGCGGTCCCGCAGAGCGCCCGGCACGCTGCCACCGGAGCAGGAACAGCTTTCGGACGGGCGTGGTTGAATCGAGGTGATGAACACCTCTCCTGATCAGCAGCTGCAGCCCTCGACCGCGGTGGCCCGCGCCGTCGTCCGCGCCCTGACCGCCGCTGGGGTGCGCGATGTCGTCATCTGCCCCGGCTCCCGGTCAGCACCCCTGACCTATGCGCTCGCGCAGGCAGCCGCGGCCGGCCGGATTGACACGTTCGTGCGCATCGACGAGCGCTCGGCAGCGTTCCTCGCCCTCGGCCTGGCCAAAGGCCACCGGATCGCAGGGCACCCCCGCCCGGTCGCCGTCGTCACCACCTCGGGTTCGGCGGTCGCGAACCTCCACCCGGCGTTCGTCGAAGCCGCCTACGCCCACCTGCCGCTCATCGCGCTCACCGCCGACCGGCCTGCCCGGCTGCGCGGCACCGGCGCCAATCAGACTCTCGATGCCCAGGCGACGATGCTGCCCGAGGCGCTCACCGGCTGCGACATCCCCGTCGGCGCCGCTGATGCCGAGGCGATCGCCGGGCGCTGCCTGGCAGCGGCCTGCGGTGCCGGGCCGGGTGGGCAGCCGGGACCGGTGCAGATCAACGTCCAGTTCGACGTCCCGCTCGTGCCCACCGCCGCCGAGGCGGCAGACGACTGGACAGCAGAGCTCACGTGCCCGCCGGTCCCCGCGCCGATCCCCGTGACCGAGATAGTGGAGACGGCGCAGATCACCGCCGCTGCCGAAGCGCTGACTGCCGCGGCCGGGGAGACGATCGTGCTCGGCGGGGATGTTCACGGCTTCCCGCTTGCAGGTCTCGCCGCAGCATTGGAAGCCACCGGTGTGCCGATCCTGGCCGAACCCTCCTGTCCGCTCGTCGACTCCAGCGCCGCGGTGCCGACCCACCCGCAGGTCCTCGAGGCGCACCCACAGCTTCTCGACGAGTGCCGGCGGGTCGTGGTCATCGGCAAACCGACCCTGTTCAGGCCCGATGCGAAGCTGCTGGCCTCCGACCGGCAGATCATCCGCATCCCCGCCGGCGCTGAGGTGGGCCTCGCCTCGGCACTCGACGCCGAACGCGACGCCGAATGCGATGCCGAACGTCCTGCTGGTGCGGGCCGCTGGTCGGGCCGCTGGATCGAGGCCGGCCGGAAGCTCACCGGAACCGGCGGCAAGCGGGCGGAGATCGTGCAGGCGGCGCTCACCGCTGCGCCTGATGCGGTGCGCCCGCACGTCTATGCAGCCAGCTCCTCGGCCATCCGCGTCATCGCCGAGACCATCCACGCCGTACCGGTCGACCGGCGCGCGCAGGTGCATGCCTCGCGCGGACTGGCCGGCATCGACGGGCTCATCTCGACAGCCACCGGGTTCTCCCGGGCACTTGACCCGGCCGTGCCGGTGCGGCTCATCATCGGGGACCTGGCGATGCTGCATGAGATCGGCGGGCTGCTGCGCGAAGCAGGCGAGGAGCTGCCGGCGCTGCAGATCATCGTGCTCAACGATGACGGCGGGCAGATCTTCGCCGGACTCGAACACGGCCAGGATCACCTCGTGCCCTACTTCGAACGCTACTTCGCCACCCCGCACGGCCGGGGCTTCGCCACCCTGGCTGCCGGCTACGGCTGGCCGCACACACAGGTCGACAGTGCCGAGGCGCTCGCCCGGGTGCTCGCGGCTGGCGAGCCGGGCATCATCGAGGTGCCGCTGCCGTCCGTGGCCAGCCCAGCAGCCAGCTGAGTCTGGCGTCAGCCACCGCCGCAGGATTCAGGCGCTGCCGCGGCGCTGCGCGCGCCTGCGGGCAGCAGCGATGAGACTGAGAGCCACTCCGGCGATGAGGATGCCACCAGCAGCGAGCATGATGACCGCGGCGGTGGTCGCCCCGCCGTCGGATGGGGCGAAGAGGTCGGTGACATAGCCGATGAGGAACGTCCCGGCCCCGGCGTAGACGACGATGTTGGCGACCTTGCCGAGTCCGGTGGCCGGGTTCTCGGCTGAGTCGGTGAACTCGCGGCGCGAATCGTCGTGCCGGGTGCCGCCGGAGGTGACGTCGTGCTCGGCATCACCGTCATGGTCACCGGTGCCGTCGTCGAAGGACCCGGCGACCGTGCTCGCCACCTGCAGGCCGAAGCCGGTGGCGATGAGCACGGCGGCGACGGTGAGGACGAACTCCTGACCAGCCGGCGGCTCGTCACCGAAGAACCTGAGCAGGAAGCTGATGAGCGCACTGAACGCGACGATGACCGCACCTGCGAAGATCGCCAGATACCCGGACCTACGCATGACTTCCCTCCCGCTCAGCAGCCGTAGGTGCTGCATCCGTCGGCATGGCCGCCGCGCGCTCCTCGGCGATCGCGGCCTGCGGGTCGATGCCGAGCGCGGTGCGCATCGGCGCGAACTTCGCACCGGTCTCGACCAGCTCGGTCAGCGGATCGGAATCGGGCATGATCCCAGCCCCGGCGAAGAGCCGGATGCGGTTGCGGGCCTCGAACTGACCGCACCGCAGCGCGATGCCGAACTGCCCGTTGCCGGCCGCATCCATCCAGCCCACCGGCCCGGAGAACCGGCCCCGGTCGGTGCGCTCGTACTCTGCGATCGTCGCGGCGGCCAGCTGCGTCGGCACCCCGCCGATCGCAGCAGTCGGATGGACCGCCTCGGCGACGGCCAGCGCGGTCGGCACCCGCCCGTCGCGGGCTGTCAGCGTGCCGTGGGCGTCAGAGGCCAGGTGGATGACATTGGCCAGCTGCAGCAGGTGCGGCTCCTCGTCGACGTGCAGCTGATCGGTCAGGCGGGTCAGCGGCGCGACGATCGACTCGATCGCATACCGGTGCTCCTCCTGATCCTTGGCCTTGCCCAGCAGTTCGCGGGCCGCGGCGAGTTCGGCGCGCGGATCGTCCTCGACCCGGTAGGTGCCGGCGAGCACCCGAGTGGTGACCCGGCCGTCCTCGACTCCGACGAGCAGCTCCGGGGTCGCGCCGATGAGGCCGGCGACATCGAAGGTCCAGCAGCCCGGATACGCGGTGTTGAGCGCCGCGAGCAGCGCACGCACGTCGATCTCGTCGGGGGTCTCGATGAGCTCATCGCGAGCGAGCACGACCTTCTTCAGCGCCTGCGCACCGGTCTGCTCCCGCATGAGAGCGCTCGCCTGGGCGACGATGTCGAGGTAGTCCGCCCCGGTCGTATGCCCGGGTTTCCGGGTCGCGCCGACCGGCCGGCGGATCGGGGTCGGGGCGAGGACGAGCTCCCCATCGTCACTGCCATCGCCGTTGCCGGCCGGGTCAGCTGTGCGAGCACCGGCACTCAGCGGTTCGATCGAGGTCAGCCACACGCGCCCATCGCGGCGGCCGAGCAGATAGCGGGGGATGTCGATGACCGAGGTGGCCTGCGACTGGGCGGAGAACGTCACCGCCGAGAAGCACGCCAGGCCCGAACCCGGCAGGCCGACCGGATCGTCGATCGTCGAGGTCGCCACGATCTGCTGCCAGGCCCGGTCGAGGTCAGCGAACCGGCGGGCACCGGTGGCGGTCAGCCGGGCTGCCCGGCCGAACCCGACGAGCCCGGAGGTATGCCGCACCCAGCAGGAGAACCCTGCAGCCGGCAGCTGGGAGATGAACTCCTGCGGCGTTGTCGGCAGCCCGTGGGTGAAGGGCACCGGGGCATGAGGGCTGAGGCCGTCGATGAACCATGAACGCACCGCAAACCGCGGCAGCCCAGGGTCGTCATCGCTCACATCGATCCTGTCCATATTCATGCCATCCTACGTGCTCACCGGCCCCGGCGGCAGGCACCTTGAGCACACTGCGCCACGACACCGGGCCCCGATTGGCTCCCGGGCGGCTCAGTTGAGACGATAGGGCAATGAACCGGGCCCAGCTGGACAAACAGGCCGCCGACGTCGCGTCGATGTTCGACGACGTCGCCGAGCGCTACGACCTCACCAACGACGTCATGACCTTCGGGATCTCACGCCTGTGGCGCATCGCCAACACCGAGGCGGTCGACCCCAAGCCGGGTGAGCGGATCCTCGACCTGGCCGCCGGGACCGGCGCCTCGTCCGTTCCGTATGTGCGCGCCGGCGCCGAGGTGGTCGCAGGCGACATCTCCGAGGGCATGCTCGCAGTCGGTCGGAAGCGCTACCCGGACATCGAGTTCGTCTACGCCGACGCCCTCGACCTGCCGTTCGCCGCTGAGACCTTCGATGCGGTGACGATCACCTACGGCATCCGCAACTTCCAGGACGTCGACGCGGCCCTCACGGAGATCCTGCGCGTCCTCAAGCCCGGCGGCCGGCTCGTCATCGCCGAGTTCTCCACCCCGACGTTCGCGCCGTTCGCCGTGGCGTACAAGGAGTACATCATGGCCGCGCTGCCGGCCCTGGCGAAGGCCGTGAGCTCGAACCCTGAGGCCTACGTCTACCTCGCCGAGTCGATCCGCACCTGGCCGGACCAGGACACCTTCGCCCGGCAGATCTTCGCTGCCGGCTACGACCAGGTGAAGTACCGCAACCTCACCGGCGGCATCGTCGCCATCCACCACGCCCTCAAGCCCGCCGCCGGGCCCAACCCGGCTGCTAGGCCCAACCCCGCCGGCGGCCCGACGGCATGACCCACATCGACGCCGACGTCGTCATCGTCGGTGCAGGACCGGCCGGCTCGACCGCAGCCGCCCACCTCGCCCAGGCCGGCTTCGAGGTCGCACTTCTGGAGAAGGCCTCCTTCCCGCGCGACAAGATCTGCGGCGACGCCCTCACCCCCAGGGCCGTGCGCGAAACCCAGCGTCTCGGCATCCCGACCAGGGCCGCGGACGGCTGGCACCCCAACCGCGGGCTGCGGCTCATCGGCGCCGGCCACCGCCTGGAGATCGACTGGCCCGATGTGCCGGGCATGCCCGATCACGGGCTGACACGCCCGCGCATGAAGCTCGACGCCGACCTCGCCGGCTTCGCAGCCGCGTGCGGCGCGCGCCTGCACGAGAACACGATGGCCACCCATCCGCTCCTCGGTCCCGACGGCTGGGTCACCGGGGTCGCCGCCCGGGCCACCGATGAACGCGGCCGCAGGACCGGCCCCGAGCTGACCTTCCGCGCCCCGGTCGTCATCGCCGCCGACGGCGTCTCCTCCCGCATGGCCGTGGCACTGGGCATCGAGAAGCGCGATGACCGCCCGATGGGCGTGGCCGTACGCACCTACCATTCCTCCCCGCGCCATGACGACGACTACATCGAAAGCTGGGTCGAGCTCACCGCACCCACCCAGACCACCGCCTCGGGCCAGGCGACCGGCGGTGAGGTGATGCCCGGCTACGGCTGGCTGTTCCCGCTCGGCGACGGCACCGTCAACGTCGGACTCGGGATGCTCAACACCTCCCCGGCCTTCGGCCAGGTCGACTACCGGGCCGTGCTGCGCGACTGGATCGCAGCGATGGGCCACGAGTGGGACATCGACGAGACCACCGAACTGACCCCGGTGCGCTCAGCGGCCCTGCCGATGGCCTTCAACCGCACCCCGCACTTCGACCGCGGCATGCTGCTCATCGGCGACGCCGGCGGAATGGTCAACCCCTTCAACGGCGAGGGCATCGACTACGGCATGGAAGCCGCCCGCATCGCCGCCGAGGTGATCTCCACCTACGCCCGCTATCCCGAGGCCGCCCGCCGGCGCCGCCTGGCCGAATACCCGGCCGCCGTGCGCGAGAGCTTCGGCTCCTACTTCACCCTCGGACGGGTGTTCGCCGAGCTCATCGGACGCCCCGAGCTCATGAGCCTCGGCATCAAGTACGGTATGAGTAGCAGACTGGTGATGACCTTCGTGGTCAAGCTGCTGGCGAACCTCTACGACGACGGATCCACCACCGACCGGGACGCCTACGACTATGTCATCACCGCACTGACGAGGCTGACACCGGCGACGACGAACGACTGAGGGCTGACGAAACGGACATGACGAAGCATTCGACACCCATGACGGGTCCGCTGTCGCCGGTCTCCTTCACCGGCGCCGGATCCGAACTCAGCGCTGCCCTGACAGCGCGCCTGGACGAGGTCGAGGAGTTCCTCGACATCGCCGTCACGCAGACCGACAAGCTGCCGAACGAGACGTCCCATCATCTGCTGCGCGCCGGCGGCAAGCGTGTGCGGCCGATGCTCGTGCTGCTCGCCGCCGAATACGGCGACTCCAGCACCCGCGATGTCGTCAAGGCCAGCGCGGCCGTCGAGCTCATCCACCTCGCGACCCTCTACCACGACGACGTCATGGACGACGCCCCGGTGCGCCGTGGCGCCCAGGCCGCGCACGAGGTGTGGGGCAACTCGGTGGCGATCCTCACCGGTGATCTGCTCTTCGCCCGCGCCTCGCTGCTCTCAGCCGAACTCGGCATCGCCGCCGTCGAGCTGCAGTCGCGCACCTTCGAGCGCCTCGTCCTCGGCCAGCTCAACGAATTCGCCGGCCCCCAGCCCGGTGACAACCCGATCGAGCACTACCTCAAGGTGCTGGCTGACAAGACCGGTTCGCTCATCGCCGGCTCCTGTGAGTTCGGGCTGCTCGCCTCCGGGGCCCCAGCCGAGCTCGTGCCGGTGCTGCGCGACTACGGCGAACGCGTCGGGGTGGCCTTCCAGCTCGCCGATGACATCATCGACCTGACCTCTGATGCGCAGACCTCCGGCAAGACGCCCGGCACTGACCTGCGTGAGGGTGTGCCGACCCTGCCGGTGCTCTACCTGCGCCGGGCTGCCGCGGCCGGTGACGCTGAGGCGCAGCGGATCGTCGAACTGCTTGCCGCCGATCTGTCCTCCGATGAGGCGCTCGAGACCGCCCGTGCGGCGCTCGCCGCCCATCCGGTGACCGCTGAGGCCCGTGCCGAAGCGCGCCGCTGGTCCGATGCCGCGGTCAGCGCCCTCGCTGCGCTGCCGGCCGGCTGGATCAAGGACAGCCTCGCCGCGTTCGCCGACACCGTCGTCTCCCGCGTCGCCTGAAGCTCACCCGGCTGCCGGGTCCTATGCGCGGTGACCGGCTGCCGCCGGTGGGGGAGGTTCGGGCCGGTTGGCCTTGCGGATCTCGCGGCGCCGCTGCGCCTGGGTGGCGCGCAGCATGTCGATGGTGAGCATGACGACGGCGATCCAGATGATGATGAACCCGATCCAGCGGGCCAGCGGCATCTGCTCGCCGAGCACCGTGATGCCGAGGATGAACTGGATTGTCGGGGTGACGTACTGCATGAGCCCCACCCACGACAGCGGCACCCGCCGGGTGGCGGCACCGAAGAGGATGAGTGGGATCGCGGTGATCGGGCCGAGTGCGAGCATGACGAGCAGATGCCCGGTGCCCTCGGTGCCGAAGTGCGAGGCACCGGTGACGGTGAGGTAGATGATGTAGGCACCGCAGACCGGGGTGAGCACCGCAGTCTCGACTGTCAGCCCCTCGAGCGCGCCGACCTTCCCGCCGACCCGGTTCTTGATGAGCCCGTAGAGGCCGAAGGAGAACGCCACGAGCAGCGCCAGCCACGGCATCTGCCCGTAGCCCACGGCGATGACGACGACAGCCAGGCAGCCGACGATGACTGCCGCCCACTGCAGCCTGCGCAGCCGCTCGCCGAGGAAGACCACCCCGATGAGCACGGTGACGAGCGGATTGAAGAAGTAGCCGAGTGAGATCTCGACGACCCGGTTGAGGCTGACGCCGAGCAGGAAGCCGAACCAGTTGATCGAGACGACGATCGCGGCCAGGGCGAGCGTGCCGAGCACGCGCAGGTCGCGCACCGCGGCCAGGACGCGGCGGAACCCGCGGGCGACAATGAGCAGGATGGTGCAGAACACCAGAGACCACACGATCCGGTGGGCGAGGATCTCGGTCGGCGTCGCCGGGGCCGCAGCGGCGAAGACGAGCGGCATCCCTCCCCAGAACAGGTAGCCGGAGAGAGCGAGCATCAGGCCCGAGCGGCGGCGGGCGGATTCCTCGTCAGTCAGCGGGCGTTCAGTCACGAACGGCAGTCTAGTCCACAGCAGGATCGCTGCTGTGACTTCCCGCATACTGGCCGCTCGAGATGTCGACATCAGGCGCGTGGACGTTAGAATCGTGAGTTGACTAGGTGAAAGGTGTGTTATGACTCGTCCTCTCCGGGTAGCCATCATCGGCGCAGGCCCGGCCGGCATCTACGCCGCAGACCTGCTGACCAAGGCTGAACGGGAATTCGACGTCAGCATCGACCTCTTCGAACGCCTCCCCGCCCCCTTCGGGCTGGTGCGCTACGGTGTGGCCCCTGACCACCCGCGCATCAAGGGCATCACCAACGCCCTCATCAAGGTGCTCGACCGCGGGGACATCCGGCTGTTCGCCAACGTCGACTACGGCACCGACATCACGCGTGAGGAGCTGCAGGAGCACTACGACGCCGTCATCTTCTCCACCGGCTGCTTCGTCGACGCCAAGCTCAACATCCCCGGCATCGACCTGCCCCGCTCCTACGGTGCGGCTGACTTCGTCAACTGGTACGACGCCCACCCCGATGTCTCCCAGGAGTGGCCGCTGGACACCAAGGAGGTCGCCGTCATCGGCAACGGCAACGTAGCCCTCGACGTCGCCCGGGTGCTGGCCAAGCAGGCCGACGACATGCTCACCACGGAGATCCCCGACCACGTCTACGAGGGACTCAAGCGCTCCGAGGTGACCGACGTCCACGTCTTCGGCCGCCGTGGCCCGGCCCAGGCGAAATTCACGCCGCTGGAGCTGCGCGAACTCGGCCATGTCAAGGACGTCGACATCATCGTCTACCCCGAGGACTTCGAGTTCGACGAAGCGTCGATGGCTCAGATCCACTCGAACAACCAGACCAAGCAGGTCACCAAGACACTGACGGACTTCACGCTGCGCGAGCCCACCGGCGCCAAGCGCCGCCTGCACCTGCACTTCCTCCACGCCCCGGTCGCCGTGCTCGGCGACGAGGACACCGGCGTCACCGGCCTGCGCACCGAACGGCAGGAGCTCGACGGCCGCGGCGGGGTCAACGCCACCGGCACCTTCGTCGACTGGCCGATGGACGCGATCTACCGGGCGGTCGGCTACTTCGGCACCCCGCTGACCGAACTGCCCTTCGACGAGCTCAAGGGCGTCATCCCGAACCACGAGGGCCGCGTCGTCGATGCGCTCTCGCAGTCGGAGTCGGCTGATGCGCCATGGATCCCCGGCGTGTACGCCACCGGCTGGATCAAGCGCGGACCCGTCGGGCTCATCGGCCACACGAAGGGCGATGCGCTCGAGACGATCACCCACCTCATCGAAGACCATGTCGCCGGCCGGCTGCCGGCCCCGTCGGCCCCGGGCGAGGACGCGATCATCGAACGGCTTGCCGCCAAGGGCGTCGACTACGTCGACTGGGAGGGCTACCACCGGCTCGAAGCCGCGGAGAAGCAGCTGGGCGAACCGCACGGCCGTGAGCGGATCAAGATCGCCACCCGTGAGGGCATGCTCGCCGAAGCCCGCCGCGCCGTCGAGGCAGCCGACCCCGTCGCCGTCGGCGAAGGCTGACCCCGACCGCCTCAGGCACAGACGAAACCGGCCGGCACCCACACGGGTGCCGGCCGGTTCAGTCTTGGGGCAGTCAGCGGTAATTGGTGAACTGCAAGTCGACGTCGAGGTCTTTGCCCTTGAGCAGGGCGATGACGGCCTGCAGGTCATCGCGCTTCTTCGAGCTCACCCGCAGCTCCTCGCCCTGGATCTGGGCTTTGACGCCCTTGGGGCCCTCATCGCGGATGATCTTCGCGATCTTCTTCGCGTTCTCCTTGTCGATGCCCTCCTTGAGGTGACCCTCCAGTCGGTACTCCTTGCCCGAGGCGTACGGGTCGCCGGTCTCGAGGGACTTGAGCGAGATGCCGCGGCGCACGAGCTTGGACTGGAAGACATCGAGCACGGCCTTGACGCGGTCCTCGCTCACCGCCTTCATCATGATCGACTCGCCGGACCATTCGATCGAGGCGTCGGTGCCCTTGAAGTCGTAGCGGGAGCGGATCTCCTTCGCCGCCTGATTCAGGGCGTTGTCGGCTTCCTGCCGGTCGACTTCGGAGACGATGTCGAATGACGATTCGCTGGCCATGGATCCTCCTGGAGACGGTGACGGTTCGCACACCAGTCTAGGCGCTGAGGCGATTGGCGTTTCGGCCGCGAAGCTAGTATTCTTCCATAGGTGCTTGAGCGCGCATGCGCGTCAAGCGCACACCTGGCAGGTTGCCCGAGCGGCCAAAGGGAGCTGACTGTAAATCAGCCGGCATTGCCTTCATAGGTTCGAATCCTATACCTGCCACAGCCAAGGCCCGAGGCGTTCTCGCCTCGGGCCTTCGCCGTCGCCGGGTCTATGCCGTCGCCGGGACTATGCCGTCGCCAGGCCTGTGCGGTCGCCGGGCCTGTGCGGCCGGGTTCGCAGGGTGGTGCCGGCTGCGGCTCACCTGGTGCTCGGTTCGTCTTCCGCCTCGGCTTCGCTGAACGCCAGGTCCGCGATCTGGCGCAGGCCGGCCATATGCGCGTCATAGACCTTCCGGCCGGCTGGGGTGAGGCTCAGCCACGTGCGCGCCCGCTTGCCGACGAAGCCCTTGCGGACGGCCACGATCTCCTCGTCTTCGAGGGCGGAGATGTGCTTCGACAGCGTCGAATCGCTGACGCCGAGCTGCTCGCGGATCGTGCGGAAGTCCGCTCGCACACAGCCGTGGAGTCCGGCGACGAGGGCCAGCCGTGTCGGGTTCGTCAGCAGCGGGCACAGCTGTGCAATCGCATTCTGGTGGGTGCTCATGATCGTTCTCCTGTCTGGCGGCTCACGCGCGGCGGCGCAGCACGGCCATCGCCACGGTGGTGACGAGGATGATGAAGCCGGCGGCCAGGTCGGCGTACAGCGGGGTGGCGAGCAGGTTCGCTGCCATCGCCGCGCCGATGTAGGCGCCCACCTGCAGCACGAGCACCGTGACGAGCAGGGCGGTGTCCCGGCGCGCCCACGAGCGGGCGGCGGAGTAGATGACCGCACCGGGGATGAGCAGTGCGAGGGAGAGCAGGATCCGCAGGATGAACAGCGGTGAGCCTCCCGCCTCGGCGTCAGCGGCGACGACGAGCGACCCGGCGGTCATCGCTGCCCCGGAGGCCAGGAGGCCAGCGGCCAGGGGCAGCGTGTTGGCACGCGCCGAGGTGGTGTGCGCCTGTTCGGCTGCGGCGAGTGATGCGCGGGCTTCGGCTGGGTCGGGGTGCTGGTGGGCGTGTGCTGAGGTGCGGTCGGTCATCGTGACTCCTTCGTCTCTTCGTCTGTCGCTTTCAGCAACTGATGTCAGAGTATCAACCACTTTCCAGTTGGGCAAGTGGTTGAGGTGGGGGAATCTGTTCGGCTGCGCCTCAGCGCTGTGTGGCGTCCTCTTCTGCATCGTGGCGCCGACGGCGAGCCACAAGCAGCGCGGTGATGCCGGCGCCGATCGTCACCAGCCCTGCCGCCAGGAGCAGCAGCGTCTCCGCTCCGGTGCGCGGCAACGGTGCCCAGCGGTCGGCCTCGTCATCGCGCGGCGGGCTGCGATCGCCGTCCTCGGAGTCGCTCTCAGGTCCCGGCGAGGTGGTCGAGGCGGACGGATCCGGCCCGGGCTCATCGCTCGGGTCCGCACTCGGGTCAGGGTTCGGGTCAGGGCTCGGCTCAGACGTCGGCGGCGGATCGGGATCGTCTTCGCCGCTGAGCTGGAGAACGAGATCGAGATCGAGGTACCGCGACTGCGTCGCATTCGGCGCCGAGAACGGCAGCACGGCCTCGGTGTCGAGGCGGGCGGTAGCCTGCGGGGCGAGCTCGCCGAGGTCGACTGTCAGAGGTTCGGCACGCAGCTGGCGGACGGTCGCAGAGCTCCCGTTCATGCCCACGGCGAGTACATCGTCGATCGCTGCCGTGTCCGCCGGCCCGATCCAGCGCATCTGCACGCGAACGGCGATCGGCACATCGGTGGCATTCCTCAGCCACACCGTGTCGTCGACACGGTCACCGGGGGAGAGGCGGTCGACGCTGTCGAACAGCTGCCGGGGCAGCTGCGGCGCCCAGTGCTCACCGTCGACGGAGACGTCGATGGGAGCCGCCGCCGAGGCGGTGGTCGCCGTGGCAGGCAGCACGCCCAGGGTGAGAGCGAGGGCTGCGAGGGCGGCCAGCAGGGCGCGTGCGACTCGGCGCGCGGGGGCGTGCTGTAAGGCGGAGGTCTCAAGCATCAGTGCGCACCTCCTCGGCGTCGGGGGAGTGCTCCTCGGGTGCGGTCTCATCCTCGGAATCCGGGCGGCGTCGCACGCGGTCGCGGCCGGCGAGCAGCAGCTGCCAGATCGCGTAGCCGATGAGCGTCAGGCCGATGACGGTGATCGCAGCGATCTTCGTCGACCCGTCGATGCCGAGCGCGATGTGTCCGACGTAGGGGAGGTGGTAGACGACGACGCCGCGGATCTGCTTGGGCAGCACCGCCTCCGGGTCGGGCGCGTTGTTGGCATCACCCTGGGTGGTGAAGGACTTCTCGCCGGCTCCGTTGACACCGATGCCGGTGACCCGGTGCGTGACGAGCGTGTCGTCATCAGGGTTGGGCATGAACGTGATGACATCGCCGACGGAGACCTCGGACGCGCCCTCGACCGGTTTGACGTAGACCTGCGAACCCGGCGGGATCGCAGGCTCCATCGACCCAGTCAGCACCGTCAGCGGCACCCACCCCATGAGGCGGGGGACGACGACCATCGCCAGCAGCAGGGCGGTGAGGGCCCCGGCGACGATCCACAGCAGCCATCTCAGGAGGGTGCGCATCACCACTCCTCGCTCGGCATGTTCGGGTCGCCGGTGAGGTTGTTCGGCGGGACGATATTGCGCTCGCAGAAGTTGTTCTGCTTACCGGTGAGGCCGTCCCAGGACACGGTCCAGCCCTGGGAGATGACGAAGGTCGTCTGCTGGGTGTCGTTCATGACGCCGACGATGGCGAAATCGCGGTAGGCCGGGACGCCGTTGCCACCGGGACCGCGGATGATGCCGCGTTCGACGAACACCTGGCGCTGATCCTCCGGGATGTTGCCGTTGGGGAACCGCTCGGCCAAGGGATTATCGGTCTTGCGCAGGACGGCCGAGTCGGTGATCTTCGCCCAGCTTCCGCCGGTCGGGCGTGACCAGACCTCCCACCGGGCGATGATGTGCGCCGAGGATGCCATCGACGTGCTCGCCGGCCATTCCCATGCCAGCTTCATATAGCCGGAGGTCGTGCGCTGCTGGCCGCGCTCGCAGCCCAGGGCGGCGCCGTTGACGCTCGTGACCTCCGGTGACGGAATCAGCTGGGGCATCGCCACGCGGTAGAGGCTGGTGATGTGCGCGCTCTCCGTGCCGTCGGTCGAGAGCTTCTCGACTGCTTCGACCTCGGTTGCGGCCTTGATGCCGGCGCCGGCGAAACGGCGCAGCAGCACCTCGCGCTCTTCCGTGGTCTCAGATGGCACGCCGAGGTCGACGCGCATGCACAGCAGTCGCGTCTCACCCGGCGGCAGCGTGAACCGTGCGTCGCCGGTGAGCGGAGTGTAGACACCGTCGGCAGGAGCCGAGGTGCCGGTCTGCTTCACTGTCCACACCGTTTCGTGGCCGGTGCTGTGACATGAGGTCTCCCCGTGCGGAGCCAGCGTGTAGACGATGCGGGAGTTGCGGATCGGGTCGAGGTAGATGTCCGGCGCGGTCGAACCGTAGCTGTAGCGGTTCGCCAGCGTCGTGCGCGTGATGTGCATCGTCCGTGCCAGGGTCTGCGAATGATTCGTCACCCTGATGCCCGGGTGGTTCCAGGTCGGCGGATCGGCCGGATCCGGATTGTCGGTGGAGTCGGGCTGATCCGCGAAGTCGAAGGTGTACTCATCGGCGGTCGCGCTCACCTGATCGGTGGTGAGCTCGTCATACCACCGCGCCAGTGTGGCGCCGGTGGGAGCGATGAACACGGCGATGAAGACGAGGAGCACTGCCGCGATGGACAGAGGGGTGATCCATGTGCGTCTCACGGTTGTGCTCCTTTCATCTCCTGCGGTGCCGGCCCAGCGGGACCGGACTAGGGCGTCACCTGGCGTACGCTGACGGTCAGGGCGCCAAGGTCGATGCTGTTCGCCTCGAATGAAGCAGGCCACTTCTCCGGTGTCGTCACGGTCGTGCGCACCAGCCATACTGCGGTCCTGGCCTCATCCGGGTCGCTTCCGCTGATCGCCACCGGTTCGTTCACCGGCTGGCCGTCGCGGAGGAATTCCGAGCGTGCGGTCGTTCCGGCCGGCAGTTCGTTCGTCGCGCTGCTGCGGTCGATCTGCACCTCGGCTTCCAGGTTCGTGCCCTCGCCGGCGGCGTGGAAGCTCTCCTCGATGAGCAGCTGGTCGCCGGGCAGCAGCAGCTGCCCTTCGAGTTCAGCTGCCGTGAGTTCACGGCACGCCGCGAACCCGCTCGGTGTCGTGCATGCGGTGCCGCCGGTGAAGGTCCGCTGATCTTCGGGAAAGCGGCTGTGCAGCTGCACCGGAGCGGTGGAGCCGGCCTCAAGCGTGAGCGAGCCGGAGGAGATCTGGGTATCCGGCAGGGTGGTCTCTTCGTACCACTTCGCCAGGGTGACGCCGGTCGAGGACAGGAGGACCAGTCCCAGACCGGCGGCCACCCCGGCTGCCGCTACCCGTCGCACGGAGGCAACGGTCATCAGATCAGGGGTTGTCGTTCTGATCGAGTTCGATCTTGATCTCGGAGAGGTTGACGGTTCCGTCCTCGCCACGGTCGCCCCACCAGTTGGACTTGTCTTCGGCCGGATCTTCGCCATCAGCCGTCAATGGGAACGTCAGCTCGACGGACACCGGGATCGCGGCAGTGTCGCCGGGTCTGACGGTCTGCTCGGTCTCGGTGCCGTTACCGACAACGGTCGTGACCTCGACGATATTGGCAAGATCGCCGGTGACGGTGCCTGTGGTGTTGACCTTCAGTGTGGCGACGAGGTTGTCGCCTTCGAGGTCAGGGGTGACGTTTGCGGTGTAGCGCAGTCTGTCACCGGGCACCATCTTGAACTGGGCCTCATCGATGGTCTGACCGCTGTTGAGGTCGGTCCACTGGGCTCCGTCGACAGTCATGTTCAGGTGACCTGACTGCAGGCTGCTTTCGCCGATCGAGGCCTCTTCGTACCACTTGGCGAAGGTGGTGCCGAGTCCGGCGAGCAGGGCCACACCGAGGGCACCGGCTGCGGCTGCCTTGACGGCACGACGATTGGGCTTCTTCTGCGTTGGCGTTTCGGTCATGAGAGATCCGTTCCTCACGTGGGTTGTTTTGCGGCATGCTTCAGTGGCTGTGCGCCTTGGAAGTGGCCCAGGCGCCAGCGTGGAGCAGGCTCAAGTTTATGTGAATTTGAAGATATAAACAATTCAATTCGACAGAGATGCCTGTATAGTATCTGTATACAGTCGCATCTGCGGACACATTTATGAATGCATACTTGAGCCATGCACTGCTGCACAGTAACAGCAGGTGAGTGGTTAGTGGGCGGTTAGCTGACGCATGTGCAAATCCTGCGTAGAGGGCTCACGCGAGATGAATGTGAGCTGAATGCACCTCATAGAAGTGATGAACACCTCATGGCTGCACGCTTCTGCGGGGCAGACGCGAGTGCCTTTGCAGATGCGGAGGGCTCGCCTCGCCGTCCACTCGTCGCCGAACCGGTGCCCATCCGTCTCCGTCGCGCGAACTTCAGACATCAACGGGGTTCGCTGTCTCTGCCGTGCGAACAGTCAGCGTGGGGCAGGAGGTGTCGGCTAGCCTGGAACCATGCAATCGCCCATTCAGCAGTACCTCGACTCCGTGCACGAGCGTCTCTTCGATGTCCACGGCGGTGAACAGCCGCAGAACAACCCCTCTCTCGCCGAGGCCGGCCCTGATCTGTGCGGCCTGGCGATGACAACCGCTGACGGATACACCTACACCTCCGGTGACGCCGAGGTGCCCTTCAGTATGCAGTCGATCTCCAAAGTGTTCTGCTACGCCATCGCGCTGCAGGACCGCGGCTTCCGGTTCATGGACGCGAAGATCGACGTCGAGCCCTCCGGCTCCTCGTTCAAGGACCTCTCCAGTGAGGCCAACACCGGCAGGCCGAAGAACCCGCTCATCAACATCGGTGCGATTGCGGCAACCGCGCAGATTCTGCCGGACTCCGACGGCGAGGTCTTCGACAAGATCCTGCGCGTCATGTCCGACTGCGCTGCCCGGGACCTCGAAGTCGACGAGGTCTCATATGAGGCGGATCGCGACGGCGGCATGCACAACCGCGCGCTGTCATGGTTCCTTGCCTCATGGGGCATCATCGACGGCGACCCGCTGCCGGCCTTCGACGACTACAGTCGCCAGTGCGCCATCCTCACCAGCGCGAAGGACCTGTCGATCATGTCCGCGACGCTGACCAACCTCGGCGTCAACCCGGTCACCGGCAAGCGCGTGTTCTCCCGCCAGGTCGCCCAGCGGGTGCTGTCGGTCATGCTCACCTGCGGCATGTACGACGACTCCGGTGACTGGGTGTCCTCGGTCGGCATGCCGGCCAAGAGCGGCGTCGGCGGCGGCATCATCTCCGCTCTGCCCGGCCAGCTCGGCATCGCCACCTACGCTCCGCCGCTCGACCAGCACGGTTCGAGCGTGCGCGGTCTGGCCGCCCACCGGATCCTCTCCCGCGACCTGGAGCTGCACTTCGTGCGCACCTCTAAGGCCGGCCTGTCGACGATCCGCACGCACGACACCATCGACCATGTGCCCTCGACGACCCGTCGTCCGGAAGCCGCCGAGGCGGTCCTCACCGAATACGGCGAGCGCGCCCACGTGCTCGAAGTCATGGGCGACCTGCTGTTCTCCGGCATCGAAGTGCTTTCCCGTGAGGTCGCCACATTCGACAAGAACACCGTCTGCGTCGTCGTCGACCTCTCGCGTGCCGATCACATCGCCGAGGTCTCAGTCAAGGCGATCTCGCGGCTGGCCGCCGCCCTCGCCGACGTCGACACCTCCCTCGGTCTCGTCGACCCGTTCGACCGGCTGGCGAACCTTCTGGTGCCCGTCGACATGCAGGTCGAGATCTTCGAGGACCGCAACGATGCCCTGTCATGGGCCGAGGATCAGATTCTCCGCGAGTACGGCGACGAGGACTGCTTCCCCGACGAGGCGATCTCCACTCCAGTGCTGCTCGAAGGCATCGACGAGAAGATCCGTGAGAAGGTCGTCAGCCTGCTCAAGCGCGAGGAGTACGACACCGGCGATATCGTCCGCAAGGTCGGTGACGAGTTCGACGGCATTCGGTTCATCGTCTCCGGCGAGGTGCACACGCTCAATCCTGAGGATGAGGGCGGCGACGTCAACGCGCAGCTCGTCGCCGGCATGTCCTTCGGTGAGCTCGCCCTCAATGAGACCTACCATCAGCCCTTCGATGTCCGCGTCGCTGAGCCGACCGTCGTCGAACTGCTGTCGAAGTCCGCGATCGAGAAGCTGGAGAAGTCGGATCCGGAAGCCGCGGCCATGCTGTGGCGTGCGATCGCGGTCGAAGGCTACATCCGCCTCGGGCAGGTCATGCGAGGAGTCAACTGATGCTCGAGGCGTTCCTCGCCGACCACGGGTACCCGCACACCCCCGGCGGGGAGCACAAGCCGTGGGTCATCGCCCACCGCGGCTACTCGGGAGTCGCACCGGAGAACACCCTCGTCGCCATCGAAGCCGCCCGGGTGCTCGGATCCGACTGGATCGAGATCGACATCGGGATCAGTGCCGACGGGACCCCGATCGTGCTGCACGATACGACCCTGAACCGCACCACCTGCGACGGGAACCGCAGCGCAGATGAGCGACGAGCGGATCTCACTGGCCGATGCCGGCTCGTGGCTGGGCCCGGGCTTCATCGGCCAGCGGGTGCCGAAGCTGCGCACCGTGCTCGCCAACCTCGCAGACTTCGACGGCAACCTGCTCTTGGAGTTCAAAGACGACTGGTCGCCAGGTGCGATCGCGCAGGTCGCTGACGACATCATGGCCACCGGGATGGCTGACCGGATGATCCTGCAGAGCTTCTCTCCCGCAACGCTCACGGCCGTGCGCGACCTCATCCCCATGGTTGCCCGCGGGCTGCTGCGCATGGTTCCACGGCCGGAGGACAAGACGCTGGCCTCGGATCTCGATGTGACCTTCTACAACCCGTCGCGGCGCGGCTTCTTCCTCCGGCAGGCGCTGCTGGAGGAGTTCATGGCCGAGGGCTACGGATGCCTTGTGTGGACGTCGAATGTGCCTGCCGACTGGGAGCGCCTCATGGCCGCTGGAGTGCACGGCATCATCACTGATCACCCGGGCCGTCTGCAGGGCTATCTGAGCGCCAAATACGACGCTGATTGAGCACCCCGGAGCTGATTTTGCCCGCGGCTGGAAAGTGTGTATAGTGTTTTCTCGTTGCCCCGATAGCTCAGTCGGCAGAGCATCTCCATGGTAAGGAGAAGGTCAAGGGTTCGATTCCCTTTCGGGGCTCTCGTGCCGCTCAAAAGCGGTACTGCGGCGGGGTAGCTCAGGTGGTTAGAGCGCACGACTCATAATCGTGAGGTCGCGGGATCGAGCCCCGCCCCCGCTACCACTGAAGCAGAACCCTCACCCGCCGGGTGGGGGTTCTCCTCATTGCGCCAGGTTTCCTTCCTGCAGTCGCTCTACCGCCGGGCTCAGGTGCCGCGCAGCTTTCGGCGCAGGATCTTCCCCGTCGCCGTCTTCGGCATCTCATCGAGGATCTCGATGGAGCGCGGATACTTGTATGCGGCCAGATCGGCTTTGCAGAAATCGATGAGCTCGCCAGGGGTCACGGTGCGCCCCTCGTGCAGCGTGACGAAGGCGATGACGGTCTCTCCGCGGTATGCGTCTGCGGCGCCGACGACGGCGGCCTCGGCGACGGCGGGATGCGTGTAGAGGACATCCTCGACCTCGCGCGGCCACACCTTGTAGCCGGAGGCGTTGATCATGTCCTTCTTCCTGTCGACGAGGTAGTACCACCCGTCTGCGTCGACGAACCCGATGTCACCCGTTCTCAGCCACCCATCGGCAAAGCTCTCCGCTATGGCATCGGGGCGATTCCAGTAGCCCGGCGTGATCTGCGGACCGCGCACCAGGATCTCCCCGTATGTCCCCGCCTGGACATCGGCGCGCTGCTCATCGGCGATGCGAACCTGCGTGTCGTATACCGGTCTGCCCACGGACAGTGCGCCGGAGACCGGATCGACCGGTGCCCGCTGGCCGCGGGGGACGAGGTGTGTCGGCGAGGAGGTCTCGCTCATGCCGTAGACATTGTGGACATACGTGCCGAAGATCCCTTCGAGCCGGTCGGCCAGGGCCGGTGCGATCGGAGCGCCACCGGAGTAGATCGTGCGCAGGCTGGCGAAGTCAGCGGCCGTCGCCGCCGGGCAGTCGGCCAGCGCCATGAGCGCAGTGATCGCTCCGATGGTGAAGACCGAACGGCTGTGGCGCATCGATTCGAGCATCACCTGCGGGTGGAAGCGGTGGCTCAGGACGATCGGTGCTCCCACGCGCAAGCCCAGCAGCACATGACCGACCATCCCGGTGATGTGGAACAGCGGAGCGATCGCCAGAATCGGCTCACCGGGCTGAAGAGCCGACATCTGCACATAGGTTTCAGCATTGAACGTCAGATTCCCATGGGTGTTCATCGCACCCTTGGGCCTGCCGGTCGTGCCCGAGGTGTACGTCAGCAGCGCGACATCATCTGCGCAGACCGCAGCCGGCCGGTAGTCCGACCCGTGTGGGAGAGCATCAGCAGACACGACCTCGGCGGAGCCGACACGGCCGAGCAGCTCGGGCGGCACGGGGACGGCAGATGTCTCGAACTGCTCTCCGGTCTGCCTCCATGCGGTATGCGGTGCCAGTATGACGAGCCTGACGTCTCCGATGCCGTCTGCCACCACCTGCTGGGCGACCTGTGTCCACAGCCCAGGGAGGGCGATGAGCGCCACGGCAGCGGAGTCCTCCAGCTGAAACGCCAGCTCCCGGCCGGTGTTCATCGGGTTGATCGGCACGCCGATCGCCCCGAGCTTCCATGTGGCCAGCAGCCCGGTGACGAAGATGGGGTCGTTCTGCACGAACAGCGCCACCCGGTCGCCCGCCGCCACTCCGGTGCCGGCGAGAGCGCGCGCAAGGCGGTGGGCCTCAGCGTCGACCTCGGCGTATGTCCATCTCCGGTCGAAGGCGTGGATGACCTCGGCGTCAGGGTCAGTCGCCAGTGCCGAAGCGCACATCTGCGGCACTGTGTGATGCGGTGGGCTCAGGTGCTGTTCCAGCGGCAGCATCGGATCCGGTGGTCGGCGGCGTGGAGTCGTCATCGCAGCGCCACAGGGTTGACCGGAGAGCCGGTGGCCCGGTGGATCTTCAACGGTGCTGCGACGTAGAAGAACGTGTAGCGGCGGTCTTCGGCGCATGCTTCTGCCAGAGATTCCAGATCGCAGATCTCGGTGAAGGCGACCCCGAGGTTGCGCATGAGCGCATTGTGCAGGACGAGTGCTGCACCGGAGTCCGGATCGGTCGTGACCTCGTTGGCGATCGTATCGGTGACGAGATTCGGGATCTCCATGTCGGCAAACCACTGCACAAGCTCCGGACTGTAGGTCAGCCCTGGTTCGCAGAAGTCGGTGTAGAAGTCATCGCCCTGTTCGAAGAACAGCTGGAGGTGATTGGTGCGGATGACGAGGATGTCTCGCTTGCTGATGGTGACTCCCTGGCGCTCCGCGCACTCCAGCAGGTCAGTGTGATCGAAGGTGTGATTGGCCTCCATCGCCTCGACGCCGAAATGACGCGCCATATCGAGCAGCACGCCGGTGCCGACGACACCGCGCTGAGCGATCGGCTCGACGCTCGCCTTGTCCATGCCCCCGATGGTCGTGCGAGCGTCATAGCCGTTCCACAGCTTCCCGTCGTACCAGACGTGGCCGAGGGCGTCGTACTGGGTCGACCCCTGCAGGAATGCTTCGATCTTGTCGTCTGCATAGTGCAGCCCGCCGGGGAACTGCGGTGCATCATTGCTATCCCAGGTGGCTTCGTCCATCACCATTTCACGCTCAGCCGGAGAGCGGCCCGGCCACACTGGATCGCCCTGCGGGTCGCCGATGAGCCGCTGCAGAGTATGCACCTCGCCAGTCTTGATATGAGCAGCACCGCGGAGCACCTCCTCGGCACTGAGGTAGTTCAGGGCCCCGACTTCGTCGTCTGGGCCCCACTTCCCCCAGTTCTTCGGGGCATCGGCGAGCAGAGCGGTGAGGTCGAGTGCTTCAGTCATGGCGTTCCTCCCATAGAACTCAGGATGTGCGATCTGTGCCGCAGGGTCCGAACCGGTGGCGGCGGAAGCGATCGCTGTGTTGAAATTTTAGTTGCAGTGAACAAACGTTAGGTAGACGTGTGTCGATCTTCGGCATCGGCCTGTCTGCTGTCAATACCCATTCGGGTATTGATCCCGAAGGTCTCGGCGGGCTGAGAGGGCGGCCGGGGTGTCTGTGAGCTGCGCGCTGTCCTCAGGCCACGGTGCCTGCGGCATCTCTATGAGGAGGTCTGCATCGCCTGCCGGCGCTGCTAGCTGTGATTCCATGGTTCGGCGCACACATGGACTGTGGAGCAGGTCGCACGTCACCCCGAGAACTCCACCCTGCCGGCAGCGCCAAGGCCCGCCGCGGCCGCACAGAGAAGCCGGGGCGCGGGGCAGGCGGCTGGACAGCACCGCGCCGTGCTCTATGCTGTTTAGCATGGTTAAAGAAGCGGATCTGAGCGGTGCCAGCGTCGGTGGGCGCGTGAGAGCCGCACGCACGCGAGCCGGCCTGACACTTGAGGAGCTGAGCTCGCAGATCGGTGTCAGCCCTGCCACCCTGTCCCTCATCGAGCGCGAGCGCGTCTCCGTCACCGTCGAGCGGGTCTCGCAGCTGGCTGAGGTGCTCGGCCTCGAACTCGAGGACCTCATGTACTCCGGTGACTTCGAGCCGAGCGCGGTGCGCACCGGACCCGGCGGCCGCGAACACGCCGGTGCCCCACACCTCGTGCGCGGCGCCCCCGATGCCCCGCATCCCAAGATCGTCGAGGCGATCATCGACTGCTTCGTGCGCTGGGGCTACCACGGCACCTCGATGCGGCAGATCGCGCAGGCTGGCGGGGTGAGCGTCGCCGGGGTCTACCACTACTTCACGTCCAAGCAGCAGATGCTCGTCAGCCTCATGGACGAGACGATGGCCGAGCTCATCAGCCGGCTCGACGATGTGCTCACGGCGGCAGAAGGCCAGCCGGTCGAGGAGCGCTACCGGCAAGTGGTGCGCGAGCTGGCGCTGTTCCATCTGGAGCAGCGGCGCAAGGGCTTCATCGGAGCCAGTGAGATGCGCAGCATCGACGAACCCGACCGCTCCCGCATCGCCGGACTGCGTCGCGACGTGCAGCACACCGTCGACGCACTCGCGCGCGAAGGCATTGAGACCGGTGCATTCACCAACCCCGACTGGCGCTTCGCCGGCCGCGTGGTGTCGAACATGTGCACCTCGACCTCGCAGTGGTACGACCCCGAGGGGCCGGTGCCCAAGGACACCGCCGCCGACAACCTCGCCGACTACGCCCTGGCGATGATGCGGGTGCCCGGCCCCGGGCGATAGACTCGCAGACATGGGACTGCCGCACGTCCCCGGTCAGCGGCCGGGAGGTGCCGGCAGTCTGTCCACCTGAGCCGGACGAACCCGCACGGGCACCGTGCCTGTGCCCAAGGAGGTACATCTGCCGATGGCTGTCAACACCGAGCTGCAGGGTGCGAGCTACGCCCTGCCGGAGCCCTATGAGGTCTCCCGCGAGGCGATCATCGAGTTCGCCCGCGCGACCGGGGCGCAGAACCGCGCCCACCGCAGTGCTGAGGCCGCAGCCGAGTTCGGCTACGCCGACGTCGTCGCCCCGCCGACGTTCGCCGTCATCCCCTCCCAGCGCGCCGAAGCGCTCTACATCTCCAACCCGGAAGCCGGCATCGACTTCTCCCGCGTCGTCCACGGTTCCGAGCAGTTCACCTACGCCCGCCCGATCGTCGCCGGCGACAAGCTCAACGCCGTCTGCCACGTCGATGGACTGCGCGAGGCCGGCGGGCATGCGATGATCACCACCCGCACCGAACTTACCGACGCGAACAGCGACGACGCCCCCGTGGTCACCGTGACCTCGACGATCGTCGTGCGAGGAGGAGAAGCATGAACGAGCCCGTCGAACGCGAGGAATACCGTCCCTCCGGCACCGACCTGGCGCCGAAGCTGCGCGACCAGGAGGTCGGCCGCACCGTCGTCTCCGCCCGCATCCCGCTCTCCCGCGCTGATCTCGTCGCCTACGCCGGCGCCTCGGGAGACCACAACCCGATCCACTGGAACGAGCGCTTCGCCCGCGAGGTCGGCCTCGACGACGTCATCGCCCACGGCATGCTCTCGATGGGATCCGTGCTCGCCCGCATCACCGAATGGGCCGCCGACCCCGGTGCGATCGTCGACTGCCGCACCCGCTTCACCGCCCCGGTCATCGTCGCCGATGCGGCCTCCGGCACCCCGGACACCCCGACGGCCTACCTCGACATGGCCGCCGTCGTCGGCGCAATCGATGAAGAGGCCGGCATCGTGCGCCTCGACATCTCCGTCAGCTGCGGTGAGGACACCGTGCTCGGACGCACCCAGGCGAAGGTGCGGTTGGCGTGAGCCGGACACAGCTGGCGGACTACGCGACGATGCGCGTCGGCGGCCCGGCCGCCGACCTCACCGTCGCCGGCACCCGCGAGGAGCTGATCGACTTCCTCACCGCCCACCCGCTGACTGCTGACCGGGCGGCTGAGTTTCCCAGCAGCGGGGGAGAGGCAGCCGGCAGCGGGCAGGGACTGAACCCCGATGTGCTCTTCATCGCCGGCGGATCCAACCTCGTCATCAGCGATGACGGCTTCGCCGGGCCCGTGTGCCTCATCCGCACCAGCGGCATGGAGTTCACCGAGCTCGGCGGCAACCGGGTGCTGCTGCGCGTGGCAGCCGGCGAGAACTGGGACGACTGCGTCGCCGAGACCGTCGCCCGCGGGCTCTCCGGGCTCGAAGCGCTCTCCGGAATCCCCGGCTCAGCCGGTGCGACCCCGGTGCAGAACGTCGGCGCCTACGGAGCCGAGGTCGCCGACACCCTCGAATCCGTCACCGTCTACGATCGGCTCTCCGGCGACGTCATCACCCTGCCGCGCGCCGAGCTCGAATTCGGTTACCGCACCTCCCGGCTCAAGCGCACCACCGCCGAGATCGGCACCGTGCGCTTCGTCGTCCTCGACGTCAGCTTCGCGCTCACCTCCTCGGCCGAGTCCGCGCCGATCCGCTACCGGCAGCTCGCCGCTGCGCTCGGCGTCGACCTCGAAGACCGGGTGCCGCTGGCCGAAGTGCGCGAAGCCGTGCTCGCCGTCCGTGCCTCCAAGGGCATGGTCCTCGACCCTGCCGACCACGACACGTGGTCATGCGGGTCGTTCTTCACCAACCCGATCGTCCCGCTCTCCACCCCGCTGCCCGACGGGGCGCCGGAATACCCGGTCATCGACCCGCTCACCGGCATGCGCGATGAGCACCGGAAGAAGACCTCGGCCGCCTGGCTCATCGACCGAGCCGGGTTCCACAAGGGATTCGGGATCGGCGAACAGCGCGCCCGCCTGTCGACCAAGCACACGCTGGCGCTGACCAACCGCGGGCAGGCACGCACCGCCGACATCCTCGACCTCGCCCGCCACATCCGCGACGGAGTCGAGGAATCCACCGGCATCCGGCTCGAACCCGAACCCAACCTCATCGGCTGCCGGATCTGAGCTCCCGGGGCCGGCAGGCGCGGTCGGCCGCGGCAGGCTCAGCCTGCGGCCTCCCAGCGGTCGATGTCACTGATCGCGGCCTGCCGGATCCGCTCAGGTGCCAGTGAGATCGCAAAGGACTGCCGGGCAAGCTCGGCGATCTCCGCCCGGGTCAGCCCCGCCTCGGCGGCGGCAGCATACTGATCGACCAGCCGCGAATCGAAGATGAGCGGGTCATCGGCCCCGAGCGCGATCTGCGCACCGGAGTCGAACAGCCGGCGCAGCGGCACCTGCTCATCGGTGGCGTACACCCCGAGCGAGACGTTCGAACCCGGGCACACCTCCAGGCCGATACCGGCGTCAACGATCTGGTCCAGCAGCTGCGGATCCTCCACCGCCCGCACCCCGTGCCCGAGGCGGTGGGGGCGCAGGTGCGCGATGACCTCGCGGATGTGCGCGGGTCCGAGCAGCTCCCCGCCGTGGGGCAGGGAGGCCAGGCCGGCTCGGCGGGCGATGCGGAAGGCGTGCCGGAACTCTGCAGTGTCGCCGCGGCGCTCATCGTTCGACAGCCCGAAGCCGACGACGGTGGCGGCCTCATCGCCGGCGTACTGGGCGGCAAGCCGGGCCAGTGTGCGGGCCTCGAACTGGCTGCGGGTGCGGGAGGCGGCGACGATGATCGCCATGCCGAAGTCCGGCCCAGACTGGCGGGCGGCCTCATCGAGGACGATCTCCAAAGCCGGAGTGATGCCGCCGACGTAGGGGCCATAGGAGGTCGGGTCGATCTGCAGCTCCAGCCAGCGCGAGCCCTCGGCCCGTTCGGCGGCTGCGGCCTCGGCGACGACCCGGCGCATGATCGTCTCCCCGCGCACGACCGCGCGGGCGGCATCGTAGAGGCGCTGGAAGCGGAACCAGCCGCGCTGGTCAGGGGACAGGTTCGTCGGAGTCGAACCGACGATGCCGCGCGGCAGCCGGATGCCGGCCTCGGCGGCGAGCTCGGCGAGCGTCTCATCAGCCAGCGAGCCGGTGAAGTGCAGGTGCAGGTGGGCCTTGGGAAGTGCGCGCAGATCCTCCCGTGTCACCATGACGACAGTCTAGTCGATGCCCCGCTGCGCCTGCCGCCGGCAGCCGGCATCTGCCCTGATGGGCTGGCCTGTCACCCGGCGGTGGGCCGCTCGTATAATTGCCCGCATGGTCTCAGCTCAGCGCCCCGCACGCCGGGCAATCTCCCGCCTCGCAGCCGCGGCGCGATTCCTGGCCGCAGCCCTCGGACTGTTCCTCGCAGGCGCCCTGCTCGCTGCACCGTGGGCGGTGACGACCGCGCAGACCGAGGCGAACTTCGGCCCGCACGATGCAACCTATGCGGTCACGACCGACGGGGCGATCACCGTCGACCTCGGGCCGATCGGCGAGCTCGTGATACCGGCAGGCGACAGACTCCCGCTGGGCCTCGGCGTTGACGTCACCGTCGAGGAGATCCCGAACCATGCCGGCGTGCCGGTCTCGACGATCGACGAACTCGCCCAGGACGCCACCGCCTATGCCAGCCTGTTCGGCGATATCGACGCACTCGTCACCGTCGTGCGCAACGGCATCATCGCCGATGCGCTCACCCGCGACCTCATCGCCGCCGGAGTGATCACCGTGGTGGCCGGGGCCTACCTGCTGCACAGGCGCACCCGCCCGCAGCTCGCGACCTCCAGCGAGCGGGACCCGGCCGACGGGCCGATGACCGCGCTCGTGCTCAGCCTCGCCGCGGTGCTCATCGCCATCATCGCCGTGCCGGTGAGCGCGCCCAAGCAGATCACCCCGAACCCGGTGTTCGACCGCACACCGCTGGCCGGGTCCGAGGTGACCGGCAGGTTCTCCGGCATCATCGACGAAGTCGCCCGCGTCGTCACCGACTACTACGACGACAACGAGACCTTCTACGACACCGCCCGCACGAGCCTGGACGCCGCCTGGCTCAGGCGCCCGACCAGCCCGCGCACGACCTCGGGCGCGGACCTGGTGCCCCGGCCCAACTGGGACCAGCCGCTGGCCGGCGACCCGCCAGCCGGTGGCGACGGAGCCCAGGCCGCGACCGGGGAGGCGGCCACCGGCGGGGCTGTCGGCGAGGCGGCCGATAACGGGGAGGCCCAGGCGGGCGGGCAGGCCGGTGCACAAGAGAATGAGCCGGCCGGCGTCATCACCGTGCTCATGGCCTCCGACATCCACTGCAACACCGGCATGTCGCGGGTGCTCGCCCGCGCCGCCCAGCTGTCGGGGGCCGACCTCTACCTCGACGGCGGGGACATCACGATGACCGGCACCACCGCCGAGAACATCTGTGTCGACTCCGTGCACCAGGCGCTGCCGGACGACCTGCCCCGCGTCTACGTCAAAGGCAACCACGACTCGGCCGACACCGCCGCCCACGCCCGCTCACTCGGCTGGAAGGTCCTCGACGGACAGCCGGTGACCGCCGCCGGACTGACGTTCTTCGGGCTGCCGGATCCGCGGCGCACCGTTTTCCCCACCGGCGACGTGCTCGAACGCGGAGAGACCGGCGCCGAGTTCACCGACCGGGTCGCCGCCGAGGCGTGTGCGACCGAGGACATCGACACTCTCGTCATCCACGACCCCAGGCAGGCAGCGGCGGCCCTCGGCGAGGGCTGCGCAGGCTTCGCCATCTCCGGCCACTGGCACCGGCGGGTCGGGCCAGAAGCGTTCGGCCCGGCCACCCGGTTCGTCAACTCGACGACCGGCGGGGCACTGGCCAATGCGCTGACACCGGGCCCGCTCAAGATGCCCGCCGAGTTCTCCTTCATCCGCTACGACGCACAGACCCGCCAGCCCATCGACGTGCAGGTCGTCACCGTCGACATGGACGCACAGGTCAGCTTCAGCCCGTGGATGCCCATCCCGCAGCCGGGCCCCTGGGCGCCGGCCGAAGCGGAGTGAACCGTCGTTAGACGGATGAGACATCGAACGTGTATGCTCGTACCTTGGCGGAAGCCGACCCGGGTCCCCGGGTCTGTTTCATGTCCCGGCCGTGCCCGCACGGCCGAAGGGGTGTGGCGCAATTGGTAGCGCAACGGTCTCCAAAACCGTAGGTTGCAGGTTCGAGTCCTGTCACCCCTGCTGAGAACGGCGAAGCACAACGACCCCCGAGTGAGGAAGCGTGACCGAGACACCCGCAGGAACCTCTGAGAAGCGCGGCTTCTTCGGTACGATCATGCAGTTCTTCCGCGAGGTGATCAGCGAGCTCAAGAAGGTGGTCACGCCCACCCGCAAGGAGCTCATCAACTACACGCTCGTCGTGCTCGGGTTCGTCATCTTCATGATGCTGCTCGTCACCGTCTTGGATCTGCTGTTCGGAAAGCTCTCCGGCTTCGTCTTCGGCGGCTCGCCGATCTGGCCTCTGTGGGGTTAGTCGGCTGATCCAGCCGCTGATCGGCGACACAGCCGCAGACGCGCCCGCACACGCCAGGCCACGCCCCACGACCTAAGCACAAGGAGAACAGGTGTCGGACAACACCCCGGAAACCGAGAACCTCGACGCAGCCGCAGAGCCGACTGCCGATGAGGCTGTCACTGAGGAGACTGCCAGCCAGCCGGCCGCCGACGAGGCGACCGAGCAGGCGCCGGCCGCCGAGGACACCGGCGACGAGCACGATCCGGCCGAGGAATTCAAGTCCGAGCTGCGCATGAAGGACGGCGACTGGTACGTCATCCACTCCTACGCCGGCTACGAGAACCGCGTGAAGGCCAACCTCGAGAACCGCATCATCTCGCTGGACATGGAAGACTACATCTTCGAGATCCAGGTGCCGATGGAAGACGTCATCGAGGTCAAGAACGCCCAGCGCAAGCAGGTCCGCCGGGTGCGCATCCCCGGCTACGTGCTCGTGCGCATGGAGCTGACCGACGAATCATGGGGCGTTGTGCGCCACACCCCGGGTGTCACCGGCTTCGTCGGCAACGCCTACGACCCCGTCCCGCTCACCATCGACGAGGTCTTCTCGATGCTCGCTCCGGTCTTCGAAGAGGAGCAGGCCAAGGCCGCTGCCGAAGCCGGCGAGCAGGCGAAGGCCGCCGCTGAGGGCGGAGCCGCCTACGAGGTCGAATTCGAAGTCGGCGAATCCGTCATGGTCAAGGAGGGCTCCTTCGAAGGACACCCGGCCACGATCCAGGAGATCCGCCCCGAATCGCAGAAGCTCACCGTCCTGCTGTCGATCTTCGAGCGCGATGTTCCCGTCGAACTCGGCTTCGACCAGGTCGCCAAGATCTGAGCCGCACCACAGCGTTCGCCGGCACATCCCGGCACACAGCCGCGCCCGAGGTGAGAACCGCCTCGGGCGCGGCGGCGTCTGGAGGGCCTAGGGCTGGATTTAACAACCACGGGCTGTTCATGGAATAATGGTGTGGTTTGCGCCTGCGACATTCATCGGAGCGCGGCGCAGCACCCCTGACGCATCCCGCGCAGGGAACGACCCTCGGCAGCCGCCGAGGGCTTCATCGAAGTATTAAGGACCGAAGAATGCCTCCCAAGAAAAAGGTAGCCGGCCTGATCAAGCTTCAGATCCAGGCTGGTGCGGCCAACCCCGCACCGCCGATCGGCCCCGCGCTTGGTCAGCACGGCGTCAACATCATGGAGTTCTGCAAGGCGTACAACGCCGCAACGGAATCCATGCGTGGCAACGTCGTCCCGGTTGAAATCACCGTCTACGAAGACCGCTCGTTCACCTTCATCACGAAGACTCCGCCGGCTGCGGAGCTCATCAAGAAGGCCGCCGGTCTGAAGTCGGGCTCGGCCACCCCGCACACCGACAAGGTCGGACATCTGACCAAGGACCAGGTGCGCGAGATCGCCGAAACCAAGATGCCGGACCTCAACGCCAACGACATCGACGCAGCGTCGAAGATCGTCGCCGGCACCGCCCGCTCGATGGGAATCACCACCGACGTCGAAATGTGATGAACGGTGCCCCGGCTCGGTGGAACCGGCCGGCAACGGCACCGACATCACGTGGTAGGAGCAGCGCGCTCCCCGACACCACAACTGCAAGGAGAGAAGCAGATGGCAAAGCGCTCAAAGGCCTATCAGGCCGCCGCGGAGAAGATCGCGGCTGACACATACTACGAACCGGCTCAGGCAGTCTCCCTGGCCAAGGACACCTCTGTCGCGAAGTTCGACGCCACCGTGGAGGTCGCTCTGCGCCTCGGCGTAGACCCGCGCAAGGCTGACCAGATGGTGCGCGGCACCGTCAACCTCCCGCACGGTACCGGCAAGACCGCTAAGGTCCTGGTGTTCGCAGCCGGCGACCGTGCCGAAGCAGCCCGCGAAGCAGGTGCCGACTACGTCGGCTCCGATGACCTGCTCGAGAAGGTCGCTGGCGGCTTCACCGACTTCGACGCAGCCGTCGCCACCCCGGACATGATGGGCAAGGTCGGACGACTCGGCAAGGTGCTCGGCCCCCGCGGCCTCATGCCGAACCCGAAGACCGGCACCGTCACCATGGACGTGGCGAAGGCCGTCTCGGACATCAAGGGCGGAAAGATCGAGTTCCGCATCGACAAGCACTCGAACCTGCACTTCATCATCGGCAAGGTGTCCTTTGACCAGAGTGCACTCGAGGACAACTTCAACGCTGCGATGGACGAGGTCATGCGCCTCAAGCCGTCCTCGTCGAAGGGTCGCTACATCTCGAAGGCGACCATGACGACGACGAACGGCCCGGCCATCCCGATGGACGTATCCGCCCTGCGCAAGTGACACCGGAGGCACGACCCAGCCGCCAGTCGGTCTGAGGTCTGCAGCCGCACCCCACAGGCCCCGCCTGCCCCCACACCGTTGGGGACAGGCGGGCCTGTGGCGTTGAGCGGAGTCTGTCCTGCGTCCGGGATATGCGCTCGCGCCCGCATGTGAAGCTGCAGCTGGCGCAGATTCCCCGTATCACCGCCGTGCACGCACCACCGGCTGACGATCTGCAGCGCGCCAACGATGGATGGGCGCTCATCGCCGTTCCGGACCCAATGCAGGGGCGAACGTCTCCAGCGCAGTGCCGGAGCGCCCGCGAACGCGGCGCCAACCCTGATTTGGATTCTCGGCGCGCTGTGCTCTATGCTGATACTTGCCCAAGACCGTCGGTCTTCACAGGGACTCACATCTCTCCTCCGCGTGCAGCTGTGAGCCGCTGTGAACGAAGACTCGCAAGAGTGGCCAGCGCAGGTGTGTAGTGGATGACTGTCCCGGTGATCCGGCTGCTGAGCAGCCATGAGAATCCGGATGTGCAAGCGTTCCGTGCAACCTGCGCGGAACGCTTTTTCGCGTCTGACGCACCGACATATACGAAAGGAATACCATGGCGAGGCCTGACAAGGCAGCCGCAGTAGCCGAACTCAAGGAACTCTTTGAGAACGCTCCTGCTGCAGTGCTGACCGAGTACCGCGGTCTCACCGTGGCGCAGCTCAAGGAGCTGCGCCGTGGTCTCGGTGAGAACGCCTCCTACGCCGTGGTAAAGAATACGCTGACCGCTATCGCGGCTAAGGAAGCCGGCATCGAAGCGCTCGAGGGACAGCTCACTGGCCCCTCGGCCATCGCCTTCGTCACCGGTGAACCCTCCGAAGCCGCCAAGGTCCTGCGTGACTTTGCCAAGGCGAATCCGCAGCTGGTCATCAAGGGTGGTTACTTCGAAGGTAACGCCATGACCGCTGAGGACATCACGAAACTCGCCGACCTCGAATCCCGTGAGGTGCTGCTGGCCAAGGCGGCCGGTGCCATGAAGGCAAGCATGTACAACGCTGCCTACATGTTCACCGCTCCGCTGGTCAAGGCCGCGCGCACCGTCGACGCTCTGCGCGAAAAGCAGGGCGGCGAAGCGGCTGCCGAGGACGCCTGAGTTTCACTCAGACCCACAGACAATCCATTCACGGCTGAAGAACCAGCCACGTACGGAAGGACATAGCCACCATGGCTAAGCTCACCCCCGAAGAGCTCATCGAAGCATTCAAGGAGCTCTCCCTCATCGAACTGTCGGACTTCGTCAAGAAGTTCGAGGAGACCTTCGAGGTCGAGGCAGCCGCTCCGGTTGCCGCCGTTGCCGCTCCTGCTGCCGGCGGTGCCGGCGGTGGCGATGCCGCTGCTGAAGAGAAGACCGAGTTCGACGTCATCCTCGAGTCGGCCGGCGACAAGAAGGTTCCGGTCATCAAGGAGGTCCGCGGCATCACCTCGCTCGGACTGAAGGAAGCCAAGGACCTCGTCGACAACGCTCCGAAGGCCGTCCTCGAAGGCGCCGACAAGGAGACCGCCGAGAAGGCCAAGGAAGCCCTCGAGGGCGCAGGCGCCACCGTCTCGCTCAAGTGATCTTCCACCCGGCCAGGCAGCGCACACGCGAAGCCGAGCCGGGATCACGTCAACAGCCCCGCTGTCAGCTGGCAGCGGGGCTGCTGCTATTCACAACACCGATCACAGCGCAGGCAGATCAGCGCATGCGGTCTGCCACGCGCTCGCAAGTGCGGCCGCATCCGCCTGAGCGCGCGCCATCGCCACCGCGTGCCGGTCAGCAGTCAGGGGAGTTCCCTCGGCCGTCCACTGCTCCAGCGCGCGGATCGTGATCGCCTCCGGCAGCCGGCCGCTGGCGTTCGTCACCCGCCACCAGGCGACATTCGATCCCCACGTGGCCATGATCCTGCCGACCAGCCGCGGGGAGGTGCCGACGAGCTCGGCGATCATGCCGTAGCTGACCACCTGACCCGCGGGCACGCATTCAGCCGCCCGCAGCACCCGTTCGATCAGCAGGTCATCCATCGTGACGGGGTTCCTGCCACGTCCCCGCCGGCGGGGCAGGCGGGGGCTGGGCAGGCGGTTGCCAGTTCCGTTCCCGAGGCGGCAGCTGGCCGGTCCCGCTTGGGACCTGGCCGGGCGGCTGGGGAGGAGCAGGTGGTGGTGGGCCCTGCCGCGGCGGGACGTGCGGCGGTCCGAATCCGTGCGCCGGGCCGGCATGCGACGGGTTCTGCGGAGGCTCCTGGACTGGGCTGCCCTGCGGCTCGGGACTCTTCGGTTTGCGCAGCAGCTGCCAGATGACGACGCCGATGATGAACACGGCGATGATGACGAGGGCCAGCCACATGAGATCGCGCAGGAACCACACGATGCCGGCGCTGACGCCGGCCAGCCCCCACCACAGCGCCCAGGCTCGCAGCAGGACGGCGCCGGCGATGAGCAGTGCGGCATGGTCGATGAGGAACAGCAGGGAGTAACCGGCGTGCTCGGCGGTGAACGCTGCGATCGTGCCGGTGAGCGTGATGAACGCCATCGGGATGACGGTGCGCAGGTCGACGCGGACGAACTGGGCACCGGGCCCGCTGCGCGGCGGCTGGCTGCGCGCGCAGAAGATCGCCCAGCCGATCGCTGCGGCCAGCAGCACATGCAGGGGCACGACGAGGTGCAGCTGCCAGATTCCAGCCAGCGCGATCATCCCGCCGACCGCGCCGATATAGGTGGCGACCTCAGCGGTGATGCGGCGCGTGAGCTGGTGCGGGAACCGCTGGGCCAGCAGCACGAGCATGAATGCCGGCATCATGAGCGTGATGCCGGCGATGAGCATCGTGAGCGAATGGAGTACCGGCACCTCTGCGTCGACGAGCAGTGCGCTGATGAAGGCGGTGAGCATCGCGGCGAACGCTGCGATCAGCGGGGCGAGTGACCAGCGGGAGAATCCGGCGACGAGGTGCCGGGCATCCGGCTTGCGGTCATAGGCGACCGAGACGAACCAGTACAGCGCGTACGCCAGCATCCAGACCAGCCATGCCGCCAGCAGGTGCGCCAGTGCCGCGTCGGTGATGCCGAGTCCGGCGAGGACCCGAATCCCGTGGTAGAGAGCGAGGAACCCGGGGAGCACGACTTCGGGGACATGGGCGGCGAACGCGTGGGCGAAGGCGACGGCGGCCAGCAGCAGGAGCACGATCGCTGCCGCCAGCCGCACGTGCTCGACCGAATGGAGGCAGATGATGAGCACGCTGGCGAGGAAAGCCGCCACTGCCGAGATGCTCAGCGGCAGCAGCCGCAGCTCGCTGTAGCGAAGCCCGGGCCCGCGACCGGCGGCGGCCAGTCTGCGGCTGGCCCAGTGACCGGCTGCGAACAGTCCGACGGTGATGAACAGGAGAACCGGCCCGGCGATGTAGGCGGCCTGACTGTCCTCGATGCCCAGTGTGACGATCCTGAACAGCAGCCCGAACCCGAAGAACGCCGCGAGGATGCCTGCGGTGATGATCGCGTAGCGGGCACGCCAGGTCCGTCCGCGCCGGCGCAGACCCACCTCGGCGAGGGCCAGCCCGGCAAGAGCTGCGGCGACGATGATGAGGTATCCGCCGGTGACGATCGGGGAGGCGACGCTCGAGCCCAGTCCGAGCGCCTTCCAGATGTCACCGAGGACGTAGCCGAAGGCCAGCGCCACCGGCACAGCGCCGGTGACGAGCAGCGCATTGCGCGCCCACCATGCGCACAGTCCCAGTGCCGCCACAGACGCGATGACGATGAGCGTGCTGACCGGCGAGTCGATATCGGCGGCTGCCATCGGCGCCGGGATCAGCAGCAGGAGAGCGGCAGCCGGCATGAGCGGCGGCATGCCGGCGCGCAGCACCGTGAGGTGGCGGGCCCGGCGGGAGGTGATGATCGAGCTGAGCCACGCGAGCCCGATGAGCAGCAGCACATGCCAGATGAATCCGGCGCTCGTCGCCACCCCGCTGGGCAGCTGGTCACCCAGCGGGGCATCCTGCGGGCCGAGGTCCATAACCTGGTAGACGATGAACGCCCCGGTCCGGGCCGCGACTGCGATCCCGGCGCCCAGCGGCAGCAGTGCATCGGCGCGCAGGGCCGCGAACACGGCGGCACCTGCTGCCAGCAGCCCGGTGACGCTGATGAGGATCGTGGCAATGGTGCTGGCCGGGTCGGTGTAGGGCACCTCGGCGAGCACGATGCCGGTGGCGTAGAGGAAGCTGCCGGCGAGCATGAGCGCGATGTGCGCAGCCGCCGCCTGTATGGCAGGTGCGGCCATGGCCGCCGGCAGCTCGGACGCCTCCGGCTGAGGGGTAGGGCCGCCTCGGCGGGCCGGGCGGCGCAGGGCAGCCTCGGTGAAGAAGGCCGCACCGATGAGCAAGGCCGCGACCGTGGTCAGCGGGCGGTTCCAGCTGGCGTGCAGGCCGATCATCTCGTTGTGGACCAACCCGCTGATGATGAGCAGGATCGCCAGCGCGAAGCTGAACCGCGCCCCGACCCCGCGAAGCGGCGAACGGCGCAGCAGGGCGCCGACGAGGAAGTGCACACCGAGGGCGGCGAACAGGATGCCCCACTCCAGGCGGGTCGGAACCGGGTCGATGAAGACGGCGCCGGCCACGGCCAGGGGTGCGAGCACATCGCCGAGGATGATCTGCGGGCGGATGTACTTCTCGGCCAGCCGGCTGCGCAGCAGCACTGCCAGCAGCGCCAGGGGAGCGGTGGTGAGGATGAGGACGACGAAGTACCAGACCACCGGTGCCGGGGTCAGTGCGATCGCCGACATCGTCAGCGAGAACGTAAACGCCACGCTGAGCCAGGTGACGAGCTGGGAGCGCAGCACCACTGCAGCGCCCAGGTAGGCGAGCACGCCGGCGGCAGAGGAGATGAACCAGGCCAGCGTTCCGGAGGTCAGCTGCCAGCCGCCGAGGCCGAACCCGGCGATCGGGATGATCGCCAGGCCGATTGCCGTGAGGGCGAAGCCGACCGGCCGCAGCTTGGAGACGAACGAATAGACGATGAGCCCGGCGCCGTAGAAGACGACGGCGACGACCCACAGACTCACAGCCTTGACGACAGTCGAGGAGGCGACGGTGATGAAGATGATCGCCGCAGTGATCATGAGCAGCGCCGCGACCCCGAGCAGGATGTTGAGGTACAGGCTCGTCCGGTCGATTGGTGGTCTCACCGGGCCCGAGGCGGTGGCTGCATGACCGGGATGCCCGCCGCCGGCATGGGGCGGGTAGGGCAGCCGGGGTGGGCCGGGCGAGCCGGGGTGCGGACCCGGATGCGGCACGCCCGGGCGCATCGGGGGACCGGCAGGAGCCCGCATGCCCGGAGACGGCGGGGGAGGAGCGAACCGGTTGCCCGCCTGCGGCGGACGCTGGTGAGGGTGCATACCCTCGTGCCGGCCCGGATGTCCAGGTCCCGGATGCTCAGGTCCCGGATTCTCCGGTCGCGGCGGACCTGATTGCGGCGGCGCTGACCCGGGAGGTACAGGCGGTGGTGGTCCTGGTCGGCCGGATGCCGGCTGCCTGCCGGCCGGCGGCTGCCCAGGCGCCGGGCGGTGGGATGCTGGTGCCGGGGTCGGCCGCGGTCGGTCTTTGACACGAGCGGTCGTCCAGGCCGCGAACCACGCCACCGTCGCATAGCCCACCAGCAGCAGTGTGAGGATGAGGCTGATGAGATTCAGTCCTGCTGCAGCTGAGGCGTTCACGGCAGACTCGCTTTCGATGGGTGCTGTGCCTCACCCTAGCGAATCTCCGCGTGCAGAACCGGTTATCCACAGCCGGGAGTGCGACATGCTGACATGCCTCCCGCTTCGGGCGCGGAAGCATCCTAGGATCGGATCATGATCCGACTGCCCCGAAACCGCAGGCGCCTGGCCGCCGGTGCATTGGCGCTTGCACTGGTGAGCGGCCTGTCGGGGTGCACACTGCTCGGCCCGGTCGAGGTCGGCACACACGATGCCGGGATCATCGCCCGGTTCACCGATCCGCGCACCGGCGCGGCCAACCGCAGCTGGGTCATCGAGGCCGTCCCGGAAAAGGCCGCCCTGCGTGTGCACGCCCATGAGGAGTTCCTCGGCTATGAGCGCGTCGAGCTGCCCGCCGAGGTGTGGTCCGAGGTCGCCACCGCCGCTGAGGCCGCTCAGGAGCGGACGAACTTCATCCCCGAGCAGGGCTGCGAGGGCGCGCGCGAGATCGAGGTTGAGCTGTGGCGCGGGGACAAGCAGATGAAGTCGCTGACCGCCAACAACTGCGGCAGCGACGACACCTACTACGACCTCTACATCGCCGTCACCCAGCCGCTGGTCGACCAGTTCGATGCCGGCCGGCTCAACCCCAACGTCGAGCCCGAAGAGACCCAGCCGCGCACGACGATGAGCCGCGAGGTCAGCGGGCCGCCGCGACCCTGAGCGCTCGCCGGTTGAGCTGCTCAGCGCAGGCGGCGCACACCCGCAGGAAGGCCGGTGCTCTCAGCGAAGGAAAACGGCGCGGCGCTTACCGCTGCCAGCTCATGATCCGGATCGGCGGCAAGGGCAGCGATGTCCTCGGCCTGACGGCGGACGAACCCGGCGTCGACCGGCTGTCCGTGACCGGGTGCGAACACCTCGGCACCGGGCAGGGCGGCAAGCTCCCGCAGCCCAGCCGCCCAGCGGCTCGGGGTGGCGTCATCGCCGGCCTGCGGCGCAGCACCCTCTTCGACGAGATCGCCGGTGAAGACGACATCCGCGCAGGCGAGGACGAGATCGGTGTCCGTGTGCCCGGGCACCTCGTAGGCGTGCAGCTGCCAGCCGCCGATGTCGAGGACTGCGCCGTCGGCCAGCGCCGCGACCTCGACGGCCAGCGCACTCGGGTCGGACGGCAGCTGCGGTTCGGCCTCCAGGGGCACCGAATGGAACTGCAGCCAGGCCGAACCGGCCTGATCGCGGACGAAGGCCGGGGAGCCGAAGAACTTCTCGACGCCGCAGGCGGCGAAATGGGCGTTGCCGAAATAGTGGTCCCAATGGTCGTGGGTGTTGACGACGGCGATCGGCAGCTCGCCGTCCCGGCCGGGCGTCCTGTGCTGTGCGAGCACGGTGGTGAAGACGTCGAGGATGCCGGCGGCCTGAGCGGGGCCAGCGCCGGTGTCGATGATGACGGCGCGCTCGGTGCCGATGATGAGATAGGAGTTGAGCGCAGCCGGGTCGGAGGTGTGGACGAAGATCGCCGGGGCCGGCAGGGAAGGCGCAGACATGGCCGCAGACTATCACCGGCTCACCAGGGCAGATGGGGCAGCAGAGGCGAAAACTCAGCACTCTACCACACCGGCTTGCCACATGGGGATGCGGCGACTATGCTGGTCCTTTGCGTTGCTTTGTCTTTGTGGTGCCTTCATATAGCGGTGGGCTCACGCACAGCGCCTGACGGAATCGGGGCCAGCCGACCCTCATTCACCCGGGACTCTACCAGCCACTGCGAGCTGTGTCCGGTGTGTGCGGCGGCGCGTCTCCTCTCCTTCTCAGGCAGGCGAAGCGAACTGACCAGGTGAACCACTCGGAAGGATCCCATTGGCCGCCGCCAACGAACACACCAGGACCGCTAACCCACCCACGCGCGTTTCTTTCGCGAAGATCAACGAGCCGCTGCCGCTGCCGAACCTCCTCGGCCTGCAGACCGACAGCTTCGACTGGCTGATCGGCAACGAGAAGTGGCAGGACCGCGTCGCCGAGGCTATCGAGACCGGCGATGACTCCGTTGCCACCACCTCGGGCCTGGAGGACATCTTCGAGGAGATCTCCCCGATCGAGGACTTCTCCGGCGCGATGAGCCTGTCGTTCCGCGAACACCGCTTCGAGCCTCCGAAGTACTCCATCGATGAGTGCAAGGAACGCGACATGACCTACTCGGCGCCGCTGTTCGTCACCGCCGAGTTCATGAACAACAACACCGGCGAGATCAAGAGCCAGACCGTGTTCATGGGCGACTTCCCGCTCATGACCGACAAGGGCACCTTCGTCATCAACGGCACCGAGCGCGTCGTCGTCTCCCAGCTCGTCCGCTCGCCCGGCGCCTACTTCGAGGCCGCTGCCGACAAGACCTCGGACAAGGACATCTACACCGCCAAGATCATCCCGTCGCGCGGTGCCTGGCTGGAGTTCGAGATCGACAAGCGTGATCAGGTGGGTGTGCGCCTGGACCGCAAGCGCAAGCAGTCGGTCACCGTGCTGCTCAAGGCCCTCGGTTGGACCAGCTCGAAGATCCTCGAGGAGTTCGGCGACTTCGAGTCGATCCGCGAGACCCTGGCCAAGGACACCGTCGAGACCCGCGAAGACGCCCTGCTCGACATCTACAAGAAGCTGCGCCCGGCAGAGCCTGCCACGATCGAAGCGGCAGAGAACCTGCTGAAGAACCTCTACTTCAACGCCAAGCGCTACGACCTCGCCAAGGTCGGCCGCTACAAGATCAACCGCAAGCTCGGCATCGACGCGCCGCTGTCGGACTCGGTGCTCACCGTCGACGACATCGCCCAGACGATCCGCTACATCGTCTCGCTGCACGCCGGCAAGGACACCATGTCCGGCCGCCGCGACGGCGAAGACGCCGAGATCCGCGTCGCCCTCGATGACATCGACCACTTCGGCAACCGCCGCATTCGCGCCGTCGGCGAGCTCATCGAAAGCCAGGTGCGCACCGGTCTGTCGCGTATGGAGCGCGTCGTGCGCGAGCGCATGACGACCCAGGACGTCGAGGCGATCACCCCGCAGTCGCTGATCAACATCCGCCCGGTCGTGGCCGCGATCAAGGAGTTCTTCGGAACCTCCCAGCTGTCGCAGTTCATGGACCAGAACAACCCGCTGGCCGGCCTGACCCACAAGCGCCGCCTGTCGGCACTTGGCCCCGGCGGCCTGTCGCGCGACCGCGCCGGCATGGAAGTCCGCGACGTCCACCCGTCGCACTACGGCCGCATGTGCCCGATCGAGACGCCGGAAGGCCCGAACATCGGCCTCATCGGCTCGCTGGCCTCCTACGGCCGGATCAACCCGTTCGGCTTCATCGAGACCCCGTACCGCAAGGTCGAGAACGGTTTCGTGACCGACACGATCGAATACCTCACCGCCGATGACGAACTTGAATACGACATCGCGCAGGCCAACGCCCCGCTGACCGAGGACGACAAGTTCGCCGAGGAGTTCGTGCTCTGCCGCCCGGCCGGCGGCAGCGGCGAAGCCGAGCTGCTCCCGGTCGACGAGGTCGACTACATGGACGTCTCGGCACGCCAGATGGTCTCGGTCGCCACCGCGCTCATCCCGTTCCTCGAGCACGACGACGCCAACCGCGCGCTCATGGGTGCGAACATGCAGCGTCAGGCGGTGCCGCTGGTGCGCAGCGAATCGCCGCTGGTCGGCACCGGCATGGAGTACCGCTCCGCCGTCGACGCCGGCGACGTCATCCTCGCTGAGCACCCCGGAGTCGTCACCGACGTGTGCGCCGACTACGTCACCGTCATGAACGACGACGGCACCACCACGACGTACAAGGCCGAGAAGTTCCGCCGCTCCAACCACGGCACCTCCTACAACCAGCGCATCCTCGTCAACGAGGGTGACCGGGTGGAGGCCGGTGCGGTGCTCGCCGACGGACCCTCGACCCAGGACGGCGAGATGGCACTGGGCAAGAACCTCCTCGTGGCATTCATGTCGTGGGAGGGCTACAACTACGAGGATGCGATCATCCTGTCCCAGCGCATGGTGCAGGACGACGTGCTCTCCTCGATCCACATCGAAGAGTACGAAGTCGACGCCCGCGACACCAAGCTCGGTGCCGAGGAGATCACCCGGGACATCCCGAACATCTCCCCGGATGCGCTTGCCGATCTCGACGACCGCGGCATCATCCGCATCGGCGCCGAGGTCACCGACGGCGACATCCTCGTCGGCAAGGTCACCCCGAAGGGCGAGACCGAGCTGACCCCCGAAGAGCGCCTGCTGCGCGCGATCTTCGGTGAGAAGTCCCGCGAAGTCCGCGACACCTCGCTCAAGGTCCCGCACGGCGAGTCCGGCACCGTCATCGGCGTCAAGGTCTTCGACCGCGACGAGGACGACGAGCTCTCGCCCGGCGTCAACCAGCTGGTGCGCGTCTACGTCGCCCAGCGCCGCAAGATCACCATCGGTGACAAGATGGCCGGCCGCCACGGCAACAAGGGCGTCATCTCGACGATCCTGCCGGTCGAGGACATGCCGTTCCTCGAAGACGGCACCCCCGTCGACGTCATCCTCAACCCGCACGGCGTGCCGCGTCGTATGAACATCGGACAGGTGTTCGAGGTGCACCTCGGCTGGATCGCCAAGCAGGGCTGGAAGATCGAAGGCAACCCCGAGTGGGCCACCGAACTCCTCGACCACGGCTTCGCCGCCGAGGTGGAGGCCGGCACCAACGTCGCCACCCCGGTGTTCGACGGTGCGCACGAAGAGGAGCTGCGCGGACTGCTCGAAGCCACCCACCCGAACCGCGACGGCGACCGCCTCGTCGACACCTCGGGCAAGGCGCGCCTGTTCGACGGCCGCTCCGGCGAGCCGTTCCCGTACCCGATCTCGGTCGGCTACATGTACCTGCTCAAGCTGCACCACCTGGTCGACGACAAGATCCACGCGCGTTCGACCGGACCGTACTCGATGATCACCCAGCAGCCGCTGGGCGGCAAGGCGCAGTTCGGCGGTCAGCGCTTCGGTGAGATGGAGGTGTGGGCACTGGAGGCATACGGTGCCGCCTACACCCTGCAGGAGCTGCTGACGATCAAGTCCGATGACATCCCCGGCCGCGTCAAGGTCTACGAGGCGATCGTCAAGGGCGACAACCTGCCGAATCCGGGCATCCCGGAATCGTTCAAGGTGCTCATCAAGGAGATGCAGTCGCTGTGCCTCGACGTCGAGGTGCTGTCCTCGGATGGCATGCACGTCGAGATGCGCGACTCCGATGATGAGGTGTTCCGTGCAGCCGAGGAGCTCGGCATCAACCTGTCGCGCCACGAAGCACAGACCGTCGAAGAAGTCTGATCGCCCCTGCCGGCCCCGCGCGGGCCGGCAGGCACAAGCCTGAGTATTCGAGAATTCCGACAGCTGTCCGTCAGCTGTCAAGAGAAAGAGGATTTACGTGCCTGACGTCAATTTCTTTGATGAGCTGCGCATCGGCCTGGCCACCGCTGATGACATCCGCCGCTGGTCCCACGGTGAGGTCAAGAAGCCCGAGACGATCAACTACCGCACCCTCAAGCCGGAGAAGGACGGCCTGTTCTGCGAGAAGATCTTCGGCCCGACCCGCGACTGGGAGTGCTACTGCGGCAAGTACAAGCGCGTGCGCTTCAAGGGCATCATCTGTGAGCGCTGCGGTGTCGAGGTCACCCGCGCCAAGGTCCGCCGTGAGCGCATGGGCCACATCGAGCTCGCCGCCCCGGTGACCCACATCTGGTACTTCAAGGGTGTGCCGTCGCGCCTGGGCTACCTGCTCGACCTGGCGCCGAAGGACCTGGAGAAGGTCATCTACTTCGCCGCCTACATGATCACCTCCGTCGACGAGGAGTCCCGTCACCGGGATCTGCCGACCCTGCAGAACCAGATCGACGTCGAGAAGAAGCGCATCGGCGACCGCCGTGACTCCGACCTCGACCGCCGGTCGAAGAAGCTGGAAGAGGATCTGGCCGAACTCGAGTCCGAGGGTGCCACCGCAGCTGCGAAGAACAAGCTGCGCACCCAGGCCGAGAAGGAGATGAACAACCTCCGCAAGAACGCCGATCGTGAGATCGACCGCATCGAGCAGGTGTGGGACCGTTTCAAGGGTCTCAAGGTCTCCGACCTCGAAGGCGATGAGAGCCTCTACCGCGACATGGTCGCCCGGTTCGGCATCTACTTCACCGGCGCGATGGGCGCTGAGGCGATCCAGAAGCGCCTGCAGGACTTCGACCTCGAAGGCGAGTCCGACAAGCTGCGCGAGCTGATCAAGACCGGCAAGGGACAGCGCAAGACCCGTGCGCTCAAGCGCCTCAAGGTCGTCAACGCCTTCCTGTCGACCGACAACAGCCCTGAGGGCATGGTGCTCGACGCGATTCCGGTGATCCCGCCGGAGCTGCGTCCGATGGTCCAGCTCGACGGCGGCCGCTTCGCCACCTCGGACCTCAACGACCTGTACCGTCGCGTCATCAACCGCAACAACCGCCTCAAGCGCCTGCTCGACCTGGGTGCGCCTGAGATCATCGTGAACAACGAGAAGCGGATGCTGCAGGAAGCCGTCGACTCGCTGTTCGACAACGGCCGCCGCGGTCGTCCGGTCACCGGACCGGGCAACCGCCCGCTCAAGTCGCTGTCGGACATGCTCAAGGGCAAGCAGGGCCGGTTCCGCCAGAACCTGCTCGGCAAGCGCGTCGACTACTCCGGCCGTTCGGTCATCGTCGTCGGCCCGACGCTGAACCTGCACGAGTGCGGTCTGCCCAAGACCATGGCGCTCGAGCTGTTCAAGCCCTTCGTCATGAAGCGGCTCGTCGACCTCAACCACGCGCAGAACATCAAGTCCGCCAAGCGCATGGTCGAACGCCAGCACGCCCAGGTGTGGGACGTCCTCGAGGAGGTCATCTCCGAGCACCCGGTGCTGCTCAACCGCGCACCGACCCTGCACCGCCTCGGCATCCAGGCCTTCGAGCCGCTGCTCGTCGAGGGCAAGGCCATCCAGATCCACCCGCTCGTCTGCTCGGCGTTCAACGCCGACTTCGACGGTGACCAGATGGCCGTGCACCTGCCGCTGAGCGCTGAGGCCCAGGCTGAGGCCCGCATCCTCATGCTCTCGGCGAACAACATCCTCAAGCCCTCGGACGGCAAGCCCGTCACGATGCCGTCGCAGGACATGATCATCGGCCTGTACCACCTCACCAGCGAGCGCTCAGGCTCGGAGGGCGAAGGACGCACGTTCGCGTCGATCGCCGAGGCGATCATGGCCTTCGACCGCGACGAGCTCAACCTCGGTGCCAAGATCAAGCTGCGCATCGACGACATCGTGCCCTCGCGCGCGATGGAGATGCCCGAGGGCTGGGAGCCGGGTCAGCCGGCGATCATCGAGACGACGCTCGGCCGCGCCCTGTTCAACGAGACGCTGCCGGCGGACTACCAGTACGTCAACTCGACGGTGGACAAGAAGGCGCTGTCGAAGATCGTCAACCGCCTGGCCGACCTGTACCCGAAGGTCGAGGTCGCCCACACGCTCGACCAGTTCAAGTCCGAGGGCTTCTACTGGGCCACCCACTCGGGCCTGACCGTCGCGATGTCCGATATCGTCTCCCCGGAGTCGAAGGCCGGTATGCTCGACGAGGCCGAAGAGCAGGCATCCCGCGTGCAGGAGCAGTACGACTTCGGTGCGCTCACCGACGATGAGCGCCGCAGCGAGCTCGTCAAGATCTGGTCGGACACCTCCGACCAGGTCGCCGAGGCGATGCAGAAGAACTTCCCTGAGGAGAACTCCGTCGTCCGCCTCGTCAACTCCGGCGCATCGGGCAACTGGACCCAGGTCCGTCAGCTGGCCGGTATGCGCGGCCTGGTGACGAACCCGAAGGGCGAGATCATCCCCCGTCCGATCAAGTCGAACTACCGCGAGGGCCTGTCCGTCCTCGAGTACTTCATCGCCAGCCACGGTGCTCGTAAGGGCCTGGCCGACACCGCTCTGCGTACGGCGGACTCCGGCTACCTGACCCGTCGTCTCGTCGACGTGTCGCAGGATGTCATCATCCGCTCGGAGTCGACCGATTCGCCCAAGGGCATCACGCTGCCGGTCGCGCAGCGCGGCGTCGACGGCGAACTGGAGCCGCACGAGTTCGCAGAGACCAGCGTCTACGGCCGCCTGACCGTCTCGGACATCACCGACGCTGACGGCAACGTCATCGTCCCGGCCAAGACCGACGTCGGCCCCGACGTCGTCGACACCCTCGTGGCCGCCGGCATCGAGGAGATCAAGGTCCACTCGGTGCTCACCGCCGACTCGGACGTGCAGATCTCGGCGATGCACTACGGCCGTTCGATGGCCACCGGCAAGCTCGTCGACATCGGCGAGGCGATCGGCACCGTCGCAGCCCAGTCGATCGGTGAGCCGGGCACCCAGCTGACGATGCGCACCTTCCACACCGGTGGTGTTGCCGCCGGCGGCGGAGGCGACATCACGCAGGGTCTGCCGCGCGTCACCGAGCTCTTCGAGGCCCGCACCCCGAAGGGCTTCGCCCCGATCGCCGAGGCGACCGGCAAGGTGAAGATCGACGACAGCCGCAAAACCCGCTACGTCATCGTCACCCCGGACGACGGCTCGGAGGAGATCGAGCACCCGGTCGGCCGTCGTGCGCAGCTGCTCGTCGAGGACGGACAGCGCGTCGAGGCCGGATCGAAGCTCGTCGAGGGTGCCATCGACCCGAAGCAGGTGCTGCGCATCCGCGGTCGCCGGGAAGCCGAGCGCTTCCTCGTCGACGAGGTGCAGAAGGTCTACCGCTCGCAGGGCGTGGGCATCCACGATAAGCACATCGAGGTCATCGTCCGCCAGATGCTCCGACGGGTCACCGTCATCGAATCCGGCGACACGAACCTGCTGCCCGGTGAGCTGGTCGACCGCGGCCGCTACCAGGAGGAGAACCGCCGTGTCGTCGCCGAAGGCGGCAAGCCGGCCTCGGCCCGTGACGAACTCATGGGCATCACGAAGGCCTCGCTGGCGACCGAGTCCTGGCTGTCGGCGGCCTCCTTCCAGGAGACCACCCGCGTCCTCACTGAAGCAGCGATGGAAGGCAAGACCGACCCGCTGCTCGGCCTGAAGGAGAACGTCATCCTCGGCAAGCTCATCCCGGCCGGCACCGGTATGCACAAGTACCGCGACATGATCGTCGAGCCGACCGAAGAGGCCCGCCAGGACATGTTCTCCAACTCCTACAACGACTTCTACCCGTCGCTGGCAGGAGAAGGAGCGGCGATCCCGCTGGAGGACTACGACTTCGGCGCCTTCAGCTGATGACGTGATCGGCAGCCCACGGCTGCAGGCCTGAACCGCACGGGGCGGGGACAGCACACGCTGTCCCCGCTCCGTCGGCATTCACCTCCGGTTCCCCACAGCCGGCAGCATCTGTGCACATCCCTGTGGACAGTGCGCATCATGTCTGGTCTCACGCGGTTTTCGGCCCCGTTCCCGAGGCGGGAGTCACCATTGCCGGTTGTCACGGCCTACGTGTCGGTAACCCGCCTGCATGCTTTGCGTGACAGGGGAGGGCGGGGAGCGCGACGGTTGCGTAACGGGGCGTGAGTAACCTCCTGCACATCTGTGGATATACCTGTGGACAGATCGCGGCTTTTCCACAGACCGCGGCTGCCTCTGGCCATCGTGGGCCGTGGGCAGCAGGGTGGCGGCATGGATACGACAACACTGCTCCGTAGTCGGGAGCCGACAGCGATCACGCACACTGCAGCAGCAGTGCTGCCCGCGCCCCTCCCGCCCCTGGCGCCCTCGGACGTCATCTCGCACGAGACCGCCGCACGCCTGCACGGCATGCCTGTCCTCGGAGCCGTCGACGAGGCGCCGATGCATGTCTCGCATCCGCGCAAGGGGGCGGAATCGGCGCTCCTGCGGCGCTGGCGCAACCCGGTGCTGCCTGCCGACCGCCTGACGATCGGCGACCTGCAGATCACCAGCCCGGCCCGCACGGTCATCGATATGGCCCGCGACGTCGGGGTCATCGCAGGGGTGCTGGCCGCTGACCATCTGCTGCGCGGTGCGCACGACCGGGAGCACACCCGGCGAGAGCTGCACACCGTGGCCGACACGCAGCAGCGGCGCAACCGCTTCGCCCAGGTCCGGACGGTGCTCCAAGCCGCCACCGGCGAGGCGGTGACACCGGCTGAATCGGTGCTGCTCGCCGTGCTGCGCGGTCTGGGAATCACCGGCTTCCGGCAGCATGTCGTACTGCCGGGGGCCGAAGAGCCGGCCGAGGGAGCGGCAGTGTCGTTCCTGTTTCCCCGCCTGCGTGTCGTCGTCGATGTCTGCCGGGCAGGGGAGAGTATGCAGGTGCTCGAATCCGCCCATGAGTCGATCAGCGCACTCGGCTACGAGGTTGTGGCCTTCGATGCGCAGGAGCTGCTGGCTCTGGCAGCAGACCCCACGTCAGCCGGCCAGCTGCAGGATCGGGTGGCCGCACGACTGGCGCCCACCCTGCTGGCGGACGAATTCAGCCGAGCAGCACCTGGACTTCATCCCACCTGTGCTGCGGGACGAACTTGAGCCGGTCAACGGCCTCGGCCATCGGCACCCGGATGATGTCGGTGCCGGTCAGGCTGGCCATCTGACCCCAGTCGGCGTCGTGGCACAGATCGACAGCCGCCATCCCGAGCCGGGTGGCGAGCACCCGGTCATAGGCCGTCGGGGAGCCCCCGCGCTGCAGGTGGCCGAGCGTCACCGCCCGGGTCTCCAGACCGGTGCGCTCTTCGATGATCGGGGCGAGGTGGTTGCCGATGCCGCCCAGACGCACCCGCCCGTGCTTGTCGAGACCGGCATCTGAGACCTGGTCGTCGAGGCCCTCGGGCACGAAGCCCTCCGCCACGACGACGAGCGGGGCGCGGCCGCGATCCCACGCTGAGCGCACCCAATCGCAGATCTGCTCATAGCCGACCGGGAACTCCGGGATGAGGATGGCATGAGCGCCGCCGGCCATGCCCGACTGCAGCGCGATCCAGCCGACATTGCGGCCCATGACCTCGAGCACCATGCAACGGTGATGGCTTTCGGCCGTCGTGCGCAGCCGGTCGATCGCCTCAGTGGCGATCTCCTGGGCGGTGTCGAAGCCGAAGGTGTAGTCGGTGTTGTCCAGATCGTTGTCGATCGTCTTCGGCACGCCGACGACCGGCAGCCCCTCGTCATCAGCCAGTCGCGAGGCGCCGGCAAGCGTGCCCTCGCCGCCGATCGCGATGACGGCGTCGATGCCGCGCGCGGCCATCACCTCGCGCATCTTCTCCGGCCCGCCGCCTGAGTACGGGTGCGTGCGCGAGGTCCCGAGAATGGTGCCGCCGCGGGCGCCGATGCCGCGGACGTCGACCATATGCAGCGGATGGATATCGTCTTCGAGCAGCCCGCGCCAGCCGTCCCGGATTGCGGAGAAGCTGTAGCCGTACTGGCGGATGCCCTTGCGCACCGCCCCGCGGATGACAGCGTTGAGTCCGGGGCAGTCGCCGCCGGAGGTCAGAATGCCGATGTTCACTGCAGGTCCTCTCGGGTCGGTGTCAGGTTCAAGGTCAGGTCGGTTCCCGGGAGCGCTCAGCGGTCCTCGGGAGTCCAGTTCGGGTCGAGCTTGACGTCGTGGCCGGCCATGAGGTTGAAGCCGTCGAGGATGAGCGTGCCGTTGGAGCCGTCTCCGTTGGCGTTGCGGGCGATGTCGTTGCCGGCGAGGAAGTTGACGGTGTTGTCGATGACCTTGACGCCGGCCGGCACGTAGATGTCATGTCCGGCCATCACCGCGACGTTCGTGAGCCTGAGCTCCACGCCGGGGCCCATCACCTCGTGCAGGTAGATCTCGCTGCCGCCCATGAGCGCATACGTCTCGACCTTCGAGGTGCCGGCGACGATCGTCTTCGCGGAGCCGCCGAGGACTGCGATGTCGTAGACGGGTTTGCCGGTGCCGGGCGTGGCTGGCGGAATGTGCTTGCGGCGGTGCGACAGCGCCGTGCCCGAGGTGCCGTGCCCGAGGTCGATTCCGGCCTCGGCGCGCAGCCGGGCCACCAGCTCATCGCCTTCGGGCAGGTCGTCGATGAGCTCGGGGAGTTCGGCGAGGAACTTCGTTGCCATCGTCGCCTCCTGCCGCTCATCGAGCTCCGTGGGGTCGAGGCGACCGGAGGCGTGGGCGGAGGAGAGGACGTCGAGGACGGCGTCGCGGTCCTGATCGCTGGCGCGTAGCTTGCGGGGCCGGTCGCTGTCGCCGGCGCTGGGTACGAGGTCGGACATGTGCCCAGCATAGCCAAGCCCGGCGAACGGAACGTGACCTGTGTGTGACGCCGGGGAACGCAGTGTCTGTGGCGCGGCCCACCGCCGCAGTCAACGCGGATTCCCTGCGCGGAACCCGGCGCTGAAGTCGTTTTGACCGGCGGCGCCGCCACCGTTTAGGCTGTACTGTGACTGATTGTGATCAGATCGTGTCCGCATGCGCGCACGAGGCTGTGTCGCCCGCTCCGCACCGGGTGACGAAGAGCAGCCGCGGGCGGCGTCATGCAGGCCGCAAGGCCCCATCGGTTCTCTGACTGGCTGTTTCGGCAGCTCGACAAGGGCGCCCTGCCATCATGGCACATCCGGTTCCGGATGCAGCGGGGACTCGCGGGGACTGGGGACGGGCAGGCAGCTTCACCCGCTCCCAGCAGGACATGTCCGAGGGTGCGGACGGCACAGCAGGCGCTGTGATCGCCATCGGACTTAGGTATATCGAGAAGCATCGGAGAATATTCAGTGCCAACAATCCAGCAGCTGGTCCGCAAGGGCCGGCACGACAAGGCCGCGAAGAACGCGACGCCTGCCCTCAAGGGCAGCCCGCAGCGCCGCGGCGTGTGCACGCGTGTGTACACCACCACTCCCAAGAAGCCGAACTCGGCACTGCGCAAGGTCGCACGTGTCAAGCTCTCCAGCCAGATCGAGGTGACCGCCTACATTCCGGGCGAGGGTCACAACCTGCAGGAGCACTCGATCGTGCTGGTCCGCGGAGGCCGTGTCAAGGACCTCCCCGGCGTGCGCTACAAGATCGTGCGCGGATCGCTCGACACCCAGGGTGTCAAGGGCCGCCAGCAGGCACGCAGCCGTTACGGAGCCAAGAGGGAGAAGAAGTAATGCCACGTAAGGGTCCCGCCCCCAAGCGACCGGTCGGCATCGATCCGGTCTACCACTCGCCGCTGGTCACCCAGCTCATCAACAAGGTGCTCCTCGACGGCAAGCGCTCCACCGCTGAGCGCATCGTCTACAGCGCCCTCGAAGCCGCCGCTGAGAAGGCCAACACCGACGCGGTTTCGCTGCTCAAGAAGGCCCTGGACAACATCCGCCCGGCGCTCGAGGTCCGCTCGCGCCGTGTCGGCGGTGCGACCTACCAGGTGCCGGTCGAGGTGCGTGCAGCGCGCTCGACCACCCTCGCTCTGCGGTGGCTCGTCGGCTTCGCTCGTCAGCGCCGTGAAAAGACCATGACCGATCGCCTCCAGAACGAGATTTTGGATGCGAGCAACGGTCTGGGCGCCGCTGTGAAGCGCCGCGAGGACATGCACAAGATGGCCGAGTCCAACAAGGCCTTCGCCCACTACCGCTGGTAAGCGACGCTGGGCCGGACCGGCTCGACCCGGTCCGGCCTGCTGTCCAACTCAACGAGACGGAAGAGAGACACCGTGGCACTCGACGTGCTGACTGACCTCAAGAAGGTCCGCAACATCGGCATCATGGCTCACATCGATGCCGGTAAGACCACCACCACCGAACGCATCCTGTTCTACACCGGTGTGAACTACAAGCTCGGCGAGACCCACGACGGCGCCTCGACGATGGACTGGATGGAGCAGGAGCAGGAGCGTGGCATCACGATCACCTCGGCTGCCACCACCTGCTACTGGGAAGACAACCAGATCAACATCATCGACACCCCGGGCCACGTCGACTTCACCGTCGAGGTGGAGCGCTCGCTGCGCGTGCTCGACGGTGCCGTTGCCGTGTTCGACGGCAAGGAAGGCGTTGAGCCGCAGTCCGAGACCGTGTGGCGTCAGGCTGACAAGTACGACGTTCCGCGCGTGTGCTTCGTCAACAAGATGGACAAGCTCGGTGCTGACTTCGACTTCACCGTCAAGACCATCCGTGAGCGCCTCGGCGCCAAGCCGCTGGTCATCCAGCTGCCGATCGGTGCTGAGTCCGACTTCCGTGCTGTCATCGACCTCGTTGAGATGAAGGCCTGGGAATGGCCCGACGAGTCGAAGATGGGCCAGGACATGGTCGAGATCGAGATCCCCGAGGAGCTCAAGGCACGCGCCGAGGAGATGCGCGCCAACCTCATGGAGGATGTCGCTGAGGCCAGCGAAGAGCTCATGGACAGGTACCTCGAAGAGGGCGAGCTCACCATCGACGAGCTCAAGGCCGGCATCCGCCAGCTGACCATCTCCTCTGAGGCGTTCCCGGTGATGTGCGGTTCGGCGTTCAAGAACAAGGGCATCCAGCTCGTGCTCAACGCCGTCATCGACTACCTCCCGAGCCCGCTCGACGTCCCGGCTGTCGAAGGCTATGCCCCCGGCAAGGAGGACGAGGTCGTCACCCGCGAACCGCGCAAGGACGGACCGTTCGCCGGTCTGGCCTTCAAGGTCGCCAGCCACCCGTTCTTCGGAACGCTGACCTACGTCCGCGTGTACTCCGGAACCGTGAAGTCGGGTGAGCAGGTGCTCAACACGACCAGCGGCAAGAAGGAGCGCGTCGGCAAGATGTTCCAGATGCACTCGAACAAGGAGAACCCTGTCGAGGAAGCAGTCGCCGGACACATCTACGCCTTCATCGGCCTCAAGGAGACCACCACCGGCGACACCCTGTGCGACCCGCAGCAGCCGGTCGTGCTCGAGTCGATGTCCTTCCCGGAGCCCGTCATCTTCGTCTCCATCGAGCCGAAGACCAAGGGCGACCAGGAGAAGCTCTCGACCGCCATCCAGAAGCTGGTCAAGGAGGATCCGACCTTCACCGTCAACCTCAACGAGGAGACGGGCCAGACCGAGATCGGCGGCATGGGCGAGCTGCACCTCGATGTGTTCGTCGACCGTATGAAGCGCGAATTCAAGGTCGAGGCCAACATCGGCAAGCCGCAGGTCGCCTACCGCGAGACCATCCGCCGCAAGGTGGAAAAGGCTGACTACACGCACAAGAAGCAGACTGGCGGTTCCGGCCAGTTCGCCAAGGTGCAGGTCACCATTGAGCCCATGGAGGTCACTGGCGACCAGATCTACGAATTCGAGAATGCCATCACCGGCGGCCGCGTGCCGCGCGAGTACATCCCGAGCGTCGACCAGGGCATCCAGGATGCCATGCAGATGGGCGTGCTGGCCGGCTACCCGCTGGTCGGCATCAAGGCCACCCTTGTGGACGGCCAGTACCACGATGTCGACTCCTCGGAGATGGCGTTCAAGATCGCCGGCTCGATGGTCCTCAAGGAGGCCGTCCAGAAGGCGAGCCCGGCTCTGCTCGAACCGCTCATGGAGGTCGAGGTGCGCACCCCGGAGGAGTACATGGGTGACGTCATCGGCGACCTGAACTCGCGGCGCGGACAGATCCAGTCGATGGAGGATGCCACAGGCGTTAAGGTTGTCCGTGCGCATGTTCCGCTGTCGGAGATGTTCGGCTACATCGGCGACCTGCGGTCGAAGACCCAGGGTCGTGCCATGTACTCGATGCAGTTCCATAGCTATGCGGAGGTCCCGAAGGCTGTCGCCGACGAGATCATCCAGAAGACCCGCGGCGAAGAGTAATCTCGCCCGTTGCTGCTGGCGCCAGCCGGCAGCTGTCAACAACAGAAGAGGCGCGGGACATGGACCGCATGTCCCGAACCAACCACGAGGAGGAACCCAGTGGCAAAGGCTAGTTTCGACAGGACTAAGCCGCACGTCAACATCGGTACCATTGGTCACGTTGACCACGGTAAGACGACTCTGACCGCGGCTATCACGAACGTTCTGGCAAACAAGTACCCGGACCTGAACCAGGCTCAGGCCTTCGACCAGGTCGACAACGCGCCGGAAGAGAAGCAGCGCGGCATCACCATCAACGTCTCGCACGTTGAGTACGAGACCGAGAAGCGTCACTACGCACACGTCGACGCCCCGGGCCACGCTGACTACATCAAGAACATGATCACCGGTGCCGCTCAGATGGACGGCGCGATCCTCGTGATCGCCGCCACCGACGGCATCATGGCGCAGACCCGCGAGCACGTCCTGCTCGCTCGCCAGGTCAACGTTCCGTACCTGCTCGTCGCTCTCAACAAGACCGACGCCGCACTCGCTGAGTACGGCGACGACGCTGATGAGATGCTCGAGCTCGTCGAGATGGAGATCCGCGACCTGCTCGGTTCGCAGGACTTCGACGAGGACGCCCCGATCGTCCGCGTCTCGGCTCTCAAGGCTCTCGAAGGCGACCCGGAGTGGGTCAAGACCGTCGAGGAGCTCATGGACGCCGTCGACGAGAACGTTCCGGAGCCGGAGCGCGACATCGACAAGCCGTTCCTCATGCCTGTCGAGGACGTCTTCACCATCACCGGCCGCGGCACCGTCGTGACCGGTCGTGTGGAGCGCGGCGTGCTGCTGCCGAACGAGGAAATCGAGATCGTCGGCATCAAGCCGCAGTCGCAGAAGACCACCGTCACCGCCATCGAGATGTTCCGCAAGACCTTGCCGGACGCTCGCGCCGGTGAGAACGTCGGCCTCCTGCTCCGCGGCACCAAGCGCGAGGACGTCGAGCGCGGCCAGGTCATCTGCAAGCCGGGCTCGATCACCCCGCACACGAAGTTCAAGGGCCAGGTCTACATCCTGCAGAAGGAAGAGGGCGGACGTCACAACCCGTTCTACTCCAACTACCGCCCGCAGTTCTACTTCCGTACCACCGACGTCACCGGCGTCATCGAGCTGCCGGAAGGCACCGAGATGGTCATGCCGGGCGACAACGTTGAGATGACCGTTGAGCTCATCCAGCCGATCGCTATGGAAGAGGGCCTGCGCTTCGCCATCCGCGAGGGCGGCCGCACCGTCGGCGCCGGCCGTGTCACCGAGATCATCGCCTGATCACTGATCAGCTGATGTGATCGACACACGATCACACTGAAGCCCCGGGAGTCATTCCGACTCCCGGGGCTTCGTGCATCCAGCGCCCTCATCTGGTCTTCTGGTCGGCTCTTCCCACGCGTTCGCCGATTCTCCGCTAAGGTGAGACCAGAATTGTGATGTGTCTTGCAGGATCCCTCAATGCACCGCACAGGGCTGCACGGCACCGGCGAGGTTCGCAAGAACCGCGAGACGGAAGGCTGGAGGAGCGCTGATGACGGATCCATCCCGCCGCCGCAGGACCCGGCTGCTGGCCGGAGCGGCGATGGCGACAGCGACGCTCATGGCCCTCAGCGGCTGCGGCACGCAGGAGGACGCGAAGACGCTGACGTGGTACATCGACCCTGACAACGGCGGCAAGGCGGCGATGGCCGAAGCCTGCACCGAGGCCTCCGGGGGCAAGTACACGATCCAGACCTCGATGCTGCCCAGCGACGCAGCCGGTCAGCGCGAACAGCTCATCCGAAGGCTCGCCTCCAAAGACAACTCGATCGACATCATGAGCATCGACACCGTCTACGTGCCCGAGTTCGCCAACGCCGACTTCATCGCCCCGGTGCCCGAGGAGTACGTCGACGAATTCACCGACGACGTCGTCGAGGCGGCAGTCGAGTCCTCGATGTGGGAGGACCAGCTCGTCGTCGCCCCCGTCCAGGCCAACACCCAGATCCTGTGGTACCGCAAATCCGTCGCCGAGGCGGCCGGCCTCGACATGTCCAAGCCGGTGACCTGGGATCAGATCATCGAAGCTGCCAAGGACCAGGACAAGGAGATCGGCGCCCAGGGCATCCGCGCCGAATCCCTGACCGTGTGGGTCAACGCGCTGTACGAATCCCAGGGCGAGCCGATCGTCAAGGATCCCGAAGCCGAACCCGAGGACACCGAACTCGGACTCGACTCCCCAGCAGGGGAGAAGGCTGCAGAGATCGTCGACACGATCGGGTCTGAGGGCCTGGGCGGACCGAACTTCTCCAACCTCGACGAGCAGGGCGCTATGCTGCGCTTCCAAGGGGAGAACGGCGGATTCATGGTCAACTGGCCCTTCGTCTACCCAGCCATGAAGGCCGCCGTCGAGGACGGCAGCCTCGACCAGGAGGTCTTCGACGACGTCGGCTGGGCGCAGTACCCCGCCGTCGAAGAGGGTACGCCGGGAGCCGCACCGCTCGGCGGCGGCAAGCTCGCCGTCGGCGCGTTCTCCGACCACCAGGACGAAGCCTTCGAAGCGATCAGCTGCATCCGCGAGACCCAGAAGCAGTCCGAGTACTACATCACCGACGGACTGCCGCCGGCCACCCGCGCCGCCTTCGACGATCCGAAGGTGCAGGAGGAGGCCCCGTACTCGGATGCGATCCTCGACTCGCTCGAAGTGGCGAAGTCCCGGCCGATCTCGCCGTACTACAACGGCATCACCGGCGGCATCCAGCGATCCTGGCACCCGCCGGCTGACGTCAGCCCCCAGAGCACACCGAAGACCTCAGCCGATCTCATCCTCGAGATCCTGCGTGGAGAGGCGCTGCTGTGACCAACGACGACACACACCTGCTCACGACCTCCAAGACCGAGGCGACGGACTCCGCTCCAGGACAGGGCGCCTCGGCGGCGGGCAAGAAGAAGTCCAAGGCGCACAAGTCCCAGCGAACGAAGGACGAGGCGCGCCTGGGCCTCCTGCTCGCCTGGCCGGCCGGAGCCGTGCTGCTGCTGGTGACCGGCTACCCGATCCTGCAGGCGGTCTACCAGTCCTTCTTCAACAAGCGGCTGACCGACCCGGACAACGCCTACTTCAACTGGGGCCTGAACTACGTCACCGTGCTGACCGACCCGCTGTGGTGGCAGACCCTCGGGTTCACCCTGCTCATCACCGTCTTCACCGTCGCCGTCGAGCTCGTGCTCGGCTTCGCGTTCGCCGTTGTCATGCTCAACGCGCTCAAGGCCGTCCGTGGGCCGATCCGCACGATCATCCTCATCCCCTACGGCATCATCACCGTCGTCGCGGCGTTCTCCTGGAAGTACGCCTTCGACCTGGGCACCGGCTTCGTCGGCACCTGGCTGGGGATGGAGAGCTTCGACTGGTTCGGCAACTTCTGGTCCTCCTTCGCCGTCATCTCCCTGGCAGAGATCTGGAAGACCACCCCGTTCATCTCACTGCTCATGCTCGCCGGCCTCGCCCAGATCCCCGGCGACATGCTCGAAGCAGCCACCGTCGACGGCGCCAGCCGCTGGCAGCGCCTCGTGCGGGTGACCCTGCCGAACATGAAGGCCTCGATCATGGTCGCGCTCATGTTCCGCACCCTTGAGGCCTTCCGCATCTTCGACTCGGTGTTCGTCATGACCGAGGGCGCCAACGGGACGGCCACCGTGTCCTCGCTGGCGTATGACCAGACGATCTCGCAGCTGCAGACCGGCCTCGGTTCGGCAGTATCCGTGCTGCTGTTCATCGCAGTCGGCCTCATCTGCCTGCTGTTCATCAAGGGCTTCAACGTCAACCTCGGTGCAGGGAAGGAGTAGGACATGGATTCCGGCAAGAAGACACCGCTGGCGACCTTCGGCTGGATCGCCGCCTTCATCCTCATCGGGCTGTGGGCGCTGTTCCCGGTGGTGTGGACCCTGTCGCTGTCGCTCAAGAGCTCAGCTGACATCTCCAACCGTCAGTTCTGGCCGACGCAGATCAGCTGGGAGAACTACGACCTCATCATCAACGGGGCGGCGCGCGACCTGTTCCTGCCGGCGCTGCGCAACTCGATCGCGATCTGCCTCATCGCCACGCTCATCGCCGTCATCCTCTCCACCCTGGCCGCCTACGCGATCGCCCGGCTGGAATTCCCCGGCAAGCGGTTCGTCCTCTACATGTCACTGGCCGTCACGGTCTTCCCGGTCATCTCGCTCGTCACCCCGCTGTTCAACCTGTGGTCGGTCGTCGGGCTCTACGACACCTGGCTCGGCCTCATCATCCCGTACCTGTCGCTGACCCTGCCGATCTCGATCTGGACGCTGACCTCGTTCTTCCAGCAGATCCCGTGGGAGCTCGAACAGGCCGCCCAGGTCGACGGTGCGAAGTCTTTCCAGGCCTTCCGCAAGGTCATCGTCCCACTGGCTGCCCCCGGCGTGTTCACGACTGCGATCATCGCGTTCTTCATCGCCTGGAACGACTTCCTCTACGGCATCTCGCTGACCTCGACCTCAGCGGCCCGCCCGGTCCCGGCGGCGCTGTCGTTCTTCACCGGCGCCAGCCAGTTCGAGGAGCCGGCCGGTGCGATCGCCGCGGCCGCGATCGTCGTGACCATCCCGGTCATCATCATCGTCCTCGTCTTCCAGCGCCAGATCGTCTCCGGCCTGACCTCGGGTGCGGTGAAGGGATGACCCGCACCACCACCTCGGCAGCGGCCGGCGACCGCGCGGCACACACAGCTTCGGCACCCCATTCAGGAGATCAAGATGGCTGAAATCGAACTCAAGAACATCGTCAAGCGCTACGGCGACGGCTTCCCGGCCGTCAACGACGTGTCGCTGAGCATCGACAACGGCGAGTTCGTCATCCTCGTCGGCCCCTCCGGCTCCGGCAAGTCGACCCTGCTGCGGATGATCGTCGGCCTGGAGGACATCACCGAAGGCGACCTGTTCATCGACGGCAAGCGGGTCAACGACCTGCCGCCGCGCGACCGCGACCTGTCGATGGTGTTCCAGAACTACGCCCTGTACCCGCACCTGACGGTGTACGAGAACATCGCCTTCCCGCTGCGACTGAACAAGGAGCACTACGACGAGAACGAGGTGAGCGCGCGCGTCGAGCGCGCGGCGAAGATGCTCGAACTCGGCGAGCACCTGCAGCGCAAGCCGGCCAACCTCTCCGGCGGCCAGCGCCAGCGTGTGGCGATGGGCCGGGCGATCGTCCGCGATGCCAAGGCGTTCCTGTTCGATGAGCCGCTGTCGAACCTCGATGCGAAGCTGCGCGGCCAGATGCGCACGGAGATCGCGCGCATGCAGCGCCAGCTCGGCGTCACCACCGTCTACGTCACCCACGACCAGACCGAGGCGATGACGCTCGGCGACAAGGTCGCCGTCCTCAAGCGCGGCGCACTCCAGCAGTACGCCAGCCCGCAGGAGCTCTACCGCGAGCCGCTCAATCTCTTCGTCGCCGGCTTCATCGGCTCCCCGTCGATGAACTTCCTGCCCGTCGAGTACGTCGACGGCCGCCTCAGCTCGCCGTTCGGCGACTTCGAGCTGCCGGGCAAGCGGGCCAAGGGCCTGAAGGATGCCCCGCAGCTGCTCATCGCCGGCATCCGGCCCGAGGCCTTCCGCGATGCCACCCTCATGGACGCCGATGAGCGCGACCGCGGTGCCGTCATCACCGCGAAGGTCGACGTCACCGAATGGCTGGGCAACGAGATCTACGCCTACCTGCCCTTCGAGCCCAAGCCCGAGGTGCAGGAGGCACTCGACGAACTCGACCGCGACCTCGACGGCGAGGGCATGCGCCCGCAGGTCGTCGCCGCGCTCGAACCGAGCTCGCAGGTCCGTGAGGGCGATGACGTCGAGCTGTGGTTCGACCCGGCTGATGTCATGGTCTTCAACCCCGAGACAGGCGAGAACCTCACCCGCGATGAGGACCGCGCCCGCGAGATCAGCAAGCGCGTCGAGGAGCAGCGCAAGCGCGCACTCGAGCGCGCGCAGTCCGAAGAGGGCTCGATCGTCTCGAACTGACCTGCAGCCGGCCTCGGCTGCCAACGCGTGAGCGCACCCGGTATCGTGCCGGGTGCGCTTCGCTGTCCGCGCCCGAGGTGTGACGCGCCTGCGTGCGGAAGCTCACGCGGCGCTGCCCGGTGTGGTAGGGTGCCCGATTTGCCTCCCGGTGAGCGGCTGTGACAGTATAGACAAGTTGCGTTTTGGGCAGATGACCCCTGCACTGCGGTCGCTGTGCCGCGAACAGCCCAGAATCGACCGGAAGAATCTGGATGATCCGGGTTCGCTTGCACCGGGCAGCCATTTGATGAATGCGCGTACGTTCAGCCGGAAGGCAAAGACGACACGCCCGACCTCGGGGGTCGGTCACAGCAAGCCGGCGCAGACCATGCGATCCGTACGGACCATGGTTGATGGCCGGAGGACCAACAGAAAGAGACGAAGCCATGGCGGGACAGAAGATCCGCATTCGGCTCAAGTCGTACGACCACGCCGTCATCGACAGTGCAGCACGCAAGATCGTGGACACTGTGACGCGCGCGGGAGCTACGGTTGTGGGCCCAGTGCCGCTGCCGACGGAGAAGAACGTGTACTGCGTCATCCGTTCGCCGCACAAGTACAAGGACAGCCGCGAGCACTTCGAGATGCGCACCCACAAGCGCCTCATCGACATCGTTGACCCGACGCCGAAGGCCGTCGATTCGCTCATGCGCCTCGACCTTGCCGATGACGTCAACATCGAGATCAAGCTCTAAGGGGGAGTAATGGCCAACACCCGTTCACAGCCGCTCCCCACCACACGTGCCGTCAAGGGCCTCATGGGCACCAAGCTCGGCATGACCCAGGTGTGGGACGAAAACGCCAACCTTGTTCCGGTCACTGTGGTCAAGGCTGACGCCAACGTCGTCACCCAGATCCGCAGCGAAGACGTCGACGGCTACTCGGCCGTCCAGCTCGGCTTCGGTGAGATCGACCCGCGCAAGGTCGACAAGCCGACCTCCGGCCACTTCGAGAAGGCCGGTGTCGCTCCGCGTCGCCACCTGGTCGAACTGCGCACCTCCGATGCTGCTGAGTATGAACTCGGCCAGGAGCTGGGCATCGACGTGTTCGAGGCCGGCGCCAAGGTCGACGTGACTGCCACCAGCAAGGGCAAGGGCACCGCTGGTGTCATGAAGCGCCACAACTTCGCCGGTGTCGGAGCCTCGCACGGCCAGCACCGCAACCACCGCAAGGCCGGCTCGATCGGCGGGGCTGCTACCCCCGGTCGCGTCTTCAAGGGCATGCGGATGGCCGGACGCATGGGCAATGTGCGCCGCACCACCCAGAACCTGACGATCCACGCTGTCGACACCGACAACAACCTGCTCCTCATCAAGGGCGCCGTCCCCGGCCCCAAGGGAGCAGTCGTGCTCGTTCGCTCCGCAGCGAAGGAGGCCTGAGAGAGATGACTGAAACCAAGACCATCGACGTCCTCGACGCCGCCGGCAAGAAGTCCGGATCCGCTGAGCTGCCCGCAGCAGTCTTCGGCATCCAGACCAATGTGCCGCTCATCCACCAGGTTGTGGTGGCTCAGATGGCTGCCGCACGTCAGGGCACCCACAAGACCAAGACCCGCGCTGAAGTGCGCGGCGGCGGCCGCAAGCCGTACCGCCAGAAGGGCACCGGCAACGCCCGCCAGGGTTCGATCCGCGCACCGCAGTACGCCGGCGGCGGCATCGTCCACGGCCCGGTGCCGCGTGACTACTCGCAGCGCACCCCCAAGAAGATGAAGGCCGCTGCCCTGCGCGGCGCCCTGTCCGACCGCGCCCGCCTCGACCAGATCTTCGTGGTCAGCGCTCTCGTCGACGGTGAGAAGCCCTCGACGAAGCAGGCACGCGCAGCCCTGGAGAACATCTCGACACGGCCGAACAAGCTCGTGGTGATCGAGCGCGGTGATGACCTCACCGAGCGCAGCGTGCGCAACCTGCCCAAGGTTCACGTGCTCACTGCCGAACAGCTCAACACCTACGACGTCCTCATGGCTGACGACATCGTCTTCACCGAAGCCGCTCTGCAGCGCTTCCTCGACATGTCGGCCGCTAAGAAGACCACGGCTGAGTCCGGTGAGGAGGAAGCCAAATGAGCGTCACGTTCAAGGACCCACGCGACATCATCATCGCGCCCGTCGTGTCTGAGAAGACCTACGCGCTGATGGACGAAGGCAAGTACACCTTCCTGGTGGACCCGCGTTCGAACAAGACAGAGATCAAGTACGCAATCGAATCGATCTTCGGTGTCAAGGTGGCATCGGTGAACACCCTCAACCGTGAGGGCAAGCGCCGCCGCACCCGCACCGGCTGGGGCAAGCGCAATGACACCAAGCGTGCCATCGTCGCCCTCAAGGAAGGTTCGATCGACATTTTCGGCGGATCGCTCTAAGAGCGGTCAGACCTGAAGAAGGATAGAGACTCATGGGAATCCGTAAGCACAAGCCGACGACCCCGGGCCGCCGCGGCTCATCGGTCGCCGACTTTGTAGAAGTGACCCGGTCTACGCCGGAGAAGTCGCTTCTGCGTCCGCTGCCCAAGAAGGGCGGACGCAACAGCCAGGGACGCATCACGACCCGCCACCAGGGCGGAGGCCACAAGCGCCAGTACCGTGTCATCGACTTCCGTCGCCATGACAAGGACGGCGTGCCGGCACGTGTTGCGCACATCGAATACGATCCGAACCGCACGGCTCGCATCGCGCTGCTGCACTACGCAGACGGGGAGAAGCGCTACATCATCGCCCCGGACAAGCTCAAGCAGAACGACCGCATCGAAGCCGGACCGTCGGCTGACATCAAGCCGGGCAACAACCTCGCACTGCGCAACATCCCGGTCGGTACCGTGGTCCACGCAGTCGAGCTGCGTCCGGGCGGCGGTGCGAAGATCGCCCGCTCCGCCGGCGCATCGGTTCAGCTCGTCGCCAAGTACGGCCCCTACGCTCAGCTGCGTATGCCGTCGGGCGAAATCCGCAACGTCGACGCCCGCTGCCGTGCCACGGTCGGCGAGGTCGGCAACGCCGAGCAGTCCAACATCAGCTGGGGCAAGGCCGGCCGTATGCGGTGGAAGGGCAAGCGCCCGACCGTCCGCGGTGTCGTCATGAACCCGGTGGACCACCCGCATGGTGGTGGCGAGGGCAAGACCTCCGGTGGCCGTCACCCGGTCAGCCCGTGGGGTCAGCCGGAAGGCCGTACCCGCCGCCCCAACAAGGAAAGCGACAAGCTCATCGTGCGTCGCCGCCGTACCGGCAAGAAGCGTTGATAGGGAGCCTGAAACATGCCTCGTAGTCTGAAAAAGGGCCCCTTCGTTGACGAGCACCTCTTCAAGAAGGTTGATGCTCAGAACGAAAAGGGCACCAAGAACGTCATCAAGACGTGGTCCCGTCGCTCGATGATCATCCCGGACTTCCTGGGACACACGATCGCCGTGCACGACGGACGCAAGCACGTTCCGGTGTTCATCACCGAATCCATGGTCGGGCACAAGCTCGGCGAATTCGCCCCGACGCGGACGTTCCGCGGCCACGACAAGGACGATCGGAAGGGCAAGCGCCGCTGAGGCGCTGCCTGACGATCGGCAGAGAGAAAGAAGGAAACGATGGAAGCCACGGCGAAAGCACGCTACCTGCGTGTCACGCCTCAGAAGGCTCGTCGCGTCGTTGACCTCATTCGTGGTCAGCAGGCGACCGAAGCCCTCGCGGTGCTGAAGTTTGCAGAGCAGTCGGCCTCCGAACCGATCTACAAGCTGGTCTCCTCCGGCATCGCCAATGCGCGTGTCAAGGCAGACAAGCTCGGTGAGGCCTTCAACGAAGACGACCTGGTCATCTCCGAAGCATTCGTAGATGAAGGACCGATCATGAAGCGGTTCCGCCCGCGTGCCCAGGGGCGCGCCGGTCGCATCAACAAGCGCACCAGCCACATCACCGTGGTGCTCGCATCCGGTGATGACGCCAGCGCTGACGGACGGAAGGAAGACCGCTGATGGGCCAGAAGATCAATCCCAATGGATTCCGTCTCGGAATCACCACCGACCACAAGTCCAAGTGGTTCGCCGACTCGACCAAGCCGGGTCAGCGCTACAAGGACTACGTCGGTGAAGACGTCAAGATCCGCGCGATGCTCTCCGATGGACTCGAGCGCGCCGGCATCTCGAAGGTCAACATCGAGCGCACCCGCGACCGTGTGCGCGTCGACATCCACACCGCCCGCCCGGGCATCGTCATCGGGCGTCGCGGCGCGGAAGCCGACCGCATCCGCGGCAAGCTCGAGAAGCTGACCGGCAAGCAGATCCAGCTCAACATCCTCGAGGTCAAGAACCCCGAGATCGACGCACAGCTCGTCGCCCAGGGTGTTGCCGAGCAGCTCGCCAGCCGCGTGGCCTTCCGCCGCGCAATGCGCAAGGCGATCCAGTCGGCACAGCGCGCTGGCGCCAAGGGCATCCGCGTGCAGTGCTCGGGCCGCCTCGGCGGTGCTGAGATGAGCCGTTCGGAGTTCTACCGCGAAGGCCGTGTGCCGCTGCACACCCTGCGCGCGAACATCGACTTCGGCCTGTACGAAGCGCACACCACCTTCGGCCGCATCGGCGTGAAGGTCTGGATCTACAAGGGCGACATGACCGACAAGGAGCTCGCCGCACAGGAAGCTGCACAGCCGAGCCCCCGCGGAGGACGCGGTGGACGCGGCGGTCGCGGTGGACGCGGCGGTCGCGGTCGCGGCGGCGAACGTCGCAACGACGCCCAGCAGAAGAAGAACGACAACACTGCCGACGCAGCTCCGGCTGCACAGGCCGGATCGGAGGGCTGATCATGCTGATCCCTCGCCGAGTGAAATACCGCAAGCAGCACCACCCCAAGCGGCGTGGACTGGCGACCGGCGGCACGACCGTGGCGTTCGGTGACTACGGCATCCAGGCTCTCGAGCCGGCCTACGTCACCAACCGTCAGATCGAGGCTGCGCGTATCGCCATGACCCGTCACATCAAGCGTGGCGGCAAGGTCTGGATCAACATCTACCCGGACCGCCCGCTGACCAAGAAGCCGGCCGAAACCCGTATGGGTTCCGGTAAGGGCTCGCCGGAGTGGTGGGTTGCAAACGTCAAGCCGGGTCGCATCATGTTTGAGATCGCCGGCGTTTCGGAAGAAGTGGCACGCGAGGCCCTGCGCCTGGCCATCCACAAGCTTCCGCTCAAGGCTCGCATCGTGTCGCGTGAAGGTGGTGAATGACAATGGCGATCGGTTCCAAGGAACTCAACATGGACGCCCTCGACGGCTTCGACAATGACCGTCTTGTCGAAGAACTGAAGAAGGCCAAGGCCGAACTGTTCAACCTCCGGTTCCAGTCCGCCACTGGTCAGCTCGAAAGCCACGGACGCCTCAAGGCTGTCCGGCGCGACATCGCACGGATCTACACCGTGTTGCGTGAGCGCGAGCTCGAGATCCGCTCGAACCCGGCAGCTGCCAAGGAAGAGGATAAGTAATGGCCGAGCAGAAGACTCAGCCGGCACAGGCTGAAGCCGCTCCGGAACGCGGGTCGCGCAAGACCGCTCGCGGCTACGTCGTTTCGGACAAGATGAACAAGACCATCGTCGTCGAGGTCGAAGACCGCAAGATGCACCGCCTCTACGGCAAGATCATGCGCACGACGAGCAAGCTCAAGGCACACGACGAGGACAACACCGCCGGCATCGGCGACCTCGTCCGCATTGCCGAGACCCGTCCGCTGTCAGCCACCAAGCGCTGGCGTCTCGTTGAAATCATCGAGCGCGCCAAGTAAGATGGTGTGGTTTGCTCGTCGAGGCACCGGTTTACCCGGTGCCTCGGCGGGCGTCCAGCTCAGCTGAAGCCCCATCACCCTCCCGGTCCCGCCTTATCCGCGGCGGCCACCGGGCTTGGGGCGGACATCAAGTAAACAGACGTTCCGTCAGGCTCATCAGATCGGTGAGAACCGACGCGACGACAGGAGAGAACAAGTGATCCAGCAGGAGTCGCGACTCAAAGTCGCCGACAACACCGGTGCCAAGGAGATCCTGGCCATCCGGATTCTCGGCGGTTCAGGTCGACGTTACGCCGGAATCGGCGACACCATCGTCGCCACCGTCAAGGACGCTATTCCCGGTGGCAACGTCAAGAAGGGCGATGTGGTCAAGGCCGTCATCGTCCGCACCCGCAAGGAACGCCGTCGCAACGACGGCTCGTACATTTCGTTCGACGAGAACGCAGCTGTCATCCTCAAGACCGACGGCGAGCCCCGTGGAACCCGTATCTTCGGACCGGTCGGTCGCGAGCTGCGCGACAAGAAGTTCATGAAGATCATCTCGCTCGCTCCGGAGGTGCTGTGAGTATGGCGAACAAGCTCAAGATCAAGAAGGGCGACCTCGTCCAGGTCATCTCGGGTGCTCGTCAGGAGCGCGGGGGCGACCGCGGCAAGCAGGGCAAGGTTCTGGCTGTCTTCCCGGACACCAACCGTGTCCTCGTCGAAGGCGTCAACCGCGTGAGCAAGCACAAGCGCGCCGGACAGACCGCCTCGGGCGCAACCGCCGGCGGCATCGAGATCCACGAAGCGCCGATCCACATTTCCAACGTCATGCTCGTCGACCCGACGGACAACAAGCCGACTCGCGTGGGATACCGCGAAGAGGTCGTTGACCGCGATGGTCGCAAGCGCACCGTGCGGGTCCGCATCTCGCGCCGGACCGGGGAGGACATCTGATGACTGACACCACTGTGCAGAACCGTCCCCTGCCGCGTCTCAAGCAGGTCTACCGCGAAGAGATCGTGGCAAAGCTGCAGGACGAGTTCGGCTACGCCAACCCGATGCAGGTTCCGACGCTGACCAAGGTCGTCGTCAACATGGGTGTCGGAGACGCCGCCCGTGACTCGAAGCTCATCGAAGGCGCGATCCGCGACCTGACCCTCATCACCGGTCAGAAGCCGGTCGTGACGAAGGCCAAGAAGTCGATCGCCCAGTTCAAGCTGCGTGAAGGACAGCCCATCGGCGCACACGTCACCATGCGCGGCGCCCGCATGTGGGAGTTCCTCGACCGCGTCGTCTCGCTGGCTCTGCCGCGTATCCGCGACTTCCGCGGGCTCTCGGACCGCCAGTTCGACGGCAACGGCAACTACACGTTCGGCCTGACCGAGCAGTCGATGTTCCACGAGATCAACCAGGATGCCATCGACCGCGTGCGCGGCATGGACATCACGGTTGTCACCACCGCCAAGACCGACGACGAAGGCCGTGCGCTGCTCCGCCACCTCGGCTTCCCGTTCAAGACCAACTAAGCACTACGTTGCAGGTCCGGCCGGACACCCGGCAGGAAACCGCAACGAGGAAGGGCAGAAGCCCACATGACAATGACTGATCCCGTCGCAGACATGCTTACGCGTCTGCGCAACGCCAACTCGGCGTATCACGAGGATGTCAGCATGCCGTACAGCAAGCTGAAGTCCAGCATCGCCGAGATCCTCAAGGCAGAGGGCTTCATCGCAGACTGGAGCGTCGAAGACGCCGAGGTCGGCAAGAAGCTCATGCTCGACCTGAAGTTCGGTCCGAACCGTGAGCGTTCGATCGCCGGTCTGCGCCGCATCTCGAAGCCGGGTCTGCGGGTCTACGCCAAGTCCACCAACCTCCCGAAGGTCCTCGGTGGTCTGGGCATCGCGATCCTGTCGACCTCCTCGGGTCTGCTCACTGACAAGCAAGCCGCAAAGAAGGGCGTGGGCGGAGAAGTCCTCGCCTACGTCTGGTAAGGGAAGGAGAGCAAGCAATGTCACGTATTGGCAAGCAGCCGATCTCCGTTCCGTCTGGTGTTGAGGTCAACATCAACGGCCCCGAGCTCGACGTCAAGGGACCGAAGGGCAACCTCTCGGTCACCATCCCGGAGCCTATCTCGGTGAAGCTCGACGACGGCACGCTGACCGTCGAGCGCCCCAACGATGAGCGCGAGTCCCGTGCCCTGCACGGCCTGACCCGCACCCTGATCAACAATCAGATCATCGGCGTCACCGAGGGCTACTCCAAGCAGCTCGAGATCGTCGGCACCGGTTACCGTGTGCAGGCCAAGGGCCAGAACCTCGAGTTCTCCCTCGGCTACAGCCACACGATCACCTTCGAACCGCCGGAGGGCATCACCTTCCAGGTCGAGGGATCGAACAAGGTGACCGTCACCGGCATCGACAAGCAGCTCGTCGGAGAGACCGCAGCGAACATCCGCAAGCTGCGCAAGCCGGAGCCCTACAAGGGCAAGGGCGTGCGCTACGCCGGCGAACAGATTCGCCGCAAGGTTGGAAAGGCTGGTAAGTAATCATGGCCTTCGGAATGAAGAAGAGCTACGGCAAGGGCAAGGCTGCCGCTCGTGCCCGCCGCCACGCTCGCCTGCGCAAGCACATCTCCGGCACCGCCGAACGTCCGCGCCTCGTCGTGAACCGTTCGTCGCGGCACATGTTCGTCCAGGTCGTCGACGACTCCGTCGGCAAGACGCTCGCCTCGGCCTCGACCATGGAAGCCGATCTGCGCGCATCGAGCGACGACAAGACCGCAAAGGCTCGCAAGGTTGGCGAACTCGTCGCCGAGCGTGCGAAAGCAGCCGGTATCGAGGCTGTCGTGTTCGACCGTGGCGGCAACGCCTACCACGGTCGCGTGGCAGCGATCGCCGAGGGTGCCCGTGAAGGAGGACTGTCCCTGTGAGCACTGAAGAGAACAAGGACCAGCAGGTCACCAGCACCGAGAACGCCCCGAAGCAGGACGATCAGCGCGGCCGTGGCCGCGGTCGTGGTCGCGGTGAAGGCGGCGGACGTCGCGGCGGTCGTGGAGACCGTGACGACAAGAACCAGTTCATCGAGCACGTCGTGACCATCAACCGTGTGTCGAAGGTCGTCAAGGGCGGACGTCGTTTCTCGTTCACCGCTCTCGTCGTCGTCGGCGACGGTGACGGCATGGTCGGCATGGGCTACGGCAAGGCGAAGGAAGTTCCCGCGGCCATTGCCAAGGGTGTCGAGGAGGCGAAGAAGAACTTCTTCCGCGTCCCGCGCATCCAGAAGACCATCCCGCACCCGGTGCAGGGCGAAGACGCCGCTGGCGTCGTCCTCCTGCGTCCGGCCGCACCGGGTACCGGTGTGATCGCCGGTGGTCCGGTCCGCGCCGTCCTCGACTGCGCAGGCATCCACGACATCCTCTCGAAGTCCCTGGGCTCGGCCAACGCGATCAACATCGTGCACGCGGCCATCGCAGCCCTCAAGGGCCTCGAGCGTCCTGAGGAAGTGGCAGCACGCCGCGGACTCCCGGTCGACGAAGTTGCACCGCACGCCATGCTGCGGGCTGCTGAAAGCGGGGCGAACGCGTAATGGCACAGCTGAAGATTACCCAGGTCAAATCGACAATCGGTGGCAAGCAGAACCAGCGCGATACGCTGCGGACCCTCGGTCTCAAGCGGATCAACGATTCTGTCACGCGTGAGGACAGCCCGGAAGTCCGCGGCATGGTCAACACCGTGCGCCACCTGGTCACATGTGAAGAGGTGGACTGAAATGGCAGATGAGAAGGCACTCAAGCTCCACCATCTGCGTCCTGCTCCCGGCTCCAACACCGCCAAGACCCGCGTGGGTCGCGGTGAGGCGTCGAAGGGCAAGACCGCCGGTCGCGGCACCAAGGGCACCAAGGCCCGCTACCAGGTGCCGCACGGCTTCGAAGGTGGACAGACCCCGCTGCACATGCGCCTGCCGAAGCTGCGCGGCTTCAAGAACCCGAACAAGGTTCACTACCAGGTTGTCAATCTCGACAAGCTGTCGTCGCTCTTCCCCAACGGCGGAGACGTGACGGTTGAAGACCTCGTCGCCAAGGGCGCAGTGCGCGCCAACCAGCCGGTCAAGGTGCTCGGCACCGGAGAGATCTCCGTGGCCGTGAACATCACCGCTGACAAGTTCTCCGGCTCTGCAGCCGAGAAGATCGCAGCGGCCGGCGGCTCGACCACGACGCGCTGAGGATCCGTCCTCACCGTCTGAAGAGCCACGCTCTGAGATGAAGAGGGAGGTCCGCCCCGTGCGGGCCTCCCTCTTGTCGTCTCCGACCACGGCAGCCGAGCCCTGTCTCCGCGCCGAAATTCTCGCTTTCCGATTGCTCTCTGGCAGGCGAGTCCTGATAAGGTCGGTCAGGTACTAAATGACTTGAACGTATTCTCGGGCCCGTGAGCAGCCACCGCTGCCTGCCTGCCCGAGGTGAAGATCCCCAGGAGGACGCTTGCTCGGCGCAATTGGGCGGGCTTTCAAAACGCCCGATCTGAGGAACAAACTCCTCTTCACTCTCGGCATCGTTGTGCTCTACCGCATCGGCGTCTTCATCCCGGCCCCCGGCATCGACTACGGGCAGGTGCAGGAATGCGTTGCCTCCCCGCAGATGACGCAGGGCGCCTTCGGGCTCATCAACCTCTTCAGCGGCGGCGCGCTGCTGCAGCTGTCGATCTTCGCGCTGGGCATCATGCCCTACATCACCGCCAGCATCATCACCCAGCTGCTGCGCGTCGTCATCCCACGCTTCGAGGCCCTCCACAAGGAAGGCGCCTCCGGCCAGGCCAAACTGACCCAGTACACCCGCTACATGACGATCGGCCTCGGCCTGCTCAACGCCACGACACTCGTGACGACCGTGCGCTCCGGCGCACTCTTCGGCGACGTCGCAGCCTGCCAGAACCTCATCGTCAACGACACCTGGTGGGGCATCGGCATCATCGTGCTCACTCTGACCGCCGGCACCGGCCTCATCATGTGGATGGGTGAGCAGATCACCGAGCGCGGTGTCGGCAACGGCATGTCGCTCATGATCTTCACTGCCGTGGCCGCCGGCTTCCCGGCCTCCTTCGGCGGCATCCTGCGCACCCAAGGCATCGACATCTTCGCCATCGTGCTGCTCGTCGGCCTGGCGATCGTCACCCTCGTCGTCTTCGTCGAGCAGTCCCAGCGCCGCATCCCGGTCCAGTACGCCAAGCGCATGGTCGGCCGCCGCATGTTCGGCGGCACCTCCACCTACATCCCGATCAAGGTCAACCAGGCCGGCGTCATCCCGGTCATCTTCGCCTCCTCGGTGCTGTACCTGCCGAGCCTCATCTCCCAGTTCGGCGACCCGGAGTCGTCGTGGGTGCAGTGGATCAACAAGTACTTCACCTCCGGTGACCACCCGCTGTACATGGCGATCTACTTCCTGCTCACCATCTTCTTCGCCTACTTCTACGTCGCGATCACCTTCAACCCCGAAGAGGTCGCCGACAACATGAAGAAGTACGGCGGCTTCATCCCCGGCATCCGCGCCGGCAAGCCGACTGAGCGCTACCTCAGCTACGTGCTCACCCGCATCACCTTCCCCGGTTCGCTCTACCTTGCGGTCATCGCGATGATCCCGCTCATCGCGCTTGTCCTCATCGGCGCGAACCAGGACTTCCCGTTCGGCGGCACCTCGATCCTCATCGTCGTGGGCGTCGGCCTCGAGACGGTCAAGCAGATCGACTCGCAGATGCAGCAGCGCCACTACGAGGGCCTCCTGCGCTGATCGCCGGGGCTGCGGCGCCCGCCCGGGCTGCCGTGCCCGAGGCGGTGGGCGCCCAGGTGCCCCGCCGCCGGACCGGCCGGCTGGCCGGTCGTAGAATGGGGGCACACTCCTATGAAAGGAAGCACATGAGCGTACGCATCATCCTCATCGGCCCGCCCGGTGCCGGCAAAGGCACCCAGGCCGCCAAGCTGAGCGAGAAGCTCGGCATCCCGGCGATCTCGACCGGTGACATCTTCCGCGCCAACGTCGCCGGAGAGACCGAACTCGGCAAGACCGCCAAGCGGTACATGGACGCTGGCGAGTACGTGCCCGACGAGGTCACCAACTCGATGGTCCAGGACCGTCTCGGACAGGATGATGCGCAGGCCGGCTTCCTGCTCGACGGCTACCCGCGCACCGAGGCGCAGGTCGCCGAACTCGACCGCATCCTCGAGGGCATGGGGGAGAAGCTCGACCACGTCGTCGAGCTCACCGCCGACACCGACGAGGTCGTCGAGCGTCTGCTCGCCCGCGCCCAGCTGCAGGGCCGCAGTGACGACACCGAAGACGTCATCCGCCATCGCCTCGATGTCTACGCCGAGCAGACCCAGCCGCTGACTGACATCTACGCTGAGCGCGGCCTGCTGCGCCAGGTCGACGGACTCGGCGAAGTCGACGCCATCACCGACCGCATCATCAAGGCCATCGACACCTGATGTTCGGACCGCGCCTGGAGCTCAAGACCCCGGCACAGATCAAGACCATGCGCAAGGCTGGTCTCGTCACACGGGCGGCCCTGGAGGCCGCCCGTGCGGCGTGTGTGCCCGGTGCCACCACCGCCGATGTCGACGCCGCCGGTGCCCGCGCGATCGCCGAGGCCGGCGCGCGCTCGAACTTCAAGGGTTATCACGGCTTCCCCGGCACGCTGTGCGTGTCGGTCAATGAGGAGATCGTCCACGGCATCCCCGGCGGCCGGGTGCTCGAAGCCGGCGACATCGTCTCGATCGATGGGGGCGCGATCGTCGGCGGATTCCACGGCGACTCTGCGATGACGGTCTTCGTCGGCGGCGAAGAGGCTGCCAGTGCCGAGGACCGGGAGCTCTCCCGGGTCACCGAGGCATCCATGTGGGCAGGCATCGCCGCCTTTGCCACTGCCGCCCGCGTCGGGGAGATCGGTGCCGCGATCGAGGAGACCGTCGACGATCTCGGCAGCGCAGCCGCCCTGAGCGAATCGCTCGGCACACAGCGCTCGCGTGGCTTCGGTCTCATCATGGAGTACACCGGCCACGGCATCGGATCCCAGATGCACATGGAGCCCGAAGTGCTCAACTACGCAGCCAAGCAGCTCGGCCCCAAGATCAAGCCCGGACTCGTGCTGTGCATCGAGCCGATGCTCACCGCCGGTTCTGCTGCCACCGAGGTGCTGGACGACGACTGGACCGTCGTGACGAAGGACGGCTCGCACGCCTCGCACTGGGAGCACGCCGTCGCCCGGCACTCGAAGGGCATCTGGGTGCTCACCGCACCCGACGGGGGAGCAGCGGGACTGGCGCCCTACGGCATCACCCCGGTGCCGCTGGAGGACTGAGACCGGCGCCGCCGTGAGGCATCACCAGCTGGCCGACATGACCGGCTGGCCGACGTGACCGGCTAGCTGCACCGCTCAGCCGGCTGCGGGACGCCGCGCAGCAGCCTGCTCGTCTGCAGCCGGTGCTGACTTGTCGACAACTCCGCCGCCGACATAGGTGCCGAGGTACGTGCCGCCGAATGTCAGCAGTCCCAGGCCGAGCATCCAGAACACCGTCTGCTCGATGCCGTATCCGATGATCATGAAGATCGCGAACGTGATCACCAGCGTGATCGACGTGGCCATGATCGCCATGCTCGCGGCGTGCTGAGACTTGTACATCGCTGTCTGTGCTTTGGGATTGACCGTCACCATGCCGATTCTTCTCCTCAAATACCCGAAACATCTGTGATTCCACCGTAGGGTGAGGGAAAGCTCAGTGGCTAAGACGTCCCGAATCGGAGCAGAACTGTGGCGCATGAGCGTTATCGCGTGACCCGAGCAGGATTCGATGTGGTGTCGGTGTTCGGCAGCCTCAGCGCTGCAGCCGGGCCCGGCACTGTGATCACTGCTGTACTTACAGAGCGCGGCTGGACGGCATCGAACGTCCGCAACCAGGTCACCCGGCTGCTTGAGCGCGGCGTGCTCACGGCCGAACGGGCCGGCCGCCACGCCGTCTACCGGCTGGCTCCGGCGATCGCCCGTCGATTCAACTCGATCCGCGGCTGTGCCGAAACACCGGCCTAAGACGGGTACTTCTATGCGATCTTCTACTCGATTCCAGAGACCGAACGCGGACTGCGGGACCGGCTGCTCTACGCAGCTCGGTACGGGGAGTTCCATCTGCTGCGTCCCGGTGTGCTCATCGGCCTGTCCGACAGCGCGGACTTCGTCCTCGGCACCACTGGTGAGGCGAGCCCGGACAGCTGGATGATCACCGGGCGGGTGACGCCGGCGGATCTGTCAGAGGCGCGCCGGATGGCGGCGATCGCGTTCGACCTCGCCGATATGTGGAAGCGCATCGGAGAGCTGCGCGGAGACGTCGCCAAGGTCGTCGGCGACGAGGCGTGCTCCGGCAACCGCTACTTCGATGTCTTCTACCGCGCATCGAGCGAGTTCATGCAGCTGCCCCACCTGCCTGCCGAGCTCGTCGATGGTCCGCGCCCCGAGCAGGAGCTCGGCGCACTCATGAGCCAGCTCCTCGACGTCTTCGGCCGACGCTACTTAGCCGACTGCCAGAAGGCGGCCCAGCAGGCGTCGGGCGCTGACCTCATCGAATACGTGCCGTGGGGTGAGCCGATCAGCGCGGCTGACAGGCCTTCGCAACCCGTTCGACAATCTCGGTGAGGATCGCGGCGGTCGTCGCCATGTTCACGCGCACGCAGCCAGCACCCACACGGCCGCACTCCTGGCCGTTGGTCAGCGCGACCTTCGCGTGCTCGCGCAGGAATGCTGCAGCGTCCTCGCCGATGTCGTAGGCGCGCAGGTCGAGCCACGCGATGTAGGTGCCCTGCGGCACAAGGTAAGACGCCTTCGGCAGATGCGTGTCCACCAGCTCGGCCATGAGCTTGCGGTTGCCGTCGAGGTAGTCGATGAACCGGCCGAGCCATTCGTCACCGTCGCGGTAGGCCGCTGTCGTGGCCACCAGTCCCGGGTTCGCTGCGGCACCGGAGACGAAGCGCGCCCGATCCCGGTAGACATCCCGGTCCTCGGGGTTGGTGAAGAGCACCTGCGCGCATTTGAGCCCGGGGATGTTGAAGGCCTTCGAGCACGAGGTTGCGGTGATCGTGTGCCGGCCCGCCGCCTCGGACACGGTGGCGTAGGGAACGTGCTGCAGGCCGTCGAAGACGAGCGGGGCATGGATCTCATCGGAGAACACGCGCGCGTCGTTCTTCTCGATGAGCTCAGCGATCCGCTCGTGCTCAGCACGCGTGTAGACCTTGCCGACCGGGTTGTGCGGATTGCAGTGCAGGAACACGGCACCGGGTTCGAGAGCGGCGTCGAGGGCGTCGAAGTCGATCTCCCAGGCGTCGGCCGTGCGGATGAGCGGCACCTCGCGCACCAGGCGGCCGCGCGTGGCCGGGGCGATGAAGAACGGCATGTATGCCGGCGTCAGCAGGACGACCGGGGCCTCCGGCGGCGCGAACAGATCGAGGGTGGCCAGGAGTGCCGAGAGGACATCGGGTGCGAAGTCGATGTCGCTGGGGGAGATGTCCCAGCCGTAGCGGCGGGCGTGGAACTCAGCGGTGGCCTGACGGGCTTCAGCGTGCATCGCCTGGGGAGCGTAGGTGAAGAGCTCCTTGGCGGTCAGCTCCTCGAGCGCATCGTGCACACAGGGTGCCGTGCCGAAGTCGGCCTCGGCGATGAACGCCCCGAGCGTTCCGGGGAATGTCGTCCACTTGACCGATCCGCGGTCGACGAGCTCCGCGGGCGTGTATTCCTTCACCTGATCTGTCCTCTCTTCGGCGTCATTGCCAGCATCCAGCCTAGCGCTGACTGCGCACGTGCCGAAAACGCGGACTCCAGCCGTGGAGTCCGTCCCCAGATGCGCGGAAAACACTACTACTTTCGTCATAGATCGAGTCGCTGACCAGCGGCGATGTCCGCACCTCCAAAAAGTATGAGAGAAAGGTCACAAATCGCACACTTTTCGCAGTAGGCTCTCGGGTATGACTGATTCAAGACAGACACCGCCGGCGCTGCGCAGAATGCGCACCGCCGGCGTCGCTACGACTGTGACTCTGGCGATGACCCTTGGATTCGGCACCTCTGTCCTCGCTGCACCGTCGCAGCCGGCGGAGAGCGCGCCCCAGACGGCCCCCGAATCGACGACGAACCCCACCGACATGGTCGACAAGCTCACCATCGCCTACACCGGCGAGACGACGATGGCCGAGGCAGAGACCCTCGAGATCCCCGTCACCGTCAAGGGCGACGCCGGCGATGTCCTCACCCTCAGGCTCAAACACGCCCAGAACAACGAAATCGTCGAAGGCACCGACACTGACGTCACGATCGGGGAAGACGGGACGGCAGAGGAAACCCTCGAAGTCGAGGACCTCGCACCGGGCACCTACGCGATCACCGGCGGCGACGAAAACCTCATGAACTCCGACAAGACCTTCACCGTCGAGGAGAAGGAAGGCGCAGAGGCGCCCGAGGCCGGTGACAACCCTGAGTCCAACGACCCGGAGGGCAAGGACCTCACGACCGAGCGCGAAGACGGCCTCGACAAGTACTACCCCGAGCTGGCCAAGGAGCTGTTCGACGAAGACGGCGACGGCACCTACGAGATCCCCGAGCCGGCCGCCGGTGGAAAGAGCACCGGAAACGTCCCGAAGGGCCTGGAGAAGCATTACGGCCAGGCGCTCAACCTCTCGGCCGAGAACTGCGAGAAGCTTGGCCACCCCAACTTCGAGCAGCGGATCGGCCGCGCCCCTGAGTGCGGTTACGTCATCATGCCGATCGACGCCGAGGACCCGAGCGCAGGCAACATCGCCGTCTCGGTCATGAAGGTCAAGGCCGGCAAGGTCGAGAACGGCACGTTCGTCGAGAACAAGAACCCGCGCGGCACCGTGCTGTGGAATCCGGGCGGCCCGGGCGGCTCCGGCATGACCCTCTCGGTCGCTGGCGCGCTCTACGAGCCCGACCTGGCAGCCGAATACGACATGCTCGGATTCGACCCGCGCGGCACCGGCACCTCGATGCCGTTCTCGCAGTGCTCCTCTGACGAGCAGATCGACAAGGACCGCGAGTCCAACCCGCACGGCAAGGACACCCGCGAGGAAGTCGAAGGCGCACTCAAGGAGCAGACCGAGCGTTTCGCCAATGACTGCTTCGAGAACACCGGCAAGGCCTTCGACCTCGGTGAGGGCGGGCAGAAGAAGCTCATGCAGCACCTGGGCACCTGGGACGCTGTGGGTGACATGGACCTCATGCGCTCGGCATTCGGCGATGAGAAGCTCAACTTCATCGGCTTCTCCTACGGCACCCGCCTCGGCTACGTCTACTCGCAGAAGTTCCAGCCCAACGTCGGGCGCCTCGTCCTCGACGGCGTCGTCGACCCCGGCAAGGTCGATGAACTTGCTGCGATGAAGGCGATCAACGCCGCCTCCGATAAGTTCATGCAGAATGGCGGCGACGACCCGGCTGATGACGAAGACAAGACCATCAACCAGGGTGCTGGCTTCCAGAACACCTTCGAGCAGTTCGCCAAGGACTGCACCGCCAAGGGCGCGCAGAAGAAGACCTGGGGCGAACTGTGGCCGGATGTCTTCGGTGACAGCCCGATCGCTGACGAGACCTTCAGCTGTGCACTCGGTGATGGAGTCGAGGACGTCGATCAGCTCACCGATGCGAACGCCAAGCTGCTGCAGACGCTTGAGTCCAAGCCGCTGCCGACCGGCCAGCCGAACGACGACCGGATGGTCTCCTTCGCTGACGGCCGCACCGGTGTCTTCCAGGCGCTGTACTCCGAGACGCTGTGGCCGCAGCTGGCCTACGGCCTTGCCGAGCTCAAGCAGGGTGAGACCGCCGGCATGCTCATGCAGCTGGCCGACAGCTACAACGACCGCGACGAGAACGGCCACTACGCGCCGATGCTCCAGGCGTTCACCAACATCCGCTGCACGGACGCCAACAGCTACGGTGACATGCCCGACATCGAGAAGGCACGTGACTTCGCCGAGCGCTACGACAAGGCCGCTCCGTTCCAGCGTTCGTCGAAGACCCCGGGTGAGTACGACTACTGCGACTTCTGGCAGTTCAAGGGCACCCTGCCCGCGCCGGAGAAGCTGACGAAGGTGCCGAACATCCTCGTCGTCTCGACGACGCATGACTCGGCCACCCCGTACCCGGCAGGGGTCAAGCTCGCCCGCGTCATCGACGGCACCCTGCTGTCGGCCTCGGGAGCTTCGCACACCTCGTACATGAAGCGCGACCCGAACATGACCTGTGTCGACGACACCGTCAACGACTTCCTTATCAACGGTGACGTACCTGAGGACGGCGACTACGGCAAGAAGCTCGACAAGCCCGACACCGTCAAGGATGATCGCGGCAACGACGTGACGCTCACGACCCAGTGCAAGGTCGAGACGTTCCGCTCGTCTGGCTTCTCGATCTCGACTGACAAGGCACACGCTGGTGAGAAGCTGCTCTACACCGCTGAGCACCAGGACGATGTCGATGACTACTCCGTCGCCTTCGACGGCAAGAAGGTCGCTGAGGGCACGATGGACAACGGCGGCAACGCCGCCGGTCAGTTCACCGTCCCGGAGGACGCCAAGCCCGGCAAGTACGAGGTCACCCTCGTCAACGCCGCCGGCGATGTCGTCGCCACCGACTTCCTCGAGGTCATGAGCGATGACAAGCCCAAGGGCGATGACGACGATGACTCCAACGGCGGTGGCGACACCGACAAGGACGACAAGGGATCGGACGACGACGGCAAGGGCAAGAAGGACGACGGCCGCGACAAGAATGCCGACAAGGACGGCAAGCTTCCGCGCACCGGTGCTGAGATCATGCCGTACCTGCTCCTCATCCTCGCCCTCATCGGCGGCGGTTCCGCAGCACTGTACAAGTCGCGCCGAGTCTCCTCGGACAGCTGAGTGACCAGCTGACACCTGAACCGCACAGTTCACAGTGAGCGATCCACAGGGGCGGTCTCTTCGGAGGCCGCCCCTGTGGCGTGTCTGGAATCGGCCGGGCGCGTGAGCCCCGCAGCAGGGGAACAGCGCCGTTGTCAGGCGTCGGTGAGTATCGGCCCAACGTTGACCGACAGGAAGATCCGCCGGAACTGCGCCTCCGACAGGTACAGGTCGGTGCGCCGCGGATGGCGTGAGCCCGGTCGCGGGTCGGCGCCGCCGAGCGGATTGCGCAGATGGATGCGCAGCGGGCCTGCACCGTCCGGCAGCTGCCGGCCGTCCTCATCGACCCGAGCTATGCCGCAGACAACGTAGACGTGCCCGTTCATGACAGCGATCTGCCGGGCGGGATCATCCTCACGTGGGATGAGCCTGGCCGGCTTCCAGCGCAGCAGCGTCGAGGCCACCACCGGCCGGCCGGCATCCAGCCAGGACCGTACGGTGGCCAGCCGGGGCACCGGGCGGGCCGGGGTGACCTGGCCGGTGAGCAGATAGAAGGCGTTGCCGGCGAACCCGTGCTCGATCCCGGTGTAGCTGCCGCGCCCGAAGGTGACAGCGGCGGCCTTCTCGACAAGGCTGGCGAGATTCGCCCGTCCCCGGGAGTCCCCGGTGCGGTGTCGGGCGGGCACGAACGGGGAGATCGTCACCGCCCGTGCTCGTAGCCCGGTGTGCAGTCGCACCTGGATGAGCCCATTGGGCAGCGACTCGATGAGTGAGGCGGTGAAACCTGGCTGGGTGTGCTCACAGGCGGCGAGGGCTGCGATGAACCAGCAGTCGCCCAGCCTGCCCTGCTGCACCTCGACAGGCGTCTCGATCACCGAGCCGGTTTCATCGGTGGGCACCTCGACGCCGACGTCGAGAGCCTGGGAACCACGGGCGCGGGGCTCCAAGGCGGGCAGCGCTGCCAGGGCGGCTGCCGCCTCGGGCGCGGATGCGGGGATGAGCGCCTCCACAGCGCGCGCGGCGCGGTGGTGATAGAACCCGGCCCGGCGCAGCAGGCGGGGGAGAGGTGTGAAGCGGGAATCCGGTTCGCCGGACAGTTCGGCATTGAGCGCGCCGGCATCGGCGGGCGTGAGGAAGGGCGCAGTCGCAGGCGCAGAAATGAGTGGCACGAACACACGGTTTCGTGTAGAGTAGTGGATTGGTCTGTGACCTCTGGACATGCCAGTTCCGTCTTTCTCCGGGTAGCTTAGCCCATCCGGTGAGCCGTGCGGAACCGGACACTCCGGGTCAGGACTGCCGGTCGAATCAGGCCCCACCCGGGCAGCCGAAGCGGGCCTGAGACACGAACGAACGCAGCATGTCTGCGGGAAAATGGGGTTGACGAACGATATGGCCAAAAAAGAAGGGGTCATTGAGATCGAAGGAACCGTTGTCGAAGCACTCCCGAACGCCTCGTTCCGGGTGGAGCTGACCAACGGCCACAAGGTTCTGGCGCACATCTCAGGAAAGATGCGCCAGCACTACATCCGCATTCTCCCCGAGGATCGCGTCGTGGTGGAGCTCTCTCCCTACGACCTGTCCCGCGGTCGCATCGTCTACCGGTACAAGTAACAGATCTTTTCGACCGCTACTCTGCGTCGCCCCCAGGAAGCCTCCTGGGGTTTTCGCAGTCAGCAAGAAGGACTCACGATGAAGGTTCACCCCAGCGTCAAGAAGGTCTGCGAGAAGTGCAAGGTGATTCGGCGTCACAGCCGCGTCATGGTGATCTGCGACAACCCGCGCCACAAGCAGCGCCAGGGCTGATCGCTCACTTAACGCAGACTCCCGTTCGCTCCTGCTAGATGCAGCTGCGAGCACCACACCCAAGCAGACCTCGCCCCCTGCGGCAGGCCAGGCCCAGCCTGACAGGCAGCAGGACGACACCCCCGGTTCGGAGGCCGGGGACCCGGGACATCTCGGGACAGGTCTGAGCAAGCACCTTCGAAACGAAAATACGGAGTAAGAACTTATGGCACGTCTTGCCGGAGTCGACCTCCCGCGTGAGAAGCGCGTGGAAGTCGCCCTGACATACATCTATGGTGTGGGCCGCACTCGTGCGAGCCAGACCCTGACCGAGACCGGGATCAACCCGCACACCCGCGTCAAGGACCTCAGCGATGATGAGCTCGTGCAGCTGCGCGACTACATCGAGGGAACGTTCAAGGTGGAAGGCGACCTGCGCCGCGAAGTGGCCGCAGACATCCGCCGCAAGGTTGAGATCGGCTGCTATGAAGGCCTGCGCCACCGCCGCGGCCTGCCGGTGCGCGGTCAGCGCACCAAGACCAACGCTCGCACCCGCAAGGGCCCGAAGCGCACGGTCGCCGGTAAGAAGAAGTAATCCCGCTTTCACCGAACACCCTCGATCAGGAGTTTGAGATCTATGCCTCCCAAGTCACGCGCAGGAGCAGTGCGCAAGCCGCGTCGTCGCGATAAGAAGAACATCGTCAACGGCCAGGCCCACATCAAGTCCACGTTCAACAACACGATCGTCTCGATCACCGACCCCACAGGAGCTGTGATCTCCTGGGCTTCCGCCGGTGAGGTCGGATTCAAGGGATCGCGCAAGTCGACCCCGTACGCCGCGCAGATGGCCGCTGAGTCCGCTGCCCGCCGCGCCATGGAGATGGGCCTGAAGAAGGTCGACGTCTTCGTCAAGGGCCCGGGTTCGGGACGCGAGACCGCGATCCGCTCGCTCCAGGCCGCCGGCCTCGAGCTGGGCACCATCCAGGACGTCACCCCAACGCCGCACAACGGCTGCCGCCCGCCGAAGCGCCGTCGCGGCTGAGCCTCTCCGGTTCCCCGCTCCCGAGGCGGGCCGCCTGCTGGCAGGTGAGCCCGCCTCGGGCACGGGGGACCGGACGCACTGTCCACCACCCGCAAGCGTTACGAGTACTGACTTACTCAACTAGTGCATGCGAGCGTCATATAGCGGATGCTCGCTGAAAGGAAGCCCACGTGCTCATTGCACAGCGCCCCACGCTCACGGAAGAGGCTGTATCAGCCAATCGATCGCGCTTCGTCATCGAGCCGCTCGAGCCCGGTTTCGGATACACCCTCGGCAACTCGCTGCGTCGAACCCTGCTCTCGTCCATCCCCGGTGCCTCGGTTACGAGCATCCGCGTCGATGGCGTGCTGCACGAGTTCACCACGGTGCCCGGAGTGAAGGAGGATGTCACCGAATTCATCCTCAACCTCAAGTCCCTCGTCGTGTCCTCGGAGTTCGACGAGCCGGTCGTGGCCTACCTGCGCAAGCAGGGCCCGGGCACGGTCACCGCTGAGGACATCTCGGCCCCGGCCGGTGTGGAGATCCACAACCCCGAGCTCTACATCGCCACGCTCAACGAAGACGGCCGCCTCGACATGGAGCTGACCATCGAGCGCGGTCGCGGCTACGTGTCTGCTGCGCAGAACAAGAACGCCGACGCCGAGATCGGCCGGATCCCGGTCGACTCGATCTACTCGCCGGTGCTCAAGGTCACCTACAAGGTCGAAGCCACCCGTGTCGAACAGCGCACCGACTTCGACCGTCTCATCGTCGATGTCGAGACGAAGCCGTCGATCGCCCCGCGCGACGCGGTCGCCTCGGCCGGCAAGACCCTCATCGAGCTCTTCGGCCTGGCCCGCGAGCTCAACGTCGAAGCCGAAGGCATCGACATCGGCCCCTCGCCGGTGGACGCTGCCCTGGCCGCCGATCTCGCTCTGGCGATCGAGGACCTCGACCTCACGGTCCGGTCCTACAACTGCCTCAAGCGCGAAGGCATCCACACCGTCGGAGAACTGGTCGCCCGCAGCGAAGCAGACCTCATGGACATCCGCAACTTCGGTTCGAAGTCCATCGACGAAGTCAAGGCCAAGCTCAACGAGCTCGGACTCAGCCTCAAGGACAGCCCGGCGGGCTACGGCGAGGCTGGCGAACAGATGAGCTACGTCGACGACGAGCAGTACTGAGCGGCTGACCGAACAGAGATTTCAAGGAGATAAACAATGCCTACGCCTACCAAGGGCAACCGCCTCGGCGGCTCCCCGGCGCACGAGCGGGCGATGCTGAACAACATGGCGTCCCAGCTCTTCGAGAACAAGTCCATCACCACGACGGTGACGAAGGCCAAGCGCCTGCGTCCGGTCGCCGAGCGCCTCATCACCTTCGCCAAGCGTGGTGACCTGGCTGCTCGCCGCCGCGTCATGCAGCAGATCGGCGACAAGTCCGTCGTCCACGAGCTGTTCACCTCGATCGCTCCGGCTGTCGCCGAGCGTCCGGGCGGCTACACCCGCATCACCAAGATCGGTCCGCGCAAGGGCGACAACGCCCCGATGGCCGTCATCGAGCTCGTGCTCGAGGCCTACTCGCCCAAGCAGGCCACGGTGAAGGAGGCCGAGGAGACCACCAAGGCCGCCGCTGCCGATGAGCCCAAGGCCGAGGACACCAAGGCCGAGGACACCGCCGGTGACGACGAGACCCCCGAGGTCGAAGAGGATGTCACCTCCGGTGCCCAGGACGACGAGGCACAGGAAGCCGCCGAGCAGTCTGAGGATGCCGCGAAGGCCGAGGACGTCGAGAAGACAGACGACGAGAAGTGAGTCGCTGAGCGTCCTGCAGCGTCACGCTGAGCATCGCAGGCCCGGAACCGCTGAGGTTCCGGGCCTGCAGTGCATTCGGGCCGCAGGTGCGGTCAGCTGGACGGATCGTCAGGGCCAGGCGCTACCATCAAGGGACATTGACGCATGCCGGCCTGCCATCGCGAGCAGGCCGCATCCGGAAAGGAGCGCACATGTCACCGAGGAACAAGAAGAAGCGCAAGCAGCAGGGCCGTTCGCCGCAGGAGGGCCGGGCACTGCTCGTCGGCCTGGCCAGCACCCTGCTCGGTGCAGCCGTTACCGCGGTGACGCGCAAGATCGCCGGCGACCGGCGCCGGCGCAGGAAGAAGAAGTGACAGACTCAGCGCTCGGCGCTTTGCAGCTCAGCGCAGCCGCGGTGAGCGCGGCACGGGGCCGGTCGACCGTCCCACCGTGAAAGCGGTGAAGGGCTGGTAGACCGGCTTCCCGCCGTTGCGGGCCGGGGCGGTGCGGCGCAGCACATCGGCGAGCATCGCCGCCGGCAGCTGCACATCCTTGAGCTGCGACTCGACCGAGACCCGCAGCCCATGGCGGGCGAAGATGAGCCACAGCCGCATGAGCTCGCGGCCCAGCAGCACCCAGCGTTCGGCGCTGACCTCACTGGGATGCCGAGCTTCGATCGCCAGTGCCAGCCGGTCCGGGGCGCGGCGGGTGATGAACGTCGGCAGCATCGTCGACCAGGCACCAGCAGTCACGAGCATGTCGCGCAGCCGGGCACGGGCCTCATCCGGTGCCTCATCACCGCCGAGCAGGCGGGCTGCCAGCCGGGAGGTCCGGCGCGGCAGGCGCAGGGTCTCAGCCGTCAGACCGTCCTCCTGATAGCGGGGATCGCGGTCGTCAAGCCGCAGCCAGCGCAGCGTCTCATCGAAGGCCTCCCGCGGCTCGAACGGCGCCGACTGCGCATAGCGGGCGGCCTTGACCCAGATTGCCTCTGGCACCTGCGCGATGACGATGCCCGAGATCCGGTCATCGACCTCCTGCCGGTGCACCTCACCGTGGGCGGTGCGATCGAGGATCGCCTGCGGGCGCAGCGCGGCATACTCGGCCACCGCTGCCTCGACTGCGGCGGTGTCGCGGCGCAGCCGGCCGCGATCAACCTGCCGGGTCAGCACCTCAGCAACCGAGAACCCCGCCGAGACCTCCGCATCGGGAGGTTCCGCCGCATCGGCCACGGGCGCCGCACCGCCCGCCGGCTCGGCTCCAGCGGGCGTCAGCAGGAACGTGATCGTCACGTCATGCCGCGCACCGGTGACCGTGAGCTCACGCAGCCGCAGGTCCTCCTCTGCTGCGGCGATCGCACAGGCCTCAACCCAGCAGCCCAGTGACATGCCGAGGTCCGCGCCGTGTTCGTCGCCGACCGGCAGTGTGCGCTCGGGGTCGGTGCGCACCCGGATTCTGGCCCCGGCCCCGGTGATCTCGAGCAGTCGCGGCAGCCACGGCTGCGTGTTGTGGGCGCTCGGCGCGCGGGAGGCGATGTCGAAGAGACCCTCGATCGTCTCGGTGGTCAGCGGTCGGGTCATGCCTGCACCTCGCGGAAGAAGAAGCGGAGTTCGTGAAGCCAGTGGCCGCCGGCCTTGCCGGGCACGGCCGAGGAACCGAGATTGTCATCACCGACGTACGTCACGCGCAGCCGCCGGTAGCCTTTGCGCACGAGTTCAGAGTACATCTTCCGCGCCAGCAGGGAGACGAGCCCGCGGCCCTGCGCGTCCGGGTGGGCGGCCTGGATGATGAGCACCGCGTCGCGCCCCGTGCCCGAGGCGGTGCGCCCGGTGAGCTGTTCGCGCGCCAGCAACCCGGCAGCCCTGGCATTGAGCCGTCCGCCAGTGGCCCGCAGCACGTTGACCGGGTCGGGGACGGTGAGGATGAACGCCGCCGCCGGGTCGCCTGGCCCGGCATCAACGTCTTCGGCGGTGACGATGAGGCCGGGGTCCATGAGCATGGCCAGCCCCTGGGTCTGGGAGGCGAACTGGGTGTTCGAGATCTGCGTGTAGTAGGCCAGCCCGTCGAAGGCGGCGTTCATCGTCGGCTGGATGCGGTTCAAGGCGCGGGACAGCCCGAGCCGGGAGGGCGCGGAGATGCGCACGCCGGCGGCAGCACACTCCTTCTCAGTCGGTGCCGTGGCCCGGGCGGCAGGGACATCGGCGAGCTCGACCTCCCATGTGTGTCCGCCGCCCCAACGGTGGAACCCGGCCGCCTCATAGATGTGAGCAGTGGCCGCAGTGTTCCAGGCGGTGTCGAAGAAGCCGGGGTGTTCGTGTCCGGAGACCACGACGCCGCCGGTCTCGTTCGGCAGCAGGGACACCGGGCCGAACAGGTGGGTGCAGCCGGCCGCCTGCGCGCGGGCCTCCAGCTCGGCGAAGAGCGCCTCAGCAGCCTCCGGGGTCTCGAACTCGGTAGCGCCGAACAGCTGGGCGCGCACCTGCCGGTGCTGCCAGTCGTCGACGACGTCTGCCTGTACCTCTGGTGGGGTGAGCCTGCGGCGCAGTCGGCCTGAGAGCCGCTCATCGAGTGCCGGATACCGGTGGGCGGTGGTGCGTCCGACGACTCGGCCGCCGGGATCCTTGGCGATGAGCAGGGTGACATCGGGAAACCAGGAGCGGCCGGTCCACCAGGCGGTGATATCAGAGCGCAGCAGCGGCACCCAGTGATCGGCCCCACCCTGGCTGGCTGCCAGCGTGGCGGAGAAGTCGAGGAATTCGCGCAGCTCAGCCCGGGTGGAGACTTCGGAGACGGTGATGAGCATCAGCGACCGGCACCCAGCTGAGAGCCTGCACCCACGGTCGCCGGCGCCTCGGCGGCGGTCTCACCGGCCACAGGGGAGAACCGGTCGATCATCCCGGTGGAAGCGTCCTCGGCGCGGAAGATCCCGTTCGTGTATCCCCAGTCCTCGGCGGTGAGGATGCGGATGAACCCGCCGCGGGCCGGGGACTCATCGCCGCGGCCCACCAGCCAGCGCATGATCTCGTGGTGCTCGTGCGTGCGGGCGAAGCGCATGAGGTCGTCCTGGGTTTCGAAGGCGACGATGAGCCCGATGCGTTTGGGGAACTCGTAGTAGCTGCGATGCCACAGGTAGCCCGGCGCGCGCTTGAGCGCCCGGGCGAGCTTGGGCCAGCGGCGGATCTGGTCGGCCATCGCAAGCGAGGAGCGGTATTCGTTGCAGCCGAGGAACACCGAACCAGCCCGGCCCTGCGGCGGGGTGTGGGAGAAGTCGGTTGTGCGCATGGTCAGTCCTCCGTCATGAGGTAGACGTTCTTGATCTTCGTCTGCCCGCCGGTGAACGGGCCGGTGCCGTGGTCGTGGAGCTCGAGGTGGATTTCCGCGGCCGAGGGGTCCTCTTCCAGGGACTGCTTGAAGTCCCGGGACACCTCGGTCAGGTGGTCGAGCACCCCGGACGTGAGGGCCGCGGTCATCGCGGTGCGCTCGCCGTCGGTGAGCGCGCGGGCCTTTGCGCTGTCGCGCAGCTGGACATGCAGGGCCGGGCGGACCTCCAGCTCGCCGTGGTCGCGCAGCTCGATGCGGAAGGACTCGATGAGCCCGGCGAAGCGCTCATGGCGGTACAGGCCGTTCTCGACATCGAGCGGGTAAATGTTGGCGCCCATGTAGGAGATCGTCGAATCTGCTCGGCCGTAGAGCAGCACGAACGGCAGCCGCATCCCCTGCCGGCGGAACGCCGACGACAGCCGGGAGGCTAGCTCTGGGAACTGGCGGGTGATGGCGACCATGTCGGGGAAGTCGATGAGGGTTGCTTCATCGCCGATGTTGTAGCGCAGCCTGGGGCTCATGACCGAGGCGGAGTTGATCGTGACGACGAGCTCCCCGTCGTCGGTGGTCTCCAGGAAGGTCTCCAGCGGGTTGTACTGGAAGATCATCGGCGTGCGGTCCTCACCCTCGCCGAGCAGTGCCGCACGGAAGGCGTCGTTGCGGGTGAGTTCGCGACGGATCTCAACGGCGACATCGGTCTCACCGGCCATCCCGATCGTCAGATCCGAGGCGCCGTATCCGGAGTAGACGCGCTCGAAGCGCTTCTGCACATAGTCGCGCAGCCCCTCGGTCATCGCCTCCCCGCCGACGAACCCGTTGAGTGTGAACTGATCCCAGTATTCGGGGTCCTCGGCGTCCATCCGGTCGACGAGGTGTTTGAGGAACGGGGGGTAGGCGCTGATGAGATACGTGTGCTGGGGGCCGAAATGGCGCAGCGTGTCGAGGATCTTCTCCAGGTCCGGGCCGGTGTTCTTCACCATCGCGACCTTCGCCATCGCCAGGCCGGTGTTCGTGCCGGTCGCCCAGGCGCCCATCGAGAAGGCGTTGATGCAGAAGAGGTCCTTCGAGCCGAACAGGAAGGTGACGTAGCCGGCGACGTTCTTGTGCACGGTCGCCAGCTCCTTCTTCGAGCGCATCCAGTTGTACGGGGTGCCCGAGGAGCCGGAGGATTCGTCGACGACGGTGCCGACCATGTCGATGCGGCCGTTCCAGCACCGGTCCTCCTCGGAATACGCGCTGACATACCCGGACTTCGAGGTCTGCGGGTAGCTGTCGAGGTCCCACCACCGGAACGCGTAGTTGTTGGCGACCAGATGGTCCTGATAGGCCGGCACATCGAGGCTGGCCTGCTGGCAGATCATCCACGCGTTGAGATTGGCGAAGCGCTCCAGGCCCGGCCGGTAGTTCCGGGCGGTCAGCCGCCACAGCGCCGGATGCGCCCGGTAGGCGGTGTAGGCGGTTGTCAGCCCGAGGTTCGTCAGCCGCAGCAGTGCCTGCCGGGCGAGGTTGACCGGCCCGCGCTTGATCACCGGCTGGCGGAGGGCGTCGTCGCTGTTGAGGTTGCTCATAGGGCCAATCTATGGCTCCACACGCACCAGCGGCAGGGTCTGCGTGTGATCGTTCGGCAACATCCCAGCAACGTGCCGGTGGCCGGGCCCGCTCCCGAGGCGGTGGCCGGGTTCAGTCGAAGACGACGGTGCGGTGCCCGTCGAGCAGCACCCGGCCCTCGGCATGCCAGCCGACAGCGCGCGAGAGCACAGCTGCCTCGACGTCCTGGCCGAAGCGGATGAACTGGGCCGGGGTGTGCCGGTGCTCGACGCGCACGACGTCCTGTTCGATGATCGGGCCCTCATCGAGGTCATCGGTGACGTAGTGGGCGGTCGCGCCGATGATCTTGACCCCGCGGTCGTGGGCCTGATGGTAGGGGCGGGCGCCCTTGAAGCTCGGCAGGAACGAATGGTGGATGTTGATGATCCGCCCGGCCATCCGCTCGCACAGGGCAGGGGAGAGGATCTGCATATAGCGGGCGAGCACGACGAGTTCGATGTCGAGCTCATCGACCAGCCGCAGCAGCTCCGCCTCAGCGTCGGCCTTCGTTTCGGCGGTGACGGGGATGTGGTGGAAGGGCACCCCGGCGTGCTCGGCCATCGGGGCGAGCACCTCGTGGTTGCCGGCCACTGCCGCGATGTCGATCGGCAGCGCCCCGGAACCGGTGTGGAACAGCAGACTGTTGAGGCAGTGCCCGGCCTTCGACACCATGACAAGCGTGCGCAGCCTCCGATCGGCCCGGTGCAGCTCAGCGGACATGTTCAGCCGCTCAGCAACCGGGGCCAGTGCCGCCCGGATCTCGTCCTCACCGGTGTGGGTGCGGAACTGCATCCGCAGGAAGAACTGGTGGGTGTCCGGGGAGCCGAACTGCTGGGATTCGGTGATCGTCGCCTCGATGCCGACGAGCATCCCGGACACGGCGTGGACGATGCCGCCCTGGTCGGGGCAGGCGATCGAGAGCACCCATTCGGGTGCCGTGTCCGCTCCCGAGGCAGGGGCTGGGCTGGCGGCTGGAACTGCGGTGGCGGGCGTGCTGGGCGAGGCGGGGGTCTGCATAGCTCATAAGTGTAGGCACGCGCGTGCGCGCGCCGGCGTTCGACCCCGGCCTCGGGCGCTGGGCGCGTGTGCTGATACGGCGGTGGACGTGTGGATGAGACGCCCGCCGTGCGGCGGTTTGCGGCTGTTAGAGTGGTCTCTGGCGAGCACCATGCCGGCGGTGGAGCCGGGCCGCCCGCTATCGAATCCCATATATTCCCGTCTTGCAAGGAGCCGCCGGAATGAACGATGCGTCGACCATGAACGCCTCGATCGATCAGATCGACCCGGAGATCGCCTCCGTCCTCGACCAGGAGCTCGACCGCCAGCGCGGCACGCTCGAGATGATCGCCTCGGAGAACTTCGTCCCCACTGCAGTGCTGCAGGCGCAGGGGTCGGTGCTGACGAACAAGTACGCCGAGGGCTACCCGGGCCGCCGCTACTACGGCGGCTGCGAAGCCGTCGACATCGCCGAGAACCTCGCCATCGACCGGGCCAAGAGCCTCTTCGGCGCCGAGTACGCCAACGTCCAGCCGCACTCGGGTGCTTCGGCCAATGCCGCTGTCATGCACGCCTTCGCCCGCGCCGGCGACGGTCTGCTCGGCCTCAGCCTCGCCCACGGCGGCCACCTGACCCACGGCATGAAGATCAACTTCTCCGGCCGCCTCTACGAGGTCTCGGCCTACGAAGTCGATCCTGAGACCTACCGGGTGGACATGGACAAGGTCCGCGAGCAGGCGCTCGCCAGCCGCCCGAAGGTCATCGTCGCCGGCTGGTCGGCCTACCCCCGCCAGCTCGACTTCGCCGCCTTCCGCGAGATCGCCGATGAGGTCGGTGCTGCCCTGTGGGTCGACATGGCCCACTTCGCCGGCCTCGTCGCCGCCGGCCTGCACCCCAACCCGGTCCCGCACGCCGATGTCGTGTCCTCAACGGTGCACAAGACGATCGGCGGCCCGCGCTCGGGCTTCATCCTCTCCCGCGACCCCGAGCACGCCAAGAAACTCAACTCGGCGGTCTTCCCCGGCCAGCAGGGCGGACCGCTCATGCACGTCGTCGCCGCCAAGGCCGTGGCGTTCAAACTCGCCGGCACCGAGGAGTTCAAGGAGCGTCAGGAACGCACCGTCGAAGGTGCGAAGATCCTCGCTGAGCGCCTCCTCGAATCCGATGTCGCCGCCGCTGGCGTCTCCGTCCTCACCGGCGGCACCGACGTCCACCTTGCACTCGTCGACCTGCGCAACTCCGCCCTCGACGGACAGCAGGCCGAGGACCTCCTCCACGAGGTCGGCATCACCGTCAACCGCAACGCGGTGCCCTTCGACCCGCGCCCGCCGATGGTCACCTCCGGTCTGCGCATCGGCACCCCGGCCCTGGCGACGCGCGGCTTCGGCGCGAACGAGTTCACCGAGGTCGCTGACATCATCGCCGAGTCGCTCAAGCCCAGCCCGGACGTGGCCGCCCTCAAGGCCCGGGTGGCGAAGCTGACCGCGGACTTCCCGCTCTACGAAGGACTGAACCAGTACTGATGACAGCGCAGAGACTCGACGGCAAGGCAGCAGCCAAGGACATCAAGGATGAACTCGCCTCACGGGTGCGCACCCTGGCCGAGTCCGGGCACACGCCCGGGCTCGGCACAGTGCTCGTCGGTGAGGACCCCGGCTCCCAGTCGTACGTGGCAGGCAAGCACCGCGACTGCGAGCAGGTCGGCATCCGCTCGATCCGCCGCGACCTGCCCGAGGACATCAGCCAGGCAGACCTCGAAGCGGTCATCGACGAGCTCAACGCCGATGACGAGTGCACCGCCTACATCGTCCAGCTGCCGCTGCCCGATCACATCGACACCGATGCGATCTTAGAGCGCATCGACCCGGACAAGGACGCCGACGGCCTGCACCCGATGAACCTCGGCCGGCTCATGCTCAACGTCAACCGGCCGATCGACTCGCCGCTGCCGTGCACCCCGCGCGGCGTCATCGAGCTCATCGACCGGGCTGGCATCGATCTGGCCGGCCAGCACGTCGTCGTCATCGGCCGCGGGGTCACCGTCGGCCGGTCGATCGGCTCGCTGCTCACCCGCCGCGACCACAACGCGACGGTCACCCTGACCCACACCGGCACCCGGAACCTCGATGAGCTGCTGCAGCAGGCCGACGTCATCGTCGCCGCTGCCGGCTCGGCCCACCTGGTCAAGCCCGAGGCGGTCAAGCCCGGTGCCGTCGTCCTCGACGTCGGGGTCTCCCGCGTCGTCGACGAGGAGACCGGCAAAGGCAGGATCACCGGTGACGTCGACCCAGCCGTGGCCGAGGTTGCCGGCTGGCTGTCGCCGAACCCCGGCGGAGTCGGGCCGATGACCCGCGCGCTGCTGCTGCGCAACGTCGTCGAGATCGCCGAACGCCAGGCCGGCCAGCAGGACTGATCCGCACACCGGCAGAACACAGTGAGGGCCTCACCCGCATCGGGTGAGGCCCTCACTGTGTCAAGGAGCCGTGCGGCTCAGCGCTGTGCCGCCTTCGTCAGTACGAGGTCAGCGGCATGCGGAAGAACACACGGGCGACACCGGGACCGCCGTAGTCCTCCATGAGCTCGCTCTCGAAGCCCATCGAGGAGTGGAACGAAATCGCACCGGAGTTGTCCGGCATCGTCGTCGCCTGCACTTCCTGCACGCCCTTGCTGCGGGCGAGATCGATGAACGCACGGTAGAGATGGCGCCCGATTCCCTGATGGCGGAAGTCCGAGCGTGCAGCGACCAGGTGGATGTAGGCAGGGCCGTCGATCGGGATCGCGCCGAGCAGATAACCGACGATCTCGGTCTTGTGCTTGGCGACGAGTCCGGACGAGGCGAACTGCCGGAACCAGTAGGGATCGTGGTGGTCTTTGAGCTCCAGGTCTCCCCAGAACTGCTCCTGCGCATTCATGAGGAACTCGCGCAGGTCGAGGGCGTCGACTTCGTCAAAGGGGCTGATGCTCAGGGCATCCGGATCGATGGGGGGCGTATCAGCCATGGCTCCTCCTTCGGCGGGTTATCTCCTCCCACTCTACGCCCTGGTCAGCTGCAGGGGGTAACCGGGCGAACCCTTTGAGCAAGGTCACAGGCGCATGAAGCGCCTGCCATCCTGACGCACCCACCCCGTCGGTGACCAGGACTGACGCCGATTGCCGGGAGGTGAGTCCCGCCTCGGGCACGGTGCAGACCCACCTCGGGCACGAGGCAGCGCATGCGGTCCGTTCCTGCTGTGCGAGACGGCGGTCTTGAGCGCCGGAGTCGGAGCTTGACACGTGGCACAATGGTGGCCATGCTCCGAATCGCCACAGTGAATGTCAACGGTGTCCGCGCCGCTTTTCGCAAGGGAATGTCCGACTGGCTGGCCGGCTCCGGCGCCGACATCGTCACCCTGCAGGAAGTCCGCGCCCAGAACGACATCGCCTTAGGCGTCCTCGAGCCCACCGGCTTCCACTCTTACTCCGCCGACGCCGAGGCGAAGGGCCGGGCAGGCGTGGCCGTCATGAGCCGCGCGCCTGCGAAGGAGCTGCGGGTCGGCAACGGGGATGACTACTTCGACCGCTCCGGCCGCTGGCTGGAGGCCGACTACGAACTCGCCGACGGCTCCCTGCTGACCGTCGTGTCCGTCTACGTCCACTCCGGTGAGGCCGGCACCCCGAAGCAGGATGACAAGTACCGGTTCTTCGACCAGATGGTGCGCCGGCTGCCCGAACTTCAGCAGCACGCCGATCACGCGCTCATCACCGGCGACCTCAACGTCGGCCACACGGAGCTCGACATCAAGAACTGGAAGGCCAACCAGAAGAAGGCCGGCTTCCTGCCTGAGGAGCGAGCGTACTTCGACCGGTTCTTCGGTGAGCTCGGCTGGGTCGATGTGCACCGCAAGCTCTCCGGTGAGGTTCCCGGCCCCTACACCTGGTGGTCGATGCGCGGGAAGGCCTTCGACAACGACGCCGGGTGGCGCATTGACTACCACGCCGCGACCCCGGGCTTGGCGGAGCTTGCCCGTGCGGCTCGCGTCGATCGAGCGGCCAGGTGGGGTGAGCGGTGGAGCGATCACGCCCCGCTCGTCATCGATTACGACCTGCCGGATCTCGCCTAGGCCGCCTGAGCTGGCTGGCCGCAGCCGGTATTCTCTTTGCGATCTCCCTGCAGCCGGCGGGTATACTGGCAGAGACCTCGCCGATGGTGACAGCATCGGCGCACTCCGGCAGAGAGCACACCACCTTCCGTGAAATCGACGATCACTCACCCCTGAGACGCGCATCATTCCCGCGCTCGGCAGCCGAACCGTTCACGGCTGCACGGCTGACGTGATCGATCATGCCCGCCGGAGATCCCGCAACACGCGGATTCCTGCGCTCCTGCAGACCTGTCTGCATCGATCATTGGGCTGAGCCTGTGCGCGTCTCGAATCGTCCTTTCGATTTCGACACGCGGAGGCATGCGTGGAACACTCACTCATCACTCTTGACTCGCTCACCTACACCTGGCCCGACGGCACCGCCGCACTGTCCGGGCTCACCGGCTCGATCGCCCGCGGGCGCACCGGTCTCATCGGCGCCAACGGCGCCGGCAAGACCACTCTCGTCCGTCTGCTCACCGGCGAACTGACACCGACGGTCGGGCGCATACACATCCACGGCAGCGTCGGCGTGCTGCCCCAGGACCTGGCCTTGAGCGACCAGACCATCGCCGAAGTGCTCGGCATCGACCAGGTGCTCGCCGCGCTCGAAGCGGTGGAGACCGGAGACGCCGACGTCGCCCACTTCGACGTCATCGGCCAGGACTGGGACATCGCCGCCCGCGCCTGCCAATCACTTGCGGCAGCCGGGATCCCGTTGGCCGAGCATGAGCTCGACCGGCCGATGCGCACACTCTCCGGAGGAGAGGCGGTGAAGGTCGGGCTCGCGAACCTGCACCTGCACCGGCCGGAGCTGGCGATCCTCGATGAACCGACGAACAACCTCGATGCTGCCGGCCGAGAACACGTGCGCGGACTCATCGAAAGCTGGCGGGGTTCGCTGCTCATCATCAGCCACGACCGGCGGCTGCTCGCAGGCGTCGACCGGATCGTCGAACTCTACGGCACCGGCACCCGCAATGCGGCAGGCGAGCTGCAGGCCTCGACAATGCGGACCTGGGAGGGCAGCTTCGCAGACTACCGTCGGCAGCTGGCCGCCGAACAGGAAGCCGCAGAACAGGCAGCCGTGACCGCGCGCAGCGAGCTGGGCAAGCAGAAGCGCAAGCGGATCGAGGCGCAGATCAAACTCGACCGCCGGCAGCGCACGGCCAAGCAGGCGGTGAAGGATGCGAAGCTCCCGCCGATCGTCTCCGGCAATAGAGCGATGGAGGCGCAGAAGTCAGCGGCGAAGCTCACCGGCACCCATGCTGACCGGGAGGCAGCGGCCTATCAGAATCTGCAGGGAGCCCAGGCTCAGGTGCGGCCTCGTGTCGTCATCGACATCGAACTGCCCGACACTGCAGTCCCAGCCGGGCGGACGGTCCTCGAACTCGACAGCGGGGAGGAGGTCTTCAGCATCCGCGGGCCTGAGCGGGTGGCGCTCGCCGGTCCGAACGGAGCCGGCAAGACGACCCTGCTCAACCGGATCCTGACAGCCGTACGCACGGGGGAGGAGCCTGGTGTGCGCGTCATCGACGAGGTGGGGGTGTTGCCGCAGCGCATTCTCCTCGACCCGCAGCTCAGCGTGCTCGACACCGTCCGGCTAGCGGCCCCGGACGCGGACCCGCACACAGTCCGCTCCCAGCTGGCTGGTCTGCAGCTGAAGAAGGACCGGCCCGATCAGCCGGTCGGCCAGTTCTCCGGTGGGGAGCGGTTCCGGGTCGCGCTCGCACAGCTGCTGCTGGCCGATCCGGCCCCGCAGCTGCTGCTGCTCGATGAGCCGACCAACAATCTCGACCTGGAGAGCTTTGAGGTGCTCGTCGAGGCGCTGACCGCCTACCAGGGCGCGCTCATCGTCGTCAGCCACGATGCGGAGTTCCTCGATGAGATCGGCTGCACCCGAACGTGGGAGATCACAGACGGGGCACTGAGCGAGGCGCGCTGACGGCCACCCGGCCACCACCTCGGGAACGGTGCGAACCACCTCGGGAACGGGAAAACGCGGCGGCCGCCGGTCCACCTGAGGTGAACCGGCGGCCGCCGGGTGGGACGTCACTGCTTCAGCAGCAGCGCGCCTTCGGGTTCGTCTCCTGCTCGTCGATGAGCTCGCGCCAGAATTCGCGTTCGCACATCGCACCCTCGCGGGTGCCGTGGTGGCGCTCGTAGTGCTCAAGGTAGTGGACGTAGGCGTTTTCGCCCATGACCTCCTTGAGGTACCAGTGCACGGCCTTGAACGGGCGGGCGACTGCGGCAGCAAACGAACTCATCGTCACTTCTCCTTCGGAGCGGCGTGCGAGCCGGAACCGGTGTCCGAGGCACCGTGATCCTTCTCAGCCTTCTCCTTCGAGGATACGCCGACAGCACCGGCGGGCGCGAGACCGTGCTTGCGACGGTACTCCTCCCACTGGGCCTCGACCTCGCGCTCGGCCTTCGTGGCGATGAGGCCGGCTGGGGCGAAGAGCTTCGTCGGCACGAACGCGGCTTCGGTCGTCTCCATCGGGCCGGTGCGGATCGACTTGATGCTCACCGCGATCGCCATGACGACGACCATGAGCACCAGCGAGGCGAACACGATCGACAGCGTGCCCTGGATGAACGTGTTGCGCACAACCGCGCGCATCGCATCGACACCCTCGGTGGTGCCCAGTGAGGTCTCACCGGCGGCGAGTGCCTGCTTGTAGGCCGAGTGCTGTGCCCAGTAGCCGAGCTTCGGGTCAGAGGAGAAGATCTTCTGCCACGAGGCGGTCATCGTCACGGCAAGGTCCCAGGCGAGCGGGATCCCGGGGATCCACGCATAGCGCGCCTTGCCGACCTTGCAGACCAAGGCGAACACCACCGCCAAGGCGATTGCCGCCAACAGCTGGTTGGAGATGCCGAACAGCGGGAACAGCGTGTTGATGCCGCCGAGTGGGTCGGTCACACCCATGAGCAGGATCGAGCCCCAGGCGCCGACCATGACGATCGTCGAGACCCAGGCGCCGATGTTCCAGGATGGGTCGCGGAACTTCGGCCAGAAGTTGCCCATCCAGTCCGAGAACATGAAGCGGGCAACACGGGTGCCGGCGTCGATGGTGGTGAGGATGAACAGTGCTTCGAACATGACCGCGAAGTGGTACCAGAAGCTCATCGCCGACTGCCCGCCGAAGCCGGGCACCTGATGCAGGACATGCGCCATGCCCATTGCCAGGGTCGGCGCACCGCCGGTGCGCGAAACAATTGAACCCTCGCCGACGGCCTCACCAGCAGCGGCGAGTTCGGCGGCGGTCGTCTGCGTCTCCATGAACGGATTCGAGTTGATGAACTCGGCAGCGCCCTCGGCGGTGCCGCCGGTCAGCGGCTCGGCTGCGTTCATGGCGAAGTAGATGCCCTTGTCGAGGCAGATCGCGGCGACGAGCGCCATGATCGCCACGAAGGACTCCATGAGCATGCCTCCGTAGCCCACCAGACGCGCCTGCGATTCCTTCTCCAGCAGCTTCGGCGTCGTGCCCGAGGACACCAGGGCGTGGAAGCCGGAGAGCGCACCACAGGCGATGGTGATGAACAGGAACGGGAACAGGGATCCGGCGAAGGCCGGGCCCTCGGAGTTCGAGGCGAACGGGGTGACGGCCGGCATCTGCACGGTCGGGTTGACGATGATGATGCCGACGGCCAGCAGCACGATGGTGCCGATCTTCATGAAAGTCGACAGGTAGTCGCGCGGGGCCAGCAGCACCCACACCGGCAGCACAGCTGCGAAGAAGCCGTAGATCATCAGCGACCAGGCCAGCGTCGTCTTCGACAGGTGGAACATCTCAGCCAGCGCCGGGTTGGCATTGACCCAACCGCCGGCGACGATCGCGAGCACGAGGAGGGCGATGCCGATGACAGAGGTCTCGATGACCTTGCCGGGGCGGATGTAGCGCATGTAGATACCCATGAACACGGCGATCGGGATCGTCATCGCGATCGAGAAGACGCCCCAGGGGCTCTCGGCCAGGGCGTTGATGATGACGACGCCGAGCACGGCGATGAGGATGATCATGATGAGCAGGATGCCGAGGCTGGCGATGAAGCCGCCGACGGAGCCGAGCTCGTCACGGGCCATCTGGCCCAGCGACCGGCCGTTGCGGCGGGTCGAGAAGTACAGCACCATGTAGTCCTGCACCGCACCGGCGACGATGACGCCGAGGATGATCCACAGCGTGCCGGGCAGGTAGCCCATCTGAGCGGCGAGGATCGGGCCGACGAGCGGGCCGGCGCCGGAGATCGCGGCGAAGTGGTGGCCGAACACGACGCGGCGGTCGGTCGGGGTGAAGTCGCGGCCGTTCTCGTTGATCTCCGCGGGGGTCGCCCGCTTGTGGTCGGGTCGGCAGATCTTCCATTCGATGAACTTCGCGTAGAAGCGGAAGGCGATGAGGTAGCTGCCGACCGCAGCGGCGACGAACCAACTGGCTGAGAGGTTCTCGCCGCGCACGAACGCGACCATCACCCAGCCGACGGCGGCGACCGCAGCGATCGCAACCCACAGGACGATCTTGCCCGGAGTCCAGCGCGGACGTTCGATCACGCCGACTGGAGGCAGACTCTCATCGGTTCTGACGTATTCAACCGACATACGTGCTCCATTTCTGCTCTGCTGCATGAGCCCCGCCGGGTCAGGCGGAACATCACGGGAACGCGGGCATTCACCTGGTCGTGCGGCATCCGCGCGGCACGGCACCGCACGGAAGGGCTGGGCCGGGGAGCCGCAGCGTACGGCAGAAGTGTGTGAGTTCCCGGAGACTGAATATATGGTGAGGCCAATTCTGTGATTTGTCTAACTTTTCGGCAGGTTCTGCGCGAACCACCGTCAAACCGTTACCAAAGCTGCGCATCTGTTCACTCTGCGGACAGTCCAGTGGTGCTCTGCGCCGCTGTCCGCCGCCGAGGCGGTGGTCGGGTGGCCGAGTCGCAGACCGCGGGTGCGGAAGTGGCACAATGGAATCCATGACCGCCACGCACGATCCGCAGACCCGCCTGCGGACTCTCTCCGGAATCCAGGCCACCTCCGACTCCCTCCACCTGGGCAACTACATCGGTGCGCTGCAGCAGTTCGTGGAGCAGCAGGAGACGCACGACGCGTTCTTCTTCATTGCGAACATGCACGCGATCACCGTCGAGCAGGATCCCGCGCTGCTGCGCGAGCGGACCCTGCGCACCGCCGCCCAGTTCCTCGCCGCCGGCATCGATCCGGAGAAGTCGACGATCTTCGTGCAGTCCCACGTGCCCGAGCATACGCAGCTGTCCTGGGTGCTCGAATGCACCACCGGTTTGGGCGAGGCGCAGCGGATGACGCAGTTCAAGGACAAGTCGTCCAAGCGCGAGAACGTCTCGCTCGGCCTGCTGACCTACCCGGCGCTCATGGCTGCTGACATCCTCATGTACCACCCCGATGTCGTCCCGGTCGGCGAGGACCAGCGCCAGCACCTGGAGCTCACCCGCAACCTCGCCGAGCGCTTCAACCACCGTTACGGGCACACCTTCACGGTGCCTGAGGCCGGAATTCCGAAGGAGACGGCCAAAATCTACGATCTGCAGGACCCGACAGCGAAGATGTCGAAGTCGGCGGCCTCCCCGGCCGGTCTCATCAACATCCTCGATGAGCCCAAGGCGCTGGCGAAGAAGTTCAAGTCCGCCGTCACCGACAATGACACCGTCATCGCCTACGACCCCGAGCACAAGCCGGGTGTGTCGAACCTGCTGACGATCTACTCCTCGCTGTCCGGCCGGCCGATCGATGCGATCGTGACCGAGTTCGACGGCAAGATGTACGGCCACCTCAAGGTCGCGCTCGCCGACCTCGCCGTCGAGACGCTCGCGCCGGTGCGCGAGCGCACCGGTGAGCTGCTCGATGACCCGGCTGAGCTCGAGCGGCTGCTGTCGATCGGTGCCGATGCCGCCTCGGCGATCGCCGAGCAGACCATCAAGGACGTGTATGACCGCATCGGGTTCCTCCGCCGCTGAGTCACCGGGCCGGATGGCCCGTCCTGACGAATGGGGCCTCGGCCCGGCCTGGGGCACTCCGCCGGGAGTGCCCGAGCTGCCGCCGGACGACGGCTCGGGGATGGTCTCGATCGGGGTGACCCTCGATGTGCCTGAACCCTACGGCTCCCAGCTGCAGTCGCTGCGGGCAACGCTCGGCGACGCCCGCGGCACGACGGTCCCGGCCCACATCACCCTCATCCCGCCGATGAAGATCCCGGCCACCGCATGGCCGATCGTGCGCGAGCACATCCGCAGCGTGGCGAATGCGACCTCGCCGTTCACCCTGCAGCTGCGGGGGACCGGGACGTTCATGCCGACCTCGCCGGTCGTGTTCATCGCCGTCGCCCGCGGCATCTCCGAATGCCAGCAGCTCTCCGATGCCCTGCGCCACGGAGTGCTGAATCAGCAGCTGGCGTTTCCGTACCACCCGCACGTCACGATCGCCCAGGAGCTCGACGAGGAGGTCCTCGAACAGGCCTACCGGGAATCGGCCGACTACGACGTGTCATTCATGGCCCACGGCTTCGGCGTGTACTTCCACACCGCCGATGAGGAATGGCAGCTGTTCGACAACGTGCCCTTCGGCCCGTAACCGAGCCACCTCCTCGGGCACGATGGGCCAGGCGTGTGGCATCTGCTCAGCTGAACCGGAACAATGGCAGGTGTGAAGAAGAAGACCGCACCGCGCAATCTCGCCCCCGAGATGCTGCACACCGCCGCCCGCCTCGAAGACCGCTACCACGCCTGGGCGCGGGAGAAGGCGACGAAGCGCGGCTGGCATCGCACCGTCATCGCCTACGACTCCTACGGCAGCGAGAACTTCATCCGCGTTCTCGCCCGCGTCGTGCTGACCAAGACCGGCCAGCCGGCAGCCGATACGCAGGCCTCGATTCGCGGCTGGCGCTCTTTCGGCAATGTGCCGCTGTCCGATGACCATGCCTGGGTGCGCGTCAACGGCGCCGAACATATGGTCACCGCCGATCGCGGCGGGATCGTCGATGCGATCATCCCCGGTGACTTCGAGCCCGGCAATGTCGAGATCGAGCTGTGGACCGATGACTCGCTCGTCGACACCGCCAATGTGCGCATCATCGGTCAGGAGCAGGGCTTCGGGATCGTCTCCGACATCGACGACACCGTCATGGTCACCGCGCTGCCGCGTCCCTTCCTCGCCGCCTGGAACACCTTCGTCCTCGACGAGCACGCCCGCTCGCCGGTGGCCGGCATGGCGGTGCTCTACGACCGGCTCACCTACCTGCGGCCGAACTCGCCGATCCTGTACCTGTCGACCGGGCCGTGGAACGTCGCCCCGACCCTCAAGCGCTTCCTCACCCGGAACATGTACCCGGTCGGACCGCTGCTGCTGACCGACTGGGGGCCGACAGCCACCCGCGCGTTCCGCTCCGGGCAGGATCACAAGCGTGCCACCCTCGAACGTCTGGCCCGGGAGTTCCCGCAGGTCAAGTGGCTGCTCATCGGCGATGATGGGCAGCATGACGAGGAGATCTACGGCGAGTTCGTCGAGAACCACCCGGAGAATGTCGTCGCGGTTGCCATCCGCCAGCTGACCGTCGGCGAGGCGGTGTGGGCCGGTGGTCGTTCGAAGGGCTCCGGCCGTGGCCAGGGCGTGCCCTGGATCTACGCTCCCGACGGTGCGGGGCTGGCCTCGAAGCTCACCGAGCGCGGCATCTTCTCCTCACTCTGAGGCGGCTGCGCGCTGTCGGCGCTCGCGCCGGCGCAGGGCCGTGAACGCGATGCCGCCGGCCCCGAGTACCGCGGCGGCAGCGGCGATGAGGATGAGCGGTGAGCTCAGTGGGCTGGCCGGCTCCTGCGCCTCGGCTGCCGCGGTCTCCTCATGCGTGGGTGCGGCGGGCTCCGGACTCGGCTCCTCGCTGGGCTCCGGGGTCAGCGCGATGGTCGTCTCGACTGGCAGGTCCGACTGTGCGAACGACCAGTCGAGCAGGTCGATGGCCGCCTGACGGGTGCTGTTGTCCGAATGCAGGATCGCCGCCGCGTAGGTCTTGCCGTCCCGCTCAGCCACGGCGACGAAGCTGCCCTTGGACTTGACGGTGTAGCCGTTCTTGAGCCCGAGTCCGCCGTCGATGCGCCCGACGATCTTCGTGTGGTCCTGGATCGGGTAGCCCTTGAACTTCTCCTTCGTCTCCGGGTTGACACCACCAGGCATCTTGTACTCGGTCGTCTGCACGATCTTCATGAGGTAGTCGTTGTCCAGCATCGCCCGGGCGATGATGAGCTGATCGCGCACTGTCGTCACCTGGCCGTCGGCGTCCAGGCCCGAGGTGTTCTTCGGCACCGTGCCGGTCAGCCCGAGCTCCTCGGCCTTGGCCTCCATGAGCTCAACGGCCCTGTCCTGCCCGCCGGCGGCATTACCCAGGGCGTGGGCGGCATCGTTGGCACTCGACATGAGCATCGCGTGGAAGAGCTGGTCGATGGTGTACTCGTTCTTCTGCACGAGACCCACCTTGGTGCCGTCGACGGCCATATCGTCGAAGACCGCCTCGTACTTCTGCTTCGGGTCATCGAGCACATCGACGAGAGCCAGAGCGGTCAGCAGCTTGATGACCGAGGCCGGAGCGAGCTGCCGGTCCATCTCCTGGGACGTGAACACGTCACCGGAGTCGAGATCGCCGACCACCCATGCGGACGCTTTCGGCTGCGGGGCCGGGGCGCCGTCTTCGATGAGGGCGCGTTCGTACATCGTCTCTGTCGGAGATGCCTCTGCCTCGGCAACGACGTCAGCTGCCGCACCAGGGGAGGCTAATGCAGCAGGGGAGGCCAGAGCAGCGGCCGGTGTGAGCGCGCTGCCGGCCACGACGGCTGCAGCAGCAACGCCGGCGCCGAGGCAGGCGCGCAGGCGAGCACGCCGCGTCTGTGTGGAACGAATCGAGTGGTTCACAGGTCGCAAGTCTAACCATGCCAGCTGAGACCACCGGCACCTTATCGCCCACCGCCTCGGGAACGGGGGGGCAGAACCAGGGTGAATGCACTCAGGCCCCGTGCCGCCAAGATGCGGGACGGGGCCTGATGCGCGTGGTGGGTCAGAAGGCGCGCTGGAGCAGCGCCTGCTTGACCTCGGCGATCGCCTTGGTCACCTCGATGCCGCGCGGGCAGGCTTCGGTGCAGTTGAAGGTGGTGCGGCAGCGCCACACGCCCTCCTTGTCATTGAGCACCTCCAGGCGCATGTCGCCGCCCTCATCGCGGGAGTCGAAGATGAAGCGGTGGGCGTTGACGATCGAGGCCGGACCGAAGTACTGACCGTCGGTCCAGAACACCGGGCACGAGGTGGTGCACGATGCACACAGGATGCACTTGGTGGTGTCGTCGAAGCGCTCACGATCCTCGATCGACTGCAGGCGCTCACGCGTCGGCTCGTGACCGGAGGTGATGAGGAAGGGCATGATCTCACGGTACGACTGGAAGAACGGCTCCATGTCAACGATGAGGTCCTTCTCCAGCGGCAGGCCCTTGATCGCCTCGACGGTGATCGTCTTGTTCGTATCGAGGTCCTTCAGCAGGGTCTTGCAGGCCAGACGGTTGCGGCCGTTGATCCGCATCGCATCCGAACCGCACACGCCGTGTGCGCACGAGCGGCGGAACGACAGCGAACCGTCGATCTCCCACTTGATCTTGTGCAGGGCGTCGAGCACACGGTCGGTGCCGTGCATTGTGACCTTGTACTCCTCCCAGTGCGGGGCCTCGTCCTTCTCGGGGTCGAAGCGTGCGATCTGGAAGGTGCAGTCGAACGACGGGATCTCGCCGCCGCCACCGCCGAGGTGGTCGGGGAGATCGACCTTGGATGCAGGCTCTGCAGTGTTCTGATTCTCGCTCATCAGTACTTACGCTCCATCGGCTGGTATCGGGTGACGACGACCGGCTTGGTCTCCAGGCGCATGCCCTTGATGCCCTCGGCCTCGCCGTCCGGGTCGAGGTAGGTCATCGTGTGGTGCATGAAGTTCTCGTCGTCACGGTCGGGGAAGTCCTCGCGGAAGTGACCGCCGCGGGATTCCTTGCGGTGGATGGCTGCCACCGTGACGACCTCGGCGATCTCGAGCAGGAAGCCCAGCTCGATCGCTTCGAGGAGGTCGAGGTTGAAGCGCTTGCCGCGGTCGTGGATGCCGACGTTGCGGTAGCGCTCGCGCAGCCGCTCGATCTCGTCGAGTGCCTCGCGCAGGGTCTCATCGGTGCGGAACACCTGGACGTTGGCGTCCATGATCTCCTGCAGATCCTTGCGGATCGAACCGACGAGCTCGGTGCCGTTCGATGCGCGCATCGTGTCGACGAGCTCGACGGTGCGGTCTGCGGCACCCTCCGGCAGCTCCGGCAGCTCGGCGGTCTTGGCGTATTCCGCGGCGGCGATGCCGGCGCGCTTGCCGAAGACGTTGATGTCGAGCAGCGAGTTGGTGCCCAGGCGGTTCGAGCCGTGCACGGAGACACAGGCGGTCTCACCGGCGGCGTAGAGGCCGGGGACGATGTCGGTGTTGTTGGCCAGCACCTCGGACTTGACGTTGGTCGGGATGCCGCCCATCGCGTAGTGCGCGGTCGGGAACACCGGCACCGGCTCAGTGTAGGGCTCCACGCCGAGGTAGGTGCGGGCGAACTCGGTGATGTCCGGCAGCTTCGCGTCGATGTGCGCCGGCTCCAGGTGGGTGAGGTCGAGCAGCACGTAGTCCTTGTTCGGTCCGCAGCCGCGGCCCTCACGCACCTCGTTGGCCATCGACCGGGCGACGATGTCACGCGGTGCGAGGTCCTTGATGGTTGGGGCGTAGCGCTCCATGAAGCGCTCACCGTCGGCGTTGCGCAGCACCGCTCCCTCGCCGCGGGCAGCCTCGGAGAGCAGGATGCCGAGGCCCGCCAGGCCGGTGGGGTGGAACTGGAAGAACTCCATGTCCTCCAGCGGGATGCCGTTGTTGTAGGCAACCGCGACACCGTCACCGGTCAGCGTGTGGGCGTTCGAGGTGGTCTTGAAGATCTTGCCGAACCCGCCGGAGGCGAAGACGACGGCCTTGGCGCGGAAGACGTGGATCTCACCGGTGGCCAGCTCGTAGGACACCACGCCGGCCGGGCGGCGAACGCCGTCGACCTCGGTCATGATGAGGTCGAGGACGTAGAACTCGTTGTAGAACTCGACGCCGTGCTTGACGCAGTTCTGGTACAGCGTCTGGAGGATCATGTGGCCGGTGCGGTCTGCAGCGTAGCAGGCGCGGCGAACGGGCGCCTTGCCGTGATCGCGGGTGTGGCCGCCGAAACGGCGCTGGTCGATCTTGCCCTCCGGGGTGCGGTTGAAGGGCAGGCCCATCTTCTCCAGATCGAGGACAGCGTCGATGGCCTCCTTGGCCATCACCTCGGCAGCATCCTGATCGACGAGGTAGTCGCCGCCCTTGATGGTGTCGAAGGTGTGCCACTCCCAGTTGTCCTCCTCGACGTTGGCCAGCGCGGCGCACATGCCGCCCTGTGCCGCGCCGGTGTGGGAGCGGGTCGGGTAGATCTTGGTCAGCACGGCGGTGCGTGCGCGCTGGCCGGATTCGATGGCAGCGCGCATTCCAGCGCCGCCGGCACCGACGATCACCACGTCGTAGTCATGTACCTGCATAGAAATCCAATTCTCCTTGGCCGGAAAGAGCCGTTGGGGCGAGTGAGAGAGGCGCAATCACCGTGAGCAGAAGTCAGGGATGAGCGACGGATCGGCTCCGACCGGGCACGGATCGAACGTGAAGATCACGAGCGTGCCGAGCACGATAATGACCGCCGAGGCGATGTAGAGCGTCAGCAGCAGCGCCATGCGGGTGCGCGGCTTCTCTGCGTAGTCGCTGATGATCGTGCGCATGCCGTTGGTGCCGTGCAGCATGGCCAGCCACAGCATGAGCAGATCCCAGATCTGCCAGAACGGGCTTGCCCACTTGCCGGCGACGAAGCCGAAGTCGAGGCCCTGGACGCCCTCGCCCTGCCACAGGTTGACGAACAGGTGCCCAAAGATGAGCACGATGAGCACGACGCCGGAGAGGCGCATGAACAGCCAGGCCCAGAGTTCGAAGCGCGAGCGCGTGGACTTGTGCCGGTCATAGCCGGTGCGCGGTGCGGGAATGGTCGACGTCATGTTCCTCAGCCTCCGAACGTGTGCATCAGGTGTCGGGGCAGGAACGCGGCCATCATGATGACCCAGCCGATGATGACTGCCCAGAACAGCTTCTTCTGGTTCTTCGGGCCGCCGGACCAGAAGTCGACAGCGGCGATGCGCAGGCCGTTGAAAGCGTGGAACACAATGGCTGCGACCAAGCCGATTTCGCCGATGGCCATCAGAGGGGTCTTGTACGTCGCGATGACGGCGTCATACGCCTCAGGCGAGACACGGACAAGAGCTGTGTCGAGCACGTGTACGAGCAGGAAGAAGAAGATGCCGACGCCGGTCACGCGATGCGCAACCCAAGACCACATTCCTTCATTTCCGCGGTACAGAGTGCCCGTTGACGCATTGGCCACGGGGCATCCTCCAAGTGAAATGCGAACAGATGTGTACCACTCGAAATTACGCCGAACTGGGGAGAATCGCCAATCTGCCCGGCGGCATTGTTGCCGATTCGATGTGAATCCCCTCAAAGAGGCGTCCATAGAACGGACGCGAGATCTCGCGTGAGATTTAGGACATGCCAGTGTGCCGTAAACATGATGGGTCTGTGTCCGCATCGGCTGAGGCGCCGGTGAGCGTCTGTGCATGTGCTGAGCAGGAGAGGCGGTATCGTGGCCGGCAGGTGCGGGGTGCGCCGAAGATGCCTCCGGCGCCGCAGTCAAGCCAGAGTTGCAGTCTGAGACGGAGGATGAGACGCGATGAATCCGCACTTCCACGCAGTGATCCCGGCCGGCGGCTCCGGCACCCGGCTGTGGCCGGTCTCCCGGGAGGCCTCCCCGAAGTTCCTCCATGATGTCCTCGGCCTCGGCCGCACCCTGCTCCAGTCGACCTGGGATCGCGTCCTCCCACTCGTCGACGCCGACCGCACCTGGGTCGTCACCGGCACCAGCCACGCCGCAGCCGTCGCCGGCCAGCTGCCCGAGCTGCGGGCCGACCGGATCATCACCGAACCCTCGCCCAAGGACTCCGCTGCCGCCATCGGCCTGGCCGCGATGCTCATCCACGACACCGACCCGCAGGCGATCATCGGCTCCTTCTCCGCCGACCACTCGATCACCAATGTCGCCGAGTTCCATGACGTCATCGGCCAGGCAGTCACCGCCGCCGAGCAGACCGGTGACATCGTCACCATCGGCATCACCCCCACCTACCCGGCCACCGCCTACGGTTACATCAAAACCGGCTCCCACCTCGGGATCCCCGGCGCCTATGCCGCCCGCCGTGCCGCCGCCTTCGTCGAAAAACCCGCCGCCTCGGTCGCCCGAACCTACGTCTACTCCGGCTCCTACCGCTGGAACGCTGGCATGTTCATCGCCACCACCGAGGCGATGCTCGCCGTGTTGGCCGAACAGGCCCCTGAGCTCTACGCCGCGCTGCGCTCGGTCGCCGACATCTGGCACGACGAGTCCGCCCGCGAGCAGAAGCTTGCCGAGGTGTGGCCGGGACTGGAGAAGCGTGCGATCGACTACGTCGTGGCCGAACCGGCCGCCGAGGCCGGCCGGGTCATCGTCGTGCCCGGTGACTTCGGCTGGGATGACGTCGGCGACTTCGACTCGGTGGCCAAGCTGCGCCAGCCGGTGCCCGGCGAATCCTCAGCCGTCTACGCGATCGGCGAGGAATGCCAGATCGTCGACGTCGACACCTCGGGCGTGGTCTTCTCCAGCACCGACCGGCTCGTCGCCCTCGTCGGGCTCGACGATGTCGTCGTCGTCGACACCGACGATGTGCTGCTCGTCGCCTCCCGCTCCCACGCCCAGGACGTCAAGGCCGCCGTCAGCCGGGTCGCCGAGATGGGCCGGGACGACCTGCTCTGACCCCGCGCCCGAGGCGGGACCGCCACCCGGCACCGGCTCGCCTGAGCGGATTGTGAAGTTTTGGGACGCCCGCCCAGGATCGTCGCAGGTCGGCTGACTAGAATCGGACGCTGTGATCCAAAGCCACCTTGCGCCCTTCTACGATGAGCTGCTCGAGTTCCGGCGTGACATCCACGCCCACCCCGAGCTGTCCTACGAGGAGTTCCGGACGACGGAGAAGATCCTCGGGTTCCTGCGCAACGCCGACCTCGACCCGCAGGCCCTCGAGGGCACCGGCGTCGTCTGCGAAGTCGGCGAGGGCCCGCTGGTCGCCGCTCTGCGCGCCGACATCGACGCTCTGCCGCTCGACGACCTGACCGGCACCCCGTTCGCCTCGACGGTGCCCGGCGTCGCCCATGCCTGCGGCCACGACATCCATCTCAGCTCCCTGGCCGGAGCCGGCCGGGTGCTGAGTTCCATCCACAAGGAGCTGCCCGGCGGACTCGGCGGGCGGATCCGGATGATCTTCCAGCCAGCCGAGGAGGTCACCCCCGGCGGTGCGCTCAAGGTCATCAGCCAGGGTGTGCTTGCCGATGTGCCGCGCGTCTTCGCCATCCACTGCGACCCCAACGTCGACGTCGGCAAGGTCGGCTCGCGCATCGGCCCGATCACCGCGGCCGGTGACACCGTCATCATCCGGCTCTCCGGCCACGGCGGCCACACCTCGCGCCCGCACCTGACCGAGGACCTCGTCTACGCCCTCGGCAAGCTCACCACTGACCTGCCGGCCACGCTCTCACGCCTCATCGACCCCCGCCATGCGATCTCGCTCGTGTGGGGCGAGATCCGCGCCGGCCACGCGCCCAATGTCGTGCCGTCCGACGGGTTCCTGCAGGGCACCCTGCGCTGCCTCGACGTCGACGGCTGGAACCAGGTCGCCGAGGTGCTGCCCGACCTCGTCGAACGCGTCACCGGGCCCTACGGCGTCACCGTCGACCTGGAGCACCGCCGCGGCGTCCCACCGGTGGTCAACACCGAAGAGGACGTCTCCCTGCTCGAGGCCGCCGTGCGCGATGAGCTCGGCCCGGGCAGCGTGCAGCTGACCCCGCAGTCGATGGGCGGGGAGGACTTCGCCTGGTACCTGACGAACTGTCCGGGCGCGCTCGTGCGCGTGGGCACCCGCACGCCGGGCGGGATTACGTACGATATCCACCAAGGCGACTACCTCGTCGATGAACGCGCACTGGAGATGAGCGTCCGCGTCTACACCGCGATGGCGCTTCGAGCCCTGGGAGTCCCGTGGTCTTGAAACCTGCCGCAGCCCTCACCACGGCCCTCATCGTGCCCGGACTGGTGCTGCTGACAGGGTGCGGCTCCGAGGAGCCGACCGAGCCGCTGCTCACCAGCGGCTGCATGGTTTCCTCACCGGCCGGCTTCGACGACCGCTCGATCGGCCAGCTGAGCTTCGGCGAGGTGTCCAACGCCCAGCGCTCCGACTTCCTCGGCTCGACCTCCACCCAGCGCGTCGACTCCCTCGATGACACCCGCCGCGCGCTGGAGAACTACGCCGAGCGTGGCTGCACGCTCACCGCGCTGCTCGGCCCCGGTGGGGCGCAGATGCTCGCCGAGGTCGCCGCCGGCCACCCCGAACAGGCGTGGATGGCCGTGGCCACCGCCGGTGCCGGAGCCGGCGGTCAGGACTTCCCGGACAACGTCATCACCGTCGACTTCGACCTGCTCGAACCGGCCTTCATCGCCGGTTACATCGCCGCCGCCAGCTCCAAGACCGGCATCGTCTCGGCCTACTCCTCCTACGGATTCGAGAACAACCGCGGACTGCTCACCGCCTTCGACGCCGGCGTCGACCTGTTCAACGAGGACACCGATGCGGCAGACGACGAGCGCGTGCGCAGCCACCGCGCCGGCCAGATCGAGGGCCGCACCGTCTCCGACACCACCGCCGCCGGCTTCGACATCACCGCCGAAGCGATCGAGGCCGACGCTGATGTCATCGTGCCCTTCGCCTCGGGTGCGGCCAGCGGTTCGCTCACCTGGTTCCAGGAGCACTACTTCCCGCCGGTCGAAGAGACCGCCGGGCCCGAGGCGGAGGACGCCCCTGCAGACGAGCCCACCGAGGCGCCCGCAGACGAACCCAAGCGCACCCTCGTGTGGTACGGCGCCGACGGCTCGGAGACCCTCGGGCGGGTCGGCCGCTACGTCATCGCCTCGATCGTGCCCAACATCGCCGCCGGCTTCCAGACCACCATCGAAGGCTGGCCGCAGACCGGCTTCGCCGGCGAACTCGAACCGGCCGGGCAGAAGCCGGAGCCGATCGGTGACCTGCTCGTGCGCTCCCACAGCTACCGCGGCACGATCGAAAACGGTGGCATTACGATGGTCGCCTCCGATGTGCCGCTGTCCGGAGTCGCCGGGGTCGGCCGCGAGGTCGCCGATGTGCAGGAGCGGATCCGCTCCGGGGAGATCGAACTGCCCTGACCCCATGCCGTAAGCTGAGGGACGTGGATTCCAAACTCTTTGAGACTCCCTTAGGAGTCGACCCCGATGACCCGATCCTCGAACTGCCGAAGGTGTCGCTGCACGACCACCTCGACGGCGGCCTGCGCCCCCAGACGATCATCGATCTTGCCGCCGAGGTCGGCCATGAGCTGCCGGCCACCGATGCCGAGGCGCTGCGCCGCTGGTTCTCCGAGTCCGCGAACTCCGGTGACCTGCCGCGCTACCTGGAGACCTTCGACCACACCATCGCCGTCATGCAGACCGCCGAGGGCCTGACCCGGGTGGCCCGGGAGTGGGCGCTCGACCAGGTCGCCGACGGTGTCTTCTACGCCGAGGCCCGCTGGGCGCCCGAACAGCACGTCCAGCAGGGACTGTCGATGGACGAGGCCGTCGAAGCAGTCCAGCGCGGACTCGACGAAGCCGATGCGATCGCTGCTGACAACGGCCGCTTCATCCGCACCGGCCAGATCATCACCGCTATGCGGCACGCCGACAACAGCCTCGCTGTGGCCGAGCTCGCTCTGCGCCACCGCGACCGCGGCGTCGTCGGCTTCGACATCGCAGGTGCCGAGGACGGCTTCCCGCCGGCTGACCACCTCGCCGCCTTCGAGCTTTTGCACCGCGAGTGCTTCCCGGTCACCATCCACGCAGGCGAAGCCGCCGGGGTGGAGAGCATCCACGCCGCCGTGCAGATCTGCCACGCCCAGCGCATCGGCCACGGCGTGCGCCTCATCGACGATATGCAGTTCACCGGGGACAACGGCAGCGGCAGCCTCGGCCGGCTCGCCGCCTGGATCCTCGACCATCAGGTGCCCCTGGAGCTGTGCCCGTCGTCGAACCTGCAGACCGGGGCGGCGACCTCGATCGAGGATCACCCGATCACCCGGTTCAAGGAGCTCGGCTACGCCATCACCGTCAACCCGGACAATCGGCTGATGTCGGCGACCTCGATGACCCGTGAGATGCGCCTGCTCGTCGACCGCGCCGGTTGGCAGCAGCCGGACCTCGAATGGGCGACCGTCAACGCCCTGGGCGCGGCGTTCCTGCCCCACGATGCGCGCAACCGGTTCCTCGATGACCTCGTGATCCCGGGCTTCGAGCGTCTGGACCTGTGATTCCATGAGCGGCAAGCGACGCAAGCGCAGCGCCGGGGGAGACGACTCCGTTCACATCCACCCGTCCGACACCGCGCCGGCCCCGTCTACCGACGAGACCGCAGGCGCAGCCGGCAGCCCGCTGACCCCGGGCACCCCGATGGCGACTCGCCCGTGGACGCTGTGGCTGGCCATCGCGATGGTCGTGCTCGAAGCGGTCGTGCTCGTCGTGGCTGCGGTGTTCTTCGTGCGCACCGGCGGTGCCGCCGGGGCCGAGCTGCGCAGCTCCCTGTTCGGGCTGGCCGTCATGTTCATCATCATGGCCACCGGCCTCGTGCTCGTCGCCCGCGGGCTGCACCGGATGCGCCGCTGGGCGCGCCCGGCCACCGTGGCCTGGCAGCTGCTCCAGGCGCTGTTCGGGCTCTCGATGTGGGGTGCTGGCATGGCTCTGCAGGTCGGGGCGATCCTGCCGGCAGTGCTGTGCCTCTTCGGGCTCTTCAGCCCCGCCAGCGTGCGCGCCTACGAACAGGCGCTCGGCGCCGGCGGCAGCGAACAGCACTTCGACCAGCAAGACGACTGACGAGCCCGGGCCGGCTGGGATCAGCCGCCGAGCTCGCTCTGCTCGGAATCCTCGTTCGAGGTGACGTCGTCATCGGAACCTGAGCCGTCACCGGCCCCACTGCCGTCTCCTGACCCGCCGTCGTCGCCGCTGCCGGCTCCATCGCGGTACGGGCCACAGGCCTCGCCGAGGAAGTCTCCGGCGAAATCGCCATCGGAATCACGCAGGGACAGTGCTGTCTGCTGGATGCCCCACCACACCTCGGGCGCGGCAGCCCAGCGCAGGCGCATGTCCTCACGCTGATCAGGATCCTTGGCCAGATCCGAGGCCGCCAGCTCAATGCGGTCCTGGGCGTCATCGGCGGTGCAGCGGGCCTGCGAATCCGGGCCCTGCGGGTTGAGCTCGGCGATCTCATCGCCGTTGACCGTTGTGAGGGTGAACGCCGAATCGCCGATCTGCTCGACCTCGAAGGTGCCCAGCACCTGGTAGAAGCTGCCCTCATGCGCGCTCACCTGCTCAGCATCGACGTTGACGGTCACGCTGTTGGGCATGTCCGGGGTCAGCGACACCTCGCCGGAATCGGCGACATCGCCGAAGGTGCGCAGGTAGGCATTCAGGTAGGCCTCCTCGCCGTTGGCGGCGGCCTTCTCCAGGCCCTGCCACAGCGGGTCGTTCTCCTTCGCCCCGCCCGGGGAAGTGTCGACAACGACGACCGGGGGAGCGGAGTCCGGAGTCTCGACCGGGGTGACCTCCTCCGGCGACAGGGAGGGGCGCTGCTCGGGGCGCTCGGACTCGTTGACGGCACAGCCGCTCAGCAGCAGACCGGAGGCGCACACTGCGGCGGGGAAGATGAGGAGGCGTCGGCTCATGTGTCGAGTCTAGAGAATCACGGCCGCAGAGTGGCCAAGGCGGCCACGTGTGCCGGGGAGATTCTCAGCTGCGCAAGCGTCTTTTCGGCCGGATGACGGTCGAGGAATTCCAGCAGCGTTGCTTTGCGGGACCCGGACCAGGCGGCGAACTCGTCGGCCTCCATGAAGTACTCCACCGGGTGCCCGGAGGTCTTGTGGTGCTCATTGACGACGGCCAGTGAGCGCACGTACTCCTCGGCGATGACCGCCGGTTCGACACCGGCCAGCTGCAGCATCCAGGCCGAGAACAGACCGGTGCGATCTCGGCCGGCCGAGCAGTGCAGGTACACCGGGCCGGTCTCCAGCGCCTCGGCGAGACTCTCCAGCGCACCGGCCAGCAGCCGCGGGAAGTGGGTCAGCAGCAGCGGGTACTGCTTGGGGTGGTTGAGGAACGGGTGGTCGATCGCCTTGACGTAGGCCTCATCGCTGAAGTCCTCGACCGGGCAGGTGCGGATCGCAAACCGGTCCCAGGCCGCCTCGGGAACCTGCGGATCAGAAGGCCTGCAGCCCACCTCGGCGGGGGCGCGCAGATCAACGACCGAACGGATCCCCAGATCAGCCAGCTGGTCGACCCCGCGGGCGGTGATGAGCTCGCGGCGCCCTCCAGCGAACACGCGCCCGAGGCGGGTCAGGCCCCCAGCGGCGGGCAGGCCGCCGAGATCGCGCGGGCCGAGGGCACCGTCGACGGTGGGGAAGCGGTCAGCGGTCAAGAGCGATCAGTGCTCACGTGGCAGTCTCCGGGGTCACGATGCGGGAACCGGTCTCGAAACCGGTTGACAGGGTGCGCAGCAGCTCGGTGAGCTTGCGCTTCTGGGCGTCGGTCAGCTCGGCGAGCAGGTCGGCCTCATGGACGAGGAGGTCGGATAGGGCGTTGTCGACCTTCTGCTTGCCGACTTCGGTCAGAGTCACGAGGATCGACCGGCGGTCCTTGGGATCCGGGCGGCGAGAGACCCAGCCGACCTTGACGAGACGGTCGATGCGGTTGGTCATCGTCCCAGACGTCACCATCATCTCGCTGATGAGCCGGGAGGGGGAGAGCTCGTAGGGCTCACCCGCGCGGCGGAGTGCCGAGAGCACGTCGAAGGCCCAGACCTCCAGCTCATGGTCGTGGAAGGCCGACTTGCGCGCCTTGTCAAGCTGTTTGGCCAGCCGGGAGACCCGCGAGAGCACCTCCATCGGGGCGACATCGAGATCGGGGCGCTCGCGCCGCCATGCCGCTACGATCCGATCGACTTCATCCATGACCCCATTCTACTGCGATAGGGCCAGCGTCAAGATACTTTCCCGCAAAGCATCTTGATGTCAAGGAACCTCCAGGCGGCGGCAGCGCCGCCCAGACGTCAGCACAATCACACTGCGGGCGCGGGATTCACCTGCCTGACGATGTGGCCAAACCGCCGAAGGATACTAAAGTGAGGAATGGTCGACATGCGCTGGAGCCATGCCAGCCCAGCGGTCCGCACTCAGGTGGGGACCGCCTCGGCGGCGGTGACCCCAGCCATCCGCAGAAGGAGCACCCGGCACACGGGCCGACCCCGCGCCGGGGCACCAACATTGACGTTAGGAACTCACGTGGATCTTTTTGAGTATCAGGCCCGTGACCTGTTCGAGAAGCACGGTGTGCCCGTGCTCGGCGGACGGGTCGCTGAGACGCCGGAGGAAGCACAGTCCGCAGCCCACGAGCTCGGCGGCGGCACCGTCGTCGTCAAGGCCCAGGTAAAGACCGGCGGCCGCGGCAAGGCCGGCGGCGTCAAGCTCGCCAAGTCACCCGAGGACGCGCGTGCCAAGGCCGAGGAGATCCTCGGACTCGACATCAAGGGCCACACGACCGAAAAGGTTATGATCGCCGAAGGCGCCGACATCGCCGAGGAGTACTACTTCTCGATCCTGCTCGACCGCGCCAACCGCTCCTACCTCGCCATGTGCTCCAAGGAAGGCGGCGTCGAGATCGAGACGCTGGCCAAGGAGCGCCCCGAAGCGCTCGCCAAGGTCGACGTCAACCCGCTGACCGGCATCGACGATGCCAAGGCCGCCGAGATCGCCTCCGAAGCCGGCTTCGATGGTGAGGACGCGAAGAAGGTCGCGGAGGTCTTCAAGCAGCTGTGGACCGTCTACGCCGAAGAGGACGCCACCCTCGTTGAGGTCAACCCGCTGGTCAAGACCGGCGACGGGAAGATCATCGCACTCGACGGCAAGATCACCCTCGACGACAACGCCTCTTTCCGCCACGAGGACCACGAAGAGCTGCGCGACATCAGCGCTGAGGATCCCCTCGAGCTCAAGGCCAAGAAGCTCGACCTCAACTACGTCAAGCTCGACGGCGAGGTCGGCGTCATCGGCAACGGCGCAGGACTCGTCATGTCGACCCTCGACGTCGTCGCCTACGCCGGTGAGGAGCACGGCGGCGTGAAGCCGGCGAACTTCCTCGACATCGGCGGCGGCGCCTCGGCTGAGGTCATGGCCAACGGACTCGACGTCATCCTCGGCGACGACCAGGTCAAGAGCGTCTTCGTCAACGTCTTCGGCGGCATCACCGCCTGCGACGCGGTCGCCAACGGCATCGTCAAGGCTCTCGAGATCCTCGGCGACACCGCCTCGAAGCCACTCGTCGTCCGCCTCGACGGCAACAACGTCGATGAGGGCCGCAAGATCCTCGAAGACGCCAACCACCCGCTGGTGACCCTGACCGACACGATGGACGGCGGCGCCGACAAGGCAGCCGAACTCGCCGCCAGCCGCTGATCCCATCCGAAAGGCTTAAGAATCATGTCGATTTTCCTCCACTCTGACTCGAAGATCATCGTGCAGGGCATCACCGGCGGTGAAGGCACCAAGCACACCGCCCGGATGCTCGCAGCCGGATCGCAGATCGTCGGCGGCGTCAACGCCCGCAAGGCCGGCACCACCGTGTCCCACAAGGACAAGGACGGTAACGAGGTCGAACTTCCGGTCTTCGAATCCGTCGCTGAGGCGATGGAGAAGACCAGCGCCGATGTCTCGGTTGCCTTTGTGCCGCCGGCCTTCTCGAAGGACGCCGCGTTCGAAGCCATCGATGCCGGTATCGGACTGCTTGTCATCATCACCGAGGGCATCCCGGCCCAGGATGCCGCCCAGATCTGGGCGCACGCCTGCGAGAAGGGCAACAAGACCCGCATCATCGGCCCGAACTGCCCGGGCATCATCAGCCCCGGGCAGTCGCTGGCCGGCATCACCCCGGCCAACATCACCAACCGCGGCAAGCTCGGCCTGGTGTCGAAGTCGGGCACGCTGACCTACCAGATGATGTACGAGCTGCGTGACCTCGGCTTCACCACCTGCATCGGCATCGGTGGTGACCCGATCATCGGCACCACCCACATCGATGCGCTCGAAGCGTTCCAGAACGACGACGAGACCGAAGCCATCGTGATGATCGGCGAGATCGGCGGCGACGCTGAGGAGCGTGCCGCCGAGTACATCAAGGACAACGTCACCAAGCCGGTCGTCGGCTACGTCGCTGGCTTCACCGCGCCCGAGGGCAAGACCATGGGCCACGCCGGCGCGATCGTCTCCGGCTCGTCCGGCACCGCCGAGGCGAAGAAGGAAGCGCTCGAAGCTGCAGGCGTCAAGGTCGGCAAGACCCCGTCGGAGACCGCTCGCCTCATGCGCGAGCTGCTCGGCTGAGTGAGCTGATGCGCTGAGAGCTGCTGCGGCTGACAGCCCAGTTCAGCTACTTGATACTGCGGGCGCTGGTCACTGCGACCAGGGCCCGCAGTGCTGTGCAGGGGAGCGGGCCCGGCCTGACTCCACGAGGGGGGTGGGCTTTCTGAGGCTCGTCGGCCTCTGCGCAGGTTATGGGTGAAGAAGTTTGTAGACCTATTCATATTCAGAGGCCGGTGAAATATGAATAGGTCTACAAACTTTGCCGCGGTTCAGACGGTCGGGCCCATTCGGCCCACGCTTGCGGGGCTTGCGAAGCGTCTCTGAAGGCGTCGAGGGACGGAATCAACTTCAGGTCACAAGCAGGCCGGCATCCTCGAGGGTATCCACAGCTCAGCAGAATCCCTCGCGCTAGAGCCCTGTGGGGGAGAGGCTCTCGGCATGAGCATTCGACCAGATGCCCCAGCAGGGAACCACGGTAGGCTCCATGCCGCGCCGACCCCCATTGCAGTGTCAGATCTGGGCGGCGTCTCGCGCGCACGCCGGTACACCGGCAGCCAGCCGACAGCGACCGGTTGTCGCGGTGCACACGCCGTCCCGACGCATGCGCCGCTGCCCAGCGGACCGGCATGGGCAGACGAAGAGTGGTATCGCGTGCGGTACGAACTCGCGTGCCTCAACGCTGTGCGCCCGGACGCGTTGGGCGGACAGATCACCGCGGCGATCCTCCGGGGCTGGCCGGTTCCTCAGCGGTTGCGCGGCGAACCGCTCACCGTCACACTGCCTGCAGGCAGTAGCCTGCAGCGCCGCGGGATCAGAGCAGCCCGGTCCAAATGCTACGCACCCCACGTCATCTACAACGTCCGGCTCAACCGCATGGACTACGTCGTCTACGAACTCGCACGCGTCATGAACGTCGGCGAGCTCGTCTACGTCATCGACGCGATGTGCGGGACGTGGAGGACGAACCCGGTGGCCACAGTCGAGCGGATCAGAGCTGCCGCGCTTGAGGCTCGCAACGTCTTCGGCAAGAAGAACCTGCTCACCGCTCTCGATCTCGCTCGCGACAAGGTCGGCTCACCGCAGGAGACGCGGCTTCGGCTGCACATCGTCGGTGCCGGGCTGCCGACTCCGCTCGTCTGCGCGCCGATCCAGCTGCCGCGCGCCGAACAGCTCTACCACCCGGACCTGACCTACCGGGGTGCGCGGATCGCCATCGAGTACGAGGGCGGGCACCACCGCACGGATGCGTGGCAGTGGGATCATGACATCCAGCGCGAGCGCACCTTCCGCACCGCCGGGTGGGAGTACTTCCGGGTCACGAAGCGCACCGACATCTCGGAGTTCCTGGCAGACCTCACGGCCGCGCTCGACGAGCGCGCACCGCAGTGGCGCCGCAGCTCGACAGGCCCCGGCCTCAGCTCTTCTTCGCCTTGACGGACACGACCGGCACCTCGGCGCCGAGGATGATGCGCTGGGCGGTCGAGCCCATGATGAGCTTGCCCACCAGCGAGCGCTCACGCGAACCGATGACGATCATCCGCACCTCCGGCGTCGCCTCGGCGAGGGCGAGGATCTCCTCGACCGGGTCGTTGCCGCGCAGGAACTGCTTGAGCTCCTGCCGAATCCCAGCGGCCTCAAGCTTGTCGCCAAGCTCTTTGAGGTTCTCGGCGGTGGCGATGCCCTTCTCCTCGTGCGCTTCCCCGATCCCGGCGTTGAGCACGAGCAGCGCCTCGTCGAACGCCCGCGCCTGCTCGATGCCGAAGTCGACGGCTGCCATGCCTTCGGGGCTGGGGGTGTATCCGACAAGAATGGTCATGCGTCCTGGCTCCTCTGCCGTTGCTCTCGCTGTCGCGCGCGGGAAACGTCCTGCTCACAAGCCTATCGACCGAGGCTGGCGAACAGAAGATGGAACCAGGCGTTTCATCGGTCACATCCGCACGCTCCCCGGACTGGTGGGAGACTGGTGGGTATGGTTCAGTCTCTGCTGCCGGTTGCCTGCGTGCCCGATCATACCGCCCTGCGCTCACACCTCGGCCCCGCCGCCGAGGTGGTGGCCCGGTTGTGGCCGGACTGGCCGGCCGGGCATGGGGCTTCCCGGTTGGCGTGCGAGTACCTGCTCGGCCGCAGCCGCGGCTGGCTTGACATCTCCGGGCGCCCCCAGAGTGGGGAGCAGGGGGAGCAGGCGGAGACCGCGTGGTCGCCGCGGCCGACGGTCGTCATCGACGATGCAGACGGCGCACTGTTGGCCGCCGCAACCGTCGCGGGCCCTGCGATCACTGCCTACTGGGATGACCTGCGTGGCGAGCGTCGGGGGAGCGCGGTCGCAGGTCTCCTCACTGAGGCAGGCCTGCCGCAGCCGCACACCGCCTCGCCGGACCTGCACGTCGGAGCACCCGGCGGCCCGGAGATCTTCCCGCCTGGCTGCCGGGTCGTGCTGGCGGCACCGAAGGCGACGGCCGCGCTGCGGGAGTACCTGCAGGCGGCCGCCGGGTTGGCTGAGGAGTTCATCGTCGTCGGCCGGGAGAAGCACATGAGCACGGCGATCAACGAGGAGCTGGCCGAGGTGTTCGACCGAGTCGACGTCTCACCCGGGCTGGCGAAGTGCCGGCTCATCATCGGCAGCCACCCGCGTGGCGGCAGCGGTGCTGGACCGGCCGAGGCTGCCCCGGTGTTCCCGCGCAGCGACATCCGGCCGCTGCGCGTGCCCGGTGCAGCACCCCTCGAGGTCGCGGCCTACGGCGCCTGCTACGGCGGCACCCAGATCGATCACGGCACCGACGTGCTCGTCACCAGCCTCATCGACCACCGCGCCAAGCTCACTCCTGCTGCCGGCAGTCACGATTCTGCCGGGCTCACGGTCGCCGACCTCGGCTGCGGCAACGGCTGGCTGCTGGCCAACCTCCAGGGGCTGCTGAACCCAGCCACGAGCATCGGGATCGACGTGTCCAAAGCCGCCCTCGCCTCGGCCACGGCCACCCTGAGCACAGGCAACCCGGACGTCCAGCTCGTCCTTGCCGACGCCTCAGCCGAGACCGACCCGGCACTCGATGCGCTTGCCGGCAGCTGCGATCTCATCGTGCTCAACCCGCCTTTCCACACCGGACACACGATCGAAACCGGCACCGCACACGCAATGATCCGCACAGCCCACCGGATGCTGAAACCTGGTGGGAGACTCGTCTGCGTCTACAACTCCCACCTCGGTTACCGTGGTGCGGTCGAGCGGACGTTCGGGGCCAGCCGACAGTGGGCCAGGGACCGCAAATTCACCGTCGTCACCGCCGTGCGAGGAGCCTGACCGAGGCTGCGCTGCGGGGTGGTGCGTTGTATAGGATGGTGAGCACTGCAACCTACCTGAAGGATGTGAGCCGGCGTGAGCGGCATCTGCGGACAGATCTCGACAGCCCAGGCACCACACAGGGACGCGAAGGCCGCGGTTGAGGCCATGAGCAAGGCGATGGCCGGCCGTGGCCCTGACGGTGACGGCATCATCGACGACGGGCGGGTCGCACTCGGCCACCAGCGTCTGGCGGTCATCGACCTCGGAGAGACCGGCGCGCAGCCGATGCACGACCCCGATGTGCGCATGACGATCGTGCTCAACGGCGCGATCTACAACTACGAAGAGCTGCGCGAGGAGCTCCACGGACTCGGCCACACCTTCCGCTCCAGCTCCGACACCGAGGTGGTGCTCAAGGCCTTCGCCGAATGGCGCGAGAAGGCCCTCGAGAAGTTCCAGGGCATGTTTGCGCTGGCCATCCACGAAGAGGAGTCCGGGCGCGTATTCATCGCCCGCGACCGGATGGGCGTGCGCCCGGTGTACTTCGCCGAGGTCGACGGCGCCTTCCGCTTCGCCTCCACACTGCCGGCGCTGCTGGCTGCCGGCGGCATCGACACCCGGATCGACCCGGTCGCGCTCAACCACTACATGACCTTCCACGCCGTGGTGCCCTCGCCGTTCACCATGCTCCAGGGCGTGCGTAAGCTGCCGCCGGCGACCTACATGTGGGTCGAGACCGATGGCTCGCAGACGCAGACGCAGTACTGGCAGCCGCTGTACGGCACCGGTGAGGACAAGGCCGACTGGTCCGAAACCGACTGGCAGGACGCGATCTACGACAGCCTGCGCGAAGCCGTGCGCCGCCGGCTGGCCGCCGATGTGCCCGTCGGCGTGCTGCTCTCCGGCGGCCTGGATTCCAGCCTCATCGTCGGGCTCATGGACGAGCTCGGGCAGAAGGACATCGAGACCTTCTCGATCGGCTTCGAGTCCTTCGGCGGTGAAGAGGGCGACGAGTTCACGTACTCCGACGTCATCGCCGAGCACTTCAAGACCAACCACCACCAGCTGCGCATCTCCACCGACCGGATGCTGCCGGCCCTCGACGAGGCGATCGGGGTCATGAGCGAGCCGATGGTCAGCCACGACGCGGTCGCCTTCTACCTGCTGAGCCAAGAGGTCGCCAAGCACGTCAAAGTCGTGCAGTCCGGGCAGGGGGCCGACGAGGTGTTCGCCGGCTACCACTGGTACCCGCCGATGTACGAAGCCGGCGACGACGTCGAGGCTGCGCTCGCCAGCTACCAGCAGTCGTTCTTCGACCGCAGCTACGAGGAGATGGGCCAGCTCGTCTCCCCGCAGTTCATGACCGGCTCCGATGTTTCCACAGAGTACGTCGACGCCCACTTCCGCAGCCCGGGTGCGACCACCGGCATCGACCGGGCGCTGCGCATCGACACGACGATCATGGCCGTCGACGACCCGGTCAAGCGCGTGGACAACATGACGATGGCCGCAGGGCTCGAGGCGCGCATGCCGTTCCTCGACCACGACCTCGTCCAGCTCGCCGCCGAATGCCCCGCCGAGTACAAGACCGCCCAGGAGGGCAAGGGCATCCTCAAGGAGGTTGGCCGCCGGGTCATCCCGAGCGAGGTCATCGACCGGCCCAAGGGCTACTTCCCGGTCCCGGCCCTCAAGCACCTGCAGGGCCCATACCTGGAGAAGGTCCGCGAGGCGATCTCCGGGCAGGTCGCCCGCGACCGCGGCCTGTTCCAGCCAGCCGCCGTCGAGGCACTGCTGAAGGCCCCGAACGAGAATCTCACTCCGCTGCGCGGCAACCGGCTGTGGCAGATCGCCCTGCTGGAACTCTGGCTGCAGAACCACGGGATCACCGGCCCGGCAGCCTGACCCACCGACTTCACGCCGACACCACCGGGCCGGGGCAGGAATCCCACCCGGTGGTCTCGGCACATCCCGGCAGGAGGGACCATGAAGCACGACGTCATCCAGGAGCTCGGCTGGGGCCGGCTCGTTTTCGGCCAGACCTTCGCAGAGATCGAGGAGATCGGCCGGGTGCTGCGCGACGAAGCAGGCGGCACCCGCGATATCTGCATGTACCTTTCGGATCCGCATGTGCTCGTCGCACTGCATCCGGAGGAGTACTTCATCGACCCGAGCCACACTTACCGCCTCGATCTGGAGAACCGGCTGCCCGTCCCGGTCGAAGTGCCCGGCGTAAAGGTGCGTTCCATCGAGACCGAGGCCGACTGCGAGGCGATCAACCGCATCTACGTCACCCGCTCGATGGTCCCAGCCGACGTCAGCGTCATCTGGGACAACCACCGCAACGCCGAATCGATGCACTACCTCGTCGCCGAGGACGAATCGACCGGCGAGATCATCGGCACCGTCACCGGCGTCGACCACTCCGAGCTGTTCGACGACCCCGAACGCGGCTCCTCACTGTGGACGCTGGCGGTCGACACGACCAGCGGCCACCGCGGCCTCGGCCGGTTCCTCGTCGTCGCACTCGCCCGCCTGCTGGCCGAACGCGGTGCGGCATTCATGGACCTGTCGGTGATGTGGAACAACGAAGCCGCCATCAGCCTGTACGAGCACATGGGCTTCACCCGCATGCCGATCTACGGCGTCAAGCGCAAGAACGCCATCAACGAGCAGCTTTACGCCCAGCCGCGCATCGAGGGCCTCGACGAGCTCAACCCGTACGCCCGCATCATCGCCGATGAGGCCACCCGACGCGGCATCCGCGTCAGCGTTCTCGATGCCGACACCGGCTACATCCAGCTCGAATTCGGCGGCCGGACCGTCATCACCCGCGAGTCGCTGTCGCAGTACACCTCGGCGGTGGCAATGAGCCGGTGCGAGGACAAGCGCGTGACCCGCAAGATCGTCGAAGCCGCCGGCGTGCGCGTCCCGCAGGGCCGCAACGCCACCTTCGACGAAGGCGACGTCGACTTCCTCGACGAGTACGGTCCGCTGGTCGTCAAGCCGGTGCGCGGCGAGCAGGGGGCTGGCATCACGATCGGCGTGCAGACGGAGAAGCAGCTCAAGGACGCACTCGGCCGCGCCGGAGGCGAGGGCTCCGAGGTGCTGCTCGAAGAGTTCTGCGAAGGTGAGGACCTGCGCATCCTCGTCATCACCGGCCGCGTCATCGCCGCAGCGATCCGCCGGCCGGCCGCCGTCGTCGGCGACGGCAAGACCCCGGTCGCCGAGCTCATCCGCAAGCAGTCCAAGCGCCGGGCAGCAGCCACCGGCGGGGAGTCAAAGATCCCGCTCGATGAGTCGACCGAGGCGACAGTGCGCGAGGAGGGCTACAGCCTCGACGACATCCTCGAACCCGGCAAGCGACTGCAGGTCAGGCGCACCGCCAACCTCCACACCGGCGGCACCATCCACGACGTCACCGACCGCCTGCACCCGGAGCTGGCGAGGGCCGCGATCACCGCCGCAGCGGCCATCGACATCCCGGTCACCGGCATCGACCTGCTCGTCCCCGACGTCGAGGGCTCCGACTACGTCTTCATCGAGGCCAATGAGCGCCCCGGCCTGGCCAACCACGAGCCGCAGCCGGTCGCCGCCGAGTTCGTCGACTACCTGTTCCCCAACTCCAAGCGCACCCCGTGGGCGTGGGAACCGGACAAGCCAGCCGACCCGACGAACTGACCCCCGGGCCCAGCAAACTTACGCCTAACGCCCCCGCGAACCGGCCCCACCGGGCCCGAGGCGGGGGCTGAGTGCGTGCCGGGAGCCGCCTCGAAAGGCCCTCCAGACTCTGACATGCGGCTGGCCACAGCGCCTGCGGGCGCTATGGTGGCCACTGTGCGGGCATGCCCGGCATGCCCGCCACCATCCGCAGAGCCGACCGGCTGTGCGGACGCCCCCTTGAGCACGACAGAAGGAGGAGTCAGAGTGCCCCACGACGACACCGCCGACAGCGTTTACAACGTCGCTGAACTCGGCAACGACAATGCCACCGGATTCACTGATCTCACACCCGGAGTCATCGACCAGGGGTGGATGCTCGACATCCTCTTCCGCCTGCTGCGCACCCCCTCTCCCTCGGGACGCACCGATGCCGTCATGCAGTTCATCGGCGACATCGTCGCCGACCTCGGCCTCAACGCCCAGCTCACCCGCCAGGGTGCGCTCATCGTCGAACTGCCTGCCGCCTCGGGCACGGATGACGGGGAGGCCGACGACGCTGACCTGCATGAGGAGATCGACGCCGAGCGCTGCATCGTCGTCCACGCCGACACGATCGGCTGCATGGTCTCGAAGCTCAAGGACAATGGCCGGCTGTCGGTCGTGCCGGTCGGCACCTTCTCCTCCCGGTTCGCCGAAGGGGCGCGCGTGCAGATCATCACCGAGTTCCCCGATGTCGTCTACACCGGTACGATTCTGCCCCTCAAGACCTCCGGCCACGCCTACGGCGACGAGGTCGACGAGCAGCCGGTGAGCTGGGATGAGGTCGAGGTGCGCGTCGACGAGGCCGTCAGCGACAAGGCCGGCCTGGAGGGGCTCGGCATCGAGGTCGGCAACACGGTCGCGCTCATGACGCATTCGTCGATGTCGAAGTCCGGCTACATCAACTCCCGCCACCTCGACGGCAAGGCCGGTGTCGCGATCGCGCTCGCCGCAGCCAAGAGCGCCATCGACGGCAAGCTGCGCCTGCCGGTGAAGACGACGATCCTCGTGACGATCTTCGAGGAGGTCGGCCACGGCGCCTCGGCCGGTGTGTCACAGAACGTCGCCGAGCTCGTCTCGATCGACAACGCCGTGTGCGCCCCGAACCAGAACTCGCTCGAGCGCGGGGTGACGATCCCGCTCAAGGACATGCACGGCCCCTTCGACTACCACCTGACCCGCAAGCTCATCCGGCTCGGGCAGCGCCACGGCCTCGACATGGCCCGCGACATCTTCACCTACTACCGCTCCGATGTCGCCGCCGCGCTGGAGGCCGGAGCCGGTGCGCGTGCGGCACTCATGGCGTTCGGGCTCGACGGTTCGCACGGCTGGGAGCGCACTCACGTCGATTCGCTCATCCAGTGCGCGAAGCTTGTGACCCTGTGGCTGCAGACGCCGCTGACGCTGGAGAAGTGGGATGAGCACCGCCTTGGCGGGCTGCGCGACTTCCCGTCCCAGCGCCAGCCGGCCATCGCTGAGCGGGTCGGCGACCGGCAGCATGAGGGTGCGATCTCCAATGTGCCGCGCTATCGCGGCGCCGATGAGCCGGTCGATGCCAACGGGGTCGGCCCGGAGGGCTGGGATGAGGAGTGAGCGCCGGTCCCGGGGCCGGCGCGCTTGGGGGCTGCGATACGGCCAAGGGGACCACGGTGCGCGAGGAGGGACTCGAACCCTCACGTCCGCAGACACTGGAACCTAAATCCAGCGCGTCTACCAATTCCGCCACTCGCGCGAAGCGCTCACCAGCTTAGACCAGCCGCCTGCCCGACGGCGAACCGGCTCGGCACACGGCGAGGGAAGCAGATCCCCCGCGTGTGCCGGGCCGGTTGCGTCAGGTCTGCCGGTCCCGAGGTGCGGGTCCGGTCCCGAGGCCTGGGCCCGGTTCCGAGATTCGGGTCAGCCGTCGTCGATGCCGAGCTGCTTGCGCAGCCGGGCCACGTGGCCGGTGGCCTTGACGTTGTACTGCGCGTGCTCGACCGTACCGTCGGCATCGACGACGACAGTGGAGCGGATGACACCCTGGACGATCCTGCCGTAGTTCTTCTTCTCCCCGAAGGCACCCCATTCCGTCATGACCGACTTGTCGGCATCGGAGAGCAGCGGGAAGTTCAGTGACTCCTTCTCACTAAACGTCGCAAGCTTCTCCGGCTTGTCCGGGGAGATGCCGAGGACCTGCAGACCGGCGCTTTGCAGGGCTGCGAGCGAATCGCGGAAATCGCAGGCCTGGGTGGTGCAGCCTGGGGTCATGGCAGCAGGGTAGAAGTACACGACGACGCGCTGGCCGCGGAACTCCGACAGCGTCACCTCCGCGCCGTCCGCTGCGGGCAGGGTGAAATCAGGGGCGGTGTTGCCGACCTCAAGACGGGGCATGCTCATTCCTTTCAGGTGCACGGGTGCCGCGTTCACAGCTGCGGCGCTCGACTCGTCGAACGCCGGTTCCACCATATCCGGTGTGAACCGGTAAGCTCTAGAAGCAGAGACAATGATGTGGGACGACGGCACCTGCCGCCACTGTCTGGGCACCTGCCGGTCTCCTGCACGCCAGCCCCTTCGTGAGTGAGGAAGCATCCTGATGAGCAGCAATGTCTACACCTCCGACGTTACCGTCGACAGCGCCAATAAGTCCCAGCTCGAAGAGTCGATCCGACTGCGCGAACAGCGGCTGGCTGCCAATATCGACGAGTTCGTCGGCCGGGTGCACCCGAAGGCGCTGACCCGTCGCGCCACCGACAACGCCAAGTCCGTCGTCATCAACGACGACGGTTCGGTCAAGGCTGACCGCGTCGCTCTCATCGGCGGTGCCGTGCTCGCCTCGGCCGCGCTGGTCACCCTGCTTGTCCTGCGGGCCAAGCGCTGAACGTGGGCCAGACATCGTCGCTTCCCATTCGCATGCTCCATGACCGGCTCCTCGTCGAGCCGGACGCGGAGCTCGGTGAGCGCACCTCGGCTGCCGGCATCGTCATCCCCGCGACGGCTGAGGTCGGCAAGCGGCTGGCATGGGGCAGCGTCGTGGCAGCCGGCCCTCATGTCCGGCAGGTGCAGCTGGGAGACACCGTGCTCTTCGATCCTGAGGAGCGTGCCGAGGTCGAACTCGAGGCCACGACGTACATGCTGCTGCGGGAGCGGGACGTGCATGCGATCTCCGAGCAGCGAGCCTCAGAATCAACCGGCCTGTACCTGTAGTCCGTGAACCTCACCACATTCAGCGCTGAGGCTTGGATCTGATTTTGCAAGCCGCCGACGGATGTGTAGAGTTGTCTCTCGTTCGCACCTCTAGCTCAATTGGTAGAGCAACTGACTCTTAATCAGTGGGTTCCGGGTTCGAGTCCCGGGGGGTGTACAGATCCTTCGAAGAACCCGCTGTCTAGCGTTGCTGGACAGCGGGTTCTCTGCTGTGACCCGGCGGTCGTTGACGAGAGCCGAAACGTGGGTTGCACGTTAGCGTACACCGTCTCCTCCCGTTCCGTCCGCAGATCCGGTCAGCGGCGATCAGGATGCGTTGAGCCAGGGACCTGAGGCGCTCTTCCCCGGGGACAGGGGTCGGGGGCATCTCGTCAGCCGCTGGGCGCAGCCGAGCGCTCCGATCCAGGCGAGTGTGATAACTTTCTGGTAACGTGCATGAGGGATTCAGGAATCTCACACGATAATGGAATCGACGTCATCCGAATATATGTTGCTTTAAGCCCTCTCCCCAAAGCGCTCGCGCTGCGTACGGCCGGGGCATCCCCGAACGATCAGAAGCAGGTGGCATATGCCCTCTCAGTCTACGTCCCAGCGACCTGACCGGCGCTTCAGTCTTCGCGAGATGTGGCGGCAGGCTGCGCATACTCCCGTCTTCAGGACTTTGGCCGGGGCGCTGGCTCTGGCGCTCGCGGTCGGGCTCGGCGTCGTTGCCGGCGTCATCGTGCCGGCAGGTGAGGCTGAGGCCAAGCCCATCACGCCGATGTCGCAGCGCTACAACGCCACTGTCAACGGCGACTTCCTCATGGTGGGCAATGGTGCCCTCGAGTGCGATAAGACGAAACCGACATGGCGCACCGATGCCAACTGCACCGGCCTGCACGGCGGCTCCGCGAGCGACTCTCCGAATGACTTCCTGTGGATGAAGAACAGCGTCAACGGTGCTGCCGGCATGGGTGCGAACTCCTCCTCAGCGAGCGTCACCGTGCCGGCCGGAGCGAAAGTCGTCAAAGCGCAGCTGTACTGGTCGGGCAACACCGGCTACGTCAACGGGGTCGCCGGTGTGCGCTGCACGGCAAACGCGCGCGGCACCCTGCCGAACTGGGTGGCCAGTGAGGGCAGCCCGCAGTCGACGCGGCCGCGCATCTCCGTCGCCGGCAGCGCACCGGTGTCGGTCGATGTCGGGCGCTACACGCAGGAGAGCAACGCTGACCTGGGCAGCAACGGCATTCAGTACTACTCCGCCTCAGCCGACGTCACCGCACAGTTCGCCAATGTGCCCACCGGTTCAGCACAGACCGTGACGGTCGGTAACCTGTGGTCGGTCCAGGGATACGGCTGCTACACCGGCTGGTCGCTGGCGGTCGTGTACGACTTCGGCACATTCGTGCCCGGCAACGCCGCCGCCGCGGCCCGCACTGTCATTCTCTACGACGGTCACGTCCGCAAACAGCCGGGCGAGCAGTCGGAGAACGTCACGTTCGACGGCTTCACCGCCCAAGGCCCGGGAGCGCGCGCCGGGTTCAGCCTGTATGAAGGTGACCGCTCGATCAGCGGCGATACCGCCCGCTACCGGACATCGAGCAGCCCGACGCTGCGCGAGATCCCCAACGCCTACGGGGAGACCGGCAACATCGGTGTGTCCCGGGCTGAAGGCTCGCAGAACTACCGGTCGTACCCGAACTCGAATCCCTTCGTCAACGCCAGCGTCGACGTGCTCACTACATCGCTGCCCAACGTCAGGGAGGGTGACACGAGCACCACGCTCAGCCTGTCGACGACCGGCGACTCGTACCTGCTGCAGAACTCGATCTTCTCCGTGCCCACTGGTGCGGTGCGCATTAAAAAGAGCTTCAACGGCACCGACGATACGCAGACCGTCAAGCAGGGGGAGCGGCCGAGCTACACGATCACCGTTACCAACAGCGGATCCACGGAACTGAGAAACGTCCGGGTCGAAGACCCTGCTGCCCCGGAGTGCGCCCGCACGATCGGCAGTATGCCGGCCCCGACTGCTGACGGATACGAGCAGACTTACACCTGTGAGGGACCAGAGACCTCGCAACCGCTGACGAACACCGCCTCAGTGAAAGCGAGCACGCCGAACGGCGCAGACCTGGCATCCAGTGATACGAGCCAGGTCGAGACAGCTGGCATCGACGTCTCGAAGAACGCCGATCCCACCGTGGTCCCGGCAGGCGAGGACGTCACCTGGACGATCTCGGTGACCAACAGCGGATCCGTGCCGCTGGAGAACATCACCATTGAAGACAGCGTGCTGGACTCCTGCGACCAGTCAGACCTGTCGCTGGCACCGTACGAGTCCCGCGAGTTCACCTGCAGCGGCCCGGTCACCGGTGTGACGACCAACAAGGTCACCGCCACCGGCGAGGCCGGATCGCTCACCGTCTCCGACGAAGCGACCGCCAGCGCCTCGGCGATCGCCCTGCAGCTGCAGAAGCAGGCTGGTGCGTTCACCGACGTCGACAACTCCGGCACTCAGAACGCCGGCGACACCATCGAATACACCTTCAAGCTGACGAACTCGGGCTCGGCACCGCTGACGAACCTGTCAGTCTCCGACCCGAAGATCGGCGACATCACCTGCCCATCGGACACCATCCTCGGCGTGGGTGAGAGCGTCGACTGCACGGCAGCGACCTACACCCTCACGCAGGCGGACGTCGATGCCGGCAAGGTCGACAACACCGCCACAGCCGAAGCGACCGACACGAACGGAATCGCCACAGCGAAAGCCGAGAGCTCAGCGACCGCAGAGATCTCCTCGATCTCCTCGGTCAACCTGCAGAAGTCCGCTTCGCAGATCACCTCTCCCGACGGCACTCCGCGCGAACCCGAAGACGTGGTTCCCGGCGACACGATCACCTACTCCTTCAGCGTGACGAACACCGGCACCACGACCCTGCGCGACGTCCGGCTCACCGATGAGCTGCTCGGCATCGACAATGTCGCCTGCCCGATCCCCGGCGGAGCGCTGGCCCCGGGTGAGACCGTCGAATGCCCGTCGGAAACCCACACGATCACGCAGACCGACCTCGATGACGAGAAGCTGGAGAACACCGCCACCGCGACCGCCCAGCCGCCGCTGGGCGACCGGATCTCCAACGACTCCAGCATCACCGTGCCGGTCGGCAGCGACGCCGGTGCACTGCAGCTGATCAAATCGATCACCGGCGGCAGCGATGCCGACGGCAATGGCCGCGTCAGCGCCGGAGACACCGCTGAATACAGCTTCACTGTCACCAACACCGGCAACGTCACACTGCGAGATCTGGCCATCAGCGACCCGCAGGCACAAGGCGACATCACCTGTGAGGCGACGTCACTCGCCCCGCGCGAATCGACCACCTGCACCGGCGCGTTCCACGTCCTCACCCAGGACGACCTCGACTCCGGATCGTTCACCAACACCGCCACAGCCACCGGCAGGACTCCGCTGAACCAGGAGGTCAGCGCCGAGGACAGCGTCACCGGCATGGTGACCCCGGCCTCGGGCATCAAGCTGACGAAGACCGTCGCCGACATCCCCGAGGGAGCAGGCGCAGGAACCGACGTGGAGTACACCTTCACCATCGAGAACACCGGCGAGACCACGCTGCGCAACGTCACACTCGAGGACAACCGCCTCGACGCCCCGGCCACCTGCGACCCGGACACGACGACACTCGCCCCAGGAGAGACGCTGACGTGCACCGGCACGCACGCGCTGACCCAGGACGAAGTCGACGCCGGAGTGGTGAGCAACGACGCGCTCGCCACCGGCACCCCGGACAAGGGCGACTCGGTCACCTCCGATGACCACACCGCAGCAGTCATCCCGACGGAACCGAGCATGTCGGCGATGAAGTCCTCCGGTGAGATCGTCGACGCCAACAACAACGGCCACGTCGATGCCGGGGACACCGTCGACTTCAGCATCACGGTGAAGAACACCTCGACCGTGACGCTGACCGACCTGCGCGTCGAAGACCCGCTCATCTCCGATGAGCCGCTGGAATGCGGCACGACGACGATCGCTCCGCTCGATGAAGTCGTCTGCGGGCCGTTCACCTACACGCTGACGCAGGCTGACATCGACGCCGGCGTCATCGTCAACAACGCCCACGTCGAGGTCACCCCACCGAGTGGGGAGAAGCTCACCGACGACCCGGTCGAGAGCGTCATCATCGAACGGGATCCAGCGATCAGCGTCGAGAAGTCGGTCTCGGACCTGAAGGACACCGACGGCAACGGACCAGACCCCGGTGACACGCTGTCCTACAGCTTCGAGGTCACCAACACCGGCAACACGACCGTGACCGGCATCGAACTGACCGATGAGATGCTCGGCGGTGTCCTCGAATGCGGAACCGAGTTCCCGACGACGCTCGCACCAGGGGAGTCGGCGACCTGCGGGCCGATCGACTACTTCCTCAGCTTCGACGACGTCGACGCCGAGGGCGTGCGCAACACGGTGAAGGTCACCGGCGACTCCCAGGGCACACCGGTCGAGAGCACCGATGAGCTGCTGACGCCGATCACCGGCGCGACACCGTCGATCGACCTGAAGAAGACCGGTGAGCACTCCGACGTCAACGGCAACGGCATCGTCGACGTCGGTGATGAGATCACCTACACCTTCGATGTCACCAACACCGGTGCGATCACCCTTGCCGACATCGAACTCACCGACCCCCGCCTCGGCGGCGCCGTCGAGTGCCCTGAAGAGGTGCTCGCCTCCGGATCGCAGATGACGTGCACCGGTGCGACGCTGACGATCACCCAGGAGGACATCGACTCCGGGTCCGTCGACAACACCGCCACCGTCAACGGCAAGCCCCTCAACGGAGCCGACGAGGTCACCGACGACGGCAGCTTCAGCCTGCCGGTCACCGGCATCCCGACCTTCACCATGGAGAAGAGCGCGAGCTCCGGTGAGGACCGCGACGGTTCGGGAACCGCGACCCCGGGTGACACCATCGACTACACCTTCGAGGTGACGAACACCGGAATCCTCACGATCTCGAACCTCGCCATCGACGACCCGAAGCTCGGCGAGGTCACCTGTGACCCGTCGACGCTTGCACCGGGTGCCTCGGTGACGTGCACGGCAGAACCGTACGAGATCACGCAGGCCGACATCGACGCCGGAGAGGTGGAGAACACCGCCACCGTCACCGGCACCGGCCCGCACGGCGACGATCCCGAGCCGGTGACCGACTCGGCCGTGCTGCCGCTGCCCAGCGCCCCGGACATCAACCTCGTCAAGACGAGCGGCCGTCCGATCGACGATGACGGCAACGAGGTCGGTGACAGCCCGGACAATCCGGTGCGCGAAGGCAACCGGATCCCGTACACCTTCGAGGTCAAGAACACCGGCAACCTCACCTTGACCGACGTCGTCGTCAACGACGCCACCGTCAGCGACGACCCGATCACCTGTGAGGCCGACACCCTGGCCCCCGGAGAGACGACGACATGCGGGCCGGTGTACTACTCGCTCACGCTCGACGACGTCAACGCCCGCCACGTGCTCAACACGGCAACTGTCACCGGCTCGGCGTCGAACGGTTCGGAGGTCGACGCCACCGACACAGTCGACACCGCGTTCTCCGGCCGCGGCGCGCTGACGCTGACGAAGGACAACTCGGGTGTCAACGACATCGACGACAACGGCGTCGACGTCGGCGACACAGTCGACTGGACCTTCACGGTGCGCAACACCGGCACGCAGACCGTCAGCGACATCTGGATCGACGACGAGCTGCTGGCCGACAGCACCATCACCTGTGAAGCCACCGAACTCGCCCCCGGCGAGACGACCGACTGCACCGTCGCCCCGGCCTACGCGCTGACGCAGGCCGACGTCGATGCCGGCATGGTGGAGAACACGGCGATCGCCCGCGGGAGGTTGAGCGAGTTCGACATCGAATCCCCGGAGACGATCTCGACGGTGACCTTCACCGGATACGGTGCCTTCGAACTCGACAAGACCGCCGGAGACGTCGTCGATGCCAACGGCAACGGCCGCACCGATGCCGGTGACACCATCACCTACGGCTTCCGTGTTGAGAACACCGGCAAGACCACGCTGACGTCGGTGAGCCTTGATGATCCGAAGCTCGGTCTCGAAGGCGTGGCCTGTCAGCTGCCCGACGGCGGACTGGCACCAGGTGCCGCCGTCGACTGCGCAGAGCAGACCTACACGCTCACCCAGGCTGACATCGACGCCGGCGAGGTGAAGAACATCGCCACGATCTCCGGTCGCGGCCCCGGCGCCCCGCCGGAGGACTCGACCGATGAGGTGACGAAGGAACTCGACACCGCCAGCGCGATCGGACTGGAGAAGTCCGTCTCCGAGGTCGTCGACACCAACGGCGACGACCGTGTGAGCGCGGGTGACCAGGTCGAGTACTCCTTCGAGCTGACCAACACCGGTGTCACCACCCTGACCCGGGCGACCCTGACCGATGAGAAGCTCGGACTCGACGGCGTTGAGTGCGCGCTTCCCGACGAGGGCCTGGCACCAGGGGAGAAGGCCACCTGTGACAGCGTCACCTACACGCTCACCCAGGGCGACGTCGACGCCGGGAAGGTGACCAACACGGCTACCATCACCGGCACCGACACGAAGGGCACCACCACCTCGGGCGAGGACGACGCCGAGCGCACGTTCACCGCCGAGACCGCCCTGAGCCTGGAGAAGCAGGCCGGCGCCGTCACCGACGCCAACGACAACGGCCGCGTCGATGCCGGTGACACGATCGACTACACGTTCACGATCACGAACACCGGTGCGACGACGCTCGATGCGATCAGCCTCGACGACCCGCTGCTCGGCGGCGACGTCAGCTGCCCGGCGCTGCCCGATGAGGGACTGCCGCCAGGCGAGTCGCTCGAGTGCGGACCGCACACGTACACGATCACGCAGGACGACGTCGATGCCGGTGAGGTGACGAACACAGCGACCGCCGGCGGTGAGCGCGAGGCCGGGAACAACCCGCCGGACGCCACCGACGAGACGCGCACGCCGATCGACGGCAGTGCGAGCCTGGCGGTGATCAAGACCGCCGGTGACATCGTCGACGCCAACGGCAGCGGCAAGGTCGATGCCGGTGACACGATCGAGTACACAGTCGCCGTCGAGAACACCGGCACGCTCACCGTCCGCGACGTCACCGTCACCGACCCGCTGCTCGGCGGGGAGATGACCGACTGCAGCCCAGCCGTCCCGGCCACGCTACAGCCCGGTGACGACCCGCTGACCTGCACCGGCACCTACACGCTCACGGCTGCCGACCTCGACCGCGGATCGGTCGAGAACACGGCCAAGGCGAGCGGGACGTCAGGACCGGACGACGCACCGGTCGAGGATGAGAACACGATCACGACCCCGGTCGACGGCAGCGCGGCAGTCTCGCTGTCGAAGACCGCAGGTGCGGTCGAGGACACCAACGGTAGCGGCCGCATCGATGCGGGTGACCAGGTGAGCTACACGTTCACCATCACCAACACCGGTGACGTCGGCCTGCGCAGCGCCACCCTGACCGACCCGAAGCTCGGCCTCGACGGGCACGACTGCCAGCTGGCAGACACCCTCGAGCCAGGCGAATCGGCAGAGTGCCAGGCGCCGGCCTACACGCTCACGCAGGAGGACATCGACGCCGGAACGGTGGAGAACACCGCGACGGTCGATGCCGTCGACACCCGCGACCGCACGGTCAGCGCCGACGATTCGGCAGACGTGACCTTCGATCGGGAAGGCGGCGTCGAGCTGAAGAAGGAGGCCGGCGAGGTCACCGACGTCGACGGCGACGGCATCGGGGCAGGGGACACGATCTCCTACACCTTCACCGTCACCAACACCGGCACGACGACTCTGACCGACATCGCGGTCACCGACCCGATGCTCGACGGCACCGAGGTCACCTGCGCGCAGACGACCCTGGCGCCAGGGGAGTCGACGCAGTGCGGCCCGGTCGACTACGAGCTCACGCAGGCGGACGCCGATGCCGGTGAGGTGACCAACTCCGCGAACGTCACCGGCAAGCGGCCGGACGGCGAGACCGAGACCGACGAGGACTCGATCACGACACCGGTGCCGGCGCAGAAGTCGGTCAAGCTGGAGAAGCACGCCGAGGGTCCGAAGGACACCAACGGCAGCGGCAAGGCCGACGCCGGCGACACCATCGAGTACAGCTTCACCGTCACCAATGACGGCCATGTCACGCTGACCGAGATCGTCATAGACGATCCGCTGCTCGGCGGTGAGATGGCCTGCGACATCGGCACGCTGGCACCCGGAGAATCCGCGGAGTGCGGCCCGTATCCGTACACGATCACCGCCGAGGACATCGCACGCGGCGAGGTCACCAACGACGCCACGGTCATCGGCATCCCCGACGACGGCGACGACGATGACGGCGGCCGCGATGATCACGACAAGCCCAAGCCGCCGCCGACCGAGGACGACGACTCGAAGAAGATCGAGACGGATAAGCTGCCGCGCACCGGCACGGAGATCGCCGCGATGGCGATCCTGGCCGCCCTGCTCATCGGAGCCGGCGTGACCGCCGTGCTCGTGATCCGCAGGCGCCGGCGCAGCTGACCGCCCGCAGGGAGGGGCAACCGCGCCCGAGGCGGTGGTTGCCTTTCGAGCACTGGTCAGGTCGAAAGGAAACCGGTTTCGGCAAGCGGCAGCGCAGTCTGACAGCGGCACACGGGCGGTGAGTCTTGAGGACTCACCGCCCGTGGCGTGCGTGGGGGGCCTCTCAGGAGCTGTCGCCGGCCGTCAGCCTGTCGGCACGGCTGCTCCCTATTGGAGCAGCGAAGTCAGTGCGCCAGTCAACAAGGTGAGGTCAGTGCGCCAGTCAGCAAGGTGAGGTCAGTGCGCGCGGCGCCGGTCGCTGCGGCCGAGAAAGAAGACGACGAGGCCGATGGCCATCGCGGCGATGCCGACGAGCCCGCCGATCGCCCAGCCGGAACCGGTCGCGCTGGCCAGGTCGGCGGCATCGTCACCGGCGCTGTCAGCGCCCGCTTCAGCCGACCTTTCAGTCTGCCCACCAGGGGACCCCTCGGCGCTGATGACATCGTCAGTCGCGGACTCATCGTCATCGGGAGCCCGCGGGACCGGGTCGGCGTAGTTGTACTGCGGCTGCTGATTGCTGCCGTCACCCGTAGGGGCCCAATCATCGCCAGCCTGACCGGGGACGCGGACGGACCGGCGGCCGTTGCCGGTGTTCGGGTCCTCCGGGCTGCTCGGCGGCGCTGTGGAGTCCGGCTGGTCGTCCTCGCTTGGGTCGGGCTCACGACGCAGATCATCGTCATTCGGCGGGTCGTCGTGTGGGGGAGGGGTCGTCGGTTTTGGCGAAGGCTCGCGCGTGGGCCCGTGGGATGGCGTCGGGTCGCCTGTCGGCGTCGGAGTCGCTGTTGGAGACGGTGAAGGCGGGTTCGAATGGCGGAGCGATTCAAGAGGGATCGGGGCAGAGGTGACCTTCAGCTTCCGGTCGGATCCCAATTCGAAAGTAATCTGCGGATCGTCTTTGAACTTGATGCGCTCGCCGGCCCGCGGCATCGAACTCGATGCGGGCTCAGCATGGTGGGACTTCGCGACGATGAGGAATCCGTCGTCATCTACAGAGCATTCGGGATCGAAGCTGCTGATATTGCAGTCGAAAGTACTGTCTAAATCGCCGGGTTTCACGACACCGCCGTGACTTTTGACGAACTGGACGGCGCCGTCGATCTTCCGATACTCGGACCTGCCCTTGATGCTGCTCTCGTCCGGGCTTCGTAGGCTGGACGGGCCATGAGGTTCTGCGCTCGGCAGCGGCACACTGGGCGAAGAAGCTCCGGTGGAAACTGCCGAAGCCTCAGCAGACCCTCCCACGCCGGGCACAGCGCCGGTGAGCGGCACGCTCAGGGCAGCAACGACAGCAATCGCAGCGGCAACGCGTGCTGCGGCGGTGCGGTGTGGGGTATGCATCTGTCCTATAGGGCTCGCTGGCAGAATTCGTCGCCGGTCACGTCTTGCATTGCAAGAATGCATCGACGGCCAACAGTATGATAGCCGCCGGCCGAAGGGCGAACCAAAGCGAGGCCCCGAAATGGGGCGGCATCCGAGCCGCGCGTCGGCACCGTGAGAGAAGCGGCGTAAGCGACTGACCGGTCACCGCTCACTGCGGTATCCCACCACTCGGTCGGCGCCCTCTCGGGTGATGGCGTAACCGTCGGCGGCGGTAACGGCCAGGAGGTTCGTGCGCACCTTCCAGGCAGTGTCGGCGCTGACGAGAACCGGGGTGTTGTCGATGACGGCCGGCACCACATGGCCGCGCGGTTCGGAGAAGCGGGCGTTGGACTCCGAACCGTCGCGCACGAGCAGTCCGTCCTCCATCGAGAACAGGTACGGGCCGATGACGGCAAGCTGGTAGCCCTGCCCGCGCACCCAGTCGGCCTCTCCGACGGCGTCGGTCGTCGTCGAGACGGTCGAGGCGATCGTGCCATCGGACAGCGAATGGACGACGAGCTGGATCCGGTGCCCGGAATTCGTGCTCGCCCCTGGCTGACCCCACAGTGTCACAACCTTGCCGTGTCCGGCGGTGACCCAGCGGATGATCTGCAGATCATCGCGCGGGGCCTCAAGGTCGAGCGTGCGCTCCTCACCGGACTCGACATCGGTGACTGTGAGCGGGCCGGCGAAGGTCGCGCTGATGAGATCTCCGCCGTCGAGGGCCATCGGCGTGGAGCCGGCAGCCGGCGTCGGCAGACGGGTGAGCCCGCCCCGGGCGAAGGTCGAGAGCTCATCACCGTTCTTGATGAGAACATTCGTACCCGCCGACGAGATCCTCGCACCACTCGGCAGCTCGTACTCATGCGGCTCATGGCTGCCGTCGACCAGCGCGTAGGCGCGATCGCCGATCCGCCACACAAGCGAAGGCCGGCCGTCGATGACAGTGTCGACAGCAAAGCTCGGCGGCTCGTCGATGTCGGTCTCAAATCGCTGCTGGCCGGTGCGTGCGTCGAGCACCTGCAGCTGGGAGTTCGTGACGACGACGACCCCGCGGGCGGTGGCCGTGACCGAGGCGTGGAGCGGGATCGTCTCCTCCCACGACGGGGTGGCCTGGAAGCCGGGAACCGGGGCGCCGCCGGTGGCCATCGACAGGCTCTGCTGGGTCGCCGCCCCGTTGGCCGCCGGGATGCTCTCAGGCGCCTGGCTCTCCGGGGTGCCGATGATGCGCGGCATGATGTAGGCGGCCAGGGCGATGATGAGCAGGATCGCAAGCACCAGAGTCGGTACCGTCAGCCCGCGCATCTGCAGCCGGCTGCGTGCCCGCTTGACCCGGCGCCGAGGTGTGCCGCCCTTGGACTGGCGGCGCTTGTCTGCTTGCTGCGGGCTGCCGCGGCGAGAATCCTGTTCAGGAATCGATCCGGTCGGCGGGCCGGTCGGATCGGCCGGCCCGGAGAACCGGTCGCGCACCGGATAGCCGTTCTGGGACTCAGATGAGGTGAGTGGATACTGCGGCCCGTCAGCGTCATCGCCGGCGACCTCAGCGGGGTCGTCTTCCTCGCTGCCCTGCCCGGCATCTGCGGTGCCCTCGGTTGCGGAGGCGACCTCCGCCTCGGGCACGGAGCGCAGCCGGCCAGAGGCATCGATGTGCAGCGTCCGCTCGGTCCCGTGGTCGTCGAGCTTGACGGTGACTTCGCTGCCCTGCTCGCGCGCCAGCGCCGTCAGGTGCGCGATCGCAGACCCGACATCGGGGTGCTGCGACGTCGTGCCGGCAGCCGTGACCTGCACGGTCCGGTCAGCGGCGACGCGCACGTGCGCAATGGGCATGGACAGTTACCTCGGAGGATGCGGCGGGGAAGGGTCGATCCCAGTGTAGGGACACGATCTGCTGAAAGGCCTGGCCGAGTCCGAATAGTTATCTGGCAGCGATCCGATCGTGTCCTGGACGCCCGGATGGCAGGTGGGACAGCGCGGTTTGCTCTTCGCTGGGTGACGTCCTAAGATAGTCGATGCTGTCTGAACGCAGTGATGGTGGCTATAGCTCAGTTGGTAGAGCACCGCGTTGTGGTCGCGGGGGTCGCGGGTTCAAGTCCCGTTAGCCACCCCATGTGTATAGGTCTCGGGGCATTGCTTGCGCGGTGCCCCGAGATTCTTTGTTCGCGAGCGAGTGTCTGGGTTAATGCTCAAAAAGGAGTCCGCACCCCCAAATGAGCATTAACCCGAGTGTCTCGCGTCGTCGTTCCGGGTTGCACGTGAGAACCAGCAGATACGACCACGCTTGAGAGACTCTCATTCGGGGTCTCGCTGGTGCCCGCACAGTGTCTCGTTTTGACCTGCTCCTATGCATGCAGCTATTGACGACAAGGAGGCGGGACCCGGCGAGTGTGTGCTACCGGCGTCAGGTCGGTTCGCTCAGGTTGTTCGGTTAACGGTAAAGCGCGAAATGAGCGTGAGACGTGAGTATCCCCAACCTGGGGCGCAGGTGTGCGATCCCCCGAAACCCTTCTCTGGCGCAAAATTCTCCGGCCGACGTGGATGGAATCGGCTGCAATCACGACCCATTGGGCAGACAGCTGGATCTTATAGATTTCCGACACTAATTCGGAGTACCTTGCGCAACTCATGATTAGCTTGGTCACTACAGCGTTGCGGCGCCTTCCACTGTACGAAATACGCAGACGCAACAACCCCAGTCCGCCTTGCGCACCGACAACTCGCGTTTGCACTTTCATTTTGTTTCCGGTTAGCCGTGTACCATCGATCCAAAGGACGGAGCGTGCGGCAAGGAGGCAAGTATGCTGACCAAAATTCTCAATGTTGAGGGCGTAGGGCTTCTACGTCGAGCCAATGGAGGCGCTAGGCACCTTTTCGGCAAGAACACTTTACTCTACGCCGAGAACGGTCGTGGAAAGTCGACCCTGTCCAGCGTGCTCACATCGTGCGCAACCCGAGACACAGAATTAATCGAGGATCGCATCACGATCGGCGGCCAGGTACAACCAGCGGCGAAACTCCTGTTTGAGTCTGCACTTGCCGAGTACAAGAACGGGTCATGGAGCGGGTACACCCCTGAGATCCTCGTATATGACGGCCATTTTGTTAACTCGAACGTCCATACTGGAAATGAGATCACGAGCAACCAGAGAGCGAATTTGCTCGACTTCGCTCTGGGTTCGTCAGCAGTTAAGGCGCGACAGCGCGAGCAAAAGGCCACATTGGCGGAGAAACGAGAGAGCAGTGACGTAAAGGAAGTGCGGCAAAAAATAGAAGCGCTTCTAGCAGGGAAAATGGCGGTACCGCAGTTCCGTGCGCTCAAGAAAGACACCAAGATAGACCAGAAGATCGCAAGGGCTGAAAAGCGCTTGAGTGAGCTGGTCCGGTCCGCTGATATTAAACGTCAGCCGATACCCGAACAGTATGAAATTCCAAAATTGAACATCGGTGAGGTAGTCGAGGTGCTGAATTCGACCCTCGAAAGCGTTCACGCCAAAGCAGCGGCTAAAGTGTCTGATCATCTCGCTAGTTTGAAAGATGCGAACTCAGCGGCCTGGATTCGTCAGGGATTGGATATTGCCAACGACGATCAGTGCCCATTCTGTGGACAGGACACGTCCGCAGTTGACTTGCTAGATATGTATAAGATCTACTTCGACCAAGCGTACACAGATTTGCAACAGAGTGTGGGGCGGACGGCGCGGCAGGTTCTGGAGCGGACTGATCTTAGTCAAATTGGCGCGTTCGCAAAGGTTCGCACGCGGAACAACGAGATTTTGGAACAATGGAAAGACTATATTCGGATTCCAAATCTGGACGATAGTCAAGACGAGTTTGCTCGCCTGGCCTTAGAAAACCTCAGGGAGTCACTGGAGTCGCTCTTTTTACGAAAGGAGGCGTCTCTAGGAGATGCGTGCGTCGAAGATAGTCAGATTGAAGATCTTCAAGCGGAGTGGGATCGTTTTACGAACGTTTATAAAGAAGAGAATCAAGTGATTCTTTCAACGTTGTCCGATATCGGTAAGTACAAGAAGAACTTGGATGCTTCTAGTCTGGATGAGCAGCGCGATGAACTCGATAATCTGCGTCTCGTGAAGTTACGGTATGACGCAGACACTGTCGCATTGCTCTCCACGCTGAGTGCTGCTGAAACCAGCTTGAAGAACGCTCGGAAGGCCAAGAAGGAAGCTCGGGGCGAGCTTGATCAGATCATGAAGGACACGCTCATTCAGTTCAAGGATACAATTAATGACCATTTGGCTGCCTTTAATGCGGAATTTCGGATAGCGGAATTCAATCATAATTACTTAGGTCAGGCCCCGCGCGTTGAGTATCAGATTCGTTTGCGAGGGGAGTCTATTGAGTTGAGCGGGGGTCGACCCACCTTTGCGACCGCCTTAAGCGAAGGAGACAAGAAGACTATGGGCTTTGCATTCTTCGCAGCCTCTACTCTTGCTGATCCAGACTTGGGTGAGAAGATTGTCGTAATTGATGACCCTATGAGTAGCCTTGATGCGCCTCGTCGCGAACACACTATGAAAGTTATTGAACAGATTTCGGGTGAGGCGAAGCAGTTAATTCTGATGGCGCACGATGGTCACTTCCTCAGGGGCGTACGGGATCGCTTGTTGAGATCAGGCGATGCTCCCGATGTGACGCAAGTCTCATTAAGGATGTCTAGCGGTCACTATTCTGATATTGGACTCATCGACCTGGATGCTCTTTGTCAATCTGATTATTTGAGAAATTACAAGCTTGTTTCAGGCGTAGTGTCCGGCGAGCTCAACGGCGTTGATGATGTGAAGTCCGGGGCGATTGCTTTGCGCCCCTTGCTTGAAGGTTATCTGCATCGTAAGTATCCGGAGGTGATTCCGACTGGAGTGACGTTAGGTTCAGCAATCACAGCAATTGAGGACTCATCAGGTTCAGACTCCCCCTGTGCAGCTATGGCCTCTCGCGTTGAAGAACTCCGGGAGATGAACGCTTACGCTAGCCGTTTCCACCACGAGACTCAGCCAGACTACGTTGCTGCGCAATGTGCTGATCACCGTGAAGTTGCTAATCATGGTAAGAGGATTTTGGAGTTTATTCATTCTGCGTAGGTCGGGCCCGCGGAGCCTATTTTAAGTGGAAGAAACATGCGCACAATAGCTGTGGCGTAGGCGTCGCGACGCTACCGGTCTACCCGCCTTTTATCGTTTGGTTCCGGTGTGGGTGCGGAAGGTTGTTCTGACTGGGGGGGGGAGCGTAGGAGGTAATGTTTGGCTGTCGTCCTACGTTGCCTTTGGCGCACTTTCTGCGCTGGCCGACTCACCCGCCTTGTCAGTTTCAATACATGAGACACTCAGGAGATACATCAAGGAGGCTTGCTATGAGCGACGACTCGCCGATCATCGACGTCATCACGACGATCAACACCCCACTGACCTATGTCCTCATCGCGGTTCTCGGCGCCGCCGGACTGTATCTGTCGATCCGCACCGGAATCGTGCAGCTGCGGCTGCTGCCGGAGATGTTCCGGGTCATCGGCGAATCGGCCGGACGCGACTCGGCAGGGGAGAAGCAGATCTCCTCGTTTCGCGCCTTCTGCGTCTCCGCAGCCTCCCGCGTGGGCACCGGCAACATCGCCGGCATCGCCCTGGCGATCTCCGTCGGCGGACCCGGTGCGGTGTTCTGGATGTGGCTGCTGGCCCTTATCGGCTCGGCGACCGCGTTCACCGAATCCACGCTGAGCCAGCTGTACAAGGTCAAGGACCAGGCCGCCTACCGCGGCGGCCCGGCCTACTACATGAAGCTCGGCCTGCGGAAGCCGTGGATGGGCGCGTTCTTCGCTGTCATCATCGCCATCACCTACGGGCTTGTGTTCAACTCCGTGCAGTCGAACTCGATCGTCGATGCCACCAGCACCTCCTTCGGCGCCCAGGGTGAGGCCGGCCGCGAGATGATGGCGATCGTCATCGGCATTGCGCTTGCCCTGCTCGTCGGCGTCATCATCCTCGGCGGCGTGCACCGCATCTCGATGCTCTCGTCAATCATCGTCCCGGTCATGGCGGTGCTCTACCTCATCCTCGGCATCATCGTCGTGTTCATGAACCTCGACACCGTCCCGCGCATGTTCGAGCTCATCGTCTTCAACGCCTTCGGCCTGCGCCCGGTCATGGGCGCCGGGGTCGGCCTCATCATCATGACCGGCATCCAGCGCGGCCTCTTCTCCAACGAGGCCGGCATGGGCTCAGTCCCGAACGCCGCAGCGACCTCCTCGGTGTCGCACCCGGTCAAGCAGGGACTCGTGCAGAGCCTCGGCGTGTACTTCGACACGATGATCGTGTGTACGATCACCGCTTTCATCGTGCTGCTGTCCAACCCCGAATACGGCACCGCCGCCGGCGCCTCACTGACCCAGACCGCACTGTCGGACCAGCTCGGCCAGTGGGCCGTGCACTTCCTGACCATCGCGATCTTCCTCTTCGCCTTCTCCTCGATCCTGGGCAACTACTACTACGGCGAGACGAACATCCAGTTCCTCACCGACCGCCGTTGGGTGCTCAGCGTCTACCGCGCGATCGTGCTCATCGCCGTGTTCGTCGGCGCCGTGCTCGCCCTGCCGGTCGTGTGGGAGGCGGCGAACCTGTTCATGACGATCATGGCGCTGACGAACCTCGTGGCCGTCATCCTGCTCGGCCGCAAAGCCGTGTGGCTGCTCAAGGACTACCTGCGCCAGCGCAAGGACAACCGCGAGCCGGTCTTCAGCCGTGAGCAGCTCGACGACCAGCGCGGCATCGAAGCCTGGGACGGTGCCGATGAGGTGACCCGCCCGGAGTTCTGGGACGAGCAGGCCCAGGCGAAGCAGAAGAACCGCTGAGCCAGCAGGCGATCAGAGCCTGAGCTCGAAGATCGCCTCAGCGAGGAAGCCGGTGAAGCCGAGCTCCTCATTCACCCGCAGCATTGGGGTGTTCTCCGCGGCATTCCACGTCATCACGTAGGGCGCCTCGGGCACCTCGACGCGCAGGCGCAGCAGGTTGGCCGCCTTGACGAGCTTCCCGAGGCGGTGGCCGCGGTGCGGGCCGGCGACGAGCGTGTCCCACTGCTCAACCGCGTTGGACGGTGAGGCTGCCGGGCTGGCGAGCTCGTTGTAGGCGACGAGCTCACCGGTCGGCAGGTGCTCGGCAACCGCGAGGAACACACGGTGGGTCACGGCGTATTCGACGTAGGCATCGCGGATCCGCTCGGCATCCCAGCGTTCGGCGACGATGTCGAGCCCGCCGTGCGGAATGTCGATCGACATCCGGCTGACGAGGGCCGCCATCGCCTCCAGGCGGTCGTCGAGAACTCCGCCCTCCCACAGGTGAACCCGGTAATCGGACCCGGCAGACGCCTCGGCGTCGGCAAACGCGCGTTCGAGCAGCTCGGTGCTGCCGGTGAGCTCATACCGGGAGACCCGCTCGATCTGGCCGAGCGTCATCCCCAGGCCGCGCGCGAGGCGGACACCGGGGTGGTCTGCGGGCACGACTCCGTGCCCGGTGGGGGAGCGCAGCAGCTTGACCGCACTCGGCTCGGTGATGACCGGGGTCGAGACATAGCCGTGCACAAGCCGAGCGCCGGCGCTGCGGGCAGCGGTCAGTGCCGCCTCGGCGAGCCGGCGGCCGATGCCCTGGCCGCGGTGGTCGGGGTGGACGAAGACAGTGAGCTCGGCAGCAGCATCGGTATCGCGCAGCTGCAGTCCCAGCCGGGCATGGCCGAGGGCGGTTTCGCCGTCGCGGGCCAGCCAGCGGCGGACGTGCAGGTTCGTGTTCGCGACCTCGGAGCGGTAGTCCTCGGCCGGGTCGGTGTCCCATTCGCCGGAGCCGATGGTCTCGGCGTTGCCGAGGCGGACGAGATGGCGGTGGTCGAGCCAGTCGGGGTGGTCAGGTGATGAAGGACGGGCGACCTCTGCGACGGTGCAGGCAGGCATGACGGGGCCTTTCGGAAAGTGATGACAGTGATGATCAGGTGGGGTCGCTGAGACCGCCGTGGAGCGACGGTGCCCGACACGGAACAGTCAGCGGGCAGGGTCGTCTCAGACGCCCTGCAGCAGCGTGACGATCGTCATAGCTGCCGACGCTACCACGGCTGTGGCGCGTGTGGATCGCACCGGAATCATCGACCTTCCGCCTGGTTGCTGAGCTCGCGCAGAATCGGCTTCATATCGGTGTATATGCACGTAATTACGTGAACGTACTTACATATGACCCTGCGGATTTCTGGACGTACGCTGTGCACGACAACCCGACTTATTGACTAAGTGTTCATATAAAAGAAAGCGGTTCTGGCCATGCGTTCCATCCGGCGATTCCTCGTCGCAGCAGCCACCTCAGCAGCACTCATCGCCGCGCCATTCTCCACCTCAGCGCTCGCCGCTCCGGCCCCGGGTGACACCGCCGTCGCCCCCGCCGTTGCCGGCACCTGCGGGGATGACCGGACCGACCTGTGGGACGACGTGCCCCAGGTCGGCAAGCGCAACGTCGTGACGACTGAGCATTCCGATTCCGTGGCGATGTGCCTGACCGGAGGTCAGATGCACATGTTCAGCCTCGTCGACTGGGCACCGGAAGGAGGCCAGTACCGCCCGCACACCCGGCACGCGGCGAACTCGCTGTTCTTCAACGTCAACGACAAGCTGAAGATGGCCCTGCCGGCCGAGCCGAAGTGGGAATTCACCGGAGCCGCCGGCACGGAAGCCTGGGTGATCCCGCAGCAGCAGAACCCGGAGGGAATCTGGGCCGGTTGGAACACCCAGGACATCCGGGAAGCTGACATCGACGGGCCGGTCACCATGTCGATCGATTCGGCCAAGTCGAGCGTGCCTGAGGGGGCCAACGTCGAGTTGTTCCAGTTCGGCATCTTCGGCGAATCCAAGCGGATCCTATCGCTCAACGACGATGCGCACCGCACTTACCAGCAGCCGGCGAACGCCCACGTGCACTCGAACTGGTCGTTCACCCACCCGGGCATCTACAAGCTGCACTTCACCGCGACTGCCACTCCGAAGGATGGACAGCCGACGAGTGCCGGACAGGACTACTACTTCGTCGTCGGTGACTACAACGACTACGCCGACGAGCTCACGGAGATCGACATCCCGCCGACTGAGGACCCGACCGAGGATCCCACCGGCGAGCCGACCGATGATCCCAGCCAGACGCCTCCCGAGGACAGCGATCTGCCGCGGGTGAGCATCAAGGGCGACCGCACCCACTACCGTGTGGGCGACCCGGCGAACTTCTCGGCCGTGCTGCAGGACAGCGATCGCATCGGCGTGCTGTACTGGGAGACCGCTGCAGCCGGTTCGAAGCACTGGAACCGGCAGGGCAACAACGCCGACAACACCTACACGATCCGCGAGATCACCGACAAGCACGACGGCACGCGCGTGCGGGCGATCTACCAGGTCGACGGCGGCGGAATCGCAGCCTCGAACGAGTTCGTCATCAAGGTCCGCGGCTCCGCCGAGGACGAATCCGATGACAACGGCGAAGATGAGCCCGGCGGCGACGAGACCGCAACGCCTGATGAGACCGAATCGCCCAATGAGGGCGAGGGGTCAGAGAAGGACGGCTCCGAGAACGACGGTTCGAAGGACTCTGACGCCAAGGGCAACGCCAGCGGCAGCGGCTCCGGCAGCGGTGCTGGCAGCTCCGGTTCCGGTGCCAGCGGCACCGGCGCCTCGGGCGCGGGATCTGGCGGATCCGGTGGCAAGACCTACGCCGTGTGCACCCCCGACTCCGCACCGAACGGACACGGCGGCACCGGAGCCTCCGGTGGCGGCGGTGCTGGTGGCGGCGCCGGCGGCGGCGCCGAGGGCCAGGGCACCGAAGGCGACGAGGCACCCGCTGGTGAGCGCGTGCAGGTCTCCGACGGACACTTCGACTTCGGCCCCCGGATGCGCGGGAACTCCGTCAAGGCGCAGCTCAAGGACGACCGCGAGGCGCCGCCGACCTGGCGTGACCCGGCAGACGTCGAGTTCCTCATCAGCGATGCGGCCAAGCAGCCGCTGCCGGACCAAGGCTTCGACTTCGTCGGCAACCCCGGCGACGAGGTGTGGATGATCAGCCAGGTGCAGCAGACCGGTGTGCCGTGGCTGGGCTGGAACACCCAGGACCCCGAGCTCGTCAACAACGCCTCGGCCGTCAACATGCGCCTCGACTCCGTCAACGGACCCGGCAAGCTCAACGTGTTCGTCGGCGGTGGCGGATTCGGTGGCACCGACGTCAAGCAGGTCTTCCAGCAGGCCGGCGACTCCTACGACATCCCGATGCGCACCCATGAGCACGGCTACTGGGTGTTCACCGCAGCCGGACAGTACACCGCGGACATCACCTTCACCGTCACCACCGCAGCAGGTGAGCAGCTGAGCGCCTCGGGCACCCTGCACTTCACCGTCGGCGGCGACGCCAACGCCGGTGGCGAGGCCCAGGCTGGCGGCGCCGTTGCACAGGCCGCCGGCGCACAGCCGGGCCAGCCGGGTCAGCCCGGTGCTCCCGGACAGCCGGGCCAGCCAGGCGAAGCTGGCCAGCCGGGAGCCGATCCGAGCGCCTCGGCAACCCCGTCGAGCGCACCGGCCGGTGCCGGCGCCTCGGGCGCGGGCAGTTCCGGGACGATGACGGACAAGGGCGGCAACCCGGTTCCGGCCGGCGCCAAGATCCGCTACGTCGACTGCTCGAACCTGCCGCGCACCGGTGCCGGCTCGATCGGCTACTACGTCGCCGGCGGCGCGGTGCTCATCGCGCTGGGCGTGGTGCTCCTGTCTGCCCGCCGAAAGGAAGACAGCTGAGGCGCATGCGCCGGCTGGCCGCACTGTGCACGACCCTGACCCTGGCCATCTCCGGGTGCGTGGCGAAGCCGCTGCTGAGCGCGCACCCGGAGGACGGCAGGCTGCAGGTGGTGGCGACGACGAACGTCATCGCCGACATCGCCGCCCAGGTCGGCGGAGAGCACGTGCAGGTCGCCAGCCTCGTGCCGCCGGGGGCGGACCCGCACTCCTATGAGCCGACGCTGCGCGATGTGCGCAATATCGTCTACGCCGACGTCGCGTTCTCCAACTACGTGCTGCTCGAAGAGCACAAGCTCATCAAGACCCTCGACTCCAACATCAGCCCGCAGGCGGCGAACGTCGCCCTGGCCGAAGGTGCGGTGAAGTACGCCGCCGAGGTGATCCCGCTCGTCGAGGACGTCTCGCTCGACACGATCTGGCTGGGCCTGCGCGTCCACGGCGGCGGCAGCCGATTCGGCGCCGACCGCACAAGCGATATGCACCTGCGGCTGACCGGATTCTCTGGGCCGGGCACGATGCACGGGTTCCTTACCGAGGGTCTGGGCCAGACGTCGATGTACTTCGATACCAGCGACGGTGTCGACCCGAGTGAGGACGAGGCGGTGCTGCCGGCCAATGCGCACACGCACTTGAGCTGGGCGTTCTCCAAGCCGGGTGTCTACACCGCGACCTTCGCCGGCAGCGTGCGGCCGGAGGCCGACGGGCCGCAGAAGCGGGTCGGGGAAGCGACGTTCACCTTCGTCGTCGGTAAGGACCCGTCCCAGATCCCGGAGCTGGCTGGACGTGAGCGGCTGGCCGGCGGGCATGCCGATGTCACGATGAACCTCGACAAGCAGGCGATGGAGATCGTCTACGACGACACGAGCGGCGGGACGGTCGAGCACCGGCACATCCCCGCCTCGGACGCGGTCATCGAGGTGACGAACAAGGCCTGGCAGGAGATCCCGTCCGGGGCCGGGTTCCTCGGGCCGAGGGGCTCATCGGTGTACCTGCTGCCGCAGGCGGTGCTCGGCAAGCACGTCCACGGTGAGATCGACCCGCACCTGTGGCATTCGGTGACGAACGCGATCGCCTACGCCAAGCTCATCCGCGACACCTTCATCGCAAAGGACCCTGCGCACAGGGACGAGTACCACGCCGCCGCCGAGGCATACATCGACCGGCTCGATGCGCTCGATGACGAGGTGCGGAAGACGATCGCCGAGATCCCCGAGTCCCGCCGCCACCTGGTGACTACGCATGACGCGTTCGCCTACCTGGCCAAGGACTACGGCATCCCAGTGGCAGGCTTCGTCACCCCGAACCCGTCGACCGAACCGTCGATCACCGACATGGTGAGGCTCACCGACACGGTGCGCAACCTCAAAGTGCCCGCCGTGTTCCTCGAACCCCAGCTGGCCAGCCGTGCGCAGACGCTGCGCGAACTAGCCTCCGTCACCGGCATCGACGTCTGCCCGATCTACTCCGATGCCTTCGATGACACCGTTACGACCTATGAAGGGCTCATGCGCTTCAACGCCCGATCACTCACGAGGTGCCTGTCATGACCATCCGCTCCGCCCTCAGCTCCGCCTGCCTGGCCGCCGCCCTCATCATCGGCCCGGCCGCCGCCCCGGCACTCGCCCAGCCGACCGAGGACCCCAACCTCGAGCAGACTGTCACCGGTGAGGAGAAGCTCGTCGACGACGAGGCCGTCCTCGACGCAGGCCACGTCGACATCGGGCCCAAGCAGGTCGGCAGCGAGTTCCATCTCGTCATGCGCGATGACACCGAAGCCCCGCCGGTGTGGCGCAGCCTCGACAAGACCGTCCTCAAGGTCAACGACGAGGGCGCGAAGATGCCGATGCCCGAAGACGAGCAGTACTCCTTCATCGGCGCGAAGCCAGGCGAAGACGTCTGGCTCATCCCGCAGGTCGAGAAGCCCGGCCTCATCTGGGTCGGCTGGAACACCCAGGACCCGGCCTTCACACAGACCGCCCAACGCGGCATGAACCTCGAATACCACGGCATGCAGGGGCCCGGTGACATGGTGCTGTACCTGCAGAACGGCAGCTTCGGCGAACCCGAGCAGCTGTGGGATTCGCGCAAGGGCGCGGACCAGAAGATCTTCGTGGAGAACAACACCCACACTCACGCCAACTGGGTTTTCACCAAGCCCGGCGTCTACCTCCTCGACGTCGGCGTGTCCTTCACCGACGCCTCGGGCAACGAGGTCTCCTCCCGGCAGGTGCTGCGCCTGGCCGTCGGCGATGCCGCCAGCACCGATGAGGCGATGAGCGCCGAGTACACCGGCGGTCAGGACAGCGGCGACGGTGATGCGGCCGGCAAGGCTGATGCCGATGCCGGCGCCGAGGCGGGGGCCGGGTCGGGTGCCGATCCGCTCATGTTCGTGCTGCTGGGTGTCGGCGCGGTGCTCCTCGTCGTCGCCGCCATCGCAGTCATCGGCACCGCACGCGCCAAGAAGCGCGCCGCGGCAGCCCAGGACAGCAGCCAGGGGACCGGCCAGTGAGGCAGGCAGACGTGACCAGCACGGCTACCGCCTCGGGCGCGGCACTGACGGTCGCCGGGCTCACCGTCGACCTCGGCGGCAGGCCGGTGCTCACCGGGCTGAACCTCACCGTCGAGCACGGCCAGTTCCTCGGGTTGCTCGGACCCAATGGTGCGGGCAAGACGACCCTGCTGCGCGCGATCCTCGGGCTCCTCCCGCACCGCGGGGACATCCGCGTCGCCGGCAAGCCGGCCGCAGCGCTGCGCGGGCGGATCGGGTATGTGCCCCAGCGCCACGAATTCACCTGGGACTTCCCGATCAGCGTCGAAGACGTCGTGCTCACCGGCCGGTCCTCACGGCTGGGCTGGCTGCGCCGCCCGCAGGTCGCCGACTTTCAGGCCGTCAACACCGCGCTCGCCCAGGTCGAACTCGACCATGTGCGGGGTCGCCCGGTCGCCGAGCTCTCCGGCGGGCAGCGCCAGCGGGTGCTCGTCGCCCGGGCACTTGCGATGGACTCCCAGCTGCTGCTGCTCGACGAGCCATTCACCGGCGTCGACATGCCGACCGCCGAACTGCTCACCGGCCTCTTCGGCCGGCTCGCCGCACACGGGCGCACCGTCATCATGTCCACCCACGACCTGCCTTCAGCAATGGCCACCTGCACGCAGATCGCGCTGCTGCGCGGAACCATCCGCCAGCAGGGCACACCGGATGAGGTCCGCGACCGGCAGGCGTGGATGGACACCTTCAGCGTCTCGGCGACTTCACCGCTTCTCACCAGCATCGGACTGATCGCATGAGCTTCATCGACTTCCTTTCCGACCTGACCAACCCGATGCTCGCCTTCCTGCCCAAGGCGCTGCTCATGGCGGTCATGGCCTCGATCATCTGCGGTGTCGTCGGCACCTACGTCGTGCTGCGCGGCATGTCCTTCATCGGCGACGCTGTCGCCCACTCGGTGTTCCCCGGCCTGGCGATCGCCTTCGTGCTGCAGGGCTCCCTCGTCCTCGGCGGGGCGGTAGCCGGCGTGTGCACCGCGATCCTCGTCGCGATCTTCTCCCAGAACCGCCGGCTGAAGGAGGACAGCATCATCGGCGTGTTCTTCGTCGCCGCCTTCGCCGCCGGCATCGTCATCATCTCCCAGGCACCCGGTTACGCCGGCTCCCTGACGGACTTCCTGTTCGGCTCGATCACCGGCATCCCCACCCGCGACGTCTACACCGTCGCGATCACCGGCACGCTCATCATCACGCTGCTCGTCGTACTCCACAAGGAACTCGTGGCCGTCAGCCTCGACCGCGACTTCGCCCGCGCCATGGGCTTGCCGGTGTTCTGGCTCGACATCGTCCTCTACGTGCTCGTCACCCTGGCGATCGTCGTGTCCGTCCAGACCATCGGCAACATCCTCGTCCTCGCCCTGCTCATCGCCCCGGCCGCCGCCGCCCGCCTGCTGACCGACCGGCTTGTTTCGATGATGATCCTCGCCCCCGTCATCGGTGCGGTCGGCGCATTCGCCGGCCTGTACCTGTCCTGGGGTTTCGATCTGCCCGTCGGCGGCACCATCGTCCTGGTGCTCACCGCAGTGTTCCTGCTGCTGTGGATCGTCGCCCCACGCCACGGCCTGCTCATGCGCGGCCGCCAGCGGGTGGTCGCCCATGCCTGAGACCCTCCGGCAGGCAGTATCGCTGCTGGTGGTCACCCTGCTTGCCGCCGCACACGTCGCGTTCGGCTGGATGCCGGTGACCGCAGCCGAGGCGCCGGGCACCGACAGTGCCGACGCTCCCGTGTCGCTGAAGACCACTGGTGAGAGTGCCGGGCGCCTGCACGTCGACACGCGTTCCTTCGCTCGTGCTCTCGGTCCGGTGACCGTGCGCATCGACCGTTCGACCGTGCCCGAGGCGGAGTTCGCCGGCCGGAGGCTGCCGGCGGCTGTGCAGATGCGCCCGCAGACCACCGGCCACCTGCCGGTCACCGGCCTGGAGTCAGGCGCCTGCCTGGGCGTACGCGTCTCGGCTGTCGTGAAGAAGGGCGAGAAGACTCAGCGGGCCACGATCGACACCGTCGTCACCACTAGCGGCACGGGTGCAGGCGACGCGACGACCTGCCCGGACTACACCGAGCTGCCCCACATCGCACCGCAGCCGATGCCCACCCCGAAGGCGAAGCCCGGTCCAGGCGAGGGTGCCGTGCACATCACCCCAGAAGGGGCCTTCACCCGCGCTGGCCGGGAGTGGGCGAAGGCCAGTGACCTCGACCGGAAGCTCGAGAAGCACGAGGACGGTGCGATCGCCGAGGACATCACCCTCGACATCGACCAGCTCACCGGCACCACCGCCTCGGGCGCGGAGACCGCGCATGAACCAGGGCCCCGTGACTGGGTCGAGGTGCGCATCCGCAGTGCTGAGAAGGTGCAGCTGACGAACCCCGCCGACCCGCGCGGCACCCAGCATCATCCCGGGAGCGCGAAGACCGTGACGATGCGCATGACCGACCCGACCCGGCTCGTCTTCGACGCCGCGTTCCCCACCACCGGCCCGCACTGCCTGGGCCTCGACATCGTCGCGGCAGGGAGGAAGGAACCGGCCGTTGCCACCACACTGCACTACGGGCTGCGCGGCGCTGATGCACGCACCTGCCCCGATCCGCGCGACCCCGACGCCGCCCCCGACGACGAGTCCGAGGACCCCGACGACTCCGGCGACCCCGATGACACCGACACCGGTGACGACGGAGACAAAGACGACGACACCGGCGAGGACACCAACAGCGATGACACGGACAGCCGCGACTCCGATCCTGAGGGCGGTCTGAGCCTAGAGGAGCGGCGCACGCTGGCCGACCAAGGGGCCGTGTTCGGCTCCGATATGGTCGCCTCTGCTCCGGTGCCCGGCCTGCCGCTCGTCCAGAGCATCTCCGCTCCGGTGGTGCCGGCTTTCGGGCTCATGTGCACCCCGGCAGCCGCAGGCCAGCGCGTCCAGGTCCGCTCCGGGCTCACCCAGCTGGCCATCACCCACGACTTCACCGGTCCGCGCGCCGAACTCACCGACCTACGCACCCACACCCCGGTCACCCGCCAGCTCGCCGATGTCGACTACGTGCTGCCAGCCACCGCCACCCTCACCGTCGGCGACGACGGACTCGGTGACATCGCGAAACCCGGTGACGAGCTGTGGGCCAGCTCCCAGGACGGGATGAGCGCACCGGCCATCGGCATCGCGGCTGTCGGCGGGCAGCTGCGCGGCAGCGTCGAGGTCGGCATCGACACCGTCGCAGGGCCCGGCGACGTCGCCCTCATCGGCACCGATGAGTTCGGCGACAGCTCCCTGCTGGCTGCCGCCGGATCGGCGATGAGTGTGCCGGCCGGCGGCACCGAGTTCCCCCGCTTCGCTTTCACCCAACCGGGCACCTATACCGTCAACACCGTCATTCGCACCGGCAACAGCAGCACCTCGGCCCAGGAGATCGTCGTCCCGCTGCACTTCTCCGTCGGCGAGGTCGCCTCCCCAGTGGCGACCAACACCGCGCTCGCCGCCCTGGTGGGAACCTGCACCGACGTGTCGATGGCCTCCACTCTCGCCCAGCCGGACCTGCCCGAACAGCAGCCCAGCCCCGAGGCGGCACCACCCCCGGCCGTCACCGGCCCGGCTGCCTGGATGTGGCTGCTGGCAGGCCTCGGTATGGGCATCGCACTCACCGCCGCCGGCTGGGGAACCCTGCTGCTTGTGCGCAGCCTCAGCCCCGGGAGGTCCACATGAAGCCGGCCCGCCTGCGCGCCGTCGGGCTCATCGCCTTCGGGCTGAGTCTGGCCGTGCTCACGATGCTCTTCCTCAGCGACCTCGTCGGCGCCCACCAGCGGGCGAGAGCCCAGTCACCGCACGACCCGCGGCCCACCGCCGAGGCGGTGCCCACCCCAGCCCAGGAGGCACCGGCTGGCCCGGACGCCGGTGGGGGAGCAGACACCGCGCAGCTGCAGCGCACCCAGGTGTCCTCCCAGTGGATCGCCGACCAGTCCAGGCGCACCGGCATCCCCGCCCGGGTGCTGCAGAGCTATGTCGCCGCCGAGATCTGGGCGGCCCGCCAGTTCCCGCAGTGCGGGCTGCGCTGGAACACCCTGGCCGGCATCGGGTTCGTCGAATCCGCCCACGGCACCCTCGGCGGCACCTCGGTGACAGCCGCAGGAACTGCCGCCCAGCCGATCATCGGCCCGCAGCTCAACGGCCGCGGACTCGCCCGCATCACCGACACCGACGGCGGCAGACTCGATCAGGACCGCGACTTCGACCGGGCGGTCGGGCCGATGCAGTTCCTGCCGGCAACGTGGCAGGCCTTCGGCATCGACGGCAACGGCGACGGCACCGCGGACGCCCAGAACATCGACGACGCCACCGCCTCGGCGGCGAAGTACCTGTGCAACGGCCAGCGCAACCTCGCCACCCCGGAGGGCTGGACCCAGGCGATCCTCGCCTACAACCCATCCGATGCCTACGTCCGCGCGGTCTTCGACGCCGCCAACCGCACCGCCCATGCCAGCAGCGGCGCCCCGCTGACCCCACCGCAGCCGGCCCAGGCGGGAACCCAGCCACCAGCCACTGACGGGGCCCAGCCCCCAGGGTTCGGGCCCTCCCACCAGCCCGGAGCACAGCCGAGCACACCGCACCCGGGCGCCGGCTGAGGATCGGGGGGATTTCCCCACCCGAGGCGGCGGGCACCTCCATCCCGGCAGCACGCGGCAGCGACGAGAGTGGAAGCACAGCTTCGACGACGAGGAGTCGCCATGACCATCCCGGCCGCCCCTACCGCACCGACCCCCACCCCGGACAGCCTCACCGGCGAGCGGCTGGAGGCTGCGGCGAGCATCCCCGCTGACGTCATCGCGATCGGCGCGATCCTGCTGGCCATCAGCACCGCAGCGGTCGTGCCGTTCTGGTTCGGCGCCGATCCCATACTCCTGCCGGTCGTCATCCTCACCGTTGCCTGGACCCCAGCGTTGACGTGCTTCATCGCCGACCGCATCACCCGGTCCCGCGCCGCGCCCGAGGCGGTGGCGGGCTTCAGGAGCCAGGCTGGGCTGACGACCGGGCGCCCGTGGACCGGCAGCCTCGCAGCGCTGGCGGTGCTGCTGAGCGTTGCAGCCGTGTCGACCGGCATCGGGGCGTTCGCCGGCTGGCAGCCGCTGAACATCGGCGCAGATGCGCTCGCGGTGCTCACCCTGCTGCCGCTGGCGGCAGTGCTCATGCTCGTCCAGGTCACCGGTGAGGAGATCGCCTGGCGCGGCTACCTGCATACCCGGCTGACGGGCCTCGGCACCGGCACCGCGGCCGGGGTGATCGCGGTGTTCTGGGTGATCTGGCACGCCCCGCTCATGCTGACCTACCTGCACTTAGGCGAGATGAGCGAGCGCGCGGTCATCGTCACGCTCATGAACCTCGGGCTGGCGTCGCTGACGCTGACCGCCCTGCGGGTGCTGAGCAGTTCGGTGATCCCGGCGATCATCGCCCACACGGTGCTCAACACCGTCTTCGCCTACATCGCCTCGAATCTCGTAGTCGCGCAGACGAGTTGGTCAGGCACCGCGTTCTGGCTCACCGCCGCGACCGGCTGGGCGTGCTGGGCGATCGCAGCTCTCGGTCTGGCGATCGCCCAGCAGCGCCGGGCTCACCGGCAGCCAGTCGGTCAGCGCAGCTTCTGATCCTCGGCATCCTCAGCGTGCTCGGCCTCGGCATCAGCTGAGGCTGAGGCGTCGCCGATGTCGCCGACCCGGCGGCCGCGCAGCCGGCCGATCGTCGTGTAGACGAGTGCGGCGGCGAGCACGACGTAGAGGATGATCGACAGCGGTGAGCTGAAGAAGGTGGCGTAGCTGCCGCCGGAGCTCAGCAGCGCATCGCGGAAGTTCGTCTCCGCCAGCGGACCGAGCACCATGCCGATCATGAGCGGAGCCAGCGGCACACCGTAGCGGCGCAGCACGAGACCGAGCACGGCGATGATGAGCAGCAGCGCCAGATCGAACACCGACGAGGAGGTGGCATAGACGCCCAGGCCGCAGAACACGGCGATGCCGGCGTACAGGTGCGGGGCCGGGATCTTCATGAGGCTCGCCCACACGCTGGCCAGCGGCAGGTTGAGGATGAGCAGCATGATCATCGCGATGAAGAACGAGGCCAGCAGCGCCCATACGAGGTCTGGCGCTCGGTCGAACAGCAGCGGGCCGGGCTGCAGACCGAACTGGCGCAGTGCCGCCAGCATGATCGCTGCGGTCGCTGAGATCGGCAGGCCGAGTGCCAGAAGCGCGCCAATCGCCATCGCCGTCGTCGCGTTGCCCGCCGCCTCGGGGCCGGCGATGCCGCGGATGGCACCGCGCCCGAACTGCGGGTCCCTGCGGTTCTTGTCCAGGCGCTTCTCCAGCCCGTAGGACAGGAAGGTCGGCACATCGGCACCGCCGACGGGGATGACGCCGAAGGGCAGGCCGATCGCGGTGCCGCGCAGCCAGGCCGGCATCGACTCGCGGAACTCAGCTCGCGACAGGAACGGCCGGCCGGTCTCCGGGGTCTGCGTCAGGTGCTCGGTGCGCCGGATCCGGGAGGCGATGTGGAACACCTCGCCGAGGGCGAGGATCGCAACGGTGACGGTGACGAGTGAGATGCCGTCGAACAGTCCGGGCAGACCGAAGGTCATCCTCTCGGTGCCGGAGACCGAGTCGATGCCCACCAGTGAGATGCCCACGCCGAGCACGAGGGCCGAAAGCCCCTTGAGCACCGAGTCGGCCACGACCGAGGAGGTCGCCACGAAGGCGAAGAGGGCGAGTGCCGTGTATTCGGCGGGCCCGAAGTTCGTAGCGAAGTCCGCCAGCGCCGGAGCGAAGAACACAACGACGACGGAGGAGACGATGCCGCCGATGAATGCGCCGATAGCCGCGGCCGCCAGCGCTTGCGGGGCGCGGCCTGCTTTGGCCATCCGGTGTCCTTCGATCGAGGTAGCGATCGCTGATGGCTGGCCGGGGGTGCCGGCGAGGATGCCCATCGTCGAGTCGCCGAACAGCCCGCCGAAGTACACCCCGGACATGAGGATGAGCGCACCGGCCGGGTCGAGGGCGAAGGTCATCGGCAGCAGCAGCGCGACCGCCATCGACGAGCCGAGACCGGGCAGCACGCCGACAGCGGTGCCGAGCAGGCAGCCGACGAACACCCATAGGAGGTTCATCGGGGTGACGGCTTCGGCGAAGCCGCCGAAGAGGGACATGAGACTGTCAAGCATCACAGACCTCCGAGGATGCCCGAGGGCAGGTTGAGACCGAGCGAGACGCCGAGGGCCAGGTAGATGATCGAGGACACGGTGAGTGCGACGGTCGCATCGAACAGCGGCTTCGTCGAACCCATCGCGCGCGTGACGCACCAGTACAGGCCAGCGGCAGCGAGGATCCAGCCGAGCGGTTCGAGCAGGAGCACGAAACCGGCGAAACCGCTGATCGCCCACGCTAAGGACGCGTAGTCGCTGAAGGTGCGGTAGCGGCCCTGGGCTGCGGCGATGTCATCCGGGTCGGCTGAGGTGCCGCCGGCAACCGCCCCGCCAGCCTCGACCGGGGCCTCGGGCGTGCGGATGTAGGCGACGGCGAGCAGCGCGGCCAGCAGGTAGCTGGCGGTCGCAATGACCATCGGCACGAACTGCGGGCCGGGCTTGTCGGCATCTTCGGCGACCTGCATCGTCAGCACGCCGTAGAGCATGTACGTGCCGAAGGCGGCCATGATGAGCGCGAGCACCAGCCCGGAGCGGCCGGTCCACCAGGACCTGTCGCCGGCTGCGCCCGCGCTGGCTCCCGCGCCCCCGCCCGCGGCAGCGGTGCGGTGCGTGCCCGAGGTGTGGGCTCCGGTGTGTGCAGGGGTCTCGTTCACAGTCCCAGCTCCCCAAGCAGCTCGGCAGTGTTCTTCTGGTCCTCGGCGAGGAAGTCCTCGAACTCCTCACCGGTCATCCACGCATCAGTCCAGGAGTTGCGCTGGAGCGCGTCCTTCCACTCCTCGCTGTTGCGGGTTTCCTCGAGCATCGCGATGAGTTCGGATTTCTCCTCATCAGTGATGCCGGGGGCGGCGAGCATGCCGCGCCAGTTGCCCATGACGACGTCGACGCCCTGGTCGACCATCGGCTCGACGTCGACGCCATCGAGCGGTCCCGGCGAGGTCAGCCCGAGTGCTTTGATGCGGCCGGCCTCGATCTGGTCGGAGACCTCGTTGTAGCCGGTCGAGGCGACATCGGTGGTGTCGGAGAGCAGCGTCTGGATCGCCTCACCGCCACCGGATTTCGGGATGTAGGTGATGTCCCTGCCGTCGATTCCGGCTTCCTGCGCCAGGCGGGCGATAACCTGGTGATCGAGCGAGCCGGCCGAACCGCCGGTCCAGCGGAAGCCGCTCGGATCGTCCTTCCATGCTTCGAGCAGACCGGGGATGTCGTCATACGGAGCATCGACCGGGGCGATGACGACGTCGTAGTCCTCCGCCATCCGGGCCAGCAGGGTGACGTCGTCGAAGCCGACCGGGGAATCGTTGAGTTCGATGCCGCCGGTCATCGCCGAGCCGGTCGCCATGATCGTCGAAGCCTCACCGTGCATGGTGGAGAAACGGCCCAGGCCGATCGTGCCGCCGGCGCCGGGGATGTTGACGACTTGGGCGTTGCGGGCGACGCCGGACAGGCGCATGGCCTGCTGCTGCTCGCGCACGAAGGAATCCCAGCCGCCCCCGGCTCCGGCAGGGGCGATCATCGTCAGCCCGGCGCGCAGGTCACCGGCCTGGCTGGAGGAGGAGAACGAGAAGAAGGTCGCGGTGGCGATCGAGATGACGGCGACGAACGCATAGACCGTCAGCGCGATCTTCTTTGCGCGCGGGGAGGGACCGCGCGTCTGCGTGCTGCCTGAGGTTGGTGGACGTCCCACGAGCGGCTGTGTCCTTTCGAGGTCGGCGGCGTCGGCGATGCGGCATCGTCTGCGCCATGGGCACTGACCGATAAATTCTAGGCATTTGCTCAGACTGTGTCGAGGATCATCTCAGCTCGTGCAACAGAGCTCCCTGAGCGGGTCGAACGCACCGGGCCCGAGGCGGTGGGGCGGGTATACGATGACAGCACAACCGGCAGCACACGAGAGGCGCAGGCAGACAGGCAGATGAACAGGGCACAGCAGTCCTCGCACATGTGGCTGTGGCTGCTCGTGGCAGCCGCCGTGTGCACGCAGACCGGTGTGTATTTGCTGCGGCCGGTGACGACATACAAGCTCATCGACCTCGGCACCGGGGCGACCTCTGTTGGTCTCGTCACTGCGATCTACGCCCTCGTCCCGCTCGTGGCGGCACTCGCCCTCGGACGCCTATCGGATCGCACCACCCGGCTGCGGCTCATGGTCCTTGTCGGGGCGCTCATCCTCGTCGCCGGCGGCGTGCTGCTCGCGCTCGCCCAGTCACTCGTGCTCGTGGCAGTGGCCAATGCGATCCTGGGCATCGGCCATCTCGTCTTCACGATCGCCGGACAGTCCTCGATCGCCCGCTACGCGCGGGCCGATCAGCTCGACTTCGGCTTCGGTTGGTTCACCGCTGCATACTCCGCCGGGCAGATGATCGGTCCGCTCGGTGTCACCCTGCTGCTCGGCAGTCAGGCTGCCACCCGGACTGGCGAGGTGTCGCTGGCGTTGTGGCTCGGTGCGATCATCACCGCTGGTGCGGTGCCGCTCATGCTCTTCAGCTCCCGGGCCTTCCAGCCCCGCCAGCAGGGATCGACCGGTCCCGAGGCGGGGGCTGAGCCCGAGGCAGAGGCTGCGTCCGGGGCACCGGCCGGTCCCGAGGCGGGGGAGCGGACTGCAGACCCGCAGCCGGAGACGGACGCACCGGAGACGTCGGAGCCGGAGCAGGCGCGCGTGCGCTCGATCCTGTCCAACGGCGACATCCGGGCGGCGATGCTGTCGTCGCTGGCGCTGCTGGCCGTCCTCGACATCCTCGTCGCCTTCCTCCCGCTCGTCGGCGAGGAGCATGGTGTCGCCCCGGCCTGGATCGGCGTGCTGCTGGCCGTCCGCGGTGTCTCCTCGATCATCTCGCGCGTGTTCCTGCCGTACTTCTCCCACCGCTTCGACCGCAGCCTGCTCGTCTTCGTCAGCGTGCTCGGTGCCGGAGTGTCACTGATCTTCCCGCCGATTGTGCTCGACTGGATGTGGCTGGCGGCGCTGTTCATGCTCATCAGCGGGTTCTTCCTGGGGTTGGGTCAGCCGCTGACGATGGCGCTCATCACCTCATCGGTGCCTGCGGCCTGGCGCGGTTCAGCGCTGGCGCTGCGCCTGATGGGCAACCGGATCGGGCAGGTGGCGATGCCGCTCATCGCCGGTGTCGTCGCCGCTCCGGTCGGGCCTGCGGCAGCGATCTGGTGCGGGTCAGGTCTGCTCATCGCTGCGGCGGCGAATCAGTATCACCGCAACCGTGCCGGCGGTCAGGAGTGACAGGGCAGGCGTCTGGTTGAGAGACAGACGCGAAGCCCAGGCGCCACAGCGTCCGACTCTCAGATCCCGAGAAGCAGCTTGGCGATGCCGAAGTAGATGAGCAGACCCGACGCGTCGACGAAGGTTGTGATGAACGGGTTGGAGAACACGGCAGGGTCAGCACGCAGCGCCTGCGCTGCCATCGGCATGACTCCGCCGACGGTGGCAGCCATCGTGCACACGCAGACGAGGGTGAGCCCGATGACGAGTCCGATGTGGAAGTCGTACACCGCAGTTGTGAGCAGGAACCCGAGCGTGCCGAGCGAGACGCCGAGCATGAGACCGACGAGGAACTCGCGGCCGATGACCTTGAACGAGTCCCGCGGCGACACATCGCCCAGCGCCAGAGCACGCGTGACCGTCGTCGCCGCCTGATTGCCGGTGTTGCCGCCGGTGCCGATGAGCAGCGGGACGAACACCGAAAGCACGAGCATCTGGCTCAGTGTGGCCTCGAAGACCTCCAGCACCTGCACTGTCAGCGTCGCCCCGATGGCGAGCACGAGCAGCCAGATGATGCGCGAGCGCATGAGTGTGATGATCGAGGTCGACATGTACGGCCGGCGCAGCGGCTCCGAACCGGACATGCGCGCCAGGTCCTCGGACTCCTCGTCCTCGAGCACCGTGAGAGCATCGTCGATGGTGAAGATGCCGACGAGCCGCTGCTCGGAGTCGACGACCGGCATTGCGAGCACCTTCGCCTCCGCACACCGGCGGGCAGCGGTCTCGATTGGGGTGCGGGCGTGGACCATCTCGGGCTTGACCATGAAGTCGCGCACGAGCGTGTCCGGCGCGGCTTCGATGACATCGCGCAGGCTCACCACACCGGTGACGATCCGGTCAGCGGTGAGCACCGGGATCGTGTACAGCGTCTCCGAGTCCTTCGACCGCGCCCGCACATGCTCCATCACCTCGGCAGCGCTGGCGGTCTCGAGCACGTGGATGAGCTGCGGGCTCATTCGGCGTCCGACCGAACCGCGCGGATAGCCGAGCACGATCGCCGTCAGCTCCCGCTGCGAGCGATCAAGGGTGCGCAGCATCTTCGAGGCGACCCCGGCCGGCAGCTCATCGAGCAGTTCGACGGCGTCATCGGGATCGAGTTCGTCGAGGACCGCGGTGACCTCTTTGTCCGTCAGTCCGTTGACGAGCTCGCCGCGCAGCTCCGCGTCGAGGGCGTCGAAGACCTGGGCGGCGCGGTCCTTCGACAGCAGCCGGTAGACCACCGCCCGATCGCGCGGGTTCATCCGCTCGATGACCGCGGTGACATCGCTGACGGTCATCTCATCGAGGGTGTGGGTCATCGCATAGACGTCGTTGCGGTCGACTGCCTCCTGCAGCGACTGTTCATAACTGGCGCGCAGCTCCTCAATCCGCATGTTCCAACACCCTCCTTCTGTCTCATCGGCGCTCAGCGGCAGGCGCTGAGTTCATCCGCATCTCCTATGCTGGGTCCATGTATGACGCGCAACACATCGAACGCATCCGCACGACGACGAAGCGGCTCGATGCACTTCACTCCGCCAGCTACTTCTCCCCGGCGGTCGCCCGCGCGTTGGCCGAGATCGGGCTGACGCACCCCTCTGGCGGGTACTTCGCTGCGCGTTCGGCTGCGCTCGGCCGGGTGCCGGCCTCGGTCGTCGCTGCGACGTTCTACAGTTTCAACGCTGACTTTATCAGCGAGTTCGTCCCGGCCTGCTGGGATCTCGCCGCGCCCGAGGCGGTGCTTGCCGCCCGGCATCGCGGGGTCGAGGAGATGATGGCTGAGATCTTCACTGCCGAGGGGGTCGAAACCGATGCGCTGGCCGATGCCGCCGCCGAGGTGCTGACGCTGCTGCAGCCGGTGCTCGAAGTGATGCTGCCCGACGGCCGGACGCTGTTCGCCGCCCATGCCGAGGCGCTGTCGGAGGGGATCGCCACCAGTGACGGCGTGCTCGCGCCGCTGACCCAGCTGTGGGCAGCGGTGACGCTGCTGCGCGAATACCGCGGTGACGGGCATATCGCTGCGCTGCTGGCTCACGATCTCACCGGTTTGGAATCGGTCATCCTGCATGTGGCCAGCGGTACGAGCTTCACCGCGCGGTCCGCGCGCCGCTCGCGCGGCTGGTCGCACGAGATCTGGGAGACCTACGTCGAGGGGCTGATCGACAACGGCCTGCTGCAGCGCACCGGCCAGCACACCGACGCCGAGGCGGCCGATCCGGAGCAGGTGGCCACCGGCGGGCTGGCGCTGACCGATGAGGCGATCGTGCTGCGTGAGGCGATCGAGGACGCCACCGACGACACCGTCGCCCATGCGTGGAGCATGCTCGATGAGCATGAGCTTGCCCGGCTGGCGGAGCTGGCGACGCCGCTGGCGCGCACCGTGGTGAAGTCCGGGGTGTTCCCGGCGAAGGTGTTCGCGCCGGGGTCGGGAATGGTCAGGCGCCGCTGACCGCTTGGGCGGCTGCGGTCGCCTCATCCCCGGTCGGCTCTTCGGCGCGGAAGAGCAGTGTGCGGTAGTACTGCAGCTCGCGGATCGAATCCTGGATATCGCCCAGCGCCCGGTGCCCGCCGGTCTTGGCCGGGGCGCAGTAGTAGGCGCGCGGGTACCAGCGCTTGGCCAGTTCCTTGATCGAGGAGACGTCGATGATCCGGTAGTGCAGCACCTCGACGAGGTGCGGCATCTGCGCCTGCAGGAACTGTTTGTCGGTGCCGACTGAGTTGCCGCCCAGCGGGGCGCGCACCGAGGCGTGCACATGCTGGCGGATGTAGTCGATGACCTGCTCTTCGGCAGAGGCGACATCCGTGCCGGCATCGAGCTCGTCGATGAGCCCGGAGGCGGTGTGCATATTCGTGACGAATTCACCCATCTGGGCTCGGGCCGCATCCGAGGGCCGGATGACGATGTCGATGCCTTCGTCGACGGGGTTGAGGTCGAAGTCGGTGACGATGCACGCGATCTCCACCAGCTCGTCGGTGCCGACCTTGAGGCCGGTCATCTCACAGTCGATCCATACAATCTTGTCGGTAGCCACAGGAGCAATCCTAGGACATGGCCGCCGGCCCACCGCCTCGGGACTGGGGCCCACCGCCTCGGGACTGGGGCCCGCCGCCTCAGTGCCGGCGTCCTGCGCCTGCCGACTGAGCGAACACTCAGACTGAGCCGCTAGCCTGGTCGGCTGTCCTCCGCCGCGCCGGGTCACCCCGGGATCCTGAGGCGGGTCAACTACACTTGAAGCACGCGTGCGCACCCGCGCCTGAGCCGTTGAACGAAGGGACTCCATGCGCTATTTCCTAGCCGGACTGCTGGTGATCGCCGGCCTCATCCTCGGCGGAATCGGGATACTGCAGAAGACCGCCTGGGCACCGGACACCCAGATCACGAGCTCGGCGACTTTCGACGATCCCGGCTCGGTCATCGTCGTCGAGCCCGGGGTCCTCAACCTCTACGAGACCCCTGCTGAGCTGACGGTCGAAGGCGAAGGCGAGATCACCATCGCGCAGGCCAGCAAGGAGAACGTCGACGCCTGGGTCGGCACGAGTGCCCACACCACTGTCACCGGCGTCGACGGTGAGGGAGGGCTCGTGACCGAGAAGGTCGACGGCGAGGAGAACACCACTCCGCCGATCGCCGGCGCGGACCTGTGGAACGCCGAGACCACCGCAGCCTCCCCGGCACAGCTCGAATGGGTCCAGGACGCCGGACGCACGAGCTTCGTCATCGGCACCGACGGAGAGAATCCGGCCGCCTCGAAGGTGACGCTGGCCTGGCCGAACGACACCGCAACCCCGTGGGCGATCCCGCTCATGATCATCGGCGCGATCCTCATCGGACTGGGCATCCTGGCCGGCTGGTTCAACCGCAAGAAGGCCATCCGCGAAGCCCAACGCCGGCAGGCCCGCCAGGAGCGGCGCAAGAAGCTCGCCCAGACCGGTGCCGCGTTTGCGATCGTGCCGGTCATCGCGCTTGCCGGCTGCGGTTCCGAAGAGGTGCCCAAAGCCAAGCCGTCTGACCCGCCGGAGACCCCGGTGGCCGTCATCGACGACGGGCAGGCCGAGAAGATCCTCAGCCAGGTCGCCGAGACCGTTGCCGCCGCAGACAAGGACACCGACGCTGAAGCGCTCACGGCCCGTGCCGACGGCCCGGCTCTGCAGCAGCGCGAAGCCGCCTACAAGGTCAAGGGCAAGGCCAAGGACGCCAAGTTGCCCCCGGCCGTCGCTGCCGATGAGATCGCCCTGAACTTCACCGCCGCCTCCGACCAGTGGCCGCGGGTGACCGAACTGGTGACGAAGAACGCCGAGGACGGCAGCCTGCAGCTGCTCGTGCTCTCCCAGGCCGACCCGCGGGCTGACTACAAGCTGTGGGCGCAGACCGTCATCCTCGGCGGCGCCCAGATCCCCGAGGTCGCTGATGCCCGGCAGGGCGCAGAGCTGCTCCCGGCAGACGCCGAGGGCCTGCGCCAGACCCCGGCCGACACCGTGAAGAAGTACGCTGAGGTGCTCGCCAAGGGCAAGGACGCCAAGGATGCCGGCGCCTACACCGAAGACGCCCTGCGCAAGCACATCGCCGATGCCCAGAAGAAGCAGAAGGACACCCTGTCCGAAGGCAAGGCGAAAGTCGAATACAAGTACGAAAGCGGCCCCGAGGTCGTCGCCCAGCGCACCGCCGACGGCGGGGCACTGGTGACCGGCTCGATCCGCGGCACCTCGACGATCACCCCGGACAAGCAGGACGACCGCACCGGCGAGATCACTCTGCCCAAGACCCAGGCAAAGGTCACCGGCGAGAAGACGACGAAGAAGAAGCTGGAGACCGAGTTCCAGTACATGGTCACCTTCGTCGTCCCGCCCGGTGAGGACGGCCAGATCACCCTTGTCGGATTCAGCGAAGCACTCACCGGAGCCAAGCTGCTCTGAGTTGCAGCCGCCCCATGCGAAAGGAACCCACACGAGCATGACCGAACACCCAGGAAACCCCGCCGCCGGCAGCCAGGGACTCGACCTGTCCGCCGTGCGCAGCCGCAGCCAGGCCGAGACCGCACCCGCCGCCCCGGTCGGCGGCGCACCCGCCGGTGGTGCACCGGCTGCGGGTGCCGACACCGTCAGCGTGCCGGCCCTTGTCTTCGACGTCACCGAGGAGACCTTCAACGACGTCGTCGAACTGTCGATGAGCGTCCCGGTCGTCGTCGACCTGTGGGCCGACTGGTGCGGGCCGTGCAAGCAGCTCTCCCCGGTGCTGGACAAGGTCGTGTCCGACTTCGGCGGCAAGGTCGTGCTCGCCAAGGTCGACGTCGACAAGAACCCGCGCCTGCAGCAGGTCTTCCAGGTCCAGTCGATTCCGACGGTCGTGGCGATCCTCAAGGGCCAGCCGGTGCCGCTGTTCCAGGGCGCCCAGCCCGAACCGCAGGTCCGCCAGGTCTTCGAACAGCTCGTCGCCGCAGCCGCGCAGAACGGCGTGACGAAGACGGCCGTGCCTGCCAGTGAGCAGGCCCCGGCCGCCGCCGGTCCGGCCCACCCCGAGGCGATCGAAGCACTCGAACGCGACGACCTCGACGGTGCCGAGCAGATCTACCGCAAGGCTCTCGCCGAAGCACCGGCGGATGAGGAGGCCCGCCTCGGACTCGCCCGCGTCGGCCTGCTCAAGCGCGTCAAGGACGCCGATCCCGAGGCGGTGCGCGCGGCAGCGGCTTCTGACTCCACCGACGTCGACGCCGCCCTGGCATGTGCGGACCTCGACACCGCCGGCGGACACGTCGACGACGCGTTCAACCGGCTGCTGACGATCCTGCCGAGCCTGACCGGAGACGACAAGGAGCGTGTGCGCACCCGCCTTGTCGAGCTCTTCGACGTCGTCGGTGCTGAGGACCCGCGGGTGACGAAGGCCCGCTCCCGCCTCATGCGCGCCCTGTTCTGAACCGGCCTTCCGGCTGGTCGCCCTAAGGTCGGCCAGCCGGATCACCGCCGGATCGCCGCTGACCAGCTGACCGTTCCGCCGCCCATCTGTTCCCGCACGAGAAAGGACCGCTCAACCGCGTGGTTCGCCTCATCCTCGCTGCCTTCTCCGCCATCGTCGGGCTCGTCTGCGCTGCCCTGTCGCTGTCAGCGCTGTCAGTCGTCGGCGCCGATGACATCGTCGACACCGCACCATCCCAGGTGCACGACGGCGCCTACGCCTTCGTGCTTAACCCGCAGCTGGTGCCGTTCGAGAACACCGAGGCGACCCTGCAGGTCAGCGGGGACAAAGACCTGTTCATGGGCACGGCCAGCGGGGTTGATGTCGACAGCTACCTCACCGGCATCGCCCATGAGGAAGTCACCGAGATCGATTTCCCGCAGGCGCTCAAGACCCGGTTCGTCGATGGGGAGCCGGCACCGCTGAACGACGCGGCCGGCCGGGACTGGTGGACCGCCTCGCAGACCGGCAGTCAGCTGTCGCACACCTTCGACCTCGACGCCGAATCCGGTGAGGTCATCGTCGTTGCCCCAGCCGACCCGGAGGGCAACCTCGATGGAGTCGACGTGCAGCTGAAGATGGACACCGGGGGAGTGTTCCCCGCCAGCCTCATCGGCCTGGCCATTGCGATCCTCGCCTTCGGCGCGGCCGCCTACTTCCTGCTGCGCTGGCTCGACGCCCGGCCCGGACGCCGGCGCCGGCTGCGCCGCGAGTACGGCCGCGGGGGATCGGGCCGCGGCGGCTCAGGAGGCTCCGGCATGTCCGACCTCGGAAACCGGGCGAAGGACCTGGCCGGCCGGACCGCCGCCTCGGCCAAGCGCGCGACGGCGCGGAAGAACCGCAGCCAGCGCACAGCCCAGCGAGCGCGGAAGGCCACCGGCATCGGCTCCGTCGTCACCCTCGGAGTGCTCGCCGGCTGCTCACCGCTGCCGGTCGCCCAGCCCTCGAGTCCGAACCTCACCGAATTCGAGCGCCCAGCCCTGCGGGCAGGCGAGGCCGGAGAGTTCCTCACCTCCTACACCGAACGTCTCGACGCCAGCCTCAAGGGTGACGAGGACCAGCTCGACAAGATCCAGGCGCCGCCGCTGCTCGACCGCACGCGCGCCGAGATCCTCATCGCCAAGGCCGGCAAGACGGAGCTCTCGGCGGTGAACTTCGACCAGATCGTCGCCGGTGGGCCGTCGTTCGCCGAGTACCCGATGTGGTTCATCGCCTTCGGCAAGCCCGCTGAGAGCGATGAGACCGTCCAGGCGATGCTCGTGACCCGCGAATCGGCAGGCGAGGACTGGCAGGTGACGCAGAGCCTGTTTGTCCCGCAGGAGAACGTGCCGACCCTCGTGGCCGGCGGCACCGGCGCGGTCGAGCAGTCGGGCAAGGAATTCACCGAGCTGGGCACCACCGCCAACGAAACCCTCCAGCAGTACCTGGAGACCGGTGAGATCCCAGAGAACGACCAGAGCATCGAATACGCCTCAGACGCCTTCACCGGGTTCCGCGACTATGTCGATGAGATGGCCGGCAACGACGAGGCCTTCGAGGACACGAAGGTCACCTGCGACCCCTACGACCAGGCGACCGTGCCGCTGGCCTCCCACGGGCTCAAGACCGAAACCGGGGACGTGTCCTTCGGCGAAGTGCGGTGCGCGATCGAACTCAAGGTCCGCTCCGGCGGGTCGATCGACGTCGGCGAAGAGCTCGAAGCTGTCATGACGAGCGACCTCGAAGGCGGCAGGCTGGTCATCAGCACCTCGATCCCCTACATGCTGCTCGGCTCTGAGCAGACGAACCTCATCGTCGGTTCCGACTGGTTCCTGCTCGAAGCCCAGACCACCGACTGACGGGCGGACCGGCAGGCTGCCTGACTGTTCAGGCGCGGTCACGTCAGCCGCGGCAAGCTCAGCCGCGGCATGCCCAGTTGCGGCATGTCCTGCCGCACCACACTCAGACACGGTCGGCTGCCACGCGCCTGCCGACCCGGCGCAGCCACAGCAGCCCGACGATCGGCAGCACGAGCGGGATGAAGCCGTAGCCGATCCCGAACAGCGACCACACGCTGGGCTTTTGGAACAGCTCCGGGTGGGTGAGGCTGAGGAACCCGACGACGATGACACCGATGAGTTCGAATGTCGTCGCAGCAACCGCGATCCGGTGCGAGGTGCGCGAGCCGATGACGAGGCAGACGGTGGCGATGATGTAGACGACGGCTGCGAGTGCGGACAGCGAGTACGCCAGAGGCGCCTCGTGGTAGTCGCGGATGAGCTGCACACCGGCGCGTGCGGTGGCCGCCAGGGCGAAAATCCCGTACACCGCGGTCAGCCCACGGCCGGGACCGGTGTGCATGGCCGAATAGCTCACAGCCAAATCTGATCCATCCTCTCAATCATGATGCCCACGGTCGCGGCAGCGGCGGCCAGCACACCGGGGCCCCAGCGGCTGAGTTCGGCGAACGCCCAGAATCCGGCCAGCGGCAGCAGCACGATCGCGGTGAACAGGTAGCCGAAGAACAGCACCCCGTCGGTGTCGCCGGACTGGCCCCACATGACGATCGAGACGACGAGCTGGACGAGCAGCAGGAGCAGCAGCACGCTGGCTCCGCCGAGCATGAGGATGCCGGCTGGCTTGTTGCGGATCGTCTGCACAAGCGCCCACAGGCACAAGCCGGCCGAGGCGGCGAAGAGGGTGTAGGTCAGTACGGTGAGCACGCCCAATATTTTAGACCCACGCGAGGCTGCCGCGTAGAATGGGGTCAGTGCGCGTCTATCTCGATCACGCCGCCACCTCGCCGATGCCCGCTGAGGTGCTGACGGCCTTCACCGAAGAACTCCACCGCGTCGGCAATCCCTCGTCGCTCCACGCGGACGGTCAGGCTGCCCGGATGCGCATCGAAGCCGCGCGTGAAACCCTCGCCGACTGCCTCGGCGCCACGACCGCCTCTGAGGTGATCTTCACCTCCGGCGGCACCGAAGCCGACAACCTCGCCCTCAAGGGCATCTTCTGGGCCCGCAACGCAGGCCGCACCGCCGGACCCTTCGACCGTCCCCGCGTGCTCGTCTCCGCGATCGAGCACCACGCGATCCTGGAGACCGCCGAATGGCTCGAATCCTGCGGGGCTGAGCTTGTCATCCTTCCGGTCGATGAGACCGGACGGCTCGATCTGGCCGCCGCCGAGGCGGAGATCGCCGCGGCACCGCAGCGCACCGCCCTCGTGTCGGTCATGCTGGCCAACAACGAGATCGGCACCCTCCAGCCGGTCGCTGAGCTCGCCCGCATCGCCGAACCTCACGGCATCCCCGTGCACACCGATGCGGTGCAGGCCTTCGGGCAGGTGCCGGTGAACTTCGCCGAGCTCGCGGTCGCTGCGATGACGGTGACCGCCCACAAGCTCGGCGGGCCGGTGGGCATCGGTGCGCTCGTGCTCGCCCGCGACCTGACCCCGGTGCCGGTGCTGCACGGCGGGGGACAGGAGCGCAAGGTCCGCTCCGGCACCCTCGACGTCGCCGGGGCTGCCGCCTTCGCGGCCGCCGCCGAACGCGCCTGCCGCACCCTCGACTCAGCTGAGACCGCACGGCTGCGCGACCGGCTCATCGCCGGCATCGAAGAGCGCATCCCGACCGCCCGGCTGTCCGGCCGGCGCGGGGATGAGCGGCTGCCGAACAACGTCCACATCGTCTTTCCCGGCTGCGAAGGCGACGCGCTGCTGTTCCTGCTCGATGCCGCCGGCTTCGCCACGAGCACCGGCTCGGCCTGCCAGGCCGGCGTCTCCCGGCCCTCCCATGTGCTCATGGCCTGCGGGGCCGATGAGGACACCGCCCGGTCCGTACAGCGCTTCACCCTCGGCCCGGAGACCACCGAGTCCGACATCGACGCGCTGCTCGACGTGCTGCCGGGCATCGTTGAACGCGCCGCCAAGGCCGGCATGGTCTCTGCCGCCCCGTCATGGCAGGCGACCACCGCCTCGGGCCCGGCGACCACCGCCTCGGGCGCGGCCGCCGCATCTGCAGGAGGACAGTCATGAGGATCCTTGCCGCCATGTCCGGCGGCGTCGACTCCGCAGTCGCCGCCGCCCGCGCCGTCGACGCCGGCCACGAGGTCGTCGGCGTGCACCTGGCGCTCTCGCGGATGCCCGGCACGCTGCGCACCGGCTCGCGCGGCTGCTGCACGATCGAGGACTCCCGCGACGCCCACCGGGTCGCCGGCATGCTCGGCATCCCCTTCTACGTGTGGGACTTCTCCGAACGGTTCAAGGAGGACATCGTCGATGACTTCATCGCCGAATACTCCGCCGGGCGCACCCCGAACCCGTGCATGCGCTGCAATGAGCGCATCAAGTTCGCAGCCCTGCTCGACCGGGCGCTCGCGCTCGGCTTCGACGCGGTGGCGACCGGCCACTACGCCGAGATCATCCGCGCTGACGACGGCACTCCCGAGCTGCACCGCGGACTCGACCTGAACAAGGACCAGTCCTATGTGCTCGGCGTGCTGACTGCCGAACAGCTCGAACACTGCTATTTCCCCATCGGGGCCTCCGCCTCGAAGGCCGAGGTGCGCGCTGAGGCCGCCGACCGTGGCTTCCCGGTGGCGAACAAGCCGGACTCCTACGACATCTGCTTCATCCCCGACGGCAACACCAAGGCGTGGCTGGCCGACAAGATCCCGATGCGGCCGGGCCTCATCAAGGACGAAGCCGGTGAGGTGCTCGGTGAGCACGACGGCGCGATGACATACACCATCGGCCAGCGCAAGGGACTCGGAATCGAGAAGCCGGCCGCTGACGGCAAACCGCGCTACGTCGTCGGCATCGATGTTGCTGACAACTCCGTGACCGTCGGGCCCAAGCAGGCGCTGCGCGTCGACCGGCTCGAAGGCATCCGCACCACCTGGTGCGGGCTTCCGCCAGCCGACATCGGCGACAGCAAGACGACCGCGATCGACTGTGAGATCCAGATCCGTGCGCACTCCGATCCGGTGCCAGCCCGCGTGTGGCTCGGTGAAGTCGATGAGACCGTCCCAGCACACGAGGAGAACCTGCCGGCACCCCGGCCGCGCGGACAGATCATGCACGTGGCCGTCGAGGAGCCGCTGTCCGGTGTGGCCGCCGGCCAGACGATGGTCGTCTACCGCGGCACCCGCGTGCTCGGCCAGGCGACGATCGACCAGACCGCCCGCAGCGCCGAACTGCTCGACGCGTGAGCCCGCACGCGGCTGCGGCTGCGCTGTGCGATCCGGGGAGCGCGGGCAGCGTCCGTGCGGTTCGGTAATCTGTGGCCATGACCATCGCGCCATACGGTTCCTGGCCGTCTCCGATCTCCGCCGCCGATGTCGCTGCCGGCTCCGAGCCGATCAGCGACGCGCGCTTCATCGGCGATGCCATCATCTACGCCGCCCGCGTCAGCTCCGAAGGCGGACGCACCGGCATCGTCGTCAACCGATCCGGTCACCTCGGCGATGAGATCCAGTTGCTGCCACCGAACTTCAGCGCTCGCTCCCGCGTCCACGAATACGGCGGCTGCCCCTGGGCCGCCGACCCAGCAACCGGCACGCTGCTCTTCGTCAACGCCGACGACCAGCGCATCTACCGCCTCGACATCTCCGCCGTGCTCAATGGCTCGGCACCAGCACCCGCCTCACCGCCGGTGCCGATCACCCCGGACACCGACATGGCGATCCGCTATGGGGACCTGACCTACACCGGTGGGCGGATCCTCGCCGTCGAGGAGACCCACGAACACCTGCTGCCCGGCGCCTCGGGAACGGAGATCGCCGACGCAGCCAGCACACGGGCCTCCGAGCAGCCGATCACCCGCAGCATCGTCGCCGTCGACGACTCCGGTGTCACCCGCCTGGCCGACGGGGCGCGGTTCCTCGCCTGGCCGCGCATCAGCCCGTGCCAGACGCTGCTGTCGTTCATCGGCTGGGAGCACCCGCACATGCCGTGGGACGAAACCGCCGTGTTCCTCCAGCCGCTCGACGCATCCGGCGCACCCGACGGGCCGGTCGAGAAGATCTACTACCGGCCGGGCGTCTCCGTCCTGCAGCCGGAGTGGCTCTCACGCACCAAGCTCGCCGTCACCGCCGACCCGACTGGCAGCTGGCAGCTGACTGGACTCGACGTGCCGGCCTTCCGCGCTCAGGCGCGCGGAGACAAGGGCGTCATGCCCGCCGAGGAGGAGCCGCTGCTCAGCATAGAAGGCGAGATCGGCGGCCCGCTGTGGCTGCTGGGCGAGCAGCACTACCTGCCCGTCGACGGCGGCAGCCGGGTGCTCGCCGCCGCACGCTTCGGCACCAGCCGGCTCATCTGGGCAAGCCCCCGCTCACACGAACACCAGAGCCTTGACTGCCCGCTGTCCGACATCGGGCTGCAGGACTACCGCAACGGCACCGCCCTCATGATCGGCGGATCCTCCGACCGGGTCCGCGGACTCTACACGTACACCCTGGCCACCGGCGAACTCGAACCCGTCGCCCTCTCAGCAGCCGCCCCGGACCGCACCCGGGCGGCCTACTATCCGCGGGCAGAGCTGCGCGAATTCGACGGCATCCACGCGATCGTCTACCCGCCGCGCCACCCCCACTACACGGCGCCTGAGGGCGAGAAACCGCCGTATGTCGCCTTCGTCCACGGCGGACCGACCGGCCAGGCAACGCCGAAGGTCTCCGCCCATCACGCCTTCTTCACCTCCCGCGGCATCGGCGTCATCGACGTCAACTACCGCGGCTCCACCGGCTACGGACGCGCCTACCGGGATGCGCTCAAAGACCAGTGGGGCATCGTCGACGTCGCCGACACCATCACCGCCGTCACCGGGCTCGTCGACGCCGGCCTGGCAGATGCCGACCGGCTGGCGATCTCCGGCGGATCCGCCGGCGGCTGGACGGTCCTGCGCGCCCTGACCACCACCTCGGTGTTCGCCGCCGGCGCCAGCTACTACGGCGTCGGCGACCTGCGGGCCCTGGCTGAGGAGACCCACGACTTCGAATCCCGCTACCTCGACGGACTCGTCGGCGTCTACCCCGAAGAAGCCGAACGCTACACCTCGCTCGCCCCGGTCAACCTGCTCGATGAGCTCAGCGTGCCGGTGGCGATCTTCCAGGGCGAAGAGGACCCGATCGTCCCGCCGAGCCAGGCCCGCCTGCTCATCGAGGCTCTCGAAGCCCGCGGCCTGCCCTACACCGCGACCTTCTACCCGGGTGAATCCCACGGCTTCGTCCAGACTGCCAACGTCACCGACTCCCTCGAACAGGAGCTGTCGTTCTACGGGCGCGTCATGGGATTCGACACTCCCGGCCTGCCGGCCGCCCGGATGAAGGGCCGCGGCCGGTGAGCCGGTACAGTCACAGCACTGACCGGGTGTTCGCCTCCGGCCGCGGCGGCTGGCCGGTCACGGCCGCCGCCTGGACCGGCACCGGACGGCCGGCAGACGGCGAGTCGCGCACCGAGTCCGATGTCCGCGAGGCCGCCCGCATCACCGCCGGGATGCTCGCCGAGGAGGCGGTCCCGTTCCTGCCGGCGGTCACCACCGGGCCCGGCAGCGAGGGCGTCGCCCGGGCGGCCGCCCTGTGCGCGGACCTGACCGTCGAAGCCACCGCCGCAGGCTGGCAGCTGACCCACCGGCCCGGCCGCGACGCCCGCCGCGCGGCCTCACGGCTCGGGGAGGATGCCGATGCCGCCGCCGAGGTGTTCGCTGAGTTCGCAGGCCCGGTCAAGATCAGCCTGCCGGGACCGGTGAGCCTGGCGGCCCTGCTGCTCGAACCCCGCGGCGAATCGACGCTGGCCGATCCCGGTGCGCGCCGCGACGTCGTGGCCGGTTACGCCCACGGGCTCAGCGAGCACGTCACGCACCTGCGCCGGCTGATGCCAGACGCTGTGATCATCATCCAGCTCGACGAACCGCATGCCGCTGCCGCACTGTCCGGGCAGCTGGCCACCACAGCCGGGCGCACGCGGCTGCCGGCCCTGCCCGAGACCGAGGCGGTCACTGCCTGGCGAGGTATCCGCGAGGCCATCGCCTCCGCCGCAGGGAACACGCTGGTCTTCCTGCCCGGGATCCGACCGCTGACCTGGTACAGCCACGGGCAGGCCCGCAGCCTCACCGAGGTGCTCACCGGTGCCGGCATCGGCGGCATCGGCATCGACGTCGATGCCCGCACAGACGCACGACTCTTCGAACAGGCCTTCACCTGGTGGGCCGGCCACCGCACAGCGGCTGCCGGTCACCCGGTTCCGGCGCTGACGCTGGGAGTCGGGACCGCCTCGGGAACGGGAATCGACATCGCCGCCTGGCGGCACCGGCTCACCGGCGTCGTCGAGACCCTCGGACTGCCCGATGCGGCACTGGCCGAGCTCGGCATCCTCACCGGCCCGCCGGCCCCGCTCACCCGCGCGCAGGCCCAGGCGGCCGCCGATGCGGATCCGGTGCATCCGCGCACCTGGCTGGCAGCAGCGAGCCAGCTGGCGCAGGAGTGCGCGGGCCTGGACTGAGCCTAGAACACCGCGAATGAACTCTCCGTAGCTGCGTGGGATTCACCCCTGACCATTCTGGACCGCTGCGCCAGTGCCCTGAAGTGACGGTTGCATCTGCTCGATTGAAAGATGTCAAAAGTGCCTGAGACTGTTGGCACGAAATCACTGAGCACCACACCACACGGTGCTGGATCCGTCCATGAGGCGTGATGCCGATCGTTGCCCTCAGGAACGCACTGAGAACACAGGTACTTGGATCACAATCAGGTAACGCGTTACGTGCGGGTGCAGGTCCGCAGCTCTGATGCCGTGTGATGAACACCGTTCACTTGCATCCCCAGAGCCGTGAAAGAAGTCCCCAATGAAATATATATCCCGTACTATCGTTGCGGTTGTGTCATGCTTTTTGCTGGCCGAAGTTTCCCTCGTTCCCGTGGCTGCGCACGCGCTACCCGAGGTGGCCGAACTGCGGAATACGGCTGAAGCAAGCGGGTATCCAGTCATCGAAGAGTCGGTGGATGGATCACTTTACATCTACAATCCGCAAGAGCCGGTTGATCGTATTACACAAGAGCAGGTTCCGGATGAGTGGATTTCTGCAGTTCCATCGGAGTCGGAAACGGCAAAGTATGTGGCGAGTGAGGTGGGTGGACCTCGTGGCGATGCGTCAGGTGTTCGCGATGCCATTGCAGGTTCAGGTGGTGTAGCGTCAGCAGGAAAATCGCCTTATCACTACCATTTTAACGTTGTGATCTGGAGAGATGGGTCAGGTTCCTCAGCTAAGGCTCGAGCTCACTTTCGAGCTTTGAACAAGAATATGAAGAAGACGTTTCCCTTAGGCGGTATGCCGCGCACGGTTAGAACTGGTGCCACGTACAAGCTTCGGCCTGGCTCCAACCCAGTGAAGGTCACTGCTGTTGGGAAAGACTACTTTACTTTGCGATCGCTCCCGGGGCATGCCGAAGGGGCAGGTAAAAATGTTACGTTCAAAATCAAGTACACTAAGCCGAACTATGTACTTTCAGCTAGTGCCAATGGTCCAGCTCGCGCTTGGCAGAAAAAGCCGATGCTCAAGTTCGGAAATAAACTATTTGCATACTCACTCTGGAGTAGCTTTGCTTGCAGGATTCGTAATGACGTACTTAAGAGGCCATGTATCTAAATTATAGGTTTCGCCGGTAGAAAGAATTGATGGTGGATATGAAGCATTTTTGCGTAATAATTGGTCTTGGGTGCGCGGCGGCTGGCGGGGCCCTCTTGGGTGACTTGTTTGTTTACGGGAACCCGGTTTGGCCACTCATCGCTGTTGTGTCGACTCTGGTGCTGTATATTGTAATGCATCGTCGGGTCGATACTCCAGTCCTCACGCTACTCGTAGGTGCGGTTTTCTTCTTGGCGGTGAATATTTCAGCAATTCCCTTCTACTTTCAGCAGGTCATTTAGTCGTGTGAAATGGCTTGAGTGCACGGGTAGGGTGAGTCAGATAGTTGTCGCTCCTCTACCCGTTGTGAACAATAATTGAAAGGAGAAGTGAGCTTCGGTGGTGAAGCTGGGGTCGAGGCCTTATTCCTTGCCGCCCCCACCGTGACTCGGATGTCCGTCGGTCGATGGGATAATGAATCCCATGACCACAGGTGCCGACACTTCTGCAGACGTCTCCTCTGACTCCGGCGACGACATCGTCGACAGCCCCGATTCGGCCGACATCGCCCAGGCGGCCGCCCACGGACGCGCATTCGACACCGCCCGGGCCCGTGCCAAGGAACTGGCGCTGGAGATCGAGGAGCACCGGGAGCGCTACTACGTCAAGGACGCCCCGACCGTCTCCGATGCCGAATTCGACACGCTCATGCGCGAACTCGAAGACATCGAAGACCGGTTCCCCGAACTCAGGGACCCCGACTCGCCGACACAGCACGTCGGCGGCGGCGTCGACACCGAGCTGTTCGCCGAAGTCGTCCACACCGAGCGGATGTACAGCCTCGACAACGCCTTCTCCCGCGCGGAGCTCGACGACTGGGCTGCCCGCGTCGACCGCGGGCTGGGCCGCAAACCGGCCCGCTATCTGTGCGAACTCAAGATCGACGGGCTGGCGGTCAACCTCACCTACGAGCACGGCCGCCTCGTCCGGGCCGCCACCCGCGGCGACGGGCACACCGGCGAGGACATCACCGCCAACGTCCGCACCATCGCCGACATCCCCGCCCGGCTCGCCGGCAGCGGGCATCCGGCCCGCGTCGACATCCGTGGCGAGGTGTTCATCCCCGTCGAGGCGTTCCGGCAGCTCAACGAATCCCTCGTCGAAGCCGGCAAGAACCCGTTCGCCAACCCGCGCAACTCGGCAGCCGGGTCGCTGCGGCAGAAGGATCCGCAGATCACTGCGCAGCGCCCGCTGCATATGCTCGTCCACGGCATCGCCGCCTGGCAGCCCGAAGACGGCGGTGCGGGTGCCGAGGCGCCGAGCCAGTCGGAGGTCTATGCGCAGCTGAAGGAGTGGGGCCTGCCGACCAGCGAGTACTTCCGGGTGGTCACCTCGATGGATGAGGTGCACGCCTACATCGACTACTACGGCGAGCATCGTCACGATGTGCTCCACGAGATCGACGGTGTCGTCGTCAAGGTCGACGAACTCGACGAGCAGTACGAGCTCGGCTTCACCTCCCGCGCCCCGCGCTGGGCGATGGCTTTCAAATACCCGCCTGAGGAGGTCACGACCACGCTGCTCGACATCCGCGTCAACGTCGGTCGCACCGGCCGCGTCACCCCGTACGCGGTGATGGAGCCGGTGCTCGTCGCCGGCTCAACGGTCGAGAAGGCCACCCTGCACAACGCCCATGAGGTCAAGCGCAAGGGCGTGCTCATCGGCGACACCGTCGTGCTGCGCAAGGCCGGCGACGTCATCCCCGAGATCCTCGGACCGGTCACCGCCGCCCGCACCGGCGACGAGCACGCCTTCGTCATGCCCACGCACTGCCCGGACTGCGGCACCGAACTGTACGAGCAGAAGGAAGGCGACAAGGACCTGCGCTGCCCCAACAGCCGGACCTGCCCAGCCCAGGTCGCCAACCGCGTCGAATACCTCGCCTCCCGGGCCGCGCTTGACATCGAGGCCCTCGGTGAGGAGGCCGCCAACGCGCTGACCCGCCCGCCGGAGGGCCAGCCGCCGCTGGCCAACGAGGCCGGCCTGTTCGACCTGAGCGCTGAGGATCTCGCGGCGGTCAAGGTCTGGCAGGACAAACGCGGCAAGAATGCTGCCGAAGGTGAGAAGGAGCTCGTGCCGTACTTCTACACCAAGGACGGCAGCAAGCCGCGGGCGAACACCGAGCGGATGCTGCAGCAGATCGCCGCGGCCAAGGACCGCCCGCTGTGGCGGGTGCTCGTAGCCCTGTCGATCCGCCACGTCGGCCCCGTCGCCGCCCGCGCCCTGGCCGAGCACTTCCGGTCGATGGACAGGATCCGCGCCGCCTCGATCGAGGAGCTCTCCGAGATCGACGGCGTCGGACCGGTCATCGCCGAGTCCCTGCACGACTGGTTCACCGTCGACTGGCATTCAGCGATCGTCGACCAGTGGGCGGCCGCCGGGGTGCGGATGGAGGACGAGGCGCCGGAGGACTCCGGACGCCCGCAGACCCTGGCCGGGCTCACGATCGTCGCGACGGGCTCGCTGGACAACTACACCCGCGATTCGGTCAAGGAGACGATCATCGCCGCCGGCGGCAAAGCGGCCGGTTCGGTGTCGAAGAAGACCGACTACGTCATCGCCGGGGAGAACGCCGGTTCGAAGCTGACGAAGGCCGAGGATCTCGGCGTGCCGGTGCTCGATGAGGAGGCGTTCGAAAAGCTGCTGGCCGCCGGGCCCGAGGCGGTGGCCGACTGACCTGCGTGCCGTTCCTGCCGGATGGAATCCGGACACCGTGCCGAATTCCTGCACCTGCCTGGCCCCCGCAAGCTTCGGCGATGAGCGCCTCGTCTTCGGTCACCAGCTGGTCCTCGCAGAACCGGACGACTGCCGATCACGCTGCCGTGTCACTGCGCTCAGCCGGTGGAGGGCGTTCATCCTTCTCGGCCATGTTCGCCCTTCCGCGCCGCCAGGGTTCCACGGTGCATCTGATCGATGCCGGCCTTGAGCTTCCTGACGGCCGCTCGCAGCGGGAACCGCCTTCGGAGGAGGCTGTCCAGATGCCTGCTGCCGGGCTAGCGGTCTGCGCCGCGCCTGGGAACGTCTCCCGGCCAGTCTGGCTAGACTGCGGCCATGAACGACACTCCCCGCACCCAGCCCACCTCGTCGGCCAGCCCGCTCGTCACCCCCGAGGAGCTGCGCGACTTCGCCACCCGGTTCTCTGCCTTCGTCGACACCATGGCCGAGCACAGCACTGCCGGCAACCCTGCAACCCCGAGCTTCCGCGCGCTGCTGAGCGACCACCTCGGCGGCCCGGCCGAGGAGTTCGAAGCTGTCGCCAAGCGGTTCCCCGTCTGGCGCTACGCCGACCTCGACATCGGCATCGAAGCCGTGCTCGGTGACGAGCGCACCGTCCACGGCATCAACACCGATGAGGACTCCTTCGACTTCACCGAACTCATCGCCAACCGGTACGACAACTTCTTCCCCGGTGCCGTGCAGTACGAGTCGGTACCCACCGGCCCCGAGGCGCGCCGCCGGGTCGCTTCGGAGGCGGTGTCCCTCTTCGAACGCGACGGCCAGCCGATGGCGCTGCTGCAGGCTCGCTCCGGTGATTTCGGTGAGCTCGTCTCCTACGTCTCGATCCTCTCCGGCGATGACATCGCCGCCGAAGAAGTGCTCACCGAGATCGCGGAGGCGATGAACGCCCGCTCGACCCTGCGTGGGCAGGTCGTGACCTTCGGGGGAGGAGCCTTCGGCGAGGCCTCCCAGGCGGTGCAGTTCCATCCTCGCCCGCAGATCGCAGCCGACCAGGTGATCCTGCCGGAAGACACGCTGGAGCGGATCCGCCGCCACGTGCTCGGCATCTCCGAGATGGCGAAGCAGCTGCAGGCCGCCGGCCAGCACCTCAAACGCGGCATCCTGCTCTACGGCCCTCCCGGCACCGGCAAGACCCACACCGTCCGCCACCTCACCGGACTGGCCACCGGCAGCACCGTCATCATGCTCTCTGGGGAGAGCCTGCAGGCGATCAGCCTTGCCGCTGAGACCGCCCGCGCCCTGCAGCCGGCGATCGTGGTGCTTGAGGACTGCGACCTCGTCGCCGAGTCCCGTGACTTCTCCGAAGGCGCCCGGCCGCTGCTCTTCGAAGTCCTCGATGCCCTCGACGGACTGGCCGGTGACGCTGATGTCGCCTTTGTCCTCACGACCAATCGGGCCGAGGCCCTCGAAGAGGCGCTCGTGCAGCGGCCGGGCCGCATCGACTTGGCTGTCGAGATCCCGCGTCCGGATACGGCAGCCCGCCGTGCCCTGTTCGAGCTGTACTCCCAGCAGCTGAGCTTCACGCCGGCCGCCCTCGACGAGGCCGCCGCGCGCACCGAGGGAGTCACCGCCTCCTTCGTCAAGGAAGCCGTGCGCCGCTCTGTGGTGCTCGCCGCCCTCGATGGGCAGAAGGCAGAAGATGCGTCGCTGCTGGCAGCGGTCGCTGAGCTGCGCGGGGATGAGGAGCGCCTGACTGCCTCACTGCTGGCAAGCGGCAGCGACGGTGAGGACTTCGACGTCGACGGGTTCGGCGAAGGCGACGTCGACTACTGAGGTCTCCGGTTCTCGCGGCCCCGGCGCCGTCGGCTGCTCACGCTGGACTCGCCGCGCCGCACGGTGCGCCAGCGGCGGACGGCGATGACGAGTGCGGCGATGAGGGACACGAGAGCCAGGCCCCAGAACACCGCTGCCAGATCGTGCAGCCCCGGTGCGAAGACGAGCGCCAGGCTGCCGATCGCCAGCAGGAGCAGGTCGATGATCCATCTCGACGCCTGCGGGATTCTCATTCGTCCTCCACTCGCTCGGTGATGCCTCGACGCTAGGAGCCGTCGCCGGCTTCTGGCAACCCCCGCCCGCTATCACGGACCGTTCTGCCTACGGTTCAGCGGAGACCCAGCCGGGACGAAGCCGGCCACCAACTGCCGGTGCCAGACTGGAGGCATGTGGACTCTCGTACGCCTGGTCATCGGCTCGGCACTCGTCTCCGGCATCGTCTTCGGCGCCGGCCACGTCACCCGGCTGATCGACACGCAGGTACTTCCCGACACCCCTGGCATCGCTGTCCAGGAAGCGACAGCCGAACTCGACGAGAACAGCGGCACCCTGCGGGCTGCCATCGCCGAGGTCGGACGCACCGCAGCACCGGAAGCCGCCTACCTGCCCACCGCCTCGGGCCAGGAGACCCGGCCCACCCGCAAGGACGACGACGATGACGACGACACCCCCTCCTCGGGCACGGCCACGAGCAGGCACACCGGTGACGCCGCACTGCCAGCCGACAGCGCGCAGGCGCGGGTGAACGGGCTGGCCGCCGACCTCAGCCGGGCAGTGGCCAACGGCCACGCCACCCCCGCGGCCGCAGAGCGGTTCCTCACCGAAGTCGCCGGCTACATCCGCAACGAATCGGCTGCCTGACCGAGGCAGAGCGTTGGCACCCGCAGGTGGCCAGGCGCCGGTTAGACTCGTCTGTGACACGAACGCGAACAATGAAGGGGTGACGATGTCGCAGACATCCGCGATCACCGCCGCTGAGGTCAGCCACCTGGCCGACCTCGCCCGGATCGCCCTGACCGATGAGGAGCAGGCCGCACTCACCGGCGACCTCAACGCCATTCTCTCCAGCGTGGCCGCCGTCCAGGAGGTCGCCACCGACGAGGTGCCGGCCACCAGCCACCCGATTCCGCTGAGCAACGTCATGCGCCCGGACACCGTCGGCGAGACGCTCACCGCCGACGAGGCGCTCTCCGGCGCCCCGGCCAGTGAAGACGGCAAGTTCCTCGTCCCGCAGATCCTCGGGGAGGACTGATGGCAGATCTCACGCGCCTGAGCGCGCTCGACCTCGCCGCCGGCATGCGGGCCGGCGACTACACCTCGACCGAGGTCACCCAGGCCCACCTCGACCGGATCGGTGCCGTCGATGAGACCATCGGCGCCTTCATCACCGTCACCGCCGATGCCGCCCTGGCCACCGCCGCTGACGTCGACCGACGCCGGGCCGCAGGTGAGACCCTGCACCCGCTGGCCGGTGTGCCGGTCGCGCACAAGGACCTCATCGTCACCGAGGGCGTGGCGACGACGGCCGCCTCGAAGATGCTCGAAGGCTGGGTGCCGCCGTACTCGGGCACCGTCTACCGCCACACCCAGGAAGCGGGCATGCCGCTGCTGGGCAAGACGAACCTCGATGAGTTCGCCATGGGTGCGACCACCGAGAACTCCGCCTTCGGTCCGACGGCCAACCCGTGGGATACCACGAAGGTCCCCGGCGGCTCCTCCGGCGGTGCCGCGGCAGCGCTGGCCGCCTATGAGGCGCCGCTGTCCGTCGGCACTGACACGGGTGGTTCGGTCCGCCAGCCGGCCGCCTTCACCGGCACCGTCGGCGTCAAGCCGACCTACGGCTCGGTCTCCCGCTATGGAGTCATCGCGATGGCCTCCAGCCTCGACCAGGTCGGCCCGATGGGCCGCACCGTCGCCGACGCCGCCGCCCTGCACGAAGTGCTCGCCGGCCACGACCCGCACGACTCGACCTCGCTGCGGGACCAGGCGACCGGCTTCCTCGCCGCCGCTGAGGCCGGCGCTGCTTCCGGCAGCCTGTCCGGCAAGCGCCTGGGTGTCATCCGACAGCTCACCGGCGAGGGGGTCGAACCCGGCGTGCAGGCCGCTTTCGACGAGGCGCTGCGGATCGCCGCAGCTGCCGGGGCTGAGATCGTCGACATCGACTGCCCGAGCTTCGCCTACGCCGTTGAGGCCTACTACCTCATCATGCCCTCGGAGGTGTCCTCGAACCTCGCCCGCTACGACGGCATGCGCTTCGGCCTGCGGGTCGAGCCCGAGGAGGGCCCGGTCACTGCGGAGACTGTCATGGCCGCCACGCGCGCCGCCGGATTCGGCGCGGAGGTCAAGCGCCGCATCATCCTCGGCACCTATGCGCTCTCGGCCGGCTACTACGACGCCTACTACGGTTCGGCCCAGAAGGTCCGCACACTGGTCCAGCGCGACTTGGCCAAGGCCTTCGAGACTGCCGATGTGCTCGTCTCGCCGACTGCCCCGACGACGGCCTTCGACCTGGGGGCTGCCAAGGAGATGGACCCGATGTCGCTGTACCTCGGCGACGTCGCGACCATCCCGGCCAACCTCGCCGGCGTGCCGGGCATGAGCGTGCCGGCCGGTGTGACCGACGGGCTGCCGGTGGGCTTCCAGCTGCTCGCCCCGGCCCGTGAGGATGTGCGCCTGTATGAGATCGGCGCCGGCATCGAGGCTGCCGTCAACGAGACTCGCGGGGCTGGCGTGCTCGCCGCCGCGCCGGAACTGTGAGGACGTGAGATGAAGTACGAAGACGCCATCAAGAAGTACGACCCGGTGCTCGGCATCGAGGTCCACGTCGAGCTCGGCACCGCCACGAAGATGTTCGACGCCGCCCCCAACAGTTTCGGAGTCGGCACGAACGAGAACGTCACCCCCGTCTCGCTCGGCCTGCCCGGCGCGCTGCCGGTGGTGAATGAGACCGCGGTCGAATACGCGATCAAGATCGGCCTGGCGCTTGGCTGCGACATCGCCGAGTCCTGCCGGTTCGCCCGGAAGAACTACTTCTACCCGGACCTGGCGAAGAACTTCCAGACCTCCCAGTACGACGAGCCGATCGCCTTCGACGGCTCCCTGGAGGTCGAGCTCGAAGACGGCGAGCTCATCACCGTAGACATCGAGCGCGCCCACATGGAGGAGGACGCCGGCAAGAACACCCACGTCGGCGGCTCGGGCCGCATCCACGGCGCGGAGTACTCGCTGGTCGACTACAACCGTGCCGGTGTGCCGCTCGTCGAGATCGTCACCCGCCCCATCACCGGCACCGGGGAGCGCGCTCCCGAGGTGGCGGCCGCCTATGTGCGCACCCTGCGCGACATCTTCCGCGCCCTCGGCGTCTCCGAGGCCCGGATGGAGCAGGGCAATGTGCGTGCCGACATCAACGTCTCGCTGCGTGAATCGCCCGATGCACCGCTGGGCACCCGCACCGAGACGAAGAACGTCAACTCCTTCCGCTCGATCGAGCGCGCGGTCCGCTACGAGATCGCCCGCCAGGCCACTGTGCTCGAAGCCGGTGAGCAGGTGCTGCAGGAGACCCGCCACTTCCATGAGGAGACCGGCGAGACATCCTCGGGACGTGTGAAGTCCGATTCGGATGACTACCGCTACTTCCCGGAACCGGACCTCGTGCCCGTCGAGCCCTCACGCGACTGGGTCGAGCAGTTGCGCGCCGACCTGCCGGAGCTGCCGGCAGCCAAGCGCCGCCGCCTGCTTGAGGCGTGGGGCTTCTCCGAACTGGAGATGCGCGATGTCATCAACGCAGGCCTGCTCGACGTCATCGAAGAGACTGTCGCTGCCGGTGCCGAGCCGGCCGCCGCACGCAAGTGGTGGACCGGTGAGATCGCACGTGCAGCCAAGCAGGAGGACGCCGAGGTCACGACTCTCGTCACTGCAGCCCATGTCGCCGAGCTGGCAGGCCTGGTCAAGGCCGGCAAGCTCAACGACAAGCTCGCCCGCAAGGCGCTCGCCGGCGTCATCGACGGCAAGGGCAGCCCGACCGAGGTGATGGAGGCCGAGGGACTGGAGATCGTCCAGGACGACGGCGCGCTCGAAGCCGCCGTCGATGACGCGATCGCGGCGAACCCGGATGTCGTCGAGAAGATCAAGGGCGGCAAGATGCAGGCGATCGGCGCCCTCATGGGCCCGATCATGAAGGCCACCCGCGGCCAGGCCGATGCCGGCAAGGCCCGCGAAATGATCATGGCCAAGATCAACAGCTGACCTGCCCAGATCTCAGGCTGATGCGACAGGCGCGTCCGCAGTGGACTTCGGTTCGCTGCGGGCGCAGTCGCATCCACACCACCCCGGTTCCGGCCAGCGATCTCCGGCAGGCTGCACCGCCTCGGGCTCCCGCCCTTCATCGAATCGCATGTGCACCTTGACTCGGCGCTCACCGCTGGACAGCCGCGCTGGAACGCCTCGGGAACGCTGTTCGAAAGCATCGAAGTGTGGAGCGAGCGCAAACAGTCGCTGACCGCCGAGGACGTCAAGCAGCGTGTCAACGCCGCTGTGCGGCAGCAAGCGGGATTCGGAATCAAGTATGTGCGCACACACGTCGACGTCACCGACCCGAGCTCACCGCCCTGCACACACTGCTAGAGCTGCGCGATGAACTCAAGGACAGCGTCACGCTGCAGATCGTGGCGTTTCCGCAGGAGGGCATCCAGTCCTTCCCCGACGGCGAAGGACTTATGCGCCGGGCAGCCGAACTCGGAGTCGACGCAATCGGGGCGATCCCGCACTTCGAGTTCACCCGGGAGTACTCCGTTGAATCGATCAATTTCGCCTGCCGAAGATGAGCTGCATCAACGTCAGCTTCGGGCAGGACGACATCGCCGATCCATGGAATCCCCTCCGGACAGGCAACCTGCGCGACGTCGTCTGTCGGTCGGCCGGCGAACTTCATCGTCCTCGACGCCGCCGATTGGTATGAAGCCCTGAGCTTCGCTGCACCCGTTCTCGCGTCTTTCCGCGCCGGGCGGCAGATCGTGGCTAGAGAACCCGTGCAGACCGAGATCATGTTCTGAACCGCCAACACCGTTCAGTGAAGCCTCAGGCCGGAGGCGTACACTAGCGGCAACCTCACCCGCCTGCCCACCGGAGGAGTGCAGATGGACACGATCTCGTGGAAGTCCCTGTGGGAGCGCAGCTGTGCTGGGACGCTGCCGACCTACCGGATCCTCGTGCCCGATTCCGTTTCTGAAGACGTCCGGAACGCCTGGCGCGCACGCAGCTACCGCGTCGACGCCACCGAGCCGGGCTCCCAGCTCGTCACCGCAGGGATGTCACGCAACCTCATCCGCTCGCGGGTGAAGTTCGCAGCTGCCACCACCGCTGGCGCGATCGCGACGGGAATCGCCGCTCTGCCGACGGTGCTCATCAGCGTTTTCGACTCCGTGCCTGAAGGCGGCGTCATCACCACCGGCATCATCGGCACGATCTCCGCTGCCGGTGCAGGCTATACCGGCTGGAAGTACCGCAAGGATCCGCGCCGGCTCGACCGCAAGGCCAAGGAATCGGCAAGCGGCGCGGAGTGGATCACTCCTGAGCGCCTCGGCTGGGTACCGGGACTGACGAAGGGCCAGGACACCGACGAGCAGCGGTTGTTCCACCTGACTGTCGTGACCGCGCAGAAGATCGCCCGGACACGTGCGTGGACGCACCCGATTATGCAGGACCACGTCTCCCGCGTCGATCTCGATCACGCGGTCGCCTCGATCGGACGTCGTCTCGTCGAACTCGTCGAGATCCGCGCTGAGCTTGAGCAGATGCGCCAGACCAACTTCAACGCCGGCGGCGGCATGCCTGCCGACCCGTCGACCGACAAACAGATCGTCGCCTACCTGCGACAGCTCACCCGCGCGTTCTCGTCCATGGTCGACCGGGTGCTGGCACTCAACGCCTACTATGAGCGGCTGCGCAAACTCGACCAGCAACTGCTCATGCTCGACCAGACCGAACGCTCACGCGAGATCGGTTCGCGCGTGCTCGACGTCATCTCCCGTACCGCCGATGACGAGAATGCCGACTGGCGTCTGCAGGAACTCAACATCGAAGCCGAAGCACACGCCGAGTCGATCAATGAGCTGCTGCGCGAACTGACAGTCACCGCTGAAGGCTTCGACGACCTCGACGAACTGGATTCGAAGATCGCCCGCGCCCAGAAGCAGGTCGACGAGCAGCTCGGCCTGAACCGGGCAGGGGAGCAGCTCGGTCAGAACCGCGAGCAGCGCCACCTGTCCTGACCGGCGGTTGTGCCGTTTGTGTCGACTCGACGATCGTCGATTCTGCACGAAACGCACATCGGGCCGGCGCAGGTCAGTAGCCGCGGTTCAGCTCAGTGCCCGAACGGATCCTCATCCGTGCCAGGCAGCCAGGACAGGCCCGGTTCGTTGTAGCCGAACTCGCGCTGCGCTCGTTTCCACTTCTTCGACCACTTCCGATCGAGCCGGTCGACGTACAGGGTGCCCTGGAGGTGGTCGTACTCGTGCTGCATGATCCTGGCGAACCAGCCCTCGACCGTCAGCGACACCGGCTCACCGGCGCCGTCGGCTCCGTTGATCGTGACCTTGTGGGCACGCTTGAGCGGGAAGTCCAGAGCCGGCACCGACAGGCAGCCTTCCGATTCGTCCTCGATGCTCGGCCGCCCGTCGGGGATCTTCGAGGCGACGAGGATCGGGTTGACGAACACGCCGCGCCGGCGCACACCGGCGACCTCATCATCGGCGTCGTAGACGAAGATCTGCTTGCCCACGCCGATCTGCGGAGCCGCCAGGCCCACCCCGTTGGAGGCGGCCAGGGTCTCGAACATGTCATCGATGAGCTCGGCGAGCTCAGCATCGAAGGACTCGATCTTCTCGGCTTTGCGGTGCAGCACCGGCTCACCGTAGACGACGATGGGATGAATGGTCATGGCACCTGAGTCTAGCGCCCGGCCCGGCTCGGACGACGCCAGCACAGACGTGATGTGCGTCCGCGCCCCGGACAGGATTACCAGTTGACCCGCTGCCGGAATAAGCTGAGACCCAACGCGGTTGAGCGCAGTAGAACTGCCTCCCGCAGTCATCAGCAGCTGAAGCCATTGGCTGGTGTGTGAGCGAAGGGCTCAGCGCTTGCAGCTGTCCTGCTCTTCGCTGTCGACGTAATCCTCTCTGCTGAGTCGAGCCACGGCTCAGCCCAGACGTGCGAATCGAAAGGACACGCCCGTGAACATCTATTCCAATATTTCTGAGCTGGTCGGACGGACACCGCTCGTACGACTCAACAAGGCCAGCGAGCGCAGCGGCGCGGAAATCGTTGGAAAGCTCGAGTTCTACAATCCGGCGAACTCTGTCAAGGACCGCATCGGCGTCGCGATGATCGATGCGGCTGAGAAGTCCGGCGAGCTGCGCCCCGGTGGCACGATCGTCGAAGGCACCAGCGGCAACACCGGTATCGCGCTGGCCATGGTCGGCGCAGCCCGCGGATACAAGGTCATCCTCACGATGCCCGAATCGATGTCGAAGGAACGCCGCGCGCTGCTGCGCGCTTTCGGTGCCGAACTCGTCCTCACCCCGAAGGAGGAGGGCATGAAGGGCGCCGTCGCCAAGGCTGAGGAGATCGGCAAGCAGGACAACACCGTGCTGGCCCGTCAGTTCGACAACCCAGCCAATCCGCAGATCCACCGCGAAACCACTGCCGAGGAGATCCTCGCCGACACCGACGGCCAGGTCGATGCCTTCGTCGCCGGAATCGGCACCGGCGGCACCATCACCGGTGTGGGCGAGGTGCTGCGCAAGCACAACCCGGATGTCACGATCGCCGCCGTCGAACCGGCCGCCTCGCCGCTGCTGAGCGAGGGCACTGCCGGTCCGCACAAAATCCAGGGCATCGGCGCGAACTTCGTGCCCACCGTGCTCGACACCGAGATCTACGACGAGGTCTTCGCCATCGACGATGACGAGGCGATGGAGAAGGCCCGCCAGGTCGCCCGCGAAGAGGGCATCCTCGTCGGCATCTCCTCCGGCGCCGCCGTCGCGGCCGCCGAGAAGCTCGGCTCGCGTCCGGAGTTCTCCGGCAAGCGCATCGTCGTCATCATCCCCAGCTTCGGCGAGCGCTACCTGTCGACTCCGCTCTACGCGGACTACATGGACTGATCTGGGCATGTCAGCACTGCAACGACTCGCGATCGGCGCGGCAGCCGCCTCGGCTGCCGCGCTCGGGGTCGCCTATGCCGCCCGGCCGGCATTCCGCCAGGCCCTCCGCGAGGACCTCGACACCGCCAAGCGCCGCGACCCGGCTGCCCGCAACGACCTCGTCACGCTCATCAGCTATCCGGGGCTGCACGCCATCTGGGCGCACCGCGGCATCCACAAGCTGTGGCAGCACGAAGCCGGAAAAGTCCCGGCCCGCCTGCTGTCCCAGGCGGTGCGCACGCTCACCGGCGTGGAGATCCACCCCGGGGCCACGATCGGCCGACGCTTCTTCATCGACCACGCCAACGGCGTCGTCATCGGCGAGACCGCCGAGATCGGCGACGACGTCATGCTCTATCACCAGGTCACCCTCGGCGGGGCGACGATGGAGCAGGTCAAGCGGCACCCGACCATCGGCGACAACGTCATGGTGGGCGCGGGTGCGAAGATCATCGGTGCGGTCACCGTCGGCTCGGGCTCCTCGGTGGGAGCGAACGCCGTCGTCGTCAAGGACGTCCCGGAAGGTTCGACGGCCGTCGGCATCCCCGCGACGATCCGACAACCCCGCGACGGCCGACAAGCCAATGAGTGGAAGCTCGAAGATCCTGCCCTGTGGATCTGATGGGGAAGCCGGAACGTCACCTCGCCGGCTGAACGCCCGCCTCCTGTCGGCTGGCTCACGCCCAATGGCCTGAGCCGGCTCACAGGAAAGCCGGACTGCACTCACGACCATGTGCGCACAAGACGGGTGGCACCTGTCCATCCCGTGGTGACCACACTCGTCCATGGTGACCACACTCACGGCTTTGCGCTTTCTCAGCCTGGGCGATCCCGCTGCGTATCGACCCGGGGTCAGCGTCATCACTGCTTTCGCCTCCGAGTGAACCGCCGAGGGCCGGCGTCAGGCGCATCCGGGACTCGGCTGACAGCTTCCGCAGTCGCCATCGTAGTCCTCTTCACAGCACCGCGCCCGAGGCGGTTGCGGCTCCTGCCCCGCACCCACAGCGTGATCATTGTCACTGTGTGCGAGCTGCCGGCTTCGAACATCTCGCCGATGCTCTCGCCGCACCGTGTGCGAGGGGAGCGGCCTCAGCATGGAATATCCGGCCGGGGAACGGTGTTACGCTAGTAGTAATTGAAAGTTAAATCAGCAGGGGTAGGTGAGCGCCGTGGAAATCGGCATCTTCTCGATCGGCGACGTCACACCGGACCCGCACACCGGTCAGGCGCCGAGCGAACACCAGCGGATCATGAACATGATCGAACTGGCGACCACCGCTGAGCAGGCAGGACTCGACACCTTCGCCGTCGGCGAGCACCACAATCCGCCCTTCGTCGCCCCCGGCACCCCGCCGGTGCTGCTGGCCCACATCGCCGCGCGCACGACCACGCTGCGGCTGTCGACGGCGACCTCGCTCATCACCACCAACGACCCGGTCAACATGGCTGAGGACTACGCGATGGCCCAGCACCTGTCTGCCGGTCGGCTCTCGCTCATGATGGGCCGGGGCAACACCGGGCCGGTCTACCCGTGGTTCGGCAAGGACATCCGCCAGGGCATCCCGCTGGCGGTGGAGAACTACAACCTGCTCCACCGGCTGTGGCGGGAGAAGAACATCTCATGGCAGGGCAAGTTCCGCAGCCCGCTGGAGGGCTACACCGTCACACCGTTCCCGCTCGACGACGTGCCGCCGTTCGTGTGGCACGGCTCGATCCGGTCCCCGGAGATCGCCGAGCAGGCCGCCTACTACGGCGACGGCTTCTTCCACAACAACATCTTCTGGCCCGAATCCCACACCGCCCGGATGGTCAACCTCTACCGGCAGCGCTACGCCCACTATGGCCACGGCGCCGCCGAACAGGCCTTCGTGGGCCTCGGCGGGCAGGTGTTCATGGATGAGAAGTCCCAGGACGCCGTGAAGTTCTTCCGCCCGTACTTCGACAACGCCCCGGTCTACGGCCACGGCCCTTCCCTGGAGGACTTCACCGCCCAGACGCCGCTGACCGTCGGGTCCCCGCAGCAGGTCATCGAACGCTATCTCGGCATGCGCGAATGGGCCGGGGACTTCCAGCGGCTGCTCTTCCTCGTCGACCACGCCGGCCTGCCCCATGACGTCGTGCTGCGCCAGGTCGAGGTCCTCGGCACCGAGGTCGCCCCGGTCATCCGCCGCGAGATGGACGCCGCCCGCCCGGCCGATGTGCCCGACTCACCGACCCACGACTGGCTCGTCGCACGCCACCGCGCCGGGAACGACCCGGTGCCCGGCGGCCGGCAGAGCGCCACCGCAGAGGAGGACACCGATGTTTGAGATCGTCACTGTCGCCGCCGGCCTGAGCGAGGACTCGACGACCTCGCGGCTGGCCGCCCGGCTCGCCGCCGCCACTGCCTCGGCGCTGGAGACTACCGCGCCTGAGGTGACGGTCACTGAGATCAATCTGCGCACGCTGGCTAAGGAGATGGTCACGATAACCGTCTCCGGACTGCCCTCGCCAGCCCTGGAGGACGCCTTCGCCGCTGTGCAGCGGGCCGATGCGCTCATCACCGTCGCTCCGATCTACAACAGTCAGCCGGTGGGTCTGCAGACGCTGTTCTTCCAGCTCATCGATGATGCCGCGCTCGCCGGCACTCCGGTGCTCATCGGTTCGACCGGCGGCACCGCCCGGCATTCGCTGGCGGCTGAGACGAGCTTGCGCCCGCTGCTGAGCTACCTCAAGGCGATCATCGTCCCGACCGCGGTATTCGCCGCCACCGACGACTGGGGTGCGGACGCCTCGGGCATGGGGGAACGCGGCGGCCTCGCCGAACGGATCACGACAGCCGGTGCCGAACTGGCCGGCCTCGTGCACGCGCTGCGCCCAGCAGCGGCAGGAGAGGAAGCGGCCGGGGAGGAAGCAGCCGGGCCCGGTCTGCCGGAATACGAGCCCGCCCCTGGGGAAACGGAGGCACCGCAGCACGGCGGCGACCGGCAGCACGCCGGTGACCGGCCGCAGTTCGCCGCGCAGGTCGCCACGCCGGCGGTGCGCCGCGGACCGGTCGACGCACTCGACCCGAACGCCGTCACGCCGTTCGCCGAACTGCTCGGCAGCTGAGCCGCGCGCCCCTGTCAGCCGGGCGGGGAAGGATGACACAATGGCGGCATGAGCACGCAGACTGTCATGAGCGACCAGAGCATCCGCACCATCGCCTTCCCCGACTCCGAGCTGCGCGACCGGGTCATCGCCCGGATCCCGGCTCATCAGCGCGCCAACGTCGACCTCGTCGTGTACTCCGCTGAGGAGAAGTCCGACAAGACCAGCCCGGACGACGTCGACGTCCTCATCCTGCCCTACACCGACTTCGGGCCGACGATCGAGCTGATCCCGCAGCTGGAGAACCTCAAGACGGTGCTGCTGCAGACCACCGGCTATGACCCCGTCGCCCACCTCCTCGACGAGGGCTACACCGTGGCCACGGCCTCGGGCGTGCACACCGGCAGCACCGCCGAACTCGCCGTCGCCTTAGTGCTCGCCAAGCTGCGCGGCATCGACGCAGCTGTTCGCGACATGGCCTCGCGGACTTGGAACCACCGACGCAGGCGCTCCCTGCAGGACCGCCGGGTGCTCATCGTCGGTGTCGGGGAGATCGGCGATGCGATCGCCGCCCGGTTAGAGCCCTTCGACATCGACCTCACCCGCGTCGCCTCGCGCGCCCGCACCGATGACCGCGGTCAGGTGCATGGGCCGGACGAGCTGCCGAAGCTGCTGCCGCACGCCGAGGTCGTCATCCTCATCACCCCGCTGACCGAGGCCACCCACCACCTCGTCGACGCCGCGTTCCTCGCCCAGCTGCCGGACAATGCACTCGTCGTCAACGTCGCCCGCGGAGCCGTCGTCGACACCGATGCGCTCGTCGAGGAGCTGCGCTCCGGCCGGCTGCAGGCCGCCCTCGACGTCGTCGACCCCGAGCCGCTGCCGGAGAACCACCCGCTGTGGGGCACCCCGAACACCCTGCTGACCCCGCACATCGGCGGTGACACGACCGCCTTCGAACCGCGCATCGTACAGATGCTCACCGAGCAGGTCCGCCGTATCAACGACGGGCAGCAGCCGCTCAACATCGTGAGCTGAACCGCGCGTCTGCCCACCATACGTTCCGTGCCCGAGGCGGGTCCCGCCTCGGGCACGGATGTGTCCTGGACAAATGGGCACGGAAGTCTTGCCCAAAGCCTGAGGCGACCGGCGCCTCGGGCCCGGACCTCGCAGGATTCCAGGCGGAGTGTCCGTCATGTGGGGCACCCGGTGGCAGAATCCCGGCGGCGACCTACACTGCCCTCATGAGCACAGTGAACGAGGAATCAGCAGTGGAGAACCCGCAGTCCGGCAGCGTCGCCGACGGCGTTGACATCAAGCCCCGCTCCCGCGACGTCACCGACGGCCTGGAGCGGGCTGCCGCCCGCGGCATGCTGCGCGCGGTCGGCATGGGCGATGAGGACTGGGCCAAACCGCAGATCGGCGTGGCCTCCTCATGGAACGAGATCACCCCGTGCAACCTGACCCTGGAGAAGCTCGCCGGCTTTGCCAAGGAAGGCGTGCATAACGCCGGCGGCTACCCGCTGGAGTTCGGCACCATCTCCGTCTCCGACGGCATCTCGATGGGCCATGAGGGCATGCACTACTCGCTCGTCTCCCGTGAGGTCATCACCGACTCGGTCGAGACTGTCATGTCCGCCGAGCGCCTCGACGGCTCGGTGCTGCTGGCCGGCTGCGACAAGTCGATCCCCGGCATGCTCATGGGTGCGGCCCGGCTCGGCCTGTCGAGCGTGTTCCTCTACAACGGCTCGATCATGCCCGGTACTGCGAAGCTGTCTGACGGCACCGAACGCGAAGTCACCCTCATCGACGCCTTCGAAGCCGTCGGCGCCTGCCGTGCCGGCAAGATGACCAAAGCCGATGTCGATGCCATTGAACGCGCCGTCTGCCCTGGTGAAGGTGCCTGCGGCGGCATGTACACCGCCAACACAATGGCCTCAGCCGCCGAGGCGATGGGCATGTCCCTGCCCGGCTCAGCCGCCCCGCCGGCCATTCACCGCAACCGCACCCTCTTCGCCCGCGAATCCGGCACTGCTGTGGTCAACCTGCTGCGCCAGGGCATCACCACCCGCGACATCATCACCCGCGAATCGCTGCTCAACGCGATCGCCGTGACGATGGCCTTCGGCGGCTCGACCAACGCCGTGCTGCACCTCATGGCCATCGCCCACGAGGCGAAGGTCGACCTGAGCCTTGACGACTTCAACCGGATCGGCGACAAGGTCCCGCACCTGGGCAACGTCAAGCCCTTCGGCGAATACGTCATGAACGACGTCTTCAAGATCGGCGGCGTGCCGGTCATCATGAAGGCCCTGCTCGACGCCGGACTGCTCTACGGCGACTGCATGACCGTCACCGGCAAGACGGTCGCCGAGAACCTCGCGAAGATCAACCCGCCGGATCCCGACGGCAAGATCCTGCGCGCGCTGAACAACCCGATCCACGCCACCGGCGGACTCACCGTGCTCAAGGGATCGCTGGCCCCGGAGCGCGCGGTCGTGAAGTCCGCCGGCTTCGACGCCGACGTCTTCGAAGGCACCGCCCGCGTCTTCGACCGCGAACAGCCGGCCATGGACGCTGTGCTGGGCGGCGAGCTGAAGAAGGGCGACGTCGTCATCATCCGCTACGAAGGCCCCAAGGGCGGGCCGGGCATGCGCGAGATGCTCGCGATCACCGGCGCGATCAAGGGTGCTGGCATCGGCAAGGACGTCCTGCTCATCACCGACGGCCGGTTCTCCGGCGGGTCGACCGGCCTGTGCATCGGCCACGTCGCCCCCGAGGCCGTCGACGGCGGGCCGATCGCCTTCGTCGAAGACGGCGATAGGATCACCGTCGACATCGCCGCCCGCAGCATCGACCTCCACGTCGACGAGGACGAGATGGCCCGCCGCCGCGAGAACTGGCAGATGCCCGAGAACCCGCGCCTGCACGGCGTGCTCGGCAAGTACGCCAAGCTCGTCCAGTCGGCCTCGGTCGGCGCCGTGACCACCTGATCGCACTGTCCTGATCGACTGCGGCACCTGTGCCGGTGCCGCGCACCCGCTCCCGAGGCGGTGGCTGGGACCCAGCCACCGCCTCGGGAGCGTCTGCACCAGGGGATCGACCGGACTGCCGTGCGGGTGTGCGAAGATCAGTTGATGGAGCGCTACCTGGCGGCTTTTCCCCTCTTCATCCCTGCCTTCGCCCTTGGCGTGCTCATGGCCGTCGCAGTCTCCCGCGTCGGTGCCCGCAAACTGAGCGAACCGCGGTGGACAGTTGCCGCGTGGCTCACCTGCACAGCCTTTGTCCTGGCACTGACCCTGACCCCATCGCAGAGCGGACTCGAACGGTTCCTGACCGATGACGACTCAATTCAGAGGCGCGTCTGGGCATGGTCGCTGCCCAACATCTGGGCAGTCACAACCGTCAACTGGCAGTCGATGAACCTGCTCATGTTCCTGCCCCTGGGCCTGACCAGCGGACTCTTCGTCGCAGCCGCCCACCGCTGGTCGGCACTGGTGGTGGCCATGAGCCTGTCGTTCCTCGTCGAAGTCGGCCAGTACGCGATCATGGCTCTCGGCAGGTCGGTGTTCAGCTTCGCCACCGTCATCATCGGCTGGTGCGGCATCCTCGCCGGCTTCGGCCTCGCAGCGCTCATCCGTTGGGCGCTGTCCTGGCGCACGCTGCCTGCCACGCCGCGCCCATCACACACGCCCCGTTCACGATGACATCACCAGCCACCTGTGCCCAGACTGACGGTTAGATTGGTGGCATGGACACTCGCATCGCCGTCATCACCGGCGCAGGAAGCGGCATCGGCCGCGCGGTCGCCCGCACGCTCATCGCCCGCGGCTGGCACGTAGCCGCCCTCGGCCGCCGCCGCGACCGGCTGGAGGAGAGCCTCGACGGTGCGGCCGGCTGCCTGGCCATCGACACCGATATCGCCGCTCCCGAGGCGGTGCGCGCGGCCTTCGAGCAGGTCGCTGAGACCTATGGCCGCCTCGACGTGCTCTTCAACAACGCAGGCATGTTCGGTCCCGCTGATGACATCGGCGCAGCTGACTGGAACGAGGTGGCCCAGACGATCGACGTCAACGCCACCGGCGCGTTCTACTGCGCCAGTGCTGCCTTCGACCTCATGCGCGAACACGGCGGGCGGATCATCAACAACGGCTCGATCTCAGCGCAGGTGCCGCGCCCGCACTCGGTGGCCTATGCGATGAGCAAGCACGCGGTGGCCGGGCTGACGAAGGCCATCATCATCGACGGCCGGCCGCACCGGATCACCGCCACCCAGATCGACATCGGCAATGCCGCCACCGAGATCCTCACCAGCATCGGCACCGGCGAGGGTGCCCTCCAGCCCGACGGGTCCAGGCGCGCCGAACCGAGCTTAGATCCTGAGATCGCCGGGCGGATGATCGCCGATATCGCCGAACTGCCGCTGGAGGCGACCGTCGATCAGCTGACGCTGACCGCCTCGGGTATGCCGTTCCCCGGCCGCGGCTGAGCAATCCGCCGCGCCGCTGCAACGGTCACCGCGGCAGCCCACAGCCCGCCGACGGGCAGTGAGATTGCAGCGGTGATGAGCAGAATGGTGGCGGCTGTCATCGGCCACGTCGGGCCGAGGCCGTCGAGGGTGGAGACCGGCAGGCCGAGCATCGAACCGAAGACGAACAGATAGGCCATGAGCGCTGCGAAGAGCGCGAGCGCGAGCCCGCCGAGAGCAAGCGGAGCGAAGGTGATGAGCGTGCGTCTGCGGGTCATGGTCATGGCAGCTCCTTGGGATGGCACCGGGGATGAGGTTGGCTTTCAGGCTATCTGCGGGTGGTGACATCACTTTCGGAACCGCCTGTGAAGACTGTGGGCTGCTTTCCTGGCAGCCGGCACGCGCCCCTTCAGCCTTATGCCCCTTCAGCGCAGTACCCGGCTCCACGAGGTGGAACCGGGCATAGCGTAAGAATCAGGGGGCTCGTGAGGGTCAGTCTTCGTCGGGAGCGTCGGCCTCGCGGCACCCTTGACGTTCTTCGTCAGTCCCGAGGCGGTTCCTGGCACCGCCTGCAGGCAGGCTCCGATTCGCTTAGGCGAACCTGCTGCACGACCTCGAAAGCCCCTCATGCTCACCGTCCTTCTGCTCGCCGGCGCCCTCGTCGCCGCCTGGGCGCTGTTCGCCCGCGTGCTCGGCCGCTGGCATGTCATGGGCCCGCTGGCCATGGCGATCGGCGGTGCGGCTGCGGGCATCTTCATCACCGACAAGGTCGGCTTCGGGCTCTTCCTCAACTCCAACGCCGCAGAGCGCATCGCCGAACTCGTCCTCGCTCTCGTCCTCTTCGTCGACGCCACCGAGGTCCGCCTCGGGGCGATGAAGGCCGTGCGCGGTCCGGTGCTGCGGCTGCTGTTCATCGCGCTGCCGATCAGCATGTTCCTGGCCTGGATGTTCGCCTCGGTGCTGCTTCCGGATCTCAGCCTCGCCGTCACTCTGGCGATCGCCTGCATCATTGTGCCCGTCGACTTCTCACCGGTGACCTCGATCGTCAAGGACACCTCCATCCCGCAGCGGCTGCGCCATATCCTCAACCTCGAAAGCGGCTACAACGACGGCATCATCACCCCGCTGCTCCTCTTCGCCCTCGCACTCGCCGGCGACGCGAAACGCGGCGGGCCCGGTGCCGCCCTGGGCCAGGCGATCCCGGCCTTCCTCATTGCCGTTGCCGTCGGCCCCGTCGTCGGCGTCGCCTACGCGGTGCTGGCCAATGCCAGCGGCCGCCGCGGCTGGTTCAGCGCCCAGTCGATGCGCATCGGCCTGGTCGCGGTGCCGCTGCTGACCTACGCGCTGGCCGTGACCCTGCACGGCAACGGCTTCATCGCCGCCTTCGTCGCCGGCACTGTCTTCCGCATGCTGCGGCGCACCCGCGAACTGCACGAGGAGCTGTCCTTGGCCGAGGACATCAGCGTCATCAACAACATGGTGCTGTGGTTCGTGCTCGGCGCCACCGTCATCTTCATCGGCCAGGTCCTCGAGACCATCTGGCCGATACTGCTGCTGGTTGCCCTCGCCCTCACCGTCATCCGCATGGGACCAGTCTTGCTGAGCCTGCTCGGAACAGCGCTGCCCGGCCATGAGCGCCTGCTCATCGCCACTCTCTGCCCGCGCGGTACTGCCTCGGTCGTCTTCGGCCTGCTGGCCTTCAACGCCATCGACGACATCGACAGCGCAGCCCTCGTCTTAGCGGTCACCGTATTCATGCTCGGCGGCAGCGTGCTGCTGCACGGTCTCGGAACTCAGCCGCTGCTCCGCGTGCTGGTGCCCAGCGCCAAGCGCTGAATCGTGCTGGGGCGACCGCTCCCGAGGAGGAAATCGCCTTCTCCTCGGGCGCTGACCGGAGCCTGGGCTCAGCTGCCAAATCTGCATCTTCCCAGGTGAGCGTGCGTTGTCAGTGCCTCAACGTAGCGTATGGGGTATGAAGAGGACTCGTCGTGGAGAGCCGCTCGATGCCATGGACATCGAGGGCCTCATCTTGGCGTTTTCCCAAGCTCCGACGCTGGTCGACGATACTGAGGCCTTCGAGCGGATGAACCAGGCCGAGCGCCTCAAAGCAGCGATCACTGCCTACCAGGTGCGAGAGACCGACGCGGCGATTGACCGCCGCTTCGTCACCGAGAAGGCCGCCGGCGTTCCCGCCCATCGTCGCTGCCGCGGGTTCGGCGCCGAGGTCGCGCTCGCCCGGCAGGAATCCCCCTCCCGGGGCAGCCGGTTCGCGAAGTTCGCCCAGGTGCTCATGCGCGAAATGCCCTGCACCTTCCGGGCTTTGGAAACAGGAGAGATCTCCGAAGAGAAAGCACGAGCCGTCTTCCGGGAGGTCGCGTGGCTGCCGTCCCATCTGCGCAACTCGATCGATGCCCAGTTGCAGGAGCTCTTCGCCGGCACCGGCCTCAAGCGCCTGGCCGGAGAAGCCCGCCGCATGGCGCAGCACGGGGATCCCGCAGCAACCGTCGAGCACATGGAGTACGAGGAGAAGCAGCGGCACATCTCCGTCCGACCGGCACCGGGGAACATGGCGTATCTGACCGCCTTCGTTCCGATGCCGCAAGCCGTGGCAGCCTATGCGGCCCTGCAGAAGGCTGCCTCTGTGATGGTCGGCACGGGCGAATCAGGCGAGCGCACGGGAGCGCAGATGGCCGCCGACCTCTTCATCACCCGCCTGACGGGCCAAGAATCCGCGACCGACATCTCCGTCGAAATCCAGCTCATCATGACCGACGAGGCTCTCATCAGCGACGGTACGATTCCCGCCTGGCTGCCCGGTCATGGGCCGCTCCCTGCCGCGTTCACGCGCCGACTCCTGGAGAACAGCTCTGGTGCGGTCTACCTGCGGCGTCTCTTCACCCAGCCCGAGACCGGGCAGCTCGTGGCGATGGACTCCAAGCGCCGGACCTTCAATGATGGGCTGCGGCGGATGGTCATCTGCCGTGACGATGTGTGCCGGTCACCGTGGTGTGATGCACCGATTCGCCATATCGACCATGCCACTCCGCACGCCGCCGGTGGTGCGACGAGCTGGGCGAACGCCTCTGGACTGTGCGCGGCCTGCAACTACGCCAAGGAGAATCCCGGCTGGCGGCATACCGCGACCCCTGATTCGCTGACGGTGCGCACGCCGTCAGGCCAGGAGTACACGAGCAGGACCATCCCGATCACGTCTCCGGCGAAATCACCGGTGGCCAAGGATCCGGAGACCACCGCATCACAGGCCAGGGGAGAGAAGCGCGGCCGGGACGGTCGTCATCGCGACGGTCCGCGCACCAAGGTTCCGGCCGACGCAGGTGAGACAGAGGCAAACACCCTGCGGAGCACCATCGAATGTTCGATGGCCGACCTCATCATCGACTTGTCGGCGGCGTGACAAGCCGGCGCGGTATTGGAAGCTCGTGTCGGCGATTCCAGCGAGCAGCCGCTTCGGCTGCTTCGGCTCACGCCAGCGTGTCCTGCCAGGCTGAGTACATCCGCCCGAATCGGCTGTCACCGTGAATGAGCTCTGCCGGTGTGCCATCTTCAACAACCCGGCCGGCGTCCATGACGAGTACCCGGTCGGCGATCTCAACCGTCGACAGGCGGTGGGCGATGATGATCGCAGTACGCCCTTCGAGCACACGCGCCAGCGCCTGCTGGATGAGACGCTCGGAGGGGATATCGAGGTGTGCGGTCGCCTCATCAAGGACAATGACATCAGGATCGGCGAGGAACACACGGGCGAACGACACCAGCTGCCGCTGCCCAGAGCTCAGCCGGCCGCCGCGCTTCTTCACATCCGTGTCGTAACCCTCCGGCAGGCTGCGCACATACGGATCCAGGCCCACCGCCTCGGCAGCGGCGAGCACCTGTGCATCAGTGGCATCGGGGTTTCCGATGCGGATGTTGTCAGCGATCGTGCCGGAGAACAGATACGACTCCTGCGTCACCATCACCAGCGACTCACGCAGCCTGGCATCAGCAAGGTCGCGCACATCGACACCGTCAAGCCGCACGGCACCGGTGGTCGGGTCGTACATGCGGGTCAGCAGCTTCACCAGAGTCGACTTGCCGGCACCGGTGGCGCCGACGACAGCGACGATCTGCCCGGCAGGGATCTCCAGGTCGAAGGCCGGCAGCACCTCGGGCTCCTCGGCGTCGTAGGAGAAGCTGACATCGTCGAAGGCAATCGACCGGCCGGTGCCGACGCGGCGCTCAGGCAGCGGCTGCGGATCGGCAGGTTCCTGAACGTCGGGTTCGGCATCGAGGACGGCGGTGATCTTCTCCAGTGCCGCCGAGGCTGACTGGTAGAGGGTGAAGGACTGCACGAGCTCGTCGAGCGGGCCGTAGAAGCGGCGCAGGTACAGCAGGAACGCCGCGAGCACGCCGAGCTGCGTCTGCCCGTTGATGACGAGCCAGCCGCCGAGCAGGATGATCCCAGCCTGGGAGAGGTTGCCGATAAGCTTCGTGCCGCCGGCGAAGGTCGCCACCCCGTTGAGCGCATCGGTGTTGGCCTGAGCGTATTCGGAGTCCTCACCGGTCAGGCGCTGCAGCCCTGGGCGCTGACGGCGGAAGGACTGGACGGCACGGATGCCTCCCATGGTTTCGACGAACTGGACGATGACCCGGGCGATCGAAGTGCGGGTCCGGCGGTAGGCCGAGCGCTGCTTGCGGCGCGCATAGATCGTCAGCAGCACCAGCGGGATGAACCCGGCGAAGGCCACGAGCGCCAGCGGCACATTGAGCACCACGAGGGTGACCGCGATCGCCGACATCGTCAGCAGTGCGAGCACCACCTGGTCGAGTGCCTGGGAGACGAACTGCTGGACGGATTCCATATCCGAGGTCTGCCGGGAGACGAGCCGGCCGGAGGTCGAACGCTCGTGGTAGCGCATATCGAGCCGCTGCACATGCCTGAACAGGCGTCCGCGCAGGTCGAAGAGGATCTTCTGGCTGAGTTTGCCGTTGAGCCGGATGCTCAGCCAGCTTGCTGCGGCATCGAGGATGCCGGCAGCAGCAACAGCGGAGATCGCGAAGATGAGCGGGCGGACGTTGCCATCCAGGGCAGCCGGCAGGCCGTCGTCGATCGCGCGGGCGACGAAGAAGGGACCTGCCACCGACATGATGCCGCCGACAACAGTCGAGATCATGAGTATGACCGCCAGCGGCACATGCGGGCGCAGCAGCGAGCCGAGCAGGCGGCTGGCCCTCCGGGAGATATCAGGCGGGAGCTGCTCGATCTCCGGATCGACAGCCGCATCAGGCTTCACGGACATCAGCGCACCTCCTCAGATTCGGATACCGACTTAGACTCAGCCTCAGTAACGGACACGGGCTCGGGCTCAGCCTCCGCCGCTGCATGGGAGCTGGCTCCCATGAGGTCGCGGTAGTGACGGTTGCGGGCCAGCAGCTCATCATGCGTGCCGGTATCGGTGATCCGGCCGTCCTCGAGCACCGCCACCCGGTCGGCCAGTGCCGCGGTCGAGGGCCGGTGTGCGATGACGAGCGTGGTCGAATCACCGAGCACCTGCCGCAGCGCAGTCTGCACCCGATCCTCCGTGTCGACATCGACGGCTGAGAGCGGGTCGTCGAGAACGAGGACGCGCGGCTTGCCGATGACCGCCCGGGCCAGGGCCAGGCGCTGACGCTGCCCGCCGGACAGGGACAGTCCCTGCTCACCGACCTCGGTGTCGAGACCATCAGGCAGCCGCCGCACGAAGTCGGCAGCGCACGCGATCTCGAGCGCCTGCCACACTTCGGCGTCGACATCAGACTCGCCAGCCACCGCCTCGGCGTCGGCATGCTTGAGCCCCATGGCGACGTTCTCGCGCACGGTCGCAGAGAACAGCACCGGGTCTTCGAAGGCGACTGAGACGATGCGGCGCAGTTCGTTGATCCGGAAGTCGCGCAGGTCCGCGCCGTCGATCGTGATTGACCCGGCGGTGACGTCCTGCAGGCGCGGCAGCAGCGCGGCCAGCGCAGTCTTGCCGCTACCGGTCGACCCGACGAGCGCGAGCGTCTCACCGGGGGCGATGTCAAGGGTGATGTCGGCAAGGATCGGCTCGGCAGCATCGGCGAACTGGTACTGGACGGCCTCGAAGCGGATGTGGCCGGCGTAGTCGTGCGGCTGCGGGTCCTCACTGATGTCACCGTCGGGGTCGGTGATGTCGAAGGGCAGGTCCATGACCTCCCAGTAGCGGTTGGCAGCGGTGAGCGACATGAGCAGGTCGGCAAGCAGGTAGCCGCTCATCTCGATCGGCATGCGCAGGAACATCGTCACCGTCATCGCGGCGATGATCTGCCCGACCGTCATCCAGCCGCCGATGACACCCCAAGTGCCCACAGCCAGGATCGCGGTGAGCGCGAGCACCGGCAGCATGATCGCCGCCCCGAACATCCACGAATCGACATACGCCTTCGTCAGCTCGAAGCCGCGCAGGCGTTCGGAGAGCACCCGGAACCGGGAGGCCGCCCACGGGGAGCGGCCGAAGGCCTTGAGGATGCGGATGCCCTGGACGGCCTCCTCGACGTCGGTGGCGATCTCACCCATCGTGTCCTGGGCGCTGCGCGAGGCCAGCCGGTAGCGGCGTTCGAGGGCCGCGATCGCAGTGATCGTCGGGATGGCCGCGCCGATCGCGATGAGCCCGAAGTACGGGTGCAGGGAGGCGAGGATCAACCCGCCGCCGATGACGATGAGCGGGCTGGCGACGAGGAACTGCAGGCCGAAGGCGAAGAACCGCCGCAGCTGGGACAGGTCGTTGACCGCGCGCGAGAGCAGCTGACCGGCCGGCCAGCCGTCGTGGACGCCGACGGCGACATACTGCAGCCGGTCGTACAGGCGCTCACGCCACAGCACTTCCCACCGGGAGGTGACCGGCGCGATGAGCCGGCGGCGCAGCCACACGGCCACGGCCTCGGCGACGCCGAGGGCGAGGATGGCCAGCAGCGGACCGAGCATGGCGGTGAAGTCGCCGCGCGCAATCGGGCCGTCGACGATCCAGCCGGTGATGAGCGGCACGAGCAGCGCCAACCCCATTGAGGCAAGCGTGAGGACGAAGACGAAGAGGTAGGTACCCAGGCGCGCTCGAACGTCGGGCCAGAATCTCCACAGTGAGCGCATGATTCATCAGCCTAGTGCAGAATCGGGCGGTTGCATGGCCGGCCAGGCATCTTTCTCTGCCAGCTCAATCCGCTCATCTGCCGAGTTCAGCGACCATGGGCTGCCGCAACCGAGGTGGGAGTCGGCTACGCTGTCGGGCATGGTCTCCGACGCTGTCACCCGGGTGCGCCTGCACGTTGCGCCGTGCACGCAGATCATCCCGTTCTGGCACATCGACACGCCTGGCGGCACGGCGGCTGAGATCCGGCTGCGCGCCGCGCCCGAGGCGGGGGCTGGGTTTTCATCGTGGGTGAGCCTGGCTCGGTGGTCGAGCGCCGAACCGGGAGTGTCGACGACGCTGCCGGATCAGCATGTGCACGGGCTGCGCACCGACGCCGACACGGTCACCGTCGAGACCACCGAGCTCGGCGGGTCCGCTCGTGTCGTCGACCTTGAGGTCCGTGCGGTGCCGGTCGCCGAGGTGCCAGTCGCCGAGGCCAACCCGGCTGCCGCCTCGGGTGCGGAGACCATCACTGTGCACTGGATCGATGCGCTCACCGGCCCCGCCGCTCCGCCGCGTTCCGAGATCACCGCCTCGGCTCCCGGCGGGCGCGACATCGACCACCGGCTGCCGGCGATCAGTCAGCACGCCTGCGGAACGCTTGAGGGCTATGCGCAGGCTGACAGCTGGTGCTCGCCGACGGCGCTGACGATGGTGATGGAATGGCTCACCGGAACACGCGCAGGTGCCGACATTGCTGGCACCGACGTCGCTGATCGGCCGGCGAATGAGGACGCACCAGCCCGGGTGCAGCCGGCGATCCTGGGCGTGTGGGATACCGAGTTCGCCGGAGCAGGCAACTGGGCATTCAACGTCGCCTGGGCGAATACCTGCGGATTCGACGCCCGGCTCGATGCGCTCGCCTCCTTACGCGAGGCCGAAGAGCTGCTCGCAGCCGGCGAGGTGCTCATCGCCTCGGTGACGTTCACAACCGAGCAGCTGCCTGAGGCCGGCTACCCGACCAACGGGCACCTGCTCATCATCTCCGGCGTCACCGCTGAGGGTGACGTCCGCGTCCACGACCCCGGCCGGGCGATCGCCGACGGAGTGCGCACGGTCTACCCGCGGGAGGCCTTCGAGAAGGCCTGGCTGTCAGCCGAGGGGTCAGGCGGGCTCGTCTACCGCATCCGCAATCGCTGATCCTCGTTCCGTTGACCTGCGCCCGGCTCGCCCTCAGCGACGGTGCCATCTGCCGAGTTCAGCTGACGCGGCGCAGCCGCACGACGACCTCCGCATGGGCGGTGTGCGGGAACATATCGAGCATCCGTGCCGCCTCCACCCGGTAGCTCGGCATCTGCTTGAGATCTCTTGCCAGGGTCACGGGGTTGCAGCTGGAGTAGATGACATCGGCGACCCCGGAGTCCTCCAGCCACGCGGCCAGCGCCCCGATCCCGCGCCTAGGCGGATTCACCACCACGACATCGGGCAGCTCACCTGCCTGGCCCTGTTCGGCGGCCCAGCCGGCAGCATCGGCGACATGGAAATCGGCGGTGAGCCCCGCCTCGGCGGCGGCCGCCTGCGCTGAGGCGATCGCCTCCGCTGAGACCTCCACCCCGGTCACCGCGCGCCCGGGTGCGGCGACGTGGAGGGCGAACCCGCCGACCCCGCAGTACAGATCCCACACCCGCAGACCCGCAGCCTGCTCGCCAGCCGAACCGGCGTCCCGGGACGCCACGATCTCATTGACCCACGCGGCGACCTGCTCGTAGAGCTGGCCGGCGACCGCTGTGTTCGTCTGCACGAACGAGCGCGGCAGCACCTGCAGCGTCACCCGGCCCTGGCGCATCGGCAGGTGCCGATCCCCGGCGATGTGGATCTCCTCGGCACCTTCGAGCACCGCCGAATGCTGCGGGTGGATGTTCGCACTCACCACCCGCACCCCGTCGACCGCATCGGTGAGCACGCTCAGATGCTCGCGGATCCGGGGGACCGGCTTGGGCGTGCGCAGCACGAAGCGGACCATGAGCTCACTGTCGGCAGAGACCGTGACGATGATGTGCTTGAGCTCCCCGCGCCGGCGCGTGACGTCATAGGGGGGAATCTGCGCGCGCCGGATGAGCGCCGGCACGGCATCGAGCAGCCGGAGAACCGAAGCGGGATACAGCGGGCAGTCGCGCAGATCGATCCCGGCACCGGTCTCGTCGAGGATGCCGAGGATCGGGTCGTTGACGGTGCCGGAGACGACCATCTTCGCCTTGTTGCGGAACCCGGCATCCGGGCCGGTGACCGGCGGCAGCCAGCGGATGCCGGCCGCCTCGCCCGAGGCGTCGGCTGGGGCCGTGCCCGACGTGTCGGCAGGGGCCGTGCCCGAGGCGGTGGTGGCCTCCGTCAGCAGGCGCGCGATCTCATCCTGCGAACGCTGCACCCGGACCGGAGAGGGCAGCGGCAGGAGGGTGCAGGACCGGCATCGACCGGCATCGTAATGAGCGCATTCCATCGCTGCAATCATAGTCGTCCCACCAGGCGGACGTTACCGGCCGGCATTTGACATGCCCATCGCTGACGGGAATGATGGGGGTCATGAGCAACATTCTCGTCGTCCTCATTATGCAGCGCGCGGTTCACCCGTAAGCTGTCGCTTGACGACGATCCGCGCGCCCCATACCGATCCGGTACGGGGCGTTTTTTATGACCAGACCAAAGGAGTCTCCGTGGGATCTCACGCCCCGGCACCGCAACCGGCCCGACAGGCCGTTCCGCAGCCGCCGACGCCGAGCCCGGCGCACCCCGCCCCGGCCAGGCGCAGCGACTATCACGAACCGGAGATGCTCACCGGCGCACAAGCAGTCGTGCGCACCCTTGAGCGCCTGGGCGTCGACACGGTCTTCGGGCTTCCCGGCGGCACCATCCTGCCGACCTACGACCCGCTGCTCGACTCCGAGAAGATCAACCACGTGCTCGTCCGCCACGAGCAGGGCGCAGGGCATGCCGCCGAAGGCTACGCCGCGGCCACCGGGAAGGTCGGCGTGTGCATGGCGACGTCCGGGCCCGGAGCGACGAACCTCGTGACCGCGATCGCCGATGCGCACATGGACTCCGTGCCGATCATGGCGATCACCGGCCAGCAGGCCTCGAACATGCTCGGCACCGACGCCTTCCAGGAAGCTGACATCGTCGGCATGACGATGCCGGTGACCAAGCACAGCTTCCTCGTCACCCGTGCCGAGGACATCCCGCAGGCGATCGTGTCTGCCTACCTCATCGCCTCCACCGGACGCCCCGGACCGGTCCTTGTCGACATCACCAAGGACGCCCAGGCCAGCACAGCACCCTATGTCTGGCCGGAAGAGCCGCAGCTGCCGGGCTACCGCCCGGTGCTCAAGCCGCACGCCAAGCAGATCCGCGAGGCAGGCCGGCTCATCGCAGGCGCCCGCAGGCCGGTGTTCTACATCGGCGGCGGCGTCATCCGCTCCGGAGCCGAAGAGGAGCTGCTCGCCCTGGCCGAGGCGACGAAGATCCCGGTCGTCACCACCCTCATGGCGCGTGGGGCCTTCCCCGACACCCATGAGCAGCACCTCGGGATGCCGGGCATGCACGGCACCGTCGCCGCAGTCGCCTCCTTCCAGAAGGCCGACCTGCTCATCGCCGTGGGCACCCGGTTCGACGACCGCGTCACCGGCGACCTGGGTTCCTTCGCCCCACGGGCGAAGATCATCCACGCTGACATCGACCCAGCCGAGATCGGCAAGAACCGGTTCGCCGATGTGCCGATCGTCGGAGACGCCGCCGAGGTGCTGCGCCAGCTGCACAGCGAGCTGCGCGAACAGCAGCCCGACGTGCTCGAAACCGGGTACGAAGCCTGGTGGAAGGTCCTCAACTCGTGGAAGAGCACTTACCCGCTGGGATACGAGCACAACAGCGAAGGGCTGTGCGACCCCGAGTACGTCATCAAGCGGATCTCCGCGCTGACCGGCCCCGAGGGCATCTACTGCGCCGGTGTCGGCCAGCATCAGATGTGGGCCAGCCAGTTCGTCACCTACGACCGGCCCCGCTCATGGCTCAACTCCGGCGGCCTGGGCACCATGGGCTACGCCGTGCCGGCAGCCATGGGTGCCAAGGTCGGCGAACCCGACCGGCAGGTGTGGGCGATCGATGGCGACGGCTGCTTCCAGATGACGAACCAGGAGCTGGCCACCTGCGTCATCAACAAGATCCCGATCAAGGTCGCGATCATCAACAACTCCTCACTGGGCATGGTCCGGCAGTGGCAGACGCTGTTCTACGACGGCCGCTACTCCCACTCCGACCTCAACACCGGCCACAACACCGTGCGCGTGCCCGATTTCGTCAAGCTCGCTGAAGCCTACGGCGCCGTCGGCCTGCGGGTCGAACGCAACGACGACGTCGACGCCGCAATCGAGCAGGCACTCGAGGTCAACGACAGACCGGTCGTCATCGACTTCACCGTCCCACCCGATGCGATGGTGTGGCCGATGGTCGCCGCCGGTGTCAGCAACGATGAGATCCAGTACGCCCGCGATCTGCGCCCGGACTTCGGGGCAGAGGAAGAGGAGGAAGGTCAGGCATGAGCCGTCACACCCTCTCTGTGCTCGTCGAGAACAAGCCGGGCGTCCTCACCCGCTTCACCGGCCTCATCGCCCGGCGCGGCTTCAACATCCACTCCCTGGCTGTCGGCACCACTGAACGCGAGGAGCTCTCGCGCATCACCGTCGTCGTCGACGTCGGCAGCGTCGCCCTCGAACAGGTGACCAAGCAGCTGAACAAGCTCGTCAACGTCATCAAAATCGTCGAGCTCGAACCCGAGGCCTCGGTCAGGCGCGCGCACATGATCTTCAAAGTCCGGGCCGACGCCGCCGCCCGGCCCCAGATCGCCAGTGCCGTCGAGATGTTCCGCGGGCACATCGTCGACGTCGGTCCCAACACCATCTGTGTCGAAGCCACCGGCGAACGCAGCAAGCTCGACGCGCTGCGCCAGGTGCTCGAACCCTTCGGCATCAAGGAGATCGTGCAATCCGGCACGGTCGCCATCGGCCGCGGATCGAAGTCGATGACCGACCGGGCACCGCGCGTGTGAGACCAGGCGCCCACCGCCTCGGGAACGGAACCACCGCCTCGGGCGCGGAAGCACCACCAGACCAGCTGACAGAATCCGGACACCCACGCATCCGTCTCAGGTTCCGGCACTACTATTGAGACAAGACCCGGCGGCGGGCGATCCCGCCGCTGACCAGCACCACCAGACCCCTACACAAGGAGAATCCCATGGCAGAGCGCTTCTACGACGACGATGCTGACCTGTCCGTCATCCAGGGCAAGAAGGTCGCCGTCATCGGCTTCGGTTCGCAGGGCCACGCCCACGCACTGAGCCTGCGCGACTCCGGCGTCGACGTGCGCATCGGCCTGTCCGAAGGCTCGAAGAGCCGTGACAAGGCCAGCGCGCAGGGACTCGAAGTCGGCACCCCGGCCGAGGTCGCGAAGTGGGCTGACGTCGTCGTCATCCTCACCCCCGACCAAGTGCAGGCCGACATCTACAACAGCGAGATCAAGGACCAGCTGAGCCCCGGCGACACGCTCGTCTTCGCCCACGGATTCAACATCCGCTTCGACTACATCACCCCGCCTGAGGGTGTCGACGTCATCATGGTCGCCCCGAAGGGCCCAGGCCACGTCGTGCGCCGCGAGTTCGTCGACGGCCGCGGCGTGCCCGTGCTCGTCGCCGTGGAGAAGGACGAATCCGGCAAGGCCTGGGACACCGTGCTCTCCTACGCCAAGGGCCTCGGCGGCCTGCGCGCGGGTGCGATCAAGACGACGTTCACCGAGGAGACCGAAACCGATCTGTTCGGTGAGCAGACCGTGCTCTGCGGCGGTGTCTCCCACCTCGTGCAGTACGGCTTCGAGACCCTCACCGAGGCCGGCTACCAGCCCGAGATCGCCTACTTCGAGGTGCTGCACGAGCTCAAGCTCATCGTCGACCTCATGGTCGAAGGCGGCATCGCCAAGCAGCGCTGGTCGTGCTCGGACACCGCTGAGTACGGCGACTACGTCTCCGGCCCGCGGGTCATCACCCCGGAGGTCAAGGAGAACATGAAGGCCGTCCTCGCCGACATCCAGTCCGGTGCCTTCGCCCAGCGCTTCATGGACGACCAGAAGAACGGCGCCAAGGAGTTCAACGAGCTGCGCGCCAAGGAGGAGAAGCACCCGATCGAGTCAACCGGCCGGGAGCTGCGCAAGATGTTCGCCTGGCTCAAGGACACCGACGACGACTACACCGAAGGCACCGCCGCCCGCTGATCCAGCGGTGCTGTGCGAGCGGCTGAGGCTGGTGAAGGCCCCTGCCGGTTCCTGAGAGTCGACAGCTGTGGCCCGGTCCGCATGGGCCGGGCCACAGCTGTGTCGCCGCGCCCGAGGTGGAGGCCGCGCCCGAGGTGGTAGCCGATTTTCGGATGCAGGGGTGCCAGGTTCGGCTAGTGTTGTGTCGTGACTAACTACCGTTTCGAAACCTTCGAGCCCGTCGTCGACGACAAGGGTGTGCCCGACGCGCAGACCGCGGCCTACCTGCAGATCGTCACCGCCGGGTTCCATGACCGCAAGCTCACTGACGAGGCACTGGTCAAGAAGGCCCGCCGCACGATCGCCGACAAGCGGGTGCTCACGGCCGTCTACGCCGACCAGAACCTGCCGTATGCCTATGAGCCGCACACCCCGGTGGCGACGTTTGCGCACTTCGAGAAGAAGATGAACGTCGGCGGCGGCCGGCTCATCCCCACCCACCTCATCACCTGGGTGACGGTGCGCCCGACGCATCGCCGGCGCGGGCTGCTGCGCTCGCTCATGACCGCCAACCTCACCGAAGCGAAGGCCGCCGGCTACCCGTTGGCAGCGCTGACCGTGACCGAGGGCGGCATCTACACCCGTTTCGGGTTCGGCACCTCGACATGGATGTCGACTGTCGAGATCGACACCTCCCCGGGCTTCAAACTCGCCTGCGAACCCGACCGCCGCGTCGAGATGTGCCCGGCCTCGGTGCTGACCGAGCTCGCCCCTCAGATCTACGAGCGCTTCATGCAGCGCTCACCCGGTGCCATCGAGCGCCAGCAGGCCTATGTCGACATGGCCTCGGGCACCGTCAACCCCGAGACCGGGGAAGAGGACCGCGATGTGCGTGCGGCCCTGCACTACGACGAGGACGGCAACCCCGACGGCTACGTCAGCTACAAGTTCATGGGCTGGAAGACCGACCCGCCGACCGTCGAGGTCATCGACCTCATCGCCGTCTCCGATGCCGCCTACTCGTCGCTGTGGGCCTTCGTCGCCGCCATCGACCTCGTCGACCGCGTCATCTACGACGAAGCCGCCCAGACCTCGCCGCTGCCGTGGCTGGTCGACAACCCGCGCCGGGTCAAGATCAAGGACCAGCACGACGCCGTATGGCTGCGCGTCCTCGACGTCAAAAAGGCCCTCGAAGCCCGCCCGTGGCCGGTTGCCGGACAGCTGACGATCCGGGTGCGCGATGACATGAACCTCGCCGACGGCACGTTCTCCATCACCGCCTCCGATGGATCTGCGACCGTCGAGGCGGTCTCGGCCTCGCATGCTGTCGACCTGGAGCTTGGCGTCGCCGAACTCGGCTCGATCTACCTCGGCGGTGCCGACCCGGTCATCCTCGCCCGGGCCGGCCGGATCACCGAGCACACCGAGGACGCCGCCGTGCGGGCCCGGGAGCTCTTCGCCCTCGAACGCGCCCCATACGGACCCAACGGATTCTGACCCGCCCGGCAAGGCAGGTGAGAACCGCCTCCGCGCTGGTGACCACCGCCTCGGGCCAGGTGAGCCCCGCCTCGGGACCGGGAGCCGTTCTTATCATGTGACCCCTTGCGAATGCCCTCGCAAGGGGTCACTACGATAGGAAGCGCACGCCGCCGGCCCTGCACGCACGCGGGCGCGGCTGCCTGACTCATCTGTAACATCGCGACGCTTACGAGCCGGCGCCGCTGCAAGGAGGAAACGTGACCAAGCCTGTGGTGCTCATCGCCGAGAATCTGTCGCCTGCGACCATCGACGCCCTGGGACCCGATTTCGAGACGCGCCACTGCAACGGAGCCGACCGCAGCGAACTGCTGTCCGCCATCGCCGACGTCGACGCGATCCTCATTCGCTCGGCCACCCAGGTCGACGAGGAGGCCATCAGCGCCGCCGGTAAGCTCAAGATCATCGCCCGTGCCGGCGTCGGCCTCGACAACGTCGACCTGCCCGCCGCCACCCGCGCCGGCGTCATGGTCGTCAACGCCCCGACCTCGAACATCACCTCCGCGGCCGAGCTGACGATGGCCCACATCCTCGCCTCCGCGCGCAACTTCGGCGCCGGGAACTCCTCGCTTAAGGCAGGGGAGTGGAAGCGCTCGAAGCTCACCGGCGTTGAACTGTACGAGAAGACCCTCGGCATCATCGGCCTCGGCCGGATCGGCGCGCTGGTCGCCGAACGCGCCCGCGCCTTCGGCATGAAACTCGTCGGCTACGACCCCTACATCACCCAGGCGCGCGCCGCGCAGATGGGCGTGACCGTCATGGAGCTCGACGAGCTGTTCGCCTGTTCCGACTTCATCACCGTGCACATGCCCAAGACCCCGGAGACCATCGGCATGATCGGCGCTGAGGCGTTCGAGAAGACCAAGCCGGGCGTGCGCATCGTCAACGTCGCCCGCGGTGGCATCGTCGACGAAGAGGCCCTCGCTGCGGCCGTCGCCGACGGCCGGGTCGCCGGCGCCGGCATCGACGTGTGGGCGACGGAGCCGCCGGAGCACTCCGCACTCATGGAGCAGGACTGCGTCAACGTCACCCCCCACTTGGGCGCCTCGACTGTCGAGGCGCAGGAGAAGGCCGGTGTGGCCGTGGCCAAGTCGGTGCGCCTGGCGCTCTCCGGTGAGCTCGTGCCCGATGCCGTCAACGTCGCAGGCGGGGCCATCGATCCCGACGTGCGACCGGGCATCCCGCTCGTCGAGCGGCTCGGCCGCGTCACCTCCGCACTGGCCGACTCGTCGGTCACGCACCTGACTGTCAGCGTGCAGGGCGAGATCTCCTCCAAGGACGTCTCCGCGCTCAAGCTCGCCGCCCTCAAGGGCCTGTTCCGCGACGTCGTCTCCGTCCCGGTGTCCTACGTCAATGCTCCGATGCTCGCCGAGGAGCGCGGCGTGGGTGTCGAACTGCGCACCAGCGAGATCGTCGAGGGCTTCCGCAACGTCATCACCCTGACGGCTGCAACCTCGAACGGCTCCAGCGTCTCGGTCTCCGGCACCCTGACCGGGCCCAAACAGGTGCAGAAGCTCACCGGCATCAACGGGTTCGAGATGGAGATGCCGCTGGCTGATCACATGCTCATCTTCCAGTATGAGGACCGCCCGGGCATCATCGGCATGTTCGGCCAGGCGCTCGGCCGCAACGACGTCAACATCGCCGGCATGCAGGTCTCGCCGAGCTCCACCGGCGACGAGGCGCTGGCCGTCATGTCCGTCGACCGCGCGATCCCGACCGAGACCGTCAACGCGCTCGCCGGTGCTGTCGACGCCTCCCAGTTCACCGCCGTCTGCCTCGAAGAGGACTGACACCCGGCCGGCCGGTCACCGGCTGTCGGGCACCTGCGGCAGGACGCCTCGGGGACGGATCTCGACCGTGCCCGAGGCACACTGCCGTTGTGTGGGGTGCGGCACCGCGGTGCCGGGGAGCGGGAGTGAGGAGTCTGAGGCCTCGAATTCGCCTCCGCCGGGCAGCGGGGCGCCCTCGCGTTTGGTGCGTCCGAAGATCGCCTCCTGGCTCGACGGCGGCTCGGCGGCTGCGGCCGGCCTGTCGTCGGGGTGATCAGGCGTTCCAGAGGCCGTAGGAATCGGCCAGCTGAGCGATCTTCTTCGCGCGTGCCAGACGGGGCAAGTAGGAGCCGTCGACGATGTCGTCGGTGCTTTCGGCCTCGGCGAGCATATTGCGCGCCCATGCGCGGTCGTCCTCGCTCGGGGCCAGGGCGGTGTTGAGTGTCTGGATCTGGTCGGTGTCGATGACGAGCTTGCCGGTCATGCCCATCTTCATCGTCCACAAGCAGTCCTCAGTCACCCGGCCGATGTCGGCACCGACCGGGCTCGGTCCGTCGATCGCGCCGGGCAGCCCGCCCACGCGGGTGGCGACCACGAGACGGGAGCGTGCATAGGCCAAGGCGATCGGGTCATCGGCGACACCGGTGTCCTTGCGGAAGTCATTGGTGCCCAGCGCCAGCCGGAAGGTGCCCGGCGCCTCGGCGATGCGGGTGGCGTTCTCGATCCCGCGAGCGGTCTCGATGAGTGCGAGCACCGGCACGCCGGCACCGGCGCGCATGGCGGTGTAGGTGACCTGTTCAGGGCGTTCGGTGTTGGGCAGTATGACGCCGCGCAGGCCCGGGGTGCCGTTGAGGGCGGCGAGGTCGTCCTCCCACTCCTGGGTGCCCATCGAGTTGACACGCACCCAGCCGCCCATGCCGTTGTCCAGCGCGGCGACGACGTTGTCGCGGGCCAGGCCCTTCTTGTCGGCAGGGACGGCGGCTTCCATGTCATAGATGAGTGAATCGGCTTCCGAGGTCTGCGCGGCTTCGAAGGTCTCCTTCTTGGCGGCATTGATGAGCAGCCAGGAGCGGCTGAGCTTGGCGGGAAGGGACGCGGCGCGCGTGTTGCGCAGAGAGTGAGCCATGCAGGTGAGTCTACGGAGCAAATGCGCGGCGGTCACTTCCCCAGCGCACCGTGTTCAGGATGCAAGACGGCAAGTCGTCATATGAGACGCGTTCATAGGGTGGCAGTGAGCTACCGCGAGGAAGGATCCCCATGACGACGCACAAGATCGCAGTGATGCCCGGTGACGGAATCGGCACCGAAGTCGTGCCCGAGGGCCTCAAGGTCCTCAACCGGGCGATCGAGGCCGCCGGCGAGCCCGTCACCCTCGACACCACCACCTTCGAGGCATCGGCCCGCCGCTGGCACGAGACCGGTGAGACGCTGACCGATGACGAGCTCGCCCAGCTGCGCGACTACGACGCGATCTACTTCGGCGCCTGCGGCGACCCATCGGTGCCTTCCGGTGTGCTCGAGCGCGGCATCATCCTCAAGATGCGCTTCGGCCTTGAACACGCCGTCAACCTGCGGCCCTCGAAGTTCTACGCCGGAGCCCGATCGCCGCTGGCCGAGCCCGGCGACATCGACTTCCTCGTCGTGCGCGAGGGCACTGAGGGCTCCTACACCGGCCAGGGCGGCAACCTGCGCCAGGACACTGTTCACGAAGTCGCCACCGAAGTCTCGGTCAACACCTGGTACGGCGTCGAGCGCACCGTGCGCTTCGCATTCGCCAAGGCCCAGGCCAGGAACAAGAAGCTCACTTACGTCCACAAGCACAATGTCATGGTCCACGCCGGGCACCTGTGGCGCCGGGTCGTCGAGCACGTCGCCGCCGAGTACCCCGAGGTGTCCGTCAACTACGAGCACACCGATGCGTGCACCATCTACATGGTCACCGACCCGGGCCGCTACGACGTCATCGTCACCGACAACCTCTTCGGCGACATCCTCACCGACCTCGCCGCGGCCGTCACCGGCGGCATCGGCCTGGCCGCCTCCGGTAACCTCAACGTCGAAGGCACCGCCCCGAGTCTGTTCGAGCCGATCCACGGCTCGGCCCCGGATATCGCCGGGCAGGGCATCGCCGACCCGACCGCCGCAATCCTCTCCGCAGCCCTCATGGCCGAGACCCTCGGCATGGAGGTCGTGGCGAAGTCCATCCAGACCGCCGTCGAAGCCGATCTCGCCGAACGCGGCGTGGCCAAGCGGACAACGGCAGAGGTCGGCGACGCGATCGCCGCCCGGATCGGCGGCTGAGACCCAGCCACCGCCTCGGGCACGGGGCGATGCCATAACCTAGGAGACGAGGCGCTACAGTGTGCCTCATCCCATACGACGTTGAGCACCAGACGAATCGGAAAGCGACGATGACTGAATTTCAGGTTCTGAAGAATATGCAGCCGGCTCCGGAGCTGGTGCGAGAGGCGATCAAGGAGAAGCCTGGCTTCGGCGAGCACTTCACCGACCACCTGTCGCACATCCGCTTCACGCGCGCCCAGGGCTGGCACGCCCACACCGTCAAGCCCTACGGCCCGATCATCCTCGATCCGGCTGCGGCGGTCTTGCACTATGCGCAGGAGATCTTCGAGGGTCTCAAGGCCTACCGGCACGCCGACGGTTCGATCTGGACGTTCCGCCCGCAGCTCAACGCCGCCCGCCTCGCCCGCTCCGCCGAGCGGATCGCCCTGCCGCAGCTGAGCGAGGAGGACTTCCTCGCCTCGCTGTCCGAGCTCGTTGCGGTGGATGCCGCCTGGGCGTCGGCGCCGAAGAACGATCTCGATGAGGTGTCGCTGTATCTGCGGCCGTTCATGATCGCCTCCGAGCGATTCCTCGGCGTGCGCTCCAGCCACGAGGTCGACTACTACGTCATCGCCTCTCCTGCCGGCCCGTACTTCCCCGGCGGCATCAAGCCGGTGTCGATCTGGCTGTCGCGCACCCTCAAGCGCGCCAGCGCCGGAGGCACCGGATTCGCCAAGTGCGGCGGCAACTACGCCGCCTCGCTGGCTGCCGGTGACGAGGCCGCGGCCAACGGCTGCCAGCAGGTGCTGTTCACCGACGCGGCCGAGGGCAAGTACCTCGAAGAGCTCGGCGGCATGAATCTCATGCTCGTCACCAGCGACAACACCCTTATCACCCCGGAGCTCGGCGACTCGATCCTCGACGGCGTCACCCGCCGGTCGGTGCTCGAACTCGCACCCCAGCTGGGGCTCCGTGTCGAAGAGCGCAAGATCGAAGTGGCCGAATGGCGCGAGCGCCACGCCGCCGGTGAGATCGTTGAGGCGTTCGCCTGCGGCACCGCTGCCGTCGTCACCCCGATCGGCAAGCTCGTCTCCGATGACTTCACCATCGACCACGGTGAGGAGCCCGGCGAGATCACTATGTCTCTGCGCAAAACGCTGCTCGACATCCAGTACGGCCGCGCCGAGGACACCAACGGCTGGCTGTACAAGCTCGCCGACGGCTGAGCCGAGGTCTCGCTGGTCAGGCTCGTGGAGTCGAGGCTGGTGTCTGGCTTTAAGGGCCGTCCCTGTTCATGGTGAGTCGTCCCGGGTGACGGCGAGGAATCTCTGCTGATGGCGTGCGGCCCTTGGTGACAGTGGGGCCGTGCTAGGTGATGGCGAGCGGTCCCCGATGACCGGACGCGGTCCCTGATGAAATTCAGTAAAGCTATTCATGTTCTCGAGGCCCTAAACCATGAATAGCTTTACTAACTTTTCGGTCGAGCCCGCCGCGTGGCAGCTGCGGCTGGGTCCCGGGCCTCATTCGGGCCCAGCTCTCACTCCACCCGCCACCCCACCCTGCCCCTCGCCCACCTCCCCTCCACCTCGCTCACCTCTCCTTTTGCTCAGACATGTGCAAAAGAGTACGATGCGCCTCATGCCGATCACCCATGACCGCGCCACCGCCTCGGAGGCGCCGACAGCTGACGAAGTCCTCGCCACCCTGCCGTGGAAGTGGCACACGCAGGGCGCCATCTTCATCATCGGCGGCCTGGGCTTCATGTTCGATGCCTGGGACGTCGCCCTCAACGGCTTCCTCATCCCTCTGCTGTCCGACCACTGGAACCTCACCATCGGCCAGGCCGCCTGGATCGCCACCGCCAACCTCATCGGCATGGCCCTCGGCGCCGTCGTGTGGGGCGGCATCGCCGACCGCATCGGCCGCAAGCGCGCTTTCACACTGACCCTGCTGTTCTTCTCCCTGTTCACCATCGCCGGAGCCTTCGCTCCGAACATCGGCCTGTTCCTCGCCTTCCGCTTCCTCGCAGGCTTCGGACTGGGTGGTGCGATCCCGGTCGACTACGCCCTCGTCGGCGAGTTCACGCCACGCAAGCACCGCGGCCGCGTGCTCACTGCGATGGACGGCTGGTGGCCGATCGGCGTGACCCTGTGCGCCTTCGTCTCAGCCTGGATCCTCGACTTCGGCGACTGGCGCCACATCATGCTCGTCATGGTGCTTCCGGCCCTGCTCATCGTCTTTGTGCGCCTGTTCATCCCCGAATCGCCCAAGTACCTCATGGCCGCCGGCCGCCAGGACGAAGCCGACGCAGTGCTCACCCGCCTCATCGAGCGCACAGGCAGCCCGGTCACCGAATGGCGTCACGACGCCATCGAACCGCTGCCCCCGCGCAAGGGCCTGGGCGAATCGCTCTCGGCTGCCTCGGGCCAGATCGCCGAACTGTGGCGCTACTCCGCCCGCATCACCATCACCGCCTGGCTGCTGTTCGTCTCCGTGCTGCTGCTGTACTACGCGGCCCTGACCTGGCTGCCGAAGATCCTGCGCGAACAGGGTCTGGGCGACCAGGCCGCCTTCCTCCTCACCGGCCAGATGACCGCGATCGGCATCCTCGGTGTCATCGTCTCTGTCGTGCTCATCGAGACCACCGGACGCAAGTGGATGCTTGGGACCACCTCGCTGGTGGCCGCAGCGGCCCTCGTCGTCTTCGCCATCTCGCTGGGCCAATCCGGTGCAGAGCTCAACCTGCTCGCCAAGGTCAGCATCCTCGCCTTCGGCTTCTTCATCCAGATGGCTGTCCCGGCGCTGTACACCTACGTCTCCGAGCTCTACCCCACCCGCCTGCGTGGCTCCGGCTTCGGCTGGGCGTCCTCGGCCTCCCGGGTGGCCACCGGCATCGCCCCGATGATCTTCGGCTCCATCATGTGGCCGCTGCTCGGCCTGACCTGGACGTTCGTCCTCACCGGTGCGCTCGCCGTCGTCGCCGTGACGGTCATGGCTATCTTCGCCCACGAGACCACTGGCCGTGAGGTCGGCTGACCGGTCCCGAGGCGCGGGTTCCGTTTCCGAGGCGTGGGCCCCGTGCCCGAGGTGCGTTCCGTCTCGGCTGTGGCCGGCACCACAGCAGGAGGCGGCCGAAGCGCGATAGCGTGGAAGTATGAGCAGCTTCCACGCAGAGCACAAGGTCGTCGGCGGCAAACTCGTCGTCGCCGACATCGACACCGACGGTCAGGCGATCACCGCCGCGAAGATCTCCGGGGACTTCTTCCTCGAGCCCGAAGACGCCTACTTTTCCATCGGCCCGGCCCTGACCGGCGCACCGGTCTCCGCGACCCGCGACGAACTCATCGCCCGACTCGATGCTGCGCTCGCCGCGTTCGGCGATTCCCTGCAGCTGCACGGGTTCTCCACCGGCGACATCGCCACCGTCGTCCGCCGGGCCCTGACCCAGGCGGCGAATTTCACCGACTTCGACTGGAAGGTCATCCACGGCCCCGTCCTGCCCAGCCGCATCAACGTCGCCCTCGACGAAGTGCTGCTCACCGAGGTCGACGCCGGCAACCGGCAGCCGACCCTGCGGTTCTGGGAATGGGAGGACAGGGCCACCGTCATCGGCTCCTTTCAGTCCTATGTCAACGAGCTGCGCCCCGAGGGTGTCGAACGCCACGGCATCGACGTCGTGCGGCGGATCTCCGGCGGGGGAGCGATGTTCATGGAGGGAGGCAACTGCGTGACGTACTCGATGTACGTCCCCGACACCCTCATCGCAGGCCTCGACTACGCCGAGTCCTACGCGTTTCTCGACCGCTGGGTCATCGCTGCGCTCGCCCGCGAAGGCGTCGACGCCTGGTACCAGCCGATCAACGACATCACCTCCACCGGCGGCAAGATCGGTGGAGCCGCCCAGCGGCGCCTCACCTCGGGAACGGTGCTGCACCACGCGACGATGAGCTACGACATCGATGCCGACAAGATGGTCGAAGTGCTGCGCATCGGCGAGGCGAAGATGTCGGACAAGGGCGTGCGCAGCGCCAAGAAGCGCGTCGACCCGCTCAGGCGTCAGACCGGGTCGAGCCGCGAGCACATCATCGAGACCATGATCGAAACGTTCACAAGCATGTACGGTGCTGAACGCGACACCGTCACCGAGGCTGAACTCGCCCGCGCCGAAGAGCTCGTGCAGACCAAGTTCGGCACCGAGAAGTGGACGCATCGGGTGCCGTAGACTGACCCCAAGCCCGCCACGTCACCGAAGGAGCACCGTGCGCCACGTCGAACCCTCCGCCACGCTCATCGCCCGTCCCCAGATCGACTGGGAGGCCATCAACACCTACCTCGCCGACGTCGGCGGCAGCTCCTGGTCTGAGCGCGTCGCAGACGCCGACAGCCCTGATGGCGAGGATCTCGTCGAGTTCTCCGGCCGCATGTGCTACCGCTCCTGGGAGCCGGGACTCAACCCCAATGTCGGGCGCGTGCGCACGGACTCGGCCCAATACCTCGGCAACGTCATCTCCTCGCAGCACGGTTCGGTGCTCGAACACGCCAACTACACCTTCGTGCTGCACAACGTCTCCCGCGTGCTCACGCACGAGCTCATCCGGCACCGCGCCGGCTGCGCGTACTCGCAGGAGTCGCTGCGCTATGTGCGCCTGGAGCAGATCCCCTTCTGGTTCCCTGAGTGGGCGCGCGAAGACGAGGAGCTGATGGAACGCTGCCTGGCCGTTCTCGACACGCTCGAAGAGCACCAGAAGTGGATGAGCGAGCATTTCAAGCTCGATGAGGAGGGCACGAAGTTCGCGCACAAGAAGCACATGACCTCCTTCATGCGCCGCTTCGCCCCTGAGGGACTGGGCACCGGCATCGTCTACACGGCGAACCTGCGCTCCCTGCGCCACGTCATCGAGATGCGCACCGCTCCTGGTGCCGAGGAGGAGATCCGGCTGGTGTTCGGCAAGATCGCTGAGATCATGCAGGCCGAGGCGCCGGCGATCTTCGCTGACTACTCGATCGAAGACGGAGCCTGGCTGCCCGGCACCCGCAAGGCCTGACCGATTCCGATGTGCTGACCACCTTCTGACCTGGGATAAGGAGCCGCCATGGCACAGCTATACGATGCACAACTCTCACCCGGCAAGCTCGAACTCGTCCAGACCTGGCTGCCGAGCCAGGAGTGGTCCGGCCTCGACGCCGAGGTGCCGCTGGAGGTCGTGACGAGCTACCGGTTCGACGATCCGGCCGGCGAGGTCGGCATCGAGATGCACCTCGTGCGCGCCGCCGACGATGCCGATGGGCCGATCTACCAGGTGCCCGTCACGTACCGGGGTGCCCCGCTTGAGGGCGCCGAGGACGCGCTCATCACAACGATGGAACATTCGGTGCTCGGTAAACGCTGGGTCTACGACGCCGTGGCCGACCCGGTGTTCGTCGAGCAGGCCCGCCGCACCATCGCCGAGGCGGACACCTCGGCTGAGGAGATCATCGTCGACGGCGACAACCCCGGTCCGCGCACTGACATCGCCGACGCCCGCGGCACCGGCTGGGATGCCGCAATCAAGGCCGTCGAGGAAGCCGACCTCAACGTCACCCGTCTCCTGGAAGCCGATCAGCTCGCCGGCGCCGAGACCGGCCCCGGCATGCTCATGGCGACGTGGGACGGGCAGCCCGAGCCGGTCGAGCTCATGCGTCTGGTCTGACAGCAGCCGCATGAACTGAGTTTCCGCACAACAGACCGCGGGCGCGTGAGATCGGCTCTCACGCGCCCGCGGTCGTCGTCAGTCAGGCCTGGTGCGCCTCAGTGACGCGGCGGGATCTCGTTGCCGTTCTCGTCGAAGCGCGGCTCCTGAACATCCCGGCCCTGCGGGTCGAGTCCCTGGCCGTGATCATGACCCTGCCCACGCGGATCGAACTCCTGTCCCTGTGCGCGAGCATCGTGCTCGTGCGCACTCGGTGCGGCGTGATCATCGTGCTGACGGTGGCCATCACGGCCCAGCTCGTCGCGTCCGAGTCCGTCGTGGTGGCGATCGTCATGGGCGAGTCCGTCGTGGTGGCGGTCGTGGTCGCGGCCATCATGACCGTGGTCGTCACGTCGGGCAGCGCCAGTGGCACCGGCAGCACCAGCGCCCGCGGCACCAGCCGTCCCGGCGGCTGAGCGCTTTCCGGACTTCTCATCGAAATCGGGATCGAGCTCATTGGCCTTGGCCTCGCGGCGCTTGAGCTCCTCGCGCTCAGCGGCCAGCTGCTCCTCTTCGCGGTTGATGGTGCTTTCCTTGCGGTCGGCCTCCAGACGGGCCTTCTCAGCTTCAAGTCGACGATTCTCAACATCGAGCTCGCGCTGACGGACGTCGATGTCGTGCTGCTTGTTCTCCTCGCGGAGCTGCTCGGCCTCACGACGCTGCTGTTCGCGGCGGCGCTCCTCCTCGATCCGCTTCTGTTCTTCCTTCTTCTTCGATGCCTTCATCAGCGCGGCGACGATCGCAATGATGATGATGACGCCGATGACTGCGGCGATGATGAGGAGCAAGGTCTGATTGTCCATGAGATGTCCCTCCGTCAAGGAGACTTGGTGCCTCCACTGCCACCAGCATAGTCCTCTGACCAGGAGATGTAACGGGTTTCACTGCACCGGGTGCAGGCATTCCGCCAGACGCCGGGCCAGGGCGCAGATGAGGGACGACACTGGCTGCACGCGCGAATCCTTGGAACCAGCGCGTGTCCGCAACCGGTCGATTCCCAGCCCCGAGCCCAGCGCGCGGCAATACAGCGTCAGCTGAGCGGTTCGATTCCGACGGCGGCCAGCGCATCGAGCAGCTCGATGCGCAGCCGCTGGGCGCGCTGACTGAACACCTGCTGCCGACGCATGTACTCAGCCTTGCCGGCGGCCGTCTCAATCGCTACGACCCCGTAGCCCCACGCCCGCACGTCATACGGGCTGGCCTCCATGTCAAGCGTCCGGATATCGCGGGCGAGATCGAACGCGTTGACGATCACCTGCGAGGGCACGATCGGCCCGAGCTTCATCGCCCACTTGTACAGATCCATCCCGGCGTGCAGACAGCCCGGCTGCTCCATCGACACCATCGTCTTCCGCTCCGGCGTGAGTGTGTTCAGCGGCCGGGCGGCCGGAGTGAAGAACCGGAACGCATCGAAATGCGAACACTGGATCCGATGGGATTCGACGACCCTGTCGGTCTCCGTCTGGCTCAGCCGCAGCGGCACCTGCTCATGCCGGTGCTCATCAGCTGGCTGCCGGTAGACCATCGCCCATTCGTGCAGCCCGAAGCAGCCCAGCTGCGCCTCCCGATCCAGAGTTGCCGCAAGCAGGTTCGCGATGAACTGCGCGCCCTCACCCCGGTCGGCCTTCCAGGCCGGGACGTCGACGAAAGCAACATTGCCTGCGACCGTCCACCAGCGGCGGGCGAACTGCTCACGATCTGCCGCCTCGGGGGCGGCGAGCCCGATCCCGGCGCCGGGCTGGTAGCGGGCCACCTGTGCAGGAGTGAAGGGATAGTAGGTGAAGAGGAAGTCCTCGACCGGGTGCTTCTCGCCGCGGGCCCGGCGCGCCAGATGGGCGCCCATCCGCTCTTCGACTGCGGCGGCGAGCTCGGCGGCGGCAGCCTTCCAGGTGGCAGCGTCGATGACCGTCTCGGGCGCAGGAGTCGCAGCCGAGCCGGAGGTGGAGGCAGGGGTGGTGTCGGTGTGCATCGTCTGCCCATTGTCGCAGACGCTCAGCGGCCTGAGCGCTTGGTGCCGCGGGCAGGTGGGGCGGTGAGCGGATCCTCCGGCCACGGATGCTTGATGTAGCGGCCGCGGTTCTCTGCCCGCACGCCCGGGTAACCCTGCTGCCAGAATGAGGCGAGATCGGCGGTGACCGCCAGCGGCCGGCCGGCAGGGGAGAGCAGGTGCATAAGCACTGGCACTTGTCGGTCGCAGATGACCGGACTCGCCTGCCAGCCGAAGCACTCCTGCAGCTTGACCGCCAGCACCGGAGCGGCGATCTCGACACCGGCAGGGTCCGCGTCGTTGTCACCGTGGTCCTCCGGTGCCGGATACCGCAGCCGCACATTGGAGCCGCTCGGTACACCGATGCGCTCCGGCGCCAGTTCGTCGAACCGGCCGGCCTCCGGCCACGGCAGCAGATTGCGCAGGGCAGACGTCCAATCGATTCCCGTCGCCGAGGCACCGGCCGCCACCCGGGTCAGCTCGCCATGGCACCATTCTGCGAGCCCGGACTCAAGAGCAGCGAAACGGACATCGGGCCAGGGTGCGCCGAACACGGCATGCAGCAGCCCGAGCCGGCCGCGCAGTTGCGCGAACCCGGGATTCTCACCGATCACCTCGCGAAGCCCGCGCTCGCGGATGAACGCGGCCACCGCCTCGGCGCCGGCATCCGGGTCTGCCTTCACCGGAGTCGCCGACAGCTCGATCGCCCCGAGGCGCTCGATGCGGCGGGCTGAGAGCTTCCGGCCGTCGAAGCGCGTGGCCGTCTCGGTGACGTAGAGGTCGGCGGCGAGCAACTCGGCAGTCTCCCGGTCGAGCGGGGCGGCCGCTCGGATGAGGGCGCGCTGGCCGGCGAGGGACACCTCGGCGACGGCGAGCCATTCGTGGCCGCAGATCCGGGCCTCGCGCGGCAGGGTGGCGCCGGTGCCGGAGGTGAGCAGGTACTCGTCTTCGCTGCCGGGCCGCAACCGGGCGATCCGGTCAGGATAGGCCAGCGCGATGACGGTGGCCACCGCCTCGTCGAGCGGCACCGGACCCGAGGCGATCGCGCCGGTTTCTGTGTCCTCGCCGGTGTCTTCTCCGGTGGTCTCGGCCAGGATCCGGGCGAGCCGGGCGGTCTCCCGGGTGTACGTGCGCGGGGATGCGCGGCGCAGCTGCCGGACGGCGGCAACCGCGTCGGCACCCGGGCAGCGCAGATCCGAGGCCAAGGCGGCGACCACCTCGGCGGCGGCCGCGGTGCCGATGAATGCTGCGCCGTCGAGCAGGCCGCGGGCCATGCGCGGGTCGGTGGGAATCCGGGCGAGCTGCCGGCCGCGGGCTGTCGCGGTTCCGGTGTCGTCGAGCGCGCCGAGCAGCCGCAGCGTCTCAGCAGCCTGGGCAGCCGGGCGATCCGGCAGCGGGTCGGGCAGTTTCAGGCCGCGACCGAACGGCGCGCCCCAGCAGGCCAGGTCGAGGACAGCGGAGGTGAGATCGGCGGTGCGGACCTCCGGCGGGGTGTGCGCTGGCAGCGCGGCACAGTCGGCTTCGCTCAGTGCGCGGATGGCCAGGCCGGGCCCGAGGCGGCCGGCGCGTCCGGCTCGCTGGGTGCAGGCGGCCTTCGAAGCCCGCACGGTGGCAAGGCCAGCGAACCCGCGGCCGGTGTCGAAGTGCGGCACCCGAGCCAGGCACGAGTCGACCACGATCCGCACACCGGGCACCGTCAGCGCTGACTCCGCAACCGAGGTGGAGACGACGACCCGGCGGGAGGTCTCCGTGTCCCTGCGCGGGGTGAGGATCGCGTCTTGCTCCGCAGCAGGGGTGAAGCCGGTAAGCACCCGGACATCGGCGGGCACACGGCCGCGCAGCAGCGAAGCCAGGGCTTCGACGTCGCGGATGGCCGGCATGAATACGAGCGCATCGCCGGAGGCCTCGGTGCGGAGAGCGGACTCGACGAGGTCTGCCATGTGGGTGAGGAACTCGCGGGTGATTCCGCGGGCATCGATGGGCCGGCCGGGGCCGGACTGGCAGCGGATCTCAACCGGGTGCAGTGACGAGCTGACGTTGAGGACCGGGCCGCCGATGAGCTCAGCCCACCGCTCGGCTTCCAGGGTCGCTGACATCGCCACCAGCGTCAGGTCCGCGCGCAGGCCGGTGGCATCAACCGCGAGGGCGGCGGCGAGATCGGAGTCGAGGTGGCGTTCGTGGACCTCGTCGAGCACGATCGCGGTGACACCCTCAAGCCCGGGGTCGGTGAGCATCCGGCGCAGCAGCACGCCGGTGGTGACGAACTCGATGCGGGTGGACCGGGAGACCTGCGCATCCTCGCGGACCGTATAGCCGACCGCCTCGCCGAGGCGGGTGCCGCTCAGCCGCGCGAGCCGGCGGGCAGCCGCCCGGGCGGCCATCCGGCGCGGCTGGGTGACGATGATCCGCCCGGCCGGCAGCAGCTGGGACAGTGCCGGCGGCACGACAGTGGTCTTGCCGGTGCCCGGCGGTGCGGTGATGACCGCCCGCAGACCGGCAGTCGAACCGGCGTGACGTTCGCCCAGCTGAGGGATGAGCGCAGCCGCCGGCAGGCCGGAGGCGATGGCGTCGAGGTCGAAGGAGTGCACGCCTTCAACCTAACGGATCGTCCGGTTGCTAAGCCGGGGGGCCGGCAGTGAGGCTGCGGAGACTGGCAGTGCCCGGCCCTCCAGAATCCTGCCAATGAGGCAGCTCACTTTTTGTCACTGTCTGCCGAGTGATTCGGAGCAGCCGCCGCGCATGCTTGTTCAAAGCAGTGAAGTTCTGCCAGACGCGAAGGCGCGTCGGCACACGAGAAGCAGGGGTGAGAATGACTCAAGGCAGCGCACGGATCCGCATCGGGATCGATACCGGCGGCACATTCACCGACGTCGTCGCGTTCAACGAGGACACCGGCACGCTGACGACGACGAAGACCCCGTCGACCCCAGCCAACCCCGCTGACGGGTTCATCAACGGCATCGAGAAGGTCCTCGCCGAACTCGGCGCCACCGGCAGCGACGTCGCCGCTGTCTCCCACGGCACGACGGTGGCGACGAACCAGCTGCTGGAGGGCAAGCTGGAGACGATGGGCTTCATCACCACCGAAGGCTATGAGTTCGTCCTCGAGATCGCCCGTCAGGCCGTGCCCGACGGCTACGGAAACTCCTACTTCTGGGTCAAGCCCGAACGCATCGTCACCGCCGACCGTGTCAAGACCGTCGGCGGCCGTCTCGACTTCGAAGGCACCGAGGTCCGCCCGTTCGACGAGGACGGCGCCAGGGCTGTCGCCGCTTGGTTCCGCGACGCCGGCATCAACGTCCTGGGCGTCAACTTCCTGCACGCCTACGCCAACCCGGCCCACGAGCAGCGGATGCGTGAGATCCTCACCGAAGTCCACCCCGAGGCGATCGTGTCGCTGAGCTCCGAGGTGCTGCGGGAGTACCGCGAATACGAGCGCTCGATGACCACCCTCGTCGATGCCTCTGTCAAGCCGAAGGTCTCCCGCTACGTCGCCAACATCCATGAGCGCCTCGATCAGTTCACCGGCGCCGAGCACGGCGACCGTGAGCCGATCCCGTTCTACATCATGAAGTCCAACGGCGGTGTGCTCTCCGCCGACGAGGTCGTCCACCAGCCGATCACCACCGTGCTGTCCGGGCCGGCGGCAGGCGCCCTCGGCGCCGGCCTCATCGCCCAGGAAGCCGGGTTCTCCAAAGTCCTCACCTGTGACGGCGGCGGCACCTCCACCGACGTCACCGTCATCATCGACGGCGAACCGGCGCTCACAACCGAGGGGTCGGTGGGTGTCTACCCGTCGAAGATCCCAATGATCGACGTTGTCACCGTCGGTGCCGGCGGCGGTTCGATCGCCTGGACGACCGAAGAGGGTCAGCTCAAGGTCGGCCCGCAGTCGGCTGGCGCCGATCCGGGACCGATCTGCTACGGCCAGGGCGGCACCGAACCCACGATCACGGACGCCCACCTGCTGCTCGGTCGCATTCCGCCCCACCTCCTCGGCGGCGAGATCCCACTCGACGTCGAGGCCGCCCGCACCGGCATCGAAGAACTCGCCGGTCGCCTCGGGCTCAGCGTTGAGAAGTGCGCGACCGGCATCCTGGAGATCTCCGCCTGGAACCAGGCGAATGCGCTGCGTCAGATCTCCGTCAAGCGCGGCCTCGACGTCCGTGACTTCATGCTCGCCTCCTTCGGCGGCTCCGGTTCGCTGCTGGCCTGCCGGCTCGTCGACCTCCTCGACCTCGCAGGCGTCATCGTCCCGCTCAACCCCGGCAACGTCTCTGCGTTCGGGCTGCTGACCGTCGACGTCAAGAACGACTACGTGCAGACGCATGTCGCCAAGGACGAAGGACTCGACCTCGGCACCATCGACAGCATCTTCACCGCTCTGCAGGATCGTGCGGCAGCTGCACTCGACGCCGAAGGATTCGCCGCCGCCGACCACCGCTACGACCGGTCGGCTGACCTGCGCTACTTCGGGCAGGCCTTCGAAGTCCGCGTGCCGGCACCGGCCGGGGAGATCACCCGTGAGTGGGCCGATGAGGTCACCGACGCCTTCCACACTGAGCACCGCCGCCTCTACGGCTACGACTTCAAGGGCGATGGCGACCAGTTCGTCGAATGGGTCAACCTGCGCGTCTCCGGCATCGGCCCGATCCAGCGGCCAGAGCTCGCCAAGCTTGGGGAGGCCTCTGCCGCCCAGCCGCTTAACGACAGGGCGCTGGCCAGCCAGCGTCAGGTGTGCTTCGACGCAGACGACGGCTACGTCACCGCCGACGTCTACTGGCGGCCCGAGCTGCTTTCCGGAGATGTCATCTCGGGTCCGGCGATCATCGAGGAGTTCGGTTCGACCGTGCCCGTGCATCCCGGCTTCACCGTCCGCGTCGATGACGCCGGCAACCTCGTCATCACCCGCAGCTCATCCGCCGACCAGTCCTGAGCCCGCGCCGAAACCAGAAGGAGACCAGATATGACGACAACCCCCACTGATTCCGGCTCGATGCTCTCGACCACTCCGCTGACCGGTGAGCAGCTCGAGGCCTACATCGCCGCCGAGCCGATCAACCCGGCCGGTCTGCCCCGGCCCTATGAGCACGGCGGACGTCTCACCCCGGAGGGCACCACCGTCGATCCGATCATCGTCGAAATCGTCGAAGGCACCCTCGCCAGTGTTGAGATGGAAGTCGAGACCGCGATCTCGCGGACCTCGCGTTCGCCGATGATCCGCGACGCCCACGACTTCCGCGCCGGCATCCACGACCGGCAGCTGCGCAAGCTCACCGGCCGGTCCTACTCCGCGCTCGTCCACCCGATCGTGCGCGACTTCCCGCTCGACACGATGGAGGAAGGCGATGTCTTCTTCCACAACGATGTCTACGAGTCCGAAGGCGGCATCGGCCACCTGCCCGACCTGTGCGTGACTGTGCCGGTCTTCCACGACGGCGAGGTGGTGTGCTTCGTGCAGGCCTTCGGCCACCATGACGACATCGGCGGTGCCTGCCCCGGCTCGATGCCCTCGGGTGCGACGAGCGTGCACGAAGAGGGACTCGCCGTCCCGCCGATCAAGCTGTGGTCCTGCGGTGAGCCCAACCGCGCTGCCCTGCGGATCATGACTCGCAACTCCCGCATGCCCGATTCGCTGGCCGCTGACCTCGACGCCGAATGCTCGGCCTGCCTCATGGGTGCGCGCCGGCTCGGGGAGCTCTTCTCCCGCTATGGCCGTGACACGATCGAAGCGGCCTTCGACACGATCCTCGACAACACCACCGAGCTGTACCGCCGGGAGATCCTGTCGAAGATCCCCGACGGCCAGTACGTGTGGGAGGACTACGCCGAGCACGACGGTGTCGAGGACCCGAAGCTGCACACCCAGCGGATCACCCTGACGAAGACCTCGACGGGTGGGCCGGGCGATGGCCCGAGGCTCATCCTCGACTTCACCGGCACCGCCGCTCAGGCGAGAGGACCGATCAACCACTGCGGCGACTACGTCGGCGGGAACTTCCTCAAAAAATGGCTCGCCCCGATCCTGCGCAACCTCGCCGACTCCCCGGAACGGATGGGCGAGCTCGACGTCAACGAGGGCATCGTCCCGCTCATCGAGATGCGCTTCCCGGAGAAGGGCACCCTGCTGACCCCGATCTACCCGGGTCCGACGAACGCCCGCACCTTCGTCATCCTGCGGCTGCTCGGCGTGCTCGCCGGGGTCGTCGCGAAGGCTGTCGACGGGAAGATGCCGGCAGACCAGGAGACGATCCGCTACACCGGTGTGTACGGCAAGGACCGCGACGGCAACGACTACCTCATGCGCGAGGTGCTCGGCGGCGGCTCGGGCGGCCGCTACTACGCCGACGGTGAGGACACCATCCACGTCGTGCCCGATTCCCGGAACCTGCCCACCGAATTCACCGAATCCCGGTTCCCCTTCCGCGTCGAGCGGCTCGGACTCGCCGTCGACTCCGGCGGCGCCGGACGCTACCGCGGTGGGCTGGGCTACGAGAAGCACATCCATATGCTCAAGGACGCGCACTTCATGTCGATCGCCGACCGGTCGATCCTCGCTTGCTGGGGCGTCAAGGGCGGCAAGGCCGGCCGGCCGTTCCAGGTCACCATCGACCCCGGCGGGCCGAACGAACGCGAGATCGACGCGCTCGCTGATGCCGAACCGGTCCGGGCAGGTGAGACGATCCGCATCCGCACCACCGGAGGCGGCGGCTGGGGCGACCCGCTCGACCGTCCCCTCGACGAGGTCGAACGCGACTTGCGGTGGGGCAAGGTCAGCATCGACGGGGCCCGCAGCGACTACGGCGTCATCGCCAGCGTCGACGACGGTGAGGTCACCATCGACACGGCGGCCTCGACGCAGCTGCGGCAGCAGATGCGCGAGAAGCGCACCGGTGAGGAGCCATTCTTCGACCGCGGACCCGGGTACGCGCGCCTGGCCGGCGACGGCAGCGACGCACCCGCTGTCGACTGGCTTTGAGCATGCGCGTGCTCATCGCCCTCGGCGGCAATGCGATGACCGCCCCCGACGGCTCATCCTCACCGGATGACCAGCGGGCGGCGATCGCGCAGGCCTGCGGGCACATCGCCGAGCTGTTGGCCGACGGCCACGAGGTCATCATCACCCACGGCAACGGCCCACAGGTCGGCAACATCCTGCGCAAGAACGAACTCGCCGCCGCAGAGCTGCCGCCGGTGTCGCTCGACTGGTGCGGCGCACAGACCCAGGGGACGATCGGGTTCACTATCGTCAACCGGCTCGAACAGGAGCTCACCACCCGGGGCATGCGCAGGCCAGTCGCCGCCGTCGTCACCCGCACGCGAGTCGACGGCGACGACCCGGCCTTCGCCGACCCGGTCAAGCCGATCGGCACCTACCGGGATGCCGCCCATGCCGAGCAGATGAGCCGGCACGGGCAGGTGTGGAAGGACTTCGGGGCCCGCGGCTGGCGGCGCGTTGTGCCCTCCCCGCGGCCGCTGGAGATCCTGGAGACCCCGACGATCGCCACGCTCGTCGCCGCCGGGTGGGTGGTCGTGGCCGCCGGCGGAGGCGGCATCCCGGTGGTGGCTGATGGATCGGGCTGGAACGGCGTCGAGGCTGTCATCGACAAGGACCTCTCCGCCGCCCGGCTGGCCGCCGACCTCGACGTCGACCGGCTCGTCATCGCCACCGACGTCGAGCACGCGATCATCGGCTACGGCACCGAGGACGAACAGCCGATCGGTGAGATCACCGCCGCGCAGATGCAGCGGCTCGCCGATGCCGGGCACTTCGCCTCCGGGTCGATGGGCCCGAAGGTCGAAGCAGTCGTCGACTTCGCCGCCTCCGGCCGCGGCGTCGGCATCATCACCGCGCTTGCCGCCGTGCCGGCGGCCATCGCCGGGAGAACCGCCACGCGGGTCACACCAGCCGCCGCCAGGGGAGCAGCCAGCTCCTAGACTGGAGACAGACTGCCAGGCTCAAGGAGGGATCGTGAGGCACGCACTCAACAGCGACATCGCGGGCATCGTGCTCGCCGCCGGTGCCGGTTCGCGCCTCGGTGTGCCCAAGGGTCTGCTGCGCACCGCCTGCGGGAAGCCGGTCGTGGCCAGCCTGTGCGACCAGCTGACGGCCGCTGGGCTTTCCGAGATCGTCGTCGTCACCGGTGCCGCCGCCGAGGCGGTCGCCGCCGGAGTGCCGGCAGGGGCCCGGGCCACCCACGCCCCGGACTGGCAGGACGGCCTGTCGGCCTCGCTGCGAGCCGGGCTGCGCGCTGTTGCCGATGCATCTGCCGACGAGCGTATCCGCGCTGTCGTCATCCTGCTCGCCGACGTCCCCGACATCACCGCGGCCGCCATCGAGGCCGTCATCGCCGCTGCCCGCGTGCAGAGCATCGAGACGAGCCTCGTGCGGGCGACGTTCGGCGAGCGTCCCGGCCACCCTGTCGTCATCGGATCGCAGCACTGGCAGCAGGTCATCGACACGGCCGCTGGGGACTCCGGCGCGAAGGCGGTCTTCGCCTCGGGAGCGGTGCGCGAAGTCGACTGCAGGCACCTGTGCGCCGGCATCGATATCGACACTCCCGGGCAGCTGCAGGCCGCCGGCCTGGAGCTGCCGGAGCTGCTGCCCGACGCATGCGCACGGGAGGAGAGCCGATGACGTCACCTGCGGACTGGCAGCAGCTGAGGGAGGCGCTCATGGACCACGGCTACCGGGCCGATGATGCGCTGGCGACGATCGCGTGGCTGTCCGGCAGGCTCGACCGGCCGCTGCTGTGCGAGGGCCCGCCCGGAGTCGGCAAGACGGCGCTGGCACACGCGTTGGCCGCCGTCCACGGCGGGCAGCTGTTCCGGCTGCAGTGCTACGAGGGCATCGACGCCGCCCAGGCGCTCTACGACTGGGACTTCCGCTCCCAGATCCTCTACCTGCGCACCCTGGAGGCCGCCCATGCCGCCGAAACGGCCGAAGCCGGGAAGCTCGAAGCCCAGCTGTACTCCGAGCGCTTCCTCCTCACTCGCCCGATCCTGGCTGCACTCACCGCCTCGGCCGAGGGGCAGCGGGCGGTGCTGCTCATCGACGAGATCGACCGAGCCGATGACGAGTTCGAAGCACTCCTGCTCGAAGTGCTCTCCGAATGGGCGCTGTCGATCCCCGAACTCGGCCGCATCGAGACCGCCCAGCCGCCGCTGGTCGTCATCACCTCCAACCGCACCCGCGAGATCCACGATGCGCTGCGCCGCCGCTGCCTCTACCACTGGTTCGACTTCCCCGACCGGGAAGCCGAACAGCAGATCCTCGCCCTCCACGTGTCCGAGGCGAACGAAGCGCTTGTGGCTGCGACCAGTGACTATGTGCGCGCGGTCCGGCACATGGCCCTCAATCGGCCGCCGGGCACTGCCGAGGCGATCGACTGGCTGCGCTCGCTCTTGGCACTCGGCGCCGTCGACCTCGACGCCGCGGCTGCTCACGCGACCCTTGGGGCGCTCATCAAGGACGCCGAGGACGCCGAACAGGTCCGCGCCCACGGGCCGATCATCGGCGGGGCACCACCGCGGAGACCGTCATGACGATGACCGCAGTGCTCACCGACTTCGCGCGCAGCCTCGCCCGCCACGGATATCCCGCCGACCCCGGCCGGCTGCACACCGCCGTCGCCGGACTCGGCGCACTCGGCACGATCGAACGGCGTCACGTCTACACCGTCACCCGCGCCGCCTGGTGCACCACCGCTGAGCAGTGGGCGGACTTCAGCGTCCACTTCGAGCGGTTCTTCTCACGCCACCCAGCCACCGCGTCCCCGCCGGACATCGAGGTCGAGGTCGAGGTGCCTGACGCGCTGCCCGGTGATGATGACACCGATACCGGCGACCCCGAACCACGGGCTTCCGCAGCCTCGAAGGCCGCAGTGCTGCGCGAGACCGACATCGCCGAACTCCTCGATTCCCAGGCCGCCGACGCCCGTGCCCAGCTCGCCCGGCTGCGCCTGAGCCCACCGCAGCGCCGCCGGCCGCGCTACCGGCGCGGGCGCGCCGACCGCCTGCACCTGCGGCAAGCCCTGCGCGAACTGCTCACCACCGGGGAGATCACGAGCCTGCCGGGACAGGAGCGCCGCGAGGTGCCCCGCCCGATCGTCATCGTCTTCGACGTCTCGGCAAGCATGCAGCCCTTCCACACCATGCAGCTGGCCTTCGCATCAGCCGCAGCCGAGGGCGGCCGGCACGTCAGCGTCTTCACCGCCGGCACCGAACTGACCGATATCACCGCAGGCGTGCGCACCATCCGGCCCGGTGCCCGCAGCGGACAGATCCCCGACCTCGGCGGCGGCACCCGGCTCGGTGAGACCCTCCAGCAGCTGATCAACCGGCACGCCGGCAGGCTGCGCGGGGCCACCCTCATCGTCATGTCCGACGGATGGGAAGACGGCGACACCGAGAAACTCACCGCAGCCGCAGTCCGTGCCAGCCGTTTGTGCACACGGTTCCTGTGGGTCAACCCGCGGGCCGGGCGAACCGGCTGGCAGCCTGAGATCCGCGGCATCCGCGCGATCCGCCCGCACGTCGACGCGCTGCTGCCCGGCACCACCATCGCCGACTACTTCCGGCTCGCCGCAGCCGTCGCGGGGTGAGCGGCATGCGCGACATCGCCTCCGATATCCTCGACCTGCTCACCGGTGACGAGCCCTTCGCTGTGTGCACGGTCATCCGCACGTGGTCCTCAGCACCCCGCCCGGCCGGAACTGCCATGGCGGTCACCGCCTCGGGACGGGCCATCGGGTCGCTGTCCGGCGGATGCGTCGAAGGGGCCGTGTACGCCGCCGCCCAGCTCACCATCGACGACGGCCAGCCGCGCCTGGGCCGCTACGGCGTCTCCGATGACGAGGCCTTCGCCGTCGGCCTGGCCTGCGGCGGCCGGCTCGACGTCCTCATCCGTCGCGTCGATCCGGCCGATCCTGCCGACACCGAGCCGCTGGCGGCCACATGCCGGCAGATCCTCCTCGATGAGCCGGCTGCCCTGCTCACCCGGATTCCGCTGGCCACCGACGATCTCGGCGAGCCGACAGGGATGGAATACGTGCTCGCCCCGCCGGCTGGCCGCTGGCTGGCGATCACCGCGCCTGAGGCGGATGCCCCGACCGTGACTGGTTCGCTCGGTGACGGACAGCTCGACTACTCCGTCGTCGACAGCGCCGTTGGGCTGTTAGCCGCCGGAACGACCCAGATCCGCGAGTACGGCGAGCACGGCGAACGCCTCGACAGCGACACTGCCGTGCTCATCAGCGCCTTCTCGCGCAAGCCGCGGATGCTCATCTTCGGAGCCATCGACTATGCGCGTGCGCTCGCGGCGGCAGCAAAGCTCGTCGGCTACCACGTCACCGTCTGCGATGCCCGGCCCGTCTTCGCCACCCCGGCGCGCTTCCCAGAGGCCGATGAGGTCGTCGTGTCCTGGCCGCATCGCTATCTGCAGGCCGAGCTCGATGCCGGCCGGGTCGAAGAGAGCACCGCGATCGCCGTGCTCACCCACGATCTGAAGTTCGACGTGCCGCTGCTGCAGGTCGCCCTCGGCTGCCCGGCGGCCTACGTCGGGGCGATGGGCAGCAGGCGCACGAACGATCGGCGCATCGCAGCGCTGCGCGATGCCGGACTGCCAGAAGAGCTCATCGACCGGCTCTATGCGCCCATCGGCCTCGACCTCGGCGCTCGCACCCCGGAGACGACCGCGATCTCGATCCTCGCTGAGATCACCCGGGAGCGGTGGCAGGCCAGCGGTGCGCCGCTGCGCGACACCACCGGCCCGATCCACTCCTGAGCGGCCCGATCCACTCCTGAGCGGCCGGCCGGCCCCAAGGCTCAGCCGGCCGCTCAGCTCGTGCTCACCGGCGCTCTGCCGCCTCGGCGAGGGCCGCCATCGCCGTCACGAACGCCTCCTCGGGTGGATTCACGAGGCCGGCGCCCACCTGCCCGACACCGGCGACCCGGCCGGCCATGCCGGTGTTGATCTGCGGCAGCACTCCGGTTCGGACCACGGCTGCGGCGTCGATGCCGGTGGGCACACCGCGGAACTCGAGGATCGGGATCTGGTGGGCAGGATGCTCACCGAGGGTGATCTCATACATCTTCTGCGTCGTCTCAAGTGCGAAGGCGACATCGGCGCCGACGAGCCGGACGATCGCCGGAGCCGCGGCCATCGCGAAGCCGCCGATGCCAGCGGTCTCTGTGATCGCCGAATCGCCGATGTCCGGGTTCGCATCCTCCGGTCCGAACGAGCCGAGGAACAGACCCTCGGGCATCTGCGCCGGCCCGGTGAACCACGCATCCCCGGTGCCGGAGAGCTGGATGCCGAACTCGGTGCCGTTGCGCGCCATCGTCACGACGAGCGAGGAACCGGGGACGTTCTTCGCAGCCGCACAGGCGAGCTTGCAGGTGGGCATGACGATGTTGAGGGCGAAGTAGTCGTTGGCGCCGAGGAAGCGCACCACCTCGGCGAGGTCCTCCTGCGGCCAGTCCTGTGCGAAGAGATGCGGCATGATGTCGCGCAGGAACAGCAGCGTGCCGGTGCGGTTGCGGTTGTGGCCCTCATCGCCGGACTGCAGCATCTGCGAGACATAGGACTTCGTGTCGAGCGGGCCGCTGCTCTCCAGCGCCTCGGCCAGGACGGGCCCGAGCACATCGCGCATCCAACGCAGCCGCGTGAGCACCTCCTCGCCGTTGGCGCCATAGCGCAGCACCTTGCCGAGCCCTTCGTTGAGGGAGCAGTAGGCGCGATTGCCGTGCACCGGGTCATGCAGCTCCATCATCCACATCGATGGGCTCACGACGCCGGCCATCGGCCCGACGGCTTCCCGACTGTGGCACGGCGCGAACGTGAACCGGCCAGAGGCCAACCCTTCCTCGGCCTCCTCAAGCGTTTCGACGAGCCCTTCGAACACGACAGCCCCAGCCAGGGCGCCGCGCATCGGTCCCGAGGCGTCCTCCCAGGCCAGCGGGGGACCGGCGTGGAGGAACTCGGTGTCAGCCAGGCCCAGGCACTCGCGGGCCGGACGGACGGCGACGAGCTCGGCACCTGCGGCGAGCATCCGCTCGATCGCCGTGCGGTTGGCGTCGGCGCGGCGCGGATCGGCCATGACCGCCTGCACCGCGGCAGCGCTGCCGAGCGCGGGCCGCCAATCGACCTCGGTGACGGCGACCGCCTGCGCCTGCAGCTCCTGGGCGAACAGCGACAGCCCGGCCGTCACCACGACCGGCTCGGCCTCCAGGAGACCGCGCAGCGACGCGCCATCAGCAGCCGTGGTCGACGCGCCGGTCTGCACGCCGGCCTGCGCGTCGGTCTGCACGCCGGACTCAGGCCTCAGCGCGGCATCCGGGGATGCAGCGTGCCCGAGGTGGGCCAGGGCTCGGCGCGTCGCGGCAGCATTCGAGGCGAACACCTCGGCACCGGCTGCGGTGAGCGCCTCGACACTGGCGGAGAGTCCCTGCGGATCCTCCTCGGTGCCGACGAGGGAGACGACGACCGGCAGCCGGTGGCCGTGCTCCTCCTGCGCACGTGCGCGCACCCGTTCGATCGCTGCGGCCAGCGGCTCGACCGGTGCTGCGTGGGCGCCGTAGCCGAGCACGAGGTCGAGCAGCACGACGCCAGCGCCGGCACCGGTGCGCTCAAGGGCGTCGAGTCGCAGGCTCGGGTCGATCATCGGATGGGCACGCCCTGCGGTCATCTCGTCATCACCGAAGTCGATGACGAACGACCCGCTCTCCGGCACTCTGCCGCCGCTGAGCTGCTCAGCCCCAGCAAGTGGGATGTTCGAGGGCACCGGCCCGAGCGCCTGGCAGGCGATGAGCATCGCCTCATCAGCCAGAGTGCCGCCGCAGAAGTAGCCGCGCAGATCCCCGCCCGCAGCCGGCTGCTCCGAGGTCTCCGGCAGCCATGACGGCCACTCAGGTGCCATCCCGCCGGCAGCGCGCAGCGCCGCTTCGACCGCGGCTGTCAGATCCGGCCGGCCTGAGCCGAGCACCGCCCACGTCACCCCGACGCCGAGCTCACCGGCCAGCGCTGCGACCTCGTCGACGACACCGGCATCGGCTGGCTTCGAGACGATGATGACGTGCTCGGTGGCTTCATCAGCCGCCAGCGCCCGCAGCGCCTGCTTCGTCGACCGGCCGCCGACCGCCGCGCTCATGTCCCGGCCGCCGGTGCCCAGCACATGACTGACGCCCTCGCCAGCGGCGCTGAGCAGCGTCATGACCTGCTGGGCGCCGGTGCCGGAGGCTGCGACGATGCCGAACCGGCCCGGCGGCACCCGATTGGCGAAGCCGAGCGCAGCCTGGGAGACGACCGCTGTGCCGCAGTCAGGGCCCATGACGATGACATCTGCTGTAGCCGCTGCATCCTTGAGCAGCACCTCGGATTCGACAGGCACATTGTCAGAGAACAGCATGACCGAACACCCGGCGGCGATCGCATCAAGTGCCTCTGTCGTCGCGTGCTCACCGGGCACGGAGATGAGAGCGAGGTTCGCCTCGGTTCTCCGCGTTGCCGAGCCCACGGTCAGCGCCGGGCTCTCGCCACCGGTGCTGAGCTCGCCGCCGGTGGAGCGCAGGGCAGCCAGCTGCACGTCGAGTTCGGTCAACGCGGCCTTCAGCACCTCTGCGTCAGCACACCGCAGAGCGATGACGAGGTCGTTCGGGCTCACCGCTGGGTCGATGTCGAAGTCGAGGCTGCGCATGAGGTCGAGGTTGAGCTCCGTGCCCATCCCGATGAGCGCGTCGGAGACGCCGTCGAGGTCCTTCACGCGGGCAGAGGCCTGCATGAGGCTGACGGAGTCGAAGTAGACACCGGATCGGATGTCAACGTGAGACAGCACAGTCTTCTCCTTCTGTCGGGTCCGGCGTTCCACCGGCGGAGTGAGATGAGGGTTGGGAAAGCGCGCGGCATGTCGCCACGACACCGGCGCCGAGGTCGTAGCCGGACGTGTGCCCGATCGCACCGAGATGTTCGGCGAAGGCGGGAAGGTCACCTGCTTGGGCGGCGCCCAGCGCCCTGGTCACCGCTGTCGTGCACCAGCCGTCGAGGGCTGCTTCGAGCAGTGAGGCGGAGATCGCCGTTGTGGCGGCCAGCTGTGGTGTGAGCGCTGCCCGCAGCTGGGCGAGTGCGCGCCACGCTGACTGCCAGCGCAGGGCCAGCGCGATGCCGGAGAGCACATCATCGCCCGAGGGGGTGAGTCCGGGACCGCGGCCGATCAGCGCCGCGACGCGCTCAGCGAGAGCTTCGTCGCCCCGGCCGCAGCCAGACGCAGCGCCCCGGCTGCAGCTCAGCGCGGTCGCAACGATGTCCTCAGCGCTGGCTTCAGCATCGGCGATCCCCGGCTGCAGCACGGCACGGACGGCACCTGGATCGAGTGCCCTCCCACGGTGTTCGGTCGAATGCTCATCGGGGTGCCATCGGCCGATGCCCAGACCGGGGACCCTGCTGATGCGCTGCGGTCGCCACATGCGCCTGATCTGCAGCTGAGCTGCCGGCAGCAGCAGCCGGTCAGGTTCGGCCGCGACGCGATCGCCGGTCCTCACGCCGGTGGTGAGGACATCGGCTGGAACATGCGCGCGGATGGCCGTCGGCAGATCGTAGGCACCCAACCCGATCACCGGGATGACGAGCGTGCGCTGCCCGGAAGGCACTGTGACGTCGGTGGGTGCCGTGACGTCGGTGGGTGCCGTGACGTCGGCGGGCGCTGTGAGGTACAGGCCAGCCGCATGGACACCGGCGACCGTCCATGCACGCCCAGGTGCGGCCAGCGGCGGCGTCACAGGGGACTTCGCCGCTGGCACGACAACCGGATCCGCGGATATGACGTGCATCTCACAAGCGTAGGGCTGACTGCTAGGGTGGGGGACATGGCAAATGCCGATAATCATGAATCTCTGACTCGGCAGAATCTGCCAGTCAGCGGAGGTGATGTCACCGTCCGCGACGTCCTCGACCTGCCCTCCCTCTCCGGCACCCGCGTGCTGGCCGGCGCCGACGGTCTCGACCGCATCGTCTCTCGCGTCAACGTCATGGAAGTCCCCGACATCCTGCCGTGGGTGCGTGCCCAGGAGCTGCTCATCACCACGGGCTACCCGCTTCAGGGGCAGCAGTTCGACCTCGGTGAGCTCGTGCGCCAGTTCGCCGACCGCCAGCTGGCAGGCGTCGGCGTCAAACCCGGCCGCTATCTCCATGAGATCCCCGGCGAGGTGCTTACCGCAGCGGATTCCGCAGGACTGCCGATCCTGCTGCTGCCCCACGGGGTCGGCTTCGACGAGATCATCCACGAGGTGCTCGGCACGGTGCTCGCCCGTCGTGAACAGGACTTGCAGCAGGCCGAGCAGATCCTTCACGAACTCGTCACCATCGTCGTCACCGGCGGAGAGCTCGATGAGGTCTGCAGTCGCATCGCCAGTCATGTCAAAGGCACTGTCGCCGTGACGACGATGGACGGCCGGGTGACCGCGGTGGCCGGGCAGCTGCCGCTGGCAGAGCTCCAGCAGCTGACCTGCTTCGATGTCGCCGGCCGTTTCCGGGTCGAGCAGACCCGGGTCGGTGAGGTGCAGAAAGCCAACGGGATCTGCAGTCTGGCGGTGCGGATCCGCGGCGGGACCCGCGACCTCGGCCGCCTCGTCCTCTTCACCGACCATCCGATGAGCCACAGCCAGCAGCACGTCGTCGACCAGGCCTCTGCAGCCGCCGCCCTCGTGCTCACGAAGATGCACGCGATCTCGGCTGTTGAGAGCAAGTACAAGGCTGACTTCGTCCACGATGTGCTGCGCGGCCGCATCGTGGCAGCCGACCGGATCCTGTCGCATGCGACCTCGCTGGGCTGGGACTTGGACCGTGAACTCGTGGTCGTCGTCGCCGAGTACGACGACACCGGCGAGCCTATCGAGACGATGGAGAAGCAGTCCCTGCAGGAGCGCTTCGCCCGCGCCTGGACCTCGGCGGTCACCCAGGGCGACGCCGAGGCGGTGGTCGTCGGGGCAGGGGATGAGGTCACTGTCATCGCCGGTGTGACACCAGAGGAATCCGTTGAACGCACCACCGCCCGCGTCGAACGTTGGGTCGGCGACGTGCACGGCGTCGGCGGTGGCGGCCGGCTGACCTTCTCTACCGGCATCGGTCGCACAGCGGCGGATCTCCACGCTCTGCCGGCCGCCTACCAGGAAGCGCGCAAGGCCGTGGAGGTCGGCCGCAGGCTCTACGGCGAGCAGGCGATCAGCCACTTCGATGCCCTCGGCGTCTTCCGGCTGCTGTCGCTCATCGACGATGAGGAGGAAGTGCGGGCCTTCATCTCCGACACCCTCGGGGTGCTCGCCGACCGGAGCGCCTCCTCCGCCGACCTGCGCGAGACCCTGCGGGTGCTGCTGGACAAGAACCTCAACGTCGCTGAGACCGCCCGTGAGATGCACTTCCACTACAACTCGCTGCGCTACCGGATCAGCAAACTCGAGCGCATCCTCGGGCCCTTCATGACCGATGCGCGGCGGCGGCTGGCCATCCATCTGGCACTGCAGGCGATGTACCTCACGGACCTCACGGACGGAAAGCGCACACACCGCTGATGAGCGATCCACCGCCAGATCGCAATGTGCGGGCGAAACTACCCAAACCAGCACGGACGTGTTTGGCATAACTTGACGTGACGCGCACCTCGTTGTGTCCCTACGGTTGACACATGCCGTTACGGCTATGACAGTTCGAAAGCCGACTGGTTGGGGGAGCAATGAGTTTCGGATGGACACTGCACGGTGACGGGAAGAGTCCTGCACCGGGCAAGGCGGTAGCCCCTCATGAGCGCCTGACCTGGCCGCGCACGGTCGGACTCGGCGTTCAGCACGTCGTGGCGATGTTCGGCGCAACGTTCGTTTTTCCCGTCGTCATGGGCCTGAATCCCCAGCTGGCGGTCATGATGAGCGGTGTCGCCACCATCATCTTCCTGCTCATGGTCAACGGCAAGGTTCCCAGCTATCTCGGCACCTCCGCCGCTTTCGTCGGCGGCGTCGCGGCTGTCACCGCCCAAGGCGGCACACCCCAGCAGGTGACCGGCGCGATCATGATCGCCGGCCTCGTCCTGGCCGCCTGCGGCATCTTCATCCACTTCATGGGCGCTGCTGTGCTGACGAAGATCATGCCGCCGGTGGTCACCGGTGCGGTCGTCATGCTCATCGGTTTCAACCTCGCCCCGGTCGTCGCGAACGTGTACTGGCCGCAGGACCAGTGGATCGCCTTCATCGTCATGTTCGTCATCATCGTCATGTCGGTGGCTCTGCGCGGATTCCTCGGCCGCATCGCCGTCTTTCTCGGCCTGGCTTTCGGGTATGTGCTGTCCTGGATCTTCGATTTGGCCTTCGGTCCGATCACGGCCTTCAACGCCGCCACCGGAGAGGTCGACACCCATATGCGCGTCGACTGGTCCGGCGTCCTCGACGCCCCGTGGTTCGGTCTGCCGCCAGTCACTGACAGCGCCGCCGGGGTCGTCGGCATGCACCTGCCGGAGTTCAACGCCGCCTTCATCATCCTCATGCTCCCGGCTGTCATCGCGCTCATCGCCGAGAACGTCGGTCACGTCAAGGCTGTGGAGGAGATGACGAAGACCCCGCTGGACAAGTACATGGGCCGGGCGCTGACCGCCGACGGTGTCGCTACCGCCGTGGCCACCTCGGTCGGAGGCTCACCGACGACGACCTACGCTGAGAACATCGGCGTCATGGCCTCCACCCGCGTCTACTCGACAGCGGCCTACTACGTTGCCGCGCTGGTGGCGATCGTCTTCGGCCTTTCACCGAAGTTCGGCGCGCTCATCTCCGCGGCGCCTGGTGGCGTGCTCGCCGGCATCACCGTCGTGCTCTACGGCATGATCGGACTGCTCGGCGCCAAGATCTGGACGGAGAACAAAGTCGACTTCTCCAATCCGCTCAACATGGTCCCGGTGGCCGCTGGCATCATCATCGCCATCGGCGACATCGGACTGAAAGTGACCGAGACGTTCACCCTGGCTGGCATCGCATTGGGTACGATCGTCGTTCTGGTGATGTACCACTTCTGCCGGATCATCGCCCCCGCAGAGCTGCGGGAGGCGGCTGACAGCGCAGGAGGCGCACTCATCACCGTCGGCGAACCCGGATTGCACAATCTCGAAGAGCTCGGTCTCGAGGACGACCACGGCCGGCGACGCCGTGGCGGCCGGACTGCCGACCACGATCCACACAGACCGGAGGACATCAGGGAATGAAGCCAGCGGCTTTCGCCTACAACCGCGCAGCATCAGTCGACCACTGCCTCGAACTGCTGACTCAGCACGGGGCCGACGCGAAGCTGCTGGCAGGCGGCCAGAGCCTCATCCCGGTGCTGAACATGCGCCTGGCCGCCCCCGCTCACCTCATCGACATCTCCAGGCTGAGCGAGCTGGGCTCCATCGAGGTCACCGATTCCTGCGTGCGCGTCGGCGCTGCGGTCACACACGCGGAACTCGAAGCCGATGACCACGCCTATGCCGCGCTGCCGATCCTGCGTCAGGCGCTGGTCAATGTCGCGCATCCGGCGATCCGCAATCGCGGCACCACCGTCGGCTCGATCGCCCATGCCGATCCGAACGGAGAGATGCCGGCCGTCCTCGCCCTCACCGGCGGCACTGCGCACGCAGTCTCGTCATCCGGGTCCCGGCAGATCGACGCAGCTGAGCTCTTCATCGGCCCGCTGGAGACCTGCTTGGAAACCGATGAGCTCATCACCCATGTCGACTTCCACCGGTTCCCGCCCGGCACCCGCACCGGCTTCACCGAACTCGCCCGTCGTTCAGGCGACTACGCTCTCGCCGGGGTGGCCATGGCGCTGACTGCCGAGGAATCCACGATCACCGGGCTCCGCCTGTCCTTCGTCTCCGTCACCGACCTGCCAGAGGTTCTCGACATGAGCGAGCGGGTCACCGGGATGGAGCTGAGGGCCACCACTGACCTGTGCGCGGCCGTGACCGAGGCGGTCGAGGCAACCATCGACCCAGCCGGCGACATCCACGCCACCGCCGACTACCGCCGCCACATCACCAAGGTCATGGCCCGCAGACTGGCCGTCGAGCTCAGCTGTCGGCCACCGCAGCCGCCGACGGCAGGCCAACCGGACAGGTGACGGGCAGTCCAACCGGACTGGTGACGGGCAGGCCAACCGGACTGGTGACGGCAGGTGGCGGCAGCGACCGCAACGACGAAAATGACACAGACATCGGCTGAGAGAAGGAGCGAAACACGTGAGCAGCCTGGCACACGCTGAGGGAACCGAGCCGGAACCGCACCGCACCGTGCGGCTGATGGTCAACGGCACAGCGCACGAGATCTCCGTCGCCGACCGCCGGCTGCTCTCCGACGCCCTGCGCCACGATATCGGGCTGACTGGTACCCACGTCGGCTGCGAACACGGAGTGTGCGGCGCCTGCACCATCCAGGTCGACGGCAAGCCGATGCGCTCCTGCCTCATGCTCGCTGTCGCCGCCGAAGGCAGCGACCTCCGCACCGTCGAAGGCATCGGCAATGACCCCGAGCGCCCTTCCGATGTGCAGCAGGCGTTCATCGACTGCCACGGCCTGCAGTGCGGCTTCTGCACTCCTGGGTTCATCACCACGATCGACGCGTTCATCGAGGAGAACCCCGACCCCACACCCGAGGAGGCCCGCGAGGCGATCTCCGGGAACCTGTGCCGCTGCACCGGCTACCAGAACATCGTCGCCTCCGTGCTGCGGGCAGCCGAACTGCGCAGGACCGGATCCGTTCCCGAGGCGGCCGCCGCCTCGGGTGCGGGCGACAGGGAATCCGGCGCGGACGGGGCACCCGGCTCGGACGGGGAAGGACAGCGATGACGACACGGATGTTCGGGCAGAAGATCGCCCGCAAGGAGGACCCGCGGTTGGTGACCGGCAACGGCTCCTATGTCGATGACCTGTCCTCGCCCCACACGCTGGCCGCGGCGTTCGTGCGCAGTCCGCACGCCCATGCGAAGATCCTCGACATCGACGTCTCCGGCGCCCTCGACATCGACGGCGTGTACGCCGTGTGGACGCACGAAGACCTGCCCGGCGCAGCCGGTGAGCGGCTGCCGATGCTGCTGCCGCACCCCTCACTCATCGCGCCGAAGACCGGGTACGCGCTCGCCAAGGACGACGTCAACCACGTCGGAGAGCCGATCGCCATGGTCATCGCCGCCAACCGCTACATCGCCGAAGACGCCGCCAGCGCCGTGCACGTCGACTACGAGTACCTGCCTGCCGTCGTCGGGGTCGCGACCTCGCGCGAGGCCGAGCACGCTGTGCATGCCGATGTCGCCGACAACATCGCCGCTCACAGCATCGACGAGGTCGGCGCGGTGGACGAGGCGATGGCCGGTGCCCCACATGTGCTCGAGATCGACCTCGACATCGAGCGCAGCGCCTGCATGCCGATGGAGGGCAAGGGCGTGCTCGCCCGCTGGAACCGCCACGATGAGAGCATGATCGTGTACTCCTCGACGCAGACTTCGACCGGACTGCGCGCGGCACTGGCAGCGAAGCTGGAGATGCCGCTGACGAAGATGGAGGTCATCACCCCCGATGTGGGCGGAGGATTCGGCGTCAAGATCAACCACCCCTGGCCCGAAGAGGTCTGCGTGGCAGCCGCCGCCCGGGCACTGGACCGGGAGATCGCCTGGACCGAGGACCGGCGCGAGCACTTCATCTCCTCCGCCCATGAGCGCCAGCAGCTCCAGCAGGTGCGCATCGGCTTCGACGACGAGGGCAAGATCCACGCCCTCGACGTGAAGTTCTGGCACGACAACGGCGCCTACCTGCCCTACGGGGTGATCCCGCCGCTCAACACCGCCACCCACGTGCTCGGGCCGTATGTCGTCCGCAACTACCGCTGCGAATGGTGGTCGCTGTACACCAACACCGTCATCGTCACCCCCTACCGCGGGGCCGGGCGCCCACAGGGCGTGTACATGATGGAACGGGCGATGGACGCGGTCGCCGATGCGCTCGGCCGCGACCGCACCGAGGTGCGCGAGGCCAACTTCGTGCGCGAGTTCCCGCATCCGATCGGCCTCGTCCTGCAGGACGGGCGCGAGGGCATCTACGACTCCGGTGACTTCCCGACCTCGATGGCCAAGCTCAAAGAGCTCATCGGCTGGGACGACTTCGCTGCCTACCGTGCGAAAGCCGCCGCCGAGGGCCGGCGGGTCGGCATCGGCGTGGCCTGCTATGTCGAAGGCACCGGCGCCGGGCCGTATGAGGGCGGGCACATCGAAGTCGAAACCTCCGGGCAGGTCAACGTGTGGACCGGCCTGACCACTCAGGGGCAGGCACACGCGACCGTGTTCGCCCAGATCGTCGCCGATGAGCTCGGAGTGCCGATCGACCGGGTCAACGTCGTCACCGGTGATACCCGCAAGACCCCCTACTCGGTGGGCACCTGGGGTTCGCGCGGGGCGGTCATGAGCGGCAACGCCGTGCACCTGACGGCGAAGAAGCTCAAGCAGAAGGCACTGACGATCGCCGGGCGCTCACTCGAAGTCGACCCGGCCGACCTGGAGATCGTCGACGGGATCGTGCAGGTCAAAGGCGATCCCTCAGCCTCGATTCCGCTCGAGGTCATCTCGGTGATGTCGAACCCGCTGCGCTACGCCTTCGACGACGCTGCCAAGGCCGCCACCCAGTTCGGGATGCCATCCGATGAGTCGAAGCCGCCGATGCTGCCTGGTGAGTCACCGGGACTGGAGGAGCGGGACTTCTTCTCCCCGCAGCGGACCACCTTCGCCTCCGGCATGCACGCCGCGATCGTCGAGACCGACCCGGAAACCGCCGACATCACGGTGCTGCGCTACTGCGTCGTCCACGACTGCGGCAAGATGATCAACCCGCTCGTCGTCGAAGGACAGGTGCTCGGCGGCGTCGCGCAGGGGATCGCCGGGGCACTGTACGAGAAAATGGCCTACGACGAGACCGGCCAGCTGCTCAACGCCTCCTTCATGGACTTCCTTATGCCGTTCGCCAGCGAGATCCCGCCTGTCGAAACCGACCACCTGGAGACCCCGAGCCCGCTCAACCCCCTCGGCATCAAGGGCGCCGGTGAGGCCGGGACGATCCCCGGTGCCTCGGTCATCGCCTCGGCGATCGAAGACGCTGAAGGCTTCCCCATCACCCGCATGCCGATCTCCCCATCAGAGCTGTGGGAGCTGCGTGAGAAGCATGCCGCCGGCCAGTGGCCGTCCCTCCAGCATCCGGCCTGCGTGCCGGAGACCGACACCGCACGAGCAGAAGAAAAGGTGACCCGATGAAGATCTCCTCGACCGCCACGATGAACGCCGACCCGCAGACAGCCTGGGACGCCTTCCACAATGAGAAGATTCTCGCGGCCACCATCCCCGGCGTGGAGTCCTTCAGCGATGAAGGCGGCGGGAAGTATGCGGTCGTCGTGACGATGGGGGTCGCGGCGATCAAGGGCACCTACAACGGCACCGTCGTCTTCTCCGAAGAGCGTGAGCCCGAATCCTTCGTGCTCACCGTCAACGGGGCCGGGGGACCGGGCACCATCGGCGCCGAGGTCGCGGTGCAGCTCAGCGCCGCCGAAGACGGGGGCAGCACCGTGACCTGGGAGGCCGATGCGATCCTCGGCGGGCCGATCGGCGGGGTCGGGCAGCGGATGCTCGGCGGTGTCGCCAAGCGGATCGCGACGAAGTTCTTCGCCGATATCGACAGGGCGATCGCCGAGGGCGTGCCGGAAGCCGGCGAGCAGGCCGCACCCGGTGCACAGGCCGGCGCACCGGCAGCAGCCAACTCCCGCTCACTGTCGGACACAGGACTCGTGACAGCACCGGGGTCCGAGGGCTCAGCAATCAGCGGCGCCGCCGGGCACGCACCGGCGGCAGCCGGGGCGTGCAGCCCGGGGACCGGCGGCTTCCTCACCGGCATGGCCGCCGGTGCCGGTATCGCGCTGCTCGGTGTTGTCGTCGGAGCGATCATCAGCGGCCGGCGCTGATCATCGCGGGTGAGGCGGCTCACAGCAGAACCACCGGGCGGGGCTGCCCATGACTAGACTGTAGCCATGCGCATTGTCAGATTCGTCCACAACGATGAACCCACCTACGGCGTCGTCGAAGGCGAGCTCGGCGAGATCGTCGACGGTCGGGCCGACACCTCGGGCCTGGAGATCGCCGTCCTCGACTCGGACCCCTTCTTCAGCCCCGCCCAGTCCACCGGCGACCGCCTGACCTACGACGAGGTCCGCCTGCTGGCCCCCATCATCCCGCGCTCGAAGATCGTGTGCGTCGGCAGGAACTTCGCCGACCACGCCGCCGAACTCGGAAACGACGTGCCGGTCTCCCCGCTGACCTTCTTCAAGCCCAACACCGCCGTCATCGGCCCCGGCGACCCGATCCGCATCCCGGCGATCAGCGAGCACGTCAGCTATGAAGCCGAGCTCGGCGTCGTCATCGGCCGGGTCGCCAAACAGGTCAGCGCCGAACAGGCCTACGACACCGTGCTCGGCTACCTCGCCGGCAATGATGTCACCCTGCGCGACATCCAGGACACCGACAAGCAGTGGTCACGTGCCAAGGGCTTCGACACCTCCTGCCCGCTGGGCCCGTGGATCGAAACCGACTTCGCCCCCGAAGCCGTCGCCATCCGCTCGTGGGTCGACGGCGAGCAGCGCCAGAACGGCACGACCGAGGATTTCATTTTCGACATCCCGACCCTCATCGAGCACATCACCGAGACGATCACGCTGCTGCCCGGCGATGTCATCCTCACCGGCACCCCGGCAGGAGTCGGGAAGATCGAAGCCGGCCAGCACGTCTCGGTGGCCATCGAGGGGCTCGGACTGCTCGAGAACCCGGTGATGGACGCCTGAGCCGCACCCAGGCGACCACCGCCTCGGGACCGGAGACCTCCGCCTCGGGATCGGTGTCACCCCACCAGCCACCAGCACACGCATCGACGAAGAACGAAGGAAACTGTGAGCGTCAAAGTCCGCTTCTGCCCATCGCCCACCGGCACCCCGCACGTCGGGATGGTCCGCACCGCCCTGTTCAACTGGGCGTACGCCCGCCACACCGGCGGCACATTCGTCTTCCGCATCGAGGACACCGACGCCAGCCGCGACTCCGAGGAGTCCTACGGCCAGGTGCTCGAGGCGATGCGCTGGCTCGGCCTCGACTGGGATGAGGGCATCGACGTCGGCGGACCCGACGGACCCTACCGGCAGTCCCAGCGCGGCGAGATCTACCAGGGCATCATCACCCGCCTCGTCGACGCCGGCCACCTCTACGAGTCCTTCTCCACCAACGAGGAAGTCGAGGCCCGCCACAAAGCCGCCGGCCGCGACCCGAAGCTCGGCTACGACGGCTACGACCGCGACCTGACCGACGAGCAGAAGGCCGCTTTCCGCGCCGAGGGCCGCGAACCGGTGCTGCGCGTGCGCATGCCCGATGAGGACATCACCTTCACCGACCTCGTCCGCGGCGAGATCACCTTCAAGGCCGGGTCTGTGCCGGACTTCGTCGTCGTGCGCTCAGGCGGACAGCCGCTGTACACCTTCGTCAACCCCGTCGACGACGCTCTCATGGGCATCACCCACGTGCTGCGCGGCGAGGACCTGCTGTCCTCGACCCCGCGCCAGATCGTCCTCTACGAAGCGCTCAAGGACATCGGGGTTGCTGAGCAGACCCCTGAGTTCGGCCACCTGCCCTACGTCATGGGCCAGGGCAACAAGAAGCTCTCGAAGCGCGACCCGGAATCCAACCTGTTCCTCCACCGCGACAACGGCTTCATCCGCGAAGGCCTCATCAACTACCTCGGCCTGCTCGGCTGGTCGATCGGACCCGACCGCGACGTCTTCACCGTCGAGGAATTCATCGAGGCCTTCGACATCCACGACGTGCTGCCCAACCCGGCCCGCTTCGACGTCAAGAAGGCCACCGCCATCAACGGCGACCACATCCGCATGCTCGACGCCGCTGACTTCCGCACCCGGCTCGTGCCCTACCTGCAGCGCGCCGGCATCGTCGGTGAGCAGCTCAGCGCCCGGGAGAACGAGATCCTCACCGCCGCCGCCCCGCTCGTGCAGACCCGCATGAACCTCCTCGGCGAAGCACCGGACCTGCTCGGCTTCCTCTTCACGGCAGATGCCGACCTGGAGCTCACCGCCGACGGGCTCAAGACGCTCAAGGACACCGCCCCCGAGGTGCTTGCTGCCTCCCTGCGCGTGCTCGAACCACTCGATGACTGGTCGACCCAGGCGATCCAGGACGCCCTGCAGACCGCGCTCGTCGAGGAGATGGGCATCAAACCGCGCCTGGCCTTCGGGCCGCTGCGCGTGGCCGTGTCCGGCCGCCGGGTCTCTCCGCCACTGTTCGAGTCGATGGAGATCCTCGGCAAGGACTCCTCGCTGACCCGCCTGCGGGCGCTCGCCGATCGCCTCGCCGACGGCGAGGAGCAGGACGCCTGAGATGACTGACACCGCTACCGTGGTCCCAGGCCTGCACCTGCCCGGGCTGACCGTCGAAGAGCTCACCCTCACCGTGCCCGTCGACCGCGGCTACGGTCAGCCGCTGTCCACCTCGGGAACGGGGGAGGAGCCGGCCACACTCGAGGTCTTCGCCCGGATCCTGGGCACGAAGGACTCGGCCAAGCCCTACCTGCTGTACCTGCAGGGCGGGCCCGGGCACGAGGCGTTCCGCGCCACCCAGTCGAGCCCCGGCTGGATCGAACGGGCGCTCAAGGACTTCCGCATCGTCATGCTCGACCAGCGCGGCACCGGCCGCTCGACCCCCATCGGCTGGGTCGACGGGCACATCACCGGCCTGCCGGCCGGTCTCGATGCAACCGATCCCGAGGCGGTGGCTGGGTACCTGACTCACCTGCGGGCCGATTCGATCATCGCCGATGCCGAAGACGTCCGGCAGGCGCTCGGGGCCGAGCAGTGGAGTGTGCTCGGGCAGTCCTTCGGCGGGTTCTGCACGCTGCGGTACCTGAACGAGCATCCTGAGGTCATCCGCGAGGCTCTGTTCACCGGCGGGCTGCCGGCCGTCGGCGGGCACCCGCGGGAGGTCTACGCCGCGACCTGGCAGCAGATGACGGCCAAGTCCCGGGCCTTCACCGCCCGGTACCCGCGCGCGGCCGAGAAGTTGAAGGCGCTCAGCGCCCGCGCTGAATCCGGTCTGGAGCTGCCCGACGGCACGATCGCCACCGGCGATCACGTGCGGTTGCTCGGCCACTTCCTCGGTGCCTCGGGCGGGGCCGAACGGCTGGCCTACCTGCTCGAAGGCGACATCGACACCGCCGCCTTCCGCTACGACTTCGCCGCGGCCCTGCCGTTTGCCGGCCGCAACCCGCTGTACGCGGTCGTGCACGAAAGTTGCTGGGCTGATGGCGTCGTCACCGACTGGGCCGCTGAAGCGGCGATGCCCGAGGCGGTGCGCACCGACCCGACGCTGCTGGCCGGTGAGCACATGACTCCGGCCGTGTTCACCACCGGCCCGCTTGCGGTGTGGAAGGACATCGCCGAACGCGTGGCCGCACACGAGTGGCCACGGCTGTGGGATGCCGAGAAGCTGCGGAGCGCTGAGGTGCCGGCGGCTGCTGCGGTGTACTTCGAGGACGCCTATGTGCCCCAGCAGTTCTCTCTGGCGACCGCCGCGCTGCTGCCGCAGATGCGGCCGTGGGTGACGAACGAGTACGAGCACAACGGACTCTCGGCATCCTCAGGCGCGGTGCTCGACCGATTGCTCAAGCTCACCCGCGACGAAATCTGAGACCTCGATGCCCTGCCCGGTATCCGGAATCGCGGGTGTGACATTGCCGAGACGATGCACCGCATCATCGCGATGGGCTCCGGCGGTCTGGACACGATGCCGCACAACGGGGCGATCTGTCGCTGCTCATCATCTGCAACCTCACCTACCGCGACTCCCACAAGGACATCTTCGTCATTACGCTGGCTATCACCTCAGCGGTGACGCTCCTGATGATCGCGATCCTGTCGATCTTCGGTGGGATGCCGAGAAGCTGCGTCGAGCCGAGGTGGTGGCGGCTGCCGCGGTGTACTTCGAGGACGCCTGTGTTCCCCAGCAGTACTCCCTGGCAACCGCCTCACTGCTGCCGCAGATGCGGCCATGGGTGACCAACGAGTATGAGCACAACGGGCTGCCGTGCGCAATTTCATGCGCCCGTTTCACCGGGGATCGTTTGTCCGCAGGACACAAGACCCTTGTGGCCAGAGTTCGCTCTGACAGTCGCCAGGCATTAAAGGGGCATTCAACCGTTTCGGCGGTGCGCTCTTACATGATAGGCCTCCCCACGGACGCGCCGGAGATGGCCGCGTACTTCGTGCGACTTCCGAGGGCTTTGCGGGAGAGCCGGCAAGGACGAACGTTTAATCAGGGTCGGTCGGCCGGGAGCCTCTGAGATTAGGTAGAAGGATGAGATGTCGCCCTCGGCCTGAAGGCGTTTGGTATGAGCCGGGTCGGCAAGGGAGCCAGTCTTGATGAGATTCTGCTCGTCTGAGAATACGAAGAGCAGTGCCGCTGCCACTACCCGATGAAGCGGCCCCGCGATACGGCTGTTCTCCGAGCCGTTTGGGACAGGAAGATTCAACCGTTCTCTGCAGCCTGAGACGTAGACGATCTCAGCCACCAGACCTTTCTCTTTCGCAGCGACCAAAATATGGTCTGCCCTCTCGCCATTGCAGATCTTGGTAGGAGTTTCGGGAGCCAGAATCCATCGTCCGTGAACGCTGAGTTCGGAAGCGAGCCAGTGAATGTCAGCAGTTAGTGGGGATGATGACGCTTCAGCCAGGAGCGTTGTGAAATCAGGAAGGGCCAGATTAGCTATAACAACTAGTGCTCGAGAGTCGTTGGTGCAAGTGGGAACGCAAGCTGCGGCGTCATAAAGCGGATTGGCAGTGGCTCGCGCCGACGGTGGTTTCTGTCGCCCTCGATCATCTTGTGGTTCCTCGAGCCACCTGGCCGTTTCCGTCCAGCCCAGGTCCTTATACAGATTTGCTGCAAACCGACGTGATTTTGCGGTCGTTCCAATCATCTCGGCGATTTCCCGCTCGGCCGAGCGTTGCGCGGACTCGTCACCGTCCGGAACCTTGGAGACCAATTGCTTGAGTTTGCTTTGTTGCCGAGGCGCATGCGAAAAAGCCCGTTCCGATACGTAGACGGCTTGGTCGCTCCACGTTGTCTCGCGCATACGTATAGCGAGTGCCCGGATGATCGTCCGACGTGCCTTGGGATGGGGGAAAGAACTCGCTGCAGAAAGTAGACGACTCATTCGGGTACTGGGCCAGCCGGATCTCACTGCTTCTGCCACTGCCGATTCAAGATTTATAGCTGTGGCGATCGAGTCGAGCGTAGACCTGCGGGAACCCAAAAGGGCCCTAAGAAAGCACACAACGGCCGTTCGAAGTGGCATCGCTCGAATATTTCTTACGGGCTTCCCAAACCATTTCCCGCGCGCGTATCTATTCCGCCGTGTGCCCATCAGAGGCTTCTCCGTAGCCTCACAGTGAGCGGACCATCCCGCCGTCGACGGCGATGACGCTGCCGGTGATGTAGCTGGCGATAGGGGAGAGCAGGAACGCTGCGACCTGCCCGAACTCATGCGGCTGCCCGAGCCGGCGCAGCGGCACATGCTCCAGCTGCTCAGCATCGGGCGCCTCACCCATCCGCGGGGTGAGGATCTGACCGGGGGCCACCCCGAAGATCCGGATGCCGCGCGGGCCGATCTCATCGGCTATGTTCTTGATCGCCATTGCAATCCCGGGCCGCAGCGCATTCGAGATCGCGATCGAGGGGATCGGATTCCACACCGACGATGACAGCACCATCCCGACGGCCGAACCTGTCTCCAGGCGCTCACAGGCGCAGCGGGCCAGGCGCAGGGAGCCGAGGAACACCGACTCGATGGCCTCGCGCCACTGCTCCTCACTGGTGTCGAAGTAGCGCCCGACAGCCGGCCCGCCGACGGAGATGAACACACCGGCAACCGGTGCGTCTGCGAACGCCTCGGCGGCAGCAGCGAAGAGCCGCTCACCGGCGTCATGAGCGGCATTGTCGAGAGCCAGCCCGGCCGCCCGGTCACCGAGCTGACCAACAGCGGCGTCGATCTTCTCCTGGCTGCGCGAGGAGATCACGACGTTGGCATCCTCGGCGACCAGCGCCTCGGCGGTGGCCAATCCGAGCCCTGATGAGCCGCCTGTGACAATGAATGTGCGGCCTGAGATCTGGAGGTCCATGGGCCTCATTGTGCCGCCCCTCACGCGATTTTGCACTCGGGGTTCGGAGTGTGTAGAGTAATCTTTCGTTGCCAGGGAGGCGCAAGCCTCCGAAGTGCATTGGGGTATGGTGTAATTGGCAGCACGAGTGATTCTGGTTCACTTAGTCTAGGTTCGAGTCCTGGTACCCCAGCGCCCCCGTCGTCTAGTGGCCTAGGACGCCGCCCTCTCAAGGCGGAAACGGCGGTTCGAACCCGCTCGGGGGTACGGATAGTCCCGGTGTCTGACATGATCAGGCGCCGGGATTCGTCATTTCCCACCGGCACCGCCCCCGCGCGGTGCCCTGGCTTGATCGACGGAGACCATGACCCGAGATACCAGCTCCCGCCCGCCGCGCGAGGCCCGTGCCGCGCTGACCGGCGGAGTGGTCGGCAACTACGTCGATCAGCTGCACATCTTCCTGCCGCTGACCGCCCTCGCTCCAGCCCTGCCGCACCTGGTCGGCAGCGAGGCGATCGCAGGGGCTGCGACGCTCACGATCGTCGCCACGCTGCTCGGCCGGCCCTTCGGCGCGGTCGTCTTCGGCCGGCTGGCCGACCGGTTCGGCCGCACCGCCATCACCCAGGTCGCCATCGCCGGCACCGCCGTCTGCACTCTGGCGATCGCCTGCCTGCCGACCCACGAGACGATCGGCATCGCTGCGATCGGGCTCGTGTTGTTGCTGCGGTTCCTCGGCGGCATGTTCCTCGCCGGCGAGTACACCTCGGCGATCCCGTTGGCGATGGAATGGTCGGCCCCGCGCCGCCGCGGCCTGTTCTCCGGGCTCATCATGGCGATGGCCCCATGGGCGCAGGCTTCGATCGCCCTGGCCACCCTCGGCCTGCTCGCCGCTCTTGGCCCCGAGGCCTATGCCGTGTTCGGCTGGCGGCTGGCGTTTGCCACCGGCGGCATCGCCTCGCTGCTCGTGCTCGCCTACTACCACCGCAACGTCGCTGATGCGAAAGCCTCCCAGCTGCTGCCGGCGGACGCCGCCGCTCCCGAGGCGGAGGAGACTCAGGCGGCTGGCTCCGGTGAGCGTCCGGCCCAGCGCGGTTCGCTGCGGGCGGTCGTGTTCGGCCGCTGGGCGCGGCCGTTCTGGGCGGTGTTCCTGCTCATGACCGGGCTGTGGCTGATGACGAATATGGTCGTCATCCGGATGGCCGCCTACCTCGGTGAGGGCGGAAGTGCCGCCCATTTGACGGCTGAGACCGTGCCGGTCGTCATGGCCGCCGCCGCGATCGCCCAGGCGCTGGTGATGTCGGTGGCCGGGCACATCTCCACGCTCGTCGGCAGGCGCCGGTTCTTCGTGCTCGCCGGCATCATCGCCGCAATCGGCGGGCCGACCCTCTACGTGCTCATCACGCAGGCCCCGACGATCGTCGCCACCGCAGCGCTCGTGTGCCTCATCCAGGCGCTCACCGTCACCGCCTACGGGCCGATCGGCGCGCACCTCTCAGAGATCTTCCCGGCCGAGGTCCGCTCGACCGGCTACGGCACCGCATACAGTGCCTCGATCGTGATACCGGCCCTCTTCCCATTCTGGCTGCCGGCACTGACCGCACTGCTCGGCGGGCAGACTGCTGCCGTGGTCGTGGTGCTCGTGCTCGGCGGGATCTTCGTCTCCTTCGGTGGTGTCCTGAGCACCCGGTCACAGGCCGCCGCCGAGGCTCAGCTCAGCGCCGACTGAGCGAGAGTGTGTCTTCGGCGATCTTCCGGGTGTTCTCGGCGGTTTTGATCGAGGCGACGATGAACTCCAGAACCATGCGCCCGTAGACGAGCTGCATGAGGGCCGGAATCCAGCCGAAGAGGATCGCGAGGATGAGCGGCAGCGGGTTGAACGACGACTCACCGAAGACACTCACGCCCATGGCGAGACCGAAGATGATGCCGAAGACGACGATGGCGATCCACGTGAGCGCGCACGCGAGGATATGCAGCACGTAGATGATCCCCGCCCACGTGATGCTGACGAAGTGATCGAACTTCACGTCGAACAGGGCTTTGAAGAAGCCGCTGGCCGACCGGCCGCTGACCGGTCTTTCGGTTTCCGGTGCGCCGCCCCAGCCGGAACCGGGCTCTATGTCGTACGGGTTTCCGCCGGTCGGCTGTCCGCCATAGGGGTGAGCGTAAGGGCTGGCGGCGCCCGGCTGAGACTGGCCGGCTGCAGGAGCATGCGGAGCCTGGTATCCGATCGGCTGCTGTGAGTCCTGGGGCTGCTGTGGGTCCCGTGGATGGGACGGAGGCTGGGTCATGGTGTTCCTCTCAGTCGTTGATGCTGCTGACAGTGCTGACAGCCGGGAGAGCGCCGCGGTGATCCGGCGCTCTGCACCGTCGGTCTGTCATCGGGCATCTGCCGGTGCCAGGCTCAGCTCAGCGGTCGGCTGTGCTGATGACGGCCGTCGATGCTGCCTTGTCATGTAGGCTCTGCCGGCGCTTCGTGTCGATGAACAGCGACAGGCAGCACAGCAGGCCAGGTGACGTCATTGGCATCTTCTCTCCTCAACTGTGCGATATAGGGATATGTGGAACCGCTTCCGCGGTTCCTGCCAGCCTAACGACTCCCACACGGAATGGAACGGGCTCAGCAGAGCTTTCCGGCACACGCAATCGCGGCACCGGACCTGATGTCCGATGCCGCGATGTGAAGAGGAGCGGTTCAGGCGCGGTTGAGCGCCTCGGTCAGGGCCTTGGCTGCCTCGAGGATCGACTGTGCGTGCAGGCGGCCGGGCTGGCGGGTCAGCCGCTCGACCGGCCCAGAGATCGACACAGCAGCCACGACTCGGTTGCTCGGTCCTCGCACAGGAGCGGAGACGGAGGCGACGCCGCGTTCGCGTTCGGCGATCGACTGGGCCCAGCCGCGGCGGCGCACACCGGAGAGCATCGTGGCGGTGAAGCGGGCACCGCGCAGTCCCGAGTGCAGGCGGTCGGGCTCCTCCCAGGCCAGCAGCACCTGTGCGGCCGAACCGGCGCGCATGCTCAGGGTCGCTCCGACCGGCACGGAGTCGCGCAGGCCCACCGGGCGCTCGGCTGCCGCCACGCACAGGCGCAGATCGCCCTGCCGGCGGAACAGCTGGGAGCTCTCACCGGTTCGGTCGCGCAGCTGGTTGAGCACCGGCCCGGCGGCTGCCAGCAGCCGGTCCTCACCGGCAGCCGACGACAGCTCGGCCAGGCGGGGGCCCAGCACGAACCGGCCCTGCAGATCGCGGCCGACGAAGCGGTGGTACTCCAGGGCCACGGCCAGACGGTGTGCCGTCGGGCGGGCGAGGCCGGTGAGCGTGACGAGCTCGGCAAGGGAAGCCGGGCCGGCTTCAAGTGCAGAAAGAACGAGGGAGGCCTTGTCGATGACCCCCACGCCGCTACCAGTTTGAGTGCTCATGTTCAACATTCTGCAATCTCAAAAATCGAGATGCAAGTTCACCATGCAAAATGGCGCATTAATGTCGGTGGCCAACCCGCACCCGTGACCTGTCTCAGGCGCGAACCGCATATAGGAGGATCCTGTGGGCAAGACACTGGCCGAGAAAGTCTGGGCCGATCATGTCGTCGCACGCGGCGACGACGGCGCTCCCGACCTGCTCTATATCGACCTTCACCTCGTGCACGAGGTGACGAGCCCCCAGGCATTCGAAGGACTCCGCCTCGCCGGCCGGCCGGTGCGCCGCCCGGACCTCACGATCGCCACCGAGGACCACAACACTCCGACACTGGAGATCTTCAAGCCGATCGCCGATCCGACCTCCCGCAAGCAGATCGAGACTCTGCGCGCCAACGCCGAGGAGTTCGGCATCCGCCTGCACTCCCTCGGCGATGCCGACCAGGGCATCGTCCACGTCGTCGGCCCGCAGCTCGGACTCACCCAGCCGGGCATGACCGTCGTGTGCGGTGACTCCCACACCTCGACCCACGGCGCCTTCGGTGCGCTCGCCTTCGGCATCGGCACCTCCGAGGTCGAGCATGTGCTCGCCACCCAGACGCTGAGCCTCAAGCCGTTCAAGACGATGTCGATCACGATCGACGGTGAGCTGCCCGAAGGCTCGACGGCCAAGGACATCATCCTGGCGATCATCGCCAAGATCGGGACCGGCGGGGGACAGGGCTACGTCCTCGAATACCGCGGCGAGGCGATCCGCAAGCTGTCGATGGAAGCCCGCATGACGATCTGCAATATGTCGATCGAGGCGGGTGCCCGCGCCGGCATGATCGCCCCGGACGAGACGACCTTCGACTACATCCACGGCCGCCCCCACGCCCCCGAGGGCGCCGACTGGGATGCCGCCGTCGAATACTGGAAGACCCTGCGGACTGATGACGACGCGGTCTTCGACGCCGAGGTGGTCCTCCAGGCCGCAGACATCGAACCCTATGTCACATGGGGCACCAACCCCGGTCAGGGTCTGCCGCTGAGCGCCAACGTCCCGGACCCGGCCGAGATCGTCGACGAGAACGATCGCGCCGCCGCTGAGAGCGCACTGGCCTATATGGACCTGACCCCGGGCATGCCGCTGCGCGACATCGCCATCGACACCGTCTTCCTCGGCTCGTGCACCAACGGCCGCATCGAGGACCTGCGCGCAGCAGCCGACGTCATCCGCGGCCGGACCAAGCACCCGGATGTGAAGTTCATGGTCGTGCCCGGCTCGGCGAAGGTCCGCCTGCAGGCCGAGGCCGAGGGCCTCGACGAGGTGTTCACCGACTTCGGTGCTGAGTGGCGCTTCGCCGGCTGCTCGATGTGCCTGGGCATGAACCCCGACCAGCTCGCCGAGGGCGAACGCTGCGCCTCGACCTCGAACCGCAACTTCGAAGGCCGGCAGGGCAAGGGCGGGCGCACCCACCTCGTCAGCCCGCTCGTCGCCGCGGCCACCGCGGTGCGCGGCACCCTGTCATCGCCTGCTGACCTGACCGCCGATGACCGCACTGCGGTCAGCGCCTGAGGGAGGAACCATGGAGAAGTTCACCACGCACACCGGCACCGGCGTGCCGCTGCGCCGCTCGAACGTCGATACTGACCAGATCATCCCGGCCGTCTACCTCAAGCGCATCACCCGCACCGGCTTCGACGATGCCCTCTTCGCCCGCTGGCGCAAGGACCCGGACTTCGTGCTGAGCCAGGAGGCCTACGCCGGCGGCTCGGTGCTCGTCGCCGGCCCCGACTTCGGCACCGGCTCGTCACGTGAGCACGCCGTGTGGGCGCTCAAGGACTACGGCTTCAAAGCCGTGCTCTCCAGCCGCTTCGGCGACATCTTCCGCGGCAACGCCGGCAAGGAGGGCCTCGTGGCCGCCAAGCTCGAGCAGTCCGACATCGAGCTCATCTGGAAGATCCTCGACAACCAGCCCGGCACCGAGATCACCGTCGACCTCGAAAGCCGCACCGTGACCTGCGATTCGCTCACCGTGCCCTTCGAGATCGACGACTACACCCGCTGGCGGATCCTCGAAGGCCTCGACGACATCAGCCTGACTCTCGGGCGCGCAGACGACATCGAGTCCTATGAGGCCTCCCGTCCGAGCTTCAAGCCGCAGACGCTGCCGGCGAAGGTCTGAGGCAGCGCGCTGACCCTGAGCGCGTACTTCCTTTCTGACAGTGTGGTGACAGGCTGACCGGCCGACGATTCGCTAGGCTGGTCACGCACGCTATGCCGCCGAGCCACCGCCTCGGCGCCGGCTCCCAAGCCGAACCGAACCCTGCGTGCGCACGGCCGGAACACGGCGAAGGAGGACAATGCTCGAGGTCGACGGCGGCACACCGCTGAGCGGCACCGTCCGCGTCCGAGGTGCGAAGAACCTCGTGTCGAAGGCGATGGTCGCATCACTGCTGGGATCCAGCCCGTCTGTGCTGCGCGGGGTCCCGCGCATCCGCGACGTCGAGGTCGTCACCGGCCTGCTCGAAGTCCACGGCGTGCGCGTCGAATCCCAGCCCGACGGCGACTCGCCCGACGGCCAGCTCGTCATGGACCCCTCGAACGTCGAACAGGGCTCCATCGTCGACATCGACGCCCACGCTGGCGCCTCGCGCATCCCGATCCTCTTCTGCGGACCGCTGCTGCACCGCCTCGGCAAAGCCTTCATCCCCGACCTCGGCGGCTGCCGCATCGGCGATCGGCCGATCGACTTCCACCTCGACGTGCTGCGCCAGTTCGGGGCCACCGTCGACAAGACCCCCGGCGGCATCCAGCTCGAAGCCCGCCAGCGGCTGCAGGGCACCCAAGTCGAGCTGCCCTACCCCTCGGTCGGAGCGACCGAGCAGGTGCTGCTCACCGCCGTCACAGCAGAAGGCGTCACCGAGTTGAAGAACGCCGCGATCGAACCCGAGATCATGGACCTGGTCGCGATTCTGCAGAAGATGGGCGCGATCATCTCCGTCGACACCGACCGCTGCTTCCGCATCCTCGGCGTCGACGAGCTCACCGGCTACACCCACCGGGCGCTGCCTGACCGCATCGAGGCCGCCTCGTGGGCGTCTGCGGCCTTGGCTACCGGCGGTGAGGTGTTCGTCGAAGGCGCCCACCAGCCGGACATGATCACTTTCCTCAACGTCTTCCGCCAGATCGGCGGCACCTTCGACGTCACCGAGACCGGCATCCGGTTCTCCCACCCGGGAGGCGATCTGTCCTCCCTGCCGCTGGAGACCGACGTGCACCCGGGCTTCATGACCGACTGGCAGCAGCCGCTCGTCGTCGCCCTGACGCAGGCGACCGGACTGTCGATCATCCATGAGACTGTGTACGAGAACCGCTTCGGCTTCACCGACGCGATCAACCGGATGGGCGGGACGATCCAGCTCTACCGCGAATGCCTCGGCGGGACCCCGTGCCGGTTCGGGCGCAAGAACTTCAAGCACTCGGCCGTCATCTCCGGGCCCACGAAGCTGCGGGGTGCCGACATCGAGGTCCCCGATCTGCGCGGCGGGTTCTCCCACCTCATCGCCGCCCTCGCCGCCGAAGGCACCTCCCGGGTCTCGGGCATCGGCATCATCAACCGCGGCTACGAGGACTTCCTCGACAAGCTCGCCGCCCTCGGCGCGAAGGTGCAGATGGCATGAAGCACAACGATAGCCACGCCCACCCCGATGACGTGCCGGCCGAAGCCCTGCACGCCACCCCTGAGGGCACCGTCGACGTCACCGGCACCCCGCCGAAGTACCACGTCGACTTCGATGAGAAGAGCCTGAAGAAGCAGAAGTTCACCGCCAGCTTCGTCGCCCCGACCGCCGGGGCGCTGTTCCGCCTCTTCGGCCGCTACCAGGTGCTCGGCGAAGAGCACATCCCGCCCTCAGGCCAGCCGGCGATCTTCGTCGCCTACCACGCCAGCTACCTCGACCCGATCCTCATCGGGCTGACCCTGTGGTACCGCGGCCGGCTGCCGCACTACCTGGCCAAGTCGCCGCTGTTCACCGGCGTGCTCGGCGCCGGTCTCAAGGCGATCGGCCAGATCCCGGTGCTGCGCGACTCCGTGCACGCCGGCGGCAGCCTCGTCTACGCCAAGGCCGCCCTCGAAGGCGGGCAATCGATCGTCATCTACCCGCAGGGCACCCTGACGAAGGACCCCGACCTGTGGCCGCAGGCCTCGAAGTCCGGTGCCGCCCGCCTGGCCCTGTCGACCGGCGCCCCGCTCATCCCGATCGCCCACTGGGGCCTGGACAAGTCGATGCCGGTCGGCGCGAAGATCCCCAAGCCGCGCCCTCAGGACACGCTGCGCATCGCCTTCGGCCCGGCGATCGACTACAGCGACCTCGACGGGCTGACCACCGCCAATGCCCGCACCCTGACCAACCGCGTCACCAGCCACATCGCAGCCGAGCTCGCCGCGCTGCGCGGAGAAGAGATGCCTGAGCGCTTCCGCGCCGACTACCGCCCGGCTGCTGGGCACACAGAAGGAGACACCGCATGACGATCGCCGTACTCGGAGCCGGATCCTGGGGGACGACGTTCGCCAAGGTCATCGCCGACGCCGGCCACGACGTGCTGCTGTGGGCCCGCCGCGCCGAAGCCGCAGACGAGATCAACACCTCCCACACCAACAGCCGCTACCTGCCCGGCATCGAGCTGCCGGCAGCGATCTGCGCGAGCTCCGATATCGCTGACGTGCTCGCCGCCGCCGAGGTGGTGGTCCTGGCGGTGCCCGCGCAGTCCCTGCGGGAGAACCTCACCGAATGGGCCCCGCTGCTGCGCGAGGACGCGGTGCTCGTCAGCCTCATGAAGGGCATCGAGGTCACCACCGGCAAGCGGATGAGCGAAGTCATCGCCGAGGTCACCGGTGCCGGTCCCGAGCGCATCGCGATCGTCTCCGGGCCCAACCTGGCTAAAGAGATCGCCGTCGGCCAGCCGACCGCCACCGTCATCGCGTGCGCCGATGAGGCTGTCGCCGACCGCATCGCCGAACTGACCGCCAACGCCTACTTCCGCCCCTACACCAACGACGACGTCGTCGGCGTCGAACTCGGCGGAGCGATCAAGAACGTCATCGCCTTAGCCGTCGGCATCACCGACGGGCAGGGGATGGGCGACAACTCGAAGGCCTCGATCATCACCCGCGGCCTGGCCGAGACCACCCGGCTGGCCCTGGCGATGGGCGCTGATGCCCACACTCTGGCTGGTCTCGCCGGCCTCGGCGACCTCGTCGCCACATGTGCCTCACCGCTGTCGCGCAACCGGTCCTTCGGCCGGCTGCTCGGCGAGGGCCTGACCCTGGAAGAAGCCACCACCCGCACCGCCCAGACCGCCGAGGGCGTCAAGAGTGCTGCCGCCGTTCTCGAACTCGGCCGCTCCCACGGCGTCGAACTGCCGATCACCCAGGGTGTGACCGCCGTGCTCACCGGCCGGCTGCATGTTGACGAACTGGGCGGTTTGCTGTTGTCTCGAAAGCGTAAGACCGAAAGCCCGATGAAGTACGACCAGACCCCGGGCCAGAGCCCGGCCGGCGGCTGAGAGCCCTCAGCCGCCACCCGTCACCGCCACCGGCTCAGGAGGAAACATGATCGAGCACCAGAACTCACCCTTCGCCAAGCTCAACGAGGTCCCGCGCTTCGAGGTCACCAGCACCGACATCACCGAAGGAGCCGAACTCGACGCCGCCCAGCGCTCCGGTGCGATGGGCATCGACGGCGGCAAGGACATCTCCCCGCAGCTGTCCTGGTCTGGCTTCCCGGCCGAGACGAAGGCCTTCGCCGTCACCTGCTTCGACCCCGACGCCCCGACCGGCTCCGGCTTCTGGCACTGGGTGCTCACCGACCTGCCCGCCGATGTCACCGAGCTGCCGGCAGACGCCGGCAACCCGGACGCAGGCCTACTGCCCGAGGGCGCTGTCATGATGCGCAACGACGCCGGTGAGCCGCGCTTCGTCGGCGCTGCCCCGCCGGAAGGCCACGGGCCGCACCGCTACTTCTTCATCGTCCACGCCCTGTCCGAACCGCTGGAGCTCGACGCCTCGGCCAGCCCGGCCTTCGTCGGCTTCAACATGTTCTTCAAGTCGATCGGCCGCGGCTGGATCGAGACCACCTTCGAAGTCAAGTGACCAACCCCGCTAGGAACAACTGATCCCATGACACCAGCCTCCTCGTCCTCCACTGCCGGCGACACCCGTCCTGTCGTCGCCGTCCTGTTCGGCGGCCGCTCTTCAGAGCACGCCGTGTCGTGTGTCTCGGCAGCCAATGTGCTCGCCGCGATCGACCGGGACGCCTACCGGGTCATCCCGATCGGCATCACCCGGCAGGGCACGTGGCGGATCGTCGAGGACTGGGAGAAGTTCACCTTCGACCCCGAGGCGATGCCCGAGGTGACCGATAACGGCACCTCGGTCATCCCCTCGATCTCCGAACACCGCGAACCGCTGCTGCACCGGGAAGCCGACGGCACCCTGAGCGAGCTCGACGTCGTCGACGTCTACTTCCCGGTGCTGCACGGCCGCTACGGTGAGGACGGCACCATCCAGGGGATCTTCGAACTGTCGAACACCCCGTTCGTCGGCGCCGGCGTGCTCGCTTCGGCGGTGAGCATGGACAAGCACTTCATGAAGGCCGTCATGGCCAACTCCGGGATCCCGGCCTGCCCGTTCGTCCTCATCACCGAGGTGAAGTACGAACACGCCCCGGAGGTCATGACCGAACGCGTCGAGAAGCTCGGCTTCCCGGCCTTCGTCAAGCCCTGCCGCGCCGGCTCCTCGATCGGAGTGTCGAAGATCAACAGTGTCTCCGAACTCGATGTAGCGCTCAAAGAGGCTTTCGAGCACGACAACAAGGTCATCGTCGAGCCGCTCGTCGACGGGCGTGAGATCGAATGCTCCGTCCTCGGCTCCGTCTACGACCGCCGGGCGCGGACCTCGGTGCCCTCGGAGATCGTCGTCGGCGGCGACCATGAGTTCTACGACTTCGAGGCCAAGTACCTCGACCTCGACTCGGTCAAGCTCATCTGCCCGGCCGATGTCGATGCCGACACCACGGCGAAGATCCAGGATCTCGCCGCCCGCACCTTCAAAGCCTTCGAATGCACCGGCCTGGCCCGCGTCGACACCTTCGTCACCGCTGACGGCGAGGTGCTCATCAACGAGCTCAATACGCTGCCCGGCTTCACCCCGAGCTCGGCGTATCCGCAGATGTGGGCGGCTTCGGGGCTGGAGTACAGCGAGCTCATCTCCGAGCTCATCAGCATCGCGATGAGCGATCATGCCCGCCAGGCGGCCAACCAGCCCACGAGCTGAGCTGGGCTACGGCGCCGCCGTCTCCTCATCAGCCGGTTGCTCAGCACCGGGAGTCTCGACCGGCAGGCCGTCCTCATCGAGATCCTCGGCAGCCACACAGGAGCGCGTCTGCTCAATCGTCGACACCGACGGGGAGATCTCCGAGAGCACCGTGGCACCGGCGATCTTGTCCGAAGCGACGAGCACCTCGACAGCCGGTTCACGGCCATAGGAGACGAATCGCCACGACGTGCCGGTCTCCTCAGTCGAGACCCAGTCGACGCCGTTGACGCTCACACATCGGTCAGTCGAGGGCCCCGGCGGCTCGACGCCGCAGCGCAGCACCGCCACCGACGGGTCGCCCCACGCATCGGTGCCCTGCGAGGTCGTCTTGCGCGAGTCATGCCCGTCGATTTCATCGGGCATTCGCAGCATGACCGCCGCGCACTCTGGATTGTGGGCGTCGGCAGCAGGCTCAACGGACACGGCGGCAGCGCAGCCGCTGAGACCCAGACCGACAACGGCACAGGCGGCAACGGCAGAGGGGAGGCGGTTCATGCCCTCCAGGTTAGTCGGTGTCCGTCGGGCTTGGCATACTGACCCCATGACATCACCTGCACCTGAAAATCCGCCGGCCTCACCTGGCACACCGCCGGCCCCACCTGGTGCCACGCTCGGCGACGTCGGTGAGGACGGCGTGCTCGCCGCGCTGCTCGCTGCCCTCCCTGCCGCCGGACCCGAGGTGCGGGTCGGGCCTGGAGACGACGCTGCGGTCTCGACGCTTAACGGGGACCTTGTCTCGACGACCGACATGCTCGTCGAGGGCGAGGACTTCCTGCCGGCCTGGACGGACCCCCACCAGCTCGGCATCAAGGCCGCCGCCCAGAACCTCGCCGACGTCCACGCAATGGGCGCTGCCCCGCACGGCATGCTGCTGACGATCGGGGCACCAGCGGACACGCCGCTGTCGTTCGTGCGTGAGCTCATGGCCGGGTTCTCGGAGGAGACCGCCCGCGGGGGAGCGCAGGTGCTCGGCGGGGACCTGTCCGGCGGGCCGGTCGTCATCATCTCCGTCACCGCCCTCGGCACGCTGGCCGCCCACCCGCCGGTGCTGCGCAGCGGCGCACAGCCCGGCGATGCGATCGTGCTCGCCGGCACCGTCGGCAGGGCCGCCGCCGGCCTCGACCTGCTGCTGGCCGACCCGGACTTGGCCGACGCCTCTGACCCGGCGCTGCGCGAGCCCATCGACGTCCAGCGCAGCCCGCGCCCGGACTACGCCGCTGCCGCCCGGATCGCCGGGGCAGCTCATGCGATGATCGACGTCTCCGACGGACTGGTAGGCGACCTCGGCCGGATCGCAGCCGCCTCCGGCATCACCGCCGACCTCGACCCCAGCGCTCTCGACGCACTCGCTGCACCGCTGCAGGCAGCTGCCGACCACCTCGGGACCGGTGCCAGCCCGCGGGACTGGGTGCTACACGGAGGAGAGGACCACGGATTCCTCGCCACCGTGCCCGCCGACCAGGTTCCGGTAGGCTGGATGCGAATCGGAACATGCCGCGCAGCCAGCGACGACGGCGGCGTGACGCTGGCCGGGCAGCCGGTGACCGGAGGCTCCTTCCGGCACTTCGGCTGAGCGCTGGCATCCGGACACCATGATCGGGGAGGGGAGAGAGTGGACGAGCGCGACGCGCTGAACATCAACGGCCGGCTGGCCGCCCGCTGGGCCCGCCGGACAGTCGAGCGGCTGCGCCGCGAACGCAACGACATCAACGCCATCAACGTCTTCCCTGTCGCCGACGGCGACACCGGTTCGAATCTCTACCACACCGTCCGCTCGGCCTACCGCGCCGTCGAGAACCTGCGCGGAGCCGTCACCCTCAGCGACGTCATCGGCGCGATGGCCACCGGTGCGCTGCGCGGAGCCCGCGGCAACTCCGGGCTCATCCTGTCAGTCGCCCTGCGCGGGGTCGCCGACGCCCTCGATGGGGTCACCGACCTCGACGCCCCGACGTTCGCCGGTGCACTCGAACTCGCCGCAGCCCGCGCCCGCACCGCCGTCGCAGCACCGGTCGACGGCACCATGCTCACCGTGCTCGAGGCGATGGCCGCCGAAGCTCGCAGCCAGGCCGATGCCGGTGCCGACCTCATCGGGCTCATCGCCGCCGTGCGCGAGACCTCCCAGCAGGCGCTGCTGGAGACCACCGGACAGCTGCCGGCGCTGAGCGAAGCCAACGTCGTCGATGCCGGCTCGTCGGGCATCGTCGAGCTCTTCGACCTGCTCTACCTCACCGTCACCGGTGAGGACCCCGCCGACCACCCCGCCCTGCACGCAGCCCACCTGACGACCACGACCGGCGGATCCACCGCCTCGGGCACGGACACCGGTGGTGAGGCCGACGCGGTTGCTGAGGCGTGCCGAGAACCAAGTGCCGGGGCGCTGCTGCACACCGGCGAACAGGGCTTCGAACTCGTCTTCTACGTCGCCGAGCGCCGCGACCGCACCCGGCGGGTGAAGAAGACCCTCACCGCCGCCGGTGGTGACTCGATCGTCGTGTCCTGGCCGATGATCCACGTCCACGTGCCCAGCGAGGACGCCGCCCTGGAGACCCTGCGGGCGTGCGCGGACCTCGGGATCGACCGGCTGCGCGTCGAAGACCTCTCCGTCACCGGCGGCCGCACCCTGGCCACCACCGTCATCGCCGTCTGCTCCGGGGTCGGGATGCTCTTCGCCTGCGCGCTGCAGGACGCCCACGCCGTCAACGCCGACGGGGCAGCAGTCACCGAGCAGATCGACGAGCTCATCGCCGAAGCCGACACACCCGTCATCGTCGTCCCCGACTCCGCGCACCTGCTCGGCGAGCTGCGCCGTCGCTACGGCCACGGCAGCGAGGCCACCAGCAGTCTGCACAGCGCCGGCAGCGAGGCACGCCAGCCGGTCTCGATCGTGCGCTCCCGCTCCGCTGCCGCAGTGCTCTCCGCGCTCGCCGTCTACGACAGCGCAGCCCCAGCCGCAGAAGCGTTCGAGGACATGGCCGAATCCGCCTCCGCCACCCGGGTCGGGGGAGTGGTCCGCGCCGAGCGCAGCTCAGCCGGCCCGCTCATCTACGACCGCTCCGACCTGCTCACCATCATCGACGGGCGCATCCGCAGCGTCGAACAGAACCCAGCCGACGCGGTCATCGCATGCGCCGACCGACTCCTCGGAGCCGGCGGAGAGGTCATGACGATCGTCACCGGCGCACAGCTGCCGGCCAGCGCCACCGACGCGCTGCTGCGCCACGTCGAGACCCGCCACCCGCTCGTCACCGTCGACATCGTCCACTCCGAGCACCCCGAGGGCTGCGCGGTGCTCGGCGTCGAATAGTCCGCGGAGAGCCGAGAAGATGACCCGCGAACCGATCGACGTCAGCACCCTGCTCGACGACGAGCGCCTGTGCGCTGACCTGCGCACCGTCGGCATCACCACCGTTGACGAAGCGCTGCGCTACTTCCCGCGCCGCTACCTGCAGGCCGGCACCCTGAGCAACCTGGCGATGGTGATGGAGGAAGGCGCCGACGTTGCCTTCATGGCCCGCGTCGAATCCGTCACCACCCGGCAGATGCGCCAGCGCCGCGGCAGCATCACCACCGCCCGGGTCTCCGACGGCTCCTTCATCGTCGAAGTGCCCTTCTTCAACCAGCACTGGATCGCCGACAAGATGCTGCCCGGCACCGAGATCGCCATCAGCGGCAAGGTCGCCAAGCAGAACCCCAAATACGGCTCAGCCGCCCACTTCCAGATCAAGAACCCCGTGTGGCTCAACCAGATCGCCGGTGATGAGCTGACGTTCGAGACCCGCAGCCACCCGATCCCGATCTACAAATCCAGCAACCGGATCGCCACCCACCGCATCGCCGCAGCCATCCGCACGATCCTCGACACCGCACTCGATGAGGTCTTCGCCGACCCGCTGCCCGTCCAGGTGCTCAGCGACCGGCAGCTGCCCGACCTGCGCAGCGCCTATGCGCATATGCACCGACCCGACACGATGGAACAGGTCGAAGCCGCGCAGAAGCGCTGGAAGTTCGAAGAGGCCTTCGCCCTGCAGGCCCACCTGCTGGCGCAGAAAAGCCTGTGGAACCGCGAGGTCTCCCGTGAGCTCACCGGCCGTGACGACGGGGCGCTCGCCTATTTCGACGAGCACCTGGCCTTCCAGCTCACCGGCGCCCAGCAGCGAGCCGGTGCGGAGATCGCCGCCGACCTGGCCCAGCCGCACCCAATGAACCGGCTGCTGCACGGCGACGTCGGCTCCGGCAAGACGCTTGTCGCACTGCGGGCGATGCTCCAGGCCGTCGACTCCGGTGCCCAGGCGGCGATGCTTGCCCCCACCGAAGTGCTCGCCGCCCAGCACTACCGCTCGCTCATGGCGATGCTCGGCCCGCAGGCCCAAGACCCCTCACTGTTCTCCCACGGCCGACTCTCACACGAGCACACCCGGGTGCGGGTGGCGCTGCTGACCGGCTCACTGTCGACGAAGGAGCGCAAGGAGCTGCTGCTGGCCCTGGTCGCCGGGCAGATCGACATCATCGTCGGCACCCACGCACTCGTGTCCGACACAACGATCTTCAACGCCCTCGGCCTCGTCGTCATCGACGAACAGCACCGCTTCGGTGTGGCCCAGCGCGAGGCGCTGCGCCGCAAATCCTCCGACTACGCCCCGCACGCCCTCGTTATGACCGCCACCCCCATCCCGCGCACCATGGCGCTGACCGTCTTCGGCGACCTGGAGACCTCCGTGCTCGACGAGCTGCCACACGGGCCCAAGACCATCGCCACCCACGCGTTCTCGCTCAGTGAGCACCCCACCTGGCTCGACCGGGTGCTCGCCATCGTCGCCGAGGCGGCTGCGGCCGGTCAGCAGACTTTTATCGTCGCCTCGAAGATCGACTTCGACCCCAGCCAGGGCGACCCGCTGACCGCACCGATCGGTGTCGACGAGCTCCAGCGCCGCCTGCAGAACCACCCGGCTGTCGCCCACCTCGATATGGCGGTTGTGCACGGCCGGATGGGCATGGAGGACAAAGAGGAGGTCATGCGCGCCTTCGCCGTCGGCAAACTCGACGTGCTCATCGCCACCACCGTCATCGAAGTCGGCATCGACGTTCCGCGGGCCCGCATCATGGTGATCTTCGATGCCGAGAACTTCGGCGTCGCCCAGCTGCATCAGCTGCGCGGACGCATCGGCCGCGACGGGCAGCCCGCGACCTGTTTTCTGCTCACCCACCAGCCATCGGGCAGCGAGGCGATGGAGCGCCTGCAGACCGTCGCCGAGACCCTCGACGGCTTCGCTCTGGCCGAATTCGACATGGAGAAGCGCCGCGAAGGCGACGTGCTCGGCCGCACCCAGTGGGGCCGCACTTCACTGACCCACCTGTCGGTCGCCCGCGACAAACGCGTCATCGAAGATGCCCGGAAAGCCGCAGCAGACGTTGTCGACGCTGACCCGCTGTTCGAGGCCTACCCGCACCTGCGCGACTTCATCGACACGATCATCGGCCCCGAACGCAGCTTCGGCAGCACGGCGGACTGAGCATGCGCATCATCGCCGGCCGCTTCAAAGGCCACCGCCTCAAGACCCCGCCAGGCGAGGGCACCCGCCCGACCTCTGACCGGGTGCGTGAATCCCTGTTCTCCTCACTCACCACTCTCGACGTGCTCACCGGTGCCCACGTCCTCGACGTCTGCGCAGGTTCCGGCGGCCTCGGCTTCGAAGCGCTCTCCCGCGGAGCAGCCCACGTCACCTTCATCGAACGCGCCGCCTCCGTGTGCCGCGTCATCACCGCCAACGCCCGCTCGCTGCGCGTGACAGGCGAGGTCGAGATCATCCAGGCGTCGGCTGCCTCGGGCGCGGGACGGCTGCCGGAAGGCAGCATTGACCTCATCTTCGCCGACCCGCCGTATCCCATGCCCGAGGCAGAGGTGACCGCGATCCTGGACGCGTGCGTCCCGCTGCTGCGTGACCCGGCAGCGCTCATCGTGTTCGAACGCTCCAGCCGGTCACCGGAGCCGAGGCTGCCGCAGCGGCTGGAGGTGTTCCGGCACAAGAAGGTCGGCGAGACCGCATTGTGGTTCCTGCAGCTGCGGGAGTGACGAACGTGCGGGGCTGAGGCCTGGGGTCAGCGCTCCAGCACCGCGGAGAGGAACTTCGCGGTGCGCTCATGCTGCGGGCGGGTGAAGATCTCATCCGGCGGGCCGTCTTCGATGATCTGGCCGTCGGAGAACATCAACACCCGCTGAGAGACATCGCGGGCGAACTGCATCTCATGGGTGACGATGAGCATCGTGATGTCCGTGGTCTCGGCGATCTCGCGCAGCACCCCGAGCACATCGTCGACGAGCTCCGGGTCGAGAGCCGAAGTCACCTCGTCGAGCAGCAGCACCTCGGGATCCATCGCCAGCGCACGGGCGATCGCCACACGCTGCTGCTGTCCGCCCGAGAGCTTCGTCGGATGCTCATTCTCCTTGTCGGCCAGGCCGACCCGCTTCAGCAGCGCACGTGCCTTCTCCAGCGCCTCGGCCTTCGACATGCCGAGCACGTGGATCGGTGCTTCGATGATGTTCTCAGCGACCGTCATATTGGGGAACAGGTTGAAGTGCTGGAACACCATGCCGATGCGCTTGGTGTTGCTGCGCACCTGCTTCTTCGGCAGCGCTACCCGCTTATCGCCGCGCTTCTCGTGCGTCAGCGGCTTGCCGTGGACGTAGATGTAGCCGTCGGTCAGGCTCTCCAGTGTCATGATGAGCCTGAGGATCGTCGTCTTGCCCGAACCGCTGGGCCCGATGAGCGTGACGCGCTCGCCAGGGGCGACGGAGAAGTTGAGGTCCTGGAGGACGACGTTGGCGCCGAAACGCTTCTCGACGTCGACGAACTCGATGGCCGGCTGGGCTGCCGCAGCGCCGTCCGCGCGGGACTGTGGGGTCTCGTCAGTACCGGGCAAGGGACTTCTCCAATCGTCGGATGAGCAGTGAGGTCGGATAGCTGGCGGCCAGGAAGATGAGGCCGGCAAGCGTGAACACCTCGGTGTAGGCGAAGTGTCGGCCGCCGTACTGTTGGGCGGAGGTCACCAGCTCGACGACTCCGATGGCGAACAGGAACGGGGTGTCCTTGAACATCGCCACCGCGTAGTTGCCCAGCGAGGGGACTGTCGCCCGCAGCGCCTGGGGGAGGACGATCGAACGGAACGCCCGGGCCGGCGGCAGCGACAGCGCGCTGATCGCTTCCCACTGGCCCTTCGGCACTGAGTCGATGCCGGCCCGGTAGCTTTCGGACATGTACGTCGAATAGTGCACGCCGATGATGATGAGCCCGAGCGTCAGCGACGGAATCCCGGCGAGCACCGGATGCTTGGCGAACAGGAAGTAGATGAACAGCAGCTGCACCACCAGCGGCGTGTTGCGCACGAATGCGACGGCGAGTTTGAGCAGCCAGTTGATCCACCAGGGCAGGATGCGCAGCAGGATCGCGATGACGAGTCCGAGCACAACGGCGATGAGTGTCCCGCCGACGGTGGCGATGAGGGTGTTCCCGAAGCCCTTGAGCAGCAGCGGCAGCGCATCGAATGCGCGCGACCAATCCCACATCAGCCCAGCACCTCCTTCTTCGGACGGTGCTGTCGGAAGAACACGCTGCGCAGACCTGCGGACTTCTCTCGCCGGCCGAGTGCGACCGCAGCCCGGTGCTCGAGGGCATCCATGCCGACCTGCAGCAGCCAGGCGAGCACGAAGTACAGCAGCAGCCCGACGGAGTAGGCGAAGAACGTGTCGCCGGTGGCCTGCCGCAGCTGGTCGATGCGGTCGGTGAGGTCCTGCAGGGTGACGAAGGAGACGACTGCGGTGCCCTTGAGCAGCTGGATGAGCAGCGTCGCCAGCGACGGGATCATGAGCAGCCAGGCCTGCGGGAAGATGATGCGCCGCAGCATCCGCACCGGCGACAGGCTCAGCGCCGTCGCCGCCTCCCACTGGCCGCGGTCGACGTGCGCGATCGACGAGCGCACTACCTCGGCGGAGTAGGCCCCGTAGTTGAGTGCCAGGGCGAAGATGCCGCAGCTGAGCGGATCGAGATTCACACCCAGCAGCGGCAGCACGTAGAAGAGCCAGAACAGCTGGACGAGCAGGGACGTGCCGCGGAAGAACTCGACGATGATGCGTGCCGGGATGCCGAGCCAGCGGTACGGGCTGGCCATCGCCAGTCCGAGCACTAAGGCGATGAGCAGCGCACCTGCTGCCCCGCCGGCAGTGAGTAGGAGGGTGATCTTCAGGCCGTCCCACAGCTGGGGTGCATAGCTGAAGAGCGTCGAGAGGTTGTCTGTCATGAGCGCGTGTCTGTCATGTGCGTGCCTGGGATTCGGGTCGGAGGTGCAGAATACGCGTCGTCACCGGCGAGCGGCCCGCTCCCGAGGTGCGGGCCGCCCTGCCGATGACAGCGGACGTGATCAGCTGGGCAGGTCACCCGAGCACAGCTGCTCGGTGGTGATGGACCCGTCAGGGCGCTCCTCGGCGGTGAAGCCGAACTCACCGACGATGTCGAGGTAGCGCTGCTCGTCGCCGACGATCTCGTCGAGCTTCTCGTTGTAGGCCTTGAGCAGCTCTTCGTCATCGGTGCGGAAAACGGTGCCACCGGCACCGATCTGCGGCACGCCGTCGATCTCCTGCACGAACGACTCGGTCACCTCGACACCGGCATCCGGATTGTTGTCAGCCATCCAGTTAAGTGAGATGCCGGTGAGTGCGAAGACATCAGCCCTGCCGGAGGTCACCATGTCCATTCCGTCCTGCGGGGTGCCCACCTCAGTCGAACCGTCGATGCCGAGGTCGGCGGCGTAGTCCGATTCGATCGCACCGGTCATCGTGGCAAGCGTGACATCGTCGTTGGCCGCGACATCATCGAGCGTCTTGAGATTGTGCGGGTTGCCCTCCTTGACCATGAGCGCGGTCGTGTACATGAACTCCGGGTTGGAGAACGACGCCTGTTCGCAGCGGTCGGGCAGGATCGACATGCCCGCGGAGACGACGTCGAAGCGGTCAGCGTTAAGGCCCGGGATGAGACCGCCGAACTCGGTGAGCACACCGTCGACCTCCTCGATGCCGAGCTCCTTGAAGATCTCGCGGTGCAGCGCGACAGTGGCGCCGGTCAGCTCGCCATCGGCTTCGAAGCTGTAAGGAGCCTCGCCGGCGAAGCCGACGGTGATCTTCTTGTCCTCCTGGGCCTTCTCCAGCGTCGTGCTGCCGGCATCCGAACCGCCTCCGCCGCAGGCGGCGACGAGTCCGAGCGAGGCGACGGCGGCAAGGGCTGCCAGGGGGCGGGCGATTCTGTGGTTGCGCATAGATACTCCGTTTCGTGCGTACAGCAGGTGACGACCAGACAAGAAGTGTCGACCGAGCCGGTATGACCCAGGTCACTGCTCAACAACAGTATCGAGCGTTGTCTGCGCATCTACGGCATTTCCGGGAGCGTTAGGACATCGTTACATGCCCTGGCCGCCGCCGAGGCGTCCTGCGCTAGTCTGAGAGCGTCACCAGCCCCCGATGGAACGGATGCGTATGAAGGTCGTCTGCCCCGGCTCCTATGACCCGGTCACCGTCGGACACATCGACATCGCCGCCAGGGCCGCCGCGCTGTTCGACGAGGTCGTCATCGCCGTGGTGCACAACCCGGCCAAGACCGGCCACTATCCGGTCGCCCAGCGCATCGAGCTCATCGAGGCTGCCCTGACCGCCGATCCGCGCACCGAGCAGGCCGCGAACATCGTCGTCGACGACGTGCCCGGCGGTCTGCTCGTGGATTACTGCGCGCAGATCGGCGCTTCAGCCGTCGTCAAGGGGCTGCGTTCAGGCACCGACTTCGCTTATGAGCTGCCGATGGCCCTGATGAACCGGCACCTGACCGAACTGGAGACGATCTTCGTGCCCGGCGACCCGCGTTTCGAGCACGTCTCCTCCTCGCTCATCCGCGAAGTCCACACACTCGGCGGAGACGTCTCGGGGCTCGTGCCGGCTGCGGTGCTCGAAGCGATGGATGCCAAGCGCCGGGCCGACTGACCGCTGGCTGCCAGCTGGCCCTGCCTGCTGCTCGCAGATGTCCAGTGAGGTGCACATCACCTCAAGTGGCAATCACTGGGCGAAGCCATTAGACTGTTTCCTTGCGTGTGATCCGTTGCGTGCCGACATCACGGACAGCGTCCAAACCGGAGGTGAAGACACATGAGCAGTAGATCTGACCTCATCGTCGACCTTCGCTCGCTCGGCCTGGCAGACAGGCCAGGCGAATGGACTCGACTGGAACGTGATGTCGCGGCTCCGGCGGATCTGCGGATCGAGATGATCGGAGTGCCAACCGGTTCGCCGCTTCACCTGGACCTGCAGCTCGACTCCGTGGTGGAGGGGATCTTCGTCTCCGGCACTGTCACGGCCACAGCCCAGGGACAGGACGCCCGCACGCTGGAGGACCTGGAGGTTCCGCTGAACGTGGAGCTGTCCGAACTCTTCGCGTACGAGGTCGAAGAGGGCGACGAGGAGACATATCCGGTTGATCGCGATCGGATCGACCTCGAACCGGCGATCCGAGACGCACTCGTCATGGCTTTGCCGTTCCGTCCTCTCAAGGATGGGGAGGATGCGGACGAGTTCCGGTACACCGTCGGCGAGGACATCGTCGAAGAGGCACCGGCAGATGACCCACGCTGGTCAGAACTGAAACGACTGTTAGAAGAGAAAGAGAGCTAGACGTGGCTGTTCCCAAGCGAAAGATGTCGCGCAGCAATACCCGCCACCGTCGTTCGCAGTGGAAGGCCAAGGTTCCGACCTTGGTCAAGACTGTGGAGAACGGTCGCGTTGTGTACTCGCGCCCGCACCAGGCCAAGGTGGTTGAGGACTCCGCCGGCACCCCGCTGTTCCTTGAATACAAGGGACGCAAGGTCGCCGACATCTGATTCGGTTCTTCAGACGAATCGCATCAGACAGTGGACTCAGCACCTGATCTGAACACACTCAACGAGCGTCTCGGGGTCGACATCGACCCCGAGACGCTTCGTCTTGCCCTCACGCACCGCAGCTACGCGTTCGAGAACGGCGGCATCCCCACCAATGAGCGCCTGGAGTTCCTCGGTGACGCCGTCCTGCAGCTCGTCGCCACTGAGTCGCTGTTCCTCGACAACCCCGAGCTGCCCGAGGGCCGGCTGGCGAAGATGCGCGCCGCCGTCGTCAACACCCGTGCGCTGGCGCAGATCGCCCGGCGTCTGAAGATCGGCGAGTTCGTGCTGCTGGGCAAGGGCGAGGAGATGACAGGCGGGCGGACGAAGGACTCGATCCTCGCCGACACCGTCGAATCCCTCATCGGTGCCTGCTTCATCAGCCGCGGCCGCGCAGAGGCCTTCGCACTTGTCCACCGGCTCATCGACGACATGCTCGTCGACGCCGTCCGCCTCGGCGCCGGCATGGACTACAAGACGACCCTGCAGGAAGCCGCCGCCGACCTCGACCTCGGCGCCGTCGTCTACGAGGTCACCGGCCGCGGACCCGACCACGCACGCGTCTTCACCGCCGTCGCCCTGCTCGGCGGGACGGTATGGGGCACCGGCGAGGGCACCTCGAAGAAGGCCGCAGAAGCCGTCGCCGCCGAAGCCGCCGTCACCGCGATCCGCGCCGCCCACCCGGACTACAGCCGACACTGAGTCCCCCACGCCCCGGATCGATCGGCGCCGGTGCGGCCGGGGTACAATCCGTGTATGAACTCCCTTCTTCTGGCCGCTGACAATCCCCTCATGCCAACCGCATACGACGTCGTCTGGTCGACGATCCTGCTCATCCCGATCATCGTCGGCCTCATCATTGCGATTATCGGATTCGTCTTCCTCTTCAAGCTCGATCAGCCCAAGCCCAAGCGACTGCTTCTGGGGATCCTCCTGCTCTTCATGCCGCCGGTCGGGCTCATCGTCGTCATGTACGTGTACTACAGCGGCCGCAGAACAGCGGCTGCCTGAGCGAGGTCCGTGCCCGAGCTTCCCGAAGTCGAATCCGTCCGCCGAGGCCTGGCCGACTGGCTGCCCGGCGCCCGCGTCGCCGCAGTGCGCCTGCACGATCCGCGGATCCTCGGCACCACCTCCCAGCGCACCATCAGTCCCGCCGCCGCCGAAGCGTTCGTCACCGGCATCACCGGTGCCGGTTTCGGCGTGCCCGCCCGCCGCGGAAAGTTCCTGTGGCTGCCGCTGGCCGGAACCGGAGACATGCCGGAGCGTGCACTGTCGGTCCATCTGGGGATGAGCGGACAGTTCCGCATCCACGAGCCCGGCGACCCGGTCCACCGGCACACGCGTGCAGACTTCACCTGCTTCTCACCTGATGGCCGAGAGTTCGCGCTCCGGTTCGTCGACCAGCGGATCTTCGGCCACCTCGGCATCGATGAGCTCACCGTGCCAGGCCGGTGGAGGAGCCGCCTGCCGGTGCCAGCACAGATGGCGCACATCGCCCCGGACCCGCTGGAGGAGAGCACTGATCTCGATGCGATCGCGCGGGTGGTCAAGACGAAGCGCTCAGCGATCAAATCGGTGCTGCTCGACCAGAGCGTGCTCAGCGGGATCGGCAACATCTACGCAGACGAGGCGCTCCATCGTGCTGGAGTCCATCCGCTCGCTCACGCCGCCCGGCTGCGGATCTCCCGAGTGCGGGCCGTGCTGGAGTCCGCGCGCGAGGTGATGCTCGAAGCGCTCGAGCAGGGCGGGACGAGCTTCGACGCCTTGTATGTCAATGTCAATGGCGAATCCGGCTACTTCGACCGGTCGCTCGGCGTCTACGGCCGCACCGGGCAGCCGTGCCTGCGCTGCGGCACCCTCATCACCCGCCTCGTCGTCGGCGGCCGCGGCACACACATCTGCCTGCAGTGCCAGAAACCACAGCGCTGAGCCTGCACGTGAGGCCGGGCTCTGGCACGAGCGAGCCGCCCATGCCGCAGTCGAACTCTTCAGTGATCAAACTCAATAGTGGTAGCGAGCCTGCAAAATCACCACGTCGTCACCGTCGACAAGATACACAAGCCTGTGCTCCTCAGTGATCCGACGCGACCAGGCCCCCTGAGCGCCGTACTTGAGCTGCTCCGGCTTGCCGATCCCGGCGAAGGGCTCGCGCAGGCAGGCATCGATGAGCGTATTGATTCGCTTGAGGACCTTCCGGTCGGCAGTCTGCCAGTACGTGTAGTCCTCCCAGGCGGACCTGTCCCAGACCAGGCGCACTCAGGCGTCCCTGTCCGCATCGTCGGTGCGGTCAAGTTCGTGCACCTCGGTCCTGCCCAAGGTGGCGCGCTCGTAGGAATCGAGCAGCCGGCGGGCGTTTGCGGGCGAGCGGAACAGGTAGGCGGTCTCCTGCCATGCAGAGTACTCGTCGGCCGGCATGAGGACGGCGTTGCCCTTCCGGGAGACGATCTCCACGGCCTCCCGGTCATCGTTGACGCGCTGGATGAGGGGGAACAGGGTCTTGCGGGCTTCGCTGGCGCTGATGGACATGGGCCGCTTCCTTCCCTCGAATGAGTGGTACTGGTTAATGGTACCACGTATCAGAGGCTCTATCGAGCGTCAGTCCTCGCGCTCGCAGCGTTCGAGCAGCCCACGCGGATCCGCGATCCTCCGAAGCTGTTGCGGCTGGTCAGGACCGGCGCGTCTGCCCAGGGGGCAGAATTTCACACAATGTCACCGCAGGCATGACACAGGCCCCGACCACAGAGAGGAGTTGAGGCGATGTACCTGAAGTCGCTGACGCTGCGCGGTCTCAAGTCCTCGAGCGGCTGGACTGCTGGCGTGATCGGTGCCGGCAAGGCGCATTGATCCCACTGAAGGGCAAGGCCTGTCCCGGGGATTCACCGAATGCGGCTCGCGACCGCATATGATCAAGGATATGCACTCCACCCCTGATGTGCGGCCGTGCGCGCCGCCACCTGCGCCGTAAGTCACTTGTCGTCGACTCCCTGCTCGTCGCGATCCTCATCTTCATCATTGCGCTCGCGGTTGCATTCGTGGGTTCCGATACAGGTGCCGCGGCACTGTTCGTCCTCTCGCTGACCTGGGTTGTGTGGGTCGTCGGTCTCATCCTCTTGCTGGTGGGAGTCACCAGTGAAATGCGGGCCAGGCGCATCAATTGCGATGACTGGGCAACTGCGAACTCACTGGCCGCTCATGCCGAGCAGCTTCTGGCACGAGCAGAGACAGAAGCGTATTCGCTCGATGTTCATCGTGTGCTGGAGGTCGAGCGCCACTTCGACGAGAAGACCGCTGGTGAAGCTCGGGGGACCCTCGCGCATCAATTCAGCATGTTCGGCCAGTCCTTCGGCCTGGGCTACGCCGCGAACAATCGGACGTCAGTTGCAGCCGGGGTGCATTCCGCTGCGATCAACGGCATGTCCGATGTCCACCTGAGGCTGTCTTCGACGACGCGCCACGATCTGATGGGTGACGCTCTCTTCGCGCTCTTCGAAGTCCACGATGCGTCCGGCCAGCCCGACACGCTGCGTGTGACAGCGCTGTCCAACGGCGCTGTCACGGAGTGGATCCACGCCCTCGTCCTGCAGACAGCCGAGCAGCTCGGGATGGACACCCATTCCGGGGTCACAGTGGAAGCCTATGCGTCGCGAATCGCAGACCACTTCGCCCCAGCTGACGTCTCGTACCTCTCCGACCGTCTCCGGCTCGCTCTCGCCCAGATCGAACGTGGTGAGGAACCGCCGTCGATCTACGTTGAAGGTGTGCCGTCAGGGCGCGGTGCGATCGTGGCGACAAGTGCTCGCGTGGGCGAGGCGGATGCGCTTCGGATCTTTCCCACAGCGCTTCCCGCAATGTGGGGACACACCGTCGGCGGTGCTCTGGCCGCAGCGGTGCCGCCGAAGGAGATCAGCGCCTGACTCCCGCAGACAACAGCGTCTGCATCCCTCCACCGCGGAAGAGATCCCCGAGCGCCAGCCCCCAATCAGACTGGTGCGGTCCGCCCCCAATCAGACTGGTCAGATCCCCGCTACCAGGCTGAACGGTAGACTTTCGGGGAGAATCCCCGCCTGTCCCCACCGGCAGGGTGGACGCAGGGGCACAACGGACCGTCGAGAGGAGCTGAGGCGATGTACCTGAAGTCGCTGACGCTGCGCGGTTTCAAGTCCTTCGCCTCAGCCACCACGCTCGCCTTCGAACCCGGCATCACCTGTGTCGTCGGGCCCAACGGCTCGGGCAAGTCCAACGTCGTCGACGCGCTGGCCTGGGTGATGGGGGAGCAGGGGGCGAAGAATCTGCGCGGCGGGAAGATGGACGACGTCATCTTCGCCGGCACCTCCTCCCGGCAGGCCCTCGGACGTGCCGAGGTGTCACTGACGATCGACAACACCGACGGTGCGATTCCGATCGAGTACACCGAGGTGACGATCTCCCGGACGCTGTTCCGCACCGGCGGCAGCGAGTACGCCGTCAACGGCGCACCGGCCCGGCTGCTCGACATCCAAGAGCTGCTCAACGACTCCGGTCTGGGCAAGGAGATGCACGTCATCGTCGGGCAGGGCCGGCTCGACCAGATCCTGCACGCCGACCCACTCGAGCGCCGCGGCTTCATCGAAGAGGCCGCCGGGGTGCTCAAGCATCGCCGCCGTAAGGACAAGGCGCTGCGCAAGCTCACCGGCCTGCAGACCAACCTCGACCGGGTCGCCGACCTGCGCGCCGAACTCGCCCGGCAGCTCGGCCCGCTCGGCCGGCAGGCCAAGGCAGCCAAACGCGCCGCTGTCGTGCAGGCGACCCTGCGCGACACCGCCGCCCGGCTGCTCGCCGACGACATCGTCCAAGTCCAGGCCCGGCTGGAGACCATCACCGGACCCGAGGACTCCCAGCAGCGCCGCGAACAGCTGCAGGCCGCACTCACCGACATCGACGAGCGGATCCGCGCCGTCGAGACACAGCTGCGCGACCACGACTCCGGCGCCGAGGCGACCCGCACCCGGCTGCGCACCGCCGGCAATCGTGCGACCCGCGCTACCGCGCTGGCCCAGCGGGCAGGCGACCGGATCGGGTTCCTCGAACAGGCCCCGGTCGAACGCAGCGGCGGCGACAGCCCCGATGCGATCCGGGCCAGAGCTGCGAAGTTCGAAGAGGAACTCGAAACCGTGGCAGCCGATCACGAGCAGAAAGCCGCCGAACTCGCCGAGCTCACAACCCGGCGCGATGAAGCGGCGGGGAAGCTGAAGGAAGCCGAGCAGCAGCTCACCGTCCAGCGGCAGCGCATCGCCCAGCGGCTGCGGGAGCGCTCCAGTGTCGAATCCGCCCGCGATGTCGCGCGCAAGACCCTCGCTGATGCCCAGCGTCAGCTTTTAGGCCTCGACGAACAGGAATCGTCCCTGACCAGCAGGCTGGACGAGGCGAAGAAGGCACTTGCGGCAGCCCAGCAGCAGGCCCAGGACACCGAATCCGGGGAGACCGCGCTCGACGAAGCCCACGAGACGGCACTTGAGAAGCTGAACGCACTCCAGGAAGCGAAGTCGAAGGACGAAGCCGAACGCGACGAGATCCGCACCGAACTCGGCCAAGCCAAGGCCCGGGTCGAGGCGCTGCAGATGAGCACCCGGCTGGCCGCCGAGACTGCTGAGCTGCTCGACAGCGGACTGCCCGGCATCCAGAGTGCCGTCGGCGACCAGCTCGACATCACCCCCGGCTGCGAAACTGCCATCACCGCAGTCCTCGGCGAACTCGCAGGAGCCGTCGTCGTCGACGACATCGACGCAGCGCTCGCCGTCCTCAACCACGTCGGTGAGGACACCGACGTCGACCTCGTCGTCGCCGGAACGTCGAACACAGCCAAGGAGACGGCGGGTGCCTCGGCGACCTCCGCCTCGGGCGCGGATGCCCCCGACCTGAGCGCCGGCGTGGAAGCACTCGACCTCGTCTCGACCAGACATCCCGGACTGGCCGCCCTGCTGCAGGCCAGCCTCGGCGATGTCATCGTCGTCGACTCCGCTGACACCGCCGCCGCGCGAGCCCGCGAGGCCGGCGGGAAGACCTTCGTCACCCCGGCCGGTGAGGTGTTCTCACCCTTCCGGGTGGCGCGGGCGAGCTCCGGGGAGGGCGCGCGCATCGCCTCGCGGCAGGCGCTGGCCGAAACCGCCGAGAAGGTCGAGGCGCTCGAACAGGCGCTGGCTGCCGTCGAGAAGCGCCTGGCCGATGCCGAACCCGGCATCAGCGCGGCACAGACCGCAGTCGATGAGGCACTGGAGAAGCTGTATGCCTCCGATGCGCAGATCGTGGCCGTCGGGCAGGAAGTCTCGCGGGCGGCAGAGGAAGTCCAGCGCCTGGAGAAGACACTGGCCGGCACCGAGGAGACCCGCAGCAGGCTGGCCGACGACATCGCGACAGCCGAAGCCGAACTCGAACGCGCCGAAACCGCGCTCAAAGCCAACACCGACCACGTCGAAGAGGAACCGGACACGAGCGAACGCGACGCCCTCGCCGCACGCGTCGCAGGGCTTGGCGATGAGGTGATGGAAGCCCGCATCGCCGAACGCGGACTCAGCGACCGTGTCGGATTCCTCACCGACCGGATCCGCGGCCTCGAACGGGCCGCCAAGCAGGAAGAAGACGCCCGCGCCCAAGCCGCCCGGTCCGCAGCACGGCGGCGCGCCCAGGCAGAATCCGCCCGCGTCATCGAACGGCTCGCCGAAGCGCTGGCGACCCGGCTCAAGGATATCGAAGCCCGCGCCGAGGCCGAACTGGCCGAATCGAAGACCCGGCACGAACAGCTCGACGAGGAGCTGCGGCGGCTGCGCGAGTCCCGCGCGAGCCAGGCCGATGAGCTCACCGCCGTCACCGATGCCGAACACCAAGCCCAGCTGGCACGCGAGCGGTTCGTGCTCACCCTTGATGAGCTCACCCGCCGGGCGCGTGAGGACATCGGCCTGTCCCCGGAGAACCTCGTCGACCAGTTCGGCCCGCACATGCCGGTGCCGAGCCTCGACGGGCAGGGCAGCACCGAGGATGAAGACGACGAGACCTCGGCCGGGGAGGTGCCCTACGTCCGCGCCGATGTCGAGAAAGCCCATGCCGCTGCCGAGAAGGAGCTGAAGAAGATCGGCGCGGTCAACCCGCTGGCATTGGAGGAGTACGCCGCGCTCAACGAGCGTCACGACTACCTCGAAAAGCAGATCAACGACATCGAGGCGAGCCGGCGCGACCTGCTGGGGCTCGTCGACGACGTCGATGAGCACGTCCGCACCGTCTTCGCCGAGGCGTTCGCTGACACCCAGCGAGAGTTCGCCGACATCTTCTCCCGGCTCTTCCCGGGCGGTGAGGGCCGGCTCGAACTCACCGAACCCGATGACATGCTCGCCACCGGCGTCGACGTCTACGCCCGGCCAGCGGGCAAGAAGGTCAAGCGGCTCTCGCTGCTCTCCGGTGGTGAGCGCTCCCTGGTGGCGATCGCCATGCTCGTGGCGATCTTCAAGGCCCGCCCGAGCCCGTTCTACGTCATGGACGAAGTTGAAGCCGCCCTCGACGACCTCAACCTCTCACGCCTGCTCACGGTGTTCCAGGAGCTGCAGGAGTCCTCCCAGCTCATCGTCATCACCCACCAGAAGCGCACGATGGAGATCGCCGACGCCCTCTACGGCGTCACCATGCACGGCGACGGAGTCTCAAAGGTAATCTCTCAGCGAATTCACCGCACCGAATAACCCGGCCCGTCAAGCGATGAGCAGGCGGGGATATACACTGAAAAGGACGAATGCTCATCGCCGAGGTGCTGGGCGTTCACGAGTACACGGACACCGGTAGAGGAAGGAGCTCCCCGCCCATGCCCGCAGGTCAGCCCATTTCGGAGACGCCATGGGCATAGGCGGCGGCATGGCAGTCCTCATCGGCATGGGAGCCACGGTGCTCATCGGCCTCGTCATCGTGCTCGTCGTCGCGCTGCCGGGTCTGCAGTCCGAAGGCCGGATCAAGAGCGACCGCACCCAGCGCTTCCGGCTGCCGAGCGAATGGACCGGATACGACGATGACGCCTACGGGTTCTTCGGCCACGACGAGGAGACCTCGCACCTGGCCACCCGCGAACAGGCCGCCGTCACCGCAATGCGCGAGCACTCCTATGTGCTGCGCCCCCAGCCGCGCCGCCACTGCACCCCGCCGCTGCTGACCTTCCGGCCGCGCACCCGGCACTGGAAGGTGCCCGAGACTGGATCGGGCTTCCGCACCGCCATCACCCTGCTGTTCGGATAGGCCCAGCTGGCAGCTTGCCAGCCGCACACGCACATGGCACTGTGCACAGTGAAGCGCCCCACCCGGGCACCTGAGATCATGACCTTCCCCGTGACTGACCGCCGACCAACGCCGTCGCACATGGCCGGCCTGCCTACTGTTTGGAGTTGAACGTGGACCTCCTGACCGGAGACTCACTGCTGTGGATCGTGCTTATCGGCGCCGCCGTGCTCATCATCGGCGGAGCCTTCCTCTTCGTTCCGAAGCGCCGCAAGCCCGCCCCGCCGGAAAGCGAGCTGCCGGACCTGACCGAGGAGCCGGGCCTCGAACCCGGTGAAGAGCCCGAGGCGCCGGTCGCGGTTGAGACACCGACCGAACCCACGACACGGCTGGCCAAGCTGCGCAACCGGCTGTCGAAGTCGAACTCCACGCTCGGCCGCGGCCTGCTCGCCCTGCTCTCACGCGACACGCTTGATGAGGCGACGTGGGAGGAGATCGAGGACACCCTCATCATGGCCGACCTCGGCGTCGACACCACCACCGAACTCGTCGACCGGCTGCGCGAACGCGTCCGCGTGCTTGGCACCCGCGAACCGGAGACCGTCCGGGAACTGCTGCGCGAAGAGCTTATCAACGTCGTCGACCCGACCATGGACCGTCGCCTCAATGTCGAACGCGAGAACTCCGGCACGCCTGGCGGCGACCCGGCCGTCGTGCTAGTCGTCGGCGTCAACGGTGCCGGCAAGACGACGACGGTCGGCAAGATCGCCCGTGTGCTCGTCGCCGAGGGCCGCAGCGTGCGTCTCGGTGCAGCCGATACCTTTCGTGCTGCGGCTGCCGAGCAGCTGACCACCTGGGGTGAGCGCGTCGGTGTTGAGACGATCAGGGGAGAAGAGGGTGCCGATCCCGCCTCGGTCGCCTATGCCGCAGTCGAACAGGGCAAGGTCGACGGCGCTGACGTCGTGCTCATCGACACCGCCGGGCGCCTGCAGAACAAGCGCGACCTCATGGACGAGCTCGGCAAGGTCAAGCGTGTGGCTTCCCGCCCGTTGAGCGAAGAGGGCCACGACATCGACGAGGTGCTCCTCGTCCTCGACGCGACCACCGGGCAGAACGGCATGCAGCAGGCCAAGGTGTTCTCCGAAGCCGTCCACATCACTGGCATCGTGCTCACCAAGCTCGACGGCACCGCCAAGGGCGGCATCGTCGTTGCCGTCCAGCGCGCTCTCGGCGTGCCGGTCAAGCTCATCGGCCTCGGTGAGGGCGCTGACGACCTCGCGCCCTTCGACGCGGCAGGATTCGTCGACGCCCTGCTGGCCGAATGACGGTCCCCAGCAGCTCCGCAGCGGCTGTGTCATGACCGGAACGCTGGCCATGCGTTGACCGGTTGCCGTGCGTTATCCTGAGATGTTGACAAGTACTGACTCTGACGAAAGCTGAAGACCTTCGTGTTCAATTCACTCTCCGATCGTCTGACATCGACCTTCAAGAACCTGCGCGGCAAGGGCCGCCTGTCCGAAGCAGATGTCGATGCCACGATCCGGGAAATCCGGCGCGCGCTGCTTGACGCCGACGTCGCGCTGCCGGTCGTGCGCACCTTCACCGGCAATGTGCGCGAACGCGCGCTGTCATCCGAGGTCTCAGCAGCACTGAACCCCGGCCAGCAGGTCGTCAAGATCGTCAACGACGAACTCGTCTCCATCCTCGGCGGACAGACTCGCCGCCTGCAGTTCGCCAAGCGCCCGCCGACGGTCATCATGCTCGCTGGCCTTCAGGGTGCCGGTAAGACCACCCTGGCCGGCAAGCTCGCCCACTGGCTCAAGTCCGAAGGCCACCGGCCGATGCTCGTCGCCGCCGACCTGCAGCGGCCCAACGCCGTCAACCAGCTGCAGATCGTCGGTGAGCGCGCCGGCGCCTACACCTACGCTCCCGAACCCGGCAACGGCGTCGGCGACCCGGTCAAGGTCGCCACCGACGCTATCGGCGTGGCCAAGTCGAAGCTGCACGACGTCGTCATCGTCGACACCGCCGGCCGGCTGGGCATCGACGAAGTCCTTATGCAGCAGGCCGCTGACATTCGCGCAGCCGTCAACCCCGATGAGGTCCTCTTCGTCATCGACGCGATGATCGGCCAGGACGCCGTGCAGACCGCCGAGGCGTTCCTCGAAGGCGTCGACTTCACCGGTGTCGTGCTCTCCAAGCTCGACGGCGACTCCCGCGGTGGTGCCGCACTCTCGGTCGCCCAGGTGACCGGCAAGCCCATCATGTTCGCCTCCACCGGCGAGGGCATGAAGGACTTCGAGCAGTTCCACCCTGACCGGATGGCCGACCGCATCCTCGACATGGGTGACATCCTCACCCTCATCGAGCAGGCCGAGAAGACCTTCGACCAGGAGCAGACGCAGAAGCTGGCGAAGAAGGTCCAGGCCGGCGAGGACTTCGACCTCAACGACTTCCTCACCCAGATGGCTGCGGTGAAGAAGATGGGCTCGCTGAAGAAGATGATCGGCATGATGCCGGGCATGAGCCAGTACAAGGAGCAGCTCGAGGCCTTCGATGAACGCGAGGTCGACCGGGTCGAGGCGATCGTGAAGTCGATGACCCCGCAGGAGCGCACCAACCCCAAGATCCTCAACGGCTCCCGCCGCGCCCGCATCGCCAAGGGCTCGGGCACCACCGTCACCCAGGTCAACCAGCTCATGGAGCGCTTCGCCGCAGCCCAGAAGATGATGCGCCAGATGGGCAAGGGCGGCGGCATGCCCGGCATGGGCGGCCAGCCCGGCGGCGCCCCAGGCATGGGAGGCATGCCCGGAATGGGAGGCCTGCCCGGTGCTCCCGGCGGACGTGGTCCCAGCCGCAAGAAGAAAGGCAAGAAGGGCAAGGCTGCCGGCAAGTCCGGCAACCCGGCCAAGCGCGCTGAGCAGGAGAAGCTCGCACAGCTCAAACGCGAGGGCAAGGAGCCGACCCCGACCGGCTCGGCCTTCGGCAACCTCGGCCTGGACAAGGACGAGGACATCGATCTCTCGAAGCTGCCCAAGGGTTTCGGCGGGATCTTCGGCAAGGACTGACACACCCGCCGGCCTGCCGGTTGACTCCGGTTGGCGCGGCGTGCGCATTTCTGGCAGAATATTCGCTTGTACTCGACTGTGCTCGGACCCTCTCAACCGCAGCGCAGTCCGGTCCACGCGCGCGTCAGCTGAGTCCATCCCCACGGATGCGGTGACGCTTGCAGCACCTAACATGCAAAAGGAGACACCACTACAGTGGCAGTCAAGATTCGACTCACCCGCATGGGCAAGATCCGTGCACCCTTCTACCGTGTTGTCGTTGCCGACTCCCGCACCCGCCGTGACGGCCGTGCGATCGAGGAGATCGGCATCTACCACCCGACCCGTGAGCCCTCGGTCGTCGAGATCGACTCCGAGCGCGCACAGTACTGGCTGTCCGTCGGCGCCCAGCCGACCGACCAGGTCAAGGCACTGCTGAAGCTCACCGGCGACTGGGCGAAGTTCACCGGCGAAGGCAGCACCGAGAGCTCGGTCAAGCCGCAGCAGGAGAAGGAGGGCTTCACCGCCCCCGCCGCCGACTCGGTCGTCAAGGAGACCAAGAAGGACGACGAGGCCGAGCAGGCCGAGGAGAATCCCGCCGAGGCATCTGCCGAGGACAAGGCTGACGAGACCGCTGAGGCCCCGGCTGAGGAATCGGCCGAGGCTGGAAGCGAAGAGAGCTGATCATGCTCTCCCAGGCTCTCGACCACCTCGTGCGCGGCATCGTCGACAACCCCGATGATGTCTCGGTGCGTTCGCGCGGATCACAGCGCGGCACCACGCTCGAAGTCCGCGTCCACCCCGACGATCTCGGCCGCGTCATCGGCCGCTCAGGTCGCACCGCCAAGGCGCTGCGCACCGTCATGAGCGCCCTGGCCGGCCGCGAACAGGTGCGCGTCGACCTCATCGAGGCCTAAGCGCAGCCGCAGACAGCTGAGAAGCCCCGGCACCACCCCAAGTGGGAGGTGCTGGGGTTTCTGCGTCCGCTCCCGAGGCGGTGGCTGGGACCCGCAGGCAGGCCTGGCTGACGGCGGTGCTACAGTGCTGGTCAGCGCCGCGCACACGCGGCCGATGAGACAGCCGTGAACGAGCACGACTGACACCTGAACCAGGTGCGGTGCGTGCTCGTTCTCATTCACAAAGGACAACCCCGACGATGAGACAGCACGACACCGCCGGCACTGCTGCCGTATCCACTGCCGAACCCGCGACCACCACCGCCGCGACCACCACCTCGGGTGCGGAGGGCAGCCTCAAGCGGGTCTCGATCACGTTCTGGCAGGGCGTGGCGATGATCTTCGGCACGAACATCGGCGCCGGCATCCTCAGCCTGCCCTACGGCATGCGCGAAGGCGGATTCACCGCCCTCGTCATCGCCCTTGTCCTCTCTGGATTCCTCACCACCTGCTCGATGCTCTACGTCGCCGAGGTCGCCTTGCGCACCCGCAAGCCCATGCAGCTGGCCGGCCTCGCCCGCCGCTACATCGGCCAGGCCGGATCCTGGCTCGTCTTCGCAGGCGTGCTCGTCAACGGCTACGGAGCGATGATCGCCTACTCGACCGGCTCCGGGGAGATCCTGTCGAACCTGCTCGGCATCTCACCGACGCTTGGCAGCCTCATCTTCCTCATCCCCGGCATCACCGTCATCTGGTTCGGCCTGCACGCCACTGGCCGGTCCGAGCAGCTCATCACCACCACGATGCTCATCATCTGCCTGAGCCTCGTCGCCTGGACGCTGTTCGGCCCTGGCATCGACATCGCCAACCTGACGTACTTCAAGCCCTACTTCATCATCCCGATCGTCAACCTCACCGTCTTCGCCTTCCTCGCCCAGTACATCGTGCCCGAACTCGCCCGCGGCCTGGCCGAGCACAACCCGCGCATGCTCCCGCGCGCCATCGTCACCGGCATGGTCGCCACCGGCACGCTGCTCGCCCTCATCCCGCTCTCAGCGCTCGGGCTCATGGGCCACGACGGACTCACCCCGGTCGTCACCCTCGGCTGGGGCCAGCAGCTCGGACCTGTTGCCTACTACCTGGCCAACATCTTCGCCGCGCTGGCGATGCTCACCTCGTTCTGGGCGCTCGGCCTGACCCTGCACACGAACATTCTCGACCGTTTCAACCTGCAGGAGAGCAACTACCGGCACCGCGCGATCTCGATCGCGGCAGCCTGCCTCGTCCCATTTGCCATCGGTCTCATCGGGCTGGCCGGATTCGTCTCCGCCCTCGGCTACGCCGGTGCCTTCGCCGGTGCGGTCATGGCGGTCGTTCCAGTCCTCATGCTCACCCGCGCCCGGCGCACCGGTGACGTCGAACCGGCCTGGCAGGCCGGCTGGGTCGCTCACCCGGTCATCCGCATCGCCATGATCACCGTGTTCACCGGCGCGTTCATCTACTCGCTGCTGACGATCATCGGCCTCGTGCCCAACGGCTGGACGTGAGTGCCTGCGATACCGTTGGAGTCATGAGCACAGTAGTCGCCCGCCTGGGCAAACCGCACGGCATCCGCGGTGAGATGACCGTCGAAGTCCGCACCGACGATCCCGATGAGCGCTTCGTTCCCGAGGCGGTGTTCGGCACCGAACCCGACATCGGCCCGCTGACGCTCACCCGCGCCCGCTGGCACCGCGACCGGCTGCTGCTGAGCTTCGCTGAGGTCCCGGACCGCAACCGGGCCGAGGAGATCCGCAACACCCTCATCACCGTCGATGCCGAGGACACGGAGGACGACGATGAGGATGCCTGGTACATCGACGACCTCATCGGTGCCGATGCCCTCATCGGCGAGCACCTCGTCGGGAAGGTCTCCGGGGTCAGCCCCGGTGCAGCCCAGGACCTGCTGCACATCACACCCTCGGCCGAACAGGTCGAGCGCACAGGCTCCGATGAGGAGATCCTCGTGCCCTTCGTCGCTGAGATCGTCCCCGAGGTCGACATCGACGCCGGACGTATCGTGCTCACCCCGCCGGCTGGCCTCATTCCGGGATTCGACGACTGATGCGCATCGACGTCATCTCGATCTTCCCCGACTACCTCGCCCCGCTGCAGCTCTCACTGACCGGCAAAGCGATGGCCGCTGGCCTCCTCGACGTCGGCATCCACGACCTGCGCGACTGGACCACCGACCGGCACCGCACCGTCGACGACACCCCCTACGGCGGGGGCGCGGGCATGGTGATGAAGCCCGAACCGTGGGCCCAGGCACTCACCGACGTCGCTGGGCTGGCTCCTGCGAGCCAGGTGCCGGCCGTCGCCCAGGCAACCGCCGCCTCGGGCCCGGTCACCGCCGCCGAGGCGGGGGAGCGGCCGGTGCTCATCGTCCCCTCACCGGCCGGGGCCCCCTTCACCCAGGCCGACGCCCGCCGGCTGGCCGGCCGATCGCATCTCGTGTTCGCCTGCGGGCGCTATGAGGGCATCGACCAGCGGGTCATCGACTGGGCAGGTGAGGACTTCGACGTCGAACTCGTCTCGATTGGCGACTACGTGCTCAACGGCGGTGAGGTCGCAGCACTCGTCATCATCGAAGCCGTCGCCCGGCTCATCCCCGGCTTCATGGGCAACCCGGACTCCCTCATCGAGGAGAGCTACGAGGACGGGCTGCTCGAATACCCCGTCTACACCAAGCCCGCCGATTGGCGCGGAAACCAGGTGCCAGATGTGCTGCTCTCAGGCAACCACGCCGCGATCGCACGGTGGCGGCGCGACCAGCGGCTCATCCGCACCCAGCGCACCCGCCCCGACCTGCTTGCCGGCCTGCCCGACGAAGCCCTCGATGCTCGTGACTGGCAGGTGCTCACCGAGGCCGAACGTGAAGTTGAGCCCGGCGGACCCGGCGGCTAAGATAGAGCATTGCGTTTGTTGGCACCGATCTGCCCCGGGGGAGCAGGTGCCAGCGCCCACCGTTAGCCCATGAGGATCATGCCAGCAGGTGTGCGCAGCAGAGGAACACCGTTCCGGCAGACGAACTCATCTCATCACCGGCTGCGGCCGGGCTGATCGAAGCTGTGCCGGCCCGAGGCGAGCACACAGGAGAACACATCATGCAGAAGCTTGACATTGTCGACAATAAGTCGATGAAGACGGACATCCCCGAGTTCCGCGCAGGCGACACTGTTGACGTCGCCGTCCGCGTCATCGAGGGCAGCCGCTCGCGTATCCAGATGTTCAAGGGTGTTGTCATCCGCCGTCAGGGTGCCGGCATCTCCGAGACCTTCACCGTGCGCAAGATCAGCTTCGGCGTCGGCGTTGAGCGTACCTTCCCGCTCCACTCGCCGACCGTCGAGCGCATCGACGTCGTCTCCCGCGGCATCGTCCGCCGCGCGAAGCTGTACTACCTGCGCGACCTGCGCGGCAAGGCAGCTCGCATCCGCGAGAAGCGCTGATCACTCGCCACGGCGAGACCATGACACCGACGAAGGGCGTGACTGCACAGTCGCGCCCTTCGCCGCGCCCGAGGCGGTGGCTGCGGTTGATCGCGATCCTCGCGGTCGTCGCCGTGCTCGCCGCCGCCGGCATCCGGGCCCTGGGCGTCCAGTCGTTCTCGATCCCGTCTGAGTCGATGGAGCCGACCTTCCATCCCGGCAACCGGGTCACGGTGCTGCGGGCCGACGCCCTGACCGGCAGCATCGAGGCCGGTGACGTCGTCGTCATCGACGGCCGCGGCTCCTTCCTGCCGACCAGCCCGCCGAACGCCGCCCAGCAGCTCGGCTCCTGGTTCGGAGTCGGGCCCGGTGACGTCTTCTTCATCAAACGCGTCATCGCAGTACCCGGCGACACCCTCGAATGCTGCTCTGATGACGGCAAGCTCATCCGCAACGGCGAAGAGATCGACGAACCCTATCTCGCCAGCTCGCCAGGTGCCGACCACCCGGCCTCAGCCACCCCGTTCGCCGTCGAAGTGCCAGCCGACCGACTGTGGCTCATGGGCGACAACCGGGACAACTCGACAGACTCCCGCGCGCTGCTCGGCAGCCCCGGCGGCGGGATGATCCCCACCCGGCGTGTCATCGGCGTCGTCATCGGCCACGGCTCCTCGGCTGACCGGGGCAAGTAGGTAGACTGCCTGCGTGGCCCAAAAAAAGACAGAGAAGAAGAGCCTGCGATACTTCCTCGTGGAAGTCGCTGTCATCCTCGTCATCGCCCTGGTCGTCTCGACTGCCGTGAAGACGTGGGTGGTGCGCTCCTTCTACATCCCCTCCAGCTCGATGGAGCCGACCCTGCTCGTCAACGACCGGGTGCTGGCCAACCAGCTGCCGGGCAACACCGTTGACCGCGGGGACATCGTCGTCTTCACCGATCCCGGCGGATGGCTCTCACCCGGGCTTGTCGCTGACTACAAGCCCAACCCGATCCTCGAATTCATCGGCCTCGTCCCCTCCGATGCCGGCACCCAGCTCGTCAAACGCGCGATCGCCGTCGGCGGCGACCACGTCGAATGCTGCGATGCCGAAGGTCGCGTCTCCGTCAACGGCCAGCCGCTGGACGAGACCTACCTCGGGGAGGGCACCGAACCCTCGGAGATCGAGTTCTCCGAAGACGTCCCGGCCGGCCACTACTGGGTGATGGGCGACAACCGCACCAACTCTCTGGACTCCCGCTACAACGGCGACGCACCCGGCGGCGCTTTCGTCCCCGAGGACAAGGTCGTGGGCACTGTGTTCGTGCGCAACTGGCCGCTGGACCGGATCGGCCGGCTGAAGAACCCGGAGGCGGTCTACGCCGATGTCCCGCAGCCCTGACGCCGCCACCCTCGAACGCACCACCCGCACGGGCAGCACGGCTGCCGGTCTGCGCGACCTGAGCGCCGAACGTGAGCTTGCCGCTGCCGGTGTCGAGACGATCATCGGCATGGATGAGGTCGGCCGCGGCTGCGTGGCCGGGCCGATCGGCGTCGGTGCCGTTCACTACCGGCTGGTTGACCTGCTCGCAGGCGACATCCCCGCGGGCATCCACGACTCCAAGCAGCTGAACATCACCGCCCGGCAGACGATCGCCCAGACTGTCACCGCCTGGCAGCAGCACACCGCCGTCGCCTACGCGTCTCCTGCTGAGATCGATGCCCTCGGTGTCACCCTGGCGCTGTGCCTGGCCGGCCGGCGGGCACTTGCCGCACTGCCGCCGGCCAGCCTCGTGCTCCTTGACGGCAGCCACGACTGGCTGTCCTCCCCGCTCACCCTCGACTGCTTCGACACCTTCGGACCCGCCGCCGAGGTCGATGTCCCTGAAGTGCGCACGATCATCAAGGGCGACGGCACCCGCGTGACGATCGCTGCTGCCAGCGTGCTGGCCAAAGTCGCCCGCGATGAGCTCATGCACGCCCTTGCCGCCGAATACCCCGGTTATGCCTGGGATTCCAACGTCGGCTACCTCACCCAGGCCCACCGCGCCGGAGTCGCCGCCCACGGGATGAGCCCGCACCACCGGCGCAGCTTCCGCATCGACGTCTGAACACTAGCCGGGCAGAGGCTCACTGTCTGCACCCTGCTGCCGGTTCATGATTCTGCAACCGCTGACAGTGGCATAGGATGACGCCATGAGCGCCGAGGACCTGGAAAACTACGAAGCCGACCTGGAACTGCAGCTGTACCGCGAGTACCGCGATGTTGTCGGACTGTTCTCATACGTCGTCGACACGAACCAGCGGTTCTACCTGGCCAATTCGGTCGATCTCAAGGCCCACCATGAGGGCTCGGACGTCTACTTCGAAGTCACCCTCAAGGACGCCTGGGTGTGGGACACCTACCGCACCGCCCGGTTTGTCAAGCACGTCTCGATCCTGACGTTCAAGGACGTCAACATCGAGGAGATCGCCAAGAACGAGGACTTCGATCCGCCGCAGTCGCTGCGCCCGTGAACGCCGAAGAGCTGTGACCACACGTCGTTGTGCGGTCACAGCTCTGCGCTACTGCCTGTGGATCAGCGAGCGTCGGCGATGCGCTGACCGGCCATCTCCTCAGCGACCTCGGCAGCCGGACGGTCTTCTGCCTCGGCCTGATCGAGGACCTGCGTGACCCGGTCGAACAGCGAGAGCACGCTGGCACGCGAACCCTCCAGCGATGGCTCGGAGTAGATCATCGTCGCTGCGGCCATGACACCGCCGGCGTTGGCGAGGAAGTCGGGCACGTAGGCGATGCCGCGCTCACGCAGCTGCCGGCCGTGGGCCGGGGTGGCGAGCTGGTTGTTGGCGATGCCGCTGATGAGGCGGGCCTTGATGTCGCCGATCGTGTCATCGTTGATGATGCCGCCGAGAGCACACGGGGCGAACACGTCGACATGCTGGGCGTGGATCTCATCGGCGGGAACCGCGGTGGCGCCGAAAGCCTCAACGGCGGAGTCGACAGCCGGCTGGTAGACGTCGGAGACGACGAGTTCGGCACCGGCCTCATGCAGCATCCGGCACAGTTCGCGCCCGGTGCCGCCGAGTCCCTGCACGGCCACGCGCAGACCCGACAGGTCAACCCGGTCAGCTGGGTCTGAGGTGTCGGCCTTGGCGCGTTCCTTCCACACGTGTGCGACACCGGCCTGCAGCGACGTGAACGCGCCGAGGGCGGTGAACTGGGAGGTGCTGACACCTGCGGGGAACTGGCTGGCGCGGGCGAAGATGTAATCGCAGTTCTCCGCCAGCACATCGGCATCCTCCGGGCCGACGCCGACGTCGATGGCGGTCCAGTAGCGGCCGCCGAGCGTCTGCACGTGCTTGGAGAAGGCGCGCAGCACCTCTGCCTTGTCGGGTCGGTGCGGATCGGCGATGATGACGCACTTGCCGCCGCCGAGCGGCAGGCCGGCGATCGAGTTCTTATAGGTCATGCCGCGTGAGAGGCGCAGCACGTCGGTGAGCGCATCGGCTTCGGACTCGTACGGATACATTCGGCAGCCGCCGGCAGCCGGTCCGAGAGTGGTGTCGTGCACGGCGATGATGGCGCGCAGGTCGAGGTCGCGGTCATGGCAGAAGATGACCTGCTCGTGGTGATCGAACTCAGGGTGCGAGAAGAGGTCCACGGTGACTCCTTCGGTCTCAGGTGTGAGCAGCAGGCGCGGGATGTGCGCCCGTGCAAAAACCGCACGCGGTTCGCGCGAGCGGCCTTTGACCTCACCGTACATCGGTTCTGCCGGACAGAGGTAGCTGGGCGGGATGGTCCGGTGGCTGTACTACTTCTACTCTGGCTGTCCTTCTCGTCGCGCCTGTGCATGTGGGTGTTTGATGAGCCTTGACCCCGGGATTTCGGGCGCGGATCTTTTCCAGGACGTGTCGACAATTCGCGCAGTTCGGGAGTTAAAAACTCGAGGCTGGGTGATCCAGCGCAGATGATGGCGTGGGCACACGAAAAGCGGATTGGCCGAAAATGCAGATTCTGGCAATATTCGGCTGGGCGCGGCGACTGGCAGCGAGCGGTTATTTCGTCTCGTTCGGGTGGCTTGTGTGAACCTGCTCGAGGAATACAGTCTTGTCGACGACGAAGTACCAGATCCGAGCAGTGCCTTTCGCGGTCGGTTTGTGCTGCCAACGTTCGTGCGTGGTTCCGCCTCGGGAAAGATGTCCGAGCTGGCCCTTGAGCCGATAGTTGGTTGGAGTGGTGGTCAAAGGCGCCCGGGTGAGGAAATCCCAGGTATCGGCCATCGGATTGCGGATGGTTGCGACGAGGTCGCGCCAGCCCTTCTGTGCTTCGGCGGTAGCGAATCTGATTTCATACTCGACCTTCTTCGGAGGCCGAGGAACCAACTTGCCCTTCTTGCTGCCTGACACGGTCAGGGGCGCTCCACGACGTCGTCACCCTCGTCGAGCCATTCGAGTTCGGCACTCCCGAGTCCGGCGGCCATTGCCGTGGCTGTCTCCTTCCACGACGTCAGCTCAGCGATCGCCAGGTGCGGTTGATCAGTCGAGAAGGACGCTCGTGCGGCGTCGACGAGATTGTGAGCGCAGGACTCGCGGTCCTCAGGAGAGAGAGCGTGCATCCACGGGAACGACCTCGTCATGCGTTCGGGGAGAGTGCCGGATTCGTCGAGGGCGACGGTCAGCAACCGAGCAGCGAAGTCAAGCAGGTGAGTGCGGGCGTCTGCCTCGCGCTGCGACATGAGTACGAGCGCTTCGCCGTCTCGGCGCGTCACCGTGACGGGGTGATCTTCAGCCTCGGCGAAGACCTCGGCGGAGTGCTTACTCAGATCCGACGAGCGCCGAGTGTAGGCAGGGAGGGCGGAAGCAGCGGTCATAGATCCATCATATTCGGAACGTGTTCGGAAGTCTAGGGTTTATTGCTGCGGCTGTCTTCCCTCCGATGCTGACCTCGCGACTGGCTGGGTGTGGACCGGCGCGGAGGCGTGAGCCCGGTCGGGTGTGCACGATCGGTGTCCGTCCACACCGGTAGGGCAGGCGTTCTCACCAGCCGCATGCGCTGGTGAGGTGGAGCCATGAAAGCACAGACACTCGGCCGCACCGGTGAGGACTACGCCACCCGCTACCTCGAATGCCTCGGTTGGACGATCCTGCACCGCAACTGGCGCTGCTCCAATGGCGAGATCGACATCATCGCCCGCGACGGTGACACGCTCGTCTTCGTCGAGGTCAAAACCCGTATCGCGTCCTGGGCAGGGCACCCGCTGGAGGCGATCACCCCGATCAAGCTCAGAAACCTGCGGACCCTCGGTCTGCGGTTCCTGGCCGAGTGCGATGAGTGGTATCCGCAGTTCAGGTTCGATGCCATCGGCATTCTGTGGAGCGCCCGCCAACCGGACCTCCAACACGTCAGGGATGTGCAATGAGTGCAGTGGAAGAGGAGCAGAAGGCCCGCGTCGTCGGCGGGGTGCGCAACCGCCTCGGCCGGGCCCAGGCGGTCGCCCTGTGGGGCACCAGCGGCACACTGATCAGCATCGAGACGAGCATGAACCAGGGCCTTCCCGGAATCGACATCATCGGCCTGCCCGATGCCTCGGTCAGCGAATCGCGCAAACGGATCCGGGCGGCACTGTCGAATCTGGGGATCTCGCTCAGTGCTGCGAAGGTGACAGTCAACCTGCAGCCGGGTGCGGTCAGGAAGGTCGGAACATCCTTCGACCTCGGCATCGCGGTGACGATCCTCGCCTGCGAGGAGCTCATTCCGGAGCACTCAGCAGATGGGGTCGTGCACTGCGGTGAGCTCGGTCTCGACGGGCGCATTCTGCCTGTGCGCGGGGTGCTGCCGACGATCCTCGCCGGTCTGGAGGCGGGCTTCACTCGCTTCGTCGTTCCCTACGGCAATCGTGCCGAAGCAGCTCTTGTCCCGCAGGCTGAGGTCGTTGCCGCCGGGCATCTGGCCGATGTCGTCCAGGCTCACGGTGGTCGTGCGGCACCATCCAACACCGAACCAGTGCCCGCGGCTCCCAGCAGTCGCGAGAACGTCATCGAACCCACCGATCTCGCCGACGTCCACGGTCAGCATGACGCCCGGCGCGCACTCGAACTGGCGGCCGCCGGTGGCCACCACTTGCTCATGAGCGGTGCTCCCGGCGCCGGCAAGTCGATGCTCGCCGCCTGTCTCAGCGGCATCGTGCCGCCGTTGAACCGCGATGAGCGCATAGAAGTGCTGGCCATGCAGTCACTGGCCGGCTGCGTCGAAGCCGATGAACTCGATGCTGTTGCTCCACCGTTCGAAGCGCCTCATCACCGGACGACAGCCACGGCGATGGTCGGTGGCTCCCGGCCGGGAGCGATCGGAGTGTTCTCACGCGCTCACCGCGGGGTGCTGTTCCTCGATGAGGCTCCGGAATTCAACCGCGACGTGCTCGAAGCGCTGCGTCAGCCGCTGGAGAGCGGCTACTGCGATATCCACCGCGCCTGGGGGTCGGTGGTGCTGCCGGCGAAATTCCAACTCGTGCTGGCGGCCAACCCGTGTCCCTGCGGTGTCGCTGGCAGCAGCACCCAGACGTGTTCGTGCACCCCGCACGTGCGCCGCCGCTACCGGCAGAAGCTCTCCGGCCCGCTGCTCGACCGCGTCGACATCCAGCTCGACGTCCTGCCTGTCACCGCAGCCGACCTGCGCACGGATGCGCCAGTCGAGTCGTCGACTGTCGTCGCCGAGCGGGTGGCGGCAGCACGGGAGCGCCAGACCCACCGCTATGCCGATATGCCGTGGAACACGAACGCCCGCGCACCGGGTGCGTATCTGCGAGAAGCGTTCTCCTTCAGATCCAGTGAGACTCACGTCCTCGACCAGGCACTCGAACGCGGTCTGCTGTCGATGCGCGGATATGACCGAGTGCTGCGGATCGCCGCGACCATCGCCGACCTCGCCGGCCGAACCCGCCCCGATGGCGACGATGTGCTCGCCGCGGCACTCCTGCGCATGCGGGAGGCACAATGACCACCGACACTCAGCGACTGGCCTGCGTCGACCTGCTGCGCCTAGCCGAACCAGGCGATGAGATCCTCAAAGCCGGCGTTCTCGCCCTTGGTGCCGAGCGGATGCTCGCGCTCATCCGCTCCCGGCAGTCCGAGGCCGTTCCGCAGCTGCATGAGGCATGCGAAGCCGTCGGTCTGCAGGTCCCGGGAGACAAGCTGTCGACGGTTCACGAGCGGTGGCGGATGCGCCTGCCCAGCCTCAATGCCGTCCAAGAGCAGCGGATCATGGCCCGGCTCGGAGCCCGCCTCATCCATCCGGAAGATGATGAGTGGCCGACACAGCTGACTGAGCTCGGCATCCACGAGCCCCTCGCGCTGTGGGTGCGCGGACCTGGGAACCTGCAGGAGCTGCTCACCGGTTCGATCGCACTCGTCGGAGCACGTGCCTCAACGCACTACGGTGAGCATGTCGCCGGCAGCATCGCCTACGAACTGGCCATGCGAGGACACACCATCGTCTCCGGCGGCGCCTACGGCATCGACGCAGCCTCCCACCAGGCGGCGCTCGCCGCCGCCGAGACACCCGAGGTTGGGACGGTCGCCTTCATGGCCGGGGGAGTGGATCGCTATTATCCGCGCGGCAACGCCGACATGCTCACCCGCATCGGCACTCGGTATGCCGTCGTGTCCGAAACGGCAGCCGGACAGACGGCTATGAGGCACCGGTTCCTCCTGCGCAATCGCCTGATTGCCGCCGCTGCCCAGGCCACCATCGTGGTGGAAGCCGGTTGGCGGTCCGGTGCACTGAATACTGCCAACCGGGCAGCTGAATTGCTGCGCACGGTCGGGGCGGTGCCCGGGCCGATCACCAGCCAGGCATCCGCCGGCTGCCACCGTCTCATCCGCGAGGGCCAGGCTGTGTGCGTTACGTCAGCCGATGACATCGCCGAACTCGTCGAACCGATCGACACCACCCGCAGCGAGACCGAGCATCAGCCAGCGCTGCGGATCACTGACGAGATGACCGCAGAACAGAGCAGGACCTACAACGTGCTGCCGACCTCTCGCGGGATCGAAGCGGCGACTGCCGCCGTCCGCTCGGGTCTCGACGCCCACACCGTCATGGCGGCGCTTGCCGCACTCGAACTGTCCGGGCACGTCGAACGCGAAGCCCACGGCTGGGTGAAGAAGCGCGCAGTCGTCACCCGAGGAGCGACCGGCTGACGCGGCTCGAATCCGGTGGCAGCGGTCAGCAGTCTGCCTGCAGATCAGTCGCCGGCACACGATGTCGCTCATACGACGTCATCTGGCCAGCCACTCCACGCTCAACGCTCGCGGCAGCGTCAGCTGCTCGTCGCCGGCGAGCCACCGGCTGGCCCGACAGCGTGGCTGGCTACACTGAGAAGCATGTCGACTTCCCCCGACACCGAGGCACAGCTGCCCGGAGAGTACGCTGAAGCGCTCGCCGCCTTCGCCGAAGAGCTGCGTGTGCACCGAAACGCGTCTGAGCACACCGTGCGCAATTACCTCAGCGATGTGCGCACCTTGCTGACCTTCCTCATCGACGACGATGGACACCTGCCGTTGGACGCCATTGAGCTGGGCAACTTGCGCCAATGGCTGCTCGCTCAGTCGCGCAGTGGAGCTGCGCCGGCGACCACTGCGCGGCGGATCGCAGCGGTGCGCGCCTTCTGCGCGTTCTGCACCCGCCACCAGCTCATGCGATCCAATCCCGCGCTGCGCTTGGCAAGCCCCCGCAAGGCCTCGCGGCTGCCGGCAGTCCTGCAGCAGCGCCACGTCGATGCCGTCATGCAGCACACTGAAACCGAACCCAGTGAGGTGACTGCTCGCACTGATCCCGAGGAAACCGGTGAGACCGAACGCTCCCCGAAAGACGAGGCGCTGCGGCTGCGCGATGCCGCACTGCTCGAACTGCTCTACGCCACCGGCGCACGCGTCTCAGAGATCGCGGCGCTGCACACGACGAGCATTGACACGGATCGCAGGCTCGTCACCGTCATGGGCAAGGGCAGCAAGGAACGCCGCGTGCCCTTCGGACTGCCTGCCCAGCGTGCACTGCGGGCGTGGCTGCAGCGCGGCCGGCCAGTGTTGGAGAACGACAGGACCGCTCGTGATGCTACAGCACTCTTCCTCGGTGCCCGCGGCGGGCGCATCGATGTCCGCCAGATCCGCTCAGTCGTCCACACAGCGACTGCCGGCCTGCCGGACTCACCGGAGCTCTCACCGCATGGGCTGCGGCACTCGGCGGCCACCCACATGATCGAAAACGGTGCTGACCTGCGCGAGGTGCAGGAGTTCCTCGGGCATGCCTCACTGAGCTCGACGCAGATCTACACCCACGTCTCCCTCGGACGGCTGGCCGAAAGCTACCGGCAGGCGCACCCCCGCGCCTGAACCGGCAGCAGCTTGTCAGGAGCCCAGCGTGGCCTTGAGGCTTTCGTGCATCGGGGTCTCACCGTCAATGATGTCGAACTCCCGGCCGATGGTGCGGCCGTCATCGAGGATCATCGCGATGAACTCCGCGACATCCTCACGCCGTGTCGTGGCCCCACGTTCGGTCCCGGTGGCGATGTCGAGGCAGCCGGTGCCAGGCTCATCGAGCAGCCGGCCCGGCTTGACGATCGTCCAGTCCAGGCCGCTGGCGCGCAGAGCATTGTCAGCCTCGCGCTTGGCATCCCAATAGGCGGCGAAGACCTCTTCGGTGCCTTCCGGCGTCGGACCGCCGGCGCCGATGAACGAGATCTGCACGAACCGGTCGATGCCTGCCGCGGCGGCTGCCTGCATCGCCGCGATCGAGGCGGCCAGGTCGACGGTGTACTTGCGGAAGATGCCAGAACCGCCACCGGCTCCGGCGGCGAAGATGACGGCATCGGCATTGCCGAACGCCTCCACCAGCTCAGCCTGCGAGGCCTTCTCCAGGTCGCAGACAACCGGCACAGCGCCGAGCTCTTCAAGTTCAGCAGCGTGCTCCGGGTTGCGGATGATCGAGCGGACTTCCATATCCGGGGTGACAATTTCAGTGAGGTGACGGGCGATCTTTCCGTGGCCGCCGACGACGGCGATGCTGTGAATGCTCATGCCAGCCACAACGACACACACCAGGCAGCTATTCCAGTTCTGACACGGCAGGGCAGTGGGTGGCAGCGACCCTAGTGCCGTCCCTTGTACTCCCAATGCCACGCTTCCGGCAGCGACCCGGACTGCCGGGCCCAGCTCGGGTGCACCCAGCCGAAGCGCGGGGCGTTGGAGCGCATCCACTCATGCTGCACAGTCCCGAATCGGTTGATCCCACCACCGAGGTCGACTGCCAGGCCCCAGCCGTGATTCGACTTGCCGGGCGTGGCGGCCATCCGGCCCTTGCGCCTTTTGAGGATCACCTGTGTCTGATAGTCCCGGTACGAGTCCGTCACCGAAATCAGCTGGCCGAAGCGCTGCCGGTAGGCATCGCTGAGCTCATCGAACGACCGCGCCGCGTCACAGCGCAGCCGATGCCCAGCGGCACGATCCAGCGGGCACAGCGCAACGGCTGGGATCCGGCCGTTTGAATGCCCTCCCCACGCACCAGCACCCGAGGTGCCGTCATCACCGGAAGCCTCCGGCATCTCCTCAGGGGCCTGCGCCTCAGGCAGCAGGATCGAGAAGTCCTGCGAGAAGAACGCAGCCGGATTCAGATAGTCCTTCGGCTTGCCGCTCGCCCACACCCCAACGTGCACGCACCCGTCATCACAATGACTCGGATCAGCAACTGTGCCGACCGGATGACCAGCCCACACCTCATCACCGGCTGTCAGATCCGTCTCGACCGGTTCGAACGACACGATGTGCCTACCGACATCCAGACTGAGCACCGGACGCCCGGCCACACTGCCAGCGAAGTGCACCGTTCCTGACCGCGGGGCGCGGATCGACTCACCCGGCAGCACCGCGACATCGATGCCGCGGTGGCCTGACTGCCAGTTCTGCTTCGGCTTGTCGAAGGCACGCACCACCTCAAACCCGGGCACCGGAGTCACCCAGTCACCGGAATCGGCTGCAGCTTCCGCCGCCTGTGCCGCCGCCGGGGCGATGATGACCACGGGCCGGCCGAACCTGTCAGGATCACCGGCCTGCTCTGCCGGCAGCCCGGCCGGCACGGCCACAACCCCGGCGAGGATCCCGCACACGGCGATCCACCCCAGCTGCTGCAGTCTGGCCCTGATCCCGGTGCGCTCACGTCCACTCATGCCCTCCACACTCATGCCGCGCACACACCCAGCCCACACCTCGGGCACGGCTGTGGAGGACGCCTCGCCATCCCCAGCACTCCTGGCACGCACGCCGGGACCATCCACACACCTCGGGCCCGGTGAGGGCAGGGGCGGCAGGTTTGGTCGCTGGCGGGGAAGATCGTAGACTACACATAGCAGAACTGTGTGCTCTTCAGCCCCGCGCCCGCGCGAGACTGATCAGGTGCAGATCTGACTACGCGCATCCGAGTACCCGCGGCGGGCCACCGGTGCAGATCCCATCCTCCGCGACACCGCACACACGTGTGCGGTGGCGTGCGGCTGAGCTGGGACTGTCGGCCCGACACGGCGGATGCCAGGCATCAACCGAATGACAATGAAAGGAGTGCGCCGGCATGGCCGTCGTCACTATTCGCCAGCTGCTTGACAGCGGCGTCCACTTTGGACACCAGACCCGTCGTTGGAACCCGAAGATGAAGCGCTTCATCTTCACCGAGCGCAACGGCATCTACATCATCGACCTGCAGCAGACGCTGGGCTACATCGACACCGCCTTCGAATTCATCAAGGAGACGGTCGCTCACGGTGGCTCGATCATGTTCGTCGGCACCAAGAAGCAGGCCCAGGAAGCCATCGAAGAGCAGGCCAAGCGCGTCGGCCAGCCGTACGTCAACCAGCGTTGGCTCGGCGGCATGCTGACGAACTTCCAGACCATCTCCGGTCGTCTGCGCCGCCTCAAGGAGCTTGAGGAGATCGACTTCGACGACGTCGCAGGCTCGATGTACACCAAGAAGGAACTCCTCATCCTGCGCCGCGAGAAGGACAAGCTCGAGAAGACCCTCGGCGGCATCCGCGACATGCAGCGCACCCCGTCGGCCGTCTGGATCGTCGACACCAAGAAGGAGCACCTGGCCGTCGACGAGGCGAAGAAGCTGGGCATCCCGGTCATCGCCATCCTCGACACCAACTGCGACCCCGACGAAGTCGACTACCCGATCCCGGGCAACGACGACTCGATCCGCTCGGTCGCCCTGCTCACCCGCATCGTCGCCGACGCTGTGGCAGAGGGCCTCATCAAGCGCCACTCCTCGGACGAGGGCGGCGAGAAGAACATCTCGGCCGTCTCCGTCGAGCCGATGCCGGAGTGGGAGCGCGAGCTCCTCGAGGGCAAGGGCGAGGACAAGGCTGAGGAGACCGAAGCCAAGGCCGAGGAGACTGCTGAAGCCCCGGCCGAGCAGCAGACCGAAGAGACCGCTGAGGCCGGCTCCACCGAGTCGACCGAAGCCTGAGCCGCATCCGCTCGTCTGACCCAGACCACCACGTCTCAACAAGGAGATCGCATGGCAAACTACACTGCCGCTGACATCAAGGCGCTGCGCGACCGCACCGGCGCCGGCATGATGGCTGTCAAGAAGGCTCTCGACGAAGCACAGGGAGATCAGGCCAAGGCCATTGAGATCCTGCGCGTCAAGGGACTGAAGTCCGCTTCGAAGCGCGAGGACCGCTCGACCTCTGACGGTCTCGTCGCCACCCACGTCGAGAACGGCGTCGGCACGATGATCGAGCTCAACTCGGAGACCGACTTCGTCGCCAAGTCCGACAAGTTCGGTCAGCTCGCCGACGAGGTCCTCAAGCTGGCAGTCGAGGCCAAGGCCGACAGCGCCGAGGCGCTGCTGGACTCCGAGGCCAACGGCAAGAAGGTCTCGGAATTCATCGCCGAGCAGGGCGCTGTCCTCGGTGAGAAGGTCGTGTTGCGTCGCGTCGGCCGTGTCGAAGGCAGCAAGGTCGACTCGTACCTGCACCGCACCAACCCGGACCTGCCCCCGCAGGTCGGCGTTCTCTTCGCCTACGAAGGCGATGACGACGAGGCAGCCCACGATGTCGCCGTGCACATCGCCGCTATGACCCCGACCTACTTCTCGCGTGAGGACGTCCCCGCCGACGTCGTCGAGAAGGAGCGCAGCATCGCACTGGAGACCTCGAAGAACGAGGGCAAGCCCGAGCAGGCGATCCCGAAGATCGTCGAGGGCCGCGTTAACGCGTTCTTCAAGGACAACTGCCTGCTCGATCAGCCCTTCGCCAAGGAGCCGAAGAAGAGCGTGCAGACCATCCTCGATGAGGCCAAGGTCAAGCCGCTGGGCTTCCAGCGCTTCCGCGTCGGCAGCTGAGCGACGCACTGATCGCTGACTGAAGGCGGCAGTCCCCACGTGGGGCTGCCGCCTTCGGCATGTCCGCACCCCGTGCCCGAGGTGGTGGTGACCTGCCGTGCCGCAGGTGGAACCGGGGGCGTGCGGACACGTTAGACTGATCGGTGGTGTGCCCTCAGAAAGGGCCGCCAGCCTGCCGCCTGACAAGGAAGAAAGCGATGTCGGAATCTCCAGTCCATTCCTCCAAGCACGACCAGATCTCCCCGGTGCGCACCGATCGCCGGCGCATCCTGCTGAAGCTCTCCGGTGAGGTGTTCGGCGGCGGCACCGTCGGCGTCGACCCCGACGTCGTGGCAGCGGTGGCCAAGGAGATCGCCACCTGTGTGCCGGAGGTCGAGATCAGCATCGTCGTCGGCGGCGGCAACTTCTTCCGCGGCGCCGAGCTCTCCCAGCGCGGCATGGACCGCACGCGCGCCGACTACATGGGCATGCTCGGCACCGTCATGAACTGCCTGGCCCTGCAGGACTTCCTCGAACAGCAGGGAGTCGACACCCGCGTGCAGTCGGCGATCCCGATGACGCAGGTCGCAGAGACCTACATTCCGCGCCGGGCGATGCGCCACATGGAGAAGGGTCGGGTAGTCATCTTCGGCGCCGGCGCCGGACTGCCGTTCTTCTCCACCGACACGGTCGCCGCCCAGCGCGCCCTGGAGATCCGCGCCGATGAGGTCCTCATCGCCAAGAAGGGCGTCGACGGCGTCTACACCGCCGACCCGAAGACCGACCCGACTGCTGAGCGGATCGACTCGATCACCTACCAGGAGGCGCTGCAGCGCGGCCTCAAGGTCGTCGACGCCACCGCCTTCAGCCTGTGCATGGACAACGCCCTGCCGATGCGGGTGTTCGGCATGCAGGGCGAGCACAACCTGCGCCGCGCGATCGCCGGTGAGCCGATCGGCACCACCGTGCGCGGCGCCTGAGCCGCCAGGCCCCCTATCACCCTGCCCGCCTGCCGTGCTGGTGGAGGCGGAGACAATAGAATAGACCTGAGGGACGACCAGCAGTTCCGCAACCGACCGAAGAAAAGAGTGCACCGCGATGCAAGCAACTCTCGCCGAAGCCGCAGAGAAGATGGACAAGACGATCGAGGCGACGAAGGACGACTTCGCCTCGGTGCGCACCGGACGCGCGAACCCCGCACTGTTCGCCCACATCGAAGTCGAGTACTACGGCACCCCGACCCCGCTGCAGCAGCTGGCGTCCTTCCAGGTGCCCGAGGCCCGCACTCTGCTCATCACCCCCTATGACCGCACCGCCCTCGGCAACATCGAGACCGCGTTGCGCAACTCCGACATCGGCGCCAACCCGGCCAACGACGGCAACGTCATCCGCGTGGTGCTCCCGGAGCTGACCGAGGATCGCCGCAAAGAATACGTCAAGATCGTCAAGGGCTACGCCGAACAGGGCCGCGTGTCGATCCGCAACATCCGCCGCACCGCCAAGGACGCCATCGAGAAGATGCAGAAGGACGGCGAGGTCGGTGAGGACGAAGCCAAGCGCGCCACCGGTGAGCTCGACGAGCTGACGAAGAAGAAAGTCGACTCCATCGACCGCCTCCTGGCAGCCAAGGAAGAAGAGCTGCTCGAAGTCTGAGCCCAGCGATGGCCCAGCAACCAGTCGACGGCGAGAAGTGGGAACTCTACACCCAGGAGTTCCCGCGTCGTCGTGATGCCATAAGAGCCGAGCGGGAAGCCGCCCGGACCGGGCAGCTGCCGGTCATCCAGCCGGCGCCCACACCGCCGGCTCAGCGGACGGGCAACACCGCCGCCGGGGCCGAAGCGCAACGGCAGGCGACTGAAGCGCAGCGGCAGGCTGCTGATGACGCGCAGCGCGTTGAGGAACAGTCCCAGGCGACCGAGACCCAGCCGCACGCAGTGGTCGGCTCCCCGCCGGCCTCGGCCTACGGACACGGGCTGGTCACCCCGACCCCGGAGGCGGAGAAGGCCGCCGAGGCCACCAGCGCAGATACCGCGACGGCAACCGACAATGCCCCGGGATCGGCCACCGCCGCCGAACCGGAGAAGAAGGACTACGGGCGCGCCGGGCGCAATCTGCCGGCGGCCATCGCCGTCGGCGCGGTGCTCGGCGGGGGAGTGCTGGCCTCGCTGCTGTTCTACCCGCCGTCCTTCGTCGTCATCGTGCTCATCGGCGTCATCGTGGCGATGTGGGAGCTGGCCAACGCGCTCTCACGCTCCGGCTCCGTTGTCGCCCGCGTACCGACCGTCACCGCCGCAGGCCTCATGATCCTAGCGACCTACCTGGCCGGCCGTGAGGCCCTGTGGGTGGCTTTCACCGTCGGGGCCGGAGCGATCCTGCTCTTCACACTCCTCGAACGCCGCCCCAATCCGGTCAAGGACGTCTGCTTAAGCCTCTTCGCACTCACCTATGTGGGGCTCATGGCCTCCTCGGTCGTCTTCATCCTCACCCAGCCGGACGGCAACCTGCTCGTCATCCTCTTCCTCGCCCTCGTCATCGCCAGCGACATCGGCGGCTACACCTTCGGCGTGCTATGGGGCAAACACCCGATCGCCCCGAAGATCAGCCCGAAGAAGTCCTGGGAGGGTTACGCCGGCTCCGCCGTGTTCTCCACCGCCGTGGGCATCTGCATGGCGCTGTGGGCCTTCGACGCCCCAATCTGGACCGGCGTCGTCCTCGGCACGATCATCCCGGCATTCGCCACCCTTGGTGACTTCTCCGAATCCATGATCAAACGCGACCTCGACCTCAAGGACATGGGCACCCTGCTGCCCGGCCACGGGGGAGTGATGGACCGCCTCGACTCGATACTCCCGACCGCCCCGGTCGCCCTCGTCCTGTTCACCTTCCTGCCTGGATTCATCACATGAGCCTTCTTGCCTCCCTGTCTCAGGTCCTCCCGACCGAGACGATCATCACCGATGCCGACATCATGGCCTCCTACCTGCACGACGAGGCCGAATGGGCGCCCTACGGCCAAGCCCTGGCGATTGTGCGCCCGCGCGAAACCGCCGAAGTGGTCGCCGCCGTGCGCTGGGCGATCGAGCACTCGGTCGCCGTCGTCGCCCGCGGGGCCGGCACCGGGCTGTCCGGCGGGGCGAACGCGCTGGAGGGATGCCTGGTCATCAGCTTCGACGCGATGAACCAGATCCTCGACGTCGACCCGGTCGAACGCACCGCCCGGGTGCAGCCCGGCGTCGTCAACAATGACCTGCGCGCCCGGGTGGCAGAAGACGGCCTGTGGTACCCGCCGGACCCGGCGAGCGCCCCCTGGTCGACGATCGGCGGCAACGTCGCCACCAACGCCGGCGGACTGTGCTGCGTCAAATACGGCGTCACGAGCGAATACGTCCTCAACCTCGAAGTCGTCACCGGCACCGGCAAGCTCGTGCGCGTCGGCAAGACGACAGCGAAGAACGCCGCCGGCTATGACCTGCGCGGCCTCATCATCGGCGCTGAGGGCACACTCGGCATCGTCACCGAGATCACCGTGCGTCTGCTGCCGCTGCCGCAGGACTCCCGGGCGATCGTCGGCTACTTCGACAGCCTCGTTGACGCCGGCCAAGCCGTCGCCAACGTCACGGCTGCCGGCATCATCCCCTCCGCGCTCGAACTCGTCGACTCCTACTGCCTCAAAGCAGTTGATGAGTGGAAGAACATGGGTCTTTCGGCCGAAGCCGAGGTGCTGCTGCTGGCTGCCACCGACGTTCCCGGTGCTGCCGGGCAGGCCGAAGCGGAGGGCATCGTCGCCGCCTTCGAATCCGCTGGCGCCACCTTTGCTGCCATCAGCGAGGACGCTGAGGAAGCCGATGCGTTCTTTGCCGCCCGCAGGCTCGCCTATCCGGCTCTTGAACGGCTCGGCCCGGTGCTGACCGAAGACGTCTGTGTGACCCGCTCGAAGGTGCCCGAGGTGCTCGGCAAGATCCAGGAGATCGGCCGCAAGCACGACACGGTGCTCGCCCAGATCGCCCACGCCGGCGACGGCAACCTGCACCCGCTGCTCGTCACCCCGATCGGCGACGACGCCGCCCGCGAACGCGCGCAGGCGGCATTCGAGGAGATCATCACTGTCGCCTTGGAAGCCGGCGGCACCGTCTCCGGTGAGCACGGGATCGGGCTGCTGAAGAAGCCGGGCCTGTCCCGGGAGCTGAGCGACGACGTCCTCGACATGCACCGGGCGATCAAGTCCGCGCTCGACCCGCACGGCATCATGAACCCCGGCAAGGTCTTCAGCCTCGAGGCGTAAGCAGACGGTCCTCAATCAGCGGCGGAGCGATCGGCGTCCCGCTGCGCCGGCGAGCACCCTGGAGCGTCTCGGCGAAGAGCCAGAGGCCGGCAACGATCTGCACGACGGAGAGCACGCGATTCCACGCAGCACCGTCGATGAACAGGTAGATGCCGACGGCGACCACGAGCAGGCAGGCGACCAGCCGGAGCTTCTCATGACCGGTCACCGCAGATCGCCTACGACCGGTTCACGCGAGGTTCGGCTCGCGGAGTCAGCAGCGGGATCGGCCGCTTCGTCCCGGCGCCGCCTGCGGATGCCCTGGATGAGGTCGATGAGGAGGATGATGCCGGCGATGACCGCCACCGCGCAGATGAGCGGAAGCCATCCAGCGGTTCTGAACACCAGATAGGCACTGGCGCCGATGACAACGAGCGCAGCGACGAACCGGACGATCTCGTTGCCCGTCATGGGGATCACAGCTTTCGTGTGGGGGGGTCTTCCATCGTGCCAGATGAGATCGCCTGCCACCAGCATCTGAGGGTTCTTCGCTAGGAGAGTGCCGCTCTCACACATCGCCCAGCCTGCACATGCGATACTGGGAGGACATGACTGAGAAGACCTCCTCCACACCGACCAACAGGCCGCCCCGCCGACAGGTGCGGCCCATCGTCGAGCACGCAGACGGCACCACCTCGCGCACCCCGACGCGTGACGGCCGGCCGCTGCTGAACTTCAAGTCCCCGCGCGTCACCCAGCCGCCGACCCACCTGGCCGATATGTCGATGGACGAGCGGATCGCCGCCGTCACCGAGATAGGACTGCCAGCGTTTCGCGCCAAGCAGCTCTCGACCCACTACTTCGTCCACCACACCACCGACCCCGAGGCAATGACCGACCTGCCGAAGGAGCGGCGTGCCGAACTGGCCGAGAGGTTCTTCCCACCGCTTTTGACCGAGGTGCGCCGGCTGCGCACCTCCAACGGCGACACCATCAAGTTCCTGTGGCGGCTCTTCGACGGCGCCCTCGTCGAATCGGTGCTCATGCGCTACCGCAACCGCATCACCCTGTGCGTGTCCTCGCAGTGCGGCTGCGGCATGAACTGCCCGTTCTGCGCCACCGGCCAGCAGGGCCTGACGAGGAACATGTCGACAGCTGAGATCGTCGAGCAGGTCATCCGCGCCAACCAGGTCATCGCCGCTGGCGAACTGGCCGACGACACCTCGGGTGACACCGACATGCTCGGCAACCCAGCCGCCGCCGTCGGCTCCGAAGCCGACGAAGACCAAGGCGAGGCCCCAGCCCAGGCGAGCGAACATGCTGAGGGCACCACCGCCTCGGGCGCGGGGCAGGCCGAACGCGTGACCAACATCGTCTTCATGGGCATGGGCGAGCCGCTGGCCAACCACAAGCGCGTCATGAACGCCGTGCGCCGCTTCGTCGACCCGGCCCCGGCCGGCCTGGGCATGGGTGCGCGCCGCATCACCGTCTCGACAGTCGGGCTGGTGCCCGGAATCAACAAGCTCGCCGCCGAGGACATCCCGGTCACCTTCGCACTCAGCCTCCACGCCCCAGACGACGGCCTGCGCGATGAGATGATCCCGGTCAACACCCGCTGGAAGGTCGACGAGGCCATCGACGCCGCCTACAACTACTACAAGGTCACCGGCCGGCGCGTGAGCATCGAATACGCTCTCATCAAGGACATGAACGACCACGCCTGGCGCGCCGAACTGCTGGGCAAGAAGCTCAACGCACGCGGCCGCGGCTGGGTGCACGTCAACCCGATCCCGCTCAACCCGACCCCCGGTTCGGTGTGGACGGCATCCGAGCCCGAGGTGGCAGCTGAGTTCGTGCGCCGCCTCCAGGACGCCGGGATCCCGACGACGATCCGCGACACCCGAGGTCAGGACATCGACGGGGCATGCGGCCAGCTTGCCACGGCCGAAGAGGACTGAGCGCTACACTTTAAGCACCGCACAGCATTCACAAGGAGAGCGACGTGGAGACGAACTTCCCCAGGATGTCGGGTTGGAAGAACGGATACGACCCCGCACAGGTCGACAGCTTCTTCAAGCGGGCCCGCGAATCCTTCGAATCCGACACGCCGCAGCCCGGCGATCTCGACGCGCGTGCGGTGCGCACCGTCGGCTTCGACCTGGTGCGCAACGGCTACCACGTCGGCGTCGTCGACGCCGCCCTCGACCGTCTCGAAGACGCCTTCGCCAAGCGCAGCCGCGACCGGCTCATCTCCAGCTCCGGTGAGGACGCCTGGGTCAAGGAGCTCACCCGTGCCGCCAGCTCGCTGCGCGGACGCCTCGCCCGCGAATACGGCGAACGGTTCAACCACCCGGAGAAGGGCCAGATCGGCTATGACGTCGAAGAGGTCGACGATCTGTGCGACCGCATCAACGGCTACTTCACCCAGGGCAAGCCGATGAGTGTTGACGAAGTCCGTCGCGTGCTCTTCCGCACCCGCAAGGGCAACCGCGCCTACGACGAGGACCAGGTCGATGCGTTCATCGACCGGGTCGTCGAGGTCATGGCCAGTGTCGACTGATCAGCTGCACTGGTTCCGCAAGCCGGGCACGAACTCACCGAAGGACAAGGGTACTTTCAACCCCGTCTTCGAGCTGCTCGACTACCCGATCGTCACCGGGCGGGCTGACGAGATCTTCTTCGCCGACGCCGAGGTGTCGCTGACGTACGAGGACGCACTCGACCGGGTGGCGAAGTTCGCCGGCATCCTGCGCGTGGTCCACGAACCGGCCCCGCCGTTCCTCGTCATCGACGACGGGCTGCGCCCGGTCACCCTCATCCTCGCGATGCTCGCTGCGCTGCGGCTGGGCAGCTGCGTGGTCCTCGGATCCAAGAGCCTGAAGCCGGGGGAGAAGAAGACAGCCCCCGTGCTCCGCCCGGCCGAAGGCGCGCAGGCGGAAGCCGGCGAGCACGCCAGCAGAAACGGCGACGCCGCCGCTCAGACTGCAGCGAAGGCCGGCATGCACACGGAGACCCGCAAGATCTGGTCGCACTTCGAAGGCACCGAGCTGCTCGCCGACGGACCGGAGAGCAAACCGCTCGACGCCGGAGCGCTGATGAAGGAATCGGCGTTCAAGCATGCCGCGGCGGCAGAGATCGGACCCGGCCGCGAAGTCCTGCGCCTCGACGGGGTGAGCCTGAGTGCTGCCGAGAGTCTCAACGCTGTGGAGATGTTCCTCAGCCGCTGAGCGATCTGAGCCAGCCAGACAGCCCGTGGAAAGGCCGCGATCGGCTCTGTGCCGCCGATCACAGACGTCCGAAACGGCCTTGATCCCGGTGTTACCGTAAGCCTCATGGCGATCGACAGACGGAAGCTGGCGCGGCGGGCGCGCCGCTATTGGGCGATCGTCATCGTCATCTGCACGTACTTCGGCTTCCACTCCTTCATGCTCACCGGCCTGGCCGTCATGGCCCCGAACCTCGGGCTGGCCTCGTTAACGGTGACGATCTACATGGGCCTGGGCATCCTGCTCGACTCACCGGCCGCCTCGGCGATCGAGCGCTACGGACTGCGGCGGGTCATCGGCACCTCCGGCATCCTCATCCTGCTCATCACCATCGGGCTGCTCATCGCCGGCTCCGGCTGGTGGATCGTCATCTTCGGAACCCTCTACGCCTGCTGCTCCAGTCTCATCTACATCCCCGCCCTCGCGCACTACGCCTCGATGCTCGGGGAACGGCAGGCCGACGGCCAGCGCATCAACGTCTTCATCCAGCGCGGCGGCGCACTGGCAGCAGGCCTGTTCATCACCTGGGCCCTGGCAGCCGAGCAGCCCCGCGTGCTGTTCGTCATCGTCGCCACCACCGGGCTCGGAATCCTCGTCGCCGCCTGGTGGCTGCCCGGGCCCAGCCGCGACCGGCACGTCACCCAGCGGGTGCCGCTGCTGAGCACCATCGTCTATTCGGTCGCAGCGATCGGCCGGTCATCAGTCATGGCCCGCGGGGCACTGTCGGCCTCAGCACTGCCGGTCATCTTCATCACGACGAGCTCGATCTTCCCGCTCGCCCTGCCGGAGTTCGGCGCTGCGATCGGTGTCGGACTCGTCATGCGCGAACTCATTGCCATGGCCACAGCGACCGCTTTCGGTCACGGCTCGATGCGCCGAACCAACCGCGAGTTCGCGGCTGCGGTGCTGCTCGCCCTGATCGGAATCTCCGGGGCACTGTGGATCGAGCAGAACTGGGCCGTCATCACCGGCATCATCCTCACGGGCCCACTCATCAGCTCCGCGATCGTCACGTCATCGCTCAACACCCGCATGGCAAGCCTGAGTGCAGCGCACCCGTGGGCCTGCTTCGCCGGTATGGGCATCGCATCACGGACCAGCGGCCTGCTCGTCCCGCTTGTGCTCAGCGCGGCACTGTCAACCAGCCGGCAGGCGCTGGAGGTCGTGCTCGTCATCGTGCTCATGCTCATCGCTTGCGGCATGCTCATCGGTCGGCAGCGTCAGGACGGGCTGCCGGGCTGAGACCTACCGAGCGCATTGTTGAAGACCGCCTCTGAATTCCCGAGATCGCTGCCCAGAATCCGGCACGCATTGGAGGTGCTCCTGTGAGCTCGTCGGCGAATCCGAGGGCGAACGGCAACGGCCCCTGTGACTTGCGCAGAGTCACCGGGGCCGTGATGTCGGTCGGCCGATTAGCCCTCGTAGTTGGCGAAGGCGTTGATGCCGGTCATCGCGCGGCCGAGGGTCAGCTGGTGCACCTCGTGGGTGCCCTCGTAGGTGAGGACGGTCTCGAGGTTGATGGCGTGGCGCAGCGGAGAGTACTCACTCGTGATGCCCGAACCGCCGAAGGTGGCGCGCAGGTCGCGGGCGATGTTCATCGCGGTGTCGACGTTGACCATCTTGCCCAGGGAGATCTGCTCCGGGCGCACACCGACGGTGTCCTTGAGCTTGCCGAGGTGGGCGGCCAGCAGGGTGATCGACGAGTACTGGCCGAAGGCCTTCGCCAGCTTCTGCTGTGTGATCTGGAACGACGACAGCGGACGGTTGAACTGGATGCGAGTGCCGGTGTACTCCAGTGCGGAGAGGAGCGAGTCACGGGCAGCACCGGTGACGCCGAAGACGATGCCGTAGCGGGCCTCGGACAGGCAGGACAGCGGTCCCTTGAGCCCCTTGGCCTTCGGCAGCATCGCCGATTCCGGCAGACGGACGTTGTCGAGCACGATCTCACCGGTGATCGAGGCGCGCAGCGACAGCTTGCGCTTGACCTCGGGCACCTCGACACCGGGGGTGTCGGTGGGGACGACGAAGCCGCGGACAACTGGGCGGCCCTTCTCGTCCTCTTCTTCGGTCTTGGCCCACACGACGCAGACATCGGAGACCGGGGAGTTGGTGATCCACATCTTCGCGCCGTTGAGGATCCAATCGGAGCCGTCCTTGGTCGCGCGGGTCTTCATGCCAGCCGGGTCCGAACCGACATCCGGTTCGGTCAGGCCGAAGCAGCCGAGCTTCTTGCCGGCGGCCATCTGCGGCAGCCATTCTTCCTTCTGCTCCTCGGAGCCCCAGTTGTGGATGGCGAACATCGCCAGCGATCCCTGCACGCTCACCAGCGAACGCAGACCCGAATCGATGGCTTCGAGCTCACGGCATGCCAGGCCGTACTGGGTGGCGGTCGCTCCGCCGCAACCGTATCCTTCCAGATGCATGCCGAGCACGCCGAGCTCACCGAGCTGCTCTGCCAGCTCACGAGCCGGGATCGTGCCTTCGAGGTACCAGTCGCCGATCTTCTCCCGGACATTCTCGTCCAGCCACTTGCGGACGATGCCCGCCCATTCGAGGTCTTCCTTCTCGAAGACCGAATCGATCGCCAGAATCTCGTCAGGGGTCATGGTTTTGCTCATCGTCGAGTTCCTCTCCTCGTGGGGCAGCAGTGAGCGCACGTGTCATCGCGTTCTAAGAAATCAATGAGATGATCTGTCACCGTGAAGGTACGTAACGTCATTGTACTGGGGGCCACTGGCTCGGTCGGCACCCAGGCTCTCGAAGTCATCGCCGCCAACCCCGCCAGATTCGCCGTCACCGGCGTCGGAGCGGGGTCGAATATCGACACCGCAGTCGACCAGGCGATCCGCGCCGGGGCCCGCGCACTAGCCATCGCCACCCCGCCTGCCGGGGGAGAAGCCCAGGTCAGGCAGCTGCTGGAGGAACGCGCCGTCCAGCTCGGCGCGCAGGTGGCAGTCGAGACGATCTTCACCGGTCCCGAGGCGTCGGCCCGGTTGGCAGCCGAACCCGCCGACGTCGTGCTCAACGCTGTCACCGGTGCCGCCGGTCTGACCTCGACGCTGGCAGCCCTCGAATCAGGCACCGATGTCGCGCTGGCGAACAAGGAGTCCCTCATCATCGGCGGTGAGCTCGTGCTGCGCACCGCTGAGGAGAACGCAGCCCAGCTCATCCCCGTCGACAGCGAGCATTCGGCGATCGCCCAGGCGCTGCGCGCCGGCCGCCGCGAGGAGGTCTCCCGGCTCATCATCACCGCCTCCGGAGGTCCCTTCCGCGGCATGAGCGCAGACGAGCTGGCAGCCGTCACCCCCGAACAAGCGCTGGCCCACCCGACGTGGAACATGGGCACCGTCATCACGACGAACTCCGCGACCCTGGTGAACAAGGGCCTGGAGGTCATCGAAGCGCATCTGCTCTTCGGCATCGACTACGACCGCATCACCGCCGTCGTCCACCCGCAGAGCCGCATCCACTCGATGGTCGAGTTCGTCGACGGCTCGACGATCGCCCAGGTCTCCCCACCTGACATGAAGCTGCCGATCGCCTACGCCCTCGGCACCGATCGCGACGGCACCACCACCCGTATCGCAGGTGCCACCGCACCCGAACCCTTCGACGCCGCGAGCTCCTGGACCTTCGAGCCGGTCGATGACGCGAACTTCCCGGCCCTCGGTCTGGCGATCCGGGCCGGCAGGGCCGGCGGGACCGCACCAGCGGTATACAACGCCGCCAACGAAGAGCTCGTCGCCGCCTTCCACGCAGGCACGATCACCTTCCCGCAGATCTCCGAGGGCATCGCCGCAGCCCTCGACCAGCACCTCGGGAACGGGGGAGAGGCCACCGAGCTGACCCTGGAGACCGTGCTGGCAGCAGACCGCAGTGCCCGCGAGTTCATCGCCGGCTGGCTTGAGCCGGCTGCCGCGGAGGGGGCCCGCGCATGACCAGTCTGCTCTACGCCCTGGGCATCGTCCTCATCCTCATCGGGGTCTCCATCTCGATCGCCCTGCACGAACTCGGCCACCTCATTCCGGCCAAGAAGTTCGGCGTCAAAGTCACCCACTACATGGTCGGCTTCGGCCCGACCCTGTTTTCCCGCCGCCGCGGGGAGACCGAATACGGCATCAAGGCGCTCCCACTCGGCGGGTTCATCGCGATGCCGGGCATGTACCCGCCCAAGCACGCCACCCACGCCACCGTCGACCAGTCGCACGGGGCCACCGACGCCTCGGGCATCGTCACCGAAGCCGTCGAAGGCCACGAGGACAGGGAGCTGGCCGGAGTCGGTGCGAGCGCCGAAGCTGCAGGCGGGTCCACAGAGATCCCGACGGAGTCCCGGAAGCCGCGGATGTTCGAGCGCACCATGGACGACGCCCGCGAATACTCCAACCAGTTCATCGAGCCCGGCGAGGAGCACCGCACTTTCTACGCCCTCTCGGTGCCAAAGCGGCTCGTCGTCATGTTCGGCGGCCCGCTGGTCAACCTGCTGCTGGGCATCCTGATCCTCGGGATCATGCTGCTCGGCGTTGGTGTTCCGACCCTGAACACCACCGTGGCCACCGTCTCCGAATGCGCGGTTCCGGCCACCGAAATGGCCAAACGCGCACCAGCCGACCAGAATCGCTGCCTGCCCGGCGACCAGCCGACCCCTGCAGCCGAGGTCGGCATCGCGCCGGGCAACACGATCATCTCCATCGACGGCAAGCCGATGCACTCCTGGAACGACATCACCCGCGAAGTCCGCGGCCTGGCCGGCAAAGAGGTCGACATCGTCGTCGAGGACGGCGGAGCGCAGAAGACCATCCCGACGACGATCATCGCCGCCGAGCGCCCCGTCTACGAGAAAGGCGAGCTCACACGCGACGGCAACGGCGAGCTCGTCACCGAGACCGTCGGCTTCCTCGGCGTCGGCCCGGACAAGGAGTACACGCCGATCCCGCTGAGCGAGTTCCCCGGCCAGATCGGCCAGGCCCTCGGCCGGACCTTTACAGCACTGGCGACGCTGCCGGTCAAGCTCGTCGACATCGTCCAGGTTGCCACGACGAACAAGGAGCGCGACCCTGAGGGCATCATGGGCATGGTCGGCGTCGGCCGGGTTGCCGGTGAGATCGTCTCGACCGACCAGATCGACGTCACCGGCAAAGTCGTTACCGGCCTCGGGCTGCTCGGCTCGCTCAACCTGTTCCTCTTCGCCTTCAACATGATCCCGCTCCTGCCGCTCGACGGCGGGCACATCGCCGTCGCCCTGTACGAAGGCGCCCGACGGCGGATCAACCTCGCCCGCGGTCGCGGGATCATCGGGCCCTTCGACACCGCCCGGCTGCTGCCGCTGACCTACGTCGTCGTCGGGCTGATGCTGTGCATGACCGTGCTGCTCGTCTACGTCGACATCGTCAAACCCGTCGTCCTGTTCCAGTAGCGACGGCAATCGTTAGCGAACTGTAGCCACCGGAAATCCTGAACCGCAGCTGAGCGCTGTGTGAGAGGTTACGATGATTCCACCAGCGGCCGGTCACCGGCCGCCGGGACCACCACCTCCGACGTACAGGGAGCCCAGTGCACCACGCTCAGCGGCGCGCGACCGCGATGTCCGACGCCTTGGCCCGGGAGATGCTCCCGGCCGACTACCCGATCATCGGCATGGTCGACCTCGACACCCTCGATGAGCTGTTCCGCGCCGCCGAGGCGGCCTTCGACTCCCCATCACCGGTCACCCACGCAGTCGCTGCGAAGGCCGTGACCCTCGTGCCGATGATGCGCCACCTCGCCGAGCTCGGCGCCGGCTGCGAGGTCGCCAGCCCCGGTGAGCTCAGGATGGCGCAGCTGGCCGGGTTCACCCCCGACCGGATCGTCTTCGACTCCCCGGCCAAAACTCGCCACGACATCGACACCGCCTTAGACCTCGGCGTGGCGATGAACCTCGACAACTTCACCGAACTCTCCCGCATCGACGAGCATTTGGCCGCCGCGACCCCCAAGGGCCGGATCGGCGTGCGCATCAACCCGCAGCTGGGCGCCGGCAAGATCGAGGAGATGTCGACCGCGACCCCGACGTCGAAGTTCGGCATCCCGCTGCGCGACGAGGGATCCCGGCAGGCGATCATCGACGCCTACGCCGCCCGCCCGTGGCTCAACCAGATCCACGTGCACTCCGGCTCCCAGGGCATGGCCCTGTCCTCGATGGCCGCCGGTGTGCGCGCCGTCGTCGACCTCGTCGCCGACATCCACGCAACGATCGGCCACCAGCAGATCACGCACATCGACATCGGCGGCGGGCTGCCGGTCAACTTCGACTCCGACGCCCACACCCCGAGCTTCGCCGACTACCGAGCCGCGCTCGAGGCGGAGGTCCCCGAGCTCTTCGACGGCACCTACGGCATCATCACCGAGTTCGGCCGCTCCCTGCTGGCCAAGTCGGGCACGATGCTCACCCGCGTCGAATCGACCAAGGTCGTCGGCGGCCGGCCGATCGCCGTCTGCCACGCCGGCGCGCAGGTTGCTGCCCGCACGATCTTCATGCCCAATGCCTGGCCGCTGCGCGTCAGCGTCCTCGACCCGACAGGCGAGGAGCGCGAAGACGACGTCTGCGTCCAGGACGTTGCAGGGCCCTGCTGCTTCTCCGGCGACATCATCGCCCACCAGCGTGCGCTGCCGCTCATCCGCGAAGGCGATGTCATCGCCATCCACGACGTCGGCGCGTATTACTTTTCCAACTCATTTTCCTACAACGCCTTGCCACGGCCTGCCGTCTACGGATACAGAGAGAAGGACGGCGCAGTGGCCTGGGTCACCCTCAGGCGACAGCAGACCATCGACGAGGTGGTCGCTGAGGCAGGAGGCGACGTTGACTCCAGCTGGTAGCAGCCGGTCCGGCAGCCACTGGCATCCGGCGGTCGCAGCACAGGGCTGCACCGCCGCCTGACAGCTCATGCGGCCCACCAGCCGCAGCGGTAACCACCGCAGGTGAGAAACGGAAACCACAAAAGGAGCGAACCCGGTATGAAGATCGGACTCGTAGGACGCGCGGCGGCAATCATGTCCGCTGCAGCACTTGTACTGAGCGCATGCGGCGGCGGCACCGGAGGCGGTGGCGGCAATGGCGGCGGCGAACCGGCAGAGGACTTCACGCAGGACCTCACCTTCGCCACCGGCGGCACTGCAGGCGTGTACTACCCGCTGGGAAATGAGTACTCCCGCATCTTCCAGAACGAAGTCGACGGCCTCACGGTCAACGCTGTGGAGACCGACGGCTCGGTGGACAACCTCGGCCGCATCGCCAAGGGCGAAGCCCAGCTGGCGTTCACCCAGAACAACACCGCCCACGATGCTGTGAGCGGCTCCGGTGAGTTCGAAGAGCTTGGACAGCCGCTGGAGAACATCGGCTGGATCGGCCAGCTGTACCCCGAGGCTGCACAGGTCATCACGCTGGAGGACAGCGGCTTCGAGTCGATCGAAGACCTCAAGGGCAAGAAGATCGCCGTCGGCGCCCCCGGTTCGGGCACCGCGGCTGTTGCCAAGCTCATCCTCGATGCCTACGGCTTCGAAGACGGCGACTACGAGCCCTTCGAGGAGAGCTTCGCCGATGCCCGCTCGAAGCTCCAGGACGGCAACATCGACGCTTCGATCGAGATCCTCGGCGTCCCGGCGGCATCGCTGTCGGAGCTGGCAGCCAACGCTGATGTCAAGCTGCTGCCGCTGGACAAGGACAAGGCCGACCAGATCGCCGGCGAATCGCAGTACGAAAGCTACGTCATCCCGGGCGGCTCGTATGACTTCGCCCCTGACGACGTGCAGACCGTGACGGTGTTCGCCACGATCGTCGCCTCGACCAACCAGGTCAGCGAAGAGGACGCCTACGGCATCACGAAGGCGATCTACGAGAAGGCCGGAGACATCTCCCTGGCGCAGGGCAAGCTCATCAAGACTGAAGACGCTCTGCTCGGCCGCGGTGATGTGGAACTGCACCCGGGTGCTAAGAAGTACTTCGACGAACAGGGCATCAGCACCGAATGATGATCGGGCCCGGTCGGCCTACGCCGGCCGGTGATCATCGCCTAGCTCAACTGAGGCCCTGTGAGGTGTGCGCAGGCCGCCGCCTGCGGCCTGCGCACACACTCCTGAACACCGGAGAACCCCGATGAACTCGACGAGAACCCCGCGCGACGACGAGAAGCCTGAGGGCGGCAGCACCGCCGCAGGCCGCGCAGCTGACCGCAATGACGCCGGCGATCCCGGCGCTGCTGCCACCGACGCCTACCGCGATGCCAAGCACCACGGCGCCGCGTCAGAGACCGCCGGCGATCCGGACGTCGACGCCAGCAACGTCGCCGTCATGAGCTCGGCCGAAGCCGAGGAGAAAGCTCAGGAGGTGCTGCGCGAGCACGACACCGCCTCCCGCCACCGTGTGGACTCCGAACTCGGTCCGTGGCGCTGGCTCATCTTCGTCCTTGCGCTCGGCCTCACCGGGTTCCAGCTGTACACCGCCTTCGCCGGCTCCCGCCCGACCCTCATCCAGGGTGCGATCCACGTCGGCGGCGCGATGGGTCTCATCTTCCTGCTCTACCCCCTGCACCGCAGCCTGAGCCTGCGCGAGGACACCAAACCGGGACTGTACTGGGGCTCCCTCGTTCTCGACACGATCCTCGCGTTCGCCGCGATGGGCTGCTCGGCCTACATGGTCCTCAACTACGACTACCTCACCGGCGTACAGGTCCAGATGTTCGGCTACAGCGACTTCGACACGACCGTCGCCCTCGTCGGCATCCTCCTCATCCTCGAAGGCACCCGCCGCTGCGTCGGCCTGCCGATCGTCATCATCGCCACCCTGGCGCTGCTGTACTTCTGGCTCGGTAAGTACTCGCCGATCCTGCCGTACCACGGCACCACCTGGCAGAACATGGTCCAGCAGACCTGGTACTCCTCGCGCTCGATCTTCGGCATCCCGATCCAGGTGTCCTCGACCTTCGTGTTCCTCTTCCTGCTCTTCGGTGTCGTGCTCGTGCGCACCAACATCGGCGCCTACTTCAACGGCCTGGCCTTCCGGCTGACCGGTAAGTTCGCCGGCGGGCCGGCCAAGGCAGCCGTCGTCGCCTCGGCGATGCAGGGCACCGTCACCGGCTCTTCGGTCGCCAACGCCGTCGCATCGGGATCCTTCACCATCCCGATGATGAAGAAGGTCGGCTTCAAGGCGAAGTTCGCCGCCGCCACCGAGGCGACCGCCTCGACCGGCGGGCAGATCATGCCCCCGATCATGGGTGCGGCTGTGTTCATCATGGCCGAGTACACCGGCATCGCCTACTCGACGATCATCCTCGTGGCGGTCATCCCGGCATTCATGTACTTCGCCGGCGTCATGCTCGCTGTGCACTTCGAAGCCAAGCGCAACCGCATCCACGGCATGCGCAAGGACCAGCTGCCGAGCTGGAAATACCTGCTCACCCGCATCGACCAGTTGCTGCCGCTGGCCGTCATCATCTACATGCTCATGACCGGCACCACTCCGGCAAAGGCCGCACTGTGGGGCATCGGCACCGCACTTGTGCTCAGCTTTCTGCGCGAGTCGACCCGCCTGAGCATCCGCGGCATCTTCGAGGTCCTCGAATCCGGTGCCCGTGTGGCCCTGCCGGTCATCGCCGCCTGTGCGACCGCCGGCATGGTCGCAGGCATCGTCACCGCCACCGGCCTCGGCGGCCGCCTGGCCGACGGCATCCTCACCGCAGCCGGGGAGAACTTCTTCCTCGTCATGTTCTTCACCATGGTCGCCTGCCTGGTGCTGGGCATGGGACTGCCGACCACCGCGAACTATGTCGTCACCGCCACGGTGGCCGCGCCGATCCTCGTCAGCAACTTCGACGTCCCGATCCTGGCCGCCCACCTGTTCGTGTTCTACTTCGGCCTGCTCGCCGACATCACCCCGCCGGTGTGTCTGGCCGCCTACGCCGCTTCCGGCATCGCCGGATCGAATCCGCTCAAGTCCGGTGTCACCGCCTTCCGGGTGGCGATCGCCGGATTCATCGTGCCCTACGTCTTCGTCTCCGCACCGGGCCTGATCTTCCAGACCGACGACACCGTCATGCATTTCCTGCAGGTGTTCATCACCGCGCTGCTGGGTATGACGGCGATCTCCGCAGCAACAGCCGGGTACTTCTTCGACCACCTGCACTGGTGGGAGCGGATCGTGCTCATCGCCGCCGGCATCGCGATGGTCATCCCAGCACTGTGGGTCTCGCTCATCGGTATCGCCGTCGCCGTGCTCATGGCGCTCCTGCAGCGCATGCGCGCCAAACGCCGCGACGGTTCGACACCGCCTGCCGAGCGGCCAGCTGCCGCCGGCGAGGCGTAGGCTGGGTCTGGGTGCCGACCGCTCGTGTGTGCTCGAACACACGAGCGGTTCAGCAATCATTCACATGCCCCGCCTAGAATGGGGAGCAACGACCACCGGCCCCACAGGCCGGATAGCCATCTGCTGTCGAACTGAAGGGACGTCTGTGACCGCGATCAGCCTGGGAATGCCCGCTCCGCCGCCGCCGGTTCTCACCCCCCGGCGCAAGACCCGCCAGATCAAGGTCGGCAAAGTCGGAGTCGGCTCGGATTCCCCGATCAGCGTCCAGTCGATGACGACGACGAAGACCACCGACATCAACTCCACCCTGCAGCAGATCGCCGAGCTCACCGCAGCCGGCTGCGACATCGTGCGCGTGGCCTGCCCTTCGGCCGATGATGCCGAGGCGCTGCCGGCGATCGCGCAGAAGAGCCAGATTCCGGTCATCGCCGACATCCACTTCCAGCCCAAGTACGTCTTCGCCGCCATCGACGCCGGATGCGCCGGTGTGCGCGTCAACCCCGGCAACATCCGCAAGTTCGACGACCAAGTCAAGGAGATCTCCAAGGCCGCCGCCGACGCCGGCGTCTCGATCCGCATCGGCGTCAACGCCGGATCGCTGGACAAGCGGATCATGGAGAAGTACGGCAAAGCCACCCCCGAGGCGCTCGTCGAGTCGGCTGTGTGGGAGGCCTCCCTGTTCGAAGAGCACGGCTTCAACGACTTCAAGATCTCCGTCAAGCACCACGACCCGGTCGTCATGGTCCGCGCCTATGAGCTGCTCGCCGAGGCCGGCGACTGGCCGCTGCACCTCGGTGTCACCGAGGCAGGCCCGGCCTTCCAGGGCACCATCAAGTCCGCCACCGCCTTCGGGGCGCTGCTGAGCCAGGGCATCGGCGACACCATCCGCGTGTCCCTGTCCGCCCCGCCGGTCGAGGAGATCAAGGTCGGCAACCAGATCCTCGAATCCCTCAACCTCAAGCCGCGCACACTCGAAATCGTCTCCTGCCCGTCCTGCGGACGCGCCCAGGTCGACGTCTACGAACTGGCCGACAAGGTCACCGCCGGACTCGAAGGTCTCGAGGTGCCGCTGCGCGTGGCCGTCATGGGCTGCATCGTCAACGGCCCCGGCGAGGCCCGCGAGGCCGATCTCGGCGTGGCCAGCGGCAACGGCAAGGGACAGATCTTCGTCAAGGGCGAGGTCATCAAGACCGTGCCGGAGGCCAAGATCGTCGAGACCCTCATCGAAGAGGCCATGCGGATCGCCGAGGAGAACGGCGACCCGGCCGGCCCACCGGAGGTTGTCGTCGGCTGACCGGCGCAGCCCTGCGAAAGGCTGTCCGGTCGCCCCACCAGGGAAGGACGTGGAGGCGTGACACTGGCACCGCTGCGCGCCATGGACACCCAGTGGCTGCGCGACATCATCGCAGCTGATCCCGCCGGTTACGCCTATATCGCACGACTGTTCGAACACACCGGCAGCGCTGAGATCGACACGCCTGCCGGACGGCTGTGGGGCTGGTTCATCCACGGCCGGCCGGTGAGCGCCTACTACATCGGCGGCACCATCATGCCGGTCGCCGCGACCACCGGCGGCAATGCCGCTGTCGCCCGGATGCTCAATGCCCGCGGCCGCTACATGTGCTCATTCGTCGGCCCCGCCAACGCCGTCCTCGACCTGCACCACCGGCTGACCTGGGGTGTGCCCAGAGTGCTGCGGTCCAAGCAGCCGTTGCTGATCGCCGACCGCCAACCCGACACTGCCGCTGACCGTCGGGTGCGCCTCGGCCGGCCTGAGGAGATCGACATCGTCTTTGAGGCTGCGGTGCACATGTTCACCGAAGAAGTCGGCTTCTCACCCATCGAAATGGGCAAATCCGGCTACCTCCACCGGGTGCGCGGACTGCTGAGTGCCGGGGAGACCTTCCTCATCACGAGTGGCCACAGCCCTGACGGCGGGCCGATCCGCCGCTACCCGGCACCGGAGTCCGCCGAGCAGGTGGTGTTCAAAGCCGATATCGGCATCCGATCCGAGCAGGTCGCCCAGATCCAGGGCGTATGGGTGCACCCGGACTTCCGCGGCCGCGGTCTGGCCGCCCCGGCTGTCGCGGCTGTGACCGAGCAGGTCAAGGCGACGATGAGCCCGCTCGTGAGCCTGTACGTCAACGCTTTCAACGAACCGGCCCTGCGCACCTACCGGCGGGCCGGCTACCGGCAGATCGGCACCTACGCCACCGTCATCTACTGACCCGAGGGCGTCTACTGACCGGAGGACCGGTAGCCGCGCAGCCGGTCGAGCTCACGGCGATCCTTCTTCGTCGGCCGGCCCAGACCCTTGTCACGGCGCGGCGTGAACCCGCGCAGCGCAGGATCCGGTGCCGGCGTGTGATCCTCATACAGCTGCTGGGCCAGCGACGCCGGCCCGCGCCGGTCGACGAAGCCGCGGATGACGAGGATCTGCTCGAAGCCGGCCTTGCGCACCCGGACCGTATCGCCGATCCGCACCTTCTGCGCAGCCTTCACCCGCTGCCCGTCGACGTGGACGTGCCCGCCGCGGCAGGCCGTTGTCGCCGCCGAGCGGGTCTTGAAGATCCGGGCCGTCCACAGCCACAGATCGATGCGCTGACTGCGCTCAGGCGAGAAGTCGGGGCTCATGTCCATCGTCCCCACAGCCTAGCGCCTACGGGGTCGGCTGACCGCCGTTGACATTGAGCGTCTCACCGATGACATAGCTCGACTCCGGGGAGGTGAGGAACACATACGCCGGTGCGAGCTCAGTCGGCTGACCGGCCCGGCCGAGCGGAGTGTTCTTCCCGAACTCCGGCAGCGCCTCCTTCGGCTGGCCGTCCGAGACCTGCAGCGGCGTCCAGATCGGGCCCGGCGCCACCGCGTTGACGCGGATGCCGCGCGGGGCCAGCTGCTGGGCGAGTCCCTTGGTGAAGTTGTTGATCGCCGCCTTCGTCGAGGCGTAGTCGAGCAGGTGCGGGGAGGGATCGTAGGCCTGCACCGAGGTCGAATTCACGATCGTCGACCCAGCCGGCATGACCTTGATCGCCTCCTGGGTGATGCGGTAGATCGCGTGGATGTTCGTGGCGAACGTCGTCGTCCACTGCTCATCGGCCAGCTCACCGAAGTCCTCGATCGCGATCTGCTTGCCAGCGTTGTTCACCAGCGCATTGAGCCCGCCGAGAGCCTGCTCGGCCTCAGTGACGAGCCGGCGGCAGAAGTCAGCGTCGGTCAGATCGCCGGGGAACAGGAACGCCCGCTGCCCGGACTCCTCGATCCAGCCCTTGATCTCCTGCGCATCAGCCTCCTCATCGGGCAGATACGACAGCGCGACATCGGCACCCTCACGGGCGAAGGCGATCGCCACAGCCGCTCCGATCCCGGAGTCAGCCCCGGTGATGAGGGCCTTGCGGCCGACGAGCCGGCCGGTGCCGCGATAGGAGTGCTGCCCGCGATCGGTCTGCGGGCTCAGGTCCTGATCGAGACCGGGCTCAGGCTGATGCTGCTTCGGCGGGCTGATCTCGGGGAAGCGGGTGACGGGGTTCTGGAAGCTCAGCTGATCGCGCTGCTCTGCTGCATTCATGTCTCAAGCCTAGTCTGCGTCAACTGCCGGGACAATGGTCTCAATGCACAACCTGCCTTGCCGGAAAGGCGACCGGTCCCGAGGCGGTGGTCACCACCACCTCGGCGCCGGTGTCCCAGCGGTCTCCTGGAGCCGTGCGACAGGGCCTGCTGCGCGGCGCGGGGGCGGGGTTCGGCAGTGATAGAGTCCGAGGTGACCGTCCTGAGAACGAACTAGGGGAGAACACCTTCATGGCCCTGCGGATGTCGACGCTGTTTGCGCGCACCCTGAAAGAAGACCCGGTCGATGCCGAGGTCGCCAGCCATAAGCTGCTGCACCGCGGCTCCTACATCCGCCGTGCCGCCCCAGGGATCTACACGTGGCTGCCGCTCGGGCTCGAGGTGCTGCGCCGCATCGAGAGCATCGTCCGCCAGGAGATGGTGGCCGCCGGTTCCCAGGAAGTCCACTTCCCAGCCCTCCTGCCGGCCGGTCCCTATGAGGCCTCGGGCCGCTGGGAGACCTACGGTGACGGAATCTTCAGGCTCAAGGACCGCAAGGAAGCCGACTACCTGCTTGCACCGACCCACGAGGAGCTGTTCACGCTGCTCGTCAAGGACCTGTACTCCTCGTACAAGGACCTGCCGCTGAGCATCTTCCAGATCCAGACGAAGTACCGCGACGAGGCCCGCCCGCGGGCTGGCCTGCTGCGCGGACGCGAATTCATCATGAAGGACGCCTACTCCTTCAACATCGACGACGCCGGCCTCGACGACTCCTACCAGATCATGCGCGATGCCTACATCCGCATCTACGAGCGCCTCGGCCTGCCCTATGTCATCGTCGAGGCCACCTCCGGCGCGATGGGCGGATCGGGCACCGAGGAGTTCCTCTACCCCTCCGAGGTCGGTGAGGACACCTACGTGCGCACCGCCGGCGGATACGCCGCCAACGTCGAAGCCGTCACCACCCTCATCGGGGAGCCGCTCGACGCCTCAGATGCGCCTGCCGCACACAAGGAGACGACCCCGGGAGCGAACACCATCGCCTCCCTGGTCGACGTCTCCAACGAGCTCTTCGCCCGCGAAGACCGCCCATGGGAGGCCGCAGACATGATGAAGCTCGTCATGTGCACCCTCGTCCACCCCGATGGGCGGCGCGAGGTCATCGCCATCGGCCTGCCCGGCGACCGGGAAGTCGACCTCGACCGGGCCGCCGGCTCCGGGATGCTCTCCAGCGGCGAGATCGACCTCGAACCGGCCAGCGCGGAGGACCTGGCCAAGCACCCGGACATCGTCGCCGGCTACATCGGCCCCGGCACCTCGCTGAAAGACCAGGTGCTCGGCGCCGAAGGCAGCTCCGGTGTGCGGTTCTTCGTCGACCCGCGCATCACCCGCGAGGGCTCGCGCTGGGTGGCCGGCGGCAACGAGGCCGGCACCCACGTCTACGACCTCATCCTCGGCCGCGACTTCACCGTCGACGGTGTGCTCGAAGTCGCCGAGGTCCGCGAAGGCGACCCGGCACCGGACGGCTCCGGCCCGCTGGAGCTGGCCCGCGGAGTGGAGATCGGCCAGATCTTCAAGCTCGGCACCCGCTACGCCGAGGCGCTCGACCTCAAGGTGCTCGATGAGAACGGCAAGACCCAGGTTGTGACGATGGGCTCCTACGGCGTCGGCGTCACCCGCGCGATGGCCTGCATCGCCGAGGAGAACCACGACGACAAGGGCCTCATCTGGCCCCAGCACCTGGCACCGGCCGATGTGCACATCGTCGCCACCGGCAAGGGCGCAGAGCCCATCGAAGCGGCTGAGAAGATCACCGCCGAACTCGAGTCGATGGGCGTGCGCGTCCTCCTCGACGACCGCCCGAAGGCCTCACCGGGCGTGAAGTTCGGCGACGCCGAACTGCTCGGGGTGCCGACGATTCTCGTCGTCGGCCGCGGTCTGGCCGAGGGCAGACTGGAGCTGCGCGACCGACGCACCGGCGAAGCGACCAACGTGCCGGTCGAAGACGCTGTCGCCCGCACCGTCGAGGCGATCGACGCGAAGTATGCGGAACTCGGAGCCAAGCGCGGCGAACTCTGAGCTGAGCCTCCGCAGTGGCTGGGAGACGCATCCGTGTCCCGGCCGCTGCGCTGTGTCTGCTGCTGTGCCCCAGCGCCTGCTGTCACGGTTCAACCGTTGTTAGGGTTGAACAGCAGTCGGGGTTGAATTGCGGTAACGGCTCATCTGCTGTCAATGTTCATGACGAACAACGGCGCTACACGACCACAGGTGACACCAGACGTCGGCGAATGACATCACCGGCGCCTCGGGAACGGGCCAGCCGTCAGGCTGGGCGTGTCGCATCGACACCCAACTGTTCTGGAGGGCCCTTGACCGAGGCTCCCGTCTCCCCAGGAACTACACCTAGAGGGCTCAGCGACAGCATCGCAGGCGTCCTCGCGGCAGCGGCATCTGGTCAACGGTGCGCAGCCGCTGCGGCCCGGTTCGGTCTCAACGGCACCCCGGTTGCGATCGAGTACGTCGGCCGCGAGAGATCATCCCGCGGGTGCGTGCGCTCGAAGCCGACCTCGCCCGAGCCCGTGGCGTCGAGCTGCAGGCAGGCCCGCAGCCGGCGGCGGCGATTGCGTGGGGTGATGCGACAGACAGCAGACCGAAATCCGGCGCGCAGGGGCCGGAACCGTAGAGGTTTCGGTCCCTAAAGCTTCGCTGCTCTCCGGCGTCAGCCGACGGGTACGCGCACCGGCGGTTCGAGGGGCTGCCGTTGAGGAGGACAATGCGCGGCATGGGATTCCGACCTTTCGCCACGGGGACGGGCTGACCGTTCACACGCTCAAGCGCACCGCGGGCAGGCGCGCTTCTGACCGTCACGTCATCGCCTGTCATATGACGTCACGTCCAGGCAGCCGGCAGCCCTCAGCCGAGGCGCTTGAGGTCGTGGGCGCTGACGCCGCCGACGCTGACCCCGCACATCGCCCGGCACACCCACAGCGAGCGGGCGGCGTCGCCGAAAGCCTTCTGCGTGCCCTTATAGGCAGAGCGCAGGTACCAGAACATGTTCTCCAGCTCGCGGACGACCGTTGCGCCCATGCCGTAGGCGGCTTCGATTTCGGCGTGATGACACAGCCGGTGGGCGAACTCGCGCAGCCACTGTGCCTGCTCTTCACCGGTGGGCCGGGGGATCTCATACAGCCGGTTCCACAGGACCGGGGCGACCATATAGGCCGTCGGGCCGGTCAGCGGCTGCGGGTCGATCGCCTTCCAGGTGGCTACCCCGCTGAGGTCCGGGTGGCCGGCGAGGATGTTGTAGTAGTGCAGGTCGGCGTGCAGCAGCCAGTGCTCATCGGAGGATGCCAGCTTCTCCATCCACATCCGGGCGCTGTCGAGCACCTGATAGTCCTGGGCGGAGAATTCCGGGAAGTCGCGCACGAGCGCGCAGTCGGCCTGGAAGGTCTCCAGCCATTTCGCGGCGATGTCCTGCACGCGCACGAACCCCGGCACGCCGGGGACCTTGAGCGCGCGGACGAGCTGGCCCCAGATCGGCGGCACGCTGCCCAGCGGCTCGGTCGAGAGGTTGACGGTGGTGCGCAGCCGCTCCTGCAGCGTCGCCCGGAACGAGCTGTCCTGTTCGAACACGCGCACCGCACCGTGGCCCTGCCAGGCCTGCAGGGCCTCGAGGACCTGCCGGTGGACCTGCGGGTTGGCGGTGTTGGGGGCGGCGAAGCGGATGATCGCCTGATAGTTCTCCTGTGTCAGCACGGGGATGACAAGGCTCTCAGCTCCGGCCCATGGCGAACCGGGCACCGGGTCGCGGGTGAGATTCCACCGGTCGAGCAGCTCGATGAGCATGAAGTCCAGCGCCTGCGCCCACGCGCCGGCGTATTCGGCGCCGATCACCTCAGCAGCCGAATTGAACAGCACAGCAGGTACGCGCATCGTCATCCTTCCGTTGTCGGCGTGGCGGTGGCAGGATCGGTGATGTCGAAGCGCAGCGTCTGCAGTTGCCCGAGCTGTGCGCGGGCTGAAGCTGACTGCCACAGGCTCGCCAGCCCCAAGCGCGGGGCCTGCACATCGTCACCGAAGAGCGGCTGGATCCGCGTGATGAGCGCATCCTCATAGGCGGCGCCGGCCGTCTCTGCTCCGGCGCTGGCCGGATCCGGGTCGATCTGCCAGGCCGGCCGATTCTCCGCTGCCGGGTGGCCGGCATCGGCCAGCCGCTCATTGGCCAGGTCGGCTGCGACATCGAGTTCGGTGATCCGGGTGCGCATCATCTGGCGGGCGGGCGCGTCAGCGGGGACGAGCACGGCGGTGCGCTCGTAGGCGTACGAGCCCTGATAGCAGGCCTCGGCGAAGGCGGTCAGCGCCTGCTGCTGCGGATCGGCGTCCTCGTCCTCGTCGGCCGGGGTATCGCTGCCGTCGCTCGGCGAGGCGTCGGCGTCGGTGTCCGGCCGGTCGGCCGGCACAGCGCGGATCGTCTCCAGCAGCGTCTCAGCCCGGTCATCGCCGGCCTGCTGCAGGTGCAGCACCGCACCGACAGCGACATCGGCCAGCACCGCGCGCATCGAGTCGAGGTCATCGAAGCGGGTCACGATCGCCTCGGCGGCGGCATGCAGCCCGTCGGCATAGGTATAGGAATCCGCGCCCGAGGTGGGGGTCGGGGTGACGAGTTCTCTCGGCGGCGCCCACTCGGGCCCGACCGCCGCAGCCAGGGTGTCCACGACCTCGGCGTCGGTGCCATCAGCCTCGGTGCGGGCGAGGATCCGGGCGACGGTGTTGCGCACCTCATCAGCGGTCGAGAGCGCAGGGACCTCCGGGTCGCGGTCGAGGCGCAGGCCGCAGCCGGAGAGCGCGAGCACCAGCGCTGCCGCCCCGCCGATGAGCGTCCGGCGGCTGATCCTCTTCCCCTGCAATGCCATGCTGACAATCCTAACGGCATGGACCTCCCCGCCGGCCCACCGCGTGCGGCCCGTCGGCAAAGGTCAGCCCATGTTCAGAGACCGCCCGTAGGGTGTGGGACATGGACAAGCACACAGCCCCCGTCAGGGACGCCATCGTCGAACCGCTGGCCGCCCGCGGCATCGTCGTCGAGGACATCACCGCCCATGTCGCCGGCCGCTTCCGCACGCTGACCGTCGTCATCGACCTCGACGGCACGACCACCGATCCGGTCTCGCTTGACCACATCACCGAGGCCACCCGCATCATCTCCGAGACCATCGACGACCTGCCGCTGTTCAACGACCACGCCTACGACCTGCAGGTCACCTCGCCGGGCGCGACTCGCCCGCTGCGCGAGATCCGTCACTTCCAGCGTGTGATCGGCCGCACCCTGGCCGTGCGCACTACTTCGGACGAGGAGTTCGAAGGCGTGCTGCTGACCGTCAGCGATGGTGACGCTCCCGAGGCGGCCTTCCGGCTTGCCGACGGATCGGAACGGGCCCTGACGCTTGCCGGGATCGCCCACGCCGAGGCGGTCCTCCAGTTCAAATAGGCTCGCGCCTCGGCCCTGGGCAGGCGGCAGCAGACGACGATCGGATGCTTCCCTGGCCCAGGCAACTCCGCTAGGCTCAAGGGCACATCGCCCATACCGACAACTCAACAGCCGGCACGACCCGCACGGGTCCTGGTGCCGAGAAGGACTCAGCAATGGACATCGACCTCTCAGCGCTCCGTCTGATCGAGCACGAAAGGGAGATCCCGTTCGAAACGCTCGTCGAGCTCATCGAGCAGGCCCTCCTGACCGCCTACCAGCGCACTGAGGGCGCCTACCCGGACGCCCGTGCGGAACTCGACACCAAGACCGGCACCGCCACCATCTGGGCGGTGGAGTTCGACAACGACGACAACCCGATCGGCGAGTTCGACGACACGCCTGACGGATTCGGGCGGATCGCGGCGATGACCGCACGCAACATCATCCACCAGCGGCTGCGCGACGTTGAGGACGCCTCGGTGCTGGGGACCTTCAAGAACCGCGAAGGCGAGATCGTCTCCGGGCTCATCCAGCAGGGCCGCGATGAGCACATGATCCAGGTCGACCTCGGCGAGGTCGAGGCCGTGCTGCCGCCGCACGAACAGGTGCCCGGCGAGGAATACAGCCACGGCAACCGGATCCGCGTCTACGTCACCGATGTGCACAAGGGCCTCAAAGGGCCCTCGATCACGGTGTCGCGCTCGCACCCGAACCTCGTGCGCAAGCTGTTTGCGCATGAGTCCCCGGAGATCGCCGACGGCACCGTCGAGATCGTCTCGCTCTCCCGCGAGGCCGGCCACCGCACGAAGATGGCCGTGCGGGCCACGGTGCCCGGTGTCAACGCCAAGGGCGCGTGCATCGGCGAGCTCGGCTCCCGGGTGCGTGCGGTGATGGCCGAGCTGGGGGAGGAGAAGATCGACATCGTCGACTACTCCGACTCGCCGGCGAAGTTCGTCGCCAACGCGCTCTCCCCAGCACGGGCGATGCGCGTCGATGTGCTCAACGAAGCCCAGAAGCTCGCTCGCGCCGTCGTCCCGGCCGACCAGCTGTCGCTGGCGATCGGCAAGGAGGGGCAGAACGCCCGCCTGGCCGCCAAGCTCACCGGTTGGAAGATCGACATCGTCACCCCCGAGGACGACGCCGCCGGCGAGGGCTGAGTGACGGCAGCGCCTGCGGGCAGTGTTAGACTGGCAGACGTGGTATGTGCTGGTGAACCTCTGCGCATGTGTCTGGCATGCCGGAAGCGGGAGCCGATGAGTCGGCTCGTCAGGCTCGCAGTGGTTGACGAGAGCACACCGCACATTGCGGTTGACGCCCAGCGCAGGCTGCCCGGAAGGGGAGCCTGGATCCATCCCGATCAGCGCTGCGTCGACTCAGCAGTGAAGAGAAGCGCGTTCAGGCGAGCGCTGCGCACCCAGGCCCCGGCCGGTGCACAGCTGCTCGATGACATCCGTCGGATTACGGAAAGCAGATGAACCGAATGGAAACCCAGCAGTGAGTGCTCAGAAATGACACCCGACGCATACGGTCGTGAGCAGTGAAATGAGAACTGTTCACTCACGATGAGGTTCCTTCCTGTCCGGGAAGGAACCCGGACAGGAGAAAAGTGGCAAAGCCCCGTGTCCATGAGCTCGCGAAGGAGCTCGGCACAACAAGCAAAGACGTGCTGGCGAAGCTGCAGGAGATGGGCGAATTCGTCCGCACTGCATCCTCGACAGTCGAAGCACCGGTGGTGCGCAAGCTGAAGGAAGCCTACGGCGATTCCGGCAGCGCAGGTGCGAAGAAGGACAAGGCTGCACAGAAGCCTGCCGCCCCGAAGCCGGGCGCGAAGTCCGCCCCCAAGCCCGGAGCCTCCGGCAGCGCCAAGCCTGCCGGCCCGGCAGCCGAGGAGAAGAAGGCAGCTGCCCCGAAGCCGGCCGCCAAGCCCGGCCAGTCAGCCCCGATGCCGGGCGCGCAGCCCGCTCCCAAGCCGGCCCCCAGGCCCGGTGCTGCCGGAGCCAAGCCCGGACCGCGCCCCGGAGGCGTTCGCGGCGGCGCACGCCCTGGCAACAACCCGTTCGCACCCTCGCAGGGGATGCCCAAGCCCGGACCGCGCCCTGGTGGCGGCGGCCGCGGCGGTGCACGTCCTGGCAACAACCCGTTCGCGCCCTCGCAGGGGATGCCCAAGCCCGGACCGCGCCCCGGTGGCAGCGGCGACGCCGCCCGCACCGGCGGTGGCCCGAAGCCGCGCGGCGGCAAGCCAACCCCGCGTCCGGGCGCACCGCGCCCGAACCCGGCGATGCTGAAGAACTCCGCCCTGGCCAAGCCCGCGCCTTCGCGCGGCGGCGGCCGGGGACCCGGCGGCCCGGGCGGCCCCGGCGGCGGTCCCGGTGGACCTCCGCGCGGCGGACGTCCGGGTGGTCCGCGCGGCTCCGGTCGCGGTCGCGGCGCCACCCAGGGTGCCTTCGGCCGCGGCGGCGGTCGTGCACGGAACAAGAAGTCCAAGCGCGCAAAGCGCCAGGAGATGGAGCAGATGCAGGCTCCGTCGATCGGCGGCGTCACCGTTCCGCGCGGCGACGGCAGCACCCCGCTGCGCCTGCGCCGCGGATCCTCGCTGGCCGACTTCGCCGAGAAGATCAACACCGATCCGACGAACCTCGTCACGGTGCTCTTCCACCTCGGTGAGATGGCCACGATCACCCAGTCGCTGGACGAGGAGACCTTCCAGATCCTCGGCGAGGAGCTCGGCTACAAGATTCAGATCGTCTCGCCTGAGGACGAGGACCGCGAGCTGCTCGAGAGCTTCGACATCGACCTCGAGGCCGAAGCCGAGGCTGAGGACGATGAGGATCTGCAGGCCCGTCCGCCGGTCGTGACCGTCATGGGTCACGTCGATCACGGTAAGACGAAGCTGCTTGATGCGATCCGCTCGGCTGACGTCACAGCCAAGGAGGCCGGCGGCATCACCCAGCACATCGGCGCCTACCAGGTGTCGATGGAGCACGAGGGCGAGAACCGCCGCATCACCTTCCTCGACACCCCCGGTCACGAGGCGTTCACCGCCATGCGTGCCCGCGGTGCCAAGGCCACCGACGTCGCGATCCTCGTCGTCGCTGCCGATGACGGTGTCATGCCGCAGACCATTGAGGCGCTCAACCACGCCCAGGCTGCCGGTGTGCCGGTCGTCGTGGCGGTCAACAAGATCGATAAGGACACCGCGAACCCGCAGAAGGTCATGTCGCAGTTGACCGAATACGATCTCATCGCCGAGGAGTTCGGCGGCGAGACGATGTTCGTGCCGATCTCGGCGCTGCAGCGCAAGGGCATCGACGACCTGCTCGAGGCCGTGCTGCTGACCACTGATGCGGCACTGGACCTCAAGGCCAACCCGGACAAGTCCGCCCGCGGCATCGCCATCGAAGCCAAGCTCGACAAGGGCCGCGGTGCCGTTGCCACCGTGCTCGTCGAGTCCGGCACCCTCAAGCAGGGCGATGCGATTGTCTGCGGCACTGCCTACGGTCGTGTGCGTGCGCTGTTCGACGAGAACGGCCAGTCGGTCGAAGAGGCCGGACCCTCGCGTCCGGTGCAGGTGCTGGGACTGTCATCGGTGCCGCGCGCCGGTGACACGTTCCTGGCCACCGATGACGACCGCACTGCCCGCCAGATCGCGGAGAAGCGCGATGCCATCGAACGCAATGCCGCTCAGGCACGCGGACGCAAGCGCATCAGCCTCGAGGACTTCACCAAGGCGCTCGAAGAGGGCAAGGTCGACATGCTCAACCTCATCCTCAAGGGCGACGTCTCCGGTGCAGTCGAAGCACTCGAGGATTCGCTGCTCAAGATCGATGTGGGCGAGGAAGTCGACCTGCGGATCATCCACCGCGGCGTCGGTGCGATCACCGAGAACGACATCAACCTCGCCACCGTCGACAACGCGATCGTCATCGGCTTCAACGTCCGGCCCGAAGCCAAGGCCCGCGACCTGGCGGAGTCCGAGGGCGTCGATGTCCGGTACTACTCGGTCATCTACGACGCGATCGACGACATCGAGAACTCGCTCAAGGGCATGCTCAAGCCCGAGTTCGAGGAAGTCCACACCGGTTCGGCCGAGATCCGCGAAGTGTTCCGCTCCTCGAAGTGGGGCAACATCGCCGGCTGCATGGTCAAGGACGGCGTCATCAAGCGCAACTCCAAGGCCCGCATCACCCGCGATGGAGTCGTCGTCGGCGACAACCTCACAGTGGAGTCGCTGCGCCGCTTCAAGGACGACGCCACCGAGGTCCGCGAGGGCTTCGAGTGCGGTGTCGGACTCGGCAGCTTCAACGACATCCGCGAAGGCGACCTCATCGAGACCTTCGAGATGCAGGAGAAGCCGCGCGACTGACGCGACAGCATGACTGCCCGGCGCCTGCCCGTGACCTGCGGGCAGGCGCCGGTTCCACCGAAGAGGCCCGGCACACGAAGAGAAGGAACCACCATGGCTGATGCCACCCGCGCCAGGAAGATCGCCGACCGCATCAAGGTCATCGTCGCGCAGACGCTCGAGAAGCGTATCAAGGACCCGCGCCTGGGCTTTGTCACCGTCACCGACGTCCGCGTCACCGGCGACCTGCAGCACGCCTCGATCTTCTACACCGTCTACGGTGACGAGGATCAGCTCGTCTCCACGCAGGCAGCGCTGAATTCGGCCAAGGGGCTGATCCGCTCCGAGGTCGGCAAGGGACTGCAGATCCGGCTGACCCCGTCGCTGGAGTTCATCGCCGACTCGGTGCCGGCCGCAGCAGCCGAGCTCGAAGAGCTGCTCGCCCAGGCGGCAGCCCGCGATGCCGAGGTCGCAGCACTTGCCAAGGACGCCGCCCCGGCAGGGGAGGCCGATCCGTACCGCAAGCCGCACGAGGACGACGAGTCCCGCGACTGAGGCACCGGTCAGCATGACTGACTGCGCGCCGAGCAAACAGAACTGAACAGCTGCAGGCAGGCACTGGAACCCCTCCGGTGCCTGCCTGACTGTCTGCACGAGACACACCTGTGTCACCGGAACCAGGGGAGGAGCAGCCTGCATGGACTTGCTGATGAACACCGGTAGCATCGACGTGACGATGACTCTCGTGATGCTGCTCCTGGCCGCCGGCCTGCTCGCCGGATGGATCGACGCCGTCGTCGGCGGCGGAGGCCTCATCCAGCTGCCGGCCCTGCTCATGATCCCCGGCATCACCCCAGTCCAGGCGCTGGCGACGAACAAGGTCGGGTCCATCGCCGGGACCACCGCATCGGCACTGACCTATCTTTCCCGGGTCAGACCGGACAAGTCAGCGACGATCCCCGCCTCGGTCACCGCGCTCCTCGGGGCGATCCTCGGCGCCCGCGTCGCCACCCTGCTGCCGACGGCCGTGTTCGAACCCGTGATCCTCACTGCGCTTGTCGCCGTGGCCGTCTTCACCATGCTCAAACCCCAGCTCGGTCTGGTCGCCCAGCTGCGCTTCGGCGAGCACTCCAAACGACACCACGCGATCTCCTGGCTCATCGGACTGCTCATCGGGTTCTACGACGGTCTGCTCGGCCCGGGCACCGGCTCCTTCCTCGTCATCGCCTTCGTCTCCATCATCGGCTTCGACTTCCTCCACGCCTCGGCCATGGCGAAGATCGTCAACTGGGCGACCAACCTCGGGGCGCTGCTGTACTTCGTCCCCAACGGCCACGTCATCTGGGCACTCGGGTTGGCAGTGGCGACCGGCAACGTCGTCGGCGGGTTCATCGGCGCCCGCACCGCGATCCGGCTCGGCAGCGGGTTCGTGCGCGTCGTGTTCCTCGTCGTCGTCACCGCGCTCATCCTCAAACTCGGGTTCGACTTCCTCTTCTGACACCGCGTTAACCCTGGTGAGCGGCAGTCCTGCCGGCTGGTGGAAACGTCCGGTGCCGAGGTGTGACAGAGCTCGCAGAGATGGGCTTCCGTCATTGTTTTGTTATCGCCTGGGATGCCGTTACACTTTTACGAGATCACAGAACGATTACAGCTTTGTTAAGGGATAGTCGAATTGGGTAAGCACTCTGATCCGAACCAGTCGTCCTGGGCCTCCAGCGCCCGCACGCTCGTCCGCGATCTCAGCCGCCTCGGACGCTCCGGCAGCGGACGGCACTCTGCCGAGCATGCCTCGACGGCCACCGGCGTCATCAAGACCATCAAGCGCAAGCCGATGGTGGCCGCCATCGCCATTCCGGCCGCTGCCACCACTGCGATCGTCGCCTCCTCCTTCGCGCTCGGACCCAACAGCGAGTCCGGCGTCGTCAAGACCGAGCAGCAGGCAGCCTCCTCGCCGGAGCCCGAAGAGGACATCAGTCTCGTTGACGAAGACGCGCTCAACCAGCAGCGCGAGGAAGCCGCCAAGGCCTACGAAGAGGGTCTGAAGGACAACAAGGACTACCAGAGCAAGTCCGGTGCCGTCAGCGCAACCACCCCGAAGCCGAAGCCGGAGCCGAAGTCGGCCGCCGCGCCGAGCAGCTCCTCGAAGTCGACGACCCAGCGCGGCGGCGATGACACCGCCTCCCGCTCCAAGGGACGCGACACCAACGTCTCCTACGAAGCCTGCAGCGTGTCCTCGAGCATCGAATCCGGTCTGCAGCCGGCGGCCGTCAACGGCTACCGTGCGATCTGCGCGAACTTCCCCGAGGTCAAGACCTACGGTGGACACCGCAACCAGGCCGGCTCGGACCACAACAGCGGCATGGCCGTCGACGCGATGATCCGCGGTTCGGTCGGCGACCAGATCACGAAGTTCCTCATCGACAACCGCCAGGAGCTCAACGTCAAGTACGTCATCTGGGAGCAGAAGTACTACGCTTCGACCAACGGCTGGAAGGGCAAGCCGATGGAGAACCGCGGCGGCGACACCGCCAACCACTACGACCACGTGCACGTGTCCTTCAAGTGACGTGACCGGCGGGCCGCCCACCCGCACCCGACTCTCCCACAGCAGGCTCAAGCGCTAGGCTTGAGCCTGCTGTCATGTCCGCCGAGCGACCGGAGACACCCTTCATGGCCAAGCGCACCGACTCGCCGGTCAACGGCATCCTCATCATCGACAAGCCCACCGGCATGTCCTCCCATGCCGTGGTCTCCCGGCTGCGCCGCTGGTACGGCACCCGGCGGGTCGGCCACGCCGGCACGCTCGACCCGATGGCCACCGGGGTGCTCGTGGCAGGCCTGGGCCGCGGCACCAAGCTGCTGACCTACCTCATCGGACTCGACAAGACCTACACCGCCACCATCCGGCTCGGCGCCTCCACCCCATCCGATGACGCCGACTCAGCAGCCGACCGGTTCGCCGACCCTGCCGCCCTGGCCGCCGTCACCGACGAGCAGATCCACGCCGGCGTCGACTCGATGCGCGGGCCGATCGAACAGGTGCCCAGCGCCGTCTCGGCGATCAAGGTCGACGGCAAACGCGCCTACCAGCTCGTCCGCGCCGGTACCGACGTGCAGCTCGCAGCCCGGCCGGTGACGATCACCGGCTTCGACATCCACGACATCCGCCGGCACCTCGACACCGACCCGCCGGCCATCGACCTCGACGTCACCGTCTCCTGCACCTCGGGCACCTACATCCGGGCACTGGCCCGCGACCTCGGCGCAGGCCTCGGTGTCTACGGCCACCTCACCGCACTGCGCCGCACCCACGTCGGTCCCTTCGAACTGCCCGGCCACCAGCTGCCAGACGACCTCACCACTCCCGAGGCGGTGCAGCCTCCCGTACCGATCGACCTCGCCACCGCTGCCGCGCAGGTCCTGCCGGTGCGCGATCTCACAGCCGAGGAGTCACGAGCCCTGCTCAGCGGCCAGTTCATCGACCCGGCCACCGCCTCGGGACCGGGGCCCTGGGCCGGCATCTGCTCCGGTGAGCTCATCGCCGTCATCGAACGCCGCGGCGAGAAGCTCAAGACCGCCGCCGGCATCGCCCAGCAGCCCCCGGCATGAGCAGAGCAGGGCTGAGCGTGCGGTAACGTTGTGGCGGTATTCGACACCAGCGATATGAGACCAGCGACGCCTGGGAAGGGGCGAGAAGTGGAAGTTCTCTGGGACATCGACCAGATCCCACCCGATTTCGGTCACACCGCCGTCACGCTCGGCAACTTCGACGGCGTGCACCGCGGCCACCAGGCCGTGCTCGGCCAGCTCGCCGAGCTCGCCCGCGCACGCGGCCTGCGGTCCCTGGCGATCACCTTCGACCCCCACCCGCGCAGCGTCCACGCCCCCGACTCGGCACCCGAGCAGATCACCGGGCTGACCGAGCGGCTGGCCCGGATGTCGGAGACCGGCATCGACGCAGTGCTCGTGCAGCGCTACTCACTCGACTTCGCCGACCAGACCGCTGAGGACTTCGTCAACGACTACCTCGTCGGCCGGCTGCGCGCCAAGCTCGTCGCCGTCGGCCGCGACGTGCGCTTCGGCCGCGGCAACCACGGCACCATCGAGACCCTCAAACGGCTCGGCGCCGACAACGGCCTGGAGATCGTCACCATCGACGACGTCGGCCACGCCCCTGATACGACCGGCCGGGACTCCTCGACTCTCGTGCGCGAACTGCTGGCCGAAGGCCGCGTTGACGCCGCCGCCGAGGTGCTCGGCTCCCCGCACACCGTCGTCGGCACCGTCGTCCACGGCGATGCCCGCGGCCGTGAGCTCGGTTTCCCGACCGCCAACCTCGGCGAGGACAGCGAGGGAATGGTGCCCGCCGATGGCGTCTACGCCGGCATCGCCCACTTCGATTCCGACCCCGAGGGTTACCCGGCGGCGATCTCCGTGGGCACCAATCCGACCTTCGACGGCGTCTGCCGGCGGGTCGAGGCCTATGTGCTCGACAAGGAGTTCGCCGACTTCGACGTCTACGGATCGACCATGAGCCTGGAGTTCGTCAAGCTCATCCGCGGCCAAATCACCTTCGACGGAATGGAGGACCTCATCGCCCAGATGCACGAGGATGTCTCCGAAGTCCGCAGTGTGCTAAGCTGATCGACGCTGTCTTTTCAGCATGCCGTCACGCCGGCCGCGGTCTGACAGGGCCGGAGCAGAAGGCTCCGGCGCCGCGCAACGACGTGGAAGAAGGAGAGATCTCATGGCACTTGATCCGAAGGTCAAGCAGGACATCATCAAGGAATATGCAACTCACGAAGGCGACACGGGATCTCCCGAGGTCCAGGTCGCAATCCTGACCAAGCGCATCACCGACCTGACCGAGCACTTCAAGGAGCACAAGCACGACCACCACTCGCGTCGTGGCCTCCTGCTGCTCGTCGGTCAGCGCCGCCGCATGCTCAAGTACCTGCAGCAGATCGACATCGAGCGCTACCGCTCGCTCATCGCTCGCCTCGGCCTGCGCCGCTGAGCGAAAGCGATCTGCACGACGCGACAGGGAATCGCCCGACACGGCGGTTCCCTCTCGCGTTTTCAGTGCAGGAGACCTGCTTGTTACACTGACCATGAGCCTGGAACCGGCAGCTGACGAAGCTCCGGTGGTCGGTAGTGGCCTCCGCACCTCGTGCGTGGGTCTCGATCGATGACCGGATCCCTTGCAGCCGGCTCGCGTGTGCGCAGTCCTGCCCACCCGCCGCAGATCTTTCAGCGCAGGCGATCCGCGCGCCGGGCAGAGAGCCCGAGCGCAGAACCCGAATGGAGAAACACTTGGGAATCAATCCCGAATCTGCAGTTGCCCACATTGACAACGGGCGCTTCGGCTCCCACACCGTCCGCTTCGAAACCGGCCGCCTGGCCCAGCAGGCCGCAGGCTGTGCTGTCGCCTACCTCGACGACGAGACGATGCTGCTCTCGGCGACCGCCGTGAGCAAGAACCCGAAGGAGCACCTCGACTTCTTCCCGCTCACCGTCGACGTCGAAGAGCGCATGTACGCCGCCGGCCGCATCCCCGGCTCGTTTTTCCGCCGCGAGGGACGCCCCTCGACCGATGCGATCCTCGCCTGCCGCCTCATCGACCGGCCGCTGCGCCCGTCGTTCGTCAAGGGCCTGCGCAACGAGGTGCAGATCGTCGTCAACGTCATGGCGATCCACCCCGACCACATCTACGACACCCTGGCCATCAACGCCGCCTCGATGTCGACCCAGCTCTCCGGTCTGCCGTTCTCCGGCCCGATCGGCGGCGTGCGCGTCGCCCTCATCGACGACCAGTGGGTTGCGTTCCCGAACCACTCGCAGCTGGAGAACGCCGTGTTCGACATGGCGGTTGCCGGCCGTGTCGTCGGTGACGACGTCGCCATCATGATGGTCGAGGCCGAAGCGTCGGAGAACGCCTGGAACACCATGCGCACCGGCGGCACCGTCCCGACCGAGGAGATCGTCGCCGAAGGCCTCGAAGCCGCCAAGCCGTTCATTCAGGAGCTGTGCCGCGCCCAGCAGGAGCTGGCCGACAAGGCCGCCAAGCCCGTCGCCGAGTTCCCGGTGTTCAAGCCCTACGAGGACGACGTCTACGCCGCCGTCGAGTCCGCTGCCCGCGAGCAGCAGACGAAGAACTTCCAGATCGCTGACAAGAAGGAGCGCGAAGCCGCCGGTGACGAACTCCTCGCAAAGGTGCTCACCGACCTCGGCGAGCAGTTCGAAGGCCGCGAGCAGGAGATCGTCGCAGCCCTCGATGCTCTGACCAAGGACATCGTGCGCAAGCGCATCCTCACCGACCAGATCCGCATCGACGGCCGCGGTCTCAAGGACATCCGCCCGCTGACCGCCGAGACCGGCGTCATCCCGCGGGTGCACGGCTCGGCGCTGTTCGAGCGCGGCGAGACCCAGATCCTCGGCGTCACCACGCTCAACATGCTCAAGCTCGAGCAGCAGATCGACTCGCTGTCGCCGGTCACCTCGAAGCGCTACCTGCACCACTACAACTTCCCGCCGTATTCGACCGGTGAGACCGGCCGTGTCGGCAGCCCCAAGCGCCGCGAGATCGGCCACGGCGCACTCGCCGAGCGCGCGCTCGTGCCGGTGCTGCCCAGCCGCGAGGAGTTCCCGTACGCGATCCGCCAGGTCTCCGAGGCCCTCGGTTCGAACGGTTCGACCTCGATGGGCTCGGTGTGCGCTTCGACCCTGTCGATGCTCGAAGCCGGTGTGCCGCTGCGCGCCCCGGTCGCCGGCATCGCCATGGGCCTGGTCTCCGACGTCATCGACACCGCTGACGGACCGCAGACCGCCTACGCCGCCCTGACCGACATCCTCGGTGCCGAGGACGCCTTCGGCGACATGGACTTCAAGGTCGCAGGCACCAAGGACTTCATCACCGCCATCCAGCTCGACACCAAGCTCGACGGCATCCCGGCCTCGGTTTTGGCCGCAGCGCTCAAGCAGGCCAAGGACGCCCGCCTCGTGATCCTCGATGTCATGAACGAGACCATCTCCGCACCGGCGGAGATGAACCCGACCGCACCGCGGATCATCTCGGTTAACATCCCGGTCGACAAGATCGGCGAGGTCATCGGCCCCAAGGGCAAGATGATCAACCAGATCCAGGAGGACACCGGCGCTGAGATCAGCATCGAAGACGACGGCACGGTGCTCATCGGCGCCACCGACGGCACCTCGGCTGAAGCGGCGCGCTCGGCGATCAACGCGATCGCCAACCCGCAGGTCCCCGAGGTCGGTGAGCGCTACCTCGGCACCGTCGTCAAGTGCATGTCCTTCGGTGCCTTCGTCTCGCTGACCCCGGGCAAGGACGGCCTGCTGCACATCTCCGAGCTCAAGAAGCTCAACGGCGGCAAGCGCGTCGAAGACGTCGAAGACGTCCTCGGTGTCGGGCAGAAGATCCAGGTCGAGATCACCAAGGTCGACGACCGTGGCAAGCTCTCGCTCGTCCCGGTCGCAGGCGAAGAGGAAGAAGCAGGCGAACAGGAGTAATCCTCTGCACACCGAACAGCTCCTGGGGGAGGACAGCAGCGTCTGGCGCTCTGTCCTCCCTTCGGGTATCCGTGTCATCACCGAGACCATGCCCTCGCTGGCATCGGAGACCGTCGGCGTGTGGGTCGACTCCGGCTCCCGCGACGAAACCGACCTGACGGCAGGCTCGACCCACTTCCTCGAGCACATGCTGTTCAAGGGCACCACCAGCCGGTCAGCCAAGCAGATCGCGCAGATTTTCGACCGCACCGGCGGCGAGTCCAACGCCGTGACCTCGAAGGAGTACACCTGCTACTTCTCCCGCTGCCTGGTCGACGATCTGCCGCCGGTCACCGACCTGCTGTGGGACATGGTGCTGCACGCCACGCTCGATGCCGGCGAGTTCGAACGCGAACGCGGCGTCATCGTCGAAGAGCTCGCGATGGCCGCCGACGACCCGACCGATGTGCTGTACGAGAAGTTCGACACCCTCGTCTACCCAGGCCACCCGCTCGGCCGGCCGGTCGGGGCGACGAAGGAGCAGATCCGCACCCTTGCCCACACGGTGCTGCGCGAGCACTACGAGACCGCCTACATCGGCCCGCGGCTGGTGTTCACCGCAGCAGGCGGGGCCACCCATGAGCAGATCGTCGCGCTCGTCATCAAAGCGACTGCTCATCTGCCGGATGCCGCGCCCGAGGTGGTCCGCCCGTCGCGTGTCGCGCCTGAGTTCGCCTCGGAAACCGCATGCATCGGCAAGGACACCGAACAGCAGGGCATCATCATCGGCATGCCCGGGCTGAGCGAAGGCGATGAGCGCCGGTTCGCGTTCTCCGTCATGTTCTCGCTGCTCGGCGGCGGGATGTCCTCACGGCTGTTCCAGTCCGTGCGCGAAGACCGCGGACTGGCCTATTCCGTCCACAGCATCGCCTCCCGGTACTCGGATTCCGGCCAGTTCGGCATGTACGCCGGCTGCGCCCCGCAGGCCGCCCAAGACGTCATCGACCTGTGTGTTGCTGAGTTCGAGCGCCTCGCTGCCGAACTGCCCGGCGAGGAGGAGGTCGCCGACATCGTCGCTCAGGCAGCCGGGTCGATGATGCTGAGCCTGGAGAGCTCTGCGGTCCGGATGAACCGGCTGGCCCGCTCCGAACTCGCAGGTCTTCCGCTGGAGTCCCCGCAGAACCTGCTCGACACCGTCCGCAAGGTCACCCCAGCCGATGTCTCGGCAATCGCTGCCGACCTCGCTGCCGGACCGCGTGCGCTCGTCACCCTCGGCCCGCGCGGGGACCTGCGCCTGCCGCAGTGACACACGCACCTGCCGCAGTGACCCGGGCTGTTCAGCTGACGCTGTCGTCCGTGCCGGGGTGGCGTGTGCGCAGGTAGAGCTCGGCGGCATTGCCCCACAGTGCCGCCTGCGTCTGTGCAGGAGTCAGCACGTCGCGGACGAGGGTGAGGTCGTCATCGGCGAAGGGCCGATCTGCCCGCGTCGAGGGCAGATCGGTACCAGCCATGAGCGCCTGCGGGTTCGCCTCGGCGATCCGCCGCAGGGCACCGGTTGGGTCGAATTCGATCCGGCCGAAACCGGTGGCCTTGATCTTGGCACCGGCTTCAGCGAGGCGCAGCAGCTGCGGAAACCCAGCCTGTGAGAGTCCGAGGTGGTCGATGCTCACCTGCGGCAGCCGGGTCAGCAGCGGGCTGAGCTGGCTGAGATCGCGGGCATCGAGATAGAACTCGGCATGCCAGCCGGAACGATCCCAGACCCGCCGCGCGAGCAGTTCGGCATCCTCGATGCCGGCGGAGCCTCCGCGGCGCAGATTGAACCGCACCGCCCGAACTCCTGCGGCATCGAGCGCATCGATCTCAGCATCCGTGACACTGACCGGCACCTGCGTGACCCCGACGAAGCCCGGACCGAGAGCTGCAAGCGCTGCGACAAGATGCGTCCGGTCGAAGCCCTGGAACGACCCGGACACGACCGCACCGCCGACGACCTCCATGCCGGCAGAAGCTGGCAGGCCTGCGATGCGCTGCCGGTAGTCAGCGACGGTGAAGGGATCGGGCAGATACCCGTCATTGGCCGTGAGCGGAAAGCCCGGATCGATGATGTGCAGGTGCGCGTCGAAGACCGGCTGCATGACGACTCCTCATCTCAGGTGATCCGCTTGCCGGCCATCCTAACCGTCGGCAGGCGCGCGGCAGAGCTGCGCGCAGGGGAGAGCGATAGGACCGGAGACCGCACCCCGCCTCCCCGAGACGAATGAGACTCCCAAGACCCCTTCGTGAACCCAGCAGACCCGTACCACGGACACCACCGCCTCGGGCCCGGTGACCGGCATCCGCCTCCCGCCCCGTCCGCCATCGGCACTATCGGCGCCGTCTGCGCGCCGTTCCACCACCGGCTGGAGGGGGCTGCGCGGATCGCCTGGGGATTCATCTCGCTCATCGGCGGCGTGTGCTGCGCGCCGACTGCCATGTACGTCGGCACCTTCCTCTTCGGACTATGACGAGATATTCACTTCCTCACTTCTGAAACCGATTGAGCGATGGAATAAGGTGGGTAGCGAGCCCGTTATGCCGGACAGAGCCTGGCACAACCGACGGGCCGTCATCCACGTATGAGGAGGATTCTCATGGTTGAGCAGTACACGCTCCCGGACCTGCCCTATGACTACGCAGCACTTGAGCCGCATATCTCGGCCAAGATCATGGAGCTGCACCACGATAAGCACCACGCCACCTACGTCAAGGGTGCCAACACCGCCCTGGAGCAGCTGGCCGAGGCCCGTGAGTCCGGCGACCTGTCGAACCTGCCGAAGCTCACCCGCGACCTGCAGTTCAACCTCGGCGGCCATGTCAACCACTCGATCTTCTGGAACAACATGTCCCCGGACGGCGGCGACAAGCCGGTCGGCGAACTCGCAGCAGCCATCGACGACGCCTTCGGCTCGTTCGACAAGTTCCGCGAGCAGTTCACCACCGCCGCGACCACCATCCAGGGTTCGGGCTGGGCTGTGCTGTACTACGACGCACTCGGCGGAAACCTGCTCATCGGCCAGCTGAAGGACCAGCAGTCCGATATCCAGCTCGGCGGTGTGCCGGTTCTGCAGCTCGACATGTGGGAGCACGCCTTCTACCTCGACTATCAGAACGTCAAGCCCGACTACGTCAAGGCCTGGTGGAACGTCGTCAACTGGGAGGACGCCGGAGCCCGCTTCGAGCGTGCCCGCCAGCAGACCAAGGGCATGCTGCTCGGCTGAACCGCCGCGTACTGAACCCCCGGCGGCTCGGATCCACCCGGATCCGGGCCGCCACTGCTTTCACCGCCCACTCCATTCACCTCAAGGCACCCTGTCTCCGATAGGCTGGCACGATGACCGATTCCCTGTTCCGCCTCGCGCACTGGCAGCCGGAGACTGCCGTGCAGCTCATCGAGATCCACCAGGCTGCGCTGCGCGATGACGATCTCGACCTGCAGCGCAACACCCCGGAGCTTGCCGACGCTGTGGCAGCCGCGCGCTTCGCCCAGAAGCTCGCCGCCACCGAGGCCGAGGGCACCATGTGCGCGCGGGTGATCCTCGGCACCGGGGAGACAGAGGGGCGGGTGCTCGGGCAGGTGATGGCATCCCAGATCGAGCGGACCCATTCGACCGCATGGATCTCCTACTGGCTGCGCCCAGAAGCCCGCGGACGCGGGATCGCGTCTGCGGCACTGCGCCAGTGCGTCGACATCCTGCACGACGAGTGTGGCATCTACCGGCTCGAACTCGGCCACCGGGTCGACAACTCGGCATCCGGCCACGTCGCTGCGGCTGCCGGCTTCCTGCTCGAGGGCACCGAACGGCAGCGGCTGGCCTACGGCACACAGCGCTATGACGTCCACCGGTGGGCCCGGCTCGCCGGCGACCCCAGGCCATGGCAGCGAAGTCGCCAAGGCCACACCGCCTCGGGTGCGGCCGGGCACTAGACTGAAACCCACGCACCCGCGACCTGAAAAGAGGAACATGAGCGCAATCCGCGTCGCCGTTATCGGAGCTCACGGACGCATGGGCAGCCACGCCGTCGAAGCGATCGAAGCCGCAGACGGACTCGAACTCGCCGCAGCCCTCGGCAGCTCCGACTCCCTTGACTCCCTCACCGATGCCGGCATCGACGTCGCCGTCGAACTCACCGTGCCCAAGGCGACCGCCGACAACGTCTCCTTCCTCGTCTCCCACGGCATCGACACCGTCGTCGGCACCACCGGCTGGGACGCCGCACGCCTCGATGCGCTGGAGAAGCAGCTGGCCGGCCAGCCGGGCACCGGCGTGCTCATCGCCCCGAACTTCTCGATCGGTGCGGTGCTGGCGATGCACTTCGCTGAGATCGCCGCCGCCTACTTCGACTCAGCCGAAGTGCTCGAGATCCACCACCCGCGCAAACTCGACGCGCCGTCCGGCACCGCCGCCCACACCGCCCAGCGGATCGCTGCCGCCCGCAAGGCTGCTGGCCTGGGACCGGCACCGGATGCCACCGAATCCGATCCCGGCGGCGCCCGCGGCGCGGTCATCGATGGCATCCACGTCCACGCCGTCAGGCAGGCCGGCATGAACGCTAGCGAGGAGATCATGTTCGGTTCTCAGGGCGAGGCTCTCACCATCCGCACCGACACCTTCGACACGCAGGCCTTTATGCCCGGAATCATCACCGCCGTGCGCGCCATCGGCGACAAGCCCGGCCTGACCGTCGGGCTCGAGCACTTCCTGTCGATCTGAGCACCGTCGCACGCATGTCGAAAGCGAAGCTCGGCGCGCTCATCATCTCAGCGCTGCTGGTCCTGTACTTCTTCTTCATGCTCCAGCGCGCCTGGATCATGCTGAGCGACCCCAACCTCATCGCCAAGGGACTCGGGCTCGCCCTCCTCGTCCTGCCGATCGTCGGGGCGTGGGCGCTCATCCGCGAACTGCTCTTCGGCACCGCCATGGAGCGGCTGGCCCGGATCCTCGGCAAGGAGGGCGGACTGCCGCCGGATACGCTGCCGCGCACCCCGGGCGGGAAGATCATCCGCGCAGCCGCCGAGGAGGAGTTCGAGAAGTACCGCGCCGAAACCGAGGCCGCCCCAGAGGACTGGCGCAGCTGGTTCCGTCTCTCATGCGCCTACGATGCCGCCGGCGACCGGCGCCGGGCACGCTCGGCGATGCGGCATGCGATCAAGCTGGAGAAGACAACAGCCTGAGACCGGCTGATAGCCCTGCCGGTTCACGCCCTCCCAGCAGGCGGGCCCGGCAGCAGGCCGGCACGGACCCGGGAGACCAAGCGGCTGAGGGGCCACTCCAAGGGCCCCCGCGGACTGACGAAGCGCACCCACAGGCTGGCGAAGACCAGGGCGGCGAGGATGTGCAGTGCGAGTCCTGCCAGCGGCGGGAGGAGCGCATCGGTGATCTCCACGCCGACGACGTGGACGGTGTAGATGCTCAGCGGCATCGCACCGGCTGCGATGAACGGGGCCAGCCAGCGCAGCGCCGGCCCGCGGGCGGCGAGCATGCACACCGCCAGCACCGCAACTGCCACCCCGGAGGTGTGCAGCAGGTCCAGGGGAGTGGCCGCGTGAGGACCAGCCGTTGCCAGCCACCACCACGACCCCGGCGGGGTCGTGCCGTAGTTGCCGACCGTGAGCAGATACTCCAGGTCGTAGCCGAACGGATCCACGCCCGAGGCGAGCTCGGCCTCGAGCACAGCCCGCCCGCCCATCGTCAGCAGCAGGGAGGACGCGAACAGCGACAGCGCCGCCACCGCCGAGCCGATGAACGCCAGTCCGGTCCACAGACTGCGGGAAGTCCAGTCGAGCCGGGCGATGAACATGCCCAGCAGCACGAACCCCATCCACTGCAGCACCGGGTAGTAGCCGGTGAACGCCAGCTCTTGAAAAAGCAGCCCCGGATCGGCGAGCATGAACACATCCGGAACGTCGTAGCTGGTGTACAGACCCTGCTCGGTGCGCAGCGCATGGCTGAGGAACGGGGTGGCGATGAGCCACAGCGGCGCCAGGATGCCCAGTGCGAGCCTCGGCAGGCGCAGCAGGAACGAGGCGATGATGAACATCAGCCCGTAATTGGCCAGGATCACCGCCACCGACGACCCGAGTGTGGCCAGCAACAGACCGAGAACGAAGATCACCGCCCCGCGCACCCACAGCCCAGAGGCAGCCGCCAGCAAGGCGCGCGGACCGGGCACAGAGAGCAGGGTGCGCGTCGAGAGCACCACCGAGACACCGGCGAGCACCGCGAACAGGGCAGAGGACCGGCCTGCGAAGAGCGTCGCCCACGTCGGATCCGGATCATCGAGCGGGATGATATGTGTGATCATCATCCCGAACAGCGCGATCGACCGCGCCAGGTCCACACCCAGCAGGCGCATCCCGGCAGCCGCGCCCGAGGCGGTGGCCGGCCTGGCAGCAGGCGGGCTGGCAGGCGTGTCGGTCATGGTCCCTCCCGGTGGTGCGAGGCGCAGAATATCGCCCCCGATTCTTCCACAGCCGCCGTGCCTGTCCTCTCAGCCGCGACCGGCGGCGGTAGGATGAGACCATGGCTATGGTGAACTCTGCGCAGGCACACGACGCTGCCGCGGCCTTCGGCACGGTCGGCACCGCAATGGTGACTCCCTTCTCCGCCTCGGGCGAGGTCGACTACGACACCGCCGAGGCGCTCGCCGCCCACCTCGTCGACCTCGGCAACAACATGCTCGTCATCTCCGGAACCACCGGCGAATCACCGACGACGACCGATGCTGAGAAGTCCGAACTGCTCACCGCCGCCCGCCGCGGCGCCGGTGACCGCGCCAAGCTCGTCGCCGGGATCGGCACGAACAACACCACCCACTCGATCGAACTCGCCTTACAGGCCCGCGATGCCGGCGCTGACGGGCTGCTGCTCGTCACCCCGTACTACTCGAAGCCGCCGCAGGACGCCATCGTCACCCATATGCGCGCCGTCGCCGATGCCACCGACCTGCCGGTGATGCTCTACGACATTCCCGGCCGCTCCAGCGTGCCGCTCGAACCGGCCACCCTGGCCGCACTCGACGCGCATCCGAACATCCTCGCCGTCAAGGACGCCAAGGGCGACATCGCCACCGCCCTGCAGGTGATGAGCGAGACCGGCCTGGCCTACTACTCCGGTGAGGACGCACTCAACCTGCCGCTCATGAGCTGCGGGGCGATCGGCGTCGTCTCCGTCGCCGGGCACGTCTGCGCCGACCGGCTCGCCCAGATGACCGACCATGTCGGTGCCAACGATCTCAACGCTGCCCGCGACGTGGCAGCGGGCCTCGTCAGCCTCATCGACGCCATCATGAACCACATGCCGGGAGTGATCTCCGCCAAGGCGGCGCTTGAACTCCAGGGTGTGCTTCCCACCCGCGCAACCCGCCTGCCGCTGCTTGAGGCATCGGAGGACCAGGTGGAGTTCCTGCGCCGCGAAATGACAAGGAGCGGTTACCTCACGTGACCAACCAGATGACGAACTACGCGATCGATCCCGGCGACCCACCGAAGGCAGACCCCGAGGCGATGCGCATCGTCGCCCTCGGCGGCCTCGGCGAGGTCGGCCGGAACATGACCGTGTTCGAGTACCACGGCAAGCTGCTCATCGTCGACTGCGGTGTGCTCTTCCCCGAAGAGGAGCAGCCCGGCGTCGACCTCATCCTGCCCGACTTCAGCTACCTTGATGACCGGATGGACGACATCGTCGGACTCGTCCTCACCCACGGTCACGAAGACCACATTGGTGCCGTGCCCTACCTGCTCAAGCGCCGTGAGGACATCCCCGTCCTCGGCTCCTCGCTGACCCTGGCGCTGGTGGAGGCAAAGCTCAAGGCGCACCGCCTGCGCAAGACCGTCACCCGCGTGGTGCGCGAGAACGAAACCGACCAGCTCGGCCCCTTCGACCTCGAGTTCGTCGCCGTCAACCACTCGATCCCCGACGCGCTGGCCGTGTTCATCCGCACCGGTGCCGGCACCGTGCTGCACACTGGCGACTTCAAGATGGACCAGCTGCCGCTCGACCGGCGGATCACCGACCTGCGCGCCTTCGCCCGCCTCGGCGAAGAGGGCGTCGACCTGTTCCTCACTGACTCGACCAACGCCGAGGTCCCCGGCTTCACCGCCCCGGAGAAGGAGATCGGCCCGGTCCTCGACTCCGTCATCGCGACGGCGACCAACCGGGTCATCGTCGCCTCCTTCGCCTCCCACGTCCACCGCGTCCAGCAGGTGCTGGAAGCCGCTCAGGCCCACGGCCGCAAGGTCGTGCTCGTCGGCCGGTCGATGGTGCGCAACATGAAGATCGCCCAGGACCTCGGGTTCCTGCACGCCCCGCGCGGGGTCATCATCGACATGAAGGACCTCGACAAGTACCCCGACGACCAGATCGTGCTCATGTGCACCGGTTCGCAGGGCGAGCCGATGGCCGCACTGTCGCGGATGGCCAACGGCTCGCACCCGAAGGTCGAGGTCAGCGCCGATGACACGATCATCCTCGCCTCCTCGCTCATCCCCGGCAACGAGACCTCCGTCTACCGCGTCATCAACGGGCTCATGAAGCTCGGCGCCCGCGTCGTGCACAAGGGCAACGCGAAGGTCCACGTCTCCGGCCACGCCTCGGCAGGGGAGCTGCTGTACTGCTACAACATCGTCAAGCCCAAGGGCGTGATGCCGGTGCACGGCGAATGGCGGCACATGCTCGCCAACGGCAAGCTCGCCGCCCAGACCGGCGTGCCGGAGGAGAACATCGTCATCGCCGATGACGGCTGGGTCGTCGACCTCAAGGACGGCCGCGCCCGCGTCGTCGGCGCCGTCGACTGCGAATACGTCTTCGTCGACGGCTCGTCGGTCGGCGAGATCACCGAAGCCGACCTCAAGGACCGCCGCATCCTCGCCGGCGAAGGCTTCGTCTCCATCTTCATGACCGTCGACACGAAGGCGCAGAAGGTCATCACCGGGCCGGTCATCAACTCCCGCGGCATGGCCGAGGACGACGACGTGTTCGACCACATCAAACCCAAGATCGCCGACGCTGTCGCCGAAGCGCTCACCGACGGAGTCAAAGACCAGCACAAGCTCCAGCAGATCATCCGCCGCACCATCGGCCGCTGGATCTCCTCACGCCTGCGCCGCCGGCCGATGATCGTCCCGATGGTCGTCGTCGTGCCCGGCGCCGACGCCGCAGTGAACTGACCGCTCACGGCTGCCGTGCAGGCGGCAGCCGTGCGGCCATTTCCCTACACGCCGAGCCAAATTCGGCCCGGCCTGCCGCCGCACCCCTACGATAGGCACCATGGCGACCAGTACGACTTCCCCCACTGGTACCGGACGCAAGAGGCGCGGCAAGCAGGCCGCTCCCGCTGCGCGCGGCCCCAAGGGGAATCACGACACCCAGGGACCCAGCGTGTTCACTGGGGCATGGATGGGAGTGGCACACATGGCAGGCAACCGCGCCCGCAACGTGTTCACCGAGACACCCGACGACGACAATCCCAACCGCCGCGACGGCACGGCCTTCTTCCTCGTCGGCCTCGCCATCGTCTTCGCCGCCTTCGAATGGTGGCACATCCCCGGCCCGTTCGGTGACGGCGTGCGCGCCGTCGTCGAAGGCACCTTCGGCCGCGTCGCCCTCGCCCTGCCGGTGCTGCTGCTCGGCTATGCGCTGCGCCTGTTCCTGCGAGGCCGCGAAACCCGCGGCAACAACCGCATCCTCATCGGCCTCATCGGCTTCATCTTCGCCGCAGCAGGCCTGGCGCACATCGCCGTGGGCACCCCGACGTTCGCCAACTCGCACGCTGCGCTCATCAACGGCGGCGGTGCACTCGGCTTCATCATCTCCTCACCGCTGGTCGCCGCCACCACCTCGTACGTCGCGGTGCCGCTGCTCGTGCTGCTCGGACTCTTCTCCGTCCTCGTCATCACCGCCACCCCGGTCAATCGGATCCCGCAGCGCATCTACGACGCCTACTGCGCCCTGACCGGCCACACCCAGCCGGCCCACGCCGACGAAGACGAGGCACCTGCCTCCGATGACCTCGTCAGCGAAGGCCGGCAGACGAACACGCTCAAGCCGATGGGCTCCAAGCGCCGGTCGAAGAAGAAGAAGCTCGACGTCGAAGCCGAACTCGCCAAGGCCGCCGCCGACCCGGATGTCGACCCCGCCTACGACAAGGCCTACATCCATGAGAACGACGTCACCGGCGACAAGCCCGCGCAAGATGAGCTCTACGACGTCGATGCACCCGGCCCCAAGCCCGGTGAGCGCCGGCCGACCAAGGCCGAGCAGGACGCCGCGAAGATCAAGGAGGACGCCGCCACCCGCGTGCTCGGCGCCTCGGGAGCGGGCAGCACGGCCGCCGGCGCTGTCGAGGGCAAGGTGCCCAACGTCTCGACCCCGGCCCCGCAGGCCACCGGCGAGCTGCCTGAACGCACCGAGCAGCTGACCCTGGCCGGTGACGTCACCTACACGCTGCCCTCGTCCGACGCACTCGTCGCTGGGCCGCCGGCCAAGGAGCGCTCCGAGGCCAACGACCGGGTCGTCGAATCCCTGCGCGAGGTGTTCGACCAGTTCGGCATCGACGCCCACGTCACCGGCTTCTCCCGCGGCCCGACCGTCACCCGCTACATCGTCGAGCTCGGCACCGGTGTCAAGGTCGAGAAGGTCACCGCGCTGTCGAAGAACATCGCCTACGCCGTCGCCAGCCCGGATGTCCGCATCATCTCGCCGATCCCGGGCAAGCGGGCGATCGGCATCGAGATCCCCAACACCGACCGCGAAACCGTCGCGCTCGGCGATGTGCTGCGCTCGCAGGCCGCCCGCCAGACAGAGAACCCGATGGTCGTCGGCCTCGGCAAGGACGTCGAAGGCGGCTTCGTCGTCGCCGATCTCGCCAAGATGCCGCACCTGCTGGTGGCCGGTGCGACCGGCTCGGGCAAGTCGAGCTTCGTCAATTCGATGATCACCTCGATCATGATGCGCGCGACCCCCGACGAGGTGCGCATGATCCTCGTCGACCCCAAACGCGTCGAGCTCACCATCTACGCCGGCATCCCGCACCTCATCACCCCGATCATCACCGACCCGAAGAAGGCCGCCGAGGCACTCGACTGGGTGGTGCGGGAGATGGACACCCGCTATGACGACCTGGCCCATTTCGGGTTCAAGCACGTCAAGGAGTTCAACAAGGCCGTCCGCGAGGGCTCTGTCACCGCGCCTCCCGGCTCGGAGCGCGAACTCCACCCGTACCCGTACCTGCTCGTCGTCATCGACGAGCTCGCCGACCTCATGATGGTCGCCCCGCGCGATGTCGAGGCCTCCGTCCAGCGCATCACGCAGCTGGCCCGTGCTGCCGGCATCCATCTGGTGCTCGCCACCCAGCGGCCCTCGGTCGACGTCGTCACCGGCCTCATCAAGGCCAATGTGCCCTCCCGCCTGGCCTTCGCGACCTCGTCGCTGGCCGACTCCCGCGTCGTGCTCGACCAGCCGGGAGCCGAAAAGCTCATCGGCCAGGGCGATGCCCTGTTCCTGCCGATGGGCGCGGCCAAGCCGATGCGCGTGCAGGGTGCGTGGGTCAACGAATCGGAGATCGAGACCGTCGTTGAGCACGTCAAGGGCGAGCTCACCCCCGTCTACCGCGAAGACGTCGCCGTCGATGAGCCGCAGAAGGTCATCGACGAGGAGATCGGCGATGACCTCGAACTGCTCATCCAGGCCGCCGAACAGGTCGTCACCACCCAGTTCGGCTCCACGTCGATGCTCCAGCGCAAGCTGCGTGTCGGCTTCGCCAAGGGCGGCCGCCTCATGGACCTGCTCGAATCCCGTGGCATCGTCGGTCCCTCGGAGGGACCGAAGGCCCGCGATGTGCTCATCACCCCCGAACAGCTGCCCGAGGTCATCGCCCGTCTGCGGGGCGAGGACCCGCCTGCCGCACCCGAGGCGCCGGCCGCCTCGGGCGCGGATGACGCAGCCGGCATACCGGAGACCGACCAGGCCTACGACTCGCCGCTGGCCACGGACTACGACGCCGCCGGCAATCACGACGCCGCCGGCTTCCAGCCCGGCGACATCGACCCGGACACCGGCCTGGAGATCGCCGAGGCCTCCGGTGAAGACGCGTGGCAGCTGACGAACCGGTGAGCGAACCGCGGTTCACCGCCGCCTCGACCCGGGAGCAGATCCTGGAGATCATGCGCGCGTTCGGGGCTGATGCGCAGGCCGCTGAGATCTGCACCGAGGTGATGTTCCACACCGACCTCTCCGGCATCGACTCCCACGGCATCTCGATGCTGCCGATCTACCACCAGGAGATCGCCGAGGGCTCCATCGACCCGGCCGCCGCACCGGTCGTCGAACACGACCACGGGGCCAGCGTCCTCATCGACGCCCGCGCTGGATTCGGGCACCTGGCCGGGCACGCGGGGATGCGCCAGGCGATGGCGAAGGCCCGGGAATACGGCATCGGGCTGGCCACCGTGCACCGCGCCAACCACTACGGCGCCGCCGGCTACTACGCGATCATGGCCGCCCGCGAGGGCCTCATCGGCCTGTCGATGTGCTCGACCCGCGGCGCGCTGCAGACCCCGACGGGCGCAAAACACCCGTTCATGGGCACCAACCCGATCGGCTTCGCCGCCCCGGCCGGTGACGACGAACCCGTCGTCCTCGACATGGCCACCACGACCGTGCCGCTGAACAAGGTGAAGGTCCACGAGCTCACCGGCCGCCAGCTCGGCCCCGACTGGGTCACAGACACCACCGGCACACCGGTCCGGAACGCTGCAACCGCCTATGCCGGGCTGACCGACGAATCCGGCCGCTACGGCCTCAGCCCGCTCGGCGGACCCGGCCCGCAGGCCGCCGGGCACAAAGGCTACGGCCTGGCGACCATGGTGCAGATCCTGTCTGCAGCACTCGGCGGAGCTGACCAGCCGGGCAATAAGGACGGCTTCCACGACGTCGGTTACACCTTCATCGCCATCGACCCCGGTCTCGTCAACCCCGCCAACCCGGCAGCCGGCTACACCGCGCAGCTGCGGGAGGACCTGAGGGCAGCCGCATCGCTGGACCCGGCCGTGCCCGTCCAGGTCGCAGGAGACCCGCAGATCGCCCACCGCGCCGACCGCTCAGCCCACGGCATCCCACTGGCCGCACGGCTGACCGAGCAGCTCGCAGCACTGTGCGCCGACCTCGGCTGCCGATACCTGCTGGAGACCCAGCCACCGGCCTGAACAGGGGGTGAGTGAGCGGCTAGACTGGCCGGTGATGACTTCACACGATGCGGCTGCCCAGAAGCCGAGCAACTTCAACGTCCCGAACGTTCTCACAACGGTGCGGATCCTGCTCGTCCCCGTCTTCCTCTTCGTGCTGCTCGCCCACGACGGCCTCGACCCGGTGTGGCGGCTGTGGGCGCTCATCATCTTCCTGCTCGCGATGATCACCGACAAGATCGACGGCGACATCGCCCGCCGCTACAACCTCATCACCGACTTCGGCAAGATCGCCGACCCGATCGCCGACAAGGCTCTCATGTCCGCAGCCCTGCTGGGCCTGTGGTGGATCGAGGTGCTGCCGATTTGGATCCCGGTCATCATCCTCATCCGCGAGTTCGGCATCACCATCCTCAGGCTCCTCATCGTCAAGCGCATCGTGCTGCCGGCCTCGAAGGGCGGCAAGCTCAAGACCGTGCTGCAGACCGTCGCGCTGGCGCTGTTCATCGCCATCGCCCCGCTGCACGCCGTGCTGCCGGCCATCGTGACGTTCTGGCTCGTCATCTTCGCCTGGGTCGTGCTCACCGCCGCGGTCATCGTCACGATCGTCACCGGCGTGGACTACCTCGTCCAGATCTACAAGCGGCTCAAGGTCACCCCGTGACCGTCGCCGAGATCATCCGCCGCCTCACCACCGCCGGGCTGACCGTGGCCACCTGCGAATCGCTGACCGCCGGGAAGCTCGCGGCCACGATCGCCGACGTGCCCGGTGCCTCGGCCGTGCTGCGCGGGGGACTGGTCACCTATGCCACCGACCTCAAAACCGAACTGGCCGGCGTCGACGCCGACCTGCTTACCGCCTCGGGAGCGGTCCACCCGCAGGTCGCCGCCCAGATGGCCACGGGCGCGGCCCGCGCCTGCCAGGCCGATATCGCATTGGCCTGCACCGGGGTCGCCGGACCGGACCCGCAGGACGGCCAGCCGGTCGGCCGGGTCTTCACCGCCCTGCTCGCCCCGCAGATGGCCGAACCCGAGGTGGTGGGCCACGACTTCTCCGGTGACCGCGCCCAGATCCGGCAGGCGACCGTCGAGGCCTGCCTGTCCCAGCTGGCCGCCTGGGTGCAGGATCGCTGGGCATTGTCTTAAACAGCGGCCCTGAGGCGGCGCCGGATTGACGGAAACGGTAGATTGGATGGAACAAACCACAGCACCGCGGTGTTGAAGGTTTCACATGAACCCTGTCGCTGAGAAAGGACGCACATGACTCTTCTGCGGACCGAGATCGGTGACACGCTGAGGACCGCACGTCGCCGGCAGAACCGAACCCTGCGCGACGTCTCCACCGGGGCCAGCGTGTCCCTGGGCTACCTGAGTGAGATCGAACGCGGCCAGAAGGAGGCCTCCTCCGAGCTGCTCGCCGCCATCTGCGAAGCCCTCGATATGCCGGTCTCCCTGCTGCTGCGCGAGGTCAGCGACCGCTTCGCGATCAGCGAAGGCGTCGACATTCCCGACACCGTTCCCGCCGAGCTGTCCGAGCGCGTGCTCGCAGACGAAGCGCTGGCCGGACAGGCCTGATGCGCCACACCGCCTACTGGGAGCTCATGAACGACGAGTTCGGCTCCATCCGCGCAGCCTCCCTGCACACCGACCTGGCGCTCTCAGCGTTGGGCTCACGCACCCCGGCCGAGGCATTCGAAGCCGGATTCGAGGCGCGTGAGATCTGGTTGGCTGTCTGCGCTGCCGCAGGAGTTCCCGAAGAGCGCTGGCTCGGTCAGGACAGGAAGCCGCGGGCCAACCCGTTCTGAGCAGGTGCGGGGACGCGGGCGTCGAGCGAAGGCGCTGCGTCACGCATGCGGAGGCGAACTTCGACCAGAGGCGAACATCGAGCAGAGGGCAACATCGACGACACGCCGCACATTTCGAACTGATGTTCGCATGAGCCGCTATAGTGGTGCCCAGATACGCCGCCCGGCTGTGACCACAGGTGCGCAGCGCGCGGGTTGTCCACAGCTTCACATCGTGAATCGAGTCGATGTCAGTGCCGGAGCCTAAAGTTGCTGGCAGATCGATGAACCACCTCAAGGAGGAACCCATGGCAGCGAAGAACACGCGCGGCGCCGCACCGGCCGCCGGCAACCGGGAGAAGGCGCTCGAAGCGACCGTCTCGCAGATCGACCGCCAGTTCGGCAAGGGTGCTGTCATGCGCCTGGGCGAAGAGACCCGCCAGCCCATCGCGGCGATCCCGACCGGATCGATCGCCCTCGACATCGCCCTCGGCGTCGGCGGCATCCCACGCGGCCGCATCGTCGAGGTCTACGGCCCGGAATCCTCGGGTAAGACGACCGTGGCCCTGCACGCGGTGGCCAATGCGCAGAAGAACGGGGGCATCGCCGCCTTCATCGATGCTGAGCACGCGCTCGACCCTGAATACGCCAAGGCCCTCGGCGTCGACACCGACCAGCTGCTCGTCTCGCAGCCGGACACCGGTGAGCAGGCGCTTGAGATCGCCGACATGCTCATCCGCTCCGGGGCACTCGATGTCATCGTCATCGACTCGGTCGCCGCGCTCGTGCCCAAGGCCGAGATCGAAGGCGAGATGGGCGACTCGCACGTCGGCCTGCAGGCCCGCCTCATGTCCCAGGCGCTGCGCAAGCTCACCGGCGCCCTGGCCAACTCCGGCACAACCGCGATCTTCATCAACCAGCTGCGTGAGAAGGTCGGCGTGTTCTTCGGCTCCCCGGAGACCACCTCGGGCGGCAAGGCACTGAAGTTCTACTCCTCGGTGCGCATGGACGTCCGCCGCATCGAAACGCTCAAGGAAGCCGGCAACGCCGTGGGCAACCGCACCCGCGTCAAGGTCGTGAAGAACAAGGTCGCCCCGCCGTTCAAGCAGGCCGAGTTCGACATCATCTACGGCCAGGGCATCTCGCGAGAGGGCAGCCTCATCGACATGGGTGTCGACAACGGCATCATCCGCAAGTCCGGCTCCTGGTTCACCTACGACGGCGACCAGCTCGGGCAGGGCAAGGAGAATGTGCGGAGCTTCCTGCGCGACAACCCCGGTCTGGCCGAGGAGATCGAACTGAAGATCAAGCACAAGATGGGCCTCATCAAGGTCGAGGAAGACGCAGCAGAGGCCGAAGGCGGCACGGTTGCTCCAGCTGAGGCGCCTGACTCACTGGACAATGTCCCCGGCTGATCAGCCGGCAGGCGGCCAGGACGCGCGCAGCAATGCGGATGTCCTGGCCGCTTTGCAGCAGGCAATCGACTCCGTCGGTACCGACGGGCAGATCCAGGGTGCAGACGCGACTGCCAGGCTGCATGACACCGCCGCGGACGAACAGCCGGACCCGATCGCTGAGGATCCTGAGTACAAGCGGGCGAAGAAGCGGGCACTGAATATGCTCGCCGCGCGCGACCACTCTTCAGCCGAGCTGCGGGATAAGCTGCTTGGCCGCGAGCACCCTGAGGACATCGTCGACACCCTCATCGAACGGCTGCAGGGATCGAAGCTGCTCGATGATGCGAACTTCGCCCACAGCTTCGTGCGAGCCAAGCGCGAACAGCGCAAACTTTCACAATCAGCGCTGCGCCGCGAGCTGAAGAAGAAGGGCATCGACGGGCCCATTGCCGATGACGCCCTCGGCGAGATCGATGACGAATGGGACCTCGCCTACGCCGTCGCCGAGAAGAAGGCAGCCTCGACCCGGACACTTCCGTATGAGACACGCCAGCGCCGCATCCTCAGCATGCTCGCCCGCCGCGGCTTCCCCTCCGGCCTGTCGTTCGCTGTGACCCGGCAGGTGCTCGAAACCGACTGACAGCTGCAGGCCCAGCTGAATCTAACTGCGTTCTGCTGCCCTGACGGCAACGCGCGCGGCGATGAAGACCCACGCTAAGACCCACGCGCACCCGGCGAGTGCGACGACCGCGACAGCCGCCTCAGTGAGGAACACGATCGCCACAGCACTGACGATCAGCCCGGCTCCGGCAATGCACAGATGACGTGCGGCAGCCCGATGACCGGCGACCCATGCGTCGTCCGATTCCATCAGGGCCGCTGGCCGCAGCCCCACCCACAGATTGCGCGGCAGCGTGCCCCGATGCCCGCGGTATGCCACAGCTGCGAGCATCACCCCAGCGATGCCCAGAGACACAGCCGTGGTGAGCGAGACGATGAGATCAGTCATCGCCGCTCCTGGTCCGGTGCGCCGGAGACACTGATGGAATCGAGAACGGCGGGGCGTGACATGAAGGTCACTCCTTTAAGATCGGGGATGAATCGGCAGATTGTCTGCCACCGCCAGCGTGTGGGGTCGTGGCGGGGGAGCACACGCTAGAATGTCTGCCGATGACTGACGCAATCGCACTGACTGAACCGGAAGCGGGCAACCGCACGCGCACCTATGAGGTCAAGACCTATGGGTGCCAGATGAACGTGCACGATTCCGAACGGCTCTCCGGGCTCCTCGACGACGCCGGCTACGTCCGCGCAGACGCCGGCGACCAGGCCGACATCGTCGTGTTCAACACCTGCGCGGTGCGTGAGAACGCCGACAACCGCCTCTACGGAAACCTCGGCCGGCTCGCCCAGGTCAAGGAACAGCGCCCGGATCTGCAGATCGCCGTCGGCGGCTGCATGGCCCAGAAGGACCGCGACACGATCGTCAAGCGCGCCCCCTGGGTCGACGTCGTCTTCGGCACCCACAACATGGGTTCCCTGCCGGCCCTGCTCGACCGGGCCCGCCATAACAGGGAAGCACAGGTCGAGATCCTGGAAAGCCTCGACGTCTTCCCCTCGACCCTGCCGACAACCCGCGAATCGACGCATTCGGGCTGGGTGTCGATCTCGGTCGGCTGCAACAACACCTGCACCTTCTGCATCGTCCCGGCCCTGCGCGGCAAGGAGAAGGACCGCCGGCCCGGCGACATCCTCGCCGAAGTCGAAGCGCTCGCAGCAGACGGCATCACTGAGGTGACGCTGCTGGGCCAGAACGTCAACTCCTACGGCGTCGAGTTCCGCGACCGTGGAGCGTTTGCCAAGCTGCTGCGCGCCGTCGGCGCCGTCGACGGCATCGAACGGGTCCGCTTCACCAGCCCCCATCCGGCAGCGTTCTCCGATGACGTCATCGCCGCGATGGCCGAGACCCCGGCCGTCATGCCGCAGCTGCACATGCCGCTGCAGTCCGGCTCTGACCGCATCCTCAAGGCGATGCGCCGGTCGTATCGCACCAGCCGGTTCCTCAACATCCTCGACAAGGTCCGCGACGCGATTCCGCATGCAGCCATCACCACCGACATCATCGTCGGCTTCCCCGGAGAGACCGAAGAGGACTTCCAGGCCACGATGGACGTCGTGCGCCGGGCCCGCTTCAGCCAGGCCTTCACCTTCCAGTACTCGATCCGGCCGGGCACCCCGGCCGCGACGATGGACGACCAGGTTCCCAAGGAGGTCGTGCAGGAGCGCTTCGAACGCCTCGTCGCCCTCCAGGACGAAATCGCCTGGGAGGAGAACCGCAAGCTCATCGGCACCGACGTCAACGTGCTGGTCACCAAGACCGGAGATGCCGAACACGGCCGGATGACCGGCCGGGCCGAAGACAACCGGCTCGTCCACGTACGCATCGACTCCGCCGCCGAGGCGGTCCGCCCCGGCGACGTCGTCTCGACGACCGTGACCGAGGCCAAGCCGTACTTCCTCATCGCCGATGCCGCATACACCGTCCGCCGCACCCGCTCCGGAGACGCCTGGGACCGCAGTCAGGCTGACAGCTGCGGCGCCCCTGCGAGCCCGGCAGCAGGGCCGGCCGGACCGACATCGCTGGGCATGCCGACGATCCGCACCCGCAGCTGAGATGAATCCAGAGGACCGCACGACCCAGCGCGTCACGCCGGTCATCAACATCGTCGGCGCCACCGCCACCGGCAAATCCGACCTCGCCGTCGCACTGGCACAGCGCCTGCACGGCGAGATCATCAACGCCGATGCGATGCAGTTCTACCGCGGCATGGACATCGGCACAGCCAAGCTGCCCGTTGACGAACGCGGCGGCATCGAACACCACCTCATCGACATCCTCGACGTCGCCGAAGACGCCTCGGTCGCAGACTTTCAGACGCGTGCCCGGGCGATCATCAGCGATCTGCAGACCCGCCGCCTGGTGCCGATCCTCGTCGGCGGCTCCGGACTGTACGTGCGTGCGGCCACCGATGTCATGACCTTCCCCGGCACCGACCCATCCATTCGCACCCGGCTCGAAGACGAAGTCGCCGAGCACGGCCCCGGCAGTCTGCACGACAGGCTCGTCGCATTCGACCCGGCCGCCGCAGCGAAGATCACCACCGGTGACACCCGGCGGATCGTCCGCGCCCTAGAGGTCATCGAACTGACTGGCCAGCCCTTCACCGCCCACCTGCCCCGCTACGCGTACGCCATGCCGACCGTGCAGATCGGCCTGGCCGATGACCGGTCAGTGCTCAACGAGCGCATCGCCGCCCGCGTGGAGAGGATGTGGGAAGCCGGATGGGTCGACGAGGTCACCCGCCTGCTCGGTGAGGGGTTGCGGGAGGGCCGCACCGCCTCTCAGGCGATCGGCTACGCCCAGATCATCGACTATCTCGACGGCAAGACCACCGCCGAGGCGGCGATCGAGTCGACGATCATACGCACCCGTCAGTTCGCCAAACGGCAGCTGACCTGGTTCCGCCGCGACGAGCGCATCGAGTGGCTCGACGCCACCGACCCCGAGCTGGTGGAGAAGGCCGAAGTGCTGTACCGGCAGTGCTATGCTCACGGTGCCGAGACGCCGACGGCTGAAAGGGAGCCACGCCGATGACCGACGCCCACGCCGCAGACCACACCGCCGCACCGCCGGCGCTGTCGACCGGGCACGGCACCGCCAACGACTTCGTGTTCCTCTACGACCCCGCCGGCGAACAGGACCTCAACGCCGACCAGGTGGCACTCCTGTGCAACCGGCACAGCGGCATCGGCGCAGACGGCCTCATCCGCGTCATCCGCTGTGCTGCAGCCGGCATTCCCGAAGCGGTCACGGCCGCTGAAGCCGGAGCCGAATGGTTCATGGACTACCGCAATGCCGACGGCTCGATTGCTGAGATGTGCGGCAACGGCGTGCGCGCCTTCGCCCACTACCTGCGCAGCTACGACCTCGCCGCCGACCCCCAGACACTGCCGGTCGGCACCCGCGCCGGCGTCAAGACCGTGACGATCGAACCGGATCCGACAGGCGAATCCGAGGTCTGGTACCGCGTCGACATGGGCCGGTGGCAGCTGCCTGGCTCCGGCGACGGCGGCGCGGACACGCTCGTGCTCACCCGCGGCATCGACGTCGCCCGGCCGGGCCTCGACGTCGATATGGGCAACCCGCACACCGTCGTCGCGCTCGCCTCAGCCGACGAGCTCGCCGCAGCTGAACTCACCTCTGCCCCGCAGCTCAACCCCGACCCGCCGGCCGGGGCCAACATCGAATACATCGTCATCGAACCCGACGGCGACGGCGACCCGACGACCGGCAGCCTGCGCATGCGCGTGTTCGAACGCGGCGTCGGCGAAACCCAGGCCTGCGGCACCGGAGCTTGCGCAGCCGCCCTGGCAGCCCACCACTGGGCCGGAGCCCACGGCCCGATCCAATGGCTGGTCGACCAGCCCGGTGGCACGGTGCGCATCGACATCAACGGCCACCAGGTCAGCCTGAGTGGCCCAGCCGAACTCACCGCCGCGATCGAACTGTCCGAACAGCTCAAGGCGCGCCTGCGCCGGCTGCTCTGAACCGCCTCGGGAACGGCCAGGCGGCCAGCCAGCCGCTCAGTCGGCCAGACGCTCGATGCGCAGGATCCGGAAGCCCTTCGATGTCATCGTTCGCTCCACGGCGTATGTCTCGCCGAGCTCGCTGCGCAGCCAGGTGAGCAGCGAATCAGCACCGAGCTTCTTGGCCACCACCAGCCACGCCGTACCGCCGGGCGCAAGGCGGGGCAGCCATGTGAGCAGCAGCTCGTGCAGTACGGCCTTGCCCACTCGGATCGGCGGGTTCGAATAGATCGCAGCGAACCGCACCTGAGGCGGGATGTCTGCTGCGGTCACCGCATGAATCGAGCCCAGCCCCAGGTCGGCGGCATTGCGGCGGACCAGATCGAGGGCGCGCTCATTGACATCAAGGGCCCAGATACGCGGGTGCGTGCCGGCATCAGCGCCGGTGAGGGCGGTGTGCATGGCGACCGGCCCCCAGCCGCAGCCCAGGTCGAGCACATCACCGGCAGGCGGGTGGGGGATCTCGTCGAGCAGCACACGCGTGCCGGTGTCGAGATGACCGGGGGAGAAGACCCCGGCAGCCGTCGAGACGCTGAGCTCGCGGCCTGCCAGGCGCACATCGATGGTGCGCAGCTGCGCGTCGCTGGCCGGCTGGGCGGAGAAGTAGTGCTCGTTCATCGCCACCATCCTACGGTGCGCGCAGGGCGCAGACGCCGGTGCCGTGTGGGACAATAGAAGACCGCCAGAGAAGAAATGAGGACGATGCCAAGCGATTCCCATCGCCGTCACCGTGCAGACGAGACCACCCCAGCCGCCGAAGCCGGCCGGCCAGCAGAGGAAGCCGGCCAGCCAGCAGAGACCGAGCGCAGCCGCGACGACGCGATGATCGACCGGATCCTCTCCCGCGGCGGCTCCGCACTCACCGACGAGGATCGCGTCCACCAGGACGACAGCCAGTTCGATGCGCTCGAGCGCGAGGCGCTGCGCCGGGTCTCTGGACTCTCAACCGAACTCGAAGACGTCACCGAGGTCGAATACCGGCAGCTGCGCCTGGAGAAGGTCGTGCTCGCCGGCATCTGGACGCGCGGGACCGCTGCCGAGGCCGAGGAATCGCTGCGTGAGCTCGCCTCCCTTGCCGAGACAGCCGGCTCGACCGTGCTCGACGGTGTGCTGCAGCGCCGCGACCACCCGGACCCCGGCACGTATCTGGGACGCGGCAAGGCACAGGAGCTGGCCGAGATCGTCGCCGCCGTCGGCGCTGACACCGTCATCGTCGACACAGAGCTGGCACCCAGCCAGCGCCGCGGCCTGGAGGACGTCATCAAGGTCAAGGTCATCGACCGGGTCGCACTCATCCTCGACATCTTCGCCCAGCACGCCAAGAGCCGCGAGGGCAAAGCCCAGGTCGAACTCGCCCAGCTCGAATACCTGCTGCCGCGCCTGCGCGGCTGGGGTGAGTCGATGTCCCGGCAGGCCGGCGGCCGAGTCGCCGGTGGTGAGGGAATCGGCTCGCGCGGCCCCGGTGAGACGAAGATCGAACTCGACCGCCGCCGCATCCGCACCCGGATGGCCAAGCTGCGCCGCCAGATCGCTGATATGACACCGGCACGGGAGACCAAGCGCGCCAACCGGCAGCGCCACCAGGTGCCCGCTGTGGCGATCGTCGGTTACACCAATGCCGGGAAGTCCTCCCTGCTCAACCGGCTCACCGACGCCGATGTCATGGTCCGCAACGAGCTCTTCGCCACCCTGGATCCCACTGTGCGGCAGGCGACGACCGAGGACGGCCGCGCCTTCACGTTCACCGACACCGTCGGGTTCGTGCGCAACTTGCCGCATCAGCTCGTCGAGGCCTTCCGCTCCACACTGGAGGAGGCAACGTTCGCTGATGTGCTCTTGCACGTCGTCGACGCCGCTCACCCCGACCCGCACGGGCAGCTGGCAGCCGTGCGCGAGGTGCTCGCCGAGGCCGACACCGATGACATCGCCGAGCTCATCGTGTTCAACAAGTCCGATCTGGCCGACCCGGATGTGCTCACCGGCCTGCTCGCCCGCTATCCGGAGGCCGTCGCCGTCTCCGCAGCGACCGGCGACGGCATCGATGAGCTGCGTGAGAGGCTGGCCGGCCTGCTGCCGACACCCGATCACGAGGTGACGGTGCTGCTGCCCTATGACCGCGGCGACCTCGTCTCCCGCATCCATGACGAGGGCACCGTGCTTGTTGAGAAGCACCTGCCGGAAGGCACAGCCGTGCAGGCGAAGGTCGACGCCGACCTGCTCGCAGCCCTGGAGGAGTTCCGCAAGCCGGACATGTTCGCAGGCCAGGAGCACCTCCCGGCAGACGCGAACACCGGAGCTGAGTCCGAAGCCGGGGCGCAAGCTGCCGCCGGCCACCGCACATGAGCCGGATTCCGCCGCTGCTGGAGACTGCGGTCTCGGCACTGGGCGGATCACCGCGCCGGGGACAGCAGGACATGGCCGAGGCGGTCGGGGCGGCACTCGACAACGGCTCCCACCTCCTCGTCCAGGCCGGAACCGGCACCGGAAAGTCCCTGGCCTACCTCGTCCCGGCCGTCGAATACGCCGTGCGCACCGGTGAGCGCGTCATCGTCTCCACCGCCACCCTGGCGCTGCAGGCCCAGATCATCGACCGCGACCTGCCGCGCATGGTCAAGGCGATCAAGGGCGAACTCGACGCACGGCCGCGCGCAGCCGTGCTCAAGGGGCGGCGCAACTATCTGTGCAAACACAAGCTCGACGGCGGCTACCCCGACGACGGCGACACCACCCTCTTCGACCTCGGCGCCGACGGCGCTGCCCACCGCGGCGGCTCGGTAATCACCGCGCTGGGGGAGGAGATCCAGCGCATCCGCTCCTGGGAGCGCACCACCGACACCGGCGACCGCGACGACCTCACCCCCGGTGTCTCCGACCGTGCCTGGGCGCAGGTCTCGGTCAATTCCTTCGACTGCCTGGGCAGCAGATGCCCGATGTTCGAGGAGTGCTTCGCCGAACGCGCCAAGATCCGGGCAGCCGAAGCCGACGTCGTGGTGACCAACCATGCGCTGCTGGCCATCGACTCCTTCGGCGAGGCCAACGTCCTGCCCGAACACGGCGCCGTCATCGTCGACGAAGCCCACGAGCTGCGCGACCGGGTGACGAACGCACTGACCGGATCGCTCACCGTCACGATGCTCAACGCGGCGGCCTCCTCGGCACGCAAGCACACCTCGGCGCAGGAATCGAGCATCGAGAATCTCACGACCGCCGCCAGCGCACTCGAACGCGCACTCGAACACGCCAGCGAGGGGCTCATCGTGCGCTGGCCCGAGGACCTCGCCGCGGCGGTGCGCCAGATCCGGGATGCCGCCAGCCGGCTGCTGTCGGATACCAACGGAAACGAAGCCAAGGACGCTGACGCCGGCCGGCAGATGGCCCGCGCCCGCGTCCAGGAGGTCTTCGACCTCGCCGAACGGATGGCCGAACCGGACAGCAACGACGTCTCCTGGGTCAGCCGCAGCACCTTCCGCGAGAACACCACCACCTCGCTCGTCGTCGCCCCGCTCAGCGTCGCCGGCACCATGCGCAACGGTCTCTTCGCCGAAGCCACCGTCATCGCCACCTCGGCGACGCTGGCTCTGGGCGGGAAGTTCGAACCGGTCGCCGCCTCGCTCGGTCTCGCCGGGCCCGAAGCGCCGGCCTACGATGCGATCGACGTCGGCTCCCCGTTCTCCTACGACAAGCAGGGGATCCTCTACGTCGCTGGACACCTGCCCAAGCCGGGCAGGGGAGGGCTGAGCGAGGAGACCCTGGAGGAGCTGCGCGAACTCGTGACAGCCTCCGGCGGCGGCACCCTCGGGCTGTTCTCGTCGAAGAGCGCTGCCGAACAGGCGGCCACTGTGCTGCGCGAGCACCTGCCGATGCCGATTCTGCTGCAGGGCGAGGACACCCTCTCAGCACTCGTCAGCCGGTTCGCCGCCGAACCCGACACCTGCCTGTTCGGCACCATGTCGCTGTGGCAGGGCGTCGACGTGCCCGGGCGGACCTGCCGGCTCGTCGTCATCGACCGGATTCCTTTCCCACGCCCCGACGACCCGCTCGCACTCGCCCGCACCCATGCTGCAGCCCAGCGCGGTGCCAACGGGTTCATGACCGTCAGCGCCACCCATGCCGCACTGCGCCTGGCGCAGGGGGCCGGGCGGCTCATCCGCTCCGTGCAGGATCAGGGCGTCGTCGCCGTGCTCGACTCCCGGCTGCGCACCGCCGGCTATGCGGGGTTCCTGCTCGCCTCGCTGCCGCCGATGTGGCGGACTGACAATCCGGCCCTCGTGCGCGATGCGCTCACCCGGCTGGCACCCAGCGGCGAAGACTGACCCACACAGGGAACGGACGCGGCATAGACGAAGACTGATCCGCACAGCGAACTGACTCTGCACAGACAGCTGCGGCGCCCGGTCCCAAGACCAGGCGCCGCAGTGCTGTGTTCCAGGCGTGCTCAGACGCGGCGGATGACCGCGACGACGATGCCCATGATCGTGGCATAGGTGCCGTCGATGGGATCGTAGTCCTTGTTCTCCGGCAGCAGCCACTGCACACCGTCACGGCGCTGCAGCCGCTTGACGGTCGCCTCATCGTCGAGGAGGGCCGCGACGATCTCACCGTTCTCAGCCGTCGGCTGCTTGCGCACCACGACCCAGTCGCCGTCGCAGATCGCAGCTTCGATCATCGAGTCGCCGACCACGTTGAGCAGGAACAGCTCACCGCTGCCGACCACCTGACGCGGCAGCGAGAAGACGTCCTCGACGGATTCCTCGGCCAGCACCGGTCCGCCGGCTGCGATCCGGCCGAGCACCGGCACCTGGGCCAGATTCGACGATTCGATGAACGCCTCCTCGACTGCCTTGGCAGCCTCATCGGCGGGATTGACGATCTCGATGGCGCGCGGCCGGCGCGGATCCCGGCGCAGATAGCCGAGGCGCTCGAGCTGGGCGAGCTGGTGCGCCACGCTGGACAGCGAGGCCAGCCCGGCGGCCTTGCCGATCTCGCGCATGCTCGGCGGGTAGCCGTTGTCGATGACCGCCTGCTCGATGGTCTGCAGGACGATCTTCTGACGGGGAGTCAGACGCCGGTCGTCGGCACCGACCATGTTGAGCGAGTCCTCGGTGTCGATTCCCCGACGAGCGCGGAACTCCTCGATCTCGGAGATGATGTCCTCGTTGCGGGGACGTCCCCGCCCTCTCTTCTTCTGTTCGGCCATTGCTTCCCCCGTGTGCAGTCGAGCGTCGTTCCTGGTCAGCGAGCGATGTCAGTGCCTGGTGACAGTCTTTCCATCAGACCCGCGAACTTCCGTTCGAATCCATTTTCGCACAGATGTTCGCAGGGACTGGACATTTCTTCGAATATGTCCTTAAATAGTACATGTGTTCGAGTCTCCGGTCTGACGGAGGGAAGCCGGCAGGCCGGGACTCAGCGCAACAGCCTGCTAGGGAAGACAGGATCTGAGGAGGACACCATGAGCACAGCAGCGATGAACGCGTGGAGCCGCGCCGGTGCGCCGCACCGCACGTGGCGGCTGACCCCGCGGGGCAAGCAGGGTCTGCGTCTGCTGCGCACCATCGCGATGGCAGCCGTCATCGCCGGTGCAGCAGCACTGCTGGTGCTCATGGTGCGTCCTCAGCAGGCCATCGGCAGCGCCGAGCCGGTCGTCCCGGCCGAGACCGTCATCGTCGAGCAGGGCCAGTCGCTGTGGACCATCGCCGCTGAGGCAACCGGCAGCGGTGACCCGCGCGATACGATGCAGGCGATCATCGAGATGAATGGTCTGGAATCCTCAGTCGTCCACCCCGGGCAGGAACTCGAAGTCCCCGCTCGATAGACTGGTGCGGTGCTAACGCTCAGTGATCTTCCGCTAAGAGACGACCTGCGCGGCAGAGAGCCCTACGGGGCGCCGCAACTGGCCGTCGACGTCGCTCTCAACGTCAACGAGAACTCCCATCCGGTGCCGCCGACCGTCGTCGATGCAGTGCGCCGTGCCGTTGATGCGCAGCTGCGCGGGCTCAACCGCTACCCCGACCGGGAATTCACCCGCCTGCGTGAGCTGCTCCTGACCTACGTGCAGGATTTCTCCTCTCGTCAGTCGGGTGACGGATCGACGCCAGCTGGCTTCCTCACCGCCGAATGGCTGTGGGCAGCCAACGGCTCGAACGAGGTCCTGTCCCACATCCTGCAGGCGTTCGGCGGTCCCGGACGCACCGCACTCGGCTTCGTGCCCAGCTACTCGATGCACCCGCTCATCACGCAGTCGACCGGGGCCCGCTGGATCGCCGTCGACCGGGGTGAGGACTTCAGCCTCAGCGCCGAGACCGCGGCTGCGGCCGTACGCGAGCATCAGCCCGATGTCGTGTTCCTGTGCACGCCGAACAACCCCACCGGCGGGGGACTGCCCGCCGAGGTCATCGAAGCGGTGCTGCACGCCAGCACCGGCATCGTCATCGTCGACGAGGCCTACGCGGAATTCGCCCGGCCCGGATACACCACCGCCGTGCACCTGCTGCGCGAGAACCCGCGCCTGGTCGTCTCACGCACGATGAGCAAGGCCTTCGCCTTCGCCGGCGTGCGCCTCGGATACGCCATCGCCCACCCGGCCGTGACCGACGCGCTGCGCCTTGTGCGTCTGCCGTACCACCTCTCGGCCCTGACCCAGGCCGCAGCCTGCGCCGCACTGGAGCACACCCCGGTGCTGCTCGACAACGTCGAAGCGCTCATCGCCGAGCGCGACCGCATGGTCGCCGCGCTGACAGAGCTCGGCTTCGACGTCGCGGAGACCGATGCGAACTTCGTGCTCTTCGGCGGCGTGTCCGACACAAGACTGCTGTGGCAGCGCCTGCTCGACGCCGGCGTGCTCATCCGCGATATCGGCATTCCCGGACACCTGCGCGTCAACGCGGGCACCACCGAGGAGACCACCGCTTTCATCGAGGCCATCAGCGCCATCGTCGCCGCCCACCCTGAGACCCTGGAGAACCTATGACAGGCCGCACCGCCACCTCCACCCGCCGCACAAGCGAATCGAATGTCGAGGTCACCATCAACCTCGACGGCTCCGGTCAGGCTGACATCTCGACGACCGTGCCGTTCTTCGACCACATGCTCACCGCACTGGCCAAGCACTCGCTGTGCGACCTGACCGTCAAAGCCTCCGGTGACACCCACATCGACGTTCACCACACCGTCGAGGACACCGCCATCGTCATCGGCGACGCCATGCGCGAGGCGCTGGGGGACAAGGCCGGCATCCGCCGCTACGGCGATGCCGCTGTGCCGCTGGACGAAGCCCTGGCGCACTGCGTCATCGACATCTCCGGCCGCCCCTACTTCGTCCACACCGGCGAACCCGAAGGTCAGCAGTACCACCTCATCGGCGGGCACTTCACCGGCTCGATGGTCGGACATGCCCTCGAATCGCTGTCGGTCCACGCCGGTATCACCGCCCACCTGCGGCTGCTGGCGGGCCGGGACCCGCACCACATCGCCGAGGCCCAGTTCAAGGCCTTCGCACGCGCGCTGCGAACCGCGCTTGAAGACGACCCCCGCACCACCGCTGTGCCGAGCACGAAGGGAGCCCTGTGAGCCGCACCGTCATCGTCACCCCGTTCGGCCGTGCCGAACAGCTTGCCGCCGCATGCACCCTGTCCGACATCCGCTGTGATGTCGTGCCGGTCGGCAGCTTCTCAGCCATCGTGCTCGACGACACGAGCATCGCTGAGGGCAATGACGTGGCTGCGACGATCTCGAAGCTCTCCGGCAAGCACGAAGTCCTCATGCTCGCCCGCAACGACGAGCAGATCGATGCCGGGCACTTCCGCAGCGGCAGCCGCGAAGCCGACGTGCCGGCAGGACTGGCGCTGACGAACCTTCCAGCCGAGGTCGAGAAGCTGCTGTTGGAGACCATCGCACCGCGCGACATCGACGGCCATCTCGACACCTCGAAGATGTCCAAGCTCGAAGCCAGCAAAGCCACGATGACCCCGGCCCGTGAGGCGCTCGCCCGCACCGCGCTGCTGTGGATGGTGGTCGCCTTCCTCGCCCTCGTCGGCATCGTCGCCAGCTTCATCGGCGTCTTCAACGGCAGCATGGTCGCCTGGGCCGGCGTCGTCATCGCCGCCATCGCCCTGGGAGTCTCCATCCAGCGCATCAGCAGAGTGCTCGGAGCCGCACGCGCATGAGCGCCGACATCGTCGTCCTCGACTACGGCGCAGGCAACGTCCATTCCGCCCTGCGCGCCGTCGAACGCGCTGGAGCCACCGCGCAGCTCACCGACGACCTCGACCGTGCCGCGACCGCGGACGGGTTGCTCGTCCCCGGCGTCGGCGCCTTCGCCGCCGTCATGGACGCACTCGAATCCGCCGGTGCCGTCGAGGTCATCCGCACCCGGCACCGCGAACAGCGCCCGATGCTCGGGATCTGCGTCGGCATGCAGGTGCTCTACACCTCGGGTACCGAACACGGTCTCACCACTGCAGGCATCGGGCTGTGGGAGGGCAACGTCACCCGCCTCGATGCCCCCGTGCTGCCGCACATGGGCTGGAACACGGTCGCTGCGGCCCCAGGCAGCCAGATGTTCGCCGGCATCGCCGGCGAACGGTTCTACTTCGTCCACACCTACGCAGCCACCGAAGCCTCGGCCGAAGCCGCCGTCGCCACGTGCACGCTTGACAGCCCGTTCATCGCCGCCGTCGAAGACGGCACCACCTGGGCCACACAGTTCCACCCCGAGAAGTCCGGTCACGCAGGCACGACCCTGTTGGCCAACTGGATTCAGGCGCTGAGCGCAGCGCAGAAATGAAAGAAGAGGACATGTCACAGCTCGCAAGTGAACCCGCCCTGACACTGCTGCCGGCAGTCGACGTCTCCAACGGCACCGCCGTGCGCCTGGTCAAGGGAGAAGCCGGCACCGAAACCGACTACGGCAACCCCGTCGAAGTCGCCCAGCAGTTCGAGGACGGCGGAGCCGAATGGATCCACCTCGTCGATCTCGATGCCGCGTTCGGCCGCGGCACCAACTACCCGCTGCTCAAGCAGGTGACGAAGGCCGTCTCGATCAAGGTTGAGCTCTCCGGCGGCATCCGCGACACCGAAACGCTCGAGCGTGCCCTCGACACCGGCGCCGAACGCGTCAACATCGGCACCGCAGCGCTGGAGAACCCCAGCTGGACGGCCGAGGTCATCGCCGCCTACGGCGACCGGATCGCCATCGGCCTCGACGTGCGCGGCACGACCCTGGCCGCCCGCGGCTGGACCAAGGAGGGCGGCGACCTCTACGAGATCCTCGCCCAGCTCGAGGAAGCCGGCTGCAGCCGCTACGTCGTCACCGACGTCAACAAGGACGGAACACTGCAGGGACCGAACACCGAACTGCTGCGCGACATCGCCTCGCGCACCGACAAGCCGATCGTCGCCTCCGGAGGCGTCTCCAGCCTCGATGACCTGCGCGCCATCCGCGAACTCGTGCCCCTCGGCGTGGACTCAGCCATCGTCGGCAAGGCCCTCTACGCCGGCAAGTTCACCCTCCAGGAAGCTCTCGAAGTCGCAGGACGCTGATGACCGATCCGCAGCCGGGCAGCCGTCCGCTGCCACCGCACATCGCAGCAGGCGGCGCCGACTCAGCAGGCATCCCATGGGAGGGCCGCGACCTCAAGCCCAATCCCTTCTCCGGTGACACAGGAGAAGCCGATGAGGGCCTGCTGAGCGCGCTCCAGGCGGTGGCAGCCGCGCCCTTGGACCCGCAGCGCCACCGCGATGTCCTCGCGGCGCTTGCACAGGTGCGCATCTACGCACCCGTCGTGCCGGCAGCTGTCGAGCACACTGTCGACGAGCGCGGGCTCGTCCACGACAACAAGTCGGAGATGGCGATGGTGCGCCTGGCTGCCGAAGACGGCCGGGAGTGCACCCCGGCATTCACCGACATCCCCACCCTGACCCGGTGGGCCGATGAGGCCCGCCCAGTGCCGATCGAAAGCGAACGGCTGTGTGTCGCCGCGATCGAAGAGGACTCCCAGCTCGTGGTCATCGACCCCGGCAGCCCGCACGCCTTCCTGCTGCGCCGCACCGCCCTGTGGTCCTTCGTCCAAGGACACAACTGGCATCCGGCGTGGGCCGATCAGCGAGTGGCCAAAGCCGCAGGAGCGGCAGCCGCCGGCAGCGACTTCATCTCGGCTATCGGCGTGCAGCCCGGCAGCGGCAGCGTCCATGTCTCCGGCCCGGAGATCCGGCTCGTCCTCAAAGTCAGCCGACGACCCGAGCAGGCGGAGCTGGCGGCCTTCCAGCAGAAGCTGAGCGCACACGAGGAGTTCGTCAGCCTCGTCGACTCGCTGGCGATCACACTCACCGAAGCCGAACCCAGCCGGAACTGAGCCGACCGGCACACAAGCGCACACACCCAGCAGCCTATAGGCTGGGACGGATCATCAGACGGGGGAGAAGAATCGTGAGCCGATCATTCACCATCGGTATTGCCGGCGGCACCGGCAGCGGAAAGACGACGCTGACACGCGCGCTCATCGAGCGCTTCGCCGGACAGACCTCCGTGATCTATCACGACAACTACTACAAGCAGCATGACGGGCTCAGCTATGACGAGCGGGCCGCGCTGAACTTCGACTCTCCCGACGCGTTCGACACCGCCCTCATGATCGAGCAGCTGCGCACTCTCATCAGCGGGCAGGCCGTCGACTGCCCTGTCTACGACTTCGCCGACCACAACCGCTCGTCAGAGACCATCCGCATCGAACCGGCACCGGTCCTCATCGTCGAAGGCATCCTCATCTTCTCCGAACCGGAGCTGGCTGACCTGCTCGACATCAAGCTGTTCGTCGACACCGATGCCGATGTGCGGATCCTGCGCCGGATCAAACGCGATGTCATCGAACGCGGACGCACCCTCGAATCGGTCGAACAGCAGTACCTCAAGACGGTCAAGCCGATGCACGAGCTCTATGTCGAGCCAGCCAAGCGCCGTGCCGACCTCATCGTGCCCGAAGGCGGGCACAACCTCGTGGCCCTCGACATGCTCATCCGGCACATCGACAGCAGCATCGGATCGTCAGCGGCAACCGGCTGAGGCGGTTGCCGGGAGACACGAAGCGGGGCCGGTGCCAGGATCTCTCCTGGACACCGGCCCCGCCGTCATTCACCGCAGGCAGCCAGCCGCCTGCACCGTGAGCCGATCAGCTCGGCTTGTTGATGGTGCCGTCGGTGCCGGCGTTCTCCTTCTGCGCGGCACGCACGACGTTCTCGACACGAGCACCGAGATCAGCGTCGACGTTCTTCCAGTACTGGAAGGCACGCACGAGGATCTCTTCGCTCACTCCGTTGAGCAGGTGACCGGAGATGTTGCCGACCATACGGTCGCGCGCGGCATCGTCCATCACCTCGCGCACGAGGGCGCCTGCCTGCGAGAAGTCGTCGTCATCCTCGCGCAGCGTCGGGGCCGAGCGCATCACGTCGCCATCGACATCGAGAAGGTTGTTCTCGGTGGTGCGGGAGGCGTCGGCGTGCGGGCCGCCGTAGGAGTTCGGCGCGTAGACCGGCTGGTCCTTCGGGTAGTTCTCGTAGGACATGCTGCCGTCCTTCGAGTAGCTGTGCTTGACAGCGGCCTTCGGACGGTTGACCGGCAGCTGTGCGTAGTTCGCACCGATGCGGTAGCGGTGGATATCGGCGTAGGCGAAGATGCGTCCCATGAGCATCTTGTCCGGGCTCAGGCCGGTACCGGGAACCAGGTTCGACGGTGCGAAGGCAGCCTGCTCGATCTCGGAGAAGAAGTCCTCCGGGTTGCGGTTGAGCTCCATCACGCCGACCTCGGTCAGCGGGTAGTCCTCATGCGGCCAGATCTTCGTGACGTCGAACGGGTTGAAGCGGTAGGTCTTCGCATCCTCGTACGGCATGATCTGGACCATCAGACGCCACGACGGGAAGTTGCCGGCCTTGATGGCCTCGAACAGGTCGCGACGGTGGAAGTCGGCGTCGATGCCGGCCATCTCATCAGCCTCTTCGGCCGAGAAGCCCTCGTGACCGTACTTCTCGATGAACTCGTCCTTCTGGTTGGACTTGAAGTGGTACTTCACCCAGTAGCGCTCGCCTTCGGCGTTGACCCACTGGAAGGTGTGGGAGCCGTAGCCGTTCTGCTCACGCCACGACCGCGGGATGCCGCGATCGCCCATGAGGTAGGTGACCTGGTGGGCCGAGGCCGGAACCTGGGTCCAGAAGTCCCACTGCATGTTGTGATCGCGCAGACCCGAATCGCTCATCCGCTTCTGCGAATGGATGAAGTCCGGGAACTGGATGGCATCGCGGATGAAGAAGATCGGGGTGTTGTTGCCCACGATGTCGAGGTTGCCCTCGGTGGTGTAGAACTTCACGGCGAAACCACGCGGATCGCGCCAGGTGTCAGGCGAGCCCTGCTCACCGGCGACGGTCGAGAAGCGGGTGAGCACCTCGGTCTCGGTGCCCGGCTGGAACACAGCAGCGCGGGTGTACTTCGAGACGTCGTTGGTCACGGTGAACTTACCGAAGGCACCGCCGCCCTTAGCGTGCACCACGCGTTCCGGGACGCGCTCGCGGTTGAAATGGGCGAGCTTCTCGATGAGGTAGTGATCCTGCAGCAGGATCGGGCCGTTCGGACCGACGGTCAGCGAGTGCTCATCGCTGCCGACCGGGATGCCGAAGTCATTGGTCGTGAATTTCTCAGTCACACGTCCTCCTGAAGTGAAGTGCCTGGCGCGTGTGCACGCCGACGCACATGGGGTTGCGGTGGAGTGGTTGCTTGTTCTAGCCAGCCGACTGCTCGACGGACGCCGTCGCTGCGGGCTGATCAGCTCCTGCAGCAGCGGCCTGGCACCGATCGCACAGCCCCCAGTAGACAACTTCGGCCAGCTCCACAGAGAAGCCGAAGTGCTCAGCAGGGTGCATGCACGGCACACCTTCGGTCCGGCACGGCACATCCTGGATGTGATGGCACGACCGGCACACGAGGTGATGGTGATTGTCGTGACGCTGCAGCTCATAGCGGGCAGCGACCGACCCAGCAGGATCGATGCAGCGCACCAGATCGGCGCGCTCGAAAGCTGAGAGCACGTCGTAAACGGTCTGGTGGGAGACCTTTCCGATGCGCGCCCGGGTGTTCGTCGTGATCTGTTCGACGTCAGGATGATCAGTCCGTTCGGCGAGCACTTCGAAGACCGCCTGGCGCGGTGCGGTCACCCGCAGGCCAGCCGCCCGGATCGTCTCAGCAGGTGTCGGTGAAGACATGCCCTCAGTCTAACAGTAATTTGGAATGACTCAAGAAATGGTTCGCTGAACTCCGCATGTTGCAGTCATGAAATCCCCCTGGTCGCCCGGGTTCCTCTCACGGTGTGAGATACGCCGGGTGGTTTTGGCCGGCAGGCCCGGAATGTGCCGCCTCGGGCATGTCTTCGCAGATGATCTCGTTTAGTGTGTCTGGGGACACATCCGCGACGCACATGCTCACCCCCAGGAGTCCCCATGTCGACATCCGCCCAGGCGCCAGAGAAGCCGGGCATCGGCCAGCGCTTCCTCGACACCGTCGAGCGCATCGGCAACAAGCTGCCTGAACCCTTCACCCTGTTTCTCGGCCTCTTCGTCATCACCGGCATCATCTCGACCTTCATGGCGCTCTCCGGCGTCAAGGTCTCCCTGCCCGGCAGCGACGAGGAAGTCGTCATCAAGGGCCTGTTCACCGGTGAGGGCATGGCGTGGTTCACCGCCAACATCGGCGCCAACTACGTCGGCTTCCCGCCGCTGGCCACCGTGCTGCCCCTGCTGCTGGCCGTCGGCGTGGCCGAGAAGACCGGCATGCTCGCCGCGCTCGTGCGCATTACCTTCGGCTCCGCCCCGCGCTGGATGCTGCCCTACGCAGTCGCCTTCGTCGGCGTGAGCTTCTCCGTCATGGGCGACTCAGCCTTCATCATCATCCCCCCGCTGGCCGCCCTCGTCTTCAAAGCCGCCGGCCGTCACCCGGTCGCCGGCCTGCTCGGCGGCTTCGCCGCCACCGGCGCCGGCTACTCGACCTCCATCTTCCCGACCTCACTCGACGCGCTGTTCGCCGGCATCACCACCGCGGTGATGGAATCCCTGCCCGGCCAGGACTACGCGGCAGTCAACCCGGTCTCGAACTACTTCTTCAACGTCTGCTCGGCCATCGTGCTCTCGCTCATCGCTGGCTTCATCATCGACAAGATCCTCGAACCCCAGCTCGAGCGCACCAAGACCCCGCGAGAGGAGACCGAGATCGACGAGGACGGCAGCGTCCACTCCCGCGACGACGAGCTCTCGCCCTACCTCGACGCCGGCGAGAAGAAGGCGCTCATCGCCTCCGGCATCGCCACCGTGCTGCTGGCAGCCCTGCTGCTCTTCGCCTTCCTCATTCCGAACTCGCCGTGGCGCAATGAGGAAGGCGGCTTCCTGCCGACCTCACCGCTGCTCGACTCGATCGTGTTCATCGTGTTCATCGTCTTCTTCACCAACGGCGTCGTCTACGGCATCGTGTCGAAGGCGATCACGAAGATGAACGACATCGTCACGATGATGGGCCAGGCGCTTAAGGACATGATGTCCTTCCTCGTGCTGGCGTTCATCCTCGGGCAGTTCATCGCCCTGTTCAACTGGACCGGCATCGGCTCCTGGACCGCCGTCAAGGGCGCTGCGGCACTCGAGGCGATGGAGCTGACCGGCTTCGTGGCGATCATCGGCTTCGTCGCGCTCGCCTCCTGCCTCAACCTGCTCATCATCTCCGGGTCCTCGCTGTGGACGCTCATGGCCGCCGTCTTCGTCCCGATGTTCGCCCTCATCGGCTACGAACCGGCCTTCACCCAGGCGGCCTTCCGCGTCGGCGACTCCGCCACCCAGATCATCACCCCGCTCAACCCGTACATGATCGTGCTGCTGGGACTCATGCGCCGCTACCAGCCCGACGCCGGCATCGGCACCCTGATGTCGCGCATGCTGCCCTTCGTCATCCCGTTCTGGCTCGCCTGGCTCGGCATGCTCGCCCTGTGGTTCTTCCTCGACCTGCCGCTGGGGCCGGGCAACCCGATCCAGCTCTGATCCCCGCTGCCGAGGCGGAGGTGCCGGTGACGTCGCCGCCGCACCATGGCCTCGGTAGCCTGGGAAGACACGCGCCTGCCCGACCCGCTGCCGCCGGCGATCCCGGTGGCACGAAGAGGAGAAGCACAGCCCATGTCCGACCCGCACCCCGCACCCGGCAGTCAGCCGACGGTCCCCGACCCCACCTACCTCAACCTGCTCAAGGCCGAGATGGCCGCTCGCGCCGCTGCCGCCGACCCGCCGGGCAGCGCCTTCACCGGCGCCCCGGCCGAGGCGACGGCTGATGTGCGTGCGGCCGTCGACGCGCTCGCTCCGCAGCTGCTGAGCCTCGCAGGTGACATCTACGGCTATGCCGAGCTCGCCTTTGAGGAGCACCGCTCCGCTGGCCGCATCGCCGCCCAGATCAAGGCCGCCGGCATCGAGGTCGAGCGCGGCGCCTACGGCCTCGACACCGCCCTGTGCGCCCGCTTCGGGCCGAGCGGCCGGCGCACGATCGGCATCTGCGCCGAATACGATGCCCTGCCCGATATCGGCCACGCCTGCGGGCACAACGTCATCGCCGCCACCGGTGTCGGTGCGTTCCTCGCCATCGCGCGCGCCTATGCCGGGCGTGAGGACGAGCTTCCCGGCCAGGTCGTGCTGCTCGGCACCCCGGCCGAGGAGGGGCATACCGGCAAGGAGTACATGGCCCAGGCGGGGGCCTTCGAGGACCTCGATGCCGCGATCATGCTGCATCCGGCCGGATACGACGCCGCTGACGTGCTGTGGATCGGCCGGCGCCTCCTCGACGTCGAGTTCACCGGTGTCGCCGCCCACGCCTCCGCCCAGCCCTTCATGGGCCGCAATGCCCTTGACGCCGCCTCGCTGCTGTACCAGGGAATCGGGCTCCTGCGGCAGCAGATGCTGCCCATCGACCGGGTGCACGCCGCGGTCCCCGAGGGAGGGGATCGGCCGTCGATCATCACCGAATCGGCGCGTGTGAGCATCTATGTCCGCTCCGCAGAGCCTGAGACCCTGATGGATCTCTCCCAGCGGGTCGAGGACATCGCCCGCGGGGCGGCGCTCATGACCGGCTGCGGGGTCGAGGTGCGGTGGGACAAGCACCCGCCGAGCATGCCGGTGCGTGCCAATCAGGCGCTCACCGGCCGCTGGTCGATCCGCCAGCAGGAGCGCGGCCGGGCACCCCTGCCGCGCGGGGTCGTGAGCGACAGCCTGGCGGCGTCGACGGACTTCGGCAATGTCAGCTACCTCGTTCCCGGCATCCACCCGATGCTGCGGATCGCAGACGCGGAGACCGCTCTGCACACCCGCGGCTTCGCCGAGGCGGCCGCGTCCGAGTCCGCCGAGACCGGGGTCCTCGACGGCGCCTACGGGCTCGCCGGAGTTGCGCTCGACTTCCTATTCGACGATGCGCTCGCCGAGGCAGTCAGGCAGGAGTTCGAGGACGCCGGGGGAGTGCTGCGGGTCTCAGAGATGTTCGGCTGAGGCCTCTGGGGGCAACTGGGAACCTCGGGGCCCGCGGTCTCAGGAGACCGGGCCGGTGAACTTCTCGCCGGGCCCCTGGCCGGGAGCATCGGGGATCGCCGAGGCCTCACGGAAGGCCAGCTGCAGGCTGCGCAGCCCGTCGCGCAGCGGGCGGGCGTGGTGGTTGCCGATCTCCGGGGCGGCAGCGGTGACGAGCCCGGCCAGCGAGGTGATGAGCTTGCGCGCCTCGTCGAGGTCGATGAGGTCGGCGGCCTTCTGCGTCTCGGTGTCCTCGCTCAGCCCGCACTTGATCGCTGCAGCGCTCATGAGGTGCAGTGCGGCAGAGGATATGATCTCCAGCGCCGGCACCTCGGCGATGTCGCGGGCAGCCTGCTCATGGGCAGAATCGGGCTGGAACTCAGAATGCGAAGATGCGTCGGTCATGCCCACCAGCTTCCCACACGGGTGCGGGCCGGCCAATATGAACCCTCCCACAGGCCAGGTGCGTCCGCTGAGCCCTCCCTCAGGCCAGGTGCGTCCGCTCAGACCACGTCCGCGCGTGGTCAGGCACACCCGCGCGCGTGCGCTTCGCACGTTTGCGCGAGTGAATCGGCCGTCTGACATGCTGTATCCACAACCCGATGTGCACTTCGCTGCATCGGGTAGTACACTGAACTTCGTGCAAAGTGGAGCTCAGCTCCCACCTGGATCATCACTGGTGATCGGGTTCGAATGACGGCCGGCACTGCGCTGGCCGATGCGGCGTTGTATCCGCAGTTCGTTCGTCTGGGCTCCCTTCGCATGCGCTGAAGGGGGCCTTTTCCCGTTCAGCGGTCGTGATCATCATCTGCTGAAGAAGGAGCGAGCACATCAGCGAGCCGCGTATCAATGATCGGATTCGGGTCCCCGAGGTCCGTCTCGTCGGACCCAACGGGGAACAGGTCGGAATCGTCGCCATCCGCAAGGCGCTCGACCTCGCCCGCGAAGCCGATCTCGACCTTGTAGAGGTTGCACCCCAGGCCAAGCCGCCTGTGGTCAAGCTCATGGACTACGGCAAGTTCAAGTACGAATCGGCGCAGAAGGCACGCGAGGCCCGGAAGAACCAGGCCAACACGGCTCTCAAGGAGATCCGGTTCCGACTGAAGATCGATGAGCACGACTACGAGACCAAGAAGGGCCATGTCTCCCGCTTCCTCAACGGCGGCGACAAGGTCAAGGTCATGATCATGTTCCGCGGACGTGAGCAGTCCCGCCCCGAGATGGGCATCAAGCTGCTCAACCGGCTGGCTGAGGATGTTTCCGATCTCGGCACAGTCGAATCCGCCCCCCGGGTGGACGGCCGCAACATGGTGATGGTCATCGCGCCCGTGCGCTCCAAGGCAGATGCCAAGGCGGAATCCCGCAAGGCATCCCGCGGAGCCAAGGGCGCCAGCGCCGAGGTGAAGTCCCGCCGCGAGCGCGAAGCACAGGCCAAGGCAGAGAAGCGCGACGCCGAGGCCGACGCGTAAGTTTGGTGCCTGCCGGCCCCACGGCCGGGAAGCACACCGTGCAGCGCCAGCCCCCACCTCGGGCCCGGCTGCGCTGGAGAACGATAAGGAGACGGCACTATGCCGAAGCAGAAGACCCACAGCGGTGCCAAGAAGCGCATGCGCATCACCGGCAGCGGCAAGGTCATGCGTGAGCGCGTGAACAAGCGCCACCTGGCCGAGCACAAGTCCTCGCGGCGCAAGCGCCGCCTGTCCGTCGACCAGGTCATGACCGGCGGCGACGCAGCCAAGGCTCGCAAGCTTCTGGGCAAGGCCTGACGACACCGGGCTCGCTGCCCGAGCGCACCGCTGTGCGCGCACCGATTTCATAAGGAGTACACGTGGCACGTGTGAAAAGGGCGATCAACGCCAAGAAGAAGCGCAAGGTCATTCTCGACCGTGCGTCCGGCTACCGCGGTCAGCGCTCGCGCCTGTACCGCAAGGCCAAAGAACAGGTCATCCACTCGCTGGTCTACAGCTACCGTGACCGCCGAGCCCGCAAGGGCGACTTCCGTCGCCTGTGGATCCAGCGCATCAACGCTGGTGCCCGCGCCAACGGCATGACCTACAACCGCTTCATCCAGGGCCTCAAGGCCGCTGGAGTCGAGGTCGACCGCCGCATGCTCGCCGAGCTCGCGGTCAACGACGCAGCGACCTTCGCCTCGCTCGTCAAGGTCGCCAAGGAGGCCCTGCCCTCCGACGTCAACGCCGCCAAGACCTCGGCAGCCTGACGCAGCTGAACTCCGCGGCCGGGCGACGGCCGCAGCGGTGACAGACCGCACCCACTCAGCCCCGGGAATCCCCCGGGGCTGAGTGCTGTCTGCAGGTAGGGTGGTGCCATGGCCCCCACACGCCCTGGCTCCCCGCAGCCTGCCGATCTGCCCGTCCATCCCGGCCTCACCGGCCCCGTGCTCACCTCCCCGCAGTCCAAGCGGATCAAAGAGGCCGGCAAGCTGCTCAAACGCCCATGGCGGAACAAGACCGGCCACTTCCTCGTCGAAGGACCCCAGGCAGTCCGCGAGGCACTGGCCCAGGACGCGCCGATCGTCGACGCCTTCATGACCGCTGAGTCCGCCGAGCGCCACCCCGACCTGCTCGAACTCGCGGCCCAGCGGCGGGTGCGCCTGCGCCAGATCGCCGACGAGCTGCTGCCGCTCATCTCCGACACCGTCGCCAGCCAGGGCGTCGTGCTCAGCTGCGAACAGCGCACCCCCGAACTGACATCGGTGGTGACCGCGAAGGCCCGGCTGCTCGTCGTGCTCTCCCAGGTCCGCGACCCCGGCAACGCCGGCACCGTCATCCGCGTCGCCGATGCCGCCGGCGCTGACGGGATCATCATCACCTCCAACAGCGTCGATGCCTTCAATCCGAAGGTCGTCCGCTCGACTGCCGGATCGATCTTCCACCTGCCGATCGTCACCGGTGTCGGATTGTCCGAGGTGACCGAGCTCGCCCGCGCCCGCGGCCAGCAGGTGCTCGCCGCTGACGCCCATCCGCCGGCACATGACCTGCACGTGCCCTGGGACACCGGCCTCGACCTCAGCCGCCCGACCCTGTGGGTGTTCGGCAGCGAAGCCCACGGCCTGCCCGAATCCGACCGGGCGCTGTGCGATTCGGCTGTGCAGATCCCGCTCTACGGCCGGGCTGAGAGCCTCAACCTCGCCACTGCCGCAAGCATCTGCATCTACGAATCCGCCCGCAGCCAGCTGCTGTGAGCCGGCATGAGCGCAGGCAGCTGGAACCACAACGTCCACTACCACCGGCGGATCCTCGCATCCCTGCCGTCAGAGGCGCAGACGGTGCTCGACGCCGGTGCCGGAGCCGGACAGCTCGCACGGACGCTGGTCGCCGCCGGATATGACGTCACCGCCATCGACCGTGCCGCTGACCTGGCTGCGAACCCGCGCGTGCCGGGATTGACATGGATCACCGGTGACGTGCTCACCTACGACTTCGGCACCGCTTTCGATGCTGTCATCAGCGCGGCCGTCCTGCACCATCTGCCCGATCTCACCGCTGCGCTCAGACGGCTGGCCCGCCTCACCGCTGACGGCGGGACGCTCATCGTCATCGGCCTGGCCCGGCCGACCCGGCCGAGCGATCACCTCATCCACGCCGCCGGTGCTGTCGTGCACCGCTTCCAGGTGGTCCGCCACGGCTGGCAGACGGACCCGGCACCCACCTGCTGGCCGCCACCGCACACGTATGCCCAGGTGCGCCGTACGGCAGCCCGGCTGCTGCCGGGTGCAGAGTTCCGCCGGCTGCCGCTGTGGCGCTACGAGCTCAGATGGAGGGAGCCGCCTGCCGGTGCTCGTCTGAGTCCGTAGACGGAACCGGACGCCCATCGAGCCGAGGAGCACCGTGACCGAGCAGCCATCACCCTACGGATCCGGCAGCGGAACCGGCACACGCCAGGGCTCCGCCCAGCCGCAGACGCCTGCCAGCCCGCAACCGGCCGGGCGCGTGCGCATCCGTCACCTGCAGGAGTACAAGCAGCAGGGCTCCAAGTGGGCGATGCTGACCTCCTATGATCAGCTGAGCGCCGGGCTCTTCGACGAAGCCGGCATCCCGGTCCTGCTCGTCGGATGCGGCGGCCAACAACGTCTACGGCTACGAGATCACGCTGCCGGTCACCGTCGACGAGCTCATCCCGCTCGTGCGGGCCGTGACCGGCAGCACCCGGCGCGCGCTTGTCGTCGCCGACCTGCCCTTCGGCTCCTACCAGGAATCACCTGAGCAGTGCTTCGCCACGTCCGCCCGCTTCATGAAGGAGGCCGGCGCCCACGCCGTCAAGCTCGAAGGCGGCACTGAGATGGTGCCGCAGATCGAGAAGCTCGCCGTCGGCGGCATCCCCGTCATGGCACACATCGGCTTCACTCCGCAGGCCGAGCATCAGCTCGGCGGCTACCGCGTGCAGGGCCGCGGAGACGCCGCCCAGGAGCTCCTCGCCACTGTTCGCGCTGTTGAGGCCGCCGGTGCTTTCGCCGTCGTCCTCGAGATGGTCCCCGGTCAGGCGGCGGCAGCGATCACCGAGACGCTGTCGATTCCCACGATCGGGATCGGCGCCGGAGCCGACTGCGATGCGCAGGTGCTCGTGTGGCAGGACATGGCCGGACTGCGCGGCGGGCGGATGCCGCGCTTCGTCAAACAGCACGCCGACCTGCGCTCCACGCTGCTCGATGCCGCCCGCGCCTACGCCTCCGACGTCGAATCCGGGGCATTTCCCGCAGCCGAGCACACCTTCTCAGCCGCTCCCGGCACCGTCACGAGCCAGCGTGTCGGGGATCGCCTGCGGATCGTCGATGAGCGCCTGGATGCCATAGCCGGACGCCGCGTGCAGCACGGCCCGGTCGTCCCAGTTGCGGCGGTTGTCGTCGAACCATGCGGGGGAGGCGGCAGCAGGCTGCGCGGAGCTGGAGTCCATGCTCCGACACTAGGCAGGCGAACGCGGTGAGGCAACACCGTTGGGACGCGGCTACGCACCGGTGCCCGGTTCGTTAGACTGGCTCGTGGTCTGCTCCTGCGCCAGGATGCGCGGGATGCGATGGAGAGTCCGCTAACAGAAAGAAGGCAGATGTCTGCGCCAGTCGATCCGCGCGATGAGTCCGCCGTCGCCGCCGCCGTTGAGGCCGCGCTGACGGCGTTCGATGCCGCCTCGAACCTCGATGAGCTCAAGACCGCCCGCCTGGCCCACATGGGCGACAAGGCGCCGCTGGCGTTGGCGAATCGGGAGATCGGCAGGCTCGACAAGTCCGAGAAGGCCGCTGCCGGCAAGCTCGTCGGTCAGTCCCGCGGACAGGTGAAGAAGGCCCATGACGCGCGCCTGGCAGCGCTCGAAGAGCAGCGCGACGCCGAGGTGCTCGTCGCCGAGGCGATCGACGTCACCCTGCCCTCGGCCCGCCGCCGAGGTGGTGCCCGCCATCCGCTGCAGCTCATCCAGGAGCGCATCGCCGACCACTTCATCGGCCACGGCTGGGAGGTCGCCGAAGGCCCCGAGGTCGAATCCGAGTGGCTGAACTTCGACTCCCTGAATTTCGGTCCCGACCACCCGGCCCGCCAGATGCAGGACACCTTCTTCGTCGAGCCCGCCGAAGCCGGCCTCGTGCTGCGCACCCACACCTCGCCGGTGCAGTCGCGCTCGCTGCTCGAACGCGGCGCCCCGCTGTACGTGGTGTGCCCGGGCAAGACCTTCCGCACCGATGAGCTCGATGCCACCCACACCCCGGTGTTCCACCAGGTTGAGGGCATCGCGATCGACAAGAACCTCACCATGGCCCACCTCAAGGGCACCCTCGACGAGTTCGCCCGCGCGATGTTCGGACCCGAATCGCGCACCCGGCTGCGCCCGAGCTTCTTCCCCTTCACCGAGCCGAGCGCCGAGATGGACTTCTGGTTCCCCAACAAGGTCGGCGGTCCCGGCTGGATCGAATGGGGCGGCTGCGGCATGGTTCACCCGAACGTGCTGCGCTCGGCCGGCATCGACCCGGACGTCTACCAGGGCTTCGCCTTCGGCATGGGCATCGAGCGCACGCTCATGCTCCAGGAGGGCATCAACGATATGCACGACATGGTCGAAGGCGACCTGCGGTTCTCAGCACGGTTTGGAGTGAATGCCTGATGCTCGTCCCACTCGAATGGCTCGCCGACTACGTCGACCTCTCCGTCGTCGACGACCCGCGCGTCCTCGCTGCCGAACTGGCCAGCATCGGCCTGGAGGAAGAGGACTTCATCGCCCCTGAGGTCACCGGCCCGCTCGTCGTCGGCCGGGTGATCGAACTGGAGAAGGAGACCCACTCCAACGGCAAGACCGTCAACTGGTGCCAGGTCGACGTCGGCGAGGACGAACCGCGCGGCATCATCTGCGGTGCCCACAACTTCGAAGCCGGCGACCTCATCGTCGCAGCCCTGCCCGGCGCGGTGCTGCCCGGCGGTTTCGCCATCAGCGCCCGCAAGACCTACGGACACATCTCCGACGGCATGATCTGCTCATCGAAGGAGCTCGGCCTCGGCGAGGACCACGAGGGCATCATCGTCCTCACCCGGCTCGGGCTGACCGGCGAACCCGGTGACGACGCACGGGAACTGCTCGGCCTCGACCGAGTCACCCTCGACGTCAACGTCACCCCCGACCGCGGATACCAACTGTCGATGCGCGGCATCGCCCGCGAATTCGCGATGCTCAAAGGCCAGGACTTCACTGATCCAGCCGACCAGCCGGCACCGGAGCCCACCGACGACGGATACCCGGTCGAACTGGCTGATGACGCACCGATCCACGGCGTGCCCGGCTGCGACCGGTTCACCGCCCTGCAGGTCACCGGCATCGACCCGAGCGCCCAGACCCCGTATTGGATGCAGCGCCGGCTCACCGAAGCCGGCATGCGCCCGATCAGCCTGAGCGTCGACGTCACCAACTACGTCATGCTCGAACTCGGCCAGCCGCTGCACGCCTACGACCGCGACGCCCTCGGTGAGAAGATCGTCGTGCGCCGCGCGCAGGCAGGGGAGAAGCTCACCACCCTCGACGATGTCACCCGCACCCTCGATCCCGAGGACCTCCTCATCACCGACGAAGGCGGTGCTGCAGGTGAGAGCCGGATCATCGGCCTGGCCGGCGTCATGGGCGGAGCCGACCTCGAAGTCGGCCCCGAGACCCGCAACATCCTCATCGAGGCCGCCCACTTCGACCCGATCTCGATCGCCCGCACCGCCCGGAGACACCGGCTGCCGAGCGAGGCCGCCCGCCGCTTCGAACGCGGCGTCGACCCCGCCCTCGGCCCAGTCGCAGCCAAGCGCTGCGCAGACCTGCTCGTCGAACTCGGCGGCGGCACCCTCGAAACCGCTGTCACCATCGCCGGTGACGAGCCGCAGGCCCGGACCGTCAGGCTTGCAGCCGACCTGCCCAACCGGCGGCTGGGCACCGACGACAGCCGCGCGGACATCGTCCGGCTGCTCTGCGCCGTCGGCTGCCAGGTCACCAACCCCGAAGCCGACATCCTGGAGGTCACCGTCCCGACGTGGCGGGCCGACCTGACCGACGACGTCGACCTCGTCGAGGAGATCGCCCGGGCCGGCGGTTACGACCGGATCCCGTCGGTGCTGCCGGTGGCCCCCGGCGGCAAGGGCCTCAACGCCGCCCAGGCCGCCCGGCGGCGGATCTCGAACCTGCTGACCGCGCTCGGCTACACCGAGGTGCTGACCTACCCGTTCACCTCGGACGCCCGCAGTGACGCCCTGCGGATCCCGGAAGGCGACGCGCGCCGCATGAACATCCGGCTGGCCAACCCGATGGCCGAGGACCAGCCGCTCATGCGCACCCACCTGCTCGCCACCCTCGTCGACGCAGCCGCCCGCAACCTCGGCCGCGGCTTCAAGGACATCGCGATCTTCGAAGCCGGGCTCGTCACCCAGCCGGAGACGACCGAACTGGCACCAGTCGAGTCCTACGCCCCGGGCTACCACCCGAGCGAGGACGAACTGGCGGCGATCTTCGCCTCGGTGCCGGCCCAGCCGTACCATTTCGCCGGCATCATGGCAGGCTACGTCGAACCCCCCGGAGTGCTCGGCGCCGGCCGGAAGGCCGATGTTTCCGATGTCATCGACACGGTGCACCGGATCGCCGCCTCCTGCGGACTCGAACTCACCGTGTCAGCCGACCAGATCGCCCCCTACCACCCGGGACGCTGCGCACGCTTCGACTTCGCCGATGGTACCCACTTCGGCCACGCCGGCGAGCTGCACCCGAAGGTCTGCGAGACCCTCGACCTGCCCGCCCGCACGGTCGCCTTCGAGGTCAGCCTCGATGCGCTGCTGACCCAGTCCGACACCCGCGCCTGGGCCGGGGTGCTCTCGACCTATCCGGTCTCCCGGCAGGACGTCGCCCTGCTCGTCGACGAGTCGACCCCTGCTTCGGCGGTGGCCGACGCGCTGCGCGAAGGTGCGGGAACCGAACTGGAGAACGTCGAGCTCTTCGACCTCTACGCAGGCGACCAGGTGCCCGAGGGCAAGAAGTCGCTGGCCTTCCGGCTGACCTTCCGCGCCCCGGACCGCACGATGACCGCCGACGAGGCCTCCGCGCTGCGCGAGGCCGCCACCGCCGTGGCCGCCGAGCGCTTCGGCGCCGAGGTGAGGAGCTGAGATGACTGTTGAGACCACCCGCCCGCTGACCCTCATCACCGGGGGATCACGCGGCATCGGCCGGATCCTGGCAACCGGGTTCGCTGAAGCCGGCTACCCGGTGGCGATCACCGCCACCGACGCCGACCGTGCCCAGGCGGCTGCCGCTGAGATCGCCGCCGAGACCTCGGGCACGGTCACCGGATTTGGCGTCGACGTCTCCCAGCCGGACTCCGTTGCCGCGCTGCGCGGTGACATCGAGGCACATGCCCAGGCCACTGGAGCGCGTCTCGGGGTGCTCATCAACAACGCCGGACGGGTCGAATCGAGCGAAGGACCGCTGTGGGAAGCCGACCCGGCCTCCCTCGTCGGGGTCATCGGCACCAATGTCATCGGGCCACTGCTCATGATCAACGCCTTCGCCCCGGTCCTCATCGCCACGGCCGAGGCGACCGGGCAGCCGGGCCGCATCATCGACCTCAACTCCGGATCCGGCGCGCAGGGCACCCCGGCCTACGGCGCCTACTCAGCATCGAAGGCTGCGCTGTTCCGGATCGCCGACTCCGTCGTCCACTTCGGCGACGAGAAGGGGTTGAAGATCTTCGAACTGGCACCCGGCGTCATCCGCTCGGACATGACCGCCTCGATGCCGATGCACGACTGGCGCACCGACGATGATTGGACCTCGCCTGCCGAGCTCGCCGCGCTGGCGCTCGCAGCAGCCTCCGGTGAGCTTGACGGGTGGACCGGCCGCTACATCCGCGTAGGTCACGACACTGCAGAAACGCTCAGCCAGCAGATCCCCGCAGCCGGATCACAAGCCCGTAAGCTGATCACGGAGATGGACATCCGCTGAAGCTGGACAGACACGGGGAAGGCAGACGAACATGAACGTGCTCTACTCGATCCTCCTCGGTCTGCTCAATGCCGTCATCGTCGGCGTGCTCGTGCGCCGGACGATCACCGTCGGCACCGGGACGCTGCGCAACACGATCGTCTCGCTCGTCATGGGCATGTCCCTGTGGCCGATCACCCTGCAGGGCTACGAGCTGCTCGGCATCTCCCAGGGCGGGCAGATCCCGTGGATCGAGATGAGCTTCCCGGCCGTCATGGTCTTCCTGCTCATCTTCGCCTGGCTCATCGTCATCCAAATGTTCCTGCTGCTGGCCATCGAACTCGTGCTGCCGACCGGCACCTTCTCCTCGGTCATGCGCCAGATCGTGCGCCTGCCGGTGCTCTACCGGCGGGTCAGCCGCGTGTCCCAGATCCAGCGCATCCTGCTGCGCTACGGATTCGCCCGCTACCTGCGCCCGCGAATCCCGACCCTGAAGGTCTCCATGCGCGAGATCGCGCGCACCACCGCCGAGGCGTTCGCCGCCGCAGGTGTCACCTTCGTCAAGCTCGGCCAGTTCATCGCCACCCGCTCCGATGTCGTGCCCCAGGAGTTCGTCGAGGAGTTCTCTAAGCTGCAGTCCGATGTGCCGCCGGTCGACTTCGACCAGATCCGCCCAGTGCTCGAGCGCTCCTTCGGCAGGCCCGTCGACGAGGTGTTCTCCTCCTTCGATGAAACCCCGCTGGCTGCCGCCTCGGTCGCCCAGGTCCACGCGGCCAAGCTGCCCGACGGCACCCCGGTCGTCGTCAAGGTCCAGCGCCCGCACCTGCGCAAACAGGTCCGCGCTGATTCCGACATCATCCGCGCGTTGGCCGACCAGGCCCACAACCGGACAGGGTGGGCGAAGAAGATCGGCGTGCGCTCGATCGCGCGCGGCTTCATCGAATCGCTGGGCGAAGAGCTCGACTACGGCACCGAGGTGCGCAACACCGAGCTGCTGCGTGAGGCCGCCCAGCACCACGGCAACGGCTGGCCGCACGGCCCCGACGGACAGCCGCTCGTCGACGTCCCGCGCGTGTACCCCGAACTCAGCAGCGAACGCGTCATCGTCCTCGAACGCGTCGACGGCATCCCGCTGTCCAAGGCAGGCGACCTGGTGGAGAAGCTGTCGATGATCGCCCGCCGTGAGGCAGCCGACCAGCTCTTCATGACCGTCGCCCGCCAGGTGCTGCATAAGGGCGTCTTCCACGCCGACCTGCACGCCGGCAACATCCTCATCGACCCGGCCGGACGCCTCGGGCTCATCGACTTCGGCAACGTCGGCCGCCTCGACATGCGCGACCGCCGCGACATCGCCCTGCTGCTCATGGCCTTCGAACGGCAGAACTCGCAGGCCGCCACCACCGCGATCCTCGACCTGTTCGGGGCCCCCGTCGGTGTTGACATCCGGCTGCTGCAGCGCGAGATCGGCCAGATCATGCTGCAGTTCGACGGTGGTTCCGGAAGCTCATCGGCGATGTTCTCCGAACTGCTGTCCTTCGTCGTCGACAACGGCTTCGAACTGCCAGCCGCCGTTGCTGATGCATTCCGGGCGATCTCCACGCTGGAGGGCAGCCTCAAGAAGCTCGACCCGACGATCGACCTGCTCGATCTGGTGCGCGCTCACAGCGACACGCTCATGCGCGGGGCAGTGAGCTTCCGCGACAGCCTCGGCCATGCCGACCTGTATTTCACCGCGAACGCCCCGATGCTCGCCTCGCTGCCGGCCCAGATCAGCCGGATCGCCCAGCACCTGGAGGACGGCACCCTCGACATCGGCACCAGCGGCCTCAACATCGACCTCATTAAGAACCTCGTGCGCACGACGGTCGATCAGCTGGTTCAGGTCATCATCGCCACCGCCCTCATCCTCGGCGGCGTCGTCATGATGTCTGCTGACTTCGGCCCGCCGCTGGCACCGGATCTCAAGCTGTTCACCTACTTCGGCGCGTGGGTGCTGCTCGGCGGCTTCGTGCTCGCCGCAGTGGTGTTGGCGCCGGCGCTGGCGACGAGAAGATTCAAGTAGCCTGCGCATCCTCTCAAACTCTGTGCACGGTACCGCATAACCTCTCAGCTCGTTCGCTTCGCCCGGTCGTGGCGTAGCACATGATGACGATGTGGATGAACTCATAGTTGCGTCTTTTATTGACATTAAAGTACTTTTGTTTTATATAAAATAACCGCAGAAGTTTGTGTCGCACTTCCCACTCTCAATCTTGCGGCACGTCCTGCAGTTGATGAATACGGCTAAACGCGGAGGTGCGCATGGCGTTATCGGCAGATTCCGTGCCACCACTGTCGGGCACCGGCGCCGCTCTCGCGGGACGCGAAGAGGAGATCGAACGCGTTCTCCGCTCTCTCAGCGAACCGGGCCTGCTCGGATCGCTCGTCGTCGGCCCACCGGGCATCGGCAAATCCGCCCTCATCTCCGCCGTGCTCCAGCGTCTCGGCCCCGACATCACTGCCGTGCGATTGGCCTGCAGCGAGCTTCAGGCAGAGCGACCTTACGGTGTCCTGCGGCCGTTGCTGACCGATGCCGACGTTGACGTGCCGCTGAATCCGGTGACGATCCATGCTGTTGCCGGGCGAGCCATCCGTGCGCTGGCCGGACAGTCGCGGCTCATCATCGTCGTCGAGAACGCCGATTTCCTCGACGATCACACCGCTTCGTTCCTCAATCAGTTCGCACGCGCACACCAGGCGCATCTGCTCGTCGCCCTTGCTGTGGTCTCGCCGTTCAACGACATCCTGGCCAGTCTGTGGACCGCCGGGCTCGTCACGCGGGTCGATCTGGGCGGCCTGGACGACGATGCGGCTGCGCGGCTGCTCAACCACATGCTCGGCGTGCCGGTCAGCCCGCACGCCGTCGGCATGCTGACAGCGCTCTCGGCAGGAAACCCGCGGATGCTCAAGCTGCTGGCCAGCGACCAGAAGCAGTCGGGGAACCTGGTCGTGCACGACGGCGTGGCCATCCTGCGCGAAGCTCCGGAGGCCACCGGCCTCAAACCTGCTGACCTGGACAGCCGGCTCGACCAGCTCGACCCATCCAGCCGGGACATCGTCGACTTCGTCGCTCTTGCCGGAGCCATCGCCTACTCCGCCCTGCGCGTCCTCGGACAGGAAGAGCAGATCACCGAGCTGCTTGAACGCGGGCTGCTGCGCATCATCCCAGGCCCCGGCACGCTCGTCGCTCTCGATCAGGACAGCACCTCTGCGGTTGTCGCCGCGACTGTGCCGCCAGCGCGCCGCCGCAGCCTGTGGCAGAGGTTCACCTCGGTTGTCAGTCTGCACGAGCTTCCTGCGCAGTCGCTCGTACCCTGTGCCCACTGGGCATTGAGTGTGGGGGAGAAACCCGCTCCCGACGTCGCCGCCGCTGCCTCGCGGCGAGCCCGCACGGTCGGTGATTCCCGGCTCTTGGCGCTCCTGGACAAGCTCTACGGAAGCACAATGCCGCGCATCCGGGCTGACCGGCTCATGACCTGCATGGCGTTCGACTGGCACATCGAGGCACAGTCCCTCGCCAGAGAGCTGCGCGGCTGCGGCGACCGGCGAGCAGCCGATGTGGCACTTGCCCAGCAGCTGCTCTTGGCGTCGATGGGCGGGCCGCTGCCAGCCGACCTCGACCAGCTGCGCCGATCCGAGAACAGTCCGGTTGTCGATATCGCCTTAGCCGACTACGACCTGCGGGCCCGCCGCTTTGCGGCAGCGGCTGAGCGGGCCCACGCCGTCTACGCAGAGACCGGCAACACGCTGACGGAACGTGCACGGGCTGTGGCGCTGCGCAGTGAACCGCTGGTCATCAGCGGTGAGATCGCTGCGGGCCTCAACTGCGTCTCCCGTGCCAGATCGATGCTTGAGCAGATGGGCGAGGAACCGGTCTGCATCCGCTTGGAGATCCTCAGCCGACTGTTCCGCTCCACGTATCTGGCCGGCGATTTCCGTGCAGCACGCGAACTTGCGGAGGTGGTGCGCACCATTCCCAAGTCCACGGGTGCTGCCAAGGTCACCACTGGATTGGCGCAGGTGCGCAGCGGGCAGATCGACAAAGCGCTGCAGGAGCTCACCCCGACGGTGGTCGAACTCAGGATGGACGATCCGTACGGACACTGCGGACTCGCGGAGGCGGCCCAGCTGTTCGCCCAGCGCATGGCCGGCATCGGCACGGAGGAGTCCGCAAGCGATGCCGGGTGCGTGACACCGGCGAGCGAGTGGACTGTCGAGGCCGAGGCTGCGCTCTTCGCCTCGATGGCTCTCGGCCTGCGTGATGCCGCGACTGCTGCCGAGCAGCTGCTGCATGCCGGTGAGGAGCTGGAGGAAGCCGGGGCGCGGACCCTGGCCGCGCAGCGCTATGTGCAGGCCACACGCTTAGGCTGCCGTTCTGCAGCCCAGCACCTGCTCACCGTCCTCGACTCTGAGCTGGGTCAGCTGGCGCAGCTGTGCCGGGCGCTCGGCAAGGGCATCGTGGACGATTCCCATACCGAACTCCTGACCGCTAGTGAACATGCTCTGGCGCTGGGAGATGTGGTGCTGTGCAAGTGGGCGGCCGATCAGGCCATCGACCGAGCCGTGGCCGCCAGGTCGCGAGCCACGGCCCGCAGAGCCCGGTCGCTGTCCGGCCGGGCCTACCGGATGCTTCGTCTTCCCGCCGGCGGAGCCACGGGGCCGATGAAGCTCAGCGACTTCGAGACAGCCCTCGCTGCAGCAGCCGCCGACGGCGCCAGCAGTGCTGAACTGGGGGCCCGTTTCCACCTTTCGCCGCGCACCGTCGAATGGCACCTGAGCAAGATCTACCGACGCCTGCGCGTGTCCAACAGAGCAGAACTACGGCAGGTCCGCGATGAGATTGCGTGACAGCCGGCCCGAGCGCATTTCCATCTTCGGACGAGACGAAGAACTCGCAGCAGGCAGGGAAGTGATCGACGGCAGTCAGACTCGTGGCCTGCTCCTCATTGGTGCGCCGGGCACCGGCACTTCGCTGCTCGGGCGTGCTCTCTTCACCGGTACGACAGGCCGTGCTGAATGGCTGGCTGCTGATCGTGTCCAGCGCATGCAGCCCTTTGCCGCGCTCGCCCCGCTTCTCGACGGCACTGCTGTCGCGAGCTCTGAGGATGTCGAACGCGCTGTCGTGCGAGCGCTGAGCGAACCCGGTCAGCCAGCACCGGTGATCTTCGTTGACAACGGCCACGACCTCGACTCGGACAGCATCTCCGTCCTGGCCCAGCTGGCGGCGGCGGGCGAGATCCGGCTTGTCACGATGGTCCGTCCGCAGGCCGATATCGTCGGAGCTCTGTCCCAGCCAGTCCTTGATGGGGTCATGGTCCGCATCGACCTCGACGTCCTCTCAGCAGAGGCCTGCAGCCAACTCGTCGACTCCGTTCTGGGCGGCACCGTGGCCACACGGGTCACCGAGTTCTTCACCCTTGCCTCCGGCCGCAACCCCAGCATTCTCAAAGCGCTGCTGGTCGCTGCGCAGGAGTCGGGCGTCATCGTCAACCGCTCCCGCACCTGGATCCTCAGCGGCAGGGAGCTCTGCTTCTCCGGACGCCCAGCAGATATGGTCCGCACCTGGAAGACCTCGTTGTCGTGCGAGGACCGTGACTGCCTCGACCTCGTCACTCTCGCCGGGCCTCTGCCTCTCGACATGCTCATCGATGTCGGCTACGGCGGTTCCACGGACCGGCTGCTTGACTACCGGATCCTTGAGGTCGCCTCAGACCCGCCGTTCGAAGTGCGCTTGCCCCTGCATCTGCCACGTGATCTCATGCGCCAGAGCATCTCTGCCCTCAAAGCCGAGGACCTCTACCGCCGCTACTTCCCGGTCACGGGCGAGTACGCGCGCCGAAGCGCGCTCGATCACGTCAGATGGGCGCAGCACGCACATGTTGCGGTCGATCCTGCGGAAACGCAGGCCGCAGCGCGGCAGGCTCTCAGCCAGCGCCAGCCGAACCTCGCTCTGAAGCTGCTGTCGCCGATCGTCGATGACGACAGGGACCTCGCCACGCGAGTCGATTTCGCAGCAGCTCGATTGGAATGCGGTGACACCATGCCGGCCGAAGACCTCGTGGAGCTGAGCCTGGAGTGCACCGGTGAACTCTATGAATGCCTGCGCATCCTCATGCTGGGACTCCGGGTCGCGCTCAAACGCGGCGATACCTGCAACCAGGCACGAGCACAGATGGCCGACTGGCGCACGTCAGCGCGCTATCTTCTCACCGAGCCCACAGAGGTAGCCGAGTTCGAGCGGCTGACCACCGTCATCACAGCAGGACTCGACCTGTGCAAGTTCACCCCGGATCACATTCCCGACGACGTCCGCGCTGCGGTGGACGATCCTGATGCCTCTCAGCTGCAGAGAGACCTGACTCTGGTCTATCTCAGCCGACGTGCCGTGATGCGCGGCAGGCAGGAGGAAGCACATGAGATCGAGCAGACCATCTCCGAGCTCGGACAGCCGGGTTCAGCCGCTCACTCCTTTGCCATGATCCTCGAAATGGCCCATCCGATTCGGCTGCGAGTCGGCGTCCTGCCGCGATATGCTCCTGCCCCTGACGTGGCACACATGTCCGCCACGAGCGGACGAATGGACTTCGAGATCGCGCTGGAGGCGTTTCGGAGATGCGATACACCGCGGGCACAGACCGCGGTGCGGCGTGCACTCGCCTGCCTGCGCTGGCACGACGACGAGCAGCTCCTGCCACTCGCATTGGCCCTCGCCGCGCTCATCGCCTCAACGCTCGGAGACTCATCCCGGGTGCAGCAGCTCATCGACGAGCTCGAGCTCGTCCTGCCCAATGCCGATCCCGCCGACTGGACGGCGGCTCGGGCGATGCGCTTCGCTGCCGAATACCTCGACACCGGAAGCCCCGAAACGAAGGCCGATCTGGCTGAGCTGGCCGACCACGCTGCGGAGCGATCCGTCGTCGCCGAGAGCTGGGTGCGCGGCTGCGCCCTGCTCATCGGCGATCTGCCGACCGTTGCTGCCATGTCACCTGTTGACGCAGGCGTTGACGACCCTTCGGTGACAGCTGTCGCGCAGATCACCCAGGCTTTCAAGAGCGATGACGCCACGACTCTCGTCGCCGTGCGGAATGGACTCATGTCGCTCTCCGCCTGTGCCGGACGCGCTGTTGAGCAGCGGATCCGCGATATCGCTGAGCGGACCGGGGACAGCCAGCCGGTCGCACAGCTGCGCAGAAACGGACCGATCCAGCCGAGCACGGACGACGTGCTCACCCCCAGAGAACGTGAGATCGGCGAACTCATTCTGCTCAAGACTCCGAACAAGACGATCGCCAAGCGCCTCGGCATCTCCGTGCGCACTGTTGAGGGTCACTGCTCCAGCCTGTTCCGCAAACTCGGCATCAGCCGTCGCAGCGAGCTGCGCCGCAGCCACCTGGGCTGAACCTCCCGGGCGCTTCCGAGCGCACAGCCGTTCCATCTTCGCGGCGATCAGGACACCACTGTGTTCGCATGCTCCGCGACGGCGGAGCTCCACCTGGTCATCCCGCTGATCCAGAGCCTCCCGGCGGGCCGTGAATGTGCGGCGTTGCACACCGAGCACGTGGTCGACCCGTAACTACGACGAGGTAACCACGTAGTCGCGCTGGCGTCCCCGTAGGATCCGGGGGCCTGCCCCCCAGTTCCTGTCTCCTGAACCGGTAGCAAACACAGCTGTGGCCAGGGAAAACGTGCGGAAGCATGAATGCTCAGACACCCGCTCGTTGCCGTCGCCGCTGGCTGCTCTGCCCGCGGTCGACGAGGAAGGCCCTGGACAGATGAGGAATCTCCAGCCGACAGGAGCTGCCGCAAAGACGTACCCGCACTCCCTGCTCGGCGCTGCCCGTCCCCGCATGCTCGCCGGGCACCGCCGGATCGGCCTGGCCGTGTTCGGCTTCGAGCTCATCCTCGTCGGATTCGGCGCCGGCGCACTCGCAGAGACACGCACTGCCGACACCTCGGTCTGGACGTGGGCCGCAGTATGGGTGGCGCTGCGCCTCATCGTCGGCGGGGCCCAGTATGCGCGGACCCTCCGGTCTGCCTGCATCGTGCCCGTCATCACCGGCGTCGGCGTCGTCGTCATCGGCTTCGCCGCAGAGCACTTCCTCAGCCCGGCACGTCTCATCGGAGAGGTCATGGCCGTCGCCTTCGTGCTCACCGGCATCTCGCTCATGACACGTGTGGCAGTGCTCGTCTTCTACCGGCCCCGCACGGTGCGCCTCGTCTGCGACGCCGCCGACGCACCCCCAGCCGATACCCACCGGGTCCACCACATCGCGCTCACCCCGCGCATCACGGACGACCCCGCGGCCCTCACCAGTGCAGTGCTGCAGGCGGTCGACGCCTTCGACGCCGTGGCCGTCGACCTGTGCGAGGGCCTCGACCGCGACACGACCGATCAGCTGATGTGGGCGCTGCGCCATCACCAGGTCAGCCTGCGGGTGCCGCTCAGCGTCACCACTGTGCGGGCACAGAACCTCAAACCGGAGCTGACGGCCGGAGACGCCAGCCTCGTGTGCATGACATCCGCGCCGCCGCTGCGGCTGCGCGTGACTAAGCGCCTCTTCGACATCCTCGGCTCGGCCGCGCTCATCATCGTTCTGTCGCCTGTGCTCATCACCGTCGCACTCCTCGTCAAGCGCGACAGCCCGGGGCCGGTGATCTTCCGGCAGACGCGCATCGGCGTCGAGGGCGAGGAGTTCCAGATCCTCAAGTTCCGCACTATGGTCGCCGACGCCGATGCACAGCTGGCTCGTCTGCTCAAGGAACAGAATCGGGGCGACACCCCGCTCTTCAAGATCGACTCCGATCCGCGCATCACCCGCACCGGGGGAGTGCTGCGCCGCTTCTCCCTCGATGAGCTGCCGCAGCTGTTCAATGTGCTCGGCGGTTCGATGAGCCTGGTCGGTCCGCGCCCGCAGCGTGCCGAGGAGGTCGCGCTCTACACCCCGACGGCGGTGCAGCGGCTCGGCGTCAAGCCGGGGATGACCGGGCTTTGGCAGGTATCGGGACGGTCCAATCTGCCGTGGGAGCGCGCCCAGCAGCTCGACGTCTACTACGCCAACAACTGGACCCTCGGTCTCGACCTGGCGATCCTGGTTCGCACCATCCGCGCCGTTCTCGCGCGGGAGGGGGCGGTGTGATGCGCGTCGTCCACCTCATCCACTCTGCGAAGGTCGGCGGGGTCGAAGCCGCTGCCGGTCTGCTTCGTCAGCGCTGCACCACCCTCCAGCTGCGCTTGGCCGCTTTCACGACCACCGGCGGCACGGACAGGACGATCCCCGTCGACTTTGCAGCCCGCGGTCTGAACAATCCGATATCGCTGATCCAGCTGGTGCGCTACATCCGGCGCCAGCGTCCGGACATCCTCGTGACCTCGTTATGGCGCTCGACGGCCGTCGGGTTCATCGCCAGCGCCCTGCTGCCCCGTACTGGCTGGGTCGTCTACCTGCACAACACGCGTTACACCAACGTCGTTGACCGCATTCTCCATACGGTGGCTCTCCGCTGCGCAGATGCGGTGTTCTGCGACTCCCACGCAACCCGCAGCGCACTGGTCAGTCCTGCCACCCGGACCCCGGTCTACGTCGTCACCCCTGCCTCCGCGGCGGTGACAGAACTCCAGCCACCGCAGCGCGACGAGCGCGACGCAGATACCAGCAATGGGAACGAGATCCGCTTGGTGTTCTGGGGGCGGCTGGCCAGGCAGAAGCGACTCGACCGGGCCATCGAACTGCTGGCCGAGCTGCAGTGCACGCACCCTGGCGGCGCGCGACTCGACATCATCGGCCCCGATGAGGGCGAAGCCGCCGGTCTGACGGCGCTCGCCGATCGCCTCGGCATCGCCGACCGGTTCCACCGACACGAACCGTGCAGACCTGAGGAGATCGCCGGACTGGCCGCAGAGGCCGATTTCTTCGTCCAGCTCAGCGACTACGAGGGCCTCGGCATGGCTGTCCGCGAGGCCATGCACCTGGGGCTCGTGCCCGTCGTGACTCCCGTTGGGGAGATCCCGGCCTACGCCACGGATGGTGTCAACGCGATCTGCAGCAGCGCAGATGCGCAGACGCTGGCGCAGCGGGTGCGCGAGGTCATGACAGATCCCGACCGGTACCGCGCAGCCGCACAAGCAGTCGCGTTGCCGGACTTCATCGGCGACTTCACCTCTGCGTGCCGGGAGGTGAGCCGGGCATGAACGGCGACATCCTCGTCCGCCAGCTGCTGGCCCTCTGCCTGCTCGGCAGCGCCCTCATCTCATCGACCACCTCGCGAGCAGTCCTGCCCGAACAGTTCCTGCGCGACGACGCACACATCCGTGCTGCCATCCTCGACCCAGGTGGTGCAACCTCAGCGGAGTCGTTCCGGCACATCGGCGCCTTCTACCGCGGTCTGGGGCTGGGAGAGCTGCCGCCCTTGGCGGCCCTGCTGGGTGTCGGCCTCTTCATAGCCGCTGTGATCATCGCGCTGCCGCTTGAGTCGCTTGGCCGGCTCGGACTTGCTGGATTCGGTCTGTTGGCCGTCAGCTGCGTCTTCGCCGTCGTCTACCTCGGACAGTACACGAAGGAGATCTTCACCGTTGTCATTGCTCTGCTCGTCCTCGTTCTGCCGCGCTCGCCCTATGGTGACGTCGCAGTCGTCGCATCCTGTCTGCTCTACGGCATCTACATGCGCCCGTACTGGCTGCTCATCGCCGTGCTCTACGTCTGCATCCGTGTCCTGCTGGCACGACGCACCGGGCCGCTGGGCATGCTCGTCTGCGTCGTCGCCGGGTACGCGGTGCTCGCTGTGGCCTTCCGCATTGTGCTGGGGGAGAACCTCGAGGGGCGCCGTACGTGGCTCAACGCCGAACGCGCTGACACGGTCGTCAACACCCTGATCAGCGGCCCATTTCCCGAAGCCACCGGAGTCCTCAGCGTCATCTCAGTGCTGTGCGTGCTCGCCATGCTCATCGTGCCGTGGCCGCTGCTGTTCTCCGGCAGCCCGGAGCTGGTGCTCGCCGGCATCGCTGTGATGGCGGTGTGGGGACTGGTGCTCTACACGGCATTCTCCCGCCGACGCAGCACCGTCCGCCTCAGCGGGCCACCGCGCATCGCTCGCGGGATCTCCCTGCTGTTGGCGCTCGTACTCGTGCAGGCACTGTTCGAACCGGACTACGGCTCCTACCTCAAACACCTCACCGGTCTGCTGCCGCTCGTGCTGTGCTGCCTGCCGCTGCGCGGAAACCGGGCGCCTGCGGCCACCGTGGTCCGTCCACAGCCCGGTCCGCAGCACCGCCTGCCGTTCTTCACACCCGCCGCTACCTACCCGGATCCCAACACCTCAGGAGCCTGGACATGAGGATCCTCCACATCACCGAAGCGACCTCCGCCGGCGTACTGACCTCCGTCACCGCACTCGCCCGCGCCCAATCCGCGCACCCCGACGTCAGGAGCGTGACGCTGGCGTGTGTCGCTCGTGGTGATTCCCCACCGCCAGCAGCGATTGCCGAGATGTGCGGTCACGACGTCGCTCTGCGCGTGTTGCCATGCAGGCAGCGCCGGCGGCTGATCGACCTCACCCGGCTCATCCGCACCGAAATCCGACGTGACACCGAGGCAGTCGTGCACTTGCACTCGTCCCGCGCCGGCTTCATCGGTCGCGTGCTCACCGCGCTGCAGGGGACTGCTCATCGCGTGGTCTACAGCCCGCACTGCTTCAGCTTCGACCGTGCCGATCTGCCCGCGGCTGCCCGGGTGGCATTCCGTGTCCTCGAGCGTGCCGCTCTGCGGGCTGGCCGGAACCTCGTCCTGGTCTCCCACAGCGAAGCAGCCCTCACCGCCCGCGTGCTGCCCGGTGCTGCGGTGGCCACGGTGCCCAACACCGTCGATGTCGCTGCCTGCCGGTCCGCGGCCACACGGGCAGGCAAGCCCGCTGGTCCTGTCCGCATCATCCACATCGGCCGGATCGCCGGGCAGAAACGGCCGGAGGTTTTCGCAGCTGTCGCCGATGCCGTGGCCGAGGCCCGACCTGGGCAGGCTGAGTTCCAGTGGATCGGCGAAGGCGAGCGTGGGCGGCTCTCGTCCAACGTCAGCGTCACCGGCTGGCTCACACCATCACACGTGCGCGAGCACATCGCGGCTGCCGACATGGTGCTCTTCACCTCTGCCGGTGAGGGGATGCCGATGTCACTGCTCGAAGCCCAAGCCTGCGGGCTGCCTGTCATCGCCCACGACGTCACCGGGGTCCGCGACATCGTCCGTGACGGCGAGACCGGCCTGCTGGCGAACTCGTCACAGGACCTCATCGCCGCGGTGCTCCAGCTGCTCGACGACCCACCTGCTGCCACCGAGCTGGGGCGCGCGGCAGCGGCGCACATTGCCGCCCACCACGACACGTCCCGGCAGGCGGAGACAAGCCTGGCCGCCTACCGCCAGCTGCTCCCAGCCGCAGTCACCGCCCACCACCGCGACGAGGAGATGACCCTGTCATGACCACCCACCAGTTCCTCACGATCCTCAAACGGCGCGCGTGGTGGATCGCCGCTGGGACCCTGACCGCCGGGATCATCGCTGCACTCCTTCTGCTGGTGTGGCCGAAGACCTACACCTCGACGTCCAACCTCGTCGTCGACTTCGACGCAGAAGAGGAGACAACCGCTGCTGCAGGTGAAGGCCTGCAGCAGCGGATGCCGACCGTGCTTGAGCTCGTGCGCAACAGCACAGAGATCCACGAAGACGTCGCGGCCGCCACCGGCAGTGACACCACACGCGCCCAGGAGCTGTCCCGGCGACTGAGCTACTCCGTGCCTGTCGACACCACTGTCGTCGCCGTCTCCGCCGAGGGGCGCAGCCCCCAGTCAGCACAGCAGCTCAACGAGGCCGCCACCACGGCCGTCGTCGACCGCATCAACTCAGATGCTCCGGGCATGGCAGACCTGCAGGCCGTCGTCGAGCAGGCCCCCACCATGCCGCGCTCGGCAAGCGCACCAGATCCACTCATCATCGTGCCTGTCGGACTGCTCATCGGGCTTCTCGGATCTGTGCTCGCCAGTATCCTCCTTCATGTCGCTGACCGCCGCCTGCGGCGCATCGACGACATCGAGGCCGCCACCGGCACCGAGGTGCTCGCTGCCGTCGGCCGGGCCCGCACCCGCACCATCGCCGACGATCAGCAGCGCCGCTTTCTGCCTGGGTCGTACCCGCAGCTCTTCTCCCGCCTCGGGCTCGGCAGCCAGCACAGAGCGTGCGAACTGATCGTCATCACCGGCCTGTCCGGTGCCCGGGACAACGGCCGGGTGGCCGCCGGGCTCGTCGGCACCGCTGCCGCCAGCGGTATTGACGCGGTGCTCATCCGCGATGAGCTCGCACCCACGACAGCCTCCGACTACGGCATCCGGATCCGGCACCTCGTCTCGCCAGGACCTGATGCCGTGCGCACCACGTCGCAGCTCGGCGCCGTACTGAGCCAATGCACTGGCGACTCCCGGCTTGCTGTCCTGCAGTGCGGGTCCACCGATTCCGATCCGCAGCTGCGAGCAGCATTCGAGGTCGCCGACAGGGTCGTGCTCGTCATCGACGCGCAACCTGACCGGGGGCGCCTGATGGCTGCCCTGCACGCCGCCGCCCGCGCCAGCACCACGGTCGCGGGTCTCGTCATCGTCAACGGCGCGAGCCCGGAGACAGCGGAGCCGAGCCCCGCGCGTCGCTTCCCGGGCACAGCTTTCATCGGCAGCCAGCCGACGGGCGCCACACTGCCCCGTCACGTCGCTGCCTCCACCGCCCCCGCAGTTGGCCGTGCCCCGGTGCACGTCCCCACAGAGGGCATTGCGTACCCGGCGTTCCCTGCGGGCGCCGTGAACGCCTACGAACATTCTCCGCAGTACACGGAAAGGATCCACCCGTGAAACCCCGAAGCTGGCCTTCATCGCTGCAGCGCATCGGCTTGCAGCGCAATTCACCGACCGTCCGATTCATCGTCCTCGGCGCCACCGACATTCTGTGCTGGATGCTGGCCTGGCAACTGGCCGTCCTCGTCATCGGCACACTCACCCCCGCCCATGTGACCGCCGAACTCATCATCGTCTGCGTCTTGACACAGCTGGCACTCGGAGCAGCGCTATCGCTGTACAACAACCGGTTCCTCATCGGCTCGGCTGCTGAGCTCGGCATGATGTCGGTGGCCACCGCCGGGGTGCTCACGGTGCTGCTCCTCGTCGCCATCGCTGTTTCCGGTCCGGTCGCCGTGCCCGAGGTGGTGCTTGCCTCGGTCTTCGCGATCGTCGCGATGACCGCCGCCCGGCAGCTGCTGCGCGCCTATCTCGATCACTCCCGACGCCCGCGCGGCGGCGCCCGCGTCCTCCTCGTCGGCGCCGGCGAAGTCGGGCAGGGGCTCGTGCGGCAGATGCTGCGCGATTCCAACAGCCGCTATCTGCCGGTCGGATTCCTCGACGACGACCGCGCCAAGCGCTTCCTCCGCGTCTCCGGTGTGCCGGTCCTCGGTCCCTCTAACGCGGCCCGGCGGGTGGCTGAGGAAGCCGGCGCCGACGGCATCGTCGTCGCCATCGGATATGCCGAAGCCGAGCTGTTCAGGTCGCTCACCGCACAGCTGGAGGACACCGACATCTGGATCCGGACCCTGCCGCCGCTGCAGGACCAGCTCGACATCGAAACCGACATCGCCCAGCTGCGCGACATCAACGTCGAAGACCTCATCGGCCGACCGGTCACCACCATCGACATGAGCGCAGCCGCCGAGCTCATCGGCGGCGCACGGGTGCTCGTCACCGGTGCCGGCGGGTCGATCGGCTCCGAACTGTGCCGGCAGCTCCACCGCCTGAACCCAGCTGAGCTCGTCATGGTCGATCGGGACGAATCGGCCCTGCACGCCCTGAGCATGTCGATCCACGGACGTGCGCTCATGGACTCCCCGGGCCTCGTGCTCGCCGATGTGCGCGATGAGCAGGCGCTGCATGCGGTGTTCTCCCGCCACCGGCCGGAGATCGTCTTCCACGCCGCAGCGCTCAAGCATCTGCCGATGCTCGAGCGCTTCCCGGCCGAAGGCTGGAAGACGAATGTGCACGGCACACTCAACGTCCTGCGCGCCGCAGATGCCGTCGGCACTGCCCGGTTCGTCAACGTCTCCACCGATAAGGCCGCCAATCCGACCAGCGAGCTCGGCCGGTCCAAGTTGCTGGCCGAAGGGCTGACAGCCGGCTTTGCGCGCACGACCGGTCGCCCCTACGTCTCGGTGCGCTTCGGCAATGTCTTCGGCTCCCGCGGCTCGGTTCTAGTCTCCTTCGCCGAGCAGATCCGGCGTGGGGGACCGGTGACGATCACGCACCCGGATGTCACCCGCTACTTCATGACGGTTCCCGAGGCCTCCCGTCTCGTCCTCCAAGCTGCGGCAATCGGCCAATCCGGTGAGACCCTCGTGCTCGACATGGGCGAACCCGTCTCGATCGTCGACATCGCCCGGCGCATGATGGCCCTCAGCGGCCGGCACTGCCCGATCGCCTACACCGGGCTGCGGCCGGGAGAGAAGCTCTCCGAAGAGCTGTTCACTCCCGAAGAGCTCAAGGCAGTGCAGATCCACGACCGGATCTGGCACGTGCCTGCCGGCACGTTCGCCGCCGACAGCCTGCCCGGCGCCGAGGCATCCGCTCAGGCGATCGCCGCCTGCTACCGCACGGTGGCCGCCGATCCTGCCGACGGCACAGACGACCGCAGCACAGCCGAGGCGGTCGCACAGCTGAACCAGATGGAATCGGCGGTCTATGACAGGTCGGCTACCGCACGAGCCCAGCCGGTCGGAGCTGCCTCCACACTGGCACCCGGCGCCGACGAGATCGAGGATGTGACGACATCATGAGCATGCGCATCCCGCTGTCCGTCCCCCAGGTCGGCACTCTGGAGGAGGAAGCTGTTCTCACCGCACTGCGCTCAGGCTGGATCACCTCCGGCGGTCCGCAGCTCGCCGGTTTCGAAGCCGAACTCGCCGAACTCACCGGCCGGTCACATGCCGTGGCCGTCAGCTCCGGTACCGCCGCCCTCCACCTGGCGCTGCTGGCCGCCGGCGTGGGGCCGGGGGACTACGTACCGTGCGCCACTCTGACATTCGCCGCTACGGCCAATGCGATCCGCTACACCGGTGCCACCCCCGTCTTCATCGACTGCGATGCGACCGGGAACATCGACCCGCGGCTGCTGGACGACTGCCTGGCAGACTTCAGCGCCATCGGCAAACCAGTCGGTGCCGTGGTGCCGGTCGATCTGTTCGGCCGGCTGGCCGACCACGATGCGATCGCAGCAGTCGCTGCACGCTATGGGGTGCCGGTCATCGTCGATGCAGCCGAGTCGCTCGGCGCCGTCGTCGACGGCCGACCGGCCGGCTCGTTCGGCACCGCAGCGACCCTGTCGTTCAACGGCAACAAGATCATCACGACCTCGGGCGGAGGAGCGGTCGTGTGCGACAGCGCCGAGACGGCCGCCTATATCGACCACCTCGCCCGGCAGGCACGGCAGCCCGTCGCTCACTACGAACACGAGGAGATCGGCTACAACTACCGGCTCTCCAACCTGCTCGCTGCCCTCGGCAGCGCACAGCTGACTCGCCTGCCGGAGTTCCTCGCCGCCCGGCGGGCCCACCGCAGCCGCTACCGGGCCGGACTCGAACCCGTCCCCGGCATCCGCGTGCTCGGCGAGGACGACGCGGCAGACAACTGCTGGCTCACCGCACTCCTCGTCGACGCCCGCGTCACCGGCTTCGACGCCGCTGCGGCGATGACGGCCCTGAGCGAGGTCGGCATCGAAACCCGCCCGGTCTTCAAGCCGATGCACCTGCAGCCGGTCTTCGCTGACCGGCGCACCTATCCGCGCTACCTCACCGGCCAGGCCGAAGCGTTGTACGCCACCGGACTGCTCGTACCCAGCTCGCCGGCGACCTCGGCAGCCGAATGCGATGAGGTCATCGAACATCTCAACCGCATGCGCCCAGCGCCGAACGGTGCATCAGTCACAGCCACTCACCACCACCTGTTAGGAAAACTCCTGTGAACGCATGCTCTGTTGTCGTCCTCGCCCCGCACCCTGACGATGAGGTCCTCGGCTGCGGAGGCACGATCGCCCGCCTGGCCGAAGCCGGCGCAGACGTCACCGTCATCGCCGTCGCCGCCGACGTCCCACCGCTCTATCCTGCAGGAATCGACGCCCAGGTCCGGGCAGAAGCACGTGCGGCCCACGAGATCCTCGGAGTGACGGCGACGGAGTTCCTCGGCTTCCCCTCCGTCGAACTCGCCCGGCTGTCGGTGGCCGAACTCAACGGAGCCGTCCAGGAGCGCATCCACCGGGCCAAACCCGATATCGTGCTCCTGCCCTTTCCTGACCGGCACATCGACCACCGCGCCGTCTTCGACGCCGGCATGGTCGCCACCCGTCCGATCGGCGACGCTGCCGAGATCTCGGTCGTGGCGATGTACGAGACGATCTCCGAGACCTTCTGGAACGCACCGGGAGCCGAGCCGACGTTCGCACCGAACTGGGTCGTCGACATCACGGACACGATCGAACGCAAGACCACGGCATTCGCCGAATACGCCTCCCAGATCCAGGAGTACCCGGACGCCCGCTCCACGCAGGCACTCGAAGCGCTCGCCCTGTTCCGCGGCAGCCAGGCCGCGATGGAGTACGGAGAGGCCTTCCAGATCGTCAGGATGCTCACCACTGCCTCGTCTGCGTGGCCCCTATGACAGGTGCCGACCGCTCGGCTGGGAAGAACGACAACCCAGGACGCATCAGCACCGACGCCGTCGTCGTGGCACTGGGCTACCTGACCTCCTTCGGCTACCCGCTCGTCGCCCTGCCGTTCCTGGCGCGCGCCATCGGTGCTGAAGCCCTCGGCCTCCTCATCGTCACGCAGGCGGTCCTGCAGATCGTCGTGCACATCTGCGACTACGGCTTCTCCGTCAGCGCGCTGCGCCGGGTCGCGGTGCGCAACCGCGACGACGAGCTCAGCGAGATCATCGCCTCAACCCTGACTGCGAAAGCCGTGCTGCTGGGCGGCAGCGCGGTGGTCGTGCTCGCGGTGGTCGCGGCGGTGCCGGGCCTGCGCCACCTGCTTGGGATCTTCGTCATCGGGCTGGTGCTCGTGGCCATCGGCACCGCGTTTCCCAGCTGGCTGCTGCAGGGCCTGGGCCGCTTCACCGAGTTCTCGCTTGTCCTGGCCGCCAGCCGGCTGCTGGCCCTCATCGGACTGCTGCTCACTGTGTCGGGGCCCGAGGATCTGCCGTGGGCGCTGGCCTGGCAGTTCCTGCCGCTCGCCCTGGCCGCCGTCATCGGCTGGGGACTGCTCGCCCGCACCGGGCACCTGCGCTGGCAGCGTCCAACCCGTGCCTCGGTGCGCTTCGCCTTCGCCGACGGCGGGCACCTGTTCGTCGGCCACATCGCACTCATGTCCATGGGCGCTGTCAACAGCGTCATCCTCGGCGCGCTCGCCGGTCCCGTCCAGACCGCCTATTTCGGCATCGCCGAACGTCTCTCCAATGCCGGGCGCGGCATCATGGGCGGAGTGCAGGACGCGATGCTGCCGCGCATGTCCCACGCCGTCGGCAACCCGAATGCCGCAAGCGTGCGCCGCACCATCACCGCCGGAATCATCGGCGGCTATCTGCTCGGCGGGCTGGGACTCATCATCTTCGCCCCCGTCCTGCTGCCCTGGTACCTGGGCCCGGGATACGAGGCGGCGGTTCCCCTTGCCCAGCTCGCCGGAGCCACGCTGTGTGTGGCCGGCGGCTCGGCACTGTTCAACCTGCGTGCCGCTGCTGCCCACCGGTTCCGGGCCATCGCCGCCGTCACCTCGGCGACGGCCGTCATCCACCTGCTCGCCCTCATTCCCGCCAGCGCACTCTTCGGAGCGTGGGGTGCTGCCTTCACCGTGCTCGGTTCCGAGGTGCTGCTGTGCCTGACGTTCAGCATCGACGCCAGCCGCCACCGGCGCAGGCAGGCCGCTGAGGAATCCGAGGTCCACTCGACAGATGCGAAAGGAGAATCGTGGAGCGCAACCCGACCTTCACAGTCGTCACGCCAACGCTGAACCCAGGGGAGGGGCTGGAAGCCTCCCTCACCTCGGTGCTGGCCCAGACCCGCGCCGATTTCGAACTCATCGTCATCGACGACGGCTCGGCTGAGCCCTTCGACCACCGCCTGCCCGCAGATCCCCGCATCCGGCTCATCCGCCACGAGACGAACCGCGGCTACGGCGCAGCGACGAACACGGCGCTGGCCCAGGCGCGTGGGGACTGGATCGTCTTCGTCGACGACGATGACACGATCGCGCCCGACTACCTCGCACAGATGGAAGCCGTCGCCCACCAGCACGGGGCGGACTTCGTGCTCGCCCCGATCCACACCCGCCTGCCGTCTGGCCGCCGCTCACGGCTGGCATGGTCACCCCCAGGATCCGTGTCCACCGGCGCCGAGGCGGTCGTCGCCGTGCTGGCCGGTAAGATCGTCGCCTCCCAGCACCTGCTCATGGCCCGCGAAGCACTCGTCCACCCGGCCCCGGAGGACAACGCCTACTCAGACTTCGCCTTCGTCGTCGCCAACCTGCTGAATGCTGCGACGGTCGCCTACACCGAAACCGGCGTCTACGACTACGTCATCCACGACCGCTCCGTCACCGGGACGCTGCGGACCAGCGTCTGGGACCTCGGCCGGCTGCCCGAACTCATCGAACCGCACCTGCGGGCCGCCTTCGACGAACCGGCAGCCACAGCCCAGCTGGAACTGGCCCGCGTCCTCGTGCTCACCGAGATGCTGCACAAGGCCGCCCGCGAACCCGAGGCGACACCGCTGCGAAGCGACGTCACCCAGTGGTGCCGCCGCCGCATCCGCCGGCAGGAGCTCGCCGCCTCCCTGCGCAGCCGCCAACCGGCCACCGCCGCCTCACTGGCGCTGGCCAAGGCCAGTCCCGCGCTGCACCGGCGGGCCTATCAGGCGCGGCAGAAGCGCAAGGTCGCCTCATCGTGAGTCATGTGGGCAGGCTGCTGGGACTGCTGTGCCTCCTGGCCCTGACCGCGTGTGCCGGGACTGGGCCGACAGAGCCGGACGCAGAGACTGCAGACCGGATCGCCGCTGTCCTGCCAGCCGAGGCAGTGCAATCCGGCTTCACCGTCGCTGCTCCCGGAGTCGATGAGGTCAGTCTCCAGGCGTTCACCGATGACGTCGAGGAGATCCGGTCCGCGGGCGGCACCTGGGTGCGCTTTGCGGTCCGCTCCTACGATGTGCTCGACTCCTGGGGTGAAGGAGACGCGATGCACTGGGACGAGGCCGCACTGGGCCGCATCGACGCCGCCGTCGACATCGCACGCCGCGCAGGACTTCACATCTACTTCATCACGGCGGACAGCTACCGCTCCGATGTCGTCGGCGACCGCTACCGGGCGATGATGGAACAGTACTGGGACGTGCTCGCCGCCCGCCTCGGCGACCGCGTCGACGTGTGGCAGGTGTTCAACGAAGCCGACGGCACCCACTTCGGCACCCACGCCGAACTGCCCCAGCCCCTGCCGCGCACCTACCTGGCAGACCTGCGCGACCTGCTGACTCTGGCTGGCAAGACGATCAAGCACCGCGCACCCGGGGTGATCGTGACGACGAATGCCGGCGGATTCCCCCTCGGCGACGTGACCGAGAAACGCTGGCACCGCTACTTCGACGCCCTCGCCCCGGCCCTCGACGTGCTCGCCGTCGGCGCCTACCCGCAGACCGACGGCACGCTCATCAGCGAAATGCCCGCGCGTGTTGACCGGCTGAGCGAATCCTTCGGAACACCCGTCATCGTCGCCGAGGTCGGACTCCAGACCTGCACCGGCTGCTTCAGCGAGGACGAACAGGGCAGTGCGCTCAGTGAGACACTGCACCGGCTGGCAGACTCCCAAGCCGTCCTCGTGCTCGTCTACACGCTGCGTGATGACGGCGAATCGCAGTTTGGGATCTTCACAGGCGACGGCGCACCCAAAACCGGGACCGAGGCGATCATCGACGCCCTTCCCGACGGCACCTCCTGACATCCCGCCGTCGGGAATCGCAGCGTTAGGATCAGGGCTTGAGGATGACCTTACCGGTCGTCTTGCGGCCCTCGAGCGCACGATGCGCCTCGGCAGCCTCGGCGAGTGGGAACTCGTGGCCGACGCGGAAGTCGAGCCAGCCGGTTGAGAGCCCGTCGAAGAGCATGCGCGAACGCTCGGCCAGCTCCTCGGGGCTGCGGACGAACCACTGCAGCGAGGGGCGGGAGAGGAACTGCCCGCCGGAGGAGTTGAGCCGCTGGATGTCGAAGGGCTCGACCGGCCCGGAGGCGGCGCCGAAGAGCACGAGCGAACCACGCACCTTGAGCGAGGCCAGTGAGGCATCGAAAGTGTCCCTGCCGACCCCGTCATAGGCGACGTCGACACCCTCACCGTCGGTGAGCTCGCGGACAGTGGCGGCGATGTCGACGCCCTCACCATAGAGGAACACCTCATCAGCGCCGGCACCGCGGGACAGCTCTGCCTTCTCCTCAGTCGAGACCGTCGTGATGACGCGGGCGCCGAGGTGCTTGGCCAGCTGGGTGAGCAGCAGGCCCACCCCGCCGGCACCGGCGTGGATGAGCGCGGTCTGACCCGGTTCGATGCGGTGCGAACCGGTCGCCAGATACTGGGCGGTCAGGCCCTGGAGCGGAATCGCGGCAGCGACCTCATCGGACACACCTTCGGGCACCCGCAGCACGCCGTCAGCCGGGACGGCGACACGGGTGGCATAGGAGCCGGGCGCGTTGTGCCAGGCGACCCGGTCGCCGACGGAGAAACCGGTGACATCATCGGCAACAGCGATGACGCGTCCGGCGCCTTCGCTGCCGACGATGTGCGGGAACTCCATCGGATACAGGCCGCTGCGCCGGTAGGTGTCGATGAAGTTGATGCCTGCAGCGGCGACCTCGACGAGGAGCTCGCCGGGACCTGCCTGCGGGTCGTCGATCTCGGTGCAGCGCAGCACCTCCGGTCCGCCGGCTTCGATCGCCTGTACAACGTGGGCCACAACCCCTCCTGAATAAAGTTTGATGATGCGGTATGATTATGCATATGTCGCGAATGTCAGTCGCAGTCTCAGGCGCCACCGGCTACGCCGGCGGTGAGGTCCTCAGGCTGCTGAGCAGTCACCCGGAACTTCACGTTACAACGGTCTGCGGCCATTCGAGCGCCGGTGACCGGCTGGCGGTCCACCAACCCCATCTGCTCGCCTACGGCGACATGATCGTCAAGCCCTCGACCGCCGAAGTGCTCGCCGGCCACGACGTCGTTGTCCTCGCCCTGCCGCACGGCGCCTCGGGCGAGATCGCAGCCGCACTCGCCGAGACCTCACGTGAGACCCTCATCATCGACCTCGCCGCCGACCACCGCCTCATCAGCCCAGCCGCCTGGGAGGCCTTCTACGGCAGCGATCATCCGGGCACCTGGACCTACGGGCTGCCCGAGATGCTGCTGGCCGACGGCACCAAACAGCGCGAGCGCCTGCGCGAGACCCGCCGCATCGCAGTGCCCGGCTGCAACGTCACCGCGGTGACGCTTGGCCTCGGCCCGCTGCTGCAGGCCGGGCTCATCGAGCCGACCGGGCTGAATGCCGTGCTGGCCAACGGCGTCTCCGGAGCCGGCAAGGCACTCAAACCCCACCTGACGGCAGCCGAGATCCTCGGCAACGCCTCACCCTACGGCGTTGCCGGCATTCATCGGCATGTGCCCGAGATCGAGCAGAACCTCAACCTCGCCCTCGGCGCCGATCCCGCAGAGGGGCCGGTGCGCATCTCCTTCACCCCCACCCTCATTCCCGTCAGCCGCGGCATCCTCGCCACCCTCTCAGCCGTTCCGGCCGGTGGTGCGCAGCTGACCCGCGAGGCCGTCGCCGAGGTGTATGCCGGCGCGTACGCCGATGAGCCCTTCGTGCACATGCTCGCCGAAGGCACCTGGCCGCAGCTGTCGGCGGCGACCGGGTCGAATACCGCCCACCTCCAGTTCGGCATCGACGAGCGTGCCGGCCGGATCGTCACCGTCGTCGCCCTCGACAACCTCGTGCGCGGCACCGCCGGCCAGGCGCTGCAGTCGGCCCACCTCGCCCTCGGCTTGCCTGAGGCGACCGGGCTGCCGACCGGGGGACTGGCTCCCTGAGGGTGGACGCCCGGCCAGGCGGTCGTGACTTCCCTCACCATGACACCGCAGGGGATGAATAAAGTTCACTTCTGATGTATTGTTATGCATATTGAAGGGCGGTGGCCGTTGCCACCGCCGACTCGTCAGCCGAATGGAGTCGCATCATGAGCGTGACCTACCCGCGCGGCTTCCGCGCCTCAGGCACCACCGCCGGACTCAAGCCCAGCGGCAAGACCGACCTCGCCGTCGTTGTCAACGACGGCCCTGCCGATGCGGTTGCTGCCGTCTACACCGCCAACCGCTGCAAGGCCAACCCGGTGCTGTGGAGCCAGCAGGCCTCCGCCGACGGCACCGCACGCGCGGTCGTGCTGAATTCCGGTGGTGCGAACTGCTACACCGGCGACTACGGCTACGAGACCACCGAACTCACCGCCACCCGCACCGCCGAACTGCTCGGCACCGATGCCAGCGACGTGCTCGTGTGCTCGACTGGGCTCATCGGCGTCGGGGGACCGGAGTTCCGCGAACCGATCCTCGACACCCTCCCCGCTGCCCTTGAGGCTGCTGCCGAGACCCCGGAGGCAGGTGCCGCAGCAGCCGAGGCGATCATGACGACCGACACCGTGGCCAAGACCGCCACCCGCGAGGGCACCGCCTACCGCATCGGCGGCATGGCCAAGGGTGCGGGCATGCTCGCACCGGGACTGGCGACGATGCTCGTCGTCATCACCACCGATGCCGTCGTCGAATCGGGCGACCTCGACATCGCCCTGCGCGCGGCGACCCAGAAGACCTTCGACCGGCTCGACACCGACGGCTGCATGTCGACCAACGACACGGTCATCGTCATGAGCTCGGGAGCCTCCGAGCACCAGGCCGACCTCGTCGAATTCACCCGCCTGCTCACCGAGGTGTGCGGCGAGCTCACCGCCCAGCTGCACACGGACGCAGAGGGCGCCGGCCACGACATCACCATCACCACCCGCGGAGCGTTCTCCGAACAGCAGGCCGTCGACGTCTCCCGCGCAGTCGCCCGCTCGAACCTCTTCAAGGCCGCAGTGTTCGGCGAGGACCCCAACTGGGGCCGCGTCGTCGCCCAGGTCGGCACCACCGATGCCGAGTTCGACCCGCAGGCCATCGACGTGACCTTCAACGGCGTGCCCGTCTGCGTCGGCTCCGCCCCGGCCGCCGACCCCGCCGAGGTGCTCTTCGACCGCCGCGTCGTCGTCGAGATCGACCTGCACGCAGGCAACTTCGAAGCCAGCGTGTGGACCTCAGACCTCACCCATGACTACGTCGAAGAGAACAGCGCCTACTCATCATGACCGAGACATCCTCTGCCCACCGGCTCGTCCAGGCTCAGGCCAAAGCCGAGACCCTGACCGAGGCGCTGCCGTGGATCAAAACCTTCAAGGGCGCGACCATCGTCATCAAGTACGGCGGCAATGCCATGGTCTCCCCGGAGCTGCAGCAGTCCTTCGCCGACGACATCGCCTTCCTGCGGTTTGCCGGCCTGCGCCCGATCGTCGTCCACGGCGGCGGCCCGCACATCTCCCGGATGCTCGATCGTCTCGGCATCGAAAGCGAATTCCGCGCCGGCCAGCGCGTCACCAGCGAAGAGGCCGCCGAGGTCGTGCGTATGGTGCTCTCCGGGCAGGTCAACCGCGAAGTCGTCGCCCGCATCAACCAGAACGGCGACGCCGCCGTCGGGCTCTCCGGCGAGGACGGCGACCTGCTGCTGGCCAAGCGCACAACCGCCACCGTCGACGGTGAGGAGATCGACCTCGGCCGGGTCGGCGAGATCGTCTCGGTCAACACCGAGCTCATCAACGAGCTGCTGGCCGCCGGCCGCATCCCGGTCATCTGCTCGATCGCCGCCGAAGCAGGCGGAGCCGTCAACAAGCCGCTCAACATCAACGCCGACCTCGCCGCCGCCGCGATCGCCCGGCAGATCGGTGCCGACAAACTCGTCATGCTCACCGATGTGCCCGGGCTCTACGCCGACTGGCCGGACAAGGACTCGCTGCTCTCAGCGATCACCCCGGCAGAGCTGCGCGAGCTGCTGCCGCGCCTGGACTCCGGGATGATCCCGAAGATGACCGCCGCACTCGAAGCAGTCGAAGCCGGTGTGCGCCAGGCACACATCATCGACGGCCGGATGGCCCACTCGCTGCTGCTGGAGGTCTTCACCACCGAAGGCATCGGCACCATGGTCCAGGACGACCACACGAAGGGAGGACAGGCATGAGCTGGCAGGACGACTACGCCCAGACGATGCTGCCGGTCTTCGGCACACCGAAGGCCAAGCTCGTGAGCGCTCATGGCTGCACTGTCACCGACGATGCAGGCAAGGACTACCTCGACCTGCTCGGCGGCATCGCCGTCAACACGCTTGGCCACGGCCACCCGGCCATCACCGAGGCGGTGACCGGCCAGCTGTCGACGATCGACCACGTCTCGAACTTCTTCACCACCGACCCCCAGCTGAACCTGGCGTCGAAGCTGCTGGAGATCGCCGGAGCACCGGCAGGCTCCCAGGTGTTCTTCGCCAACTCCGGCACCGAAGCCAATGAAGCGGCCATCAAACTGGCCCGCCGGGTGGGCGCGCCTGATGCCGGCAGCCCGGGCCGGTCGAAGATCATCGCCGTTGACGGGGCCTTCCACGGCCGGACCATCGGCGCCCTGTCGCTGACGGCCAAGGAAGTCTACCGCGCGCCCTTCGCCCCACTCATGCCGGAGGTCGCCCATGTGCCCTTCGGCGACATCGAGGCAGTGCGAGCCGCGGTCGATGAGACGGTCGCCGCGGTCATCATCGAACCGATCCAGGGAGAGCGCGGCGTGCGCCTGCACCCGGACGGTTATCTCACAGCGGTGCGCGAGGCGACGAGCGCTGCCGGGGCGCTCATGATTCTCGATGAGGTGCAGACCGGCATCGGCCGCACCGGCCACTGGTTCGCTTTCCAGCACCCGGAGATCGGCGAGGGCATCATGCCCGATGCGATCACCGTGGCCAAGGGACTGGCCGGCGGCATCCCGATCGGCGGGCTCATCACCATCGGTGAGAAGGTCAGCGCACTGCTCGGTACCGGCCAGCACGGCACCACCTTCGGGGGCAACCCCGTCAGCGCCGCCGCCGCACTCGCCGTGCTCGACACCATCGAGACAGACGGCCTTCTCGCCCATGTCCGCGAGACCGGCGACTGGCTGGCCGAACAGCTCACTGCAGTCCCCGGTGTCACCGGGGCGCGCGGGGCAGGGCTGCTGCGCTCCTTCGCCATCACCGACCCGCAGCAGGCAGACGCCGGCGAGTTACCGGTCGCCGGAGCACTTGCGGCAGCCGCGCAGGAGGCCGGTTTCATCATCAACCCGGTCACCCCCGACCGGATCCGCCTGGCACCCCCGCTCATCATCACTCCCGCACAGCTGCAGGACTTCCTCGACGCCCTGCCAGCACTCATCGCCGAGACCGTGAAGGCACAGTCATGACCCGACACTTCCTCACCGACACCGACCTCAGCCCCACCGAACTGCTCGAGGTCCTCGACCTGGCAGCCGAACTCAAAGCCGATCCCGGCACCCAGGTGCCCTTCGCAGGCCCGGGAACCGCCGCCTCGGGCGCGGCTCGCAAGACCGTGGCGGTCATCTTCGACAAGACCTCCACCCGCACCCGCGTGTCGTTCGCCGCAGGCATCGCCGCACTCGGCGGCAGCCCGCTCATCATCAACCCCGGCGAGGCGCAGCTCGGGCACAAGGAGTCGATCGCCGACACCGCACAGGTGATGTCGCGGATGGTCTCGATGATCGTCTGGCGCACCTACGCGCAAGCCGGTCTCGAAGAGATGGCCGCGAACTCCTCAGTGCCGGTCATCAACGCCCTGTCCGATGACTACCACCCGTGCCAGCTGCTCGCCGACCTGCTCACCATCCACGAACACCGACCCACCGAGGCACCCGGGGGACTGGCCGGCACGACGCTTGCCTATTTCGGCGACGGGGCGAACAACATGGCCAACTCCTACCTGCTCGCCGGCGCCAACGCCGGCATGCACGTGCGCATCGCAGCACCGGACAGCCATCAGCCGGCCGCCGCGATCGTCGAACGCGCCACCGCGCTGGCCGCTGAGACCGGCGGGTCGATCGAGATCACCGATGACGCTAAGGCGGCGGCCACCGGCGCCGATGTGCTCGTGACCGACACCTGGGTGTCGATGGGCCAGGACGCCGAGGGCCGCGACGGCGCCGACTCGCCGTTCTTGCCCTACCAGGTCAACGCCGCACTCCTCGATGTCGCAGCTGAGGGCGCACTCGTCATGCACTGCCTGCCGGCCCACCGCGGCCAGGAGATCACCGCCGAGGTCATCGACGGGCCGCAGTCGGTCGTCTTCGACGAGGCCGAGAACCGGCTGCACGCCCAGATGGGGCTGATGGCCTGGCTGGAGGCACGCGCATGAGCGAACAGCTGACCCCGACGACCAAGGCCGCCCGCCAGCAGCTCATCATCGAGCTCATCCGCACGGAGACGATCCGCTCGCAGACCGAGCTTGCCGGGCTGCTGACCGGCCGCGGCTTCTCCGTCACCCAGGCGACCCTGTCACGCGATCTCGTCGATCTCGGCGCGGTCAAGGTGCGCACCGCCAAGGGCTCCGTCTACGCGGTGCCCGGCGAGGGAGGGGACCGAAGCCTGCAGTCCGCGCAGGCCACCGACCTGCTCGATGCGAAGCTGCAGCGACTGCTCGAAGAGCTGCTCGTGACCGCCACCAGCTCCGGCCAGTTCGTCGTGCTGCGCACCCCGCCTGGGGCCGCCCAGTACCTGGCCTCAGCGCTCGACCGATCCGTCATCCCCGAGGTGCTCGGCACGATCGCCGGCGACGACACCGTCCTCGTCATCGCCGCCGAGTCCACCAGCGGGGAGGCCCTGGCCGAGAAGCTGCACGAGCTGGCCGGCGACGCATAACCCAGACCTGAGGGCCCGCCGGGTACACGTGCACGCGGCGGACCCTGAACCATATTCTGAACAGTAACGACCTTTCCGAAAAGGAGTCCCGACATGACTGAACGCATTGTGCTCGCCTACTCAGGCGGCCTCGACACCTCGGTGGCCATCGGCTGGATCCAGGAGGCGACCGGTGCCGAGGTGGTGGCCATGGCCGTCGACGTCGGCCAAGGAGGCGAGGACCTGGAGACGATCCGCCAGCGCGCCCTCGACTGCGGCGCCGTCGAGGCCTATGTCGCCGACGCCCGCGACGAGTTCGCCAACGAATACTGCATGCCCGGGCTCAAGGCCAACACCCTGTACATGGACGCCTACCCGAACGTCTCGGCGCTCTCGCGCCCAGTCATCGTCAAGCACCTCGTCACCGCCGCCCGCAAGTACGGTGCGAAGACCGTCGCCCACGGCTGCACCGGCAAGGGCAACGACCAGGTCCGCTTCGAAGTCGGCATCACCTCCCTTGCCCCGGACATGAAGTGCATCGCCCCGGTCCGCGACCTGGCGCTCACCCGCGAGAAGGCCATCGAATACGCCGAGCGCAACGACCTGCCGATCGTCACAACCAAGTCCAACCCGTTCTCCATCGACCAGAACGTGTGGGGCCGCGCCGTTGAGACCGGCTTCCTCGAAGACATCTGGAACGGCCCGACCAAGGACGTCTACGACTACACCGACGACCCGACCTTCCCGCCGCCGGCCGACGAGGCCACCATCGCCTTCGAAAAGGGCATCCCGGTCAAGATCGACGGCCGCGACGTCACCCCGCTGCAGGCGATCGAGGAGCTCAACCAGCGCGCCGGCGCCCAGGGCATCGGCCGCATCGACATCGTCGAGGACCGGCTCGTGGGCATCAAGAGCCGCGAGATCTACGAAGCTCCCGGCGCGATGACCCTCATCGCCGCGCATAAGGAGCTTGAGAACATCACGCTCGAGCGCGAGCAGGCCCGGTTCAAGCGGATGGTCGACCAGCGCTGGACCGAGGTCGTCTACGACGGCCAGTGGTTCTCCGAGCTCAAGGGCTCCCTCGACGCGTTCATCGACGACACCCAGGAGTACGTCAACGGCGAGATTCGCATGGAGCTCCACGGTGGCCGCGCCACCGTCACCGGCCGGCGCTCGGAGTCCTCGCTGTACGACTTCAACCTCGCCACTTACGACGAAGGCGATACCTTCGACCAGTCGTCGGCCCGCGGGTTCATCGACATCTATGGTCTGTCCTCGAAGCAGGCCGCAGCCCGCGACCACAAGTTCGGCAAGGGAATCCGGCTGTGAGCAGCGAGAACACCACCCCCGGTCCCGAGACGCCTGAGCGGCTGGCCCTGTGGGGCGGCCGGTTCGCCACGGGACCCTCGGATGCCGTGGCGCTGCTGTCAAAGTCGACGCACTTCGACTGGCGGCTGGCCGCCTACGATCTGGCCGGCTCCCGGGCCCACGCCCGCGTGCTCAACCGGGCCGGACTGCTCGATGAGAGCGAGCTCCGAGGCATGATCGCCGCCCTCGATGAGCTCGAACGCCGCGTGACCTCCGGTGAGTTCACCGCAGCCGAATCCGATGAGGACGTCCACTCCGCACTCGAGCGCGGGCTTTTGGAGATCGCCGGGCCGGAACTCGGCGGCAAGCTGCGCGCCGGGCGCTCGCGCAACGACCAGATCGCGACGATGGGCCGGATGTACATCCGCGACTCCTCACGCATCATCGCCGGTCTCGTCCTCGACGTCGTCGAAGCACTCATCACGCAGGCGAAGGCCCACCCGGAAGCACCGATGCCCGGGCGCACCCACCTGCAGCACGCCCAGCCGGTGCTGCTGGCCCACCACCTGCTCGCCCACGCCTGGCCGCTCATGCGCGACGTCGACCGGCTGCGCGATCTCGACGCCCGCGCCGACGCCTCGGCATACGGCTCCGGCGCGCTCGCCGGATCCTCCCTCGGGCTCGACCCGCAGGCGGTCGCCGCTGAGCTCGGGTTCTCCGATTCGGTCGAGAACTCCATCGACGGCACCGCCAGCCGTGACGTGTTCGCTGAGTTCACGTTCGTCGCGGCGATGACCGGCATCGACCTGTCGCGGCTGAGTGAGGAGATCATCGCCTGGGCGACTGCCGAGTTCTCCTTCATCACCCTCGATGATGCGTTCTCGACCGGTTCGTCGATCATGCCGCAGAAGAAGAACCCGGATGTCGCCGAGCTCGCCCGCGGCAAGGCCGGCCGCCTCATCGGCGACCTCACCGGCCTGCTCGCCACCCTCAAGGCGATGCCGCTGGCCTACAACCGCGACCTGCAGGAGGACAAGGAACCGGTCTTCGACGCCGTCGACACCCTGGCTCTCGTCCTGCCGGCCTTCGCCGGGATGGTGCAGACGCTGACGTTCAACACCGAGCGGATGGCGCATCTGGCCCCGCGCGGCTTCGCGCTGGCCACCGATGTCGCCGAATGGCTCGTCCGCCAGGGCGTGCCATTCCGAGTCGCCCACGAGCTCTCCGGGGCAGCAGTGGCCAAGGCTGAGGCCCGCGGGGTTGAACTGTGGGATCTATCCGATGCCGACTACGCCGAGATCTCCGAGCACTTCACGCCTGAGATGCGCGAGGTGCTCACCACCCTCGGTTCGATCGACGCCCGCAGCGCCAAGGGCGGCACCGCCCGCAGCGCCGTCGCCCAGCAGCTGGCCAACGCCGAGGCGGAACTCACCCGCCTGCGCGAGTTCGCCTCCGCGACGACCCGCTGAGCCCAGCGCACCACGACGGATCGCCCGCCGCTTCGCCCACACCTCGGGCGAGACGGCGGGCGTCGTCGTCCCGACGCCTACGCACCGGCATGTGCTTTACTTCAGTTGCGGGCCGCACCGGCCCAGCAGGCACAGAACCCGAAGGCAGGTGAGCGGTGAGCCGGATCCTCATCATCGACCACGACGACTCCTTCACCTACAATCTCGTCGACCTCATCGCCACCCTCACCGGCACCACACCCGATGTCATCTCCCACCGCAGCGATCCGGCCGCCCTCGATGACCTCACCAACTACGACGCCGTCGTCATCTCACCGGGTCCCGGCACCCCGGAGAACACCTTCGACATCGGCATCAGCACTCAAGTGCTGGCTGAGGTGCCGATCCCGCTGCTCGGTGTCTGCCTCGGCCACGAAGCCCTCGCGCTCGCCCACGGTGGTGCGATCGGCCCGGCCACAGAACCCCGCCACGGCCGCATCTCAACGCTCGAGCACACGTCCACCGGTCTCTTCGCAGGCGTGCCCGCCGACACCGAGGTGGTCCGCTACCACTCCCTGGCCGTCACCGACCCGGGCCCGCGCCTGAACGTCACCGCCCGCGCCGAAGACGCGACCATCATGGGTTTGGCGCACCGCAGCAAACCGGCCTGGAGCGTGCAGTTCCATCCCGAATCCATCGCCACCGCCGCCGGCCGGCAGATGCTTGCGAACTTTCTCTCCCTCGCCTCGGACTGGAACGCCACGCACCGGCCCGCACACGATTCGGATCGCGCTGCGGATCCCTTGCCGTCACCTGAGCGCGCAGCGGTTTTCGGGGCATTGACCGGCCTGGCGACACACGATTCCGGTGTGCCGGTCGCCGGCGTGCTCGCCGCGACGCCTGGTCTGCGCCTGGCCCATCAGACACATCCTCTGACCGTGCAGCCTGAGGCCGTCTTCTCAGGTTTCTTCGCCTCCAGCACGTATGCCTTCTGGCTCGACAGCCGCGACCCGGCCCACCCCGATGGGCGCTTCAGCATCCTCGGTGACGCGTCCGGGCCGTTGGCACACCGGGTCACCGCAGATGTCACCGCGGGGACGCTGACCGTCTTCGGAGGGTCAGGGGAGCAGACGGTCGAGTCCGGGATCTTCGACTGGCTGACCGGTGAAGAAGCCGGGATGCAGGCGATCCGCAGCACCGTGGACCTGCCGGAGACCGGCTGCGGATTCGCCCTCGGCTGGATCGGCAGCCTCGGCTATGAGCTCAAGGCCGAATGCGGCGCCAGTGCCGCCCACCCTTCACCGCTGCCGGATGCGCAGCTCATCTTCGCCGACCGCGCGCTCATCATCGACCACCACACCGGCACCGCCCACCTGCTCGCACTCACGACACCCGAACACGAAGCCAGCACCGAGGACTGGTTCGCTGCCGCGGCCCGCGCGCTCACCACCTCGGACCCGGTGCCACCAGCCAGCGCTCCACCAACGACCGGCGAGCTGACGCTGCGCCACGACCGGGCCGAATACGAGCGGCTCATCGACCGGTGTCATGAGCACATCTGGGCAGGGGAGAGCTACGAGATCTGCCTGACCAACGAGATCACCGGTGCGGCCCGACTGCCGATCGTCGACACCTACCGGCGGCTGCGCTCGGCCAGCCGCAGCCCGCGTGCCGCGCTGCTGCGCTTCGGGGAGACCGGGGTGCTCTCGACCTCTCCCGAACGGTTCCTTGCGATCACCGCAGACCGGCAGGCGATATCGAAGCCGATCAAGGGCACCCGGCCGCGGGCAGCGGACCCGCAGACTGATGCGCGGTTGCGCGCTGAGCTGCAGGCGTGTGAGAAGGAGCGGGCGGAGAATCTCATGATCGTCGACCTGGCCCGCCACGATCTGGCGCACACCGCGGTGCCCGGCAGCATCGAGGTTCCGCAGTTCTTAGAGGTCGAAAGCTACGCCACCGTCCATCAGCTCGTCAGCACTGTGCGCTCCCAGCTGGCCGATGACGCCAGCGTCGTGGACTGCCTGCGCGCCTGCTTCCCCGGTGGGTCGATGACCGGGGCGCCGAAGCTGCGGACGATGGAGATCATCGACGACCTCGAAGCCGGACCGCGCGGCATCTACTCCGGGGCGCTCGGCTACTTCTCGCTGTCTGGGGCACTCGACCTGTCGATGGTCATCCGTACGCTTGTCATTACTGCCAAGGGGTTCAGCTACGGAGTCGGCGGTGCGATCACCGCCCTGTCGGACCCGGCAGCCGAGTTCGAAGAGACTGCGGTCAAAGCCGAACCGCTGCTGCGACTGCTCGGGGCGGAGTTCCCGGGACGGGATGCGGACCCCGCCCCGTCTGGCCTGCGCGTCTGAGTAAGATATGCATTGTGGTGCTGCCGGGAAGAATCCGCCCGGCACCAGCGCGGTGACGGCCACGGATTCCGGCGCCGCGCAGACCCGATGAGAAAAGGTGAATCGTGACTGATATCTTCCGTGAGCTGAAGGCCCGCGACCTGGTGGCGCTGTCCACCGATGAGGAGGCGCTGCAGCAGGCGCTCAACGCAGGTCCGGTCAGCTTCTATATCGGTTTCGATCCGACCGCGCCCAGCCTGCACATGGGCAACCTCGTCCAGTTGCTCTTCGCCCGGCGGCTGCAGCTGGCCGGCCACAATCCATACGCCCTTGTCGGCGGGGCCACCGGCCTCATCGGCGATCCGCGGATGTCCGGTGAGCGCACTCTGAACGAGCGCGATGTCGTCGAGGGCTGGGTGGAGAAGATCCGCGCTCAGATCGAGCGCTTCCTCGACGTCGACGGCCCGCACGCGGCCCAGCTGGTCAACAACCTCGACTGGACCGGTGAGATCTCGACGATCGACTTCCTGCGCGATATCGGCAAGCACTTCTCGGTCAACCGGATGCTGGCGAAGGAGACCGTCGCCGCCCGCCTGCAGAGCGAACACGGAATCTCCTTCACCGAGTTCGCCTACCAGATCCTGCAGGGCAACGACTACCTCGAGCTCTACCGCCGCTACGGCATCACGCTGCAGCACGGCGGATCCGACCAATGGGGCAACCTCACCGCCGGTGCTGATCTCATCCGCCGCGTCGAGCGCACAAGCGTGCACGCCATGGCCACCCCGCTCATGACGAAGGCCGACGGCACCAAGTTCGGCAAGACCGAATCGGGCACCGTCTGGCTCGATCCCGAGCTCACCAGCCCGTACGCGTTCAGCCAGTTCTGGCTCAACGCCGATGACCGGGATGTCATGAAGTTCCTCAAGGTCTTCTCGTTCCGCTCTCTTGAGGAGCTCGAGCAGATCGGTGAGGAGTTCGCAGCCGCCCCGCACAAGCGGATCGCGCAGCGGGCCCTGGCCGAGGACGTCACGACTCTCGTCCACGGTGAGCAGACCACCCGTCAGGTCTTCGCCGCCGCCGAGGCGCTCTTCGGTTCCGGCGAACTGACAGCTCTCGACCCGGGAACCTTGGGATCGGCTACCGCCGAGCTGCCCGGCACCCAGGTGCCGGCCGCTGAGGTCTCGGCCGGGATGCCGGTCGCTGACGCCTTCGCCGCCTCGGGCATCGTCAAGTCCAAGGGCGAGGCGCGCCGTGCGATCAAGGACGGCGGCGCCTACGTCAACAATGTTAAGGTCACCGACGGTGAGCAGACGATCACCACCGACGACGTCCTCGACGCCGGCGGCCACGGCGTCGTGCTGTTGCGCCGCGGCAAGAAGACCCTCGGCGCACTGTCCGTCACCCGCTGACAGACCCAAACCGACGAACAGGGCCGGAGTGCAGATCTGCACTCCGGCCCTATTCGGCATTCACGCCGGCTCACTCGCCGGTGTCGACGCCCTGTTCTTCGTAGTAGCGCTTGGCACCCGGGTGCAACGGCACATCACCGCGACCGAAGAGCGCATCCTCGAGCTTGATGAACCTCTTCTGCGCCAGCGAGATGTCCTCGGCGCGTTCGTAGATCGTCTTCGTGATCCCGTAGGCGTCGTCCTCGCTGACCTGGTTGAGCGAGGCAACGATGGAGGCGAAGACGGCGACGGTGGTGATGTCGTCGTCGGCGAATCCGTACGAACCGCCGGGGATCGTGTAGGCCTCGTAGTGGTTGTCGGCCGAGATCTCCTTGGCCTTGTCCTCATCGAGGGGGATGAGCCGGACATCGGCAGAGGCGTCGAGCTCACTCAGCGAGGCGGCGGGCACGCCGATGATCTCGATCGAGGCATCGACATGACCGTCCTGCAGCTTCGAACGCGCATCGGCGAAGCTCTCCTCGAACGGGGTGTAGTCACCCTCTCCGATTCCGTAGGCCTCGAAGAGCAGCCCGGCCACCGCCTTGTTCGCAGAGCCCGGTGCGCCGATGGCGATCCGCTTGCCCTTGAGATCTTCGAACTTCTCGATCCCGCTGTTGGCCAGGGTGATGACGTGGACAGCCTCAGGGTAGATCTGGCCGATGAAGCCGATGTTGTCGATGCCCTTGTCGAGATCACTGAACTCCGCAGTGGCATCCCTAGCGTCATTGGCGGTGTTCGTCTGAGAGAACGCGAGCTGTGCTTCGCCCTTGGCGATCCGGCCGAGATTGTCGACAGAGCCATCGGTCTCCACGGCGACAACGCTGAGGCCGTCGACGTCTTCGGCGAAGAGCCGGCTGAACTCACTGCCGAGTGGATAGTAGACACCGGCTGTGCCGCCGGTGGCGAAGGTCAGGTCGCGAGTGGTCTCGTCCTCACCGGAACCTGAACCGGAATCCGAGCCCTGACCGCAACCAGTCAGGACGAGAGCGAGGGCCGCTGCAGCGGCAGTGATGAGGCGGGTGGTCGGCAGGTGCATAGGTTCTCCTTTGAATCGCACATCCGGCGTAGAAGAACACTAACCAGGCCGGGGTATCTGCGGGAAGAGCATGTCCGGGAGCTGGATGCGCCGGGACCCCCGCCATGGTCAGAGCGCGATAGTGTGCTGAGGGACACAGTGATCGAGAACAGGAGAATCAGTGACGACTCCCCATCCTGCATCCCCGTCCCGTGCCGCTGCGGCAGGTCCGGCGTTCGGCTCCTGGCACGGCATCGTCATCTTCTGCCTTCTCGCCTACGGTCTCGCCTGGCTGTCCGTTCTCCCGCTGTGGCTGAACTACGACCTCTTCTTCGGCACCGGCAGCCCTGCCGGCCAGCTCATGAACGCCGATGCCGACAACCCGCCCACCGGTGAGGCCGTCATCGCCGCCATCGTGCCGATGCTGCTCATGTCGCTCATGATGTTCACTCCTGCGATCAGCGCGCTCGTCGTCATGCGGGTGGTCGAGAAGGTGCCCTTCCGGCAGACGTTCGCGGCCCTTGGCGCCGGACCTCTGCGCAATCCCGACGGCAGTCCTGCCGGGCGCATCGGCCGTCTCCACCCTGCACTTCGGGTGCTGCTGTTCAGCGTGCTGGCGATCGGCATCGTCTTCCTCCTCACGGTTCTCGCCGGCCTGGTGGCGATGCTGCTCGGCGGTTTCGAACCGGACTGGCAGATGACAACGGCTCGCGAGCAGCTCGCAGCATCGGGTGTCGAGATGCCGATCGCGCTGTTCGCGCTGCTGCAGATCGTGCAGGTCGTCATCGTCGCCTTCGTGCCCAACGGGGTGCTCGGCTTGGGAGAGGAGCTGGGATGGCGCGGATACCTCACGGCAGCTCTCCGTCGCAGAGGTCTGCGAACCGTTGCGATGATCGTCGTTTCCGGTGCGATCTGGGGCGCCTGGCATGCACCCGTGCTGCTGCTCGGTCACAACTTCGAGACGCGTTCGCCGATCTCGATTCCGATCATGATGATCGGCTGCATCTGCGTGGGCGCAGTCTTCGTCTGGCTGCGGGAGACATCCGGTTCGATCTGGCCGGCTGCGATCGGTCATGGCGGCTTTAACGCCGCAGCAGGGATCAGCATCCTGGTCGCCGCCGGCGGGACGTGGTCGGACCCGATCATCGCGAACCCGCTGGGAGTCTCCGGCTGGATCGTCATCGGATTGGGCGCGCTGGGGCTGTTCCTCAGCACCCGCCGACAGAGCCGTCACGGGGCCTTTGAGACCCGTTCTGCGGCTTGAAATCAGCGGTGAGCCAGAACACACCGCAGGGACTGCTGAAGGTTTGGTTGACTTCACGACTGGACAGATTCCAGGAAGGATAGAAGTCATGCCCAAGATCTACACAGATGAGTTCAAGCAATCAGCGCTCGATCTCGTCAATGACGGAATGACCCAGAAGCAGGTCTGTGCTGACCTCGGGATCTCGAAATCAGCCCTTCAGGCCTGGGTCCGTGACTCCCGCCTGCGCGAGCACGGCCTCGAGCCCTCCCGTGATCCCGAGGAGTCAC
>NZ_JABEMC010000010.1 GCF_013004595.1 Brevibacterium luteolum
TCCAGTGAAGCCGAGCGGGAAGCCGCCTACGAGACGTTCCTCCACGACTACAATCAGCATCGAGCCCACACCGCTATCGGAGGCCTCACCCCAGCCGACCGCGTTCACAACCTCACGGGGAACTACATCTAGGAACTAAACCCAGGACGGTTCAAGGGCTCGAGGCCGTGCTCGCGCAGGCGGGAGTCACGGACCCAGGCTTGCAGGGCTGATTTCGAGATCCCGAGGTCAGCACAGACCTGCTTCTGGGTCATTCCGTCGCCTACGAGCTCGAGCGCTGATTGCTTGAACTCATCGGTGTAGATCTTGGGCATGACCTCTCACCTTCCTGGAATTTATCCAGTCGTGAAGTCAACCAAACCTTCAGCAGTCCCGTGAGGCCGGCGACCGTGAGCGAGCCGAGGAACTCGATGGCGACGGCGGTGCCGAGCGGGATGCGTGCCATAGCGGCGAGGAAGAACGTCGTCATGAAGCCGGTGACGATGCCGAGGACGAGCAGGGCCGGCAGGTGGCGCAGCCTCAGGCTGCGCAGTGCAGGGCGGGGCGAGCGATGAGCCACAGGAACACGATGCCGAAGCTCATCCGAGGCGACGCCGTGCCGGCCGGATCCACCTGGGCGATGACCGGTACGGACAGTGCGTTGGAGATCTGCACGGCGAGCATCGCCGCGACTGCCCTCGTCCACGGCAGCACCGTCGACGGTGCTGCTGCCGGCACGGCGGCCTGACGTCTGCTCACGGCTGCAGGAAACCGGTCGGGGCTGTCCGCGGTGGTGTCGTCTCAGACATGGCGGGATCCTCTCGGTCGCCGGCGCTGCTTAGGTGCCCGGAAGCGGGTACTCGGGCACACCTCGGGCGCGGTGAGCAGGTTCCCGGACACCGCGGCTCCAGCACGTCCGGGCGCGGTGCTCACAAGGCGAGGGCGTCGAACAGGATCGGATACAGCGGCAGCTGGAGCACACCGATGAGCAGGAAGATCGCAGTGGCGACGAAGCCGAGCACCATCGCAGCGGTGGCGAACCGACGGCCCCGGCGGTGCTGCCGCAATCCGAACAGTGCGACGGCGAGCGCGATCACGAAACCGAGCAGCTGGCCGATGAGCGCCGTCCACAGAATGATCCAGTTGAACCGGTATTCCGGTTCGGGTCCGAAGACGCCGTCGAGCGTATGGGTCATCGTGACACCGAGGCCGAGGTAGCCCACGGTTGCCAGGCCGCCGGCAAGCGCCAGGAACGACCAGGCCAGCACCGCGATGCCGGCCGGGAACCACAGCGTCATCCTCGGCTGCGTCGGGGGTGCGGGGGTCGCGAGTCCAGCTGGGGCGGCCGATGTGTACCGTCCTGCTCGGGCGGGTGGACGGGGTGGTGGAGCGGGTGGCGGGTTCAGAGGTTCTCCCGTGTGAGGTCGGCGGGCCTGGAGGCGCGCTCTTCGAGGATCTCGGATCGGTTGGCGAACAGCAGTCCGTAGGTGAGCCCGGCGAATGCGGCTCCGGCGAGCGGGGCGAGGAAGAACAGCCATACCTGACTCAGCGGCTCGCCGCCTGCGAAGAGTGCCACGCCGAGCGAGCGAGCCGGGTTGACGGAGGTGTTCGATACCGGGATCGAGACGAGGTGGATGAGGGTGAGGCTCAGGCCGATGGCCAGTGGGGCGAGCCCTGGGACTGCGCGGCTGTCGGTGGCGCCGAGGATGACGTAGAGGAAGATGGCGGTGAGTACGAACTCGCAGATGAACACGGCCATCAGAGAGTATCCGTTCGGCGACAGGTCACCGTAGCCGTTCGTGGCGAAACCGTCTTGAGCGATGGAGAATCCCGGCTTGCCCGAGGCGATGAGCAGCAACACCCCGCCTGCGGCGATTCCGGCGATGAGCTGAGTGAACCAGTACGGCGCAGCATCGCGCCACGGCAGCCGGCCGGCCAGCACCGCACCAAGGGTGACGGCCGGATTGAAGTGGCCGCCGGAGATGTGGCCGACAGCGTAGGCCATGACAACGACTGTCAGACCGAAGGCAAGGGCGACACCGAGGAAGCCGATGCCCATATTGATGTTGTCATCACCGACTACGGACGCGGCGAAGACCGCTGAGCCGCAGCCGCCGAAGACGAGAACGAATGTGCCGAGGAATTCGGCGAAGATCTTTGACATCAGAGTTGGAGCTTTCATCATCGGCCTTTCGCGCCATACACCAGGCAACCACGCCAGCACCTGGATTCCAGGATACTGCATCGACCGGCGCAGTTGCGCCGGCTCCCCAGGCTGAGAGCTTGACAGCGCTCATCACCCAGTACGAGCTGTCGAAGCCGTCGGCAAGCACCGTTGCCTCGATGTCCCTGCCGGTGACGTCGATGACCCAGGTGGGCTTCATGACCGGCTGCGGGCTCGCAGTCGCAAGCTCGAAGCCCATCCCGAACCGGAACCGTTTGCGCACGGCGGTGGCAGCCAGCTGGCGGGCGGTGTCTGCGCCGGTACCGTCTGGTTGTTCACCCAGCACGGCGACAGGTGGGGGCCAGATCGCCGACGACGAAACACTGGAGATGAAGCTCGTGCCACCCGTGGCATCGACCATCACAGTGATCGGCGGCGTGGGGGTCTGCTCGTGGTTCGCACCGGAGACCGCCATTTCCGAGTTCACCAGATTCGGCAGCAGCACGAGCGCCATGACCAGCCACACCTTCAGCAGTCCCATTTTTACCTTCTGGCAACCACGAGTGTTCAAGACTGGGTCATGTCCCGCTATTCGGGACGTCGGCATGAAGGCTGTCGACAGCAGACGCAATTGATGGAGGCGATGAGATGCGTAAGATCGTGACACCCCGTGTGGTTCAGGTTTCGGCGGCGCTGTGCGGTGCTGTGCTTATCCTCAGCGCATGCGGAGGCGCCAGCCAGGAGATGGATGAGGACACTGGGGGCGGCGCTGACAGTGCATCGACCGTTGAACAGTGGCAACATGACTTCACCGGCTGCATGAGCGATGAGGGAATCGAACTCGCCGAAGGCGGCGGCATTCCCGTCAACGCCGATGGTTCCTTCGGAGGTAGCGAAGACAGCGGCGACTTCGACAGGGCTCTGCAAGCCTGTGAAGAGAAACTCGGCCCGCCGCCGCAGGACGCGGAAGCCATCAGCGACGATGAGCTCGAGGCCCAGCTGCTGAGATTCGCCAAGTGCATGCGCGAAGCCGGCTACGATGCGCCGGATCCGGACTTCGGCTCGGGTGACGGGCCGGTCATCAGCGGTGTGCCTGACGCTGACCCGGAGGACGTCGAGCAGTGCTCAGCTGAGGCTGGCCTTCAGGCCGGCGCAGGTGTGGAGCAGTGACCGCGCGCAAACGTCGCGCTGTTATCGTCTCGCTGATCGCAGCTGGCCTGCTGGCATCTGGTGCAGGTGGCTTCGCAATGGCTAGTAGGGTGCAGGACGAGGCCCCGGCGGCTGTGTCTGCGGCCGTCGAGACCGAAACCGCTGAGACAACCGATCTCACAGAACGCGTCGAGGTCAAAGGTACGCTCGGCTACGGGCCGACCCGCGAGCTCGGCACCGGGTTGTCGGGCACTTTGACATCTGTCGCGGACCCCGGAGACACTCTGCGGCCAGGCGATGAGCTGATGCGCATCGACGACCGGCCCGTCGTGGCGATGCGCGGTAAGCTGCCGGCGTGGCGGGACTTCGAGATGGGTATTTCGAAGGGCCGCGATGTCAAACAGCTGGAGGAGAACCTCGCCGAGCTCGGCTACTTCAAAGGCAAGCCAAACCAGCGCTTCGACCGCTCAACTGCAGCTGCGATCGGCCGGTGGCAGAAGGCCGTCGGCCTACCGCGCAATCAGAAGATCGAGCGTGGGCGAGTGGTCTTCCTGCCACGGGACGCGCGAGTCCACAAGCAGCTGGTGGAAGCTGGCGGACAGACCGGCGGCAGTGTCCTCGAATTGACTGACGCAACTCTGTTCGCCACCGCGGAGGTGCAGCCCAAACAGCTGGATCTGCTGCAGGAAGGTCAAGAGGTCACAGTCGGTCTGCCCAACGGCAAACAGACTGAAGGCGTCGTCGAGAAGGTCGAACCTGCGGTTGAGAAGGCGGACAGCTCGGGAGAGAAGAGCGTCAAGGTTCCAGTGCGGGTGGCGCTTAAGGATCCGCCCTCTGCCGACTCCTATGCGAACGTTCCCGTCAGTGTGCTGGCTTCGCGAACCGTTGCCGAGAATGTACTTGCGGTTCCGGTGCGTGCCCTTCTCGCCGAGCCCGGCGGAGGATTCACCCTCGAAGTGGTCAAAGACGATGCTGTTGAGCGAGTTCCGGTGGAACTGGGAAGGTTCGCCGATGACATGGTAGAGATCACCGGTGGCGAACTGGCAGCCGGCGACCAGGTGGCGGTGGGGGAATAATGCCTCCGGATCCGCTTCTGTCCGTACAGAACGTCTCACGCCGCTACGGGTCTCCTCCGACGACGGCGCTTGATTCGGTGAGCTTCGACGTCCACGCAGGCGAGCGCGTCGCCATCATTGGGCCGAGCGGTTCGGGCAAGACGACGCTGCTCAACCTCATCGGCACGCTCGACCGGGCCACGAGTGGAGAGGTGCTGCTCGCAGGTCACCGCGTCTCAGATGCCAGTGACGCCCAGCTGTCGGCGCTGCGGGCGCACCTCATCGGATTCGTCTTCCAGCAGTATCACCTGGACGAGTCGCAGACCGCAGTCGACAACGTCGCATCCGGTCTGCTGTACCGCGGGACTGCCGTGCACGAACGGCGAGAACGCGCGAATGAGGCCCTGGCGCGCGTCGGTTTGTCCCAGAGCGCCGGGCACATCCCGAAACAGCTCTCAGGCGGGCAGCGGCAGCGGGTGGCGATTGCACGTGCGGTTGTCGGTCACCCACCGCTGCTGCTGGCAGACGAACCGACCGGTGCTCTGGACACACGCTCAGGCGCCCAGGTCATGGACATCCTCGAAAACCTCAATGCGGCCGGCACCACCGTGCTGGTGATCACCCATGACAGGGAAGTCGCTGCACGGTTCCCACGCCAGATCGCGATCCGCGACGGTGCTGTCGAATTCGATACCGGCCCTGTGCTGCACGAAAGTGATACGAAATGAGCGCTCCCACCGCCATACACACCTCGCGCCTGCGCGGCATCGATCTGATGCGCCTGGGCTGGCACGGTGTCCGCGCCCATCCAGCCCGTGCGACTCTCTCCGCCTTAGGAATCGCCATCGGCATCGCTGCAATGATCTCAGTCATCGGACTCTCTCTGTCGAGCCAGGCCAAAGTGCAGGAGCAGCTGGCAGCGCTTGGCACCAATATGCTGACTGTATCCCCCGGAGAGTCCTTCAGCGGCCGTAAGGCCTCACTGCCTGCCGACTCTGCAGAGCGCCTGCGGCGCATCAACGGCGTCGAACAGGTCAGTTGGATCGCCGAGCTGGAAGGCGCGCAGGCATACCGCAACACCCACATCGACCCCCGCCAGACGAACGGGCTGACGGTCGCTGCGGCAGATGAACAGCTGCTCAGGGTCACCTCGGCTCAGCTTCGGAACGGGACCTGGTTCAACCGCGCCACCGCCCAGTACCCCACCACTGTGCTCGGTGCCACCGCAGCCAAACGCCTCGGGATCGCTGCACCCGGATCGCACATCACTGTCGACGGTGTCGGCTATGCGGTACTTGGGATTCTCGAGCCCTCGGCCTTGGCCCCGGAGCTCAACACATCTGTGCTCGTCGGTGGAGCCCAAGCTCGACAGCAGCTGGGGTTCTCGGGCTCACCGACGACCCTTTTCGAACGTTCAGCGGAGGACTCCGTCCCTCAGGTGCGCGAGCTCATTCCTTCGACGCTGAACGCGCAGCGACCCAATGAGGTCAGCGTCAGCCGGCCGTCTGACACCCTCGCTGCGCAGAACGCCATCGACACCGTGTTCACCGGCCTGCTCGTCGGCGTCGGGTCGATTGCGCTGCTCGTCGGCGGCCTCGGCGTAGCGAACATCATGGTAATCACCGTGATGGAGCGGAGGCGGGAGATCGGCCTGCGCAGGGCACTGGGCGCCACCCGGGCGCACATCCGCAAGCAGTTCATGGTTGAATCGGTGCTGTTGGCGACTTACGGCGGCCTGGCCGGAACCGTGCTCGGCGTCATGTGCACAATCATCGTATCGATCATCAATGGCTGGACACCGACGGTTCCACTCATCGTCCCGCTGCTCGCCGTCACCATCACCCTCATCGTCGGCGCCGTCGCTGGTGTGGTGCCGGCAATCAGGGCAGCCAACACTTCGCCGACAGCGGCACTGAACACATGATGCTGTCCAACGCACCCACCACTCGGAGGCGACCATGCGGGTATTGATCGTTGAAGACCAGGAGTATATGGCCGAGGCCATCCGCGAAGGCCTCGCACTGTCGTTGATCTTCGCCGATGTTGTTTCGGATGGACATGAGGCGCTGGCTGCAGTCGAGGCTGCCGAGTACGATGTGATGCTGCTCGACCGGGATATCCCTGGAGTCCATGGCGACGAAGTGTGCCGCAGGCTCGACCAGGCAGCTGATCGACCGGCGATACTCATGGTCACGGCTGCTGGCCAGGTGCAGGAGAAGGTCGAGGGGCTGTCCTTGGGCGCGGATGACTATCTGGCCAAGCCGTTCGAATTCGTCGAGCTGGTCGCGCGCGTACGGGCGCTGGGCCGCCGGCGCTTCACACCCCGCCCCACCCGATACCACGCAGGCGGCGTGACGCTCGACCCGTTCCGGCACGAGGTGACCCGAAACGGCCGGCAGATCCGGCTGACCCCCAAGCAGTTCGCGGTCCTGGAATCGCTCATGCGCGAGCCCGGCCGGGTGGTGAGCGCTGAACAGCTGCTGACCGAGGCCTGGGACGAGAACGCCAATCCCTTCACACAATCGGTGAAGGTCACGATCAGCGCCCTGCGCCGCAGGCTTGGCGACCCCTGGATGATCAGGACCGTACCGGGTGCCGGCTATACGGTCGATCCGGACGTTCCAGACGAGACGGCAGGTACATGATGGCCACCAAACAGAGCGGCCGGTTGCCTCGCCACCACCGGTTCAGTGCCCGTACCCGGTTGGCGTTCTCCTATGCGGTGCTCGTCATCATCTGCGGTGTCGTGTTGCTGACGGTGCTTGTGGCCTATCTGGGGTTCGGCCCCGAATACTCCTTCGGACCGGTTGCCGCTCATGACGACGGGGAGTCGGTGATCATCGTTCCCGACCACCCGGAAGGCGGCAGCTTTGCGGTCGAGGTGCAGAGCCGAGAAGATCTCATCACACTGCTCATCACCGTCTCTGCAGTGGTGCTCACAGCACTCTCTGCGCTGAGTTCTGTGGCCGCATGGTGGCTCGCCGGGCGGATGCTGCGTCCCCTCGCACGCATCAACGAGGCCGCCCGGATTGCAGCCAGCGGGCGCTTGGACCACCGGATCGGTCTCAGCGGGCCGCGCGATGAGATCGTGAACCTGGCACAGACCTTCGATGCGATGCTCGACAGCATCGAACGTTACAACGCCTCACAGCGCAGATTCGCGGCCAACGCCTCGCATGAGCTGCGCACTCCGCTGGCAGCGACGAAGACGATCATCGACGTTGAGCTGGCTAAGCCGGATCCAGTCAATCGGGAGGTGCTCGAACGTCTGGCGCACCTCAACGCGCGCAGCACACGCACCGTCGAGTCACTGCTGGATCTCGCCGAAATCGAAGCCGGCGAGGAACAGACAACTGCGGTCGAGCTCGATGAGATCGCCAGCGAAGTTATCGACCAGTATGTCCCCGCTGCCTCTGCACGGGGGCTCAGCGTCGAACGCCGTTTGGCTCCAGCCGTTGCACAGGGTGAGGGGCGGCTGCTCATCCAGATGGTGCAGAACCTGGTTGAGAATGCGGTCCGACACAACTGTGACGACGGTCTCATCAGGGTGTGCACTGCCATGGTGCCGGCTGCTGAGGGAGCAGCAGAAGCGCAGCTGCTGATTGAGAGCTCCGGCCGACGCCTCGACCCCAAGGTGGTCGCCGGTCTGACCGAGCCGTTTCGCACTGGGCAGGGGAGAGCGGCTGGAAACAGCCGAGGGTTGGGGCTGGCGATCGTCGCAGCGATCGTCGATCGCTCACACGGCAGACTCGATCTCGCTGCCCGTCCCGGCGGCGGGCTGATCGTGACCGTCACTCTGCCTCGTGCTGAGGCCAATCCAGCTGCAGCCACAGCGCAGGCAGGGGCTGCAGATCCGAAAGCTGGAGGTTTATCCTCAGCCCGTGAGTGAGCAAGCGGAGACTCTGTCTGCATTCTCCGCTGATCGCTTCGACACCTGTCGTGCCGCGGGCACGAAGATCCTCGCCGGCCGGCCATGCACCCGAGCCAGTCGGTGAGCACCCGGCCGGTCGTCAACGAGGCGACGAGGGTCTTGAACGACAACGTGTTGGTCCGTGTCGATTCGTCCGTGAGCCACACCTGCCGCACGCCCAGTGCCGCAGCTGCCGCAGGCAGCTTCCGCAGCGGTGTCGGCGCAGTCCCGGTGCCGCGTGCGGGCAGCGTGTGAGCAGCGCTTGCGCTGTGAGCGTGGCCGCGCGTATGACCCAGCATGAGCTGCCGCCGTCACCAGCCAGCGGCTGGAGACTGCGGCCATCGACTCATGTCTATCGCTCATATCCCAGTCACGCACAGACTGCCGCGAGATCTCAATGAACCCGCTCGACGTAGTCGTCTGCGATGTCGAGGGCGCGGTCGATGACGTTCAGGCCCTCGAGCACCTCGTCATCGGGGGTGTTGAGCGGTGGGACGACGTGGATGCGGTTGAAGTTGGTGAACGGCAGGACGCCGTTCTTCTTGATCTCCGCGCTCACGCGGTCCATCGCCTCCGATGAGCCGCCGTAGGGGGCCAGCGGTTCACGCGTCTCGGCGTTGGCCACCAGCTCGATGGCCCAGAAGCATCCCATGCCGCGCACCTCGCCGACAGACGGGTGGTTGGCTTCGATCTTCTCCAGGTACGGGCCGATGACTTCTGCTCCGAGCCGCTTAGCGTTCTCGACCATCGCTTCATCGCGCATGGCGTTGATGGTGGCGACCGCTGCTGCTGTGGCCAGCGGGTGTCCGGAGTAGGTGAGCCCGCCGGGGTATGCGCGCTCAGCGAATGTCTGACGGATCTCGTCGGAGATGATGACACCGCCTAAGGGTACGTATCCTGAGTTCACGCCCTTGGCGAAGGTGATGAGATCGGGTGTCACACCCCAGTGGTCGATGGCGAACCACTCACCGGCGCGGCCGAATCCGGCCATCACCTCGTCGGCGATGTACATGATCCCGTACTTGCGGGTCAGCTCCCGGACGCCTGCGAGGTATCCCGGCGGCGGGGTGTAGATGCCGGCGGTGCCGGGAATCGACTCGAGCATGACGGCGGCGATGTTCTGGGGCCCTTCGAGCACGATCATGTCTTCGAGGTGGCGCAGGGCGCGTTCGGTCTCTTCGGTCTCGTCGGCTGAGCCGAAGTACGAACGGTAGGTGTAGGCCGGCATGAAGTGCACGACGCCTGCACCAGGGGTGTCGTTGGCGAAGCGACGCGGGTCACCGGTGAGGTTGACCGCCAGTGTGGTGCCGCCGTGGAAGCTGCGGTAGGCGGTGAGCACCTTCTGACGGCCGGTGTGCAGGCGGGCCATGCGCACAGCATGCTCGTTCGCGTCAGCACCGCCGTTGGTGAAGAACACGCTGTTGAGACCCTCGGGCGCCAATTCGCTGATGAGCCGGGCAGCCTCGGAGCGGGCTTCGTTCGCGTGCGAGGGTGCGATCGTGCACAGGCGGGCTGCCTGATCCTGGATCGCCTTGACGACCGTCGGATGCTGGTGGCCGATGTTGGTGTTAACCAGCTGCGAGGAGAAGTCGATGTACTCGTTGCCATCGGCGTCCCACAGCCGAGATCCCTGGGCGGCTGCGACTGCCATCGGGTCGATCGTGTCCTGGGCGGACCACGAATGGAAGACGTGCTTGCGGTCGAGTTCCTTGCCGCGCCGGGCCCGGTCCAGATCGTCCTGGGTGTACGGACGGCTGCCCGCCTCCTGCCTCTGGTCGCTGGCGGTGACATTCCGGTCTGTCATGGTTTTCTCCTTTGAAGCTGCTGGCTGCGTGTCCGGTGCGGTGATCAGCCGTTGGTCGGGAATCCCAGGTTGATGCCGAGCTGGCTGGGGTCCTGCCAGCGCTTGGTGATGACCTTGCCGCGGGTGAAGAAGTGCACGCCCCCAGCTCCGTGTGCGTGGGTGTCGCCGAACAGGGAACTCTTCCAGCCGCCGAAGCTGTAGTAGGCCATCGGCACCGGGATCGGCACATTCACGCCGACCATTCCGACCTGGACCTCATTCTCGAATCGGCGGGCCGCCCCGCCGTTGTTTGTGAAGATGGCGGTGCCGTTGCCGTACTTGTTGTCGTTGATGAGGGCCAGGCCCTCATCGTAGGACTTCACGCGCACGACGCTGAGGACGGGCCCGAAGATCTCGTCCTGATAGATCGACATATCCGGTGAGACGTTGTCGAACAGCGTCGGGTTGAGGAAGGCATCGACGGAGTCGGCATCGACGTCTCCTTCGCGCCCGTCGATGACGAGCGTTGCTCCAGCCTCCACACCGGCGTCGATGTAGCCGGCGACCGTGTTGCGGTGCTCGACGGTGACCAGCGGGCCCATATCGGTGCCCCGGGTGCCGTCGCCGACCTTCAAGGAGCGGGTTCGCTCAGCAATCTTGGCGACGAGCTCATCGGCGATGTCCTCGACTGCCACGACGACCGAGATCGCCATACACCGTTCGCCGGCTGCGCCGTACCCGGCGTTGACTGCGGCGTCGGCGGTGATGTCGAGGTCAGCATCAGGCAGCACGAGCATATGGTTCTTCGCGCCCCCGAGCGCCTGCACGCGCTTGCCGTGGGAGGTCGCAGTCTCGTAGACGTACTTGGCGATCGGAGTCGAACCGACGAACGACACGGACGCTACGCGCTCATCGCTGAGGAGCGTGTCGACCGATTCCTTGCCGCCGTGCACGACGTTGAAGACGCCGTCGGGCAGTCCTGCTTCCTTCCACAGTTCGGCCATCCAGTTCGCAGCCGAGGGATCCTTCTCCGAGGGCTTGAGGACGACGGTGTTGCCGGCGGCGATGGCCACGGGGAAGAACCACATCGGCACCATGGCGGGGAAGTTGAACGGCGAGATGATCGCAGACACGCCGACCGGCTGGCGCACCGAGTGCACATCGACGGCAGCCGAGGCGTTCTCCGTGTGACCGCCTTTGAGCAGGTGCGGCATGCCGCAGGCGAACTCGACGACCTCCTGGCCGCGGCTGATCTCACCGAGCGCGTCGGCGAGCACCTTGCCCTGTTCGGCGGTGATGATCTCAGCGAGCTCCTCCTTGCGCGCGTTGAGCAGCTCCCGGAAGGCGAACAGCACTGCGGTTCGCTTCGACAGCGAGGTGTCCCGCCACGCAGGGAACGCGTCACTGGCGGCGGCGATCGCCTGCTGCGTCCGCTCGGTGTCAGCCAGGGGCACGCGGCCTGAGACGACGCCCGTTGCCGGGTTGACGATGTCAGCGGTGCGCGCACTGTCGCCTTCGGTCACCGCGCTGCCGTTGATCCAATGTGCCAGAGTCTCCATCGAAACCTCTCCCTGATGTGAAGATGCGGGGTGCTGCGAACCGACGACACCGGCGTGATCGACCCCACAATGCCCGAGGCCAGTATCACGCGCACGGCCGCCGCGCACACTGGACGGCCTGTCAACCTGGCACACGGAATCATGACAGACTGTAAACTGAGGGCATGCGCGCTCATCCGTCCTGTCAGCAGAGCCTGAGGTGAGCCCGCAGATCGGGACGGGCCGGGAGGGCGTCACCGTCCGCACGGTGCTCTCGGTGCCCGAGCTTGAGCAGACGCAGCTGACCGTCCTCTCCGGTGAGAACCGGCTTGACGCGGCAGTGCGATGGGTCCACATCGCTGAGACCGAGGACGTCGCCTCCCTGCTGGAAGGCGGGGAGTTCCTGCTGTCGAGCGGACCGGCGTTCCGGCTCAACGTCGATCGCACGCGCGCGTTCCTCCTGCGTCTGGAGAAAGCCGGCGCCGCGGCGTTCGCAGTCGAAATCGTCACGGAGGACGATGAACCGGACGCGTCGTCCCTCGAGGTGCTGCGCGCAGCGAGTGTCGGCCTCCAGATCCCCGTCATCGCGCTGACAGAACGGGTCCGGTTCGCCCGCATCACCCAGGCAGCCCACCGCCTGCTCATCGCCGAACATCTGGAGTGGATCGAACGCACGCGGGAAGTGCATGAGGTGTTCACCGAGCTCAGCATCGGCGGGGCGGACGAGGCGAAGATCGTCGAGACGACCAGCGACCTGCTCAACACCCCGGTCGTCCTCGAAGACGCCGCCCATCGCATCCTGAGTTTCGAACTGTGTGACATGACCGAGGACGAGCTCTTCGACGAGTGGCCGCTGCACAGCGGCCGGGCGGTGCCCGTCGGGATGAAGCAGAACCGGTGGGGCAGGCTCGCCGCCCCTTTCGCAGACCCGACCGACCGCTACGCCGCCGAGGTGCTCGAGCGCGCCGGTCAGGCCATCACCCTCGTGCGGATGGCGACCCAGCATCAGCGGGACCTGCTGCTCAACGCCACCGACCGCTTCCTCGGCGAGCTTTCGACACACACGCAGATGACAGACCAGGTCGCTGCGCTGCGATCGCAGCGATACGGAATGAGCCGATCGGCGGCATACACCGCTGTGGCACTGCACACGGCCGACGTTTCGGATGCCGCTGGAGTCGATCTCTCCGACTACCAACTCGAAGAGCGCCGCGTTCGAAGCGAGCTCATCGCCGTCAGCCGAAGCCTGGGCCTCTCCGCCCTGACCGGCACATGGCGCTACGGCACCGTCGTCGCCCTGGTGGGCTTCCCCACCGACGCAGTGGATGCGCCCCTCACCGAACTCAGCCGTACCCTGTCAGTCAATCTGAACCGGTCGATCACGATCGGAGCGGGCCCACCACGCGACGGAGTCCTCGCCGCGGGCAGGGATCTGGAGACAGCGGTCGAGACTGCCCGGATCGCCGCAGGGATGTCGGTGCGCGAGCGGCCCTTCTACCGGTTCGCCGATCTGCGGCTCAATGGCCTCATCGCCGGCCTGGCCGATGATGCGCGGATGCGCGTCTTCGCCGAAAGCGAGCTGGCACCGCTGCTCGGCACCGGCGCAGACGCGTCTTCGGCGCCTGACCATGCGGCGCTCGACTTCCTCCAGACCTATGTGCTGGCTGCTGGGAACAAGACTGAAGTGGCAACCAAGCTGGGCATCAGCCGCCCGGTCGTCTATGACCGCGCTCGGCGCCTGGAGAAGCGACTCGGCGTCTCACTCGAAGATGCCGAATCCCGCGCCGCGCTGCTGATGGCGCTGCTGTGGTGGCGCTCACAGAACTAGGGAGCAACTCCCCCGGTAGCGCGTCCTCCGCATGCGGTAACCGTCTTGCCTCAAGCGAGATTCCCAGGCGCTCCGCTGAGCCCACCGGCACCCCGGACGGAAAGCCTCCCGGACTCCGGCATAGCCACCAGTGGCAGCTGATGCAGGGAAGGATCGGAACAATTTCCAGCAAAACCCTTGACTATTAGAACATATCACCGAATAATAGATTCATGAAGGTGGTGAAGCGAGCGTACAAATTCCGCTTCTACCCGAGCCCTGAGCAAGCGGAACTGCTCAATCGGACTTTCGGGTGCGTGCGCCTCGTCTTCAATCTGGCTCTACAAGCGCGGACAGCGGCATGGGAGTCGAACCGATGCAATCTGAGCTATGCGGATACTTCTGCGATGTTGACTCAATGGAAGCGGAGTAGCGAGTTTGCGTTCCTCAACGAGGTCTCTTCGGTGCCTCTCCAACAGTCGCTGCGTCATCTTGAATTCGGCTTCAAGCGATTCTGGAAGAGGCAAAGTGCCTATCCTCGTTTCAAGTCCAAGCGCAGGTCGAAAGCGAGTGCCGAGTTCACCGCCTCAGCATTCCGCTGGGATGGCAAGCAGCTTCGACTGGCGAAAATGGCTGAGCCTTTGGACATTGTGTGGTCTCGCTCGCTGCCAGCCAACGCCGTTCCGTCGACGGTGACAGTGTCGCGTGATCGAGCTGATCGTTGGTTCGTATCGATCCTGGTAGAGGAGACACTCGCAGAGCCACCAGCCGCTAAGAGCAATGCAGTCGGTATAGACCTAGGCTTAGAATCTCTAGCGGTACTGTCAACCGGAGAGAAGATTGACAATCCTCGCCATGAACGCAGGGATCGAACTCGCCTGATCCGGGCCCAGAGACGCCTAGCGCGCAAGCAGAAGGGGTCAGCCAACTTTTCCAAGGCAAGAGTGAAGGTCGCGCGCATCTATGCTGCGATTGCTGATCGCCGTCGAGACCATTTGCACAAGCTCACCACTCGACTCGTCCGCGAGAACCAAACGGTCGTGATCGAGAACCTGTCAATTCAACAGCTGAGGGCCAAGGGAGGGAGACGGAAGACGGGCTTGAACCGCGCAATGTCAGATGCGTCATGGGGAGCGTTGCGATCCATGCTGGAATACAAGTCTCGATGGCATGACAGGAATTTAATTGTCATCGATCCGTGGTTCCCATCGACGCAGTTGTGCTCCCAGTGCGGTGCAGTTACTGGTCCTAAGAGTCTTGATGTGAGGGCGTGGACGTGTGCCTGCGGCACACACCACGATCGCGACGTAAACGCCGCAACGAACATACTGGCTGCGGGGCTCGCAGTCACTGTCTGTGGAGATGGAAGAAGACTTGTTCGCGGTCACGCGTGAACGAGCATCCGCCTGTGAAGCAGAAAGATCCGGATAGCGATATCCGGAAGCCGGTCGTGACGACCGGCGGATGCCAAGTGGTATGACTGGATGGCCGATGCCTTCCTGATCAATCGTGGTGCTGAAATCGCGAAGCATAGTGGGTGCGTTCACCGCCGGTGACACAGTATGGAATGCTTGCGACTGCCGCTGGCGTACCCTGAATCTATGAACTCGACAGACAGCTCAGTCGCAGATTCCCGCGCCTTCGAGCCCGGTGCGGACTCTGCGCTCGTGCGTGGGCTGCGGGTGCTCACCCACGTTGCTGAAGGCGGGGAGGTCAGTGCCCAGGATGTCTCCGCAGAGCTCGGCCTGCCGCTGTCGACGACGTACCGCTACCTTAAGACACTCACCGACTTCGACCTCATCGAAAAGCAGCACGGCCGCTTCGTTCCCGGTTGGCGGCTCTCGGCCTGGTCCGGCCAGGACATCACCCGCACCCGGCTCATCGAAGTCGGCCACTCCTTCCTGCAGGGTCTGACGAATCGCACCGGCAAGGTCTCAGTGCTCACCGTGCGCGCCGGGCACAATGCCGTGTGTCTGCGTCAAGTCTCCCCGAGCGCCGATACTGGTATCTCGTTTCGCATCAACCAGGTGCTGCCGATCTACCGCGGTGCCGGTCAGCGCGTGTTGCTCGCCTACGCACCGCCGGCTGTCATCGAAGGCGCACTGCGCGCTGTCAGCGCTGATGCCGCCGCTGATCACGCAGCACTCGCCCGCCGTCAGCACCTCATTGCCGATCTCAAGGACATCCGCGCCCGCGGGGTCGCGGTCTCCCACGGCGAGCTCATCGACAACGCCATCGCCGTGGCCGCCCCCGTGCGCGTCGGCGGAGAGGTCATCTGCTCCCTAGCTGTAGCCGGGCAAGCCGACCGAGTGCCGGCGAACCTCGTGAAGTCACTGACGCCGGTTCTCACCTCCGCAGCTGCAGAACTCGGCGCCGAACTCTCCACCTGAACCGCACCTCGCCTGCCCCCCACCCTGCCGACTTCCCTCCCCAGCCCACCGAACGCACCACCTTCCCAGCCCATGAGATTGGCGCGGGCGCCACACCTCGGCGACGGCTACCGTGAGGGCAGACACACCCGGCAGCCTGCCGCCGACTGCCGCCGACCGCACTCACTCCCGGAGGTTCCGATGACGGCCCTCACCACGACCACGCTGGCCGATGACCCGTACTCACCTGAGGTGCTGCGCGACCCGTACCCGTTCCTCACCCGCCTGCGCGAAGCCGGGCCGGCAGCCTGGCTGGAGAAGCACCAGGTCCACGCCTTCGGCCGCGACGCCGAGGTGCGCGAGATCCTTGAGGACTGGGAGACCTACATCTCCGGAGCCGGGGTCGGGATTGTCAACATCCACCACAACCCGCCGCTGCGCAAGCCGGGCATCCTCGAAGTCGACCCGCCCATCCACACGCGCATGCGCGAGGCCATGACCGGGGTCATCAACCCCCGCAGGCTGCGCCCGCTGCGCAAGGGCTTCGCCACCTATGCCAAGACCGTGCTCGACGATGTGCTCTCCGGTGACTGCGCCTTCGACGCCGCCGAGGTGGCCGAACGGTTCGTGCTGCGCGTCTTCGGCGACGCGGTCGGGATCCCGCGCGAGGGCCGGGCGGAGAACCTACCGGCCCAGGGAGCGGCGAACTTCGCGACCTTCGGCCCACAGAATGACGTGGCCCGGGCCCATATCGAAGCCGCAGAGGGCACATATGACTGGGTGCTGGAGAACTGCGCTCGCGAGGTGCTCAACACCTCGGGAATGGGCGCCCAGATCTGGGAGTTCGCCGACGCCGGGACGATCGACGCTGATGAGGCCACGCTGCTGGTGCGCGCGATGCTCTCAGCCGGGCTCGACACGACGATCTTCGCAATCACCAACACCCTCAATGCCCTGGCCCAGCACCCTGACCAGTACGCCCGCGTGCACGCCGACCCAAGCCTGGCGAAGTACGCGATCGACGAGGCGTTCAGGTGGGACTCGCCTTTCCAGTCCTTCTACCGCACCACGAGCCGAAACACGACGATCGGCGGAGTCGACCTGCCGGCTGAAACGAAGGTTCTCGTCTTCCCCGGCTCGGCCAACCGCGATGAGTCGAAGTGGGGTCCTGATGCGCATGAGTTCCGTATCGACCGGGATGCCAGCGGGCACCTGACCTTCGGCATGGGCATCCACCAGTGCGTCGGCCAGCCGATCTCGCGGATGGAGATGGATGCGTTCTTCTCCGCCTTCTGCGCCCGGGTCGCACACCTCGAACCGACCGCCGAACCCGAGCCGCTCATCCACACCACACTGCGCTCCTATACCTCGGTGCCGCTGAAAGCGACACCTGCCTAAGCCGCCCGGCCACCGCGGCGCCAGGCCCTACGGCCACTGCGACCCCAGGCCCTCTGGGCACTGCGACCCCGGGCCCTCTGGGCACCGTCGCCGCCGCCGCCCGCACACTGCCGGCGCACCACGCCATCTGACCGTCCGATCTGCGAGGAGACCCGCACATGACCGCACGTCCGCACTCGAACCTGCACCACGCTACTGCTCCGCTGCCCGGCCAGCCGGCCTCGACCGAGGAGTTCGACGGCCCGGTGCTCACTCTCGGCGAATCCGATCTGAGCCTGGCCGAGATGGTCGACGTCGCCCGGCACCGCCGCCGTATCACCCTCGCCCCGGCCGCCCAGGAGGCCTGCCGGGAGTCACGCGCCTGGCTCGATGATGTCATCGACCGAATGAAGGCAGGCGAGGACGTCGAGGCGATCTACTCGGTCAACACCGGTTTCGGCTCACTGGCCGGCCGGCAGGCGTTCCCCAGTGCCAGCGATGCCGCGGAGCTCTCCCGCCGGCTCATCCTCGCTGATGCCGCCGGCATCGGCCGGCTCGTCGATGAAGAGGTCGTCCGGGCCACCATGCTCATCCGCATCCAGTCGCTCATCGCCGGTCATTCGGCGATCTCCTGGCCGCTGGTCGAGGGGCTCGTCGCGATGCTGAATCACGATGTGTGGCCGGCGGTGCCCGAATACGGTTCGCTCGGCGCTTCCGGAGATCTCATCCCGCTGGCCCACATCGCCCTCGTTCTCACCGGCCCGCCGACCGGTGAGGATAAGCCTGAGGATTCCGGTGAGGCGGTGCTTGACGGGAAGATCGTGCCCGGCACCGAGGCGATGGCCGCCGCGGGCATCGACCGGGTGCCGGTCGGCGCCAAGGACGGGCTCGCACTTCTCAACGGCACCTCGTTCTCCCTCGCCCAGACCGCGCTCGCCGCCTGGGATGCGACGACGCTGTTGGAGACAGCGCTGGTGACGGCGTCGATGACGATCGAGGCGCTGCTGGGCTTCGGTGATGCGTTCATCGACGAACTGCACACTGTACGCAGGCAGCCCGGCCAGATCGCCGTCGCCGCCCGGATGCGGGAGCTCATGGCCGACTCCCAGCTCATCACCGGCAGCCGGGCCGCCGACCCGGACCGGCAGCCGCCGCAGGATGCGTACTCGCTGCGCTGTGTGCCGCAGGTGTTCGGCCCGGTCGCTGACACGCTCGACTTCACCATCGGGATCATCGAACGCGAACTCAACGCCGCAACCGACAACCCGCTCGTCTTCCCGCAGCTGCCGCGCCCACTCAAGGCCGTCTCCGGCGGGAACTTCCACGCCGAATACGTCGCCTTCGCCGCCGATTTCCTCTCGATCGCGGTCACCGAGATCGGCAACATCACCGAACGGCGGATCTTCCGCCTCGACGACGGGACGCTGAACCGTGGCCTGCCCGACATGCTCGTCGACTCCGCGCAGGTCGGCATGGACTGCGGGTTCATGCTGCCGCAGTATCTGGCCGCGGCCCTCGTCTCCGACTGCAAGACCCTTGCACACCCGGATGCCGTCGATTCGATCCCGACGTCTGCGAACCAAGAGGACCACGTCTCGATGGCCAACAACGCCGGCCGTCACCTGCGCCAGATCGTGGCCAACATCGAAGCCGTCGTCGGCATCGAACTCCTCATGGCCGTCCAGGCCCTCGAACTGCGCGTAGCCGCCGGGCGTCCCGACGGCCGGTCCGTGACCCGCGAGGAGATCTCGTCTGCCGGCCGGCGCGTCATCGACATGCTGCGCTCGACGACCGACACGCAGGGCCGCCCGATCGCCCACCTGACCCAGGACGTCGTGCTCTACCCGCAGGTCCGCACCGCAACTGCTCTCGTCAAGGATGGGGCTGTCGTGCGCGCCGCGGATGCTCAGGTGGCGCGCTGAGTCCTGCGCTGAGCCCGGCACTCGCCCTCAGGCCGTCTCCTGGCTGCAGCAGCTCGGCTGGCCACAGCAGGCAGCGGATCCCTCGGCTGGCTGCAGCAGGCAGCGGACTCCGCGGCTGCCAGCCTGGTGACCGGATACGATGGACTGTCGCCTGCCGCGCTGCGCACACCAGTCGCACGGGGCGCGCCGGTGCACCAGAACCCACGGCTGAGAGAAGGAGCGCGCTGCTTGCAATGACCGCCCAGAGTGAGCCGTTTCGCACCAGCCGAGGCCTTGATGCGCTCGCGCTGGTCTGCCTCGTGCTCATCGCCGCGAGTCTGCGTCCAGCGGCCACCTCGCTGGGCCCGGTGCTGGCCGAGGTCACCGACGCCTTCGGCCTGACGGCCTGGCAGTCCGGGCTGCTCACTGCCTTCCCCGGCCTCGTCTTCGCCGCCTGCGGACTCATCGCCTTGCCGCTGCTGGAACGGGCAGGCCTGTTCGGGGCGCTGACGATCTCGTGTGCGTGCACGGCCACCGGTGTCATCGCCCGCGCCCTGTCGGACACCTGGCCGGGTTTCGCGACGCTGACGGTGCTCGCGCTCATCGGCATGGCGCTGGGCAACGTCGTCCTCCTCGTCTACGTCAAGGCCCGCTTCCCGGCCCGCGGCCAGCTCGCCGCGACCGTCTTCACCGTCTCGCTCGGCCTCGGCGCCACCCTGCCCTCGCTGCTGACCGCCCCGCTGACCGGGCAGGCTGGCACATGGCGGGTGGGTCTGGGCTTCTGGGCGGTCATCCCCGTCACTGCTCTGCTCGCCTGGCTCGTGCTGCGGGCTGCCGGCTCGGTGCCGCGCCTGGCTGGTCCTCCCGCTCCCGAGGCGGGCGGCACCCGCGTGCGCAAGCGCATCGTGGCCTCGCCGAAGGCCCGCTGGATGGCGCTGTTCTTCGGCTTCCAGTCCGTCAACGCCTATGTGCAGTTCGGGTGGCTGCCCCAGATCTACCGCGACGGCGGCCTCGATGCCGTCGCCGCCGGGATCATGATCGGCATCGTCGCCTTCTCCGGCATCCCCGGCGGGTTCCTCGCCCCGCAGCTCATCGTCCGCGACATCTACCCACGCGCTTTCATCATCAGCTTCGCCGCCGCCTCGACCGCCGGCTACACCGGCCTGCTCATCAGCCCCGCTGCCGCACCGGTGATGTGGGCAGTGCTGCTGGCCTACGGCGGCTTCGCCTTCCCTGCCGTGCTCGCGCTCATCACCCGGCGCACGACCGATGTCACCGTCACCGCCTCGACCTCGGCATTCGTCCAGTCCGGCGGTTACATCCTCGCGGCCGTCTGCCCGATGATCGTCGGTGCGCTGCTCGGTCTGACCGGCGGCTGGACGGCCCCGATCGTCTTCATGATCGGCATCAGCGTGCTCATGGGGCTGACCGGCGCACTGGCGGCAGCGCCGGGCAGCGTCGACGAGGAGCTCGTCTAGGCTCAGATGTCGAGGACGAGCCGGTCGGTCTGGGCACGTGAGACGCAGATCATCATCGTCTCCTGCGCCTCCTTCTCCTCACCGCTGAGCACATGATCGCGGTGATCGGCCCGCCCCTGCAGGATCGTCGTCTCACACGTCCCGCACGTGCCCTTCTGACATGAGCTCAGCGTCCGCACCCCGGCAGCACCCAGGGCTGCGAGGATCGACTGACCGCAGGCCACCTGCACTTCCGCGCCACTGGTCGTCTCGACGGTGAAGGCGGTATCCGCGCCCGAGGCGCCGGCCGCTTCGGCCTGACCGCTGCCGGTGGCCTCGACTGCCGGTGGGGCGTCGTCGTCGAAGTCCTCGAAGATCACCTCGATGCCCTCGGCCTCCATCCCGGCGGCGAGCGCGCGCATGAGCGGAACCGGCCCGCACGTGTAGACGACCGGACCGCACGCGGAGGCGACGGGACTGCCGCCGGTGCCCTCCGCCTCGGGCGCGGTGCTGCCGGACGGATGCGTGCTGGCGGTGGCGAACCAGTCGCGGGCCAAGGCAACGACATCGGGCCGACCGGTCTCGGCGGTGATGCGCACGTCGACGCACTCGGAGCCGTGGGAGTCGATGAGGTCGTCGGCGAAGGCCATGAGTTCGTTGCGGCGGCCGACGTAGATGAGGTGCCAGTCGAGGCCGGCGTCCTCGGCGTCGTGGATCATCGCGGAGATCGGGGTGATGCCGATCCCGCCGGCGACGAACAGCATCGGCGAGCGGCGCTGGTAGCCGAAGGTGTCGCGCGGGCCGCGGATGAGCAGGCTGGTGCAGTCGGCGAGGTGCTCGTGCAGCCAGTGGGAGCCGCCGCGGCCGGTCGGCTCGTTGAGGATCGCGACCCGCCAGCCGTCGCTGCCATCGGGTTTCGAGCACAGCGAGTAGTGGCGGATCGCCGGGCCGTCGGGCAGCGGGATCGCGACTTCGAGGTGCGCGCCGGGGGTGAACGCCGGGTCAGCGCCCAGCGGCGGGGCGAAGGTGATGGACAGGATGCCGCGGGCGACGGTCGTCAGTGATTCGATGCGGGCAGGTCTGAAGCCCTGCCGGATGAGCATGTCGATGTCCGGTCCGTCGAAGCTCGTGATCGACGGGCTGCCGGCGAGCGGCTGGGCCGGCTCGGTGCTGGTGTCTGCGAGTGCTCTCACGCCTGTCCCCTCCTGCCGGCCGGCGGTCGCGGCGGCATCTGTGATCTGCCTCTCGGTGCTGTACATTCTCAGCGATCCGCGCCCGCGGAGGCGACGCCGGTTCCCGAGCGCTGAGAAACTCCCACCCACCCGCATCCGAGCCCCGTTCCCTGGCGCCGATCGCGCTGTTACCGTGGCGGCATGACCACACCCGATGCCGCCCGCCCAGCTGTCACCGCGCTGCTGTCCACCGACCGTCCGCTCGTCGGCGCCCCGATGGCCGGCGGTGCCACCACACCCCGGTTGGCGGCGACGATCGCTGCCGCAGGCGGGTTCCCGTTCCTGGCCGGCGGCTACCTCACCGCCGAGGCCCTGACCGTCCAGATCGATGAGTTCCGGCAGCTGGCCGGTGATGTGTCCTTCGGCGTCAATCTCTTCGTGCCCGGGCAGGCTGTCGTTGATGAGACTGCGTTTGCCGCCTATGCCGACCGGCTCGCCCCGCTGGCCGATGCGCTCGACGCGCCGATCAGCGTCCGCCCGGTGATGGACGATGACCATTTCGAGGAGAAGCTCCAGGCGCTGCTGGCCGACCCGGTTCCGGTGGTCTCGCTGACGTTCGGGCTCCCCGCCCCCGAGGCGGTTGCGCGTCTGCATGCGGTCGGCACCTGCGTGCTCGCCACGGTGACGGACGCGCCTGAGGCCGAGGCGGCGGCCGGGATCGGCTGCGATGGTCTCGTCGTGCAGGGCAGCCGGGCTGGCGGGCATGCCGGCACACATGATCCGCTGCAGGCGGTGGCCGAGGTTGAGACCGCTGATCTGGTGCGCGAGGTGCGTGAGCGGGTGGATCTGCCGGTCATCGCCGCTGGTGGTGTCGACGGTCCCGAGGCGGTGGCCGCCCTGCTCGAGGCCGGTGCCCTGGCCGTGCAGGTCGGCACGCTGCTGCTGCGCACGCATGAGGCCGGCACCTCGGCGGTGCACCGGCAGGCACTCGCCGACCCAGACTTCACCCAGACCGCACTGACCCGGGCGTTCACCGGGCGGCTGGCTCGGGGTCTGCGCAACCGGTTCATCGACGACTACGCCGCTTCTGCTCCGCCTGCCTATCCGCAGGTCCATCACCTGACCAAGCCCATCCGCACCGCGGCGGCGAAGGCAGGCCAGCCCGATTGGGTGCACCTGTGGGCCGGGACGGGCTGGCAGTCGACGCGCGAGGAGCCGGCTGCTGAGACGCTCGCCCGGTTGACCCCGCCGCGCTGAGGGTCACCGTCCGGCGGCGTATCCCTGCATGCCGCGTGAGTTCGCGGCCGCCTGCATGATCCCGGTCTCCGGGTCGCAGGTGACGCAGGAGAGCCGACCGAGTGACCAGTCCCCTGCCCGGGAGACGTCGTGGCCGCGGGCGATGAGCCCGGCGATGACCTCATCGCCGAGCCGGTCCTCAACCACAACGCCGCCGGGAGTCCAGGTGCGCGGCCAGAACGAGCCCGGCAGCGCGGTCGTGTGGAACGCCGGTGCGTCAATCGCCTGCTGCGGGGTGTAGCCGCCGACGAGCATCCGCAGGATCGCCAGCAGCTGCCACTGATCCTGCTGATCCCCGCCCGGCGTGCCGATGGCGATCACCGGTGTGCCGCCACGGCTGATGAGCGTCGGGGTGAGCGTCGTACGCGGGCGCTTGCCGGCGGCCAGCCGGGAGGGGGAGTCCTCATCGAGCCACATCATCTGCAGACGGGTGCCGAGGCAGAAGCCGAGGGCTGGGATGAGCGGGGAGGACTGCAGCCAGCCACCGGACGGGGTGGCGGAGATGATGTTGCCCCACCGATCGATGACATCGAGATGACAGGTGTCGCCGCGCACCGCACGCGGGGTGGCGTTCGTCTGCATCGTCGGCTCACCGGCACCGGCTGCCGAACCGACAGAGGCTCCCGCATCGGCACCGACCGCCTGGGCCGGCAGCTCGAACTCATCACCGGTCACCAGCGGCGGCACGAAACCAGGCTCGCTTGCGTCGCGGAGCCCGGGCCGGAAGTCGAGGGAGGCCCACTCGCTGATGAGCTCGCGCCGGCTGGCCGCGTACTCCTCACTCAGCAGAGTCTCCAGATCGACCTCTCCGTGACCGTAGTGGGTATCGCGGTCGGCGAGCGCGAGCTTGAGAGCTTCGAGGATCGTGTGCGCGCCGCGCTCGGTCGACGGGTCGAGGTCCGCGTCTTCGAAGCCGTCGAGGATCCGCAGGGTCTGCAGCAGCACCGGGCCCTGCCCCCACGGGCCGGTCTTGGCGATCGTGTGGCCGCGGAACTCGATCGACACCGGCTCCTCGTACCCGGCTGAGAACCCGGCCGTGTCCTCGACGGTGAGCACCCCGGCGTGCATGGTGCCACTTGAGTGCATGTGCGGTTCGCGGATGAACGCGGCGGCTTCTTCGGCGACGAAGCCCTCGCGCCACTCCCGCCTGACCGCCTCGATCCGGGCGACCCGCACGTCGCGATCAGCCCCACCGTCCCCGGCAGCCCCGCTATCCCCAGCCGGCCCGGCCTCATCGCCAGCCGCCAGCAGCCGCCTGAGCGTGCCCGCATACCCGGGCATCCTCACAAGATCACCGGGCTCGGGCACCTGACCGCCGGGCAGCCATTGCGCGGCTGAACTGGGCCAGTGCGCCCGGAACGTCTCAGCTGCCGCAGCGACCGCAGCACAGGTGCCGGCGTGGATCGGGTGGCCGTTCTCGGCGTAGCCGATCGCGTATGCGAGGACATCGGCGATGTCCCAGCTGCCGTGATCGCGCAGCAGCACCAGCCACGCATCGACCGCACCCGGTACGGCCGCAGCCAGCGCTCCGGCACCAGGGACCATGTCGAGGCCCTCGGCACGGAAGTGCTCGATCGTCGCCCCGGCCGGGGCTGGGCCCTGACCCATGAGCACCTGCGGCACCGGCGCCTCGGCGGTGGCGAACAGGCCGGTCATATCCCCGCCGGGGCCGTTGAGGTGGGGTTCGACGACGTGGAGGACGAACCCGGCCGCGACCGCTGCGTCGAAGGCGTTGCCGCCGCGTTCGAGGACCGCCTGCGCGGTCTGGGTGGCCAGCCAGTGGGTTGAGGCGCTCATGCCGAAGGTGCCCTGCAGCGTGGGGCGGGTGGTGGGATCCGGCGGTGGGGTGAACGTCACGGCAGCTCCTTCGCATCGGCTGCCTTCAGCCTACCGGTCACGCAGCCGCACCGCGCCCGAGGCGCTGGCCACCTGAAGAGACGGCGAGCGGACCGCCCCTTCTGTGCTATGTTCGTGGATACGAACTTCATTCTTCGCTATCACTAACTGCAGGAGGTTGCGGTGTCTCGCCTCGTGTACTTCTCCTCGGTGTCGAACAACACCGCCCGCTTCGCCGAGCGCCTCGATGAGGCCGGTGTGCGGATCCCGCTGCGCCCGCGTATCGAACCGATGATCAGCATCGACGAGCCGTATGTGCTCATGCTGCCGACCTACGGCGGCGGGGCCGTGCGCACCGCAGTGCCCAAGCAGGTGCTCGCCTTCCTCTCACACGACCGGGCGCACCGGGAGCTCGTACGCGGGATCATCTCGGCTGGCAACACGAACTTCGGCACCGCCTACTGCCTTGCCGGCCGGGTGCTGTCTGCAAAGCTCGCCGTCCCGGAGCTGTACCGCTTCGAACTGCTCGGCACCCCCGAGGACACCCGCAAGGTCAACGCCGGGCTCGCCCGGTTCTGGACGACCGGGCAGGCCGAGGAGATCGCGCTCACCCGTGAAGCCCATATCGCCGCCCGCACACGCCAGCGCACCCTGGCCGGCTGAACCACCCTGTTGAGAAGGAGCATCCCCGCATGACACCGAACACCCAGACCACCGCAGCCACCAGCACGCAGGCGCGCACCGCCTCGGGCACGGAGGCTGTGTCCCCGCCCGGCTACCGGAAGGATCCGGCCGCCCGGCTGCGGCCGATCAACTGGAATCGGGTGACCGATGAGAAGGACCTGGAGGTGTGGCAGCGGCTGACGGCGAATTTCTGGCTGCCGGAGAAGGTGCCGCTGTCGAACGATCTGCCGGCCTGGCATCAGCTGACCGAGACCGAGCAGACGCTGACGATGCGCGTGTTCACCGGCCTGACGATGCTCGATACGCTCCAGGCGACCGTCGGGGAGATCGTGCAGATCGCTGATGCGCGCACCGAGCATGAGGAGGCGGTGTACACGAACATCGCGTTCATGCAGTCGGTGCATGCGCGGTCGTATTCGTCGGTGTTCTCAACCCTGACCTCGACTCCGGAGATCGATGCCGCCTACCGGTGGGCGATCGGCAACGATGTGCTGCAGGCCAGGTGCAAGGCGGTGCTCGTGCACTACTACGGGGAGGATCCGCTCAAGCGCAAGGTCGCCTCGACGCTGCTGTCCTCGCTGCTGCTCTACGCCGGGTTCTATCTGCCGCTGTGGTTCTCGTGCCGGGCGAAGCTGACGAACACCGCGGACATGATCCGGCTGATCCTGCGGGACAAGGCCGTGCACGGCTACTACTCCGGGTACAAGTACCAGCGCGGGCGCGAGGCTGCTTCGCCTCAGCGGCGTGAGGAGATGGATGCGTTCACCTTCGCGCTGCTCGATGAGCTCTACGCATTGGAGCTGACGTACTCCGGTGAGCTCTACGAGCCGCTGGGGCTGATGGACGATGTGGCCCGGTTCGTGCGCTACAACGCGAACAAGGCCCTCATGAACCTCGGCTACCAGCCGAAGTTCTCGCCTGCGGAGACAACGGTGAATCCCGAGGTGCTCGCCGCGCTGTCACCGGAGGCCAGTGAGAACCACGACTTCTTCTCCGGCTCCGGGTCGTCCTACATCATCGGTGAGACCGCCGAGACACTCGATGAGGACTGGGATTTCTGACGACCGGCCGGGGCCGGATGGTCGGAACTCCGCCACCTGGTCCCAGCCATCTGCTGGTTCAGTGCTTCTCGACAGCTTTCCAGCCGAGCAGCGCGCCGCCGATGAGCCCCAGCACGCCGAGCGCGATCATCGTGTACTGAACAGGTGAACCGGCGAAGGGGGAATTGAAGCTCGTGCCGACCGTCCACCCGAGCACCAGGAGGAGACCGACGACGACGAGCACAGCACCGATGATCATTCTGCGCCGGTGGATGCGGACGTGCTTCTCAGCCATGAGGCAGTACCCGTTTCTGTCGAGGATCCGGCGGCACCGGAAGCGTGTCCGGCTCAGCGTACGGCACGTGCCTGGCAATTCACCCGGGAATACCCGCCACGCCTGCGTCGTTGCCCAGTGCAGGAGAACCGCCGGCCGCATCCCGTCCAGCGGCCGGAGAACAGGAGCCCCCGTGACCAGCCCCTCCGCTGACAGCCACAGCAATCCGCTCGCCGCCCTGCAGCGCCGTGCCCGCAACGGCCTCGTCATCCAGGGTGTGCTCGCCCTGCTCATCGGGGTCATCATGGTCGTCTGGCCGGGCGCGAGCCTGCAGGTCTTCGCCTGGCTGATGGCCGCTTGGCTCATCGTCAACGGCATCCTGGGACTCGGTGCCTGGCTGCGCGGACGCACCACCGGCGGCCGCGGCGGCGGGGCGCTGGCCTTTGCCGGCATCCTCTCCCTCGTCCTCGGCATCATCGTGCTGCTGCTGCCGGAGACCGCCGTGTTCGCGATCGTGCTGTTCATCGCCTTCTGGGCGCTGGTGCTCGGCCTCATGCAGGTCTTCGGCGCGTTTGCCTTCCGCCGCATGGGCGCGCGCAGCTGGTGGATCATGCTCATCAGCGGCATCGCCGGTGTGGCGATCGGCTTGCTGCTCGTCATCAATCCCGCGGCCGGCGCGGTCTCGCTGCTGTGGCTCATCGCCGCGTTCCTCATGCTCGCCGGCGTCATCGCGATCGTGCTCGGCCTCCGCATCGGCCGTGCCACCCTGCCGAGTGCCCCGGCCGGCTTCGGCCGCACCGGATTCGGACCGGCCGGCCACGGCGGCCCCGTCGTGGAGTCCGAGACCGTCGACAATCCCGACGAGGACGACCCGGGCCAGCCGCCCCAGCTGCGGTGACGACCGCCTCGGGACCGGACACCACAGCGCCGCCGCAGGATCGCTCCTGCGGCGGCGCTGTCGTCTGCAGGTATCAGTCCCGGCCGGGATCCGTGCCCGAGGCGGTGGTTCCGGCCGCACTGGCCCCCGGTCCCGAGGTGCCGGTGACCCCGGTGCCGGTGCCGTTGCGTCCGTTGCGGGCTTCGTAGGCGGCATCATCAGCGGCATCGTGGTCGCGCACGATCTGCTCAGCCGACTCGTCGGTGCCCTTGCGCGACTGGTGCATGAACCGGTCGGAGCGCTCGGGGTCCGGCTTCGTCATGAGCGAGACCGCGACGTAGAAGATGAGGCTGAGGCCGAGTCCGATGAAGATGCGGGTCGGGCCGTCGTTGGGCCAGAAGTACGGCAGCGGCAGGCCCAGTTCGACGAGGAAGCCGTAGATCGTGAAGCCGGAGCCTGCGATGATGCCGGCGACTGCGCCCTTCTGGTTCGCACGACGCCAGAACAGACCGAGGATCATCGGGAAGAACATGCCGGCGGCCAGGATCTCGCTGGCCAGGCCGAGCAGGATGAGCGCTTCGGGCAGCCGGATGGCGATGAGGAACCCGAGGACCGAGGCGATGAGCGTGCCGATCATGCCCACGCGCACCTTCTGCTTGTCAGAGACCCGATTGCGTTTGATCTTCGTGTACAGCTCGGTCATGTACAGCGAGGACAGGTTGAGCGTCGTGCAGATCGTCGACATGATCGCTGCGGCGATGCCGATGAAGACGAGCACACCGAAGATCGGCCAGAACCGCTCACCGGCCAGGGTGGCGACGACGCCGTTCTCCGGGACGGTGGGGAACACGCCGATCGAGGCGATGCCGGCGGCGACGACGAGGAAGTACAGCGGAATGAAGTACGACAGCGCGTAGCTGGCGGTCTTGCGGGCGTCACGCGGGGTGCGGCCGGCCTGCATGCGCTGCCAGGCTGCGCCCTCGATGAGGAAGGCGAGCGCGAAGCTGACGACGAAGGCGATGTTCGGGGTGAAGCCGGCGAACAGGTTGAAGTAGTCATCGGGCCGTTCGGTCGTCGCCCGCTCCATGACCGGTTCGAAGCCGCCGGAGAGGATGAGTGCACCGACGAGTGTGATGAGCAGGCCGAGCAGCAGCAGACCGAACTGGATCGTCTCGGTCAGCACGACGGCGCGGAAGCCGCCGATGGTGGCGTAGAAGATTGCGACGACGATGCCGATGAGCACGGCGAGGACGAAGTTGATCCCGAAGAACGCGGCGAAGAACTTGCCCAGCGCCACCATCTGGGAGGCGCCCCAGACGACCATGTAGATGCCCATGACGAGTGAGAGCAGCGTGCCGGTCAGGCGCCCGTAGCGCATGTTCATGACGCCGTCTTGGCTCAGCACGCCGATGCGGCGGATGATCGGGCCGATGAAGATGAGGGCGACGACTGCGATGACCGTCGGTCCGCCGAGCACCCACCAGGAGCCCATGCCCTGCTCGTTGGCGGCATCGATCGAGATGAGGGCGGAGTTGCCGCCGTACCAGGAGGCGGCGAAGGCCATAGCGAGCATCCAGGCGGGCATGGTCCGCCCGCCGAGGAAGTAGTCCGTGCCGGAGTCGGCGCGCCGGCGGTAGAACGACAAGGCGATGAGCACGCCGAAGTAGGCGAGCAGTGCGAGGACGAACCAGAGCGGATTCATCGGGTGTTCCTTTCTTTTCCCGGGCTGGCTACACTGCCAGGGCCCTGGAGATGATGGTGCGCTGGATCTCCGAGGAGCCCTCGTAGATCCGGTAGATGCGCACGTCGCGCGCATAGCGCTCGAGTGGGAAGTCGCGGGTGTAGCCGTAGCCGCCGTGGATCTGCAGCGCCTCATCGGTGATGAAGCCGGCTGCCTCACTGGCGACGAGCTTGGCGGTGGCCGATTCGAGGGTGAAGTCGGCACCGGAATCGCGCACCGCTGCGGCCTCCATCGTCAGCAGCCAGGCGGCACGGTGCTTGGCATGCATGTCGGCGAGTTTGAAGGCGATGCCCTGCAGCCGGTTGATCGGCTTGCCGCCGATCTTGCGCTCCTTGGCCCAGGCGATCGCAGCATCCAGCGCCGCTCGGCTGATGCCCAAGCTCATGGCGGCGACTTCGATGCGGCCTCGGTCGAGCACCCGCATCGCGGTGGCGAATCCCTGTCCCTCCTCACCGAGGAGGGCGTCGGCGGGCAGTTCGGCGTCGATGACGAACTCGTAGATCGGGCTGCCGCGCAGGCCCATCGTCTTCTCCGGCGGGTTGAAGCTGATGGCCTCGCCGAGCTCGCCGGGGCGGACGAGGAAGGCGGAGATGCCGCGGTGGGCGGCTTCGGGGTCGGTGATGGCGAAGACGACGATGAAGTCGGCGAAGCCGGCGTTGGTGATGAAGTGCTTGGTGCCCTTGAGCCGCCAGCCGGTCTCGGTGCGTTCGGCACGGGTCGACATCTCCGCCGGGTTCGATCCGGCGCCCGGTTCGGTCAGTCCGAAGGCGCCGATGAGCTCACCCTCGGCTGCCGCGGGCAGAATGTCCTGGCGCTGGGCGTCGGTGCCGCCGAGCAGCACGGCGTCGGTGGCCAGATAGTGGGCGGTGATGATCGAGGCGGTCGATCCGCAGCCTTCGGCCACGGCGGCGACCATGTGGCTCATCGCCACCGACCCCACCCCGGGTCCGCCGTATTCGGCGGGCAGGTTGAGTCCGAGCACCCCGACCTCGCCGAGGGTGGCGATGACGTCGTCGGAGACGCGTTCGTTCGCATCCGCCTCGGCGGCCTGCGGGGCGAGCACGTCGCGCGAGACTGCGCGTACGGCGTCGATGAGCTCCTGTTCGTCAGCGGTGGGTTCGAGGTTCATCCTCACTCCTCGTCAGTCGGGTGCGCAGCGGTCAGGGCGTCGTTGTGCTCGCCGAGCTGCGGGACCGGCAGGTCGCTTGCGGCTCTCGTTCCGTCGACGAGCAGCGGGTGGGCGATGAAGCCGTGCCCGAGGCGGGGGTCGCGGGCGTGCAGATCGCGTTCGGCTCCCAGGTCGCTGGTGAGAGCGTCTGCCAGGTTCCACACCGGGGAGGCCGGCACGCCGGCAGCATCGAGCAGTGCGCACATGTCTGCGACAGTGCGCGAGGCGGAGACCCCTTCGATCTCGTTGCGCAGAGCCTCATCATTGGCGCTGCGGTCGGCGTCGGTGGCGAAGCGGGGGTCGGCGGCGAGTTCGGGCTTGCCGAGTGCCTCGGCGAGCACGGCGAAGAGCCGGTCATTGGCCACCGCGATGACGAACAGGCCGTCGCTGGCTTCATAGGTGTCGAAGGGCGCCGACACCGGGTGCCGGTTGCCCACCCGCGTGGGGGCGGTGTTCGTGGCGGCGTACATGGCGGAGTTCGTCGGCTGCATGGCGAGCATGACGTCGAACATCGGGATGTCGATGTGGGCTGGCGCGCCGGTGCGCTCACGGCGCACAAGGGCTGCGGAGATGCCGAAGGCGGCGAAGACGCCGGCGGAGACATCGGCGATCGATTCGCCGACGCGGGTCGGCGGCCCGTCGGCGAAGCCGGTGGTGGCCATGAGTCCGGAGAGCGCTTGGATCACGGTGTCGTAGGCCGGACGCTTCGTCTGGCTACCCGTCTGGCCGAACCCGGAGATCGAAGCGTAGACGATATCGGGTTTGATCGCTGCGACGTCGTCGTAGGACAGGCCGAGCTTGGCGGCGACGCCGGGCCGGAAGTTCTCAACGACGACGTCACAGGTTGTGATGAAGGCGCGCAGCCGCTCAAGGCTTTCGGGGTCTTTGAGGTCGGCTTCGATGCTGTGCTTGCCGTGATTGAGGCCGGAGAAATAGGTGCTCTGCGCGTCGATGAACGGTCCGAGATGCCGGGAGTCATCACCACGGCCGGGCATTTCGATCTTGAACACCTCAGCACCGTGGTCGGCGAGCATGCGGGTGCAGTACGGGCCTGCCAGCACGCGGGAGAAGTCGGCGATCCGAATGCCGTCGAGAAGCGGAGGTGATGCAGTCATAGGCATATGCTGGCCGCTGCATACAAAGTCTGGGAAGACATGCCCACGGTGAATAGTCCAGCATGTCGGACAGGCAGTGGGCGGCACCACATCAAGCCTTACCGACCGTGCCGACAAGACCCGTGAGCTGCGACAGGCCGCCCGGCCATGACAGTCCACCCGCCGGAAGCAGGCTGCCCGCCGCGAACAGGCCAGCCGACGGGAACAGCGAGATGCCGCCGCAGACAGAGATGCACCAGGGAAACACATACCGGAGTAGTGAAATGTACGGGCTTCCCTGGTGCGGCAACCTCACTCCACAACCCACTCTAGCACCTTAGGTAAGGCTTACCTATAGGTCCACAAGAAAAAGGCTGTGACGTCAGTCACCGTATGATTTAAGTTTCAATTATATAGTGGTAGAGTGAGCATATGTCCGAGAACCCCACCCCCCGCGATCACCGCGGCACCCAGTCTGATGAGAATCCCGAGCACTCGACTGCCGGCGTCTATGTCTCCGAGGGCAAGGCGTTCACCCGGGATATGAACTACATCGACGACCGCATCGTCGCCGACCCGCAGACAGCTGAGAAGTCCCACCCCGATCAGCAGCTGTGGCCCGTTGAAGCCGGCCGCTACCGGCTCGCGGCCGCCCGGGCCTGCCCGTGGGCCAACCGCACGCTTATCGTCCGGCGACTGCTCGGCCTCGAGGACGCGCTCTCGCTCGCCTTGGCAGGACCCACCCATGACGAGCGATCGTGGACCTTCGACCTTGACCCTGGCGGAGTGGACCCGGTGCTCGGCATCGAGCGCCTTCAGCAGGCCTACTTCGCCCGCTGCCCCGACTACCCGCGCGGCATCACGGTGCCGGCGATCGTCGAAATCGAAAGCGGCCAGGTCGTGACCAATGACTTCAACCAGATGACCCTCGACTTCTCGACCGAGTGGACCGCCCACCACCGCGAGGGCGCCCCCGACCTGTACCCGGAGGCGCAGCGGCAGGAGATGGACGAGCTCATGCAGTGGGTGTTCACCGAGGTCAACAACGGCGTCTACCGGTGCGGGTTCGCAGGATCCCAGGAGGCCTATGACGAGGCCTTCGAGAGGTTGTTCTCCGCACTCGACACGCTTGAAGCCCGCCTGCAGGACCAGCGGTTCCTCATGGGCGCAGCCATCACCGAGGCCGATGTCCGCCTGTTCACCACGCTCGCCCGTTTCGACGTCGTGTACTACTCGCACTTCAAGTGCAACCGCCAGCAGCTGCGCGACTTCCCGAACCTGTGGGCCTACGCCCGCGACCTGTTCCAGATGCCCGGCTTCGGCGACACGGTCGACTTCCAGCAGATCAAGGACCACTACTACATCGTCCAGACGTCGGTGAACCCGACCGGCATCGTCCCGCTCGGCCCCGATACCTCCGGCTGGCACACCGCCCACGGCCGCGAATCGCTCAGCGACCGTCCGTGGGGTGAGGGCACCGCCCCCGAACCGATCAGCTGAGGCAGTCGCTCGGCTGAGGCGAGCCCTGAGCTGCGGCAGTCCCTGAGCTGAGCCGCTCAGCCGAACGTCGGCTTGCGGCGCTCCTGGAAGGCGGCGAATCCCTCGCGATAGTCATCGCTGGTGCGGGCGCGCTCCTGCAAGAACGCCTCGGTGTCCCACACCTGGCCCAGGCGGGTGCGCTCATCGGCGAGGTTCTGGGTGAAGTGCTTCTCCATCCGGAACGTCTCGGCAGGACCTGTGGCCATCTTCGCGGCCTTGGCGCGGGCGAAGTCGAGCAGCTCACCGGCGGGGACCGCACGTGAGACGACCCCGGTGGCCGCCGCCTCGGTGCCGGTCATGAAGTCGCCGGTGAGGATCAAGTCCATGGTGCGGTGGTAGCCGAGCCGGTCGAGGAACACGGCGTGGGCGCCGGAGTCGAGGATCGCGCCGATCGCGGCGAACGGCGAGCCGAACTTCGCATCCTCAGCCGCGTAGATGACATCGGCAGCTGCAGCCAGCCCGTAGCCCAGACCCAGGGCTGCGCCCTGCACGACGGCGATGACGGGGATCTCGAGCGAGCGGATGGTGTCGAAGACCGGCCAGAAGTCGCTGTTGAGGAACTCGTAGGCGTCATCGGTCTCGACGTCGACGCCTGCGATGTCACGGCCGGAGCAGAACACCGTGCCCTCTCCGCGCAGGATGAGCGCACGCACGGCCCCTTCGTCGATGAGCGGCAGCAGCGCCTCGACGTGGTCGAGCAGCGCACCGAGGGCATCGGCATCAAGCGCGTTGCGCGAGGCGGCGCCGTCGAGCACGATCTCAGCGACCGGCCCGATGGCTTCGGCCGGCGCGCTCGTCGTGTCCTCGGGGTTGGAGTGGGTTGAGGTGATGGTCGTCATCGGGTTCCTTTCAGCCCTGCGGGGATCTGCCTGCGGCGCCCGTTCCAGCCGCCGGTGCTCTCACTGGTCGTAGTCGACTTCGACGCTGTCGCTGGTGGGCACCGACTGGCAGGTGAGCACGTAGCCGGTGTCGAGCTCATCGGGTTCGAGCGCGTAGTTATCCGCCATGTCGACGGTGCCGGTGATGAGCTTGGCCTTGCAGGTGCCGCACACCCCGCCGGCGCACGCGTACGGCACGTCGGGCCGGGTGGTGAGTGCGGCCGAAAGGATCGTGTCGGGGTTGTCCTGCGGGGTGGTGGCCTTGCCGGTGCGGCCGTCGAGGGTGAAGGTCACGGTGCGCACCGGTCCCGAGGCGGTGGTCGGCCTGCGCGGCCGGCGCGGGCCTGCGCGCCCCTCGCCCTCCTTGCCGGTGGTGAAGAGCTCGAAGTGGATCCTCGAGCGGTCGACGTCGTGGGCGTCAAGCGTGGTGCGGGCCATCTCGACCAGGGGCAGGGGGCCGCAGAGAAACCATTCGTCGACGGTCTCAGGCGGGATGACGAGTTCGAGCAGCCGCTTGAGCTTGTCCTCGTCGATGCGCCCGGAGTACAGCTCGGCGCTGCGCCCTTCGCCGGAGAGGAAGTGGTGGACGTCGAAGCGGCCCATGTGGGCATCTTTGAGGTCGGCGAGGTCTTCTAAGAACATCACATCGGTGCTCGTGCGGTTGCCGTAGATGAGCGTGAAGTGCACTCCCGGGTGGGTGCGCAGCACCGAGGCGGCCAGCGACATGACCGGGGTGATGCCTGAACCCGCGGCGATCGCGACGATGCGGCCGGTGTCGGCCTTCGTCAGCCGGGAGGTGAAGCTGCCCTGCGGGTTCATCACCGCGATCGTGTCGCCGATGGACAGGTCGTTGCGCACGTGGGTGGAGAACAGCCCGTCGGCGACTTCCTTGACGCCGATGCGCAGGGTCTTGCCGTCCGGGGGTGCGCAGAGTGAGTAGCTGCGGCGGATCTCGGTGCCGCCGATGGTGGTCCGCAGCGCGATGTGCTGGCCGGGGATGTAGGAGAACTCATCGGAGAGCTCTTCGGGCACAGCGAAGCTGACTTCGACGGCGGTGGAGGTGAGTTCGCGGATGCCGTTGACCTTGAGGTCGTGGAAGCGCAGCCGCTGCCGAGGCGGGGCCGGGGTCTCAGGGGCCGGTGCGGTGGTGTTCTCGGCTGGGCTGGTGGTCTGGGTGTCAGAGGCTGCGGTCATCAGTGCACCTTGAAGTAGTCGAAGGGCTCGAGGCAGTCACTGCAGCGGTAGAGCGCTTTGCAGGCTGTCGAGCCGAAACGGGAGAGTTCATGGGTGTTGAGCGAGTGGCACAGCGGGCACTTGACAGCCATGCTCAGCCCGATCGGGCCGGCAGCGGCCTTGCCGGTCGGCGGAGCGATGCCGTAGGCGTCGAGTTTGGCCTTGCCCTCCTCGTTCATCCAGTCGGTCGTCCAGGCCGGTGAGAAGACGAGTTCGACATCGACCTCGGTGGCACCGGCGGCGCGCGCGGCGCGCTGCACGTCGGCTCGGATCGTCTCCATCGCCGGGCAGCCGGAGTAGGTCGGGGTGATGACGACGTGGGCGCGCAGACTGGCGTCCTCGCCAGTCCCCTGGCCTTCGCCGGTCTCCTGGCTCTCGCCGGTCTCGTTCGCCTCGCCGGCGGATTCGACCTCAACGGAGCGCAGGATCCCAAGATCCTCGATCGTCAGCACCGGGATCTCCGGATCGCACACGACGCGCACAGCGCGCACGATCGCCTCGGCGGTCTGGGCCGGTTCGGTCATCGGGGCGGCGGTGTCTGTGGCCATCACGATCGGTCCTCCTCACCAGGTGGCGCCGGGATGCTGGCGGGCGAGCACCTGCATCTCGGCGAGGATGTAGCCCAGGTGCGGTGAGTGCAGGCCGAAGCGTCCCTGCCCGCGCGCTGGCGGGATCTCCGGGACGCTCAGCGTCGCGGTCTCAAGGATCTCGGCCAGCTGGGCGTCGAACTCCTCTCGCAGGCCAGCCGCACTCACGGCCACTCCGGAGTCGATGAGGTCGGCGAACGGGCTGTCGTCGAACAGCTCGTCGACATACGGCCACATCATCTCCAGGCCGGCCTGCATGCGGCGGTGGGATTCCTCGGTGCCGTCACCGAGCCGCACGGTCCACATGCTGGCGTGTTCGACGTGGTAGTCGACTTCCTTGATCGACTTCGCCGCCACTGCGGCGAGGAACTCGTCGGTCGAGTCGAGCAGGCCGCGGTAGAGCAGCTGCTGGTACAGGCTGGTGAGCAGCACCTTGGCGATCGTCTGCCCGAAGTCACCGTTGGGCTGTTCGACGAGGGCGCAGGAGCGGAATTCGGACTCGTCGCGGAAGTAGGCGAGTTCGTCCTCGGTCTTGTCCAGGCCGCGACCGGCGTACTGCAGGAACATCCGCGCAGCCCCGAGCTGGTCGAGCGCGATGTTCGTCAGCGCGATGTCCTCTTCGAGTTCAGGTCCCTTGGCGACGAGCTCCCCGAGGCGCTGGGCGGTGATGAGCGCGTCGTCGCCGAGCATGAGGGCGTAGCGGGCGACGTCCTCACTCGGCACGGAGGTGATCGTCGCCGTCAGCGGGACGCCGGCGCCAGGCAGCAGCGGGTCGACTTCGAGTTCGTCGCCGACAGTCGGCATGCCCTGGGCTGCCGGCTGGACAGGCGGTGCCGGTTCGACTGTCTCGTAGTCCTCCGGGGCGTGCGCTTCGGCCTCAGGAGTGGGGTTGGTCTCGGTGCTCACAGGTGCGGCACCCCCTCGGCGCGGGTGTAGAAGGTCGGGTGGCGGTAGACCTTGTCGGCGGCCGGTTCGAAGTAGGAGTCCTTCGAGTCCGGTTCCGAGGCGGTGATCTGCTCGCTCGGCACGACCCACAGCGACACGCCTTCGCTGCGGCGGGTGTAGAGGTCGCGGGCGTTGGCCAGGGCCATGCGTGCGTCAGCGGCGTGCAGGGAGCCGGCGTGGACGTGGGAGAGGCCGCGATTGGGGCGGATGAAGACCTCCCACAGCGGCCAACCGCCGGTCGGCGTGCTGCCTGCCGAGGAGCCGTTGGTGGTGTTCTCCGTGCCCGAGGCGGTGGTCGGGTGGGTCATATCAGCTGGCCTCCTGGTAGGCGTCGGCGGCGCGACGGGACTGCTTGGCGGCGTACGCGGTGGCGGCTTCGCGCACCCATGCGCCGCCTTCATGGGCGGCTCTGCGGTTGGCGATGCGCAGGTGGTTGGATGGTCCGCGGCCCTTGAGGACCTCCTTGAACTCCGTCCAGTCGATCTCGCCGAAGTCGTAGTGGCCGCGCTCGTCGTTCCACTTCAGGTCCGGATCCGGCAGGGTCAGGCCGAGGACCTCGGACTGCGGGACGGTCATGTCGACGAACCGCTGGCGCAGCTCGTCGTTGGAGAAGCGCTTGATATTCCACGCCATCGACTGTGCCGAGTTCGGAGAGTCGGCATCCGGTGGGCCGAACATCATGAGCGAGGGCCACCACCAGCGGTTGACGGCGTCCTGGGCCATGGCCTTCTGCGCCTCGGTGCCGTGGGAGAGTTCGTAGAGGATCTCGAAGCCCTGGCGCTGGTGGAAGGACTCTTCCTTGCAGATGCGCACCATCGACCGGGCGTACGGGCCGTAGGAGGCGCGGCACAGCGGCACCTGGTTGCAGATCGCGGCACCGTCGACGAGCCAGCCGATCGCACCCATGTCCGCCCAGGTGGGGGTGGGGTAGTTGAAGATCGAGGAGTACCGGGCGGTGCCCTCGATGAGCTGCTCGGTCATGGTGTCGCGGTCGATGCCAAGCGTCTCGGCGGCCGAGTAGAGGTACAGGCCGTGGCCGGCTTCGTCCTGGACTTTGGCCATGAGGATCGATTTGCGCTTCAGACTCGGGGCGCGGGTGATCCAGTTGCCCTCGGGCTGCATGCCGATGATCTCGGAGTGGGCGTGCTGGCCGATCTGCCGGATGAGGGTCTTGCGGTAGGCATCGGGCATCCAGTCGCGCGGCTCGATCCGGCCTTCGGCGGCGATCCGGGCGTCGAATTCGGCCTGCGCCTCGGTGGTGTCGGGCTGGCCGTCCTGGGTGGGTACGGCAGTGGGTGCCGGGCGGTCTGCGGTGTGCATCGTTGCTCCTCTGCAGATCAGAATTACTGACCATTTGTTCAGATAATAGTAACCGGTGTGACGTGGGCCTCGCAAGACTGGGTTTCGGGCACGTTCGTCAACAGCTCTCCGGCGGACCCGATCCTTGCCGAGCAGACGCGGCTGACCCGTCGGGAATCCCGAGAGATTCGCCCCGACTGCTACATTCGGGGTAGCCGTTGCCGCGGCCGCCGCCCCCAAACCACCATTGGTTCGTACCGACGTCGAGGACGCTTAAGCGCTCCAAGAGGGTGACAGGACCCTTGATCACCCACGGGGTCTTCTACTAGCCGCATCCGCCGCTACCAGGCAGACCGCGAGGCGGGCGACAGGGTATTTGTGACAACCGTCGCTGCACGCCACTGGTCATGAGTGCGCCTGCCACCGCGATGACTATCGCGCCCAGAGCGCGAGGTTCGCCCAGCCCTCAGGGGCTCCCGTTCGCGCCAGCGGGACGATCTCGTTGTCGGGGTAAGTACGTAACAGCGCCGGCAAATGCTCCGCCGACGAGAGGCCGAGTTCCCGGTGCAAGTACTGGATCAGCGTGAGTTGGCCGAAAGCCCGGTTCATTCCCCCAGCCACCGGAATCAGCCGCCGGTCGTCGCTCAGCTTGGGTTTGATGTCGTAGACGCGGTTAAACATCCGAGCATGATGTGCCGCGTAGTTACGTACGATATTCAGCGATTTCAACCAAGACTCAAGCTGCGGGGCTTTCAGCTGACATTGGTCAGCGATGCGGTTGCGGACGATATTCGGCGACATGCCGTACAGGTGGGAAAGCATACCCCAGTCCATAATTTCCACTGCAGCCCAGATGGGCATATCCCCGCTGTATTTTGCTTTGTGATGAGCGACGAAGTCTTCTCTGGAAGCCTTCAAAGCAGCTGTGTATTTTCCTAGCCAGACTTCATGCATACTGCGGCCGTCGTTGCGTCGCTGACGTGCACGCGGGGCTAAGAGGTTTACGGACAGGTGGACCAGCGGATCGATACGCCCCAGTTCGTATCCGAGCATGGCTCGAACGGCCAGCTCGACTCGGTCCAGCTCGTTGAACACAGCATGCCGCAACCGCTCGTCAAACCCATAGAGCGCAATAACCAAGTCGAACGATGCGCCATCGACGAACTCGTCTAGCGCCTCGCCTGTGGCTGGGGCAAAGCGGCGCATCGGATACCAATATCCCGACAAACGATAGTAGTTGAGCCGAGTCAGAAGGTGCTCGGCACGAACTGGGTCCTCGACACGCATCCCACGCGAACGCAGCAGCTCGACCTGCTCTGCGTACGTTTTGAACTGCTTCGCCAGAGTCACTAGCGGGATCACCTTTTCAGCAAACGAAGACCGGCCCTGGACTCCCACCGAAGTGGGCAGCGGAACCGGTCATGTTACTTGGGATTTTACCGCAACTGATGCGCACGAGACCACCTGCCGCTGAAACTCTTGGACAGTGTCAGAACCGGGCCGCGACTCCAGCCGATCACATCGCGAAAAGTTCGCACGTTCGCCTGTCACCACCACAGCCTTCCGATCCGCACCTACACCGCCCCGCAGTTACAGCTAGCATCACACTCAGATTCGCTCGCTGCATCCCACCGGATCTTGAGACATTTCGCCCGTGTGGTTGACAGCACAGTCCTCGAGGGTGGACATTTAATGACCAAATGGTCGTTTAATCGCCGCGTGCTCAAGGAGGAGCCCCATGACCGACACTCAGCCCGCCCCTCAACTCATCGGCGGACAGGAGCACACCGGCCCCGAGGCGATGTACGCCAACGATCTGGCCTCCCGCCACCTCGGGATCAGCCTCGATGACCACGGCGACGGTCACGCGACCTGCTCAATGACCGTGACCGAGACGATGGTCAACGGCCACGGCATCACCCACGGCGGCTACGTCTTCCTCTTCGCCGACACGACCTTCGCAATGGCCTGCAACTCCATCGGCTCGGTGACCGTCGCCTCGGGCGGGGACATCACCTTCCTGCGCCCGAGCCGCACCGGTGACACGCTCACCGCCCACGGCAGGCGGGTGGCTGCCACGGGACGCTCGGGCATCTACGACGTCGAGGTGTTCCGCGGCGAGGAGCTCATCGCCGTCTACCGCGGCCGCTCCCGCACCCTGCCGGCACCGCCGACCGGCCGCTGACCTCTCCCAACCGACCCGCTCCCCTGCCGCTGAGACGAAGGAGTCCTCACCTCATGGCCGACCCCACCGCCCCCTCCACGACCACCGCCTCGGGAACGGGTGCCCAGCGGCACCTCGGGCAGGCACCGGACCCGCAGACCCTCGATGCCGAGGAGCGCATGGGCCTTGATGAGCTGCGCGCCCTGCAGCTCGAACGGCTCAAGGCCAGTGTTCGCCACGCCTATGAGAACGTGGAGCACTATCGGCGCTCGTTCGCCGCGGCCGATGTGCACCCCGATGACATTCAGAGCCTGGAGGACCTGCAGAAGCTACCCTTCACCCGCAAGTCCGACCTGCGCGACAACTACCCCTTCGGAATGTTCGCTGTGCCCCGCGACCAGGTCGCCCGCATCCACGCATCCTCGGGCACCACCGGCAAGCCGACGGTCGTGGGCTACACGAACGACGACATCAACTGCTGGTCGGCGCTCATGGGCCGGTCGTTGCGGGCCGCCGGCGCCCGGCCGGGCCAGATGCTGCACAACGCCTATGGCTACGGCCTGTTCACCGGCGGGCTCGGGGTGCACACCGGTGCGGAGCGCTCCGGTTACACCGTCGTGCCGATCTCCGGCGGGCAGACCCCGCGCCAGGTGCAGCTCATCCAGGACTTCCAGCCCGAGATCATCACCTCGACGCCGACCTACCTGCTCACGATCGCCGACGAGTTCGCCCGGCAGGGCATCGACCCGGCCGAGACCTCGCTCAGGACCGCGGTGTGCGGTGCCGAACCGTGGACCGATGGGATGCGCCGGGAGATCGAGCGGACCTTCGGCCTCGACGCCGTCGACATCTACGGCCTGTCCGAGGTGATGGGCCCAGGTGTGGCGATGGAGTGCGCGGAGACGAAGGACGGCCCGACGATCTGGGAGGACCACTTCTACCCGGAGATCGTCGATCCGTTCACCGGCGAGGTGCTGCCCGACGGCACCGAAGGCGAGCTCGTCTTCACCTCGCTGACCAAGCAGGCCACCCCGATCATCCGCTACCGCACCCACGATCTGGCCAGCCTGCTGCCGGGCACCGCGCGGCCGGCGTTCCGGCGGATGTCGCGGATCACCGGACGCTCCGATGACCTCATCATCATCCGCGGCGTCAACCTCTACCCGGCACAGGTCGAAGAGGTCATCTTCGACTTCGAGCAGCTCAGCCCGCACTTCCAGCTCGTCCTCACCCGCCCGGGCCGCATGGATGAGCTCACCATCGAGGTCGAGGCGCGCCCGGACCTGCCGACGAGCGCCTGGCAGGCACTCGAGCGTCGGCTCGCCGCGCGGCTCAAGGAGACGGTCGGGGTGACCTCGACGGTCATCATCGTCCACCCCGATACGCTGCAGCGTTCGGTCGGCAAGCTCAAGCGCATCATCGACCGTCGCGAGGACATCCGATAGGCAGATGCGGCAGGGCGGTCGCGGTGTGCTCGCCGCGGCCGCGCAGCTGCTCTTTCGCCCTAAGATGGTGGGATGACTGTGCAGACGGGGACACCGCGCCGGCGCGGCCGGCCCGGATACGACCGCGAAACGCTCATCGAGCGCTCCATCGAGATCTTCAACGAGCGCGGTTATCACGGCACATCGATGGACGCACTCGCCCGCGAGCTCGGGATCACGAAATCGGCGATCTACCATCATGTCGGCTCGAAGGAAGACCTCCTGGAGCAGGCCATCGCCCAGGGCCTCAATCAGCTCTTCGCCGTCATCGACTCCCAGGACGCCCGCACCGAGATCTCTGCCGAAGAGCGGCTGCGAGCGGTCATCCGCCGCAGCGTCGAGGTGCTCATCACCTACCGCGACTCCGTCGCCCTGCTGCTGCGGGTGCGCGGCACCTCGGCGGCAGAGCGGCGGGCACTCGAGAAGCGCCGCGAGATCGATGAGCGCACCCGCGCACTCGTCGAGGCCGCGATCGCCGAAGGATCCCTGCGCAGCGACATCGACCCCGGACTCATCACCCGCCTGCTCTTCGGGATGGTCAACTCGCTGACCGAGTGGTACCGGCCGCGCCCAGACCGCGACGCCGAAACCGTCGCGGATGCCGTGGCGACGATCGCCTTCGAGGGGCTGCGGGCGTAGTCAGCGTTGCTAGGCTCGGGCTGGACACGAACTCGACGCTGACCGGTCACTCCCCTGGTAGCGGCAATGTCGCCAGAAGATCTGCAGGAAGCATCTGACGCAGCACATCGTTACGCTCAGACTGCTGCTGAACGAAGCTCATCACTGGCGTGTTTCCGGTTTCGGTGAGCAGGTCGATCATCGACTGCGCATCGTGCTGCAGCCGAATGTAGGCACTGCCGGTTTCGGCTCCCAAATATGCCGGGCGTCCGACCGCCTTGGCAAAAGCCTCGGCGAATCGGAGGAGCCACAATCGAGCATCTTCAGCTGACAACGACTGTGCCTGGTGCTCACGGAATACTCGCTCGCACGCAACCGAATTCAGCCAGGAGCCATCCGCGCCTCGTTCATTTGTGTAAAGACGCCCGGAGCGAGAGAAGACATCCATGCGGCTGACGTGCGGAAGGGCTTCGAGTGCGGCGACGACATTCGCAGCCTCTGCAAGTGCGGACTCATGCGCGCTCGGAGGCGCCCATCGTCCGAGGTGGGGGTATCCGCGATCGAGTGAACGCTCCTCAGCAGACAGGCGCGAAACAGCTGGGGGTGTCGAAACCGCGACCACGTGCACTCGATAACCGGCTGACGCGAAACGCCGCACCGTCGCCGTCACCATCACTGCGTCGCGGAAGGTTCCTTCCAGCAGGATCGAGTATCGATGCGATCTCCCGTACTCGAGCGCGCGCCGGACGAGGCCTCCTGACACCGGAGCAGTCTCGTTTGGCATGGCGAGCGGTTCTTCCAGCGCCAGATGCCTGTACGCCGGGTGAAACTCGCGCAGGTCGTCGCAGGTGATCTCGACAAGGTCCTCGCTGCGATACTCAGCGGTCACTGCGAACTGGGCGCGTGTCTTACCAGCGGCAGGCTGGCCACCGAGGAGTATGAGGATCGGATTCCGCCGCGGCCGGTGTCCGTCGAAAAGGTCGTTCTTGACGTCACGTCCGAAGACGTGATCGAGCCACGCCTCCGACCCGACTTCGGCGCTGCCCTCCACTAGCCGACCAGCGCCTTGATCTGATCCTTCCAGGCTGCATCTTGGGCGATGAGGACGGCCCGGTCCTCTGGATCGAGCGCACGGACCTGCTGCTTGAGCAACCTGCGTCGCGACGCCCAGAATTCGCGGTCCTCCTCGGAAGCGGAAGAGTCGCGGCGGGCGAGAAACTCTGCTGAGAGGACCGACGATGTGTGCCGGGCAACGTCATACAACATCGCTGTCGAGATGCCCGCGTAACCGCTGACAACTGTTTGTTCTGATGCTGCGCTCTGAGACATGGTCGGCCTCCTATCTTCGATCCCATTCTAATGGGGTGGGTTCCCAGTCAGAACCTCGAAGCGGCAACTCGATTGAATGTGCCGTGGCGCGGCTCGGGTCTCACCGATCCGAACGTTTTCGGCACTCAGCTCTTGCTCTTCCCGGCTTCCTTCTCGACCAGGGTGAGCACGTCGTAGGTGGCGACGATGTCGTCGTTCTGGTTGGTCACGAGCGCATCCCAGCGGACTTCGCCGTACTCATCAGTTTCGCGCGGGGTGATCTGCTTGGCCGTCAGCGTCACGGTCAGCTCATCTCCCGGTGAGACCGGTGTGATGAAGCGCAGGTTCTCCAAGCCGTAGTTGGCGAGCACCGGGCCGGGCTCGGGCTTGACGAACAGGCCGGCTGCGAACGAGACGACGAGGTAGCCGTGGGCCACACGGCCGGGGAAGAAGGGGTTGGCAGCTGCGGCCTCTTCATCGGTGTGGGCGTAGAAGGTGTCGCCGGTGAACTCGGCGAAGTGCTCGACGTCCTCCAGGGTCACCTCGCGCGGGCCGCCGACGATCGTGTCGCCGATGCGCAGCTCGCTTAAGTCCTTGCCGAAGGGGTGACCGCCCTCAGTCCGGCGGGCGGCTTCAGGAGTCCAGGTGCCGGTGATCGCAGTGAGCATATCAGGTGAGGCCTGGATGGCGGTGCGCTGCATGTAGTGCAGCACCGAGCGGATGCCGCCGAGCTCCTCTCCCCCGCCGGCGCGGCCGGGCCCGCCGTGCACCAGGGTGGGCAGCGGTGAGCCATGGCCGGTCGATTCCTTGGCGTCGTCGCGGTCGAGGACGAGGATGCGGCCGTGCCAGGGCGCGGTGCAGAGGACGACCTCGCGGACGACCTCGGGGTCGTGGCTGACGACCGAGCCGACGAGCGAACCGCGGCCGCGGGCAGCGATCTCAACAGCCTCGGAAAGCGAGCTGTAGGGCACGAGCGTGGCGACCGGGCCGAAGGCCTCGACGTCGTGGACGGCATCGACGTCAGCGGCGGCCTTGAGCAGAGTCGGGGGCACGAACGCACGTGAAGCCGACCCCTCCCCCGATGCGCCGGCCGCCTCGCCGCCGCACACTACCTCTGCGCCGGCGGCTGTCAGGGTGCCGATCGCCTCACGCACATCGTCAGCCTGGTCAGCGGAGACGAGCGGGCCCATGCGGGTCGCCTCGTCGTGCGGGCTGCCGACGGTGACGCCGGCGAGCGTGCCGGCCACCGCCTCGGCGACGGCGTCGAGGTGCTCGGCGGGCACGAGCGCACGGCGGATGGCGGTGCACTTCTGGCCGGCCTTGGCGGTCATCTCGGTGACAAGCTGGCGGACGTAGAGGTCGAACTCCTCGCTGCCGGGACCGGCGTCGGGACCGAGGAGGGAGAAGTTGAGCGAGTCGGCTTCGGCGAAGAAGCGGGTGCCGCGCTCGGTCACGCAGGCATGGGAGGCGAGCGTCCGGGCGGTGGTCGCCGAGCCGGTAAAGGCGATGGTGTCCTGTTCGCTGAGGTGGTCGAAGAGGTCGCCGGTCGACCCGCAGATGAGCTGCAGCGCACCTTCGGGCAGCAGGCCGGATTCGATGATGTCGGTGACAACGGCGTGGGTGAGCTGGGCGCCGTTGGTGGCCGGCTTGACGATGACCGGCTGGCCGGCGGCGAACATCGGCCCGAACTTCTCCAGCATCCCCCAGACGGGGAAGTTGAAGGCGTTGATCTGCACGGACACTCCCGGACGGGCGGTGCAGATGTGCTGGCCGGCGAAGGTCTGGCGCTTCGACAGGCGCTCGACGCCGCCGTCGAGGTAGACGGTCGAGTTCGGCATCTGCCGGCGGGCGACCGAGGAGTAGGAGAACAGCGTCGAGATGCCGCCGTCGATGTCGATGAGGCCATCGCGGGCGGTCGCGCCGGTGGTGAGCGAGATCGCGTGGTAGCGGTCGCGGCGCTCGTTGAGGTAGGTGGCCAGGGCCTTGAGGATGACGCCGCGCTGGTGGAAGGTCAGCGCACGCACGGCCGGCCCGCCGGTGTCGCAGGCGTGGGCGACGACGGCTGAGAAGTCGATGCCCGCAGACGACACGCCGGCCAGTGCGGTGCCGGTGGCCGGGTCGCAGATCGTGCGTACGTGCGGCTGAGATCCTTGCGAAGTGTCGTCGGCCGTTCCCGAGGTGTCGGCGGCGGGGGCAGTCCATGTCCCGCAGGCGTAGGAGGTGAGGATTTCGGTCATGGCGGCTCCTAAGATCGACGTCGTCGTCGTGCCCGCCGCTGGGTGCGCGGGCAGCGCTTTTCATACTAACCGTTCGGTCAGTTATTGTCATGGGTACTAAGCTGTTGGCCAATCCGGACGCGAGGAGTCTGCACATGGCGCGTGACATCGATGACATCGACCGCCGGATCATCGCCGCCCTCGTCGCCGACTCCCGCTCGTCGATCCGGCAGCTGGCCGAGCGCGTGCACATCTCCCGCTCCGCCGCCCATTCCCGGCTCAACGCCCTCATCGAATCCGGTGCCATCCGCCGCTTCACCGCCGATATCGACAAAGCCGCCCTCGGCATGACCGTCTCGGCTGTCGTCGTCGTCAAGATCGGCGAGCGCCCGTGGCCGGATGTCCGCGATGACCTGGCCGCCCTGCCGTTCGTCGAGAAGGTCCAGGCCGTCAGCGGCGATATCGACGCGCTGCTGACCGTCAACGCGCCGTCGAACACTGAGCTGTCCCAGGTGATCCTGCGGCAGGTGCACGAGATTCCCGGCATCGTCTCGACCCGCTCGCTGCTCGTCCTCGACGAAGTCGACGGGCACCGCCCCGGCAGCTGAGCGGACTTTTCACACCACCTAGCGGTCACCGCCGACCGGGCCCGCTTGACCCATCATGTCTAAAGCGCCCCGGTTCCGTTGCAGCCGTACGCAAACCGCCTCGGGCCTGGTGGACGAATGTCCCAGCACACCTGAGTCTCCACGCGCGTTCGTCCGATAAAGCGCTGACGGTCGGCCACCCGTCTGGCAGTGACCCGGTCTGCTGGTGCCGTGATCGCGATCACAGGACGATGGTTGCATGACTATCGACATTCCACGCTCTGCCGACGCCGCCAGGGAGGTGCCGTCGCTGCACCCGATCAGCTTCATCGACGAAGCCGGCCAGGTCACCGACGCCCAAGCACCCGACGGTCTGCGCATGCCCTCGGCTGACATGCTGCTCAAGCTCTACCGCCGGATGGTCATCGCCCGGCGCTTCGAAGCCCAGGTCACTGCGCTCACCCGCCAGGGACGTCTGGCAACCTACCCGTCAGCCGCCGGCCAGGAGGCCTGCGAGATCGGGGCGGTGTCTGCGCTCAAGGACACCGACTGGCTCTTCCCCACCTACCGCGACTCCGCCGCCCTGCTCACCCGCGGGATTCCGGTGCCGGAGATCCTCGCAGCCTTCCGCGGCGACTGGCACTGCGGCTTCGACCCGCACGCCCACTGCACCGCACCGGCAGCCACTCCCCTGGCCACCCAGGGCTTGCACGCCGCCGGCTTCGGCATGGCCGCCGCGCTGCGCGGTGAGGACACCGCGACCCTGACGTTCATGGGCGACGGCGCCACCAGCGAGGGCGATGCGCACGAAGCATTCAACTTCGCTGCCGTGTGGCAGACCCCGACGGTGTTCTTCATTCAGAACAACCAGTACGCGATCTCGGTGCCGCTGCGCGAGCAGACCAACGCCACCCTGCTGGCGGACAAGGCGATCGGCTACGGGATGCCCGGCTACTGCGTCGACGGCAATGACGTCGCCGCCGTCTACGCCGTCGTCACCGCCGCGATCGACCGCGCCCGCGCCGGTGATGGCCCGACCCTGATCGAGGGCCTGACCTACCGGATCGAAGCGCACACGAACTCCGATGACCCGACCCGCTACCGCGACGGGGCCGAGGTCGACATCTGGAAGCGCCGCGACCCGATCGCGCGCCTGGAGTCCTACCTGCGCCAGACAGGTGCACTCGACGACGGCTCGGTCGAGGCGATCGCCGCCGATGCCGAGGAGTTCGCCGCCGAGGTCCGTGAGGCGATGAACACCGAAGCCGAGCGCAACCCGCTCGAGATCTTCGACCACGTCTACGCCCACGCCCGCCCAGCTCTGGCCGAGCAGCGCGCCCTGCTGGCTGCCGAGCTGGAAGAGGTGTCATGACTGCTGAGATGACCACCGCCTCGGGCACGGAGACCGAGGCGAGCACACGCCCGGTGTCGATGACGACCGCACTCAACACCGCGCTGCGCGATGCGCTGGCAGCCGATGACTCCGTCGTCGTCTACGGCGAGGACGTCGGCCGGCTCGGCGGTGTCTTCCGCGTCACCGACGGGCTGCGCGGAGAGTTCGGCGCTGAGCGCGTGTGGGACTCCCCGCTGGCCGAATCCGGGATCATCGGCACCGCTGTCGGCATGGCGATGGCCGGGATGCGCCCGGTCGTCGAGATGCAGTTCGATGCCTTCTCCTACCCGGCGTTCGAGCAGATCGCGTCGCATGTGGCCAAGATGCGCAATCGCACCCGAGGACAGGTCGAGCTGCCGATCGTCATCCGCATCCCGTGTGCTGGCGACATCGGCGGTGTCGAACACCATTCGGACTCCTCGGAGGCCTATTGGTGCGCCACCCCAGGGCTGACGGTCGTCACCCCGTCGAACCCGGCTGATGCGTATTCGATGCTGCGTGAGGCGATCGCAAGCCCGGACCCGATCATCTTCATGGAGCCGAAGTCCCGCTACTGGTCGAAGGACACGCTGACCCTGCCGGTGCAGACCGCGTCGATGTATGAGGCGCAGGTCGTGCGTGAGGGCAGCGATGTCACGCTGCTGTCCTACGGCCCGACCGTGCGCACCGCGCTCGCCACTGCTGAGGCCGGTGCCGAGGAGGGTGTATCGATCGAGGTCATCGACCTGCGCAGCCTCTCCCCCTTCGACGACGCCACCGTCGCCGCGTCGGTTGCGAAGACCTCACGGGCTGCTGTCCTGCATGAGGCCGCGCAGTTCTGCGGTTACGGCGCCGAGGTGGCAGCCCGGGTGACTGAACGCTGCTTCACCTCGCTGGCCGCCCCGGTGCTGCGCATCACCGGCTTCGACGTGCCGTTCCCGGCCCCGAAGCTCGAGGAGTTCTACCTGCCGACACCCGACCGCATCCTCGATGCCTTGGACAAGTGGGAGTGGGAGCTGTGACCGCCACACACACGAGCACCGGCCAGGACTTCATCCTCCCGGACCTGGGCGAGGGTCTGACCGAGGCCGAGGTGGTGAGCTGGAAGGTCGAAGTCGGTGACACCGTCGCGATCGACGAGATCGTCGCCGAGGTCGAATCCGCCAAGAGCGTCGTCGACCTGCCCTGCCCCTATGCCGGTGTCGTCACCGCCCTGCACTTCGCCGAGGGCGACACCGTCCACGCCGGTCAGGCGATCCTGACGATCGGCGGCGAACACGGCAGCGCTGGAGGTAGCGCCGCCGGCAGCACTGGAGGCGGCGCCGCGGATGACGGTGCTGCTGACGGTGCGGGACCATCCGGCGGCGAGGACGTCGTGCCCGGCACGGCACTGCGCTCCACCGACGGCGATGACACACCTCCCGCCCCCGGCGAGGAGAGCGAAGGCTCCGGTGCTGTGCTCATCGGCTACGGCACCAAGGAGGTCTCCGGCGCCACACGCTCCGGCCGCCGCAGCTTCGGCAGGAAGACCGGTCACCAGGCCGCCCAGCCGCAGCCAGCAGCCCAAGCCCAGCCCTCGGCTGCGCCGGATACCGCGCCTGCCCCGGCCGCCCCGGGTGCCGCACCTGCCTCGGCTGAGGCGACCGGCGCCTCGGGCGCGGGGAAGTTCTCCCGCGTCGTCTCACCGCTGGTGCGCAAGATGGCCGCCGACAACGGCTTCGTCGCCAAAGAGCTCACCGGCTCCGGACCCGGCGGCATGGTCATGCGCCGCGACGTCATGGACGAGATCGCCCGCCGCTCCGAAACCGGCACGCAGACAGGCGATACCGCGGCACCGGCTGCCACCGCCTCGGGTGCGGACACGGTCATCCCGCTGACCGGGCTGCGCAAGGTCGTCGCCGAACGGCTGTCCCGCTCGCGCCAGGAGGTCCCGGAGGCCACGATCTGGCTCGACGTTGACGCCACCGAGCTGCTGGCTGCCAAGAAGCAGCTCGAAGCCAAGCACGGCGAGAAGTTCTCGGTCATGTCGCTCGTCGCCCGGTTCGTCACCGCTGGCCTGCAGAAGTGGCCGATCCTCAACTCTTCTGTCGATGAGGCCGCCGGTGAGATCCGCGTGCATGCAGACGTCAACCTCGGGTTGGCCGCCGACACCCCGCGCGGGCTCATGGTCCCGGTCGTCCACGGTGCTGGCGGGATGACATTGCGGCAGCTGCGCGATGCGATCGGGGACAAGGTCGACAAGGCCTCAACCGGGCGCTTCGACCCCTCCGAACTGAGCGGCGGGACGTTCACGCTGAACAACTACGGTGTGTTCGGCGTCGACGGATCGGCACCGATCATCAACCTGCCCGAAGTCGCGATGCTCGGCCTGGGCCGGATCAAGGAGCGGCCGTGGGTGGTCGACGGTGAGCTGACGGTGCGCAAGGTGATGTACCTGTCGTTCGTGTTCGACCACCGGGTGTGCGATGGCCGTGAGCCCAGCGAGTTCATCACCTTCATCGCCGACTGCATCGAGAATCCCATCAGCTTCTTAGCTGATATCTGAGCTCGACCGGCCGCCAGCTCACAGGCGAATTGCTGACGCAGATCGTGGCGTGCCCGCGCTCATAGGAGCACGGCTGGGCCCCGGTCGGAGATCCACGGGATCTCCGACCGGGGCTTTGTGCTGTCGAGGCAGCGCTACACCCGGGCAGGACGATCGACCATAGCGGCCGGTTTCGTTGCGAGCGAAACGACGATCAGCACGACGATGGCGATCGGAGCGGCGATGACCACCGAACGGACTTCTTCGGCGGGGCCGAAGACCTCCCATAGGATTGTCGCGATCCCGCCGATCAGCATGGATGCCACTGCTCCCGCAGCGCTGGCACGCTTCCAGAACAGCGCCGCCAACACCGTGGGCGTCACCGCGGCCCCGTACATCGTGTAGGCGTACATCTGCAGTTCCAGCAGCGTGGGGAAGAACTGGACCATGACGAAGGCGAGCACGGCAACTGCAGCCACTGCGATTCGGCCGACGACAACCTGGCTGCGCTCGTGCGACGGTTCGCGACGGCGCCCACGGAACACGAGGTCGTAGACGATGTTGCCTGAGCATGTGAGCAGGTACGACGAACCGGTTGTGACGATGAGCGCCAGGGCGGCAACCAGGAGCGTCGCCCCAACGACTGCAGGGGTGAAGTCCCCTGCCGCAAGCCCGAGGATCGCCATATCGGCTTCAGACGATGGGTTCACGATCGTCGCTGCCGAGGCCAGCAGTATGATTGGCGCCACCATGAATATCGCACCGATAAAGAACAACCCGGTTGCCTTGCGTGCGCTCGCCGGGCTCTGCGCAGCGGCAAGGCGCTGGTGCATGTTCTGGTCGCCAAGTACCAGGAGGAAGAGTGGGAGGAAGTAACCCAGGATCTGCAGCGGGGTCAGTTTTCCGGTCACTGTGCGGAATGCCGGGTCGAGCTGGTTGACGTAGCCGCCGAAGCCGCCCAGGTCATGCACGAAAACGAAGTACAGCGTTGCCAGCAAACCGATGACGATCAGCGCTGAAGAGAGGAAGTCGGTCCACGCTACGGATTTCAGTCCGCCTGACAGTGACAAGAAGGTGATGACGACAACGGCGATGAGCGTGCCCTGCACCTCGGACAGAGGTGTGATGAGGGTGAAGATGTAGCCTGCCCCGGTGAACTGGTACGCGGCGATCCCGATGAATGCGACGAGGACGACGATCGTACCGATGACACCCGTGGCCTGACCAAACCGTGCACGCAGCAGTTCTGGCACGGTGTGGAAGGAATTCTCGCGCACTTTCTTCGCCATCAGAGACAGCGCGATGATTCCGACGAACGTGCCCAGGAAGAAGAAGACTCCCGGAATCGGCCCATTGGCGAAGATGAAGCTCGCTCCGCCGATGATCGAACCGGAACCGACGAAAGTCGCGAGCAGAGTGCCAGCGAGCACCCACGGTGGCAGGGATTGCCCGGCCAACATAAAATCCTCGCCGTCCTTCATCGCCGACTTACGAGAGAACCACGCAGCAACAAGGACCATGAGCAGTAGGTACCCGACCAGGACACTGATATTCACCACGGACACGGATCCTCCTCAGTTCGGCTGATAAGCATGCGTGAATAGTTACACGAATCACACCGTGGTGCAAGGACTTTTGCAGACTGCCCCGAGCGTCAGTCGAGAATCGCAGAAACGTCCAACGCAGTCGGATCGTCCTTCACGACGCCAAGCCCATGCCAAAGCTGATCGACACGACGCAGGCTCTTCTCGACGTTCTCGCGATGTTCAGTGGCGATGAGCTTGAGCACTGCCTGCACAACAGAGAACACTCCCGTCATCGACGGAAGGTACCGAGGACTTCCGCTCGACACGAGAATGGAGTGGTCGGCGGCTTCAGTCACAGCAGTCGAACGATCGGCGATGACGAGCAGAGGCACACCTCGAGAGGCGGCCTCCAGTGCCAGCTGATTGATGACGTCGGTGGTCTTCCAGACGTTGAAGACCACGAGCACATCGTCTTCTCCGAGCCGCCTGGCGGCATTGATCTGCGCCGTGGCTGACCCGGCGTATTGCTCGACATTGAACCCGAAAAGCTGCGCACCATGCGCCAGCACACCGCCTGGCCCGGAACAGTAACCGGTCGCCAGGACCGCCGTACTGCGAGCCGAGGCGATCATCCGAGCGGCCGCAACCATCTCGTCTTCGTCGATCGCCTCCAGCAGGAGCTCAAGCATCCGAATGTCTTCGGCGATCGAAGAACTCACTGTGCGATCAAAAGCAGCTTCACTCTGGCCCATAATGCGATCAGCAGTGAGGGTAGCGAGATAGTGGCCACGCAGGTCGGTCACGAAGTCCGGCCAGCCGCGATACCCCAGGTACTGAGCACAGCGCGTCGCTGAAGCAACGTTGACCCCGGCCATTGTCGCGACCTGCTGCGCAGTCGCGAACGCGGCAGTCTCAGGTTCAGACGAGATGACACCGAGCACACGCGCAATCGCCGGAGAGGGAGTCCGGTCTCCAATGAGCTTCTCTATCCAGAGCACGGTGCCATCAGCCATCGTATTGCAAACACCTTTGCAGCAGGTTACGTTTGATCCAGACACAGCAGCTACCGCTTATCTGTCGGCAGGAGAGACCGGATGCACCTAGATGAATCAATCACTGCTATCACCAACGTGCGGATTCTCGATCCAGTCACCGAAACCGTGTCTGAACCGCAGTCTATCCAGATCAACGGTGATCGGATTTCGAGCATCAGTGCGGCAAACAACGAGTCCGACTCCTCAATCGATGCCGGAGGAGCGATCGCGATACCCGGTCTCATCGACTGTCACGTTCACGTTCTGGCCAATACTGCAGACCTTGGACGCCTGGGTGATGAGTCGCCTGCATACCTGACCGCGTCGGCCATCAACACGATGCAAGGTGCTCTCCGACGCGGTTTCACAACGCTTCGGGATGCCGGAGGTGCGGACTTCGGGCTGGCCAGGGCAGCTGCAGAGCAGCTATTCCTTGCACCTCGGCTGTTCTTCGGCGGGAAGGCTCTGTCTCAAACCGGCGGCCATGCCGATATGCGCGGACCGGGGACGTCCATCGTCGACCAGCACCAGTGCTGCCCGCACATTGGGACGGTGTGCGACGGCGTCGATGAAGTCCGCAAGGCCGCTCGCATGCAGTTGCGGACAGGTGCGGACCACATCAAGATCATGCTCTCGGGCGGCGTCGCTTCGCCAACCGACCGAATCGACTCTACACAGTTCTCTGATGAGGAGATTCGGGCCGCCGTCGAAGAGGCAGCCGCTTCAAACCGCTACGTTCTCGGACACGCCTACACTGCCCGCGCGATCAACCGTGGGCTGAAGCTCGGGGTCCGCTCTATCGAGCACGGCAACCTTCTCGATGACGAGAGCATCAGACTCTTCACTGAGAACGACGCGTTCCTCGTGCCGACTCTTGTGACTTATGAACGGTTGAAGGCCGAAGGAGTCCGCCACGGACTGCCGCAGGCAAGCGCCGACAAGGTCGACAGTGTGCTCTACGCAGGCCTGAAGGCACTCGAAGCCGCGGATCAGGGCGGGGTCAACATCGCGTACGGCTCTGACCTGCTGGGTGACATGTGGAAATGGCAGAGCAAAGAGTTCGAGATCCGTTCGCAAGTCCAGTCCGCTGGTGCCGTCCTGCGTTCTGCGACAACAGTGGCCGCTCGCCTGTTGGATCAGGAAGGCGAACTCGGAATCATCCGCGAAGGCGCTCAGGCCGATATTGTCCTCTTGAACGCCAATCCGCTCGATGACATTACTGTGCTGGCGGAACCGCAGAAGTCGGTGCGTCACGTTTTCGTCCGCGGAGGCCTGGTTCACGCATAACCGATATAACTGCGGAGCGCTCATGCTAATGGGCACGATTGCTGTCGACGGCTTCGTGGGACACCGATGATCAGTACCGCGGGACGCGAAGTCGTGTGTTGCTAAGGCCGGCAACCGTTGCCGGCTCAGCGCACGACTTCGCGCAGGTTGCCGTCCAGCCGGCGGGTCCAGCCGCGGGAGTCGAGGTGTTCGAGCAGCGGGATCGCGATCCGGCGGGTGGTGCCGAGTGCCTGCCGGGCCTGGCTGGCGGTGAAGGGCTGGTCGAGTGCGGCCAGCACCCGCATCGCCTGGGCCGGTGCGCTCGGGAGCAGCACCACGCCCTCAGAGATGCGGATGAGCCGGCCGGTCCGTTCGGCAGCCGCGAGCTCCCTGGAACCCAGGTTCAGCCGAGCCAGATCGTCGGCTTCCGGAGCGCTGAAGGGGCTGGCTGCCAGCTGCCGTTCGAGTGCGGCGATGCCCTTCTCCGCCCGGCCCAAATCAGCCCGCTGCTGCAGCGGGCGGATGAGCCCGTCGCGCTGCCGGAGCCTGGCGGCTTTGATGACGGCATCGAGCAGCTCTGCGTGCGGCAGTTCGAGAGCATGCGCGGCAGCCTGACGGCTGAGGCCTGGTGAGAGCGCATCGGTTTTAAGGTGGGCGGCAAGCAGCTGCCGCAGGCGAGACGCCCAGGTGCGCACCGCCTCGGCGGTGGCCAGCCAGTCGCCGATCGCAACGACGCCTGCCGGCAGCTGGACCCCAGCAAGCTCACCGATGTCGAATCCGAAGCGCCGAAGCGTCTCCACGCGCACTGCCTGCCGGCGGGTGACCTCGGCTGCCACCGACCCGCCAGCCGGCAGTTCGGCCAACGCCTCGGCGCGCCTGTGCCCGGCCCCGCGGCGGGTCAGGGCCGGCGGGTCGAGGTCGAGGACCTGCACGCCGGCAACCACCATCTTCGCCCCGGAGTCGCGCAGCACCATTCGATCACCGAGCTGCAGGGGCAGCGGCCGGCTGAGCTGCAGCCGCGCATGATCGGCATCGAAGGGCCGCAGCCTGGCCCCGATCGCAGCAGTGCCGATGTGGACGGTGATGTGCTCGCTGCCCTCATCGAGCGCCCCGCCTGAAGCCCATCGGACATCGACGGTGTCGGTGATCCACCAGTCGGCGGAGATGAGCGCGTCCCCACGGTGCACTTCGGCTGCCGGCATGCCGCGCAGGTTCAGTGCCGCCCGGCTCACCGGTTCGAGCACCTCGGACTGCTGACCGCGGGACTGCAGCCCGCGGACGGTGACCTCATTCGGCTCGCCGGTCTCTTGCCCGATGAGCTGCAGCCGCTCACCTGCCCGCACCGTGCCGCCGGCGAGCGTGCCGGTGATAACCGTGCCCGACCCTGCGATCGTGAACGCCCGGTCGACCCACAGGCGCAGCCGGGTGTGAGGGTCCGGCTCCGGCAGCCCGGCAAGCACTCCGTCAAGAGCCCCGCGCACCTCGTCGAGTCCCTCACCGGTGACGCCGGAGCAGGCGACGATCGGTGCAGCGGCCAATCCGGTCCCGCGCAGTTCGGCACGCGCCCGGGCCGTCACCTCGGGCACGGCGTCCGGGGCGCGGTCACGGCGGGTGATGACGATCAGACCTGCCGTGATGCCGAGGGCTGCAATCGCGTCGCGGTGCTCGCTCGACTGCGCCTGCCAGCCTTCATCGGCGGCGATGACGAAACAGACGACGGGGACGGGTCCGAGGCCGGCGAGCATATTGCCGACGTAGCGTTCGTGGCCGGGCACGTCGACGAAGGCGACCTGGCGGCCAGACGGCAGGGCCGTCCACGCGAAGCCGAGGTCGATGGTCAGCCCGCGTTTGCGCTCTTCAGCCCACCGGTCGGGTTCGATTCCGGTCAGTGCCCGCACGAGCGTCGATTTGCCGTGGTCGACGTGCCCGGCGGTGGCGATGACGAAGCTGCTCATCTGCCGTTCCCGAGGCGGCCGCCGGCAGCCCTGATGGCATCGGCGAGTGCCGGGTCCTGGTCTGCGGGGATGCAGCGCAGGTCGATGAGGCAGCTGCCGTCATGCACGCGCGGCAGGACGGCCGGGTCGCCGGTGCGCAGGGCTGGGGCGAAGTCCTCGGGCAGGGCGAGCGCCCAGCCCGGCAGCGGCACCCCGGTGCCGCCACCGCCGCCTACCCGGCCGTCATGTGCCACGACGGTGCCGCCGACCTGCGCGGTGAGGGCGTCGGTGCGGCGGCGCAGCTCAGCAGGGTCGGCGTGCAGCATCGCATGCACCGGGCTGGTGCCGGCACGCAGCGTAGCGTCGAGTGCGGCGAGGGTGAGCTTGTCGGCGCGGACGGCGCGGGCCAGCGGGTGACGGGCGAGCCGGGCGATCGTCTCAGAGGTGCCGAGCAGCAGCCCGGCCTGCGGGCCGCCGAGGAGTTTGTCACCGGAGGCGATGACGGCATCGGCTCCCGCCGCCAGGGCCGCCTCGATGCTCGGCTCGTCCGGCAGGACGGGATCGGCGCTCAGCAGTCCGGAGCCGACGTCGACGATGAGGGGCACGGAGTGCTCACGGCACAGTGCGGCGAGCGCGGCGGTCTCGACGGCGGCGGTGAAGCCGGTGAGCGCGAAGTTCGAGGGGTGGACTTTGAGCACGCAGCCGGCTCCAGCGTCGAGGGCGGTGGCGTAGTCCTCTGGGTGGGTGCGATTCGTGGTGCCGACTTCGCGCAGCTGCGTGCCGGCAGCGGTGATGAGGTCGGAGAGCCGGAAGCCGGCACCGATCTCGATGAACTCCCCGCGGCTGATGACGATCCCACCGTGGCCGGGTCCCTCCTGCCCGCCTCCGCCGGCTGCCGGTCCCCCGCCCAGTGCGGTGGCGGCCAGCAGCAGCGCGGCCGCGCCGTTGTTGACGATGAGCGCATCCTCGGCATGCGGGCAGCGCTGCAGCAGGGCCGCCCGTGCTGCGGCTCCGCGCCGGGACCGGGCGCCGGAAGGCAGGTCGAGTTCGACGTCGACGTACCCTGCGGCATCGGCCAGGGCCTGCTGGGCGGGCTCGCCCAAGGGGGCGCGGCCGAGGTTGGTGTGGATGATGACGCCGGTGGCGTTGAGCACCGGGGTCAGGGAGGAGGCCCGCTGGGAGCCGACGGCCTCAAGCACCGTCTCGACCACCTCGGCGGCGGGGATCTCCCCGCGGCGGGCACGGGCCTGGGCGGCGCGCACGAGCCCGAGCACCACGCTGCGGCCGAGTGAGCGGCTGGCGGCGATGAGCTGCGGATGCTCCATGAGCCGGTCGGTGCGCGGGATGGCGCGACGCGGGTCCTCCACGATCCTCCTCGACTCTGAAGCCAGTGGCGGAGGCGGACGGGAATCGAACCCGCCAGACCGAGGTGCTCGGTCTCACCGGTTTTGAAGACCGGGGGGCCCACCAGGACCCGGACGCCTCCGCGCTCCAACCTACCACCACCTATACTCGCGGGCATGGACATCACAGATGCACACACGTCCTCACCTCGACTGACATCGTTGGCCGCCGGCGGCGGCTGTGCGTGCAAGATCCCTCCCGGTGAGCTCGAAGACGCACTCGCAGCGCTCACCGGCCAGACCGGCCCTGATGTGCTCGTCGGCCTCGATGACGGCGATGATGCCGCCGCCGTGCAGATCCGCGGGGATCTGGCGGTGCTCTCAACAGCTGATTTCTTCACCCCGGTCGTCGACTCCGCCTACGACTGGGGGCGGATCGCTGCGGCGAATGCGCTCTCGGACATCTACGCGATGGGCGGGGTGCCTGTCGTGGCGATCAACCTCATCGGCTGGCCGCGCGAGGTGCTGCCGATGGAGCTCATGAGCGAGGTGCTCGCCGGCGGGGTCGCGGTCGCCGAGGAGGTCGGCTGCCCGGTCATCGGCGGGCATTCGATCACCGCACCCGAACCGATCTACGGAATGGCTGTCACCGGGACCGCAGACCCGTCCCGGCTGCTGCGCAATGACGCCGCCGAGGCGGGTCTGCCGCTCACGTTGACGAAACCGCTGGGCGTGGGTGTGCTGAACAATCGGCACAAGGCCACTGGCGAGGTGTTCGATGAGGCGATCGAGACGATGACGACACTCAATGCCACCGCCTCGGCTGCCGCACTCGAGGCCGGGGTCACCGCCGCGACCGATGTCACCGGGTTCGGGCTGCTCGGGCATCTGCACAAGATGTGCCGGGCTTCCGGCATCGGCGCGGAGATCGACATGGCCGCCGTGCCGGTGCTCGATGCCGCGGTGCGCAGTCTGGCCGAGGGGTTTGTGCCCGGTGGGACGAGGCGCAATCTCGACTGGGTGCGCTCGGAGCTCGACGGTTCTTCTGCTGCCGACGGTTCCCGTTCGGTCGGCACTCTCGAGGTGGGTGCCGGGGTGAGCGAGGAGGACGTGCTCATGCTCGCCGATGCGCAGACGTCCGGTGGGCTGCTCGTCGTCGGTGAGCTGCCCGGCCACCCGGTCATCGGCGTCACCCGCGCCGAGCCTGGCATCAGCATCCGGCGGTAGTGCGCACAGCCTGAGTGCCGCTGGAGTTCGAGCGCATCAGAGGTGTCGGCGATAGGTTGGACAGGTGAGCGATTCAGACACCCGTACCAGCCGATCCGCGAACACTCGCAGCGCGCAGGAGATCCTCGAAGGGGTCTTCGGCTTTGATGCCTTCCGTGGGGATCAGGCCGAGATCGTCGAGCATGTCAGTGCCGGCGGCGATGCGGTCGTACTCATGCCCACCGGTGGTGGGAAGTCGCTGTGCTACCAGGTGCCGGCTCTTGTGCGCGACGGCACTGGGGTGGTGATCTCACCGCTCATCGCGCTCATGGAGGATCAGGTCGCAGCGCTGCGCGCCAATGGCGTCCAGGCGGCCTTTCTCAACTCGACGCTGAGCTGGGAGGATGTCCAGCAGGTCGAGGCGGCGCTGCTCGCCGGTGAACTCGACCTGCTCTATCTGGCACCTGAGCGTCTCGTCCAGGAGCGCACGCTGGCCGTGCTGGAGCGCGCACGGATTTCGCTGTTCGCCATCGATGAGGCGCACTGCGTCTCTCAGTGGGGCCACGATTTCCGCACCGACTATCTGGGCTTGGCGGTGCTGGCAGACCGGTTTCCCGGGGTTCCGCGCATCGCGCTGACGGCTACCGCGACGCAGGCCACGCACGTTGAGCTGACCGAACGCCTCAAACTCGACGGTGCCCGGCATTTCGTTGCGAGTTTCGACCGGCCCAACATCCAGTACCGCATCGAACCGAAATCCCGGGCGCGTCAGCAGCTGCTGCGGTTTCTGCGCACCGAGCATGCCGGGGATGCCGGGATCGTCTACTGCCTCTCCCGCCGCGGCGTCGAGCAGACAGCGGAGTTCCTGCGCGGCGAGGGCTTGGCCGCACTGCCCTATCATGCGGGTCTGAGTGAGGTGGAGCGGGCGGAGAATCAGCGCCGGTTCCTCCGCGAGGAGGGCATCATCATGGTCGCCACGATCGCGTTCGGGATGGGGATCGACAAACCCGATGTGCGCTTCGTCGCCCATCTCGACCTGCCGAAGTCTGTGGAGGGCTACTACCAGGAGACGGGACGGGCCGGTCGTGACGGGCTGCCGTCGACGGCGTGGATGGCCTATGGTCTCGGCGATGTCGTGCAGCTGGGCAGGATGATCGACCAGTCAGAGGGTTCGGCGGCGCACCGCCGGCGCCAGCGTGAGCACCTTGAGGCGATGCTCGCCCTGTGCGAGACGGTCGAATGCCGCAGGGTGCAGATTCTGCGCTACTTCGGCCAAGACGCCAGGCCCTGCGGCAACTGCGATACGTGTCTGCAGCCGCCCCGCACCTGGGATGCGACAGTGCCGGTGCAGAAGCTCATGTCAGCGGTCATCCGCCTCGACCGCCAGCGCGGGGAGCGCTTTGGGGCCGGGCAGATCATCGATGTGCTGCGCGGACGGGTCAGTGATCGTTCGACTGCTTCACGGCATGAGGAGCTGAGTGTGTGGGGCGTCGGTGCCGATCTCTCCCCGGCGGTCTGGCGTTCGATCGTCCGGCAGCTGCTGGCCCGCGGGCTGCTGCAGGCCATCGGCGATTACGGGGTGCTCGTCGTCCCGGAGGCGGCTGGTCCGGTGCTGCGCGGTGAAGAGTCTGTGCTGTTGCGCGAGGATGTGCAGGGTCCCGGCAACCGGACTCCTCGGTCGGGCGACGGCGCATCTGCTGGGCCCGGTCGTAGCCGGCGCAGCCGAAGCGCTGCAGCAGAGCTGACCGGTGCTGATGCCGAGCTGTTCGAAACCCTGCGCTCCTGGCGCACCCGGGAAGCGTCGAGCCAGGGGGTGCCGCCCTATGTGGTGTTCTCCGATGCGACCCTGGTGGGAATCGTACGCGCTCGGCCCACCGACTCAGCCGCCCTCAACGAGGTCAGCGGCGTGGGTGCGACGAAACTCGACCGCTACGGTGACGCCGTCCTGGGCATCGTCGCCGAGGCGACAGCTGACTGAGCTGTCCGGTCTGCCAGGTGCCGTCAGCACAGCCTCCGGGTGCCGTCGGCTCCGAAGGTGGCGATGACAATCGGGCCTTCCAGCTGCCGAACGGATCGGCAGCCGGTTCACCCAGCTGTCGTGATCGAGTCGTCGGTGATGCCGGCCGCTTGCCGGGCAGCGAGACGGTCCTTCTGCGGTTCGATGACGTGCTTGGGGTCCTTCGTCGACTCCAGACCGGCTTCCAGGACGCCGAACCGGGTCAGAGCGGAGGCGGCCAGCAGCGCAGTTCCCGAGGCGGCGGCGACGAGCCGGTTGCCGGCGAACAGCGTGCCGATGCCGCCGGCGATCGCCAGGCGCTCAGCCCATGTGAGCTTGGCACCCGGCTTGCCGGTCTCGAGCGGCTCTGCTTCGGCCGGGTGCATGTGGTCCTTCATGACGTGCATGGCGACGACATCGCCGACCACGCCGAGGGCCGCGAGCGCCCGTGCTGGGGCGGTCTGAGCAGCGGGGGTCGTCACCATCGCAGCGCCGCCGGCAGCAAGACTGGCCGAGGAGACGAACACATACGGCAGGTGCTTGCGGGCTCCATGCCAGGTCGGCACGGCGGTGTCGGAGAGCAGCACGGCGGTGTAGGCGGCCAGGGGTGCCGCGAGCACTGCGGCTGCCAGCCCGGACGGCCCTTCAACTCCCCGCAGCACCGGACGCAGCGGGCCCAGCGGCAGCTTCTCACCGGTGAGGCGGTCGATCTCAGAGGCTGCGGCGACTCCCATCGGCGTGGAGAAGCCGGCGAGGATCCAGGAGCCGAGGCTCATCGGGGAGGTGACTTTGACGGTGCGCATCATGTTGAGGAACCGTTCGGGCCGGCCGAGGTCCATGATGAGGGCGACCGCGCCAGCGCTGACAGCTCCGAGGGCCGTCAGCCGCGTATTGCGGCGCAGCAGCTCCCGGCCGGTCAGCTGCGCGCCGAGAGCCAGCAGCCCGGAACCCCCGGCGAGCCCGCCGAGGAACAGGTAGGTCGAGATCTCATGCCCCCACGGCGGGGCCTTGACAATGGGCCGGCCGTAATACGAGGTGAACTGCGCCTCGGCGACCATCGGCATCTCCCGCGAGCCATCCGCCACGCCGCCTCGGCGGCGGCCGCCGCCGGGACCGGCACCTCGGGCGCGGCCGCGGCCCTGAGCACCGTCGTCGCTGCGGGAGCGGCGGAACAGGTCGCGCCTGCGCCTCCGCGGCGGCTCGGGCGGGCGGTAGGAGTCGAATTCGCTGGTCGTCACGCGCTCTCCCTCATTTCCGGCCCCCGAGGAAGGCGAGCGCGGTCGCCGCGAGCATCCCGGCGGCGGCGATGCCGGCGGTTTTGAACATCTGCGGCAGGTCCTTCGTCGCCACGCGCGGGTCCGGCGGCAGGCCGTAGACCTCGGGTTCGTCGAGCAGCAGGAACACCGAGCCGGTGCCGCCGACGCCGTCATTGGGATTGGCGCCGTAGAGGCGGGCTTCGGTCATGCCCTGGGCGTGGAGGTCGCGGACGCGCTGTTCGGCAGTGGCGACCATGTCGGCCCGATCCCCGAACTTGATCGAGGTCGTCGGGCAGGTCTTCGCGCACGCCGGCTGGTCGCCGGCGACGAGCCGGTCGTAGCACAGGGTGCATTTGTTCGCCGTTCCCGGGTGCGGTACGTCCTGGTCGATCGGCTTGCCGGCAGCCGGGCTTTCGCGTTCGGCCGGGGGGTTGACGGTGCCGTCGTCGCGGCGTTCGATGACGCCGAACGGGCAGCCGGCCACGCACGTGCCGCAGCCGTTGCACACGTCGGCCTGGACGACGACGGTGCCGAACTCGGTGCGGAACAGCGCGCCGGTCGGGCACACGTCGAGGCAGCCGGCATGCGTGCAGTGCTTGCACACGTCTGAGGCCATGAGCCACCGGAACTCCGGGGTGTCCGGCGGGGTGAGGCCAGTGTCTCCGATCGTCTCAGCGGCGGCGAGCGCATCGACCTGCGGGCCCCCGGCTGCTGCCGGTCCACCCGGTGTGGCAGCACCGGGTGTGGGGGTGTCGTCGTCACGGGTGCGCACGGTCGGCATGCCGAGGTTGACGAGCCTGCGGCCGGATTCGCGGGCGGCGGCGATCTGTTCGGCGTCCTGTTCGATGAAGGCGACGTGCCGCCACGTGTTCGCCCCGAGCCCGCCGGTGTTGTCGTAGGAGGAGCCGAGGAGTTCGAGGTTGCCGTCAGCGGGGTTGCGGTTCCATTCCTTGCATGCGACTTCACAGGCCTTGCAGCCGATGCAGATCGAGGTGTCGGTGAAGAAGCCCTTGCGTTCGTGGGTGTGCTCCCACCCGGTGGCTCCGGCCGGGTCGGCGGTGTCGCTCGGAGTGCTGGTCGCAGCGTTCGGGTGCTGTTCGGCCGGTGCCGTCATCGGTGCGCTCATGACGAGCCCTCCTCCTTCTCAGGTTCGTGGAAGCGGTTGGCGACATCGACGTCGGCTCCGGCGTCGGCATCGTCTTCATGCGTATAGGCGCCCTGCTGGGCTTCCGGCGGAGTATCCCACTGGTCGCCGGGCCGGTCGTCCTGGTGTGCCTTGTCGGTCATGCGGCCTGCGGCGTCGATGAGGCCGGCGCGGCGCCGGTAGTCGTCGACGAGCTCTTCAAGCTCAGGGCCGCGTGGGCGCCGGCCGGGGATGATGTCGCAGGCACCGGTCTTCGAATCCTGGATGAGGACGTTGGGGTCGAGTGTGATGCCGAGCAGATCGTTGACGGCGTCGCCGACGATGTGCGCCTGGGCGCCGACACCCCAGTGATACGGCAGCCCGATCTGGTGGACGGTGCGCTGGCTGCCGGCTGCTGCACTGCCGACGCGTATCGGAGTCACGCGCTCGGTGACGAGCAGCCGGACTTCGATCGCGGCGCGCGGGGAGATGATCGTCGCCCAGCCATAAGGTTCAAGCCCGCGTTCGGCAGCCAGTTCCGGGGACACCTCGGCGAACAGCTCGGGCTGCAGCTCTGAGAGATAGGGCAGCCACCGGCTCATACCGCCGGCGGTGTGGTGTTCAGTGAGCCGATAGGTGGTGAAGATGAAGGGATAGACGCCTGCGCCTGCCTGCCCCGGCAGCGGAGCCATGAGGTTGTCCCTGCGGTCGAACATCACTTGGGCGGGGCTGTGCTGCTGGCGATAGAGCGGGTTGGGCACCGGGGATTCCTGCGCCTCGTAATGGGTCGGCAGGGGCCCGTCGACGACTCCGGTCGGCGCGTAGAGCCAGCCCTTGCCGTCGGGCTGCATGACGAAGGCGTCGGCGCCGGTCAGCGCCGCCGGCCCGCCCTGGGCGCGTTCGGGTACGGCATCTGGTGCCCGGTCAGCTGGGAAGTCGGGGACGTCCTGGCCTGTCCAGCGACCGGTCTCCTCATCCCACCACACGAGCTTCTTGCGCTCACTCCACGGCTTGCCCTGCGCATCGGCAGAAGCGCGGTTGTACAGGATGCGGCGGTTGGCCGGCCACGCCCACGCCCAGTCGGCGGCGATCTCGTCCTGCGCACTGCCGGGCACACGCTTGTTGGCGTGGTTGATGCCATCGGCGTAGATGCCGGTGTAGAGCCAGCAGCCACCGGCGGTCGAACCGTCGGCCTTCATCTCCAGGTAGGAGCTCAGCGGCGTGCCGGTTTCCGGGCCCGAGGTGTGGAAGCCGTTGATCTCGGCGAGGACCGCCTCGGCAGACGGGTCGCCGTGCTCATCGACCGGGTAGTCCCAGGTCAGGTCGAGCAGCGGCCGGTCGCGCGGGTCAGTGGAGTCGGCGAGCTTCTCCCGCAGCCGGCAGCCGAGTTCGTAGAAGAACTGCAGTTCGCTCTGCGCATCCCCGGGCGGGTGGACGGCCTGTTCGCGCCACTGCACGAGCCGTTGCGTCTGGGTGAAGGTCCCGGACTTCTCGGTGTGGTTGGCAGCCGGGAGGAAGAACACCTCGGTGTCGATGTCCTCGGTCTTGAGCTCACCGGAGGCGATCTCCGGCCCGTCCTTCCACCAGGTCGCCGATTCGATGAGCTGGAAGTCGCGCACGACGAGCCATTTGAGGTGCGACATGCCCAGCCGCTGCATGCGGCCGTTAGCTGAGCCGACAGCCGGATTCTGGCCGAGGATGAAGTAGCCCTCGACCTCATCTTTCAGCATGCTCATGACGGTCTGGTAGGTGCCGTGAGCGCCGGTGAGGCGGGGCAGGTAGTCGTAGGCGAAATCGTTGTCCGCCGTCGCGGCTTCACCCCACCAAGCCTTGAGCAGGCTGATCATGTAGGTATCAGCGTTGGCCCAGTAGCTCTTCTGCTCCTTCGAGCCGATCACCGCCAGGTAGTCCTCAAGGGTGTCGTGGGTGCCGGCTTTGGGCATCGGCAGGTAGCCGGGCAGCAGGTTGAACAGAGTCGGGATGTCGGTCGAGCCCTGAATGGAGGCGTGCCCGCGCAGGGCCATGATGCCTGAGCCTGGCCGGCCGACGTTGCCGAGCAGCAGCTGCAGTGCAGCGGCGGTGCGGATGTACTGCGCGCCCTGGGAGTGCTGGGTCCAGCCGACAGCGTAGGCGAAGCAGGTGGTGCGCTCTCGTCCGGAGTTCTGCGTGATGGCATCGGCGAGGTAGGCGAAGTCCTCTGCTGAGATGCCGCAGACCTCTTCGACCATTTCCGGGGTGTAGCGGGAGTAATGGCGTTTGAGCACCTGGAAGACGCATCGCGGGTCCTGCAGGGTCGGGTCCTGTTCGGCCGGTTGGCTCGGCGGCACGCCACGGCGCGACCCATCGGCATCAGCATATGCCCAGGTCTGGGTGTCGTACGTGCCGGTGTCCGGGTCGTAGCCCGAGAACAGTCCATCGAGGTCCTCGGTGTCGGCGAAGTCGTCGCCGAGGATGGTGGAGGCGTTGGTGAACGTCCGGACGTATTCGTCGAAGTACAGGTCGTTCTCCAGCACATGCCGAATGAGCCCGCCGAGCAGCACGATGTCAGAGCCGACCCGGATCGGAACATGCTTGTCTGCGACTGCCGTGGTGCGCGTGAAACGAGGGTCGACATGGATGACCTTCGCGCCGCGGGCCTTGGCCTCAGTGACCCACTGGAACCCGACGGGATGGCATTCGGCCATGTTCGAGCCCTGGATGACGATGCAGTCGGCATTGGCCATGTCCTGCAGGGACTGGGTCGCGCCACCGCGTCCGAACGAAGCTCCCAGACCGGGAACTGTGGCGGAGTGTCATATGCGGGCCTGGTTCTCGATCTGGATCGCCCCGGCTGCAGTGAACAGCTTCTTGATGAGGTAGTTCTCCTCATTGTCCAGAGTCGCCCCGCCTAATGAGGCCACACCCATGGTGCGCCGCAGATGCCGGCCTTCGGAGTCTTTGTCCTGCCAATGGTTGCGGCGGGCTTCGAGGAACCTATCGGCGATCATGTCGAGGGCGGTGTCGAGATCGAGTGTTGTCCACTCCTTGGCCTTCGGGGCCCGGTAGAGGACTTCGGTGATGCGCCCGGAGGCGTTGACGAGCTGTTCGCTGGCCGAGCCCTTGGGACACAGCCGACCGCGGGAGATCGGTGAATCCGGATCGCCTTCGATCTGGATGACCTTGTTGTCTTTGGCGTAGACAAGCTGGCCGCAGCCCACCGCGCAGTAGGGGCACACGCTGCGCGCAACGGTGTCGGCGTCTTCGGTGCGCGGACGCATGTCCTTCGTCTGCCGGGACGTCACAGCCGGGCCGCGCCCGGTGGTGTCACCGGAGCGGAACTGCCGGAACACCGGCCAGTCGAGGAAGCTGATGCGCGCCATGGCTTAAGACTATCATCAGCGGCATCGTTCCTGCGGCTCCAGCCGGCGCCGGAGCGGCAGTGAATTTCCAGTGCAGAGCGCCGCTCACTCCGGGGTTTTTACGAAAATTACCAGACCTGGAAGTACGCTGGGTCGCTCAAGAGAAATGTACGCGAACGCCCTCAGCTCTTGTACGTCTCACAACGGCAGTCTCAGTCTTGAACTCTTTCCCGGCTCACCGCACAGTCCGGCCACCGAAGTAGAAACGCTTACCAGTTCCGTCAACTGCCTTCGATTGAGCCCAACCGTATCCTCATGCCATGGAACCTTCATGGATGAGTGCGATTGCAGCAGTCGCGGGAGTTGCCGTAACAGCCAGCAGCGTCGCGTGGTCTGCAGCTGAGTTCCGCGTCAACAGCAGGAACTCGTCACGCCCCTATGTGGCAGTGAGCTTCGCGCCACTTGAACGTGACGACCGGATCTACTTCAAGGTCGGCAACTTCAGCGCGTCCGCAGCCTCCAACGTCACGATTTCGTTCGACGACGGCCTTAGCGCAGCCGAACCGAGTCTTCTGGACTTCGGCGCGCAGATCCGGCGCATGTATCAGTCGCCAGACATAACCCTGAGCCCCGGGGAGTTCAATATGTCGATCTATCAAGACTCACCTAACAGCCGAAAACCCGGCGAAATCGTTGCTCCTGAGCGCATCTCAGGAACAATCGAGTACACCGGCTCCGCAACGTTTTCGCGCAAAGGAAGGTTGAGGCGCAAAGGAGCGAGGTTCGTCGAGGAATTCGCTCTCGATGCAGGCCCCATCAAGAACTTGGTGCGAGTGAGTCGAAGCGATCACGACATCGAGCAACGCCTCAAGACCATCGCGACATGCATCGACCGAGGCGTGTCCAAAGTCGACCGAGCGATAAGCGAGTTGCCTTTCGATAATCAGCGCAGCTTCCGTCCTACGCCAAATTCAGGCGACCGGGCTTTAGAAGACGGATGCGTGTAGCGTCCCCGTTTTTTTCCGCCGCACGCGGCGTCGCTGAGGCCATCCGACGAAGCCATAACAGCCGGCGAACCTACGACGATTCCTCGACCGCCTCTCAGACGCACCGGGCCGGTCGCAGATCGCTTGTATGCTCACATTGAGAGGCGCCGTTGGTTGGAGTGAACATGTGTCCATGCCATGTGCTGAAGTGGTGGCATGACTTATGAAGACTTCGAATCTCAGCTGAACCGCTCCGCAACGATCATCCACGACCAAGAAGACCTTCACGCGGCACTGGAGCTCGTGCAGTACGTAATCGAGTTCTCCGCGGAGTCAACACCGCACAACGGCAAGTTCGCCAATAGCACTGCCGCGCTAGCTTCTCTCACTCGTGCGTTTCACGACGCCCAAGGAATCATGCGCCTCGCGGCGTTCCACCACTACGTACAGGCTCTCGCCCTGCTTCGGTCCATGTACGAAGCAGCGAATCTCTCTCGGACGCTGGCCCACTCTCCGAAGTCCGCAGAGAAGTGGATTAACGGAAGATGGCAGAGCGACCAGCGAACACGTCAGTTCGTTCGTGATGTCATGTACGCAGACAGTGAAGACAAGGATAAGGAAGAAGCGGTACAAGCGTATGAGAACGTCTACAAGTTGTACTCAAAGTGGACACACATTACGCCGACCAGCGCCCTCGAACCATATCTCACCGATGTACCCGAGGGCGGCTACCGGGTTCAACTGTTCCCAAAGTTTGATGAGGCGCGACTTCGCTTCGTACTCGAGACGCTAACGAAAGAGTCCATCGTTCTGGCATTTGCAGCAAGAAACTGTTTGTCGGCTCTTGAAGTCCTGCCTGAGTGGTGGCACCGCGACCTCGAAAAGATCAAGATGCGAGTGATGGGCGACGACTACGAACCGAGCAACATAGAGTGGGAAGGCCACCAGGAACGTCATGACCGGTTGCTGAAGAACCTTCAGCCCATCAGCATCCTAGATCGGCATCTTCGCCGTGATCCGGATTCGATTCAGAACCGAATGCACCGGGGCCCGGATAACTGAGACGCCCCGCAGCACCGGTAAGCGCGTTAATGCCAACTGGGTGACCATACCTCTTCAATTGCGGCGGCGGGCTCGTTCAGGGCGTTTGACACCAGCAGAGTGCGAGTCCATCTCCGAGCCGGCTACCTCAGAAGCTTGAAGCTCGAATTGTCACCTAGTCGTGCATCAGTCCCCTTCGTCACGGCCTTGAGTTGGTTCATCGTCAGCTCCATGCTCCATCATGCTCACCACGGAGATCGGTACGTGAGGCAACGATCCCGCTCAAGCCGAGGTTATAGATGAGTCAACCCGAGACGTTGCAACAGATTGCACGCTTCGTACGGTTAGGCTGAGCAGCATGAGCGATGTCATCACTGTCGTCGGTGCGATCTTCACCCGCGGGGAGCAGATACTGGCCTGTCGGCGCGCGCCGCACAAGGCTGCGGCTGGCAAGTGGGAGTTTCCCGGCGGCAAGGTCGAAGACGGTGAGACGCCGGCAGCTGCACTCGCCCGTGAACTGCGCGAAGAAGTCAACGTCGAAGTCACCGTCGGTGAGCTGCTCGTCCGCGAGACGACCCCCGCCTCGGGCGCGGCCCACAGCAACGGCCCGGCGATCGACTTGGCCTGCTATTGGGTGACCGCCGCCGAGGTGCCGGTCGCCAGCGCTGATCATGACGCGCTGGTGTGGGTGGACCGGCATGAGATCGCCTCCCTCGACTGGGCCGAACCCGACCTGCCGGCCGTCAAGCTGCTGCGGGCCGGAGCTGCCTCAGGCGCACAAATGGTCAATAGATGAGGGTCGAGGCCGGGGTCACCCAGGCTTTAATCCTCGCGAGTATCGCCCACGCCGTGCTCCTGGGCCAGGCTAAAGTTAAAGTATGGCTGCAGCAGGATCTCGCCAATCTCGTCCGAGGTCGACCCCGGGAGCTTCCAGCGCAGGCCGCCGCCGCAACATGCAGGCCATTCGCCGGAAGAACACCAAGCCGGAGCTTAAGCTGCGTTCACAGCTTCATGCCCTGGGTTACCGTTATCGCTGCGACCTCCGAATTGACTTGCCTACCGGACGGGTTCGGCCCGACATCGTTTTCACACGCCGGAAGGTTGCGGTATTTGTAGACGGATGTTTCTGGCACAGCTGCCCTGAACACGGACGGCAGCCGAACGTTCACGAGTCGTATTGGGCACCGAAGCTCCGGAGGACTGTTGAACGCGACCGGAGAAATACAGAATCCCTAGCTCTGGCCGGATGGTACGTAGTACGGATCTGGGAGCACGTTCCGCTCGCAGAGGCGGTAACGTCAGTTATAGAAGCAGTCAGGATTCAGGATCGGCGATTGAACATTGAGTGATGAGATGGCACGTGACGAGCTCCTTTTCGCTGCCGGTAAGGATTACCGGTCCGCGAATGATCCCGAGGTCATAGAAGTCAGGCAGGAGATCCTGAACATGGACCCCGGCGGTACCGTGTTCGCCGACGTCATCCGCAGGTCATTCGACCAGCTTTATGACGGCCGGAATACCGGGCGTTACAGTACCGAGCAACTGTATAAGACCGAGAAGTCTCACTTCGGTACGCTCCTGGAAATCAACTTGCAGCGCGCATTGGACATCCCTAGCGGCAACACTCTGGACTTCCTGATCGCGGGCCACGAGGTCGACTGCAAATTCTCGTTCACTAGCCAGTGGATGCTGCCGATCGAATCGTTTGACGAGATAGTTCTCGTAGTGACCGCGAATGACTCTAAGTCTCTCTGGAGCGCTGGTCTCGTCCGTGTCACTGAAGAAAACCGCCGGAAGAGCTCGAACCGGGACCGGAAGACCAGCCTAAATGCGCGCGGCCGCGATGACATCTGCTGGCTTTATTCTGACGCTCCCATACAGCCAAACGCACTGCTCAAGCTACCGAAGGAAACAGTCGACTCAATACTGGCCCAGTCCGGTGGAACGACTCGCCTTTGCGCTCTCTTCCGAAGTGCCCAAAACACCCGGCTGACAAATAACATCATCGCCACTGTCGCTCAGCAACTCGACTACATGAAGCGAGTGCGATCTAACGGAGGGGCGAGGGATATCCTCCGGACGGAGGGATTCGTTATCCTCAGCGGTGACTACACAGAGCACCAGCGGTTCGCATTCGGCCTCGGAGCGACTGTCCCCCAGAAACACGAACTCGTCAGTGTGCGCGTCGCGCCCGTCCGGTCAGCTGACGGCACCGTGCGCTGGCGGCTAGCGGACGCCGACGAGAAACTCACCGAGGCCGCACCCGACTTCAACGACAAGGAGAATCCGCCTTCGGCCGCTCCGAGAAGTGAGGAAGCGTAGGCGCTTAGCTCACTGCCCGAAGCACCCGCTCGCTTTCCTTCTCCGCTCCGGTGCTTGCCCCGAGCGCGACCGCGATCGACTCGCCGATAGCTTGTGCAACCGGAGGCGGAAACGCGTTCCCAATCTGCCGATATACCGATGTCTTGCGACCCGAGAACTCCCAGTCCGCAGCAAAACCTTGGATTCGTGCCGCCATTGGATTGGTAAGCCGCGGAATGTAATCTTCGGGTAGCTCGGGACCGGGGGCTTCATCGGCAATACCTCGTCCGTCGACACCCAGCTCCAGCCAGGCCTTCTTGGCTCGAGTCGGGCCAAGATCCGCTCCGCCATGCTTGCGCGAACCGCCCACTAGAGTCGGCGCAATTCCATTTGCGCGCTCTGCCCAAGCGGCCGCCCCGGCCCAGCCTCGCGAGCCCATCATGGAACCGAGGGCTTCACCAACAGTCGGTGGCGTGCCAACTGGCTTAGGCCATTCAAAGTTCCGGAAATGTGGTCGCTTCAGCGCCACCAAAATGAAGCGGGGACGCAACTGCGGGACCTGATACTCACTCGAGTACAGCAACTGCCAATCTGCGTCGTAACCGGCCTTATCGAGCGCTTCAAGGATTGAAGACCGGTAAGTGTTGAAGCGCGCAGATGCCAGCCCTCTCACGTTCTCTAGCATGACGGCCTCTGGCTTTGCCTCTTGTACGAGGCGGATTGCCTCGGGGAAGAGGTCGCGTTCGTCCTCAGCCCCAAGTTGCTTCCCCGCAAGGCTGAACGGCGGACAGGGCACTCCACCTGCGAGCAAGCTGATACCTCGGTAATCCCGGCCGTTCACCTCCCGCACGTCGTCCGCCAGCACGTCCCATCCCGGCCGGTTAGCTTTCAGCGTCGCTGCAGCATCCTGGTCGATTTCGACTGCAAGCTCATGATTGAAACCTGCTCGTTCGAGCCCGTACGACTGCCCACCAGCGCCGGCACAGATCTCGAGCACGCTCAGACTCGTTGCGGATTTCATGCTGCCTATCCTCTCATCACTCTCTTGCCTGACCTAGCTCACTCACCGATGAGCCACCAAGTGGTCTTGCATGGCCTGTCACTCCACTCATACTGGCATCGACCACTGACAACGTGGCAGACGGTGCTCAGGACACCTGTCAGTAGCCGAGATCAAGAGGGATCTCCAACGCGGGAGAGCAGGGTCAACGCTGACACACGGAAATTGCAGAATCAACGATGAAACCGTTGCAGAATCGACGATAGAACCCTTGCAGAGTGGGTAATGGATCCGTTACAACGTAAGTGATGCTCCGTTGGAGACGTCCCCGCGGGGACGTCGACTGTGTCCAGAAAACGTCCCCGCGGGGACGTCACCGGCCGAGCAGATCGAGTGCCGCCGAGGCGATCGAGGCGGTGTCGATGCCGTGGATCGCATACGCCTCGGACACCGAGGATGCCTGACCGAACTCGGTGACGCCGAGGTTGCGGGCACGATCCCCGCGCACGCCGGGGAGGAACGACAGCGTGTGCGGGTGGCCGTCCATGACAGTGACGAGCGGAGCAGGGTGCTCGGCGGGGAAGAGCACGTCGACGATGCTCGTCGCACCCATCCCGGCCTGCGCACCACCGAGCCGCCCGCGGGCCTGCAGCGAGCGGAACACAAGACTCGGGCTCGTGATGCACACGACGCCGGCCCGGATGCCCCGCTCAGCAAGGTAGTCTGCGGCCTGGCACACCTCGGTCATGATCGCACCGGCACCGACGAGGGTGATGTCGTCCTCGGCAGCCGGGTGGGTGCTGAGCCGGTAGCCGCCGGAGATGACATGCTGGCGGCGGCGCTCACGCTCGATCTCATCGTCCGGCACCCGTGCGAGTCCCTGGTCGACCGGGCGGGTCGAGAGCCGGAAGTACGCCGAGTGTCCGTCAGGCCTGCCGACGTGGCGCATGGATTCGAGCAGCGTCCATTCGAAGTCCTGTGCAAACGCCGGCTCCCAGCTCGTCAGCCCCGGAATCTCCAGCGTCGCCGACGGGGTGTTGAACGACTGATGCGCCCCACCCTCTGGTGCCAGCGTGACACCGGAGGGTGTGCCGATCATGATCGACTGACCACCGGCGTACAGGCCGAAGGTCCACGGCTCAAGCGCCCGGTTGATGAAGGGGTCGTAGATCGTGGCGACCGGGATGAGCGGCTGACCCCAGCGCGAGAACGTCGAGCCGAGCTCGCCTGCCAGGGAGACGAGATTGACCTCGGCGATGCCGAGTTCGATGTGCTGGCCGCTGGAGGCCTCCTGCCAGCGCAGCACTCGCTCGCGGTCATCGGCGAACCAGTCCTGCCGGCCGGCGATCGACCACACGCCGGTCTTGTTGATCCAGCCGCCGAGGTTCGTCGACGTCGCAACGTCGGGGCTGAGGGTTACGACGCGCTCGGCGAGCTCGGGTTGGGCGCGCTTGAGGTCGGACAGCACGCGGCCGAGTGTCGCCTGGGTCGAGGTGATGGCCTTGTGGGCGTACCCCAGCTCGGCGGGCACGTCACCCACCTGGTGGACAGGCGCCGGCGGGCGGGTGAGCCGCTGTGCCGTCGAGCGGCATACCTCGGCGGCGGACGATTCCGGGGCGAAGCGCGCCCACGGATCCTCCAGCGAGGTGCCCGAGAGCTCAGCGAGCTCGCGCATCTGGCTTTCGGTCAGCTGGGCTGCGTGGTTGTTCGGATGTCCCTCGGTGGCCAGGCCGCGGCCCTTAATCGTATAGGCGAAGATGACGGTCGGGCGGGTGTCGTCGATCTGCCGGAACGTGTCGATGAGCGCAGGGATGTCGTGTCCGGCGAGGTCGCGGATGACCTCGGCGAGCGCACGCGGGCTCAATGAGGCGATGACGTCGCGCAGCACTGCCGCCTCGTCTGAATCGAGGCCGGCGAGCATGCGTTCGTGTAGCTCATCGGGGTGGCTGCGCAGCAGCCGCTGATACTCCTCGTTGGGCATGTCCTCCATCCGCTGAGCGAAAGCCTCTCCGCCCGAGGCGGCGAAGAGCTTCTGGATGCGGGTGCCCCATTTGCACGTGAGCACCTGCCAGTCGGCGGCGGCGAACATGCCCTGCAGGCGCTGGATCTGCACATCGGGGATGACGCGGTCGAGGGACTGGCGGTTGAGGTCGACGATCCACACGACGTTGCCGAGTCCGCGCACCTCCGGGTCGATGATCGCCTCCCAGACCGCGCCTTCGTCCATCTCCGCATCACCGAGCAGAGAGATGAAGCGACCGGCCTCCGGGGTCTCGGGGAAGCGGTCGCGCAGATAACGATGCGACAGGGCCGCCCAGATCGGGGCGGTCGCACCGATGCCCACCGAACCGGTGGAGAAGTCGACGGTGTCCGGATCCTTCGACCGCGACGGATAGGGCTGCAGGCCGCCCTTGGCGCGCAGCGAGGGCAGATAACGTTCGTCGAGGTCGCCGAGCAGGTAGTTGATGGCGTGCAGCACCGGAGAGGCGTGCGGCTTGACCGAGACCCGGTCGGCTGCCGTGAGCTCGTGGAACCACAGCGCGGTCATGATGCCGACCATCGAGGCCGACGACGACTGATGCCCGCCGACTTTGACGCCGTCGGTGTTCTCACGGCCCCGGTTGGCCGCGTCGATCATCGCGGTTGAGAGCCACAGCACCCGCTGGGCGATCTCGTCAAGGACGGACGCGCCGGTGGCCGAGGCGGAGGCGGAGAGCGGGCGGGAGTTCACGCTCGGCGGGTCGAGCTGGGTGGAGGTCTCGAACTGCTGACGGTCCTCGCCCTGCTCATCGACGGGGTCGTACTGGGCGCCTGCGGCCTGGGGGTTATCGGGGTTGAGCTGCATTGCATCTGTCCTTCGCTCGGCGGCGATGTCTCGTCCACGGTAGAGACTACCCGCCGGGTGGGTGGTATCAGCCACCCGGTGCAAGCGCCAGGCAGGGGTGGCTCCTCCTGCTGTTTCACAGCGGGTGTGCTGGGGTCAGTCGAAGATCGAGCTGTAGGCGTTGAGTGCGAGCTGCCCGCCGAGGTGGGCGTAGAGGACGGTGGAGTCGCGGCTGAACTCGCCGGCCTCGGCCAGGCCGATGAGGCCGGCCATCGACTTGCCTTCGTAGACGGGGTCGAGGATGACGCCTTCAAGTTCGGCCGTCGTGCGGATCGCAGCGATCGTCGAGTCGTCCGGGATGCCGTAGGCCGGGCCCTCCCAGCCGGTGCGGATGTCGATCTCGTCGTCGCGCAGCTCGCGGCCGAGGTCGATGAGGCCGGCGGTGTGGCGGGCGATCCGGCCGACCTGGTCGCGGGTCTTGTCGATCGTGGCCGAGGCGTCGATGCCGATGACCGTGCGCTTGACGCCGGTCTGCTCCTCCAGCAGCGCGAACCCTGCGATCATCCCGGCGTGCGTGGAGCCGGTGACGGTGCACACGACGATGGTGTCGAAGACGATGCCGAGCTCTTTTTCCTGTTCGGCGACTTCGAAGGCCCAGTTGGCGAACCCGAGTCCGCCCAGCGGGTGCTCGGAGGCGCCGGCTGGGATCGCGTAGGGTTTGCGGCCCTCGGCTTCGAGTTCGGCGATCGCGTTCTCCCAGCTCGACCGGATCCCGATGTCGAAGCCGGCCGGGTCGAGGCGCACATCGGCACCGAGGATGCGGGAGAGTTCGATGTTGCCGACCTTGTCGTTGACCGGGTCGTCCCAGTCGACCCACTTCTCCTGCACGAGCCTGGCCTGCAGGCCCAGGTGCGCGGCGATGGCGGCGACCTGGCGGGTGTGGTTGGACTGGTAGCCGCCGATCGAGACGAGCGTGTCAGCCCCGGAGGCGAGGATGTCGGGGACGATGTACTCCATCTTCCGCGTCTTGTTCCCGCCGAAGGCGAGCCCGGAGTTGACGTCTTCGCGCTTGGCCCAGATCCTCCCGGCGCCGAGGTGATCGCTGAGTCGCTGCAGCTGGTGCACCGGGCTCGGTCCGAAGGTGAGGAGGTACCGCTCGTAGTCGCTGAGTGCCATGGCCTGGATCCTTCCGTTCGACGGCCGCTGATGCTGCCGAGACGATCACGTCGTCGGGACCGCATCGGCACGTCGATCTGCAGAATGCAGCTCGATATACAATATATTGCATACCGCCACACGGTAGCATGACTGCTGAGGGCGCAAGCTCAGCTGAAGACGATGTGCACCCGAGTGAGACACCGCTGCCAGCCGATGGCAGCACTGCCGGATGTGGAGGTGATGTGATGCCGGTGCCGACTGCCGGTGGACTACCGCGGCGCGCGCTGCTACGCGACGACGTCTATCAGGCGATCCGCGATGCGATCGTGCGCGGGGAGCTTACGCCCGGTGAGCAGCTGCGTGACGCCGAGCTCTCCTCCTGGCTCGGCGTCTCCCGCACCCCCATCCGCGAGGCGCTGCTGCGCCTGGCCCGCGCCGGTCTCGTCACCGCCGAACCCGGCCGCGCCACCCGGGTCACCGTCGAGGATCCGGCGGCGATCGCCCATGCCCAAGCCGTCGCCGCTGCCCTGCACGCGCTGGCGATGTCACTGGCCGCGCCCCACCTCGGGCCCGGCGACATCGCCGAGATGGAAACCGCCAACCATGAGCTGGCCGCAGCGCTGCGCGAGCGCGATGCCGAGGCGGCCATCGCCGCCGATGACGCTTTCCATACCGTCGCGATCGCGCGAGCCGGCAACCCGATCCTCGACGCACACCTCGAAAGCGTCACCCTCATGCTCAGGCGGGCGGAGTTCCTGCACTTCGATGCGATGAGCGACGACTCTGTGCAGCAGCACGGGCAGATCCTCGCCGCGCTGCGCGCCGGCGACACCGAGGCCGCTGCGGCGCTCACGCGCGAGAACTGGCTGACGATCATCACCTCCTGAGCGGCCACGTCCACAGTCCACGGGGCGAACACATGCTTGCCAACGCGCAGCCGGTCTGCGCTGAATGGAGAAACAGCGGCAGCGTTCCATTCCGCCAGGGGTCCGTCAAGCAAAGGTGCATCAATGATTCTCGCCGCAGTCGCCATTCTCGGCTTTCCGTGCGTCGGCCTGTACTTCGTCATCGGGCGGCTCATCTGCCCGGCGCGCGACCGCCTGCCGTTTCGCAGCATGGACTCGACCGCGATCGCGCAGACCATCTCCCGCGGCTGGAACGCGCTGCCAGGCGGACCCGCCTCGGCCGCGGACTTCACACCTGTTCTGCCGGGTCGCTGAGCGCTGGGCGCACAGCCGCGCTGCGGCCCGGCCGGTGTGCGCAGTAGCCTGACCGGTGTGCGCAGTAGCCTGACCGGTGTGCACGGCCCGGCCGGGCTGCTGCATGACAGAACCGGCCGGTCGAGCAGCAGCTCGGCCGGCCGGCACATGTCAGCGCAGATGTCAGCCGCGACGGCGGCGCGTGATGAACACCGCAGCTCCGCCGACGGTCAGCAGCAGTCCGCCGACCGCTGCCGCTGTGAGCTCAGCACCGGTGCGCGGCAGCTGCGAGGAACCGGAACCGCCGCCCTTCTTGTGCGAGCCTCCGGCATTCGAATCCCTGCCCTCATCCGCTTCACTGTCGGAACCGCCGTCGTCATCGGCGACCACCGTGAACGTGGTGCTGAGCTTGGGATCGGCCAGCGTGACCGTGTAGTCGCCGAGGTAGTTCTTCGACTGTGCCTTCAACAGACCGTAGATGCGGTATGCGGCCACACCATCGGCATCGGCCTTCTCTGTCAGGGTGACGCCCTTGACATCGGTCCCGCCGTTGACCTCAATGGTGTACTTCGCGCCTGGGGTCAGCCCGGTGACCGTCACCAGCGCACCCTTCTCCTGGTTGAGGAAGTCGGAGAGCTTGACGGTCTTCGGCTCGACTGAGATGGCCGGCTTCTCCACCGGGTCGCTGTCTGCCGCCAGCACTTCGAAGGGAAGCCTGCCGACCTCGGCACCGTTGTGGGAGAGCACGAGTGAGTGCGCACCCGGGGTCGCGTCAGCTGGCACGGTCGCGGTGATCGCGCCATCGGCGACGGTGAAGTCTCCGATCTTCACCGGAGCCGAGTGCAGCTCGAGTCCGACCTTCTCGCCTTCGAGCACTTCCAGACCGCTGATGACGATCGAGTCGCCAGGCTTGGCGGCCTTCTTGTCGAGGACGGGCTTGAGGGTCGTGTCGGTCGGCTCCTCGGTGGGCTTGGGCTCTTCGGTCGGCTTGGGCTCCTCGGTCGGCTTAGGCTCCTCGGTCGGCTTAGGCTCCTCGGTCGGCTTAGGCTCCTCGGTCGGCTTAGGCTCCTCGGTCGGCTTAGGCTCCTCGGTCGGCTTAGGCTCCTCGGTGGGCTTAGGCTCCTCGGTGGGCTTGGGCTCCTCGGTGGGCTTGGGCTCTTCGGTGGGCTTCGGCTCTTCGGGGAACAGCTCCTTCTTCTGCGCGTCGGTCAAGGTGATCGGCTCACGATAGATGAGCGCCTCACCTGTCGGAAGCCCGTGGCCCGACCAGACGAGGACGTCGTAGTTCTTGGCCTTGTCGAGCTTCGCAGCCGCCGCGGTCACCGAGGCGGCAAGCTTGCCGCCGGTGAGCGCTTCCTTCTTGACGAAGGCCGATGCGACTGGGTTCGCGGGAGTCACCTTGTCATTGGAAATCGACCGGTCGATGATCGCGGCGTAGACGCCGGCAGCAGTGCCACCGTGGCTGGTCTTGGGCAGGGTGTCGTAACCGCTGCCGGTGATGTCGACCTGCAGACCGTCCGCTGCCGAGGCCTTGCCCACGGTGAACTTCGTGGTGCGCGGAGTCTCCGTCTCCGCAGCAGAGTACGCGACCTTGATCTCGGTGGCGGGTTTGCGTGCGTCGGCTGCGCCTCCGGAGGTGAACCAGTACTGGGCCTGTCCGGTCTTGACGTTGAAATCGACCCAGCTCTTGGGGAACGACCCCGAACCCTGTCCGGTCTTC
>NZ_JABEMC010000011.1 GCF_013004595.1 Brevibacterium luteolum
GTGACTCCTCGGGATCACGGGAGGGCTCGAGGCCGTGCTCGCGCAGGCGGGAGTCACGGACCCAGGCCTGAAGGGCTGATTTCGAGATCCCGAGGTCAGCACAGACCTGCTTCTGGGTCATTCCGTCGCCTACGAGATCGAGCGCTGATTGCTTGAACTCATCGGTGTAGATCTTGGGCATGACTTCTATCCTTCCTGGAATTTATCCAGTCGTGAAGTCAACCAAACCTTCAGCAGTCCCTCCTGTGCTTACGCACCCAGACTCGCAAGGTCTCTTTGCTAAGGCCGAGTTCGTTCGCGACACGGGTGATGGCTCCGTTCGCGGTCTCCGGATCGGCCTGAGCATGGATGACAAGCTCTACGGCACGAGCCTTAAGTTCGTCGGTGTATTTCACTGGCAAGAGAGAATCTCCTTCTTCCAATCTCCCTGCCTCTATTATCCCCGGGGCGATTCACAGGTCTCGACGGTGGGTTGCGAGTGCGGATCGGCACGGTTCCATTCCTGCTGGACATCCCGGCAGCACTTTGCAGACCAGGGCGTTGCAGGGGCACGTGAATCTGCATGGTGGCGATCTGATGGAGCTCGTTCGAGAACGACGCACGTCAAAGGTCTTTGCCCACAGATCCTTACGGATGCGACCTATACTCCTGTTGAGACGTCCATGATCACAGTGCCGTGCCACCAGTCGCGCGTTGTCGTAGGGGACTTAACGCTGCCGGGAACGATGCCTGAGGCCGGCCACACTGAACGCCGCGCCTCCCCTGCGCGTGCTGAGGAGCTAAGCACATCTCATGACCCCGTCGTCACGTCACCGGTCGCGCATAACCATCGGGGCCGCATCGATCATCGCCCTAGCGCTGACAGGCTGCACGGATGGCGAGGACAGCGCATCAGTGGAGCTGAGGGAATATGTGAGCCGCCCGGACCTCACCGCCCCGCCTATCGAGGGTGAGCCTCTCGATCTGAGCGTCAATGGTATCGACCAGTATGTCTTCCTCGGCCCGAAGTCACAGGAGACAGGCATCTGGTCCGGCCGGCTCATCGTCGACGGCGCCGGGGAGCCCGTATGGATCGAGGAAGATTCCGACCCGGACGGCGACACCGCAGGGTGGGATCTGCGCGTCCAGGACTACCAGGGCCAGGAAGTCCTCACGTGGTGGGAGGGAACGGTCGATACCCCGCTGGCCGAAGGAGAGGTTGTCATTCTCGATGACTCGTATGAGCAGATCGCCCGTGTGGGCACCGGCGGGGACCTGCCGCATCGCATGGTCGATCTCCATGAGACGACGGTGACGGAGGAGGGCACGCTGCTGGTGCTCGCCTATGTTCCGAAGCAGACTGATCTCACCGCGTTCGGAGGTGAGACGGACGGCTGAGTCTGGGACGGCGTCGTTCAGGAGATCGACCTCGAAACCGGCGAGGTCCTGTTCGACTGGAGCTCACTCGACCATATCCCCGTCACCGAAACCCAGCGCGAGTTCGAAGACGACGCGGGAACCGAGGAGAAGCCCTTCGACTACTTCCACGGCAATTCCGCCACCGTCGATGACGACGGTTCGCTGCTGGTGAATGCGCGCAACACACACGCCTTCTACAACCTCGACAGGGAATCCGGCGAGGTGAACTGGACAGCCGGCGGGCCTGAGTCCGACTTCGAGCTTGGTGACGGCGTTTACTTCGCATGGCAGCATGACATCGAACGTCAGGCTGACGGCTCGATCACGATGTTCGACAACCAGTCAGCACCCACACGCGGTGACTCTTCGCGCGGGCTGCGCCTCGACGTCGACACCGACGAGATGACCATCGAGATCATCACCGAGTATCTGCCGCCAGTTGATCGGATCGCAGCCAACCAGGGCTCGTTCCAGGAGCTGGCCAACGGACGCGTCGTGCTGGGCTGGGGTGCCCTACCGTCATGGACGCTGTACGCCCAGGACGGGGAGGTTCTCGGCGACTGGACCGTGGCAGCTGACTCGAACTATCGCGCGTACTTCCACGAGTGGACGGCGACACCCACGGCACCGCCCGCAGCCGTCGCGCGGACAGAGGATGGCGTCACGAGTGTCTATGTCAGCTGGAACGGTGCGACAGAAGTCGAGTCATGGCGCGTGCTGGTCGGTGCCGATTCGTCCACGCTTTCCGAGGTCGCCACCAGTGAGCGCACTGGCTTTGAGACGGCGATCGAACTGCCGGAGGGCGCGGACGGAAACGGCGACGATGATGCTGATGAGGGCTCGGGGGAGTCACCGCAGTCGTTCGAACACATCGTTGTCGAAGCACTCAATGCCGACGGTGACCCGATCGGCAGCGCGGCAGTCCAGCCCGAGGGCGAAGGACTGGCACAGTAGACGGAAGACCAGCCGTGAGCTGGAGGTGCGGTGTGAAGTGGAAAGGGCCAGCAGCGCTGTTCAGCGCGTGGCTCCTGCACGATGTCGAGGAAGCACTCGCGTTTCCGGCGACCTGTGAGCGCCTTGCCGCTCAGACTGGAATCCAGCAGCTGCGTATGACCCCGCGCCAGTCTTAGATCGCTGTTGGTCTCATGGGGCTGCTGGCACCGGCGGCATGCGCACGAGGAGTTGCAGAATCGGGTGATTCTCGCTTCTACCGGGCGGTCGCTGCTGGGCTCGAAGCCCACGTGGGAACACATCTGCTCGCATCAATCCTCCAGCGCGGATACACCGCAGGTGTGGTCTCAGCCGTGTTGGTGATGTTGCCGGGAACAGTCAACGCTCGCAGGGAGTTGGCACGCTGCGGCCTCGACATCAGCGTGCGAGACACAGCAGCAGGCATCGCGATCCTGGTGCCAGCAGCTACCGCTTGCCACGTCCTCGCCCGGTTCGCAGATTCGAGGAAGTGATCTCCTTCTGCGCAACACTGTGACCGGTGCTCTCAGCCACCCGGCCACCGCATCGCTGAGATAGGGTTGAAGATGCTGACGGATACTGCATTTCTCTACAGGAGGCAGCGATGAGCTTCAATGTCTATCTTTCCGGCGAGATCCACACTGACTGGCGGGACGAGATCGAACGAGGTGCCGAGGCCGCCGGTCTGGACGTCGTGTTCACCGCACCGGTGACCGATCACCCCGCAAGCGATGCAGCCGGCGACCATCTGGGTGAGACGCCCAGCCAGTTCTGGCGCGATCACCAGTCAGCCAAGGTCAATGCCATCCGCACCCGCACCCTCATCGAGAACAGCGATATGGTCGTTGTGCGCTTCGGCGACAAGTACAAGCAGTGGAACGCCGCCTTCGAAGCCGGGTACTGTGCGGCGCTGGGCACCCCGTACATCACCTTGCACGACGAAGACACCGTCCATGCGCTCAAGGAAGTGGACGCCGGTGCCCAAGCCTGGTGCAAGACGACTGATCAGGTCGTCGAGACTCTGCGCTACGTGCTCAACGCCTAAGAGCTCTATCACAGCGGTTGGGGCGGGCTTTCACTCGCCCGAGGCGTGGAGGTGAGGACATGGTCCTCACTGAAACCGAATCCGGTTTCGCGGTCTATCCGTCTGTCGATCGCGCCAGCTTCCCCGTTCGCTGCCCCGAGGCTCCTGCTAGCGTCGCCCGTGGGAAGCGGCGCCGGCAGGTCTGTTCTCAGACCGTAGTTCTGATCGCCTCGGCTAGGCCGGAGTACTGCACGGCCTGACCAGCGTGCCGTTCGAGCGTCGGCAGGCTGATAGACGAATAGCCGAGCTTCCGCAGGATGCGGCGGGGCAGTACGTAGAACTTCCATTGCGAGACGGCGAGCGCGTCGTACTCTTCGTGCGTCTGTGCAGTGTGCACTGCGAACACGTAGATATCGGCGTTGTATGTCTGTTCGCGACTCAGACCGGAGGCGGTGTCCCAAATGCGTCGTTTCAAGCCGCTGAAGCTGATGCGTGAGATTGTGCGCTGTTCCCATGCCTGGACATAGGCGGATGTTTTGACTTCGATTGTGGTTCCCTCAGGTGTGACCACATCGTAGGCGTCCCACTCGATTCGAGATCCGACAGCGCCGACCGCGCGAGAGACGAGGAACTCGGCGATGTATCCGCGCACGTTGTTCACCCTCAAGTTCGACAGCGCGTATCGCCAGAAGTCGAGAACCGTTGCATCGATTCCGTCGAATGGTTCGTCTCCTCGCAGAGGAGCCGGCTGCGGTGGCTGCAGTGCAAAGTCCGTCATGATGCCATTATCGGATTTCTGCCGGCGCGGAAGGGCGATCGCGCCGAATCAGAAGCTTATGCGCTCTTCGCCGAATCCGACTTCTTCTTCGAAGACTTCTTCCCGCCCGACTTCTTTTCGTCTGATTTCTTGCCACCGGCCTTCTTGCCGCTCGAGGACCCGCCCGACTTCTGCTTCGACCCGTCGCGCCTGCGGTCCAGCGAGGATTTCAGCGCCTCCATCAGATCGACGACGTCCGCGTCATCGCCGTCGGCCTCACCGGCTTCGTCAGGTGTCTCACCGAAGGTCGCCTCGGTGTCGAGGGTGTCACCGGCTTCCAGCTTGGCGTCGATGAGCTTGCGCAGCTCGACCTGGTAGTCGTCCTCGAACTCCTCGGGGGTGAAGTCCGAGGCGAACTGCTCGACCAGAGCGCCGGCGAGCTCCTTCTCCTTGCTGCTGATCTTCGCCTTCGACTTCACGCCTTTGAAGTCGACGCTGCGGACCTCATCGGCCCACAGCATGCCCTGCAGCACGAGCACCTTCCCGCGCACTCGCAAGACACCCAGCCGGGTCTTCTGCCGCAGCGAATACGTCACCACCGCGGTCCGGTCACTGTCCTCCAGCGCCTGGCGCAGCAGCAGATACGACTTCGGCGACTTCGCTGCAGGCTCCAGGTAGTAGGTGCGGTCGAGCATGATCGGATCGATCTGCTCGGTCGGGACGAACTGCACGACCTCGATCTCGTCGTTGTCACTCTCCGGCAGCGCCTCGAAGTCATCATCAGTGACGATGACGGTGTCGTCACCGGACTCGTAGGCCTTGTCGATGTCCTTGTACTCGACCTTCTCACCGCAGACCTCGCAGCGCCGCTCATAGCGGATCCGCCCGCCATCGGCGTCGTGGACCTGGTGGAAGGACACGTCGTGATTCTCCGTGGCGCTGTAGGCCTTGACGGGAACGTTCACGAGCCCGAAGGTGATGGCGCCGGTCCATATTGCTCGCATAGCATGGATTCTACGCAGAAAGGGACCACGATGGCGCCAGCTCGCAAGAAGTTCCAGGTCGGAGACCGCACGCTCACCGTCTCCAATCTCGACAAGGTCCTCTACCCGGAGACCGGCACCACGAAGGCCGACGTCATCCGCTATTACCTCACCGTCGCTGACGTCCTCATCCCGCAGATCACCGGCCGGCCGGTCACCCGCAAACGCTGGGTTGACGGGGTCGGCACCGCCGCCGAGGCGGGACATGCCTTCTTCCGCAAAGACTTGGAGGACTCGGCCCCGGACTGGATCCCCACCGGCACGATCAAGCACAAGAGCGGCACCAACACCTATCCGGTGGCCGAGGAACCGGCCGTACTTGCGTGGTTCGGCCAGGTCGCAGCCCTCGAGCTGCACACCCCGCAGTGGCGCTTCGGCCGCAACGGCCAGCCGCGCAACCCCGACCGCCTCGTCCTCGACCTCGACCCCGGCCCGGGAACCGACCTCACCGACTGCGCCACCGTCGCCGCCTGGTGCCGGGAGATCCTCGAGGACATGGGCATGCCGACCTACCCGGTGACCTCAGGTTCGAAGGGCATCCACCTCTACGCCGCTCTTGACGGTCGGCACAACTCCGAGCAGATCTCCGACGTCGCCCACGAACTCGCCCGCGCACTCGAAGCTGACCACCCCGATGAGGTCGTCTCGACGATGAAGAAGACCGACCGCACCGGCAGGGTCTTCCTCGACTGGAGTCAGAACAGCGCCTCGAAGACCACTGTGAGCCCCTACTCGCTGCGCGGTCGTCTGCGCCCCACCGTCGCCGCCCCGCGCACTTGGGATGAACTGGCCGACCCGGACCTTGCGCAGCTGGAGTTCGAGGACGTCATCGCACGCGTTGAGGAGGGTCTGGACCCAATTGCGGACCTCGGTGCTGACCGGTTGGAGACCTACCGGTCGATGCGCGACGCCGCCAAGACCAGCGAACCGGTTCCGGCACACAGGCCAGCCGACACCTCGAAAGTGGAGGCCCCGAGCTTCGTCATCCAGGAGCACCACGCCAGCAGCCTGCACTGGGACTTCCGGCTGGAGCACTCCGGAGTGCTCGTCAGCTGGGCGGTGCCCAAGGGCGTGCCGCTGAAGCACAACGTCAACCGGTTGGCCGTCCAGACCGAGGACCACCCGCTCGAATACGGTAGCTTCGAGGGCACGATCGCCAAGGGCGAGTACGGCGCCGGAGAGGTCACCATCTGGGATGCCGGCACGTATGAGCGCGAGAAATGGCGTGATGACAAGGAGATCATCGCCGTCCTCCACGGCCGCGAGGACGGCGGGCTCAAAGGCATCCCACGCCGGTTCGCACTCATCCGCACGAAGGGGATGGACGGGAAGAACACGTGGCTGCTGCAGCTGATGAAGGACCAGCCCGGCGACGGGAACGGTCCCGCGCCCGAGGCGGGGGAGCGCGGCGAGAAGGCGGCTCCTTCTGCAGGTGGCCAGGACTCCGGCGACGTTCCTGCGCTCAGCGACATCCCCGCCCCGATGCTCGCCCGCGCGGGCTCGGAGGCCGACATCCGCCTCGGGAAGGGTGCTGGCGAGACGTGGGTCGCGGAGATGAAATGGGACGGCTACCGGATGCTCGCCGGCGTCGGGACCGGGGGAGTGGTGCTCGCCAGCCGCAACGGCCAGGACATGACAGAGCAGTTCCCGCAGGCAGGCGAGCTCACTGAGTTGCTGGAGGGCACCGGGATCCTCGACGGGGAGCTCGTAGCGCTCGACGGGGACGGGAGGCCGGACTTCAGTCTGCTGCAGGCGATGCTCAGCGGCGAGGACGACGTGCCCGATGACGCTGAGCTGCGCTATATGGTCTTCGACATCCTCGCCCACAACGGCCGCTCGCTCATCCGCGAAACCTACCGGGCCCGCCGGAAGATCCTCGCCGAGGTGCTTGATGAAGGCGAGTACGTCACCGTGCCGCCGGCGCATGAGGGTCCACTGGAGGCGGCGATCAGGGCCAGCCGGGCGCTCGGGCTCGAAGGGGTCGTCGCCAAGCGCGCCGATTCGGTCTACCTGACCGGCCAGCGCGGCTCGGCGTGGATCAAGCTCAAAACGCAGCTGCACCAGGAGGTCATCGTCATCGGCGCCCGCGACGGGAAGGGCGCCAGGGCCGGCGGGATCGGTTCGCTGCTTGTCGCCGTACCTGATGATGACGGAGAGTTGCGCTACGCCGGGCGGGTCGGCACGGGATTCACCGACCGGCAGCTGGCTGAGATCGAGGCGAAGCTGCGGAAACTTGAGCGCAAGACCCCGCCGGTCGACGATGTGCCGACCGAAGACCAGGCTGATGCATGGTGGGTGAGGCCGACGCTCGTCGCCGAGGTGACGCTGGCCGGGCGGACACGGCAGGGCCGGGTCCGGCAGGCCGCCTGGCGCGGCTGGCGCGATGACAAGGATCCTGACGAGGTGCGGTGGGAGGTGTGACGCGTCGTGACGGAGCCGTGGGAAGCTGCAGTCTTCGCCGGTGTCGATCTCGCTGCCGAACCGGGCAGGACCGGATTCGCCCGACTGCAGCGCACACCTCAGGGCCGGGTGGTCGTGGAAGACGCCGGCTGCGGGCTCGATGATGAGGAGCTTATCGAGATGCTCAGTGGGGTCTCGAAGGCCGGCATTGATGTGCCCTTCGGCTGGCCGGCGGGGTTCGTTGAATTCGTCGCAGATCATGCACTGCAGCAGCACGCGGCGCCTATGGCAGCAGATGTGCGGTGGCGCCGGGGGATGGTCCTGCGCCGGACGGATCAGCTGGTGCACCAGTGGTGCGGTCTCACGCCTTTGAGCGTGGCCGCCGATCGTATTGCGTACCCGGCGCTGCGCTGGGCTGCAGTCGAGGCGCGCCTGCGCGATCGTGGAATGGAATGCCAGCGCGATGGCGCTGGGCGGGTATGTGAGATGTACCCGGCAGCAGCGTTGAAGGTGTGGCAGCTTCCATTTCGCGGCTACAAGCGGGACGGGCGGTTGCGGGAGGACATCGTGACGGGGCTGATCGAGCGGTGTGCAGTTGACTGGAACGGATACGATTCGGTCTGCATGTCTTCGGATGACGCTCTCGATGCGGTCATCTCTGCTTTGGTGGCCGTCGAGTCGGCAGACGGGCGCACGCGCGTGCCGACAGCAGCGGAGCAGAAAGATGCCCTGACAGAGGGGTGGATCCACGTTCCGTTTGGCACGGTGGCCGTGTGAGTGGTGCATGTACGGCACCGCAGTGTCACGAGCGAGTTTCAGTCCCGGAGGGTTGGTCGATGGTGCCGTTGGGTACTCGTGCCTCTGGTTCCACGTCGCCGAACATTTTGCTACCGTGATGAACGTCACATGCGGATGGTGATACGTGCCTTCTGTTCTGAAGTATTAGTCAGGGTCTGCGGGACGGCGCGGCTCTGACTGGTCCTTGTCCACAGTTCCGTTTCGGCTATTCCTTCGCAGGTATGAGTGACCTAGTTTTGGTTTAACCCGAAGAGGAGTCGACAGGATGCGGTTCACAGGACGAGGCGTAGTGATGGGTGCGTCGCTAGGCGCGTTGGTGCTGGTCGCTAGTGGCTGCGCCGGTGCCCAGGAAGAGGAGCCGACTCCCTCGTTTGCTTCGTCCACCGCCGATGCAGAGCCGAGCCCTGAGCTCACCGAGCCTCCGTACGAGACAGAGTTGAACCTAACGCCGGATGAGAAGAAGGCGGCGGACGAGGCTTACCAGGTGTTGGTTAGCTTCACAGCTGCGTATAACACCGTCGCCACTTCGGGGTACGAGAATCAAGACGTTGCCCTTCGATATGCGGGAGGCAGCTTTCGCGAAGCTTATGAAGATGGTTTCGACGAAGCGAGAAGCAACGGCGAGACAGCAACAGGATCTGTTGTTCATAACTACCATTTACTTAGCGACTTGACCCTTGAAGATGACGGGGGCGGAGAGGCTCTCTTCGAGTCGTGCGTTGACTACAGCAAGTTTGACCTTTTGGACAGCGAAGGCGAGTCACTTAAGGCAGACGATCTAGAACCCTTCATTGCGGACTACTCTCTGCAACGCGAGAACAACAAATGGTTGATCGTTCAGGCTGAACAATCTGGCTACGGGTGCGAGAAATGACGCGCTTTCTTCTGCTTATTCTCGTTTTACTTTTACTTGCACCAGTAGAGGTCAAAACTCCGTTGTTAGCTGTCTCTGCTGGACCCTGCCAAGGCGAAATTCATAACGACTGGGGAAAGGTGAAATGCAAGAAAACGAAGAAGCGCGATGGCAAGGATCGTAAGCAACGCAAGAAGGACCGCGACGGTTCGGGCCGGGGCGGCGGCAACCGCAACGGCGACAATTCCGATCGTGATCGCCGGGACAACAACGCTGATTCCGGGCCTCGGGCCTGCCAGTTGCTTGAGGGCGACCCGGGGAGCCGGGCCAGGCAGTGTGAGCGCCGGCCGCAGCCGTCGCCGGATCGTGACAGCAACAGCCCGCCTGACACAGACTTCTATGTGGAGCCTCCACCGGATGTGACATGGGAAGACGTCGGGGAGACCTCGATCCCACCGTCTGACATCTTCGTCATGCCCGAAGGGTGGGGTGTGGTGAACAAGCCTGTAGCCGTATGGGCCGGCAATAACTCCTCGCGGACAGATACGATGGAGCTCGCCGGATACACCGTCGAGATCAGGGTGACGCCAGCGCAATACAAATGGAACTTCGGTGACGGCAACACAATCACCACGACCTCAGCCGGCCGCAAGCCCAGATACGCCCACGACGCCGATATCAGCCATTCCTACACGGAAAGCGGTGACTACACGATCAATCTAACGACCAGTTACGTCGGTCAGTTCCGTGTCGACGGCGGAGCATGGGAGGACATCCCCGGCACAGCTGAGATCGCATCGAGACCGGTGCCAGTCGAGATCTACCGGTACGTGCGCTACCTCGTCGACGAGGACTGCACCAAGAACCCCGACGGCCCCGACTGCCCATGAGAACGCCGTCGGTCACCGCCTCCAGCGTCGGTCCGCTGGGCGATCGTCATCGAACCTCAGATGTAAGTGCCGATGTTGGCGGCACCCCGAGGTGTCAGACGGCACGCCGCAAGGAGTCACGGCAGAAGAACCGGCGCACGCCCCGATCCTCTGATGCCAGCGGGTGGACTACCTCGGCGCCGATGTCGAGAACTCCTGCAAACCCTGATCAAGCGCCCGTGCGCCCGCCGAATTGCCCGCCGGACTCATCGCGCAGCCGCGGTGTCACCTGCCGGTGCGGGCGGATGCCGGTCTTATCCGCGTAGAAGGCCCGGATCCGATCCATATCGGCGGCGACATCACCGGTCATCTCCAGGGTCGGGCCGAGCCCGGTCGTGTGCGTCGTCGAATCGACGTAGCCCAGGGTCACCGGCATGCCGGTCTCGCGAGCGATGCGGTAGAACCCAGACTTCCAGTGAGTGTGCCCGCTGCGAGTGCCGTCCGGGGTGATGACGAGCCCGAAGATCTCCCCAGCGCGGGCAGCCTCGACGACCTCAGCGACAACGCGGCTGGGATTGTCGCGGTCGACCGGGATGCCGCCGGTGGCGCGCATGAACGGCCCCCGCCAGGAGCGGAACAGGCTCTTCTTTCCCATCCAGCGCACATCGATGCCCAGCTCCCAGGCGATGCAGAGCATGAGTATGAAGTCCCAGTTCGAGGTGTGGGGTGCGCCGATGAGGATCGTCGGCTGAGTCGGTGCCGGCTGGGTGCGCAGCGTCCAGCGGCTGAAGCGCCAGAAGGCGCGGGCGGCGAGTCGTCGGAGCATAGCTTAACCGTAGAGCACTCTCGAGCCCCGAAGCGCACCGGTCCATCCGGCGTGCAGCCAGGCGCGCAACGTCGGTCACCGCTCCCGAGGTGGTTCACACGATGCACAACTCGTTGCCTTCGGACTCGTGCATGAGCAGCCAGTGGCCCGCCGGTTCGTGGAACTTGCCGGTGAACGCGATATCAGGCTCGACGAGACTCTTGGCATGGACGTGCATCGACTCGACGTCCTTGGCCTCGCTGGAGCTGCGCGATTGATCTCGGCTGTTGCGTCTCAGCGCCGACGGCGCCGGCCGGTGCCGAAGATCCCGCGGGCGATCTCGCGGGCAGCGGTGCGGGTGAACTGCCGGAACTCGCGGGAATTCACCACCTGCTCGAGCATCGTCCGATCCTGTCTGCCGGGCGTCGTCGACCGGCTGCGGCTGGTTCTGCCCGCCCCTGCGGTGTCCGGCAGCGGGATCCGAGCCTCATCGTGTTCGGCATCCGGCCCGCTGCCTGGCGCCGGCTCCGGGCCCGAGGTGCCCTCCGCCTCGGCGTCGGCAGCACCGGCTTCCAGGCGCTGGGTGAGGATCTCGCGGGCCGATTCCCGGTCGATGCGCTCACCGTAGGTCGCCTGATGGGCAGAATCGGTTACGAGCTGTTCCATCAGGGCCGGGTCGCTGGGACCCATCTTCGAGCGCGGGGCGAAGATCTTCGTCGCAGCGACCGGTGTCGGTGCCCCATCGGGATCCATGACGGTTACGATCGCCTCGCCGGTGCCCAGCGTGGTGAGCAGCGCACCGAGGTCGACATCAGTCGTCGGGAAGGTCGACACCGTCTCCTTGAGCGCTTTGGCCTCCTTGGGAGTGTGGGCGCGCAGCTGATGCTGGATGCGCGAGCCGAGCTGGGCGAGCACCGCCTCGGGAACGTCGGTGGGCTGCTGGGTGACGAAGAAGACGCCCACACCCTTCGAACGGATAAGGCGCACCGTCTGGGCGACCGAGTCGAGAAACGCCTTCGACGCGTTGGCGAACAGCAGGTGGGCTTCGTCGAAGAAGAACACGAGCGTGGGTTTGTCGGCGTCACCCACCTCGGGCAGGGTTTCGAACAGCTCGGCGAGGAGCCACATGAGGAAGGTCGAGAACAGGGCCGGGCGGTTCTGCACGGCCGGCAGCTCGAGCATCGAGATCGTGCCGGCAGCCCCCTGGGTGCGCAGCAGGTCGGAGATGTCGTATTCGGGTTCGCCGAAGAACGCGTCGGCACCCTGGATCTCCAGGTTCGCGATCGCGCGCAGGATCACCCCAGCCGAGGCGGTGGAGACTCCGCCGATGTCCTTCAGGTCCGCCTTGCCCTCCGGGGAGGTGAGGAAGGACAGCACCGCCTTGAGGTCGGAGAGGTCGAGCAGCGCCAGGCCTGCGGAGTCGGCGTAGTGGAAGATGAGGCCGAGGACGGACTCCTGGGTGTCGTTGAGGCCCAGGACTTTCGACAGCAGGAGTGGTCCGAAGGAGCTGACGCTCGCACGCATCGGGATGCCGGTGCCCTCTCCGCCGAGGGAGTAGAAGGTCACCGGGGAGGCCTCGGGCTGCCAGTCCTGGCCGTTGGCCTGGGTGCGGGCGGTGAGCTTCTCGGACGGCTCACCGGGGCTCGCCATGCCGGACAGGTCGCCTTTGAGATCGGCTGCGAACACGGGAACGCCGGCAGTGGAGAGCGCCTCGGCAAGCACCTGGAGGGTGATCGTCTTGCCGGTGCCTGTGGCACCGGCGATGAGGCCGTGGCGGTTGAACATCGCCAGCGGGATGCGCACGCGCACATCAGGGGCGGGGGTGTCGCCGTCAAAGGCGGAGCCGAGGTCGATGGCGGGTTCGTCGAAGGTGTATCCGGCGCGGATCGCTTCAAGGGCCTGCGTGTCGCTCATGAGGTCATTCAAGCACAGCAGGCGCGCGCAGCAGCGGCGATCGCTTCAGGGGCCGGTAGGAGCACACCATGCGGTTCTCTCTGCGTGGGCCGGGAGTCTGCGTTGGCTCTGGTTCTTGCCTGGTTGACTCTGGTTCTCAGCTGCAGACAGGTGATATCATGAGTGATATCAAACGGAGGTGATGCGTGATGGCTGCGATAGTGGTGCGAGGACTCGAGGAATCGGTCAAATCCGCCCTGGCTGCGCGGGCGCGGAAGCACGGGCGCTCCATGGAAGCTGAAGTGCGCGAGATTCTGACGCAGGCGGCCAGCAGACCGAATATCGGAATGGCACTGATGCAGGCCGCTCGGGAAGCTGGAGGCGTTGATGAGCTTCCCGTTCCCAGCAGGGACGAGCGCGCACGCTCGGTGGACTTCGCGTGATCGTCTTAGACACGAACGTCATCTCGGAGCTGTTCCGTCCGCTGCCGAACCCGCGTGTGGTGGCGTGGCTCGAATCGCTGTCTGGTGAGGTTGCGATCACTGCGATCACGGCTGCCGAGCTGTTGGTCGGTGTTCGCCGTCTGCCCGGCGGCAGACGTCAGACGCAGCTTGCACAGAGTGTCGAAGCTGTCCTGGACCAATACCGGCGGCTCAATGCTGTGCTGCCCTTCGACGTCGCCGCTGCATCTCATTACGCAGAGCTCGTCGCCAATCGTAAAGCTTCGGGATCTCCCATCAGCATGGCTGACGCGGAGATCGCGGCGATCTGCCGCACTCATCTCGCAACGTGCGCAACGCGCAACGTCAAGGACTTCCAGGGAACTGGTGTCTCCACGATCAATCCGTGGGAAGCCTGAACAGCTCTCTCAGTCGGCGGTGGAAGGCTCGGCGGCCGTCGTGCCGGATGGGTGCGACGAGATCAGTCTGTCCGGCAGGCTGTCGAGCACTGGGGCATCATGGAGGCAGTCTGAGGGCACATGTGCGCCCGTCGACGATGACGATCAGGCTGGCGAGGAGACTGTTCTGTGGAGGCTGGGACACATGCCCGAGAAGCGGGCCGCATCAGGTCGCCAAGGCGCGTCCTCGTGCTCCTGAATCCTCTGGCCGCTGACCGGCACCCCGGGTGTGCGACCGCGCTCGCCGCAGCTGCGGCGGACCTTGAGCTGTTCGTTCCGACCGGTGCTGACGCCCAGCTCCAGTTCAATGCCGCGGCCGAGGCGGTTGAGGCCGGTGTCGATGCGGTGGTCGTTTGCGGCGGTGACGGCACAGTGGCCGCCGGTTTCGCCCTGACTGCTGGCACCGGCATCCCGCTGGGCATCGTGCCGGCAGGCACCGGCAATGATTTCGCCCGCGCCGCCCGGATCGAACGCGGCGACCCGGTCGGCAGCCTGTCCCGGCTGCTCGATGGGCTGCGGGACGGTGCGCTGCGGGACGGTGCGCTGCGCAGCTGCACGGTAGATGCGCTGCACATGACGGTCACGACTCCGGACTCAGGCCAGTCGCACGTATGGGTAGCGAACTCCGCCAACATCGGCTTCGACGCGCTCGTCAACGCACGCGCCAACACCTACCGCCGGCTGCCTGTCACCGGACGCTACCTCGTGGCGCTCCTGCGCGAACTCCCAGCATTCCGCCCGGCACGATTCCGCATCTCGCGCGACGACCAGCCGCCTCAGAATCTGACGGCCACGCTCATCTGCGTGCAGAACGGGCCCTGGATCGGCGGCGGCATCCCACTGGCCCCCGCAGCCGACCCCAGGTCCGGGACCGCCGTCATGAGCACAGTCGACAGGATTCCCCGCCTCCTGCTGGCAGGCCTCTTCCCGCTCATCTACCTGCGCGCCCACCGACTGTTGGCACCGCTGCGGCAGCATCGGGTCGAACGCGTCCGGGTCACAGTCCCCAGCAGCGTGCCGGTCTACGCCGACGGCGAGGAGATCCTCCCCAGCAGCCACGACGGGGCCGAAGTGGAGATCGCTGTCATGCCCCGGGCTGTCCGCCTCATCCAGGGTCTGCCCGACTGACAGCCTCCGTGTGGGGCATCATGGATGTATGAGTGAGATCACCATTGCACGCATCTACGACGACAACGAAGGCGGCTACCGCGTGCTGCTCGACCGGCTCTGGCCGCGCGGCATCAGCAAGGAGGACGCGGATCTGGATCTGTGGGCCAAGGACGTCGCCCCGAGTGATGATCTGCGCACGTGGTTCCACAACGGCGGAGACTACAGCGAATTCTCTAAGCGCTACCGCGCTGAGCTCAAGGACAACGAGGAATTCGACGACTTCGCCGCCACGCTGGCCGAGCAGAAGAACATCGTGCTGCTGACCGCGTCGAAGGACCCCGAGCACAGCCACCTGAGCGTGATGAAGAAGATCCTCTCCTCACGCAGCACGAAGAGCTGAGCTGCGGCTGCATCGCCGGGGCCGGCCGTCAGGCAGCCGGCAGTCGGGGCAGCACGCAGTTCAGGCGAAGAACTCCTGGCTCGCAACACTCGGGGCATCAGGGCCGATGACGTCGATGAGCACATCGGCATCCCGGTAGGAGGCGTGCCGGGTCCACCCGTCGATGCCGGCCAGCGCCGCATGGGCGCTTTCAGCGCTCCGGTAGCCACCGGGCACCGGGTGCCGCCAGTGCGCGGCCAGCACCACCCCGCCTGAGCGCAGGCTCGCCGCCGCCGAGGTGAGGAACCCTGCGAATGACTCGTCGCTGAGGTAGTAGGCCAATTCGCTGAAGACAATGAGGTCGAAGCTGCCGGTCGGCCAGTCCTCGATCCCGGCACAGCGCACCTCGACCGAGGCGCCGGCACTGCTGGCGCGCAGCCGCTGCCGGGCGGCATGGACGGCAGCAGGCACGACATCAGCGCAGATGAGCTCCTCACACCGGGCGGCGAGCTTCTCACTCAGCATCCCGATTGAACAGCCGGGCTCGAAGACCCGGTCGAAGCGCGGCTTGGGCAGCATCGCCATGATGAGCTCAGCGCGCCTGCGCTCGTACCACCGCTGGCCGACCGACCACGGGTCATCAGCGTGCCGGTAGAGGTCATCGAAGCCGGCCGAGCGGTGGACGAAGACCACCTGCCGCTCCCGGCACATCCGCTCCCGCACCCTCGCCGGCAGAACGACCGCCTCGGGCCCGGCGGCCGGATCCCGGTCGACGGCGACCCCGTAGTCGAGACTGACCTGGGAGCGGAAGCAGTCCAGCGCGGCAGGCAGCGACGCCCGTAGCCGCTCGGGCACATCGAGGCGCACCGCAGCTGCCGCGAGCTCATCGGGCACGTCTGCCGGCGCGGTGTGCTGCCACAGCCACACCGGATATTCGACGACCGGGCAGGTCGGACGGGTCGCAGCGGCGGCGAAGGCGGCCCGGCCAGCCGCGTCGTGATCGGGGTGGCCGTCGGTGCGCAGGGGAGCAGCGATCCACGTGCCGGTCGGCAGCTCATCGAGGAGTTCAGCCAGCCGCCCGGCAAGCGTCTCCTCATGCTCGGCAACTGCGCCGTCGGGGATCGACAGCCGGGTGACCGGCGGGACGGGACAGCCGGCGGCATCAGCGAGAACCTGCAGGGCCGCGTCAGTTTCGCCCCGGCGGATGGCGGCGAGCTCGGCCGGATCGACGGCCTCCGGCGGGTGTGAGCCCTCGCCGTCGGTGACCGCAGCCAGGCGGACCAGGATACCGGCATCGAGGGCGGCAGCGAACAGCCCGCCGGCGCCGGCGATCTCATCATCTGGGTGTGGAGCGACGATGAGCAGTCCCGGCAGCGCCTCGGCTCCCGGCCAGGCGGGCAGCGCGGCGGCGCAGGTGTCGATCTCCGTGCCCGAGGCGGCAGGCACCTGGGCGCCGGAGAAGGTGCGCTCGCCGGCAGACTCAGCGTCGGCTGCGGGACCGGTTGCGGGGGTGGGCTCAGTCATGGGCGCCGGTGAGTCCGAGGAGCCGATCCCAGGCTGCAGTCGGAGCAGTGTCATCGTTGTGTTCGGTGATCTGGGCGGCGATGGCAGCCTCGTCGGCTTCGGCGTGGGTCTGGCGGATGTAGACGCTGAGGTCGGCCACCAGCTGCGCGTGCTCGCCGTCGCCGCACAGCGGCCCGGCACCGAGTGCCCGGCCGACGCGTTCGATGACATCAGCTGCCATCCGGTCGATGCGGGTGCGCACCGCCAGCGCGCGAGCCATCATCAGCCCCGAGGAGTTGCCGGGGTCGGCGTCGATGAACGCGGCAGTCGACTCCAGCAGCGCCCAGCCGGCGGCAAGCTCGGCTGCGACCGCACCGGCCTGCGCGGCGATGAGCGGGGAGACGCCCTCACGCTGTGCCTTGGCCAGCAGCGGTTCGGCCACGGCGCGGGCGCCGCCGTACCAGCAGGCTGCGACTCCAGCACCGCCGTGCCAGAAGCCGGGCCGGTCGAGATAGTCGCGGTGGCTGCCGAGCCGGCGAGCCGGCACCGTGTCGAACTCGACCCAGCCGGAGTCGCTGGCAGCCATTCCGACAGCAGGCCACGTTTCGGGCACCGCACGCACGCCGTCCTGGCGCAGATCGACGGCGAAGAACCCGACCTGCCCGGATTCCTCTCGGGCGGTCACGAGCGCATGGGTGCACATGCCGGCCCCTGAGCACCACGGTTTGGTGCCGGTCAGCGACCAGGCGCCTGCCGCCTCGGCGGCGGTGAGCTGCGGCTGCGGCGGCTCAGCCGCCCATACGCCCCAGTGGCTGCCCGGTTCGACGAGGTCGGGTGCGCCGAGGTCGGTGGTGATCGCCTGGGCATCGGCGTGGGCTTCGATGAACCGGGCGGTGACGAGGTCCGCGCGGGCGAGGCGCGCCAGCGTGGCGAACCGGGTGAGGGTGTCGCCGCTGGCGGGGTGGGGGAGTGCGTGGCCGGTGAGCTGGGCGGCGAGCCGGCCGCGGGTCTGGGTCATGAGATGAGCTCCTTGAGGTCGTCGGACAGGCCGCCGGGTGAGCGGCCATCGGTGCGGCGGGAGGTGGTGACGGGGATGTCGAGCGGCCAGCGCACGTCAAGGCCGGCGGCCTCAGCGCGGGTGACGAGGTCGACGTCCTCGTGCACGGCCAGGGCTGCGAATCCGCCGAGGACGTCGTAAGTGCGCGGGTGGAAGGACAGGTTGGCGCCGTGGATGTGGCGGTGGCCGGCCGGGGTGATGCCGGTGGCATACAGGGCCGACCAGCGGGTGCCCAGCGTGTCCGGCAGCTGCGGGTCTGCCGGGGGTTCGAGGCAGACGGTGCCGGCGATGAGTTCGGCGCCTTCGGCGCTGAGCTCGAGGAGGCGGCGGCACCACGAGGTGGGTACGGCGCTGTCGGCGTCGGTGGTGGCCAGCCAGGCGGCCTGTGGTGCGGTGGCGCGCAGGTGGGCGAATCCGGCGTGCCGTGCCGCGCCGACCCGGCCGAGGCGGACCGGCAGCACGTCGGCGCCGTGGGCGCGGGCGGTGGCCGCGGTGGCATCGGTGCAGGAGTCGGCGACGACGAGGACGCCGAGCCGGCAGCCGGCCGCCGCCGCCGAGGCGTTGAGGGCATCGAGCGCGCGGGGCAGGAGGGCTTCCTCGTTGTGGGCGGGGATGACGACGTGCAGCTGCGCGGAGTCCGTCACCTGTCCATCCCTCCTGCCACAGTTTTCCCGGGAGCGGGTGGACCATTCCCAGGGCGTCAAGGAACCTTGTACTGTGATCCTACCTGCTCATTTCCGTCATCGGCAGCACTGCGGCCGTGGTGATGATGAGCTGACCTGAGGAGATGCCATGGGCAGACGACAGCACTACGCAGCGTTCTACGAACTCGCCCCCGCACCGTGGGCAGACGACCGGCCGAAGGCGGTCGTGGTGGGCAACTGCCAGGCGGAGTCGATGCGCATCCTGCTGGAGTCCAGCGGGTGGCTCACCACCATGCGGATCCCGCCGATCTTCGAATGGACCGAAGAGGACACCGCCCGGGCTCGGGCGCTCATCGAGGGCATCGATGTGCTCGTCATCCAGCCGGTGCACGCCGACTACCGCGGCATGCCGTGCGGCACCGAACAGCTCGAAGCCCTCCTGCGCCCCGAAGCGGGCAGCGTGCGGATCCCCTCCCTGCGCTACAACGGGCTGCACCCGTATCACGCGATCGTGCGCGACCCGCAGGATTCGAGCCTCGACCCGCCGGTGGTGCCGTATTCGGACCTGCGCACCATCATCGCCGCTGCCGCCGGCCGCGACCCGGCAGATGCCGCCGCCTGGCTGGCCGGCGCGCCACCGCTGAGCCCGCAGGCCATCACCGCCGCGGCTGCGGAGTCGGTCTCCCAGCTGCGCCGCCGGCAGGACGCCCACGGCACCGTCGTCATGGATGACGTGCTCGCAGCCGCCCCGCACTGGCCGACGATCAACCACCCCGACACCGCTACCCTCATGACCCTGGCCGAACGCACGCTGCAGCGTGCCGCGGAGGTCACCGGCGCCGAGGAGGTGGTCACCCCTGTGCATCCGGGCCGGGAGCTGCTCGGCGGGCTGGAGGCACCGGTGCGGATGGAAGCGGCAGCGGTATTGGCTGCCGAACTGCGGCAAGGAGCCCGGGAGGACGCGTGGCAGTCCCGTGACTGGGATGCGCCGGTCAGCGAGGACCAGGTGGCTGCCGAGCAGGCGGTGTTCTGCCAGCGGCCTGGGTTCGTCGAGGCGGCGCTGGACCGCTGCCGGGAGCGCATCGAGATCCTCGGGCTTGACGCCCTGCTGCCGTAGGCGCGCCGAGTCAATCGGCGTCGGTTGCGCGTTCAGCGCGGTCGAGATCGGCCGGGGTGTCGATGTCGATGAGCTCAGACTCGGTGGCGGGGATGAGGGTGACCTCCCGGCCGCGGTAGAGCGCCTTGACCGGCAGCCCGACAGCAGACCCCAGGCCGGCTACGGCATCCCGGAGCACCGCCTCGGGCCAGGCCGCACACAGAAACTGCACCCGCCCACTCGGGTCGACGGCTGCAGCCGGAGACGCGGCCGCGGCAGACTCGCGCAGCCGGTCGAGCAGTGACGCGGTGATCGCCGGCATGTCACCGGCGAGCACCAGGATGACCCTCTCACCTGCCGGCAGCGCTGCAAGAGCGCAGCTGATGCCGTGCAGCGGCCCGCCGAACGCTGGCTCTTCTGCCACCACCTGCACCCGGGTGAGCGCGCTGGCATCGATGCCGGCAGCCGAGCCGCACACGATGATCTCGCCGACCCCGGCGGCCTCAACGGTGGCGAGGAGTGAGGCGATAACCGGTGTTCCGGCGATCTCGATGCCCGGGGTGTGTCGGCCGCTGAAGCGGCTCGAGCGCCCGCCGGTGAGGATGATCGCCGCAGTGTCCATACCGCTAGCCTACGGGCGCATCCCAGCCTGCGGCGAGAACCGCCTCGGGCGCGGACCGCCTGGCACGCCGGGAGCGCAGGATGTCCACGCCCAGCTCGTCGCGGCGTTCACCTCAGCCGCGCCGATCGTGCTGACCTTCGCCGCTCTGGACCACCACCGGCCCTACGGCACACCTCGGCATCATCGACGGCGCCTGCACTGAGTACCCCGGCCAGCGCTGCACATCTCACTTGGTCGGGCAGGGCGCTGCTTTTCGTCTTTCCGGGCATGAGGCTGCTGCGCTCCGACGGCCGTCACCTCGGCGACAGGATCGCCGACACCCAGGTGGTCCCGGTCGGGAGTACAATCGCGCCATGAGTGAGGATCTGCCCGGCGGTGCCGTCCATCCGCTGCCTGAGGATCTGGGCGCAGAGCTCACCGCGCACGCCCAGGCGCGTGAGGCGTGGCTGGACATCACGACTCTGGCGCGCAACGAGTTCATCTGCTGGGTCGAAGACGCCAAGCAGGCCGCAACGCGTGAGCGCCGCATCCGGCGCACCCGCGAGGAGCTTGAGGATGGGATGCGCCGGCCGTGCTGCTGGCCCGGCTGCAAGCACCGCGAGCGCACCGGCAGGCCACCGGCCGCCCAGGGCAGCTGAACCTCAGTCGTTCTCCTCGGTGGCGGCGATGACCCGGTAGACGCCGGGCAGTTCGGTCAGCTCTTCGACCAGCGTGCCGGACTTGAGATCCGGGCCAGGGGTGAAGCGCAGCGACGCCTGGATGATCGTGCCCTTCCGGCCGTGCAGGCGCTGCGTGTGGGTCAGGGCCGCCTCGTATCCCAGCTCCGAGGCGGTGGCGAGGATGTCGCGCAGCACACCGTGGCCGTCAGCGTAGCGGATCGTGATGTAGCGCGAATGGCGCGGATCGCGCATCCGCTTGACTGCGAAGGTCACGACGAACACGGTCAGCAGGTACAGTCCGACCGTCAGCGCCGCAACAGCCGGCATGCCGGCACCGCAGGCCATCCCGACCGAGGCGGTCACCCAGATGCTGGCTGCGGTCGTGAGCCCGGAGACGCTGTTCTGGCGCACGAAGATGACACCGGCACCGAGGAAGCCGATGCCGGTGACGATCTGCGCGGCGATCCGGGCGGGATCGCGGGTGACGTCCTCAGCTGAGGCGAAGCCGTAGACCGACACGAGCGTGAAGAGGGCAGCGCCCAGGCCGACGAGGATGTGCGTGCGCGCTCCGGCGCTCTTGTGACGCAGCTCGCGTTCGACGCCGATGATCGCCGAGAGCACGAAGGCGGCCACCAGCAGCACGGCCTGGGTGCCCAGGTCGGCGGAAACGAGATCAATGTCCACGTCGGTGTCCTCACTCCCTGTTCTGTCAGCTGCCGTCGCCGAGGCGGTGGGCACCGGTGCCGGGGACGAGTCCGTTGCGTGCAGCGAAGGGGTCCCAGCCCGGGTCGGCATCGACGTCGAGTTCGACGAAGTCGCAGGCCTCACGGGCCTGCTCCGGGCTCGTAAGCGATGCGATGAGGGCAGCGGTCATGTCCATCCCGGCAGCCACACCCGAGGATGTCCAGCGGCTGCCGTCTTCGACCCAGCGGGCGACCGGCTGCCAGTCGACATCGCTTCCGAAGCCCGTCGCCCACCGGTAGGCGCGCTTGTTCGTCGTCGCCCGGTGCCCATCGAGCAGGCCGGCCGCTGCCAGCAGCGCCGATCCGGTGCACACCGAAGCCACCACCTCGGCGTCGGCACAGTACTCCCGCAGCCAAGTGAGGAACCCCTCCTCGGTGACGAGCCGGCGCGTGCCGAAGCCGCCGGGAACAAGTACGATATCGGCTGCCGGGGCTGCGGTGCAGGCGGTGTCGGGCACGATCCGGGTGCCCTGATGGCTGGCGACCGGCTCACCGGTGGGCCCGAGCATGACGATGGTGAAGTGATCGGGCAACACGCTGAGCAGCTCGACGGGCCCGAAGACATCGAGCACTTCGAACCCCTCGAACAGGACGACGGCGACAGTGCGGTTCTCCACCATCCCAGTCTACGCAGGAGAACTCCGAAGCAGGTTCCGGTCGACTGAACCCGGGCAGCACAAGAGCGGAGCAGCATCGTCTGCTGCTCCGCCCTCTCAGCGGGTCCAATGGATCACCTGCTCACCGGCACGTGATCACGCGTGTCATCAGGCCCGATTGCGGCGGGTAAGCGCGACAGCTGCGGCACCCGTTGCGAGCAGTGCGAGTCCGAATCCGACGGACATACCGACCTCGGCGCCGGTGCGCGGCAGGTCGCGGTCGTCGTCGCGGCCCGAGCCATCTTCATCGCGGCCGTCGTCATCCTTGCCGTCGTCGTCACCGGGCTTGTCAGAGGGCTTGTCAGACGGCTCGTCCGAGGGCTCGTCCGAGGGCTGGTCGCTGGGCTGATCGGTCGGATCATCCGAAGGCGTGTCCGTCGGATCATCGCTCGGGTCGTCCGTCGGCTGCTCCGTCGGGTCATCGGTCGGGGTCTCCGTCGGATCATCCGTGGGATCCTCGGTCGGCTCCTCGGTGGGATCGTCGCCAGCCTTCGAGTTGACGACGGTGCAGGTGACGACCTGTTCGCGCTCGACTGTCAGGCTGAAGCCGGTCTCACCGGCGTTCTCAACCGGCACATCGACCGGCTCCTCACCGCTGGTCTCCCGGCACACAGCGTTCTTGCCGTCCTGCTGCAGCAGCGTGAAGTCGTCCTTGAGCGTTTCGGTGATCGTCGTGTCCACTGTCGGGTTGGAGACGAGATCCTCATAGGAGAAGTTCGCCACGCCGTTCTCATCGGTGGTGGCCTGCGCGGGGTCGGCGTTGGTGGCTGTGAAGTCCCAGCCTTCGGCCGGCTCCGGCTCAGCCTCGCCGATCTGCGTCTTCTTCAGCACCGTCACGCTGCCTTCGCAGGTGGCGGCAGCGATCTGCCGCAGACGCTCGCCGAGCTGGTTGTAGTCATCGGCGGAGAAGTAGTCGGAGTTCTCATTCGGGCCTGAGATCTGCACGATGTTCTCGATCGTCGGCTCGCTGCCCACGGCGATGCCGACCATCTTCGTGCCTTCGCCCTTAACGCCGTTGGCCGAGGTGATGGCGGTGTCGAGGTCGATCTGGTCGAACCGGCTTCCGCGGTCGGTGCTGTCACCCTCACCGGGGGTGCCGTAGGCGGTCGGCTTGCCGTCGGTGACGAAGAGCACGGCGTCGTAGCTCTTGCCCTGGGCCTGGGCGATGCCGCGGTCCCAGTTGGTGCCGCCGTCGCTTCTGGCGGGGCGTGTGAGTCCGTCGATGCGGTCCTTGACGCCGGCGGCATTGCCGGATTCGGCGATGCTCGTGACCGGGATATCGGCGTTGTCGCCGGCCGGGGAGAAGGTGGCGAAGGTCTGCACGCCCACGGAGCTCGGAGTGCCGGTGAGGGTGTCGACGACGCCCTTGGCGGCTTCCTTGGACTTTTCGACATCGGCATCGGTCAGGGAGTTGGACAGGTCGAGCACGATGCCGAGGTTGAGGCCGCAGCGATCAGGCAGGGATGGGTTCGGAGCTGGTTCGATGGACTGCGCAGCAGCAGGGGAAGCTCCGATGAACGCCGTGGCGGCGACCAGGGATCCAGCCGCGGTTGCGGCCAAGAGGCTGCGGAAGCCACGTGAACGGGTGGGAGGCGTCATGTTCTCTCACTCAGTTAGGTATATATTCATACGGGACATGGTTCACGTTATACAGATGTCACTGTCAGGTCAATTACAGAGACGCCGTTTTCTCTGAATAACGTCTGTGTGCGCGTGGGGGCTGGCTCGTCACTAGACTGTTCGCCATGAGTCCACAGACCCAGACGACCGGCACCGGTGAGACCCGAGCGCAGACGAAGCTGCACACCACGCAGATCGGCAGCGGCAGCGGTGACACCGAGAAGATCGTCTTCCTCCACGGCCTGTTCGGCCGCGGCAAGAACTTCACCTCGATCGCCAAGGGCCTCGAGCCCGAATGCACGAGCCTGCTCGTCGACCTGCCCAACCACGGGCAATCCCCGTGGACCGAAGAGTTCGACTACGTCGAGATGGCCGATGCCGTCGCCGAGGAGCTCGTCACCTTCGGTGCCGAGGAGTCGCCTGTCGGTGTGGTCGGGCATTCGATGGGCGGCAAAGTCGCGATGATGCTCGCCCTACGTCACCCCCAGCTGGTCGACCGCCTCGTCGTCGAGGACATCTCGCCGGTCAGCAGCGCAGACTCCTCACACGATGCCGGCAGCGGCTTCTCCCACCTGCTCAACACCCTGCGCGCCCTCGACCTCTCCACCGTCGACTCCCGCAGTGAGGCTGATGAGAAACTCGCCACAGACATCCCCGATGACCGTGTGCGCGGCTTCCTGCTGCAGAACCTGCGACCCGGTGATGACGGCTACTACTGGGAGCCGAATCTCGACCTGCTGTGCCGCTCCCTGTCGAGAATCGGAGACTTCCCCGACACAGACGGCAGGACCTACGACCGGCTCGTCCTTTGGGCCGCCGGAGAGAAGTCCGACTACATCAAGCCGGAGTACACCCCGGCGATGCGCGCCCTGTTCCCGCGCATGCTCAAGATCACCATCAAGGGAGCCGGGCACTGGATCCACTCGGAGAAGCCCCAGGAGTTCCTCGCCGCGCTGCGGCGATTCTTCATCTCATAAGCGTCACCGCACGTGAGCCGCAGGGCGGTCGCGCGCTGGTAGTTTTGGTGTCATGCATGATGACCAGCCCGGACACCCGGACCCCACGCGTTCCCCACATCCCCAGCCGCACACTGCCCCCGGCCCTGAGACCGGCCGCAGCCCAGACCACCACGCGGCGCCCATGGCACCGGCAGCTTCGGTCGGCCAGCCCACACCAGCCAGCGCTCCGTACGCCGCAGCGGATCTGCCCGCAGCTGACCCCTCGACCGCTCCCTCCGCCGCGGAGCGCGGTCAGACGCATTCGGAGTTCTACCGTTTGCCGAGCAACCGCTGGTGGAAGGGCGTCATCACGATCATCGCGCTGCTCATCACGATGCTGGTCGCCTCTTTCGTCTTCACCCTCATCGCCGGCATCATCGACCTGGCCACCGGTCAGCTCGATATCGAAGCGGCAATGGAGGGCGAGATCGGTATGTCGCCGCTCATGCTGCTGGCCACCAACCTCTCACTCATCGCACTCGCCGTCGTCGCGCTCATCTTCCACCGCTTCCTGTTCCGGCAGCGCATCGGCTTCCTCAATTCGGTGGTCGGACGGTTCCGCTGGACGTGGCTTCTGTGGAGCCTCATCCCCATCGGCATCGGCTTCGCCATCTACATCACACTGCTCGTCGTCAGCAGCGACTGGGATGCCTACGCCCCGCTGCCGGCCGGCATGACGATCTTCTACCTCGTCGTCGTCCTGCTCACTACCCCGTTCCAGGCTGCAGCTGAGGAGTACGTCTTCCGCGGCGTCATCCAGCGCATCGCCGGCGCCTGGGTGCGCGGGCCCATCCCGTCGCTCATCCTCGGCACCGCCGTCAGCTCTGTGCTCTTCGCCGCAGCCCACATGGCCGGTGACCCGTGGCTGATCCTGTACTACTGGCTCTTCGGCGTCTTCCTCTCCCTCCTCGCCCACTACAGCGGCGGTCTGGAGGCACCGATCGTCATCCACGCGATCAACAACGTCGCCCTGTTCGTCACCGCGACCTTCAGCGGTGAGATCGCCCAGGAGATCGACCGCTCGGCCGGTGCCGGCGGGCCGTTCATGCTCATCCCGGTCGCTGCGATCCTCGTCGTCTCCGCCGCAGCGATCATCCTCGCCCGAGTGCGCAGCGTCCAGATGTACGGGGTGGCCGAGGAGATTCCGCGCCGCGGCGCCGCGACCACCGGAGCTCCGGTGCAGCAGTGGGGTGCCGAGGCGCCAGCCCCGCTGCCGTACGATCACTACGCGCGGGCCGATGCCGGACAGCCGCCCGCTCCCGAGGCGGCGCCGCCACAGCACTTCGGCACCGGCTGGCAGGACGGGAACGCCGGCCAGCCCGGACCCAGCCAGCCCGTCCCCGGGCAGACAGGTCAGCATCGTGGCCAGCAGCCAGGTCAGCAGCCGCCCGGCTGGCCGGACCAGCAGTGACAACGACAGCGGCCGGGATTCGATCGGGTCCCGGCCGCTGCATTTCTCAACCGCTTTAAGCGGTCGATAATCACTTCTTCTGCTTGGCTGCCTTCGCCGCGGCCTTGCGGGCCTTCTTGTTCTCCCGCACCTGCTGCAGCGTCTCATCATCGACGATGTCAGCAGCAGAGATGAGCGCGTCCTCATCCCCGTACTCACCGGCCGCCTCACGCCAGCCCTCAGCCTGCAGATCGAACTGCTTGCCCAAAAGCGATAAGAAGATCTTCGCCTTCTGATCGCCGAAGCCCGGCAGCTTCTTCAGCCGCTTGAGCACCTCGGCCCCATCCGGGTCGCCGGCAGTCCACAGCGCCTCGGTTTTGCCGTCGTAGTCGGCACAGATCGTGGCCGCGAGCTTCTGCACCCGCTCAGCCATCGACTTCGGGAACCGGTGGACGGCCGGCTTTTCCTTGAACGCCTCGAGGAACTCCTCGGGATCGGCCTCGGCCACCAGCTCGGGGGAGTAGCCGCCGAGGCGCTCGGCCAGTTTGGCCGGTCCGGCGAAAGCGGACTCCATGGTGACTTGTTGATCGAGGAGCATTCCAGTCAGCAGGGCGAAGGGATTCTCAGCCAGCAGCTTGTCAGCGGCCGGCTCGGTCGCCAGATACAGAGTCGTCATGCCCCTATTGTGTCAGCACTGGACATTCCTGTGCCTGCGCCGATCCTGCTAGCGTCGGATCCATGACAACGCATGCGTTCTCCCGCAGCAGCGGCGGTGCGACCTGCCCGTGCGGCGGCCTGCCGATAGGTGCAGCCTTCCGCGACTGCTGCCAGCCCGCCCTCAACCTGCAGACCTGGCCTGCCACCGCCGAGGCGCTCATGCGCTCGCGCTACTCCGCCTTCGCCACCGGCAACGGCGACCACCTCTTCCGCACGTGGGATCCGCGCACTCGCCCAGCCGACACCACCCCGCCGGTCGCTGACTGGGTGCGCCTGGAGATCCTGCGCACCGAAGCCGGGGGAGAAGACGACACCGAGGGCATCGTCGAATTCCGCGCCCACTGCATCGAAGACCGCGAGAAGCACATCATCCACGAGGTCTCCACCTTCGCCAAGCGCGCCGGCCGCTGGGTCTACGTCGACGCCCTCGAAGCCTCCGGCCAGCCGGCGGGGTCGCGATGAGCCAGCGCAGCGCGTTCTTTCTGCGCAGCATCAACGTCGGCGGACGCAACCGCGTGCCGATGTCCGAACTGCGCGCACTCGCCGGCCGCCTCGGCGCCGGAGACATCGCCACCCACCTGGCCAGCGGCAACCTCGTGTGCACCCCGCCCGAGGCGCCGGCCGCCTTCGCCGATCGCCTCACCGCGGCAGTCGAGGAGACGTACGGATTCGCAGTCCCGGTCGTCACCCGCACCGCAGCCGAACTCGCAGAGATCCTCGCCGACGATCCCTTCGCCGGGATCGCCGACAATCCCAGCACCGAACTCGTCTACCTCTTCGCCGCGCCCGTCGCCGAGTCCGGCCGCTGCGCGTTGCCGCTCACCGGCGGCGAACAGGCCGCCTGGGCAGACGATCACGTGCGAGTCTGGCACGATCGCGGCGTGCACGGCTCGAAGGTCTCCCACAGCCTGCTCGAACGCCGGCTGGGCTTCACCGTCACCGCCCGCAACGTCCGCACCCTGGCGGCCGTCTCGGCACTGTGCGACCGGGCGGAATAGGATGGGCAGGCGTGCCGTTACGCACTCAAGAAGCCACACCCCTATGGAGGTTCAGTGACACAGCGCCCCGCGGCCGACCCGAATGAGAAGTTCAGCGACTACGCCCACGGCGAGAAGCTCGTGAGCACCGCCTGGGTCGCCGAACACCTCGGCGACGACGGACTTGTCATCGTCGAAAGCGACGAGGACGTCCTGCTCTACGAGACCGGCCACATTCCCGGAGCCGTCAAGGTCGACTGGCACACCGAACTCAACGACCCCGTCACCCGCGACTACCTCGACGGCGAGGGCTTTGCCGCCCTCATGTCGAAGAAGGGCATCAGCCGCGAGGACACCGTCGTCATATACGGCGACAAGTCCAACTGGTGGGCCGCCTACGCGCTGTGGGTCTTCGAGCTCTTCGGCCACCCGGATGTGCGCCTCATGGATGGCGGGCGTGCGGCCTGGATCGCCTCCGGCGGTGAGATGACGACCGACGCCCCCAAGCGCGAGGCCACCGAATACCCGGTCGTCGAGCGAGTCGACGCCGGCAGCCGCGCCTTCATGACCGATGTGCTCGACCACCTCGGCAAGCCGCTCATCGACGTGCGCTCGCCGGAGGAGTACACCGGTGCCCGCACCCACATGCCCGACTACCCCGAAGAGGGCGCCCTGCGCGGTGGGCACATCCCGACGGCCGCCTCGGTGCCGTGGGCGCGGGCGGCCAACGAGGACGGCACCTTCCGCTCCCGCGACGAACTCGAAGCGATCTACACCGACGAGGTCGGCCTCGACCGCAACGATGACATCATCGCCTACTGCCGGATCGGCGAGCGCTCCAGCCACACCTGGTTCGTGCTGCGCTACCTGCTCGGCTACGAGTCGGTGCGCAACTACGACGGCTCCTGGACCGAATGGGGCAACGCCGTGCGCGTGCCGATCGTCAAGGGCGAAGACCGCGGGGAGGTGCCCGGACGCGCATGAGCGAGAACCTTCCTGAGTCGCTGCAGGAGATCATCGACGACTTCGCAGCCCTGGCCGAACCGGACAAGCTGCAGCTGCTGCTCGAATTCAGCAACGAGCTGCCCGGCCTGCCCGAGCGCTACGCCGACCACCCCGAGCTGCTCGAACCGGTCCCGGAGTGCCAGTCGCCGATCTTCCTCGTCACCGAAGTCGGCGACGGCGAGCAGGCCAGCACAGAGGCGCCGGCTGGCGAGGACGCTGAGGTGCGGCTGTTCTTCTCCGCCCCGCCCGAGGCGCCGACGACCCGCGGCTTCGCCGGCATCCTGCACGAGGGTCTCAATGGGCTCACGGCCAAGGAGATCCTCGAGGTGCCCTCGGACCTGGCGCTCAAGCTCTCGCTCAACGACTCCGTCAGCCCGCTGCGGCTGCGCGGCATGTCCGGGATGCTCGCCCGCATCCAGCGGCAGGTCAAGGAGAAGGCGCTCGGCTGAACCCCGCAGGGCCCACCCGAGGGCCAGCGCCCGCAGTTGGCCGCAGCCGCTTGAGGCTGCACCTGGCTCAGCCGAGCAGTGCGCGCAGCGTGACGACGCCGACCGAGCCGATGAGCGCTGCCGCCGGCAGGGTGATGACCCAGGCCAGAGCGATCGGCTTCATGAGGTTCCAGTTCGCCGCTCGGTTGACCAGGCCGACGCCGAGCACCGCGCCGATGAGGATGTGTGTTGAGGACACCGGCAGGCCGAGCACCGACGCACCCATGACGACACCGGCTGCGGCGAGCTCGGCGGCGAACCCGGAGGCCGGGTGCATCTTCGTCAGGCCCGTGCCGACGGTCTGGATGACCTTGCGGCCGACGAACCACAGCCCGGCGATGAGCGCGACACCGGCAGTGACCATGATCGCCGCCGGCACCGCCGACTCCTCAGCCACCGACTGCGTTTTGAGCACATCGATGATCGCTGCGAACGGGCCGACGGCGTTGGCGATGTCATTCGAGCCGTGGGAGAACGCGAACGCCGAGGCGGTGAACACCTGCATCCAGCTGAAGAGCAGGAACGTCGAGCGTGACAGGTCGTGGTGGCGCAGCGTCTTGGCGAAGATGAACACCGCCATCCACACCGACGCACCGATCATGCCGAGGATGAGGTAGTTGCCGACACCGTCGATCGACAGGTCGAGGTTCTTCAGCCCCTTGAACAGCAGCATCGAGCCGATGATGATCGATCCGCCGGCAGCCAGCAGCGGCACCCACACCTGCAGCGCGCGGTGCGCATCGACCTGCTCGGCCTCCTGCTGCAGGTCGTACAGCTCCCGGTAGTAGTCGGATTCGAGCTCCTCGCGCTTGAAGTCCGGCAGGTTCACCTGCGCGGCATCGCGGGCCATGACATTGGTGTAGGCGATCTGCTGCAGCTCCGTCAGCCGCTCAAACGACTGCTTGTGCCGGTTGCGCAGCTCTGCCCGGCTCACGCGCAGCTGGCGCAGCTTCTCATCGGCTTCCTCGTTGTAGACGAGGATGTGCTTCTTGATCCGGCCGAACAGCACGTAGGCGACGAGCCCGCCGAGCACGGGGGAGAGCACCCAGGAGATCGCGATCTGGCCGATCTGACCCCACTGCACCATCTCCAGTCCACCGGTGCCGGTGACGATGCCGAGGGTGACAGCCGCGCCGACGATGCCGCCGATGATCGAGTGCGTTGTCGAGACCGGCCAGCCCATCCGGGTGGCCACCAGCAGCCACACGGCCGCGCCGAGCAGTGCCGACATCATGATGAACACGAAGTCCATCGGGTCGACCTGCATCCCGCCGAGGTCGACGATGCCCGAGCGCACCGTATCGGTGACATCACCGCCGGCGAGCACCGCACCGGAGACCTCGAAGACGGCGGCGACCATGAGCGCCTGCTTCATCGTCAGCGTCCCAGCGCCGACACTCGTGCCGAACGAGTTGGCGACGTCATTGCCGCCGATGTTGAAGGCCATGAACATGCCGAAGATGATCGTGGTGATGAGCACGAGCCGGAACTGGGTCTGGCCGACATAGCCGAACGACCAGAACGTGAAGCCGATGAACGCTGCCGCCAGCAGCAGTCCGAACCAGATGTGCCACCACTTGTCGGGGCCGAGAAAACCTCGCGTCACCGGAGCATGTGCGCCGCGGGTCATCGTATCGTCTGCCATGATTCCTCCAGACACATAAGCGCTTGCTTTCACTGGATTGTCGGCACCACAGGTGGCCTGTGGCTGAATTCCAGAGGAGTTTTGGGCGTACTCTCGCCGTTCCCGAGGCGCCGGGCACCTGCCCAGTACGCGAATGAGGTTGTCCTAACTACCGGTGGGGTAGGGTGGGGCCGTGGCCGCACCCGGCCAGATCCCTACATGCGAAAGGCAGGTTGCCGCAATGGCGCCAGCGAAGAAGCGCACTCTGCGCCACGGCACCGTCACCTCCCGGCGGGGGCTCTCCGATGAGCTCATCCGCCTCACCGTCACCAGCAGTGATCTCATCGGCCTCGACGTGCCGTACACCGACCATTACATCAAGTTGCTCTTCCCGCCCGCCGGTGCCGAGTACGCCTGGCCCGACGATGCCGCCGAGGTGCTCGAAGACCGCACCCGGCCCGATGCGCCGGTCACCCGCACCTACACGCTGCGCCGCGTCGACACGGAGACCGGGGAGGCGGAGATCGACTTCGTCATCCACGGTGAAGAGGGACTCGCCGGCCCCTGGGCCCGCGACGCTGAACCCGGTGACCGGTTCGCCTTCTTCGGTCCCGGCGGTGCCTGGGCGCCACCGGCCGGAGTGCACATCGTGCTCGCCGGCGATGAGTCGGCAGCCCCGGCGATCGCCGCCGCCCTCGATGCCCTGCCAGCCGGCACCTCGGCGACGGCCTTCATCGAGATCGCCCACCAGCGTGCCCGCTTCGAGATGCCCGAACCCGAAGACGCGACACTGCAGTGGGTCGCCCGCGACGGCGCGACACCGGGCACCGCGCTTGCCGCTGCCGTGCGCGACTTCACCCCGCCTGCAGGCGAGGTCGCCTATTTCATCCACGGCGTCGCTGAGATGATCAAGGATCTGCGCCGGTTCCTCTTCGTCGAACGGGGAGTGGAGAAGTCCGCCGCCTCGATCTCCGGCTATTGGCGGCTGGGCATGACCGAGGACGAATGGCAGTCCTCCAAGCGCGAGTTCGTTGCCGAGATGGAGGCCAGCGAACAAGCCGCCACCGGCAGCTGAATCCGGTGCCGCAGCCGTGTGTGGCGCCGGTCATATAAGGCAGGGGCAACTATTGTTGCGCGCCGATCCGAGATAATGTATAGACATATCCCCGTTGGTTCGCTGCAGAAAGGCATCGACATGTCCCTTCACCTTGGAGACACCGCCCCTGACTTCACCAGCGAGACCTCGACGGGACCCATCGCGTTCCACGACTGGGCCGGTGACGAGTGGGTCGTGTTCTTCTCCCACCCAGCCGACTTCACCCCTGTGTGCACCACCGAGCTCGGCCGCGTCTCCCAGCTGCAGGCCGAATGGGACAAGCGCGGCGTCAAGCCGATCGCGCTCTCGGTCGACACGAACGAGGAGCACGCCCAGTGGATCCCCGACATCAACGAGTACAACAACACCACCGTTGAATACCCGATCATCGCCGACCCGGACAAGAAGGTCGCCGAGCTCTACGACATGATCCACCCCGGCGAGGGCGACACCTCCTCGGTGCGCTCGGTGTTCGTCATCGACCCGGTTAAGAAGATCCGCCTGACGATGACCTACCCGAAGTCCACCGGCCGCAACTTCGACGAGATTCTGCGCGTCATCGACGCCCTGCAGGAAGCCGACCGCGGCGAATGCGCCACCGGCGTCGACTGGCAGCCCGGCGACAAGGTCATCGTGCCCCCGGAGGTGCCGACCGCTGAGGCGAAGGAGAAGTTCGACGACGTCGAGGAGCACTACTCCTACCTGCGCACCGCCCGCGTCAAGGCCGACGCCGCTGGCACCGGCGCTGTCGGCTGCGGCTGACACCGCGCTGACGTGCGCATGACGGCTGACCGGCGCGCTCCGGTCACCGGCTGCTGACTGTTCTGCGGCCCCGCCCACCGGCGGGGCCGCAGTCGTCTGCAGGCCGCGGAATCTCAGTCTCCGTGGGCCTCGCGGATGAGCGGGACGAAGGCGTAGCCGCCGTGTTCGGTGATGTGCACCTCGCCCTGGACGAGCTTCTTCACCCGCAGCATCGTCGAGCCGACCGGGATGACGAGGATGCCGCCGGGAACGAGCTGGTCGATGAGCTCTTCGGGCAGCTGGGTGGCGGCAGCCGAGACGAGGATCCGGTCGAAGGGCTCGGCATCCGGCAGTCCGAACACCCCGCCGGTCGCCTCGACGATCTCGACGGTGTCGATGTCTGCCAGCAGCTGCCGGGCGGTGTCGGCCAGCGCACTGATCCGCTCGACACCGGTGACAGAGCCCTCACGCCCGACGAGCTCGGCGAGGATCGCGGTGCTCCAGCCGGTGCCGCAGCCGATGTCGAGGACCCGCATCCCCGGGTGGACCTGGAGCAGGTCCATCATCGCCACCACCGTGCTCGGCTGGGAGTTCGTCTGCCCGTAGCCGATCGGCACCGGCCGGTCCCACTGGCTGCTGCGGCGGTGCTGGGCAGGCAGGAACCGGGCGCGGTCGAGGCGCTCCATCACCTCGCGGATCTCCGATGGGCGGGCGGCTGCGGTCATGTCCTCACTCCTTTGCTGCCACCAGTGTAGGAACCCTGCCTGTGTCCGGGCTGGCCTCAGCCGGCCAGGCACAGGGCAGCGTGGAACGGCTCCTCAGCTGCCACTGGTACGACGTCAGCGGGAACGGTGACGTCGCACAGGCACATGCTGGCCCCCGCGCCCGAGGCGGTGGTGACGTCATCGGCGGCGAGATCGCGCAGCAGGCCGGTCCCGTAGGCCTTGAGGAGTGCCTCCTTGCGCACCCACAGCTGGGTGAACACGACAGCCTGCTCGGCGGGCTCAGCCTGGGCGATCGCCGCCTGTTCGGCCGGATGCAGCAGCGCCGCGACCTCGGTCGCGGTCTGCCGGGTGGCTCGCGCTTCGATGTCGACGCCGAGGCGGACATCGGCTGCCGCGATCGCCAGCAGACCTCCGGAACTGGCAAATGAGACGAAAGGGCCAGGCGCGCCGTCGACGAACAGCAGGGGAGCGCCGCACTCATCACTGTCCAGGTCCACGGACTCGACCGGCACCTGCAGCCAGCCGGCAAGCACCTGCCGGCTGATCTGCATCCGCATCGCTGCCTCAGCAGAACCAGCCGATCGTCCCGGGGACGAGGACACGTCTGTCGTGCATGCGCTGAAGTCGGCGATCCACATGGGCACATCGGGTCGGCGCGGGCACGGGACGGTGAGCCTGGTGACCCCAGGCGGCAGGTTCATGAGCCGTCGAGACCGAGGAATTCGCGGATCGCCGGCATCTCGCGGCGCACCTGCGACAGGCCCATCCGGTGGGCTGCGGCGAGCTTCGAAAGATTGCGCTCGCCGTTGGACACCGGCATGATCTCCGGTGCGAAGACATACGCTTTGCCCTGGCGTTCGAGTTCGAAGACCTGCTCGCGCATCTCGTTGTAGCGCTTCCACCGGCCCAGCAGCGCATCGGCGACCGCCGGGTGCCGGCGGAAGTAGCTGCGGTAGAAGGCCGGGAACCGCTGCGGGGCCTTCTCATAGTCACGCTGCTGGGTCAGCACGATGAGGAACTTCTCGTAACCGGCCCGCTGGGCGGTCGGCAGCGGAATCCCGCCGTGCTCGGCGAGCGCACCGTCGACATAGGTGCGCTCGCCGATCGTCACCGGCGGCATCACCACCGGCATCGTCGACGATGCCTGGACGGCCGTCATCAGGTCGTGCATCTCATCGACATCGGCGCGCGACCAGATCCGCTCCTCACCGGATTCCACATCGACAGCCGCGATGGCGAACTCCGCCGGATTGGCCTCGAAGGTCTCCCAGTCGAACGGCAGCGCCTCATCCGGCTGCGAGGTGCCCTGGTAGATGTACTCGGAGTTGAACAGGCCCTGCCCGCGCAGGAACGTGCGCATATTGCCGAAGTTCGGGTCAGCGGAGAACTCGACGAAGCAGCGGCGGGCTCGCCACGGGTCATGCGAGAGGTAGTTCGCGGTGTTCGTCGCACCGGCGCTGATGCCTGCCACCCAGTCGAAGTAGATCTCCTCCTCGAGCAGGCGGATGACCATCGCCGACGTCAGCGCTGCGCGCATTCCGCCGCCTTCGAAGATGAGAGCCGTGTCGGTCACCGTGCTGTGCAGCTGAGCCGCGCCAGCTGTTGTGTCGTCTCCTGGCATGGCTCCAATCTACGACACCACGCGCCTCTTCGGGTGGGCTCAGGCCGTCCCGATTTCCGTGAGATCAGCCATGCCCGCACGCAGTCCTGTGCCGCAGACATCCATAGTGAAGCACAAGACAGCTTGCCGGATAGGTTCAGCAGGCTAGGCTCAGGACATGACCGAACGCCTGCCGCACCCGCTCACCGGCCAGCTCTTCGCCTCGCCGGTGCCTGCCGGCCAGGGCTGGCCGGAAGATCCTGCCAAGCGCAGCACCCCGGTGGCCCGCAGTGCTGAGGACGTCACCCGCCTGGCCGATCGTGCACGCACCCTGGCTGAGCTCGATGCCCGGGTGACGAAGTGCCGGGCCTGCCCGAGGCTCGTCGACTGGCGCGAATCGGTCGCACACGACAAGCGCGCATCCTTTGCCGGGGAGCCGTACTGGGGCAGGCCGGTCGCCTCGCTCGGGGACCCGGAGGCGTGGTTGGGCATCATCGGCCTCGCCCCGGCGGCCCACGGCGGGAACCGGACCGGGCGGATGTTCACCGGTGACCGGTCCGGCGACTGGGTCCATGCTGCGCTCTACCGGGCGGGCATGAACTCCCAGCCCGACTCGAAGGTGGCAGGCGACGGACTCGTCATGACCGGCGCGCGCACGATCGCCCCGGTCCACTGCGCCCCGCCGGACAACAAACCCACCCCAGACGAACGGCACGCCTGTGCCGGGTGGCTGCGGCGCGAACTCCAGCTCATCCCCACCCTCGAAATCCTCATCGCTCTCGGTGGGATCGCCTGGCAGGCGACCCTGTCCGGTGTGCGCGCCATGGGCTGGGATGTCCCGCGCCCCCAGCCGCGGTTCGGCCACGGCGCCGAGGCGGTCCTCACCCGGCCAGATGGTGTGGCGGTGCGGCTGCTCGGCAGCTATCATCCCAGCCAGCAGAACACCTTCACTGGCCGGTTGACGACTGACATGCTCGATGCGGTGTTTGCCCGGGCAAAGGTGATTCACCAGGTGAACACTGGTGAAACCCTGAGTCCCGACTCATGAGAGAACGTGCATAGGACGCCTGCCCGGTCGTAATCTGGAGGCAGGCAGTCGGATCGGCTGTCCGTCTCGCGAAAGGTTCACGATCGTGAAAGCTGCACGCTACTACGACAACCACGACATCCGCATCGAAGACATCCCCGAGCCGGAGCTCAAGCCCGGCACCGTCGCCATCGACGTCGCCTGGTGCGGCATCTGCGGAACCGATCTGCACGAGTACCTCGAAGGCCCGATTTTCGTCCCGCCCAAGGGCAGCCCGCACCCGATCTCAGGGGAAGAGGCTCCGGTGACGTTGGGCCACGAGTTCTCCGGCACGATCACCGCCCTCGGCGAGGGCGTCGACGACCTCACCGTCGGTGAGTCCGTCGTCGTTGAGCCCTACATCATCGCCGAAGGCGTCGACACCGGTGAGGGGTCGGACTACCAGCTGTCGCCGAATATGAACTTCATCGGCCTCGGTGGCCGGGGCGGTGGCCTGTCGGAGAAGATCGTCGTCGAACGCCGCTGGGTGCACCCGGTCGGTGATATCCCGCTTGACCAGGCCGCGCTCATCGAACCGCTCTCGGTCGGCCATCACGCCTACGTCCGTTCGGATGCGAAGACCGGCGACGTCGCCATTGTCGGCGGTGCCGGGCCGATCGGCCTGCTGACCGCCGCCGTGCTCAAGGCCGAGGGCCTGACGGTCTACATCTCCGAGCTCTCCGAGGCCCGTAAGGCCAAGGCGCGTGAGACCGGTGTGGCCGATGAGATCTTCGACCCCCGTGAGGTCAACGTCGCCGACGAGGTCCGCAAGCGAACCGACGGCCAGGGCGCAGACGTCGGCTTCGAGTGCTCCTCGGTACCAGCCGTCCTCGACATGCTGCTCGATGCAGTGCGTCCCGGTGCGGTCATCGTCAACGTCTCGATCTGGGGCTTCAACCCCGAGGTCGCGATGTCGCAGCTCGTGCTCAAGGAGATCGACCTGCGCGGCACCATCGGCTATGCCAACGACCACCCAGCGACCATTGAGCTCGTGCGCTCCGGCAAGCTCGACCTCGCCCCGTTCATCACCGCGAAGATCCCGCTCGATGACCTCGTCGAGAAGGGCTTCGACCAGCTCATCAACAACAACGAACAGCATGTGAAGATCCTCGTCTACCCCAACACCTGACGCATTTTGCATCAGGCATCGACACGGCCCGCCGCCTCAGGAAACTCTGAAGCGGCGGGCCTACGATATTCGACGGACCATCTGCCGAGACTCCGAGGACCCTATGTCGCATCAGGCCCACACCCCGCATGCCGGCCAGCCGCCGCGTGCCCCGCGCCGACCGTGGCACCTCGTGCCGCTCGACATGCTGCGGGGATTCCTCATCGGGTGCGCCGAGCTCGTCCCCGGCGTCTCCGGTGGCACGATCGCGCTGGTGACCGGCATCTACGACGAGCTCATCGGCTCGGCCTCCCATGTCATCTCCGCTGCCAAGAAGCTCGTCGTCGGACCCGACCGGATCAACGGGATGATGACCGAGCTGCGCCGCACCCAGTGGATGCTCATCATCCCCGTGCTCATCGGCATGGCGACTGCCGTGCTCTCGATCGCGGGGGTGATGAAGGACTTCGTCGCCGCCTATCCCGAGCACTCCCGCGGACTGTTCTTCGGTCTCGTGCTCGTGAGCATCCTGGTCCCGCTGCGCATGCTTCCGGCCCGGCGACCGGGCCAGCATCGGGCCGTGGGCGTCATCATGTTCGTCCTAGCCGCCGCAGCCGCGTTCATCATGGTCGGCTTCGCCGGCGGCGGCAACGATGCCGACCCCTCGCTGATCGTCGTGTTCTTCGCTGCTGCCGTGGCGGTCTGCGCGCTTGTGATCCCCGGCGTGTCGGGATCGTTCTTCCTGCTGGCAGTGGGTCTGTACGCTACGACGATGACAGCGATCAGCGAACGCGACCTCGGCTACATCGCGATCTTCGGCCTCGGCGCGGTCTTCGGTCTTGCCAGCTTCGTGAGCCTGCTGCGCTATCTGCTCACCCACCACAGGCGGGTGACCCTGCTCGTCATGGCCGGGCTGATGTTCGGTTCGCTGCGCGCCCTGTGGCCGTGGCAGAGCGACGGCACCCCGGACGCCAGGGGTGAGACCCACGGTGTAGGCGCGCTCATCCTGCCGACCGCCCCGATCGCCGGGCCCGTGCTGCTGGCGCTCGCCGGTGCCGCCGCCGTGCTCATCCTCATCCTCGTCGAATCCCGCTATTCGCCGGTCGGCCACGACGAGGAACTCGACGTCGAGCACAAGCCGGCACGCTGAGGGCCGGGAGTCTCATTGTGACCGTCTGCCATTTGCCAGGGGTGTGCAGACGCGTAAGGTGAAGGCATGGCTACTACCGCATTCCAGGGAGATCCTGTCAGCACCAACGGCTCGCTGCCTGAGACCGGCAGCAAGGCACCTGCCTTTGAACTCGTCGGCACCGACCTGTCCTCAGTCACCTCTGCCGATGTCGCCGGCAAGCGCGTCGTGCTCAACATCTTTCCCAGCGTCGACACCGGCGTGTGCGCTGAGAGCGTGCGCAAGTTCAACGAGCTCGCCGGCACGCTCGACAACACCGCTGTCATCTGCGCCTCGAAGGACCTGCCGTTCGCCCTCGGCCGGTTCTGCGGCGCGGAGGGACTCGACAACGTCACCAGCGCCTCGGCCTTCCGCACCGACTTCGGCGATGACTACGGTGTGCGCATGACCGACGGCCCGCTGGCCGGCCTGCTCGCCCGCTCAGTCGTCGTGCTCGACGAGAACGGCGTCGTGCTGCACTCCCAGCTCGTCCCGGAGATCGGCCAGGAACCGGACTACGACGCAGCCGTCGCCGCCCTGGGCTGACGCGCCCACCACCTCGGCGCCGGAAACCGGCGCATCACCGACAGCCGGCTGGATCTGCACAGATCCAGCCGGCTGCTCACATCTGAATCGCGCGGAACCCCACGGCGTTGGCCACGCCGGCGCGCTCACCGGCAGCAGCGGTCATGCCCTCGAGCATCTCGCGCGGGGCGGGGTGCCCCGGCAGGGCGTCGAGGTAGACCTCGTGGGCTGACAGCGAGGCGATGCCGCGCTCCAGCGGCTCCCCGGTGACATCGACAGCGCAGGTCGGCTCATCACCCGAGACGAGCAGCCAGTCCGCCTTCCACGCCTCCAGGCCCTCCTCGTCGCGCAGTTCGGGGAAGACCCACGGATTGTCGGCATCGCGGATCGCATCGATGACAGCCAGGCCGACATTGCGGTGGTCGACGTGGTTGAGCCCAAAGCTGACCTCCAGCTTCCACGGCAGCGTGATGATCGCCTGCGGGCGGTAGGACCGGATCTGCCGGGCGATCGCCCGGCGCAGCGCATGGTCGGCCTCGACGAGACCATCAGGGAAGTCGAGGATCGTCAGCGACTCAACCCCCACCTCGGCGCAGGCGGCCTCCTGCTCGCGGCGGCGCAACGATGCGACCTCGGCCGGATCCATGTCGCGGATGCCGGCCTCACCGGCGGTCAGCAGAAGATAGGAGACATCGATCCCGGCCGCTGTCCAGGCTGCGACGGCGCATGAGGCGCCGTATTCCATGTCGTCGGGATGGGCGACGACGCCGAGGACGCGGTCGATGCCGGTGGTGTCGAAGAATTCGAGATCGCTCATGCATCCACCCTAGGCCATGGGCGGGCACATCTCAGCGGGACTCGTCTGCCGCCTCCGGTCCGTCGCCGGCGGCGTGGGAGCCGCCTGCAGGGTCGGGGCCGGACTGCGCTCCGGGAGCGGAGCCGGTGCTCGCCGGGGCACTCTGCTCGGCGTCCTCGCCGCTGTCCTTCGTGCCGTGGCCGAAGGGCAGCAGGTGCATGACGCCGACGATGAGGAGCCCGACGATGAGGCCGAGGATGAGCGAGCAGATCGTGTTGATGAGCCAGCCGAGCACCGCCCCGACCGCCGGCACGGCAGCGCCGTAGCCCTCGAGGTGGTGGACGACGCCGTAGAGTCCGTCCCAGCCGAGGTCCTTGGTGCCCACGAGCAGGATGTGTCCGCCGACCCACAGCATGGCGAAGGTGCCGATGATCGAGATCGCATCGAGCACGCGCGGCATCGCAGCGACGAGGAAGTGGCCGAACTTCTGCGTGCCAGCAGACTCCTTCTGCGTCATCGCCAGGCCGATGTCGTCCATCTTCACCAGCAGCGCGACAACGCCGTAGACGAGTACCGTGATGCCGACGGCGACGGCGATGAGGATGATCGTGCGGTTGACGAGCGGCTCGCTGGCGACCTCGTTGAGGGAGATGACCATGATCTCGGTCGAGAGGATGAAGTCGGTGCGCACCGCACCGGTGACGACCTGCTTCTCGCTCTTCTCACCCTGCAGCTGCGTGGGCTGCTCCTTCTCCGCGTGGTGGCCGCGCAGCTTCTCCCAGACCTTCTCGGCGCCTTCGAAGCACAGATAGCAGCCGCCGATCATGAGCAGCGGCGTGAGCACCCACGGCAGGAACTGGCTGAGCAGCAGTGCGGCCGGCAGGATGATGAGCAGCTTGTTGCGCAGCGAACCGAGTGCGATCTTCCAGATGATCGGCAGCTCGCGTGCCGGGGAGACACCGTGCACGTACTGCGGGGTGACGGCGGCGTCGTCGACGACGACACCGGCGGCCTTCGCGCTGGCGCGGGCGGTCGCGGCTGCCACATCGTCGGCGCTGGCAGCCGCCATGCGCGCCATCGCGGCGATATCGTCGAGCAGTGCGACGATGCCGCCGCTCATCGTCCGGCTCCCGAGGCGGTGTGCGCCGCGCGCGGATCGTGCAGGTGGGTCCTCGCTGTCATAGCTGACATCTTACGGCCCACCGGCGCTGAAGCGGCGCTCATCGGCACGGTCACTTGACGCCGCGCATGAGCCGGATGACCGGCTTGGCCGTCAGCAGCACGATGAGGCCGGCGACGATCGAGGCCAGGCCGAGCGTCGTCCAGTACGGCACCTGGTTGTTCGCGTCGTAGTACGTCGCGAACACACCGGACAGCGAGGTGCCGACACCGGAGCCCAGGAAGTACAGGGCGATCATCTGCGAGGTGAACACCTTCGGCGACAGGCGGGTGGCCACCGACAGGCCGATGGGGGAGATGAGCAGCTCGGCGACGACGAAGAGCGCGAGGATGAACGTCACCCACAGCAGCGGCACGGTGTTGCCGTGCGACTGCGCGAACGGCAGGAACAGCAGGTAGGACCCGCCGATGACGAGCAGCGACAGCCCGGCCTTGATCGGGGTGGCCGGTTGCCGGTCGCCGAGCTTGAGCCAGATCGCGGAGAACACCGGGGCCAGGGCGATGACGAAGACCGGCGGGATGAGCGCGATCCAGGCGATCGGCATCTCCCAGCCGAAGATGCTGCGGTTGAGCTCGGTGTCGGAGTAGGCGGTGAGGACGTTGAAGATCTGCTGGTACAGCGACCAGAACGCCACCGTCGCCAGCACGAACGGGATGAACGACAGGGTGCGGGAGCGTTCGACCTCGGTGATCTCCTTGCTGCGCAGGATGACGGTGAAGTAGGCGGTCGCGGCGATGAGGCAGACGAGGGTGGTCCAGATCGCGAGGTTGTCGGCGTTCATGAACCCCGACATCCACAGCACGGTGATGACGGCGATGACGCCGATCGCGCCCGCACCGAACTTCCAGCGCTGACCAGCCGGCAGCGGGTTGACGACGATCTTCGCCGAGGCGGGGATGTTCTTGCGTCCGGTCATGTAGACGACGAGGCCGATGGCCATGCCGACGGCGGCAGCACCGAAGCCGACGTGGAAGCCGATGCTCTTCTGCAGCCAGCCGGTGAGCAGCGGGCCGAGGAAGGCGCCGATGTTGATGCCCATGTAGAACAGCGAGAATCCGGCCTCGCGGCGGGTGTCCTTCTCTGTGTAGAGCGTGCCGACGATCGCACTGGCGGTGGCCTTGAGGCCGCCGGAGCCGAGCGCGACGAGGATGAGACCGACGGCCACGCCGCCGACCCCGGGCAGCACGCCGAGGGCGATGTGACCGCACATGATGATGACGGCAGACCAGAACAGCACCGGTTCGGTACCGAACACCCGGTCGGCCAGCCAGGCCCCGCCGACGGTGGCGAGGAAGACTGCGCCGCCGTAGGCGCCGACGATCGCCAGGGCCGTCGGCTGGTGGATGCCGAGCCCGCCGTCAGTGGTGTTGAAGTACAGGTACAGGGCCAGGATGCCGGTCATGCCGTAGTAGGAGAAGCGCTCCCACATCTCGAGGCCGAACAGCTGCATGAGCGGCAGCGGGTGGCCGAAGAAGCGAGTGTCGTTGCGCATGTCCTCAGCGCTCAGAGCCGAGGCGTCCGTCTGAGACGAGCCAGTCATATCCTTAGTCCTTGTCATTCGGTCGCTGCCTTCAGACCAGGGGCCGGCAGGTGCCGGGGCAGTGCTGAAGGCCGCCGACACTCTACTCCTGTGACACAGCTCGCGCCAACGCGCCCTGCCGCCTGGCTCACACCCTCCAGCTGCTGACCTGGCCTCCTCCGCCACCGCCTCCACCACCGCCGTCGCTGACAGCCCGGCCGCGCTGTACATGGCCTCGCGGGCGGTGGCAGGATGTGGTCATGACTGCACAGGAGACCACCGGCGGCGACGCACAGCGCCGCGTCGAGGTGACCAGGATCACGGAGAACCGCTACCGGGCGCGCACCGCCTCGGGCGCTGAGATCGAGTTCGGCCGCGGCGAGGGGCTCATGACTCCCGTCGAGCTGCTGCTGGCGGCCACCGCCGGCTGCTCGGCCATCGATCTCGACACCGTCACCACCCGCCGCACCGAACCCGAGCGCTTCGACATCACCGCCACCGGCGAGAAGATCGTCGAGGACGATGAGGCCTCCCGGCTCGATGACATCCGGCTGCACTTCGACCTCGCCTTCCCCGACGACCAGGCCGGCCGGCAGTCGGCGAAGATGGTCGAGCGGCTGCTCACGCTCTCCCACGACCGCTACTGCACCGTCTCGCGCACAATCGAGAACGGCGCACCGGTGACGATGACCTCCGAGGTCAGCCCCGACATCGCAGCACGCTCTCAGGACGCATAAGCGCCCAGCGCTTCGTGCCGGCGGCGCCTGCGCACCTAGGATGACCGCCATGGATGACACCTGGTTTGCCGGCGTGGCCGAGTAGCATGAGCTGCTCATGGGTGCCGCCTGGCAGCGGCTCATGGCCCACATCGGGCCCGCCGTCGCCGAGGCGGTCAGCACCTCGGCGGGTCCGATCGTTGAGTACAGGGCCGGGTCGGGCATCGGCAGCACGCGCCTGCATGAGCGGTTCCCGCACGCCGATCTCATCGCGTGCGAACCTGATGCGATCATGCGCGCCGTGCTCTTCGGCCGGCTCGGGGCTGATGCGAGGATGCGTGAGCGCGTCACCGTCATCCCGCTGCCGGTCGCAGCCGAGCACGCAGAAGAGCTGCGCGCCCAGCTGCCGGCTCCCGGCAGTGTGCCGGTCATCCTCGTCGCCCATGTGCTCGGCATCCTCGACGCCGATGCCCGGGGTCTGCTGTGGCAGCTCATCGCAGAGTCGCTGACCGATTCCGGCATCGCACTCATCACCGCCGGGTCCCCGCACGCAGACGACCCGGAAGACGCCGACGCGCAGACCGCGCCAGACGCTCCGCAGGTCTTCATCGAGGACATCACTGTCGGTGCGCACACTGTCACCGGGGAGTACCGGCGCGAGAACGGGCACATGCAGGTGACTTACACCCAGCGTGATGCCGCCGGTGCGGTGCTGCGGCAGGTCGCGACCGAACCGCGGGAGATCACCGCTTCGCTGATGATCGAGGACTACCGACGTGAAGCAGCCGACCACGGCTTGGAATCACAGGTGGTCTCGGGCTACATCCTCAGGCTCAGCCGTCAGCCTCAGTGAACACCTGGGCGAAGGCTGCGTGGATGTCAGGGGAGAAGAGCACGAAGCGCACCTCGTCGATGCCCTCCCAGCCCTGGGCGGAGCATGCCTGCCCGGCGGCCTCAGCGGTCTCGGAAGCCGACCAGCCGTAGACCCCGGCGCCGATCGCCGGAAACGCCACCGTCCTGGCTCCCATACGCTGCGCCTCTCTCAGGCTCTCCGCATAGCAGGAGACGAGCACCTCGGGATCGGTCTGGCCGGCGTGCCGGTTCGGGCCGACGGTGTGGATGACCCAGTCAGCAGACAGGTTTCCGGCCGGAGTCGCGACCGCCTGGCCGGCGGGCAGGCCGTCGGGCAGCTGCTCGGCACGGACTTTCCGGCACTCTTCGAGCAGGTCCGGTCCGGCTGCCCGGTGGATCGCGCCGTCGACTCCGCCGCCGCCGAGCAGGGAGGAGTTGGCGGCATTGACGATCGCTTCGCAGGTCTCGGCGGTGATGTCTCCGGTGCGCAGGGTGATGCGCATAGTCAAGCTGCTCCTTCGGATCAGGCGACGGTCAGCGAGACGGAGCACAGCCCGCCGTTGACGTCGTATTCGGTGCGGATCTCGGTCGTCTCCAGGTTGAACACCTCGGCGCCGGCCGTGTTGTCCTCGAACAGGGCGTGGACCCGCTGCGGGGCGCCGAACGTCTTGTGCACCTGCGCGGCATTCGGCCGGCACCACCACGACTCAACGAGCCAGGAGGGCACGACGATGCCGTTGAAGGAACCGGTGCGGTCGTAAACGAGGCGCAGCTCCACCTCGGCCAGCGTGCCGGAGGCGAAGAGGAACTCGACACCGGAGTTGACGAAGGTCCACCACACGCAGTCATCGGATTCCGTGCGCAGCGGATTCTCCCCGACGACGAGCATGGCGGAGAGGACGGCGATGTCATCGCAGCGGCGGCCGACAGCGCGACTGAGGGGAAGGATGTTTCCGGACACGGGCAGCGCGTTCATGTGACACAGCTTACAGTCGCTCACGTGTGAAGCGGGAGGGGCTGGACAGCGCGCCTGTATCACGATTGCGTGACGATCGGCGACCCGGCGGGTGGATCTTTTCACCGGCAATCGGGTTTTGGCTACGGTGAGATCGCATTCGTGTCCCACTTCCCACCAGGTCACTGGAAGGACATCCATGTCTCGCACGACCCGTGCCCCGCTGCGCCGACGGTACCGCACCGTCCTCGCCGCAGCCGTTCTCACAGCCACCGGGCTCACCGGCGTGGCCGGTCCCGCCGCGGCCAACCCGCTGGCCGATCCTCCGCAGATCGGTCACGATCTGCCGCCGCGCCCGCCGATCAAGCAGATCGAAGTCGATCCGCTCACCGGCCACGTCATCGACACCAACCCGGCCGCCGATCCGCCGCTCAAGCCCGGCTCCGGGCTGCACGAGGGCAAACCGGCCTTCGTCGACGTCGCCGTTGCCACGGTCTGGACCGATTCCTCCAGCCCGCGCAAGGTCGACCAGCCGGCGCTGGCCAACCCAGTGAAGCTCGATGAGTGGAACGCCAACCTCAAGGACACCGAGGTGCGCCGCGGACTGACCGGCAAGACACAGACCCAGGCGCTCTACGGCGACGAAGTCCGTGTCCTGTCGCTTACGAAGGACTGGGCGAAGGTCGCCGTGCGCTCGCAGTCCGACCCCGGCGCCAAGCACGGCTATGAGGGCTGGATGCCGCGCGCCCAGCTCGTCGGCAACCCGGACTTCGGCAAGCTGCGCGGTGCAGGCGAGCTCGCCGTCGTCAAGGCGGTCAAGACCGCTGTCAGCGACGCCCCGGGCGGCAAGGCGATGAAGGCCGTGTCGACGAACACCGAACTGCCGGTGCTCACCCGCAGCGATGATGCCGTGCGCGTGCGCCTGCCCAACGGCACCACCGGCTGGGTCAAGTCCGCTGACGTGCGCCTGCAGGCGTCCGGCACCGGCGCCCCGAAGCCCAAGCCGACCGATCTGACCGCCACGGCCAAACGGTATGAGGGCATCCGGTACCTGTGGGCTGGCACGTCCCAGTACGGCTTCGACTGCTCCGGTTTCACCTATGCAGTCTTCCGCTCCCACGGCATCGACATCCCGCGCGACTCCGGCCCGCAGTCGAAGGCCGGCAAGAGCGTGAAGGCCTCGCAGCTGCAGCATGGCGACCTCATCTTCTTCGCCAATCGCGGCGGCAAGGGATCGGTCCACCATGTCGGCATGTACATCGGCGGCGGGAAGATGATCCACGCCCCGAACGCCTCGAAGAACGTCGAGATCGTCGACTGGAAGAAGTGGGATCGCTCCGGCCAGTTCGCCGGCGCCAAGCGCTACCTCTGACAGATCTGAGCGCTGAGAACAGCAGGGCCCGGAACCGATCGGTTCCGGGCCCAGCTGTTGTCGCTGAGGATCAGAGGATCAGACGTCCTTCTTCTCCAGCGTCTTCATGATCTCGTTGAGAGTCTTCGACGGACGCATGACAGCCGAGGCCTTCTTGTCCTCGGGCAGGTAGTAGCCGCCGATGTCGGCGGAATCGCCCTGCACGGCGAGCAGCTCCTCATCGATCGTGTCGACGTTCTCGCGCAGCTGACCGGCGATCTGCTTGAACGCCTCAGCCAGCTCAGCGTCCTCGGTCTGCTTGGCCAGCTCCTCAGCCCAGTACAGGGCCAGGTGGAAGTGGCTGCCGCGCGAATCCCGCTCGCCGACCTTGCGCGACGGCGACTGGTTCTCGTTGAGATAGGTCTCGGTCGCCTTGTCGAGGGTCGATGCCAGCACACCGGCGCGCTCATTGCCCGCACTGCGGTTGAGGTGGCGGAAGCTCTCGGCAGTGGCGAGGAACTCACCGAGGGAGTCCCAGCGCAGGTGGTTCTCCTCCAGCAGCTGCTGGACGTGCTTCGGTGCCGAGCCTCCGGCTCCGGTCTCGAACAGGCCGCCGCCTGCGATGAGCGGAACGACCGAGAGCATCTTTGCCGAGGTGCCGAGCTCGAGGATCGGGAACAGGTCGGTGTTGTAGTCACGCAGCACGTTGCCGGTCACCGAGATGGTGTCCTGGCCGTTGCGGATGCGCTTAAGCGAGTGCTTGGTTGCCGCGACCGGATCCATGATCTGGATGTCGAGGCCGTCGGTGTCGTGCTCGGGCAGGTACTGCTTGACCTTCTCGATGAGGTTGCGGTCATGCGCACGCGACTCATCGAGCCAGAACACGGCCGGGGTGTCGGAGATCCGGGCGCGGGTGACGGCGAGCTTGACCCAGTCGCGGATCGGCTCGTCCTTCGTCTGGCAGGCCCGCCAGATGTCACCGGCCTCGACGTCGTGGCTCATGAGCACGGTGCCGGAGGAGTCGACGACCTCGACGGTGCCGGCTTCGCTGATCTCGAAGGTCTTGTCGTGGCTGCCGTACTCCTCGGCCTTCTGGGCCATGAGACCGACATTGGGCACCGAGCCCATGGTGGCCGGATCGTAGGCGCCGTTGGCCTTGCAGTCCTCGACGACTGCCTGGTAGACGCCAGCGTAGGAGGAGTCGGGGATGACGGCCAGCGTGTCGGCTTCTTCACCGTCGGGTCCCCACATCTTGCCGCCGATGCGGATCATCGCCGGCATCGACGCGTCGACGATGACGTCGCTGGGCACGTGCAGGTTGGTGATGCCCTTATCGGAGTTGACCATCGCCATCTCCGGGCCTTCAGCCAGGCCCTTCTCAATGCCTGCGCGGACACCGTCGGCGACGTCTGCCGGGACATCGTCGAGTCCGGAGAGGATCGCGCCGAGCCCGTCGTTGGGGCTCAGGCCGGCCTTGGCCAGCTGCTCGCCGTAGGTGCTGAACACCTCGGGGAAGAACGCCTCGACGACGTGGCCGAAGATGATCGGGTCGGAGACCTTCATCATCGTCGCCTTGAGGTGCACGGAGAACAGCACACCCTCGTCCTTGGCGCGGGCGATCTGGTCGCTGAGGAACGCATCGAGCGCCGAGGCCTTGAGGAAGGTCGCGTCGACGACCTCGCCGGCGAGCACCGGAACCTCCTTGAGGGTCTCGGTTCCCGAGGCGGTGCGCAGGCGGATCGTGAAGGTGTCGTCCTTCTCGGCGATAACGGACTGCTCATTGGAGCGGAAGTCGTCCTTGCCCATCGTGGCAACCGCGGTCTTCGAGTCAGCCGACCATTCGCCCATCGAGTGGGGGTGCTTCTTGGCGTAGTTCTTCACTGCCTCCGGTGCGCGGCGATCGGAGTTGCCCTCGCGCAGCACCGGGTTCACGGCTGAGCCCTTGACCTTGTCGTAGCGCGCGCGGACGTCCTTCTCCTCATCCGTCGCCGGCTCCTCCGGGTAGTCCGGGAGCTGGTAGCCCTTCTCCTGCAGCTCAGCGATCGCGGCCTTGAGCTGCGGGACCGAGGCGGAGATGTTCGGCAGCTTGATGATGTTGGCCTCAGGCTGCTTGGCCAGCTCACCGAGCTCAGCGAGAGCATCGGGAGCCTTCTGCTCTTCGGTGAGGTAGTCGCCGAAGAGGGCGATGATGCGGCCAGCCAGTGAGATGTCACGGGTCTCGACCTCGACGCCGGCGGTGGTGGCGAAGGCTTCGAGGATCGGCTTGAACGAGTACGTCGCCAGCATCGGCGCTTCATCGGTATGCGTATAGATGATCTTTGACATGGTCAGTGACGTCTCCAGATCGCTAGGGGTTATCTCTGTCAGTCTACTCAGCGTCCCTGGCGGCGGCCTAACCCCCTCGGGCACGATGCGAGTGCGATCGCACACGCCCCGCCGGCCGGCTGCCGGTTCGTACTATCCTGTTGCGCGGGGTCCACGCGACCCTGCCGCCACCAGGGAAGATCCGGTGACGGCTGAGTACCAGCACAGGGGAGGAGACCGCGATGGCGAAGCTGTACTTCCGCTACGGCGCCATGAATTCGGGCAAGTCCACCGCCCTGCTGCAGGCGGCCTACAATTATGAGGAGCGCGGCCAGCGGGTGCTGCTGGCCAAGCCGCGCATCGACACGAAGGGCGCTGACGAGATCGTCTCCCGCTTAGGCGTCACCCGCACCGTCGACTTCCTCATCGACGCTGATGCCGATGTCGAGCAGATCTTTGCCGACACCGCCGGCTACGTCGACCACGATGCGCTCATCGAGAGCCTGGAGATGCCCGTCCAGCCGGTCGCCTGCCTGCTCATCGACGAAGCCCAGTTCCTCACCGGCAGCCAGGTCGATGACTGCCTGCGGATCGCGACCCTGCACAACGTGCCGGTCATGGCCTACGGCATCCGCACCGACTTCCAGACACGGGCCTTCCCCGGCTCAGCGAGGCTGCTGGAGATCGCCCACACGCTCGAGGAGCTCAAGACGATCTGCCGGTGCGGGCGCAAGGCGATGTTCAACGGCCGCCAGGTTGATGGCGAGTTCGTCTTCTCCGGCGACCAGGTCGCCATCGACGGCATGGACGTCACCTACGAGTCGCTGTGCGCCAACTGCTATCTCACCCGGTCCGGGGGAGTGCTCGGCGCGCCGCGCTGAGCCGGCCGCCGCCTCGGCGACGCCTAACGATCCGGACACGCCTGCGCCCTGCGGTATCGGTGCGTGAGCGCCTTCACTATGGTGGAAGCTGAACGTTCCGTGTGAAGGAGGAGGCTCGACCATGACGATCCCGCTGCTGTCCTACTCGATCGTCCACGATCCCGGCCCCGACGCTCCCGTCCTCATCCTCGGCAACGCGCTGGGCACCACCCGCGAACTTTGGGCTGGTGTGGCCTACCGGATGGCCGATGACTACCGCATCGTCACCTTCGACCTGCCCGGCCACGACCCCGCCAGTCACACCGCAGACGATCTTGAAGCCCAGCTCGCCGACCTCACTCTGACCGACATCGCCGCTGGTGTCATCGCCATCGCCGATGCGATCGGCGCTGAGACCTTCCTCTACGCCGGCCTGTCGATCAGCGGCGGGGTGGCCATGCAGCTGGCCCTCGACCACCCCGACCGGGTCACCGCCGCAGCCGCTCTGTGCGCGGCCCCGAAGTTCGGTGACGCTGAGAGCTGGGACGCGCGCATCGCCGCCGTCCGGGCTGACGGCACCCGCAGCCTCATCCCCGACACCGCCGACCGGTGGTTCGCCGCCGGCTTCCTCGACGAGGACAACCCGGCAGGCCCGATGGTCTGCGAGATGCTCGGCAACGTCCCTGACGCCGGCTACATCGCCTGCTGCCAGGCGCTGTCGCGCTTCGACCTCACCGACCGGATCTCCGACATCTCCATCCCGATCCTCTTCGTCGCCGGCGCCCAGGACATCGGCAACCCGCCGGAGTCCATGCGCGCCCTGGCCGAACAGGTCGAGGCAGGTGAAGCGACCGTCATCCCGGATGCCGCCCACATCGTCGTCGCCGAACACCCCGACCTCGTCTGCGATGCGCTGACCGCCTTCTTCTCCCGCACCGAGAACCGCAGCTGACACACCCCGTCCACCCGCCCCATCCATCCGCCTGTCCACCGCCCCCATCGATCTGAGGGAATGAGCCCGATGTCCGAGAACAGACCAGCAGGCGAACACGCCTCCCACTACTCGCCGCTGCCGCGCACCGGCAGCAGCGAGCAGAATATGCTCTCACCCGGAGAGCGGGCACAGCCGTTCTCGACGTCGACGAACTACACCCGCTGGATCGGCATCATCGGAGGGCTCGTGCTCGCCGCCATCATCTGGTTCGTCATGCCCGAGGACGTGCCCCACGGCGCCCGCGTCACCGCCGCCACAGCCAGCCTCATGGCAGTGTGGTGGATGACCGAGGCGCTGCCGATCCCGGCCACCGCACTCGTCCCGCTCGTCGTCTTCCCCCTCCTCATCGAAGGCACCGAAGAGGCCCCGGTGACCGTCTCCTCAGTCGGCGCGAAATACGGCTCCGACACGATCTTCCTGTTCATGGGCGGGTTCCTCATCGCCCTGGCGATGCAGCGCTGGAACCTCCACCGGCGCATCGCCCTCATCATCCTGTCGTTCATGGGCGAGCGCACCGGCGCACTCATCGCCGGCTTCATGATCGCCACCGCGTTCCTGTCGATGTGGGTGTCGAACACCGCCACCGCCGTGCTCATGCTGCCCATCGGCCTGTCTGTCCTCGTGCTCGTCAACGAGGCGATGTCGAAGACCGGTGATGACACGCTCGAAGACTCCGAGAAGGCCGATGACGACGCGACCGGCACCGACGGCATCCTGCAGTCGCGCTTCGGGACCGCACTCATGCTCGGCATCGCCTATGCCGCCTCGATCGGCTCGGTCGCCACGATCATCGGCACCCCGCCGAACACCCTGCTGGTCGGCTACCTGCGCGAGAACGAGGGCATCAACATCCAGTTCGGCCAGTGGATGCTCGTCGGCACCCCGGTGGCGATCGTCATGCTCGTCGTCGCCTGGTTCGTGCTCACCAAGATGTTCTTCAAACCCGAGATCGACCGGATCCCCGGCGGCCGCGACCTCATCCGGGCGGAGATGGACAAGCTCGGACCGGTCTCCCAGGGCGAATGGCGTGTCCTCACCCTCTTCGTGCTCGCTGCTGTGTCGTGGATCGCGCTCCCGATCATCTTCGAAGACCCGCCGATCGACGACGCCGGCATCGCCATGACCATCGGCCTGCTGCTGTTCTTCATGCCCGCCGGCCACGCCCGCGGCGTGCGCCTGCTCGACTGGGAATCGGCCGTCGAACTGCCGTGGGGTGTGCTGCTGCTCTTCGGCGGCGGCCTGGCGCTGTCGGACCAGTTCACCAAGACCGGGCTGACCGACTGGATCGGCGAATCAGTCCAGGCGCTGGACTGGGTGCCGCTTATCGCACTCGTCGTCATCCTCACCACCGGCATCATCTTCCTCACCGAGATCACCTCGAACACCGCGACGGCAGCGACGTTCATCCCGGTGGTCGCCGGTGTGGCGATGGGCCTGGGCTACGACCCGCTGCTGCTGACGATCCCGGTCGCACTCGCCGCCACGTGTGCGTTCATGCTGCCGGTGGCCACCCCGCCCAACGCGGTGGCCTACGGCTCGGGTTATGTGCGCATCGCCGACATGGTCAAGGGCGGTGTGGTGCTCAACGTCATCGGCATCGTCATCATCTCGATCGTCACGATGACGATCGCGGTGGGCGTCTTCTCGATCGCTCTGTGAATGTGAGGACCGTCATGCCCTCAGCCTGCTGACCAGCAGTTAGGGTGAGGGCATGGCGAAGCTCTTCGAACCGGTCACCCTGCGCGGACTCACCGTCCGCAACCGCGTCTGGCTGGCACCGATGTGCCAGTACTCCTGCGAGAACCTCGACGGCATGCCCGGTCACTGGCACCTCGTCCACCTCGGCGCCCGCGCCACCGGCGGCTTCGGGCTCATCCTCACCGAAGCAGCCGCAGTGCTGCCCGAGGGCCGGATCTCCCCCCAGGACGCCGGCATCTGGTCCGATGCCCACACCGAGGCCTGGGCTCCGATCGTCGACTTCGCCCACAGCCAGGGCGCAGCGATCGGCATGCAGCTCGCCCACGCCGGCCGCAAGGCCAGCACCTACCGTCCGTTCGTCGGCGAACCGTCCGGCTCCGTCCCCGAGGCAGAGGGCGGCTGGGCGACGGTCGGGCCCTCGGCCCTCGCATTCGAAGGGCTGGCAGAGCCGGCAGCGCTGAGCCGGGAGGCCATCGCCGAGGTCGTCGAGGCCTTCGCAGCCGCCGCCCGCCGGGCTGACGCGGCCGGTTTCGACACGGTCGAGATCCACGCCGCCCACGGCTACCTGCTGCACTCGTTCCTCTCACCGCTGTCCAACGTCCGCGACGACGAATACGGCGGTGACCTCGCCGGCCGTTCACGGCTGCTCATGGAGGTCTACACCGCCGTGCGCGAGGCCTTCCCCGAGGATAAACCGGTGCTCGTGCGGATCTCGGCCAGCGAATGGACCGACGGCGGCTTCGACGTCGCCGAGGCGACCGAGGTCTCCATCGCCCTGCAGGACGCCGGTGCCGACCTCATCGACGTGTCCTCCGGCGGCAACGTCATCGCCGACATCCCGGTCGGCCCGTCCTATCAGGTGCCGCTGGCCGCCGAGATCGCCGCCGCCGGTGTCACCACCGGTGCTGTCGGGCTCATCACCGAACCCGCCCAGGCCGAAGGCATCCTGGTCTCCGGTGATGCCGATGTCGTGCTGCTGGCCCGTGCTGCACTGCGCGAACCTGCCTGGCCGCTGCGGGCCGCTCACGCACTGGGACTCAACTGGCGCGACGCGCCGTACCCGCCGCAGTACACCCGCGGCAAGTGGTGAGTCGACAGTCCTAAGACTGCGACGCTGCCTTCTCCGTACCGGCGTCATCGGCCTTATCAGCGGTGAGCTGCAGCCCGGCAACACCGGCGATGATGAGGACCAGACAGGCGATCTTGCCGGGCCCGAACTCCTCGCCGAGGACTGCGGACCAGGCAGCGGTCGTCGCTGCGCCGACTCCGGTCCAGATCGCATAGGCGGTGCCCATTGGGATCGCCCGCATTGCATAGGCTAGGCCGGTCAGCGATGCCGCGAGGCCTATGAGGAAGAGCGCTCCGCGTCCGGGGTGCAGCACTCCGGCGGCCAGCATGCCCGCCCAAACCGCCTCGGCCATGCCGGAGAAGATGAGTGCCAGCCAGTACTTCGTCATGACAGCACCTGCAGTCCGACGACACCGGCGATGATCGCTGCGACACAGGCGATCCGCACGAGATTCAGCCGTTCAGTCCCGCGCAGCGCGCCGAGCGCCAGCGTGGTGATCGCGCCGACGGCGACCCACACGGCATAACCGGAGCCGACAGGAACCTTCTGCAGACCCCACGCGAGGCCTCCCATAGAGACGATGGTTCCGATGATGAAGAGAGTCAGACGCGGCACGATCCGCAGATGGCGGGCGGCCAGGGCGAACGCCCACATCGCCTCGAACGTGCCGGATGAGATGAGAACAGTCCAGTACATGATGAGAAAGCGGCCGTCTTTGCGCTCGGCGGGTACGGCTCCCTCGTCCGCTGGCACTGTCGGTGCCTGCCCGCCACCATAGCACCGGCGCAGCCTCCCGGCAGGGTGCGCACATCCAGTGAGACCCGTGTGCGGCGGGCACCGTTCCCGCTAGGCTGGAACCGGAGCCGCCGCTGGCAGTCGCCGGCGGCACACCGGAGAAGAGGAGATCGCCATGGACCTGCAGCTCACCGATGTTTCCCTCCGCTCGATCGCCGTCTCGGAGATGAGCAACAACGTCTACCTGCTCACCTCGGCCACGACCGGCCAGCAGGTCATCATCGATGCCGCCGACGACGTCGAGGCCATCGAATCGCTCGTCGACGCCGGCGCCGAGGCGGGGCCCGCCGATGCCGCCCACGTCACCGATGTGCTCACCACCCACCGGCACTGGGACCACGTCCGCGCCCTCAAGCCGATCACCGAGCGCTACGACGCCCGCACCGTCGCCGGCGTCAATGACGCCGAGGCGATCACCGAGGAGTCCGGCCAGACCATCGACCAACCGGTCGCCCATGGTGAGACCCTGTCCTTCGACGGCTTCGAGCTCGAGGTCATCGAGCTGCGCGGGCACACACCCGGATCTGTCGCGTATGTGCTGCGCGACTCCGGGGGAGAGGTCGTCATCTTCTCCGGCGACAGCCTGTTCCCGGGTGGTCCGGGCAAGACATGGAGCAGCGAGGACTTCGCCTCACTCATGGACGACCTCGAGGAGCGGATCTTCGGGCAGTTCGGCGACGAGGCCCACGTGCTGCCCGGCCACGGTGATGCGACCACGATCGGTGCCGAGCGCCCGCAGATCCCTCAGTGGCGCGAGCGCGGCTGGTGACGCTCAGCGCACCTGCAGGTAGATGACCGCCGCTGCCGCCCACGCAGCGGTCAGCAGCAGCGCGGCGACGACACCGGTGTTCCACCGACGCTGCGGCGCCGTGTCTTCGAGCACCGGATCGGTGAGGAATCCTCTCTGCTTTAACTCGGCGTGGTAGTCGACGACCGCGATGATGAGCGGATTCGCGTTGTCGCGTGCACGCGCCCCATCCGAGGCACTCGGCGGCATCTGCCGGGAGGTCGGAACAGCGCGCTTCATCGCCCGCGGCATCGCCCACGCGGATTCGTTCGTCCCCCAGCGCGTCGTGACGGCCAGCCCGTACCGCAGATCGAATTCATCAACCGCCGGCCAGGGGATCGGTGTCGTGCGCAGAATGTTGACGAAGGTCATTCCGGCAGGGGAGAGGTCGACGCGCGGGTGCCAGTACAGCGCCCAGATGAGTGCTGCACCGAAAGCGGGGACACCTATCAGCACCAGGGCGGTCAGCGGCGGGAACTGGTAGACGATGCTCACAGCTGCAACAACAGCGACGCCGATGGCAGTGCCGGCGAGGACACGGGAGCCGGCCGGGCGCAGAGTGCCCTCCTCGGGGAAGCTCGGTGGCCCGGAGCTCTGGCGATTCAGCAGCGAGAACATGGCCTCCACCCTAATCGAAAGCCAGCGCGGTTCTGCGCTTGCAGGACACGCAGAACCCCGCTGCCGGCATCTCAGAAGACCCGCCTCGGGAAGGGCCGGACGATGCAAGTTCATACAGTGATCTGCACAACATGCACCCCACCATTCATCGACGTCTCAAATCGGTAACGATAGGCGTTATTTCCCGGATTGTGGACTCCGTCACAGGCTCCGGTGGCCTAGCTTTGGTTGCAATCCACACTTCACTCATGAAGTGCTCACCTGGCAGTCATGATTGTCATGCTGTCAGGTGAGATTGCGATTACCGATAGAAGGAGACGACGTGAAAAGAGGCATTCTCACCGCAGCAGCCGGTGTGGCGGCGTCAGCACTGGTGCTGTCCGCGTGCACACCGCCCGGTGACGGTGGTAACGGCGGCAACGGAGGTGACGGCGGCAACGGCGGTGGCGGCGAAGTCAGCGTGATGTGGAACCAGCCGTTCTACTCGATGAACAACAACACTTCCGCCACCAACAACGTCACGAACGCCAATGTCGTGTACATGATGAACGAGGCGTTCAAGTACTACGACGAGAACCTGGAGCTGCAGGACAACACCTCGTTCGGCACGGTCGAGCAGGTGTCCGAGGATCCCCTCAAGGTCAAGTACACCTACAGCGACAACGCCAAGTGGTCTGACGGCACCCCTGTCGACGCCGCGGACCTCGTGCTCGCCTGGGCTGCTCGGAGCGGCAACTTCAACACCACCGAGGACGCAGAGCGCGACGACGAAGGTGTCGTCGAGGACGCCGGCGGCGATGTCTTCTTCGACGCCGCAGAGCCGGGCCTGGCACTGATCAAGGACTTCCCGGAGATCTCCGAGGACGGCAAGGAGATCACCTTCGAGTACACGAAGCCCTTCGCAGACTGGGAGACCAACCTCACCATCGGTGACTCCGGCGTGCCTGCACACATCGTGGCCAAGAACGCCCTCGACACCGGTGACGCCGAGGAAGGCAAAAAGGCCATCCTCGACGCAGTCGAGAACGAGGACAAGGAGAAGCTGGCCAAGGTCGCCGAGTTCTGGAACACCGGCTACAACATGACGTCGATGCCGGAAGATGAGGATCTGCTCATCGGCACCGGCCCGATGAAGATGACCGACTTCAAAGAAGGTCAGTATCTGACCCTCGAAGCACGTGACGACTACGAGGGCGATCGCAAGCCGCAGCTCTCGAAGATCACGGTCCGCTACAACGAGGATCCGATGGCCGCCGTTCAGGCACTGGAGAACGGCGAGGTCCAGCTCATCAACCCGCAGTCGACTGCTGACGTCCTCCAGGCCGTCGAGGCCATCGACGGTGTTGAGAACAACACCGCCGACGGTGCGACCTACGAGCACGTCGACCTGACCTTCGACAACAACGGTCCGTTCGACCCGGCTTCCTATGGTGGCGATGAGGAGAAGGCCAAGCAGGTCCGCGAAGCCTTCCTGCAGTCGATCCCGCGCGGCAAGATCGTCAACGACATCGTCAAGCCGCTCAACGATCAGGCTCAGATCCGTAACTCGTTCACCCAGGTTCCGGGCTCGCCTGACTACGACACGATCGTTCAGGGCTCGGGCATCGAGGACACCTACGGTGAAGGCGATGCCGAGAAGGCCAAGCAGATGCTTGAAGAGGCCGGCGTCGATGAGGCTCCGAAGGTCCGCCTGCTGTACGCGAAGGGCAACGCCCGTCGTGAGCAGGAGTTCCAGCTCATCAAGGAATCGGCTGAGAAGGCTGGCTTCGAGGTCATCGACAACTCCTCCGAGACCTGGTCCGAGGACCTGGGCAACGGTGAGTACGATGCTTCGCTGTTCGGCTGGCAGTCCACCTCGACCGCTGTGACTGAGTCCGACGCGAACTTCCGCACCGGTGGTCAGAACAACTTCGGCGGATTCGCCAACGACGAGGTCGACAAGCTCTACGACGAGCTCCAGACCGAGACCGACCCGGCACGCCAGGCTGAGATTCTCGGCGAGGTCGAGAAGATCCTGGTCGATGAAGGCTTCGGCCTCACGCTGTTCCAGTTCCCGGAGGTCGTTGCGTACTCCGATCAGCTGCAGAACGTGAAGCCGATGACCGTGTCACCGACCATGTTCTGGAACTTCTGGGAGTGGCAGATGTGAGGTAGAGGTCCTCTTCACTGAGACCTCTTCAGCTCTAACCGGCGGGGGTGCCGGCACCTGGCACCCCCGCCTCACCCTGTTCCACGACCCTCACGGGAAGACCAATGATCAAATATCTCACCAGGCGATTCTTATCGGCTGCACTCGTCATGCTCGTCGTGACGTTCCTGATGTACATCCTGATCGACCTTGCGATCGATCCCCTCGCTGATCTGCGCACCTCCACCTCGCCGAACGCGGCGCAGCTGATGGAAAACCGCGTCCGCAATCTCCAGCTCGACGTCCCCTCACCTATCCGTTACTTCTGGTGGCTCTCCGGCGCCGCTGGCTGCCTCATCGGCCAATGCGACCTCGGATCCTCGTGGCTCTCGGGCCAGGCCGTGACGAGCATGCTCCAGGGCGCGATCATCAACTCCGTCAAGCTTGTCTTCGTCGCCACCTTCGTGTCGATCCTCCTCGGCGTCACCGTCGGCCTCATCTCGGCTATCCGCCAGTACACCGGCTTCGACTACGCCATCACCTTCATCACCTTCCTGCTCTACTCGCTGCCCGTGTTCTGGGTGGCCGTGCTCCTCAAGCAATACGGTGCCATCGAGTTCAACAACTTCCTGCGCAACCCCGAAGTCAACTGGCTGGCACTCGCCGTCCTCGCCCTCATCGCAGGCGCGTTCTGGATGGGCGCCATGGGCGGCACCAGCCGACGGCGCATGATCAACTTCGCAGCCGGCACCATCGTGACCTTCGGCCTGCTGGCATTCCTGTTCGGAACCAACTGGCTGCTGCAGCCGGGCATCGGACTCATCGGCGTGACAGTGACGTCACTTGCCGCAGCCGTGCTCGTCACCCACCTGTCGACCGGACTGCACAACAAGCGCGCACTCTACGCCGCACTGACCACGGCTGTGCTCGGCGGCGTGTTCTACTACGCGATGCAGTGGTTCTTCTACTTCGTCCCGGCCAACTGGTTCATCATCATCGGCCTGCTCGTCGTCGCGATCGCCATCGGCATCGGCGTCGGCTACGCATGGGGCGGACCGGACAAGAGCGCCTCGGCGCGCACCGCCGCAATCGTGGCGATCATCGCCTCCCTGCTCGTCTTCATCGACCGCAATATGCAGGTCTGGGCCGGCTACTCCAACCTGCCCCAGATCCGCGGCAGGCCGATCGCCACCATCGGCGCAGCGACGCCGGGCATGCAGGGTGACTTCTGGTACCAAACCGTCGACAGCTTCACCCACCTGCTGCTGCCGTCAATCGCCCTCGTGCTCATCTCGTTCGCGACCTACACCCGCTACTCGCGCGGTTCGATGCTGGAGGTCATGAACCAGGACTACATCCGCACCGCCCGCGCCAAGGGCCTGACTGAGCGCACGGTCATCATGCGCCACGCACTGCGCAACGCGCTGCTGCCACTGGCCTCGATCGTCCCGGTCGACATCATCACGCTCATCGGCGGTGCCGTGCTGACGGAGACGATCTTCGGCTGGGCCGGCATGGGCAGAATGTTCGTCGACTCGCTGAGCAAGGCGGACATCGACCCGGTAATGGCCTATATCCTCATCACCGGCATACTCGCTGTCGTCGCGAACATCGTCGCGGACTTCGTCTATGCCATCCTCGACCCACGGATTCGGGTGAACGCATGACTACCTCACTTCCAGATCCCTCGAAGCACGAGGACACACACACTCTCGAAGGCGACAACGCCATCGAGGCCCAGGAAACCGCCGGCCTGTCGCAGGGCCAGATCGTCTGGCGCCGGTTCATCCGGCACAAGGGCGCCATCGCCGGCCTCACGATCGTGCTGCTCATCGCGATCCTGGCGTACTCATCAGTGGGTGTCGGCCCGATTCCCGGCTGGTGGATGTTCAACCACTACAACACCAATGACGTCATGAACGGCGGTGCGCCGACATGGCAGCTGTCGAACATCTTCTCGCCCGGCCAGCACCCGTTCGGGCAGGATGATATCGGGCGTGACAACTTCGCCCGCGTCATGAAGGGCATCCAGATCTCCATCATGGTGATGCTCGTGATGGGTGCGCTCTCGCTCGTCGTCGGTGTTCTCATCGGCTCGCTGGCCGGTTACTACCGCAAACGGATCGACGATGTGCTCATGCGCATCACCGACCTGTTCATCACCCTGCCGGTCATCGTCGTCGGTGCTGTGCTCGGTGTGCTGGCAGGCAAGTACTCTTCGCCGCTGCTGCTGGCGATCTGCCTGGGCCTCATCCTGTGGCCAGGTCTCGCTCGCCTCGTGCGCGGTGACTTCCTGTCCCTGCGCGAACGCGAGTTCGTCGACTCGGCCCGCGTAGCCGGTGCCAGCGACTTCCGCATCATCTTCAAGCACATGCTGCCCAACGCGATGGGCGTCATCATCGTCAACACGACGCTGCTCATGAGCCAGGCGATCGTGCTGGAGACTGCGTTGTCGTTCCTCGGCTTCGGTGTCACCGCACCGGACGTCTCGCTCGGCCAGCTGATCAACGAGTACCAGAGCTCGTTCTCCACCCGCCCGTGGCTGTTCTGGTGGCCGGGTCTGTTCATCATCGTCATCGCCCTGTGCGTGAACTTCGTCGGCGACGGTCTGCGCGACGCATTCGACCCGCGTCAGAAGCGCATCCCGTCGAAGAAGGAGATGCTCAAGGCGCAGGTCCGCAAGCCCGAGCGCACCGAGGAGGAGGCAGCCGCGGCTGTCACCACCGGTGCCGGTGCCACCGGCATGCCGTACGCCGAGAGCGCTCCGGCCGAAGGTCCGGACCGGCCCGGGCCGGCCGGCACGGTCAACACCCACGAGGATCCGGGTGACAACAGCCCAGGCGGCGTGGATGACACTGACGGACCGAAGCACTGAGGGGCTGACATGACTGAACACACGAAAGACGCTGCCCCGATCCTCTCGGTGCAGGACCTGGGAGTGAACTTCTGGGTCGGCGGTGAATGGTTCACCGCTGCAGAGGGCCTGAACTACGAGCTGTATCCCGGTGAGGTGCTCGCCATCGTCGGTGAGTCCGGCTCGGGCAAGTCGCAGTCGTCGATGTCGCTCATCGGCCTGCTGCCCAAGAACGGCCTGGCCACCGGCAGTGCGAAGCTCGATGGGCGTGAGCTCGTCGACATGCCGATGGCGCAGATGCAGCGCATTCGCGGCAAGGAGATCTCGGTGATCTTCCAGGAGCCGATGACCGCGCTCAACCCGGTCTACACCTGCGGTTTCCAGATCGTCGAGACGCTGCGCACCCACTTCGATATGGGGCCCTCGGCCGCCAAGGAGCGGGCGCTGGAGCTTATGCGGCTCGTCGACATCCCGGAGCCGGAGCGGCGTTTCAACTCGTTCCCGCACCAGCTCTCGGGCGGTCAGCGCCAGCGCATCATGATCGCCCAGGCCCTGGCCTGCGATCCGCGCCTGCTCATCGCCGATGAGCCGACCACGGCACTCGACGTCACGGTGCAGGCGGAGATCCTCAAGCTCATGCGCGACCTGCGTGAGCGGATCGACTCCGGCATCATCCTCATCACCCATGACATGGGTGTCGTCGCCGATATGGCCGACCGCATCCTCGTGATGAAGAGCGGCCGGGTCGTTGAGACCGGCACCGCCGATGAGATCTTCTACAACCCGCAGCACCCCTACACCAAGCAGCTGCTTGACTCGGTGCCGCACCTGGGTGAGAAGGAAGGGCGTGTCTTCGGCGACTCCGTCGAGGACCTCGAAGAGGCGGCCACGCCTGAGCCGGCCGAACGCGACTGGGTGCCGGCCGACATCACGCTGGAATCGACTGAGACGATCGTGCACCCGGATGAGAGCTACGACCCGACCGAGACGCCGGCGCTCAAGCTCACGAACGCCGCGATCGAATACCCGAAGATCGGCCGCACGCCGGCCTTCCGGGCCGCCCACGACATCAACCTGTCAGTGGCTCCCGGCGAGGTCGTCGGCCTCGTCGGCGAATCGGGTTCGGGCAAGTCGACGATCGGCCGTGCCGCACTCGGCCTGCTGCCGGTCGTCGAGGGCTCCCTGGAGATCAACGGCACCGACATCACCGGCATGAGCAACCGCCAGCTGCGGCCGCTGCGCCGCGATGTTGGCATCGTGTTCCAGGATCCGGGCTCCTCTCTCAACCCGCGGCTGCCGGTCGGTGAGTCGATCGGCGAGCCGATCTTCCTGCACGAGAAGCTCAAGGGACCAGCGCTCAACCAGCGTGTGGAGGCACTGCTCGACTCCGTCGAGCTGCCGACCTCGATGCGCAACCGCTATCCGCATGAGCTCTCCGGCGGTCAGCGTCAGCGCATCGGCATCGCCCGTGCACTGGCGCTGCAGCCGAAGCTGCTCATCGCTGATGAGCCGACATCGGCACTCGACGTGTCCGTGCAGGCCAAGGTGCTGGAGCTGTTCCAGCAGCTGCAGCGCGAACAGGGATTTGCCTGCCTGTTCATCTCCCACGACCTCGCCGTCGTCGAGATGCTGGCCCGCCGTGTGGCCGTCATGCGCCACGGCTACCTCGTCGAGGTCGGCAACTCCAGCGACATCGTCGCCGACCCGGTGCACCCGTACACGCAGCGCCTGCTCGCTGCTGTGCCGGTGCCCGATCCCAATGAGCAGCGACGTCGCCGCGCAGCCCGCGATGCGATGATCTCCGCCACCCGCGAGGACTGAGCCGCACGCACCGCGCACGAAGCGGAGGGAGACCGACTGGTCTCCCTCCGCTTTCGTCATGGCTGAAACGGTGCCAGACAGGCTGGCAGCGCTCACCATGCACCCGCTGGGCGAGCTGGCCCGGCACCTCAGGACACCGTCCGCACCGCGCTCAGGCGACCACCGCCTCGGGCGCGGTGCGCAGGGGCACACGGGCCCAGGCGCACATGCCCGGGCACACGGCATCGGCACGCACTTCAGGAGCACCGGGGGAGCAGGCAGCGGTGCTACCCCTGCCAGCGCATACAGACGACGCCGGGGCGAAGCTGCTGCTCCGCCCCGGCGCCGCGGGCTGTGAACCCTACCTTTGTGAGTATCCCCCGTGCGTCACCCCGCGAGGGAACGGGGAACCGTCAGATGAAAGACGACATTCTCATCACTTGTGGCCGTACTCCAGGTTGTAGTAGTCCAGTGCGTCGGGCACCGGCTGGAAGTACGAGGATCCGTCGACGTAGCCGCCGTTGAAGCCGCAGTCCTGTCCGGCAGGTCCACCGGAGGTCATGCCCACGGCCTGGTTGCCGGCGGTGTAGGCACCACCGGAGTCACCGGCAGCGGTGCACACGGTCGACTCGCCGAGTCCGGAGACCTGGGCGACGTCGCGGCCCTGCGAATCGGAGTAGTTCACCGTGGCGTTGTAGCCGGTGATCTCACCGCAGGTGACACCGGAGGTCGCACCGGTGCGGCACAGCTCGGTGCCGATCGGGGCCTGCCAGGCGCCTTCCTCGGCATTCGTGATGCCGTGGTTCGAGCCGTAGGTGTTGGCCTCGGTGCTGACCTCGTTGCCGTCGCCCAGCACAACGTATCCGATGTCGCGGTCCGGCTGGCCGTCGTAGGACTTGAAGGCGGTCTCACCGTGGGAGCCGAAGTCCTGGCCCTCAACCGTGAAGCTGTCCTGGTCCTCGATGCAGTGACCGGCCCACACCATCACGTGGTTGCCCTCACCGTCGGTGGCCGGGAAGCCGGCCGAACAGTAGCCGCCGCCCAGGCCGATCTTGTCGCCGCCCTTGGCAGTGGCGTGCAGTTCGTTGCGCTCACCCTTCTGGACCTTGACGGCGTTACCGTACTCGGCAGCCTTGTCGAGCACGGCGGTGTCGGCCTTGGTGTCGGTGACAGTGACGACGACGGCGTCGTCAGCGATGTGCGGGGCGACGGAGACGACACCGGCGTCATCGGCGGCGAGCTTCGAGAGCGCATCGGCGATTTCATTGAGCCTGCTCTCGCCGTTGGTGGCGTCGCGGACCTCGAAGCCGGCGGCTTCAGCGGCCTTGGCGGCCTGCGAACCGGCCGGGGCCTGGAGGACGAGCTTGTTCTCGTCGTTGAAGAACGCGCCGTCGTAGGTGTTGCCGGCCTGCACGAGGTCGTAGTAATCGTTGTTCTGCGTGAACTGCGCCTGCAGGTGGTCCTTCTGGGCTGCGACCGTGCGGCCCGAGGACTCGGCCATGATCTTCAGCTCCTTATCGCTGAAGTTGGCCTCGCCCTTCTTGACCTCCGGGGACTTCTGGATGGCCGTGTCGGCCGCCCCGCCCGGTGCTGCGAGAGCCGGCATCGCCGCTCCCATTCCTGCAAAGGCCAGCGAGCCGACGAGGGCCGCGTGGACGAACGTGCGTTTCACGAGTTTTCTCCTTGTGAGAGTCGTTCAGGTTGGTGCTTTCACTCTTCCGAAATCTCACCGGTGCCGATATTGCGCCTTGGTCAAAAGGCGATGGACTTACGGCGTAGCGCCCCGCTCCCGAGGCGGTGGGCACCGGGTGCCCTCAGGCTCCGGTGACCGTGTGGTCAGCAGGCATTCAGGTTCGGCAGCCCTGCCCCCACGCGGCGGACAGCCGACGTTCAGACTCGGCTACGACGTATGGCCAGCCGCCCCGCCGATCGTCATAGGGGACCGGTGCTGGCCGCCAGAAGTTTTTCTGCGGTCATGGGTGTCTGGTGTCCTTCGGGCACAGAGAAGCGCTGG
>NZ_JABEMC010000012.1 GCF_013004595.1 Brevibacterium luteolum
ACGAACTCCGGCCCCACGAGGCCATCTCATGGAACCGGCCCAAGGAGGTGCACCTGGGCCTAGCCGACCCCACCACCCCGACATTCAAAACCAAGGAAATCCTGCCAACTACTTGACGCGGGACAGTTTCGCGGCCTCTTGGGCTTTCCATTGGGCCACCGTGGCGCGATACTCCAGCTTCCCGCTGCGGGTAGCAGCGTTGCGGCGCAACTCCCGACTGATCGTGCCCGGATCCCGCCCAAGGGTACGCGCGATCGACCGGACACCGCGTCCCTGAGCACGCAAGATCGCGATCTCCTCTCGCTCCTCGAAACTGAGATAACGACCAGTTGGCTCCGTCAACGTCAGCGGTGGCATACCGCCAGCGTGACGGAACCACCGTGATCCGACCGGCACCGACACCCCCACCGCCAGCGCTGCCTCCGCTGTCGTGACCCCGGCCGCGATCAGGCGCCAGAATTGTCGCTGCACCGCCCTCGATGGCTGCGGTCTGCCCGGAGAGCGCATTGCTGGCCGCAACGCCCGGTCCGCGCGCCACTGCCGCCGCATCCCCTCCGGGACCTCGCTGGTCTTCATGCCCCAGTCCTTGGTCGCCATCCTTGAACACCTTTCTCACCTCAAGGTGTTGCGACGACCAGTTGAATCCGCCTTGCGATCCTCGATCGGAGTGATGGACCAGTTCAGCGATGCCTGTGGTCGCGGTGTTCAGCGCGTGCTCCAGCGCTTCTAAGGACAGCGCGTGCGTCGTCATCGATGATCTGGTCGCCCAGCCGGCGATACGGCGGGAGTACGCATCGATGACGAACGCGGTGTACACAAAGCCATACGATGTGCGCACATACGTGATGTCAGCGACCCACAGCCGGTTCGGTGCCGGTGCTTTGAAGTCTCGCATCACCAGATCCGGGCGCTCATCCGGTGTGCGCCCGGGTACCGTGGTGCGTGGTTTCCGGCCGCGGACCACGCCGCTGATTCCGGCCTGACGCATCAGCCGTGCGACCTGGTCACGGCCGATCTTCCAGCCGCTTCGGCGCATCGCATGCCACATTTTGCGAACGCCGTAGACCCCGTAATTGCGGGCATGCAGGTCCTTGATCACCACGCTCAGTTCCCGATCACGGATCTGGCGTTCGCAGGCCGGTCTGGTCTTCGCTGCCCGATAGCCACGGGACGTGATGAATCCACCCTCGCGTGCTGCAAGTGTGCGGCAGATGAGCTCGACTCCGAACTGATCACGGTACATATCGATGTAGGCGATCATTTCGGCCAGGGGCGGTCGAGCTCGGCTGCAAGAAAAGCGGAGGCAGTCTTGAGGATCTCGTTCGCCCGTCGCAGCTCCCGGTTCTCACGCCGCAGCCGTTTAAGCTCTTCAAGCTCATCTGTAGTCGCGCCCGGCTCAGTACCGGCATCACGTCTGGCCTGCTTCAACCACCCGCGCATCGTATGCGGTGAGATCCCAAGTTTCGTTCCCACCGCCTGGGCGGCCGACCACTGCGAGCACTGCGTGTCCTGAAGATGATCCTCCATCAAACGCAACGCCCGCTGCTTGCACTCCTGGGTATAGACAGTTGGCATGATCCAATTCTCCTTCAATCAGTAGAACGGAACGAAACCCAGGACGCTTCAGCCAGACAGCAGGCGGAAACGGGACGGATCAAACCGGGAACGTCGCTGGTTTGAACAACGACGCTCTGGTGCCCCCAGTGGGACTCGAACCCACACTGAATCGATTTTAAGTCGACTGCCTCTGCCGATTGGGCTATAGGGGCGACGGCAGACAGTCTAACCGAGTCAGCGCCGCCCAACGCCCTCCACCCAGGCCACCGCATAGAAAACACTGGTGGGGACCCCAGACGGGATCCCCACGAGCAGTGTTCGCAGCTCAGATGAGCGTCACGGTCAGGCTTTGGCCGGCTCTTTCTTGGGGGCCGGCTTCGAGTGTGCGGCGTCGACGAACGACTTGCGCGGCACATCGAGGTCCTTGAGCGGCATGACGTCGCGGCCGAAGACGACGTTGAGCGCCCAGTTTCCGAACACCCGGACCTTGCGGTCGATGGTTGGGATGGCGTAGCCGTGGTAGCCGCGGTGCATCGCCCAGGCGAGCACGCCGCGGGCTTCGAAGTCGCCCATCTGCGAGACACCCTTGTACAGGCCCAGACCGGCAACCGTGCCGATGGTCTTGTGGAAGTACTGGCGGAACTCGGTCTCACCGCGCAGCGCAGCGAGCACATTGGCAGCCAGCACCGGGGCCTGGCGCACAGCGTGCTGCGCGTTGGGTACGCAGTAGCCGCCCACGCCGCCGCCGGAGAGGTCCGGCACAGCAGCGTTGTCACCAGCAGCCCAGGCACCTTCGACAACACCCTCATCGCCCTCGACGCGCAGGTCGGCGCGCACGGTGACGCGGCCGCGCTCATCAAGCGGCAGGTCGGAATCGACGAGCACCGGGTTGGCCTTGACACCGGCGCTCCACACGACGGTGTCGCAGTCGAACTCCTCGCCGTTGGACAGCTGGATGTGCTTGTTGGTGCAATCCTGCAGGAAGGTCTCGAGGTAGACGTCGATGCCGCGCTCGCGCATGTGCTCGACGACCCAACGGGCCTGAGCCTCGCCGACCTCGGGCATGACGCGGCCCATCGCCTCGACGAGGACGAAGCGCAGGTCAGCCTCGGTCAGTGTCTCGTACTGTGCAACGGCGGCACGAGCCATGTCCTCGAGCTCAGCGAGGATCTCCATGCCAGCGAAGCCGCCGCCGACGAAGACGAAGGTGAGCAACCGACGGCGCTCTTCGTCGTCTTCGAGCAGAGAGGCCTCGGAGATGTTGTTCAGGACGTGGTCGCGCAGGGCGACGGCCTCTTCGATCCGCTTGAGGCCGATGGCCTCCTCAGCCAGACCCGGGATCGGCAGGGTGCGGGCCACCGAGCCTGCGGCCAGGATGATCTGGTCGTAGTCGAGCTCGAAGGGCTCGTCGCCTTCGGGTTCAACGGTGACGAACTTGTCAGCGTGGTTGATCGACCGGACGTAGCCGGTGACGACCTCCGCGCCCTTGAGGTTGCGGCGCAGCGGCACGACAGCGTGGCGCGGCTCGATCGAGCCGGCTGCCACCTCGGGCAGGAACGGCTGGTAGGTCATGTAGGGGTTGGGGTCGACGACAGTGACCGTCGCTTCGCCGCGACCCAGGTTCTTCAGCAGATTCTGGGCGGTGACGAGGCCGAGGTAGCCGCCTCCGACGATGAGAATACGAGGACGCAGTTTGCTGTTTCGAATCAGTGCCATGACCCCATTCTAGCGACCGCCCCGAGGTTTGTGAAAACTTTCACTTACCCTCCGGGGTGATGTCAGATCCCCCGCCAGACGGCCGCGCACGCCGCATCCGCGCGACCCCGGCGGTGATGAGTCCCGCACCGGCCAGCGCACCCGTGATGAGCACGGCCGGCCCTGCCGCCGAGGCGGTGGCCGGTGTGATCTGCGCTTCACCTTCAGGGGAAGTCTCCTTGCCGGAATCAGCTCCCGGTTCGGCCTGTTCGGTTGTCGCCGGTGCCCGGCGGTGCATCGTCACCCAGTCGGCCAGCTGCTGTCCGGCCTGCGGAACATCGGCGGGCACATCGGCGTCGAGTGCTGCGCCCGGGGCGAGGCGGCCGTGGCCGACGACCGGGTCGGGCTGCTCGGGTGTCGTCGTGCCGTCGTGACCGGGGACCGGGGTGGCTGTGGTGTAGAGCTTGGCGACGACCTCATCGGCGGACAGGTCCGGGTCATTGCTGCGGATGAGGGCGGCGACCCCAGCGACGACGGGTGCGGCGAACGAACAGCCGTCGCCGGTGCCATACTCACCTCCGGGCAGCGGGACGGGGATGTCTTCGGCCGGTCCCATGAGGTCGACGGCGATGCCCGGGGCGGTCGACTCGGCGCGCACCTGCCCGTTGGCGCCCAGCCCGCCGACGCCCACCACACCGGGCACGGTCGCCGGTGCCCAGGCTCTGCGCGCACCCTGCGAGCGGTTGCCGACACAGGCGATGACGACGACGTCGTGGTCGAAAGCGTAGGCGAAGGCTTCGTCCCAGTCCGGGTCCCAGGTCGGGTCGTCCCAGCCCAGAGACATGTTGACGACATCAGCACCCTCGTCGACGGCCCAGCGCAGCGCGGCCGCAGCCTGCTGCCGGGACGGCGGGGAGCTCTCGGGCCGGTTGCTGCCCAGCCACATCGAGGCCGAGAGCAAATCGGCGTCCGGGGCCACGCCCATCGGCCCGGGCCCGGAGCCGTTGCCGGCGATGACGCCTGCGACGGCGGTGCCGTGGTGGATGATCGACCCGTCGCCGAGAGGGGTGGTGCCGTCCGCACCGGTTTCGGAGAAGTCCTTGGCCTTGACGACGGTGTCGGTGAGGTTCTCATGCGCGGCCTCGACGCCGGAGTCGATGACAGCGACCGTTGTGCCCTTCCCGGTCGTCGTCTGCCACATCTCGTCGATGCCGTAGTCGGCGATGAACCACTGCCCAGGCCCTGCCTCGGGTTCGGCCGCCTGCACCGGGCCCGAGGTCAGGGTCGCCTCGGTGAGTGCCGCGCCGGTGGCCAGCGCGAGAGCTGCGGCACCGGCGGCGAGCTTCTGCCCGGCAGCCCTGGCTCGCCGGGCACCCCGGCGGCCGGCGGCGTCTCGGTCGGCGGTGGTCATGTCGGTTGCCTTCAGGTGCCGGCTCGCTGGCTGAGGCCGATGGCGATGCCGTCGAGGATGTCGGTCTCGCTCGCAAAGATCTCCGGAGGCTGCTGGGCATCGGCGGTGACGCGGTCGATGAGTGTGGCGAAGATGAGCGCCCCGGAACCGATGACGTCGACGCGGCCGGGGTGCATGAACGGCAGTGCAGCCCGCTCAGCTCGCGGCATGTGCAGCAGGTCCTGGCAGGTGGCCAGCAGCTTCTCGGGTTCCAGCCGGGCGGCGTGGATCGCCTCGGGCTCATAGGCTCTGAGTCCGAGAAGCGCGGCGGTGACAGTGGTGATCGTACCGGCGACACCGATGACGGTGCGCACACCGGAGACGTCGACATCAGCACAGGCGGCATCGTAGGCGGCGTCGATATCGGCGATCGTTGATGCGATCTCGGCATCAGTCGGCGGGTCGGAGTTGAGGTGGCGTTCGGTCAGGCGCACACACCCGATGTCCATGCTGTGCGCGCCGGTCAGCTCAGCCCCGGCGGGCCCGACTGCACCGGTGACGAGTTCGGTGGAGCCGCCGCCGAGATCCATGACGAGGAACGGGCCGGTCGGTGCCGGGTCGGCGGCTGCCTGCACGCCGACGGTCGCGCCGGTGAAGGACAGCTGCGCTTCTTCGATGCCGGTGATGACCTCCGCCTCGACGCCGAGGCGTGCTCGCACACCGGCGAAGAACTCTGCGCGGTTGGCGGCATCCCGGCTGGCAGACGTCGCAACGAAGCGCACATGTTCGGGTGCATGAGCGCGGATGAGCTCGGCGTACTCCTCGCAGGCGGCGAAGGTGCGTTCCAAGGCCTCTGAAGCGAACCGGCCGGTGGCATCGACGCCCTGGCCGAGGCGCACGATGCGCATCTCGCGTACGACATCGCTCACCTGCAGCGGCCCGCCGTCAGCGGGTGCGGTGATGTCGGCGATGAGGAGGCGGATGGAGTTCGTTCCGCAGTCGATGGCAGCAGCTCGGGTCATGCCCCCAGCTTAGACGCCGCGGGACAGCTTGCCGGTTCAGGTGACTCACACCTCGGCGACGGGCGGCACCCCGTCCATCATCGACAGGGCGAGGTCGCCGACCGGGTTGACGCCTGGCCCGGCGGCCAGGGCGTGGCCGACGAGCGCGTGGAGGCACTTGATGCGGGTGGGCATACCGCCGGCGGAGAAGTCGTCGATCTCCGGCACCTCGCCGATCCCTGCGCCGATGCCGATCTGCCGGCGGGCGGCCAGGTAGGCGGCATGCGCTTTACGGTAGCCGGCCTGCATGTCCTCGTCCTCGCCGAGCTGTTCGCTCATCTGCGCCATCACGCCGGCGGCTTCGAGCCGGGAGCATTCGGTGACGTAGTCCGGGTGGGTGAGGTAGAAGGTGGTGGGGAACGGAGTGCCGTCCTCCAGCCGGGGCGCGGTGGCGACGACGAGCGGCTCACCGGTCTTCGAGCGGGCGGCGACGCCGACGACCCCGCGCGGGACCCGGCCGAGCTGGGCGCGGATCGTGTCGAAGTCCGCTGGGGTGCATTCGGTGATCATGGGCTCTCTTCTGTTGCGAAACCGACGGCCTTGAGCGAATCTACCAGCTCGATGTACCACGGCTGCCTGCGCACGGTGCGCTTCTCCCCTGCCCCGGCGGCCGCGGTCTCGGTGGCGACCTCCTCGCCGGTGTCGTCGATGACGATGTAGACCTCTTCACCGTCCTTGGCGTAGTGGTAGTCCTCGCGGGCCCGCTGAGCGAGGTAGGCGGGATCCTTGAGCTGCTCCTGCCGCTCCTTGAGATCGGCGACCTCCTGCTCGGTGACCTCGATGTCGCGCTCCAGGGCGGCGATCTGCTGGTACTGGGCGATCCCGGTCGAGATCGAGGGCAGGAACATCGTCAGCAGCATCGCGGCGATGACGCCGAGGATGATGGTGCGCGCCGGCAGGCGGCGCCCGGCCGCGGTCGCGTCGATGTCGGTGCCTGAGAGGTCGACGACCGGCTGGGCTCTGCGTGTGCGGGCAGCAGGCGCCTGGGCCTTGGCGGATTTCGGCTTGCGGGAGGCAGCGGACTTCCGCTTGGCAGCCAGGGCGCGGCGCTGTGCTGCAGATGACGTCGGAGCCATTGCCACCTCATGAGCTGATCAGGGGAAGAAAGGTGTGTGGCACCAAGTCTGCCTGGCCTTGCAGCCGACAGCCCTCATTTGGTGCGGCGTGTTCGCACGAGCACGTGTGAGATGGGCGTATGCGCACCCCGGCCGCGCCCCACGCCCCCCGGCCGCAGCCCCACGCCCCACAACCCACGTCGCGCGCCCCACAACCCACGTCGCGCGCCCCATGCACGAGGTGGGGTGCACGCACGGTCGTGCACCCCACCTCGGGAGCGGGTCGCCTCAGCCGCACACGCCTGGCGCGGCGGGAGTGCAGCCGGTGGTCGGTCGGTGTCAGTCGCGGAAGCGCGGGAAGGCCGAGCGTCCGGCGTAGCGGGCGGCATCGGCGAGCTGCTCTTCGATGCGCAGCAGCTGGTTGTACTTCGCGACGCGCTCCGAACGGGCCGGGGCGCCGGTCTTGATCTGGCCGGCCTGCGTGGCCACAGCCAGATCGGCGATCGTGGTGTCCTCGGTCTCACCGGAGCGGTGGGAGATCATACAGGTGTAGCGGTTGGTCTGGGCGAGCATGACCGCATCGAAGGTCTCGGTCAGCGAGCCGATCTGGTTGACCTTGACGAGCAGGGAGTTCGCGGCACCGGATTCGATGCCGCGGCGCAGCCGCTCGGGGTTGGTGACGAACAGGTCGTCGCCGACGATCTGGACCTTCTCGCCGAGTTCGGCGGTGAGTTCGATCCAGCCGTCCCAGTCGTTCTCATCCAGCGGGTCCTCGATGGACACGAGCGGGTAGCGCTCGACGAGGTCGGCGTAGTAGGCGGTCATGTCGGCGGCGGTCTTCGTCTCGCCTTCGAACTGGTAGGCGCCGTCCTTGAAGAACTCGCTGGAGGCGACGTCGAGGGCGAGCGCGATGTCCTTGCCGGGCTTGCGGCCGGCCTTCTCGATCGCTTCGATGATGAGGTCGAGCGCCTCGGAGTTCGACTCCAGGTTCGGGGCGAAACCGCCCTCATCGCCCAGGCCGGTGGACAGGCCGCGATCCTTGAGCACAGCCTTGAGCGCGTGGTAGACCTCGGTGCCCCACTGCAGGGCTTCGCGGAAGCTGGCGGCCCCGATCGGGGCGATCATGAATTCCTGGATGTCGACGTTCGAGTCGGCATGCGAGCCGCCGTTGAGGATGTTCATCATCGGCACCGGCATGATGTGGGCGTTCGGGCCGCCGAGGTAGCGGTACAGCGGCAGGTCTGCAGACTGGGCGGCGGCGCGGGCGACGGCGAGTGAGACACCGAGGATGGCGTTGGCGCCGACCCGGGACTTGTTGTCGGTGCCGTCGGTGTCGATCATCGCCTGGTCGATGAGGCGCTGCTCTTCGGCTTCGAAGCCGGCGATGGCGTTGTTGAGGTCGTCGAGCACGGCATCGACGGCCTGCTGGACGCCCTTGCCGAGGTAGCGCTCGGGGTCGGAGTCGCGCAGCTCGACGGCTTCGAACTCACCGGTCGAGGCACCCGAGGGCACGCCGGCGCGGCCGACTGTTCCGTCTTCGAGCAGCACCTCGACCTCGACGGTCGGATTGCCGCGGGAGTCGAGGATCTCGCGGGCATTGGCAGCAATGATTTCGGCCACTGTGGTCTCCTTCAAGCCTGATGCATCGGCTGTGGGGCGGGAACGGGGTCTACGCGGATCAGCTTAGTCGACGTGTGCGGGGCGGACGAGAGCGGCGCGCAGCTCGTCGACCGCCTCGGGGTTCATGCTGTGGGTGCACAGGTAGCCGGCCACTCCCCCGTATTCGTCATCGAGCCGATCGAGCACTGCGGTGATGAGGCCGGCCGGTGCCTGCGTGGCGGTGTTCGAGATGTCGGCGACGATGCCCGCCTGGGCGAACTTCGCGCCGAGTGCTGCGACGAACTCGGCACCGAGGTAGCGCTCGGTCATCGTGTAGTCGGTCACGACGTGCTCGCGGTCGACGTCGAGCAGGCTGAGCACGAAGGCTGAGAGTACGCCGGTGCGGTCCTTGCCGGCTGAGCAGTGGATGAGCACCGGGGTGCGCACGCGCTCCGCGATCGTCTCGACACCGGCGGCCAGGCGGGGCCCGAATTCGTCGATCATCGTCTGGTAGATCGTCGGCAGGCTGTGATCGGGCAGTTCGACGCGCGCGGCGTTCGGGTCGAGCGGATAGTAGCGGTTGTCGAAGACCGGCAGTGAGATGTGCTCGACGTCGAGGCCGTCGAGGGCATCGGGTGCGCGATGGGATTCGCGCTCTTCGCGCAGGTCGATGACGGTGGCAAGGTTCAGCTCACGCAGCGCTGCCCGGGATGCGTCGGTGAGGTTGTGCAGGCCGTCGGAGCGGTACAGCAGCCCGCGGGCGACCGTTCCGCTGCCGGTCGGCCAGCCTCCGATGTCGCGGAAGTTGAACGTGCCGGGGATCGGGATCCGCTCAGCGACGTGCATCTGCTGTGTCATCTCCACCTTCCACGCCCTGCCTGCGGGCCTGCTCGACGGCTGCGTCCTCCACTTCGGAGGTTACCCGACGCAGCGCGGCCTCGGCGTCGAGGCCCTGCGCGTGGGCCCGGCTCACGAGCGCGAAGAGCGCCCGGCCGAGTTCGGCTTCCGCTCCCGAGGCGGCGAGCGCCTGGCCTGGGGTGGTGTCCAGGCCCGAGGTATCCGGGTCCGGGACGTCCGGGCCCGAGGTGTCCGGCTGGTCGAGTGCGAGGCGTTCGATCCGGCCGAGCACCGCCTGGGCGCGGGTGAGGGCGGGGACACTGGCGGGCAGCGAGTCGAACGATGCGCGGGCGGCGGCCGCGGCCTGCTGGCCGGTGGAGTCGAGGCTGGCAACCTGCTCTCCTGCGGCATCCGCGCCGGAAACGTGCTCCCCTGCGGCATCCGTACCGGGTGCCTGCTGCCGGGCGGCAGCGCGTTCGGCAGTCTTGATCGCCTCGTAGCGACGTTCGACTTCGTCGATGTCGACTGGCGCAGTCGAGTCGAAGACGTGCGGGTGGCGGCGGATGATCTTCTCAGCCAGTCGCGCATCGACGCGCCGGATCGCCGCTGGCGTCAGGGCCTCACCGGGCAGATCCTCGTGGTCGCGCATCGAAGCGAGTGCCTGCCCGCCGGCGGCCTTACGGTCGAGCAGGGCGGCGTGGAAGAGCACCTGGTAGAGCACATCGCCGAGCTCGACCTCCACCTCGGCGGCGGTGCGCTCATGCGGGTCAGCGGCGTAGTCGTCAAGGGCGCCGATGAGCTCGTGGGTCTCCTCGATGAGGTGCTTCTGCAGCCCGGTGTGGGTCTGGGCCGCAGCCCACGGGCAGCGCGCCAGCAGGTAGGCGACGGCCTCAGCCGCCGTCATGCCGGTGGTGTCCGGACGCTGCCAGCGCGGAGTGCTCATGCGCTCGTCTCCACCTTCGCACCGTCCTTCTTCCCAGCACCGGCCTTCTCCCCTGACCCGGCCTTCTCTGCAGCGCCGGCCGTCTCTGCGGACCTCGACTCCGCCTCGGGGGCGGGCAGGATCGCATCGAGGAACTGGTGCACCCAGTCGATGAGCTCCCGGTCGACGAGGTCCTTCTTGTCGAACCCGACCCCGGACTGCGGCTTGGGCACCTGGATCGCCCGCAGCGCCGGCTTGATGAGCGACTTCGGGTACAGCCGCTTGAGTCGCACGATCTGCGAATCGGCAAGCTCCACCGGCGCGAAGCGGATCGTATTGCCCACCGACAGGATCTCCTGCACGCCGGAGGCACGGGCGCGGATGCGCAGGCGGGCGATCTCAGCAAGCACCTCGACCGCCTCGGGGTAGGGACCGTAGCGGTCGGTGAGCTCGGCGAGCACCTCGGCGATCTCGGCATCATCGGTGGCGGCGGCGAGCTTGCGATAGGCCTCCAGCCGCAGCCGCTCATGCTCGACGTAGTCGGTCGGCAGGTGCGCGTCGATCGGCAGCTCGATGCGCATCTCCGCGACCTCCTCCTCGCCTTCGCCGCGGAAGTTCGCCACCGCCTCGCCGACGAGGCGGACGTAGAGGTCGAAGCCGACGCCTTCGATGTGGCCGGACTGCTGGCCGCCGAGCAGATTGCCGGCCCCGCGGATCTCCAGGTCCTTCATCGCCACCTGCATGCCCGCGCCGAGCTCGGTGTGGGCGGCGACGGTCTGCAGCCGGTCGTGGGCGGTCTCGGTCAGCGTCATATCGGCCGGATAGAGGAAGTAGGCGTAGGCGCGCTCACGCGAGCGGCCGACGCGGCCGCGCAGCTGATGCAGCTGGGACAGGCCCATCCGGTCAGCACGGTCGACGATGAGGGTGTTGGCGTTCGAGATGTCGATGCCGGTCTCGACGATCGTCGTGCACACGAGCACGTCATAGCGCTTCTCCCAGAAGTCGACGATGACCTGCTCCAGGCGCTGCTCGCTCATCTTGCCGTGGGCGACGGCGATGCGCGCCTCCGGGACGAGTTCGGCTAAGTGGGCGGCGGTCTTCTCGATGTCCTGGGTGCGGTTGTGGATGAAGAAGACCTGGCCTTCGCGCAGCAGCTCGCGCCGGATCGCAGCGGTGACCTGCTTGTCCTCGTATTTGCCGACGTAGGTCAGCACCGGGTGGCGGTCCTCCGGCGGGGTCGCCAGAGTCGACATCTCCCGGATCCCGGTCACCGCCATCTCCAGGGTGCGCGGAATCGGGGTCGCCGACATGGCGAGCACGTCGACATTGGTCCGCAGCGCCTTGAGTGTTTCCTTGTGCTCAACGCCGAAGCGCTGCTCCTCGTCGATGATGACGAGCCCGAGGTTCTTGAACTGCACCTCACCGGAAAGCAGCCGGTGGGTGCCGATGACGAGGTCGAGGCTGCCGTCTTTGAGGTCGTTCTTCGTCTTCTCCGAATCGGCCGGGGACTGGAAGCGGGAGAGCTTGCCGACGGTGACGGGGAAGCCGGAGTAGCGTTCGGAGAAGGTGTCGAAGTGCTGCTGGACGAGCAGGGTCGTCGGCACGAGCACGGCGACCTGCTTGCCGTCCTGGATCGCCTTGAACGCTGCACGTACCGCCACCTCAGTCTTGCCGTAGCCCACATCGCCGCAGATGAGTCGGTCCATGGGGATCGGCTTCTCCATATCGGCTTTGACTTCGTCGATGGTGGTGAGCTGGTCGGGGGTCTCCATGTAGTGGAAGGCGTCCTCGAGCTCACGCTGCCACGGGGTGTCCGGGCCGAAGGCGTGCCCGGAGGAGGCGCGGCGGGCCGAGTACAGGTGGATGAGCTCGCGGGCGATCTCTTTGACCGCTTTGCGGGCTTTCGACTTCGTCTTCGCCCAGTCCGAGCCGCCCATCTTGTTCACCGACGGTGATTCCCCGCCGACGTACCGGGTGACCTGGTCGAGGGAGTCAGAGGGCACGTAAAGGCGGTCGCCGGGTTGGCCGCGCTTGCTCGGCGCGTATTCGATGACGAGGTATTCGCGGGTGTGGGCCTGCGGCCCGCGGCCCGTTGTGCGGGCGACCATCTCGACGAACCGGCCCACCCCGTGCTGTTCGTGGACGACGTAGTCGCCGGGTTTGAGGTCGAGCGGGTCGACCTGGTGGCGCCGGCGGCGGGCCGGCAGGCGGCGCATGTCCCGGGTCGAGGTGGCTGCGGCGCGGCCGAGCACATCGGCCTCGGTGAGGACGGCGAGCTTCATCGTGTCGATGACGAATCCGCCGAAGTCCGCGGCCGTCGTCACGGTCACCGCGCCCGAGGTGGTGGGCTCGGTGAGGTCGTCTACGAACCGGGCCGGCACATCGGCTTCGGAGAACACCTCGACCATCCGCTCACCAGGACCGCGGCCCTCCGTGAGGACTACGACGTCCCAGCTGTCGTGGACGAGAGCGCGCACATCAGTGAGGATCGCCTCGACGTCGCCGGCGTAGCCGCGGGGCTGCCGGCCGGGCACCTCGAGTACGGTCTCACCGGTGGACTCGGCCAGTTCGGCATCGCGGGCGAAGCCGCCGATCTCCCACCACGGCAGACTGCGCGCAGCGGCGGCCTCGCGGGTCTCCTCCAGGGTGCGGAAGCTGGCCGGCGACAGATCGATCGGCACCTTCCCGCCTGCAGCGGCAGACGTCCATGCGGCGGCGAGGAACTCCTCGGTCGTGGCGACGAGGTCCTCGGCCCGGGCCGCGACCTTCTCCGGGGCGGTCACGAGGATCCGGGTGCCAGCCGGCAGGGTGTTAACGAAGGACTCCATCTTTCCGGCGAGCACCGGGGCGAGGGACTCCATGCCTTCGACAGCGACGCCGTCGGCGATCTTCTCGAGCATCTCAGTAGCCTGCGGCAGCTCTGGGATGAGGTCGCGGGCGCGTTCGCGGACTTCGGCGGTCAGCAGCACTTCGCGGCACGGCGGGGCCCATAGGGTGTAGACGGCGTCGTCGACGGTGGGCAGGGAGCGCTGGTCGGCGACGGAGAACGGGCGGATCTCATCGACCTCGTCGCCGAAGAACTCGATGCGCAGCGCCTGGTCATCCGTCGGCGGGAAGATGTCGAGGATGCCGCCGCGCACCGCGTACTCACCGCGCCGGGATACCATGTCGACGCGCGAATAGGCGAGGTCGGAGAGCTGCTCGGCCAGGTCGGCGAGTTCGACCTCGTCGCCGACTTTCAACTGGACGGGGGTGAGTTCGCCGAGACCGGTGACGATCGGCTGCAGCAGAGCCCGGATCGGGGCGATGACGACATTCAGTGGTTCATCGCCGGGGTGGCTGAGGCGGCGCAGCACGGACAGGCGGCGGCCGACGGTGTCTGAGCGCGGGGAGAGCTTCTCATGTGGGAGGGTCTCCCAGCTGGGGAAGACCGCGACGGAGCTGGCTGGCAGGTAGTCGGCCAGTGCCCGTTCGAGGTGATCGGCCTCCCGGCCGGTGGCGGTGACCGCGAGGATCGGCCCGGACTGGGCGGCATCGGCCATGACGGAGGGCCATAGTCCGGTGATCGCGCTGATCGACCCGCCTGCCGTCGAGCTGTCGGCGAGCGCTGCCAGGGCAGCACTGTAGGCGGAGTTGGTTTGCAGCAGGCGGGAGATTCCGGTCACAGACACGCCGTAAAGTCTACTCGGCTTCCGCGTCCGGCGGGCCCGCTCTGGCGGTGAGGCTCATGACACCGGCACGGAACCTGCGGCCTGCGCCGCACGGCTCCGCTGTGGAGGGCCCTGTCAGTTTCGTTTGCGAGAATGAGCCCATGAGCTTCGAGCCCTCTGACCTCAGCCGCACGCCTGCCCGGCAGACCGGATCGAGAACCCGGTCCGATCTCGACCTGCCCGGTGCGAATGTCGGGGCCCGGCTGCTGCAGCCGATCGTGCTGCTCGGGCTCATGTGGGTCATCGCTGCCGCCGATTTCGTGCTGCCGGGCTCATTCAACGGTTTCGGAGTCCGCTCATGGAATCCGACCGGTCTCATCGGCATCGTCTTCTCTCCGCTGCTGCATTCGGGCTGGCCGCATCTGATCGCCAACACGATCCCGTTCCTCGTCCTCGGATTGCTCGTCGCCGCCGAGGGCATCCGCCGCTTCTGGTTCGTCACCTCCGTCATCGCCGTTGTCAGCGGGCTTGGCGCCTGGGCGGTGAACCTGCCCGGCACGCTGACCGTCGGCGCCTCGGGTCTGGTGTTCGGCTACTTCGGCTATCTCATCATGCGCGCGGTCTTCACCGATTCGATCCTGCGCCGGCTGATGTTCGGCGTCATCGGCCTGCTCGTCATCATCCTCTACGGCGGCTCGATGCTCACCGGTGTGCTGCCGCTGTTCCCCGGCATCTCCTGGCAGGGCCACCTCTTCGGGGCGATCGGCGGCGGGCTGGCGGCCTGGATGGCCGGGCAGCCGCGCTGGCACTCCCTCAGCGGTGAGACCACCGCCCCGCGCCGCACCGGCGGACTGTACTGAGGGCCAGCACCGTCTCGCTTATCTCAGTACCCGCCGATCGGGTTCGGATGTTCTGACGTTTCGACCCAGATAGAACGCGGCTGGCTGTACTCATAGAGCCCCTCTTGTCCGCTGGAGCGCCCGTATCCCGAGTCTTTGAATCCGCCGAAGGGCGACATGACGTGAATTGTCTTATAGCTGTTGACCCATACGGTCCCGGCGGTCAGTTTTCCTGCTACTCGGTGCGCACGTGCAACATCGGAGGTCCACACAGCGCCAGCAAGCCCAAATCTGCTGTCGTTTGCGAGGTTGACCGCTTCCGTCTCGTCCGAGAACGGTAACGCCGCGACGACCGGGCCGAAAATCTCGGTTCTGGCTAGTTCAGCATCGTTGGACGATGGTTCCAGGATTGTCGGTCGGATATAGAATCCTGCTTCATCCGCCCCAGTGGTCGTCGGGCCGTAACCGCCGAACGCGGTCTTGCCGTCGTACGAATCAAGGAGGCTTTTCACCCGCTCGAACTGAGCCCTGTTCTGAAGTGGGCCCATCTGGACATCGGGGTCCTCAGGGTTGCCGACCCGAACCTGTGCAGCGATGTCACGCAGTTTGCAAATCACCTCATCGTAAACAGCGTCATGGATGAGCAGTCGGGAACCCGCCACGCAGCTCTGTCCTGCCCCAGAGAAGATTGCTCCTGCTGCCCCACGCGCTGCACGCTCGAGATCCGCGTCGGCAAAGATGATGTTCGCAGACTTCCCACCGAGTTCAAGAACGCAAGGCTTCAGGTGCGATGCGGCCTTCGCGGCGATGATGGCGCCCGTGTGTGGCGAGCCGATGAAGATCACTTTGCGGATTTCGGGATGTTCGACGAGCGGCTCGCCCGAGGTCAGCCCAGTGCCGGAAACAACGCTGAAGAGGCCTGCCGGCAGGCCTGCTGCGTGAGCCAGCCCGGCAAGAGCGGTTGAGGTCACCGGCGTGTGTTCGGATGGTTTGACCACGATTGCGTTCCCAGCAGCTAAAGCTGGGGCCACCTGCCACCCGCACGTGAAGATCGGAGCATTCCACGGTGTGATCGCAGCGACCACTCCATAGGGCACTCGTTGGGTGTAATTGAGATGCGTCGTCGGTACCGCGAGCACGTCACCGGTCTGTTTGTCACACCAGCCGGCGTAGTATTCAAACATCTCTGCGACAGCTTGCACCTCAGCCCGCGCATCGTGGATCGGCTTCCCGGTGTTCTGTGCTTCCAACCGCGCTAGTTCGGGGAGGGCATCGCGCACTGCACGACCGACTGCGTGCAGACGTCGGCCCCGCTCTGCGGCCGTTAGCCCGATCCATTCTCGCTGTGATTCGACTGCACGGGCGACACACGCGTCGACCTGAGCTCGCAGAGGCTCTCGATAGCGAAGGAGGCCCTGCCCCGTGGCCGGATCGTCGATGCTGATCTCTCGGCCTTCACCGAGTACCACCTCGTCCCCGGTGGAGATGCCGATTGCGGGGGAACCTGGCATATCAGGACGATTGTCAGTCATTCGGGGTTTCCTCCTGGACAGCTCTGTTTGATGTGACGATGCGATTGAAGTCTGCGTCGGCGCCGAATGATTCCCGCGCTCTCTGCCATTGCAGCAGCGCGGCATTGAGAAGAGGAGCATCTATGCCCAGCGCCCCCGCAGTCCCTGTTGCGAGCCCGACGTCCCGGGCCATCAAACCGGTGGAAAACCCGCTGTCGAAGGTGCCAGAGAGCACCCACTCGGGCACATTGAGCTCTGTAACGGCGCTGCGACCGGAAGCAGCATTCACTGCTTCGAAGATCTTCGCAGGAGGTGCGCCCCAGGCTTCAGCCAGAGCCAAGGCTTCACCGGCCGCAGCCAGATGGACGGCGCACAGCCCGTTGTTGATGAGCTTGGCGAGCTGACCATTGCCGGGGCCTCCCACCTCGGTGCAGCGACTGGTGAGCGCAGTGAGAACCGGAGTGGCACGAGCGACAGATTCCGCGCTGCCGCCGACGAATGCCGTCATCGTTCCACCGCGTGCGCCTTTCGGACCTCCACTGACTGGTGCATCGACGAACCCGACCCCTAGGTCGTCGAGCCGGCGCGCAAGCTCCTGCGCAACTCGCGGATCCCCTGTCGACATGTCGATGACAACGCTGTTCGGCCCGTTTCGTGCAGCCAGATCTTCGGCGATGCCGTTGGCTCCGATCAGCACTTCACGGGAGATGTCGCTTGACGGCAGTGAGAGAACCACCGTTGAGGCCCGCTGCGCGACATCCTCGAGTTCACTGGCGATGAGCCCACCAGCCTGGAGATCTTCACTCACTCCGACGGGATCGACACCGTAGACGTGATAGCCATGGCGAAGGAGCGTTGCAGCCATTCCGGCGCCCATCCGACCAAGACCGATGACGGCAACTGCTGGGGACTGGTTCATGAAACTCCTAGCATGAGTTCGGCGATGAGGACGGATCCAATGTAGGTACCGAGCAGGACGAGGACACCGACAATGAGGATCTTCCAGCCAGACGTACGAGCAATGGAGATCTCACGAGCGGTTATCGCCATCGCTGCATACGCCAGGCACGGGGGAGTCAGCGCAAGGAAATCGATGCTCTCAACCCAATGGAGGACCGCTCCTGCCCAGGGTGTCCCGGGAATGGTCGTGGCAATTCCGACGATTGATACCCAGGCTACAGAAGGTAGTTTGAGCATCGGCAGCAGACGGGCAAGTACGACTCCGGCGACGCCAATGCCCCCGAGCACGGTGAGACCGCCGATGATCCGTCCGACTCCAAGATCAGTCGCCATCATCTGCAGCGGAATGCAAATAATGGTGACCAGGGCGAGCAGTGTGACTTCGTGGCCCAACTTAAGCGCTTCGGTTGGTTCCGCGACGGGGACTTGCTGGCTCATGTCATTGCCTTTCCTCGACGAGCTTCAGGGCTGAAGCGTCGATAGATCCACTCGACGAGGGGAAGTGCGATGAACAGGCTTGCGTACATGCCTGTCGCGTAGGTCAGCAGGTTGCTCGCACCGGCGAGAGCGATGAGAGTGTCTGCCTGCGCTGGCACGGCTGCAGCCAACGCCCCTGAACAGGCAGCCATCATCGAACCGCTGCCGACACCGCACGCCATTGCGAGTGCCCGCGGATCGAAGACGTCGGTCGAGGCCAGTCCAGAAGCCAGCACCGAGAATACGATGGTTCCGACCAGTGTGCCGACGACGTAGACTCCCATCACTCCGGCACCTTCAGGACTCTTTAGCCCGTATCGGTCCGCGACGATCGCCAAGCTCGGTTCTCGGGCAACCGAGAAAGTCGCTCCGACGGATTCACGGCCCATCTTCAGCACCCACAGCGCCACCGGCAGCGCGAACACGATCGTGAAGAGGTTTCCGAGCTCCTGTAGAAGGAGAGCTGGCCCGGCGGCGATGATATCGCTGAGCGCAGGTCCGACAGTTGTGCCGAACTTCGCGATGAATGGAATGATCGCCACCACTACGCATGACGATGCAGCCGCGATGTGACGCGTTTTCAGCAAACCAACTGTGCGCCCGACGATGTTGGAATTCGTCAGCAGACCGAACGCGAAGGCGAAGAGGAGCGGCAACAGCAGGATGCTGCCGAGCCCTACGGGAATATCGACGATGCCGATGAGCTGAGCTAGCACAACGATGATGAGCGCCGCCGCATGCAATCGCGGTGACAATAGTTCTTGCAGTCGCATCGCGCCCCCATTGGTCGATGATTGTTGAGTTCCTTCGAACGTAACAACAGACCCGGATGGGCAGTAGTACCCAAAATCTGCACCACGCGGTTGCCCTCACAGGCAACACCAAGATGGAAAATGCCGTCCGGCAGACGTCAATTGTCGTTGAGATCCTGCACGTAGCGGCTTAGACGCGCTTCCAATTCACTTGCGGCAAGCGACACCGGCCGACCAGCCTGAGCAAGCAACGACGCTGTAACCTGGCTTACGTTCGCGGCCGAAATTGGGCGAGAAACCAGGTTGGCATACGGGCGGGTAACGAAACCCGGCAGCAGTGCGTAGCCGGCGCCGGAAGCTGCAAACGCAACAAGTGCGTTCACCGACCCAGTCTCCATCCGTACTCGAAACGCTGTCCCTTCATCACGTTGTAAGTCATCGGTCAGTGCGCGCAGACCGAAACCCGGAAGCAGGAAGGCACCTGCATGCTCGGCTAGCATCGTGCAGGTGACCATCGAGACTTCAGCAAGCGGGTGATGGGGGCTGACCGCGACGGCAAGACTGTCCGTGCTCTCAGCGATCACACTGAGCGCGGCATCCGGAACCACATGCGCGCCAATTCCGTAGTCGACATCGGCATCAATCACAGCCTGGCGAATATCACTCGTGCCGGCGTTGAGCACCTCGACGGATACGGCAGGATGTTCAGCGAAAACGCTGGGAAGGACTTCCTCTATCAAACCGGCGAGGAACCCTTCTCCTACAGCGATTCGGACTTTGCCTGAGAGTTCGTTGCGGGCGGCAGACAGTTCGTCTGCCAGGATGGCGTCCAAATCCTCGCGAGCCCGGACGTACCGTAGCAGTGCTTCGCCCGCCGGAGTCGGTCGCACTCCGGTGGCATGCCGATGCAGCAGCTCTTCACCTACCCGCTGTTCCAGGCTGCTGATCGTCCGGCTCAATGCCGGAGGACCGATGAATAGGCGCCTGGCAGCAGCTCGGATCGACCCGGCACTGACAACTTCGGCAAAATAAGTCAGCGCACGATCATCGGTGATGCTGAGGTCGGTCATATCAGCAGGATACGCCGCCGTGATGAGTCAGCTGCGCATCCGCCGCTCCGGTCCCAGACCCGGGCATCCTCCCAGCGACTCCACTAGCCGGCAACAACACTTGTAAGCGCGACATAGCTCGACCTGGCCCTTCTTCAGCTGCATAGCTCGACCTGGCCCTTCTTCAGCTGCTAGGGAAGCACAGCAGCAGCCCGCTTACTTCCCATCGGATTCGGTGAGCGGGAATGGATATCCTCTAAGGTGGCCTCGCCGCTATTTCGTTATAGTGAAGCCGATTGCAATGAGGGTCGCGTTCTCATACCCGCCCACTGCCGAGTGAGGCTTCTCCCTAGCACGCAGCCCGCTGCAGCTGAGCAGGGCTAACGCTGAGCAAAGTCACTGGTGAGAAGAGCTAGGGCTGAGCCAAACGCAGAGCTGACCAAAGTTAGAAAAGTTGTTCATGGTTGTGGCGCCGGAAACCATGAACAACTTTTCCAACTTTCGCGGCGGCCCACATTAGCCAGCGGCCTTGGCCTGAGGCGCAGTCTCAGCCTTCAGCGGGAGTGGTACTTCTGCTGGGTCTCCGTCAGCCCTTCGGTCACGAGCATCTCGACGGCATCGGCGAGATCGCTGATGAACATCGGCAGGGTCTTCTTCTCGTCAGTGCTGAAGGGCCGCAGCACGAACGAGGCCGTGTCCATGCGGCCCGGCGGGCGGCCCACACCGGCCCGCACCCGCAGGTAGTCCTTGGTGCCGAGTGCCTGGGTGATCGAGCGCAGCCCGTTGTGCCCGCCTTCTCCCCCGCCGCGTTTGAGCTTGATGGCATCGAAGTCGAGGTCGACGTCGTCGTGGACGGCGATGAGGTTGGCCGCGGGCACTGAGTAGAACTTCAGCAGCGCCTGCGTCGGCCCTCCGGTGACGTTCATGTAACCCAGCGACTTCGCCAGCACCACGCGCGGTCCCGGCCTCCCGCCGATGCTGCCGAGCCGGCCCATCGCCGCGACCGCGCCGTGCTTGGTCTTGGTGAGGTTGAGGCTCATCCGGTCGGCGAGTTCGTCGACGGTCATCTGGCCGATGTTGTGCCGGGTCGGGGCATACCGCGCCCCGGGATTGCCCAAGCCCATGACGAGCCACGTCTCATCGGCCATCGCCGTCCTCCTTCGTGATCGCCGGCTATGTTCCTGCCGGTCATGTCTACGGTAGCGACTGAGTGAGCCTCGCGTGGCTTAGATCAGGCTTACCTGTCGTGCCTGACCGCGCCCGAGGCCGTGGTGGGGTGAATGCCGCAGCGGCAGGTCCCCGGGTGGGAACCTGCCGCTGCGTGCTCAGAGGTGAGCCGGCGCTCAGCCCGGCGTCTCAGCTGAGTGAGAGGATCACTCCTCGTCGTCGCCCTCAGCCTCGGCGTCGCCGCCCTGGGCCTCGGCGTCACTCTCAGCCGGAGCACCGGTGGCCGCAGCGACCTCTTCATCCACCGCGTCGGACTCGAGTTCGGCCTCGAGCTGCTCTTCGGAGAGCTCAGCGGAGATGTTGACGATGAGCAGCTCGGGATCGTCGACGAGCTCGGTGCCCTTCGGGACGGTGACGTCGGAGGCGTAGACGTGCTCGCCGACCTCGCGGCCCTCGATGGAGACCTCGACGGACTCCGGCAGGCTGGTGGCTTCGGCCAGCAGGCGGATGACCTGGTTGTCGATGGAGACGACGGTACCGGGTGCAGCTTCGCCCTCGACGACGACCGGGACCTCGACCTCGATCTTCTCGCCGCGCTTGACGATGATGAGGTCGAGGTGCTCGATGTTCCAGGTCACCGGGTGACGCTGGATGTCACGGGCGATGGCCAGGCGGTTCTTCGAGCCGTCCGGGCTTTCGATCTCGAGCAGGGCGTTGGGCATCTTCATCGCCATCATGGTGGCGTGGCCGTCGAGTGCCAGGTGGATGGGGTCCTCGCCGTGGCCGTAGAGGACTGCAGGAACCTTGTCTGCGCGGCGGAGCCGGCGGGCAGCGCCCTTGCCGAAGTCGTCGCGGCGTTCTGCGATGAGCTTGAAGTCAGCCATTTTCTTCTCCTTCGTGGTGTGAGCACCACGGCGGACGAGCCTCGTGGTCGCTCCCGGGCCGGCACCGAGGTGGTGGCGGCGGCGCTGTGCGCCGGAGAAGGGGGCTTACGAGAACCGCGTCGATCACGGAAACATGGGTTTCCCTCGCCGAGGTAACTCGTCAAGGATACTCGCCTGGCGCCTCGGCGGCAAAACGACTCCGGCACCTCGGCGGCAAACCGACTGCGGCGCCCCGGCCGGTGCCGGGACGCCGCAGGGAGCCCGAGAGTCAGGCGCAGGTCATTCGATCTCGAACAGGCTGGTGACCGAGCCGTCTTCGAACACCTCGTGCACGGCGCGGGCGAGCAGCGGGGCGATCGAGAGCACGGTGAGCTTGTCGAACTTCTGCGAGTCCTCCAGCGGCAGCGTGTTCGTCACGATCACCTCGGAGGCGCACGAGTTCTTCAGCCGCTCGACAGCCGGGCCGGAGAAGACGGCATGTGTCGAGACGATGACCACGCCCTTCGCACCGGCTTCCATGCAGGCATCGGCGGCCTGGACGATGGTGCCGCCGGTGTCGATCATGTCATCGACGAGCACTGCGGTGCGTCCTTCGACGTCGCCGACGACGCGGTTGGCCTTCGTCTGGTTGGGCCGGTTGATGTCGCGGGTCTTGTGGATGAAGGCCAGCGGCACGCCGCCGAGGGCAGACGACCAGTTCTCGGCGACTTTGATGCGGCCGGCGTCCGGGGACACGACAGCCAGTTCGCCCGGATGGTTCTGCTTGACGTAGTCGGCCAGGATCGGCAGGGCCACGAGGTGGTCGACCGGTCCGTCGAAGAAGCCCTGGATCTGCGCGGTGTGCAGGTCGACGGCGATGAGCCGATCGGCGCCGGCGGCCTTGTACATGTCAGCGACGAGACGCGCGGAGATCGGCTCGCGGCCGCGGTGCTTCTTGTCCTGGCGGGCGTAGGGGAAGAACGGGGCGATCACGGTGATGCGCTTGGCTGAGGCGCGCTTGAGCGCATCGACCATGAGCAGCTGCTCCATCAGCCAGTCGTTGATCGGGGCGCAGTGGGACTGCATGACGAACACATCCGAGCCGCGCACCGACTCGGAGTAGCGGACGTAGATCTCACCATTGGCGAAGTTGTAGATGTCGGTGGGCAGCAGTTCAGTGCCCAGACATTCAGCGACCTGCTCGGCCAGCTCCATGTTCGCCCGGCCGGTGACGAGGACGAGCTCCTTCTCACCGGCTGCCGTAATCTTATTCACTACTCCGACTCCTTCTGCGTTTGCTGAGCAGCCTCGGCAGCCTGGGCGGCAGGCGTACCTGGACGGTTCTTCACTACCCAGTCTTCAACATTGCGCTGAGGTGCGACCGTGATGGCCAGCGCCCCAGGCGGAACATCCTTGCGGATCACGGTGCTCGCTCCCGAGTAGGCGCCGTCGCCTACTGTGACGGGGGCGACGAACATCGTGTCCGAGCCGGTGCGGCAGTAGGAGCCGATGGTGGTGTGGTGCTTGTTGATGCCGTCGTAGTTGACGAACACGGAGGCAGCGCCGATGTTGGTGTGCTCCCCGATCGTCGCATCTCCGACATAGGACAGGTGCGGGACCTTCGAGCCGGCGCCGATCTTGGCGTTCTTCGTCTCGACGAAGGTGCCGATCTTGCCCTCGGTGCCCAGCTCGGTGCCCGGGCGCAGGTAGGCGAAGGGCCCGACGGTGGCGTTCTCGCCGATGACGGCCAGCTGGCCGTGGGTGCGCACAACCTGGGCGCCGGCACGGACCTCGGTGTCCGTCAGCGTCGTGTCGGGTCCGATGACCGCGCCCGAGGCGATGTCGCAGGCGCCGTAGAGCTGCACGCCGGGCAGGATGGTCGCGTCGGCGGCGAGCACCGCATCGGCGTCGATCCACGTAGTGTCGGGGTCGACGACGGTGACTCCTGCGCGCATCCAGTTCTCGATGACGCGCTTGTTGAGCTCCTTGCCCAGCTGGGCGAGCTGCACACGGTCGTTAGCTCCCTCAACCTGCCAGAAGTCCTCGATCGCTCGGGCGGCGACAGCCCCACCGGCGGCGCGGGCGATGCCGATGACATCGGTGAGGTACTTCTCCGCCTGGGCGTTGTCGGTCGAGACCTGCGCAAGGGACTCACGCAGCACAGCCGCGTCGAAGGCGTAGATGCCGGAGTTGATCTCCGTGATCTGCTTCTCCTCGGCGCTGGCGTCTTTCTCCTCGACGATGCGTTCGAGGTTGCCGGCGGCGTCGCGGACGATGCGCCCGTAGCCGTGCGGGCGGGCGACCTCGGCGGAGAGCACAGTGACCGCCCCAGAGCGCTGCTCGTGGAAGTCGACGAGGTCCGAGAGCGTCTCAGCGGTCAGCAGCGGCACGTCGCCGTAGGTGACGACGATGGTGCCGGTGAGGTCTTCGGGCAGCTGGGTGAGCGCGCATTCGGCGGCGCGTCCGGTGCCGGGGATGTCGTCCTGGTCAGCGACGAGCACCTGCCGGTCGATCGCCTCGGCAATGGCCGAGACATGCTCGGCGACCTGCTCACGGGCGTGCCGGAGGACGACGACGAGGTGCTGGGGCTGGGCACCAGCGGCGGCATTGATCGCATGGTGGAGCAGCGACCGGCCGCCGATCGGATGCATGACCTTCGGTGTGGCGGACTTCATTCTCGTGCCTTCGCCGGCGGCCAGCACGATGACGGCTGCGGGGCGGTTGACGGTCATGTTCACTCCTTCATCCGGGTGGCCGGATCGTCGACGCGCTCCGCCCATAGGATTCGAACCTATACTGCACGGCTCCAAAGGCCGGCGTGCTGCCATTACACCAGGGCGGATCATGCAGTCCCGGCCGCCCGCAGACCCCGGGGCCGCGATTACTCGGGCACAATCTTGCCACTAGAATGAAGCCTATGGAAATTCTTCGCGATATTCTCCTGTTCCTGCACCTGCTCGGCATGGCGATCATCATCGGCGGTTACTTCGCCGCGATCCGCCGACCCCATGTCATGCCCGGAATGTTGCACGCCGCCTACCTCCAGCTCATCACCGGCATCGGTCTCGTCGGCATCATCGAGATGGCCGGTGACCCGTCTGCCGCCTTCCACATGAAGGTCGGCATCAAGGCGCTGCTCGCCATCGCCGTGGCCGTCACCGCGTTCATCGGCAACCGCAAGCAGAAGCGCGCCCACGCCACCGCCGGTGCCGGCGAACCGGCCGCTGCGACCGGCTCGGAGCCCAGCGCCGGCCTCGCCCACGCGACGTTCGCACTCGCCCTGCTGGCGGTGCTCGTCGCCGTGTTCGTCAACGTCTGAGCCGACTGCCGCTCAAGGAGATGCCGGCGCCCTGTCACGGGTGCCGGCATCGTCGTCTTCTTCCCTCGCGCCCGAGGCGGTCGGCACCTTGGCCGCGTCTGGCCCGGTTGGTAGATTGCTAAGACCATGTCTTCACTCTTCGAGTTCCTCAACACCGCCCCGGATTCCCCTCCGCCGCACGCTGCGCTGCCGGAGATGCCCGTGCCCGAGGCGCCGGCTGACTTCGCTGACATCGCCCACCCGGCTGACGACGCCGATGCTGAACTCGGCGTGCCTGAGGCGGCAGGTGAGACCGGTGCTGCAGGCGCCCACCGCCTCGGTGCCGGTGACCCGGCCGAGCTGCTCGATGGGCTCAATCCCGAGCAGTCTGCTGCGGTCACGCATGCCGGGTCGCCGCTGCTCATCGTCGCTGGCGCCGGTTCGGGCAAGACGACGGTGCTCACCCGCCGGATCGCCTATGCGCTGCGCACCGGACGCGCCCATCCCGGCCAGGTGCTCGCGATCACGTTCACGAACAAGGCCGCCAAGGAGATGCAGGAGCGCATCGGCGCGCTCATCGGCCCGCAGGCGCGCGGCATGTGGGTGTCGACGTTCCATTCGGCGTGTGTGCGGATCCTGCGGCGGGAGGCGAAGACGTTGGGCATGAAGTCGAACTTCGCCGTCTACGATGCGCAGGATTCGCTGCGGCTCATCACGCAGGTCGCCCGTGAGGCCGATGTCGATGTCAAGCGTTTCACCCCCAAGTCGCTGCAGCACCGGATCTCAGCGCTGAAGAACGACCTCATCACCGCTGAGGACTATGCCGGGCAGGCGCGGATGGACAATCCGGCCGTTCAGGCCGTCGCCGAGGTGTACCGCCGGTACGCTGAGCGGCTGCGGCTGGCCAATGCGTTCGACTTCGATGACCTCATCATGGAGACGGTGCATCTGCTCGGCGCCTTCGCCGACGTCGCCGCCTACTACCGCAGCCGGTTCCAGCACATCCTCGTCGATGAGTATCAGGACACGAACCCGGCCCAGTATGCGCTCATCCGGGCGTTGGCCGGGGCTGATGCCGATCATCTCTCGGCGGAACTGACCGTCGTCGGCGATGCCGATCAGTCGATCTACGCCTTCCGCGGGGCGACGGTGCGCAACATCGTCGAGTTCGAAAAGGACTTCCCGCAGGCGCGTACCATCCTGCTGGAGCAGAACTACCGGTCGACGCAGAACATCCTCTCAGCCGCGAATGCGGTCATCGCCAACAATGAGGACCGCAAGGACAAGCGGCTGTGGACGGCTGCCGGTGACGGTGCGCCAGTCGTCGGCTGGGTGGCCGAGAACGAGCAGGCTGAAGCGCAGTTCATCGTCGACCGGATCGATGAGCTCATCGACCAAGGCGACACCGTCTACGGCGACTGTGCGGTGTTCTACCGCACGAACGCCCAGTCCCGTGCGATCGAGGATGCGCTCGTGCGCGCCGGCATGCCCTACCGGGTCGTCGGCGGCACCCGGTTCTATGAGCGCAAGGAGATCAAGGACGCCCTCGCCTACCTGCGGGTGCTGGCGAACCCGGCCGATGACGTCAACCTGCGCCGCATCATCAACGTGCCCAAGCGCTCGATCGGCGACCGGACGGTCGCGATGCTCGGTGCGTTCGCCGAACGCGAGCGGGTGACCTTCTTCGAGGCGCTCGAACGCGCAGACGAGGTGCCGGGGCTCTCCAGCCGGGCGAAGGGCCCGCTGGAGAAGTTCCGGGCGCTTTTCGCAGACCTGCAGTCGACGGCAGAGGGCGCGCAGGTCGCCCGCGTGCTCGAATCGGTGCTCGAGCAGACCGGGTATCTGGCCGAGCTGCAGGCCAGCACAGATCCGCAGGACGAGTCGCGGGTGGACAACCTCGCCGAACTCGTCGCCGTTGCCGAGGCCTTCGATGCCCGCGGTGAGGGGGCGACGCTCGATGACTTCCTCGAGCTCGTGTCGCTGTCCTCGGATGCCGACCAGATCCCGGGTGAGGAGTCCGGGGAAGTCACGCTCATGACCCTGCACACGGCCAAGGGTCTGGAGTTTCCGACCGTGTTCCTCACCGGTATGGAGGACGGCAGCTTCCCGCACCAGCGCTCCTTCAACGATCCGTCAGAGATGTCCGAGGAGCGCCGGCTGGCCTATGTCGGGCTGACACGTGCGCAGAAGCGGCTCATCCTCACGCGCGCGGAGACCCGCAGCATGTGGGGCCAGCCGCAGTACAACCCGCCCAGCCGGTTCCTCACCGAGATCCCCGCCTCGCTCATCGAGTGGGAGAGCACCGGCACCCTGTCAGCCGAGGCCCTCACCGCTGCCTCCGGCGGTTCTGGTGCTGGCGGGTTCGGCAGTTCGTACGGCGGCAGGTTCGGCAGTTCGTACGGCGGCGGGTCCACCGGCGGCTCCTACGGCGGCGGGTTCACCGGCGGGTCGGGCTCGTTCCGCTCCAACTCGGCGGCCGGGCGCAGCTCGTCGTCGCGTGCGGCGTCGAAGTCACCGGGCACCGGGTTCCCCAACCGCATCCGGCCCAACCGCGAGGTCGTCCAGGTCGCTGCCGGCGACCGGGTTTCGCATGATTCCTTCGGCCTCGGCACCGTCATCGAGGTCAAGGGCAGCGGTGACAAGACCGTCGCCGTCGTCGACTTCAAGTCGCTGGGCACCAAACGGCTGCTCATGCGCTATGCCCCGGTCGAGAAGCTCTGACGGATCCGAGCAGCCTCGGGCGCGGTGGACACGACGCAGGCCCAGCACGGTGCGGTGCTGGGCCTGCGTGTCAGTCTGGGCCTGAATCAGCCCGTGATCTGCGTGTCGGTCTACAGGGGCGTCACTCGTTGCCGAGCTTGCCGTCTGCGGCATCCCGGCCCTTGTTGATCTGGTCGTCGAACTTGCCGCCGGAGGCATCCGAGGCCTTCTGCGACGCCTGGTCGAGGCCCTTGTCGGCGGCCTGCTCGCCCTTGTCCGAGTTCACCGCGTCCTTCGCCTTGTTGCCGAGGTCTCCGAGTCCCATATCAAACTCCTTCTCAACATCGCGTCCCGGTCAGGTGACCGGCTGTGCACTCCACCTTTGCAGGTCAGCGTCCGGCTGTAAAGGATCTCGCGCGAGTGGAAACGCTGTGTTCACGCCGTCTTCACCCAGCCGCCGGTGCCTGGCCGCGGCGGTGGGTCAGTGGCCGGGGACGACGAGGCTGAGTCCGGCGAGCGCACCGGCGAGGATGAGGATGGTGATGACGTCGGCCCGGCGCGGCCGGTTGACCCACATCTCCCCGAGTGGGCCGGGCAGCATCCGCAGGCCCGCCAGCAGGAACAGGCCGGCGGCCAAGGTCAATCCGCCCAGCCGGAAGCTCAGCAGCGCAGCGGCTGCTGACAGGACGATCCAGATGAGGCTGGCCAGCAGCACCCAGTCGCGGCGGGTGGGGTTGGAGTAGCGGCGCTTCCAGTAGATCCAGCGTTTGGAGAACCAGTTGCGTCCGCGCCCGCGTGGCAGGGGCTGGCGCTGATGGCGCGGGGACTGCTCGGCAGCCGTCGACCCGGCAGCCGGCGGTCGTCCGGCCGGCCGCCGGGACGCAGCGTGTCGGGGTTCAGTGGAAGAAATGGCGGGTTCCCGTGAAGTACATCGTCACTCCGGCCTGCTCGGCGGCTGCGATGACCTCCTCATCGCGGATCGACCCGCCCGGCTGCACGATCGCGGTGACACCGGCGCGGGTCAGCACTTCGAGACCGTCGGCGAACGGGAAGAACGCGTCCGAGGCGGCCACCGATCCCGCGACTCGGTCGCCTGCGCGCTGGACGGCCAGCTGCGCGGAGTCGACCCGGTTGACCTGGCCCATGCCGACTCCGACGGAGGCCCCGTCGGCGGCGAGCAGGACCGCATTGGACTTCACCGCCCGGCAGGCCCGCCACGCGAAGGCGAGATCGCGCAGCGTCGCCTCGTCGACGGCCCGTCCGGCGGCCAGGGTCCAGTTTGACGGGTCGTCGCCGTCGGCCTGGAAGCTGTCGCGGTCCTGGATGAGCACCCCGCCGGAGATCTGGCGGAACTCCTGGGCATCGGGCTGCCAGCCACCGAGTTCAAGCAGGCGCAGGTTCTTCTTCGTCCTGAGGATCTCCAGCGCCTCGGGGGCGAACGAGGGGGCTGCGAGCACCTCGGTGAAGATCGGCTTGACGGATTCGGCCATCGCGACGGTGACCTCGCGGTTGGCGGCGATCACCCCGCCGTAGGCCGAGACCGGATCGCAGGCGTGGGCCTTGCGGTGGGCTTCGGCGATATCAGCCGCAGTGGCGATGCCGCACGGGTTGGCGTGCTTGATGATCGCCACCGCAGGCGCGTCGAAGTCGTAGGCGGCCCGGATCGCGGCGTCGGTGTCCTGGTAGTTGTTATACGACATCTCCTTGCCGCCGAGCTGCTGGGCTCCTGCGATGCCGCCGCCTGCCGCGGTCTGGTAGACGGCAGCGGCCTGGTGCGGGTTCTCGCCGTAGCGCAGCCCGTGCTTCTTGACCGCGGTGATGCCGAAGAAGTCGCCGGGCTCGTCGCCGTCGGCGAGCTGTCCGGCCAGCCAGCCGGCGACTGCGGCGTCGTAGGAGGCGGTGTGGGCGAAGGCCTCGGCTGCGAGCCGGCGCCGGGAGGCCAGGTCGAAGCCGCCGGTCTGCGCAGCGGTGACGACGTCGCCGTACCGGGCGGGATCGGTGACGATCGCGACACTCGGGTGGTTCTTCGCCGCTGCGCGGACCATCGCCGGGCCGCCGATGTCGATCTGCTCCACGCAGGCGTCGAAGTCCGCACCCGAGGCGACGGTGTCGGTGAATGGGTAGAGGTTGACGACGACGAGGTCGAAGGCGTCGATGCCAAGCTCGGCCAGCTGTGCGCGATGGTCGTCCTTGCGGGAATCGGCGAGGATCCCGGCGTGCACCTTCGGGTGCAGGGTCTTGACGCGGCCTTCGAGGCATTCGGGGAAGCCGGTGACGTCCTCGACCGGGGTGACGTCGATTCCCGCCGCAGCGATCTGCTTGGCCGTCGAGCCGGTCGAGACGATCGACACCCCGGCCTCGGCGAGCCCGCGGGCCAGGTCGGTCAGGCCGGTCTTGTCGTAGACGCTGATGAGTGCGCGGCGGATCGGACGGTGAGCTTCCACAGCAGGCTCCTTCGGACGGAATGGGCGGAGGCGGACAGGTGATGACGGAGTCGGACAGGTGATGAGAGGTGAGCTGGTTCAGTCGATGCTATCGCGGCCGGAGAATCCGGTGACGCGGCGGCCTGCCACGTGCAGATCCCCGCTGGCCAGGTGTGTGAGGACGTCGACGAGCAGGCCGCGCTCGACCTGCCGGATGCGCTCATGCAGGGTGTCCTCGGTGTCATCGGCTTCGACGAGGACCGGCTGCTGGGCGATGATCGGGCCGGTGTCGACACCTTCATCGACGAGGTGGATCGTCGAGCCGGTGACCTTGACGCCGTAGGCGAGCGCATCGCGGACTCCGTGCGCACCGGGGAAGGACGGCAGCAGGGCCGGGTGCGTGTTGATGATGCGCTGCGGGAAGCGCGAGATGAAATCGGGCCCGAGGATGCGCATGAACCCAGCCGAGACGACCCAGTCGGGCTGATAGCCGGCCACTGCCTCGGCCAGTGCCCGGTTCCATTCGTCGCGGGAGGCGAAGTCGCGCGGGGCGACGACGAAGGTGTCGAGACCGGCACCTCGGGCACGGTCGAGGACCGGGGCGTCGGGCCGATCGGAGCCGACCGCAGCGAGCGTGACATCGGCGGCGGGTGCGGCGGTGGTGAAGGCGTCGATGACAGCCTGGGTCAGGGACCCGGATCCGGAGGCGAGGGTTACGAGGCGCACGGCTGTCATTGTATGTCAGACTGTTGCGGTGAGTCCGATCGAGCACAAGCCCAGCCAGAACGACCAGCGACCCTCTGCCGAGAAGCCCAGCGGCGATGAGGAGCTGGTGATGAAGCGCAACCGTGAGGGAATGATCTTCACGCTGCTGCTCGGCGCTGCGCTGCTGGCCGCGCTGTATCCGCTGCCGGCGAAGCTGTTCTCCGGCGTCTTCGCGATCGCTGCCCTCGTGTGGGCGGTGCGCTACTTCATCGCCGGGGTGCGCTCGAAGCAGGCCGGCGGCTGGATCGTCATGGGTGTGCTCGGGGCGCTGGCGGCCGGCTGGATGATCCTGCAGGCGATCGGCATGGCGGTGCTGTACCCGCAGCAGAAGGCCTACGAGGACTGTGTCGCCTCCGCGCTGACGGAGCAGGCCGCAGTCGAATGCCAGACCGAGCACCGCTCGCAGCTGACGAAGATGCTCGAGGACCTCGGCGCCGGCTGATCAGTGACCGCTGCTGAGTCTGCCTGCCCTGTCTGTTCCCCTATCGGCGGGTCAGTCCTGCGGTTGCGGTCTCAGTCCTGCGGTTGTGCCCGGCGGGCGGCGAGGATGAGTCCGTAGCCGGCCCACAGGCCGGCGATGACGAGCCCGCCGGTGATGAGCGGGAACATGAGTGCCGGCACCCCGAAGACCTCCAGGCCGCCGGGCCCGAGCCCGCCGGTGGAGAACAGTCCCCACATCCACATGAGCACGAGCAGCTGGGCTGAGGCGACGGTCATGACCGGCAGGTCGACGTGCTGCCAGCTGCGGCGCAGCGTCACGAGCAGCACCCCGACGATGAAGAGCAGTGCCGGTGCCGCGGCCAGGAAGGCTGGCGGGTTCTCCGGGATGATCGCCAGCAGCGGCACAGCCGGGCGCGGGCCGTCGGCTGCGGAGAAGGCCGAGGCGGTCTCGGCTGCCGACAGGTGCACGCCCGCACCGCTGAGCCAAGCAAGTGCGACGGCGAGGATCCCCGGCAGGTAGAGCAGCTGCACCACTGACAGGCCGATCGCGGCCACGAGCGGGGCACTGTAGAGGTCGACGACGGCGCTGACCTTCTCGAACTCGATGGCGAGCCCGGCAGCGACGGCGAGTGCGGCGAGGACGGCCAGCCACCAGCCGGCGCGCACGCACACCCGGTGGGCATCTTCCAGTGCTCCGGTCCACTGTTCACCGAGTCTGGCTGACAGACGTGAGTCCGCTGCAGCCGCCTGCGGGTACAGGCCGGCACCGAACACAATCGCGGTGCCGACGAGGAGGCCGACACGGGTGAAGCCGATGAGGCTCGGGGTCGCCGCCCCGAGGGCGAAGCCGAACCCGACGGTGATGAGCACAAACGCCCCGGCGATCGACAGATAGGCGCTCGTGCGCGGGGCCCGGTGGGCGGTGAGCTGGCCGGCGCGCTGCAGGCGCGCATTGGCCTCCAGTGCGGTGGCGGTGCGGGAGGCCGCATTGCGCAGCAGCAGCCACACAATGAGGCACAGCAGACTGGGTGGGAAGCTCATGAGCGCCTCACCGGGTCTGACGCTCAGCCCGGTTGCTGCGGCCAGGCCGGTGAACGCCCAGCCGGGGATCGCCGCGAGCGGGCGCTGTTCTGCGATGCCGATGAACCAGGCGATCGAGGCGAGCACGAACGCGATCGTGACGAGCACGAGGAGGATCCGCACGGTTTCGAGCGCGCCGATGACCGCTGGGTGGCGCCCGAGATGCCGGGACCCGCGGCCGCTGCTGTCAGGTGGGGAACTCACTCCCCCTATGGTGCCCGACGTGACCACCGGGCACGGAATACCGACACACCGGGTGTTGCGACTAAAGTGGTACCGTGAGCCACTCTCGCGGTGACCGTCGGCGCTGAGCGCCGGGCGCGTCATCGCCGTCCACCAGCGCTGAAGACAAGGTTGCAAAGCTTATGAACTCCGGCCCTACTCCCCCGCCGATGCCCCCACAGCCGCCGCACGGACCCGGCGGCTCGTCTGGCGCTTCCGGCCCCTACTCAGGTGGACCGCAGGGACCCTACTCAGGTGGACCCCAGGACTCAGGCCCGACCTACAGTGCCGCACCGATCGGCTCGAACCCCGCTGGTGGGGCGAGCGCCGCCTCGGGCCCGGCAGGCGGCAGCGTCCCGCAGCCGGCCCCCGCCCCCGGCTACGCACCCGGACCGGGTGGCCCGGACCAGACGCGCGGCAGGCAGCAGAAGAAGAAGTCGAAGCTGCCGCTGTTCCTGTCTCTGGGCGCCGTTGCGCTTGTGCTCATCCTCGTGCTCGTCGGCTTCTTCGTCGTGCGCAGCGTCAACAACAACAAGTACGGACCCGACACTGTCGCCGAGGAGTACCTCGCCGCCCTGGAGTCCGGCAACATGGACAAGGCCAACGAGATCACCAAGGCGACCGCCCCGGACGGTGCCAGCGAGAAGCTGCTCGTCCAGCCGATCGTCGACGGCTCCCAGGACAAGATCACCGACACGAAGGTCGTCGAGACGACCCGCAACGGCGATTCGGCGAAGATCCACACCCAGTACTCGCTCGGCGGGCAGCCCTACGACCTCGTGCTCACGGCGACGAAGGACGGCCGGCAGGGCATGTTCTTCGACAAGTGGAAGCTCGAACCGCCGGTGCTGCCGACGATCGCTCTTGAAATCCCGCCGATCGGCGGTTCGACGATCAACGGCCAGGAATTCACCCCTGAGGCCGGCCGGGTCGAGTACGCCGTGTGGCCGGGCCGCTACGACGTCACGACCCCGGAGAGCAAGTACATCACCCCCGCTGAGGGCAACGCGACCGTCGGCTTCGCCGATGAGGAGGCCCCGCAGGCGGCGACCGTCAAGCTCTCCGTCGAGGCCACCGATGCCTTCGACACCGACGTCAAGAAGCTCGTCGAGGACAAGGTCAAGGAGTGTGCCAAAGAGAAGAAGACCTCCGTCGACGGCTGCCCGATGGTCAACATCAGCTGGAATGACGACAAGGGCAAGGAAGCCGCCGACAAGGTCAACGAGAAGACCATCGAGCGCACGATCGACAAGATGCCCTCGATCCGCACGATGCTCAGCCCTGATGGTTCCGGCGGTTCCTTCTACACCGAGTCCGACAAGGTCGGGAAGATGACGATGAAGGCCAAGTCGAAGGACGGCAAGTACCGCTGGGACGGCACCGTCGACTTCGAGACCAACGGCTCGGTCAAGATGGACGGCGATAAGCTCAGCGTCGACTTCTACTGAGCTGACTCCCTTCAACAGCTGACCTGACCTGCGTCTTCGCCGGTCAGGTCAGCCTTTTCATGCCCCCGGTGGCCGGCGCCGAGGCGGTGGTACAGTCGTGGACTGTGAGTGCAGACACGTACCCGGCCGGTCAGGCGAGCGATGAAGCGCCGGTCATCTCCGCCTCGGGCCTGGCGAAGTCCTATGGCGACTTCGCCGCCGTCGACGGCATCGACTTCGCCGTCACGCCCGGTGAGAGCTTCGGGCTGCTCGGCCCGAATGGGGCTGGGAAGTCGACGACGATGCGGATGATCGGCGCGACCCTGCCGCGCACCGGCGGGCAGCTGAGCGTCCTCGGCCTCGACCCCAACGTCGACGGCCCGCAGATCCGCGCCCGGCTCGGTGTCGTCCCGCAGCAGGACAACCTCGATGAGGAGCTCTCGGTCTTCGACAACCTCGTCTTCTACGCCCGCTACTTCGGGTTCTCCCGCGCCTATGCCAAGGCGAAGGCCGATGAGCTGCTCGACTTCGCCAATCTGCGTGAGAAGCGCAGCGCCCGTGTCGATGAGCTCTCCGGCGGCATGAAGCGCCGGCTGACGATCGCCCGGTCGCTGGTCAACGATCCCAGCCTGCTCATGCTCGACGAGCCGACGACCGGCCTCGACCCGCAGGCCCGGCACATCCTGTGGGACCGGCTCTACCGGCTCAAACAGCAGGGGGTCACGCTCGTGCTCACGACCCATTACATGGATGAGGCCGAGCAGCTGTGCGACCGGCTCATCGTCGTCGACCACGGCCGGGTCATGGCCGAGGGCGCACCGAGTGAGCTCATCCGGCAGTATTCGACCCGCGAGGTCCTCGAGCTGCGTTTCGGCATCGACCGCAACGAGGAGCAGGCCCCAGCGCTCGAACGGTACTGCGAGCGCATCGAGGTGCTGCCCGACCGGCTGCTGCTCTACAGCGGCGACGGCGACAGTGCACTGGCCGCGATCCGGGAGGCCGGCTTCACCCCGCTGACCGCGCTCGTTCGCCGCTCGAGCCTCGAAGACGTGTTCCTCAGGCTCACCGGACGGAGCCTCATCGAATGAGCACCGACATCGAAGCACCCGGCACGCATGCCGACCAGCACCGTGCGGTGCGCCGGGCCGGTCCGTGGCTGGTGGCCGAGAAACAGCTGCTGTTCTCCCTGCGGTTCATCAAGACGACCCTGGCCGTCACCGTGCTCACCCCGGTGTTCTACATCTTCTCTCTCGGCCTGGGTCTGGGCACCGTCGTCGACTCCGCCCAGCCTGAGGGTGTCGGCGGTGTGCCGTATCTGCTGTTCGTGGCCCCGGCGATGCTCGCGACAGCGGCGATGATGTTCGCCGTCGAGGAATCCACCTATCCGGTCATGGCCGGGTTCCGGTGGAACCGGGGCTACTGGGCGGCAGCGGCCACCACGCTGACCCCAGCGCAGATCGCGCTCGGTGCAGCGCTGGCAACGATCATCCGGGTCGCTGCGATTACGACGATCTACTTCCTCATCATCACCCTCGTCTTCAACGCCGTGCCGAACCCGGCCACCGGCTGGCTCATGATCCCCTTAACAGCCCTGGGCGGGACCGCGCTCGGCTTCCCTGTCATGGCTTTCACCGCCACCCTCAAGCGCGACTCCGGTCAGTTCGCACTCATCCAGCGTGTCGTCGTCATGCCGCTCATGCTGTTCTCCGGCACGTTCTTCCCGCTGGCGAACCTGCCGCTGTCCGTGCAGTGGATCGGCTGGTTGTCCCCGCTGTGGCACACGACCGAACTCGGCCGGCTGCTGGCCTACCACCAGCCGATGTCCGGGCTCATGATCGCTGTGCACCTCGCCTGCATCATCATCCCCAGTGCCGCCGGCCTGCTCATCGCGATGCGCCTGTTCGCCCGGAGGCTGACGTCATGACGCAGCACAGCCCGCACACGCACACCCCGCCAGCCGGCCGCGCGCAACCCGGCAGCACCGCCTCGGCGCTGGCCACCCCGCGCCCGGGCCGGGTGCGGGCGTTCTACGCCGGCAACGCCCGGGCTGTCGTCGCCCGCGGCATGCAGGTCTTCCGGCACAACAACTTCATCCTCGTCGCCTCCGGTGTGCTCGAGCCGATCCTCTACCTGCTGGCGATGGGCCTCGGGCTCGGCTCGCTCATCGGCAGCGTCGAATACGGCGGCCAGACGATCTCCTATGCCGCCTACATCGCCCCGGCTTTGCTGGCCGCCTCGGCGATGAACGGCGCGGTGATGGACTCGACGGTCAACGTGTTCTTCCGGCTCAAACACGGCCGCCTCTACGAGGCGATGCTCACCACCTCGCTCGGGCCCCTCGATGTGGCTCTCGGCGAGATCATCATGGCGGTCTTCCGCGGGTTCCTCTACGCCTGCGGATTCGTCACCGTCATGTTCTTCCTCGGCCTGCTCGACTTTCCGTTCTCGCTCACCGCGCTCGGCGTCGCGATGCTCATGGCCTTCGCGTTCGCCGCGATCGGCATGGGGATCACGAGCTTCTTCTCCGGGTGGTATCAGCTCGACTGGATCTTCGTCATCCTCCAGCCGCTGTTCCTGTTCTCCGCGACCTTCTACCCCATCGAGGTCTACCCGGCCGCCGTCCAGTGGGTCGTCCAGGCGCTGCCGCTGTGGCACGGCGTCGAGCTCATGCGCCTGGCGATCCTCGGGGCTGCGACCAGCCCGGCCTGGATCCACATCGTCTACTTCGCCGGCATGATCGTCATCGGCCTGGCGCTGACCTCGACCCGACTGCAGAAGCTGTTCCTGCGCTGAGTCGTCAGCCCACCGTGCGCGAGGCGGTGGGCACCTGGAGTGCGGATTCGAACCATTCGGAGAGCGTCAGCACTCCGCGGTCGTCGAACCGGCGGCCGGCGACCTGCAGCCCGATCGTCCGGCCGTCAGCCGTGTAGCCGGCCGGGACGGAGGAGGCGGGCTGTTCGGACATGTTGTAGGGCACGGTGAAGGAGATGTGCTGCATCGGCTGGGTGGCGTCGTTGAACGGCATCGGCCAGTCCGCCGGGAATGCGGCCATCGGTGCGACTGGTGAGAGCACGAAATCATAGCCGGCTGTCGCTTCGACGGTGCGCCGGCGCATCTCCTGGATCGAGTGGTAGCAGCGCAGCAGCTCGGTCGCCGAGATATCGGCACCTGCCCAGCACCACTGGGCGACATAGGGAAGGATCTCACGGCGGTCGGCATCGTCGAGGGCCTTGAAGTCTGCCCAGGAGCGCACCCGCCAGAACCGATCGATATCGACGAGCAGGTCTTGGTCCATGAACGGTTGGATCCGCTCGACCGTGGCACCGGCGCTCTCGAGGACCGCAGCGGCGGCATCGACGGCGGCGGCCACCTCGGGATCGGTGTTACTGCCGCAGCCGGCATCGGTGTGCACGGCTACGCGCAGCCGGCTGATGTCGAATTCCTCGTCCCGGTAGCCGACGTCGGTGGCTGGCAGCTGGGAGTAGTCGCGGTCATCGGGCCGGCCGATGACCTCCATCGCGTCGATGACATCGCTCATCCGGCGGGCCAGGGGGCCTGCGCATCGGCCGAGGTAGGGCGCTGAGAGCGGTACTCGCCCGAAGCTCGGCTTGAGGGTGGCCAGTCCCAGCCAGGTGCCCGGCAGGCGGATCGACCCGCCGATGTCTGACCCGATGTGGATCGGCCCGTATCCGGCAGCGGCAGCCGCACCGGCGCCGGAAGACGACCCACCGGTGGTGAGCTCGGGGTTCAGCGGTGAGCGGGTGATGCCGTGGCGGGAGGAGACGCCGGAGGAGAGCATCCCCCAGTCGGGCATGACGGTCGAGGCAAAGAGCACCGCACCGGCCTCCAGCAGCCGGTCGGTGATCGGGGCGTTGGCCTCAGCGACAGTCGGTTCGCCGGCATTGTGGCCGCCGGGCATTCCGACGCCGGCCCAGGCGATGTTCTCCTTGACCGTCACCGGCACCCCGTCGAGGTCCGAGATCGGCTCGCCAGCCTGCCAGCGGGTCGCTGATGCCTCGGCGGCCTGCCGCGCTGCGTCGAAGTCGGTGTGCCACAGTGCGTTGATCGTCGGCTCGCAGGCCTCGACGCGTGCTTTCACCGCGTCGAGCACCGCGACCGGGTCGGTGCTGCCGTCTGCGTAGGCGGCGCGCAGTTCGGCAGCGCTGGCGTCGGCGAGGGTGGTGTCCATGGCGGTCCTTCCTTCTCTCAGCCGGCCCGCTCATCAAGGGCGGCGGCGAGCGTGGGTGTGGCGGCGACGAGTGAGGCGGTGTACTCGTGCTGCGGGTGGTCGTAGATCGCGGCGACGTCGCCTGCTTCGACGATCCGGCCGTCCTTCATGACGACGACGTCAGAGCACAGGTGGCGCACGACCCCGAGGTCGTGGGAGACGAACACGAGGGTGAGCTCGTAGTCGTCGACGAGGTCGGTGAGCAGATTGAGCACCTGGGCACGCACCGAGACGTCGAGGGCGGAGACCGGTTCGTCGGCGACGAGGATGCGCGGGCGGCACACGAGCGCACGGGCGATCGAGATGCGCTGGCGCTGCCCGCCGGAGAACTGGTGCGGATAGCGGGTGCGGCTCTCAGCGTCGAGCCCGACGGCTTCGAGCATCTCAATGACCTTCTCCCGCCGACGTGCGGTAGGCACGCCCATGGCCACGAGCGGTTCGGCGACGATGTCAGCGACCTGCATACGCGGATCGAGGCTGGCGAAGGGGTCCTGGAAGACGATCTGCAGCTCCTCGCGCATCGCCCGCAGCTGCGCCTGACTGGCCGAGGCGATCTCGCAGTCCCCGACGCGCACGTACCCGCTGGTCAGCGGTTCGAGTCCGGAGAGGATCTTGAGCAGCGTCGACTTGCCGGACCCGGATTCGCCGACGATCCCGAACCGCTGCCCGGCCCGGATGCTCAGCGACACATCGGTGAGCGCATCGACGGTGTCCGCCCTGCTGAACAGCCCGGACTTCGTGCGCTGATAGGTCTTGTGCAGGCCCTCGATCTCGATGAGCGGGCGCTGCTCCCCCGCAGGTGCCGGGGCTGCTTCGTGTCCCGCCGCCGATACCGGTTCCGAGGCGTTGGTGACCTGCTGTGCGCTGGTGTCACCCGCCTCGGGCGGGGTGAAGCGTGCCTGGCTGAGCCGGGCGGCGTCATAGGCGCGGGCGGTGGCGATGGTGAACAGCCGGCCGTCATCGTCGGTGGCCGTCAGGTCGGAGGCGGCGAGCAGTCCGCGGGTGTAGTCGTGCTGCGGGTCGGTGAAGATCTGCTCGGTGGCCCCGGCTTCGACGATCTCACCTTGGTACATGACCAGGACCTTCTCGCAGACGCTGGCGACAACGGCCAGGTCGTGGGTGATGAACAGCAGCCCCGTGTCCGAGGTGGTGACGGCATCGAGCACGAGGTCGAGGACCTGGCGCTGGACGGTGACGTCGAGCGCGGTGGTCGGCTCATCGCAGATGAGCAGCTGCGGGTCATTCGCCAGCGCCATCGCGAGCATCACCCGCTGCCGCTGCCCGCCGGAGAGCTGATGCGGGTATGCCCGGGCGGTGGCCGGTGGGTCGGGCAGCTGGACGAGACCGAGGAGGTCGATCGCCCGCTTCGCAGCGCTCGTCTTCGACTGGGTGCGGTGGATGCGCATGACCTCAGCGACCTGGGCGCCGACGCGCATGAGCGGGTTGAGTGCGCTCATCGGCTCCTGGAACACCATGCTCATGTTCAGCCCGCGCAGCCGGGCGATCTGCCGGTCGGAGCGCTCCAGCAGATTGCCCTGAGTGCCGGTGAGCGTGATCGAGCCGGTGGCGGTGAGCTCGTCTGGCAGCAGGCCCATGACCGCTGAGGAGGTAAGCGATTTCCCGGACCCGGATTCGCCGATGAGCCCGACCCGCTCGCCGGGGGCGATGGTGAACGACGTCGGGTGCACGAGCGTGGTCTGCGCGGTGGTGATCGACAGGTCGGTGACTTCGAGCAGGCTGCGCTTGCTCACCGGTGCCGGCGGAGTGGCGGCGCTGGCGTGGGCGGGCATGTCAGTCACGTCCTTTCAGCTTCGGGTCGAAGCGGTCGCGCAGCCCGTCGCCGAGCAGATTGAAGCCGAGCACGGCGGCGGCGATGAACAGGCCCGGCCACAGGGCGAGCATCGGGTGGGAGGACAGGTACTGCTGGGACTCCTGCAGCATCCGGCCCCATGAGGGGGTCGGTGGCTGGGTGCCCAGACCGAGGAACGACAGTCCCGCCTCGGCGAGGATGGCGAGAGCGAAGGCGACAGAGGCCTGCACGATGATCATCCCGGCGATGTTGGGCAGCACGTGGAAGACAGCGATCGGCAGGACCCGGCGGTTGGCCGCGCGGGCGGCCATGATGTACTCGGTGCTCATCACCTGCAGGGTCCCGGACCGGGCGACGCGGGCGAAGCCGGGGATCGAGGCGATGCCGAGAGCCACCATCGCAGGTCCGGTGCCGGGGCCGAACACGGCGGAGAACACGATCGCCAGCAGCAGGGCGGGGAAGGCGAGCAGCAGGTCGTTGCCGCGCATGATGAGCCCGGACAGCCACCCGTAGGTGGTCATCCCGGCCAGCACGCCGAGCGGCACGCCGATGAGGGCGGCGATGGCGACGGAGACGACGCCGACGAGCAGGGTGATGCGCGCGCCGTACATGATCCAGGTGAAGGTGTCGCGGCCGTAGCGGTCGGTGCCGAAGAGGTGCTCGGCTGACATGCCCTGCAGCCGGTCGGCAGGCATCGCCTGGGTGGGGTTGTACGGCGTCCACACGAGTGAGATGAGCGCCATGAGGATGACGATGCCGATGAGCACGAGGCCGATGATGAGTGAGGCGTCGGCTTTGAAGCGGCGGCTGGCGACGAGACGGGTGGTCATGCGGCCCTCCTGACGCGCGGGTCGAGGACCGTGTAGAGCAGGTCGACGATGAGGTTGAGCAGCAGGACGAGCACCACAAGGACCATGACGATGCCCTGGACGGTGACAAGATCGCGGTTGGCCACCGCCCGGACGAGTTCGGAGCCCATACCGGGGATGACGAAGACCTGTTCGATGACGACGGCGCCGATGAGCATGGTGGCCAGCTGGATGCCGGCGACGGTGACGACGGGGATGGCGGCGTTGCGCAGCCCGTGGCGCACGAGCGCCTGCGGTTTCGTCAAGCCTTTGGCACGCGCGGTGCGCAGGAAGTCCTCGCGCATCACCTCCAGCACCGCTGAGCGGACGTAGCGGGTGAGAATCGCCGCCTGCACCAGCGCCAGTGCCAGCACCGGCAGTGCCAGGCGGGCGAGGAACCGGCCGAACCCTTCGATCGGGGCGGCCCAGCCGCTGGAGGGGAACCAGCCGAGGCCGAGCGAGAAGATCATGATGAGGATGATCGCTGCGAGGAAGTTCGGTACGGCGATGCCGACCTGGCTGGCCGCTGAGATCGCGGTGCCCAGCGTGCGCTTCTGAAACACCGCGGCCAGTGAGCCCAGCGGCACGGCGATGAGCAGGGCGACGAGCATCGAGGCGATGACGATGATGAGGGTGACCTGGATGGAGTCGGCGATGACCGGGGTGATCGGTGCGCGGGTGACATACGAGGTGCCGAAGTCACCGGTGAGCACCCCTGAGATCCAGTCGAGGTACTGGACCGGCAGCGGCCGGTCGAGACCGTACGTGCGCTCGAGCTGGGCCACCGCCTCGGGGGTGGCGTTGGTGCCCAGGGCCACCTGCGCGGCGTTGCCGGGCAGCACCTGCATGAGCAGGAACACGATGACCGAGGCGATCGCAGCGGTGACTACGAACTGCAGCAGCCGGCGGATGAGGTATCCGGCCATGCCACCTCCTTGTGTCCGCAGCGGCTGCAACGCGGCCGCTGCGGGTCAGATGAGCGGGGCGGGCCGGGGTGTCCGGCCCGCCGGGAGCGTCACTTCCAGGCCAGAGTGGCGATCGGGAAGGAGTCGGAGACGAAGTTCTCCGGCAGTCCCTCGACCCCGGCGTCGGCGACGATGAGGTTGGGGAACAGGAACAGGAACCCGGCCGCGGCGTCCTCGGTGATGGTGCGGGCGACGTCCTTCATGCCTGCGACGTACTCCTCCTCGGTGCCGGTGTCAGCCTTCTTCGCGGCATCTTCGATCTGGGAGTAGTCATAGCCGGTGTAGTAGCCGTCGCCGAAGACGGTGAGCATGTCGTTGGCCTCGACGTGGTTGATGACCGACATGTCGTAGTCGTGATTGGTGAAGGTCTTCTCCAGCCACACCGCCGGGAACTCCTGGGTCTCGATCGTCGGCTTGAGCCCTGCCTCTTCGAGCTGGGAGACGACGATGTCGGCCACGGCGGTGGCATACGGCAGGTTGGGCACGGTGTAGGTGAAGGATTCGCCTTCGATGCCGGCTTCCTTGACGAGTTCCTTGGCCTTGTCGACGTCGTGCGGGTACACGTCGGTGAGGTCCTCATAGTACGGGGCGGTCGGCGGGACCATCCCGCCGATGAGGGTGCCGTAGCCGCCCCAAGCGGTGTCGAGGATGGCCTGCTCGTCGATGGCGTAGAGGACGGCCTCGCGGGCCTTCTTGTCGGCGAAGATGCCCTCGGCGTTGTTCATCGACAGCACGACTTCGCCGTTGGTGGTGCCCTCGACGACCTGGTAGTCATCGGGTGATTCGAAGTCGCCGGCCAGTTCGGGAGCCTGCAGGCTGGCGAGCACGTCGACTTCACCGGACTTCACGGCATTGACCGCGGCGACGGGGTCTTTGTAGTACTTGAAGGTCACCGTCTCCAGATTCGGCGCACCACCCCAGTAGTCCTCGCGAGCTGCGTAGACGATCTCCTGGCCGCGAGTGAAGGACTGCACCTCATACGGGCCGGTGCCGATGGCCGTGTTCGCCAGATCGTCAACGGCATCTTCGCTGAACACCGCGCCCACGGCGCTGGCCAGATCGTACAGCCACCCGTTCGAAGGGTCGGTCAGCGTGATCTCGACGGTCGCGTCGTCGGGAGTGTCGATCGAGTCGATGACGGCCATCTTGGCTTTGAGCCCGTTGGTCCAGGCATCGGAGTTGACGCGCTCATAGGAGAACTTCACATCTGCGGAGGTCAGCTCGTCGCCGTTGGAGAAGGTCACGCCGTCCTGCAGGTGGAAGGTGTAGGTCTTGCGGTCCTCGGAGACGTCCCACGATTCGGCGAGCGCGGGCTTGAGCTCACCGTCCTGGTCGATGCGCACGAGCGATTCGTAGACGTTCTCCATCAGTGCCTGCGGAATCGCCGCACCGCCGGTGGTGGTGAAGTCGAGATTGACCGGCTCGGCGGTGTGTGCGACGACCATGTCGGTGCGCTTCTCCTCCCCGTCTGAGCCGTTGCTGCCGGCTCCTGCGCTGCAGCCGGTGGCGGTGAGCACGACGGCGGCAAGTGCTGCCGCCCATGCAGTGAGTCGTCGCGTCATTTTTCCCTCGAGTCTCGTGTGCAGTGGTGACCGGCCCCCGCGGGCCTGAAGTCACCTTAACGGACACTCAGCGCCGGCTAAGAGATCGTCTCGCAATGTGTCCTGCGACACCCCGCGCCCGAGGCGGTGGTCGCCTGACATCCCCGTCGCGTGCGCAGATGCGGGATACAATCGACTCAGACTGCTCATCGCCGACAGGATCTTCCCATGATGTCAGCCTGGATTCGCTCATCCCCGCTCCTGGCGTTCACGGTGCTGGCCTATGGGGGTTCATGGATTGCGTGGAGCCCATGGTGGCTGGCCCGCAACGGTGTGGGCGTGCTGCCCTATGAGCTGCCGTTTCCTGCCGTCACCGGTGTGAATCAGCTCGGCCTCTTCGCGGGCCCGTTCGCCGCAGCCCTCATCGTCACCGGCGTGCGGTCCGGTCGTGCTGGTGCTTCTCGCCTGCTGGCCTCACTCGTGCAGCTGAAGGTGCGCGGCCGCTGGTACGCCCTTGTCCTCGTGGCGGTTCCGCTGGCTGCCGGGATCGGCTACCTCTTCGTCTCCGGCTTCAGCCCTGAGGTGGGCTCCAGCGGCGGGTTCCTCGTGGTGGTCCTCATCGGCAGCTATCTCATGTTCCTGCTCGGCGGGCCGCTGCAGGAGGAGCCGGGCTGGCGCGGTGTCGCGCTGCCGCTGCTGCAGCGCCGGCACCATCCGCTCACTGCGGCGATGATCCTCGGGCTCATCCACTGCGTCTGGCATGCCCCGCTGTTCGCGACCGCCGAGTGGGACACCGCCCGCGCCGGGATCGGTGACTACCTCGCCTACCTGCTGCTCATCCTCGCCCTGTCAGTCGTCATGTCCTGGGTGTTCAACGGCTCGCGCGGTTCGCTGCTGCTGGCGGTCCTGGCGCACAACGGGCTCAACTGGGCGATCCTCTCAGCCGGCGGGCTGACGGGAGCTACGGCCACGACCTGGCCGGCAGCACTCGGCCTGAGCGTGCTCGCACTCATCGCCATCGCTGCCACCCGCGGCCGGCTCGCCTATGACCCGGCAGATCCTGCCGACCCGGCCGGGATGGTCAGTCCAGTCGGAGGGCGTGCCGATGCTCAGCTGCCGGCAGACCGTGCGGCGAGGAGCTGAGCAAGGCTGCGCAGCGCCTTGCCGCGGTGGGAGATCGCGTTCTTCTGACCTGCGCTGAGCTGAGCTGCCGTCACGTCATGACCGTCGGGGTAGAAGATCGGGTCGTAGCCGAAGCCCTGCTCACCGATCGGCTCCCGGCCGAGCCGCCCGGTCATCCGGCCCTCGGCTACCACCGCCTCGGGAGCGGGACCCTCGTTGGGGTCGATGAACACGGCGGCACAGCAGAACGCGGCCTGCCGGTGCTCATCGGGCACATCGGCCAGCTGGGCGAGCAGCAGCTCGTAGTTCGCGACGTCGTCGCCGTGCCGGCCGGACCAGCGGGCTGAGAAGATCCCCGGCGCGCCCCCGAGCACGTCGACGGCCAGCCCGGAGTCATCGGCGATCGCCGGCAGCCCGGTGTGCGCAGCTGCCGAACGGGCCTTGAGCTCGGCGTTGACGGCGAAGGTCACCCCGTCCTCGACGACCTCGGGCAGGTCGACGTCAGCGGCGGTGAGCACGGTGATCGGCCGATCGAGGACGTCGCGCAGGATCTCTTCGAGTTCCTTCCGCTTGCCCTCATTGCGGGTGGCGATGATGATGCGCTCGAACATGCTGGCTCCTGTCGGTCAGTCCTTCGATCAATCTGCCGGCCGGCCGGCAGGCAGGTCAGCAGCGGCCATCAGCTGCGCGGGCGGGCGAGGGCTTCGCGCTGCAGCTCGGTGAGCTTCGCGCAGCCGGTCTCTGCCAGGCTGAGCAGGGTGTCGAGTTCGGTGCGGTCGAACGCCTGCTGTTCGGCCGTGCCCTGGATCTCGACGAACCGGCCGGAGCCGGTCATGACGACGTTCATGTCGGTGTCGGCTGCTGAGTCCTCGACATACGGCAGGTCGAGGGCCGGCTTTCCGTCGACGATGCCGACGCTGATCGCGGCAATCGAGTCGGTCAGCGGTTCGGCAGCGGCCGGGATCCAGCCGCGGGAGCGTCCGGTGTCGATCGCATCGGCCAGTGCGACGTAGGCGCCGGTGATGGCTGCGGTGCGGGTGCCGCCGTCTGCTTGGAGGACGTCGCAGTCGAGCTGGATGGTGTTCTCCCCCAGCTTGTCCATATCGACGACTGCGCGCAGGGCCCGGCCGATGAGGCGGGAGATCTCGTGGGTGCGGCCGCCGATCTTGCCCTTGACGGATTCGCGCGGGCTGCGGTCATGGGTGGCCCGGGGCAGCATCGCGTATTCGCCGGTGACCCAGCCGCGGCCGGACCCCTTGAGCCAGCGGGGCACGCCCTCGGTCAGGGAGGCCGCGCACAGCACGCGTGTGTCGCCGAACTCGATGAGCACGCTGCCTTCGGCGTGGGTGAGCCAGTCGCGGGAGATGCGCACCTCGCGCAGCTCGTCGTGGGCGCGGCCGTCAGGACGGGTCATGGGATCTCCTTGTGCGAGGCGGTACGGGGCCGGCCGCGCAGGTGAGGCGGCCGTGTGTGTTCAGGCTACAGCTGCCAGGTGTTGCCGGGCCGGGCGAGTTCGATCGGCCCGGAGAACTCGGCGGCGGCTTCGGCGCGGACCATGCAGGCATCGGTCCACGGCGGGATGTGGGTGAGCACGAGGTTCTTCGCCTCGGCGGCATCGGCCACGCGGCCGGCGCGCAGGCCGGTGAGGTGGATGCCGCGGGCGGCATCGCGGTCCTCCTGGAAGGCGGCTTCGCAGACGAACACGTCAGCACCGCGAGCGGCCTCGACGAGGCCGTCGCACTCATCGGAGTCACCGGAGTAGGTGATGACGTGCCCGGACTGGTCCTCGATGCGCAGCGCATAGGCCTCAACGGGGTGCTCGACGAGGAATGCGGTGATCGTCAGCGGCCCGATCGTGAACGCAGCACCCGGGGTGAGGTCGTGGAAGGCGAACACCGTTGACAGGTCGGTCGGGTGCGACTGGCCTGCCACCGGGCTCAGTCCCGGCTCGGTGTGGTAGGCGGCAGCCAGGCGTTCGTGTGTGCCGGCCGGGCCCCAGACGGGCAGGGAGGCGCGGATCGCGCCGGTGTCGGTGTGGGCGTCGCCGCAGTTGAAGTACTTCGGGTCGTAACTGCGGTAGACGTACAGGCCGGTGACATCGAGGCAGTGGTCCGGGTGCAGGTGGGACAGCACGACGGCATCGAGGTTGCTGGGGTCGACGTAGTTCTGCAGCGCGCCGAGTGCTCCGGAGCCCAGATCGATGACGACCCGGTACTCCCGGTGGTCGACGGCTGCCTCCAGCAGGTAGCAGCTGGCAGCCGAGGCGGGCCCGGCAAAGGAGCCCGAGGTGCCAATTGCGGTCAGTCGCATCATGCCTGTTGTTCCTCCTCCATCAGGCGTCTTCCTCCTCGTCCTCTGCACCGGAGCCGAGGCCCGAGAGCAGGATCGTCGTCAGGCGTTCCTGCGCCCAGGTGAGGAAGTCGTAGACGGTGAGCATCGTGGCCTGCTGGTCATCGAGCTCATCGGCGGCCTCCCGGGCATAGAGGTCTTCGACATCGGATTCGCTGGCCATGCTCATCCGGGTGGCGAGCACGAGCCTGACGTCATTGAGCGCCATCGACCAGGCTCGCGTGTGCGCGTCGTCGAGTTCGATCCGGCCGGTCAGCGATAGGTCGTACAGGGCGATGCGGATGTTGGCGAGCTTCGATTCGCGCAGGTCGTGTTCGGTCAGCCGGCGGAACTCCGCAGATCGTTCGGCGTCATCGCCGTCGACGTCGGGCAGCAGCCGCAGCACGGCCGGGTCCTCGGGCCGTTCGGCCGTGGAGATGCCGACCAGCCGGGCGAGGTCATCGGCACTGACCTCACGCTCGCCGGTCTCCCCCGCCTCGGGCGAGGTGTCCTCCGGTTCACCGGAGAGCGCATCGAGTTCGTCCTCGCCGCCGAGCATGACGGCGACATCGGAGAGCAGGGAGCGGAAGATGTGCTTCTCACCGGCTTCGAGATCGAGCACGGCGAAGGCACGCGCAGTCGAGTGGATCTTCATAAGGGCCCCTTCGGGCTCACACCTCACCACCGGTCGGGGCGGGCCGGCAGGTGGCCCACAGGCCGAAGCCGTGCATGGCGGCGGTGTCGCGCTCCATCTGCTCGCGGCTGCCGGTGGCCACAACGCTGCGGCCGAGTTCGTGGACTTCGAGCATGAGCTTCTCGGACTTCGCCCGCGAGTAGCCGAAGTAGCTCTGAAACACGTACGTCACGTAGCTCATGAGGTTGACCGGGTCATTCATGACGATGCACGCCCACGGCGAATCCGGCCGAGTCTCGTGCAGAGTCTCAGCCTGGGGATCGATCACCGCTTGGGATGAGTCGCCGGTTGACATCACGCCTTTCACTGTAGGCGAATTCATGGTTCACCCAGTAATCCTGCAGTGGCCTATCATCGTTCCTATGAGTGATCTCACACCGGCTTCCCCGCGGGGTTCTGCCCCGTTCCGCCCGTCGACAGCACTGCTGACCGACCATTATGAACTCACAATGCTGCAGGCCACCCTCGATTCGGGCCGCGCTGAGCGCCGCAGCATCTTCGAGGCCTTCGGACGCCGCCTGCCGGCCGGGCGCCGCTACGGGATCGTCGCCGGCACCGGCCGGATCCTGGAGATGCTCGCCGACTTCACGTTCACGTCCGAGGAGCTGACGTTCCTCGAATCGACGAAGGTCGTCGACTCGACGACGCTGGACTGGCTGGCTGACTTCCGGTTCTCCGGCGACATCCGCGGGTATGCCGAGGGCGAGGTGTACTTCCCCGGTTCGCCGCTGTTGAGCGTGGAGGCGACCTTCGCCGAGGCGGTGGTGCTGGAGACGATGATCCTCTCGGCTCTCAACTACGATTCGGCAGTCGCCTCGGCGGCCTCCCGGATGAGCCGGGTCGCCGGCTCCCGGCCGTGTGTCGACATGGGCTCACGGCGCACACACGAGCAGTCGGCCGTCGCCGCTGCCCGGGCGACCGTGGTCGCAGGCTTCACCTCGACGTCGAACCTGGAGGCCGGGCGCCGCTACGGGCTGACCACCGTCGGCACCGCTGCGCACTCCTTCACCCTCATCCACGACTCCGAACGCGAGGCCTTCGAAGCCCAGGTGCGGTCGCTGGGCTCGGACACGATCCTGCTGCTCGACACCTATGACGTCGACGAGGCGCTCAAGACCGCGATCGCCGTCGCCGGCACCGAGCTCGGCGGAGTCCGGCTCGATTCCGGTGACCTGGGCATCCAGGCCGCCGAGGTGCGCGAGAAGCTCGACGCGCTCGGCGCGATCAACACCCGCATCACCGTGACGAGCGATCTTGATGAGTATGCGATCGCCGGCCTGGCAGCCGCCCCGGTCGACGCGTACGGCGTCGGCACCCGGGTCGTCACCGGTTCGGGTGCCCCGACGGCGAGCCTGGTGTACAAGCTCGTCGCCCACAGCGATGACGCCGGTGAGTGGGTGTCGGTGCAGAAGAAGGCAACCGGCAAGTCCTCGACCGGTGGCATGAAGGAGGCTGCCCGCATCATCGACGGCACGATCGCCGTCGAGGAGGCCATCGGCATCCCGCGCCTGGAGTTGCCCGATGATCTTCAGGCCCGCCCGCTACAGGTGCCGCTGGTCACCGATGGAGAGATCGATCATTCCTACACCGGTCCCGAGGGGGTGCAGCGTGCCCGTCAGCGTCACGCGGCCTCGATGGCTGAGCTGCCGCGCACGGCACACCGCCTGCAAGCCGGTGAACCGGCGATCCCGACGGTCTTCTACAGCGCCTGAGGCGGGTTCACCGGCGGCCGACGAACCATGCCTGCAGCTTGGTGATGCGGGCCTGGATCTCCTTGCGGCTCGCCTCAGCGACCGGCGGCCCTCCGCAGGCTTTGCGCAGGTCGACGTGGATGGCGGCATGAGGTTTGCCTGTGCGCCTGGCCCACGCGCCGACCATTGTCTGCAGCTTGCTGCGCTCTTCCTTCAGCAGCCGGTGATCATGTTCGGCCAGCTCCGCGGTCGGCACCGCCGTCTGGTTCCTCGCGCCTGAGCGGGCACGGCGCTTCGTCTGCTCGGCCTGGCGGGTGCGCAGCAGCTCGGTGACCTGTTCGGGTTCGAGCAGGCCGGGGATGCCGATGAAGTCGAGCTCGTCCTCAGAGCCGATCATGCCGCCGGAGCCGAACTCACCGCCGTCGAAGAGCACCCGGTCGAACGAGGCCTGCGAGTCAAGGGCTTCATAGGAGCCGAGCAGATCATCGGAGGCTGATTCGCTGGCATTGGCCTCGACGAGTGCCTCATCGTCGAAGACGACCTCGTTCTCGGCGTCCGGGTCCGGCCGGCGGTCGAGTGCGTGGTCGCGCTGGAGCTCGAGCTGATTGGCCAAAGCCAGCAGGATCGGCACCGAGGGCAGGAAGATCGAGGCGGTCTCACCGCGGCGGCGGGCCCGCACGAAGCGGCCGATCGCCTGGGCGAAGAACAGCGGCGTCGACGACGAGGTCGCATACACGCCTACGGCCAGGCGCGGGACATCGACGCCTTCAGAGACCATGCGCACGGCGACCATCCACCGGCGTTCGGAGTTCTGGAACTCCTCGATCCGCTTCGAAGCGCCCTCTTCATCGGAGAGGACGACGGTGACCGGTTCGCCGCAGATCTCGCGCAGCTGCTTGGCATAGGCGCGGGCGACCTCCTGGTCGGTGGCGATGACGAGCCCGCCGGCGTCGGGGACGCTCCGGCGGACCTCGGACAGCCGCAGATCGGCGGCCTTGAGCACGGCAGGAACCCACTCGCCCTTCGGGTTGAGCGCGGTGCGCCAGGCCTGGGCGTGGATGTCCTTCGTCGCCTCAGCGCCAAGCACGGCAGACATCTCATCGCCGGCCTTGGTGCGCCAGCGCATCTCACCGGAGTAGGTCATGAACAGGACCGGACGCACGACGCCGTCCTTGAGCGCCTGGGCATACCCGTAAGTGTAGTCGGCCTTGGAGGTGCGGATGCCCTCCTCGTCTGGGACGTATTCGACGAACGGGATCGCAGCGGTATCGGACCTGAACGGCGTGCCGGTCAGGGCGAGCCTGCGCCGGGCCGGGCCGAACGCCTCGCGCACGGCATCGCCCCAGGACAGGGCGTCACCGGCGTGGTGGATCTCATCGAGGATGACGAGCGTCCGGGCAGCCGCCGTGCGGTTGTGGTGCAGCACCGGTTTCGCCGCGACCTGCGCGTAGGTGACGGCCACGCCGTGGAATTCCTTGCCGTGGCGGCCCTGGGAGTTCTTGAAATTCGGGTCGATGCGGATGCCGACACGCGAGGCGGCGTCGGCCCACTGGGTCTTGAGGTGCTCGGTGGGGGCGACGACGGTGATCCGGTCGACTTTGCGCTGGGCGAGCAGCTCGGCGGCCAGTCGGAGGGCGAAGGTCGTCTTTCCGGCTCCCGGGGTCGCGACGGTGAGGAAGTCGCGCGGCTCTGTATCGAAGTAGCGTTCCAGGGCTTCGGCCTGCCAGGCACGCAGTTTGCCCGCCGTTCCCCACGCGGCACGTTCGGGAAAGGCTGGTGAGAGGTGTTCTGCTGCTGAAGTTCCTGGGATCCGTGTCGGACCCGACATTTACTCCTGCGGTCCTTCAGGCATCGATTCGTAGATCTCCTTGCACTTCGGGCAGACCGGGAAGCGCTCAGGATCGCGGGTAGGGATCCACACTTTTCCGCACAGCGCGATGAGCGGAGTGCCGGTGACCATGGATTCCATGATCTTGGCCTTCGGCGCGTAGTGCGAGAACCGCTCGTGATCGCCGGGCTCAGCAAGCTGGTCCTGTGTCTGGCGCTCGATCGTGGCGGCGCCACCTGTTGCGGGCATCGTGTCGGACATAGCCACCATTCTAGCGCTGGTCGCTGACTAGACTAATCGGCATGGCCGACAGTGACGCACCCCTCTCGTTCTTCCCCGCGCCCGAGGCGCCGGCTGACGAGGACCTCATCCGCACCTACCGGCAGGTCGCCGGGCAGATGGTCCGACCGGTGGCGGTGGTGGCGTGTCTGCGGGGCCGGCAGCCGCATGCGGTCACCGTCGATTCGTTCCTCGATGTCTCCTATGATCCGCCGACGATGGCGGTGAGCATCTACTCGGGTTCCCGGATGATGGAGTCCCTGGAGATCGCTGAGGCGATGACGATCAGCGTGCTGGCAGCTGAGCAGAAGAACATCGCCCAGTGGCTCGGTGAGCCCGGTCAGCCGCTGTATGGGGTGCTCGATACGGTGCCGACGCATGCGGCTCCTTCCGGTGTGCCCTACATCGCCGGTGCTGCTGCGGTGTTCGACTGCCGGATCACCAACCGTCTGGAGATTGCCACGCACACGCTCGTCGTCGGCGAGGTGCGCAGCTGTGCTGAGACGGTCGGCGTGCGGCCGCTGGCGCGCTGGCAGGACGACTACGGGACCGTCACCGGGCGCTGAGATGTACAAAGCGCCGGTGCCTCTCAGGGCACCGGCGCTTCGCGCTGCGCAGCATCAGACGACGCCGAGGCTGTGCATCGCGTCGGCGACGCGGACGAAGCCTGCGATGTTGGCTCCGGTGACGAGGTCGCCGGGCTGGCCGTATTCGTCTGCGGCTGAGGCGCAGCGTTCGTGGATGCCGGTCATGATCTCATCGAGCTTGTGCTCGGTGTAGTCGAAGTCCCAGCTGTCCCGTGAAGCGTTCTGCTGCATCTCCAGGGCGCTGGTGGCCACGCCGCCGGCGTTGGCGGCTTTGCCGGGGCCGAAGAGCACCTTGTTGTCGCGGAAGATCCGCACAGCCTCGGGCGTGCAGGGCATGTTCGCGCCTTCGGCGACGACGCGCACGCCGTTGTCGACGAGCATCTGCGCGGATTCGCCGTTGAGCTCGTTCTGGGTGGCGCACGGCAGGGCCACGTCGGTTTTGATCGACCAGACGTTGCCGCCTTCTTCGAAGCGTGCGCTCTCACGTCGCTTGGCGTATTCGCCAACGCGTTCGCCTTCGACGAGCTTGACTTGCTTCAGCAGCGCGATGTCCATGCCCTTGGGGTCGTGGACGAAGCCTGAGGAGTCGGAGACGCCGATGACGGTCGCACCGAGCTCCTGGGCCTTCTGGGCGGCGTGGACGGCGACGTTGCCGGAGCCGGAGACGACGACGGACTTGCCTTCGATCGTCCGGTTGGTCTCCTTGAGCATTTCGCGGACAAAGAACACCGTGCCGAAGCCGGTGGCTTCGGTCCGCACCATGGAGCCGCCGTAGCCGAGGCCCTTGCCGGTGAGAACGCCTGCTTCGTAGCGGTTGGTGATGCGCTTGAACTGGCCGAAGAGGAAGCCGATCTCCTCTTCACCGACGCCGATATCACCTGCCGGCACGTCGGTGTATTCGCCGATGTGTCGGTAGAGCTCGGTCATCATGGACTGGCAGAAGCGCATGATCTCAAGGCGGGACTTGCCCTTGGGGTCGAAGTCGGAGCCGCCCTTGCCGCCGCCGATCGGCATGCCGGTCAGGGCGTTCTTGAAGGTCTGCTCGAAGCCGAGGAACTTGATGATGCCGGAGCTCACCGTCGGGTGGAACCGCATGCCGCCCTTGTAGGGGCCGAGGGCGGAGTTGAACTCGACGCGGTAGGCGCGGTTGATCTGGACTTCACCATTGTCATCGACCCATGGAACGCGGAAGATGATCTGCCGTTCGGGCTCGCAGAGACGCTCAACGGCGGCGAGGGCGAGGAACTCGGGATGCTTGTCGACGACAGCACCGAGCGAATGCAGGACTTCGTGGACAGCCTGGTGAAACTCGGACTCGCCGGGGTTGCGGCGCAGCACGGTGTCGAACAGAGGCTGTAGATTCGGGTGCAATGACATGAGTCGATTGTAAGTGTTGCACGCGATGTTCCGCGCAGTGGGTCGGATTGCGGATACTTGACGACCCCCAGCACGCTCCCCCGACTGCACACAACTCAGGTAGACGTGCAGGTCACGATCCTATTTGACGAGCAGTCAGAGCGGCAAACGAAGCGAATGCGGTGCGGAAAAACGTTCCGAATTCCGGGCACAGTCTGCATAGACCCTCATGGCCATGAGAAATCATGCACTCGATGAGCGGCGCCCCCAGCGTGCAGGAAGCCGGCAGCAGGGCGTGTGAGCAGCACCGGCAGCTGGGTCAGCAGGAGCTCATGGAGCAGGCTCACCAGAGCGCTGCTGGTCACCCGCGGCAGGGACAGAAGAAATCATGCCTCTGACTGTCAGACAGTCAGAGACACTGGATCTTCTTACGCGGCGTCGGTTCAGTCTCGGCGGCCGACGGATCCGAGATGAATAAGCGCGAGCCCGGGGAGCAGTGCTCAACCCGGGCTCGACTTTCTTTATGCGAAATTGCGGCGGTGACTTACTCTCCCACACCCTGTCGAGTGCAGTACCATCAGCGCTGGCAGGCTTAGCTTCCGGGTTCGGAATGGGGCCGGGCGTTTCCCTGCCGCTATAGCCGCCGCAAAACCATGTGTGTTGCTGGTTT
>NZ_JABEMC010000013.1 GCF_013004595.1 Brevibacterium luteolum
ATCACCGCAAGCGTCGGCAACGGCGTTTGGGTAAACTGACCCCGGTTGAATACGAGCTTGTTCATCACAAGGCCGTCGCTCTGGCGGCGTAAACCCCGGAGTCAACCAAACCTTCAGCAGTCCCAACGGCTGCATTCAGCGATTGACTACCGACCGCCTATCGAGGTCCATTCCGAATGGATCAACCAGTCTGCGACAGAGTCCGCTGCTGCTTAGGAAATCAAGAAAAGGAGCCTCTACAAAACCCGGGGCTTGACACCGTGGTTAGTACAGCTAGCCCGCATCCCGGTGCCAACCCCGACGCGACCGGCCGGTCCGTGCTGTATGGCGTCCTGCAACACGTTGTGGCCGAGCTGTCCGCGCACGAGACCATCACCGCCGAACAGGAGCACTGGGGCTCGATCGCCCAACTTGCCGCCGAGTACGAGACCATCGCCGCCGCAGCCCAACACGACCGCTGGGCCACCCTCATCCGGTCCTCCGGACTCACCGCCGAACAAGCCGACGCCGCGATCGAGTCTGACGCGTTCGGGGCGCTCACCGCCGAGCTGCGCCGGGCTGAGGCCAACCACCACGACGTAGACCGCTTGTTCCCGCGCCTGGTCGCCGCGCGCGGGTTCGCCGATGCTGACGAGATCGCCTCCGTCCTGCACTACCGCGTAGCCCGCGCCACCGCCCACCCGGCCGGCTCAGGCCGCACCCGCAAGACGCCACGGCTCATCGCCGGACTGATCCCATCCGTGGATGGTCCGATGGCAGGCGAGATGCGCAAGGCGCTCGATGAACGTCGCCAGCTCATCGAGCAGCGCACCAGCACCGTCCTGGATAGCGCCCTCACTGACCAAGAGCCCTGGACTGCCGCGCTCGGCCCGGTGCCCGAGGGCGAGAAAGAAGCGAAGGCGTGGCGGCGCGATGCCAGAGTGGTGGCGACCTACCGCGACCGCTATCAGGTCACCAGCAGCCGCGCTCTCGGTCCCGAACCAGAGAGCGCGGCGCAGAAGATTGACCATGCCCGCGCCGATGCCGCTCTCCTCCGCGCACAGGCCATCACCAAGCCTCAACAGGACGGACCGGGACGGCGTCCAATCGCAAATCAGCCGATCGGCCCGCGACTGTGAGCCCTTCAAGACGTCAGAACTCGGGCGTATCGTAGAAGCGAGGCAGGTTTCTCCTCACCACTCGGCCACACGCGGTCGGCCCGACTTCGGGCCCTTCTCAACGCACTGCCTCCTCAGGTGAAACGTGCGATTGAGAGGAGCCGAACATGTTCCGCCTCCTGATAGTGGTCAGCATCCACATCCGGAACTTCCTGCGCCGCTACATGCCCACCAACATCCTCGCTGACCTCATACGGACCAGACGCGGCATGAAGTGGGGGCTATCAGCGATGATGCTGGCCATCCCGTACTTTGCCGCCGCCGTCTGGCTCGTCGGCCTGATCGATCAGGGAGCGCCAGGCTGGCTGCACCTACTCGTCCTGCTGACGATCTGGAACGGGTTCAAGATGCTCTGGCTCGGACCTGCAAGCGTCGCTTGGCTCACCCGAGCCCGCCTCCGTGAGGCCGCTGCACGTCGACGACAGCAGCGAGCCGCCCCGCTGTCAGGCTCGACCGTCTAGCCAGACGATCCCGAGGACCTTCACGCTGCGTCGCTCAGACGCCCGAGAACCGCAGTCATGTCGGGCACCTGCCGTAGAATTTCACCTATGTCATCTGATCGACCGGCGCGGCAACCAGCACCGAGTTCTGCCGTGCCCGTCCTTCGGAGTCTCGGACCCGCGTACGAAGAGGACCTCCACGGACGCAACGCTGCTATCCTCCTCGACGTCCTAACTGACAAGTCCGCAACAGCTGCGAAGAACATCGCTCTTGCGGGTCACTACGGCAGTGGCAAGAGCAGCGTCATCCTTGGTGTCCAGGAGGGTTTAGACGAACGCAGTACCAAGTGGGTCAACTTGTCGTTGTCGAGCCTGGGAATCGATGACACGAAGCGGGCACGCATCCAGCAGGACGGGTCGCTTGCGCCCTTGACGAACCTCATCCAGAAGGAGATCGTCAAGCAGCTCCTCTATCGGAAGCCGCCTTCGGACATGCCGGGGTCAAGGTACTTTCGCATCGACTCATTCAAACCTTGGCCAGCCTTGATGTGGGGCGGTGTCGTAGCAGTCGGATTCTTCGTAGTGGCCGTTCTTCTTGGGCTGGTCAATCGCATCGAAGACGTGGCACCCGCGAGCGTGGTCAACAGTCATTCGTGGGTAGCTTGGGCCACTGTCGGCGCCCTCGGCGCGTTCGTGGGCGGAGTCTGGTTCTTAGGCCTCCGCGTCCTTCAGAACCGGATACGAGTGGAGAGCGTCTCCGCCGGCGGGGCAGCGGTCAAGCTGAGCGCGAAAGAAAACTCGTACTTCGACGAGTACCTGGACGAGATTGTCTACTTCTTCCAGCGGACGAAGACCAAGGTCGCGATCTTTGAGGATCTAGACCGGTTCAAGGACCCGCACATCTTCGAGACCCTGCGGGAGCTAAACACCGTCTTGAACAACTCCGAGCAGATCAAGTCACGGCCGATTCAGTTCGTCTACGCAGTCCGGGACAGCATCTTCGAGGAAATTCAAGTAGACACAGAATCCGACGGTGAAGATACCAAGACTTCGGCCCGCCATGCGTCTGCGTTGGAGTCTGCACCTTCGGCGAACAGGACGAAGTTTTTCGACCTGGTAGTGCCGATGGTTCCGTTCATCACCCACCGTTCGGCACGGGACCTGCTCGCGGCCGAGTTCTCCAAAGCGGACCACCAGCCGTCTACCGCATTGGTCAACCTTGTCGGCGCCCATCTGACCGACATGCGCGTAATCCGCAACATCAGAAACGAGTACGAGATCTATCGCGCATCCGTGCTCGGCGAGAATGGGCTCAAAGGACTTACCGCAGACCGCCTGTTCGCGATGATGGTTTACAAGAACCTCCACCTGGAAGACTTCGAAGCCATCCGGCTCGGCACAAGCAAGATCGACGAGGCACACCGGGCCTTCCACAAGATGGTCGAGTATCAAACTCGACGTCAAGCGGTGCGCAGCAAGACGGCGCAGAACCGAGTGAGGACAAAAGCTCTCTGGGACAAGCATGCGCAGACAGCCGGGGAGCGGCTACAAGAGGTGCTGCCGATCGTCTACCGAGCGACAGGGCGCGGAGGTAAGCCGGTCCTTCGATACCAGTCGCAGGACTACCAACTGTCAGACCTGACATCAGGTGACTTCTGGAGGTCATTGTACGAGAATCGCGACTCGGTACATCTCCTTCGCTCAGGATACAGCGGCATCGAACTGTCATTCGACGAACTGATCTCGCTGACCGGGACTGGCACGGATGGGTTGAACGACGCCGTGGACGCTGATGTTGCCCGCCTTCAGCGCGACTCCCGGGTGGCACTTGAGACTAAAGACTTCGTCACGAAGTCCACGATGGCGGACCTTATCGCTAGGACGGACCTCGTCATGCCAACCACGGATGGCGACGAACGCAATTTGGACTCCATCATCAGCGAACTTGTATCTCCTTTGGGGCGCGATCTGCTGGCTAAGGGCTACATCGACGAGAACTTCACTCTGTACTGCTCGGACTACCATGACATCGCGATCAGCGTGAGTGCGATGAACTTCATCCTTCACTGCGTCCAAGCCGATCGCGCAGCTCCCCACTTTCACTTCGATGAGGCTAGCTCGATCGAAGCAGTTGAGAAGGAGATGGGTTCCCGCTTCCTCGACGGCGAAAGTGTCTTTAACGTCGAAGTGTTTGACTACTACTTGCCTGCACGTCCCGAACACCTCGACAAGGCCATCGATAAGCTCGCCGCGCGTTCGGGGGATGACTCCTCTTTCCTCGACGCCTACCTGATAGACGGCGAATCTCGTGATGGGCTCATAAGTCGATTGGCGCCGCGCTGGGACGGTGTTTTCATTTATCTGGTCGAGAAGGCACCGCTAGAACTCGAAGTAGTCGTGGCCCTCGTTGATGCGGCTATCACGAGCGCCGCGCAGGACACAGACTACGAAGCGTCTGACCAGGTCGCGGAGTTCGTGTCGGAGCACTACGCCCAGATGCAGGCATTTGTTGGCGAGACGGACGCGGTGAAGGCGACCGACCTGATTGCTCTTCTGCGTCGTCTCGGCGCGCAGATAAGCGATCTCGGTGTGCTCGGAGAGACACAGCGCAAGGCAGCGGTGGCCGCAGGCCTTTACCCGGTCGCGCGGATGAACCTGTCGGTCGCTCTCGGCGAAAGCACCGGTCTAGCGCTTGACGTCATGAACGCTGCCGATGACTCGGTCTACAGGCATGTGCTCGCGAACCTGGACGACTACCTTGACATCCTCCAAGACGACGAGGTGACCGTCGAGAGTCCAGACGCATTCGTTGCTGTGCTCGGTGACGTCGCAGATGCAGCCGAGTTTGCGGTGCGCCTCGTCGCGGCACGTGCGGCGGACTCCTGCGAAGTTGCCGACCTGACGGACCTCGACGACGGAGCATGGGGACAAGTGGTGTCGGCAGGTCGGTTCGCGCCGACTGTCTGGAACGTGAGCCACTTCGTCAGCAAGTTCGGAGTCAACGATGAACTGATCGAGAACCTCGGCACGGTCAACCTCACCAAGGCCGAGGAAGTAGAAGAAGAGCCCAGGCTGGGGCTTGCATATGCACTGGCCAACTCCGGTGCGTTGGAGTCGACAGCAGCCGTCCGCCTACTCGGGCAGCTCGACCTGGCCGATGGCTTGGACCCCGAACACTTGTCCGATGTCGGCCTCGCCCTCCTTCCAGCGCTGCTAGAGAAGGACCTGGTGTTTGATACCGCCGACACGTACGCCCTCGTGAGTGACCGCCCGTTCGCATTCCGCGAGGAGTACTTCGCAGCGTCCAAGCAACTGGCGTCGTACGTATGCGAGTTGGAGTTGTCGAGCGACGATCTGGCTCAAGTGATGCGGAGTCGACGCCTGACACCAGCTGTGAAGCGCGCGATCGCCGACGACGTAGATTTCGTCACTGATCGTCTGTCCCGGCAGAGCGTGATCGCGTTTTGCCAGTGGGCAAGCAAAGGCAACAACGTCTCTATTGAACTACTAGTCAAGCTTGCCGAGGCTGGTGCGCCGGCCGAGCACGTTCTGGGTCTGCTAGAGCCGCATCTCCCCGACATAGAACTCGGGCTACTAGATCAAATCCTGCTCGGATTGGGCGACGACTATGAGCCTCTGACCAGAACCGGTTACCATCGTCCGCGCTTGAAGGACCGCGACGGAACTGAGGAACTGCTCAAAGCGTTGCAGAGTCGCAACAGAGTCAGTTCCTTCGGTCCAGCAAAACTACTCGGCGGAATCCGAGTCAACATGCGGCACTGATGATGACAGCCATTTTGACCGTAGTTTAGATAGACCCGGGTAGCTTGCTTGGCTAAAGACCTCGATGATGCCAGAGGGCTGAGAAGGATATCGGTATGCGCCTTGTTGATTTCACTGACCTGGCGCAACGATGTCGCGAGAGCGGTTACGGCATCACAGAGTTCCAACGACAAGACATGGTCGCCGACCTGCGCTGGCCGGCCGATGTCATCGAGCAGTGGATCTACGACCACGCAGGCAATGCTTCCTTCCTCCGAGATTATGAGAACGTCGATCTCGCACAGGTCGACTGGCAGGTTGAAGCGCTGCCAGTTGACACGTTCATGACGATGCAAACTGGACCATCCGACCGGAATGCTATTGAGGCCGTCGCGGACGATCCGGATCATTGGATCTCCGTGCGTAACCAAGGCCAGCACCTGGGCGTGGGACTCGCCTGGGAGGTTCACGGCACTTGGAAGCGTTGGCCGATCGTCATAGATCAGGCGCTGCTTCACCCCGCATCGAGCGGCGTTCAACTTGTGGAAGGACGCACTCGCGTCGGCATCCTGCGCGGTCGTCAGCGGCAAGGAAAGCTCGTCGCCAACATGCATCTGGCTTGGGTCGGTCGCCAACGTGGATGACATCGTCCCTCTCCGAACTTGACTAGAGAGACGGACGGCGGCCACGTTGGCGAATCGTCCCGCCAGAAGTGACGACCGCAGAGCGCACCGTCTCGTCACCGACACCCAACTTGGCAGCGACCTCTTCGAGCGTCATGCCCTTCTCGTACAGCCGCGCAGCTTCTCGACGCCCGCGCTCATCCAGACCACGACGACGCACCGCGACACCTGCCTGTGCGGCGAGCCGATGCACAGTCGTGCGATGTATCCCGAACCGCCGCACCAGCTCGTCGACCGGTACTCCCTTGGCGTACTGCTCCGCCAGCGCAGCCCGATTCGGGACGCTCAAACGGGTTTGAGGACGAGGCGAATTCTTCGTGACCGGGCCGCGCACATCCTCGACAGGCTGACGCTCAGGACGCGACACCGAGCGCCGCGTTCCCCTCAGAACCCGGCGAATCAGCGTCATGAGGGGCTTGCGCGGGTTTGAGAACCACCCAGCGAGGTGCACCAGCAATACCAGCACAAAACGCCTGGTCAGCCGCTCAAACCAGCACCGTGAACCGTCCTGGGTTTCATTCCTAGATAGTGGTCAAAGACGGCTCACCCCAGACAGCGCGCTACTTCATCCGTAGTAAGTGCGCTACTTCAATCTGTAGTAAGTGCGCTACTTCATCTGTAGCATAGGAACGAGACCCAGGACGGTTCAGGTCTGAAAGTCACCACACAACGATTGGAGATTCGCCATGAAGGCTGTTGTCTATCAGGGCCCCAGAGATGTCGCGGTCACGGATGTTCCGGACGCCAAGATCGAGCGGCCGACTGATGTGCTGGTCAAGGTGACAGCAACCAACATCTGCGGCTCGGACCTGCACATGTACGAGGGCCGGACCTCCTTCGAGCAGGGCCGGACCTTCGGTCACGAGAACATGGGAGAGGTGGTGGAGGTCGGCCAGGGAGTGGAGAAGGTCAAGGTGGGCGACCGGGTCGTGCTGCCGTTCAATATCTCGTGCGGTTTCTGCAAGAACTGCGAGCGCGGGCTCACGAACTACTGCCTGACGACGCAGCCTGACCCGTCGGCCGCCGGCGCGGCCTACGGTTTCGCCGAAATGGGCTCGTACGGCGGCGGGCAGGCAGAACTGCTCCGGGTGCCCTTCGGCGACCACAACGCGCTGCGCCTGGGTGAGGACGCGGAGGAGAAGGAGAACGACTACGTCATGCTCTCCGACATCTTCCCCACCGGCTACCATGCCACTGAGATGGCCGGCGTGGTTCCGGGCGACAGCGTCGTCATCGCCGGGGCCGGTCCCGTGGGACTGATGGCCGCCTTGTCCGCGACGATCAAGGGCGCCGCGAAGGTGATGGTGGTCGATCGCCACCCCGACCGGCTCGCGCTGGCCGAGCAGATCGGCGCGATTGCCATCGACGACTCCAAGACCGACCCTGTGCAGGCCGTGCTGGACGAGACAATGGGACTCGGAGCCGACCGCGGCTGCGAGTGCGTGGGCTACCAGGCTCACGATCCCCAGGGCAACGAAGATCCGGCTGCCACCCTGAACATGCTCATCAACTCGGTCCGTTTCACCGGCGGGATCGGAACCGTCGGCGTGTTCGTCCCTCAGGATCCTGGGGCCAAGGACGACCTGGCCAAACAGGGCAAGGCGGCTGTCGACTTCGGCTTGCACTGGTTCAAGGGGCAGACCATGGGCAACGGTCAATGCCCAGTCAAGAAGTACAACCGCCAGCTGCGCGACCTGATTGCGGCTGGGAAGGCGAAGCCGTCATGGATCGTCTCCCACGAGATTTCGCTGGAGCAGGCAGCCGACGCCTACAAGAACTTCGACTCCAGGGCCGAGGGCTGGACCAAGGTCGTCATCAAGCCCGGGATGTCGAGCGGAGAGAAGGCGAGCTGATATGGCCGCGGATCTGGCGGGCACGTTCACCGTCGACGGGGTGGACGCCGACGCCTCGGTGGGCGACCACGACGCCCTGCTGCTTCCCGGCGGCACGGTAAACCCCGACCAGCTCCGGGTCGATAAGGACGGCGTTTCCTTCGTCCGCGACTTCGTTCGGAGCGGCAGGCCAGTGGCGGCGATCTGTCACGGGCCGTGGACGCTGATCGAGGCTGGCGTGGCCGCCGGTCGCACCCTGACCTCGTTCCCGAACATCCGCACCGACCTGTGCAACGCCGGCGCCGACGTCGTCGACCAGGACGTGGTGGTCGACAAGAATCTCATCACCAGCCGCTCGCCGGAGGACCTACCGGCGTTCTCCGAGGCGATAGTGTCCCGACTCGCGGGCACCACGACAAAGGAAGAGGAGAAGCCATGAGTGTGACCAAGGGATTGCTGGTCAGGTTTGACGCGTTACCCGGGAAGGAGGACGACGTGAAGGAGTTCCTTGACAGCGGCCGTGCGCTTGTTGAAGACGAGCAGGCGACCACCGCGTGGTTCGCGATCCGCCTCGGGCCGACCTCGTTCGGGATCTTCGACGTGTTCCCGGATGACGCCGGACGTGATACCCACCTGTCCGGCCCTGTTGCGGCAGCTCTCGGCGAGCAGACCGGCACGTTGTTCTCCGAACCCACGATCGAAAAGCTCGACGTACTGGGCTCCAAACTCCCCGCCTGACACCACAGACCGGGAGTACTGGCCCAGAGAGGAGGGGTCGCTGCGCGCGGTGACTTCGGGCTTACACAGCCCGCTGACGTCGTTGCAGCGGCCCCTTCTCCTGCGGCCCACCGCTAATCACCAACAGATCAAGGAACCGCGATGACACGAACTGACGACGGCGTTGCCACGACGCGTTCACCCGAGGTAGCAGTGATCGGGGGCGGGATCGTCGGTCTGTCGACAGCGTACGCGCTGCGGGAGCAGGGCGTGCCGGTGCGCTTGTACGAGGCGGGTCTGCCCGGGACAGGTCAGTCCGCAGGCGAATCGCGGATCTTCCGGCATGCCCACGACGACCCGCGACTCGTCGCATTCGCGCGCGAAAGCCGCGGCGTATGGGATGAGTGGGCCGAACACTTCGGCGTTGAGCTGGTCTCATCAGACGGTGTCGTCGCGATCGGCGACAGCGCCCTGGCGCGGCTGCGGGTGCTCGACCAGGTCGGCGGCGTGGAAGCGCACGAGATCGACGCGGCCGACGTCGCCCAGCGGATGCCGCTGCTCGCTGGGTACTCGGGGCCAGCAGTGCTCGACGAGTCGGGCGGCGCGATCCGCACCCGCGCGGCGATCACGGCACTCACAGGTGCCCTGGCAGATGCGGTCACTACCGGTGAGGTCATCTCCATCGATCCCCGCGCCGACGGGACGGTCGAGGTGCGCAGCGTCACCGACCGGGCTGTCTACTCCAAGGTGGTCGTGTGCGCCGGCCGCGAAACCGCCCGCCTGGCACGCAGCGTCGGCCTGTCGCTGCCGGTTCGCCTTGCCGCACACGTTCGGCTGACCTTCGACGTGAAAGCCGCCGCCCCGGCACGAGTCGCGTGCCTGCAGGACAGCAGCGGCGTCTTCGGCGAAGTCGGCGTCTACGCGACGCCGCTACCGGGCAACAGCAGCTATTCGGTCGGACTCAGCGACACCGTCGGCGTCCGCGACGACGGAACGTTCATCGACCCGGCGGCGATTCGATCGCTGGACGAACGCGCACGCGATTACGTGACACGGGCGCTGCCCGGTCTCCGCCCAGAGCCGCGCGACTTCGTCCACTGCTGGGTGACCGACCTCCCGTGGAGTGAGGACGGCGTGGCCGTGTGGGAGGCAGGCTCGGTCTTCTTCGTGGCCGGTCACAATCTATTCAAGCAGGCACCATCGCTGGGTCGCGCCCTCGCCCGGGCTGCGACCGGCGGCGGTCTCCGCGCCGAGCTCAGGCCCGAAGCGCGCCTCGGCGAGGCTCAGGCCTAGCTGACGGTGGTCAACGGTTGCGGCCCTGCGCCAGCTGGGGTGAATTATATGATCTTTCAACGTGAACGGACCGACCACGCCCGGTTCGAATCCTGAACGCTGAACCACGCCGGGGATGTTCAGAAGACGAGCCTCCAGCGGGACCATGGGGTCAAGTCCCCGGACGTGGTGCAACGGACCATCCTTCGGTGTGGGGTTAGAAGGGCTGCGCGCCGTCGGTGGGCTGGGTGTCGTGGCTGTTGGGCCTCCAATCGCTGTCGGGGTCGAAGAAGTCCTCGGGGAAGGGTTCGGGCTGGCCCGCTGCGGTCAGCCCTTCCTGGCGCCCGAGGCCATCCGCGTGGCCCGCGCCTGGAGCTCAACGCTGTACTTCCTCGGTGCTGCCATGCTCCTCATCCGCCCGTGGGATCAGAGCCTCCACCAGACCCGGGGCGAATCAGGATGAACGACACAGAAGCCGTCCCAGGCAAAGCGGCGCCCGGACGAAAGCGGCATCACCTTTGAGTGATACCATCGTTCTATGGCGATGAAAGCTGACGTGATATCAATCGACGAAGCGGCCACGACCGCGTACGCCCATCTATTCCAGGCGCTGGCCGAACCGACCCGCCTGGCGATCGTCCAGCACCTGGCCTCCGGCCCGCACCGGGTGCGCGACCTGGTGGCGCACATGGGCCTGGCGCAGTCGACGGTGAGCAAGCACATCGCCTTCCTGCACGAATGCCGGCTGCTCACCGCCCGGCCCGAAGGCCGCGCCACCTGGTACGCACTGGCCGAACCCGAGCTGCTGCGCGGGCTCATCACCGCAGCCGAACGCGTACTGACTGCGACCGGCGCCCACGCGGTGCTCTGTCAGCACCTGCACGCAACCGAACCGCACCAGCCGGCCGCCGGCTGAACCGAGCGCCAGCCACAGCACCAAGGGAGGAGGAGACCATGGGAGCACACCACAACCACAGCCACGCACCCAGCGCCGCCGAAGCCTCACACGCTCCGGGCATGCGCCGCCGACTGCTCATCGCCTTCAGCTTCGTCGCCTCCATCGTCGTCGTCCAGCTCATCGGCGCCTGGCTGTCGGGCAGCCTTGCCCTGCTCGTCGACCTCGTCCACTCCTTCGTCGACTCCTCCGGTCTGCTCATCGCCGTCGTCGCCGTCACCCTCATCGCCCGCCCGCCGTCGAATGAGCGCACCTGGGGTTACCGGCGGCTTGAGAGCCTCGCGGCACTCGCCCAGGGCCTGCTGCTGGTCGGTGTGAGCATCTACGCAATCATCGACGGCATCCGCCGCTGGGCCGCCCCGCCCGAGGTCGCCGCCGGTCCGCTGCTCATCGTCGCCGCACTCAGCCTGGTCCTCAATGTCGCAGCGATGCTCGCCCTGGCAGCCGGGCGGAAGGCGAGCCTGAACATGCGGGCCGCGTTCCTCGAAGTCCTCGTCGACGCCCTCGGCACGCTGGCGGTCATGGTCTCGGCGATCCTCATCCTCACCACGGGCTACACCCGCGCCGACACGCTGGCCGCCTTCCTCATCGCCGCCCTCATCATCCCGCGCGCGGTCATCCTGCTGCGCGATGCCGTCCGGATCCTCATGGACTTCACCCCGGCAGGCCTCGACCTCGATGAGGTCCGCCGCCACATGCTCGCCGTCGATCACGTCATCGACGTCCACGACCTGCACGCCTCGACCGTCGCCTCCGGGCTGCCGACACTCAGCGCCCATGTCGTGCTCGACGACTCCTGCTTCAGCGACGGCCACGCGATCGAGATCCTCGACGGGCTGCGCCGCTGCATCGCTGAGGACTTCGAGGTCTCGATCGAGCACACGACGTTCCAGCTCGAAACCGAGGACATCCGCCGGCGTGAGAGCCACGACACAGTCCATCCGTAACGAGAAGGCCCCGCGCAGCATCACAATTCGGTAACGTCGGCCGAGCGGAGAAGTTGCGCACGCCACACTCAGTCCTCCTGCCAGCGGCGGGGCGTTGAGGGTATGTCTCAATCCCGTCATGTGCGGCACGAGACGATAACACCGGCTGATTCGCAGAGTTCACTCAGCTAGCCTTGTCACTGAAGCGGCATGCGAAACGCCGCACCAGGCCCACTGACTCCCATGCACAACTGCGAACCTGCCGAAGCCGAAAGAAGCACGATGCTCAAAGAGCTCATCATCCGGTTCCTTCTCGTGGCCGCCCCCGCCTGCGCCGTCCTCTGGATGTTCGCCTTCACCTCTGGGGAGCTGCGCACGCCCGCCGGACTCACCGACCACCTGACGATGACCGCCACCCTGCTCGGCATCATGGCAGCACTCTTCGGCATCATCTTCCTCATCGCAGCCCTCATGAGCCGTCTCGCACCACGCCCGGTGCGCGTCGAATCCCAGCCCCTTGAAGCCCCGGCGACCCCCGCCCCGGCGACCCCCGCCCCGGCGCCGGCACCGGCGGCCTCGGAGACCGCCGCACCCGCCGAACCGCGGCTCATGTCCGGCGCCCAGCAGTAGCCGACACGACCGCCGGCAGACGGCACGCACCCCCCTCGCACCTGCGCATATGCGACACTGACATCAGCATGAGCGAGGCGAGACAGACCACACAGACACGAGACACCGCGGTACCGCAGAGTCGCTACCAGCGGTGGCAGCAGCTGACCGAATGGCCTATGGCCATCGCCGCCGTCATCTTCTTAGCCGCCTACGCCTACGTCGTGATCGGCAACCTGCGGCCCTCGGAGATCATGTGGCCCGAACGCGTCATGCTCGCCATGTGGGTCGTCTTCGCCATCGACTACATCGTCAGCTTCATCCTCGTCCGGCGCCGCTTCCTGTGGTTCTGGACGCACCTGCACGAACTCGCCCTCGTCATTTTCCCGTTCCTCAGGCCGCTGTACCTGCTGCGCCTCATCACCCTCATCGGGTTCATCCACCGCACCGCCGGCGCCCGCCTGCGCGGCAAAGTCACCCTCTTCATCTGCACCGCCTCAGTCGTGCTCGTCTTCGTCGCAGCACTGGCCGTCCTCGACGCCGAGCAGAACTACCCGGGGGCGAACATCACAAGCTTCGTCGATGCGCTGTGGTGGGCGGTCGTGACGATCACGACGGTCGGCTACGGCGATCACTTCCCGATCACCGCACTCGGCCGGTTCATCGCCGTCGGGCTCATGATCTGCGGCATCGCCCTCATCGGCTCGGTGACCGCAACCCTGGCCTCGTGGATCGTCGACGTCGTCTCCGAAGACGAGGAGGCCGAGGCCCGGCACTTGAGCGAACAGACCGCCGAGCTGCACGAACGCCACCACGGCGCCCACGCAGGCGAGCTGGCCGATGAACCGGCCGGCGTGCTGCGCCCGCGTCGCGAACGCCTCGACTTATAAGAGTTCGACCCGAGTGGCAGGGGAAACAGCCACTCGGGTCGATGGGGGAAGGATCTGTGGGGACGCGTCAGCTGCGCGTCGTGCCGGCCGGGTCCTCCGGCTGCTACGGGCGGACCGTGACCGGGCGGGTGGTCTCCTCCGGCGCCGAGGCGGTACCCGCCTCGCGTGGGCCGCTCGCCTGGGTGGCCGGGTCGGGCAGCTCGCCGCGGTCGCTGCGGCGCTCGGCCTTCTTCTCAGCCTTGTTCCTGCGGCGTTCGTGGGAGCGCTCCTTGCGCTCAGCACGCCGGCAGCCGATGAACGACAGTGCGAGGATGAGCGCGGAGATGAGCAGCACGATCGCTGCTGCGGCGATGCCGGCGTCAACCCAGAACTGGCCGGGGAAGAGGCGGATGAGGGCGTCGTCGACGTAGAACTCCCAGGTGCCGGCGTCGAAGAACATCGCGTGGAACTGGGTGAAGAACCGGTCCCAGCCCAGCATCGCCAGCGCCCCGAGGGCGAGGAAGGCGATGATCGTCAGCAGTGCGCCGAAGCGCAGCGCGTGGCGCAGGCCCGGCCCGTTGGCCCGTGACATGTACAGGCCGAAGAGCAGCATGCCGATCGCGCCGATGACGGCGATCAGGTAGAGCAGGGACACGAGGTCCTTGACGTCTTCCATATGCGCGATCTCTTCGGGTTGGAAGAGCGGCACCCCGTTGGGCAGCACGACATCGGAGAGGTAGCGGCTGGAGTCGAAGTTGTTGAGATAGTCGACGACGTAGGAGCCGTAGTGCAGCCGGTCGTCGTTGGTGAAGCCGTAGGCATCGGCCGGGAAGCCGGGCCGCCAGAAGTATGCGAATTTCAGAAACAGGCCCGAGGCGATGAGTCTGACGGCCAGGCCCGCGAGCACGAAGGGGGTGGCCAGCGCAATCCAGATTCCGCCGATGATGTCGAGGGCGTTCACGCGCGTTCTGGCCGGCTCGTCGAGATCGTCATGGGCGTCGTGGTGGCCGCGGGTGCGGATCTGGTGGGAAGGGGCCACGGCCGCGCCCGAGGTGGTGGCACCGGCGGCAGCGCCGGTGCCGGTGGCTGTGCTGGTGCCGGCGTCGATGGGGCGGTGTTCGGCGGTGGCGTGAGGGTCGGGGGTGCTCTGGGCGAAGGCGCGGTCGCGCAGCTCCCGGTTGCGGTCGGCGATCGGGTCGAACTCGGCAGTCTCCTCACTCAGCGGCGAACCGGACGACTCATCAGTGGCGGACGCATCAATCGAGAAGGTCTGCTCATCTGCGACGTGCTCGCCGATGTGCGCCTCGCGGTCGTGGCGGCGGGAGCCGGAGGCACCGTCGCTCAACTCGGCCGATGAGTCCGGCTCGCTGCCGGAGCTCATCCGCCGCGAGAGCAGGTCGTCGGTGTTTGTCGAGTCGTCAATAGCCACTCTCCCATTGTTCGCCGGATGACCGCTGCGCCAGTGGAGCGACACGCACAAACCGGCAAGTCAGGCCGGGCTCGCGAAGTCTGCCGGCCCACGGCCAGCCATGGGGCTCAGCTCCTGGCCCTGGGATTCAGCTCCCGGCCTCGGGTCTCAGATCCGGGAGCCGGGCTCAGACTCCGAACAGCAGCGCTGCAACCACCACGGCAGGAACCGAGAGGATCGTGGTGATGAACACGGCGTCACGGGCCAGCTGAGCCGAGGCCTTGTACTCCATGGCGTAGATGTAGACGTTCTGCGCCGTCGGCAGGGTCGAGGTCACGACGATGCCCATGAGCATGAGACCGTCATAGCCGAGCAGCACCCCGCCGATGAGCCAGGCGATCAGCGGCTGGATGACGAGTTTGGTGACCGTGATGAGGACAAGCTGGCGGCGCGAACCGGCCGGCGGGAGCTTCCAGCCGTCCTTGAGTGAGATGCCGAAGGCCAGCAGCATGCCCGGCACCGACATCGCCGCGAGCATGCTCACCGGCTCGTGCACCACCTCGGGCAGCCGCCACCCGGTCAGCGAGCCGGCCACGCCGAGGGCAGCGCCGATGACGATCGGGTTGCGCAGCACCATGAGCAGCGGACGCCACCACTGACTGTCGGCCTGTGCCCGGGTGGAGTCGAGCAGCACCATGATGATGGGGCTGAGCAGGATGAGCTGGAAGAGCAGCACCGGGGCGACGAAGCTCAGGTCCTTCAGCACATAGGTGGCGATCGGGATGCCGAGATTGCCGATGTTGACATAGCCCGAGGCCATGGCGCTGATCGTCGCCTCACCCAAGCTGCGCCGCCGGGACCACAGCGTGAAGGCGAAGATCCCGGTGAACACGAGCACCGCCGAGCCGCCGGTGGCCAGCAGGGCAGGCGAGAAGATCGCATCGATGTCCGTCGAGGAGATCGTGACATAGAGCAGCGCGGGGGTGGCGACGTAGAAGACGACACGGGCGAGCACCTGCTGGCCGGTCGGGCCGAGCACCCCAGAACGGCCGAGCATGAGGCCGGCGAAGATGACAACGGCGATGACGCCGAAGCCTTCGAGCACATCGAGCACGGTGCGGCCATCTCCTTTACGTCTTCGCAGCGGTGACCGGGAATCCCGGCGGTGCCCACTTTAGACCTGAGGCTGAGCTGGTGGGCCGCCGGTGTCGCGAAGCGGACGGGTTAACCTGGTGGGGTTATGTCTGATTCCCGGCCCGGCCGCCGGCGCCGCGGCGCGCGCTCGCGCAGCGACCGCCCGCATCGCCCCTCCAAACGACAGCACGCCGAACGCGCTGCTGCCCGCCAGGCTGCCCGCGCCGGTCTCGACATCGCCATCACCTATCCGGCCGAACTGCCCGTCAGCGAACACCGCGACGAGATCGCCGAGGCGATCCGTGAGAATCAGGTTGTCATCATCGCCGGTGAGACCGGCTCGGGAAAGACCACCCAGATACCGAAGATCTGCCTCGAACTCGGGTACGGCATCACCGGGCTCATCGGCCACACCCAGCCCCGCCGCATCGCCGCTCGCGCAGTCGCCTCCCGCCTGGCCGACGAACTCGACCAGGAACTCGGCACCGGCATCGGCTACCAGGTCCGGTTCACCTCCCAGGTCGCCGACGCCACCCGCGTCAAAGTCATGACCGATGGCATCCTGCTCGCCGAACTCCAGCACGATCGGCAACTGCGCGACTACGAAGTCATCATCATCGACGAGGCCCACGAACGCAGCCTCAACATCGACTTCCTGCTCGGCTCGCTCGCCCGGCTGCTGCCGACCCGCCCGGATCTCAAGGTCATCATCACCTCGGCGACGATCGACCCGGAATCCTTCGCCGAGCACTTCGCCTCGCCGGACGGCCCGGCACCGATCATCAGCGTCTCCGGACGCACCTACCCCGTCGAGGTCCGCTACCGGCCGCTGGCCGATGACACCGCCAGCGACGACGATCCCGACGGGCCCGGCGCCGACGGCGACTACGAAGCAGGTGCTGCCGACCAGACGGAGGGGATCCTCACCGCCGTCGACGAACTCGCCCGCGAAGCCCCCGGCGACATCCTCGTCTTCCTCTCCGGCGAACGCGAGATCCGCGACACCGCAGACGCACTCGGCGCCCACCTGCAGAAGAAGGGTCCGAGGTTCGCTCAGTGGGAGGTCATCCCGCTGTTCGCCCGGCTGTCGTCTGCCGAACAGCAGCGGGTGTTCGCACCCCATGACCGGCCGCGGATCGTGCTGGCCACCAATGTCGCCGAGACCTCGCTGACGGTGCCCGGCATCAAATACGTCATCGACGCCGGCACTGCCCGCATCTCGCGGTATTCCAACCGCACGAAGGTCCAGCGGCTGCCGATCGAACGCGTCTCCCAGGCCTCAGCCAACCAGCGCATGGGCCGCTGCGGGCGCACGAGCGACGGCATCTGCATCCGCCTGTACTCCGAAGACGATTTCGAGGCCCGCCCCGAGTTCACCGACCCGGAGATCCTGCGCACCAACCTCGCCAGCGTCATCCTGCAGATGATCTCGCTGGGCTTCGCGTACACCGAAGCCGATATCACCTCATTCCCCTTCCTCACCCCACCCGAGTCGAAGGCCGTGCGCGACGGCCGCGTGCTGCTCGGCGAACTCGGGGCGACGCGCACCGATGAGACCGGGCGGATCCGGCTGACGAAGATCGGCCGGCTGCTCGCCAAACTGCCGATCGACCCGAGGCTTGCCCGCATGGTGCTCGCCGGCGCCGAGGCCGGGTGCGGCGGCGAAGTCGCCGTCATCGTCGCGGGCCTGTCCATCCAGGACCCGCGCGAACGCCCGGCTGAGGTGCGCGCCCAAGCCGATGAGCTCCACGCCCGCTTCACCGACCCGCACAGCGACTTCCTCACCCTGCTCAACCTGTGGAACCACCTGGCCGACAACGCCGCCGCCCTGTCGTCATCGAAGTTCCGCAAACTGTGCAAGGCCGAGTTCATCAACTTCGTGCGCGTGCGCGAATGGCAGGACCTCGTCACCCAGCTGCGCCACCTCCTCGGGGGTGTGGGCGTCAAGATCGACCGCTCCCGCTGGCGGCCCGGCAGTGGCGATGACACCAACACGCGTGCTGGCGGCCGGTCCCGAGGCGGCGGCCGCGACGGCAGGAAGGGCGCGCCGAGTGCCCCGGAGGGGATGGATCCGCATGCCGTGGCCATCCACCGGGCGCTGCTGACCGGCCTGCTGTCGATGATCGGGGCCCGGGCACCGGAACCCAAGCCCCGGCCCGGTGAGCGCCGGCCCAAGCGCCGCGGCTACGACTACCAGGGCGCACGCGGCACGAAGTTCCAGATCTTCCCCGGTTCCGGGCTGTTCAAGTCCGCGCCCGAGGTCGTCGTCGCCGCCGAACTGGTTGAAACCTCCCGGCTGTGGGCCCGGACGGTCGCCGCTGTCGAACCGGAGTGGATCGTCGAGGCCGCAGGCGAGCTCGTCACCCGCCAGCACTCCGAACCGCACTGGTCGAAGAAGGGCGGGCAGGCGATGGCCTATGAGCGGATCTCGCTCTACGGCGTCACCCTCATCTCCGATCAGCGCATCGGCTACGGGCGCATCGACCCGGAAGCCGCCCGCGACATGTTCATCCGGCGCGCCCTCATCGACGGGGAGTGGAATGACCGCCACCCGTTCCTGGGCCGCAACGCCCAGGCCATCGACGAGGCCGAGCGACTCGCCTCCCGGATGCGCGACCACCGCCTGCTGGCCGAAGACGATGTGCTCTTCGACTTCTACGACAACCGGCTGCCAACCACCATCATCTCCGGAGCTCACTTCAACTCCTGGTGGAAGAAGAAGCGCCGCAGCGAACCCGAGTTCCTCGACATCGACCCCGAGGCGCTGCTCGCCGACGATTCGGCCGATATGTCCGCCAGGGCCGCCAGCGACTTCCCGCTCACCTGGGCGCTGCCGGACGGTTCGGAGGCGAAGCTGCACTACGCCTACGCTCCTGGTCAGGCGACCGACGGCGTGACCGTCGAACTTCCCGCCGCTGCGCTCGCCGACGTCGACACCGACGTGTTCACCTGGCAGGTGCCGGGCCTGCGGCATGAGCTCGTCACCGCGCTCATCCGCTCCCTGCCGAAGGCCAAGCGCCGCTACTTCGTGCCCGCCCCCGATGTCGCCACCGACATTCTTAACGTGCTCGAACCCTACGCCGGCCGGCTGCCTGAGGTGCTCGCCGCCGAACTCACCGCCCGCGCCGGCGGGGGAGAGCTCACCGACCTCGTCCCGATCACCGTCAATGCCAGTGATTTCGATACCGGCCGGCTGCCGGCCCACCTCGTCATGGAGTTCACCACCCGTCACGGGGGGAAGACGAGCCAGCCGACCCGCGATCCCCGCCAGCTCACCGCCTCGGCCGCGGCACCGAAACCGGCCGAGAAGGCTGCACAGAAGACGACTTTCACAGAGCGAACCGGGATCCGCACCTGGGATTTCACCCTCGACACCCGGCCAGTGCCCACCGGAAAGGAGACCGAGGTCCACCCCGGCCTGCGCGATGATCGCGACGCCGTTGCCATCACCGCGTTCTCAACCGCTGAAGAGGCCGCCCGCCGCACCCGGGCCGGGCTCATCCGGCTGCTCGTCATCGCCTTGAAATCGCGCATCGACTACATCGCCGAGCACCTGTCGACGAACGAAAAGCTCGTGCTCGCCGGGCATGCGAAGACCGGATTCGGGGCAGCGACTCCACAGGCACGGCCCGACCTGCTCGGCTCGTGCGCCCGGATCGCCGCCGACCGGCTGCTCGGCTCCGATACGACCGTGCGCACCCGCGAGGAGTTCGACACCGTGTTCCGGCGGGTCGATGCCGGGTTTATCACCGAGGCAACCCGAGCTGTCGGCCTCGTCGTCGACATCCTCACCCGTGCGACCGCTGTCGACAAGGCGATCAGTGCGGCCTCCTCGCTCACGCTTGTCCAACAGCTGGCCGATGTGCGCAGTTGGCTCATCGACCTCATGACCGCCGATGTCTTCGAGATCACCGACGCGGCAGCACTCGCCCGCTTCCCGGTGTACCTGCAGGCAGCCGAACACCGGGTGGCGAAGATGCAGGAGAGTCCCGCCCGTGACCGGCAGCTCATGGACCGCATCAGCGTGGTGGCGGGCAAGGTCGAACAGGCGCTGACCAAGGCGTTCCCGAACCTGGCGGATCTGCCGGTTCCGGTCCAGGCGGCCGGCGTGCCCGCTGACTGGGCTGCGGTGCTGTGGTCAGTTGAGGAGCTGCGCATCTCCTACTTCGCCCAGCACCTGCCGACCGCCCACCCAGTCAGCGACACCCGGATCCACAAGGCGCTCGCGGCGCTGTAGGTCTGGACGGGGTCCGATCGCATCAGGCAGGATCAGACCGGCGGAATCAGACACGCGAGATCAGAGGGGCGGGCCGGAGGTGTAGCCGAGCAGCACCCAGCTCAGCGGCAGCGCACCAGCACAGGCGATCGCCCCGAGCGCCCAGCCGATCCGCCACTTCCAGGTGCGGTGTTTGAACCCGCGCCACAGGCACACGATCGCGCCGATGAGACCGGCTGCGCCCAGCAGCGTCATGATGCCCAGGCCCAGGATGTTCAGCGCCGAGGTGCCCATGAGGATGACGTAGTAGGCGATCTGGCCGACCATGAGCGAGAACCGCAGTGACAGCCACACGAGCGGAAATGAGACGATTGCAGCGATGAGAAGCGGGAGTGCTTTGATGAGTCTGTCCCGACGCTCGGGGTCGCGGGCGACCTGCGAGTACTCGGAGTGCTGGTTCATGGAGTCCTCAGCGTCATCGGGAGAGAAACAGGTCATTGGGAGAGACAAGGAGTGAGCGCCGACCGACGTGCCGGCATCATCCCCACGGTATCGGCGCCACCCTCAAGGTACTAGACTCTCTTGGGTGACTTCCACCGGTGACTACAGCTCGAAGACCATCCGCGAACAGGCCGCCCGCAGGCGCACCTTCGCGGTCATCTCCCACCCTGACGCCGGTAAGTCGACCCTGACTGAGGCGCTGGCCCTGCACGCCCGGGTCATCGGGCAGGCCGGCGCCACCCACGGCAAGGCCGGCCGCCGGGCGACCGTGTCGGACTGGCAGAAGATGGAGCAGGAGCGCGGCATCTCGATCTCCTCAGCCGCCCTGCAGTTCGAGTACCGCGACGCCGTCCTCAACCTCATCGACACCCCCGGCCACGCCGACTTCTCCGAAGACACCTACCGGGTGCTCTCCTCGGTCGACTGCACGATCATGCTCGTCGACGCCGCCAAGGGCCTGGAGACACAGACGATGAAGCTCTTCGAAGTCTGTGCGCACCGCAACATCCCGATCATCACCGTCATCAACAAGTGGGACCGGCCCGGTCTCGAACCGCTTGAGCTGATGGACGAGATCCGCGAACGCACCGGCATGCTGCCGACCCCGCTGACCTGGCCGGTCGGCGTCTCCGGTGACTTCCGCGGCGTGCTCAACCGGGAGGACGGCACCTACACGAAGTACACCCGCTCCGACGGCGGTGCCTCGATCGCCGGTGAGGAGACAATGGACGCCGAGGCCGCCGCAGCCCTCGAAGGCGAAGCCTTCACCACCGCCGTCGATGAGTCTGAGCTGCTGGAGATGGAGGAACAGAACCACGACCAGGCCTCCTTCCTCGCAGCGAAGTCGACACCGGTGATGTTCGCTGCCGCGGTGCTCAACTTCGGTGTGCACAAGATCCTCGACACCCTCGTCGACCTCGCTCCCGCTGCCGAGGCGCGGGCGGACAAGGATGGGACGGACCGGCCGGTCGACGCGCCGTTCTCCGGCTTTGTGTTCAAGGTGCAGGCCGGCATGGACGCCAACCACCGCGACCGGCTGGCCTATATCCGCGTGTGCTCCGGCGTGTTCGAACGCGGCATGGTCGTCACCCATGCCTCGACCGGCAAGCCGTTCGCCACAAAGTACGCCCAGCAGGTCTTCGGCCGCGACCGTGCCGTCATCGACGAAGCCTTCCCCGGTGACGTCGTCGGCCTCGTCAACGCCTCCGCCTTGCGGGTCGGCGACTCGCTGTACCTGGATCAGCCTGTCGAGTTCCCCGGCATCCCGACCTTCTCGCCAGAGCACTTCATGGTCATCCGCGCCAAGGACTCTTCGAAGTACAAACAGTTCCGCCGCGGCATCGAACAGCTTGACCACGAAGGCGTCGTCCAAGTGCTGCGCTCCGACCTGCGCGGCGACCAAGCGCCCGTGCTCGGCGCGGTCGGCCCGATGCAGTTCGAGGTCGCCGAAGACCGCATGGTCCAGGAGTTCAACGCCCCCTGCCGGCTCGAGCCGCTGCCCTACACGATCGCCCGCCGCACGACTGCGGAATGTGTGCCGACCCTGGCCCGGGAGCGCTCCGTCGAGGTGCTCTCGCGCTCCGACGGCGAACTGCTGGCACTGTTCTCCGACCGATGGCGGCTCCAGGGTGTCGAACGACAGCACCCCGAACTCGTCCTCGAACCCCTCGTCGTCTCCTGAACCACGACCTCGGCGCCGGCACGTCGCACACGCTGGTGAACATGTGACGATCTCGTCTCTCAGGAATAGAAGATCATGCAGCTTTGAACCGGTCCAGGAGAGGACTAAGATGGTCATCTGTGCCTTCACAAGGGCTGTCACATCATGAACCCGCTGGGCAGGCATACCTCTTCACAATACGAAGGCGATCATCAGGAAAGGTCGACAACAGTGACAACTCAACCGATTCGCGTCGCAATCGCCGGACTGGGCAACTGCGCAACGTCCCTCGTCGAAGGCGTCACGTACTACGCGGACGCTTCCCCCGAGGACACCATCCCCGGTCTCATGCACGTGAACTTCGGTGACTACCATGTCAGCGACCTCGAGTTCGTCGCCGCCTTCGACGTCGACGAGGCCAAGGTCGGCCTCGACATCGCCGAGGCGATGCGCGCCGGACAGAACAACACCATCAAGATCTGCGACGTCGAGAACACCGGTGTGAAGGTGCAGCGCGGCCCGACGCTCGACGGTCTCGGCCGCTACTACCGCGAAACGATCACCGAATCCGCCGCCGAACCCGTCGACGTCGCCCAGGCGCTGCGCGATGCTCAGGCCGATGTGCTCGTGTGCTACCTGCCGGTCGGCTCCCAGGAGGCCACCGAGTACTACGCCCAGGCCTCGATCGATGCCGGCGTCGCCTTCGTCAACGCCCTGCCGGTGTTCATCGCCGGCACCAAGGAATGGGACGACAAGTTCCGTGCGGCCGGGGTGCCGATCGTCGGTGACGACATCAAGAGCCAGATCGGCGCGACGATCACCCACCGCGTCATGGCCCGCCTGTTCGAAGACCGCGGCGTCGTCCTCGACCGCACCTATCAGCTCAACGTCGGCGGCAACATGGACTTCAAGAACATGCTCGAACGCGACCGGCTGGAATCGAAGAAGATCTCCAAGACCCAGGCGGTGACCTCGAATACGTCTGCCGAGCTGACCGACAAGGATGTCCACATCGGCCCCAGCGACTACGTGCAGTGGCTCGATGACCGCAAGTGGGCCTACGTCCGCCTCGAAGGTCGCAACTTCGGCGACGCACCCGTGTCGCTGGAGTACAAGCTGGAGGTGTGGGACTCCCCGAACTCCGCAGGCGTCATCATCGACGCGATCCGGGCCGCCAAGATCGGCCTCGACCGCGGTGTCGGCGGTGCGCTCATCTCCGCCTCGTCCTTCTTCATGAAGTCCCCACCCGAGCAGCAGAACGACGAACTGGCCCGCCAGGCCGTCGAGGACTTCATCGCCGGGCGCATCGAGCGCTGAACCGGGCGCATCGAACGCTGGAGCGGTCGCGCGACGCGCCGCTGACCGCCATCAACGGGCCCTGCTCGACGGCAGGGCCCGTCGTGGCATCCGGAGACCCGTCGGCTGGAGTGCGGACCCGGCAGTGGGGAGGGCATCGTCTGCGAATGCATCCCATGGCTGTCATTCCTGTGCTGTAGTAGGCTACAAGCCGCGCGTCGAACCGTCGTTGTCTCCGAGTGAAAGATCCCCGCTATGTCCACTGCAGCAGCACATCCGGGAAAGCAGAAGTCCGATGAGGACCTCAGCTGGCTGATGAAGTCGCTGGTCCTCATCGAGAAGGCCGGCAACAAGCTCCCGCACCCCTTCTGGCTGTTCCTCAGTCTTGCCGCCATCGTCATGCTGCTGTCCTGGTGGCTTGCCAGCGCCGGCGTCTCCGCCGTCAATCCGGCAGATGACGAGGAAGTCGCCGTCGTCAACCTGCTCTCGACCGAGAGCCTGCGCGAGATCGTCTCCGGCATCACCGAAAGCTACGTCACCTTCCCTGCGCTGGGACTCGTGCTCGTCGTGCTCTTCGGTGTGGCGGTCGCTGAGCAGTCGGGTCTGTTTCCCACCATGATGCGCGCGGCCCTGTCGAACGTCTCCCCGCGGCTGGTCACCCCGGTCGTCGCTCTCGTCGGTGCGGCCGCCTCGATCGCCTCCGACGCCTCCTACATGATCGTCATCCCGCTCGGCGGGCTGGCGTTCAAGGCCGTCGGCCGCAACCCGGTCATCGGCTGCGCGGTCGCCTACGCCGCAGTCTCCGGTGGCTACTCCGCCGCCCCGTTCGTCAACAGTCTCGATGCGATCCTCGGCGGCATCTCGACCTCTGCCTCCCACATCATCGACGAAAACTACACCGTCACCCCGGTGGCGAACCTGTACTTCAACTTCGTCTCCATGTTCGCCGTGGCGCTGGCGATCACGCTGGTGACCGAATTGCTGCTCAACAAGCGCGGTGAGCAGATGGAGCTCACCGAAGTGAACGGCACCAGCACCACCAGCGGAGGCAACGGCTCCGGCGCCGCCGCGACCGCCGCCTCGGCAACGGCCGGCAGCGACGACGGCACCGCCGGCCGCGACGTCCAGGACCAGGACCTCTCCGCACCGGTTACCGCGTTGGAGAAGCGCGGCATACTCATCACCCTCGTCGTCGCGATCATCGGTGTGGCCGCCTGTGTCGCGATCGCGTGGCCTGAGAACTCCTTCCTGCGCGATGCCGACGGCGGCTTCACGATGGAATCCGGGCTGATGGCCGGCATCGCCCCGATCATCGGCATGGGCTTCTTCGTCCTCGGCATCGTCTACGGCGTCGTCACCGGCAGCATCAAGCACCCCAACGATGTCCCGGAGATGATGGTCAAGGGTGTGGCCCCTTTTGTGCAGGTCCTTGTGCTGTTCTTCGCCGCCTCCCAGTTCCTGGCGCTGTTCGCGATGTCGAACCTGGGTGTCATCCTCGCGATCCGCGGTGCCGAGTTCTTCCAGAACATCGGCGCAACCACCTTCCTCATCCTCATCGGCGGCTACCTGCTCACCGCGCTCGGCGCGATGTTCATCACCTCCGGTTCAGGCCTGTGGACGCTCATGGCCCCGGTGCTTATCCCGATGTTCATGCTGCTGGGCATCGCCCCGGAGATCACCCAGGCCGTCTACCGCATCGGCGATTCGACGACGAACATCATCTCGCCGATGAGCCCGTACTTCGTCATGATCCTCGGGTTCATCCAGCGCTATAAGAAGGACGCCGGCATCGGCACGCTGCTGTCGCTGACGATCCCGCTGTCCTTTGCGATGTTCATCGTGTGGGGCATCCTGTTCTTCCTCTGGTGGGCCACCGGCATCCCGATGGGTCCCGGCGCGCAGACGCACTACCAGATGTGACCCAGCGCCCGGTCTGCGAGGCAGTCGGTACCCGGGCCGGGGTGCACCCGTTGCCGAGGCGTCGGTAACGGGTGCATAACGGCTGGCCAGAGCACACTCGGCCACAGCGGCCGTACAGCTTCCTTCGGTAGACTGGCAGACAGTCGCGGACCGTGACGACAAACCAGCGATACCCGGAGGTAACACGGATGTCCAACCCGCTCGTTCGACGCGGCCTTGAACAGGGAATCAAGGCTGGCCACCAGCCGGCCACCCCAAGCGCCGAAGAGCTCAACTCGATGTACATGCAGCCCTCGGCCGAGCCGCAGCGCCCGGTCGATGAGCGTGTCATGACCTATGACGACGTCCTCATCAAGACCGGCATCTGCTTCGCCGTGCTGCTCGCCGGTGCGGTGCTCGGCTGGTTCATGCCCGTCCTCGCCCTGCCGGCGATGCTGCTAGGTCTCGTCCTCGGCCTCGTCAACGCCATCAAACGCGAGCCGAACAAGGGACTCATCCTCCTCTATGCCGGTGTCGAGGGCGTGTTCCTTGGCGGCATCTCCGGTATGTTCAACGCCGCCTACGAGGGCATCGTCGTTCAGGCTGTGCTCGCCACGCTGTGCGTCTTCGGCCTGATGTTCGCTCTCTTCCGCTTCCGCATTGTGCGCATGAGCGGCAAGATGACGAAGTTCCTCATGCTCGCCGTTGGCGGGTATGCGATCTTCGCGCTCGTGAATTTCGCTTTCGCAATGTTCACCGGTGGTGCGATGAACGCCCGCAACGTCGAGATCACCATCATGGGCATGACGATGCCGCTCGGCGTCGTCATCGGCATCGTCGCTGTCATTCTCGCTTCGCTCACCCTCGTGGCTGACTTCCAGATGATCGAAGAGGGCGTCAAGCACCGCATCCCGGAGAAGTACTCCTGGACCTGCGCGTTCTCGCTCATGGTGACCCTCATCTGGCTCTACGTTGAGATCCTGCGCCTGCTGTCGTACTTCAGGCAGAACTGACCTAAGGGGCTTCCCCTGAGATGAATACCCACGCAGCGGCGGACCTCCACGAGGAGGTCCGCCGCCTTCGCATCCGCATCACATCCCTGGCCGCCTCACCGCACCGCGAACACTCCCTTGATGCTCTGAGTGCCGACGGCCGCACCCGCCGCCAGCACATCCGTGCCGCGCTTGCGCAGCTGGCCGACCTCAGCCTCCGCGGGCGCCGTGCCGGTGCTGTGTCCGCCGTGCCCGATCTGGGGGACCGGGTGCTCGCCGATCAGCTCGTCGTCCTGCTGCTCGACTGCGCACCCGAATACGGCGCCAGCGCCGCCGTCACCGAACAGGTCCACGACCTCGCCGTCGATCTGCGCCGCGCGCTGGCCTGAGAGGTCCAGATTTCACGAAAAACGTAGAATCTGCATATCTGGGTGTGCTACTGTCCAGATATGCTCTTCCTCAGCTTCACCGTACGCAATCACGGCAGCATCCGTGACGAGGTCACTCTCGACTTCACGAAGCCTGCGCTCAGAACCCTCTCGCCGAAAAGCGGCAGCTGGGAAGATGCGACCTACACGATGGCCGGTGTCTTCGGCGGAAACGCAACCGGAAAGTCCGCGCTCCTCGACGCCGTCATCTATTTCTTCAGTGCCATTGCTGAATCAGCGACGACCTGGCAGGCGTCGAAGCATATGCGTCGCAAGCCCTTCCGGCTTGATTCTCATTCGCGGGCCGCGTCCAGTCTGTATGAGATGCACTTCGTCTATGACGGCCGTCGCCACGTCTACGGTTTCGAAGTCGATGCCGACGGCATTCGCGCTGAGTGGCTGCGGGATGTGCCGCGAACCCGCTGGCGCACACTCCTGGATCGCCGACGCGAAGGACGCGCGCTGGCAGCTGGCGCCGGGTCGCGAGGCCAGGTGGCCGTCACCCCGCGGGAACTCGCCATCAGCCGCGCACGGCTCCTTCCCGAATCTCCCCTGCATGGCATTGCCGAAGCCCTTGTGTCGAGCTTTGATGCGGTCTCGGTGAAGGACTCCCACCGTGAAGCCCGGCTCATCGACATCGCCGATGCGCTTGCTGACGGCGCGATCAGCTTCGCAGACCTGCTCCTGCTGCTGCAGGCAGCCGATATCGGTGTCACCAACGTCGAGATCGAGGAGGCGGATCTTCCTGAGCACGTCCGCAGGGCCGTGATGCGCTTCATGTCAGACATCCGCGGCGATGAAACTGAGGAAGCAGTCGAAGACGGAGAGCTGGATCTTGACGAGGAGAACCTGGCGCAGGTCGTGCGGCGGCTCGTGTTCAGTCACCGCGGAGCTGAGCCCGAGAGTCCGCGCTTCACCATCCACGATGAGAGCGACGGAACCATAGCCTGGTTGGCGATCGCTGTGCCTGCGCTGGAGGTCCTGCGCCGCGGTGGGCTGCTGGTGGTCGACGAGATCGACGCCAGCCTCCACCCGCATCTCCTCGAGGTGATGCTGGGTGTCTTCGCCGACCCTGAGGTCAATGTCCACCATGCCCAGCTCATCTTCACCAGCCACGAGTCGTACATTCTCTCCTCGCTCAGCGATCTGAGCCTCGAACCTGAGCAGGTGTGGCTGACGGATAAGACGGATGAGGGCGTGACTGAGCTGACGTGCCTGGCGGACTTCCCCAAGCACCCAGATGCGAATGTCGCGCGCCGCTACCTCACCGGCAGATACGGCGGCATCCCGCGTCTGTCTCCCAGTTCCTTCGCGGCCCTCGTGACAGCTGGAGAGTCCTGACGTGGCTCGCCACCACAAGCGTACGAAGTCGCGCCGACCCCGACGGCAGGAAGCGCGGAGGATCCTCGTCGTCACGGAGGGCAGAGCGACAGAGCCGCAGTACGTGGAACGCCTCAACAGCCATCTGCGCAGCAGGAACGTGACGGCGTCAGTGCGAACCGTCGGCGTCGGCAAAGATCCGCTGCGGGTGGTGCAGAAGTGCATTGAGATCCGCGAGAAGGAAGCGGCGAAGCAAAAGGGTTTCGACTCCAGCGTCTGCCTTGTCGACGTGGATGAGCACGCGAGCCTTCCGTAGGGAATCAAGCTGGCAGACGATGAAGGCATCATGATTCTGGTGTCGAATGTGAAGTTTGAGATCTGGCTCTACTGGCACGTCGAGAACAAGCGCCCCAAGCTCTCTGCCAAGCAGCTCGATGAGCTCATGGCTAAGCATGGATTGGTGCAGAAGAAGGCCCTGGCGACCAGCTTCCCTTTCGAAAACGTCGACAGTGCCTGCGAGACGGCACGTGCAGCAGACCCGGACTTGAGCTCCGGCAGAATCGGGCCGGTGTCCTCATCGGCGCTTCCGCTGCTCGTCCGTCTTCTCGCCCCCGAGTAGGCGCTCGCCGCGCGCTGGCCTGAGCCCCGTCTCTCACATCAACACGCCCTGCCTCGGCCGCCGCACACATGACAGACTGGCCCCATGACACGGGTGCTGATCGTCGGAGCAGGAATCATCGGACTGGCCACGGCCTACCAGCTCGCCCAGCGCGGAGCCGAGGTCACCGTCCTCGAACGCAGCCACACTGCTGTCGGAGCCAGCTGGGGCAATGCCGGCTGGGTGTGTCCGGGGCTCGCGACACCGCTGGCCGTGCCCGGCGGCTGGAAGCACGGCATCGACGCGGTGACGAAGCCGCATGCCCCGCTCACCTTCTCCCGCATCACCCCAGCGCTGACGGTGTTCTTAGCGAAGTTCGCCTCCCAGATGACCGAAGGCCGCTACCAGGCAGCTCTGCGCGCCAACGCCCCGCTGGCCCGCGAGGCGCTGCCGGCCTTCGACCGCCTCGCCGAGGCCGGGGTCACGAGCCCCGTGAATCGTGCCGACTACACCATCGGCGCTGAGGACAATGACACGATCGTCAGCTTCGCCGGCGAGCTGGCGAAGATCTCCGACCTCGGCGTCGAGGTCGGCAGCTGCCGCCTCGACCCGCGCACCGTGCCGTACTTCACCGACCGCGTCACCGCGGCTCTCCGGGTCACCGGCCAGGCGTACATCGACCCGGGGGAGTACTGCCGGTCGCTGGCCGCGCTGGCCGAACGGGCCGGCGTGCAGATCATCACCGGCGCCGAGGTGGTGGCCGGGCATGCCGGTTCCGAATCCGTCAGCGTCGTTGACCAGTCCGGAGCCGCCCACACCGCCGATGAGCTCGTGGTCGCCGCTGGTGCCTGGTCCGATGATGTGCTGCGCGCTGTCGCCGGCCGCAGCGCCATGACCGGGCAGGCCGCCGGCCGCGGCTACTCCTTCACCGTCGATGCCGATCGCGGGCACTTGCCCGAAGGGCCGGTCTACCTGCCGGCACAGCGCGTCGTACTCACCCCGTATCAGGGTGCCATCCGGGTCGCCGGCACCATGGAGTTCGCCCACCCGGACGCACCGCCGCGGCACGGGCGCATCGAGGCGATCGTCTCCCAGATCGCGCCGCTGCTCGATGGGATCGAACTGTCAGACACCCGCGACCACTGGGTGGGCCCGCGACCGGTCAGCACCGACGGCCGGCCCGTCATGCGCCGCGTCGCCCAGCGCATCACCGCCGCCACCGGCCACGGCATGTGGGGCATCGTCTTCGGCCCCATCACCGGTGAGCGCATCGCCGAACAGCTGCTCCGTCACTGACGGCCACGACAACAGAAGCTCAAGGAGGAGTCCCCATGTCTCAGCGCAGCATCTCACGCGACGGCGGTCGCCTGTTCGCAGATCCAGGCCAGGACGGGCTGCTGCACCGCGCCTTCCTGCGCGGCGGCGGCTTCAGCGCCGAGGACGTGCGACGCTCACCGGTCATCGGCATCGCCAGCAGCGCCAGCGAGCTCAACCCGTGCAATGCAGGGCTCGGAGACCTGGCCGCCGAGGTGAAGGCAGGGGTGCGCGAGGCCGGTGGCCTGCCGCTGGAGTTCCCGACCATCTCGATCTCCGAACCCTACACTCGGCCTACGAGTCTGTACCTGCGCAACCTCATGTCCATGGACGTCGAGGAGATGATCCTCGCCTCACCGATCGACGGGGTCATCCTGCTCGGCGGCTGCGACAAGACGATCCCGGCCCAGCTCATGGGCGCCATCAGCGCAGACATCCCCGCGCTGGTGCTGGCCGCCGGCCCGCGCCCGGTGTCCTGCTTCCAGGACAATGACGCCTTCACCGTCGGCGATGTCTGGCCGGTCTGCGAGAAGCGGCGCCTCGGCCAGCTCGACGACGAGGAGTGGTTCGCCTTCGAAGGCCGCACGAACATCGGCGTGGGCACCTGCAATGTCATGGGCACCGCCACGACGATGGCGGCCATCGCCGAGGTGTTGGGCTTCGCTCCGCCCGGCTCCACCCTGCCGGCTGCCGCCAGCAGCGCCCGGCGCGAGATCGCTCGGCTCACCGGCGCGGTCCTCACCGCAGCAGACAATCCCTGGCCGCGACCGAGCGAGCTCGTGACGATGGCCTCCCTGGAGAACGCCTTCCGCGTCATCACGGCGCTCGGCGGCTCGACGAATGCGCTCATCCACCTGGAGGCGATCGCCGGCCGCGCCGGGCTGCGCATCGGCATCGAACGCTTCGAACAGTGGTCGCGCACCACCCCGGTGCTGGCAGATGTGCGACCAGCAGGCAGCTTCTTGCTCGACGACCTGGACGCCGCCGGCGGCATTCCCGAGGTGATGCGCCGGCTCAGCGATCGCATCGACACCGACGCGCTCGCCGGGGACGGCCGACGCTGGTCAGAGGTGCTGGCCGAACGCGCCCCGGCCGCAGCACATCCGGCGCTGCGGGACACTCAGAACCCGATCGCCGAGCGCGGCGCACTGCGGATGATGCGCGGCAGCCTCGCCCCGGGCGGCTGCGTCATGAAGCTCGCCGCCGGTGCACCAGCGGTCAGGCGCGCCCCTGTGGTCGTCTTCGACGGCCTCGACGATCTCTACGCCCGCATCGACGATCCCGATCTCGACGTCACCCCGGAGACGATCCTCGTCCTCCGCGGCCTCGGCGTCATCGGCGCGCCTGGGATGCCGGAGGTCGGGCACCTGCCGATACCCCGGAAGCTCATGGAGCAGGGTGTGGAGGACATGACCCGGATCTCCGATGCCCGCATGAGCGGCACCTCCACCGGCTCCGTCATCCTGCATGTCACGCCCGAATCCGCGGTCGGCGGCCCGCTGGCCAAGCTGCGCACAGGAGACATCGTCGAGATCGACGCCGATGCCGGGACGATCGACCACTGCGTGCCCGCCGCGGGGTTCGCCGCGCGCGAACCGATCATGCAGCCGATGACGGCCGAGCGCGGATACGCCCGCCTGCACCGCGAACATGTGCTCCAGCCCGATGCCGGCTGCGACTTCGACTTCCTCACCGCCGCCGAGCTCAGAACCGACGCGCGCTGACCCACCCCGCCGGCCCGGTCGCTCCTCCACGCCAGCCCGCACAATGACAGCCGGCCCGGTGCAGTCACCGGGCCGGCTGTCAGGCCGTCTCAGCAGCCGCTCACATCACCTCAGTCAGCGGCCGGAGCCGCCTTCTTCGACTTGGTGAAGTAGCGGGCGAGGGTCTCGTCCGAGGCCGGCTTCGTCAGCAGCGAGATGATGACGAAGCACGGGATGTTGACGGCGAAGCCCCAGATGCCGGCATGGATGCCGAGCGGGTGCACGAACACGAAGGAGAACAGGATCGTCACGATCGACCCGGCGGTGAGCCCGACGAGCGCACCGACCTTCGTCGCCCGCGGCCAGTAGAAGATGCCGATCATGATCGGGAACGCCTGTCCGGTGAACCCGTAGCCGATGAGCAGGATGTAGACGAGGCTCGCCGGCTCCATGATCGAGATCGGGGCGATGATGAGCGCCATGAGCGGGAAGATGAGCCACCGGGTCATCCGGCCGGTCCGCTCATTCGACAGCTTGAACAGCGGCTGCAGCACGTCCTTGCTGTAGGTCAGCGCGGTGGCGTGGATGTTCGGCTCACTCGACGACATCGAGGCCGCTAGCGTTCCCGCACCCAGCAGACCGGCGACGATGACCGGCATATTGTCGACAGCCAGCTGGATTGCAACCTTGTCGGAGGCGGCGATGTCCGGGTACTCGAAGATGCCGATGAAGCCGACGATGATCATCGGAATGAGCACCAGGTAGTACAGCGGCAGGTACGTCGTGGCGACCTTGAGGCTGCGCGCGGACTTCGCACCCATCCACGAGATCCAGTGGCTCTGCCAGATCGAGAAGAAGGAGATGAGGATCGACGTCGTCCAGAACGCGTACGACATATCGCCGAGCGCACCGGGCAGGGTGAGGAACTCAGGTGCGTCCTGCTGCAGCCGCTCGAAGATCGGCGTCGCATCGAAGCCGCCGGTGAACCAGTTGACCGCCCACAGCCCCACCATGAACGACACGATGAACATGAGCGCGCCCTGGAAGGCATTCGTGAAGCCGATCGCGCGCAGACCGCTGCGGAACAGGTAGATCGAGATGACCGCTAGGGTGAGGATGACGCCCAGCCACGTCGGGATGAGCCCGAAGCTCATGACATTGAGGATGTAGGCCGAGCCGATCGTCTGCAGCACGGCATAGGCGATGCCGCCGATCGACACGACGACCGCCGTCAGACCGCCGAGCAGCGGCGACTCGTACCGGTCGGTGATCGTCGTCGACTGGGTGGCATGCCCGAAGCGGCGGCCGAAGTTCCACACCTTCGGGCCGATGTGCCAGGCGACGAACGACATGAACGCCAGGTACACGACGACGTAGAGGGCCGGCACGCCCTTGTCGTGTGCCCAGCCGGGTGAGCCCATGAAGGTGTAGGCGCTCACGCCGCCGGCAGCGACGAGGAGGTAGATGACGAACGGGCCCATGCTGCGGCTGCCCACGCCCCACCCTTCGACAGTGCGCATATTGTGTCCGCGCCCGGCGCCTGCGCCGATGACGACGGCGATGACGAGATAGGCGGCGGTGATGATGAACGGGATGTACTGCGTCATCGTCCCTCACCTCCCGGCTGCCCGGCATCAACGCTCGTGCCGTCCGGACCGAGCGGGTCGACATCGCCCAGATCGCCGGTGATCCGGTTGATGATGACCATCGCAATGGTGGTGATGAAGAGGATCGCGATCGACCAGACCATGAGCAGCGGCATGCCGAGCACGAGCACGTTCCGGTCGAAGAGCACGACGACCGGCCAGATGCCGAGGACGATGACGACGGCGACGATGCCGAGGCTCACCCACCCTCCTGCGCTCGACGGAGTTCGGAAGCGCATGTCCATATGTGTTCCTTCCTTAGATGGCGGAGTTCGCCGCTGGCTCCGGCAGCGCCTGCAGCCGGTCAGCAGTGTGTGTCAGAGCCTCAGCGGCACCCGGGCCGGAGGCGATGAGAACGATCTGTGCCGGCGCAGCGTCGCCGCGCACGGCAGGGGAGAGGCGCACCCGCCCGCCGGCCAGCTGCACCTCATGCCACTGCCCGGCGGCATCCCGGGCGAATCCCTTGGCACGCACGAGCCCCGAGGCGCTGAGCGCCTGCGCAAGCCGGTCGAGTTCGACGGCGCCTGCCAGCCTCACCGTCGTCGTCTCGTGCACCTGTGCGTGCCGGTCCCGAGGCGCCAGCCGGCTTCCAGCCGTGCGCTCACGAGCGGCCTCGGCACCGGCGGCGGTCAGGGACTCTGGTGCCTGCAGCAGCACATCGACCCAGCCGCTCGCATCCTCATCAGTGAGGATCTGGGCGTGCGGGCTGATCGCCGCGGCAGCGCCGCGGGCCGCCTCGACCTGAGGCGGCGAGGCCAGGCCGGTCTTCGTGATGAGCAGAACATCGGCGGCCGCGATCTGCTGTGTGATGACATCGGCGATGAACTCATCGCGCAGCCGCTGCACTGTCACAAGCGCATCGAGGCAGACGATGACCGGGCCGCTGCAGAACCCGGGATAGGTGCGCCACGCACCCAGCTGACCCGGATCCCCGACCCCGCTGATCTCGCAGATGACATGCCGGATATCGGCGCGTGCTGCCAGCGCCGCCATGGTCTGCTGCACATCGTCGGTGATCTGGCAGCAGATGCAGCCATTGCTCAGCTCCAGGGTGTCCGCCCCGGCCGCAGCGATGAGATCGGCGTCGATGCTGATATCGCCGAAGTCATTGACGACCACGGCCACCGCATCGGCATGCGGGGACCGCAGCAGCCGGTTGACGAGCGTCGTCTTCCCGGTGCCCAGATATCCGCCGATGAGGGTGAGCGGGATGCTCACGTGCCGGCCTTCACATTGCTGGCGAAGTGCCGGCCGCCCACCACCGTGCCGTGCACGCGGATCGCGCCGATCTGCGCCGGCTCGACGGCCAGCGGATCCTCGGCGAGCACCGCCAGATCAGCGAACTTGCCCGGCTCGATCGAACCGATCTCGGCATCGCGCTTGAGCATATAGGCGCTGCCGATCGTCACCGCCGCCAGCGCAGCCGCAGCATCGATGCGCTCATGCTCGCCCATCACCCGCCCCGACAGCGTCCGGCGGGTGACCGCATGCATGACGGTCCTGAGCGGGCCCAGCGGCGTGACCGGGGAATCAGAGTGCAGGCTGAAGGGAACGCCGAGGCGCTGCGCCGTTGCCGCCGCATTGTTCCGGCGTGCTCGGTCCGGGCCCATTGTCAGGTCGAGGTGCTGATCGCCCCACTGGTGGATGTGGTTGGCGAAGATGTTCGCACACGCCCCAAGCGCCTTCATCCGCCGGTACTGGGCCGGTGTCGACATCTGCGAGTGCGTGCACGTGTGCCGGTGGTCCGGGCGCGGATGGTCGATGAGCACCCGCTCCAGGGTGTTGAGGAACAGCTCGGTGGCCTGATCGCCGTTGCAGTGGACGTGGATGAGCAGCCCGGCGGTGTGGAAGGCCTCGAACGCCCGGTGGAACTCTTCGGGGCTGACATTCCAGATCCCATTGGGCTCATCGCCGTAGTAGCCGGGCTGGCGCACGCGGGCGGTGAATCCCTGCAGGGTGCCGTCGAGCATGAGCTTGACGCTGCCGAATCCCAGCAGCGGTGTCGAGGAGGCCTTGAGCTCCTGCAGCCGCTGTGCATCCGCAGCCAGGGTCTGCGACACCGCGCCCACACCGGCGCCGAAGTGGAAGACCTCCAGCCGGGCCGGGAAGTCCCCGGTGACCGTCTGCTGGTACAGCTGCGTGCCCGCATCGTCCATGAGCAGCCGGGAGCCCAGATCGGTGAGCGTGGTGGTGCCGGTGTTGACGCCGTCCTGGCCGAAGTTCCGCAGCGCGTCGGCATCGATGCTCAGCAGGTCGTTGCCGCCGGCGACAGCGTTGACGAGCCCCATGGCCGCGAACTCGTGCAGCTCGCCGGTGAGCTCACCGGCGGCATCGCGGGACACGCCCTCGGTGCGCACGTCCTCGTCGACACCGCAGCGCTGCAGGGCCGCGGAGTTGACGGTCAGCGCGTGGCCGCTGGCGTGGTTGACGGCGATCGGCCGGGTGAGGGAGACCCGGTCGAGGTGCGCGCGGACGAGCTTCTCATGCTGGAAGTAGATGGGGTCGAGACCCCAGGCGATGAGCGGCGCCTCTGCATCCTCCAGCGCGGCGTCGGCCGCGGCGAGCCGGGAGATGACATCCTCGATCGAGGTGCAGCCGGGCCAGTGGGTGCCGTGCGGGTCGACGCGGTCGACATAGCCGACATACGTTCCCTTCCAAACATTGCCGGTGCCGGCATGGCTGTGCGCCTCGACGAAGCCCGGCAGCAGCACGGCATCGGCATAGCGCTCATCGAGGACGGCATGGGGATACTGCAGGAGCTCCTCGACGCTGCCGACGGCGCGGAACCGGTCGCCGCGGATCGCGACGGCCTCTGCCGTCGGCGCCGCAGGATCCATCGTCCGGACACGGCGTGCGGGATAGACGATCGTCGGTTCCATCGCGTCGGTGATCACTTCGGCCCCTTTGCCTATTCGTGCGAGATGACACTCACGTACAGAAAGCGACCCGAGCATGTCATGGAAGCGAAACCGGCGCTACGGACGAACCGTAGCTACCGCGCCCCTCGGCCTTGACACTTCGTCAACTGACCGGAAGCTGCGCCGAGAACCCGGAGGTTCCCGGCGCAGCCGCTGTCTCAGAGGAGTGCCCGCCGCAGCGTATCGAGTCCGACAGAGCCGACCGCCAGCGCTCGGGCGTGGAAGTCCTTGAGGCTGAACGACGCGCCGGCCTGTGCCTTCGCCTCGTCGCGGATCTCTTCCCACAGCCGCTGACCGATCTTGTAGCTCGGCGCCTGACCCGGCCAGCCGAGGTAGCGGTTGAGCTCGAAGGCGAGGAAGCTGCGGTCCATGGCGACATTGTCGGTGAGGAATTGCCAGGCCTTCTTCGCATCCCACGTGCCGCCGCCCACCGACTCAGGCGCATCCTGCTTCAGATGCACACCCAGGTCGACGCATACGCGGGCGGCACGCAGCCGCTGCGAGTCGAGCATGCCCATGTAGTCACCGGGGTCGTCGAGGAACCCGAGGTCGGCCATGAGCCGTTCGGCGTAGAGCGCCCAGCCCTCACCGTGTCCGGAGACCCAGCAGGCGTGCCGGCGCCAGTCGTTGAGCTGCTCCTTGAGATACGTCGCCTGCCCGATCTGCAGGTGATGGCCCGGCACACCCTCGTGATAGACGGTCGTCTTCTCCTGCCATGTTGAGAAGGTCTCCGTGCCGGCAGGCACCGACCACCACATGCGGCCAGGCCGTGAGAAGTCATCTGTCGGACCGGTGTAGTAGATCCCGCCGGTCCCATCGGGCAGCACCATGCACTCGATCGTGTGCAGCGGCTCGGGGATCTCGAAGTGCTCCTTCGACAGCTCGCGGGTTGCCTCATCAGCGGTGGCCTGCATCCACTCGCGCAGCGCATCAAGCCCGTGCAGCTGCCGGGAGGGATCCTCATCAAGCGCCTTCATCGCCGCGAACACGTCATCACCGGGGGAGACCTGGGCTGCGATCTTCTCCTGTTCGGAGTGGATCTGCGCCAGCTGGTCGAGACCCCACTGGTAGGTCTCCTCGAAGTCGATGTCTGCACCCAGGAACGTCCGGCTGTGCAGTTCGTACTCCTCTCGGCCGCACGCATCGTCGCTGCCGGCGTGCGGGGCGATCTCTGTGCGCAGGAACTGTGCGAGCTCGCCGTAGGCTGATCGTGCCTGCTCGGCACCTTCCTGCAGGGCGGCAGCAAGTGCTTCTGGGACCGAGGCGCCGGTGATAAGGGCATCGAAGTGCCCGCCGGGCTTGGCGGTCTCCTCAGCCTGCTTGGCGGCTTCGGTCACCTGGCGGATCGCAGCGACCCGGCCCTGTTCGCGACCGGCGGTCAGTGACTCGCGGTAACCGTCGAGCGCCTCGGGCACCGACGAGAGCTTCGCGGCGATGTGCTCCCAGTCTCCTTCCGAGCCGGTGGGCATGAGGTCGAAAACGTCGCGGATCTGCTGGACGGGGGAGGTGATGACGTTGATATCGCCTAGATGATAGCCGCGTTCGACGGTCTGGATGTCGAGCTCCAGGCGCTCGTGCATCGCATCAATGGTCACCCGGTCGGTGTCGTCGAGGGTCTCGGCGGCGGCCACGGCCTGGTCGAGGGCGGACAGGGTGTTCCTGGCGAGGTCCGCGCGGCGCTGGGCACCGGCGGGGGAGTAGTCATCGAGTTCGTCGATCCGGCCGTCGACTCCCAGCGAGACGCGGAACGAGGGGCTCATATCGAGCAGGCGGGCAACATAGTCATTCGCGACGGCGTCGATGCCGCTGGTGGGGCGTGAAAGCTCTGTCATGGCCACCACCTTAACGCCCAAATCGGCCACCGCCAGGTCAAGCTCCCCACAAGATCCGCCGCTGCTGAGGCGGTGATCGTGTCCGTATGGCGGGTGTCATGTGAATGACGCACCGAACGCTTGTTAGAGTCCTTTTACATCGGCTTCAAAGGAGATGCTCATGGTTTGCCCTCCACCGTTGGTGGCGGCCTCACCAGCGCAGGACTCGTCGTCCTCGCCGGCTGCGCGCCTGGGAGCACTTCCGTGCATCGTGGTGCTCAGTCTGGCGATCGTGCTGTTCTCAGTGTTCCCGCAGATCGTCACCTGGCTGCCCGAGGTGCTCTACAGTGAGTAGGCCGCCGAGCAGGAGTGCGGGCGCAGGCGGCAGATGAGACAGCAGTGATGGAAGGGAGGGAGGCGCGTGGCAGAGCCGAGGCTCTGGTCGAAGGACTTCACCGTCGCGATCATCGCCGCCGTGTTCCTGTCCTTCGTCTTCTATCTGCTCATCACCACGATGGCCGGCTACGCCGTCATCCGCTTCGCCGCCTCCGACTCCGCCGCCGGTCTGGCCTCCAGCTCGTTCGTCCTCGGCGCGGTCGCCGCCCGCATGTTCGTCGGCACCATGCTCGACACCCTCGGTCGTTACCGGGTGCTCATCACCGCCTTCACTCTCTCCGCTGTTGCCGGTGTTCTGTATCTGCCGGCTGACTCGCTGCCGCTGCTGCTGGCGGTCCGGTTCATCCACGGCGCGGTGTTCGGTGCCGGGCACACCGCCATCATGGCTGCTGTCCAGGACATCATCCCGCCGTCTCGCCGTGCAGAGGGCACCGGCTACTTCGGCACCTCGACGACCCTGGCGGCAGCGCTCGGCCCACTGATCGCGATCATCGTCGTACGCGACTTCGGCTACCACTGGCTGTTCATCATCTCCCTGGCCTTCACGGTGCTCGGGTTGGTCGCGATCCTGTTCCTGCGCGTACCCGAACGCGCCGCCGGTGAACGCGAGCTGCTGAGCTGGCGCTGCTTCCATCCGGTGCGCCTGTTCGACCCTTCTGGCATGCTCATCGGCTCGGCAGTGCTCACCGCTGGTGTCGCCTACTCCTCGGTCATGACCTTCCTGACCACCTACACGACGAGCATCGGCATCGCCGATGCCGCTCCTGCGTTCTTCCTCGCCTTCGCTGGTTCCTCCCTCATCGCCCGGCTCACCCTCGGCCGCATCCAGGATCGTTTCGGCGACAACGTCGTCGTCTACCCGCTGTACGCCTCGTTCTTCACCGCGATGGTGCTCATCGCCGTCGTTCCGCAGATGTGGACGATCATCCTCGCCGGCGTGCTCGGCGGGGTGGGCTTCGGCACGCTCATGTCCTCAACCCAGGCGATCACCATCCGCCGCGCCGGGCCCACCCGCGTGGGTGTGGCGACCTCGACGTACTTCTTCATGATCGACATCGGCTTCGGGCTGGGACCGGTCGCCCTCGGTGCGCTCATCGCCGCGACCTCGTTCACTACGATGTACGCTGTCGCGGCGCTGCTGGTGGGCGTCAGCGGAGTGCTCTACTGGCTGGTCCACGGACGGTTCGCCGCGCCCGAGGCAGGGGGAGTGCGTCCATGACAGCGCACCCTGGCGCTGGGGGGAGTGCCGCCGCACCGCAGCCGCTGTGGACCGGTCAGTTCCTGCTGGCCTTCGGGATCAACTTCGTCCTCTCGCTCTCCTTCTACGTGCTCATCACCTCGATGGCCGGTTACGCCGCCACCGAATTCGGGGCCGGCTCCTCGGTCGCCGGACTGACGGCCAGCGCTTTCATCATCGGTGCGACCGTAGCGCGCATCATCGCCGGGAAGTACCTCGACTTCATCGGCCGGAGGACCTCGACGATCGCCGCGCTCGTGTTATTCGTGATGTCCGCTGTGGCGTACGTATTCGCCGATCAGATCTGGCTGGTCATCGTCATCCGGCTCATCCATGGGGCGGCTTTCGGCTGGGGGTCGAACACCATCACGGCGGTCGCCCAATCGCTCATTCCGCAGTCGCGGCGGTCTGAGGGGACGGGTTATTTCGGCACCTCGACGACTCTGTCAGCCGGTCTGGGGCCGTTCCTTGCCGTGTGGCTGTCGGGGGCATACGGGTACACGGCCGTGTTCATCATGTGTGCCGGGTTCTCTGTCGTCGGCGTGGTCTTCAGCCTGCTGCTGCGCCCAGCTGAGCGGGCGGTGACGCCGGAGGAACGGGCGCTGAAGTGGCGGCTGAGCCTGGGTACGATCATCGACTACCGCAGTGTGCGAATCGCAACCGTCATGCTGCTGGCCGGGCTGTCGTATTCAGTTGTGCTGGCCTTCCTCCAGACCTTCGCGAACGAAGAGGACTTCGGTTCGGCGGCCAGCGTGTTCTTCATGGTGTTCTCGGTCGCGATGCTGCTCGGTCGGCTGTTCGTCGGACGGCTGCAGGACGCCTACGGCGACAATGTCGTCGTCTACCCGCTCATCGTCAGCTTCACCCTCAGCCTCGTCGTCATCGGTCTGGCTCCGGCCGGCTGGGTCGTCATCGCCGCTGCGATCCCGGCCGGACTGGGCTTCGGTTCGCTCTTTCCCAGTATCCAGGCCATCGCCGTCACCCTGGCCGGCCCCGCCCGGGCAGCGCTGGCGGTCTCGACCTTCTTCATCTTCCTCGACGTCGGCACCGGCCTGGGGCCGGTCATGCTCGGAGCGCTCACCCCGGCCATCGGGTTGCGCGGAGCCTACCTCGTCGCCGCAGGGCTGATGGTCGTAGCCCTTGTGCTGTACTGGCTGTTCCACGGGCGTCGCCAGCGCACATAGGCCAGCGGCCGTGGGCTAACAGGGCCCGATTCGACGCTGACGAGAACTTCTGTGATGACCGCACTGTCTGAGAACCGTCGAAGGCAGATTCGCGCACCACTCAACCACCGAGTCTCTCACCAGCAGATATGACAGATTCTTAGCAACACCGACCCTCGAAACTGTGAAGAGTGTCATAGGGTGCTGTATGGCTGATCCCGGGCATCGATGACCCGGGCGTGCTCAACGAAGAGAAAGTCACCCACGAAGAACACCTTGCATCGTTTTGGCGCCGGCACGGCCGTCGCCGCCCTTCTAGCCTCCGCCACCAGCGCGGGTGCTGCCTTCGCCGCTCCCGCCGGTGACGTGCTGCTGCTGACAGTTCCGGCCGATGACGTCGAGGCGGCCTCTGAGACGCTCGGCGATCTCGACATCGTCAGCGCTGAAGGCGACAATGTCATCGTCCTCGGCGATCAGGACCTCGCCGACGAACTGGAGAAGACCGGAGCCTCGGTCACCGCCGAAAACTACGCCGACTCCCTCGGCACCCGCCCTGCCAGCGCACAGCCGGCCGCACCCGCCCCGGTGCCGGCCAAGCTCAATGCCGCTGACTACGACACGTTCTTCAACGGCTATCGCACCACCAGTGCCTATGCCCAGTTCGCCCAGGACCTCGCATCCCAGTATCCAGAGCTCGTCCAGCACGTCGACTACGGAGACACCTTTCTCAAGCAGCAGGGCCAGGGCGGCCACGACCTCGTCGCTGTGCGCATTACCGCTGACGTCGCCGACCAACCTGAGTACGCCGGCGGGCAGGACGGCAAGCCGCGGTTCTTCCTCGGCGCGCAGACGCACTCGCGTGAGATCATCACCAGCGAGATGGCCTGGCGCTTCGCCACCGAGCTCATCGACGGCTACGGCACCGACGCGCAGGTCACCTCGCTGCTCGACTCGACCGAGGTGTGGGTGAGCTTCCAGCACAATCCCGACAGCATCGACGTCGTGGAGCAGGCCTTCGCCGACGGCGTCGACACGACACCGGCTGGTGACGGCAATCCGAACTCCGCCTCAAAGGCCTGGCAGCGCAAGAATCAGAACACCGCAGGGTTCGAAGACACCGGTGCGCCCTGGGCGCGCAGCCAGCCCGGCATCGACCTCAACCGGAACTGGCCCTACGGCTGGGGCGGCGCCTCAACGAGCTCCGATCCGAGCAGCGTCCTCTACAAGGGAACCGCACCGGCGTCCGAACCTGAAGTGGCAGCGCTTAAGGACCTGCTCGAAGATCTCTACGGCACCTACGACGTTGAGACGACGACCGCTGCGCCGGACGAGCGGGCCGGCACCTATATTCACCTGCATTCGTATTCGGACCTCATCCTCTATCCGTATGGTTTCGACAACACCGCAAACCTCCCCAACGCCGACGCATTGATCGCCGGTGCCTTCCGGCAGTCGTTCGGCAACAACTATGCCACCGGTGCACCTGGCGACGTGCTGTACAACGCCTCGGGCGGCGACTTCGACTACGCCTACGGCAAACTCGGCGTACCCGGCTACGTCTACGAGATCGGCACCGCCCGCGAAGGCGGTTTCTTCCCCGGTTTCCAGCGCGCCGATGACTACTGGCAGAAGGTTCAGCCTGGTCTGCGCTTCGCAGCCGAGGCCGCCTACGAGCCCTACACCGCCTCGCTTGGCGGTGTCGTGTCCGAACTGACAGCTGAGCGTCAGGACGACGGGTCCATCATCGTCACCGGCACAGCAACCGATGACGCCTATGGCCAGGACGCAGGGTCGGCTGAGCGCCGGCCGGCAGTCACACAGATCGACGATGTCGAGATCCAGGCCGCGGCCGACCGCACCGCCCTTGATGCCGGGGAGTCCACCGGCCCAGGCGAGGCTGCCGTTCCCGAGGCGGGGGAGACCGTCGACTTCGAGGCCACCATTGCTAAGGAAGGCTCGGAACAGGCCAGGTTCGTCTTCGCGCGGGCGCGGAACGGCTCCGGCGAGTACGGTCCGTGGCAGGCGGTCTTCGTCGATCCCGTAGAGGAGGATGAAGCACCAGAGCCGACCGACGCGCCGTCGCCGGATCCTGAGCCCACCGCGGACCCGACCGCCGACCCGACCGCAACTCCGACAGGCGAGCCATCCGCCGATCCCAGCGAGGGCCCGACGAGTGGGCCCACTGACGCACCGCGCGACGATGACGGCAAGCGCGACGATGACGATTCGTCACGCGATCAGGATCGCGACGACCGATCCCAGCTGCCGCGCACCGGCGCCGGGCTCTGGCCGCTGGCGGCAGGTGCAGCGCTGCTCGCCGCTGGAGGACTCGGCGTGTGGGCCTCGCGGAGGCGGAGCTGACACATACCGGCACCCACAGCTGACATGTGATCGGCACGTGGACTGAGCTGGCAGACAGAGACGCACGGGAGGGTGTGAAGAAGGCGAATCGTCTTCCTCACACCCTCCCGTGGCGTATCTGTCCTTCTATCAGCATGCCACGCCGTCTGATGGCGCCGGGTGCCAAGGATTTTGCGCCCGCATCAGTTGCGGAGTAAAGTGAAGCATCGCTTGACAGGTCAACTGATCGTGTGGATGGGGAGGCGAGGATGGATCGGCCACTGGGTCTGATGATCTGGCTGCGGATGGCTCGATTCGTTCAGCGCAGCAACTGCATCTCCAATGAGTACCTTTCACAGGCCGGAGTGACCATCGCGCAGTTCGAGGCGTTGAGCCACGTGCGCGCCTACCAGCCGGTGACGCAGACCGATCTCGCCGCAGGTTTGACTGTCAGCGTCGGCGGGGTCTCACGGATGCTCAGCCGACTCGAAGACGCCGGGCTCATCGAACGCACCCAGGAGTGGAAGACGAAGTACATCTCCCTCACTAAGGCAGGTGAGGCGCTGCTGAGCTCCGTCTACCCCGGGCAGGTGGCGCTGCAAGCTTCGATGTTCGACGACGTGCTCGATGCCGATGAACAACGACAGCTCTATGCGCTGATGCGCAAAGTCCACCGCAACAGCCTGCACAAGCAGACCCCGGTCGGATTCGACCCAGCCGAGGCGGCAGCGCCCGGCTCCACGCACGGCACCACGGAGAAGACGCAATGACCGACGACACCAGCACCAACGCTACCACTTTGATGAATGACACAGCCGGCGCTGCCGACACGATGGCCGAGTACGGCATCAACCCGAACGAAGGTCTCCAGTTCGGCATGTACTCCCTTGGCGACCACCTGCCCAACCCGTGGGCAGAGGGCCGACGCATCAGCGCCGGTGAGCGCGTGCGCGAGTTCGTCGCCTACGCTAAGGCCGCCGAACAGGCCGGCTTCGATGTGTTCAGCCTGGGGGAGAGCCACCAGGAGTTCTTCGCCTCGCAGGCCCACGCCGTCATCCTCGGCGCGATCGCGCAGGCGACAGAGACGATCAAGGTCTCCAGCTCCTCGACAATCCTCAGCACTTCGGACCCCGTCCGGGTCTACGAGAACTTCGCCACCATCGACCTGCTCTCTGAAGGCCGCGCTGAGATCATCGCCGGCCGCGCCTCACGGGTGGGCCTGTTCGAACTGCTCGGCTACGATCTGAAGGACTACGAGGAGCTGTTCGAAGAGAAATTCGATCTGCTGCGCCAGATCAACCGCGAACGGGTCGTCAACTGGTCAGGTCAGTTCCGTGCCGACCTCAGGGACGCCGAGGTGCTGCCGCGGCCGCAGGCAGGCTCGATGCCGATCTGGCGTGCCGTCGGCGGTACACCCGCCAGCGCCGTCAAGGCCGGCCTTTCCGGCGCCCCGATGGTGATGGCCCACCTCGGCGGGCCGATCGCAGCGTTCCAGCAGACGATCGACTCCTACCGAGCCGCAGCCGAGCACAACGGCTACGATGCGGCCACCCTCCCGGTGGCCACCGCCGGGTTCTTCTACATCGCTGAGACCTCACAGCAGGCGCTGCAGGAGTTCTACCCGCATGTGAACGAAGGCATGTTCCGCACCAATGGGCGGGGGATGGCCAAGCAGCTGTTCGCACAGAGCACCGACCCGCGCAGCATCATGAACATCGGCAGCCCGCAGCAGGTCATCGAGAAGATCCTCTACCAGCACGAAGCGTACGGGCATCAGCGCTTCCTCGGCCAGATCGACTTCGGCGGCGTGCCCTTCGACCGTGTGATGCGGAATCTGGAGGTCATCGGCTCTGAAATCATCCCGGCAGTCAAAAAGCACACCGCACGACAGGAGACCACCCAGGCATGAAGATCGTCGGACTCTCAGGCTCGACCGTCGGCGCGACCACGCGCACGGCGATGAACTACGCGATGGAGGCGCTTGGCCGGCTTGACCCGGAAATCGAAACGCAGCTCATCGACCTCGCCGACTATGACGTGCAGTTCTCCGACGGCCGCGACTACATCGAATACACAGGCGACACCCGCACCGTTGCTGAGGCGCTCATGAGTGCGGATGCGATCATTATCGGCAGCCCGATCTTCCAAGCCTCCATCCCAGGGGCGTTGAAGAACGTCTTCGATCTGCTGCCGGTCAGCGCCTTCGAGGACAAGGTGGTCGGGATCATCATGACGGCCGGATCGCCGAAGCACTACCTGGTAGCCGAACACCAGCTGCGTCCCATCCTGACGTATATGAAGGCACAAGTCGTGCAGAGCTACGTGTTCGTCGAAGCCAAGGACGTCTACCGCGGTGAGATCATCAGCGGCGACGTCACCTTGCGCATCGACCGCCTCGTCGAAGACACCGCCCAGCAGACTCGTGTGGCCTCCCAGGTGCGCGCCGAACGCGAAGCCGCCTACGCGTTCTAGCGCGAAGTGCCTTGCCCAGACGACCTGTCGCGTTGAACGACGAGCGGCGCATCGAAGAATGAAGGGCAGATGATGCAGCAGCCTGAGGATGTCGTACGGCGTTGGGAAGCTGCCTGGAACAGTGCCGACGCCGAGGCGCTGGCCGGGTTGTTTGCCGAAGACGCAGAGTTCGTCAACGTGGTCGGGCGGTGGTGGCATGATCGCGACCGGATCCGTGAGGCGCACGCCTACGGCTTCTCTACGATCTTCCCCGGATCGACGATCACGATGGGGACACCTCGGGTGCGGATGATCGGTGACCGCGCTGCCACTGTGCACAGCAAGTGGCGGCTGCGCGGGCAGGTCTCCCCAGCCGGTGAGCCGGCAGATGAGCGCGAAGGCATCTTCACCTTCGTGCTCGAACGCCGCGAGGACGGGTGGATCACTGTGGCTGCGCAGAACACCGACATCGTGCGCGGAGCTGAGACCCATATCAGCACGGGTGGGACGCGTGAAAGCATCTCGTACCGCCGCTGAGGCGGCGGGCACCGTACCGGCGCATGGCAGAGATCAGCGGCGGTGGGCAGACTGCACATTCTGCCCACCGCCGCTGAGTCTGGTCAATGACGTAAGTTCACGCGAAGGTGTCGATGTCCTTACCGTTCGTCTCAGGTGCCCACATCATTGAGGCGATGAGACCGATGATCGGGAAGATCGCTGCCAAGACCAGCGTGGTAGTCGTTCCCAGCTCCCCCATCGTTACCGGAAAGAAGAAGGCGGCGATCGCAGCACCAATGTGGCTGATAGCAGCGGCCATCCCAACACCTGTGCTGCGGAAGCGGGTCTCGTACATCTCAGGAGGGTAGACGTATTGGATGTTTGTCGATGCCGTGAAGACGAGGACGGACGCACCGAAGATGATGATGGCGGGAATCTCCGGGATGCCGTGCCACAGCCCGAGTACCAGCAGGAAGCCTGCAGAGGCGACAAATGTCCAGATCGCCATTGCCCGCCCCGGCATCAGCCACAGCAGCCACACGCCCAGTACGCGGTCGGCGATCTGCAGGCCGTTCATGAGCAGATCTGTCCCGAGGCCGTTGCCCAAGTCGATTCCGGAGAGGATCTGCGGGATGAAGGCGAATTTCGTGAACAGCGGTGCGACCTAGTAGGCCCAGAATAGTCCCGGGTGGACGATCCGTCGTCACGGAGGGGACTGCTGAAGGTTTGGTTGACTTCACGACTGGACAGATTCCAGGAAGGATAGAAGTCATGCCCAAGATCTACACAGATGAGTTCAAGCAATCAGCGCTCGATCTCGTCAATGACGGAATGACC
>NZ_JABEMC010000014.1 GCF_013004595.1 Brevibacterium luteolum
CGGCCAGCACGCTCAGCACTATCCGGGTCTTCTTCTCCGCCGGAATCGAGGGTGGTCTACCCATGTCTGACTCTCCTTCAGGACCTACATAACGGCCCTGCCACTAAGTCTGACGCGCGACACGACGCAAGCGCCAGGATGATACTTGAATCGATACCTCCCGAGGCGTCGCAGGAGAGGGCGTCGACTCGTTCAGCGCGGACTCTCACCGCTTCGATCATGCGGTCGCGGAGTCGGGCTCTCGATTCTCGGGCGTCGCGATCAGGCGACGGAGGGTACCAATGCTGCTCGACGGACGGATGCGTTCCGTCAGTGTGAAATGTGAGGAAGTGCCCGGGCGGTACGAGATGCACGTTCTTCCAGGGCGGTTGAAGGCCGAATGGGTATGGGCCTTGAGGAGATATCGCCCAGGTCGCCAAGATGTCTTCGTCCTCGGTAGCCCCCGCTAGTTCGGCGAGGAGCCTGGCGTCTGTGGCGGCTACCGCCTGCCCCGCGACTGTGACCCAGAAGACCTGGTGTTGCCGAGGCTCATCGTTGTCAGCCGAAGAAGTATCCAACGGCCTCATGACGGACGCCGATGACGCCGCGAGTCAGCTCACTGAACTCGCCTGCCTCGACGATCGCCGGTGCCTCATACGTCTGCATGATGCACTCCTTCCTACTCACATCCCTTTGCAGCTGAGTATCCAAGGAGTTCCAGGGCATGCCGAGCTGGCCTTGGACAGCGTCGTCGGGGGGATGCGCACCCGGCTTACGCTATTCTCCCCAGAAGAGATCCCATCGTCTATATCTGCGCTTCAGCAGGAAGCCACGGTATATTCCGAGGGATTTCGCCACGTGCATGCCGAGACCTACCTCAGGGAAACCTCCGACAGGGATCGACTCGACGCTTCACATCGGTTTGCCTCGGAGAGCATGCCCAACACAACCGACATCGAAGCGGCATTCTCGCCCGCCATCAGCGTCGTCGACTTGCTCGTCACGATGGGGCAGGTAACACAGGCAGCGATCTATCGCCGCGTCGACGAGTCTGCTCGGCGAGGTGAGCTCTGGCTGCGGTCGATGACGATCGATCTGGACAACTCTCCACGAGCCTTACCCTGCGCTCTTCGTAGCCGGGCGCGAGTTGTGCGTGATCAATTGCTTGTACGCGGGGAACGCCGGACCCACTCTCTCAGGACTGAATCAACGACCGAGGAAGCTGCCCGGATCCGTGCGGACCTTGCGTACGTGGAGCCGGGATTCACTTCTAATCAAGGAGCAGAGGTATGACGGCTTGCTACGACCAGGTCGGCGGAAACGTTCTACATGCCGCCGCCGATCTATTTGTCGAGCATTCGTTTCCCGAGGTAAGTATGCCCGACATAGCTACCCACGCCGGGGTTTCTCTCCAAGCTGTGCTGAGCGCCTTCCCTACCGTTCACGATATAGGCTCAGCCATTCTCGATCATGAACGGTCCCGCATGCACGCAATCCAGAATGACATCGCTCAACAAGATGTCCCAGCGCTCGAAGCTATTCCGCTCGCCTTTCGACTAGTAGGCGAGAACCTGGCCGATGACCCCATCGTCCGAGCGGGTGTGTGCCTCGCCTCTGGGGCGCGGCGATTCTTCCCCGAACGCCGACTCGACCCCTTCCGGACATGGAGGTCCTACCTCAGCGTCCTGCTTGAGACTGCCCGCGAACACGGCAAACTCCGAGATCACGTTGAATCACGCGAGGCGGCCTGGCTCATCGTTACCGCCGGCATGGGCACGATGGACTACTGCCGAACCAAGAACTTGTGGCATGAAGCTCCAAACGAGCTTTCACAAACAGCACGATCAATGATCCAACTCATGGTGCCCACGCACGCCTTGGAGCACGAGGAGCAGCTATGAATTCATCCCCAATCGTCCTCGTGACAGGCGCATCAGGCGGCATCGGTACAGCGACAACCCGCCTACTCCTCCGCGAGGGATACCATGTCATCGCCCACTACGCCGAGAATCTCAGCGCAGTCACAGCGCTCGCCGAGTACGCCGCCGCACAGGGCCGAAAGTGCTGGCCGGTTCGGGCTGACCTTGCAAACGCGGCTGACATCGAGCAAGTCATTTCTGAGATCGACACTCTGCTCGGAGATAGCCAAGGCTCGGAGCTAGTCGGAATCGTCAACAATGCCGCGGCGCTGCTCGGACCGTCACTCGAGCAAGCAAGCGTCGAGAAATTCGACCATTACATGGCACTCAACACGCGCGCACCATTCTTCCTGACCCAACAACTCTCACTGCGAATGGAGAGCGGCGGAAGCATTGTGAACGTATCATCGGCTGGGGTGCATTTCTCAAACCCCGGAGATATTGTATACGCCATCTCCAAGGCGGCCGTAGAAGCCTTTACCCGGCACGCCGCAGAAGTGCTCGCTTCGAAGAATATTCGCATCAACGCCGTGATCCCGGGATTCACCGACAATGGACACCCGGCGTTCAGCGAGCCAGAAATCAGGGAATACATGGGAAGTTTCTCTGTCCTGGGCGATGTGGCTTCCCCCCGACGACGTCGCCGAAGCTGTTGCCTTCCTGCTTTCAAGCCGTTCTCGACGGATCACAGGCACAATGCTCGACACGAGCGGAGGCAGCGCCCTGGGGGCACGTCCTGCGGGTACATCCGTCTCCTTGCGATCCTTCACTGAGGGCGAGGCGGCCTCCTAACAGGAATACTCCCACTCGGGCGAAAGACACATTGCTGGCATGGCTGGACTCGTCGCTGATGCAAATGACAGGGTGGCGGGACGAAGTACTTAACGCTGGCCCGTTTGGCCGACAACGGCACTCGTTCTCTGCGCATTGCCGCCCGGAGCTACTACGCTGCCAGGCCGTAGGCTGTAGACTGGAAGCGCAAGCAACTGGTATCCCCCTTGAGCTTCTTCGGCTCGTCGAGCACCAGCAGCTGGTGCGGTGGATCTGCCAGCAGGGCTGCGAGCGCGACTCGGAATCGTTCGCCTCCGGAGAGGTTGCCGAGCAGCCGGTGGACGGTCTCGGCTCTGAACTGGAACCGGGCTAAGCGGTTGCGCAGCTGGCCGGGTGGAGTCCCCGGCACAGCCGCTGCGACGGTGTCGAGGATGCTCCTGTCATGAGCGAGGTGGTCAAGGCGCTGCGGCAGCAGTCCGATCCGGCTGGTGTGGGCGATCGCCTCAACCTGCGGGGTCGTCGGGCTGTCGCTGCTCAGCGGGTGCAGCAGGGAGGTCACCAGTTGGGTCTTGCCGACCCCGTTGGCGCCGGTCAGGGCGATCTACTGCCGGCCCTGCACCAGAACCGAGGTGCCGGTGGCGCTGCGCAGTTCGGCGAGCCGGCGTCCGCTGTGGAGGTGGGGGTCGGGCAGGTCGATGATGATCCGGTTATCGCTGCGGATCCGCTCGGACTGCTCATCGGCTGACTCCTGCGCGGCTGAGACCTTGGCATCGAGTTCGCCGCGCAGCTTGCCCGCTGAGACCTGCGCTTCGGCTTTGCGCTGGTTCATGATGATCTTCGGTTTGCGCTTGTTCTCGAAGTCGGTGCGCGCATAGCGCTGCCGGCGGGCGAGCCTCGTCTGCGCCTCGATCCGCTGTCGCTGCTCGCGACGCAGCTGCTGTTCGGCGGTGCGCAACGCCTGGGCAGCCGCTTCCTGTTCAGCCTCATGCTGGGCACGGTAGGCGCTGTAGGGGCCGCCCACGACCGACAGCGACCCGTTGTAGAGCTCGGCGGTCTCATCCATGAGCTCTAAGAGCGTGACGTCGTGGCTGACGACGATGAGCGCCCCTGTCCACGCGGTGATCGTGTCGTAGAGCCGCTGGCGGGCGCCGCGGTCAAGGTTGTTCGTCGGTTCGTCGAGCAGGACGACGCTGTCACCGGCCAACCGCAGTCCGGTGAGGGCGGTGAGCACGGTCTCTCCGCCCGACAGTGTGCCGACCGGGCGGTCGAGGCTGAGGGAGACCAGTCCTGCGCTGTCGAGGGCGGCACGGGCGCGGGAGTCGATGTCCCAGTCCGCGCCTACGGCCTCGAAGTCTTCGACGGCGACTGAGCCGGATTCGATCGCGCGCAGCGCTGTGAGCTGCCTGTCGATGCCGAGCAGTTCGGCGACCGTCATGAACGGACGCAGGGTGAGGTTCTGCGGCAGCCAGCCGACGGTGCCGGTGGATGTGACGGTGCCGCCGGCCGGTGCGCCCGGAGTTGAAGGCGGCGGTGAGACCACAGAACACCGGGGTGGCGTCAGGCCAGGCGAAGGAGAGATCCGTCAGGACGGCGGAAGGGCGGTGAATGATGGACATGGGGCTCCAGAGTTCGTCAGCTGAGTCGCTGACGGCGGAGCCGGAATCACGGCAGCAGCAGCGTCAGCGCAGGCCGGGGCGCGATGAACGCTGGTAGATGAGCACGACGTGTCTCCTCACTCACAATGGTGCCGTGGGCAGCCAAGTGTAACAGCCGCCACCTGCTGCCGCTGGCCACTACCGTTGGGGCATGGACTGTGTGCCCGCTGCTGCGCTCGACCACCTCGATGCCGCCGATCCCGGTGGAGTGCTCGGCGTGTACCTGTACGGTTCGGCGACCAGCACCGGGCTGTGCCCCGGCAGCGATATCGACCTCCTCGTCATCACAGCGCGCTCCCTCACCGCGTCCGAACGCCGCGACCTCGTCGCGGTGCTGCTGGAGACGTCCGGCTGGTCCGGGCATGCCGATTCCTTTCCCGAGGCGGCGGCTCGCAGGCCGATTGAGCTCACGAGCATCGTCCGCCCGGAGACAGACTCCTGGGCGAGCGCACCGGTCATCGACTTCCAGTACGGCGAATGGCTGCGCGCCGAAATCGCGGACGGCCTGCTCCCCGCGCCCACGCCGGATGCGGATCTCATCATCCTCGCCGCGACGGCAGCCGCCCATCACCGAGTGCTGCGCGGGCGCCCGCTTGCTGAGCTGCTGCCGCCGGTGCCCGATGGACTGCTGCGCCGCACCGCCGCCGACCTCGCACCGGCCGTGGCAGCTGAGGCCGCTGGGGATGAGCGCAATGCGCTGCTGACCCTGGCGCGCATCGTCGTCACCGCCGAGACCGGCCGGATCGTGTCGAAAGATGCCGCCGCCGAGGCGGTGGCCGCGTCCCTGCCCAAGCACCAGCGCAGGCTGCTGGCACGGGCACGGGAGGAATACCTCGGGCACGGGGTGCCAGGCTGGAGCTGGGCCGAGGCAACCGGTGAAGTCGCCGCGCTGGTGAGTGCTCTCGTTGGCCGGGCCCGCGGTGCGGTGGCGTGAGCTGGCGGAAGCCAGTGCGCGTGCTCAGCGCGGCGCCTGCCAATGACGAGCTGCAGGATCGAGGAGACGGCCAGAGAGACGGCTGCGGCGAGGACGAGCGGCAGACCCCATGACGGCTCAGCTTGGACCGGACCGTGGGGCACGAGCTCGCCGTCGATGATGTGGTCGTACATGATGTGCGGCCATTCGGCGGTGACGACGCCGACGGCGCCGGTGAACAGGCAGGCGCTGCCGGCCAGGCCGATCCATCCCCATACGCGCGGATGCCACCCGGTGAGCGATTGGATGGCCATGAGGACGCTGATGGCTGTTCCCGGCCGCAGGAGCCATGTGGCCATCGAACGGTCAGCGGCCTGGAGGACGTTGGAGTTGAGCATGGCGAAACCGGGTTCAGCCGATTCGTAGACCGGGAAGCCGATGGTGAGGCCGAGCAGCAGGGGTGAGGCGATCGCGCACAGGCGGGCGTACTCCCTCATGCCGGCCCCGGGTTCGCAGCGGCAGGTGGTGCCTGCCGGGCAGCGAGCAGCTGCAGGGTCGCGACATGGGCGAGCACTCCTGCCGCGCACACGATGAGCAGCAGGCCGAGCCAGGGTTCGGGGACTTCCATGCCGCCGGTCGGCCGGCCCTGATCGTCGACGCCGTCCCACATGAGCGAGGGCCGGTTCTCGCCCGTGAAGGCCCCGAACGCACCGACGGTGAGGAAGAACGCGCCGAGGTAGCCGATCCAGGCCCAGATGCCGGGCCGCCAGCCGGTGAAGGACTGGATGACCATGAGCACGGCGATGAGGATGCCGGGTGCGAGCAGCGCGGCCACCGGTGAGAGGCCGACAGCGGTGAGGACGTTGACGGCGAGGTCGTCGTAGTGCGCGTCCTCGACGCGCAGCACGGGCACTGGGATCGTGGCCGCCAGCAGCACGAGCGCGGTGATGGAGAGCACACGTGAGGCGATGATCATGATCCGCCCTCCTCCCCTGCCGGTGCCGGGTCGGCACGCTGAGCCTGGGCGCGCCGGCTGCGATGGGCTGTCACCAGCTGCAGAACCGAGGCGAGTGCCAGGGTCAGCATGGCTGCGGCGATGAGTGCCGTGCCCCACCAAGGTTCGGGCAGGATCATCCCGCCGGTGGGCATCCCGTCAGCGGTGACGCCGTCCCAGAGGATGCCGAACATCCACAGGTTCGACAGCACCGAAACCGCCCCGGCGGCAATGCAGACGCAGCCGGCGAGCCCGATCCAGCCGCCCGCCCGCGGCAGCATGCCGGTGAAAGCGCAGAAGCACAGGGCCACGGCGGCGAGGACGCCGAGGAAGATCAGCGGTGAGAGCTCACCGGCTGTCGCTGCGGAGATGAGGCCGATGTCATCGGAGCTGAATCTGCGGTCGGTGAAGCGCAACACCGGCACCCAGAAGGCCGCAGCGAACAGTGCGACCGTCACGGCGGTCAGGACGCGGGTTGTCGTTCTCATATCTCCAGTCTCTGATGACTCAGCGTGCCGGTGGTGACGCCGCTGTGCCGGTTCCGACACAGGCGCAGGCGGGCACCGCCTCGGTCGCGCGGTCACGGCCCGTGGCGCTGCTCAGGCGCGCGGTAGCGGTGCTCTTCGATCTGCACAATGCCAGCGGCAACAAGAGCGAAACCGGCCGCCGCAGCAAACGCCAGCCCCCACCCGAGCTCAGGCTGCTCGGTGCTGCCGATCGGCTCCCCGTTGGGCGCGATGCCGTCCCACATGATGACGTGGTCGCGCCGCACGCGGATCGTTTCGCCGACGCCGAGGAGCTGGAAGGCGCCCGCGGCGAGACCGAATGCCCCGGCCTCCCGCGTGTGCGCACCGGAGAGCGCAGCGACGATGACGACGGCGGCCATGAAGAAGACCGGCACGGCCAGCAGCGGCAGAGCCGGGGCCTCACCGGTGGCGATGAAGATGTCGTGGCGGGCGAAGTCCCGGTTCGCATAGCGCAGCACCGGCATCGTCAGCGAGCCGGCGAGGCAGGCGATCGCGGTGACGGCGAGCAGGCAGGTGGTCAGTCTCATGCCTCCAGCGTGACCGCCGTCTGCGTCACCGCGGTGACGTCGGTGTCACCGTCCTGGCACACGGCGGCGTTCTGTCAGACGAGTCCGAAGCCCTCAGCCTGGGCGATGATCTCATCGGCGGTGAAGCTGATGTGCGGCAGGTGGGCGGACTGCTCGACGACATGCATGCACACCCGACGGGAGGGCACCGGGTGGGTCAGTGCCACACTCGTGAGCCCGGCCGGCAGGCTGAGCAGAGCCAGGGCCGGAAGCAGGGTGATGCCGTGGCCGGCGGCGACGAGGGCGAGCGCTGCGTAGTGGCCTTCGGAGCGGGCGATGACCCGCGGGGAGATGCCGGCAGCGGCACAGGCGTGCCGGATCGCGCTCATCCCGGCTGTGGCGCGGGATTCGGCGTCGATCCAGCGCTCCTCGGCGATCTCGGCCAGCGGCACCTCGCCGGCGTCGGCGAGGTGGTGGCTGGTGGGCACGACGAGGTGGAACTCGTCGTCGAACAGCGGCGTGCGAATGGTGCCGGGCAGCTCGGTGGCGGTGGCGAAGCCGGCCTCGCTGCGGATCTCGATGTCCGGCAGCCGCGGGGAGGGTGCGGAGTCGCGCTCATTGTCGAGTATCTCGAAGCGGATCGTCGGGAAGGTCCGCACAACGGAGTCGACGACCGGTGGCAGCAGGGTCTCGTGGAAGGAGGTGAACCCGGAGAACACGATGCGCGGGTCCGGTGAAGAGGTCATGTCATCGACGGTGCCGTCGAGCCGGCGGACCTGGTCGAGGATCTTGGCCGCCTCCTCGGCAAGTTTGCGGCCGGCCTCGGTGATCTCGATGCCGCGCCCGGCCCGCCGGTAGAGCTCCAGGCCGGTCGACTGCTGGAGGGTGGCGATGTGCTGGCTGATCGTCGCCGGCCGGTAGCCGAGGTTGGCGGCGGCCTCGACGACGGATCCGGCGGTGACGACGGCCCGCCAGATGCGGAGCCGGTTGAGGTCCCAGGAGCGCATGCGCACAGCCTAACCGACATGTAGGCAAAACCGAATGGTTATCAGCGTTTCTCTGCTTGTGCCTGATGATTGCGGGTTCCACAATGTTCCTGTCGGCACTGCATGTAGGAGTGCATGGCCGGCGCTCACAAAGGATGCAGTCCCCGTTGTTCAGAGGAGGTTCTCGTGACTCTCACCGTGTTCGGCGCGCTCTTCGCCGCCTCGGTCGGCATCTCCGTGACGCCAGGTCCCGAGACCATGCTCGTCCTCCGCTACGGCGCCCTGCGCCGGCGGGCGGGCCTCTTCTGCACAACGGGGACTGCGCTTGGGGCACTCGTGTGGGCGGTGCTGGCGATCACCGGAGTCGCTGCGATCATGCAGCGCGAACCGGCCCTGCTCGCCGCGGTCAAGACCGTCGGCGGCATCTACCTGCTCTTACTCGGCGCGAAAGCCGCCTACCCGCTGCTGCGCGGCTGGTGGGCCACCCGCCGGGCACGCAGCCGCGGCGGCGTGCTCACCGCAGCCACCGCCTCGGGCGCGGTGGAGGCGAGCACTGGTTCCCTCGACCTGGCCGCGGTCAACGCCTCCCTGCGCACACCGACGGCGCTCTCAAGCTTCACGACCGGCCTGTTCACCGCGCTGACGAACCCGAAGTCCGGGCTGTTCTTCCTCGCGGTGCTGCCGACGTTCATCCCGGCTGACCCGACGCTGGTCGACTATGCGATCGTCGTCGGCACGATCGTCGGCTGCCTGGGCCTCTACGCCGCCGGTCTCGTGCTCGTCGCCGACCTGGTGTCATCGCTGCTGCGCACCCCGAAAGCCGATATGGTCCTCGACATCGTCTCGGCCAGCGTGCTCAGCATCCTCGGCGTGCTCATCCTCGCCCTCTGAGCCGGGCACTCCCCTGGTGCTGACTTTCCGGCCTGACAGCTTCCCTCGCCCGGCCGGCGCGGTCAGCCGTTGACGGCGTCGTCGACGGCGGGCTCCAGGTCCGGGTAGGCGAACTCATAGCCGGCCGCCTGGAGGCGTTCGGGCAGCACCCAGCGGCTCTTGAGCACGAGTTCGGTCTCAGTGCGCATCGCGATCGCGCCGATCTCGAGCATCCAGCGCGCCACCGGCAGGCCGACCGGCATCCCGCAGGCCCGCCGGAGTGCTGCCATGAAGCCGCGGTTGTCCGAGGGATTCGGGGCGGCGGCGTTGATGGGACCGTCGAGCTCGGGATGGTCTTCGAGGAAGTCGATGATGCCGGCGACGTCGTCGAGGTGGATCCAGCTGAACCGCTGTCGGGCTCCGGGTGTGCCGTAGGTGTGGGCGGTGCCGGCGCGCCGGCGGCCGGGAGTGGCCGGCCAGCGGCCGTCGTACTGGGCGCCGCCGAGGCCGATGCGGGCTAAGTTGATGAGCGGACCGAGGGCGCCGTTGCGGCTGCCGGCCCCTAAGCTGCGGGCGGCCCCGGAGCTGCCGGCGGTCCCGGAGCTGCTGGCAGCCTCGGAGGTGTCGCGTCCGAGCACGATCGCGGTGCGCAGGGCGACCCGGCGGGTGGCCGGCAGGTCGGCGGCGAAGAGTGCGCGCTCCCAGGCGCGCGCGACGTCGACGGAGAAGCCCTCACCGATCTCGCCGCCGGATTCGGTCATCGGCCGGTCATCGGCGTGACGGTAGATCGTTGCGGTCGAGGCGTTGATCCACAGCGGCGGCGGGTTCTGTGCGGCTGCGATCGCATCGGACAGGGCCGTGGTGGTCGCCAGCCGTGAGGTGAAGATCTCCTCACGGTTCTTCGCCGTGTAGCGGCAGCCGACGCTCTTGCCGGCCAGCCCGATGACGAGCCCGGCACCGTCGACAGCGGCGACAATCCCGTCCGTGTCATCCCAGGTGAGGTCGGCTGCTGACCGGGAGATCGTGACGACCTCCCGGCCTCGGGCCCGATACCTCTCGACGAGGTGGCGGCCGATGAAGCCGCTGGATCCGCCGATCACGACCCGCCCCAGGCCGGCCGCACCAGCGCTGTCCTGGGAGGTGCTGGCTGGGCTGGTCTCGGGGGTGTCGCTCATCGCCGGCATCCGCTCAGGATAGCGCGGCCTCGACTGCCGGTTCGCCGAGTGCGGCGACGTCCCAGGACTGGAAGACGTGCGCAGACGCCCAGAAGTGCAGTTCGTACACGGTGGCCTGCGCGAATGCCGCCATCATGGCCTGCCGGGTGGACTCGTCGGCTGAGGCCATCTCGCGTTCGAGGATCGCAACGGCACCGTCGACCGATTCATCGAACTCGGGGCTGTCGTAGGTTTCGATCCAGGCACGGTACGGGTGCGTATCCATGGCGTCGCCGACGCGTTCGGTGAGCACCTTGCCCATGTGGGCGTAGACCCAGAAGCACGGCAGCACTGCGGCCACACCGACCGGGTACGCAGCGGTTGCGGCCTGGGCGATGAGGTAGGAGGTGTAGCCCAGGGTCGTCGGCGAGGGCTGCGGCTGGCCGTCGGCGCCGGTCAGCTGGCTGCGGGCCGGGGCGAACCGCTCCTCGGCCAGCAGCGCGCCGTGCATGTCCTCTTCGACGGTGACGGCCTCGCCTGCCGCGAGTGCCCAGAACCGGGTGTCCTCGCGATTCGGGGCGCGCACGCCGAGCTGGCTCATGGCGCGGGCATAGCCGTTGAGGTAGAGCTCGTCCTGCAGGATGTAGTTGACGAAGGTCTGCACCGGCAGTTCGCCGGTGGCCAGGGCGTCGAGGAAGGGCAGGTTCTCGATCTCATCGAGGGTGCCGGCGACGGCATCCCAGATCGCCTGGGTGTGCTCGCCTGCGACGAAGCGGTTGCGGTCGGTCATTGCGGTCCTTTCCTAGGGTGCCCGCGCGCGGCGGGTGCTCATCTTCGAGGTGGGCGGGTTCAGCGCGTGACGGTGAGGTCGACGAGGTGGTCGACCGGCCCGTGGGCGCCTTCGGGGTTGAGGCTCAGCTGCCAGTGATCTGCCGAGGCGAGCGCACGGGCAAGGTAGTCCAGTGATCGTTCGACGGCTGCGGTGATGGTCTCCGAGGCAGTGGTGGTTTCCGAGGCGGTGGCGTCCGCTCCCGAGACGGTGGCGTCCGCTCCCGAGGCGGTGGTGTCCGCTCCCGAGGCGGTGCTCGCCTGTGCGTGGCGGGCGGCGGCCATCTCGGCGGTGATCGTCGCTGAAAGGGTGCAGCCGGTGCCGTGGGTGTTCGGGGTGCGGATGCGGGTGTGGGTGAACTCCGCGGTGGTGCCGTCGGCCAGGGCGAGGACGTCGATGACCTCGTCGTCGACACCGTGGCCGCCTTTGAGCAGCACGCCCCGGGCACCGTGTTCGATCAGCCGGCCGGCTTGGTCGCGCATCTGCTCGATGCTTGCGGCTTCGGGTTCGGATTCGCCGAGCAGCAGTGCGGCTTCGGGCAGGTTCGGGGTGATGAGGTCCGCGCGCGGCATGAGCTGGCGGCGCACGGAGTCGACCGCGTCGTCGTCGAGCAGCCGGTGTCCGGAGGTGGCGACCATGACGGGGTCGACGACGAAGTAGCCGAGGTCGCGCTCATCGACGGCGCGGCAGACGAGGTCGACGAGGCTGCGAGTGGAGAGCATGCCGGTCTTCGTCGCATCGACGGGCAGATCGTCGAGCACGCTGGCGAGCTGGGCTTCGACGAAGGCCTCGTCGATGCCGTAGACCTCGCTGACGCCGTGGGTGTTCTGGGCCACCAGGGCGGTGATGGCGGTGGTGCCGTAGACGCCGCGGGCGCAGAAGGCTTTGAGGTCAGCGTGGATGCCAGCGCCGCCGGACGGGTCGGTGCCGGCGATGGACAAGGCAACCGGCGGGCGGGATGCGGGTGCAGTCATTGTTCAGCGTCCTCCGTCTGCAGTGTGGGAGCCGGTGTTGTCGTGCGTCTCAGTCCGGTCCTCGGTGTCGGGTGTCTGGCCGGTGAGGAACGCGGCCTTGATCGCAGCAGCGGCTGCGCGCGGGTCGGCGGCTGTGCAGATGGCGGAGACGACGCAGATTCCAGCGACTCCGGTGCCGTGCATCTTGGCAGCACCTGCCAGGTCGATGCCGCCGATGCCGAAGACCGGCAGACCGGCCTCGCCGGCGAGTGCGCGGATCTTGCCGGGTCCGAGGACGTCGCGGGCGTTCTTCTTCGTCGTCGTCGGAAACGCCAGGCCGACGCCGAGCAGGTCGACCGATCCGGCCTCGCGGGCGGCGGCGAACTGATCCGGGGTGGTGGCCGAGAGCCCGAGCAGGGCCTCCTGGCCGATGTGCTGGCGGACTTCGGCAAACGGCATGTCGTCCTGGCCGACGTGCAGGTGCACGAGGTGTCCTTCACTGTTGAGCTGTTCGACCACGGCGACGCGGTCGTTGACGAACACCGGCACCGGCCGGGTGATCTTCGCATCGCCGAGCACCTCGTCGACGGCCCGCAGCACCTCGCAGGTGAGGTCGTACATGGCGTCGTCAGTGATGTCCTTGTCCCGGATCTGGACCATCCCCGCCCCGCCGGCCACCGCCTCGGCGACGGTGTCGGCCACCAAGCGGCCGGCGGACGCGCACTGGGCGGTGTCGGTGATGAAGTACAGGGCGGTGTCGATGCCGGCGAGGCGATCGTGGCTCATGCGGTGACCTCCACGGTGTCGTAACTGACGCCGACGGCGGTGATGTCAGCGGCGGTGACGGAATGCAGGGCATCGAGGAACTCGACGGCGAAGCTGCCAGGCCCGCGGCTCGTGCCGGCCGCGCGGGTGCCGGCGGCCGCATAGTGGGCGTGGGCGGCGACGACAGCGGTGAACGGGTCTGCCGGCAGGGCGCCGAGGTAGGCGGCGACGACACCGCCGAGCGAGCAGCCGGTGCCCACGACCAGCGGCATGTAGTCCGAACCGCCGGAGACCCGGGCGATGCGCACCTGCTCACCGGCGTGGACGATCGCGTCGACCTCTCCGGAGACGGCGACGACGGAGCCGAGCGCGTGGGAGAGCTGGATCGCAGCCTCCAGCACGGCCTCGACCTCGTCGGTGGAGTCGACGCCGCGGGCGCCGGCACCGGTGCCGGCCAGGGCTGCGATCTCAGAGGCGTTGCCGCGGATGGCGGTCGGCTGCCAGGTCAGGGCCTGCTTGATGCGGGTGGTGCGGTAGTCGATGACGCCGTAGGACACGGGATCGAGCACCCACGGGGTGCCGGTCTCACGGGCGGCGGTGATGGCGGCGTCGGCGGCGAGGAAGTTGTGGGAGCTGGCGGTGCCGAAGTTGATGAGCAGGCCGTCGGAGATGCGGGCGAACTGGGCGGCGTCGGCTTCGTGGTTGATCATCGCCGGTGAGGCGCCGATCGCCAGCAGCGCATTGGCGCTCAGCGGCTGCACGACGGTGTTCGTGATGCACTGGACGAGCGGATTCGACTCCCGCACTGCGGTCACCGCCGCTGCGAGGTCGGGTATCGAGGCCGCCGACTGTGCGGCGGCAGATGGGTGCTGCTGTGTCACGACAATCCCTTCGCCAGCATGATCCAGATCAGGTTCGATGGGTGTGTTCTCAGCCCGGCCCGCCGGGCACCCCATGTCTGTCCGCCACTCTAACAGTCCTGGCCGATGACGCCACTTTGCGCTGGAATGTGTGGGGGTGGCGTAGCGCTCGGAAGCGACCGCGCTGAATCCAACTGCCTGTGGATAACTCTGGCTGGTCTCTCGCGAGCGGCGTAGAATCGTGGCATGAGCGCACCACGACCGGTCGCCGAATCCGAATGGGAGGATCGGCTCAAGCGGGCAATCGAGGCCCGGAAACTGCCTGTGTCCGTCAGCGACGTGCTGACCGTCCTCGCCGATACGGTCGAACCTGCTGCACCGCTGCCAGCGGAGGAACGCGCCTTCCTAGCCGAGCACACAGGTCTCACCCCTGTCGACCTCATCCCTGAGGGGCTGGCCGATGTCGATATCGAGATTGCGGCCAACCGCGCCGTGGCTGCGCAACGCGCCGAACGGAACACCCTGGCCGTCGACGAAGTCGCCCGCCTGCTTCTCCTTGGCACCGCTGATGTCAGAGCCCTTGCCGCCAGCGGTGATCTCTATGCGTTCACGTCTCAGAGCCGCCGAGATCTCCTCTTTCCGCGCTGGCAGTTCATCGACGGTCGCGCACTCCCCGGTCTGTCGCAAGTTATAAGGGCGCTTCCAGAGGACTATCTTCCCGTGGACATCGAAGAGTTCATGACCCAGCCCGCTGAGTCGCTCGAAGGGCAGACCCCATCTGAATGGCTCGCAGCTGACAGACCACCATCGGCTGTCTCCTCACTGGCCGACGAGCTTTCCTGGGAATGATGGCGAAGAATCCCAAGCGGCCCGGGCATCCGTCGATTCGGCCGGCGGATCTTCGCGACCTCCCTTCCACTCAGCCGCTGTTCCGCATCCACTCGGCAGGTGGCCGGCACCCAATCGCATGGAACGGCTTTCGCGATTTCGGACCGTTGCAGAGCATGCGCTGGGATCCGCATCCCCCACCTCCTTCGCATCACCACGGCGTAGGCGTCGCCTACTGTGCGACGGATCCCGTCACCACCTTTGCCGAAGTATTCCAAGAACGCCGACGCATCCGCATCGGTTCGTTGCGTGCCCTCAGCGCGTGGTTTCCGGCTCGCGATCTGCGGTTGCTTGACCTCACGGGAAACTGGCCGACTCGCAATGGTGCCTCGTTCTCACTGTTCGCTGCACCGAAATCGACATGCCGTAACTGGGCGCGCGGAATTCACGAGCTTTCCGCAGAGCTCAGCTTGGAGCTCGACGGCTTGTACGTGCACTCGACGATGATGCCAGGGAAGAACGTCGTACTCTTCTCTTCAGCTCATTCGGCATTCCCGATCGCGCCGGCAATATCGCTGCCACTCGACCACCCCGTCATCCGGCGCCTTGCCCAAGACGCTAGCCACCAGTTGTCCTGGCCAGTCGTCTGAGGCCACGCCCACTGCTCCGGTTGCCGCACGGCTGCAGGCCAAGTGACTCCGGGTCGCTAGGATCGAAGGGTACGGCGTCATCTGTCCTGACCGAATCGGAGGAATCCCGTGAGCGATGTGCTCTTCTCACCCAGCGAAACCGGCGAAGGCTCGTTCCTCGAGCTCATGCAGCTGGAGAAGATCGACAAGAACATCTACCGCGCCGGCTACGTCTTCGATGAGCCCTACGCCCTCTACGGCGGCCAGGTCGCAGCGCAGTCCGTGCACGCCGCGGCCCTGACCGTCGATGCAGAGCGCAAGCCCCACTCCCTGCACGGATACTTCCTGCGCCCAGGCAACGCCGCCCGGCCGACGGTCTTCCAGGTCTTCCGCGACCGCGACGGCGGCTCCTACTCCGCCCGCCGCGTGGTCGCCACCCAGGACGGCGACGTCATCTTCAACATGGCCATCAACTTCACCCGCGGCAACGAAAGCCCCGACCTGCAGGGCCCGACTGCAGCCGCCCAGCAGGAGATCCGGTTCGGCGACCCCTCGCCGATGCCGCGGATGTTCTCCTTCGAAGCCCGCAGCACCGACCAGCCCTTCGAGACCACCGACTACCCGGTCCGGTTCTGGGCCCGCTGCACCGAGGACCTCGGCGACTCCGAGCTGCTGCACATCTGCGCACTCACCTACCTGTCCGACATCTCCTCGGGCCTGGGCGCATTCAACACCGAGGAGTTCAAGTCCGGCTCCAGCCTCGATCACTCGCTGTGGTTCCACCGGCCGGTGAACATGAACGACTGGGTGCTGTGCGACTACGCCCCGCGCTCCGCCGCCTACGGTCGCGGCCTGTACAACGGCGACATCACCACCCAGGACGGCGTGCTCGTCGCCTCGGTCGCCCAGGAGGCGCTGTTCCGCAGGCTCACCCCAGAGCAGCTGCAGCACTACCGCGGCATCGGCCGGCCGAAGAAGGACTGAGACCGCAGCGCTCCGCGCTCACTTGCGCACATCAAAAAGTTCGCATGGGCGAACTTTGCAAATTCGCTGAGGGGAACTATTGTGATGCCATGGCATTTCGTTCTCCCCTCTCACAGCTGCGCACACCCCGCGCGCAGAGCCGCACCTGGCGCATCCCCCTTCTCATCACCGGCCTGGTGACCACAGCCGCACTGGCCCTGTCGGCCTGCAGCCTGGCTGACACCTCGGGTACGGATGATGACCGCCCGCTGGTGCTCACCACCTTCACCGTGCTCAAGGACATCGCCGCCAATGTCGCAGGCGAGCACCTGCGCGTAGAGTCGATCACGAAGGAAGGCGCGGAGATCCACGGCTATGAGCCCTCCCCCAGCGACATCCGGCACGCCGAGGAAGCCGATCTCGTCATGGAGAACGGCATGGGCCTGGAGAAGTGGTTCGAGCAGTTCATCGACGTCGCCGGCACGAAGCACGTCGTGCTCACCGACGGCGTCGAACCGATCGACATCACCGAGGACGCCTACGCCGGCAAGCCGAACCCGCACGCCTGGATGTCGCCTGCCAACACCGCGATCTACGTCAAGAACATGGTGAAGGCCTTCTCCGAGCTCGACCCCGACCACGCTGCGGACTTCGAGGCCAACGCCGAGGACTACACCGCCAAGCTCACCGAGGTCGAGACGAAGCTGACCGACACGCTTGAGACCCTGCCGGAGAACCAGCGCGCGCTCGTCACCTGCGAAGGGGCGTTCTCCTACCTCGCCCGCGATGCCGGACTGACTGAGAAGTACATCTGGCCGGTCAACGCCGAGCACGAAGCCACCCCGCAGCAGGTCGCCTCGACCATCGAGTTCGTGCGCGAAAATGACGTCCCGGCCGTGTTCTGCGAATCAACCGTCAACGACAAGGCGATGCAGCAGGTCGTCGACGCCACCAACGCGAGCTTCGGCGGCACCCTCTACGTCGACTCGCTCACCACCGCAGATGGCCCCGTGCCGACCTACCTCGATCTCATCACCCACGATGCCGAGACCATCGCCGATGCCCTGACTGGGACCCAAGGTACATGACGGCCACCACAGCCCTACTAGCGTCGTTCATCCGACTGCGCTTGACTGGACACCGATGAACTCTTCCCGGCACACCCGCCAGCCTGCGGCACACCAACCCGGACCCGGTGCGTCCACCGCCCTGGAGGTCCGGAACGTCACGGTGCGCTATGGCTCAGTGCTGGCTCTCGACGAGGCGAGCGCCGTCATCGGACGCGGCCGCATCTGCGGTCTGGTCGGCATGAACGGCGCCGGTAAGTCCACCCTGTTCAAGTCGATCGTCGGCAGCCTCAAACCGCAGGCGGGTTCCGTGCGCATCGCCGGCCTGCCGCCTGCCAAGGCCCGGCGGGCCAGGCTCATCGGGTACGTGCCGCAGGCCGAGATCGTCGACTGGGACTTCCCGATCACCGTGCGCGAGGTAGTGGGCTCCGGCCGCTACGGGCGCACCGGGATCACCCGCCGACTCACGCGGGCCGACCAGGACGCCGTCGAGGCCGCACTGGCCCGCGTCGAGCTCACAGAGCTGGCCGGCCGGCAGATCGGCCAGCTCTCCGGCGGGCAGCGCAAGCGCGCCTTCGTCGCCCGGGGCCTGGCGCAGGAGGCCTCGGTGCTGCTGCTCGATGAGCCCTTCGCCGGCGTCGACAAGCGCTCTGAGCAGATGATCTCGACGGTGCTGCGCGAGGCCGCCGATGCCGGGACGACGATCGTCGTGTCCACCCACGATCTGCACGCGCTGCCGGATCTGGCCGATGAGGCGATCCTGCTCATGCGGCGCGTGCTGCTGCACGACTCGCCTGCCGAGGTGCTGCGTCCGCAGAACCTGGCGCTGGCCTTCGGACTCGATCCGCTCGGCCGGCCGACCGACACCCGGCGGGCCGACGAGACCCCGGCTGCCGACGGGGCCCCGACTGACAGCGCGGCCCCGACTGACAGCGCGGCCCCGACTCCCCGTGACGCTGCGGCCCGCGATGAGAACTGGGACGGTGAACGGCATTGAACATCATCCACCTGCTCGCCGACCCGCTGTCCTATGAGTTCATGACCCGCGCGCTCATCGCCGCGGTCATGGTCTCGATCGTCTGCGCGCTGCTGTCGTGCTGGCTGGTGCTCATCGGCTGGTCGCTCATGGGCGACGCGGTCTCCCATGCGGTGCTGCCCGGGGTTGTGCTCGCCTATGTCCTCGACCTGCCGTTCGCCATCGGCGCGCTCGTGTTCGGGTTCCTGGCCGTCATCCTCATCGGGGCGGTGCGCGACACGTCCCGGGTCAAGGAGGATGCCGCGATCGGCATCGTGTTCACCACGCTGTTCGCCTTCGGCATCGTGCTCGTGTCCGTCACCCCTTCGGATACGGACCTCATGCACATCATCTTCGGCAACATCCTCGGCGTCTCCCGGCAGGACCTCACCCAGATCCTCATCCTCACGATCGCCGTGCTGCTCGTCGTGCTCCTCAAGCGCCGCGACTTCACCCTCTACGCCTTCGACCCGACGCACGCGCATGCGATCGGCATGAGCCCGCGTCTCATCGGCGCGGTCATGCTCGCCCTGCTCGCGGTCACCGCGGTGGCGACGCTGCAGATCGTCGGCGTCGTCCTCGTCGTCGCAATGCTCATCATCCCCGGTGCCTCGGCCTACCTGCTGACGAACCGGATGAGCATGATGCTCATCATCGCCCCGGCGATCTCGGTCGGCTGTTCGCTCATCGGCCTGTACACCAGCTATTACGCCGACACCGCGTCGGGCGGCATGATCGTGCTGGCGCAGGGGCTCGCCTTCACGTTCATCTACCTCTTCAGCCCCCGCCAGGGGGTCATCGCCCGGCAGCTCAAGCGCCGGCAGCCGCGCTCAGCGCTGTGAGGCCCACATCGCAGCAGCCGCCTCGGCTCCGAGGGTGAGTGCGGGCTGACCTTCGCGTTCGAGGACGAGCGTGCCGGAGTATGGCGCGCCTGCGGCCAGTGTGACATCGGTGCCGACCTCGATGCCGCGTTCGGCGAGGAACTGCAGCAGCTCCGGATCGGCGTCTGAGATCCGCTCGAGCCGGTAGTCGGATCCGGGTTCGCAGTCGGTGAGCTGCCGAGCCCGTGGTGTGGCGACCTGACCGTCAGCGGCTGGGATCGGGTCGCCGTGCGGGTCGCGGCCGGGGTTCCCCAGATGGGCGGCGATCCGGTCGACGAGCTTGTCGGAAACGGCGTGTTCGAGCACCTCGGCTTCGTCATGCACTTCGTCCCAGCCGTAGCCGAGCACCTGGACGAGGAAGGTCTCGATGAGCCGGTGGCGGCGCACCATCTGCACCGCATGCGCCCGCCCCTCCTCGGTCAGCGACACCGCGCCGTAGCGGGTGTGGGTCACCAGTCCCTGCTTGCCGAGTCGCTTGATCGCATCGGAGACCGTCGACATGCGCAGGCCGGCCTTCTCGGCGATGACACTGGGCTGAACCGGCTCGCGCTCAGGATCCCATTCCTGGATGCTCCAGATGATCTTGAGGTAGTTCTGCGCACTGGCTGTCAGCTCGGATACCGACGGTGCGCGCTCCCCTGCCGGGGCAGGCCCATCCACCGGTGCCGCCTGCGGCTTCTCGGCAGCAGCCACTGTCACTTCACCGTGTAGTTCGGTGCCTCGACCGTCATCTGGATGTCGTGCGGATGGCTCTCCTTGAGTCCGGCTGCGGTGAGGCGGACGAACTGGCCCTTCTCCTTGAGCTCAGGGATCGTACGCGCGCCGACGTAGAACATCGTCTGCCGCAGCCCGCCGGTGAGCTGATAGGCGACCTGCTTGAGCTCACCGCGGTAGGCGACCCGGCCCTCGACGCCCTCGGGGATGAGGTCGGTGTCGGTCGACACATCGGCCTGGAAGTAGCGGTCCTTGGAGTACGAGGCGCCCTTGCGCGGGGCCATCGCACCGAGCGAACCCATGCCCCGGTAGGCCTTGTACTGCTTGCCATTGACGAAGATGAGTTCACCGGGGCTCTCATTGCAGCCGGCGAGCAGGGAGCCGACCATGACGGAGTCGGCACCGGCGACAAGCGCCTTGCCGATGTCGCCGGAGTACTGCAGTCCGCCGTCGCCGATCACCGGCACGCCGGCTTCACGGGCGGCCTGGTGGGCCAGGTGGATGGCGGTCACCTGCGGCACGCCCACACCAGCGACGACCCGGGTGGTGCAGATCGAACCAGGGCCCACACCGACCTTGATGGCATCGGCTCCGGCGTCGATGAGCGCCTGCGCCCCGTGCCGGGTGGCGACATTGCCGCCGATGATCTGGACGCTAGCGAACTTCGGGTCCTTCTTCAGGGCGCGGATCATCTCGGTGACTCCGCGGGCGTGGCCGTTGGCGGTGTCGACGACGAGCACATCAACGCCGGCTTCGGCCAGCAGTCCGGCGCGATCGTATGCGTCGCCGTAGAAGCCGACGGCAGCACCGACGCGCAGCCGGCCCTCATCGTCCTTCGTCGCCAGCGGGTACTCCTCGCTCTTGACGAAGTCCTTGACGGTGATGAGACCGCGGATGACGTTGGCATCGTCGACCAGCGGCAGCTTCTCGATCTTGTTCTCGGCCAGCAGTTCGAAGGCCCGTTCGGCTGACACACCGACCGGCGCGGTGATGAGCGGAGCGCGGGTCATGATCTCACCGACGGTGGTGGTGTCGAAGTCCTTGCGGGAGACGAAGCGCAGGTCGCGGTTGGTGATGATGCCGACCAGCACATTGTTCTCGTCGACGACCGGCAGCCCGGAGATCCGGTACTGGCCGCACAGCTGATCGAGTTCGGTCAGGCTGCGGTCGGCGGTGATCGTCAGCGGGTTGTTGATCATGCCCGATTCGCTGCGCTTGACGTAGTCGGCCTGCTCGGCCTGGTCTTCTTTGCTCAGGTTGCGGTGCAGGATGCCGATGCCGCCGATGCGGGCCATGGCGATCGCCATGCGGGATTCGGTGACGGTGTCCATCGCCGCTGAGACCAGCGGGACGTTGATGTCGATCTCACGCGTCAGCCGCGTCGTCGTCGAGGCCTCGGACGGGATGACGTCGGTGTCCCCGGGCAGCAGCAGCACATCGTCGTAGGTCAGTCCGGTCAACGCGAAAGGATCCTCCGCTGCTTTGAAGTGCTGCTCGATGTTCACCTGTGTCTACCTCCCGAGGCGGAATACGGCGTGGGGTCGCTGGCTCAATCGTAGTCCGTCGCAGCGGCCCGGCACCACACCCAGGACAAGGCCCGCCTGCAGCTCCGGCTGTGAGTCTGCCCACGCCTCAGGCGCGGTCTACACTTGAGCCCATGAGCGATCACGATGATGTGTCTGTTCCCCACGCCTTCGCCGCGACCCCGCAGCTGGCCGGCACACGGGTGCTGCTGCGCCGGGTCGAGGTCTCCGACGCCGAGGTGCTGGCCGCCGCTGCCGGTGATCTCCCGTCCTCGTGGGTGACGAGTGTGCCCGCGCCCGAGGCGATGGCTGATGAGATCGTGCGCCGGCAGGGCCTGCAGGCAGCTGGGTCCATGGCGCCGTTCACGGTCATAGCCGACGGCCGGCCGGTGGGCATGACGACGTTCATGAACATCGATGCGGCCAACCGGCGGGTCGAGATCGGTTCGACGTGGCTGTCTCCTGCCGTGCAGGGCACTGGGGTGAATGCGGAGGCGAAGCTGCTGCTGCTCACCCGGGCGTTCGAGGTTCTTGACTGCATTGCGGTGGAGTTCCGCACGCATTTCCACAACTTCCAGTCCCGGGCGGCGATCGAACGCCTCGGCGCGAAGCCCGATGGGGTGCTGCGCTCCCACCAGCTGCTCGACGGGGTGCTGCGCGACACCGCTGTCTATTCGATCATCGCCTGCGAGTGGCTCACGGTGAAGCGGGGACTGGAGCACCGGCTGGCGGGCCGCTGAGGTCCGCGTCGCGTTCGGCGATCCGCCGGTAGGTCGCGACGGTGAGCACGCCGATGAGGCTGTCGAGGATGAGGAGAACCGGGATTGCGATTCCGGTGATGATGAAGATGAGGCCCGACTGGCTGGCGGGCAGCTCCTTGAGGAAGAAGATGAGCCCGGCCATAGTGCCGAGACCGATGAGGAACAGCGGCAGCCCGAGTGCCATCGCCAGCGCCTCACGGCTCTTGAGCAGGTGCGGGATGACGATGGTGGCCCCGAGCGAGGCAAGGCTTGCCGTCCAGCACAGCAGGAAGACTGCGGCGTGACGCTTGGCAGTCGGCTGCCAGTCGTCGACGAACCGGTCGGAGACGGGGAAGTCGGTGAACAGCGGCCAGAAGGCTGACGCTGCGGTCAGGGCTGCGGCGATGATGACGGTGACGGCGATGAGGTAGCTGATGTGCCCGCGCCTGCCGGGTGCGATGTCGAGGGTGCTGCCCGGGGTACCGGCGCCTGATGCCAGGTTCCGGTGGCTGCTGCACCGGTTGTTGTACTGGTTGCTGGCGATGGGGCTGCTGCGCCGGTGGCTCCTGGCGATACGGCCGTTGCGTCTGGAAGGCCCCGCCGCGGTCGATGCCGGGATAGCCCGGAGGCGGCGGGGGCACCTGGGGCTGGGCTGCAGGAGGTGCCGGTGGCTGCCGGTCGGCGTGCTCAGACGGGTGGCTCATTGACGATGGCCTCCTGCAAAGGGGCCGCCGACAGGGCCGGTGGGCTCCTGCGGCTTCCTGCGCAGGCTTGTGATCGGCATGAGGCACACGACCATGGCGACGACAACAGCGAGGACGATCCCGACAGGGACGATGATGTCCACCGTCTCGTAGGCCGGCACATCCTTGAAGAACATGACGATGACGACTGCGAGGACCAGGCTGCCGAGCACCCAGCCGCCGCCGAAGATGAAGGCGATGATCGGGTTGACCGCCATCATGCGCACCATGAAGACAGCCCCACCGGCAACCGAGAGCGTCACGGCCCAGCAGCACAGGAACACCACGAGCAGGTGTGCCGCATCCGCTTCCCAGCTGTCGATGAAGAGTCCCGATGGGACGAAGTCAGCCACGTACGGCCACACCAGGGTCGAGACTGTCAGCAGCCCGGCGTGCACGGCAGAGGTCGCGAAGACGAACACCGTCACCGGCAGCCACTTCTGGGAGACGGTGGAGATGACCATGTTGTAGTCCATGAGCGGGAACATCCAGGACAGGACGACGAGGACGATCAGGCCCATGAGTCCCGTGTCCTCGGCCGGGATGACCTTTTCCGTATTGGTCGACAGCATCTCCGCGCCGGCCAGCCAGACGATGACGACCCCTCCCACGCTTAGCCCGAGGCTGACGAGCACGCCGCGACCGAAGCGCGACAGCCACCTGATCGGCTTCTCGTCGGAGAAGACCTCCTCCCGCTGCCGGTCGAGTTCGCTGAGGTCATAGCGGCCATCAACCCGCGGCACACCGGGGGCGTACATGTACGGCTCCCCGCCCTGCGGGTGCGGCACACGCTGCCCTGGCTGCGACGGCCGTGGCGCCCACTGCCCGGGCGGGCGCGGAGGCTGCGGGGGCACCGTCGGGTACGGCGGCTGGTTGGGATCGGTCATGGTGCCACTGTAATAGCGCCTCGGTGCACCTCAGGTTGCGCTGCTGTGGCAGCCCTGTGACATCCTCATCCGCCCAGCTGCGCCCACGCGGCAGCAGAACCGAGCTGCAGGTTGGTGGTGAAGGTCCGCTCCTGTCCGGTCAGCGGATCGGTGAAGACGAGTGTGGATGCCAGCAGCTGCAGGGGCGAGGAGAAGTCGTACGGGTCCGGGTTGCGATCGACCGGGTAGACCGGGTCGCCGAGGATCGGCAGGCCGATCGCGTGCATATGCACGCGCAGCTGATGGGTTTTGCCGGTCACCGGCTGCAGCTCGAACTCCCCGATCCGCACACGCTCCTCCCCCGTGCCCGAGGCGGTGCGCGCCTGGCGGGTGCCTGTCACCTCGTGCACGGCTGCCAGCCGGATCCGGGTGTGGGTGTTGGGCTCGCCGTCGACTTCGCGGACCTGCCGGTCACCGGCCGTCTTCTCCAGCCGGGTGCGGCGCTCACCGGGCAGCGTGCCGGGATCGAAGCCCGGCGGCAGGACTGCCAGTGCCCGGTAGGTCTTCGTCACCGTCCGGTCCTGGAACAGCCGCTGATAGCGTCCGCGGGTCTCCGGCCGGCGCGAGAGCACCAGCAGTCCCGCGGTCACCCGGTCGAGGCGGTGGATGGCGACGAGATCGGGTTCGCTGCGGTTGACGCGCAGCCGGGTGACAGCGCATTCGCGCACGAACCGGCCGTTGGGGGTGCTGGCGAGGAAGTGGGGCTTGTCGATGACGAGCAGGTCCTCGTCTTCTGCCACGATGCCGATCTCGAACGGCACGCGCCGCTCGGGCGGCACCGGGCGGTGGAACCAGTAGAACGCTCCGGGGATGACCGGGTCCTCCAGCCGGGCCGGCCCGGCCTCGGCCGTGCACAGGCGGCCCTCGGTGACCAGCGCAGCCCGCGCCTCGGGGGTGGAGTCCGGGACAAGAGCGGCGAGCATCTCGCCGACGCTGGCCGGCACCGGGGCGTCGGCCAGGGCGTGGGTCTCATGCCCGCCGGGGGCGCGCAGGCGCGTGGCGGTGATCCCCTCGCGTGGGGGCAGTGGGCTGCGGGGCATACGCCCAGCCTACGGGTTCAGCAGTTCTCCCCGGTTGCCCGCAGGTACAGGTGGGTCATCTGGTCGGCGAAGGCGCGGCGTTCGGCCGTGCTGAAGCGGGAGCCGAAGTAGGTGTAGAGGGTGCCGACCGAACAGCCGGCCAGCAGGGCCACGCGCTTCATCGAGACGTCGATGATGCCGTTGGCTGAGATCTCGTGACGCGCGGCCTCGAGGATCTCACGGCGACGCAGCACTGCCCGGTCGCGGGCTTGGATCGTGCGACGGGTGGTCATCGTATGCTCCTCTGCCAGCGCGCAGCGCTGCGCGAAGCGTGAGATCCGGTCGCGCTTGAACGGCAGTGTCACCGTTCGATGTGATCTAGATCACATTAACGGCTTGTCGTATCGCAACTGTTAAACACACCGGCATCGCGAGAGAATCTCACACTTCAGCAGGGATTCCATTCGGCTGGACACGCAGTATCAACTTCCGGGAATCAACCGTTCGGATGATGGCAGGATCAGCCGCCGGCCCGATGTGCACCGCTGCCTGGCGGGCGACGATGGAGGCATGCTGACACCTGCGATCATCTTCATCACCCTGGCTCTGGTCTTCTACACCATCGGCGTATGGGCCGAGCACCTGCGCAAGAGCCTGACATGGACCCATGTCGTGTTCTTCGGACTCGGGCTCGTCTGCGATGCCACGGGCACCGAGTTCATGCGCCGCATCGCCGCCTCCGGCGAATCGGACCTGTTCACCGGCACGGCAGCCGGGATCCTCGGCACGACGATGGCGATCACCGGCGCGCTGGCCCTGCTGCTCATGGCTATCCACTTCGTGTGGGCGCTCATCGTCATGATCCGCGGCACTGAGGAGGCCAAGCAGACCTTCCACCGCTTCTCGCTCATCGTGTGGATCATCTGGCTGGTGCCCTACTTCACCGGCATGGCCGCCTCGATGCTCGGTTGAGACCGCCGCCTGTCACGCTCGCTCCACCAGCAGATCGACGGCCACTCCCTCTGGCAGCGCACCGTACTCTCTGCCTCGGTCACGGCCGAGCCGCGCCGTGACGAACGCGGCAGCTACCTCAGACGATGCATAGGCTCTGAGGACCGCCGACTGGTAAAGCAATGCCATCTGCTCGACAAGAACTCGGCCACTCGCCTGCAGCCTAGCGACTGCCTCGCGCGACCCGTCGACCGAAAGCACCTCTTGAGCCTCGGTCAGCCTGCGGGCCAATCGCTCGTACGCATGGTCGTAGGCCCCGTCCGATCCGAGTCCCGTCTCGAGGAATGCAAGGAATGCCTTTGCCGCGTGCGGCTCGCGGGCCAGCGCACGCAGCACATCGAGAACAATGACGTTGCCGGAGCCCTCCCAGACCGCCAGGACGGGCTGTTCGCGATACCGCCGAGCCAAAGGGAAATCCTCCGTGTACCCGTTGCCTCCGAGACACTCAAGGGACTCATATGCGTGCTCGGGCCCACGCTTGCAGACCCAGTACTTTGCTACCGCCGTTGTCAGCCTTCGTAGTGCGGCCGCCTCGGCAGTCTCAGAGTTGCCCTGGGGCCTTTCGTAAAGGCTGGCAAGGTGCAGCGCGCTCCATGTTGCGGCTTCAGCTTCGAGCTGGAGATCTGCAATCACTGATCGCATGAGCGGCTGATCCACAAGTCGCGCTCCGAAAGCGCTTCGATGCCGTGTATGCCATGCGGCTTCCGCTACGCCCTGTCGCATTCCCGCAGCGGAACCGATGACGCAGTCGAAACGCGTCCGCGAAACCATCTCGATGATGGAGCGGACGCCACGACCGGGTTCTCCCAGCAGCCAGCCCACCGTCTCATCCATCTCGATTTCCGACGAAGCGTTCGACCTGTTGCCCAATTTGTTCTTCAGTCGCTGGATGCGGAATACGTTGAGCTCTCCGCCGGGAAGCACTCGCGGAACCACGAAGCAGCTGACCCCTTCAGGCAGCTGCGCAAGCACGAGGAAAGCGTCCGACTGCGGTGCCGAACAGAACCATTTGTGCCCGGTCAGCCTATAGGTCCCATCCTGCGCTGCCACCGCCTGTGTGGTGTTGGCGCGGACGTCGGAGCCACCCTGCTTCTCTGTCATCGCCATGCCGAAAGTGACAGCGTTCTTCTCTGCCGGGTCTATGCGTCGTGGATCGTATCCGGCGTGGGTCGCGCGCGGGATCCAGAACTCAGCCAGTTCGCTGTTGAACTGGAGCGAGGCAACCGCGGCATGCGTCATCGAGACAGGGCACCCGTGGCCGGGCTCAATCTGGCTGAAAAGGAATGAACGTGCTGCGCGTTCCACCTCGGCCCCTTCATCTGCGCGGTTCCACGCCAGCGAGTGGGTTGACCGTTCGAGTGAGGCCGCAATCACGCGATGGTAGGCAGGATGGAATTCGACGTCGTCAATTCGATTGCCCCACCGATCATGAGTGTGGAGAACCGGTGTGTAGATGTTGGCCAGTTCTGCGTCGCGCTGATAGTCACTACTTCCGATCAGCTCTCCGATTTCCTCTAACGTCGAGGTATCTGCCGAGGGGGCGAACGCCGACACGGAGTCGACTAGCGCAGCGTTCGACGAGTATTCGTCAATGTCGGTTCGCTGCGGAGCCTGATTGAACACCGCGTGAGTTTGGTGTCCACCCGCAGCAGGGTGGCGATGATCCGTAGTCACATTGTCTCCTCATTGAGTTCTAAGATTCTTCGGCCAGCTGCGGTCAACAGGCCGATCAGACGCCCCTGCTCTCTTGCCGAGACTGGTTCAGATGACAGTAGGGGCTCGGTCAGCACCTCCGTCACCATCCCGACAATCATGCGACCGAGCACGTGAGGGTCTTGGCTCAGCCCAATCCCAGCAGACAATCGCTCGATCCCTGCAGCGCAGACGGCGGCATAATCAGCGCGAAACGCCAGACGCTCGGTGTACACCACGTGCGGAACGTCATCGAAGAGCAGGGCGCGCGCAAGCATCTGGTTGGCGAATGCTCGGGCACAGAAGGTACCCACGTACTGATCGACAAGTTCGGCGAGTGTTTCGGCTTCAGCAGTAGCTGCAACGATCGCGTCCAGCTCATGACCTGACGTGTGGGCGAAGGTCCGACGCAGCAATTCATCGCGGTTGGAGAAGTAGCGGTAGATCAGACCGGTTGAACAGCCAACTTCAGCAGCGACGGCTTTGATCGTCGCGGAGTGGAAGCCTGAGCGACCCACAACTTTCCGCGTCCCTTCCGCAATCGATCGCTCGCGTTCCGCAATGCGCCTGCGCTCACGGGCGGTCTTTCGATACATCGACTCCCTTTCGCCGGCAGACCTTCCCTGAAAAATTGAACCATGGTTCAATAGGTGTCAGTGTGGCACACGTCGCATCAAAAGAACAGGAGGAGCAATGAAGCTCACCACGATGCTGGAAGGCTCGGTCGAACGATTCCCCGAGGCTGAAGCCCTTGTCGCCGGAGACATTCGGCTGACTTTCGCTCAATTCCAAGAGCAGAGTCTGCGCGCGGCAGCCTACCTGCGAAAGCGCGGCGTGGGGCCGGGAAGCCGCGTCGGAATCATGGCTTACAACGTGCCCGGTTTTGCGATCGGAGCATTTGGTGTGTGGTATCTCGGCGCCACGCTCGTGCCGCTCAATCACAAGATGCAGGCTCCCGAGGTCGAGTACACCGTCAACCATGCGGAACTGGATCTCGGAATCGTCAGTCCTGAACTTCTCGAAACCGCTATGGCGGGCGCACCGGATACGAAATGGATCACGACCGACCCGGCTACCGGCGAACTGGATGAAGCCATTGCCCAACATGAGCCGTTGCGACCTGACCAATTGCCTGAATTGCACGACGAGGATGTCGCCCAAATCCTCTACACATCAGGGACGACCAGCGCTCCGCGAGGCTGCGTGCACTCCCACCGTTCAATCGCCCAGGCGGCTCTGCTCATCGCCTTGAACCTCGGGTTTGATTCTGACGATCGGTATCTCATCGCCATGCCGCTCTGGCACTCCGCTCCTCTCAATATCTGCTTCATGCCGATGATCGCCGTCGGTGGAACCACGGTGCTGCACCGTGAGTACCACCCAGTCGAGACGATGAAGCTCATTCAGAGCGAAAGAACGACAACGTTCTTTGGACCTCCTATCGCCTACCTTGCGCCGATGATGGCAGCAAAACAGCTGGAACAGGACTTCTCAAGTGCTTATGACTTCAGCTCGATGAGACGGTGGCTCTACGGAGGCGCACCGACTGATGCGGGAACGCTTCGACGGCTTATCAGCGGGTACGAATCAGAAAATTTCTACAACGTCTTCGGCATGAGCGAAATGGGACCAACCGGGTGCTTCCTCAGACCCGAAGATCAGTTGCGAAAAGCTGGGTCTATCGGCCGGGCTGCCATGATCGGCAATCGAATGCGCGTCGTCGACGCCGATGGTCGAGATGCTGGGCCGGGGCAGACAGGCGAAGTGTGGTTCGCCGGGGATACCCGCATGAGAGAGTACCTCAACGACCCTCAAGCCACAGCAGCCGTATTCGAAGGCGACTGGTACCGAACTGGCGATGTTGCCAGGATCGATGAAGACGGATTTCTCTACATCGTCGACCGGCTGAAAGACGTCATCATCGTCGGTGGTGAAAACGTCTACTCGCTCGAAGTTGAGGAAGCGATCAGCTCTCATCCACGCGTTGCTGACGTTGCGGTCGTCGGTCGTCCCGACCCAGATTGGGGCGAGCAGATCGTGGCGTTCGTAACGACCTCCGACGGGGAGGAACTCGGCACCGAGGACTTGCGTGACCACCTTGCAGGCAGTCTTGCTCGCTACAAGATTCCACGCGAAGTTGTCATCGCCGAAGCTCTGCCCCGCAACCCATCAGGAAAGCTCCTCAAGCATGTCCTGCGCAGCCAGGTGTCCGAAGACCCTGGGGCTAAGGACCAGGTGACGGACACAACCGATTGATTGCCTGATGACAGCACTGCGCCCCTGGGAGGTTCTCCCAGGGGCGCAGTGTCAGTGCTGAGGCAGGCTCAGAGGCAGAGGGTCAGTCCTCGTCCTCGTCTTCCTGCTTCTCCACCACGAGGGTCTCGGTGGTGAGCACGAGCGCTGCGATCGAGGCTGCGTTGCGCAGCGCCGAACGGGTCACCTTGACCGGGTCGATGATGCCCTGAGCGATAAGATCGCCGTACTCGCCGGTGGCGGCGTTGAAGCCCTGACCGGCGTCGAGTTCTGCGACCTTCGAGGCGACGACGTAGCCGTCCTGGCCGGCGTTCTCGGCGATCCAGCGCAGCGGCTCGCCGATCGCGCGGCGCACGATCGTCAGGCCGGTCTGGGCGTCGCCCGAGATGCCGAGGTCGACGTTCTCCAGGGCCTTGCCGGCATGGACGAGGGCTGCGCCGCCGCCGGCGACGATGCCCTCTTCGATGGCGGCACGGGTGGCCGACACTGCGTCCTCGACGCGGTGCTTGCGCTCCTTGAGCTCCACCTCGGTCGCGGCACCGACCTTGATGACTGCCACGCCGCCGGCCAGCTTGGCCAGGCGCTCCTGCAGCTTCTCGCGGTCCCAGTCCGAATCGGTGTTCTCGACCTCGGCGCGGATCTGCGCCACCCGGTCGGACACGGCATCATCGGAACCGGCACCGTCGACGACGGTCGTCGAATCCTTGGTGACGGTGACGGTGCGGGCGTTGCCCAGATCGTCGAGCGTCACCTGGTCGAGCTTCATGCCCATATCGGCGGTGACGACGGTGCCGCCGGTGAGCACGGCGAGGTCTTCCAGGATCGCCTTGCGGCGGTCGCCGAAGCCCGGTGCCTTGACGGCAGCGACGTTGAGGATGCCGCGCAGCTTGTTGACCACGAGGGTCGAAAGAGCCTCGCCCTCGACGTCCTCAGCGACGATGAGCAGCGGCTTGGAGGCCTGCTGCACCTTCTCCAGCACCGGGAGCAGCTCCTGGATGTTGGAGATCTTGCCCTGGTTGATGAGGATGTAGGGGTCGTCGAGGACGGCTTCCTGGCGGTCTGCGTCGGTGACGAAGTACGGCGACAGGTAGCCCTTGTCGAACTGCATGCCCTCGGTGAACTCGAGCTCGACCGATGCGGCCTGGCTCTCGTCGATGGTGATGACGCCGTCCTTGCCGACCTTGTCGAAGGCCTCGGCGATCATCTCGCCGATCTCACGCGACTGCGCCGACAGCGCGGCGACGTGGGCGATCTCCTCGGAGCCGGAGACGTCGCGGGCGGTCTCCCGCAGCTTCTCCTCAACGAGTTCGACGGCCTTCTCGATGCCGAGCTTGAGCTGGCTGGGGGCGGCACCGGCAGCGACGTTGCGCAGGCCCTCGTGGACGAAGGCCTGAGCGAGCACGGTCGCAGTCGTGGTGCCGTCACCGGCGACGTCGTTGGTCTTGGTGGCGACTTCCTTGGCCAGCTGGGCGCCGAGATTCTCGTACGGATCGTCGAGTTCGACCTCGCGGGCGATCGTCACACCATCGTTGGTGATGGTCGGAGCGCCCCACTGCTTGTCGAGCACGACGTTGCGGCCGCGCGGGCCGAGGGTCACCTTGACGGTGTCGGCCAGCACGTTGACGCCGCGCTCAAGGGCCTTGCGCGCGTCGTCGTTGAACTGAAGTGTTTTAGCCATGTGTCACTTCCTTCTGTGAAGTACGAACAGTCTGCTCAGGCGCAGATGCTCAGCCGATGACGGCGAGCACGTCACGCGCCGAGAGCACGAGGTATTCCTCACCTGCGTACTTGACCTCGGTGCCGCCGTACTTGGAGTAGATGACCTTGTCACCCACGGCGACGTCGAGCGGCACGCGGGTGCCGTTGTCGGCGACGCGACCCGGGCCCACGGCGACGACTTCGCCTTCCTGCGGCTTCTCCTTGGCGGTGTCAGGGATGACGAGGCCGGATGCAGTGGTCTGCTCGGCTTCAACCTGACGGATGACGATCCGATCTTCGAGCGGCTTGATGGAGACCGACATGTGCGGACACTCTCCTTTGTCTGTAGTCCTCAACAGCGTCCTGCGGCGGGCACTGGGTGGTGCTGTGGCCTGCTCGTCGTCGCGGGTGCCGAGCGTGCCGATCCGCTTCAGGGGCTGTTAGCACTCATTGGCTTAGTGTGCTAATTCGACTCTAGAGCGCTGCTTGGCACTCGGTCAACTCGAGTGCCAATTCCGTCGTGGAACCGCAGCCAGCACGCAGGCTCAGTCGCGGGCTGCCTCTTCTTCGAGGTCTTCGAAGCTCAGCTCACCGCGGCGCACTGCCCGCAGGATACGCCACGTGCGCGCCATCCGCGGCAGCGTGATGATGAGCAGCCCGCCGAGCATGTTGAACGGGATGACGATCGCCATCCACACAAGGAAGTCCGTGACCGAGATGTCAGCTCCGGCGACCATCGCGCCGAAGATGATCATCGCGTTGAGTGCACCGTGCAGCAGACCCAGCCCGATGACGATGAGCCCGGAGATCATCGAGATGACAGCGAAGACGACGTGGTTGGCGGTGCCCTGCTGCATGCGGGTGGTGAGCGTGATGGAGGCACCGGCGAGCAGCGACAGGCAGATCATCACGAGCAGCGAGGGATTGTCGACGTAGCTGGCCGCCTTGTCGACGAGGGTGCCGTGGTAGTCCGGCAGGGCGAGCACCGTCAGCCACATGAAGGCGAAGCCGCCGGCGAGGTTGGTCACGAGTTTGACGCTCCACAGCCGCAGCAGCTGGAGCCAGGTGCCCTGTCCGGCTGCGATCGCGTGGATGGGCAGCAGGAACTCCTCGGTGAACAGCTCCGAGTGGGCCATCTTGAGGGCGAACATGCCGATGCCGAAGGCCATGCCGGCGAGGATGTCGCTGCCGGTGGCCTGCAGCACGAGGATCATCGCGAGGATGCCGAAGGAGACGTCGATGCCGCCGAACAAGCCGGTGATGATGAGCTCGACCCACGTGCGGTTGAGCCGCTTGGCGCCGGTGGAGACCGTGGCGGCGGCTTCGTGAGCAGCTCCGGTTCGATGTCGAAGTCGGAGTTGCCCAGCCGGCGGCGCTGCTCGGCTTCATCGATGTCGGTCTGCGACTTCTTCACGGATGCCCCCTTCCAGGCGTCTGGCCACCTGACCAGGGTACGGGATGACACACCTCGGGCCCGGTACGATGACCGGGCCCGAGGTGATGGCTGGCTTCAGATCAGGCGCAGGCCCACTGTCCCCATCCTGCCTTCTTCTGCAGGATCTTGGCGCGCTTGAACTGCTCCTGGGGGCTGGCATCGATCGGATTGCCGGAGCCGCCGACGGAGCGCCACGTGGCGAGCTTGAACTGGAAGAGCCCGAAGTGGGCGCGGTTGGACTGATTGATCGCCCGCGGGTTGAAGTTCGACTCGCACTTGGCGACCGAGTACCACTTGGAGCCGGGTCCGCCGAGCATCTCCTTGATCTGGGCGGTGGTCATGCTGCCGGAGTAGTTGTCCTCGGAGTTGTCGGAGTCGTTGCCTTCGGAGTTGTCCGAGCCGCCGGAGCCGCGCTCGTCCTTGCTCCGCGAGCCCTTGTCGGATTCGCGCTTCTTCTCCGGAGCCTTGGTGCCCTCGACGACGACCTCTTCGACCGGCTTCTCGATGTCTTTGGAGGAGACCTCTTCGCGGCTGACCTCATCGCCGTTGACCGTGCGGACCTTGAAGACAACCTCGCGCTTGCCGTCCTTGCCCTTCTTCTCGACCTTCTTCTCACCGCGCGGCAGCGAGGAGTCCTTCTTGACGGTGACCTTCTTCTTGATCGTCTCGGTCTCGGTCTTCTCTTCGTTGACCACGCGCATGACATTGACGACCTGACCGTCGTAGACGTTGGAGGTCAGCGGGGCAGACGTGATGTCGTCGGTGCCGAGCTCGATGCCGGCTTCGCTGATGACATCCTGGACGGTCTTCGAGGCGGCCTCGACAGGCTGAGTCTTGCCGTCGGCCATGACGTTGACGGTCTTCGCGGTGGTGACGTCGATGGTCTCGCCGTCGCTGATCTTGTCATCCAGCGAGGCGGAAACCTCAGCACCCTCGTGTTCGATGCCGAGGTCGGCCAGGGCCTGTCCGACGGTCGAGGCGTTGGTCCATTCGTCCATCGGCTTGCCGTCGACGGTGAGGTCGAGGTCCTTGGCCTTGTTCACGACGATGTTCATGTCGCGTTCGACCTGGGTGCTGCGGCTGGGCTGGACCTGGTCGCGCTCGTCGAGCGTGATGTCCTGTGCGGCGAGCACGTCGTCGACGGTCGAGCCGAAGCTGCGGACCTGCTCGGCTTCGCCGTCGACCGTGACGTTGACGGGCTTGTTCAGTGCCACGAAGGCACCGGTGCCGCCGACGAGCGCGGAGATGACGACCGACTGCGCGACGATCTGCACCTTGCGATTGCGAATAGAAGGAATCACGAAAACTACCCCAATAGACTCTCTGCAGTGAAGACCCGCGGTGGCGGGCCCCAAGTGAGTGGCTGTCCGGCCTGCTGTGTGCGGGCCCGTCTGCGCCGCTGGATCGACGGCAGGCGTGAAGACAACGAGACCCAGCGTAACCGATTCGTTACCAACATTGCAAAGCTGTGACATAGACCGCGCTGAAGCCTGACGTCGTCGCTGGTCAGCGGCCCGAATCTGCGGCTGGCGGCGGGTCACAGGCGGTGTTACACATGACGTTCGGCAAGCGGGCGGGAGTCCTGCAGCAGCCGGTTTCGCCGTAATGTGCTCCGTATGTCCGAGCCCACTCGCGCATTCCCCTCCGGTGCGGCCCCCTCCAGCTGGCTGGGCGATCCCGTCAGCCGTCATCCGCAGATCCGCATGCTGCGCAATCGGCTCAACCGGCAGCTTGTCAGCACGCTCATCTTCTCGGCAGCCGGGTTCCTCATCTTCGCCAGCGGCTGGTTCTACGCAATGCTCAGCTGGCTGCCGGATCTGGCCCCGACGGCCGAGGATGCCGCCGGCGTCCGGGAGCTCGCCGGCCTGGCTGTCGTGCCGCTGCTCGTCTGGCTCGCTGTCCACGGGCTGCTCATCCTGCTCGGTGCCGTGGGCTTTCGCGCCCGGGCGGCCCTGCAGTCGCTGCGCGGCGGGCTGGCTTACCGGGCGATGCCGGCCAGTGTGTTCCCGCGGGTGCTCATCATCCTGTATCTCATCGCCCTCGGGGTGACAGCACTGCTGGGCCTGGTGGCCGGGCTGCTGCCGATGCTGGCCGATTCCATGGTCATCACCAATACGTCCGACGAAGTCGCCGCCGAGGTGCGCCGGCAAGCGTGGACGATCGCCGGTGCCTTCATCGCGTGGCTGTGCACGTCTCTCGTGCTGCTGTTCGTCTCGCAGGTCATCAACTTCCGTGGCCTGCTCACCGCAGCCCAGATCGAGAAAGCCGTGGGCCACGCGACCCGCGGCTAGCCCAGGCTGCTCAGCCGACCGGGACGTTCAGCTCAGCGCCCAGGAACCGAAGATCCGCTCGGCGTTCTCGCCGACGGTCCCGGCGATGTGGTCCTCGTCGACGCCGCGCACTTCGGCGAGCATGCGGACGGTCAGGGCCGTCATGTACGGCCCGCCGGGCTTGCCGCGGTGCGGGTGCGGGGTGAGGAACGGCGCGTCGGTCTCGGTCAGCAGCAACCCATCGGGCACCACCGATGCCGCGTGCCGCAGGTCATCGGAGCGCTTAAAGGTGACGTTGCCAGCAAAGGACATGTAGTAGCCGCGCTCAGCACAGTAGCGGGCCATCTCGGCATCACCGGAGAAGCAGTGGAACACCGTCTTCTCCGGGGCCCCTTCTTCTTCGAGGATGCGCAGAACATCAGCGTGCGCTTCGCGGTCGTGGATCTGAAGCACCTTGTCGAGCCGCTTGGCGATCTCGATGTGGGCGCGGAAGGACTCCTGCTGGTCGGCCGCACCGTCGTCGGCGGTGCGGTAGTAGTCGAGCCCGGTCTCGCCGACCACCCGGATCCGCCCGGCACTGGCGAGCTGCTCGATCTCGGTCAGCGACTCCTCCAGCAGGCCTGCGGCTGCCAGCCGGGGCGCCTCGTTCGGGTGGATCGCCACCCCGCCGAGCATCCAGTCGCGACCGGCGGCGGCCTCGGCGGCGACAACCTCGGCAGTCCACCGGGCCGAGGCCATCTCGCAGCCGATCTGCACGATGCGCGTGATGTTGGCGGCCATCGCGGTGTCGTGGAAGAACGACAGCGGCGGGAAGGTCTCGTCTGCTTCGGGTTCGACCTCGGGGGCGGGTTCGCCGTCCTTGATCGGCCCGCGTGCGCCCACGCCGATGTCGAGGTGGCAGTGGGTGTCGACGCCGGGGGTGCTCAGCGGTGGGGGAACCTCGGGATACGTGCCTGCAGCCCGTGATGCCATTGAGCCTTACTCCTCCACCTGGAACTTGGGGAACACCGGGGCCGGCTTGGGCAGCGGCGTGCCGGCGGCCAGCGGGGTGTCGATTGCGGTGAACAGGCGGGCCGGTTCGGGCCGGCCTGTCTCCGGGTCGCCTGCGCCCTCTGCGGCTCCGCCGACGTGCACCGGGGTGATCGCCGGGGCGCCCTTATTGGCGGCATGGACGTTGCGGGCACCGGCTGCTGCGGCTGGGTCGCCTGCCGGCACACCGAGCTGGTCGAGGATCTTGCCAGTCGATTCGGGCATCACCGGCTGGATGAGCAGCGTGATGATGCGCACGACCTCCAGGGTCACCCACAGCACGGTCTCCATCCTGGCGGTGTCGGTCTTCTTCAGCTTCCAGGGCTCCTGGGCGGAGAAGTACTTGTTCGCCTCGGACAGCACCTTCCAGCAGGCGCCGACGTAGAGGTGCAGGTTCTGCACATCGACATGCCGGCGCGCCTCGGGCAGCACGCCGCGGGCCAGTGCCAGCAGCTCCTCGTCCTCGGCGGTGAGTGAGCCTGGGGTGGGCACCTGGCCGCCGCAGTTCTTGGCGACCATCGACAGGGAGCGCTGGGCGAGGTTGCCGTACTCGTTGGCCAGATCGGTGTTCTTGCGGGTGATGATCGACTCCTGTGAGTAGGAGCCGTCCTGGCCGTAGGAGATCTCGCGCAGCAGGAAGAAGCGCAGGGTGTCGAGTCCGAAGGCGTCGATGAGGTCGTAGGGGTCGACGACGTTGCCGACGGATTTCGACATCTTCTCGCCTGCGTTGAAGAGGAAGCCGTGGGCGTGGATGCGCTCGGGCAGGGTGATGCCGGCGCTCATGAGGAAGGCTGGCCAGTACACGGCGTGGAAGCGGGCGATGTCCTTGCCGATGATCTGCGCGTCCGGCGGCCACACCTGCCCGAACCGGTCGCCGGAGCTGGCTTCGCCGGGGAAGCCGGCACCGGTGAGGTAGTTCGTCAGCGCGTCGACCCACACGTACATCACGTGCTTCTCATCGCCGGGCACCGGCACACCCCAGTCGAAGGTGGTCCGGGAGATCGACAGGTCGTTCAGGCCTGAGCGGACGAAGGAGGCGATCTCGTTGCGGCGGCCCTCAGGGCCGAAGAACTCCGGGCGCTCTTCGTAGAGCTTCAGCAGCGGTTCGGCGTAGCGGGAGAGCCGGAAGAAGTAGGACTCCTCCTCCGTCCACGTCACCTCGGCACCGGAGGACACCGCCACGCGCACGCCGTCGCGCACCTCGGTCTCGTCTTCGGCGAAGTACGCTTCATCGCGCACGGAGTACCAGCCCGAGTAGGAGTCGAGGTAGATGTCGCCGGCGGCCTCCATGCGCCGCCACAGCTCCTGGCTGGCCGCGTAGTGGTCGGTGTCGGTGGTGCGGATGAACCGGTCGTACGTCGAGCCGAGCACATCCTGCAGGTGCCGGAATTCGGCGGCGTTGCGGTCGGCGAGCTCGCGGCTGGTGATGCCCTCACGCTGGGCGGTCTGCTGCATCTTCAGCCCGTGCTCATCGGTGCCGGTGAGGAAGAACACCTGCTCGCCGTCGAGTCGCTTGAACCGGGCGATGATGTCGGCGGCGACGTACTCGTAGGCGTGGCCGATGTGCGGGGTGCCGTTGGGGTAGGCGATCGCTGTGGTGAGGTAGAACGTCATAGACGCTCAGTCTAACGCTCCGCCTGCAGGTACGTTTCATACGCCTGCCGCTTGGACACCCCGTGCCGGGTGGCGACTTCTCCGGCAGCGTCCTTGACCCGCATGCCGGCGTCGACGAGCCTGCGCATCTCCTCGATGTAGTCACCGGCGTCGGCGGCTTCGGGTGAGGCCCCGGAGATGACGAGGGTGATCTCCCCGCGCACCCCGTCGCCGACTCGCGCGCGCACCTCGGCGATGGTGCCGCGGATGACCTCTTCGTAGGTCTTCGTCAGCTCCCGGCACACTGCGATCTGCCGGTCGGGTCCGCATGCGGCCTCCAGGTCGGCGAGCGCGTCGACGAGCCGGTGGGGGCTTTCGAAGCACACGAGCGTGCGCTCATCGGCGGCCAGTGCGCCCAGCTTCCTGCGCCGCTCCCCTGCCTTGCGCGGCAGGAATCCCTCGAAGGCGAACCGGTCGCTCGGCAGCCCGGACAGGGCGAGTGCGGTGATGACCGCTGACGGGCCCGAGGCGGTGGTGACGGTGACGCCGCGGGCGTAGGCGGCAGCGACGACCCGGTAGCCGGGGTCGGAGACGGCCGGCATCCCGGCATCGGTGAGGAGCACGACGTGCCTGCCGGCTGCGACCTCGTCGATGAGGGATTCGGCTTTGGCCTGCTCATTGTGATCGAACAGGCTGGTGATCTCCCGGGTGTGGCGGAGTCCGAGTCGTTCGGCCAAGCCGAGGAACCGGCGGGTGTCCTCAGCGGCGATGACATCGGCGGACTCGATCGCGGCCCGCATGTGGGCTGAGGCGTCGTCGAGGTTGCCGATCGGAGTGCCGACAAGGGTCAGCCGGCCCGCCGCCGAGGTCTCGGGTGCGGGCCGGCTGCCGGTGTCAGCTGCGCGGTGGCTGGGTTCGCTCACCGGTCAGGAGCTGCTCATCACGCCGGCGCCGATGATGAGGAAGATGAAGACGAAGTAGGCCACCCAGAACAGCACGACGAGCCCGACGATGACGTAGCCGACGATGAGACCCCAGGTGGCCAGGTTGTCGCCGGTCTCACCGGTGCGCTTGATCTGGCTCTTGGCGATGTGGCCGAGGATGGATCGCCCTGAGTTCGGTGGAGAGCTCATAGCGGTACGTCAGCCACCTCTGGCCGACTGGTTTCAGTGTAGTAGTGTTCCTCGAACTGCGCTGGAGCGAGGTCTCCGCAGTACGAATGCGGGCGA
>NZ_JABEMC010000015.1 GCF_013004595.1 Brevibacterium luteolum
TTCCGTCATTGACGAGATCGAGCGCTGATTGCTTGAACTCATCTGTGTAGATCTTGGGCATGACTTCTATCCTTCCTGGAATCTGTCCAGTCGTGAAGTCAACCAAACCTTCAGCAGTCCCGTTCCTGGTTGTACCAGGCCACCCACTTCGACGTCTCCGCCATCACCTCGATCAACCCCGACCACACCCTCCGGTCGATAAGCTCGGCCTTGTAGACCGAGTTCAACGCCTCGGCCATGGCGTTGTCATACGAGTCCCCACGCGACCCCACCGACGCCACGACCTCTGACTCCGCCAGGGTCTCGCCATAGCGAATCGACCGGAATTGCACCCCGCGATCCGAGTGGTGCACGAGCCCGGAAACGTCTTCGCCGGCCCGGTATTTCGCCGCGAGAGCCATAGTGAGTGCGTCCCTGGCTAGTGACTCCCGCATATGGTTCGTTACCTGCCAGCCCACGATCTCGCGGTGGAAGACATCGAGGATGAACGTCGTGTACACCCACCCAGCTTGAGTCGGAACATACGTAATATCGGCGACCCAAACGCAGTTCGGGCCAGGTGCTGTGAACTCGCGTTCGACAAGATCGTCCGGACACTCCTCAGCCCTGGCCGAGGCCGTCTTCGGACGTTTCCGCTTCCGCCGGATTCCGTCGATGCCCAACCGGCGCATCAACCGCTCCACCGTGCAGCGGGCCACCGGACCGAACCGGTCGGCGTAGTCGCGGTTGATCGCCTTCCACATCTTCCGCACCCCATAGCAGGAGTAGTTCGCCTCATAAACATCCTGGATAACCACCATCAGTGCCTGGTCCCGGCGGGCCCTGGCCGATGGCTGACGCTTCTTAAACGCGTAATACGAGCTCACAGCAATCCGTGCAGCAGTCCCGGACAGGGCGCGCACGATTGGCTCGACTCCGAACTCGTTGCGATTGTCGTCGATGAAGGCGACGATCACTTCGATGGGCGGTCGAGCTCCGCCGCGAAGAAAGCCGAGGCCCTCTTCAGGATCTCATTGGCCCTCTTCGCTTCAGCCAACTCAGCCCGCAGCCGGCGATTCTCCGCTTCCAGGTCGACCGACTCGGCCGGGGTAGCTTTCCCGGAGTCTTTGTGCTTACGCACCCAGACTCGCAAGGTCTCTTTACTCAGACCGAGCTCACCGGCGACACGGGTGATCGCCCCGTTCGCGGTGTGCGGGTCGGCCTGGGCATGGATGACGAGCTCGACGGCACGAGCCTTGAGTTCGTCGGTATATTTCACTGGCAAGAGAGAATCTCCTTCTTCCAATCTCCCTGCCTCTATTATCCCCGGGGCGATTCACGGAGGTTAGGTACACGCGGCGGGTCGGCTGGACATAGGGGAAGACCCCTGAGTGAAGTGTGGGACTTACGACAAAACCCATTTCACGAAACAGAGGTCTTCCATGTCCCACCGTAACGCCATCTTGACCGAAACTGGACGTTTGCGCCTTGCTCGGCTCATCGTCGACCATGGATGGCCGCTTCGTCGAGCAGCGCAACGCTTCGGTGTCGCGGTCACCACGGCACGCCGCTGGGCTGAGCGCTACCGTGACCTTGGTGCTGCGGGCATGGCTGATCGGTCGTCGCGTCCGAAGCGCTGCCCTCGCCAGTTGTCGCGGCGTACCGAGCGTCGGATCGTTGGGCTACGGGTCACACGGCGCTGGGGACCGGCCCGGATCGCCTACCACCTCCACTTGAACCCCTCGACCGTCCACAAGGTCCTCACGCGTTACGGCTGCCCACCGTTGGCATGGACTGATCCGGCCACTGGGTGCCGGATCAAGACCTCACCGGCTCAACGACGCAGCTACGAGCACGCTGCCCCCGGTGACCTGATCCACGTCGACATCAAGAAACTCGGACGGATCCCCGATGGCGGCGGCCACAAGGTCCTCGGCCGTGCCGCTGGCCGCCGCAACAAAACCCGCACGGCCATGAACCGTCGCCCCGGCTACGCCTACATCCACAACGCCATCGACGACCACTCCCGACTGGCCTACAGCGAAATCCTGACCGACGAGAAGAAGGAAACCGCAGCCGGATTCTGGACACGCGCCAACGCGTTCTTCGCTGCCGCCGGGATCACCGTCACACGAGTGTTGACCGACAACGGAGCCTGCTACCGCTCCAACGCCTTCAAACACGCCCTCGGCAGCAACGTGACGCACAAACGCACCCGGCCCTACCGACCACAGACCAACGGCAAGGTCGAACGCTTCAACCGGATCATGCTTGAGGAATGGGCCTACGCCCAGCCCTACACCTCAGAAACCCAGCGCGTCCAAGCGTTCGACCAATGGCTGCACCACTACAATCACCACCGAGGCCACACCGCACTCAAGGGACAACCCCCAGCCGCGCGTGTACCCAACCTATCCGGGGCTTACAGCTAGCGTGCTCGTCGGCCCTGTCGAGGACCACGTAGGCGCGGTTGGCGTCCTTGCCGCGGGTCATCGCGACGTAGAAGTTCTCCCGCGTCGTGGTCGGTTCAACCAGGACGTGTGAGGTGTCGACGGTGACGCCCTGCGCCCTGTGGGTGGTGACCGCGTAGCCGAGGTACCCCAAACACACCTACCGTGATCGTGTGTCTGTGCGCCCCAGTCTACGGCGGTGGGTGCCGATACCGCGGCCGTGAGTTGCGGGGACCCACCCTGCCAGAGGTCTGAGTTGCCGATCCGGAGCATTGGCCTTACATCGATCCAGGCAGTGACTGCGCTCGGCAACAGGGTCCCGCCAGTAGACGCTCGTGAGGCTCTGCGTCTCCTTCAGCGCGCTCCGTCAGTCGTCAGTTGGTCCTGATAGGACGGGAGTGGAGTGAACCTAGGAGTGCCTGGGCGCTACTGATCTGGTGATGGACATCGGACGGGAACGGCGGAGCGAGGTGAAGCTGGTTGGTGCAGAGCGGGGATGTGCAGACCGATGATCACCTACTGGCTCTGGTCGGTGGGGGCGACGAGCGTGCGCTCGGCCACTTGTATGCCCGCTACGCGTCGGTCGTGTTCGCGTTCGTTCTCGCCCGGGTCTCGGACCGTGGGGTCGCGGAGGAGGTGAGTGCGGATGTTTGGCTGGGATGCTGGCGATCGGCGCGCGCGTTCCGGCGCGACGCGAAGGTGCTCACCTGGTTACTCGGTATCGCGAAGCGCCAGATCTACATGCACACCCGCCGCAAACGCCTGCCACAGGTGCCCCTCGACGAAGAGCAGGCGAACGAGCTGCCCTCGGACGAACTCGGCCCGGCCGAACTGGTCTTGGCCGCCGATCAGGCGGCTGCCGTCTTGGATGCGCTCGATGCGCTCCCGGAGAGCTTGGCTGAGGTGGTGCGGTTGGCGTGGTTGCACGAGCTGCCGTACGAGGAGATCGCCGACGTTGTCGGTGTGCCGGTCGGGACGGTCAAGAGCCGGGTGTCACGGGCGCGAAGGCAGCTGCGTGAGGAACTGAGGAGGCAGGATGCCTGAACACGAATCGAACCAGAACCGGGGCGAGGACATCCGCGACGTGCTGCGCCGGTGGGAGTCCGAGCGTGCCGCGCAGGCCCCGGACTTCTCGACGATCCATCGCCGTATAGCCGCGCAGCCGTCCCCGCTCGACGCACCGCGCTGGTCCGCGGCCCGGAGCCTGCGATTGGCTGGGGCGTTGGCGTGGGCGCAGGTGCGGGTGGTGCCGTGGCTCGTGCTGCCGGTGGTGCTGGTGACGGTGACGATGGCGGTGCTCGCCGCCCGTTTCCTCGGGGTGAGCCAGGGGGCGTCGGCGGCCGTGACGGGGTTCTCCGCACTGATGCTGCTGGGCGTGGCGGCGACGGTGACGATGGCGTTGTCGCCGAGCCGAGCGGATGCAGTGTCGCTGTCGACGCCGCTGGGGCCGCAGGTCGTCGTGATGGCGCGGATCGGGATCGTGCTGGTTCTCGACGTGGTCTGCGGGACCGCGGCGTCGGTGGTGGTGACGGCGTGGGGGCACACCGGTGGACTGGGCGCGGTACTGGCCGGCTGGATGGTCCCGTTGGCGGTGATCGCTGGTGTCGCGACTTTCGTAGCGATCTGGGCAGTGCCGTGGGCGGGCATGATCGCCGGCCTGGTGTTGATTCCGCTGGTGACTCCGGCGTCGAACAGCACGATGAGCATCGGTCTCGGTGCGATCTCTGGCGTGGTCTGGGAGGCGATCACCCCGGCCGGTGTCGCGGCGCTCGGCATCCTGATCCTTGCCGCTGCGATCATCTCCGCCCGGTCTGCCGCTGCCCGCCGCGGAGGACTTCCTGAACCGGTGTGAACCTTCCCCGTCCGGACCGCTACTGATCCAGTGAAGGCCGAACAGCACCCTGCGCGTCGGCCTGGTTCAGGAAGGTGGATCGGATGTCGGGAGCGCTGCTGGGCACGCAATGGCGCCGCGTTGGCCTGCCCATCGCCGTAGGTCCGGTGATCGCGGGCGGCCTGGTCGCGGTCGCGGGCTGGCTGGTGTCGTCGGCGTGGCCGACATCGCAGGCGATGACGCTGGTGACCTGGCTGGCGCAGGTCTTTGTGATCTGCGCCGGGGTGTGCGTGGCAGTCGCCCTCACCGGTGACCCGCTGATCGAGCTGCACGAGTCGACGACCGTCGGTTTCCGCACCGTCCAACTGTTGCGCGGCCTACTCGTCACCGTCTCGGGGCTGGCTGGTGCGGTCGTGATGGTCGTGCCCCTGCATCTGCTCGGGATGTGGCCGCGCGATATCGGGTGGGCCAGCGTGGCCTCACCTGCCGGGGCAGTCGTGCTCGTCGCGGTGATCGCCCTGTTCGCAGCGGCATACGCCGGGACCGCGTCAGCCACGACGATCGCAGTCGTCGCAGCGTGGATGTTCCTCGCGATGCTCTGGGACCCGTACGTGCTCCCACTGCACTTGCAGCGGGGCGTGCCGCTTGCGGCCGCGGCGGTCCTGCTGGTCCTGGCCTGGCAGCGGCTCGGCAACTCGGAACGCAACATCGCGAAGGTGGCAACGGTATGACCCTCATCGACCTGGCCCGCACGCATTCCCGAGTCGCGCGGAGGCAGAAGGCACTCTGGTTCACCGCGATCCCGCTGACCGCATTCGCGACACTGCTCGCGGTCATCTCCCCAGCCCGGCCCGGTACCGGCGGGATCGCAGACCTCGCGTTCTCGGGGCAGATCATCGCGATGTTCACCGGGATCGCCTACGCGGCCGCGTTCGCGGACTTCTTCACCGCACAAGCGAAGCTCGGCATGCACGAGCTCGAAGCCTCGACTCCCGCCCCGGGTGCGCTGCTGCGGACCGCGCGGGTGCTCGGAGCGTTCAGTGTCGTCATCGCCCCGTCGCTGGCGGTGCTGCTGGTGATGGGGCTGATGCAGACGATCAGCGGGCATCCCTGGTCCCTACCGGGCGCGCTGGCCGTCACCGCGACCATCGTTGCCCCGGCGGCGTTGATCACGATGGCACTGTCCGGGGTCTGTGGTGTGTTGATGCCGAAAGCGCTGGGACGGATCGTGGCGGTGCTGGTGTGGTTCTTCCTGATCTTCTCCAGCTCTGTGCTGCCGCTCCCAACCCCGAACGGCACCGTGTTCTCCGTCATCGGCGACGCGATCGTCGCCGGCTGGTTCGGTGCCGATTCGATCTATCCCGCCTCAGGTCCCCTCGGGTTCGACGGCACTCCGTTGAACGCGGCCATCTCCTTGGTCCTCCAACTCGTCATCATCGCCGCCCTGCTGCTGGCCGGGTCGTCGCTGGCCGAACGCACCCGGAAGCGTTGAAAGGAAACCGCATGTTCATCTCGATGGATCATCTCGGCAAGGACTTCCGCAAGAAGCCGGCCGCACTCGATGACGTCACCCTCGATCTGCCGCAGGGCATGATCGGGCTGCTCGGCTCCAACGGGGCCGGGAAGACCACCCTCATGCGCATCCTGTGCGGCATCATCCAGCCGACTCGCGGCCGGGTGCAGATCGATGGCCACGACCTCGCCGACGCGTCCACCCGGCGGGCGGTGAAGAAGACGCTCGGCTATCTGCCGCAGGACGTCGAACCGTACCCGAACCTCACCCCGCTGGAGTTCCTGGACTACGTCGGCGTCCTCAAGGGCATCGACAACGCGAGCGCACGAAAGGGGCAGGCCCGCGAGCTGATCGCCCGGGTCGGGTTGACCGACGCGCAGGATCGGCGTATCGGCGGGTTCTCCGGCGGGATGCGTCGCCGCGTCGGCATCGCGCAGGCGCTCATGGGTGACCCCAGGCTGTTGATCGTGGACGAACCCACCGCCGGACTCGACCCGGAAGAGCGGATGCGGTTCCGCACCCTGCTGGCCAGCCTCGGCCAGGACCGCACCGTGATTCTGTCCACCCACATCCTCGACGATGTCGCCCAGACCTGCCCGTACGTGTTCGTGCTCCGCGACGGCCGGGCCCGCTACGACGGCCCCACCGAGGGGCTGATCGACGCCGCCCGCGGACGCACCTGGCTCACCGCAGCCCGCACCGCACCGCCGCCCGAGCACGTCACCGTCGTCAACGCGACGACCACCGGGGCGGGAACCCAATACCGGATCATCACCGACACCCCACCCGCCGACGCGAGCCCGGCCGACCCCAACCTCGAGGACGGCTACATGGCACTCGCCCAACTGAAGGAGACCCCATGACCCCCATGACCCCGCGCCGCCGCACCGGACGGCTCGCCGCAGCGGCCGGTGCCCTCATCCTCGGCACGATTGGGCTGGCCGGGTGCAACGGCATGCAACATCCCGAGGACTTCCCTGTCGACGGGCCGAAGGTAACCGCGACGAGCAACCCGGCCGAGGTCAGCAAGGACGACTTCGGGCACTCCTGGAACCTCACCGTCGACCACGGCACCGTCGCCTGCGAACAGAACTCCGACAGCGACCCGGTCCTCACCTTCACCGCCCCTGACGGCACCGTCTACGCGCTCAACGCAGTCGATCAGAACAAGGACCTGCCCGACATCGGCGAGATCTCCGACGGCTCCATCGGCACGCTGCGCACCTTCGCGTTCACCGTCTGCGACGCCTGACCCCATCATCCGCGAAAGGAGAACCACGCGATGGTCTCTCATGACGATCACGCACGCCCATCCGCCACTGCCGTCGACCGAAGCGCCGCCGCTGTCCGCTGTGTCGATGTGCGGCTGCAACGCGGCGATACGGTGGTGCTCGATGGCCTCGACCTCACCGTCACCACCGGGCGGGTCCACGCCCTGCTGGGCCGCAACGGTGCCGGGAAGTCCACGACCTTCCGCATCCTGCTGGGGCTGATGGACGCCGACTCCGGCACGATCGACGTACTCGGGGACACCTCGATGCGAGGCGGGCGGAGCCGGACGACGTTGGAGCGGATCGGGGCCAGCATCGACGGCCCTGCGATTTACGGTCATCTCAGCGCGTTCGACAACCTGCTCGTGCACGCCCGTCTCACCGGGGTCGGCCGGGAACGTATCGAGGAAGTCCTCGACATCGTGGGACTCGCCGGGACCGGCCGGAAACGTGCACGGCACTTCTCGATGGGCATGAAGGCCCGGCTCGCGCTCGGGATCGCGATCCTCACCGAACCAGACCTGCTCATCCTCGATGAGCCGCAGAACGGGCTTGACCCGCAGGGCATCGTCGAACTGCGGCATCTGCTGCGCGACTACGCCGCCGCCGGGCGGACCGTGCTCGTCAGCTCCCATCAGCTCGGCGAGATCACCCAACTCGCCGACGACATCTCCGTCCTGGCCGATGGGCGCTGCCGCTACCAGGGAACCCTCGAAGACTTCGCGCCCGCCGGGCAACTGGAGCAGGCGTTCCTCGATCTCACCCTGCCCGATGCCGCACGGTCGGAGGCCGCTTGATGCGCCCGCTCGTCGCAGCCGTCCGCGCCGAGACCGTACGCACCCGCGGTTCGGCCGCCGCCTACCTGCCCTGGCTCGGGCTGGTGATCGCAGGCATCAGCTTCGCAGGCATTCTGATCACCCCCGAGAGTCAGGAGCGGGCGGCTCTGTTGTGGCAGACGCTGTACGTCACGGGGATGGCCGCCCCCTTGCTCACCCTGCTGGCCGGGCTTACCACCGCCCGCGAAGCAGTCGCGCGCGAGGGCGGCACGCTCTGGCGGCCGGTCAGCCCGCGGACCATCGTGCTCGCGCGCTTCCTCGTCCTCGCCGCGCTATCGGCACTGTTCCATGCACTGGCCTTCTGGACCGTCATTCCGTTCTCGCTCCTGGCCGGAGCACCGACCGACGTCACTGGAATCCTCTGGGCCGGGGCCAGCTGCTGGATCGCCACCCTCGGTGTGCTCGCCCTCGCCTACGTCGCCACCGAAGCCTGGGGACTCATCCCCGTCTTCCTCGCCGCGTGGGCCTGGCAGGTCATCGGCAGCCTCGCCGCGGAGATCACCGTCTGGCCGGTGCTCCCGCCCACCTGGGCGGTGCGGGCGATGTTGCCGCTGCTCGGCGCGCACCAGAACGCCGAATCCCTCGATCCCACCGATCCGCTCGCCCAGGAGTCCCCGGCACTCGCTCTCGTTCTCGGGCTGCTGCTCGCCGCTGTCGTCCTCGGCGTGCGACTCATCCGGGTCGGCGCTGCGCGTACGGAGGGCCGGACCGACAATCGGCCGGTCGGCCGACGCAGCACCCGCCCCGGCGCGCTCGGCGCGATACGCACCGTCATGCGCTCCCGCGCCGTGATCCCGCTCTGCGTCGCGGCGGTCGTGCTGGCTGTCGCAGTCGCAGCCGTGTACCCGAACAGCTACCTTCTCGGCCTGCACACCTACGCGATGCTCCCACTCGGCGCCTGCATCATCGTCGTGCTCGCCTGGCAGGCTCTCACGCCCGGCTGGCGCATCCTCGTGCTGCGGCGCGGCAATATCCCTGCTGCCGTACGCAGTTGGCTCGTGCTGTGCGTCACCGTCGTCACTCTCGCCGTCACCCTCTGCACACTCGCGAACACCGTCCTGCGCGGCGAGACCGACCCGGCGACCATCGTCTCGCTGCTGCGTTCCGGACTGCTCTGGCTGATCCTCGGCACGGCCGGCGTCCTCGGAGCACTCTGGCTCACCGTCCGCTACGGCGTCGGTTGGGCGCTCGGCGCAACGGTCATCATCATGATCCTCGGGATCACCCTCGGCGGAGATGTCCTCGCCGATACCTGGCTTTGGGTACTCGGCCCCACCGCTTGGCCGCTCACCGCCGACACGCCAGCCCGTCTTACCCTCGCGGCGCTGATCGGACTGCTCATCGCCGCGTCCACCTGGCTGCTCAGCGGTCGCGTACTGCGAACCGCAACCGCACGAGGCGTCTGACCATGACTACCGCCCGGCCACAGCTCCAGTGCCTACCTCCGGCAAGGGGGCGGTACGAGGGCAGGAGATGACCGGACACGCCGCTTTGCGGGCAGTCAACCGGACGATCTACCGGTCCGTCGGACCCGTCGCGTATGACTTCGTGAAGCTGATAGTCGTGCGCGACGGGTCGGCGATCCTGTTCAGCGAGTTCGGGGAACACCCGATCAACGTCGGCGATGTCGTGCTGCTGGCCGCGAACACATTGTGCGGCTCCGAGCCGGAAGGGCACATCACGGTGTCCACGATCTACGCCGACTCCGATTACGTGCTCGACCAGCTCTTCTGGCAACACGTCGATATGCTCTGCGACCGCCTCGACACTCAGGACTTCGCGGACACGATCTATACCGAACCGGCCCAGATACTCCGGCTGGGTGAGCACCGGGCAGGCATGTTGATGCCCTGGGTCGATGAGTTGGTCGCTCTGACCACGGACGAGCTCGCCCGGAGCCGGTTCCACCGGGCCCAGGCGTTGTGGTTTTCGATCATCGACCAGGTGTCGCCGTTCATCGAGGTATCGCCCCACCGGATCGCCCCGAACCAGCGTGCCCATATCCGGCCCACCCTGCCGCGCGAGCGCAGGTTCGCACCGTTGCGGGCCGAGGCTCGTCAGGTCGAGGCGCTGCTGCGCGGCGATGTCGCGCATGACTGGAACCTGACGGAGCTGGCCGACGCAGTTCATCTGTCGCCGAAGCAGCTCAGCCGGGTGTTCGTGGAGGCGTTCGGGAAGACACCGCTGGCGTACCTGACAATGCTGCGCGTGCAGGAGATGAGCCGCCAACTACGCGAGCCCGAGGTCTCGATCGCGGAAGCAGGCCGTCGGGTCGGATGGCAGTCGCGGAACCGTGCGACGGAGGCGTTCCGCGAGCATGCGGGGATCACTCCGACGCGGTACCGGCAGATGCAACTCCATCCGGAGTCTCGGAGACCAACGGTTCTAAGACCGGCGGTTCTATAGGGTCCGTGTCGGCCCGTCTGACCGAGGGTCGTGGCGGTGGGTGTCATGTTCGAACGGGTCGCGGAGCTGCTGTGCGCGTTCAGCCGCTCGCTGCCGCTGGTCGGCCCGCTCGGCCTGCTTGGCGTCGATGCGGGCGGCGGCTTCGACGATCGGCAGAGCGCGCAGCTGGTCGGCTTCGGCACGAGTGGCGGCGGCCTCGGTACGCGCGGCGCGGGCACGGCGGTGTGGGTCGGGCTCACGCATGCCGAGGTGGATGCGGCGGGCGCGTTCGGTCCCGTACTCGCTGACCAGCAGTGCCAGGTGTTCCTGCTCGTGACGTTCCCGCATCGTCTTCTGCCCGGCCGTCACGGCCGCCACGCCTTGCACCGCCTCGGTCACGCGGGGATCGGCCTCGGCGTGGCTGGCGGCGACTCTGCTCGCCCATGCGGTGAGCTGGTCAGCAGCGCTCGGGGTGGTGCCCCATTCGTTGGCGACCTGTCCGCGCAGCTCCCGGGCGCGTTCGGTCGCGGCGCGATGCTCGGTGCGGGCCTTACGCTTGCCGAACCGGCCGACAGCAGCGAGGCGGGCGCTTGCCGTGGTCTCGTCTGCGACGGCGGAGAGGTAGGCCGCGGCATCGGCCTCAGCCCGGGCGGTGAGCGGCCCTGCGACCTCGACACGTATCTGCTCGACCGCTTCTTCGGCCTTGCGGAGGGCTTCGGTGTTCTCGTCCGTCTCGGCGCGGTGAGTCTCACGTTGGGCGTCGAACCTGTCGGCGATCTGTTCCCAGCGTTCCGCCGCCCGCAGCGCGCGTTCGACCTCACCGTAAAGGCGAGCGAGTTCGTCCGTGACCAGCCGCACAGGGCCGTTGGTGACCAAGCCACGCACGGCTTCGACTGCTTGGGTGGTGGCGTGGTCGAGGCCGCGGTCTGCTGGGTCGTGTTCCATGGCGTCGTTGAACTGCGCCCGGGCGTCTGCGAGGTCTTCGGCGACGACGTGCAGCTGGTTGGTGTCGCTGCCTCGGGTCATGCCGACGTAGACGTTTGCCGCGGTCGTCGCTTCCGACAGGATCGTGTGGGCGGTATCGACGGTTGCGCCTTGGACGCCGTAGGCGGTCGTCGCATAGGACAGGTGCGCGTACTCGTTCACGTACTCGGGCGGGAGGGCGACAGTGCGGAGGTTCTTCTGCTTGTTGCCGACCTCACGTGCGTACACGGTGCCATCATCGATGAGCCGTTGCACGATCCATTGCTGCCGGTTCGCGACACCCAGGCTGGTGTCGTTCTTCCGGGTCTGGATCAGGTCACCGGCCCCGATGGGCAGGCCGTCGCTGCCGGTCGCCGTCACCGTGTCGTCCACCTCGCCCTGTTCGACCCGGCCGGTGCGGATGCGCTCATTCACCGCGGCAGCTTCCTCGTTGGTCGCCACCGTGATCGCCTCCCCGTCTCGGGCGTTGGCGGTGATGTGGTCGCGGGCCGCGTCGTCGTCGGCGTGCAGGGTCACGACGCCCATCGTGACCAGTTGGTCGAACACGTCGCCGGGGTTCTCCCGGTCCCGCATCTTGAGAGTGAGCGCGGCGTAGGCGGAGTCGGTGAAGCGGTGCAGCTCGGTCATGTCGTAGGTGCGGCCTCTGATCTGGGCGGCCATGTCGAGTACCCCGCCCCGTCCCACGGCGGGCAGCTGGGCGCGGTCGCCGACGAGCGCGACTGTTGCGCCTGCCTCTTGGGTGATGGTGAGGAGGGCGTGGGCGGTGTCTTGGTCGAGCATCCCGGCCTCGTCCACGATCACCCGCTCACCCCGCACCAGCCGCCCTTCTTCGGTCGGGCCGGTGAAGCTGCGCCCGGTGTCGGGGTCGATATCGCTCTGCGCGAGGCGGGTCCAGACGCCGTCATCGTTCCATCGCCACCCATGCGCATACACGAGCGCCGCAACCGAGGTGGCGGGGATGCCGAGGCCGTCGTGTGCGACTTGTGCTGCTCGTAAGGTCGGGGCGACCACTCGCGACCCACGGCCCTGCTCGGCGGCAACGTGGATGGCGACGCCGAGCATCGTCGTCTTCCCGGCCCCGGCCGCACCCTCCACGATCACCAGCGGATCAGCCGACGCGACCGCCGCAGCGGCGGCCGTCTGCCCCTCATCGAGCTTTGCCGCCTGCGCGGCCTCGGTGACGTCCGGGTGTTCCGGCTCCTGGTGTGGTGTTGCGGTGGTGAGTTGGTCGCGTAGCGCGGTCTCGGCGGCGATCACGCCGAGACTGGTCAGGTGGGCGACGTGTTCCGGTGTCGGCGCATCGGGTGGCAGGATCGAGAAGCAGTCATCGATCGCGAGATCGGTCGCAACCGCGATGAACTTCCGCAACTCCGCCGGTGTGGCCTGCGCGCCTGCCTCGGTCGTGATCCGGGTGATGTGCTCCTGGATCGTGTGCCGGGTCCACGCCGACGCCCCGGCGGCGCACCGGTCGAGTGCCCGCGATGCGACCTCCTGCACGGCAAGGTCATCTAGCGACATCGCGGGTTGCACGGGCTTGCGTTCCAGATGCTCGGGTTCGTAGCCGGCGTCGGTGAGTTCTTGCCGCCACCACTGCTCGTTCTTGAGATCGGCCGGCTTCTTCCCGGGGCGCTGGTGTGCCCACGCGATGCCCTGCAACCGTGCGCTCATCACCGGCCCCAGCTGCTCACCGTGGTGGGCTTGTTCCCATTCGGTTTCGAGCCGGTCGAGGTTGCGGCTGATCTGTGCCAACCGCTTCGACATCACCGGGTTGAACGGCTCCAGCTCCGCCACCTCGCCCGATACGGGGTCGAGGGTCAGGCCGTGCTCGGTGAGGGTCTGGGTGAGCTGCGGGTGCGCGGCGATCACCGCGCTGCCCATCGCGCGGATCGCGCCCTGCTGCTTGAACAACGCCACCGTGTCCAACGCTCGCCACTTCCCAGCCGCGAACACTCTGGTGCCGATCTGCATGTGGATGTGCCGGTGCGGATCACCCGCCCGCGAGGTCTTGTGCCGGATGCCGACGACCTGCATGTGCTCGATCGGCACGACCTCCTGCGCGCCCCTCGGGCCGACCCGAGTCACGCTGTGTTGGCCGAGCCAGCGGCGTATCTCGGCGAGGGCGTCCTGCTGCGCGGCATCGAGCGCTGCGGAGACGTCGGGGTGGAGGGCGGCGGCGACCGACAGGCTCTTGGGGGCGTTGATCGTCATCTCCGCGAACAACGGCGACCCTTTGCGCCCGTCACCCGGCAGACGTGGAGTACCCATCTGCTCGCCCGTGACCGGGTTGATCCAGTCCACCCACCCCTCGTATTCAGCAGACGTCAGCGACCGAGAGACCGTCACCTCGCCCATGGCGTCGAGGACCGCGTACTCGGCCACGGCGTCGTCGGCGCCGAGGTAGTACTCGTCCGCGCCGGACCGGTCGGACTCGACATAGCGGCGAGCGGCGGCACCGTTGCCGCGGAACAGGATCACGCCGCCCTTCACGCCTGTCACCGCCTCCCGCAAGGTCGTCCTTGCAGGAGAGGTGCGCACTACGGCCCCGGCCGTAGCATCCGTGCATAGCTTCTTGACGGTAGAGCGGGGTTGCGCGAGCCAGTTACATACGGATTATCATGTATATATGAGACGTTCGGTTGAGGACGCGGAGAGAACGCGTCTGTCGCTGTGTGAGGCGGCGTTGATGGCCTTCGAAGAGAAGGGGTGGCGGGGGGCAACGTTCGAGGCGATCTCAGAACGGGCGGGTGTGACCCGCGGCGCGCTGCACCATCACTTCCGCGACAAGGCCACGCTCCTGAGCGATGCGCTCGCGTGGGGATGGGGCGAGTACGCCGACCGCGTGTTCCCTGCAGACCCCGCCCAGGACGTATCCACTGGACTGTCGAGCCTGCTCTCGGAGTACATGCGCCTGCTGAGCGTCGATCCGCTGTTCCGAGCGCTGGCGTTCTCCACGGTGCTGGTCGCACCCCAAGCGTTCGACGATGCATCGGAGAAAGCTGCGGGGCTCGATGACTGGCACGTCCGGCTGACCGAGTTGATCGCTACCGATACCTCAGCGACGAGCACGCTGCCGCCTGCGCAGATTGCGGGCCTCGTGCTTGTCCTGCTTCAAGGGCTCACCGTCACTGCGGTGACCCGACCACAAGACCTTCCACAACCCTCACACCGTGAAAGCGCGGTCGCCGCGCTGGTTCGGGGGTTGCTCTCCTAGAAAGACCATTCGTTCTACATGACAACCCCACACACCGCCCCCGCCGGGGGCACGACTCCAACGCGCGCACTGATCGTGTCGTCAGCGGCACTGTTCACCGACATGCTCGTCCACGGTCTCGCCGTTCCGGTGCTGCCGCTCCTGCCGTCCGTCGTGGCGGCCGGGCCAGAAGCCACCGGCATCCTCTTCTCCTCATACGCAGCGGCAATGATCGTCGCGACACTGTTCGCCGGGCGCATCGTCGACCGGTACGGACCACGCACACCGCTCCTCATCGGCCTCGTCGGGCTCGCGGCAGCGACGCTGCTGTTCGCCACCGGAGGACCCTACTGGCTGCTACTGGTCGCTCGCCTCGCCCAAGGGATCGCAGGCGGCATGTCCTGGGTCGCTGCACTCTCGCTGATCGCTGCCACCACACCGATGGAAAAACGCGGCCAGTCGATGGGCATCGCACTGTCGACCATCACTCTCGGCGTGCTCATCGGCCCGCCGCTGGCCGGGTTCCTGGTCGAGCACTTCGGCACGGCATCCCCGTTCCTGTTCGCCGCCGCCGTCGCCCTCGCAGACGGCGTGCTGCGGATCGTGTTCGTGAAAGACTCACCCCGCGTCACCGATGACACCGCCGGGCCACTCGCGGTGCTCAAAGTACCGGGGTCGTTCTCGATTGTTCTCGCCGTCGCTGTCGGCGCGGCGGTGCTCTCCGGCATCGAACCCGTCTTGCCCGTGCACCTCGGCGCAAGCGCGCTCACGGTCGGGTTGTTGTTCGGTCTCGCAGCGCTCGCCTCGATCATCGCGAACCCTGTTGTTGGCCGTCTCGTGACGACCACATCCCCGCGGATGCTCGTCGGTGCCGGGGTCGCCGCGGTCACTGCGGCGCTCGTGGTGACCGGGTTCGCGACCGAACTGTGGCAGACCTGCATCGGGATGATTCTCCTTGGAGTCTCCTCGGCACTGCTGCTCGCCCCAGCCACAACGCTCATCAGTGAACAGGGCTACAAGTCGAACCCGCCCACACTTGGCGGCTCGTTCGCGCTGTACAACCTCGCCTATGCCGCAGGGCTCGCAGGCGGGCCGCTCCTGACCGGCATCAGCACTGGGCAATGGGGCTTCACCACAGCGATGGTGATCACCGCTGTGGTGCTCGCAGTGATCGGAGGTGCTTCGCTCATGCGTCTCCCACGAGTAGCCCGACAAACCGAATAGTCACGTTCCCCGGTGATCGGGCGGAACCAACGTGGGCAGCTCACCCACAGACGATTCCGCCCGATCACGGGATCGCGTGCCCGCACCGAGAGGTGACAAAACAGCGCGCCTGCCGACAAACGGCAGGCGCGGGGCGAGCCGATGCGCGCCCTGATCTGGGTGTCAGTGGCGCACCTCCCTTGTGGGAGGCGTCACCGTGGACGAACACACCTCACCCGCCAGCGACGATGCTGCGGCCCCGCATGGCTCGACCAGCGGCGGTTTCGAGAGCCCGGAAGGTCTACGCGCTCTGCTAATCCGGCTCGACAAGTCCGGCCCGGGGGCATGGCGGGGTGATCGTGAAGCGGCTGAGCTGATGCGGTTCACGGCGGTGAAGTATCAGCGGTTGGCACGCAAGTACAGACTGGATGCCTGGGCGGTCGCTTCGGCGGCATTCGAGGTGATGCTCGCCCCGTCCACACGGAACGCGGCAAACCCGTGGGCGGTGGTCACTCACGCGGTGCGGATCACCTGTCTCGCCGAGGCTCGGGCCGCGGGAATGCTGACCTCGACCAGCAAAGTGCGCCACAGATCCAGGATCGCAGGGTTCCATGATGCGATCCGGTTCGCCGAGCGCGAGCAGCTGGCCGACTACCACCCCGCATTCGCCGTCGATCCCACGACCGATGACAACGACGATGAGGCTGACGACACCGACCGCATCCGTGTCACCACGGCACTTTCGGACACCGTGGGGTTGTTCGTCTCGACGGGCTGGGATGTCGCGCTCGTTGTGGCGTGTGTTGAGCATGTCGCTTACCGGCTTGCTGATCTGCCGTCTCGTGCTCGCGCCGTCGAGGTACTGCGCCGTGACCGCGCCACCCCTGAGCGGCTGGGCATCCCACCAAGATCATGGACAGCACTGGTGCGGATCGTCCTCGGAAACCCTGACCGCAAGCACGCAGGCTCCCCGACCGGCGAAGGCATTCTGCTGCGCCTCCTCGACGGAGAAGCTCTTGACTCGCTGCGCTGCGACACTGGCTTGTTGGCTGCGATCTGGGCAGCCAATCCGAGTAAGTCAGATTCATCCTGAGTTGCAACGGCGCGCGGGCGGGGCGTCGTACCTGTCAGTATGAGCACCTCGACCACCTTCACCACCTCGACGGACGCCACCGTCGCACCATCACTGTTTTCTGTGGGTTCAACGCTCGGCGAGCGCCTGGCTGAGACTTCCCGTCGCGCACAGGGATTCACCACCGTCATAGATGACCCCGCTGTGCTGGCCGAGTTGCGCGGGCTCTGCACAGCACCCAGGCCCCTGGAACTGCCGATCTCTCAGAACCGTGATGGCCCCGCACCTTGAACCGTCATCAGTCGAGGGCGGGGCCGTCCGTGCTCCATGGGTGCGGTTCATGCGCGCCAGACGAACTCGACCCGACGTTCGAGCACTGCGGCACGGTGCGCGTCGCGGCGCACATGGAACGCCTCGGTGCTCTCATTGCGGCGCTTGGGCACAGCGGTCATCATGTCCGCCGGATGCGCGTGCACGAGCACCGCTTGCAGGATCAGACTCGCCGCTTGGTACTGCCACATCGGAGTACGCCCCTCCCATTCCGCCGCAACCGTGGTCATATCGATGCGCGGGCCGACGTGCTGCTCGGGCATCGTCGCCGCGTACTCGCGGCGGGTCGCGTCGATGCGCTCCGCGATCCTCGCGCGTTGCCGCACCCACATGGCCTTGTCGATCAGCCCGTCATAGTAGTCATCATCGAGCCGCGCCAGTCGCTCTCGGTCGGCGTCGAGCGTCGCCGTCAGCCCAACCCGCGCCGCGAGACCCGAATCACTGGATTGGCGACTGCTGGGGTGAAGGGTGATCTGCGCGAACGTCGCGAGCACTGCTTCTTCCACAAGCCTCTCGATTTCAGCGGAGCGAATCGACCGCGTACACCCACCAGGTGTCGGCTGAATGCACTGATACACGCCGCCCCGGTGAATCATCGACGTTCCACACAAAGAGCAGCGAATCAGCCCTGAGAACGGATACATCCGCACGGCAGCACCGCTGCCCGGCTCATGGAAGTTCCGCGCCTCCTTCCTCGCGTCGAGCACATCGGAGACCTGCTGCCAAGTGTCCTCGTCCACCAGCGCAGGCCACGCCGCCTGCACATGCATCTTCGACGTTCTCGCGCGACTCCCGTCAGGGAGCACGGGCCGGTACTCACGTACTCCCTTGTTCGAGGGATTACGCAGCACCATCTTGAGCGTACGATCTGACCACATGCAGCCGTGCGTGGTGAGGATGCCGCGCTCGTTCCATTCCTTCCGAATCCGATACAACGACTCACCAGCCAACACCCGCTGGTACATCTCGACCACCAGTGGCCCGGTCACCGGGTCGACCATGAGCACGCCGTTCTCGGCGCGGTATCCGAACGGTACCCGGCCGCCGTGCCACGCGCCCTCGACAGCCTGCTGCTTCGCCGCCCGAGCGACACGGCGAGCGGTGTCGGCAGATGACTTGTTCGCCATCGCGACCAGCACCCTGGCCATCGCCACATCAGAATCCGTATCCAACCGCAGCGAGCCCGTCACAGAGCGGACGGTGAACCCGCCGAGCACCTTCGCGTCGATAAGGTCTTCCAAGTCGCGCGGGTCGCGCACCGCTCGGTCGAGGTCGTAGGCGATCATCACCTGCGCATCACCAGAGTCGAGGTGCTTCAGCATGGCGCGGAACTGAGGGCGGATCACTCGCCGCACCCGCTCACCAGACGGCAGCGTGATTGTGCGCTGCTTGAAGGCCGACGTGTCGTTTTCACGGAACACCGCCGCGACTTCCCACCCGTGCGCAGCGGCGTAGGCGCGGCAATCGGCCTCCTGCCGATCCACACCCCGCTCGGTACCCTCGGGGTCGTCACTGATCCTGACGTACACCACCGCCCTCAACGGCTCGGTGCTCCGTTGTTCCTGCTGTTCGTGGCCCATGCTCCGGCCCACCTTCCTACTCGTGTGAGAGGTAGGTGCGTTTACAGAACCTCGGCTAACCCAGATCAATATGGTCGGTCACGTAGGCGGCCGGGAGGACGATGGAGCCGCCGAACCGGCGGCCGGTCTTGCGGATCGTGACCGACCCGTCGTCGCGGACGCCGGTGATGGTCCAGGTGTCACCGTTGCGCACCCAGGTCTTCCCGTTGCGTAGGCGGCGGTCGTTGCGGCGGGTGATGATCATGTCCCCCACCCCAGCAGTGGTGCCGTCGTTCAACTCGACCTCGCGGCCCGGCTTCAACGTGCCGTCGAGAATCAGGTCCGCACGAGCACGGGTGTTGAGGGCGCTCACGTGGTCGCGGGTCTCGGCGACCAGCACCGACACCAGCCCTTGGTCGCGGTCGGTGCGCCATGCGGTGTAGGCGGCGTCGGTCATCGCCTCGGCCTCGCCGTCGTGGATACGGTCATGGTCGAGGTAGGTGTCGATCACCTCGGTGCGGCCGTGCCGCAGGGCGAGGGAGGCGGTCTTCTCCCACTCATGGGTAAACCGGTGCACGTCGACCCGCTCGGGCGCATCGTCCCGGTCACCGACGAGGAGCCCGAACGCGCTGCCAGCGTCCACGGACTGGAGCTGGGCGAAGTCGCCGACCAGCAACACCTTCGCCCCGGCCCGTTCGGCCAGGTGCGTGATCCGATCCAACGAGAGCGTTCCGGCGAGAGAGGCTTCGTCGATGATGACGAGCTGACCTTCCCGGAAGTCTTCGCCGTGGACGAGGTGGTTCTGCCACCACTTCGCCGTGTTCTCCGTCGCGATTCCGAGGTCGTCGGCGAGGACCTGTGCCGCGACCGCCGACGGTGCGAGCCCGATAACGGACCCGGCGCCGTGTTCCTTCTCCCACGCACGCCGCAGCGCGGACATTGCCGTCGTCTTCCCGGCCCCGGCCGGTCCGACCACCACATCGAGGACACGGCCGGAGACTGCGATCTTCATGAGCGCGTTGGCCTGGTCCTCGCCGAGCATCCGACCCTCCGCATCGGGACGAGCGGTGATCTTCTCGACCGTCGCCAGCGGCACGGTCGGCCCGGTCGTGGTGCGGGCGCGGTCGAGCAGTCGGTCTTCGGCGGCCAGGAGCAGCTCGGAGGAGAACACGGTCGAGTGCTTGGGCCGGAACACACTGGTGCCATCCACCCGCCGAAACGTGGCCGGACTGGTGGCGAGGTCGGGCGGCGTCAGCCGGAGCGAGGCTTGCTCGGCGGCGTCGGCGATCATCGCCACGATGGCTTCGCGGTCGTGCATGGTGGCGAAGCGCCAGCCCATCGTCTGCCGGGACGCCTCGGCCATCAGGTTCCACCGCAGCCACGTGGACCGCTTCTCACCCACCACCCCGACCACGGTCTGGCCGAGTTCGCCGATGGCATCGAGCGGCACGTCATCGGCTCGCAGCAGTAGCGGCTTGTCGTTGTCCATCACCCCACGTGCCCAGGTGGTGGCGTCCTGGCCGAGCACGCCCGCGGCACGGGTGCGCCACTCGGTAGTCAGGTCGGCCAACGCCCGTACCTCCTTCTCCGGACGCGTGGTCAGGGTGGCTTGGGCACGCAACTTGATCACGGTCGCCGTGGAGGGCTGGCGGCCGTGCCGGGCGACGTACTCGGCGATGAGCCTGTTCTTCTCGGCGTCGATGTGCCGGGCACGGGTCGAGAACTCCTGGACCAGCTCCTCCGGCACGGTGCTGATCGCCCATGCCGGGTTCCGGTCCCGGCCCATGTCGCGGGCCTCCCACTCGACTCCGAAGGTGCGCGTCATGTGGTCGGCGAACACCGCCTCGTGCAGCTCCGACAGGGCGACCACGGCGGCGTGCATCGGCCGCCCATCCAAGCTCCGCCACTTGTCGTCGAAGGCGGTCTGGACCTTGTTGGAGATGACGACGTGGGTGTGTAGATGGGGGTCGCCGGCGCGGGAGTCGAAGTGATCGAACGCCGTCGCCACCAGCCCGGTCACATCGACCTGCGCAACGGCCCCGTCCCCGGCGGTTGCACCTGACCGGGTGGCGGCAACCTCGCGCTCCATGAACGCAACCACCTCCGCAACCGCCGCATGATGCGCCTCACCAATGAGCGCCTGCGTCCCCGCGTCGGCGACCGCCCACAACGCCGAGGCGGACTTCGGGACCGAGAAGGTGAAGTCGAACCCCGCCACCGCTCGTCGCCTGCCGCGCTCGGCCTCCTCGGCCTCGATCCGCGCGACCGCCTCACCCTTCGCCCCGGACTCAGCGATGGGTCGAGGTCGGCAATGCGGGCCTCGATCCGCTCCGGCACCGACTTGTAGGCTGGGAACGCATGCCCGAGCGGGTCGCCGGTGATCGGATCACGGCCCATCCCCATCAAGAGCTGGAGCTGGGCCTCCGACACACGGTCCCCGACCGCGAGCTGCCCTTTGCCGAGCGCGGCGACGCCAGACCCGAGCCATTGGCCCGGTGGGGTTCCCGCCTCTACGTAGTACCTGGTCAGCGGTGTTGAAAGGGTGCGGTCGCCGTCTGCGGCCGCGACGGTGCGCAGCAGGTACTTGTACCCGTCGCCCGCGCTCATCACGCGCATCGAGACCGTCACCACGCCACCGCCTTTCGACGATCAGGTGAGCAGGCGTCGACCGCGCGAACGCATGTCAACTTTGGTTGACAAACCTCGACCTGCAAGACGCGTGGCAGCTCCGATGGCGGGCTGAGCGAGGGGCAGATCGGTGTCGGCCCGACGGCCGGGAGTGGGCGTGCCTGGTCGCGTCGTCAGCGAGGCATCGGCGCCGGCTGAGCAGTGTCGTCCACCTGGCAGGTGATCAGCCCGGCGACGGGCTCCGTGAGGGGCTCGGGTCCGGGGTCACCGAACTGCCGGAGCCCTCATACACAACCACACCCCTTCTGGTGGGCGTCGTCTCCGGGTCGGGTCGCTGTTCTCCGGGCACGGCGGCCGGGACCTAGCCGTCGAGCACGTCTTCAACGCCGAGACCATCTGGTTCTCCGCGACCAACGAACCCGTCGCCGGCTTCTTCGCCCGCCACTGGCTCGACGCGCCGAATCTCGGCGACATCACGACCATCCACTGGACCGGCGTGCCACAAGTGGACATCTTCTGCGGCGACTTTCCCTGTCAGGACGTCTCAACAGTGGGCAAGCAGGCCGGCCTCGCACCTGGCACCCACTCGGGGCTCTGGTCGTATATGGCGGCCGCGATCGATGCGCTGCAACCGGAGTTCGTGGTGATCGAGAACGTGCGCGGTCTGCTTTCCGCACCGGTGGTCCGTAACCTCCCGGAAGGAGCAACCGATGTCCGAAGCATCCCTGCCGCAGCAACCCCGCCGACGATGCGAGTGCAACCCTTCGCGAGGTGGAACCCGACCAGTGGGGTGTGGGAGACGATGCAACCTGACCTCTCCGGGCGTTTGGTGCCGTGGCGGGAGACCTGGCCGACCTGCGGCGCGATGCGCGATGGATCGTCCTACCGGCATCAGTCATCGGCGCTTCGCACCACCGCTTCTGTGTCTTCGTCCTCGCCCACCGTCCTGTTCCGGACACCGTTGGCCTCGGACTCCTCGCGCGGCGGGGAGAGTCTGGAGCAGGTGAGGGCGCGGCGGGGAACGATTGCGCTGTCGCATCGGATCATCGACCTGGCCCTGAACGGACCGGATGGCTCACCCGAGGCAGAGCGCCGAGTCGGAGACTCTGTGGTCCCTGGTCGAGGGTATTTTCACCGCTGGGGACGCTACGCCCCAGCTATCGCCCGATGGGAACGCGTCACCGGACGACCCGCGCCAACGCCAGCACTCCTGAGCGAGGCGAAAGGGCCACGGCCCGCACCGTCATTCGCGGAATGGTTGATGGGACTTCCAGATGGCTGGGTCACCGATGATCGCTACGGGCTCACGGACAACCAGCAGCTCACCGCGCTGGGCAACGGAGTCCTTCCGCTCCAAGCGGCTGTGGCTTTGGGAGGACTTGCGCTCGCCGCAGGCACGTAGGACGACTTGAACTGGTGACGCTGGGGCGGGAGTGCACGATCAGTCCGCGAGGTGGCGGCGTAGGTGTTCGGCAGTATGGGTATTGCTGTCTGCGGTCATCTGGTCCGAGGTGCCCTCGAAGACGATGTGGCCTCCGTCGTGTCCGGCCTCGGGGCCGATGTCGATGATCCAGTCGGCGGCGGCGATGATGTCGAGGTTGTGCTCGATCACAACGAGCGTCGATCCGGCATCGATAAGCCTGTCGAGCAGTCCGATGAGCCGGGAGATATCGGCGATGTGCAGTCCCGTAGTCGGCTCGTCAAGGATGATCGTGCGGCCGGGGGTGCCGAGTTCGGTGGCGAGCTTGAGTCGCTGACGTTCGCCGCCGGAGAGGCTGGTGAGGGTCTGCCCGAGGGTGAGGTAGTCGAGTCCGACGTCGTGGAGCCGGGACAGGATGCGCCCGATGGCGGGCTGGGTGAAGTAGTCGATTGCATCGGTGACGCTCATCTCGAACACGTCGGCGATGTTCTTGCCGGCAACGTGATGCTCTTGGGCTTCAGGGGTGAACCGTCGTCCTTCGCAGACTTCGCAGCGGGTGATTACGCCTTCCATGAAGGCGAGGTCGGTGTAGATGACGCCGTTGCCCTCACAGGCCGGGCATCCTCCGGTGGAGTTGGGGGTGAACAGCCCGGCAGGTGCTCCGGTGGTCTTGGCGAACACGTCACGGATCAGGTTGAGCAGGCCGGTGAAGGTGGCGGGGTTGGAGCGACGCGATCCTCGGATGGGGCGTTGGTCGATGACGATCGCGTCGGGTTCGACGGTGGGGAGGTTGCCGAGGATCAGGCTGGATTTGCCCGATCCGGCGACTCCGGTCACGGCGGTCATCGCGCCGCGCGGGACGCGGGTGGAGACGTGCTTGAGGTTGTTGGTGGTGGCATCGTCGATGTTGATCCAGCCGTCGGGCTCACGCCGTGTCCGGGTCGCGCGCCGGTGCTCGCGCAGCCCCTGCCCGGTGGGGGTGTCGGCGTGGGTGAGGTGAAGCGTCCTGGGTTTCGTTCCTAGATGGTTGGTAAAGACAGTTCATCGTTGGTGAGGGTTTCGGCGTATTGCGCTTCGACTTCTGCTGGCGTCTGGTAACCCAGCGCTTCGTGCAGCCGGGCGGTGTTCCACCAGTGGACCCAGTTCATGGTCGCGAACTCGACATCGGTCAGGCTGTTCCAGGCCGGCTGGGAGTAGATCAGCTCGGCCTTGTACAAGCCGTTGACGGTTTCAGCAAGAGCATTGTCGTAGCTATCGCCGACTGTTCCGACTGATGGGGTGATTCCTGCGGTGATGAGGCGTTCAGTGTAGGCAATGGCAACGTATTGGGCAGGTTCAACCGGTGGTTGCAACACCGGCCTGTTTCAGGGATTGTAGTGCTTCGCCGAAGACTTCGGCGGGGGTCTTCCAGCCGAGGGTCTTGCGGGGTCTGTTGTTGAGGGTGTGGGCCACCGCTTCGAGGTCGTCTGCGCTCCAGCGGGACAGGTCGGTGCCCTTGGGGAAGTACTGACGTAGCAGGCCGTTGGTGTTCTCGTTGGTGGGCCGTTGCCACGGGGAGTGCGGATCAGCGAAGAACACCTTGGTGCCAGTCTCAAGAGTGAACGCGGCATGTCCTGATAGTTCCTTGCCGCGGTCCCAGGTGATCGTCTTGCGTAACTGCTGGGGCAGGGTCGTGATCGCAGCGGCCAGAGCCGCGTTCATCGCGACTGCACCGTAGCCGCCCAGCGCGGGGCCGTTCTTGACCGGAGGGTGCTCGCCCCAGCCGTCGAGGCGGGGCAAGTGGACCAGGATCGTCGCGCGGCTGCGACGCTCGACCAAGGTCCCGATCGCACAGCGGCCGGTCCCGATGACCAGGTCACCTTCCCAGTGTCCTGGAACAGCACGATCAGCGGCTTCTGCGGGGCGTTGGCTGATCACGACCTCGGCGCCGACATGACCGCCGGGTTTGTTCCGGGAACGCTCACGGGGCTGTCGCAACGCCCTGCCCGTTCGCAGGCAAGCCACCAGCTCACGCTTCAGTGCGCCGCGGCCTTCGATGAACAACGCCTGGTAGATCGCCTCATGACTGATACGCATTGACTCATCATCAGGGAAATCCAGCTTCAAGCGGTGACTGATCTGCTCCGGGCTCCAACTGGTGGCCCACCGTCGATCTTGCCGACGAGGCTTGTTCAACCCCTTCCACGTCGGCGTGACCGGCCCTTCCACCGGCGTCCCGTCCGGGCCAGTGACCTTCCCAGAGAGTCTGTCCTGGACATAGTCGCGAAGCCGCAGGTTGGCCACCAGCTTCGCGGTCTTGGGTCGTTTTGTCGCGCGTCAGACTTAGTGGCAGGGCCGTTATGTAGGTCCTGAAGGAGAGTCAGACATGGGTAGACCACCCTCGATTCCGGCGGAGAAGAAGACCCGGATAGTGCTGAGCGTGCTGGCCGGCGAGATGTCCATCGCCGAAGCGGCACGCAAGGAGAAAGTCAGTGAGCAGTCCATCGGACGGTGGAAGGCCGAGTTCCTGGAAGCCGGCAAGACCGCCCTGGTGGCCGGCAGGTCCGGACCATCCTCCCGAGAGGAACGGGACTGCTGAAGGTTTGGTTGACTTCACGACTGGACAGATTCCAGGAAGGATAGAAGTCATGCCCAAGATCTACACAGATGAGTTCAAGCAATCAGCGCTCGATCTCGTCAATGACGGAA
>NZ_JABEMC010000016.1 GCF_013004595.1 Brevibacterium luteolum
CGACGGTCATCGGTGCATTACGGTGAGTCATGGAAGACCTCCGGTTCGAGTGAGTGTGGTTACCCACTTCGATATCGGAGGTCTTCTTTCACCTCAAATCCCGATCACAACCTCCCGAGGAAGTACACCTAGACGGCAGTTAAAGTATCGACTTGTCTTGCCACGGTTTCAAAATGCTTAGCTTCGACCTCGGCCGGGGGGCCTGTCAAATGGTGTGTGTAAGGGGTGTGGCACCACCCCCTGAAGGAGACACACTGTGACGATTGACGCCATGCCGAAGATGAGCGCCGAGGAGCGCGCTGAGCGTCGTAGAAAGCAGGCCGAGCTCGCGGCCGAGCTCAAGACCACCGGAGCCCTGGATGAGGTCTTCGCCCGGATCGATGCCGGTGAACCGCTGACCGGAGACGGCGGGGTGCTGGGCGGGATGCTCAAGGCCGCCCTGGAGCGGAGCCTGGAGGCCGAGCTGAGTGAGCACGTGGGCTATGAGAAGGGCGCGGTCGACGCCGCCGACCACCCGAACTCCCGTAACGGGCACTACGCCAAGACCGTGACGAGCGAGGTCGGGGACATCGAGCTCGCGATCCCGCGCGATCGGGCCGGGACCTTCACCCCGATGCTGGTAGGCAAGGGTCAGCGCCGCCTGGACGGGGTCGACGGGATGATCATCTCGCTGTACGCCGGCGGGATGACGCTGCGCGACATCTCCCACCACCTAGCCTCCACGGTCGGGGTGGACGTGAGTCACGAGACGATCGGCAAGGTCGTGGACTCCATCGCCGAGGAGGTCCTCGCGTGGCAGCGCCGTCCGCTGGAGTCGCTGTACCCGGTGATCTACCTCGACGCGATCATGGTCAAGGTCAAGGACGGCTCTCACGTGGTCAACAAGGCCGCCCACATCGCCGTCGGCGTGGACATGGACGGCATCAAGCACGTCCTGGGGATCTGGGTCCAGACCCACGAGGGCGCGAAGTTCTGGGCCCAGGTCTGCGCGGACCTCGCCAACCGCGGGGTGCGCGACGTGCTGATCGTGTGCTGCGACGGGCTGACCGGCTTCCCCGAGGCGATCGAGGCGACCTGGCCGCTGGCCACCGTGCAGACCTGCGTGGTCCACCTGATCCGCGCCGCGATGCGGTTCGTGTCCTACGGGGACCGCAAGGCCGTCGCCACGGCGCTGAAGCCGATCTACACCGCCGCCAGCGAGGACGCGGCTCTGGAGGCGCTGGAGGCATTCGAGGCCGGCCCCTGGGGCACGAAGTACCCCGCCGCGGCGCGGACGTTCCGGGCGGCCTGGGAGCGGTTCATCCCGTTCCTGGCCCTCCCGCCCGAGCTACGCCGCGTCATCTACACGACGAACGCGATTGAGTCGCTGAACTACCAGCTGCGCAAGGTCACCAAGAACCGCGGCCACTTCCCCAACGACGCCGCCGTGGTCAAGCTGCTGTGGCTGGCGATCTGCAACATCGAGGACAAGCGAGCCCGGGAGCGCGAGAAGGAACGCGGCCTACCCGCCGCTGAACGCCGAGCCCCCGGACGCCTCATCGAAGGATCGGTAACCACGAACTGGAAGGCCGCCCTCGGCCAACTCGCCCTCGTCTACCCCGAACGAATCGAACCCTACCTGTAACCCCCGTCACACCCCTTACACACAGGGATTGACAAGCCCACCGATCAGCGACTGCGGAGGGCTCTGACGAATGAGGTGACCATGGTGTCGAAGACCATCGCCCAGACCGCTGGTCCGATCCAGAACCAGTGCTGGCCGACCAGTTCGATCGCCGGCACACGACCCGGGCGGCCCAGATGCATGCTCGCCGCCGTTCGCATGCCCAGCAGGAAGACCATGCTCCACAGTCCGGCCGAAAAGGTCATCGGCAGCGTGTGGACGGCATGTCGCCAGATTCCCTCGGCGCCGATCGACATGACGCCGGTCGCCATCACCGAGGCCCAGCGTCGACGGGCTCAGCCCCCACCGTCTGTGCATTCCGGTGGGATTGCGATCGGCCGTGCTCATTCGCTTCTCATTCTCGTCGCCGTGTGTCAAGGGACATCGACGTCTTCGGTAGTGCGACCCTACCCCTGAAATCGCCTTACGGTCCCGGCCATCTAGAGGGCGCCGCGGTCCCATCGAAAGACCGCACGGACTCTGTGCAGGAAACCGATGTGCAATTCGTGACAACTGGGTCTTCTCGGGTCACTCTCCCACTATTTTCATGAGAGAATTCATTGGAGTTACCAATGGGTAATTTCGCATGGAGTCGCCCGTTGCGCACCCCCCCCACGTGCCGGTAGTGGCGTATTCTGCAGTCACCTGCGCGGTGCAGAATTCTTCGGCACTGACCGGAGCGACGAAGGCACAGACGATTGGGAGCGATGGCTATGGAGAGCACGATGAACACTCTCGCCGAGGACACCGACATCGACGCGCCAGCGGTCGCGGTGCGCGGTTGGTCGCTGTCCGGCAAACAGGGCGATGTGTTCACCGATATCGACCTCGAGGTGCCGACCGGTGCCATCGCTGTCGTCCGTGGTCCCGCTGGCAGCGGGAAGACCTCTCTCCTCCTGTCCTTGGCAGGAAGGATGCGGGTCTCCGAGGGGGAGGGCCGCCTCGGCGATATCGATATCCGCAAGCAGGCCCGCACCGTGCGCGGGCAGGTTGCGGTCGGACATATCGGCGGGCTGACGGACCTTGAGGACGATTTCACGGTTGCACAGCACGTCGCAGAACGACAGATCATGCTCCAGCCCTGGTACAAGCCGTGGGCGTCGAAATCGACCCTGCGTGAGGTCATCGGTCTCATTCGGGACACCTTCACCACGGCCAAGGAGATCATTGACGAACTCCCGCCGGGGACGTTCTCGAAGCAGGACGCCCAGCGCGCGGACTTCCTCATCGACGATGACGGAGAGGTATTCGTCTCTGAGCTGAGTGAGCTGCAGAAATTCTTCCTCGAACTCGGGCTGGCGAGTCTCAGCCGCCAACCCGTCGTCGTCATCGACAACATCGACTACCTGCGCGAATCCGCCGACCGAGCCCGTGCTTGGGCCGGGATCCTCATCTACCAGCAGCTGCGCAGATCACGGGATCCCGAGGACCTGCTCACGGTCATCGTCTCCTGCGAGGACTCGAGCGAACTCGACATCGCCACCAGGTCGCTCGGCTCCCGCGCGGAGCCGTCGATTGTCGAACTCGAACTGCCGCCCCACCCTCCCGCTCATCGCGGGTCCAAACACTGAACTTCCTGCCCACGTATACGAATCCGAGGAGATTCCCGAATGTTCTCCCTGCCCTGGTTAGAACTCTCACGATTCAAACGCCACACGATCACGCGCTTGGCGATGATCGTCATCATCGTCATCCCGTCGATCTACGGTGGGCTCTACCTGGCCTCGAATTGGGACCCGGCCGGGCACCTCGACAAGCTGCAGGCAGCGATCGTCAACGAGGATACCGGCGCCGAGAAGCCCGAGTCGGACGGAGAGAAGCTCGACGCCGGTCAGGAACTCGTTGACGAGCTCACGCCGAAGGGCGAAGGCGGATTCGACTGGCAGGAGACCAGCCAGAAAGAAGCCGACGAGGGGCTGGCTAAAGGGAAGTACTTCGCGGTCCTCGAGATCCCCTCGGACTTCTCCGAGATGCTCGTGTCGACCGGCGGTGACCATCCGGAGCAGGCAGGGCTGCGGCTGCGCACCGACGACGCCCACAACTTCATCGTCGGGCAGATGGCCGGGACCATCCTCTCCGAGATCAAGGACGGACTGAGTAAGACGACGACCGCCGAGTACGTCAACCAGGTGTATCTCGGATTCAACGATATCCACTCCGAGACGGAGAAGGCTGCAGACGGTGCGGCCGAACTGCACGACGGAGCAGACCAACTCCACGACGGTACCAGCGAACTCGTCGGTGGGACGACGAAGCTCGACAAGGGCATCGGAACCCTGCAGACCGGGCTCAACGACCTCGATAAGGGCGCAGGTGAACTGAAGAAAGGCAGCGGCGACCTTGCCGACGGTGCCGACACCCTGGCGAAATCCACCACAGAGGCGAAGAACGGTTCGAAGAAACTCGCCGACGGCGCAGGACAGGTCGCCGACGGCACCTCGGAGCTGCGTGATACCGCCGACGAGGCCACGAGGAAGGCCGAGGACGTCAAACGAAAGGCCGATGACGTCGTCGATGGGGCCCGCCCCGAGCTCGAGCGCGCCGAAGGGGACTTCGACGATGCTCGAACCACCGTGCGAGGGGATATGGACGACCGGATCAAGCAGCTGCAGGAGGACTATCCGGACGACCCGAACGTCAAGAAACTCGCCGAGGAGGCCGACGGCCTCGGCGAGGACCTCGATTCCGCGCACCAGCGCGCCTCCGATGCCAAGGATAAGGCCAAGAACCTCGAGGACAAGCTGACCGACGCGGTCGACGGGGTGATGGACGAGATCCGCACGGCGGATAAGAAGATCGGTCAGCTCGACGACGGAGCGCAGGAGGTCGCGACCGGTGCCGACGACCTCCACTCCGGGCTGATCAAGCTCGACACAGGTGCGGGAAAGCTCGCCAAAGGTGTCGGGGACCTCCATGACGGTGCCGTCCAGCTCAAGGACGGCACGGCGAAGGCCAAGGACGGAGCCGGTGATCTCAAGGACGGTTCGGAACAGCTCGTTGACGGGTCGACCGAACTCGACAAGGGCGCGGGCAAACTCGTTGACGGCTCCGGCGAACTCGCCGATGGTCTGCAGAAGGGACTTGAGCAGATCCCGACCTATGACAAGAAGGACCGGGAGAACCGTTCGAATGTCGTGGCTGTTCCCGTCGATGCAGACAAAGTCAAGGACAACGCGGTCGACGCCTATGGCGAGGGACTGTCCGCGTTCTTCGTCTCCTTGGCCCTGTGGATCGGCGGAATGATCACCTATATGGTCATCAACGCCATTCCATATCGGGCGCTGTTCTCATCGGCGACTTCGTCGCGCATCGCCTGGGCCGGCTACGTTCCCGGGCTGCTCTTCGGTATCGCTCAAGTCGCAGTTCTCTATGCGATCCTCGCATTCACCTTGGACTTCTCGGCCGGAGCGTGGCTGTGGACGGTGCTGTTCTCGATGCTCGCGGCGGCGTGTTTCCACTCCGTGCACCAGTTGTGTGTCGCGGCCTTGGGCGGTGTCGGCAGACTGATCGCCCTGGTCCTGCTGATGCTGCAGATCGCTTCGGCAGGCGGAACCTATCCGGTGGAGACGGCACCGAAGATCTTCCAGATCATCTCGCCGTTCCTGCCGATGACGCACGCGGTCAAGGGCCTGCGGACCCTGGTCGCCGGCGGCGACATGTTCATCGCCGTGCAGGCGGCAGTGGTGCTGCTGCTGATGACTGCAATCCCCCTGGTCGCCACAACCGTGGTCTGCAGTCGCAAGCGTATGGTCACTCTCACTCAGCTCCACCCGAGCCTGCAGCTGTAGGCCGGGCCGGGTGCGGGGTCGTGCCTTGGGGTTCGGGCTGCAGAGTTGTCGCGGGACTGAACCGTCCTGGGTTTCATTCCTAGACGGCAGTTAAAGTATCGACTTGTCTTGCCACGGTTTCAAAATGCTTAGCTTCGACCTCGGCCGGGGTCCGATGTCCGAGTCCTTCATGCAGCCGGCCGGTGTTCCACCAGTGCACCCAGTTCATCGTCGCGAACTCCACCTCGGTCAGCCCAGCCCACGCCGGCTGCGAGTAGATCAGCTCAGTCTTGTACAGCCCGTTGACCGTCTCAGCCAGTGCATTGTCATAGCTGTCTCCTACACTCCCCACAGACGGCCGGATACCCGCGTCAGCGAGTCGCTCGGTGTAGGCCACGGCAACATACTGCGAGCCTCTGTCAGAGTGGTGGACTAGCTGCTCAGCACCACCGCGGGCAGTGTTCAGCGCATGCTCCAAAGCCTCCAGCGACAGCGCCTCAGTCGTCATCGACGACCGCGTCGCCCACCCGACGATGCGGCGGCTATACGCGTCGATGACGAATGCGGTGTAGACGAATCCGCACGAGGTCCGCACGTAGGTGATGTCAGCGACCCACAGACGGTTCGGCGCCGGCGCTTTGAAGTCCCGCATCACCAAATCCGGACGCTGATCCGGCACACGGGCCGGCACCGTCGTACGCGGCTTCCGACCGCGCACGACCCCTGTCACGCCGGCCACGCGCATGAGCCTCGCTGTCTGGTCCCGGCCGATATCCCACCCGGCTCGGCGCATCGCGTGCCACATCTTCCGCACCCCGTAGACGCCGTAGTTCGCAGCATGGAGCCGCTTGACCTCCTCGACGAGAAGACCATCGCGAATGGCGCGAGCTGCGGGCTTCCGGGATTTCGCTGCCCGGTAGCCACGGGAGGTGATGAACCCACACGCCGTCGCGCCCAGGACGCGACAGATGAACTCGACCCCGAAACGACCCCGGAACGTGTCGATGAACCGGATCATTTCGTCGTGGGACGGTCGAGCTCCGCGGCGAAAAACGCTGACGCGGTCTTGAGGATCTCGTTCGCGCGTTTGAGCTCCTTGACCTCGCGGCGCAACCGCTTGAGTTCCTCGAGGTCCGCGCTCGTAGGACCTTCTTCGACACCGGCGTCACGGCGGGCCTGCTTCGACCATCCCCGCAAAGTATGCGGCGAGACGCCCAGCTTCTCCCCGACGGCAGTCGCCGCTGTCCATTCCGAGGTCTCCTCAATGCGGCGATGGTCCTGCATCACCCGCAGCGCCCGCTCCTTGAACTGCGGGGTATACGACTTGGCCATGTTCCAATCCTCCTCGATCACGTAGATCGGAACGAAACCCAGGACGGTTCAACCCGGAACGATGACGCGAGACATCACCCCCAAAACAAAAAGAAATCTCGGGACATCGAGTGAACGATGTCCCGAGACTTCACACTTGTGGAGCTAAGGGTGTCCGGTCTCACGACATAGTTGACACTCTGCGGCCTGGTTGAACGCGAGTGATAGTTGACAGGTGTCTCGGGACATCCTTGACACTTCGCCGGAGGTGATAGTTGACAGGTGTCTCGGGACATCGTTGACAGTCTCGGCATGGTCAGAGCATGCGCAATCATAAGAATCTGGTCATTGTCCGATCTGTTATCGATCACGGGGTGAGCGTTGCGGCAGCGGCGAAGAAGTTCGGTGTCTCCCGGCAGTGGATCTATCAGCTCATTGCCCGCTATCAAGCATTCGGGCCTAGCGGCGTGCAGCCGCGCAGTACCGCCCCGCACAGCCGGCCGATCACCACCTGTGAAGCAGTCCGGGAACGGATCATCAACCTGCGTGATGAGCTGATGGCTACAGGCAGCGAAAACGGTGCAGGGGACTGCTGAAGGTTTGGTTGACTTCACGACTGGATAAATTCCAGGAAGGTGAGAGGTCATGCCCAAGATCTACACCGATGAGTTCAAGCAGTCAGCGCTCGATCTCGTAGGCGACGGAATGTCCCAGAGGCAGGTGTGCGCTGATCTCGGGATCTCGAAATCAGCCCTGCAAGCCTGGGTGCGTGACTCACGGCTACGCGACCACGGACTCGAGCCCGCGACCGAGCCCGACGAGTCACGCGCTCAAGCGGCAGCGCTGAAGCGCATCAGGGAACTTGAACGAGAGAACAAAATTCTCCGCGAGGCTGCAGCGTATCTCTCGCAAGCGAATCTGAAACTTGGTGGCAACCACCCAAAATGATGTACCCGCTGGTCCGCGACCTTGCTTCCACCGGAGTACCGGTGGCGGTGACCTGTCGGGTGCTCGGCTTTACGAAGCAGGGGTTCTACAAGTGGTGTGCAAATCCGGTCTCGACTCGGGACTGGGACGAAGCGCACGTGATCAATGCCGCCTACGACGTGCACATGGACGACCCGGAATTCGGGCACCGGTTCATCGCAGATGAACTCCAGGCGTCCGGGCACGAGGCGTCAGAACGTCGTGTGTGGCGATTATGCTCGCAGCAGGAACTGTTCTCCCACACGATCAAACGAGCCCGGAAACACGGTAAGAAGCCTGGCCCGCCGGTGTGTGATGACCTCGTCGAACGCGACTTCTCATCCTCGGCAATAAACGAGTTGTGGTTGACCGACATCGAGCGCCACGAGGCGCTTCTGGACCTTGCGGTGGTGAAAGGACACCGCTTCGCGTCTGTCGCAGCAGGCGTGTGATAGCTGGAGGACGATCTGCCGTGTTGGCGTGAATGCGGCGGGTGGAGCAGTCCTCGACAACGACGAGTCGTATCAGTACTGCCAGATGGTGCGGGCTCGGCTAGCGAGACGGAGAGGCATACGGATAGGAACCAGTGGCTGAAAGCCCCTCAATTGAAGACCACCGACTCCAACCTGGTGGATGTGGGTCGGGTTGCATCGCGCACCCTCGCCGCTTCGGTGGTGGGGAGAACTCCTGGGCTGGGTGATGTCGCCGGTCGGGAGGCCACGGTGAATGACTGCGGCGTAGTCGTGGCGAGGATGCTGGGGCATAACTGGGTGCCGATCCCGTCGAAAGGTTCGGAAGTGAACGTGGGAACCATCCCGGTTCCGCCGGGGCACCGTCGCAGCCAGCGACGATTTCCTCGGCTGAGTGCACGGTCTGCTGATCGGGCCGGGGTGGGGCGGAGGGCCTGTAGTAGTCCGAGGCCGGGAAAGCCGGTCACATGGCGAAGGGGTCCAGTGTGATCGCAGTGACAGAAGCAGAAAAGGAGGCACAGCCGTGAATGCGGATGTTCCGTGGCCTGCCGACACATCGGAGGCGTGGGCGCGGGTACTGACTATGCAGACGAAACTGCACCGATGGGCGACGGGCGATCCTGCTCGTCGTTTCGATGATGTGTTCAATCTGGTCTATGACCCCGCGTTCCTCGCCGCGGCGTGGAATCGGGTGGCGGGAAACAAGGGAGGCCGCACTGCTGGAGTCGATGGGATCGCGCCGCGATCCGTCACCCCGGACCGAGTGTCGGGGATGCTCGCCGATCTGCGCGAGAGCGTCAAGAACGGCGAGTTCGTCCCGGAACGGGTGCGTCAGAAGTCGATCCCGAAGGGCAACGGCAAGGTCCGTAGCTTGGGGATTCCGACGATGACGGACCGGATCGTTCAGGCCTCCCTGAAACTGGGGGACTGCTGAAGGTTTGGTTGACTCCGGGGTTTACGCCGCCAGAGCGACGGCCTTGTGATGAACAAGCTCGTATTCAACCGGGGTCAGTTTACCCAAACGCCGTTGCCGACGCTTGCGGTGATAGG
>NZ_JABEMC010000017.1 GCF_013004595.1 Brevibacterium luteolum
AGACTGCGTCCTTCACTTCGGTTTCGGCAGCCTGGGCTGGCAGCGCCGAGAGCACTCCCGCACTGCCGATGGCCACGGCGATGCCAGCGGCAAGCCCCGCGCGCCATCCGCGGCGCCGGCCGGCGCTCGCTGTTGACTTCATGATGCTCCTTCGATCAGGTGTGGCTTCACTCATGGATTAGGTCACAAGAGTTTGACGTAACTCCATCAGCTGAGGCTATCCTTATTCAGGAAACCCTAAACGTCAACTCCGAAGACTCTGATGGTGCCGCCGACCGGGAATGGGTTCCCGGTCTGAGCAGTCACCGCAGCCGACCCACCAAGCGAGGCCCAGCATGAGATTCACCCGCCGCACCCGTCGGCGCACCGCAGCTGGTGCGCTTGTGCTCACTGCTGCGCTGCTGCTGTGGAGCAACGGGATCCACAACGTCGGCACCCTGAATTCCGCCGCAGCTGCCGGCTGCCAGTCCCGGCCGGCGGCACCGACCCCGCAGCTTCCGGAGATCCCGGACGTTCCGGAGTCCAAGCGTCTGCCCGTCGACCGGATCCTCGGACCCACCACCGCCCACACCCGCGCGTCTGAGATCCGCCCGATCACCGACTTCGCCGCCGAACAGCAGCAGCTGCCGGTCACCGTCGCGTCCAGCGATGGCACCGAGCAGACCGTGACCGACACCTCGCGGATCCTCGCCCTCAACCAGAACGGCGGCCTCGCCTCTGCAGTCATCGGGCTGGGGCTGGGCTGCAACCTCGTCGGCCGCGACGTCGCCACTCAGGTCTCAGCGCTCATGCCCGGCCGCGCTGAGCTGCCCCTGGTGACCCAGAACGGGCATGAGCTCAACGCCGAGGCGATCCTCAATCTCGCCCCCACCGTGGTGCTCACGGATACGAGCATCGGGCCATACGACGTGCAGATGCAGCTGCGTGCGGCCGGCATCCCGGTCGTCTTCATCCCCTCGACCAGCGAAGACGGTGTCGAAGGGGTCGCACCGCAGATCGCCGCGGTCGCTGAGGCCCTGGGTCTCGGTGAGCTCGGCACCCAGCTCGCCCAGCGCGTCGATGAGGAGATCCGCGCCACGCAGCAGAGGATCAGCGCTCTGGCCCCCGCCGATCCTGCTGACCGGCCCCGCACCGTGTTCCTCTATCTGCGCGGCAGCATCTACTACTGGTTCGGCGAAGGCTCCGGAGCCGATTCGCTCATCGAGTCGATCGGCGCCCGCGACGTCGCCAGCGAAGTCGGGTTCGCCGGAATGTCCCCGACGAACGCCGAGGCACTGGTCAAAGCGGCCCCGGACGTCATCATCGTCATGACGAAGGGCCTGGCAAGCGTCGGCGGGCTGCAGGAGGCCATCAGGCTGCCCGGCATCGCACAGACACCCGCCGGCAAGAACCGCCGCATCGTCGACATGAGCGACTACGAAGTCATGAGCTTCGGTCCGCGCACCGCAGAGGTCATCGCCGCGCTCGGCATTGCCGTGCACGCCCCGGACTACGCCTATCAGCCACGCGAATCCGATCCACCGGCCGCGGCCACCGCCGCCGCACCGGCAGAAGGAGCCCACCAGTGACGACCACCAGACCCACCGACGCCGAGGCGCCGGGCGCCTCGGTCTTCGCCGGTTCACCGCTCGAGGAGGGCCCTCCGGTCACCCGCCGCGATGCGCGTCGTGCACATCGCGGCCTCACCGGCACCGGTGAGCCGGGTGCACCGACGGGATCGGGCACACCTGACTCACCGGGCGGTGCGCGCAGCGCTCATGCGCGTGTGAGGGGCGGGGCGAGTGCCGGCCGCGCGACCGGAGTGTTCACCATCCTCGTCATCCTGCTCGCCGGCGGCGCGCTGCTGTCGGGCATGATCGGCCAGCTCTACATTCCGCCGGCAGAGGTGCTCGGCGCCGTGCTGCGTGCTGTCGGCCTCGACTGGCTGCCAGGCCCCAGCCACGAGTTCGGGGCCGAGGCGCTGTGGGAGGTCCGCTTCCCGCGCATCGTCCTCACGCTGTTCGTCGGTGCCTCCCTCGCTGTGGCCGGTGCTGTCATGCAGGGCATCTTCGGCAATCCGCTGGCCGAACCGGGCACGATCGGCGTGTCCGCCGGGGCGGCGGTCGGGGCGGCGTTCGCGATTCTCAACGGTCTGAGCTTCGTCGGCGGATTCACCGTGCCGCTGCTGGCCTTCCTCGCCGGCCTCGTCACCACGATCCTCGTCTACGTCCTCTCCCGATCCAACGGCCGCACCGAAGTCGTCACCCTCATCCTCACCGGCGTGGCCGTCAATGCCGTCGCCGGGGCGCTCATCGCCTTCATCGTGTTCAAAGCACCCACCCAGGCGCGTGAGCAGATCGTGTTCTGGCAGATGGGCAGCTTCAACGGCAGCCGCTGGGAGCAGGTCGCGCTCGTCGTGCCGCTGGCTCTCATCGGCATCGTCTTCACCCTCTTCCTCGCCCGCGGTCTCGATCTGCTCGCGCTTGGGGAGAAGGCCGCCCGCCACCTCGGCGTCGATGTCGAAGCGCTGCGGCTGAGCGCAATGGCGCTCGTCGCGCTGCTCGTGAGCGCAGCAGTCGCCTTCGTCGGCATCATCGCCTTCGTCGGGCTCGTGGTGCCGCATCTCATGCGCATCATCCTCGGGCCCGGCCACCGGCTGCTGCTGCCTGCCAGTGTGCTCGGCGGTGCGGTCCTCATGACCTTCGCCGATCTGGCCGCCCGCACCCTCATCGAGTTCGCCGATCTGCCGATCGGGATGCTGACCGCGCTCATCGGCGGCCCGTACTTCTTCTATCTGCTCCGGCGCAGCCGGCGCGCGGCAGGAGGATGGGCATGATGCGCTCCCTCCGCTCCCCGCTGCGCACCCACCTGCCGGCCGAACCGGTGCCCGGCGCCGAGGTGCTGCGCGTGTCCGATGTCAGTGTGTCCTTCGATGAGCAGCGCCGTGTCCTCGACGGCATCGACCTGAGTGTGCGTGCCGGTGAGGTGCTCGCCCTCGTCGGCCCGAACGGGGCGGGGAAGTCCACGCTGCTCGGTGTCATCACCGGTGATGTCGAAGCCGCCGCCGGCAGTGTGCACATCGACGGCCAGCCCGCCCAGGCGTGGAACGCCACGGAGCTGGCGATGCGCCGCGCCGTGCTGCTGCAGCATGTCGAGGTCGCCTTCCCGTTCTCCGTGCTCGAGGTCGTCGACATGGGCCGGGCGCCGTGGCAGCGCACAGGGGCCAGCCGCGACGATGAGCGGATCGTCTCCGCTGTTCTCAACCGGACCGAGACGACCCAGTTCGCCGCCCGGACCTTCACCTCGCTGTCCGGCGGTGAGCGCTCCCGCGTCGCTCTGGCCCGCGTGCTCGCGCAGGCTGCCCCCGTGCTGCTGCTCGACGAGCCGACCGCGGCGATGGATATCCGCCATCAGGAGCTCGTGCTCTCCACTGCCCGCCAGTACGCGGCAACCGGTTCGGCCGTTGTCGTAGTGCTCCACAGCCTCGATCTCGCCGGTGCCTATGCAGACCGCATCGCGCTGCTGCACAACGGGCGCATCACCGCTGACGGTCTGCCCGAGCAGGTGCTCACCGCGGAGCGGATCTCCGCGGCCTACGAGCACCCTGTCACCGTCGTCACCGATCCGGTCTCCGGCACGCCGCTCGTGGTGCCGGTGCGCCCGGCCCGAAAGGAACAGCCATGATCCGTCCTCTCCCCGCAACCGCCTCGGCGCCGGTCGTCAGCCGGCTGGCCGCTGCGGCACTGGCCCTGCTGCTGGCCTGCGGAATGCACCTCATGACCGGTGCTGCGGAGGCTGCCCCGGCCGAGGCGGCAGCCCGGGTGAGCGTGTCCGGAACCCCGAATCCGGACGGCACCTCGACGCTCAAGCTCAGCGGCCGCGGCTTCCAGTCGGTGCAGAACGGCTTCGGCGGGATCTATGTGCTCTTCGGCGTCGTCGACGGCACGTGGCAGCCGAGCAAGGGCGGCAAGACCGGCACGAATCTGCGCTACGCCTACGACAACGAGTCGAAACCGGAGGGCTTCCAGCTCTTCGTCACCTTCCCAGGCTCCTCGACAGCGCATGCCGCCAACGGCGGCACGCTGGCCGCAGACGGCACGTGGAGCGGTGAGATCAAAGTGCCCGGGGCGAAGTTCACCTCCTATGACCGGCAGCGCAATGCCGTCGACGTCGACTGCACCAAGGAGCAGTGCGGCATCATCACCATCGGCGCCCACGGCGTCGTCAACGCCAACAATGAGACCTTCACCCCCGTCGAGTTCGCAGCCGGCAGCGGGCAGGCTGATGAGGCCGGTGGCACGCAGCAGGCCGGGCAGGCCGCTGAGCAGACCCAGGCCCGAGCCCCCGGTGAGCAGACCGCCCGACCTGGCGGCGGGCAGGCCGGCAGCGGGCAGCCGGTCACCGCGCCTGTGCAGCCGGTGATCGAACCGATCATGGGCCCCGAGCAGGTCGATCAGCTCAACGCCAACGGCACCCGGCTCGTTCTCCTACTGCTGGCCGCCAGCGCCGTGGCGCTGTGCCTCATCGCCCTCGCGGTGGGTGTTGGAGCCTACCTGGCGATGAAGGCCCTGCTGCTCGGCGTCAACCCCGAAGCCCTCGAACGGGTGCGGGCACGCCGGGCGAAGCGGGCGATCGCTGCCGAGCACAGACGCAAGCGGAAGGTCTTCGATTACCGCGCCAAGCAGGAGGCCCGCACCCGCCGCCGGGAGCAGCTGGCCGAGGCGAAGCTCGCCCGCAGCGGCTTCGACCGCGCCGCGACTCTCGGCATCGACAGCCCGGCCCCAGCCCACACGGCCGATCCTGCCGCCGCACCCGACGGAAGCGCGCAGCACGAGCCGGCACCTGCAGCCGGCCCGATGCGGTTCTTCGACCTCATCGGCGCGCAGCCCGCCACCAGCCATCGCGCAGACGGGGGACCCCTCCACGGCCACCTGGACGGGGGATCCGCCCAGGGCCATGCGGGGGTCGGATCCGTGGCCGGCCGCGCGGCTGACACCCCGACCCTCGTGCTCGACCGAGAGAGGCTCACCGCGCCTGCCGGCGCAGTGCCGCCTGCCGAGACCCGCCCAAGCTCACCGCCAGAAGGAGACCAGAGATGATCCGCCGCCTGAGCACAGGACTGGCCGCAGCGACTGCGGCCCTGACACTGACACTCCTCCCCGCAGCTGCCCCGGTCGCTGCCGCCCCCTCCCAGCACAACCCGCACGAGACACCCGCACAGCCGAGCACCGAGCTCGAGCTCACAGACGCGATCC
>NZ_JABEMC010000018.1 GCF_013004595.1 Brevibacterium luteolum
CTTACTCTCCCACACCCTGTCGAGTGCAGTACCATCAGCGCTGGCAGGCTTAGCTTCCGGGTTCGGAATGGGGCCGGGCGTTTCCCTGCCGCTATAGCCGCCGCAAAACCATGTGTGTTGCTGGTTTTGTGGATTTGTGTGTGGACGCGTAGCGATCGTTTTGTTGTGACACGTTTAGTTGTGTGTCTTGTGTTACCCGACCCGTAACACACCAAATTGGTGGTGGTTGGGTGAGTGGTGGGCGTATTAGTACCAGTCAGCTGCACACATTGCTGTGCTTCCACGTCTGGCCTATCAACCCCCTGGTCTAGAGGGCGCCTCATAGGGAAATCTCATCTTGAAGCAGGCTTCCCGCTTAGATGCTTTCAGCGGTTATCCTTCCCGAACGTAGCCAACCAGCCATGCACCTGGCGGTACAACTGGCACACCAGAGGTTCGTCCGTCCCGGTCCTCTCGTACTAAGGACAGCCCTTCTCAAATTTCCTACGCACGCAGCGGATAGGGACCGAACTGTCTCACGACGTTCTAAACCCAGCTCGCGTACCGCTTTAATGGGCGAACAGCCCAACCCTTGGGACCGACTCCAGCCCCAGGATGCGACGAGCCGACATCGAGGTGCCAAACCATGCCGTCGATATGGACTCTTGGGCAAGATCAGCCTGTTATCCCCGAGGTACCTTTTATCCGTTGAGCGACCGCGATTCCACAATCCACGGCCGGGTCACTAGTCCCAGCTTTCGCTCCTGCTCGACACGTCCGTCTCACAGTCAAGCTCCCTTGTGCACTTACACTCGACACCTGATTGCCAACCAGGCTGAGGGAACCTTTGGGCGCCTCCGTTACTCTTTGGGAGGCAACCGCCCCAGTTAAACTACCCATCAGGCACTGTCCCTGGACCCGATCAGGGTCCGAAGTTAAGGAATCCACTATGGTCAGAGTGGTATTTCAACAATGACTCCACACACACTGGCGTGCATGCTTCACAGTCTCCCACCTATCCTACACAAACCACACCGAATCCCAATACCAAACTATAGTGAAGGTCTCGGGGTCTTTCCGTCCTGCTGCGCGTAACGAGCATCTTTACTCGTAGTGCAATTTCGCCGAGTTCGCGGTTGAGACAGCAGAGAAGTCGTTGCGCCATTCGTGCAGGTCGGAACTTACCCGACAAGGAATTTCGCTACCTTAGGATGGTTATAGTTACCACCGCCGTTTACTGGGGCTTAAATTCTCCGCTTCGAACCACGAGGGTTCTAACAGGTCCTCTTAACCTTCCAGCACCGGGCAGGCGTCAGTCCGTATACATCGACTTACGTCTTCGCACGGACCTGTGTTTTTAGTAAACAGTCGCTTCTCTCTGGTCTCTGCGGCCACCACCAGCTCACAACCGCAAGGGCTGGTCACCAGGATGGCCCCCCTTCTTCCGAAGTTACGGGGGCAATTTGCCGAGTTCCTTAACCACGATTATCTCGATCGCCTCGGTATTCTCTACCAGACCACCTGAGTCGGTTATAGGGTACGGGCGGCTAGAACCTCACGTCGATGCTTTTCTCGGCAGCATAGGATCACCAGATCACCCCACCAGTGTGGGGCGCCCATCAGCTCTCAGCCACATGTCTCCCGGATTTGCCTAAGAGACGGCCTACCACCTTAGACCGCGACAACCATCGCACGGCCTGGCTACCTTCCTGCGTCACACCTGTTAACACGCTTACCTACTACACGATCAGGTCCCACACATCACCTCCTGAACACCCCGAAGGGCGACAGGAAGTTTAACGTGGTTAGTCTCACACGCCTCGGTATGGACGGTTCTTCGCCGGTACGGGAATATCAACCCGTTGTCCATCGACTACGCCTGTCGGCCTCGCCTTAGGTCCCGACTTACCCAGGGCGGATTAGCCTAGCCCTGGAACCCTTGGTCATCCGGCGGACGGGTTTCTCACCCGTCTTTCGCTACTCATGCCTGCATTCTCACTCGCATAGCCTCCACCACTGAATCACTTCGCAGCTTCACCGGCCACACGACGCTCCCCTACCCAACACCACAACCCGTTAGGGTTAACGTGATGATGCCATAACTTCGGCGGTGTGCTTAGCCCCGCTACATTGTCGGCGCAGAATCACTTGACCAGTGAGCTATTACGCACTCTTTCAAGGGTGGCTGCTTCTAAGCCAACCTCCTGGTTGTCTTCGCAACTCCACATCCTTTCCCACTTAGCACACGCTTAGGGGCCTTAGTTGATGGTCTGGGCTGTTTCCCTCTCGACTACGAAGCTTATCCCCCGCAGTCTCACTGCCACGCTTACACTTCCTGGCATTCGGAGTTTGGTTGACGTCAGTAACCCGGTGGGGCCCATCAGCCATCCAGTAGCTCTACCTCCAGAAAGCAACACGCAACGCTGCACCTAAATGCATTTCGGGGAGAACCAGCTATCACAGAGTTTGATTGGCCTTTCACCCCTAACCACAGGTCATCCCCTCCATTTTCAACTGAAGTGGGTGCGGGCCTCCACGTCGTCTTACCGACGCTTCACCCTGCCCATGGCTAGATCACTCCGCTTCGGGTCTAGGACATGCAACTCACTCGCCCTATTCGGACTCGCTTTCGCTACGGCTACCCCACACGGGTTAACCTCGCTACATGCCACTAACTCGCAGGCTCATTCTTCAAAAGGCACGCCATCACCCCAACAAAAGGAGGCTCTGACGGATTGTAAGCACATGGTTTCAGGTACTATTTCACTCCCCTCCCGGGGTACTTTTCACCATTCCCTCACGGTACTATCCGCTATCGGTCACCAGGGAGTATTTAGCCTTACCAGGTGGTCCTGGCAGATTCACACGGGATTACACGAGTCCCGTGCTACTCGGGCACACACTGAGACAGATAGGCACATGTTTCATCTACGGGACTCTCACCCACTCCGGTCGACCTTCCCAGATCATTCGACTACACACACCAACACCTGCCCGACCCCATGTAGAGGATCACCAGTGGCCCCACAACACCGCACATGCAACACCTACACGCTTGACACACATACGGTTTAGGCTCATCCGCGTTCGCTCGCCACTACTAACGGAATCATTCTTATTTTCTCTTCCTGTGGGTACTGAGATGTTTCACTTCCCCACGTTCCCCCCACACACCCTATATATTCAGATGCGGGTCACGACACACAACATGCCGCGGGGTTTCCCCATTCGGACACCCTCGGATCACCGTTCGTTTACCAACTCCCCGAGGCTTATCGCAGGTTACCACGTCCTTCATCGGCTCCTGATGCCAAGGCATCCACCATGCGCTCTTGAACACTCACACACACCACAACGGCGTGCACGAGTCGGATAACACAAGAAACACAACAAAAACAAAATCACAACAGAAGAAACACAATAGTGTTTCCCCAGATGCTCGCGTCCACTATCCACTTACACAACAACACCCAGACACCCACACCCACCACCAGCAACCACTGGCGCAGCATGCAGGGCCGGAAACACCAGAAAAACAACCACAACCACAAAGGTCATGGGCCTGTTCTTCCAGGACCCAACAACGTGTTTGCCCCACCACACACACCCATGAAGGCATGTACAGCAGGAGGTTCATGTGATGTTCCACCCATGAGCAACCACCACAGACACGTACGGCCTGTGCGTGGCAACACCAATATGTGTTAGCTCCTTAGAAAGGAGGTGATCCAGCCGCACCTTCCGGTACGGCTACCTTGTTACGACTTAGTCCCAATCACCAGTCCCACCTTCGACGGCTCCCCCCACAAGGGTTAGGCCACCGGCTTCGGGTGTTACCGACTTTCGTGACTTGACGGGCGGTGTGTACAAGGCCCGGGAACGTATTCACCGCAGCGTTGCTGATCTGCGATTACTAGCGACTCCGACTTCACGTAGTCGAGTTGCAGACTACGATCCGAACTGAGACCGGCTTTCTGGGATTCGCTCCACCTCAAGGTATCGCCACCCTCTGTACCGGCCATTGTAGCATGCGTGAAGCCCAAGACATAAAGGGCATGATGATTTGACGTCATCCCCACCTTCCTCCGAGTTGACCCCGGCAGTCTTCCATGAGTTCCCACCATTACGTGCTGGCAACATAGAACGAGGGTTGCGCTCGTTGCGGGACTTAACCCAACATCTCACGACACGAGCTGACGACAACCATGCACCACCTGTACACCAGTCCGAAGAGGCGACTATCTCTAGCCGTTTCCGGTGTATGTCAAGCCTTGGTAAGGTTCTTCGCGTTGCATCGAATTAATCCGCATGCTCCGCCGCTTGTGCGGGCCCCCGTCAATTCCTTTGAGTTTTAGCCTTGCGGCCGTACTCCCCAGGCGGGGAACTTAATGCGTTAGCTACGGCACGGAATCCGTGGAATGGACCCCACACCTAGTTCCCAACGTTTACGGCATGGACTACCAGGGTATCTAATCCTGTTCGCTCCCCATGCTTTCGCTCCTCAGCGTCAGTTACAGCCCAGAGTCCCGCCTTCGCCACCGGTGTTCCTCCTGATATCTGCGCATTTCACCGCTACACCAGGAATTCCAGACTCCCCTACTGCACTCTAGTCAGCCCGTACCCACTGCACGCGCAACGTTAAGCGTTGCGTTTCCACAGCAGACGTGACCAACCACCTACGAGCTCTTTACGCCCAATAATTCCGGACAACGCTTGTACCCTACGTATTACCGCGGCTGCTGGCACGTAGTTAGCCGGTACTTCTTCTGCAGGTACCGTCACTTTCGCTTCTTCCCTACTGAAAGCGGTTTACAACCCGAAGGCCGTCATCCCGCACGCGGCGTCGCTGCATCAGGGTTCCCCCCATTGTGCAATATTCCCCACTGCTGCCTCCCGTAGGAGTCTGGGCCGTGTCTCAGTCCCAGTGTGGCCGGTCGCCCTCTCAGGCCGGCTACCCGTCGTCGTCTTGGTAGGCCACTACCCCACCAACAAACTGATAGGCCGCGAGTCCATCCCCAACCAGTAAAACCCTTTCCACCACCAGACCATGCGGCCAGTAGTCATATCCGGTATTAGACCCAGTTTCCCAGGCTTATCCCGAAGTCAGGGGCAGGTTACTCACGTGTTACTCACCCGTTCGCCACTCATCCACACCCAGCAAGCTGG
>NZ_JABEMC010000019.1 GCF_013004595.1 Brevibacterium luteolum
CGGCCAGCACGCTCAGCACTATCCGGGTCTTCTTCTCCGCCGGAATCGAGGGTGGTCTACCCATGTCTGACTCTCCTTCAGGACCTACATAACGGCCCTGCCACTAAGTCTGACGCGCGACACGACGAGCCCATAATGCCGTAAGGTCTGCTGGAACTTCCGGGAACGAAATTGCGACCCGCGGTCCGAGTGGACCACGCAACCGGCCACGACGCCGGCCCCGCCACGGCGGGCTACAGCATCGTCAATCGCTTCCACAGCCAGCCGTGATTTCATTCTCGCATCGATGGCATAGCCAACGATCCTATTGCTGAACACATCCTTGACCGCGCACATGTATAGCTTGCCCTCATTGGTGTGGTGCTCGGTGTAGGGTCGGCCAGCAGCGCCCTGCCAGTCTTTGAACTGGTGGGTTTCTGCTGGCCGCCCTCCGAACCGGACGTGCCCATTCCTGAGCATCCGGCTCTCCATGTGATCATGCCAAGGCGTTCGTCCATGGTGTGGGAATGCGGGTGCCTCGATACCGGTAGCGGGCCACGGTGACCTGCTGGCATCGGAAGAACTCGATTCCTTGGTCGCGGATCTGCCAGCCGGGCAGATGCCGACGTACCAGGGTGCGCATGTTCAGTTTCGGGTGTCGTTTCTTCAACCAGCCGACGATCCGCCAGAAGGCGAAGTGGTCGATGTAGCTGAAGAGGTGTTTCACGACGCCGTGTTGAAAGTATGTGCACCAACCCCGCAATGCCGGGTTTAACCGGCGTAGCAGGTCGGCGAGTGTTCGATGAGATGCCCGGCGGGTCAGCGTCCGCACCTTGTCCTTGATGGAAGCCAGGGACTTCCGTGACGGGTAGGTGTAGATCGCGGTTTTCCCGCCATGACCTCTGATTCGGCGGCGCTGGATGTGCCACCCGAGGAAGTCGAACCCGGTGTCTATGTGCGTGACCATCGTCTTCTCGACCGACAGGCGTAAACCCATCGGCGCGAGCACTGCAGCGACTTCGTCCCAGAGCGCTTCGGCATCAGCGTGGGTGCCACGGACGAGGACCACGAAGTCGTCCGCGTAGCGGACCATCTTCATCGTCGCGCCCCCAGCGCGTTGATACTTCGTGCGCGACCATTGCGGTCCGAGCGCATCCCACTTGCGTTGGAAATGCTCGTCCACCACGGACAGGGCGATATTTGCCAGCAACGGCGACAGAATCCCGCCTTGCGGGGTACCGGTGAACGTGTTCCTGTTCACACCGTCCTCACTGAGGACTCCCGCTTTCAGGAAACCGCGGGTCAGACGCAATACGCGTTTGTCGGTGATGCGACCGTGGACACGCTGCATGAGCGCGTCGTGGTCGATCTCGTCGAAACACGCGGTGATGTCCGCTTCAAATACCTCCACGTAGCCACGTGAGGCGTAGTAGTGGATCTCCGCGATCGCGTCCTGCGCCCGACGGTGCGGCCGAAACCCATACGAGGACGGCACAAAGTCCGCCTCGAAAATCGGTTCCAGCACCAGGGACTGCTGAAGGTTTGGTTGACTTCACGACTGGACAGATTCCAGGAAGGATAGAAGTCATGCCCAAGATCTACACAGATGAGTTCAAGCAATCAGCGCTCGATCTCGTCAATGACGGAATGAC
>NZ_JABEMC010000002.1 GCF_013004595.1 Brevibacterium luteolum
GCTATGCCATCGATTCGCGCATGAAATCGCGGCTGGCTGTAGAAGCAATTGACGATGCTGTGGCCCGTCGCGGCGGGCCCAGCGTTGTGGCCGGTTGCCTCGTACACAGCGACCGCGGGTCGCAATTTCGCTCTCGCAGATTCCAGCATGCTCTACGAAACCATGGGCTCGTCGGATCGATGGGTCGGGTTGGCGCTGCTGGCGATAACGCTGCGATGGAATCGTTCTTCGCTGTATTGCAGAAAAACGTCCTCGACCGGGGCCGTTGGGACACGCGAGCTAGGTTGCGGACAGCGATCGTTCACTGGGTCGAGCGGACCTATCACCGCAAGCGTCGGCAACGGCGTTTGGGTAAACTGACCCCGGTTGAATACGAGCTTGTTCATCACAAGGCCGTCGCTCTGGCGGCGTAAACCCCGGAGTCAACCAAACCTTCAGCAGTCCCATGGCAACGTATTGCGATCCACGATCGGAGTGATGGACTAGTTCAGCAATGCCTGTGGTCGCGGTGTTCAGCGCGTGCTCTAGCGCTTCTAAGGACAGCGCGTGCGTCGTCATCGATGATCTGGTCGCCCAGCCGGCGATGCGGCGGGAGTACGCATCGATGACGAACGCGGTGTACACGAAGCCATACGATGTGCGCACATACGTGATGTCAGCGACCCACAGCCGGTTCGGGGCCGGTGCTTTGAAGTCTCGCATCACCAGATCCGGGCGCTCATCCGGTGTGCGCCCGGGTACCGTGGTGCGCGGTTTCCGGCCGCGAACCACGCCGCTGATTCCGGCCTGACGCATCAGCCGTGCGACCTGGTCACGGCCGATCTTCCAGCCGCTTCGGCGCATCGCGTGCCACATTTTGCGAACGCCGTAGACCCCGTAGTTGCGGGCATGCAGGTCCTTGATCACCACGGTCAGTTCCCGATCACGGATCTGGCGTTCGCAGGCCGGGCGGGTCTTCGCTGCCCGATAACCACGCGACGTTATGAATCCACCCTCGCGTGCTGCAAGTGTGCGGCAGATGAGCTCGACTCCGAACTGATCACGGTACATATCGATGTAGCGATCATTTCGGTAAGCGGCGGCCTGGCTCGGCTGCAAAAAACGCGGAGGCAGTTTTGAGGATCTCGTTCGCCCGTCGCAGCTCACGATTCTCACGCCGTAACCGGCGCAGCTCTTCAAGCTCATCTGTAGTCGCGCCCGGCTCAGTGCCGGCATCACGTCTGGCCTGCTTCAACCACCCGCGCATCGTATGCGGTGAGATCCCAAGTTTCGTTCCCACCGCCTGGGCGGCCGACCACTGCGAGCACTGCGTGTGGTGAAGATGATCCTCCATCAAACGCAACGCCCGTTGCTTGAACTCCTGGGTATAGACAGTTGGCATGATCCAATTCTCCTTCAATCAGTAGAACGGAACGAAACCCAGGACGCTTCACCCGAACGAGGGAGCCGTCAACGTCAGCAGCACAAACGTGCTCCGGCCCGGCTTCGACTCCCGCACACCATCGGCCAAAATCGCCTGCCAGTCCCGCCGATAGACCCTCGCGCACTTCGGGCACGTCAGGAACGACCGCGAACCGCAATTGACCACTTCACCCGTGGGCGTCACGACCTTCTTGGCACACTGCCGCCGGGCCACCTCACGGGCAAGAGCAACCTTGTCTGAGACCTCCATCACTGACCCACCCCAAGCACCCAGACGGGCCGGGCTGTGACCTGCACTTTTACTGCTCTGCCGCTGCACTGCGTTACGGCAGTTCGATGCTCTCGCACACAGTGAATTGCTCTTGTTTGGTGCCGTGCTAACGTATTCATCGACGCAAAGGCACCGACTGAAAATCGAAAGGTCACCGGATCGACGCCGGTCGGAGCCACAGCTTGAAGGCCCTCGCATGTCATGCGGGGGCCTTCGTGCATCCCCTGCGCTGCCCGTCCGACTGTGCGCCCAGAAATCACCGAAAACCCAGGTCCGCGGAAAGGTGAGGAGCAGAATACGTGGAGGCCGGCTCAGCAGGACCAACTGTGCTTCCACGGTGGAAACCTGCATCAGCCCCGGCACTACTCGCTGTACGTAGGGCTGCAGTTCAAGGCCTGTTACGATGGCACCGAGACGCCCGCCTATCGGCTGCAGGAGGTGCACCGCCGTGACTAGGCCATCAGCGAAGGATCGCCGCCTCACCGTCGATGGCGAGCAGTTCCGCATCCGGCAGACAGGTCGCACAGAGTACTACTACGACTGGCTCACCGGACCCAACCCGGACTACGGCTTCGCAGGCGGCACCTACCCGCCCAGCAAGCTGACCGACGACGACCACATCGAGGCGATCCGTGATTTCCTCGCTGACATCGACCCGGAGACCGGTTATCTCTCAGAGGGTTGAGGCCCCGGCCACCACGGACGGATCCGTGACGATCCGGCGCAGCACCTCGGTGAGGTGGTCGACACCGGCGAGCAGATCCTCGTCCTTGGTGAACTCGTTGAGATTGTGCGAGATCCCCTCGACGCTCGGCACGAACAGCATCACTGTCGGCACGAGGTCCTTCATGTTCGTCGAATCGTGACCGGCGACGGTGAGCACCTCGCCATGGGTCAGCCCCAGCGCCTCGGCGACGGACCGTGCGAGTTCGGTGCCTTCCGGCTGGTAGGGGTTCTGGTCCCAGGCGTGCTCGTGGACGATGTCGATCTCGACACCGACGCTCTCCTCCACCTCGACCATGGTCGCCTGCAGCTTCTTCGCCGCACTGTCGATGACCTCCATGCTCGGTGAGCGCAGGTCGAGGAGGATGCGGGCCTCGCTGGCGACAACGACCGGGGAGTTCGGGTAGACGGTGATCTCGCCGACGGCAGTATGCAGCGCACCCTCGTCGTAGTCGTCGACGAGTTCGCGGGCGGCGACAATGAGCTTGGCCGCCCCGAGCAGCGCGTCGCGCCGGTCGGCCATGAGCGCCGAGCCGGAATGCGCCTGCTCGCCGCGGATGCGCAGCTCGTACTTATGCGCAGCCCACGTGGCCGAGACAAGGCCGATCGTCACGCCGTCCTCGTCCATGCTGCGGCCCTGTTCGACATGGATCTCTGCATAGGCGGCCAGGTCGAGGTCAACTGGCCCATCGCCGCGCTCACCGATTGCTTCGAGGGCCTCGCGGACAGTCACGCCCTGTTTGTCGCGAGTCTCAAGCGCCTCGTCAAGCCCAAGCTTGCCGGTGAACACGCCTGAGCCCATCATCGAGGGCTTGAACCGACTGCCCTCCTCGTTGAACCAGTTGACAACGGCGATATTGCAGGCCGCCTGCCCGGGATTGGCAGCGAAGTGCTCGCCGAGCCGGAACGCCGCATGCGCTGAGGCCATAACGCCGTAGGCCCCGTCGAAGCGGCCGGCGGTCGGCTGGGAATCCAGGTGCGAGCCGGTGAGCACATAGGGCGCACCCGGAACGAGTTCGAGCAGCCCGAACTGGTTGCCGATCTCATCGCGGGTGACTTTCATGCCGTGACGCTGCATGAGTTCTGCGAACCAGCGGCGCTGCTGGCCATCGGGTTCGGTGGCCGCCTGCCGGTCGACCCCGTGGGTGCCGGGCACCGCACCGAAGGTGGTGTGGACGTTCCAGTCGGCGAGGAAGGCGTTGTCGCGCGTGGTGTCCTGACTCATATGTGGTCTCCGTTCTGCTGTGCGGCGTTCTCGTCCGTTCCCGAGGTGCGGTTCGCCTTCGGCATCTGGCCGCAGGGGCCCGCAGGGGCGGGCCGGGGATGACGCAGCCCTGAGCGCGAAGCCCAGGCGGGCCAGGCGGCTGCGGGATGGCCGCTGCGGATGTGCCGCTCCTCGTGCTCCACGATAGTCGCGAAAGCCCCGCTGCCGTCACCGAGTCCGCAGCCTCGCCTGCCGAGCGCGCGGCTGTGGCACGCTTTCGGCAGGCGAGCGTCAGCTACGCTCAGTCAGCGACGCCCGAAGAAAACGCCTCGGCGAGCTCCTCCCACGCGGCCTCGACATCACTGCCAGGCGGCAGCCGCCCGTCGAGTTCGAGGATCGTGAGCCCGTGGGTGGCCGCCCACAGTGCCTGCGCAATCACCGGATCGCCGATGACGGTGAAGAACGGCTGACCCGACCACTCCTCCAAGCCGCCTGGCAGCGCGGCCCGGTCAAGCGGCCCGGTCGTCGCCAGCCGGTAGAGCTCCGGCGACTCAGCCGCGGTGGCGCGGTAGGCCCGCAGCAGCGCGGGGACCGAGGCATCGGCCTCGATCGCATGCCAGCATGCCTGCCCCATCTGGGCGAAGGCGTCGATGAGCAGCTGGGTGCGCACCGCGTCCTTGCTCGGCAGATGCTTGTACAGTGACGGCGCCCGGATCCCGAGCTCGGCTGCCAGCGTACGCATGCTCAGCGCATCCCAGCCTTCGGCTTCGACGCGGCGTCGCGCAGCGGCGAGGATCTCGGCTTGGCGCCGGCTGCGCGCCGGCAGTGCGATCGGCATCTCAGTCATGGGCACCAGTCTGCCGCAGGCCGACAGCGCGCTGTCCGATCGCCGCGTTGACCTCGGCGAAGTCGGCTTCGAGGTCAGCGCGCATCGATGCCATGAACGACGCGACGACACCGGTGAAGGTCTCCTGCTGGGTCAGGCGGGTGCCGCCGCCGGGCAGCGCTTCGAGCCGGAACGAGTGCTCAGCATCGACCAACCCCGGCACCCACGTCCGCCCGGCCCAGGTGAGCTCGCGGCCGGGTTCGGCGGTCAGGATCGTAGGCGTGAAGGTCATCGTGCCTTCACCGAAGACGACGACTTTGCGCAGCTTCTCACCGACAGCGACGGTACCGGAGCTTTCGATGATCGAGGGATTCCATTCGCTGTAGCGCTTGGTGTCGGCTAGCACTGCCCACACCTCGTCGGGTGAGGCATCGAGCTCGGTGACAGCGACGACCATGACCGGGTTGAGGCGGCTGTAGGCGAAGAGGCCTGCGGCCAGGATGACGGGGATGGAAAGCCAGACGGCGATGGTGCGAGCGACGGTCATGACGAGGACTCCGATCAGTGAGGTGAACCGTCAGCCACCAGTGGCTAACACCGTTAGCCTACCGGTTGGCGCGGCTCCTCCGCAATGCCTTTCCGCTCGCCCTTCGGCTCACCGCTCCCGAGGCGGGCCCTGAGAACGGCGAACCACGCACCTGCAATGAGCACAAGCACCGCAGCGAAGGCTGTGAGCGCAACCGGGCTGGTTACTGCTGTCGTCCACATGAGGCGGGTGGGCACAAAGGCGGCGAAGCCGAAGGCGATGAGGGTGCCGATGTAGGAGCCGACCATATTGGCGATGTGCCCGGGCTTATTGCCGCGCGCGATCATCCAGACTCCGAGAGTGACGCTGACGGTGGTGAGTACCGAGAGGCCGTGGAGGAAGGTGAGGCCATCATCGAGGCCGAAGAAGAAACTGGAGGCACACGTGAGGTACATGAGCCCCACCCAGGTGCGCCCGAGCACCCGGTGCACGGCGTCGCGGCGGGGCCGGAAGATGTTGACAGGTCCGATGATGAGGACGAGGAACGCAGCACTGGCGTGAATGACAACGGCGAGCGGGATGGTCTCCATACTCGGTAAGATAGTGACGCTGTCCAAGCAAGTGCAACGTGGATAGCCACGCCCCGATTCAGTATCCGACCGTTCAGGAGAGCTAAGTGAAGCTCAGCGCGCTGGCAGAGGCCACCGGCATCTCGACCGCCTCGATCAAGTACTACCTGCGCACAGGCCTCCTGCAGCCTGGAGTCAAGCGGAATCAGACGACCGCGGTCTATCACGACACCCACGTCGAGCGTCTGGAGCTCATCGCCGCCCTCCGGCAGCTCGTCGGCCTGTCGATCGAGCAGATCAGCACCCTCACCGCCGTCATCGACGACCCGCAGGCGAGCATGCTCGATGTCATGCAGACCGCCCAGCTGCTCGGCGGCGGGCTCCCGCCGCTCACCGCCGAGCCTCCGGCTGCCCAGGATGCGCGCATGGCCGCCGCCGAGGCGCGGGTCGCCGCGGTGATGGAAGCCCAGGGCTGGCCGGACGCACCGAGTGCCGCCCGGGCAGCGGCCGCCTCGGTGGTGGCAGAGATGACGGGACTGGGACTGGAGGTCACCGATAAGTACCTGCAGCTCATCGGGGCGGCTGTCGACATGATCTCCGGTTCCGACCTCGACATCTCCGGGTCGCGGGACCGGATGGCGATGTATGTCGCCGTCGGCACCCACCGGTACTCACGCCTCGTGCTCGCGCTCCTGCAGCTGGGCCAGACCTCGCACAGCATCGCCCGGGCCGGTGAGCACACACACCGGTGACACAGAATTCATGTGCTCGCGAACGGACTGTCGCCGCAGATCAGTGTCGTTCCGGCAGCGACGCACCAGAGAAGTCCCCGCAGTGACTTCTCAGCGAATGCCACACGAGCACCGCGATCGGCGGTTTCAAGTGAATAGACCGCAAACGACAGGAGACCTGCGGCTGAGAGACCACCCCCGCGAGCCGTGTCTCAGCTGCTGCGGGCGTAGAGGCCGATCATCTCCCACTGGCGGGTGTAGCGGTTGAAAGCGCGGATCGCGCCCTCTGTGTCGTCGGTGTCGAGGCAGTCGATCCAGTCGGTGACGTGCGCAGCGCCGGTGTCCGGCCACAGCACCTCGCTCATACCACCGAGGTCGAGTTCGAGCATCGCGTTCATATCGAAGTCATCGAGCCAGTCGCCGAATGCCTCAGTCGATTCGACAACGGTGCGCAGCCGGGACTTCTCGTCCATCACGTCATGAGCCCACTCGACGCGGGCGGCAGCGGTGACAATCGGGGTGCGGATGCGGATCCGGAAGCTGCCGTCGTCGGTGTCGGTGCTGATGACGCGATCGTTGTCCGGATCGATCGCCAGCCACCACACCGGTGAGACGTCCCACGCCGAGGTGCGGGTGAACACGCGGGTGTCCGGGTCGTCCTGCATCCATTCGACCCGGTGGCTGGCTGCCCGGCGGCGGGCGGCCTTGGGCACGAACATGTCGAGCTCAGTGCGCGGATGGGCCTCCATGAGCGCATCGAGGGCGTGCCAGGAGCGGATGTCGTCCTGGACGGGGCAGACGCGGTCGAAGCTGTCGCCGGTCTCCGCGCCGGTGAGGAACAGCGGGGTGCCGCGGTAGGAGTCCGCGACAGGGTCCGGGGGCAGGCTGATGAGCCGGTCGTCGGCGTCCTCGGCGACGAGCCGCTCGATGGTCTCCCGGTTCGCACTGACGGGGTAGTCGGCGAACTCCTCGTGCACGACCAGCGGCTCGAACACCCGCAGGGAGATGACATAGCTGCGCTCGTAACCCATGTGCTCACTCTATCGTTCACACCCGGTTCGCCTCCGCCTCGGGCACGGGCTTTTCTGGACTCATTCGCCTTTTGCGCAGGACTGTCTCATAATGGTGTCCAGAATTCCCACGCTCGCCTGAGGCGACATGACACCTCTGTGGCGGCGGGGTAGGATTCGAAGCACAGACAACCGGAGAATCCCGGGGCCGACAGCCAGCAGCCCTGGGCCTGACCAGGAGGGGGTCGACGCCTGTGGGTCGCGGCCGCGCAAAGGCGAAGCAGATCAAGGTTGCCCGTAAGCTGAAGTACTACAGCCCGGAGACGGACCTGAGTGCTCTCCAGCGAGAGCTCGGGGGCGCGTCGACGTCTGATGACTCCGATGACTACGCGGACTACGATGATCCGGACTACTCCGATTATGCCGATAAGTACGCTGACGATGAGGACAGCGACGACCGCTCCCACTGAGCGCTGATTGCGAAGGGCCCTGCCGATAGGCGGGGCCCTTCGTCGTTCCCGAGGCGGTGGCTGCCGTTCCCGAGGCGGGGGCCGGCTCAGTCGAGCAGGATCGCCGCGCCCCCATCGACACCCTTGGCACCCTGCACGTAGTAGGGGTCAGAGGCATGGGTGCCGTCGTCGTCGCTGACCTCGCCGAGCAGCCAGGAGCCGGGCAGCGCGGCGAGCACCGCCTCGGCGGCGGCCGGGTCGGCGGCGAGCACCATACCGACACCGAGGTTCCAGGTGCGTTCGCGGTCGGCCTGCGGGACCTGGCCGAGGTCGCCGAGGACGTCGAAGACGGCCGGGATCTCCCAGCTGGACCGGTACATGCGCGCCAGCATGCCCGGCGGGATGACGCGGGCGACGTTGGCGGACAGACCGCCGCCGGTGACGTGCGACATCGCATGGACGGCGCCGGGCCGGGCATCGAGGATCGCTGCGAGGTCACCGGAGTACACGCGGGTGGGCGTGAGGATCTCCTCGCCGAGGGTGCAGGAGAACTCGGGCACCTCGCGGTCGAGGGCCCAGCCGGCGTCGGCGATGATGCGGCGGACGAGTGAGTAGCCGTTGGAGTGCAGGCCGGAGGCCGGCAGCCCGATGAGCACATCGCCGGGGTTGACGCGTTCGGGCCCCAGCAGGTCATCGGCTTCCACAGCGCCGGTGGCAGCACCGGCGACATCGTATTCGTCGACGCCGAGCAGACCGGGGTGCTCGGCGGTCTCGCCGCCGACGAGTGCGACGCCTGCTGCCGAGCAGGCCTCGGCGATGCCGCGGACGATGTCAGCGATGCGTTCGGGCACGACCCTGCCGCAGGCGATGTAGTCGGTCATGAACAGCGGGCGGGCACCGCAGACGATGATGTCGTCGACGACCATGCCGACGAGGTCGTAGCCGATGGTGTCATGGATGTCGAGGGCCTGGGCGATCGCGACCTTGGTGCCGACACCGTCGGTGGAGGTGGCGAGGTAGGGCCGGCGGTAGTCCTTGAGCCAGGTGGCGTCGAACAGGCCGGCGAAGCCGCCGAAGCCGCCGACGACCCGGTCGTTGTGGGTGGCGGCGACTGCGGACTTCATCAGCTCAACGGCCCGGTCACCGGCTTCGACGTCGACGCCGGCGGAGGCGTAGGTGGTGGCTTCGCGTCTTTGGTGGTCCTGAGTCATCAGCATCCTCTTTCAGCTGCCGCGGTGTCGGGCACGGTGATGGGGTAGTTGCCGGAGAAGCAGGCGGTGCACAGTTCGGCTTCGCGCTGCTGGGTGGCGGCGATCATGCCGTCGAGTGAGATGTAGCCCAGCGAGTCGGCGCCGAGGGACTGGCAGATCTCGTCGGTGTTGAGGCCGTTGGCGATGAGCTCGGCGCGGGTGGCGAAGTCGATGCCGTAGAAGCACGGCCATTTGACCGGCGGGGAGGAGATCCGGATGTGGATCTCCTTCGCCCCTGCCTCGCGCAGCATCCGCACAAGGGCCCGCTGAGTGTTGCCGCGCACGATCGAGTCGTCGACGACGACGAGCCGGCGGCCGGCGATGTTCTCCTTGAGCGGGTTGAGCTTGAGCCGGATGCCGAGCTGGCGCAGCGTCTGGGAGGGCTGGATGAAGGTGCGGCCGACGTAGGCGTTCTTCATCAGCCCCTGCCCGAAGGGGATGCCGGATTCCTCGGCGTAGCCGACGGCTGCCGGGGTGCCCGATTCGGGTGTAGCGATGACGAGGTCGGCGTCGACGGGGTATTCGCGGGCGAGCTGGCGGCCCATCTCGGTGCGGGCGGCATGCACGGTCTTGCCGTGGAGCACGCTGTCGGGCCGGGCGAGGTAGACGTATTCGAAGACGCAGCGGGCCTGTTCGGGTTCGGCCCACCGGTAGGAGCGCAGGCCGTCCTCGTCGATGGCGATGAGTTCGCCGGGTTCGATCTCGCGGACGAAGGAGGCGCCGACGATGTCGAGGGCTGCGGTCTCGCTGGCGACGACCCAGCCGCGCTCGAGGCGGCCGAGGGCCAGCGGGCGCACGCCGTGGCGGTCGCGGGCGGCATACAGGGTGTGCTCGTCCATGAAGACGAGGGAGAAGGCGCCGTCGAGTCTGGGCATGAGCTCCCGGGCGGCGGCAGTGAGGTTCTCAGCCGCCGACGAGGCGAGCAGCTCGGTGACGAGCGACGTGTCGTTCGAGGAGTCGCGCCCGGACCGGGTGCGGGCCGGTTTCTGGGTGGCGGCCTTGACCGTCTCGTCGCGGGCGGCGGCCTTCTCATCGGCCATTTCCTGCAGCTCGGCGAAGTTCGTCAGATTGCCGTTGTGGGCCAGTGCGACGGTGCCGAACGGTGTGGGCCCGAGAGTCGGCTGGGCGTTCTCCCAGGACGAGACCCCGGTGGTGGAGTAGCGGGTGTGGCCGACGGCGATGTGGCCGGGCAGAGTGTCGAGGTCGCTTTCGTCGAAGACCTGGGAGACGAGTCCCATATCGCGGTAGATGAGGATCTGCTTGCCGTTGCTGGCGGCGATGCCAGCCGATTCCTGGCCGCGGTGCTGGAGGGCGTAGAGGCCGAAGTAGGTGAGCTTGGCGACCTCCTCGCCGGGGGCCCAGACGCCGAAGACACCGCATTCGTCCTGCGGGCCCTGATCGGCGAGGTCGAAATCGTCGCTGGAGGCTGCGTTCACGCGTGTCACGCCGTCATTCTCTCACATCCGTCTCCCCCGCCCGGCCGGGTTCAGAGGGCTGTTCGCCAGCGGTCTCGACCTCGGGCACCTCGGTGTCAGCCGCCTCGGTGTCAGCCGCCTCGGTGTCGACGGCCCCGGGTGCGGGGTCATGTACGGCGGGCACAGTGTAGGTGCGGGCGCGGCGCAGGCTGATGCGGTCGAGGATGAGGGCGACGACGGCGCCGAGGAAGCCGCCGATGGTGCCGACGAAGACCATGAGCATCCACGTCGCCGAGGCCTGGGTCACCTCGACCTCGACGCCGGCCATGTCGACGGGCAGAAAGGACAGGATACCGCCTGCGATCATGCCGAGGATGACGCCGAGGATGATGAACGCCGAGTACTTGGGGCTGCGGCGGACCGAGACGTCGATCGTGTCGTCGTTCATGGGCTCCCTTGGTTGCCGTGGTGGCAGGCGGCGGCCTGCTGGTGTGCGCCCAACAGTCTAGTTCACCGGCCCTGCATGCCGCGATTTCGCTCACGCCAGAGCGATGAGCCCAACGCCGCTGATGACGATCGCAGCACCGGCCAGCCGTCTGCCGAGGTCGCGTTCGCCGAAGAGCCACCAGGCCAGCAGCACGCCGATGATGATCGAGGTCTCCCGCAGCGGGGCGACCAGGGAGACTGGCGCCTGCTGCATGGCGATGAGCACGAGGATGTAGGCCAGCGGACTGAGCACGGCGACGACTGAGACGGCGCGCTTGTCGCTGACGGCCACCGCACGCAGCTCGGCCGGACGGCACATGGCCCGCGGGGCCATGACGACGGCGTTGACGGCGGAGCTGAGCGCGAAGTACAGCAGCGGCGGATACTCGGTCGTCGTCACGACGTGGTGATCCCACAGGGTGTACCCGGCGATGAACGTGCCGGTCAGCCCGCCCCAGAACAGCCCGGGGACCAGCAGGCGGCTGCTCTCCCGTCTGCCCGTCACCCCGGCGGCGGGACGCCCGGGCACAGTGACGACGGCGATGCCGGTGACGATGATGAGCCCGCCGAGGATTCCCGGCCAGCCGGGCCGCTCGCCGAGCATCGCGAGCGCGATGAGCATCGTCAGCACCGGGCCGGTGCCGCGGGCGACGGGGTAGACGATGCCCAAATCAGCCCGATCGTAACCGATCTGCAGGGTCACCGAGTAGGCGATGTGCAGCAGGCCTGAGACGACTGCGACGCCGAGCAGCGGCCAGCCGATGAGATCCGGCTGCTGGGCGATGATCGCGATGCCCATAGGCAACAGCAGAACGGCGGAGACGAGCTGGTAGGCGAAGACGAATGCGTAGCCGTGTCCGCGCACGGTCTTGGCTGCGGCGTTCCAGACGGCGTGGGCGAGGCTGGCGGTGAGCACCAGCCCGAGGGCGGTGAGGGTCAAATCTTCATGACGACGGTCTTCGTCTGCGTGTACTCGTCGAAGGCCTCGATCGACTTCTCGCGGCCGTACCCGGACTTCTTGAAGCCGCCGAAGGGCAGTTCGACGCCGCCGCCGGCGCCGTAGGTGTTGACGAACACCTGGCCGGCTTCGATCTCTGCGGCCATCCGGTGGGCGCGTGAGAGGTTCTGCGTCCACACGGCGGAGACGAGGCCGTAGTCGGTGCCGTTGGCCTCGGCGATCGCCTGCTCATCGGAGTCGAAGCTGCGGGAGACGACGACCGGCCCGAACACCTCTTCCTGCCAGATCTCGGAACCGGCCTCGACATCGGCGACGATCGTCGGGGCGAAGAAGGCGCCCTGAGCGCCGGCCGAGCCCCCCGCACCCGAGGTGCTGATCGCCTCGGGTGCGGCGCCGCCGGTGAGGATCTCACCGGAGTCGAGACGCTCGAGGAACCCGGTCACCCGCTCGAACTGCTTACGGGAGACGAGCGGGCCGAGCATCGGGTCGTCGAGTCCGGGACCGATCGTCACCTCGCGCATCGCAGCGCTCATCTTCTCCAGCACTTCGTCGCGCACGTCGGTGTGGACGAGCAGCCGGGAGCCGGCCGAGCAGGTCTGGCCGGCGTTCTGGATGATCGAGCGGACCAGGGAGGGCACGGCTGCGTCGATGTCGGCATCGGCGAAGACGATGTTGGCCGACTTCCCGCCGAGCTCGAGCACAGTCGGGATGACCCGGTCGGCTGCCGCCCGGGCGATGATCGAGCCGGTGCCGGTCGAGCCGACGAAGCCAAGGTGGGCGACCTCCGGATGCTGGGCAAGTGCCGCACCGGCTTCCCGGCCGAGTCCGGTGACGACGTTGAAGGCGCCGGTGGGGAAGCCTGCCTGGTCGAGGATCTCAGCTAGGCGCAGGGTGGTGCGCGGGGTTTCGTCTGCCGGTTTGGCCACCGCGCAGTTTCCGGTGGCCAGCGAGGTGGCTGCCGCCCGGCCGACGAGCTGGAGGGGGTAGTTCCAGGCGACGATGTGGCCGGTGACGCCGTAGGGTTCGCGGCGGGTGTAGACGTGCATGTCCTCGCCGAGCGGGATGGTGTGGCCGTAGTAGGCCTCGATGGTGTGACCGTAGAACTCGAAGTAGCGCGCGCACACATCGACGTCGGCATAGGCCTGGGTCAGGGGTTTGCCGGTGTCTTCGCTTTCGAGCCGGGCGAGGTTCTCACGGTCGGCGCGGATGAGTTCGGCTGCTGCCACGAGCAGGCGGGAACGTTCCTGTGGGGCGGTGCGGCCCCAGGACTGCTGGGCTCTGCCGGCGGCGATGACGGCCTGATCGACTTCGTCGAAGCCGCCCCGGGCGATCTGCCCGATCGTCTCGTTGGTCGCCGGGTCGATGTTGTCGTAGGTCGTCACCGAGGGCACGTGACGGCCGCCGATGAAGGACGTGATCTGCGCAGGAGTTGAGGCCATGTCCTGAGCCTAAGCCCCCGCACCCGAGGTGTCAGCCCGCCGGCCGCATCCCGGACGCCTGACCTTCCTCAGTCGGTATCGAGGGCGGTGGCCCAGCCGGTGCCCGGCAGGTTTTCGAACACGAGGTTCGTCTGGGTGCGGGTGATGGCCGGGTGGCTGGCGAGGTTGTCGACGACGAAGTCGCGCAGGGCATCGGCATCGGTGGCGACGACGTGGATGATGAAGTCGTCGCTGCCGGCCATATGGAAGACCGAGAGCACTCCTGGCCAGGTGGGGGCATCGCGGCGCAGCGCGGCGATCGCGGTGCGGTCGAGGTGACCGATCTGGCAGGAGACCATCGCCTCCAGCGGCAGGCCGATGCGGTCCTTGTCGACGGTGATGCCGAATTTCGCGATCACCCCGGTGGACACGAGCCGGCGGATGCGCAGCGCCACAGTCGATTCGGCCACGCGCAGCCGGCGGGCCAGTGCTCGTCCTGAGGCGCGCGCGTCGGCATCGAGCAGGCGGAGCAGCTGCCGGTCAATGGCGTCGAGTTCGATATCGGCCATAGTGCACCCCTTTCCACATCGCAGTGTCTGCGGCAGACTGCGATACAGTGCCCATTGTGCCGTAGTTCCTGCGGGATTATACGGCTGCCCTGCAATTATCTGCAGCAGATGCGCAGGTTCATGTCGAAGAGGAGTTGAATGCAGGCTATGAGCCACATCACGCCCGGCGACTCCGCCGCCCACGACACCCACCCTGACACCCTGGCCGTGCACGGCATGGCCGCGCGTGCCATCAGCGAGGGCACGCACGTTCCGACGATCGATCTGTCGACGACCTACCCGCTGCCCGAGGTGGAGTCCGGCGGGGATTCCTACGAGCTGCTCGCCGGCGGCGGCCGCGCCAAAGATGGGGCGACCTCGCTGGTCTACCAGCGACTGTGGTCACCGAACGCCTCGGACTTCGAAGAGGGCCTGGCCGCCCTCGAAGGCGCGGACTCCGCTGTCGGTTTCACCACCGGGATGGCTGCGATCTGCGCCGTGCTCCAGCAGCGGGTGGCTGCCGGCAAGCCGCACATCGTAGCGATCCGCCCGCTCTACGGCGGCACCGACCATGTGCTGGCCACCGGGTTCCTCGGCACCCGCGTCACCTGGGCGACCCCCGACACGGTGACTGAGTCGATCGAGTCCGACACCGGTCTCGTCGTCATGGAGACCCCGGCGAACCCGACGCTCGAACTCGTCGACATCGCAGCTGTTGTCGCTGCCGCCGGTGACGTGCCGGTCATGGTCGACAACACGTTCGCCACCCCGGTCCTCCAGCAGCCGCTGGCGCACGGGGCTGCGTATTCGGTGCATTCGGCCACGAAGTACCTCGGCGGCCACGGGGATGCGATGGGCGGCATCGTCGCCTGCTCTGAGGAGCGCGCCGGTGAACTGCGCGGCGTCCGCTCGCTCACCGGCGGGCTGCTGCACCCGATGGGCGCCTATATGCTCGCCCGCGGCCTGCGCACGCTGCCGATCCGCATCCGCCAGCAGCAGGACAATGCGCAGGCTGTTGCCGAGGCACTCGAGGGCCATGAGGCGATCGCCCGGGTGTTCTTCCCCGGTCTCGACGGCCAGGATCCGGCCGGGCTCATCGGCTCGCAGATGTCGGGGCCCGGTGCGATGCTCGCCCTTGACATGGCTGGCGGCTACCAGGCCGCGGCGGCATTCGCCGAGCGCACCCGCCTGGCTGTGCACGCCGTCTCACTCGGCGGCGTCGACACCCTCATCCAGCACCCGGCCTCGCTGACCCACCGCCCAGTGGCCCCCGACGCCCGGCCGGCCGCCGGTGTCGTGCGCGTCTCGATCGGCCTGGAGGATCCGCGCGACATCATCGCAGACTTCACCCAGGCTCTCAGCTGAGGGACAGTTCCCGGCAGGATCTCACCGGTCGGGTGCAAGACGCGGTGCCGGCAGCCCGAACACCTGCTTCAGCGCCCGCTGCGCGGCGAACCAGCCGTTCATGCCGTGCACCCCGGGCCCCGGCGGGGTGGCTGCCGAGCACAGGTAGACGCCGGGGATGCCGAGGGAGTACGGGTCCCAGGTCAGCCTGGGCCGGGCGACCATCCGGTACAGGGACACAGTGCCTGCGGCGATGTCACCACCGGCGTAATTCTCGTTGTGGGCGTGCATCTGGGCAGCCGGCACGCAGGCGGAGTCGACGATGACATCGCGGAAGCCAGGGGCAAAGCGCTCGATCTGGGCGGTGATGTGCTCGGTGACATCGACCGGGCAGCCGGCCGGCACATGCGCGTACGTCCACAGCGGCCGCAGCCCGGCGACCTGCCGGGACGGATCAGCGACCGTCGGGTCGGAGACGAGCACGACGGGACGCTGGGGCAGCCGGCCGGCGGTGACCTCCGCCTCGGCGGCGGCCATCTGCTCCCGGGTCCCGCCCAGGTGCAGGGTCCCTGCCTGGGCGAGCTGCCGGTCGCGCCACGGAACCGGCCCGGAGAGCACGAAGTCGACTTTCGCAGCGGCATCCCCGAGCCCGAATCGCCTGAGTCCGCCTCTGACGCTGGCCGGCAGGCTGGCGTCCCAGATGCGGGCGGCAGTCCCGGCGGACGTGTCGAGCAGACAGGTGCGGGCAGGCGGCAAGTCGGCGGCGGTCTCAATGTGCACGCCTGTGCGGATCTGCCCACCGTGGGCTTTCAGGTCGGCGGCGAGCGCATCGGTGATCGCCTGAGACCCGCCGACTGGGATCGGCCACCCGGCCCCATGTGCCAGTGTCGCCAGCAGCATCGCCGCCGCGGCGGTCGCCGGGGAGGGCAGGGCGCCGATCGCATGGGAGGCAACACCTGTGAACAGGGCGCGGGCGGCGTCAGTGCGCAGCGGCAGATTCCAGGCAGGACTCCCCTGCTGCAGCAGCCGGGCTGCGAACCCGGCTGAGCGGGCGAGCGCAGCTGGGCTGCGCAGGGCGGCCGGCAGGGAGCGCTTGTCACCAAGCGAGAGCCACACGATCTCCTCAAGGTGCTCGGCAAACGAGGCGAAGAACCGCTTCCAGACCGGCCCGTCGGCACCAAGGCCTGCAGCGGTCCGGTCGAGGTCGCGCCAGGCCAGTGCCGCCGGCTGGTCCTCGAGCGGCTGGGCGTAGGAGATCTCCGGCACGGCGAGCTCAACACCGCGGGCGGCGAGGTCGAAGTCGAGCAGGAACGGGCTGGCGAGCGCCATCGGGTGGACGGCCGAGCACACGTCGTGCCGCAGCGCCGAGGCGCCGGTCCGGCCGGCGGCGAGCCCGAGGTTGAGGGTGCGCGCTCCCCCGCCGATGCTCGGCTGAGCCTCAAGAACTTCGACGGTCAGGCCGGCGCGGGCGAGCGTGACGGCAGCGGCCAGGCCGTTGGGTCCGGAGCCGACGATGACGGCATCGAGTGCCGGGCTGCGGCGGATGGCCGGCGACTGGTGCATCCGCTCAGCTGCCGGCGAGTTCAGCAGCGGTGAAGAGCGGCAGCTGCTGACTCAGATCGGCTCGCGTGCCCGAGGCGATCGCCGGGTCGGCGGCGCGTGCCTCAGCGAAGCTCAGTTCGCCGACCGCCAGGCGCAGCCACGTGTGTGGGTCGGTTTCGATGACATTGGGCGGGGTGCCGCGGGTGTGCTTGGGACCTGCGATGCACTGGGTGACGCCGAAAGGCGGGATGCGCACTTCGACCGTGCCGCCTGCGTGACGGGCGGCGAGCTCTTCGAGCGTGTAGCGCACGGCCATCGCCAGGGTGGCCCGCTCGACTTCCTCTGCGCTTGTGCGGCGGGCTTGTTCCCAGCGCGCGAGCGCGGCCCTGCCTTCGGTCTGGTCGATTCTGCGGCGAATGCTCATATCTGGTCCCCTCCGTGCATCGCATCGTACAGCCCGGCCCCGGCACGCACCTGACCGACAACGGCTGGGGCACCGTACTCGTCGATGCCGCCGGTGATCTGCGGGGCGAGATCGCTGATGACCGGCAGCGCGGCCTCCGCGTCGACCGCCCCAGCGTGGGCAAGCAGCTCGAGCGCGACCATCGAGGTGATCCGGTTCGACCCGTCGAGGCACTTGACCGCAACCGCCCAGCCGTCGCGGGTGCCCATCACCATGACGCCTTCGGCGCCGAACTTCGCGAGCACCTGCAGCCGTTCGATCGCCACCGCATTGGGCCGGCCGTGCCCGTCGATCGCCCACGGATGCTCGACGACCGCCTCGGTCAGCAGCCGGGCCGGTTCGCTCACACCGGCAGCGATCTGCCCGATGCCCCGGGCCAGGCGGGTGAGCGGCATCGCGTGCACCGGTGCCCCGCAGCCGTCGACGCCGACGTGATCTGACGGCGCCCCGCAGTAGCGTTCGACGGCGGCGGCGACCGCCTGCTGGACGGGGCTGTCGGGAGCGAGGTAGGTCTCGGTGTCCCAGCCGTTGTGGGCGCAGGCGGCCAGGAAGGCTGCGTGCTTGCCGGAGCAGTTGTAGAACAGCCGAGAGGTCTGCTGGCCGGCCGCCCGGGTGAGGTAGCGGTAGTCCGGGTCTGCCGGGGCGACCGCCGGGCACTTGAGCGCGGTCTCATCGAGACCGGCATCGGCGAGCATCGCTTCGACGACCCTCACATGCCCCTCTTCGGACCGGTGGGAGGCGGTGGCGAGCACAGCGGCCTCTCCGGCCAGCGCGACCCCAGACTCCATGACGGCGACTGCCTGCAGCGGTTTGAGGCACGAGCGGGTGGCCACCGGCGCCTCCGGCGCACCGGCGTGCGCATACACCCGTCCTTCAGGATCGACGACGACAGCGGAGCCGATGTGGCGGGATTCGATGAATCCGCTGCGCTCGATGACGGCGAGCTCAGCGGACTGGGCGGCGGTGCCCGTGGCAGGGTCAGCGGAAGCACTCATGCCCCCACTCTAAAGCCTGTCCGCCTGCGCCCCGGCTTGCTGACAGGCATACTAAGCTGAGGGGCATGAAGGTTCTCGTGCTGGGCTCAGGCGCCCGCGAACATGCCATCGTCGCCGGTCTGATCCGCGATCCGCAGGTCGATGCCGTCATCGCCGCCCCCGGCAATCCAGGCATCGCGCTCATGTGCGACACCCGCCCGGTCGAGGCCACCGACCCGGCCGCTGTCACCGCGCTCGCCCACGACCTCGACGCCGATCTCGTCGTCATCGGTCCTGAGGCTCCGCTCGTGGCCGGAGTCGCCGATGCGCTGCGCGAAGCCTCGCTGCCCGTCTTCGGTCCCAGCGGCGCAGCCGCCGTGCTGGAGGGTTCGAAGGCGTTCGCCAAGGAGATCATGGCCGCAGCCGGTGTGCCCACCGCCGAGGCGGTCGCCGCCGTCGATGAGACCGACGCCGCCGACGCCCTCGACCGGTTCGGCGCCCCCTACGTCGTCAAGGCCGACGGGCTGGCCGCCGGCAAGGGCGTCGTCGTCACCGAGGACCGCGACGCCGCACTCGACCACGCCCGCTCGTGCCTGTCGGTCGCTGACCGGGTCGTCATCGAGGACTACCTCGACGGGCCGGAGGTGTCCCTGTTCGTGCTCTGCGACGGCGTGACCGCAGTCCCGCTGGAACCGGCGCAGGACTTCAAGCGGATCGGCGACGGCGACACCGGCCCGAACACCGGCGGGATGGGCGCCTACTCCCCTCTGCCCTGGGCGCCGCCTGGACTGGTCGAGGAGATCGTCACCACCGTCGCCCAGCCGGTCGTCGACGAGATGGCCCGCCGCGGCACCCCGTTCGCAGGGCTGCTGTACTGCGGGCTCGCTCTGACCGCCCGCGGGCTGCGCGTCGTGGAGTTCAATGTGCGCTTCGGCGACCCGGAGACCCAGTCCGTCCTCGCCCGCCTGGAGACCCCGCTCAGCACCGCGCTCATGGCCGCAGCCACCGGCACACTCGCCGAGCTGCCGCCCCTGCAGTGGTCGTCTGACGCCTCGGTCACCGTCGTCATGGCCGCTGCCGGCTACCCCGAGGCCCCGGTCACCGGCACCGCGATCACCGGCCTGACCGACGCAGCCGCCCAGGATGGGGTGATGGTCCTGCACGCGGGCACCACCGCCTCGGGCCCGGCAGGCCAGCTGGCCACCAGCGGCGGGCGGGTGCTCTCCGTCGTCGCCAACGCGCCCACGCTGGCCGAGGCCCGCGAGCGCGCCTATGCCGCCGCCGCGCTCATCAGCTTCGACGGCCAGCAGCAGCGCAGCGACATCGCCGCCGCCGCGGCCGCCGGCCAGATCACGATCCCATCCACCACCGACTAGCACCACCGACTCAGGAGGTCCGCCATGAGCGCCGACGCACCGCAGAGCCTGCCGGGCTGGCAGCACGTGTACTCCGGCAAGGTCCGCGACATGTATGTGCCCGCCGACGGCCCGGCCGAGCTGGCCGAAGCCGAACGCGTGCTGCTCGTAGCCAGCGACCGGATCTCCGCATACGACTTCGTGCTCGACACCCCGATCCCGGACAAGGGCGCGGTGCTGACCGGGCTGAGCCTGTGGTGGTTCGACCAGCTCGCCGAGGTGATCGGCAACCACGTCACCTCCACCGACGTGCCCGAGGCGGTGGCCGGGCGGGCGATGGTGTGCCGGCCGCTGGAGATGTTCCCCGTCGAATGCGTCGCCCGCGGGTACCTGACCGGTTCGGGCCGGGCGGATTATGAGCGCACCGGCTCGGTGTGCGGGGTCGCGCTGCCCGCTGGGCTGCGCGAGGCCGACAAGCTGACACCGGCGATCTTCACCCCCGCCACCAAAGCCGAGCTGGGCGAGCATGATGAGAACATCAGCTTCGACAAGACCGTCGAACTGCTCGGTGAGGACGACGCCGAGCTGCTGCGCGATATCACCTTGCGCATCTACACCCGAGCTGAAGAGATCGCCCGCGAACGCGGGATCATCCTGGCCGATACGAAGTTCGAGTTCGGCCGCGATGCCAACGGCCGGGTGCTGCTGGCCGACGAGGTGCTGACCCCGGACTCCTCCCGGTTCTGGGACGCTGAGGCCTACGTGCCCGGGCAGGCCCAGGCGAGCTTCGACAAGCAGTTCGTGCGCGACTGGCTGACCGGCCCGGAGTCCGGCTGGGACAAGGACTCCGGCCAGCCCCCGCCGGCCCTGCCCGCCGAGATCGTGACCAAAACCCGGCAGCGCTACATCGAGGCCTTCGAGCGCATCACAGGCCAGGAGTTCCCCGGCTGACCTTCCGCAGCCGCGCGCGGGCCTCCGCAGCCTCGCCCGGGCCTCTGCAGCCGGGCGCGGCTCATTCCGGGGTGCGCATCCATTCGCGCTGGCCGTGGGTGAGCATCCGCAGATCCGTATCGGAGTCGAAGGTCGCGCCCAGCGCGCCGGCGAACAGCCCGAGGGCCGCTGACAGCCAGGCGAGTTCGACGTAGTCGTCCCAGGTGGCCTGTGAGCCGAGCACATCGGACATGAACTGGATGTCGATGACGACGAGCGAGGACAGCAGGATGAGGATGAAGAGGATCGCGTAGAGCAGCGCAACCCCGACGAGAAGGGTGACGACGGTCGAGAGGTTGTACAGCACGGTGACTGCGGCGAGGGTCTCGCGTTTGGGCTTGTCCCACAGCCGGTGCCCGAAGATCAGCCAGCCGACCACGAGGACGATCGACAGCAGCCCGATGAACAGCAGCCGGGTCGTCGACAGGTAGTCGGCCATCTGCCAGATCGACTGGTAGAAGATGCCGAAGGCGCCGGTGGCCGCAGCGGCGGCAAGCGCGCCGGAGAGCTTCGGCACGGCGCTCCACGGCTCATTGGACATGATCATGCCCAGCGCCATCCGCGGGCCGCCGGTGATGGTGTGGGCGTGGAGCAGGTAGACCTGCTCCTCAGCCTCGTAGCGCCAGGAGTTCCACCGATAGTCCGGCCCCGTGTCACGCGCCGGGTCCCCGCCGAGCATATGGACCACCGTGCTCGTAAGCGTCGTGATGAGCCGCCGGCTGCGCGCCCATACACCGAAAGCCGGCAGGGACACGACGCCGATCGAGGGGCCGGTGAAGACCTCGGCGACGAGCGGATGCCCGCGGGTGTGGCGGGGGATCTCGGTGAGGAAGATCGTCGCATGCGCCGGTTCGGTGCGTTCAGCGAGCTCTTCGGCGACGTCCATGTCGAGTTCGTACTCCGGTGTCAGCCGCAGCGCTGCCGCACGCACATCGACGCGCACCTCCTTGCCGAGCACGTCGCTGAGCCGGGCTGTGAGGTCCTCGCGGATCGCCTCGGCGCGCCGGGCCGGACCGCCTGGATCGGCCAGCAGCAGGATACGGTCGAAGCTCGTCGGCAGCGCTGGTGCATCGGCCATCGGCGCATTCCACCCTTCTGGTCGGCAGGAGGCGGGCGTGGAGCATGCGGTTCGGCGGCGCATCGGTCGCCGGGTGGCCAGGCTACCAGAGCACGCCGGGGGCTGGTGGCGCTGTTAGGATGAGACTGCTGAACAGACGGCTGCCGGTCAGCCGCGCACATCGCATAAGGAGAACGTGGACATGGCACGTGTCGTCGTCGAGGTCATGCCGAAGCCGGAGATCCTCGATCCGCAGGGCAAGGCGATCAGCTCGGGCCTGACCCGGCTGGGTTTCGACGGGTTCACCGATGTCCGGCAGGGCAAGCGCTTCGAGCTCACCGTCGAGGGCGAGATCACCGATGCGGTGCTGACCGAGGTGCGCGATGCGGCTGAGAAGCTGCTGTCGAATCCCGTCATCGAGAACGTCGTCGCTGTGCGTGCCGAGGAGGACCCCGGCACCGAGGCAGGTGCCCGGTGACCGACCGCAGCGCCTACACTGCCGGCGGCCCGCTCATCGGCGCCCCCACCTCGTCTGCGGCAACCCCCGGGGCTGCCGGCGCTCGGATCGGCGTCGTCACCTTCCCCGGCACCCTCGACGACCGGGATGCTGCACGCGCCGTCACCCTGGCCGGGGCCGAGGCGGTGCGCCTGTGGCATGCCGATGAGTCCCTGTCCGACGTCGATGCGGTGATCCTGCCCGGCGGGTTCTCCTACGGCGACTACCTGCGTTGCGGGGCGATCGCCCGCTTCGCCCCGATCATGGATGCCGTCATCGCAGCAGCCAAGGGCGGGATGCCGGTACTTGGCATCTGCAACGGCTTCCAGGTGCTGTGCGAGGCCCATCTGCTGCCCGGCGCGCTCGTGCGCAACGACTCTCAGCAGTTCGTGTGCCGGGACCAGAAGCTGCGCATCGAGAACGCTGAGACTACCTGGACCTCGGATTTCGCCGCAGGTCAGGAGATCGTCATCCCGCTCAAGAACGGCGAAGGCGGCTATATGGCTGATGACGCCGCACTCGACATGCTCGAAGGTGAGGGCCGGGTTGTGGCCCGCTACCTGGAGGTCAACCCGAACGGCTCACGCAACGACATCGCCGGCATCACCGATGCCAGCGGCCGGATCGTCGGGCTCATGCCCCACCCCGAACACGCCGTGGAAGCCGGCTATGGCCCGGACACCGCCGCCGGCATGCGCACCGGACTCGACGGCCAGGGCTTCTTCACCTCGGTCATCTCCGCACTCGTCAGCGCCTGAGGCCGCACTGCGGCGGTCTGCCTGCCGAGCCGGCACCGGAGCGCTAGAGTTGTGAGCATGACTGAAACGCTGCAGGATCTCGTCAACCGTGCCGTGTTCCTCTCCGCTGAGATGCAGGCCGCCTTCGGCCGCCGGATCGCCGATGCCGATTGGGAAGTCGACTTCGCCGCTGACCCGCCGGCGCTGCGCTTCACCGGCGAGCAGTCGCTGGAGGTGCGCGCCCACATGCTCGGCAGCGAATCGCAGCAGACCTCGACCTGGCATTGGGGCTGGGACAACATCAACGACTTCCCCGCCCCGGTCGTCGACCTCGCGCATGCGGTGCGCAGGCACGGCGCGGCTCATGAGCTGGGCGAACTCACCACCGAAGAGATCGACTTGAGCGATGAGCTGGCGCTGCGGCTGACGCTGGCGGCGAAGACGATCACCGGCCTGTGGGCGCACTACCCGGTCGATGCCGGTGGCGGTTCGGTCGTGTGGCTGCTCGTCGAGCACCCGGAGCTCACGCTCGGTCAGCCTGCGATCCGCGATCTCGTTCGCTCACTGGCCCAGGGCCTGACCGAGACCGAGGTGACCGATCACCGGGCTGCGCTCATCGCCTACGCCGAGCAGCGCGGCTTCCCGCTGGCCGAGCTGCCCGCAGGCGGCCTGCGCCTGCTGGCAGCCGACGGCAGCGCCGATGTCACCTTCGACGAGCAGAACCGCATCACCAACTGCGCCCTGCACCAGCCGCTCGAGGGCGAGGCCGCCGAGCAGTTCGCCGCCGGCAGCCCTGCCCCCGCTCCTGCCGAAGCCCCTGCCGAAGCCCCTGTTCCTGAGGCGGCAGCCCCGGCACCAGCAGACGAGCCCGCCCCTGCCCCGGCAGCTGCCGAAGACCCTGCTGCCAAGCCCCCCGTCGGGGAGGAACCGGCAGCGGACCAGTCGGCAGCTGACGACCCGGTCGAACAGCCTGCCGCCCCCGAGCCAGCACCGTCGCTGGCACCGGGCCCATCCCCGGCAGACCAACCAGAGAAGGAGAAGAAGCCGAAGAAGAAGGGCTTCTTCAAGAAGCTCTTCGGCGGCTGATGTCCGTTCCGGCCCGGCAAGCCGTCACCCGCGGCAGCCGGAGGCGCACCCCGGCAGCTGATCCGCCCGCGCTCCGACGAAGCGCATAGGCTAAACGGAGTAGTCGGACAATATGCGCTGAACATCGCATCACAGGTGCCTGGACGTTGCCGCGGCGGATCTTGAAATAGAGCTCACCATGCGGTGATGTGGTGCATGTCACCCTTATCTCCAACCCATGAGGTGATCCCCGTGAAAACACGTTCGAGCGCTTTCCTCGCCGCGGCCCTGAGTGTGGCCGTCGCCCTCGGTGTCTCCCAGCCGGCCTCAGCCGCCCCTGCGGAGTCCGCTGCCCCTCCGGTCGCCGACGCTTCTGTCGCGTTCGCTGATGAGCCGGTGAACGAGGCGGAGCTGGAGTCGGCGTTCTCCTACATCGAGGACATCCCCGACCACGCCCTCACGAGCCAGGAGGCCTTCGACACGTGGCAGGCAGAGCAGCCTGCTCAGGCCGCCGGCGCTGCCGGCTGCGCCCTGTCGATCACCGTGTTCATCGCCTCGAACGCCTTCGCTGTGGCGAAGATCGCCAAGATCAAGGCCGCGATCAAGGCCGCTGGCGGTGCCAAGAAGTTCGCTTCCAAGGCCATCGATGCCTACAAGTACGCCAAGCACACCAAGAAGATGAGCCGCGGAGACGCCATCGCCTATGCTGCTCGCAAAGCCGCATCGGCCGGCGGCGAGGACGTCGTCAACGCCCTCGTCGACCTGCTGTCTGCCCGCGGCATCGCCGAAGACTGCTTTGGAGCTGACCTATGAGCGAACGCAGCGACAACAGCGGCATGAAGCACAGCAGCCTCATGGTCGCCGGGCTGTTCGTCATGGTCGCGATGCTGCTCGTCCGCGAGTTCGCACCCGACGGCCCTGCGGCCATCATCGCACTCGTCGTCGGCATCATCGCCCTGGCCATCATCGTCCCGGCCTTCATCATCGCCTTGTTCCGCAGCAGATCCGGCAGCTGATCCCGCCGGTTCTGCAGCAACACCGTCCCGACGGCCACCGCCTGTCCTTCACGGCAGACGGTGGCCGTCCCCGCTTGGATACGACAGCGACATGGTCGATGATCGGGTGCCTGACAGCCGACCCGGGGCAGGACTCGGCCTCATCGCGGTCGCCGTGGCGATCACCGCTTGGCAGAGATGCGCGTCAACCGGCGCTGACGCCGAACAGCTGGCCGATGCCGTAGGTCACCGCCATCGCCAGCGCACCACCGATGAGCATACGCGCGACCGCCCTCCAGGCGATCGCCCGGCCGAGCTTCGCCGAGAGCCAGCCGGTCAGGCCGAGCGCGGCAAGCACCGCGATGAAAGCGGTGATGATCCGCCACTCCGGCGGCGGCAGCAGCACCGCGAGCAGCGGCAGCACCGCGCCGATGGTGAATGAGATCGCCGAGGCGATGGCCGCAGCCCATGGGTTCGTCAGGTCATCGGGGTCGATGCCGAGCTCAGCATCGAGGTGCGCTCCGAGCGCATCATGGGCGTGCAGCTCGGTGACGACCTGACGGGCGGTCGCCTCGCTCAGACCCCGCTGCCGGTAGATGCCGACGAGTTCGTCGAACTCCTCCTCCGGCTCATGTTCGAGCTCCCACTTCTCCAAACGGATGAGTGCCTGTTCGGAATCGCGCTGGCTGGACACCGAAACGTACTCGCCGACCGCCATCGAGGCGGCACCGGCAACGAGGCCAGCGGCGCCGGCGAGGAAGATCGCGCCCGTGCTGGCCGGGTCGGCTGCCGCGACGCCGATGACGAGCCCGGCCGTCGAGGTGATGCCGTCATTGGCGCCGAGCACTCCTGCGCGCAGCCAGTTGAGCCGGCTGGCCGTGCCGGTCTGGTGCGGTTCGCTGATCCGCTGATGCCCCTTTTCGCTCATGTCGCTGACCTCCCTGATTGAACCTGCGGTGTCTGCCGGAACCTACTGTGCGGCCGGGACCGCAGCCTTTGCCTCGGGCGCGGCGCACGCACCGCAGTACGGGTGCCGGCCGGCATCGGTGCAGTCCTGGCAGCGCAGGAACTGCTTCCGGCAGGACTCATCAGCGCAGTTGACGAACAGCGGGGTCGGCTCATCGCACTCCCGGCAGCGGCCCAGCGATTCGGCCCCGGAGCCGAACTCCATGTGCATGCGCTTGTCGAAGACGTACAGCGAACCGTCCCACAGCCCGGAGTTGCCGAAGGTCTCGCCGTAGCGGACGATCCCGCCGTCGAGCTGGTAGACCTCTTCGAAGCCGCGGTTCTTCATGAGCACCGAGAGGATCTCACAGCGAATACCGCCGGTGCAGTAGGTGACGATCGGCTTGTCTTTGAACTCGTCGTAAGCGCCGGATTCGATCTCGGCGATGAAATCGCGGGTGGTGTCCGTGTTCGGGATGACGGCGTTCTTGAACCGGCCGATCTCCGCCTCCATCGCATTGCGGCCGTCGAAGAAGACGACATCGTCGCCGCGTTCGTCCATGAGCTTGTGCAGCTGGCCGGGCCCCAGGTGCACGCCCCCGCCCTGCACGCCGTCCTCGGTGACCGTGACCTCGTCAGGATTGCCGAAGGTCACCAGCTCCGGGCGGACCTTGACGCTCAGGCGCGGGAAGTCATCGCCGGCGCCAGTCGACCACTTGATATCGGCCTTGCGGAAGGGCGCGTAGCTTTTCGTCGTGCGCACGTACTGCTTGACGTCGTGGATCTCCCCGCCGACGGTGGCGTTGATGCCGTCAGCGGAGATGATGATGCGGCCCTTGAGGTTGTGGCGCTCGCACAGCGCGTGCTGCCACAGGCGCACCGCCTCGGGGTCGGCCAGCGGGGTGAAGACGTAGAACAGGACGATCTTGGATACGGACATAGCCACATTCTAATTCGCAGCTCAGTACGGCGGCGGCGAGGCCGGAGCCGGACGGACCGGCACGGAGACCTGCGTATCGAAGCGCGTGCTCGCCATTCTGCGCTCAGCGTGCGCGACGATGTCAAGCAGGTCCCGGGCGATATGCCCACGGATGCCTCTGCCGACAGCCAGACTGTCAGTGATCCCAGCCTCGCTGAGCTGCTGCAGGGCTCTGCGCACCGATGGCACCGAGGCACCCGTCAGCTGCTCGGCGATGCGCTGGGTGAGAATCGGAGTGCGGGGCAGCAGCTCGAGGAGCTTCCACACGACAGCATCGCTGCGTGGGCGCCGGTCCAGCTGTGAATCGAGCGCCTCATGGTAGTCGTCGAGCACACTCTGCGCCTCCTGCATGAACCGCTCCGCTTGGCTGACGGCTGCATCTGCTGCGGTGATGAAGAAGTCCAGCCACGTGTTCACTCCTGCGCTGATGTCGAGCTCGGCGGGAGGCTCGGCGCCGGTCATCGAAGCACCCGGCGGAGTCGCCCGGTAAGCCGTCAGACCATCGATATATCGCTGCTGCCATGTCATGAGCACCTGGCTGATGGGCAGCACAGCTCCAGAGGTCAGTCCCCGCCGCGTGAGCACCGTGTGGATGAGGGCGCGTCCGATCCGTCCATTGCCGTCTGCGAAGGGGTGCAGCGTTTCGAACTGTGCGTGAGCCAGTCCCGCCTGGATGAGACCGCCCGTGGCTGCCCCGTTGATGAACGCCATCAGATCCTCAAGCGCTTGTGGCAGGACTTCCGGCCTCGGCGGAATGAATTCGGCCTCACCCGGGTGAATGGCTGATCCGCCCAGCCAGTTCTGGCGCTGACGCAGTCCCAGCTGACTGAAGCCGGGCAGCAGCTGTCGCTGCAGCTCTTCGAGATCGCTCCACGTCACTGCTTCAGCACTGCCGAGAGTGTCGACAGCCGCCACGACTGCAGCGACATTGCCTGCCACTTCGGCCGCCTGAGGACCGAAGCCGCTGAGAGCGTCCTGCGAGCTGAGTTCGGCGAGCACCACGTTCTTCACCGAGGGACTGACTCCCTCGATGCGTGAGCTGGCTGATAGAAACCTTAGACTCTATCCTTTCACTCACCATAGGTCTATCGAAAGCTTTCTACCTATCCTTTCACCCACCCGCCAGCCCCACTCATGCCAGCCTGGCCACTGCCTCGGGCGCGGTTTGAAGATAGGATGTCGAGTGGGATTTCACGAAAGGACCACACGAGGCGTATGTCGGACAAGCACGTCAAGGAGACCGTCGAATTCGCAGCTGCGAACCCCGACGTCGAGCAGCCCTTTGCCGAGCTGGGGCTCAAGGCGAATGAGTATGCGGACATCCGCGAGATCCTCGGCCGCCGCCCAACCTCCGCAGAGCTGGCGATGTACTCGGTGATGTGGTCCGAGCACTGCTCGTACAAGTCCTCGAAGGTCCACCTGCGCAAGTTCGGCGAGCACGTCACCGATGAGATGCGTAAGCATCTGCTCGTCGGCATGGGTGAGAACGCCGGCGTCGTCGACATCGGCGAAGGCTGGGCGGTGACCTTCAAAGTCGAGTCCCACAACTCGCCCTCCTACGTCGAGCCCTACCAGGGCGCAGCCACCGGAGTCGGCGGCATCGTGCGCGACATCATCTCGATGGGTGCCCGCCCAGTCGCCGTGCTCGACCAGCTGCGCTTCGGTGAGATCTCCCACCCCGACACCGCCCGCGTCGTCCACGGCGTCGTCGCCGGCATCGGCGGCTACGGCAACTGCCTCGGCCTGCCCAACATCGGCGGTGAGACCTGGTTCGACCCCTCATATCAGGGCAACCCGCTCGTCAACGCCCTGGCTGTGGGCGTCATGAAGCATGAGGACATCCGGCTGGCCAACGCCTCGGGCGTGGGCAACAAGGTCGTGCTCTTCGGCGCCCGCACCGGAGGCGACGGCATCGGAGGTGCCTCGATCCTCGCCTCGGAGTCGTTCGACGACACGAAGCCCTCGAAGCGTCCGGCCGTGCAGGTCGGCGACCCGTTCGCCGAGAAGGTCCTCATCGAATGCTGCCTCGAGCTGTTCGCCGCCGGTGTCGTCGAGGGCATCCAGGACCTGGGTGCGGCCGGCATCTCGTGCGCGACCTCTGAGCTGGCCTCCAACGGGGAGGGCGGCATGCACGTCAAACTCGACGATGTGCTGCTGCGCGATCCGTCGCTGACCCCGGAGGAGATCCTCATGTCGGAGTCGCAGGAGCGGATGATGGCTGTGGTGACCCCGGAGAAGCTCGACGAGTTCCTCGCAATCACCGGCAAGTGGGAGGTCGAGTCGTCTGTGCTCGGCGAGGTCACCGACACCGGCCGGCTCGTCATCGAATGGCACGGCGATGTCATCGTCGATGTGCCCCCGCGCTCGGTCGCCCACGACGGGCCGGTCTACGACCGCCCCTACACTGAACCGTCCTGGCAGGCCGAGACCCGCGCCAACACCGTCGAGGCCGCCGGACTGGCGAAGCCGCAGTCCGATGAGGAGCTGCGCTCGACACTGCTTGAGCTGCTCGGCTCGCCGAACCTGTGCTCGAAGGATTGGATCACCGGCCAGTTCGACCGCTACGTGCAGGGCAACACAGCGCTTGCCTACCCCGATGACGCCGGTGTCATCCGCATCGATGAGGAGTCCGGCCTGGGTGTGGCGATCGCCACCGATGCCAACGGCCGCTACTGCTACCTTGAGCCGTCTACCGGCGCGAAGCTCGCCCTGGCCGAGGCGTACCGCAACGTCGCCACCTCCGGCGCCCGGCCGATGGCGGTCAGCGACTGCCTCAACTTCGGCTCGCCTGAGGACCCGGAGATCATGTGGCAGTTCGCCGAGGCCATCGACGGCCTCGCCCACGCCTGCGAGGATCTCGCTGTGCCGGTCACCGGCGGCAACGTCTCCCTGTACAACCAGACCGGGCAGACCGCGATCTACCCGACCCCGGTCGTCGGCGTGCTCGGCGTCTTCGACGACGTCGCCCGCCGCAGCCCCGCCGGCTGGCGGGATGCCGGCCAGACGATCTACCTGCTCGGTGACACCGCAGCCGAGCTCGACGGCTCCGTGTGGGCCGATGTGGTGCACGGCCACCTCGGCGGTGTGCCGCCGCGCTACCGGCCGGAAGCCGAGCGCGAGCTGGCCGGCATCCTCATCAACGCCTCCCGCGACGGCATGATCGATGCCGCCCACGACCTGTCTGAAGGCGGGCTGGCTCAGGCGCTGGCCGAGGCGGTTCTGCGGTTCGGCACCGGGGCGCGGGTGTGGCTTGATGAGGTGTGCGACCGCGATGGCATCGACCTGTTCACGGCGCTGTTCTCCGAGTCGACAGCGCGAGCGATCGTCGCGGTGCCGCGGTCCGAGGAGGTGCGGTTCACCGATATGTGCACCGCCCGGAAGTTCCCGTTCGCCCGCATCGGCGTGACCGACACCGGCGAGAACGGTAACACCGCCTTAGAACTCGTCGATCACTTCACGATCCCCGTGACCGAGCTGCGTGAGACCCACGAGGCGACGCTGCCGAAGCACTTCGGGTGAGCGTGACGCCAGACGGTCGGCTGACGCATCCACCGTTCCGGTGCTGCATTGAGCACGAGTTCCTCAGGCCGTGCCCTTGAGGATCGCGTTCCAGTACAGCGCCGGCAGTCCATGACGTTTGAGCACCCACATATCGGTGCGCTCCTTCGTCGTGTCGATGAACGGAAACGACGGCCTCGGGCGCATCGTGTAGTCGAACTCGGCGAGGATCGTCTTACCGCGCGCAGTCGTCAGCGGGCACGAGGCGTAGCCGCCGTAGGACTGCGCCAGCGGCTCGCCCTTGAGGGTGGCCAGCAGGTTCGCCACAAGCACCGGGGCCTGCTTGCGGATCGCGGCACCGGTCTTCGAATTCGGCGTCGACGCGGCATCGCCGAGGGCGAAGATGTCCGGGTAGCGCACGTGCTGGAGCGTATGCTTGTCGACGTCGATCCAGCCCTTGGGGTCCTCGGCGGCCAGCGGGGATTCCTTGATCCAGTCCGGCGCTGACTGCGGCGGCACCACATGGGCCATGTCGAAGCTGATCTCCTCGCTCGTCCCCGCAGCGTTGTCGCGGACCGTCGCGGTGCCGGCCTCGGCATCGAGGCCCGTCATCTCCGAGTTGAAGTGCACTTCGATGCCGTAGCGCTCGACGACCTTCTCCAGCTCATTCGAGAACTCCTCGACCCCGAACATCGCCGGCGTCGGCAGCACGAGCACGACCCGGATGCTGTCCAGCACACCGCGGCGCTGCCAATGGTCACACGCTAAGTAGGCGATCTTCTGCGGCGCACCTGCGCATTTGATCGGGCCAGACGGCATGGTGAACAGCGCCGTACCCGAGGTGGTGGCCTGGATGAGCTGCCAGGTCTTGGGTGCGAGCTCGGGCAGATAGTTCGTCGAGACGTTCGGGCTCTGCAGCGCTTCGCGCATGCCCGGCACTTCGTCGAAGTCGAGTTGGATGCCCGGGCAGACGACGAGCCGGTCGTAGGCGATCTGCAGGCCCGAGGACAGGCTCACTCGGCGGGCTTCCGGATCGACCTCGGTGGCGAAGTCCTTGATCCACGACACACCTGCCGGCATGACATCGGCCTGGGCGCGTCGCAGCTCGCGCGCGGGAGCGCATCCGCCTCCCACGAGGGTCTGCAGGGGCTGGTAGATGTGCTGTTCGCCCGGTTCGATGACCGCGATGTCGGTCTTGCCGGCTCTGCGCAGCCGGGCGGCGACGCTGAGCCCGGCGTTGCCCCCTCCGATGATGACGATGGCGTGGTGCAGCGGATGCGAGCTCGTGGTCATAGCGGCAGTCTCCTCAGGTGATCGGCATTGATCTACTGCAAATGTACAGACAAATCCGGGCTGGGGTCCAGACCTGAGTGCCCACGCCGTTACCGAGACCGAAGCGTCACCCTTGGCGCGAGCCGGATCTGTCGGAATACCGTCCGCTCTCGCGCGGCGGCAGACGCTTCGATCCCGTCCGCGAGGACAGGGTGCCATCGGAGCGGCGGAACCACCGGCGCTGCGGTTCGTACGGGTCGATGACGTCGGGGGCGTCACCCTCCGCCTCGGGCAGCACGACAGCGTCCTTCGTGTCGTACTCATCATCGCGCAGCCGGCGGATGTATTCCTCCGGCGGCAGGACCTTCTTCCACTGCTTCGTGCGCATCGGCGGCAGCACGCCGGCATCTTCGCGCAGGGCCCGCAGCAGCAGGTACATCTCGAAGTAGCCGAAGATGAAGAACGGCAGACCGACGAGGATGATCGTCGACTGCAGCGCCTCGAGCCCCCCGGAACCGGAGAACACGAGGAGGGTCGCAGTCACCAGCCCGATCGCCAGGGCCCAGAAGACCCGCTGGCCGAGGGGGTTGTAGTCCTCATGTCCGTTCGTCATCGTGTCGGTCACGAGTGCGGCGGAGTCCATCGAGGTGACGAAGAAGACGACGACCACAAGGATCGCGACGACGGAGACGGCGAAGGCCAGCGGGTAGTGCTCGAGGAAGGCGAACAGCGCACCCGGGATGTCGCCGTCGTCGACGACCCGCTTGACGAGTCCGCCGTCACCGGACTGCTGGCCGATGCCCTCGATGGCAAACGAGCCCCAGCCGAAGATCCCGAACCAGATGACCGAGAACATCGCCGGCACCGCGAGCACGCCGGTGACGAACTGGCGGATGGTGCGGCCGCGGGAAATGCGGGCGATGAAGATGCCGACGAACGGCGACCAGGTGATCGTCCAGGCCCAGTAGAACACCGTCCACGTCGACTGCCAGCCGGATTCGGCAATGGTGTCGTTCCAGAAGGCGAGTTCGGGCAGGGTGACGATGTAGGAGCCGAAGGACTCGATGGTGCCCTTGATCATGTACAGCGTCGGACCGGTGACGAGGACGAAGACCAGCAGGCCTACGGCGATGACGATGTTGGCGTTCGACAGCACCTTGATGCCCTTCTCCAGTCCCAGCGACACCGAGGTCAGGGCGATGAGGGTGACGACGCCGATGATGATGAGCTGCCAGCCGGCGCTCTCCGGCACTCCGAAGAGCTGGGAGAGTCCGCCGTTGATCTGCAGGGTGCCCAGTCCGATCGAGACGGCCACACCGAAGACGGTGCCGACGATCGCGACGATGTCGATGGTCTTGCCGATCGGGCCGTGGATCTTCTCACCGAGCATCGGCTGGAAGATCGAGGACACCCGAGCGGGCAGGTTGCGCTTGTGGATGAAGTAGGCGAAGCACAGGCTCGGCAGCGCGAAGATCGTCCACGTGTGGAACGTGAAGTGATACAGCGTGAAGTTCATCGCATCCCGGGCCGCCTCCGCGCTTCCGGCCTCGATGCCGAGGCCGGCGCGCGGCGGGCTGCCGAGGTGGCTGATCGGCTCGGCGACACCCCAGAACATGAGAATCGTGCCGATGCCGGCGGCGAACAGCATCGCGAACCATGCCCGGCCCGAATGCTCGGGCTCTTCATCGTCGCGGCCGAGCTTGACCCGCCCATAACGGGAGAAGGCGATGTAGATGAGGAAGATGAGGAACAGCGTCACGCCGAGGATGTAGAACCAGCCGAGCGTGTCGAGCAGCCACGTCGAGGCTGCGGACACCGCGGCATCGAGCTGCTCGGTGAAGACGATGGTGCCGAGCACGAACAGCAGGATGACGCCGGCCGAGGCGAAGAAGATCACCGGCGAGGTGCGCAGGTGCAGCATGTCGTGGAGTTTTCGCAGCATCGTTCGCAGTCTCCTTTCGGCACGAACCACGCAGCGATGACTTCTGGTTCCACGCGATCCGCAGCGGGATCAGTTTCTTCGACTCTAGCGGCTCACATCGCTCCTGCCCAGGACATCGAGCATCCATGCGTAGTCGAATGCGTCTTCCTTCCACGCGTCATAGCGCCCGGATGCCCCGCCGTGACCGGCCGACATCTCCGTCTTCAGCAGCGCATCCGCGCCGACCTCACGCAGCCGGGCAACCCATTTGGCCGGTTCGACGTAGAGCACCCGGGTGTCGTTGAGCGAGGTGATCGCGAGGATCTTCGGGTAGTCCTGTTCGGTGACGTTCTCATACGGAGAGTAGGAGCGCATGTACTCATACACCTGCTGGTCGTGCAGCGGATCACCCCATTCCTCCCATTCGATGACGGTCAGCGGCAGCTCGGGCATGAGGATCGAGGTGAGCGCGTCGACGAACGGCACGTGCGCGCTGATCCCGGCGAACCGGTCCGGGGCCATGTTCGCCACCGCGCCCATGAGCAGCCCGCCGGCCGACCCGCCGGTGGCCACCAGCCGGTCTGGTTTGGTCACCCCGGTGCCGATGAGGTGGTCGGCTGCGGCGATGAAGTCGGTGAAAGTGTTGCGCTTGGCGGTCGTCTTGCCCTCGTCGTACCAGTGCCGGCCCATCTCTCCGCCGCCGCGCACATGCGCGATCGCGAAGACGACGCCGCGGTCGAGCAGCGAGAGCCGTTTGACGCTGAAACCGGGATCCATGCTCAGCTCATAGGATCCGTAGCCGTAGAGCACCATCGGGGCTGGGCCGGCATCGCGGGCGCCGGTCTTCCACACGAGCGAGACCGGCACCTCGGTCCCGTCGTCGGCACGCGCCCACATGAGCTCCTGCTCGTAGGCGTCCAGGTCGACGCCGCCGAGCACCGGCTGACGTTTGAGCACGGTCCGCTGTCCGGTGTCCATGTCGTAGGCGAACACGGTCCCCGGCGTCACCATCGACGTGTAGGTCAGCCGCAGCCGCGGCTGCGCGAACTCCGGGTTCGCGCCGGTGCCGAGCGTGCCGACGGGTTCGTCGACGGCGATCTCCGCAAGCCTCCCGTAGGGCTCCGCTTCCGAGGCGGTGATCGCCACGGTGCCCACCCGGGCGAATCCGCCGCGCCGGTAGGAGATGACGAGGTGGCCGGCGAACGCGTCGACGTCTTCGATCCGGCAGCCGGTCATGTCACCGTCGAGCACCGGCCGGCCGGCACCAGCCGGGTCTGCGGCGGGCACGTCGACGATGTCGAAGTCGGCGCGGTCGCGGTTGTGGGTGATGATGAACCGGTCCTCACCGGCGACGATCGCGTGCTCGACGCTGTATTCGACGCCCTGCTGGCGCTCCCACACCGCCTGCGGTTCGGCGGTCGGCTCCTCGGCTGGCAGCACCCACCAGCCCTCGGTCGTCTTCGACCCGGTGACAATGCACACGTACTTCTGCGAACGGGTGAGCCCGACACCCACGAAGAACCGCTCGTCGGGTTCGTGGAACACCTGTGCGTCGGCCTCTGCCCCGGTCCCGAGGCGGTGGCGCCACACCGTGTCGGGTCGCCAGGCGTCGTCGCAGGTGGTGTAGAAGACGTATTCGCCGGTGCCGTCGAAGGTCGCCCCGGCGAAGGTGTTCTCGATGAGCTCCGGCAGATCCTCGCCTGCCTCCAGGTCGCGGATGCGCAGCGTGTAGCGCTCATCGCCGGTCAGGTCGGCCGCCCACGCGAGCTTCGTACCGTCAGGGGAGACGCTGAAGGAGCCGAGGGAGAAGAACTCGCTGCCGGCAGCCTCAGCGTTGGAGTCGAAGATGACCTCCTCGCCTGCCAGCTGCTGGCCGTCGGCCACCTCGGGCGGGGTCCAGTCATCCGGGCCGCTGATCGGGGCGCGGCAGGAGATGCCGTAGTCTTTGCCCTCCTCGGTGCGGGTGAAGTACCACCAGCTGCCGCGCCGGACCGGCACGGACATATCGGTCTCCTTCGTCCGCGTGCGGATCTCGGTGAAGATCGTCTCGCGCAGGCTCTCCAGGTGTGCGGTGCGTGCGGCGGTGTAGGCATTCTCCGCCTCCAGGTGGGCGGTCACCTGCGGGGAGTCCTTGTCCCGCATCCATTCGTAGTCGTCGGTGAAGGTGTGGCCGTGGTGGGTGCGGTCGGTGGGGATGCGCTGGGCGATCGGCGCCTGTGCGTCACGTGGTGCAGTCGTCATACCCTCAAGCCTACGGTGTCCTCAGCTTCTCTGGCGGGCTCCCAGCGGAAGGAGGATCAGACCAATGGCGCAGAACGCCGCCGCAGGAAAGGCCAGGAGCGCAGCGTGCGTGAGGACGATATCGGCCCATGAGAAGTATTCACGGCGCCGATCGACAAACGCCGCGGTAGCTGTTCCGAAAAGATAGCCACAGAGCCCCGGAATCACAATGTACGTCAGATAGATTCTCAGAACGCGTTTCCATCCTGGGACCGATAACGAGCTGCGGAATTTCATGGAGAAAACGAGGATCTCAACGATGATAAGACCGACGATGAAAGGCGACAGGAGGAATACCAGGAGCATCGCATCGGTCAGGCTCAGGGTCCCGCCGGAGATCATCAACCCCGCAGCAAGCATCACCACGAGCCACGTCACGAAGACGGTCAGCACGTACACCAGTTGTGCGCGACTATCAGTTTTCACATTCCCCCCTTCTAGGGCAATCTCAACGAAATTCACCAACTGGAAACCACCGGCAAACAAACCGCACGACAGGTCGAGGATCAGATATTAACGCAAACCCAAGGGGTCGGTCACGGCAACTTAACCTTCCCATTCCAGTTCTGGGGTTTACACGCATTATTACTCACAAGACAATCAAAACTATTCAAGACAGATTTATCCAACCACCCCCACTTGAAGCTATCGCCTGCGGCACCAAAACCTGCGATTTCGTGATTCGGCACATCCCGACCTTGACCACCAACTTCGATAACGCCAGAACGATGCAACACAAAATTTGTGCGATGCCTAATCGCACCGGTTACACAGAACGGATTCCCCACTTCAACATCGAATGTAATCCGGGCGAGACTTGAACCCTTCGTTGCATCCTTAAACAACATCTTCTTAGACGTAGCGGTTCGCGTCGCCAGAAGCTTCTTTTTTGAGTCGTATAGCTTAGTTGCACCAACGCCCTTCTGAGTTTCAATATACCTTCCTCCATCCGGACCTTCCCAGGCGACTCGCGCGAACATAGCAGACTTGTAGTTCTTTTCCTCCGTAACAGTCCTGTATGACTTTGGAAGCATAAAATCTCTATTATTGCCATTGTGATAGATCGCGGATTTAGGAAACCCTCCCGAGTTGAAGCTACACCCGAGAGCCTTAAGCCCACTTAACTTAACGTATTCATAGGGAATAAAGCTTTTATGCGAAACTGCGGAAATCGTCATCTTTTCCGAGTTGAGCTTTGCATCTTGCACTGAAGGAAGTGTAAACGAAACCGGCTCGCCATTCTTACCTCTGCTCGAGACCTGTAACGTCGATCGATCCTCAAGCTGGGTGGCATCAACCACAACCTCGCTACCGCTTGTCGAACCGACCACGGCCCCGTCCTTCAGGACGACCTTTTGACCAGGCACCGAATCTGGCCACTTGATTATTGATTTAGTCGGAGTATCAATTCTGGAAACTTGCGGGGACGTAGGCTTCGATTCGGGAAGCGGCTTTGCCGAGATTTTTTTAATTTCAGTTGACCCATCAGAATCTTCCCACAGTCGATCATCTGTCCAATCTTCGATTTCTCCCTCGCTCATTTCACTTTTCGAATCGAACGGTGTTCGCACTTCATACGCTTCTACTTGGGGGTCAGTCGATACGCTCCTGTCAGTCGCATCCTTTTCACTGCTATCTGACGAGTAGATCGTAGTACCCTCGTCTTTCCGAACCACCTTTAGATCGCCCGTCGCCATTGAGACTTTCAAGGAGTCGGTGAAGCTAACTTCGAGCCCGGTGTTAGCAACAGCTGTGTTCGAACAAAGTGTGATGGGACTGAAGAGTGCTGCGACAGCGACGACAGCCAGATATTTACGCATTCATGTCTTTTTTCTTTGGTTTGGCGCTGTGGCAATTAAGCTGGGAAGTTCCCCACGCGTGAAAATCTATCTCAGGGGCAGCCTGAACGAGATTCTTGAAATTCATCGAGCCGATAAGATACCAAGCTTGTTACGCGATTAGACTACGGACGACACTGTGGCCTACGCGTCGCCTGAGGGGCAGCCGTTCTGGGAGAAAGCCGTAGACGTTTCCACGGTTGCACTGAAGGACTTTAACAATTTCATGCACTTTCAGGCTCAGAGGTATGTGATCCTCACCATAGCGCGAGCGCAGCACCGCGGTCTATTGGACTTTCGTCATAGGATTAATGGCTCTTCGGACATTCGGTGGGGGTGAGGCGCGCCGAGTGAGGTCGGGCGGGTAGAGATTGAGGTCCCCGAGGATCATAAGCGCTGACCACCTGATCCGATACGAGGACCTCGACGTGTTTCAACATACTTCGGCGTGGGCTGATCCGCGCTCCATCACTGCCCCGTGTTCCCGCTGCGATCTGCTCCTTGTTCCGAAGGAGGTGCAGGTTGAACAGGTCCACCGCGGCGGTGAGCGGATGGTCGTGACGGTCTCGACGCCGTCGCAGCCGACCGGATGCCCGGCGTGCGGGGTCATTGCGACAGGCCGCGGCCGGCGCCCACGCGTGCTCCATGACGTTCCCGGTGTGACACCGGTGCGGGTGCTGTGGCGGCAGCGAGTCTGGCGGTGCGTCGACCCAGATTGCACGAAGAATACGTTCGTGGAGCAACTGCCCGACCTGGTCGCGCCTCGCGGGTCGATCACCCGCCGCGCCATCGCGTGGGCGATCGGGCAGCTGCGTCGCGAGCACGCGACCGTCCAGGGGCTTGCTCGCCAGCTGGGGACATCGTGGAAGACCGTCTGCCCGGCCGTTCAGCCCGAGCTTGAACGCATGGCTGATGACTCCTCACGATTCGACGGGGTCACCATCTGGCACCATGTCGATCCACGTCGGCAGGGTCTGAAGGAACTGACCGGGATGGTCGACCTCACCCGTGACGAGCACGGCAAGGTGCGGGCCAGGTTGCTGGACTTGGTGCCGGGTCGTTCGGGGAAGGCCTACGCGACCTGGCTCCGGCAGCGCGGCACCGCCTTCCGGCGGCGAGTGAAGGTCGCAGCGCTGGACCCGTTCGCCGGTTACAAGAACGCCATCGATGATGAGCTCGACTATGCCGTCGCCGTCCTCGACGCATTCCATGTGGTCAAGCTCGGCACCGCCGCCGTTGATGAAGTCCGCCACCGTGTCCAGCAGTCAACGCTCGGGCATCGCGGACGCAAAGGAGACTCGCTCTACGGCATCCAGACCATCCTTCGTGCCGGAAGAGACAACCTCACCGAGAAGCAGCTTGCCCGCCTGCACGCGGCATTCACCAACCGGGAAGAGCATGTCGAGGTGGAAATGGCCTGGCGATGCGCTCAGCAACTGCGCGATGCCTACCTGCAAGCGGACCTGACCACCGGGCGGGCCATCGCCGAGACCGTCGTCGAGACGTTCCACACCTGCCCGATCCCCGAAATCGCCCGTCTGGGCCGCACCCTACGCCGGTGGCGTGAGGCGTTCTTGGCGTACTTCAGCACAGGGCGCGCGAACAATGGCGGCACCGAGGCGATCAACGGCATCATCGAGCTCCACCGCCGCCTCGCACGAGGCTTCCGCAACCGCGACAACTACCCGCTCCGGATGCTCCTCACCACCGGCGGACTCACCCCATGACCCCCATCGAATGTCCGAAGATCCGGATTAATCAACACCTCAAGCTTCCTTGCACGACATATCCGGCCTTCTCACCCGGTCACCCTGCTAGTCTGAGCTCATGAATCCGCAGCCGCGCCTGCTGACAGCCTCCCGCCCCCAGGAGCAGAAGGTGCGCGGCCGCAGCTGGGTCTGGCTGCTCGTGCTCGCCCTCATCGGCGGCTGGCTGGCGCTCTCGGGTCTGGGCGGCCCGTACTTCGGCAAGATCTCCGAGGTCGCCACCAACGACCAGTCGACGTTCCTGCCCGCCTCGGCGGAGTCGACTCAGGTGACCGACCGGCTCGGCGAGTTCCGGACCGGGCAGGGCGCTCCGGCGATCATCATCGCCACCCGCGACAACGGGCTCGACGCCGATGACCAGTCCTGGGCTGAGGACTTCGCCTCCGATGCCGAAGCGGCTGCCGTCGATGACGTCTCCCCGCCGATCCCCTCCGCTGACGGCCAAGCCCTCCAGCTCATCGTCCCGGTCTCCGAGGACGACACCGAGGCAGGAGTCGATCAGCTGCGTCAGCTCGCCTCCGCCTCCGCTCCCGATGGCCTCGAGGTCTTCGTCACCGGCCCGGCCGGGTTCTCCGCAGATCTGGCCGAGGCGTTCTCCGGCATCGACGGGATGCTGCTGATCGTCACCTTCTCCGCGGTGTTCGTCATCCTCATCATCGTCTACCGCTCCCCCATCATCCCAGTCTTCGTGCTGCTGACCGCGCTCGCCGCCCTCGCCTCATCGATCGTCGTCGTCTATCTGCTCGCCGACGCCGGGTTCATCACCGTCAACGGGCAGGTGCAGGGCATCCTCTTCATCCTCGTCGTCGGTGCGACAACGGACTACTGCCTGCTCTTCGTCGCCCGGTTCCGTGATGAGCTCACAGCCGCCGCCTGCGCGCCGGGCACGGAGCGCAGGCGCACGGTGTGGCGTGCGTGGAAGGGCACGGTCGAACCGATCCTCGCCTCCGGCGGAACGGTCATCGCCGGCCTGCTGTGCCTGCTCGTCTCCGACCTCGCCTCCACGCAGGCGCTCGGCCCGGTCGCGGCGATCGGCATCGCGATGGGCTTGGCTGCTGCGCTGACGTTCCTGCCGGCGCTGCTGTTCGCCGTCGGCCCGGTGGTGTTCTGGCCGTTCATCCCCGGCCGCGGGAAGCGCCGCGGCACCAAGGAGAACCACGGCCTGTGGTCGCGCATCGCCGCCGCGGTCACCGCACGCCCGCGCATCACGTGGGTCACTGTCGCCCTGCTGCTGGCTGTGCCGCTGCTGGGCATCACCCAGCTCAAGGCCGATGGCGTGCCGCAGAGCGAGTTCGTGCTCGGCGCCTCGGAGGCCCGCGACGGCCAGGATGCCCTCGGTCAGCACTTCCCGTCCGGATCCGGCAGCCCCGCCTATGTGCTGCTGGACGAAGACGATGTCGATGACGCCGTCGACGCCCTCGACCCGATCTCCGGGATCGACGCCCTCGGCCTGTCCGCTGACTCGCCCACCGGGTTCATTCCGCTCGGCGACGCCGCTGACGACGCCGGCCGGCAGGGCGGTCCGCCTGGTGAGCCGATCGTCTCCGACGGCGATGTGCTCATCAACGCGACGCTGGCCGATCCGCCGGACTCCCAGGAGGCTGAGGACACCGTCGTCGAGATGCGCCAGGCGCTGGCCGACGCCCGACTGCTCACGGCTGTCGGCGGTGAGCCGGCGGTGGCCCTCGACTCGAATGAGGCGGCCAAGCACGACCGGGCGCTGGCGATGCCGCTCATCCTCATCGTCGTCACGATCGTGCTCGTGCTGCTGCTGCGTTCGCTGCTGGCCCCGCTGCTGCTGATGTTCACCACGGTGCTGAGCTTCGGCACCGCGATGGGCGTCTCCGCGCTCGTGTTCAACCATGTCCTCGACTTCCCGGGCGCGGATCCGACGGTGCCGCTGTTCGCGTTCGTGTTCCTCGTCGCCCTTGGCATCGACTACAACATCTTCCTCATGTCCCGGGTCCGTGAGGAGTCGATGGCTGCCCGTGACACCCGCGCCGGGGTGGTGCGCGGACTCGTCACCACCGGCGGGGTCATCACCTCAGCGGGCATCGTGCTCGCCGCAACGTTCGCAGCCCTTGCGGTGCTGCCGATCATGTTCCTTGTCCAGCTGGCGTTCATCGTCGCCTTCGGTGTGCTGCTCGATGCGATCGTCGTGCGCTCACTGCTCGTCCCCGGCCTGTTCTACGATCTGGGCCGGGCGACGTGGTGGCCGTGGATGCGCACGTTCACCCCGCGGTCCTGATGCGGCTGTGGTCGCTGCATCCGGCGCACCTCGACCGGCAGGGCCTCATCGCCTGCTGGCGTGAGGCGCTGCTGGCGCAGAAGGTGCTCGCAGGCCTGACCACCGGCTACCGCAGCCACCCGCAGCTGATCCGCTTCCGCGCAGCCGACGGCCCGCTGGCTGCGATCGGCGCGTACCTGTCCGGCTTAGCCGAGGAGGCCGATGCCCGCGGCTACCGGTTCGACCGCACGAAGATCCACGATGGCTCCGGCCACGCCCAGCTGCCGGTCACGACCGGACAGCTCGACTTCGAGGCGCAGCATCTCGCTGCCAAACTCTGTGTCCGCTCCCCTGCTGAGGCCGAGCGCTTCGCGACCGCGACGATCGGCACCCATCCGCTGTTCCGCCTCGGGCCCGGCCCGATCGAAGACTGGGAGCGGCCCTGACTCAGGTCAGCAGCGCGCGGTCGTCGAGCTGGGCGCCCTTGACCTTGGCGAATTCGCCGAGCAGGTCCTTGACCGTCAGCTTCTCCTTGGTGGCGGCGTCGGCTTCGTAGATGATGTCGCCTTCGTGCATCATGATGATCCGGTTGCCCAGGGCGAGCGCCTGCTCCATGTTGTGGGTGACCATGAGGGTGGTGAGGTTGCCCTGGGCGACGATCCGCTCGGTCAGCTTGGTCACCAGCTCCGCACGCGAGGGGTCGAGGGCGGCGGTGTGCTCATCAAGCAGCAGGATGCGCGGTTCGGTGAAACCGGCCATCAGCAGTGACAGCGCCTGCCGCTGACCGCCCGACAGCAGCCCGACCTTCGCCTTGAGCCGGCGTTCGAGCCCGAGGTCGAGGCTGGTGAGCTCGTCGGCGAAGGCCTCCCGGCGGGCCTTCGTCAGACCCCGTCCGAGCCCGCGCCGGCGCCCGCGGTTGAGGGCCAGGGACAGGTTCTGCTCGATGGTGAGGTCGGGTGCGGTGCCGGCCATCGGGTCCTGGAACACCCGGCCGACGTAGCGGGCGCGGGAGTATTCCTTCATCCGGTTGACCTTGACGTTGTCGATGGTGATCGTCCCGGCATCGACGGGCAGCCGCCCGGAGATCGTGTTGAGCAGCGTCGACTTGCCGGCGCCGTTGGAGCCGATGACGGTGACGAAATCGCCTTCGTCGAGATACAGGGAGAGGTTCTGCAGGGCCCCGCGTTCGTTGACGGTGCCGGGGAAGAAGGTCTTGGAGATGTTCTCAATGCTCAGCATGCTCAGCTCCCCTCTGCTGCGGTGGCGGGTGTCTTGACCGGTGCCGGCTGTGTCTCCGGCGCCAGCTGGCCGGGCGCGCGGTTGCCTCGCCCGCGCAGGGAGGGGATCTTCTTGAGCAGGCCCCAGCGCGGCAGCAGCAGGGCTGCGACGACGAGGATCGCGGTGACGGCCTTCATGTCGTTGGGGTTGAGGCCGTAGCGCATCGCGTAGAAGATGATGAGCCGGTAGATGACCGAGCCGAGGACCGCTGCGAAGCTGGCGATGACGATGGTGCGCGAACCCAGCAGCGCCTGGCCGACGATGACCGAGGCGAGTCCGACGAGGATGAGGCCGACACCCATCGCGATGTCGGCGAAGCCCTGGTACTGGGCGATGATCGCACCGCAGGCGGCGACGAGCCCGTTGGACAGGGCGAGTGTGAGGATCGTCGTGTTGTCGGTGTTGACGCCGAGGGAGCGGATCATCTCCTTGTTGTTGCCGGTCGCCTGGATCGCCAGGCCGAGGTTCGTGGTGAGGAACCAGTCGACGACGAACTTGAGCACGAGCACGGCGAGCAGGAACGCCGCCACCGACATCCATGTGCCCATGATCCGCTCCTCTTTGAGCGGCGTCATGATCGTCGTCTCTCTCAAAAGCGGCAGGTTCGCCTTGCCCATGATCCTGAGGTTGACCGACCACAAGGCGATCATCGTGAGGATGCCGGCGAGCAGCCCGTCGATCCCGCCCTTCGTGTGCAGTAAGCCGGTGATGATGCCGGCGAGCACGCCGGCCCCGCCGGCTGCGACGGTGGCGACGATCGGGTTGACCCCGGCGATGATGAGGGCCGCTGCGGTGGCGGCTCCGGTGGTGAAGCTGCCGTCGACGGTGAGGTCGGGGAAGTTGAGGACTTTGAACGTCAGGTACACCCCGAGCGCCATGACGCCGTAGATGATGCCGAGTTCGAGTGCGCCGATCATAGTGTGGTGAGATTCTCCGAGTTGTGAGGCGGACTGCAGCGAACGGGAGTGTCCAAAGGGGAAGCACCGTCCGCTGCAGCCCGCACTGTCAGCCTACGCGCCTGTCAGTGCAGGGGCATGATCATTCGACGACAGTGTCAGCAGAGTCGATGAATTCCTGGTCCATCTCAACGCCCATCCGCTTGGCGGCTTCGGGGTTGATGACCAGCTGGTACTCCGACTGCTGCTCGACGGCCATGTCGGCCGGATCCTCGCCGTCCTTGAGGATCTTGAGCGCCATGTCGGCGGTCTGCTTGCCGAGTGCCTCGTAGTCGATGCCGTAGGTCGCTGCCGCGCCCTCCTCGACCTGGCCGGCCTCGGAGCCGATGAGCAGTGCTTCGTTCTTCTCCGCGGCCTGGACCATCGTCGAGATCGCCGAGACGACGGTGTTGTCGGTCGGGACGTAGTAGGCGTCGACGTCGCCGAGGGAGTCGGCGGCCTGCGAGACCTCACCGGAGTTCGAGACGGTGGCTTCCTTGATCTCGAGGCCCTGCTCCTCGGCGGCTTCCTTGGCCATCTTGACCTGGACCTCGGAGTTGACCTCGCCGGAGCTGTAGACGATGCCGACGCTCTTGGCGTCCGGGTTGATATTCTTGACGAGTTCGAGCTGCTCGGCGACCGGGTTGAGGTCGGTGGTCCCGGTGACGTTGCCGCCGGGCTTCTCCAGGCTGTCGACGAGCTGCGCTTCGACCGGGTCGGTGACCGCGGTGAAGACGATGGGCTTATCCGAGATCGCCTGGGCTGCGGCCTGTGCGGTCGGGGTGGCGATCGCCAGTACGAGGTCGAGGTCCTGGGAAGCGAAATTCTGGGCGATCGACGTTGCGTTGGACTGGTCGCCCTGGGCGTTCTGCTCGTCGTACTCGACGTCGACGCCGGCGTCCTCCATGCCCTTCTTGAAGCCCTCTGCTGCGGCGTCAAGCGCTGGGTGCTGGACGATCTGGGTGATGCCGACTGAGTAGGACTCCTGGCCGTTGCCGCCCTCTCCTCCTTCGCCGCCGCCGCTGCCGCCTCCGCAGGCTGCCAGTGCCAGTGCCGCCGATGCTGCCGTGAAGCCCACGGCCATGCGCTTGATCCGCATGTTCTCCTCCTCTGCGAGAGGGCCGCACACCCCTCTGTGCGCGGCCGCTCAACGAGCTCAACCTATCCCAGGTGAGCATGACCTGTTAACTATCTCACAGGGGCCTGACACCTTTGCAGACAGACGGCCTTGAAGGCTCATTCGTTACGGACATTTGACTCAGAACGCCCGTTCGGGCCGGACAGCGCGGCACATGCGTCGCCATATGACGTTCGGCGCATACGACACGCTGCGCGTGTGTTCGACTCTGAGAGACCACACTGTCTGAAAGGAGCTTCAATGACTACGATCCGCACGAGCCACGCCGGTTCTCTGCCCCGCACCGAGGCGCTCATCGCCGCCAATCGAGCCCGACGCGCTGAGAACACCAACGCCGAGGCGTTCGACGAGCTGCTGACGGAGAGTGTCGTCGACATCGTGGCCCGGCAGCGCGACCTGGGCATCACCGAACCCAACGACGGCGAGTACGGTCATGCGATGGCCGCCGACTTCGACTACGGGGCGTGGTGGCATTATTCGTTCGCCCGCACCGGGGGCCTGTCACTGTCCGAACACGGGCTGTGGGAGCAGCCGGCGGTGCGTTCCGAGCCGGGTCAGGTGCGGCTGACGAGCTTCGGGGACCGGCGTGACCGGCAGCTCTTCCCCGGTGTCTACGCGGATCCCGCCGGTGGCGCTGATACCGGTGAGCAGCCGGACTTCCCGAAGGTCACCGGCCCGATCAGCTACACCGGCCACGAGCAGGTCGCTCGCGATATCCGCAATGTCACCGCCGGCCTCGAACAGGCCGGCTATGAGATCTCGCGCGGGTTCCTCAACTCGATCTCTCCCGGCTCGGCCTCCCGGATCGCCAATGAGCACTATGAGACGGAGGAGGAGCTCATCTGGGCGTTCGCCGATGTGCTGCGCGAGGAGTACCTCGCGATCACCGAGGCCGGCCTCATCGTGCAGATCGATGACCCGTCGATCGCGGAGAACTTCGACCAGATCAACCCGGAGCCCAGCTATGAGGACTATCGGGCATTCACGCAGATCCGCGTCGAGGCGCTCAACTATGCGCTGCGCGGCATCGACCCGCAGCAGGTCCGCTTCCACACATGTTGGGGTTCATGGCATGGTCCGCATGTCACCGATCTGCCGTTCGCTGAGATCGTCGACCTGGTGCTTTCGATCGATGCTGCTGGGATCACCTTCGAAGCCGCCAATGTCCGCCATGAGCATGAGTGGCGGATCTGGGAGGACACGAAGCTGCCGGACGGCAAGTACATCATTCCCGGCATCGTCTCCCATGCCACGAACGTCGTCGAGCACCCTGAGCTGGTCGCCGACCGGATCGAGCGCTTCGCCCGGCTCGTCGGCCCGGAGAACGTCGTCGCCTCAACGGACTGCGGGCTCGGCGGCCGAGTGCACCCGGAGATTGCAGTCGCCAAGCTCGAGGCCCTGGCACGGGGTGCCGAGATCGCCGGCTCCCGCCTGTGATCAGTCGAGCAGTTCGTGGCGGACGATCGACTGCTCACGGTCGGGTCCGACGCCGATGACGGAGATCCGGCAGCCGGAGAGCCGCTCGAGGGCGTGCACGTAGTTCTGCGCGTTCTCGGGCAGCTCTTCGAAGCTGCGGGCCACCGTGATGTCCTCGTCCCAGCCGGGGAAGGTCTCGAAGATCGGCGTGGCGTGGTGGAAGTCGGACTGGCTTGCCGGCATCTCGTCGTGGCGCACCCCGTCGATCTCGTAGGCCACGCACACCGGGATCTCCTCGATGCCGGTGAGCACGTCGAGTTTGGTGAGCACGTAGTCGGTGAAGCCGTTGACGCGGGCAGCGTAGCGGGCGATGACCGCGTCGTACCAGCCGCAGCGGCGCGGCCGGCCGGTGTTGACGCCGTATTCGCCGCCGGTCTTCTGCAGGCGCACGCCCATCTCGTCGAACAGCTCGGTTGGGAACGGCCCGGCGCCCACGCGGGTGGTGTAGGCCTTGACGATGCCGATGACACGGGTGATGCGGGTCGGCCCGATGCCCGCACCAACGACCGCGCCGCCGGCGCTTGGATTCGATGAGGTCACGAACGGGTAGGTGCCGTGGTCGACGTCGAGCATTGTCGCCTGGCCGCCCTCCATCACGACGACCTCACCGGCATCAAGCGCCTCGTTAAGCAGCAGCGAGGTGTCGCACACCATCGGCCGCAGCCGTTCGGCGTGCTGCAGGAAGTACTCGACGGTCTCCTCGACCTCGACGGCGCGGCGATTGTAGACCTTGAGCAGCAGTTCGTTCTTCTGCCGCAACGCGCCTTCGACCTTCTGCCTGAGGATCGATTCGTCGAACAGGTCCTGGATGCGGATGCCGATGCGCGAGACCTTGTCGGCATAGGCCGGGCCGATGCCGCGGCCGGTGGTGCCGATGGCGCGCTTGCCGAGGAACCGCTCGGTGACCTTATCCATCGTCTGGTGGTAGGGGGCGACGACGTGGGCGTTGGCGGAGATCCGCAGCGCCGAGGTGTCGGCTCCGCGGGATTCGAGCATCTCGATCTCCTCGAACAGAGCTTCGAGATTGACGACGACGCCGTTGCCGATCACCGGGGTGACGTTCGGTGAGAGGATGCCGGCAGGCAGCAGCTTGAGCTCGTACTTCTCCCCGCCGACGACGACGGTGTGGCCGGCGTTGTTGCCGCCGTTGGGCTTGACGACATAGTCGACGCGGGTGCCGAGGATGTCGGTGGTCTTGCCTTTTCCTTCGTCGCCCCACTGGGCGCCGACGACAACGAGTGCTGGCATGTGGCAGGTCTCCCTTGCTGATCGGGCCGCCGCGGCGCACAGCAGCACACCGGGGCCTTACCCGACCATTCTACGCAGGGGCTCGGACGGCGGTTCGGGCCGTCGCCTGTTGAGCCGGCGCCTGCGTTCCGGCAATTGATATCATCGGAACGTCTGAATAGAGGATGACTATTCGAGTGAGGATGGGGGAAGGCGATGGGCAGTTCGACTGTTCCTGCCTCCAGCAAGCTCCTCTTCAACCCTGTCCCGGATACTGAGCGTGCGACGGCCGTGCGGCGCCGTATCCGCCGTGCTGTGCAGCTCGGGTTCCTGTCCACCGGCGACCGCCTGCCGAGCGAGAGTGAAATGGCGAACGCGTTCGGCGTGGCGGCGGGAGCAGTGCGCGAAGCACTCGCGGCACTGCGCTCGGAGGGCATTGTCACAACGCGTCGTGGACGTAGCGGCGGCACCTTCATCGTCGGAATCCCGGGGTTCCGCATCGACGAGGTGAAGAAGGACCTGGCAGCGATGTCGATGGCAGAGCTGCGTGACCTCTCCGATGAGCTCACGGCCATTGCCCGCGCTTCAGCCGATCTCGCCGCCGAGCGCGCATACGAGGACGACATCGACAAGCTGCGGAGGCTTGCTGCTGTGTTCGCCGACACCGCTGAGCCCACCGCTCAGGCGATGGCCGACAGTCGCTTCCATGTCGAACTCACGGCCATGAGCCAGTCATCGCGTCTGACGCAGGCGCAGCTGCGTCTGCAGAGCGAGTTCGCTGAGCTTCTGTGGTGCTCAGGCACCGTCGACGCGGCACGTGAGGCACGGGATCACGCCGCCATCATCGATGCGGTGGCCCAGGGACGTTCCGGCCGTGCCGGTGACGCTGTTGCCGTGCATATCCGCGCTGCTCTGAGGACCATCGTGGAGTTCAAGCTCTCGCTGCTTCCGGAGGTGGCATGACACCGACGGGCGTTGCTGAGCGCTTCTCCGACTGGTTCAGCGCTGAGTTTGCCGCTCTTGCCGAACTGACAGATGTCGTTGCGGCTGAGATCGCGGCCCGGGCGCGCGGCCACCGCCCGCACCTTGCCGACCTCCGGGAACTCGCGACTCTCTACCCGGAGTTCATTCTGCGATCCGAGACCGTCGCTGCGGCAGGTGCTCTGTTTGCGCCTGCATCAGTTGCAGGCGCAGACCGTCTCCTGGAGTGGTGGGAGCGATCCGACGGCACGATCGCGAAGGTGAACTTCAACCTGCTGCCGAACACAACGTCCTACTACGACTATGAGCTCCGCGAGTACTTCGTTCTGCCGACGGCGCACGGCCGACGCAATATCCACGGACCGTTCGTCGACTTCCTCGGTCTCGATGAGTACATCATCACGCTCACCCTTCCTCTCACTGTGGATTCGGAACGCATCGGTGTCTCCGGTGCCGACTATCGATGCCGCGACCTCGATCTGCATATGCTTCCGATCCTGCGGAGCCTGGGCGCGCCGGCAGTTCTGCGCAACAGCGACTCCCGTGTGATAGTCGGGACCTCCGCGGAGTATCTGGTGGGCGAGCGCATGATCACGGTGCCGACCGATGCGCGCGTGTACGGAGTCCCGGTCTTCGACCGACACCTCGACCTCGTCGTTCTGACCGACTGATCACCGTCCGCTCGTCAGACGTCTATGTGTTCTTCGACGCGCGGTGCGGGGTGACCAGAGTCTTGGAACGCAGCAGCCTGCGAGACGAACTCCCTGATGATCGCCGCGAAATCGTCATGGTTCCCGTCAGGGTCCTCAGGATGCCACTGCAGACCGAGAACCCACTGATCGGCCTCCAGCTCAGTCGCTTCGACGACGCCATCCTGCGCGAAGCCGACTGCCCGCAGTCCATCACCCAGCCTGTCGACGGCCTGGTGATGCCCTGACCGCACCGTGACGCCGCATCGTCCGAGGATCCTGTGGATGACCGAGCCATTCTCTAGGCGGACGTCCTCATCGAGGAACATCGGCTCACCTGGTTCGCCGCGGTGCAGGTGCCCTGGCACCAGATCAGGGATCAGAGTTCCACCGAGAGCCACATTCAGCAGCTGCGATCCACGGCAGACAGCCAGCAGCGGAGCTCCCCGCTGCAGGGTGTCGGTGATGCCGAGGATGCTGAAGACGTCGGCATCCCGATCGATGCCGTAGGAACCCTGGACAGTCCCGAGGCTGCCGCCGTACACCGTCGGATCCACATCCCCGCCACCCAGATAGAGCACCGCATCAGCCCGTGTGATGGAGTCGAGAGAGCGGGTCTGCGGATCGTTCGGGTCGATGATCGAGATCCTGGCTCCTGCCTCATTCAGGGCCGCAAGTGTGCTCGCAGTGAATCGCTGGACCAGTTCGAACATCTCCGCGGTGAACCCTGGGAAGCTCAGAGGGACGACGACAGCGATGAGCGGCGCGTCCGGATCGGGTTGGGGTCCTGCGGGCATGACATCGGCAAGGGTGACAGCCCGGTGGCTTCCGTCCTTTCGCTGCAGGTCGGCGCGGCACTGGGCGACCAACCAGTCGAACAGACCTTGGTCGACGGGGTCGCTGTGGGCACGGTCCTCGGGGTGCCACTGGACTGCAAGCAGCCGCGGCGCCTGAGTCTGCAGCGCTTCGATCGTTCCATCCGGGGCATAGGCCGTCGCTACCACGCCCGTGCCCAAGCGTCCGATTGCCTGATGGTGGTAGGACGAGACATCGACCTGCTGGCTGCCGAGAGCGGTGTGCAGGATGCTGCCCCGCTCTATCGACACCTGGTGCACGGTGCCGACATGGTCCAGGCCGGTGGCGAGGTGTTGGATGAGGTCTCCGCCGCATGCGACGTTGACCAGCTGCATTCCGCGGCAGATCGCCAGCGTCGGGATGTCCCGTCGCATGGCCTCGCGGACGATCTCCAGGTCGTAGGAGTCCTGGAAGTCAGCATCTGTCAGAGTGAGGTCGTCGCCGGGTTCCTGACCGTAGAGTCGCGGATTGATATCCGAGCCTCCCGGAATGATCAGACCGTCGAGGCCGGCCCAATGCGATTCGCTGGAAGGATCTCCGCCCGGGTAGAGGATGCGCGGTTCGCCCCCAGCTCGGAGCACGGCGTCGAGCACGGCTGCAGCGGCGGCAGTGCCTGCATAGCGGAGTCCATTCACGGTGGAGGAGACCATTCCCGTCACTCCGATGATCGGTCTGTGCATCATCGCTCCTCGTCGAAGGGGTAGGGAAGGTCGGGCATCCATGTCGTCCAGGCGGCCTGCAGCGATCCGTCGGCCTGCGCGATCCGCAGCGCGTCGTTGATGTCGTTCAGCAGATCTGCATGCTCGTGCGCCACGCCGATTCCCCACGGATTGCGCGTCTGCACTGTGAAGGCGACATCGAAGCTGGGGTCGGCACCGAGTGGAACGGTGACGACGTCATCGTCGACGACTGCATCGACATCGCCTTCCTTCAGAGCCGTGAGCATATCGCCGAAGACGTCAGCGCTCGCACCGAACCGACACAGCTCGGTGCCGCTGAAAGTCCGGGCGAGCTTCTCGTTCACGCTGTCTGCTATGGCCGCGATGCGGTAACCGGTCAGGTCCTGCGCGCTGCGAGCCGGATCGCCTGCCCGCACGAGCACCGTCTCGTTGAAGACGGCATATGGCACCGAGTAGCTCAGAAGCGCCTGCCGCTCCGGTGAGATCCCCTGACCACACAGCACGGCATCCGAATCGCCGCGCCTGACGGCGGGGATCATCTCATCCCATGGCATGCACTGCCACTCGACCTGCCGGCCGAGAGCGCGTCCGACCAACTGTGCGACATCAGGTTCGTAACCGTGCCGTGTCCCATCCGACTGTCGCGGTCCGAACAGCGGCGGAGCATCGGAGTCGATGCAGGCCAGGCGAAGCGGCGTCATGGCACCGTCTCCCAGTACTGATCGCGCTCCCAGTCAGTGATCGCCCCGCAGAAGCGCGCCCATTCGTCGCACTTCAGTTCGGCATAGTGATCCACCAGCAGGTCGGGCAGGACGGAACGGACGAAGCCGCTGCGGTCGAACAGGCTGATGGCATCACCCAACGTCGTCGGAACGCGCGTTCCGGATGCTGCCTCCCGGTCCGCTGCCTGGTCAACAGGTTCGCCAGGATCGAGTTCGCCGTCCAGACCAGCTCGGTAGGCGCCGACGATGAGGGCATGGGACAGATAGGGGTTGACTGCGGAGTCCGGGACTCGGTATTCCATCCGTCCGATCGAGGAGATCCTCACCAGGCAGCTCCGATCGTCCAGCCCCCAGTTGACAACGTCAGGGGCGAACTGCCCGACATCCCAGAAGCGCTTGTAAGAGTTCACCGTCGAGGCCATGACGCCCATCATGTCGGCGGCATTCTCGATGATTCCGCCCATGAGCTGCTTGCCGATCGGGCTGATGTGCAGCTCACGGTTTCCGCGTTCGATGAGCAGGTTGTCGTCGTTCTCCCAGACGCTCAGGTTGTGATGGCAGCCGTTGCCCATCTGTCCCACATACGGCTTCGGCATGAAGCTGGCGGTGATGCCGAGCTCCCGCCCCACCTGGCGACAGATCTGTCGGTAGGTGACGAGTCTGTCAGCCGTCAGCTCGATGCGGTCGTAGTTCCAGTTGAGCTCCAGCTGCCCGTCGTCCTCGTAGTCTCCCTGAATCATGTCAAGGCCCATTGCCTGCCCGTAGCGGATGAGCTTCTGGTAGACGGGACGCATGATCTCCAGGTTCTCAACCTGATAAGCAGGTGAGGCGCCGTCCTTCTTGATGACTTCGAGCCCCGCGCCTTCCCACGACATCTCGGGCTCACAGCCGGAGCGGACATGGAACCCCGTATGGTCTTCGAATTCGGCGTGCACTCTCCGCATGGCGGCTCGGCTGTCCGTCGCGAGGGGGCGGCCGCCGACACCAGGGAGATGATTGGGTTCATACGCACTGCAGAAGACTCGCGCAACGGAGGTGTCCCACGGCAGCACCGTGAAGGTCTCAGGGTCCGGCAGAGCGACGAATTCCTGTGCTCCGACTCCGCCGCCGATCAAGGCTCCTGTTCGGGTGGTCTGCAGATCAGTCATCGAGGTGCGGTGCTGAAACACACCCGAGCGGAATGTCTTTCTGAAGTGCACTGCCGGCACCACCTTGGCTACGACACGGGACCCCAGAGTCGGGAGCTGATAGTAGATGTACTCCACGCCGTTCGCTCTGATGATCTCCTCGATCTCTGCGAGCACGGCCGGATCCGAGTTCGCTTCGGCATGCCGATCCAGTGCTGAGTTGTCAGTCAGATCGAAGGAGCGGCGAACGAACTGCTCGTTCATCATCGCGGCGGGCGCTGACGGGCCGAACGGTTCTACGTTGCGTGTCAGGACAGTCATAATAGGTCATCTCATTTCGTTGTCAGAAGTAGTGCGTCTGCGTCTTCAAGCTGACGCCGGTAGAACAGCTGCCGCTGGGGCGGAAGGCCGACAGTGAGGACGCCGACAGTGCGGCCGTCGCGCTGATAGGCAACTGCCGATCCATCCGCAACGGCATCGATCTGTCCTTCCAGAAACTCAGTGTCAAGATCTGCGCGGATGAGTCCATAGCCCTGTATCCGGATCTCGAAGAGATCCGACCAGAACGATGGCGGCACATGGGCCGGTGCGGACTCATCGCAGACCGCCAGATCTGCCAGCAGAGATCGGGCGGCGACCTTCGCCGTATCTGTTGGTGTGGACCAGTGCTCGACACGCCGGTCCGGAATGTCGTACTTCGGGTCAGGGAAGCGGGCGATATCCCCGACTGCGACCACGTTTCGCACGCCGCGGACGCGAAGAGATTCGTCACAGTGCACACCATCGGAGAGATCGAGCCCATTGCCCTGCAGCCACTCGACGTTGGGGGCAGAACCGATCGCCTGGATGATCACGTCGGTGGGCACAGTTCTCCCGCTCGAGAGCACCGCGGCGGCCACCCGCTGCGATCCGGCGCGTTCTTCGCACTCAAGCGCAGTGACCCGCTCTCCACCGATGAACGTCACCCCTCTGCTCTCGAGCACATTGCGGAAGGCAGCCGCCAGGCGAGGACCGACAACCCTTTCGAAGGGGCCTGTCGACCCCTCGATCACAGTGACGGAGCAGCCCAGCTGAGTGGCAGATGCGGCCGCCTCGCAGCCGATGAATCCGGCTCCGATCACAGTGACGTGCGGCCGGGGCTCTCGGTGCAGGTCTTCATACAGCCCCATCGAGTCCTCGCGCGTGCGAATGACATGCAGACCGACAGCACCCTCTGCCATCTCGAGTCGCCTGGGACGCAGGCCCGTTGCGATGACGAGCCCGCTGTAGGAGATCTCCTCACCATCGGAGAGAGTGATGCTCTGACCGTCCAGGTCTGCGCTCACAACGCGGGTGCCGAGGATCCATTCGACATCGTGGACCGACTTCTTCAGCCGGAAAGCGAGCTTCTCATCAAGCACCTCACGATCGGACGGCTCCGCCGTCAGGAGATCCTTCGACAGCGGAGGCCGGTTGTACGGCATGTGCGGTTCTGCACCGATGACGATGATCCGCTGATCCCATCCTCCTGCGCGCAGCCGCTCGACTGCGCGCAGCCCGCCGAGAGATGCTCCGACCACGACGATGGGCGCCATGTCAGTCTCCATCGGATTCCAGGAAGATCGCCTGGACTGGGCAGACATCGATGGCTTCCTCCACCTCGTCGAGCTGATCCTCGCTGAATTCCTCGGTGTACTGCAGCACTCCGTCATCGTCGAGCCGGAAGACATCCGGGGCGGCGATGGTGCACTGTCCGTGGTTCTCGCACAGGGTGCGGTCGACATTGACCTTCATAGTTATTCTCCTTCTCTCTGTTGATCAGCGCTTCTCGAACCTGATGGGCAGTCGAACCGGACCGGTGTTCCCCGAGTCCGGCAGCCATTCGTCAGCGCCGTTGATTCGCAGGTTCTTCATCCGACTGGCGAGCAGAGGCAGCGCTTCGGACATGTCGGCTCGTGCGACGAAGTGACCGAGGCAATGATGCATGCCGCCACCGAAGGCGTAGTGAGGCTTGTGCTCCGCCTGCAGGTCGATCTCCGGGTTCGGGAAGGCCCGCGGATCTGTGCCGGCGCTGTAGGTGAAGAGGTGAACGGTCGTCCCCTGCTCGATGGTCAGCCCCTGGAACTCGAAGTCGGTCTTCGCTTCACGCGTGACCCACGTGGTTGTCGGATTGGTGCGCATGACCTCCTCGACTGCCTTTCCGCCGAGTGACGGATCGGCAGCGAGCAGCTCCCACTGCTCGGGATTGCGGACGAAGGTCTGGATGGCGAGTCCGAGCTGATTGCGAGTGGTGTCCATGCCGCCGAAGATGAGCAGCACCAGCGCGTTGCGCAGTTCTTCGTCCGTCAGTCGGTCCCCTCCGCGGTTGGCCTCAACGAGGCGAGTGACGAAGTCATCTCCTGGGTTGGCCTGTCGATCTGCAATGAGCTCTTCTGCGTATTCGTAGAGCTTGCCCAGTGCATCCTCGACCTGATCGATGTCCCGGTTGATGGTCACGCCGAGAGCGAGCCCGAGGGTCGATGCGAGCTTCGCGATGCGCGGCCACTCGGATTCCGGGATCCCCAGCATGATCGTCAGCACGCGAGTGGCATAGGGCTCAGCGAAGTCGGATACGAATTCGCAGTGCCCGCGTTCGATGAAGTCATCGATGAGTTCGTTGGCCATCGCCTGGAACCTGGGTACAAGCCGTTTGATCAGCCTGGGTGAGAATGCAGGGTTCAGCAGCCTGCGGATCCGGTGATGGTCCTCCCCTTCAAGAACGAGCAGAGTCTTGGACCACCAGTCATGGAAGGCTCCACCGTGGACCCCATTGAGGTCAGGCCACTTCGCACTCCCCTGGATGAGGTTCGGACTCTTGAGCAGCTTGGAGACCTCGTCGTAGCGCAGTACCGCGATGCCATAGTTCGTCTGGGCGTACCAGCTCTGCTCCCGAGCGTCGCGCAGCTGCTCCGAATGCATGGCGAAGGTCGGCTCTGCCAGGTCGAGGTACGGGGGATCGTGCGTGAGAGCGGTCGTCATTGTGCTTTCTCCTTTCGGACTGCGCCGTCGGAAGCCAGCGCGGTAGGTGTCTTCTGCATTGGATCGACATGAGCATCTCCGTGCGGAGTATCGCTCTTCAGATAGGGTTTCGCCGCCAGCATGTAGATCAGACCCGCTGTCACGACGACGACACCGGAGATGAGGACAAGATAGTTCTCGTACCACGGAGCGCCCGGGGTGCGCGGCCAGACCATGTTGATGATCCCTGTTGCGCCCCAGCCGAGCGCCAGAAGGTTGGCGGGAAGTCCCCACTTGCCGAGAGTGAACGCACCGGCTGGCTTCCACCCCTTCAGACGCGCGCGGAGGGCCGCTATCACCACCATCTGGAATCCGAGGTAGATCCCGAGAGAGGCGAAGGAGATGATGGCGGTCAGAGCGTTCGTCGATACCCGCGACCCAAGAATGATGCCGGCCGGAACGAGGCCTGCAACGAGCAGCGCGAACGGAGGCACGTGCAGTCGATCGGAGAATCGTCCGAGGAGGCCGCTGAGCGGCAGCATGTGGTCACGAGCAAGGGAGTATCCCAGCCGGCTTGCTGCGGCCTGCAGGCTGAGGACGCAGGAGGCGAACGAAATGAGGACCACGAGAAGAACGATGCGGTAGCCGATCGGCCCGAACGCACTCAGGAGTGCGGCTCCTACGGGATCTGCCACATCACCGCGCACGACTGCGGCGATATCAGGTGTGGCGAGAATGAGGGACAGGCAGACGAACGTTGCGGCAGCTCCACCGACGTAGATCGTCATGCGCATGGCCTTGGGGATCTGCCTGCCGGGATTGGGAACCTCCTCGGCCACATCGCCGCATGCCTCGAAGCCGTAGTACTGATAGACACCGATGAGACCGGCAGCAGCGAAGGCAGCGAAGTAGTTCCCGCCGAAGTTGTCAGCCGAACCGAATCCGTTGAACAGGACACCCAAGTCGTTATGGCGGGCGAACACAATCAAGCCGCCCCCGACGATCAGGGCCCCGCCGAGCTCAGCTATGAGACCGATGCTCGCTGCCAGGCTCACGACCTTGGTCCCGCCGAAGTTCAGCAGGGTGGCAATGGCGATCATTCCGAGTGCACAGGTGATGGTGGTCGACGGACCGGGCTCGAAGCCGAACAGAGCACCGAGGTACATTCCCGAGCCGTAGGCGACCGAGGCGATGGTCACGAGGAGCGAGATGAGGTAGACCCATCCATTCATCCATGCCCAGCGGCGACCCCAGAGTCGCCGCGACCACGGGTAGACGCCGCCTGACACTGGGAAGTTGGAGACGACCTCGCCGAAGACGAGTGCGACCATCATCTGGCCTACGGCGACGATGAGCAGCGACCAGAGCATCGGAGGCCCTGCTGATGCCAGAGAGACGGCGAATAGGGAGTACACGCCGACAACCGGTGAGAGATAGGTGAAGCCGAGCGAAACATTGCCGAAAAAGCTCATCTCGCGCTTGAACTGTTTGTCGTATGAGTAGCCCAGTGACGCAAGGTGAGCAGCGTCGGCATCGTGTTGGGTTGGCGTGTTCGTCGTTGAAGCATCCGCACGCATGGTTCCACCTTCGGTTCGCGTCACGTGCATCGACTGTGATGCACGCAACTACCGTAAACCATAAAACATCCTAGTTCAAAGGTTTTAACAAAAGTTGTTCATTGTGCCTGGTCAGAGAACTGCACCGCGCTCAACCACAGCTGCCTAGCAGAGACTCCCATCAGTGCGAGGCACCATCTGGAAGTCTCCGGCTCCGCATCACGGGACTCGCTCCCAGAGTTTCGCTCCATGCCGACAGTGCTGCAGCCGCTCCCTCGCGGCACCTTCGGCGCCGACCCGGCGCTCGCGGCCTCGTGCGGCCCCGGTATCTGGCGCCCCGCTTCACGCACCGCTGAGCGCCCCGGCCACCGTGCCGGTGCGCCGACGTTCAGGCATACAGCACAGCCGGTCAGCTGGTGGCGGAGTCGGACTCCTGGGCGATCTGCTCGCGGGCGGCGGGGTCGGATTCGCGCAGGAACCGCTCGATGCGCTGAGCTTCCTCACCTTCGCCGATGGTCGCTGCGGCCCGGCCGAGGGCGTAGAGGGAGCGGAGGAACCCGCGGTTCATCTCATGGGAGTACGGGATCGGTCCGGCACCGCGCCAGCCGGCCTGGCGCAGGGCGTCGAGACCGCGGTGGTAGCCGACGCGGGCGTAGGCGTACGAGTCGACGGTCCGGCCTTCGTCGTAGGCCTCATCGGCGAGCACGGCCCAGGCGAGGCAGCTGGCAGGCAGGTCGGTGACGACATCGGTGGCTTCTTCGCCGGCTGCCATCCGCTCGCGTGCTTCGGCGTCGGGGTGGTCTGCGGGAAGGAAGGTCGGCTGCGGGCCGATCTGGTCGGCGGACAGGTTGCCGATGTGCGAGGGATTTCCGAGCGGCTGGTTCATCACGTCTCCTGGTCTGGTCGCTTCAGTCGGTCTTCACGGCTGAGGGCTGGATGGTGAACGGGTTGTCGGCAAGCGCTCCGTAGGCTCCGGCCGAGGCGAGTTCGCCGAGCTGCTTCTCGGTGGCCACTCCGGTGACCCACGTCTGCACGTCGCTGCCGAACCACTCATCGAGGTTCTCAGCATCAGCCGACACCGCGGCCATCGGCGCATCAACGGCATCCGGGCTCTCCGCCTCCCCATCGAACAACGCAGTGAGCCCGGCATCGCCAGCCTGCTTGAGAACAGCAGGATCGTCGCTGCGGACGATGATCCCGTCGGTGCGACCGGCGTCTTCGGCGGTGGTGATGACCTCGCCGATGGTGTCGGCGTCGACGGCGGGCATGAGCACGGTCGCGTTGCCGAAGTCTTCGAGGGCCTGCGCCCATGTCAGTGTCGTGCCGGTGCGCTCGGAGTCCGTGGCGGGGGCGATCGCCGCCTCGGCGAAGGTCGCGTCGTCGGTCTCGATGACCGGCTTCTCAAGCCCGAGAGCCTTCGGCTCAGCTTCGGGGTCGGCGAGGACGAGGGTGCCGTCGGCGGTGCGGGCGAGGTCGACGGCCGGCAGGTACCCGAACTTCACGTCCTCGGCCAGCGCCTCCTTCGAGTTGGCCGGGTAGAGCGCCGAACCGCCCTGAACGGCGGCGACGACAGGGCTGTTGAGACTCGCGACGGTCAGGGACTTCGCGGGGCTGAGCATGTTGAAGGTCACGAGGCCGAGCACGGCGATGACGGCGATGCCGAGTGCGATGAACACCATCGGCGAGTTCTTGCGCTCGGGCTGTTCGGGCACCGGCGTCCAGCCTTCGGGGGTCTTCGTCATGCGCGACTCCGATCGACGGTGTGCTTCGCTCCGGTGACAGTGCCGCGCAGGAATCCAGCACCCCAGCTCAGGTGCATCGTCGGCACGATCGCAGCGAACCACGCCCGCTCACCGGGCGCGCAGTCCCGGGCGCTGGCGGAAACGGCGAGGATCCCTGCCGCATAGGCGGCCACAGGCGCGAAGGTCGCCCGCCCGAGCACACGCACAGGTGCCGGGGCGCGGCGCATAGTGCCCGACGCCTCGGCGACGGCACAGACGGCGGCCGCCGCGGTTCCGAGGACGACCAGCGGGGGTGCGAAGTAGCGCGGGGAGTTCTTCGCGCCGTAGCGGCGGACGATCTCGGCGCGCCACGTGCCGGTGGCGTAGAACTGCTGGACGACTTTGCGGTATTCGGCGCGCGGCCAGTAGGTCACCTGCAGGCGCGGGTCGAAGCGGACGCGGCCGCCGGCTTCGCGGATGCGCAGGTTGAGCTCCCAGTCCTGGCCGCGGCGCAGGGTGGTGTCGAAGCCGCCGAGGCGGTCGAAGACTTCGCGGCGGTAGATGCCGAGGTAGGCGGATTCGGCGTCCTGGGCTTCGTCGCCCGCGTGGTAGGCAGGGCCGCCGAGGCCGATGCGGGACATGTAGGCGCGGGCGACGGCCTTCTGCAGGGCTGTGCGGCCGCGGGCGACCATGAGCCCGCCGCAGTTGGCGGCGCCGGTTTCGCGCAGCACGGCGATGCCGGTGGCGGTGTAGTCGGCGGTGAGCTCGGAGTGGGCGTCGACGCGGATGATGACCGGGTGGCTGGTGGCCGCGACGGCGAGGTTGAGGCTCGTCGGGGTGTCGCCAGCGGGGTTGTGGACGAGGCGGATTCGCTCGTCAGCGGCGGCGAGGCGTTCGGCGATTCCCGTCGTGTCGTCAGTCGAGGGGCCGAGGGCGAGCACGATCTCCTTGGGGCCGGCGTAGTCCTGGGCGAGGATCGTGTCGACGGCTGCGGCCAAGTGCTCGGCTTCGTTGAGGACCGGCATGATGAAGGACACGCCCGGCTCGGCCGGCAGGGCTGGCAGTGACGCGGGGGCGAGGTCTGCTCTCACTTGTGCTGCTCGTACTCCTTCACGACGGCGTCGGTGTCCCCGTCGGCGAGCAGCTCGCCCTTCTCGATCCAGATGGTGCGGTTGCAGGTGTCGCGGATCGAGCGCATCGAGTGGGACACGAGGAAGACGGTGCCGGCCTTTTCGCGGATGCCGCGGATCCGGGCCTCGGAGCGCTTCTGGAAGTCGCGGTCACCGACGGACAGGGCTTCGTCGACGATGAGGATCTCATGCTCTTTGGCGGTGGCGATGCCGAACTTCAGGCGCGCAGACATACCGGAGGAGTAGGTGCGCATCGGCATGTCGATGAAGTCTCCGAGACCGGTGAATTCGACGATCTCGTCGTACTTCGACTCGATCTCCGCCCGCGTCATGCCCATCGCGAGGCCGCCGAGGATGATGTTCCGCGAACCGGACAGGTCGCTCATGAGCGCGGCACCGACGCCGAGGAGGTTCGGCCGTGACTTCGCGTAGACGGCTCCCTTGGTGGGCGGGGTGAGTCCGGTGATGGTGCGCATGAGCGTCGACTTGCCCGAACCGTTGGTGCCGATGATCCCGATCGACTCGTTGGCGTAGGCGGTGAAGGATACGCCCTTGAGGGCGTGGACGGTGCGCAGCTCACGGCCGCGCTGCAGCAGGCCCTTGGCTGAGCCGGGGGTCAGGCGCTTGCCGGTGGCCAGGGTCTTGAAGTCGACGTAGAGGTCGTCGACGATGACGACGGGCTGGCCGTCTTCAGGACGGCTGCCGTCAGGGGTGCGGTGCTCAATCGTCTCGGCCATATCGCTCCTCAGCTTTCCAGAAGAAGACGACGCCGATGCACAGGATGACAACGGCCCAGATGGCGTGCTTCCACCAGAAGTCGACGGGGATCTCGTACTCCGGCAGCAGGATGCCGCGGGCGATGGCGAGCACCTCGTAGAGCGGATGCCAGTCATAGACCGCAGCGACAGTCGGGTACTTGTCGAGGACCGTCGCCGGGTCGAAGAAGACACCGGAGGTGTAGAAGATCATGCGGGAGATGTAGGGCACGAGCTGGCTGAGGTCGCGCAGATGGACGGTCAGACGGGCGAAGATGAGGGCCACGCCCTGGTTGAAGATCCAGAAGATGAGCACGAGGGGGATGAGCAGGAACCAGGTGAACTCCGGCCTGGCACCCCACAGCATCGTCAGGATGATCATGAGTGCCAGGGTCGGCACGAAGTTGAGCAGGTTCTGCAGCACAGTCGAGACCGGCAGGACGAGGCGCGGGAACGGCAGGGACTGCACGAGCGCTGAGTTCGAGATGATCGATTTGGCCCCGCCGTTCATCGAAGAGTTGAAGAACTCCAGCAGGAAGACGCCGATGATGACGTAGGGGACGAATCCCTCTGGCCGCATGGACCCGAGCACGAGGCCGAAGACGAGGCCGTAGATGAGCGCGGAGAAGATCGGCCGCAGCAGCACCCACAGCATTCCCAGGCGGTTGCGCTCGTTCTCGCTTTGGATGCGGAACTTCGCGAGGCTGAAGATGAAGTCGCGCCGCCGCCACACCTCTTTCAGGTAGTGGGTCAGCGGCGGGCGGGCACCAACTCTGTCGAGTGAGTACTTCGCCGCCATCTCAGGCATGCTCATGGTGCGCAGAACGCCCTTCGTCGGTTACAGGATCAGTGCGGAACAGACACATTGTAATCAGGCCCGCTCTTAGCAGTGTACGAGGCCGGGCTCCTAGCTGCGCAGTCGGCGCACCCAGGCGCGCAGATCGAGCGCTCGGCCGGCCGCGTCCGAGGCGGTGGGCCGGCTGGCGGGCGGCAGGGCCAGAATCTTCCGGGCCGCGTTGTGGGCTGGCGGCTGGTTGAGTGTTTCGGCCCCGCACAGCACCCCATCGATGAAGTGCAGCACCTGGAAGCGCCCGGACTGCTCGTCTCCGCTGACGATCGCGGTGTCGGTGCCGGTGACCCGGCCGGCGGCGAAGACACGCTCGGGGCCCTGGAAGCTCCAGTGCCACGGCACGTCGGTCCAGGCAGCGTCGGTTGCACGGTCTGCTGCGCGGTCTGCTGCGGTTTCTGCGGAGGCGAGCTGCGCGCCGAGCCATGCGCCTTGGGAGGCGGCTGCGGCTTCGGATTCCTGGGCACCCCAGGCTGCCATCGGACCGGTGGCGGGGTGGGCAAGATCACCGATCGCCCAGACGTTCGGGACGGTGGTGCCGCCGGCGCACACGTGCAGGCCGGCGTCGACGCGGAGCCGGCCGGCGCCGTCGCGGTCCCAGTCGGCGGGCAGCTCGGGCAGCACGGGGGCGGCGCCGATGGCGGCGATCCACAGTGCGTGGGCGGCGTAGTCGCTCGGGTCGGCATCGAGGACGAACCGCACGCCGGCGGCGGCGTGGCGGTCCATGAGCGCTCGGCTGATCGCCGGATGGTGGGCTGCGGCCAGCGGCTGGTCCCCGCGCAGGTAGACGGTGACCTGGTGTCCGGCGTCGGCGGCGCTGCGGGCGGCTTCGAGGGCGAGGTAGCCGGAGCCGAGGATGCCGATGTCGGTGTTCGTCTTGGCTGCTTGCCGGATCGCTGCGGCGTCGGCGGCGGTGCGGATGGTGTGGACGGGTCCGCCGGGCAGTGGGGTCTGGGGCCGGCGTGCGCGCAGGCCGGTGGCGATGACGATGCGGCTGGCGTCGATCCGGCGGTGCTGCTGCTCGCTGCCGCCGGCGAGGGTGATGTGCCCGGGCGCGATGTGCGTCGCACCAGTGCTCATGAGGGTGGCTTCGGGGGTGGGCAGCGGGGTGTGGCTGAGCTCGCGGGCGAAGAGGGTCTTCGACAGCGGCGGCAGTTCGCAGCGCTCGGGCCGCGGGTCGATGAGGATGAGGTCGGCGGTGCCGCCGGAGTCCCGGTAGCTGCGGGTGCATTCGGTGCCGGCGAGGCCGGCGCCGATGATGGCGATGGTGTCCATAGGGCTCATGGTCTCACGTGGAAGCCGCGGTCAGCCGGCCGCACGGGTGCGGGCAGGTCGGTGCTGCCGAGCAGGTGGCGGTCGACGGCGGCGGCGCAGGCGCGGCCTTCGGCGATCGCCCACACGATGAGGGACTGTCCGCGTCCGGCGTCGCCGCAGATGAACACGCCTGCGGTGTCGGTGCTGGCGTAGTCCTCGCCGCGCGGGAACGGCTGTTCGGGTCCGCTGAAGCCCAGTGCCAGGAGCACGAGGTCGGCGTCGAGGGTCTCCTCGGTGCCGGGTTCGGGCACCCGGCTGCCGTCGGACTGGATGCGGGTGCGGGCGAGGCGGACGGCGCCGATGTGGCCGTCGCCGCGGTCGAGGAAGGAGATCGTCGAGGCGAGGAAGCGGCGGGTGCCGCCCTCTTCGTGGCTGGTGGAGATCTCCAGGGTCCGCGGGGTCATCGGCCACGGCTGGTCGGCTGGCCGTTCGGCAGGCGGTTCGGCGCCGATGGCGAGGGTGGTGACGGAGGCGGCCTGCTGGCGCAGGGCGGTGCCGATGCAGTCTGAGCCGGTGTCGCCGCCGCCGATGATGACGACGTGTCTGCCGGCGGCGTCGATGATCTCGGTGTCGTCTCCGGCCTGCTGCCGGTTGACGGGCACGAGGTAGTCCATTGCGTGGTGGATGCCGGCCAGCTCACGGCCGGGGATGGGCAGATCGCGGGGCACGGGGGCGCCGGTGGCGATGATGACGGCGTCGAAGCGCTCGCGCAGCTGCTCGTAGCTGATGTCGACCCCGATCTCGATGCCGGTGCGGAAGCGGGTGCCCTCGGCGCGCAGCTGCGCGAGCCTGCGGTCGATGGTGTGCTTTTCGAGTTTGAAGTCGGGGATGCCGTAGCGCAGCAGTCCGCCGATCCGGTCCTCGCGTTCGTAGACGACGACGGTGTGCCCGGCGCGGGTGAGCTGCTGGGCGGCGGCGAGTCCGGCGGGCCCGGAGCCGACGATGCCGACGGTCTTTCCGGTCATCCGGTCGGGGATGTGCGGTGTCACCAGGCCCATCTCGAAGCCGCGGTCGATGGTGGAGACTTCGATCTGCTTGATCGTCACGGCCGGCTGGCTGATGGCGAGCACGCAGGAGTCCTCGCAGGGGGCGGGGCAGGCGCGGCCGGTGAATTCGGGGAAGTTGTTCGTCGCGTGGAGCAGTTCGAGGGCGCGGGCGGGTTCGTCGCGCCAGGTGGCGTCGTTCCATTCGGGGATGAGGTTGCCCAGCGGGCAGCCGTGGTGGCAGAACGGCACGGCACAGTCCATGCACCGGCCGGCCTGGCGGTGCAGCTGGGCGGGGTCGTGGGCTTCGGCGATCTCCCGGTAGTCCATCAGCCGGATGGGCACCGGCCGGCGGGCGGGCAGTTCGCGGGTGCGGGTGGTGAGGAAACCGTGCGGGTCAGCCATGCTGTGCCTCCAGGATCTGCTGCCAGGCGGTGTCGCCGTCGGGGTCGAGGCCGTGGCTGCGGCAGTTGTGCCGGATGGTCTCGACCGTGCGGTACTGCCGTGGGGTGACGGCGGTGAAGCGGGCGAGGGTGTCGTGGCCGCGGGCCATGCGGGCGAGCAGTTCGGCGGCCAGCGGTGAGCCGGTCAGGTGGACGTGGTCTCTCAGCAGTGCGGTGACGGTGGCGGCGTCGTCGCGGCTGAGCCGGCCGATGCTGAGGGAGTCGGCGCTGCGTTCGGCGGTGTTGAGCTTGTCTGCGGTGAAGTCGAGCAGGTAGGCGGTGCCGCCGGACATGCCGGCGGCGAAGTTCCGGCCGACGGGCCCGAGGATGAGGGCGGTGCCGCCGGTCATGTACTCCAGGCCGTGGTCGCCGATGCCTTCGACGACGGCGGTGGCCCCGGAGTTGCGGACGAGGAACCGTTCGCCGACCTGGCCGCTGATGTGGAGCCGGCCGCTGGTGGCGCCGTAGCCGATGACGTTTCCGGCGATGACGTTGTCCTCCGGCCGGCCGGCAGTGCTGGCTGCCGGCTGCAGGGAGATGATGCCGCCGGAGAGTCCTTTGCCGACGTAGTCGTTGGCCTCGCCGTGCATCCGCAGGGTGATGCCGGCGGGCAGGAAGGCGCCGAGGGACTGTCCGGCGGTGCCGGTGAGGCTGACATCGATGGTGTGGTCGGGCAGTGTGTCGGTGAGGAAGGTGCGGGTGACGGTGTGGCCGAGGAGTGTTCCGACGGAGCGGTCGACGTTGGTGATGCGGGCATGCAGGGTGACCGGCTGCCGGGAGGTCAGGGCCGCCTCGGCGCCGGTGATGAGCTGGGTGTCGATGCGGGCTGTGGGCACCTGCGGGCCGGTGCGGGTGCAGTGCCGTTCGCTGCCTGGAACGGCGACGGTGAGGATGTCGCTGACGTTGAGGCCGGCGGCCTTCCACTGCTGTTCGGCGGTGCGGGTATCGAGCCGGTCGACGCGCCCGATGGCCTCGTCGAGGCTGCGGAAGCCGAGGGCGGCGAGGTGCTCGCGGACTTCTGCGGCGAGGAACTGGAAGAACCGCACGACGTGTTCGACCTGGCCGGTGTAGCGGGAGCGCAGCTCCGGGTTCTGGGTGGCGATGCCGACCGGGCAGGTGTCCTTGTGGCAGACGCGCATCATGATGCAGCCGGTGACGACGAGCGGGGCGGTGGCGAAGCCGAACTCCTCGGCTCCGAGCAGAGCGGCGATGATGACGTCGCGGCCGGTTTTGAGCTGCCCGTCGACTTGGACGGCGACGCGGCCGCGCAGCCCGTTGAGGGCGAGGGTCTGCTGGGTTTCGGCCAGGCCGAGCTCCCATGGGGTGCCGGCATGTTTGAGGGAGTTGAGCGGGCTGGCGCCGGTGCCGCCGTCGTGGCCGGAGATGAGGATGACGTCAGCGCCTGCTTTGGCGACTCCGGCGGCGACGGTGCCCACACCGCTGGAGGAGACGAGTTTGACGTGGATGCGCGCCTGCGGGTTGGCGAGTTTGAGGTCGTGGATGAGCTGGGCGAGGTCTTCGATGGAGTAGATGTCGTGGTGCGGCGGCGGGGAGATGAGGCCGACGCCCGGGGTGGAGTGCCGGGTGGCGGCGATCCACGGGTAGACCTTGCCTGGGGGCAGCTGGCCGCCTTCGCCGGGTTTGGCGCCTTGGGCCATTTTGATCTGAATGTCGTCAGCGCAGGTGAGGTAGAGGCTGGTAACGCCGAAGCGGCCGCTGGCGACCTGTTTGACGGCGGAGCGGCGCAGCGGGTCGAGGAGACGGTCGGTGTCCTCGCCGCCTTCGCCGGTGTTGGATCTGCCGCCGAGGCGGTTCATCGCGATGGCGAGGGTTTCGTGGGCTTCCTGGGAGATGGAGCCGTAGCTCATCGCGCCGGTGGCGAAGCGGCGGATGATCGCACTGGCCGGTTCGACCTCGTCGAGTGGGATGGGTCCGTCGGGGCCGGGCTTCAGGTCGAAGAGCCCGCGCAGGGTCTGCAGGCCGGTGGCCTGTTCGTCGACACGGCGCGTGTAGCGGCGGAAGTGGGTTTCGTCGCCGGTGCGGGTGGCGTGCTGGAGGGTGAAGATCGTCTCCGGGTCGAACAGGTGGGGTGGGCCTTCGCGCCGAAACTGGTATTCGCCGCCGATCGGCAGCGGCCGGTGTGCCTGCGGTGGGTGGTCTGCGGGGTAGGCGGCCTGGTGGCGGGCTTCGACTTCGGCGGCGATGCCGTCGATGCCGATGCCTTCGAGCCGGGCGGTCGTGCCAGAGAAGTACTTGTCGACAAAGGATCCCTTGAGCCCGGCGGCTTCGAAGGTCTGGGCGCCGCAGTAGGACTGGATGGTGGAGATACCCATCTTCGACATGATCTTCAGCAGGCCCCGGCCGAGGGCGCGGAGGATGTTGCGCACGGCGGTCTGTTCGTCGATGCCGGTGATGCGGCCGGAGCGGACCATCGCCTCGGCGGTCTCCATCGCCAGGTAGGGGTTGACGGCAGAGGCGCCGAAGCCCATGAGCACGGCGACGTGGTGGACTTCGCGGACGTCGCCGGCTTCGGCGATGAGGCTCACGGAGGTGCGCTGTCGCTCGCGGATGAGGTGATGGTGAACGGCCGAGATCATGAGCAGGGATGGGATCGGGGCGAGTTCGGCGGTGGAGTGGCGGTCGGAGAGGATAAGGAACCGGGCACCGGCGGCGACGGCTGCGCTGGCTTCGGTGCACAGCTGCTCGAGGCGCTTGGCGAGGTGGGTGCCGCGGCCACCGGGGGTGTAGAGACCGCTGAGCACGACGGTGGCGGGGTGGCCGTCGACGCCGCGGGTGTCGGGCAGGCGGAGGAGCTTGGCGAGTTCATCGTTGTTGATGACAGGGTGGGGCAGCAGCACCTGGTGAGCGTTGGCGGGGCCGTCGTCGAGGAGGTTGCCCTCTCCCCCGGCTCCCATCGACAGGCTCGTGACGAGGTGTTCGCGGATGGCGTCGAGGGGCGGGTTCGTCACCTGCGCGAAGTTCTGGCTGAAGTAGTCGAACAGCAGGCGCGGACGTTCGGCGTAGGCGGCGATCGGGGTGTCGGTGCCCATCGCGCCGATCGGCTCGCTGGCGGTTTCGGCCATCGGGCCGATGAGGACGCGAAGCTCCTCTTCGGTGTAGCCGAAGGCGCGCTGTCGGCGGACGACGGAGGCCTGCGGGTGGATGATGTGCTCGCGGTCGGGGAGGTCTTCGAGCCGGACGGTGTGGGCGGCCAGCCAGTCGGCGTAGGGGTGGCCAGCGGCGAGTTCGGCTTTGATCTCGGTGTCGGAGACGATGCGTTCGGCGACGGTGTCGACGAGGAACATGCGCCCGGGGGCGAGCCGGCCGCGTTCGATGACGGTGGAGGGGTCGATGTCGATGACGCCGGTTTCGCTGGCAAGCACGACGAGGTCGTCGGTGACGGTGTAACGGGCAGGGCGCAGGCCGTTGCGGTCGAGCACGGCTCCGGCGCAGCGGCCGTCGGTGAAGGCGACGCAGGCCGGGCCGTCCCATGGCTCCATGATGAGGGAGTGGTACTCGTAGAAGGCGCGGCGCTGCGGGCTCATGTGGGGGTCGTTCTGCCAGGCTTCGGGGATCATCATCATGACCGCGTGGGGCAGGGACCGGCCAGCCATGACGAGGAGTTCGAGGACTTCGTCGAAAGAGGCGGAGTCGCTGGAGGCGTCGGTGACGATCGGGCAGAGCCGGGAGACGTCACGGGTGGAGCCATCGGACCATGGTGAGGCGAGCCGGTCGGAGGCCAGCCGCGATTCGCGGGCGCGCATCCAGTTGCGGTTGCCGCGCACAGTGTTGATCTCGCCGTTGTGGGCGATCATGCGGAACGGCTGCGCCAGAGACCATGACGGGAAGGTGTTCGTCGAGAACCGCGAGTGCACGAGTGCGATGCGGGAGGTGAAGCGCTCGTCCTGCAGATCGGGGTAGAACGGCGCGAGCTGGGCGGTGGTGAGCATGCCCTTGTAGGTGAGGGTGCGTGATGAGAGCGATGGGAAGTAGATCCCGGCGTGTTCGCAGCGCTTGCGCACGGCGAAGGCGCGGCGTTCGATCTCGGTCTCGTCGATGCTGCCGGTGGACTCGAGCGCGGTCGGCAGTTCGGGACTGAGGGCGAGGATCACCTGCTCGAAACGGGGCATGACCTCGCGGGCGGAGGCGCCTGCGGCCTCGGCGTCGACCGGGAGCACGCGCCAGCCGAGCACGGTCATGCCCTCCTCAGCTGCCACCTCGGCGACGGTGCGGCGGCCGGTTTCCGGGTGCTGCGGGTCGAGGAACGCGGTGCCGATGGCGTAGCTGCCGGCAGGCGGCAGCGGCGTGTCGATGACGCCGCGGAGGAAGGCGTCGGGGATCTGCACGGTGATGCCGGCACCGTCACCGGAGCCGGAGTCGCCGCCGACGGCTCCGCGGTGCTCCATGTTCCGCAGCGCGTCGAGCGCCTGTTCGACGATGGTGTGATCGGCTGCGCCGCGGTAGCGCACGAGCATCGCCAGACCGCAGGCGTCGTGTTCGGCAGCGGGATCGTAGAGGCCTTGGGCAGGCGGGACCGCACTGTATTGCGTGTGTGCAGTCATAGGGCGTGGCGTCTGTGAGCCGTGCTGCATGCGAGCCTCCTGTCCTCGGGCGTTGCTGTCGTGAACACCAGGAGGGCGTGCTGACGCGACTGCCTCGACATGGGACGCCACCAGCAGCTCGGAGGATGCACGGTGTGACTCTCTGTGCGAGACGTCTGCGCTGGCGCCTCCTAAGCGGGGGTTCAGACTAGCGGCAGGTCGGATCTGTCCCGTGATCCGTTTCACATTCTGGTCATCGGTTCGGGCGACCAGGGGGACGGCAGATGGCGCTTATGCGGCGGGCCGTACGCTATTCAGTTATCAAAGAGCGATCTGACACTGCCGTGCGGCAGGCAGAGGTTCGGGGGCATTGATCGGATCGGAGTCACGGAGCGGGCTGTGCGGTAGAGACGGCGAGCAGCTGCTGGGCGTGGCGCTGCCCGATCGGCGCTGATGGCGGATGTGACGGCAGGGTGGTGCCTCCGGGCAGGGTCCAGGTCAGCATTCCGGTGTCAGGATTGCGTGAGACGCGGAGTCTGCCTTCGGTTTTCATCTGATGGTGTTCCCGGCAAAGCGGGTGGAGGTTCGTCATCGCTGTCGGCCCTCCCCCGCCGGGGTCTTCGTGCTTGAACGGCTCGATGTGGTCGAGTTCGGCCTTGACTGCCGAGCGGTCACAACCGGGAAGTGTGCAGAACTGCCATTTCTCGACGAGCGCGACGCGCATGCGTTCGGGAATCGTGTAGCTTTCGGCCGCATGGTCGAGGACGGCGCCGCTTGCCGGGTCTGTCAACAGCCGGTAGACCGTGGAGTGACCGGAGCCGACGAGGTGGCGCGCAAGGGCGGGAGCGATCGGGCTGCCATCGACCGTGCCGGGAACGCTGGCGCCCTCACGCTCGTCGAGGAGGGTGAGTGCGGGCACGGTGATGGTGACGCGGGCCTGGCGTTTGAGCCATTCGCCGTCGACGGGGCATTCGATACCCACGTCGTCGAAGAGTTCACTGATGCGCTCGGCCGTAGCCTCCATGTCGACGCGTGCAGGGTTTGCCGCTTCCACGGTGGCGGCATCGAGGTCTTCGGCACTGGCGGTGCCGATGGTGCCGGCGGGACGCGACCCGACAAGGAAGTCGAACATCAGCTCATTCAGGGTGCGGTCGTCGCTGATGGCCCGACCTTCTGGTATGCCGAAGGCCGAGGTCAGACCCCGGATGGCGCTGCGGGCCATCCCGGCGAGTCGGGCGCCGAGGAGCGCGATGTCGTGGGCGGGGCCGCGGGCGATGAGCGTGCCCTGTCCGTGTGCATCGAAGTGGGTTTCGACGGTGCGCCGGTCCCGGATCTCGCGGGTGCGCTGTTCCCGGGTGGTGATGGCGGCGATGAGCTGGGTGACTGCTCGCTTGAATGCGGTCATGTCGGAGACGCGGATGCGGATGAGCCCGGCATCGAATTCTGCCAGCTGCTGCGATTCGAGGGACCGGGACCGTTCCGCGGCGTAGAGGTAACGGTCGAAGCCGACAAGCCCAACGCGCGCTTGGGCGGTGAACGCCGGCAGTCCGATCAGACCGCACGCTGCCGTATGGATGCGCAGGCGGACCTGCCGGACGGTGGTGTCGAGAGCGTCAGCCAGGTGCATAAGCGAGGTGGCCGAGAGTCGTTCGAGAAGCCAAACACAGGCCTGGTGCCGCCGTTCAGCCTCGTTGCAGAGGTCTGTGACGTCACGGTCGGCGAGCCCGAGCGCGCGCGGATCGGCGGCAAGCCAGCGGATGGCGGCGATCTGCTCGGCGAAGTCTTCGCGCGCATCAGCCGAGGTGCGGGCGAGGAAGGCGTCGAAGAGATGTCCGAGCTCCGTCATACGCTGGGAGTCGATGGCGCGGGCGGCGGAGGTGAGGCGGTAGAGGCAGTCACTGAAGTCCGCGACACCGAGCAGAGCATCGTCACCCTCTCGGGCCATCGGCTGCTGCGTTACGGACATCTTCGTCACCTCATCTCGCACATCAACTGCGCGCTCTGTACGCTCAATTATACATCAGTACGAATCCATTTCACATCAGATTCGATTACTCTCAGGCAGCTCACATATTCGAACGCACAGTCGAGTATCGGCGGAGGGGCGCTGTTCGAGGGAGCGGAACCACCGCTCCCGGACACGGCAGACTCCCCTCCGCCATGGCAGCCGCTGCCTCCCGAGGCAGAGATCCCGGCAACGGAAACCACGACTTGAGGAATGGAGACTACGACCTCGGCAGCGGGGACCACGACCTCGGCGACGGGGACCCGGGCCACGCGATGGGCGACTGCAACGGGGCCATACGCGGAAGCGAAGGAGGCGCACGGAAGCGCGCACAAGCAGCGGGAGGGTGCGGTTATCCGCGCCCTCCCTGAGCTATCCGCGGCGGGCCTTACGACGGCCGGCCAGCCCTGCCCCAGCCAGCCTCAACGCCAGCCAGCCTCGCCCCAGCCGGCCGCGCGCACCCGCGCTCGACGCGCACCCTCCCCTACACGCGGGCGCGGATCTCGCGGGCGAGTTCGCGGCGCTTGGCCTGCTCGACGGGGTCGGGCACGGGCAGCGAGGCGATGAGTTTGCGGGTGTAGTCGTGCTGCGGGCTGCCGAGCACCTGCGCGCCGGTGCCCTCTTCGAGCAGGCGGCCGTGGAAGAGCACGCCGATGCGGTCGGAGAGCATGTCGACGACGGCGAGGTCGTGGCTGATGAACAGCGCGGCGTAGTGGAACCGCTCCTGCAGCTCAGCGAAGAGCTCGAGCACGCGCGCCTGGACGGACACGTCTAGGGCACTGGTGGGCTCGTCGGCGATGAGCAACTCGGGATTGAGCGCGATGCCACGGGCGAGCGAGGCGCGCTGGCGCTGACCGCCGGAGAGCTCGTGCGGGTAGCGCTGGGCGTAGGCCTCGGGCAGCTGAACGGCTTCGAGCAGCTCGCGGGTGCGCTGGCGGCGGTCGTGAGCGGACATGTCCGGCTGGTGCACGGCGATCGGCTCAGCGACGCACTCGCCGATGCTCAAGTGCGGGTTGAAAGACGCCGCCGGGTCCTGGAAGACGAATCCGATGCGCTTGCGCAGCGGCTTGAACTTCCGCTCCTTGAACCCGACCATCTCGTGGCCGAACACGGTGAGCGAGCCGCCGGTGGCCTTCGTCAGGCCGGCGATCGCACGCCCGATGGTCGTCTTGCCGGAGCCGGACTCGCCGACCATACCGAACACCTCACCAGGCCGGATCTCGAAGCTGACCCCGTCGACGGCGGTGAAGTCGGGCTTGCCGATCCCGCCGGGGTAGACGATCTCCAGGTCTCGGGCCACGACGATCGGGGCGGCGTCCGGGCCGGTGCGCCCCGCCTCGGCGCCGGTGGCCGTTCCCGAGGCGCCGGCGGCCTCTCCCGAGGTGGTGGCCGCCCCAGCAGACCCCGCTCCCGAGGCGCCGGTCGCCTCACCAGCCCCAGCCTCGGCTCCCAGCCCGCCGGCCTCGCGCTCGGACACCGAGGTCAGGCGCGGCACGGCGGCGAGCAGGCTGCGGGTGTACTCTTCGCGCGGATCGGCGAACAGCGTCTGCACATCGGCGGTCTCGACGAGGTCGCCGCGGTACATGACGGCCACGCGGTCGGCGAGGTCGGCGACAACGCCCATGTTGTGGGTGATGAGCACGATCGCGGTGTCCATCTCGTCGCGCAGGTCGCGCAGCAGGTCGAGGATCTCGGCCTGCACGGTGACGTCGAGGGCGGTGGTGGGCTCGTCGGCGATAATGAGCTTCGCTCCGAGCGCGAGCGCCATCGCGATGACGATGCGCTGCTTCTGTCCGCCGGAGAACTGGTGCGGGTAGTAGTCGCAGCGTTCGGACGCGTTGGGAATGCCGACCTTCTCCATCGCCTCGACGACGCGGGCGCGCAGCTCTTTGCGGCCCATCTTGGGATTGTGCACGCGCAGGCCCTCGGCGATCTGCCAGCCGACGGTGAACACCGGGTTGAGGGCGGTCGAGGGCTCCTGGAACACCATCGAGGCGGATCTGCCGCGCAGTTCGCGCAGCTGTTCGCGGCTGGCGGTCACGACGTTGTCGCCGGAGACGATGATCGCCCCGCCGACGGTCGCGGTCTCGGGCAGCAGGCGCAGGATCGACTTGGCGGTCACGGTCTTGCCGGAGCCGGATTCGCCGACGATCGCAAGCACTTCGCCTGGCGCGACGGCAAGCGAGAGGTCGTTGACGGCGTGCACGTCACCGCCGTCGGTGGCGAAGGTGATGTCGAGGTCCTCGATGCTCAGCAGCGGCTCGCGCCCCGCGCCCGAGGCGGTGCTCGCCTGTCCTGCCTCCGCTCCCGAGGCGGTGGCCTCGTGGCCGCCGCCGGCACCTGTGGCTGGGGTGTGGCTGTCGTCTGTCATGCGTTCTCCACCTTCTTTGCGCGGGCCTTCTTCCTGCGCACGCGCAGCCGGGGGTCGTTGAGGTCGTTGATGGACTCGCCGACGAGCGTGATGCCCAGCACCGTCATGACGATGGCGGTGCCGGGGAACACGGAGGTCCACCAGATGCCGGAGGTGACGTCGGCCAGTGCCTTGTTCAGGTCGTATCCCCACTCGGAGGCCGAGGTCGGCTCGATGCCGAAGCCGAGGAAGCCAAGGGCTGCCAGGGTGAGGATCGCCTCGGAGGCGTTGAGCGTGAAGATGAGCGGCAGGTTGCGGGTGGCGTTGCGGTAGATGTGGCGGGCCACGATCCGCGTCTTCGACACGCCGATGACCTGGGCAGCCTCGACGAAGGGCTCGGCCTTCAGCCGCACGGTCTCAGCGCGTACCACCCGGAAGTACTGCGGGATGAACACGACGGTGATCGAGATCGCTGCGGCGAACACGCCGCCGATGACGTTGGACTGCCCGCCGGAGATGACGATCGTCATGACAATCGCCAGCAGCAGAGTCGGGAAAGCGTAGATGGCATCGGCGACGACGACGAGGATCCTATCGAGCCAGCCGCCGATGTAGCCGGAGACGAGCCCGAGGATGACGCCGAGGAAGATCGACATGAGCACGGCGACGACGATGACGAACACAGCGGTACGCGCGCCCCAGATGACGCGGGAGAGCACGTCGAATCCGCCGACGGTGGTGCCCCACGGGTGCTTGGAGCTCGGCGGCTGCTGGGCGCCGAAGCGCCCGGCCTCGTCGGCGAGCTGATTGAACCCGTAGGGGGCCAGCAGCGGGGCGAGCAGGGCGGTCAGCAGCACGATCGCGCACATGACGAGGCCTGCGATGAGCATGCCGCGCTGCAGCCCGACGGACTGCTTGAGGTGGCTGATGACCGGCACCCGCGAAGTCCAATGCCGCTTCGAGGCGCCGGTGGCGGCGTGTGCGCTGCCGGTGCTGTCGTTCGTGCGATCGGTTGGCTGGGTCATCAGTACCTCACTCGCGGGTCGATGAGGGCGGCGATGATGTCGACGATGAAGTTCGTCACCGCGACGATGACGGCGAGCATGACGACGATGCCCTGCACGGCGACGAAGTCGCGGGCGGTCAGGTAGTGGGCGAGCTGGAAGCCCAGCCCCTTCCACTCGAACGTCGTCTCCGTCAGCACCGCGCCTGCGAGCATGAGGGCGATCTGCATGCCCATGACGGTGATGATCGGGATGAGTGCTGGCCGGTAGGCGTGGCGAGTCACGAGCCTGAACTCGGACACACCTCGGGAGCGGCCGGATTCGATGTACTGCTGACCGAGCGTGCCGATGAGGTTGGTGCGCACGAGGCGGAGGAACGTTCCGCCGGTGAGCAGGCCGAGTGCGATCGCCGGCAGCACGGCGTGGCTCATGACGTCGGTGAAAGCGGCCATGTCGCCGATCCGCAGTGCATCGATGAAGTAGATGCGGGTGGGTGCGACCACCCCGCCCATGACGAGTTCGGTCGAGGAGCTTGCACGGCCGGCGATCGGCAGGATCGGGAAGAGCACGCCGAAGATGAGCTTGAGGATGAGGCCGGCGAAGAACACCGGGGTGGCGTAGCCGAGGATCGCGAGCACGCGCAGGGTGGCGTCGGGCCAGGTGTCGCGGAAGCGGGCGGCGATCATGCCCAGCGGGATGCCGAGCAGCAGCGCGACGATGAGCGCGAAGAACACGAGCTCCAGCGTCGCGGCCCCGTAGGTCATGAGGATCGAGGTGACCGGGCGGTTGTCCGACAGGGTGGTGCCGAAGTCGCCGCGCAGCATGTTTCCGAGGTATTCGAAGTACTGCACGAGGATCGGCCGGTCGTAACCGGCCGCGGCGACGCGCTCGGCCAGCTGCGCTTGGGTCAGGCGCCCGCCGAGGGCGGCGGTGATCGGGTCGCCGGTGATGCGCATGAGGAAGAAGACGAGGGTGGTGAGGATCCACACGGTCGGGATGATGAGCAGGAACCGGATGAGGATGTATCTCCCCAGGCCGGATCCGGAGCTGCGTTTGGCCGTCTTCGCTGCTGGATCCTCAGCGAGATCGGGCACCTGGACGCTTGCGGTCATGGGCTCACATTTCGTGGGTTGGGATCTGGGTGGTTCTGGTCTCCGCCGCCGAGGCGTCTCTCGCCTCCCGGCAGACCGGAGCCGAGGCGGGGGTCTGGTGGGATCCCCGCCTCGGCTGCGGTGCGCGGTTCAGTCGGGCGTCACTTCTCCAGCAGCGCCAGGCGGAACTGGAAGGACGGGTCGAGGGTCTCGTCGACGCCCTTGACGTCCTTGCCGGCGACGGCGATCTGGTTGCCCTGCAGCAGCGGCAGGGTCGGCAGATCTTCGCCGATGATGTCCTGCGCCTTGCCGAGCTCCTCAGCGCGCTTGCCCTCGTCGGCCTCGGAGCCCTGCTCCTTGAGCAGCGTGTTGAGCTCGTCGTTGGTGTAGTGGTTGGCGAGGAACGACGGGTTCTCCTCGGTGTTGTAGAAGAACGGCACGAGGTAGTTGTCGCCGTCGGCGTAGTCGGGGAACCAGCCGAGCTGGTACAGCGGGTAGACGTCGGCGGTGCGGTCCTCGGCGTACTTGACCCATTCGGTGGACTGCAGGTCGACGGTGAACAGGTCGGTCGACTCCAGCTGGTCCTTGATGAGCGCGTACTCGTCACCGGAGGACGGGCCGTAGTGGTCGGGGTTGTACTGCAGCTTCAGCTCGACCGGGGTCTCAACACCGGCGTCCTCGAGGCGCTTCTTGGCCTTCTCAGCATCGGCGCCGCCGTTGCCGTCGCCGTACATCTCCTTGAGCGATTCCTTGGCTGCCGGCAGTTCGGTGGGCATGTGCGAGTACAGCGGGGTGTAGGTGCCCTTGTAGACCTGGTCGGCCACGGCCTCACGGTCGATCGAGTCGGCCATCGCCTGGCGGACGGCCAGTGCCTTGTCCTCGTCGGCCTCATCGGTCTTGGCACCGTAGGGCATGGTGTCGAGGTTGAAGACGATGTAGCGGATCTCACCGCCGGGGCCCTGGTGGACCTCGACGCTGTCGCTGCCTTCGAGGTCTTCGATGTCGGTGGCCGACAGCGAACGCCAGGCCACATCGATCTGACCCTTCTCGACGTCGAGCTTCATGTTGTTGGCGTCGGAGTAGTAGCGCATCTGCACGTTGGACGTCTTGGCCTCGCCGAGCGCGCCCTGGTATTCGGGGTTGGCTTCGTAGGCGACGAGCTCGTTGAACTGGTACGAGCCGATCTTGTACGGGCCGCCGAAGGCGTCGCCGGAGACGATGTCGTCATCGGGGGTGATCTCGTCGGCGGAGAAGGTGTCCTCATCGACGATCGGGCCGGCCGGCCCGGCGAGCACCTGCGGGAAGATCTGGTCGTTCTCCTTGTTCAGCTTGAACTGGACCGTCAGGTCATCCGGGGTCTCAACGGATTCGAGGCTGCCGAGCAGGGAGGACGGGCCGTTGGGGTCGGCGATGCCCAGCTGGCGGTCGAAGGAGAACTTCACATCGGAGGACGTCAGCTCGTTGCCGTTGGAGAACGTCAGGCCCTCCTTGAGCTTGACCTCGAAGGTCTTCGGGTCGGTGAAGTCGGCCGATTCGGCGATGTCGTTCTCGATGTCGGCGGTGCCGGGCTTGTAGCTCAGCAGGAAGGGGAACACCTGCTTCATGACGAAGAAGGAGCCGTTGTCGTACGAGCCGGCCGGGTCGAGGACGGTCACCTTGTCGGTGGTGCCGATGGTGAGCGCATCACCGGACTCTCCTTCGCCACCGCCGCCGGTGGTCGAGGTGGAGCAGGCCGACAGCACCATCGCTGCCGCGCCGAGCGCTGCGCCGGTGGCCAGCAGCTTGCGTGATCGGAACATGAACGCGCCTTTCGTCATTCAGGAGTGGAGCAGACGTCATCCTAGTGCTGCGGTGTCACGAGGCGACGGCTTGAGCCATGTATATCCCAGATCGCAACCGAAGTGTGACCGTGGGCACGGGACTCCCCCGCACCTGCGGACGTTCGACAGCGTGCGACCCGAATACCAGGACGTTCGTCACGCCGCTAGGGGGATGCGGCGATTCACAGTGAATTGACACACACCACTGAATGTGGCTGAATCACCTCTTGTGATGCCGCGCACAAGGATCGTGCGCGTGCCGCTGTTCCCCCTCCCCTCCCGCATCCGGGACCGGAGGATGCTGCCGCCTTACCCGAGGCGGTGGCTGGGCTGATTTCCTAAGGAGTCCTTTCATGTCAGACATCATCAGTCTGCTCAACGACCTCGTCTGGTCGCCGGTGCTCGTGTACCTGTGCCTGGGCGTGGGCGTGTTCTTCACGATCCGCACGAAGGCGATCCAGATCCGCCGGATCGGCGACATCTTCGTCTACATGTTCACCGGCAAGGGCTCCTCCTCGGGGGTCTCGTCCTTCCAGTCCCTGGCGGTCTCGCTGTCCGGCCGCGTAGGCACCGGCAACATCGCCGGTGTCGCCACCGCGATCGCGCTCGGCGGCCCGGGTGCGGTGTTCTGGATGTGGACGGTCGCCCTGCTCGGCGCCTCCACCTCGTTCGTCGAGTCGACGCTGGGCCAGATCTACAAGGAGCGCGACCGCGACACCGGTGAGTACCGCGGCGGCCCGGCCTACTACCTGGCCAAGGCCTATGCGCACACGAAGGCCAAGGGCCTGTTCCAGCTCTACGGCGCGATCTTCGCCTGTGTCACGATCTTCGCCATGAGCTCGCTGCTGCCCGGCGTGCAGGCCAACGGCATCTCCTCGGCGATGGCCAATGCGTGGGGCCTGGAGCCGTGGATCCCGGCTGTGGGCATCGTCATCGTGCTCGGCTTCATCATCATCGGCGGCATCAAGCGCATCGCGAACTTCGCTTCGATCGTCGTGCCGTTCATGGCTGTCATCTACATCATCGGTGCGCTCGTCGTCGTCATCATCAATGCCGGCGCCATCCCTGAGGTCATCTCGCTCATCTTCTCCTCGGCCTTCGGCGTCAACGCCGCTTTCGGTGCCGTCATCGGCGAGGCTGTGGCCTGGGGCGTCAAGCGCGGCATCTACTCCAATGAGGCCGGCCAGGGCACCGGCCCGCACGCCGCAGCCGCCTCGGAGGTCTCCCACCCGGCCAAGCAGGGCCTGGTGCAGGCCGGCGCGGTCTACATCGACACGCTGCTCGTGTGCTCGGCCACGGCGTTCATGATCCTCTCGACCGGCATGTACCGCGTGTATGAGGGTGAGGACGGCGGCCCGCTCGTCGGCGAGGGCGGACGTCTGCCCGAGGGCGTCGAGGCAGGCCCCGGCTATGTGCAGAACAGCTTCGACACGATCGTGCCGGGCCTGGGTGCGAGCTTCATCGCGGTCTCGCTGGCGTTCTTCGCCTTCACGACGATCGTGGCCTACTACTACATGGCAGAGACGAACCTCTCCTACCTGCTGCGCAACTCGCGCAACACGCTGCTGCGCAGCGTCCTCATGCGCCTGCTGCAGCTGGCGATCCTCGTGGCCGTCGTCATCGGTGCGGTCGGCGGTGCCGGCGACGCCTGGACGCTCGGCGACATCGGTGTGGGTCTCATGGCGTGGCTCAACATCATCGGCATCCTGCTCATCCAGGGTCCGGCGTTCAAGATCCTCAAGGACTTCGAGGCCCAGCGCAAGGCCGGCAAGGATCCGGTCTACATCCCGGAGAAGTGCCCGATCCCGGGTGCTGAGCACTGGGAGTCGGGTCTGCACATCGAGGCGCACGAGGAGGCCACCGGTCAGAAGATCGACCGCCGCACCGGCGATCTCCTCGACCTCCCGCGCCCCTGATCTGCTGGCCTGACCGGCAGGGCACCTGACCGGCGGGTCACCTGACCGGCAGGTCACGTGACTGAACCGGCCCTGGCCGATGGAGATCCCATCGGCCAGGGCCGGTCTCATGTCTGCGAAGCCCTCACCCGTGCACGAACTCGATCGTCGTCGCCGTGCTCGGGGCGATGTCCATGACGAGCCGCCCGTCCTCGGCGGTCTTCACGCCGCTGCCGGAGTCGGCGAATTCGGCGAGCTCCCGGTATCCGGTCTGGCTCTGCGCGGCATTCGAGGGCGCATGGATCTGCGCGGCGCGTTCGGCGGTGAACCCCTCCGGGACACTCACGGTCACCTCGCGGCTGCCGTACTGGGCGGCGTCGGCGTTGTTGACGATGGTGACGATGTAGGAGCCCTCGGTGCGCACGGCGTAGGCGTAGGCGTCGCTGCCGCTGACGGCGACGTCGTGGAAGGTTCCGCCCACGCCGATCTCGGACAGCCGCAGGCCCTGGAAGTTCGGCTGCGTGAGCACCTCACCGTCGCCGTCCTCGCCAGTGCCCTCGGCGGAGCAGACGACCGACATCGGCGCTCCGCCCTTGCAGGCGCCGAGCATCGAGTGCATGTTCATCCGCTCGACGCCCATCTCGGCGGCATGCAGCACGTAGTCGACGGTCCACAGCGCCGAGGCGTGGGTGCGGGAGGTGTCGTTGGTTCCCGGGCAACTGGTCGGCCCGGTCTCCTCGACCCATAAGGGGATGTCGGCGGCTGTGGCCTTGTCCAGCCCGATCGACAGGAGGCGTTCGGCGCTGTCGTGGGCCAGTGGGTTGACGAGGTTCTCCCATTCGGGCCCGCGCCCGGGGACTACGTCCGAGGTGCATTCGTAGGTGGCATACCAGTGCTGGCTCAAGGCTACGGTCTCGTCGAATCCGGCATCGAGGAACGCGGTCATCCATGAGCCTTCGGCCACGCCTGGCCCGACGAGGCTGACGTCGTCGCCGACGCGCTGCTCGATCGCCGACCTGTACGCTTCGACTTGCTTGAGGTAGGCGTCCTCATCCCACTCCCCGGCCTCGCGGATCTTGAGCCCCTCGCGGTGATCGGCGGTGAACCCGTTGGGTTCATTGCCGATCGACACCGCCAGCAGGTGGGATCCGAAGGCCTGCTGCGCATGGGCGACCATGTCTGCGCCGCGCTCCGGATCGTAGTCACCCAGTGGGATGCCGAGAGTCACACTCGCGTCGACCTTTTCGACCGTACGCGCGACGCGGTTGAGATCCTCTGGAGTCACGGCGACTCTGCCAGCTGGCGGCTGTTCCCCCGACGAGGTCCAGAACATGCCCCGGTCGAGCTGGTTGCCCCCGAACCGCAAGCCCGGGCTGCCGAGTTCGGCCAGCACGTCGTCGAGGTTCCCGGCGTCAGGGTCCCAGCGCGGATCAGCCAGGTCCGTGGCCTCGAAGGAGATGCCGATGTTGTCAGCTGACAGCGCAGTACTCGCGGGGTCCGTGCTGACGCCTACGTCCACTGGATCGGGGTTGGGCGCATCAGAGCCGAGTTTCTGCACAAAGGGCACGACTGCGTCGCCAGCCTCACCCCGACCAGATGTGTCGTCTGAGCGGTCGCGCTCTTTCCCGTTGGTGCAGCCCGTGACGAGGACGGTGATGGCAAGCACTGACGCCACGCCGGCCGTAACGAGCCGGTGCCGAGCTGAGGTTGTCACAGGTGCTGCTGGTCGGCGTTTGCCGCGTAGTCCTTCACGGTGTCGTCCTTGAAGGCCTTGCGGACGTTCTCGAGTTCTTTCTCGTCGACCTTGACGTATGACTGGCCATCGGATGATCGGCCGACACCCGCGATGGGAGCGGTGAAGAAGTCGATATCGTCGCTGCGGATATCGCGCATCGCCAGCGCATACCGGGAGATCGCTGAGGAATGCAGTCCCGAGTCCAGGTACATGTACGGCGAGAAGTCCCGGACCATGCCGGTGACCTTGTTCGGGTTGGACAAGGTATCAGCGTCGACGATCTTGCCGAACAGAGAGGACATGAACTCCTGCTGGTTGCGGGCACGCTGTAGGTCTCCGTCGGCGAACTGCTTTCGTGCGCGAACGAAAGCCAGCGCTGCTTCACCGTCGAGGTGGTTTGTTCCCTCCGTGAAGCTGTGACCGCCGCTCGAGAACGCCTGCGAGGATTCGACATCGACACCGCCCACCGAGTCGGTGAGCAGCTGGAAGCCCTCGAAGTCGATCATCGCCACGTGGTTGATCGGCGCGCCGATGAAGTCCTCAACAGTGCTGACGGCGAGCGGCAAGCCTCCATACGACAAGGCCGCGTTGATCTTCGCCTTGCCGTGACCTTCGATCTCGACCCAGGAGTCACGCGGGATCGACATGAACTGGATGCTCGAACGATCCTCTGGGACGTGGGCAACCATGATGGTGTCAGAGCGGAGTCCGCGCGAGTTCGAGAAGTCCACCTGATCCATGGGCTCATCTGCGCCGAGCACAAGGATGTTCATCGCTCCGCCATCGACCGGCGGCGGCGTCTTGTCACCGAAGACCTGCTCGTCAGGGATCGTGTTCGAGTTCTTGTCAAAGGTCCGGCCGAGGTACCACGCATATCCGCCGACCGTTGCAACGAGTACAAGAACAAGGATGAGGAATCCGAAAAGAATCTTCCTGCCAGTTCGGCGAGGCTTGCGCCGCGGTCTCTGGCGACGCTCCGAGGCATCCTCAAATATGTCGTCGGGCATTACATGCGTCATTGGTTGTCCTACTCGTTCCACAGGTATCGGGAGCTGCTGACCCCTGAGGCGTCGATGGCGGTCGCCTGACTTCTGACGGCATACAGTCTTCAGAGTCTTTCCGCACAATGATAGAGCGGGACTGCTGAAGGTTTGGTTGACTTCACGACTGGATAGATTCCAGGAAGGTGAGAGGTCATGCCGAAGATCTACACCGATGAGTTCAAGCAGTCAGCGCTCGAGCTCGTGGGCGACGGAATGTCCCAGAAGCAGGTGTGCGCTGATCTTGGGATCTCGAAGTCAGCCCTGCGGGCCTGGGTCCGTGACTCCCGCCTGCGCGAGCACGGCCTCGAGCCCGTGCGCGATCCCGAGGGGTCACGCGCCCAGGCGGCAGCACTCAAACGCATCCGCGAGCTAGAACGAGAGAACAAGATCCTGCGTGAAGCAGCAGCGTATCTCTCGCAGGCGAACTTGAAGCTCGGCGGTCAGCACCCAAAATGATGTACCCGCTGGTCCGTGATCTTGCTGCCACCGGCGTGCCGGTGGCAGTGACCTGTCGGGTGCTCGGCTTTACCACGCAGGGGTTCTACAAATGGTGTGCGAATCCGGTCTCAGCCCGGGACTGGGAGGAGGCGCACCTGCTCAATGCCGCCTACGACATCCATGCAGATGACCCGGAGTTCGGATATCGCTTCATCGCTGATGAACTCGCTGCTGCCGGCTACTGCACTTCTGAGCGTCGTGTGTGGCGATTGTGTTCGCGGCAGGGATTGTTCTCTCACACGGTCAAACGGGCCCGGAAACGTGGTCAGAAGCCCGGCCCGCCGGTGTGTGATGACCTCGTCGAACGTGACTTCACAGCTCAGGCAGTCAACGAGTTGTGGCTGACCGATATCACCGAGCATCACACCGGTGAGGGCAAGCTGTATATGTGCGCGGTCAAGGACGTGTTCAGCAATAGAATCGTCGGCTATGCCATCGATTCGCGCATGAAATCGCGGCTGGCTGTGGCGGCGATTGAGGACGCTGTCACCCGTCGCGGCCGGTCACACGCTGTAGCCGGCTGCGTGGTGCACTCCGACCGAGGTTCACAATTCAGGTCGCGAAAATTTCAGCAGACGCTGAAACGTCTCGGACTGATCGCCTCGATGGGCCGAGTCGGTGCCGCTGGAGACAATGCGGCGATGGAATCGTTCTTCGCTGTGTTGCAAAAGAACGTCCTCAACCGGCGCCGGTGGGCCACCCGCGCACAGCTTCGCATAGCAATCGTCCACTGGGTCGAGCGGACCTATCACCAGAAGCGTCGGCAGCGCCGTCTGGGTAAACTGACCCCGGTTGAATACGAACTGGTTCACCACACAGCCGCCGTCCTGGCGGCATAAACGCCAGATTCAACCAAACCTTCAGCAGTCCCCTCAACGGCGATGCCGGCGAACGTGCCCGCGATCTCTACCGTCTGTTCTGCGACGGCGAGTTCCACATCACCGACGCCCGCACGGCCGAGATGGCCAAACTTGTCGAGAATGCCTACCGCGACGTCAACATCGCCTTCTCCAACGAGCTCTCCGTCGTCGCCTCGAAGCTCAACGTCGACGTGTGGGAGCTCATCGACCTGGCAAACCACCATCCGCGCGTCAACATCCTTCAGCCTGGACCTGGTGTCGGCGGACACTGCATCGCCGTCGATCCGTGGTTCCTCGTCTCGGCAGCACCTGAGGAGAGCCAGCTCATCCGCACCGCCCGCGAGGTGAACGACAACAAGCCCGAGTTCGTCCTGAACCACGTGGTGCCCAAAGCCCAGCGATTCAAGGAACCCCGGGTGGCCGTTCTCGGGCTGGCGTTCAAGCCGGACATCGACGACCTGCGCGAAAGCCCGGCCATGTACATCGCCGAAACCCTTGCCGATCGTCTTCCTGAGGGCACAATCCTCGCTGTCGAGCCGAACATCGACGAGCTCCCTGCCTCGCTGGCCGATAAGGGAAATGTCGAACTCACCGAGCTCGAAGACGCCGTCCAGACAGCCGACATCGTGCTGCTGCTGGTCGACCACTCGGAGTTCAAGAACTACGACCAGCGCCGCCTGCAGAGCACTATCGTCTACGACACCCGCGGCACCTGGCGCACCCTGCTCTGATCGATTCCTCGTCGTGACCGGTGAACCCTCCGTGGGTTCACCGGTCACGTCTGTCTGAGTCCGACTCCCAGGCTGCAGACCTACCGTGGGCGCATGCCGTCTTCCCGCCGCCCGGACTTCACCCGTGTCGAAGCCGCCATAGACTCGTGGGCAAACCAACGACTGGCAGCCGGAAATCTTGATCGCAGTGGGCGGTTGGGCCACATCATCACCGAGTTCACCGTCTTCGTCCTCAAACAGGCGTGGGCGTGCCTGTTCGGCGCGGCAATGCTGGCAGCGCTCGTCCTCACACACGTCTTCTACCCGGCCGAAGCCGGGCTGTCCCGCAGCGATGCACTCGTGCTCATCGCCATCGGCATCCAAGTGGTCATGGTGATCGGCCGACTCGAGACCGGCCGCGAGCTGTGGGTCATCGTCATCTTCCATGTCGTGGGCACTGGGATGGAGCTGTTCAAGACCTCCGTCGGCTCGTGGAGCTACGGAGGTGACGGCCTGCTATTCATCGGCTCAGTCCCGCTGTACACCGGGTTCATGTACGCTGCCGTCGGCTCCTACCTCGTGCGCGTCTTCAAGCTCTTCCACCTGCGCTTCAGCCACTATCCGCCGATCTGGCTGACGGCCCTCATCGCCGCAGCGATCTACGCGAACTTCTTCACCCACCACTACCTGCCCGACATCCGCTGGCTGCTCGTCGCCGCGGTCCTCCTCGTGTGGGGACGGTGCATGATGCACTTCCGCAACCACCGCGATCAGCCGTACCGCCGGATGCCGGTGCTCGTCTCATTCATCGGGGTGGCCTTCTTCATCTGGATCGCCGAGAACATCGGCACCTACACCGGCTCGTGGATCTATCCGCACCAGAACGACGGCTGGGAGCTCGTCTCGATCTCCAAGCTGGTCGCCTGGTTCCTGCTCATGATCATCTCCGTCGTCCTCGTCACCCTCGTCTACCGGCCCCAGCCACCAACGCCGGATACCGGCACCCGGACGTGACAACGGCGGCCCCACCTCGGGAACGGGAAGATGCCGTCTGAGGTGGAGCCGCCGGTGCTGTGGTCAGGTCACTTCATGCGCTTGCCGGCCGAGCCGAGGTGCTCGCAGGCCCCGACGATGCGGGCGGCCATGTTTGCCTCTGCGGCCTTGCCCCAGGAACGCGGGTCGTAGATCTTCTTGTTGCCGACCTCGCCGTCGATCTTGAGGACGCCGTCGTAGTTCTTGAACATGTGGTCGGCGACCGGGCGGGAGAAGGCGTACTGGGTGTCGGTGTCGATGTTCATCTTCACGACGCCGTTGCGGACGGCCTCGGCGATCTCCTCGGCCGTCGAGCCCGAGCCGCCGTGGAAGACGAGGTCGAAGGGCTTGTCCTTGCCGACCTCGGCGCCGACGGCGTCCTGGATCTCCTTGAGCAGCTCCGGGCGCAGCTTGACGTTGCCGGGCTTGTACACACCGTGGACGTTGCCGAAGGTGAGAGCGGTCAGGTAGCGGCCCTTCTCGCCGGTGCCGAGTGCCTTCGCGGTGGCCAGGCCGTCTTCGACGGTGGTGTAGAGCTTCTCGTTGATCTCGTTCTCGACACCGTCCTCTTCACCACCGACGATGCCGATCTCGACCTCGAGCAGCGTGTGGGCCTCCTGCGAGAGACCCAGCATCTCCTCGGCGATCTGCAGGTTCTCATCCAGCGGCACGGCCGAGCCGTCCCACATGTGGGAGCCGAACAGGGGCTGCTCGCCGTTCTTCACCCGCTGGGTGGAGATCTCCAGCAGCGGCTTGACCCAGTGCTCGAGCGCATCCTTGGGGGCGTGGTCGGTGTGCAGGACGATGTTGACGTCGTAGCTCTTGGCGACCTCCTGGGCGAAGACGGCGAAGGCCACTGCACCGCGCACCCGGTCCTTGATGGTCGGCCCGGACATGTACTCGGCGCCGCCGGTCGAGATCTGGATGATGCCGTCGGACTCAGCCTCGGCGAAGCCGCGGATCGCGGCGTTGATGGTCTGCGAGGATGTGCAGTTCACGGCGGGGTAGGCGAACTGCTGCGACTTGGCACGGTCGATGAGCTCGGAATAGACCTCGGTCGTTGCGATGGGCATGGGCTTCTCCTTCGACGAGCAGGGATGGACGCATGGTCGGTCGTACTCCCGATCTTGTCACCTCAGGGTCCGTATTGCCACATGTGCATCGGCTGCAGGCGGGCGGTTCCGGGCTAAAGTCGAACCATGACCTCTTCTCCCCCGCCCTCCGGCGGCCCGGCCCCGGAGCAGACCGCCGCAGCACAGATGCAGGCCGGCACCGCAGCCGGCCCGACCCCGCGCGGGGGCTCGCGCACGGCGATCGCCGCGTGGGCGCTGTGGGATTGGGGTTCGGCTGCGTTCAACGCCGTCATCATCACCTTCGTCTTCGCCCCGTATCTCACGAAGGCCGTCGCCTCGACCGAGGAGGCCGGCTCGAGTGCGCTCGGCTGGTCGATGGCCGGCGCAGGCCTCATCATCGCCCTCATCGCGCCGGCAGCCGGCACCCGCGCTGATGCCGGCGGGCGGCACAAGATGTGGCTGGGCATCCACACGCTCATCGTCATCGCGAGCATGGCCGGCATGTTCTGGGTCAAGGACACCCCCGACCACCTCGCCCTCGGGCTCATCCTGCTGGCCGTCGGCAGCATCTTCTTCGAGTTCGCCGAGGTCTCCTACAACGGGCTCATGATCCGCATCACGACACCGGCGAACATCGGCAAGGTCTCCGGATTCGGCTGGGGCATGGGCTATGTCGGCGGGCTCGTACTCCTCGTCATCCTGCTCTTCACCGTCATCCAGCCCGAGGTCGGGATCTTCGGCGCCACGGATGCCGAGGGCCTGCGCTACCGGATCGTCGCGGTGATCTCCGCGGTGTGGTTCCTGCTGTTTGCGATCCCCGTCTTCCTCTTCGCACCCGGTGCCGCCGACACGGCAGCCATGCGCGAACAGGGCAATCCGGTCGTCGCCTTCGCCCGTGACTACAAGGCACTGGTCATCCGGCTGGTGACGATGTGGCGCGATGAGCGCCGGACGCTGAAGTTCTTCATCGCCTCGGCCGTGTTCCGCGACGGGCTGGCGGCCATCTTCGCCTTCGCAGGCGTCCTGGCAGCTGGCTCCTACGGGTTCTCCCCCGCTGATGTCATCATCCTCGGCGTCGCAGCCAACATCGTCGCCGGCATCGGGTCGGTCCTCGCCGGGTTCCTCGATGACCGGTTCGGGCCCAAGAGCGTCATCATCGGCGGGCTCATCGTCCTCATCGTCGCCGGCACCCCGATCGTCTTCACCGACAGCGTCACCGTGTTCTGGGTGTGCGCCATGGTGCTGAGCTTCTGCGTGGGGCCGGTGCAGGCGGCCAGCCGCTCCTTCCTCGCCCGCATCACCCCGCCGGAGAAGGCCGGAGAGAACTTCGGCCTCTACGCCACCACCGGCCGGGCCGTCAGCTTCTTAGGCCCGGCGATGTTCGCCGTGTCCATCGCGATCTTCGGCTTCCAGCGCGCCGGAGTCATCGGCATCATCGCCGTGCTGGCCCTCGGGCTCATCCTCGTCATCCCCGTCCCCGAAGGCTCCGCCAAGGCGGCGACCGGACGCCGGGACACCTGACCACCGCCTCGGGCGCGGCCACAAGCCGAGACCAGCCCTCCTGCCGCCAGCCGATCGAGTTGTGAGACCTCAGCCACAGGCTTAGACTGAACGCACGCTCACTTATCGAACGATCGAGGTAGTTCTTATGGATCATCTGCTCAGCCCGGAAGAGCTCGATTTCGCCCATCAGATGCGCGAGTTCTTCCGCACCGAAATCCCGGAGGAAATCCGCTACCGCCAGGCCATCGGCCAGGAGCTTTCCAAAGAGGACATCGTCACCAGCCAGCGCATCCTCAACAAGCACGGCTACGCGGTGCCGAACTGGCCGGTCGAATGGGGTGGCCAGGACTGGACGCCCGTGCAGCGCCACATCTGGCTTGAGGAGATGCAGCTGGCCTCCGTGCCGACTCCGCTGCCGTTCAACACCGCGATGGTCGGCCCGGTGATCGCGACGTTCGGCTCCCGGGAGCTCAAGGAGCGCTTCCTGCCGGCCACAGCCAACATCGACATCTGGTGGTCCCAGGGCTTCTCCGAGCCCAACGCCGGCTCCGACCTCGCCTCGGTCAAGACCTCGGCCGTGCGCAAGGGCGATGTCTACATCGTCAACGGCCAGAAGACCTGGACGACGCTCGGCCAGTACGGCGACTGGATCTTCAACCTCGTGCGCACCGACCCGGATGCCAAGAAGCAGGCCGGCATCTCGTTCCTGCTCATCGACATGAAGTCCCCCGGTGTCACCGTCCGCCCGATCGAGCTCATCGACGGCGGCCACGAGGTCAACGAAGTGTTCTTCGACAACGTCGAGGTCCCCGTCGAGAATCTCGTCGGCGAAGAGAACAAGGGCTGGACGTACGCGAAGTTCCTGCTCGGCAACGAGCGCACCGGCATCGCCCGGATCGGCGACTCGAAGGTCGCACTGGCCCGCGTCAAGGCCTACGCCGCGGCCACCAAGACCTCCCGCGGCACGCTGCTCGACGACCCGCTGTTCGCCGCCCGCCTGACGAAGGTCGAAGCCGAACTCACCGCGCTCGAGTTCACCCAGCTGCGGATCCTCTCGACCCAGGTCGCAGGCGATGACAAGCCGGATCCGCGCTCCTCGGTGCTCAAGCTGCGCGGCTCGATGATCCAGCAGGACATCTCCGAGCTCATGATGGACGTGCTCGGCCCGCAGGGCATCGACTTCGTCGACAGCCGCGAGGTGCCCACCGGCTTCACGACCCTGCCTCCGGGTGCTGTCGATGCCGGCCCGCACTACTACAACTACCGCAAGGTCACCATCTACGGCGGCTCCTCGGAAGTCCAGCGCTCGATCATCTCGAAGGCTCTGCTCGGACTCTGATCCGCAGGCTCGACTCTTTCACCACTAGGAGAACTCAATGGATCTCGAACTCACAGACGTCCAGCAGGAGCTTGCCTCGACCGTCGGCCGCCTGCTTTCCACCAAATACGACGCCGCCGCCCGCGACGAGGTGCTCGCCTCCGAAGCCGGCTACAGCGCGGACATGTGGAACCAGTTCGCTGAGATCGGCCTGCTCGGCCTGCCGATCGACGAAGACTACGACGGCGCCGACATGGGATTTGCCGAAGTCGCCGTCGTCATGGAGCAGTTCGGCCGCGCACTGACCTTGGAGCCGTACCTGGCCACCGTCGTGCTCGGTGCCGGGCTCATCACCGCCGTCGGCACCGACGAGCAGAAGTCGGAGCTGCTGCCCGGCGTGGCCGCCGGTGAGACGAAGCTGGCGTTCGCCGCCTACGAACCGGCCGGACGCTACGATCTCACGCAGCCGGGCACCACCGCCTCGGTCTCGGAGTCCGGCGGAACGCTGACCGGCGAGAAGTCCGGGGTGCTCGGACTCGGAGCCGCTGACCGGCTCATCGTCTCCGCTGCCGTCGACGGCGGGGTGGGCCTGTTCCTCGTCGACCCGGCTGCCGAGGGTGTGACGATCGACGTGCGTACGCAGGCCGATGGCCACAAGGCCGGCTCGGTGCTCTTCGACAGCGCCCCGGCCACCCGCCTGGGCGAAGGCGATGCTTCAGAAGCAATCGCTGCCGTCATCGACACCGCCAACGCCGCCCTGTGCGCCGAGGCCGTTGGCGCGATGGAGGCCTCGCTGAAGATGACCGCGGAGTACCTGCACACCCGCGAGCAGTTCGGCTTCCCGATCGGCCGCAACCAGGTCCTGCAGCACCGGGCAGCCGACCTGTACGCCACGCTCGAGTACGCCAAGAGCATGGCCCTGTACGCCAAGCTCGCCGTCATCGAGAACAACCCGCAGACCCGCCACCGGGACGTCATCGCAGCCAAGCTCGTCATCGACGACGCCTGCCGGCACATCAGCCAGGAGGCGATCCAGATGCACGGCGGCATCGGCATGACGATGGAGTACCCGATCGGCCACTACGCCAAGCGGCTGACGGTCATTCCGCGCACCTTCGACGAAGCCGACGCCTTGAGCGCCGAGCTTGCCGAGATGGGCGGGCTCATCGAAGCCCGCGCAGCCGACCTGCAGGCCGGCTGAGACCGCGGGCGGCAGACCGAGACTCCCTGCCTGACCCGCGCGCTCCCCTGAACCGACCCCGAGGTGGTGAGAACCGCCTCGGGGTCGGTTGCTGCGCAGACGATGGGCACGGTGGCTGCCGGCGGTGAGTTCGGTTAGGTTGAGGAGTGCACTGCGCTGCCGCCAGTGATGACCCACTGAAGGAACCGCGATGACCCTGCCCCGGATTTCTGCGACCCGCCACCTGGCAGTCGTCGTCCTGCTCGTCCTCACCGTCCTGCTCACCGGCTGCATGAAGATCAACGGCGACCTCGCCATCAGCAGGGACCTGATGGTCTCCGGCACCGTCGACGCACTCATCGAGCGCACTGCCGTTGAAGACCTCAGCGCATTCGACTCCAGCACCTACGGCTCAGGCACCGGCGACGCTGACACCCTGATCGATGAGTCGATCGAAAGGGCACGGCAGACCCTGCCTGCAGGTGTCACGGTGGAGAAGATCGCCGATGAGCAGTACATCGGGGCGCGCTACACCTACGATGCGGTCGACCCCAGCCATACCGCGGTGGAGGACTTCGGCCTCAGCGGACTGCACCTCAGTGACCAGGACGACGAGATCACCCTGCGCATGCCCAACTTCCTCCTCATCGATGACGTCGGCCCCAGCTATGGGTCCGCCGGCTGGAGTCATGCTCCCGGCCGGTTCATGTTCGATCAGGCGAAGATGACGTTCACGTTCCCCGGTCGTGTCGTCAGCGCACCCGGCGGCGAGGTCAAGGGGAAGACGGTGACGTTCGACCTGCGGCAATTCTCAGGCGACACCGTCACGGTGACGGCGAAGGCCTCGTCGTTTCCCTGGTGGGTCCTGTTCGTCGTCGGCGGGGTGCTCGTGCTGCTCATCGTGGCCGGAGTCATCATCGCCGTCATCGCGCGCAAGAAGCGTCAGCGGCAGGCGATGCCGCCTGCGCCTGGTTACGGTGGGCCCGGTTACGGTGGGCCCGGTTATGGAGCAGGTCCCTGGATGCCAGGGCCGGGAGGACCCGGATACGGCGGGCAAGGGTACGGTTCAGCAGGACCGGGGCCTGCAGGTCCCGGGTATCCCGGGCCGGTGGGTGCTGCAGGTCCGCCGCCAGCTGGGCCCGGTGCGGGCCCGCCGCAGAATCAGCCGATGCCCCCGCACGCTCAGCCGGGGACCTATGGTCAGCCCACCCCATATACGTCTGGTCCTGCGCACCAGCCGGGCCAGCCTCATTCGGGAGCTGCGCATCCGGGGCCGGCACAGCCGGGGCAGCCAGGTATGCCGCACCCAGGGCCTGCGCAGCCGGGACCGGGGCAGCCGGGCCCAGGGCCTGAGTCGGCTGCGCCGAATGACCACCGTCGTTTTGCCCCACCCGAATCGCGCACGCACATGAAACGGTCGGGCGCAGACTGATACCTCCTGCAACGATGCACCACATGTAGCTCATGGTCTTATCAAGCTACATCGCTACAATAGCGTGGAGGAGGGCCGCCATGACCATCAGCAGTTCAGACCAGTTTCACGTCAGCGATGTCAACGACCACCTCGAGGTCGTAGGAGCCAGCAAGGAAGAATTGGAGCAAGCTTTCGCTCTGATCCGGGCCAGTCGGCACAAGAAAGTCGAAGCTCGGGCTGCTTTCGCGTCCTACGTCCGCCAGACGATGTTCGACGAGAGCGCAGCGCTCATTTCGCTTGCATCGCAGAAGCAGGTCCAACGAAGCGCGGGCCTCCGGCAGCACCTCATGGACGTCGAGGGCTTCGAAACCTATGCTTCTCTGGCAGAAACACGCAACTCTCTGGAGAGCTCTGTTCGCACGTGGGTTTCGCGGAAGCGGAAGCGCAATGAGCTGTTCACCATCGAGCTCAATGGGGCCACCATGATTCCCACGGTTCAGCTCACGAGCTCAGGTGATGAGGACCCTCGCATTGTCGAACTCATGCGCCCCCTCCTCGACGCCGGCCTCGACGGCTGGTCACTCTGGGCATGGCTCACACAGCCGAACGGGCTGCTCAGTGGAGAAGTTCCAGCCGAAGTGGTGAAGACCAACACTCGACGAGCGGTACGAGCCGCGGACCGCTACGCGGCTGAGATCCGGCGCGCGACGGAAAGCGCATGACCCGCATCTTCCCTCCCCAAGACCTACAATGTCCTGACCCGAAGAGATGCACGGTAGCCGCTATTGAACTCAGTGGTCTAGCAGAAGCTGGCGACCTGCCTATCGTCACTATCCCGAAAACGCGGCACTGGTATTGGGTCTACGACACGCAGGACGGGTACAGCCACCCAAACCCTGGTTTCGGAGACACGAGGTTCGCACCATTCGATGCACTCGACACACAGGAGCGTGTTCCGACGCTCTACCTCGCTGAATCACTTTCTGCAGCACTACTCGAAACCAGCTTCCATGACGTTCATACGCAGACACCGCGAGTCGTGTCGGAACTATCGCTGCACGACAAACTGCACGCTCGGCTCATTCCGCCCTGTGATGTGGAGCTGACCGATCTTCGGGACTCCCAGCTGAGCCGACTCGGCTACACGCGACCTCAGCTTGCGAGCAGCTCACCCGAGCACTATCCGTGCACGCGCCGGGTGGCCCGGGCAGTTCACGCAGCTCCACAGAACTGTGCAGGAATCATCTGGCATTCGCGCCAGGCGGAGCTCAGCAGCGCAGGTCCTGCTGAGGTGGCCGTTGTCTTCGCAGACCGCGTCGCGCATACACGCGGAGCCTGGAAGCTCGGCCCCTACCGAGACGCTTACGGTTCCCTTCTCGAAGGGACTGGCCGTCTCATCCTCGATGAGGTCGCTGAGACCCTCAACGTCACCATCTCGCAGATCGATCTCTGACCGCCTGCCGGCGCGGTCTCCCTGCACACGGCTGAGGGGCCCAGACGGCTGTCTGGACCCCTCAATGCTCAGCGCATGTCATGCGCGCTCAGCTCTCACTGTCGTGGTGGCTGCGGACCTGAACCATATCCGGGATTGCCGTAGCCCGGCTGTCCCGGGCCCTGCTGGGGCGGCTGTCCGAACTGCTGACCGGGCTGCCCCTGTCCCCACTGCGGTTGCGAACCACCCTGCTGCCCGTAGGACCCTGGTGCCGAACCGGGTGCCTGCGGTGGCTGCACGCGGCCGGGTCCACCGGGCTGCCCCTGCTGAGGCGGCTGACCATACGGGCCAGGCTGGCTCTGCGGTCCGGGGTGTCCGTACTGGCCGGGAGCCGAAGGGCCGGCGCTGGGCTGTCCGTACTGGCTCTGATGACCGTACTGGCCGGGTACGCCGTAGGAGGCGGCAGCGGCGGGACCGCCCTGGTGCTGCTGTTGCTTCTTCTTCCGCGAGAGCAGGACGGCGAGCAGAATGCCGCCGCCGATGAGCAGCAGCAGAAGGATGCCGCCGATGACGAAGAGGACCCACCACGGGAAAGACGAGCTCTTCGCCTTGACGGTGATGGTGTCGCCGTCGAAGCTCTTCAGGTCGTAGGTGACGACATTGTCCTCGATCTGACCACCGGGGGCGTCGATGATCTTGCCGGGGAACGTGAGCTTGACGGTGGCCTCGGTGAACAGACTGGCGGGATCGCCACCAGCGGTCTCGTATTCGCCGACACCGGATCCCAGATCGGAGGAGCGGATGAAGTTCGGCATCGAGAACGAGATCTCGCCGTTCTCCTTGCTGATCGACAGGCCATCAAGACCAGTCTCAGTGCCGCCGGTCAGCGCATTCGGGTCGACCTTGTCGAGAATGAGCTTCATGCCGAGGTCGGTGTCCGTGGAGATCTTCTCCACCGTCATCCCTTCAGGCGCCTCAGCCTCTGCTTCCCGGATGGACTCGTCGACATCGCCTTCATAGTCAGTCGACGTTCCGTAGCTGCCGTACTGGGAGGACTGGTCTTCGAGCATCTGCCGGTCGAACGTGTACTGCATGGTGCCGCTGAGCTTGAGGTCCTTGTCGATCTCCATGTCGAAGCTGACGGCCATGCATCCGGTGAGGACGAACCCCAGCAGAAGCATCAGGCCCACAGCCAGCGGCTTCGTCACACGGTCTGTCAGCGTCTTCATGGGGCACCTCTCACGCATCGTCACCGCCACAGCTTCGCAGCGCTGGTCTCAACCTATCAGGACACATGCGGGCTCGCCATGCATCGCTGTTCCAGTTTCGACACTCGGCATCGTTGCCGGCGACCTCAGCCGGTGAGCTTCCCGTTGCGGGCGATGAGCCGGCCTGCCTTGAACACGAACCGCTCATCCGGGCAGTCCATGATCGCAGCGGTCACGGTGTCGGCCTTGGCCAGCAGCAGGTCGGCTGGGGCACCGACGGCCAATCCCGCCTCGGCGTCGGAGGTCACGTCACCGGCAGGGGCGTGCGGGACACCGTCGAGGATGTGGCGGCCGCCGCGGGAGGCGACGTCGAGGCAGTGCTCGATGTCGGCATCGGCGCGGAAGCCGTTGGTGAAGGCCAGCTGCCACACCCGGCGCAGCACATCACCGTCACCGTAGGGGCTCCAGTAGTCGCGCTGGCCGTCCTCACCGAGGCCCACCCGCACGCCGGTCTCGGCGAGCATCCCCAGCGGCAGCACGGTGCCGGCCGGGGCGACAGTGGTGACGGCGATCTGGTTCGCCGCCAGCATCTCGGCCAGCCTGCGCTGTTCGCGCTCGGCGACGCTGCCGAGGACGAAGCAGTGTGAGACGGTCACCTTGCCCTGCATGCCCGCTGCCTGCGTGCGGGCGATGATCTCTTCGAGGCTGAACACGCCGACGGTGCCGCGTTCGTGGAGATGGATGTCGATGCCGAGGCCGTACTTCTCGGCCCAGCCGAAGACCATGTCGAGGTGCGTCTTCGGGTCCCGGTCATACGTCGTCGGGTCGAGCCCGCCGATGAGGTCAGCTCCGGCGGCCAGCCCCTGTTCGACGTAGCGCGGGGCGTCGGCATCGCGCAGCAGCCCGGCCTGCGGGAAGGCGACGATCTCCATGTCGACGATCCCGGCCAGGGTCTCCTTGGCGGCGTGGAGGGCTTCGAAGCGCTCGAGCTGGCAGTCGGAGTCGATCTGGGCGTGCGTGCGGATGCGGGTGGCGCCGGAGGCGACCATCCGGCTGGCGGCGTAAACGGCCTGGTCGTAGGCGCTGCGCTCACCGTGGCGCCAGTTGGCGCGGTCGTTCATGATGAGCTCGTGCAGGCTGGATCCGGCGGTGTGCGGCCTAAACGTCTGGCCCAGCCGGTTCGAGTCGAGGTGGGCGTGGACATCCCCCAGGCTCGGCATGACGACGTAACCGGTCGCGTCGATGACGTCCGCGGTCGAGGCGGGGGCCGCCTCGGCGGCGGGAGCGATGGCTGCGATGGTGCCGTCATCGAGGGTGATGTCGACGGGGTCTGCGTCAGGGGCGCGGTTGAACAGGCGGGCGCCGGTGAGGATGGTAGGCATGATCTGAGTCTATGCCCGCTGGCGCATGGCTGGAGGTGTACGGCAGGTGGGGCTCAGCTGACCGGCTGGCCGAAGGCGTGCCGGCGGATCCAGGCGTGCATGGCGATCGCGGCGGCGGCTGCGGCGTTCATCGACCGGGTCGAGCCGTACTGCTGGATCGAGAGCACCGCCTCACAGGCGGTGTGGGCGGCGTCGGTGAGGCCGGGGCCCTCCTGGCCGAAGAGGAACACGCACTTCTCCGGCAGCTCGTAGGTCTCCAGGGGCACGGAGTCGGGGAAGTTGTCGACGCCGATGAGCGGGAGGCTCCGCTCGGCACACCAGGCGGCCAGCGCCTCGGCGTCGGGGTGGTGGTGCAGGTGCTGGTAGCGGTCGGTGACCATCGCCCCGCGGCGGTTCCAGCGGCGCCGACCGACGATGTGGACGGCGGCGGCGTTGAAGGCGTTGGCGGTGCGCACGACCGAGCCGATGTTGAGGTCGTGCTGCCAGTTCTCGACGGCGACGTGGAAGCCGTGGCGGGTGCGGTCGAGGTCGGCGACGATCGCCTCGAGCTTCCAGTACCGGTACTTGTCGACGACGTTGCGGCGGTCGCCTTCGGCGAGCAGTTCCGGGTCGTAGTGCTCGCCGGTTGGCCACTCACCGGCCCAGGAGCCGACGCCGACGGTGGTGTCGGCATCGGCCCCTGGTGCAGGTGCTGGGTGCTCAGCACCCGGTGGCTGGGTCACGGCTTCTTCTTGGAGCCGGACTTCTTGGCGGCAGGCTTCTTCGCCGCAGGCTTCGACTTCGTGGCGGTCTTCGCAGCCGTCGACCCGCTGGAGGACTCGTCAGCGTCGTCGACGTCGTCAGTCTCGTCCGCCTCGGCGCCGGCATCGTCTGCATCTGCGGAGTCGTCGGCGGCAGCGGACTTCTTGTCCGCCTCGGCACCGGCGCCCTTCTTGCGCAGCTTGACGGTGCGTCCGCCGTGTCCGGCGCCGCGCAGCAGGTTCTTCTCATAGGCGCCTGAAGAGAGGCCGAAGGCCATGAGCGCAAGGACGAGCGCGATGCCGGCGGCCAGCAGGCCCTCCCACCACTCGGCCTGGCCGGCGAAGTAGCGCATCGGCATGGCGACCGGGGCGGTGAACGGGATGAAGGACAGGATCCGCAGGATGTCGGCCTTGAGCGCGAAGACCATCGGCACGAAGGCGCCGGCGGCGGCGAGCAGCACGATGAGGCCGTAGCCGATCTGGCGGGCGCGGCGCCCGGCTGGGGTGGCGGCCCACAGGAACAGCGACATGTACAGCAGCACAACGATGAGGAAGATCGCCGAGAACCAGCCGATGCCCGGGAGTGCGGCCATCGCCAGGGAGTTGAACGAGGCGATCGACAGGCCGAGCATGAGCACGCCGACGGTGATGACGAGGTAGACGAGTGCGAGCACCGTCAGCCCGTAGACCCGGCCCCAGGCAGCGGCCCTGGGCGGGATGGTGGCGGCGATGACCTCGGCGAGGCGGTTGCGCTTCTCGACCCGGGCGTTGGCGTACAGGGCAGCACCGAGGGTGAGCACGGAGGCGAGCAGCAGCAGGGCCATGCCCCAGACGAACACCGAGCTAGCCGCGGCCGGCACGGGTGGTTCCTCCAGGTAGGTCACCGGCATCTCCGGCTGCAGCTTGTTCATGATCTCCGTCGGCTTGGAGTTCAGCGCCACCAGCTGCTGCTGGCCCATGCCCGAGGGGTCGACGAGGAGTGCGGCATCGGCTTCGCCGGTGCGCACGAGCTCCTGGGCCTTCTCCACGGAGTCGACGTCCTTGATTTTCAGGCCCAGCTGCTGTTCGGCAGCTGCGGCCTGTTCGCCGAGGCCGACGGTGGCCAGAGTCGAGTCGCCGGTGGAGCCTTCCGGGCTGGCGTTCTGCGCGCCGATGATGATCGCGGCGATGACGGCCAGGCCGAGGATCAGGCTGGTGACGTAGAACAGCGGCGAGCGGGACACGGACACGGTCTCGCGGTTGGACACGAGCCAGGCGGCCTGCCGGCCGGTGAGGTCGCGGAACTCAGACACGAGCCCGGTCTTGGGTTCGCTGCCGGGATCCGGGCGGTCTTCGCGCAGCTCATAGGGCACATCGGCATCGGTGAGCAGATCGTCATCGGAGTCGATCGTCTCGACCGGGATCTCGTCCTCGGAATCGACGTCTGTCTCAGCGTCAGCCTCAGCGTCTGCGTCCTCGGCGAGGGCATCGGCTTCGCCGGGTTCGGTGTCCTCATCGAGGATGACGAGGTCGTCATCGGCGCCGGGAGCCGTCGGGTCGGCCGGGTCGACCGGGGCGCTGGCCTCAGCTGGGTCAGTGGGGTCGACCGGGTCGGTGAGGTCCTTCTTGTTCTTGTCGTTCACTCAGATCCTCTCCTTCAGCAGCTCGGCCAGGCTCGCGTTGTGCGCACCATATTCTGTCACGCCGCTCGTCTCAGCCACGGCAGCGAAGGCCCCCTGCGGATCGGATGCGGAGAAGACCACCAGCTCGCGGTCAGCTGCGCCGGTCTCCTCATCGTCTGCGACATCGATGCCAGGGTGAGCGGCCAGGCTGGTGCGTCCCGCCTCGGCGGCGGCAGCGCTCTCGTAGCGGACGGCGTACTGGTTCGCGTCCCGGCGCAGCGTGGCCAGTGCACCCTTCCCGACGACTGTGCCGCGGTCGAGGGCGATGACGTCATCAGCGACCGATTCGGTCAGCTCATAGGAATCGGAGGTGAAGATGACCGGGACGCCGGAGTCGGCGTGGTCGCGCAGCAGGCTGAAGACCTTCTCGGTGCTCGCGGCATCGAGACCGTCAAACGGGTCGTCGAGCACGACGACGTCCGGGTCGGCAGCGAGCACGGCGGCGATCTCAGCACGGGCGACCTCGGTGCCCGACAGGTGCGACAGCGGCGCGTAGGCGCGGTCGGACAGGTCGAGGCGCGAGAGCAGAATGACGGCGTTGCGCTCGGCTGCCCCCATCGTCATGCCGTGCAGGCGGGCGAGGTAGACGATCTGCTCGAGGACCTTCATCCCCGGGTAGCCGCCGCGTTCGGCGGGCAGATAGCCGAAGTTCTGCCGGTCGCCGAAGCCCAGTTCGTGGCCTTCGAGTTCGACGGTGCCATCATCGGGGGTGATGAGGCCCATGATGACGCGGACGAGTTCGGTCTTGCCGGAGCCGCGCTGGCCGACGATGCCGGTCAGGCGGCGCGGGCGGGCGGTCAGCGATACGTCCTTCAGCCACGTCTTGCGGCCGGACTTGAGCGTGATGCCGGTGAGTTCGAGCACGGGTGGTCCTTCGATTGACGGGGGTGCGCGCCGCGTGCGGCGCCGGGTCTAGTGTTGCGTGCGGTGTCAGCTGCCGTCCAATCCCAGCGGTGGCGGCACCGGGCCCGAGGTGCCGGTCCGGTTGGGATCGTGACGCTCAGTCGAGACCGAGGTCGCTGGTGCTCAGCGCGATGAGGTACGGCAGGCCTGCGGCCTCGACGCGCTCCTTGGCACCGGTGTTGCGGTCCATCACGACGGCGACGGCGATGACCTCAGCACCGGCTTCGCGCAGCGCCTCGACAGCGGTGAGCACGGAGCCGCCGGTCGTCGAGGTGTCCTCGACGGCGATGACCTTGCGGCCGGCCACATCGGGACCTTCGACGCGGCGGCCCATGCCGTGTTCCTTGGCGGCCTTGCGCACGACGAAGGTGTCCTTGGGGGTGCCGCGGACGACGGAGCGGTGCATGATCGCGGTGCCGACCGGGTCGGCGCCCATCGTCAGGCCGCCGATCGCCTCGACCTCGTCGAGGTAGCCGGTGGATTCCAGCAGGTCGAGCATGACGTCGCCGATGAGCGGGGCGCTGCGGTGGTCGAGGGTGACCCGGCGCAGGTCGAGGTAGTAGTCGGCCTCCTTGCCGGAGGACAGCGTGACCTTTCCGCGCACGACGGCGAGTTCGTCGATGAGCTGCAGCAGCTGGGATTTCGCAGTTTCTGACATGCGCTCAGTCTACGTGGACGAAGCCGAGTGCCAGCTGAAGAGGTCCTGCCTGGAGAAACACAAAGACCCCGGGGCGCGTCACGCGTCTTCCCGGGGCCTTTGCAGCACTCCCCTCGAGTACCCGGACGCATCCCCATACGTCCGTCATTCGCCCGATCCCCACCGGGTCGAATTATCACCATTTAACCATGGATTAGTTGATTTGTGAACTTGTCCTGCGAAGAAAATCTCACCGGTCACACGCGCCACCCGAGTCCGGAAATCGGCCTCTTACCTGCGTTTATATTGCATGTTTGGCTTTGCATATGCGAAGCGGCTGATAGGCGGAAGGGGCTGCTCGTGGCGAGGCGTGCCGCTCGCTGTGCCCGGCTGCCGATTCCCCAAAGGCACCTTGTCTTCACTGCGCGGGCGGCCTCGGGAGTTCAGCGGCGTGGCTGCCGGGTGAAGCGGAAGCCGTTGCTGGCGAACCGGATGAGGGGTCTGGGCAGCACCTGGGCTGCGGCGTAGGCGAGCTTGTACTGCAGGCCGGGCACGGAGACGACCCTGCCTGCGCGGGCATCGCGCAGCCCCTGCCGGGCGACGGTCGAGGCGTCGACCCAGGCTGCGGCCGGCAGATGCGACATGTCGACGTCCATGCGGTCGTGGAACTCGGTGCGCACGAACCCGGGCAGCACCGCGGTGGCGGTCACGCCGGTGCCGGCGAGTGCGGCGGCGAGGCTTTCGGTGAAGATGAGCACATGCGACTTCGCTCCGGCGTAGGTGCCCATCGTCGTGACCGCGGCCATCGAGGCGATGTTGACGATGCCACCGCGGCCGCGGGCGCGCATCGCATGGGCTGCATGCCAGGAGATGTCCTCAACGGCGCGGATGAGCACGGTGTCGAGCTTCGCGAGCTCCGCCGGGTCGGTTCTCAGCACCGAAGAGCGCAGTCCGTAGCCGGCGCTGTTGACGACGACGTCGACGCGGCGGGAGTCGATGAGGTCGGTGACCTGCCGGATCCCGCCGATCGTCCCGTCGCCCTCAGTCCGGCTGAGATCGCAGCTGAGCACCTCGCAGACGATCCGGTAGCGGTGCATGAGCCTGACGGCTGTGGCGTCGAGGCGCTCGAGGTCGCGGGCGACGAGGATGAGCCGGTAGCCGTCGGCGGCGAGCTCATGGGCGATCGCCAGCCCGATGCCGCTGGTGGCACCCGTGATGAGGGCGACCGGCGCCTCGGGCGCGGGGGCAGCGGGCACGGAACTCAGGCTGGGTGTCGATGCCATGGCCACAGCATAAGCGCACACGGCTGATCCCGCCCTGTCATCTGCAGGGCGGGATCAGACGGCTGCCGCTCAGGCGCGCTGCTCGGCCTTCTTGGCCCGGCGGGCGCGGTGCAGGATCGGCTCGGTGTAGCCGCTGGGCTGGCTGGCGCCGTCGACGATGAGCGAGCGGGCGGCTTCGAAGGCGATGCCGCTGCCCTTGCCGTCGGTGACGAGCGGCTCGTAGTTCGGATCGCCGGCGTTCTGCTCATCGACCACGGCGGCTAGGCGGTTGAGGCTCTCGTCAACCTGGTCGAGGCTGATGACGTCATGGGCGAGCCAGTTGGCCAGCAGCTGGCTGGAGATGCGCAGGGTGGCGCGGTCCTCCATGAGAGCGACGTCGTGGATGTCGGGCACCTTCGAGCAGCCGACACCCTGGTCGACCCAGCGCACCACGTAGCCGAGGATCGACTGGACGTTCTCATCGACCTCGGTCTGGCGCTCCTCGTCGCTCAGCGAGGCCGGGTCGCCCAGCGGCAGCACGAGCAGCGGGTCGAGCCCGGCGGGTTCACGGGTGGCGATCTCGCTCTGGATCTCGAAGGCGTCTGCCTGGTGGTAGTGCAGCGCGTGCAGGGTGGCGGCGGTCGGCGAGGGCACCCAGGCGGCGGTCGCGCCGGCCTTCACGTGGCCGATCTTCTGCTTAAGCATGTCGTGCATGAGGTCGGGCATCGCCCACATGCCCTTGCCGATCTGGGCGTGGCCGCGGAAGCCGGCGGCCAGGCCGATATCGACATTGGCATCCTCGTAGGCCTTGAGGAAGCTCTGGGACTTCATCTCGGCCTTGCGCACGACCGGCCCGGCCTGCATCGAGGTGTGGATCTCATCGCCGGTGCGGTCGAGGAAGCCGGTGTTGATGAATACGACGCGGTCGGCTGCCTGGGCGATCGCGGCGGCGAGGTTGGCGCTCGTGCGGCGCTCCTCGTCCATGATGCCGATCTTGAGCGTGCGCGCAGGCAGGTCAAGGAGCTGCTCGACGCGGGCGAAGAGCTCGACGGCGAAGGCGACTTCGTCGGGCCCGTGCATCTTCGGCTTGACGATGTACATCGAGCCAGCACGCGAGTTGCCGGTTCCTGCTCGCAGGGCCGGTGCGGCGGCGAGCGCGGTCATGATGGCGTCGAGGATGCCCTCGGGGACCTCCTTGCCGTCGGCGCCGAGCACGGCGTCGGTGGTCATGAGGTGGCCGACGTTGCGCACGAACAGCACCGACCGGCCCGGCAGGGAGATCTCGCCGCTGCCATTGGGGGCGACATAGGTGCGGTCGGGGTTGAGCGAGCGGGTGAAGGTGCGGCCGTTCTTCGTCACCTCTTGGGACAGGGTGCCGGTGGCCAGGCCGCGCCAGTTGCGGTAGCAGTGCGTCTTGTCCTCGGCATCGACGGCGGCGACGGAGTCTTCGAGGTCGATGATGGTGGTGACGGCGGATTCGACGACGATGTCTTCGATGCCGGCGGCGTCGGTCTTTCCGATCGTGCCGGTGGGGTCGAAGACGATGTCGATGTGCAGGCCGTTGTGCAGCAGCAGGACGTTCGTCGGCGAGTCCGGGTCACCAGCGAAGCCGGCGAACACCTCGGGCTTGGCGAGCGTGGCCTCACTGCCGCCGTTGAGTGTCACGTGCAGCTGGCCATCGGCGATCCGGTAGCCGGTGGCGTCGGCGTGCGAGCCCTCGGTGAGTGCTGCGGCCTGGTCGAGCAGTTCGCGGCCCTTGGCGATGACGGCGGCGCCGCGGGTCGGGTTGTAGCCGCTGCCCGGTGCCAGCTCACCGCTCTGGTCGATGGCGTCGGTGCCGTAGTAGGCGTCGTAGAGCGAACCCCAGCGGGCATTGGCGGCGTTGATGGCGAAGCGGGCGTTGGAGACCGGCACGACGAGCTGCGGGCCGGCCTGGTCGGTGATCTCCGGGTCGACGTTCTCGGTGGTGACCGTGACGTTCTCCGGTGCGGGGACGAGGTAGCCGATCTCCTCGAGGAACGCCCGGTACTCCTTGGCATCCGGGGCGCCGGGGTTTTTGCGGTGGTAGTCGTCGATCTTGTGCTGCAGCTGCTCGCGGATGTCCAGCAGCTCGCGGTTGCGCGGGGTGAGGTCGGCCAGCAGCTCAGCGACTCCGCTCCAGAACGCGTCGGCCTTGATGCCGGCCGCCGGCAGCGCCTCGCGTTCGGTGAAGTCAGCCAGCTCAGCGGCGACCTGCAGACCAGCGCGGGTCACTGTGTTCGATGCGGTCGTCTGATTATTGTCAGTCATCGTCATTCCTCCATGCCGGGGATGCAGGGGGATGCTGCGAGCGGGCATACCTGCACTATAGATTCCATTACGTGGAATAGTGTATCTATATTGCGGATGCTTGTGAAGCAGCTCTCAACGACCGGGTTCGTCGGGCATTGAGAGCACCAGATTCGGCCATGACAATGCGGGTGATGGGATCGGCTCCGATCTTCTTCATCCGGTTGAGGGAGACGGCAATGCCCCGCTCGACTGCCGCGCAGCCGCCGGAACGTCCTGTTCCAGCTCCGCAGGGGTCGGCCGTCGTCTGCATTGCGGGCGCTCACCTCGGTCCGCTGACGAGGTGCGGGCCCGGGGAGGCGGCAGCGGCTGTGTCCTCGGTTAGAGTGGGGGCGTGCGAATCGCTACGTGGAACGTGAACTCTGTCAGGGCCCGCGCCGAACGCATCGGTGCATGGCTGGAGCGCTCGGATGCCGATGTGCTCGCCATCCAGGAACTCAAGTGCAAGGACGCGCAGATGCCTGTCGCGGTCTTCGAGGAGCGCGGGTACGAAGTCGCCTATCACGGGCTGAACCAGTGGAACGGGGTGGCGATCGCCTCCCGGGTGGGGCTTGCCGATGTGCAGCTCGGCTTCGAGAACGTGCCCGGCTTCGGCGATGACGACGCCGTGGAGGCCCGCGCCATCAACGCCGACTGCGGCGGGGTGCGCGTGCATTCGCTGTATGTGCCCAACGGCCGCGAGCTCGATCACCCGCACTATGACTACAAGCTGCGGTGGCTGTCGGCGCTGCGCCAGGACGTCTCCGCGCAGCTAGCCGAAGACCCTAAGGCCAAGCTCGTGCTCTGCGGTGACTTCAATGTCGCCCCGCACGATGAGGACGTGTGGGACATGGAGGCCTTCGCCGGCTGCACGCACGTCTCCCAGCCTGAGCGCGACGCCTTTCAGGCACTCCTCGACGCCGGCCTGACCGATGTCGCCCGCCCGTTCACTCCCGGCCCCGGTGTGTACACGTACTGGGACTACCAGAAGCTGCGCTTCCCCAAGAAGGAGGGCATGCGCATCGACTTCCAGCTCGCCTCCGCGACCCTCGCCGAGGCAGCGACCGGTGCGTTCATCGATCGCGAGGAGCGCAAGGGCAAGGGAGCATCCGACCACGCCCCGGTCGTCGTCGACTACGCGCTCTGAGCTGACCCTCAGCCGGCCTCGCTAGCCTGACGGGAAACCGCGCACCGGCCGCTGCGGCCGGTGACCGATCCCCGAAAGGCTCCCGCATGCACACGCAGTCGCACCGTCTCCTCCCCTGGTCCAGTGCCGGTCTCGCCGCCCTCGGCGTGGGCCTGCTCATCACCTGGGCCGTCAGCATGTACAACTACGGCGTCTACGTCGATGAGCACGCACTCGGCGGGGACATCCGGCCGATCGAAATCATCCTCTTCCTCTCCGGGGTTGGGGCCGTCATCGCAGCGATGGTTCTCTTCGTCATCTGGCAGCGGCGCAGCGCCTAGACACAGACGAAGAAGCGGCGGGCTGGTTCTCACCAGCCCGCCGCTTGCTCTGCCGAGGGTCAGTCGATGACCTCGCCATCGATGATCTCGGGATCATCCCCGTCATCGTCAGCCTCGCCTCCCGTGACAGAGGTGAGGGTCAGACCCTCCCCAGCGCCCGCCTCGGCGCTGGTGTCCGGGCGATCGACGCGCACGGTGTCGCCGTCGCGCACAGCACCGGCGAGGATCTCGCGGGCCAGCCGGTCGCCGATCTCGCGCTGCACGAGCCGGCGCAGCGGGCGAGCGCCGTAGGCCGGGTCGTAACCCTCCCGGGCGAGCCACTCGGCGGCCGCCGGAGTGATCTCCAGGTTGATCCGGCGCTCGGTGAGCCGGGCCTGCATGGCAGCGATCTGCAGGTCGACGATCCGGGCGAGCTCGTCCTGGCTGAGGGCATCGAAGATGACGATGTCATCGAGCCGGTTGAGGAACTCGGGCTTGAACGCCGAATGCACCACACCCATCACCTGTTTGTGCTGCTGTTCGACGTCGAGCGTCTGGTCGACCAGGAACTGCGAGCCCAGGTTCGAGGTGAGGATGAGGATCGTGTTGCGGAAGTCCACGGTCCGGCCCTGGCCGTCGGTCAGGCGACCGTCGTCGAGGACCTGGAGCAGGATGTCGAAGACATCCGCGTGGGCCTTCTCCACCTCATCAAGCAGCACCACCGAATACGGGCGGCGGCGCACCGCCTCGGTCAGCTGACCACCAGATTCGTAACCGACGTATCCGGGAGGCGCACCGACGAGACGGGAGACCGAGTGCTTCTCGCCGTACTCACTCATATCGATGCGCACGAGCGCGCGCTCGTCATCGAAGAGGAAGTCGGCAAGCGCCTTCGCCAGCTCGGTCTTGCCCACACCGGTCGGACCGAGGAACAGGAACGAACCGGTCGGGCGGTTCGGGTCCGAGACCCCGGCGCGCGAACGGCGGATCGCATCGGCGACCGAGCGCACGGCAGACTGCTGGCCGATGAGCCGGCGGCCGATGTACTCCTCAGCATGCAGGAGCTTCTCGCGCTCGCCTTCGAGTAGCCGGCCGGCGGGAATGCCGGTCCAGGCTGCGACGACCTCGGCGATGTCGTTCTCAGTGACCTGGTCGCCGACCATCGTCTGCGCACCGGCCCTGGACTCAGCCGCCTCGGCTTCGGCGATCTGCTTCTCCACGGCCGGGATCTCGCCGTAGAGCAGGCGCGAGGCCTTCTCCAGGTCGACGTCGCGGCGGGCAATCTCGGCCTGCGAGCGCAGCTCGTCGAGCTTCTCGCGCAGCTCGCCGACGCGGTTGATGTCCGCGCGCTGTTTCTCCCATGCGGCGTTGAGACCGGCGAGCTCCTCCTGCTTGTCAGCCAGGTCCTCGCGCAGGGCGGCCAGCCGCTCGACCGAGGCCGGATCGGATTCCTTGGCCAGGGCCATCTCCTCCATCTTCAGCCGGTCGACGGCGCGGGAGAGCTCGTCGATCTCGACGGGAGCGGAGTCGATCTCCATGCGCAGCCGGCTGGCGGCCTCATCGACGAGGTCGATGGCCTTGTCCGGCAGCTGACGGTCGGCGATGTAGCGGTTCGACAGGCTGGCCGCGGCCACGAGTGCGGAGTCGGCGATCGTGACCTTGTGGTGGGCTTCGTAGCGCTCCTTGAGCCCGCGCAGGATCGCGATGGTGTCCTCGACACTCGGCTCGCCGACGAACACCTGCTGGAAGCGGCGTTCGAGCGCGGGATCCTTTTCGATGTTCTCGCGGTACTCATCAAGCGTGGTGGCACCGACCATGCGCAGCTCACCGCGGGCGAGCATCGGTTTGAGCATGTTGCCGGCGTCCATCGAGGAGTCACCGGAGGCACCGGCACCCACAAGCGTGTGCAGCTCGTCGATGAAGGTGATGACCTGGCCGTCGGAGGACTTGATCTCCTCGAGCACGGCCTTGAGGCGCTCCTCGAACTCACCGCGGTACTTCGCGCCTGCGACCATCGCGGAGAGGTCGAGGCTGATGAGGCTCTTGTTGCGCAGCGATTCGGGCACGTCACCGGCGACGATGCGCTGGGCGAGGCCTTCGACGACGGCGGTCTTGCCGACGCCGGGTTCGCCGATGAGCACCGGGTTGTTCTTTGTGCGGCGCGAGAGCACCTGCACGACCCGGCGGATCTCCGAGTCACGGCCGATGACCGGATCGAGTTTGCCCTCGCGAGCCTGGGCGGTGAGGTCGACGCCGAACTTCTCCAGGGACTGGAAGGTGTCCTCGGGGTTCTCGCTGGTGACCTTTCTGCCGCCGCGCACCTCGGGCAGGGCGGCGAGCAGGCCGTCGCGCGTGACGGACTGGCTGGTCAGCAGCCGGCCGACCTCGCCGGTGTCAGCGGCTGCGGCGATGAGCAGGTGCTCAGTGGAGACGAATTGATCGCCGAGGGCCTGCATCTCCTGTTCGGCGTTGTTGATGAGCTGCAGTGCCTGACGGGACAGCTGGGGCTGGGAGACCGACGAGCCCGAGGCCGACGGCAGACCGGCGACGGTCCGCTCAGCCTCTGCCCGAATGGCGGCCGGGTCGGCGCCCATGTGCTCGAGCAAGGCGGCGGCGATGCTCTCAGGCTGGCTGAGCAGTGCCGTAAGCAGGTGAGCCGGCTCGACCTGCGAGTTGCCGCGGGTGACGGCATCCTTGACCGCTGCGGAGAGCACCTCCTGCGATTTGGTGGTGAACTTGGCTTCCATAGGAGTTCCTTTCGGCGCCGGCATACCGACGCGGATCAGCATGAATGTGAATCTTCTGATCAGCACAACACCGTCAAACTTGAGTCTATTCCACTCAACCCTGGTTTTCGAGAGGTTTGATGCGCATACGCCACCCGTGAGGAAGGCTGCGAAAGTCCCATCTCAACGCCGGTGGTCGCACGAGTGAGGCGCTCGCCAAAGGCCCGATCAGCTCAACGGGCACCGCCCTTCAGGCCACAGCAGATCGGTTTCCGACGGGCCCACATGCGCAAAATGTCGGGACCATCGGACAGTCAGTCGGAGTTGGTCTGACCCGCCAGCACATCTGACACAGCACGGGCAAAACGGGGCGCACCACTTCGCGACAGCTTCGCGAGCAAGGTCTCCACGGTGACCGGCGGCCGCCTCATTGCAGCCGCTTGGTCTTTCACGACTCGGCAGATCGCACCCGGACTCAGGTCAAGTTGGTCCAGCAAGAAGTCATCGAGCCGAGTCGCTTCCAACCCGAGAGGTTCTAGAACCCTTTCAGGGAAGTCCTTGGTGTTCTCGGTGATGATTGCATCAGCGCGACCGCGGAGGGCAGCCGCGACTACGTGCCGGTCATCAGGGTCGGGTAACTCGACAGCTCGCTCAATGGGCTCCCATCCTTCGACGAGGGCGTCCTTGAACGCATAGTCCATCGAACGAAATCGGCTGAGGAATCTACTCTCGTCCACCTCTGGGTGAGTTCGCGCTAACGCCTTTAGCGCCTCGTCGACAACCTTGGCCGACCACAAGGGACGAAAGGTCCCCGCATCAGCGATACGCAGCAAGGTGTCACACGGCGCAATCGGCACCAACACGCATGCGTCAAGGACGACTGTGAAGCGCGACGTCAGTCACGACTTCCGTGCCTCAGCCAGCGCCTCCCGATAGGCCGCGGGCTCGACATCGTATAGACCGTCCTCTTCGGCTTGCCGAGTCAGCTCGTCCAGCCGGCTGCGGCGTTCCGCGCGCTTGCGTTCCCGATACGCCAGAACATCGTGCAACCGAAGCCTACGGTGCCGCGACTGTCCGAATCGCTCGAACGGCAACTCATGCTCTTCCAGTAGACGAACCAAGGTATTCCGGCTTACGCCTAGCAGATCGGCGGCCTGCTGTGTTGTCAGCTGCTTGTCGATCGGCTCAATACTGACGGATGCTCCTCGTTCCATCGCGCTCACGACCCTGCGGAGCACCTCGTACGCAGGGAGTGGCAACGGGATCTGTTCACCGTCCGGACCCAGAAGCACAGCTGGAGCAGGCTGATTCTCCAGGAAGCGCGCCAATTCGAGCATGTCGTGGAGATCCTCAGGAGGTTCGACGACATGCTCGTCTCGCGCACCCCGGTTCTTGGTATTGCTCATGCCTATATTATCGCCCAAAACGGTCAAATCAGCCATATCGACCATACCTTCGGATGCAGAACCGCATCTTTGACCAGACGCCAGAGCGCCACAAGCGCAGGCGTCCGTGGCGGGTGTCACACTGGTGCCATGACGAACGAATCTGCCACCACCGCCTCGGGACCGGCCACCACTGATGCACCTGTCACTGTCACCGTCGAGGGCGCGGTCGCCCTCGTCATGATCGATGCCGCCCAGACCCGCAACGCCCTGTCGATGCCGGTCATGAGTGCGCTCATCGACGCGCTCACCGAGATCGGCGAGCGCACCGATGTGCACGCTGTTGTGCTCTCGACTGCCGGGCACGTGTTCTGCTCCGGCCACGATCTCAAGGAGATCCGCGGGGCCGACCATGCCCGGCAGCAGGAGATCTTCGAGCGCTGCTCGCAGCTCATGCTGCTCATCCAGTCGATCCCGCAGCCGGTCATCGCCGCTGTCCAGGGTGTTGCCACGGCGGCCGGCTGCCAGCTGGTGGCCACCTGCGATCTCGCAGTCGCTGCCGAATCAGCCCGGTTCGGCACCCCGGGTGTGCGCATCGGGCTGTTCTGCTCGACGCCGATGGTTGCGCTCTCGCGTGCGGTGCCGCGCAAGACGGCGATGCGGATGCTCATGACCGGTGACCTGCTCACCTCCGAGGAGGCGATGGGGTTCGGGCTCGTCTCCCATGTCGTGGCTGATGACGAGCTCGCCGCTGCCGCCTCGGAAGTGGCGCAGAAGGTCGCCGAGGCCTCGGCTGCGACCGTGGCGATCGGCAAGGAGGCGTTCTACCAGCAGATTCACCTCGATACGCCGGGCGCGTACGCGCAGATGTCAGAGACGATGGCCGCCAATGCCGTCATGCCCGATGCGCAGGAGGGCATCGATGCATTCCTGACGAAGCGCCAGCCGCAGTGGCAGCACCGCACGGACGGCACCTGATCCAGGTCGCGGGACGGACTGCTGAGCTTGGTCGCGAACCGGGTCAGCCGGCGGTGGCGTCGAAGCGGTCGAGGAACCGCTTCGCCCAGCCGGTGGGCTTCGGGTCGACTCCGTGCAGGGACATGCGGGCACCTCTGGCCTTCCCGCGCTCGGTCGCGGTGAAGGTGGGGTGACCGCCGGTCGACAGAGTGATGAGCGCCCTGCCGTCCCAGCCGGTGTCACGCAGCACCTCGATGAGCCCATCCTGGCTGACCGCACTCGTGAGGTCCTGGCTGTCGGTCTGGTGGAGATCGATCCGGAAGTCAGCGCCCGTGCCGCCGACGTAGTTCGACATGCGCACTGAGGTGAAACCGGCATCCCACAGGGCGGTCAGCAGGTCGGCATGGGCCGGCCACTCTGCGGCCGGAAACCTCGAGCTGTCGTCCGGGTAGGCGGTGTTGCTGACGCTGAGCTCCACGTCGCCGGGCAGCGGCCACGTGCTGCCGCTGAGCAGGTCGGCAAGCTCGCGCAGCTCGGTGCTGGAGCGGGTCACGACGTCCATCGACTGCCGGTTGAGGGCGATGTGCTCGACGGTGATGCCGCGCTCGGCCAGCAGGTCCCGGGCCTGGAAGTAGGCGTCAGCGTCCGCCCGCCCGTCGCCGAACTCCACGCGCAGCCCCTCAGCAGATCCCGCCGTGAGGTCAGAGAGCTCACCGGCCCCGTATTCGGCGGCGAAGACGTCGAGGACGTCTGGGATGTCGGCATCGTGTTCGACGAGCACAGTCGCATCGGGACGTTCGAGGGAGTGCGTCCACTGGACGGTGAAGGGCAGGCTGCCGGCCTGCTCTGCGGTGTCGTAGAACCGGGTGATGGCGTCCTGGACGCCTGGTTCGGACATGTCGACACGGGCGGTGACGCTCGGCTCCCAGTCGTCTCCGTCCCCGCCGGAGGTGCCTGGGCCGTGTTCGACGAGCTCGACCTCGTCTGCTGCCGCGGCTCGGCGCACGCCGAGGAGGAGCTGGCGCTCACCGGCGGCAGCGTCGGTGAGCCAGCTGCGCATATCGGTTCCGAAGGCGAGCGTGACGCTGGCGTTCATGTTCTCGCCGATCTCCCCGCCCGTGACATCGGGCAGGCTGGTGAGGAACGGCAGCTGGGAGAGGTTGAGCGGTCCCGGCTGCGGAATGCTGGTGGTGACATCGTGGACGACGTGCCCGACGGTGCCGGTGAACCGGCCGGACTCCACGCTCACCTCCGGTGGTCCCTGCGGGTAGCGGTAGTCGTTGACGCGTGCGAGGAGGGCTTTCGCGGTGTCGTCGAGGGCATCGGGATCGGTGTCTGCGTCGACGGTGACGGTGACGTCGGTGCCCGAACGCGTCACCGCGGTGACGCCGGCCAGACCCTCGATCTCCGTGACGAGCTCGTCGTAGGTCGATTCCGGCAGTGGTTTCGCCGGCTGCGTGCACGCGCTCAGCGCACCGCCGGTGAGCAGCAGGCAGAGCAGCGCCGCAACGATCCGGAGTCGAAGTGGCCGGAGATCAAGGTGCGGTGTGCTGCTCATGCCTCCAGGCTATGGACGGGCACCGGCCGTGCGGTCACAGCGATGTGCCGGTTCGGGCACACCGTCTGCAAGCGGCGACCACCGCCTCGGGAACGGGAGAACCACCTCGGGAACGGGGTGCTCAGGGGAGTCACAGCAGACACGGCGCGGGCAATGACGGCAGGCCGCGGGCGGGCGCATTAGCCTGATCGCAAGGAGAGGAGTCGAAGTGAGAGTCGTCGTCACGGGTGCTGCCGGTTACGTCGGTCAAGCGATCGCCCGCAGGCTGGCCGAATCCGGTCGCAGGGTCACGAGCGTCGGGCTGGCCGACCCGCAGATCAGCGGGGTCGAGCACCACGAGTGGGACATCCGCGAGGAGATTCCCCAGCAGCTGCGGGGCCGGCTGCGCTTCACCGATGCCGTCGTCCACGCTGCGGTCATCGACGACGACTGGGCGCGCGAGGACGAGCTGCAGGCCGTCAACGTCACCGGCACCCGCCATGTGCTCGACGCGTTCCCCAAGCCGCGGATGATCTGCCTGTCCAGCACGGCCGTCTACGCGCCGGCCGATGCGCACCGCTACCTGTACGAGGAGGGCGGGCCGGTCGACCCGGACCGGTACCTGTGCGCCTATGAGCGCATCCTCGCCGAGGCCGAACGGGTCATCGCCCGGGTGCGGCCCGAAGCGCTCGTGCTGCGCCCGAACGCCGTGTACGGGCCAGACGATACGACGCTGTGGCCGATCCTGGAGCGGATGGCCGACGGCGGTGTGCTCAAGCTGCCGGCAGGCGGGCGGCACACGATGACGATGACGCACATCGACACGCTCACCGCAGCCGTCGATGCCGCGCTGACGAAGCCGGAGGCCTACGGGCCGATGAACATCGGCGACCCGCAGCCCTATGTCGTGCACGAAGCGCTCAACACCTACCTCGGGCGGTTCGGCCACCCCTCGCTCGAACTCGACACGATCGCCGCCGACCTTGCGCTTGTCAAGGCGTGGTTCGCGGAGCGCAAGGCGCGCCGGAAGAAGCGCCGCCCGCCGTACACCCGGCATGCGATGCGGAATCTGGCTCGGGAGCGGACGTACAGTCTGTCGCGGATGCACCGGATGCTCGGGATCGAGGGTGTGCAGGGGCTGCGCCGCTCGGGTGCGGCTGCCGGGCGGGTGCCGCGACGCGACTGAGGGGCCCGCCCAGGTGGGCAGACCCCTCAGTGTCTGTGGTGCTGGTGACGCGGCCTAGAGCTGGCGGCGCCGGTTGGCCATGGTGATGAAGGCCAGCAGCAGCGCGAGAACTCCGACGCCGATGCAGATGTAGCCGACCATCGTCAGGTCCATGACGCTCCAGGCGTCTCGGACGGCGAAGGCCAGGATCGCGCCGATGAGGATGAGGAAGACTCCGACTCCGAATCCCATGGGTTGCTCCGTTTCTGTCGCGCCGGAGCGCTGATCGCGCCCGACTCGGTCAGTTTCAGTATTGACGAAGTGCCCGCCTGAGACAACGACCCGGCGGAGTTTGGTGATGACAGGTGTGCAGGCACCGGTGATCTGAGTCGTTTCGGATGCATCTGCGGTGCCCGAGGTGCCGGTCGCGGGGATCTCAGACGGCGGGCTGGGAGTGTCGGTACTGGTCAGGGGGGTCGCGGAAGATCGGGCAGCTCATGCAGCGCGGCCCGCCGCGGCCGCGGCCGAGTTCGGTGCCGGCGATCGGGATGACATCGATGCCGTGCTCGGCCAGCAGCGTGTTGGCACCGGTGTTGCGGGCGTAGGCGATGACCGCACCAGGAGCGACGGCAAGCACATTGAGGCCGTCGTGCCACTGCTCGCGTTCAGCAGCGTAGGGGTCCTGGTCGGGGACGAGGACGCGCATCCTCTCGCGGCCGAGCGCCTCGGCCATCGCTGAGTGCATCTGCGCGGCCGGATAGTCGGTGATCGACAGCTCGCCTGACTGGCTGCCGGGGGTGATGAGGTAGGACGGCAGCGGGTCGAGGCCGCCGTAGCAGAGGAAGGTCCGCTCATCGACCATAGTCATGACGGTGTCAAGGTGCATGAACGACCGCCGCTCAGGCATCCGCAGCGCCAGCACCCGTTCAGCCGCTCCTGCGGTCATGAGGGTGCGGGTGAGCCGTTCGACCCCGGCTGGGGTGGTGCGCTCGCTCATCCCGATCATGACCGCGCCGTTGCCGAGGACGAAGATGTCGCCGCCTTCGGTGGTTGCGATCCCGGATTCGCCGCCGGCACTCCAGTGGGCGAAGCCGGCGGCTGCGAAGCGGGGATGCCAGCGGTAGACGGCCTCGTAGCTGATGGTCTCGCGTTTGCGGGCGCGCTTGCGCATCGAGTTGATCGCCACCCCACCGTAGATCCAGGCAGAGGCGTCGCGGCTGTAGAGGTGGTTGGGCAGCGGCGGCAGCACGAAGTCACCGTCATCCAGGTCGGCCAGCCACAGCGAGCCGGGCACTGCAACGCGGTCGACCACCTCGCGTTTGGTGATCCCGCCGATGAGCACCGCGGTGAGCCCGGTGGCATCCATGGCCGCGAGCATCTAAGAAAGCGGTGCGGCCGCGACTGGGCCGCAGGCACGCTCGTCGACGACCGCCTCAAGCACGGCGGTCTTCGCCTCGGGCACTGTGAGGGTTTCGGCGAGCAGGTCGCTGAAGAGGTGGACGGTGACTCCGGCCTCGCGCAGGGCTGTGATGAAGCCGTCGTGTTCGCTGCGGGCTACTTCGGCGAAGGGCACGTCGTCGAAGAGCAGTTCGCCCATATTGCTCGGGGTCAGCCGCTCCAGCTCGATGCCGGGCCGGTGCACGATGACCTCCCGCAGCCGCCCGGTCTCGGAGCCGACCCCCAGCGTCATCTCAGCCCCGGATCGCCGCAAGCCACTCGTGGGCGGCGGTGAAGGCCTGGGCGGTCATATCCGGGTCGACGACGACCTTCTCCCCATCAGCCGAGGGGTAGGAGCCGAGGAACTGCAGACGGCGGGCGATCCGGTGCACGCCGGCCAGCGCCTCGGCCATCCGCGGTTCGGCCACATGCCCCTGCGCGTCGATGGAGAACTGGTAGAGGCCCAGCCCGTCGCCGGTGGGCCGGGATTCAATGCGTGAGAGGTTGACCCCGCGGGTGGAGAACTGCTCCAGCAGCTCCAGCAGCGCACCGGCCCGGTCCGAGGCGAGCGCGGCGACGAGCGTCGTCTTATCCGCCCCGGTGGGTTCGGGCAGTTCGCGTTTGGTGGAGACGAGCACGAACCGGGTGTCGGCGTCCTTGCGGTCGCCGATGTCGTCGGCGAGCGCCGTGAGACCGTAGCGTTCGGCGGCCAGGGCCGGGCAGATCGCGACCTGGTAGTCGACGTCCGACTCTGCGAGGTCGCGGGCGGCGGCCGCGGTTGAGGCGGCGGGGATGTAGTGGGCGGCCGCCAGGTTCTCAGACAGCCAGGCCCTCGTCTGCGCTTCGGCGTGCGGGTGGGTGGAGAACGCGGTGACGTCGGCAAGCTCGGTGCCGGGTTTGACGGCGAGGACGAAGCGCACGCGCACGACGGTTTCGGCCACGATCTGCAGCTCGTCGTGCTGGGTGAGCGCGTCGAGGGTTGCCGGCACGCCGCCTTCGAGTGAGTTCTCGATCGGCACGACCGCGCCGGTCAGCTCGCCTGCGGCCACGGCGGCCAGGGCGGCGTCGGCGCTGCGCATGGGCGTGCGGACAGCGTCCATCCGGTCGTGGGCGGTGAGCAGCTGGATGAGTGCGGCCTCGGTGAAGGTCGCCTCGGGTCCGAGGTAGCCGAAGGACAGGGTCACAGTTGTGGTCTCCTTTCGGGGCGGGTCAGCGGGTGCCGCGCCCGAGGCGGTGACGGGCTCGGCGGGCCCGGCGCACCGTGAGTGCTCGGAGCACGTCGCGGTACTGGGCGGCCCGGTGCAGCTGGGCCTTGAGGTCCTTGCCGGTCACCCGGTGGTGGAGGTCGCATTCGACCTCTTCGACGCGCAGCCCGGCGTCGAGGACGTCGATGGTCATGGCGGTCTCGACTCCCCAGCCGGCGGCGAACGGCAGGGCGGCTTCGAAGGCCTCACGGCTCAGACACCGCATGCCCGATAACGGCTGGGTGGCCTCGAAGCCGGTGAGCTCGGCGATGCCCTTCTTCGCCAGGCCGACGACGAACCCGAATCCGCCGCCGGAGCGCTTCTGCGGCGGCAGGATCGCAATCGTCATATCGGCCTCGCCGGCGAGCACCGGTGCGGTCAGAGGTGCGGTGGCGACGGCGGAGTCCTCCAAGTCGGCGTCGATGAACAGCAGCGCCCGGTGCTCTGGCTGCTGGCCGGTGGGCGCTTCAGTGATCTCGCGGTTGCGCACGGCGAACGCGCCCGTCATCATCGCTGCGGCCTTGCCGCGGTTCTTCCGGTGCACGAGCACCTGCGCCCCGGCCTGGCGGGCCAGGTTCGCGGTGTCGTCGGAGGAGCCGTCGTCGACGACGATGACGAGGTCGACACCGGGGATCTGCCGGGTGGCGGCCACGGTCGCGGCGATCCGCTCGGCTTCATCCTTGGCCGGGATAATCGCGGCGACAGCTGTGGGTGCAGACATCGGATCCTGCCTCCTGAGGTGCAGCGGGCGGTGGGTCAGCGGATGGTGAGCTGGCGGGAGACGACGCCGGCCTTGGCGCGGCGTTCGTCGTAGTCGAGACTGCCGGACTCGTTCATCGCGGCATCGAGCTTCTTGGCGAACTCGCCCAGCGGCTCTTCGACCGCGTCGGGCTGGGTGCCGTCGGGCAGCTCCCAGACGGGGATGACGATGCCGTGGGCGCGGAAGCAGCCGAGGTAGCGGCCGAGCCCGGAGACGGTGTTCTCGCCGCGGGCGTGCAGGCGGGCCAGGCCGTTCATGACGGTGTCCTCGTCCTGCTTCTGCGCCCAGCGCAGGTAGATGTGCCCGCCCATCTCGGTCCAGTATGCGGAGTCGGCGGAGACGAGCTTCTCCGTCGGGCTGATCGACTCGTTGGCCTGTTCGAGCGCACCGGCGAGGTCCTCATCGCGGTGCTCGGGGTCATCGGCGAGCCAGTAGTCGAAGGTCTCCTGCACGCTGACGGTGAAGGGAGCAGAGGTGTCGAGGATGTCCTGCAGTCGCGGGCCGGAACCGGGGTTGGCGTTGGCCTCAGCGTAGGTGCCGGGCTCGGCGTCCTTGACCTTGAGGATCGCTGCGGCGATGTCGCGGGAGGGATCCGGGGAGGCGACCGGGACCTGCATGCCGGCCATGATGACGCCGTCCTGGCGGTGCAGTGCCTGCCAGGCCGCCGGCAGCAGCGAGGCGATGACGATCTCGCCGCCGCCGTGCTCCTCGTTCAGCTTCGCAGTCGCGGTCGCGGCGGGCACGAGTTCGCGCAGGCACACGAGGTCGGCTTCGAATGGCAGGCCCTCGAAGGGGCGCTTGACGAAGCCGGCGGCCTGCTGTTTGGCCAGGCGCTTGGCGATGAGCTCTTCCTTGGACTTCTTGGACTTCTTTCCCATGCCGGTCAGTGTATCGCCCGCACCCGGTGCCGATATCGTGGGTCTCATGGCTCTCCTCCACTCCGGACTCCACGATTCCGCCGTCGCCCAGCGCCATCTGCGCTACGCCCAGCGGCTCGTCGACGCCGGCTACAGCTTCGACCTGCTCACTGCCGATGACCACGGCCCCGCTGCCGAGGTGCTGCGGGCTGCCGAGGCGACCGGAGCCTCGGGCGCGGACTTCGCGTTCCTTCCGCAGGACTCCGGGCTCATCGCCCGGTCCGCCGATGGGCAGATCGCCGCCGTGCTCGCCGTCACCGCGGTGAGCTTCGACAACGGCCAGGCGCTGCTCATCCGGGCGCTGGCCACCGCCGAGGAGTTCCGCTCGCAGGGGCTTGCCACGGTGCTGGCGGGCATGGCCCCGCAGGTGCTCTCGGCTGCCGGGCTGCCGACCCGCTGCCTGCTCGTGGCCTCCGCTTCCGAGGCGCGGGCCACGTTCGCACACCGGGCCGGGTTCCGCGTACTCACCCCAGGCTCGGAGCTGCCGATCGACCTCGGCGGCATCGAGACCGACGTCTTCGGTGAGATCGGCGACCGGTGCTGGTGCCTCAAAGAAGTGAAGTAGAGCGCAGAGGGCCTGAGCGTTTTGAGCGTTTCTCGAGTAGAATGAGGATATGGCTGGAGCAACGAAACACGAGCGATCCTCAGAGCTGCGCGACGTCGTCGACGAAGCTTTGGACACGATGCCGAATCTCACTGACAATGTCCGGGCAGCATTCGGCAGGCTCATCGACGTGCTCGAATCCAGCGGCGACGCCGTCGTGTTTCCCGCCGAGGCGTCGCTCTCCACGACTCAAGCAGCCGACCTTCTCGGTGTCAGCCGAATGACAGTCGTGCGACTCATCGACCGCGGCGAACTCCACGCAGACACCAGCTCGGTGCACCGCCGTATTCCGGTGTCGGAGCTGAAGCGCTACCAGACCGAATTCCGCCGCCGACAGCGCACGGCAATGAGTGAGCTTGCCGAGGACATCACCGCGACCACGCCCGCCGACCGGGTGATCGAAACCCGGTGAGTGCAACGAAATCAGGCAGCGCTCCTGCGGTCGTCCTCGATGCTTGCACATTGGTGCCCATCAGACTCGCGACGACCTTACTTTGGCTGGCAGAAGCCGGAATCTTCGAGCTGCTCTGGTCCGAGCAGATCCTCGGCGAGGTGCAGCGCACGCTCCCCAAACTCGGCCTCAGCCCTGAACGAGCTGAGCGGCGCGTTGGCTCCATGCGGTACGCGTTCGGGGAAGCGGCACTTGTCGACGACTTTGACCACCTTATTCCTGCTCTGACATGCGATCCAAAGGACCGACATGTGCTAGCCGCAGCCGTGCGCGCAGAGGCTGATCTCATCGTGGCGTTCAACCTCAAGGACTTCCCTGCCGAAGCTGTGTCCGGCCGAGAAATCGATGTCGTACATCCGGATACGTTTCTGACCGCTCTGGTCACAGAGAATCCTGTCGTTGTCATCAAGGCAGTTGAACGCGGTTGCGCCGAGCTGAAGGATCCGCCACAGACCGCCTTGCAGTTCCTAGCGTCGCTCGCCTCGACTGTTCCGGCTTTCGCCGATACGGCTGCCGGTGAAATCAGATGAGAAATCGAGTTCTGTGTTTCCACACGTCTTATCTCGCCCCCCCATCATCGAGATGTCTTGGCCTGTAAGCAGATGTGACCCCTACTGCCAGGAATTGAAACAGTCACGGGTGACGGCGGGTTGATCCTGATTTCGGAGTCAGCCCGGGCAATACAAAAGCCCCGGGCGCATGCTGAGGCAGAGGCAACACCGGGGCGTTCGCTTCTATTGTAATGCGAGCTCATTCGGTTCGGCCCTTCCAGTTGCGCAGCGCAATGGCGCCGACTGCGACGGCGGCGATTGCGGCAATCACCACCCCGATGACAAGTGCTGATTGGGCTGGAACTCTCTTGACAGCTACTGCGGGTGCCGCAGCGCTCAACCCGTACCCGAGGCCGCTGAGTGAGTACAGCAGAGAGAAGCCCACGACGTGCAGATCGGGTCTCAGCTGCTGACGCAGCGTCAGATTGCGCGCGACGATACACACCGACTGAGCGACTCCTACGACGCACAGCAGGACGGGAAATGCTGGTGTCGACACGCTCAGGCCCGCTGCTCCTGCAGCGACCGTCATCACTGTCAGGGCCAACCAGCTGTGCGCGGCAGGTGCGCCTGGGATCCTCAGCCAGCCGTACAACAGCACCCCGCCGATGCTGGCGATGGCCATCGCTGAAAGCAGAACACCGGCACGCGCTGGGTTCTCTCCGCTGTCGACGAGCATGGCCGACAGCAGCAGCTCCACGAAGGACACGATGCTCATCGCGAGACCTGCGCTGATGAAGATCGGCCAGAGGACTGAAAGCGATGCCCACCGCGTTGTTCCCGGTGCTTCACGCACAGGCTTCTGGACCGCCGTGGCTTCGGGCATGACCCGAACGGAGACGGCACCAGCAAGCAGCAGCAGTCCGCACACGGCGAATACCGCCCGCGGTGACAGTGAGAAGCTGAGCGCGGCGACGAGTGCGGGCGCGACGGCCCAACATGCCATCGTCACACCGACTTCGAGGCTGAACGACCGGTGCATCTGGTCGCCGTGCACGATATTTCCCACCCCTGTCCGCAGCACTCCGGGAACTGCCGCCGCTCCACCGCCGGCCAACACGGCGATCAGCCAGGCCGCTGGTTGCACTGCGCCGCCCAGGATCGCGACCGTTGAGTAGGCGCCTGCGCTGAGGAGCAGACCGACAGTCGCTTCTCGTCGGAAGTACGCGGGACTCAGCCGCACTCCGAGCAGCGGAGCACAGCAGGCTTCAGCCACAGCGAAAAGTCCGGCCAACACGAGTCCGTGAGCGTACGAGTCGAGGAGCTGGCTTCCGAGGAAGGCCATCGCAAGAGGTGTCATCGCCACCGGCAGTCGCGTCGCGGCGATGCTCACCAGCCAGATGACGTACTCGAGTCGTGCTGAACGTTGCGTCATTGCACCGTCAGCACAGCCGCACTCACTCCGCGATCACCTGCACCGAGTCGCTGTCTCAGCTGCGCTCACCGCTGAGGATTGCCTCACGTGCTGACTCCATGAGCGCTGCTGGCTTCCCCGCCCGATCTCGGCTGAGCTGGCGATGGGCCGCAGGAAGGTCTTGCATCAACCGCGACACCGTCGACTTCGGAATCTGTGTCATGCGGGCGATCTCCCGGACGCCGACACCGGCATCAGCAAGCCTACCGATCGCCTCAAGTTCTATCTCCTTAGCTGCGACTGTGACAGCCTCGTGATAGACCCGAGCGCGCTGGCACGCACTCACGAGCGGCTCCCATTCCTCCACCACGCTGACCCTCCATCTCCTCAACTGTCCCACGCGGGACACTGCTACATTACTGTCCCACGTGGGACAGCGGCCGTCAAGAGCCCTAATCCAGCGAGGGGTGCCGGACGCGTGCGTGACCGTCTTCACGCCCGCACCATCGGCGAATCGGGAATAGGCTTTCAGGTGTGCTGGTTGGCGCAGAGTCCACCGCACCACCACCGGCAAGGAGCCCATATGCCTGCAGCAGCGCCGCCCGCACGCGCAGCGGTCAGCCCGCTGGAGGCCAAGCTCGCCGTGTTCGCCCTGGCGATCGGCGCCTTCGGCATCGGCACCGCCGAGTTCGCCACGATGGGCCTGCTGCCGCAGATCGCCGAGGGCCTTAACGCCTCAATCACCCAGGCCGGTCATGCGGTGTCGCTGTATGCGCTCGGCGTCGTCATCGGCGCACCGGTCATCACTGCGTTGGCGGCCAAGATAGACCGCCGCTGGCTGCTGCTGAGCCTCATGGTCGTCTTCATCGTCGGCAGCGTCGGATCGACCCTGGCCCCGACGATGCACCTCATGCTCGTCTCCCGATTCATCACCGGCCTCCCGCACGGTGCGTTCCTCGGCGTCGGCGCCGTCGTCGCCGCAACCCTGGCACCAGCGCACCGCAAGGGCACCGCAATGGCCCGGGTGATGCTGGGTCTGACGATCGCGAACATCATCGGTGTCCCCGCCGCTGCCGCACTCGGCACGGAGTTCGGCTGGCGGGTCGCCTATGCGCTCGTCGCGTTCATCGGCCTGCTGACCCTGGTGGCCGTGTTCTTCCTCGTCCCACAGACCGCGCCGGCTGCAGCACCGTCGATCCGCGGTGAGCTGCGCACCATGAAGCGCCCACAGGTGATCCTCACCCTCATCGCCGGATCGGTGGGTTTCGGCGGCATGTTCGCTCTCTACACCTACATCGCACCGACCCTGACCGAGCTCACCGGGCTGCCCGCCTCGGTGATCCCATGGGTGCTCGTGTGCTTCGGGGTCGGCATGACCGTCGGCACCTTCGTCGCAGGCCCGCTCGTCGATCGGTCGATCGAGCGCTCGGCTGTCATCGGGCTCGTCGGCCTGGGCATCGTGCTGCTGACCTTCGGGCTGTTCGCCCACGTGCCGGCGTTGGCGATCGGCTGCGTGTCGGTCATCGGCATCTTCAGCTCACTGTTCGTCACTGCCCTGCAGGCCAGGCTCATGCGCGAATCCCACGACGCGCCCTCGTTGACTGCGGCGATGAACCATGCGGCATTCAACTTCGCCAACGCGCTCGGCGCGTTCGCCGGCGGCATCGTCATCGACGCCGGACTCGGCTTCCGCGCACCAGCGCTCACCGGTGTCGGGCTGACCGTCGTCGGGCTGGTCGTCACGACGATCGCGATCACCACCTACCGCCAGTCACGCGCCCGTCAGGTCATCGACGTCGAAGGGTGAGTGGTCTGCGGCGCTCAACCGTGCGCACTCGTCCATCAGCTGCCGCACCCCGACAGCGAAAGCACGTTCAGCTTCTGTATGAAATCCCGTTTGAGCGATCACGTTGTCAGCCGCGCGAATCAGTTCGGCTTGCATCTGACCATCGGGTAGCGTGACGGCAGCCAGGCACACCTGCTCGACGTCTTCGACAAGCTCTTCAACATCTATGGCCAGATCATATTCTGGATCGGCCCGATGCCGACTGTGATCGATTGGCAGCAAGCGGAAGTTCGGGCAGTGTTCGCAGAGGAGTTCTTCTGCTCGCTCACGCAGTTTCACGACTTCTTCGTCAAGCACTGATCCGTCTGGAGCGACTGCGAGAATCAGCGTTCTGTCCGAAAAGTGTCCTCCGCCCAACGCTCGCGACACACCTGCTGTGGCGATCGTTCCAGCCAGCACACATACACCGAAGACCGGCAGCCAGAAAACCGCAATCTCCGAGGGCCGGTCAGCGACGCCTTCGCTGGTGAGCATGTGGAGCCACGGCGCTGAATGCACCGGAGACACCAGCAAGACCACTCCCACGGCTCCGAGCCCGGTCAGCGGCAGCGTACCTCGTACCGTTGAGAAGGAAGCTGCACCGGCGAACAGACCACATCCGAACCCGGAAAGCATCATCCAAGCGAAGAAAGTGATGAACCCACCGACGATTGGCTCGACTTCGAGCGCAACTGTCAGCGGGTCGGGTGCGGTCACGATTGACACAGCGACACTGCTGAGACCATAACCGGTTGCAGTGACGACAAACAACGGCGACCATGACGGGATCAGCCACCGCTTCATCAACCGCATAGGCCAATCCTCACAATGTCAGACGTCAGTGAGATCACTATACTCACGACGATCCGTAACTGGCCGCCGTTGAGGGCCCTCCATCGGTTGACCGCCAGCCGGGTGTCTCACCGCCGGCCGATACCACTTCACTTCCCGCCGGTGATCTCCGCGTACAGCGCTGCGAGCAGATCCTTGACCCGGGTGTCGACATCCTCTGACTGCATCTCATTGGTGAGGAACGAGAACGCGATCCCATGCTCGGGCCAGGCGCCGTGCAGTCCCCCGCCGGCCCCGGAGTGCCCGAAGGCCGCCTCGACCGGCCCGTAGGCGCCGATCGGGTCGGCGAGTTCGAACCCAAGGCCGAAGCGCAGCGGCCGGTCGTTGATCGCATCGATCCCCTCCGACCAGGTGCGGGTGAACACCTCACGCGTCTGCCGGGAGAGGATTGCGCCGTCTGCCAGCAGCAGCGCGTAGAACCGCGCCATCGACTCCGCTGTCGCGATGCCACCGCCGGCGGCCTGCTGGGCGGCATGGAAGGCGCGGGTGTTGAACGGGCTGTCCCCGGAAAGCAGCAGCCCGGCGTACATCCGGTCGACGATCGCCCGGCGCTCGGGGTCGTCATCGAGGAACGTCGAGACCCGATAGCCGGCCGCCTGGTGGATCGGCGCAACCCGGTCCTCCAGCTCCGCAGGCAGCCCGAGGTGGATGTCGAGGCCGTGCGGGCCGGCGATGCGTTCGGCGATGAGCTCGCCGACATCAGCGCCGGTGACCCGCCACACGAGCTCGGAGAGCAGATAGCCATAGGTGATCGCATGGTAGGCGACCTTGGTGCCTGGTGACCACAAAGGCTGCTGGGCTGCGAGCCGGCTGGCCATGAGCCGGTTGTCGTACTGCTCGCCGGGCCCGGCCGGATCCGGGTCGACATAGGGCAGCCCGACCGTGTGATTCAAAAGCTGGCACACCGGCACTTCGTCCTTGCCGGCAGCCGCGAACTCCGGCCAGTACCGGGCGACGGGTGCCTCGACGTCGATGAGCCCGTCATCGACGAGCATCCCGACGACGGCTGCGGCCAGGCCCTTCGTCCCGGAGAACAGCACAGCCATCGTCTCCGGCGTCCACACCTCGGGCGCAGCAGCCCCGCCACGGCAGGTGTGCCCGCCGGCCAGGCTGCAGATGAGCTCGCCGTCGCGGCACACGGCGAACGCCATGCCGCCGCCGCTTGCGCGCACGTGCCGGTCGAAGACCTCGGCGACAGAGCCGGACTCAGAGGCTGGGGACATTGGTCAGCAACTCCTGTGTGTACGTGTGCTGCGGGTTCTCCAGCACCATATCGACCGGGCCGTCATCGACGATCCGGCCGCCGTTGAGCACCGCCACGCGGGAGGCGATGTGGCGGGCAAGGGCGATGTTGTGGGTGACGAAGAGCATCGCCAGACCGCGTTCGTCCTGCAGGGTGCGCAGCAGCGAGATGATGCTGGCCTGCACGGACACATCGAGGGCAGAGGTGATCTCATCGCAGATGAGGACGCTGGGCATGTTCACCAGGGCGCGGGCGATCGCCGCACGCTGCCGCTCACCACCCGACAGGTCACCCGGGCGCCGGTCGTGGAACTGGCGGCCGAGCCGCACCGCATCGAGGGCGTCCTTGACCTGCTCGCGGCGTTGGGCGGCACTGAGCCCACCGGCCATCTCCAGGGGCACGGCCAGCGATTCGCCGATCGTGCGCCGGGGATTGAGTGAGGAGAACGGCGACTGGAAGATGTACTGGATGTCGGTGCGCTGGCCGATGCTGCGCTGCCGCGTCGAACGCGCGATCGTCTCGCCACGGTAGATGACATCGCCGGTGTAGCCGTCGTTGAGGCCTGCGATCGAGCGCGCCAACGTCGTCTTGCCGGAACCGGATTCACCCAGCAGGAGGGTGCACTCCCCGGCCTGCAGGTCGAGGTCGATCGATTTGAGGATCGTCTTCGGCCCGTAGCTCAGGCCCAATCCGCGCACCTGCAGCACCGCATCGAGCGCCGGCGCCGTCGGCTGCGGCTCGCCCACCTGGTTTGCCGTCGTCGCCCCGCCCGTACCCGAGGTGCCTGTCGCTGGGCTCGCGGTACCGGCGGTGCCGGACTCTGGGCTCGCGGTGCCGGTTTCCGAGCCCGAGGCGGTGGCCGCCTCGGCGGCGGGGCTTGCGTGGGTGGCATCGGTGGTGAGCAGGTGGGTCTTCTGGCTCTTCTCAGCGTCCTTGGCTCTGGCTTCGGCGGCGGCCTTCTCGTGCTCTGGCACGTCAGCGCGTTCGAAGTCGCCGATCCGGTTGCGTCCGGCCAGATCCGGCACGGCAGCCAGCAGCGTCTTCGTGTAGTCGTGCTGGGGGCGTTCGAGCACATCGGCGCATGAGCCGTGTTCGACGATGCGCCCGCGCAGCATCACCGCGATTCGGTCGGCGATCTCTGCCACGACGGCGAGGTCGTGGGTGATGTAGAGGCCGGCCACCTTGTTGCGCACGGTCATCTCGCGGATGGTGTCCAGCACCTGCGCCTGGGTGGCGACGTCGAGGCCGGTGGTCGGTTCGTCGAGGACGAGCACATCGGGATACATCGCAAAGGCCATCGCAATCCCGATGCGCTGCTGCTGCCCGCCTGAGAGCTGGTGCGGCCAGCGCCGCTGGTAGGCCTCGTCATCGGGCAGGCCGACTTCGCGCAGCACCTGACGGACCCGCTCGGCGCGTTCCTCGGCGGAGGAGCCGAAGCCGTGGATGTCGAGGACCTCGCTGATCTGCTCGCCGACGCGCATGCCGGGGTTGAGTGAGAGCGCAGGATCCTGCGGAATGTAGGACACCCGCGCTCCGCGCAGCTGCCGCAGCGTGGCATCGGGCAGGGCGGTCATCTCCGCCGGTTCGTCGGCATCGGAGGGGTAGAGCCACACGGTGCCGCCGGCATGGGTGAGCCCGGTGCGGAAGTGGCCGAGCACCGCGAGCCCGACGGTCGTCTTGCCCGAGCCGGATTCGCCGACAAGCGCGAGGATCTCCGAGGGTTTGAGGTCGAGGTCGACGTCGGTGATGACGTCGGCTCCCGAGGCGGTGGCGGTGATGTGCAGATCGTCGATCTCGAGGACGTTGCCGCCCTCCTGTGCCCGCGCGTGCCAGGCTGAGGAGCGGCGCGCAGACGGGCTGACCGTGGCGATGCTGCCGGTGGAAGTCGTGTCGAAGCTGCTCATTGCTCACCTACATTCGATGTGGCCGAGGCCCGTGCGATCGAGTCGGCGATGAGGTTCGTGCCGATGGTCAGCAGTGCGATCGCTGCCACCGGCAGAAGCACACCCCAGGGCTGGATGGACAGTGCGATGCGGTTCTCGTTGATCATCAGGCCCCAGTCGGCGGTCGGCGGCTGCATGCCCAAACCCAGGAAGGACAGCGAAGCGATCGCACCGATCGAATATGTCAGGCGCAGGCCGGCCTCAACGGCCATCGGGCCGGTGATGTTGGGCATGATCTCGCGGGTCAGCAGCCGCAGACGCGGCATCGCGTACATTTCGGCCGCCCGGATGTAGTCCTCGTTGATGACTCCGAGAGTGGCCGAGCGGGCCACGCGTGCGATGCGCGGGGCGTGGGTGATGCCGATGACGGTGATGAGCACCCAGCCCCGAGGCCCGAGCACGGTGATCGCCAGCAGCGCGAAGACGAGCTGCGGAATCGCCAGCAGTACATCGTTGCTGCGCATGATGAGCGAGTCGAGCCAGCCGCCGGTGTAGGCCGCGGTCATCCCGAAGAGCACGCCGAGCACCAGGCCGATGAGGGTGGCGAGCAGCGCGTAGAGGAGGAGCGTCAGGCCGCCGCCGATGAACCGGGTGAAGACATCGCGTCCGAGGTTGTCGGATCCGGCGATCCCGTCGGGTTGAAAGGGGCGGGCGACGAATTCCGTCGTCGTGTATCCCGTCGCCCAGGGCACGAAGAGCGGGCCGAGGAAGGCCAGCAGCACGACTGCGGCGGTGATGATGACGCCGATCTTCGCCTGCTTCTGCGCCCAGAACCGGGTGAGCACGGTGTTGCGCTGGCCGGTGTGGGCGTCCTTGGTCGCCAGGCTCGGGGCCGCCGCCGAGGCAGTGGTCGCCGGGTCGAGGTCGGCGCGCTGTTCGACGGCGGAGCTGTCGCGGTCGGCCGCGCCGGTGTGCGGAGGCGGGGTGGTGGTCATCAGGCGTCACCTCCGGTGCGCAGCTTGGGGTTGGTGAGGATGCCGACGATGTCGGCGAGCAGGTTGACGATGACGTAGATGAGGGCGACGATCATCGTCACCGCCTGCACGACCTGCACATCGCGGTAGTCGACGGCGTCGATGAGCGCCTGCCCGAGCCCGGGGAAGCGGAAGAGGAACTCGACGACGACGACACCGCCGGCCATCCAGGCCAGCTGGATGGCGATCACCTGTGCAACCGGGCCGATCGCGTGCGGCAGAGCGTGCCGGAAGATGACGCGGCGTTCGGGCACCCCTTTGAGGCGGGCCATCTCGACGTAGCCGGAGTCGAGGACTTCGAGCATCGTCGCGCGCATCATGCGCGCGATGTAGGGAGTGACGACGAGGACGAGCACCGCAATCGGCAGGATGAGCTGGCTGGGGAAGTCCCACACCTGGCTGCCTGGCGGCCGCATCGTCACCGCCGGCAGGATGGTGAAGACGGTCGTGGAGAAGAACGCGACGAGCGCGATGCCGACGACGAACTCCGGCAGCGCGGCAAGCACGAGGGACAGGCCGGTGACGGTGTTGTCGACGGCCTTGCCGCGGCGCAGTGCGGAGACGATGCCGAGGATGACACCGGCCGGGATGCTGATGAGCGCAGCGGCGACCATGAGCAGCACCGAGGAGCCGACCCGGTCGCTCAGCAGCTGGCTGACCGGCTGGCCGGTGGCCACCGACGTGCCGAGATCGCCGACGAACAGCCCTCCCAGCCACAGGAAGTAGCGGGTCAGCGGCGGCTCGTTGAGATTCATCTGCTCGTTGATCGCGGCAATCCGCTCCGGGGTGGCCTGCTGGCCGAGGATCGCGCGGGCCGGGTCCCCGGGCAGCAGCACGGTGGCGAAGAAGATGATGAGGGAGACGGCAAGCAGGATGACGATGCTGATCGCCAGCCGTTGGAGGATGAGTCTGACGATCATGCGACGTCTCCGATCCACACGCGGTGCAGGTTGAAGCCGGAGAGCGGCAGGCCGGTGGCGTTCTCGACGATGCCGCCGAGGTACGACTGGTAGGCGTCGACCTGGTTGGCGAAGCCCCAGATGATGAGGCCGCCACGGTCATAGAGGATCCGCTGGGCCTGCTCGACGAGTGCGCTGCGCTTGGCGGTGTCGGTCTCCCGCCGGGCGGCGGCGATGACCTCCTTGAACTCCTCGTCGTCCCAGTGCGTTTCGTTGAACGGCGCATCGGGCATGGTGCCGGAGTTCGTCTGTCCGAGGAAGTTGCGGGTGTACCAGAACGACTGCGAGAACGGATAGTTGAGATAGTCGCCCCAGTACGAGGTCAGGTCCATCCGCTTGATGTTGATGGTGATGCCAGCCTCGCTGGCCTGCTCGGCGAACACCTGTGCGGCTTCGACGACGCCGGCCTGGATCGGCGCGGTGACGAGCTCGACCTCGAGCCCGTCGGGATGGCCGGCCTCGGCGAGCAGCCGTTTGGCTCCCTCGATGTCCTGCTGGCGCTGCGGGAACTCCGGGTAGGCGGGGTCGTAGGGCGAGTACATGTCGTTGGCGACGCGGCCGAAGCCCGAGAGCACCTGCTCGACCATCTCCTCGCGGTCGATCGCCAGCCGGAAGGCCTGCCGGACGCGTTCGTCGTCGAAGGGCTCGACGTCGACGCGCATGGTGAACGGCAGCCACATGCCGGTCTCGGAGTTGAGCACCTGCATGCGCGCATCGGCGCTGATGACTTCGGCCAATGCCGCCGGGATCTGGGCCACGGCGTCGACCTGGGTGGACAGCAGCGCATTGATGAGTGCATCTGTGTCGTTGAAGTTCAGCAGCTGCACCTCGTCGAGGTACGGCCCTTCGTCGCCCCAGTAGTGAGGGTTGGCGCGCAGGATCGTCGACTGTGCCGGTGTGAAGCTCTCGAGCATGAATGGCCCGGTGCCCACAGGATTCTGCGGGTCGAAGTCGGCGGGCACGATGATGTTCGCGTACTGGCTGAGGGTGTCGTCGAGCGCGGTATCGGGGGTGCTGAGGTGGATCTCGACGGTATGGTCGTCGATCTCGCGCACTTCTTCGACGGCAGCCAGGGAGGCGGCGCCGTTCTTCGGATCGTCGGGGTCGACGATGCGTTCGATGCTGGCGCGCACATCGGCAGGCGTCAGCGGCCGGCCGTCGGAGAAGGTCACGCCCTCGCGCAGGCGCACCGTCCACACAGTCGCATCGTCATTGGAGGTGACCTCGGTGGCGAGCATCGGCACGAGGTTGTAGTCGTCGTCGCGGGTAAGCAGCGAGTCGTACATGTTGACCGCCCGGGCAACGTCGCCGAGGTTGGTGGCGACAGCGCCGTCGAGGGTGTCGGCAGCGCCGCCGCCGACGAAGCCGAGCCGCATCGTCCCGCCCTTCTTCGGCGGCCCTGTGACCTCAGCGGCCGGCCCGACGGCCGGCTGGGTGCCGGTGGCGCAGCCGGCGAGCATGAGGCCCATGCCCATGCCGGCGCCGCCGAGAACCGCCCGCCTGGTCAGCCCCTGCGGCGGTGCGGGTGGGGGTGGTGCTGTCATGATGCGGGCTCTCCTTTCGTCCTCGCCGCCCGCGCCGAAGGAGCGGGCGCGGTGTGCGCGTCGCTTTCCAGCAGGCCGGGAGTCAGGATGGTGTCGGTGAGGTAGCGGTCGATGAGTGTGTGCGGGTGGTCAACAGCCCCGGCGAGGGTGCGCAGCACGAGTCCGTCGAGGAAGATCGTCAGCTGGCCGGCCGCCTCGGCTGGGCTGGTGAGGTCGAAGGCACCGTCGCGCTGGCCGGCGGCCAGGCAGGCGGTGAGAATCGCGTCCCAGTCAGCGGCAAGCCCGGCCGCCTGGTTGCGGGAGCCTGCGCCCACGGCGATCTCGGCGTAGTTCTGCAGCCAGATCGACCAGTCCCCGGCCAAGGGGGTGGCCGCGTCGGCGTCGGTGATGCGCGCCGCGAAGCCGCGAGGGATCTTCATCTCGATGAGTGACTGCAGCAGTGCGCGGTGCTCGGCTGGTGCGCAGGCGGCTGGGGCGCGGGCCTGCAGGAGGGCGGCGCGCTCGCTGGCCAGCCGCTGGGCGGAGTGCTGGAGGGCTGCGTCGAAGACCTCTCTCTTGGAGGTGTGGTAGTAGTGCAGGCCGGCTGCGCTGATCCCGGCTTGGCGGGCGATGTCGATCATCCGCACCCGGTGGTAGCCCCATTCGGAGAACAGCTGCCAGGCCGCCTCAGCGATCCTGGCGCGCATCCGCTGCGCTTTCGCTCCGCCCGGCCGGCTTGACTCGGCTGCGCTGTCCACCGGGCCCGAGGCGGTGGCTGGGCTGGGTGCCCGCGTCTCCGAGGCGGCGGGGGCGCTGGCCCGCTGTGCGGCGGGCGCGTCCGCGCCAGGTGTGCTGGCGACGGTCGGTTCGACTCCGGCGGCGCTGGTGGTCACTCCCCTGCTGAGCCAGTCGAGGGAGACACCGGTGAGCTCAGCAATGGCCGAAAGCTCCTCAATGCGGAAACGCCGGGCACCGGAGAGCGACTTCGACAGCTTCGTCTTGTCCAGACCGATGTGCCGGGCCGCCTCGACCTGGCTGAACTCACTGTCGCGCAGGGCGCGCGCAACACGTGCAGCCACCGATGCGGTGGCCGCCGAGGCAGGCAGTGTCGCGGCAGTCATGGCCTCACCGTACAGTGAAGTTGCGAGAATCGCTACGTTGCCGGTCGCCAACCGGTTTGAAACCTGGGTCACAGCGCATCCGCGGCAGCCACACTGACCCCACCGCGCACCTCCGGGCAGCAGCCCGTCTGATGCCCGGCAATCACGCTGCATCCACTCCCCCGCGCCCACTCCATGACCGGATGCCGAGAGGCTGTTGACGCGCACCGCCGAGCAGGTAAAGTTAGTAAACAATCGTTCAGCAAGTATTCAAGCGATCTGCCGGGAGGCACCATGAGCCAGCGTTTCACGGGGAAGACTGCGATCGTCACGGGCGCATCGCGCGGCATCGGCTTCGGCATCGCCGAACGCCTCGTCGCCGAAGGAGCACGGGTGTGCATCACCGCCCGCGGTGAGGCGGCACTCGCCGAGGCAGCCGAGAAGCTCGGCGGGCCGGACAAGGCGATCTGCGTCGCCGGCAAAGCCGATCGCCCCGAGCACCAGGATGAGGCGATCGCCAAGACGACCGAGGCCTTCGGGCCGATCGACATCCTCGTCAACAACACCGGCATCAATCCCGTCTACGGCCCGATGATCGACCTCGACCTCGATGCCGCCCGCAAGGTCTTCGAGGTCAACGACATCTCCGCACTCTCCTGGACCCAGAAGGTCTACGCTGCATCGCTGGCCGAGCGTGGCGGCGCGGTTCTCAACGTCGCCTCGGTCGCAGGCCTCGGCCAGCCCGAGGGCATCGGCTTCTACGGATCGTCCAAGGCGATGCTCGTGCACATCACCCGTCAGCTGGCGATGGAGCTCGGACCGGGCATCCGCGTCAACGGCGTGGCTCCGGCCGTCGTCAAGACCCGGTTTGCCGAGAAGCTCTACGCCCACGACGAAGAGGGGGTGGCCGCGGCCTATCCGCTCAAGCGGCTCGGCACTCCTGAGGACATCGCAGCAGCCGCAGCCTTCCTGCTCTCCGACGAGGCCGGCTGGATCACCGGCCAGATCCTGACCCTCGACGGCGGCATGACACTGTGCGGCGGCGTCTGACCCAGACCCCTCAGCCAGCTGCCTGCTGACCCTTCCTGCGAACGCCCGGTCGAGCCCGCCTCAGCCGGGCGTTCGCGCTGCCAGCGATCAGCCGGATGTGCTTCGCGTCACAAAGCGCCCTGCAAGCATGCGAACCGCCGGGGGAGTTAGGTAACATTAGCCTAACGAACTTTGGACACGTTTCCGTTTCGTAAATGGGTGAGCGTAGCCTTAGTGTGGCTCACCTAAGCAGTCGGGAGTTCCCGTCTGTCCGAGCCATACCGTTACGCCCCAGCGCGTCACCGGTGAAGTCCACTGGCTGCGCGCACTCGAAAGGAGCCCTACCTGATGCGGATCAAGCATCGCCGCCTGAGCGCCGTCGCTGCTCTCTCAGCCGTCGCACTCACCCTCAGCGCCTGCGGTTCAGGCACCGGCACCTCGGCGGAGGAGACCCCCGAGAACTCCGCGACCGTGACCGTCGAAGACAACAACGGCACGCACGAGATCGCCACGCCGCCCACGAGCGTCGTCGCCACCGACAACCGCACCTTCCAGACTCTTGATGACTGGGGCGTGGAGCTCAAGGCCGGCGCCGTGGCCCTCATGCCCGAGAGCGTCTCCTACACCCAGAACGAGGATGTCATCGACCTCGGCAACCACCGCGAGCCCAACCTCGAAGCCGTCGTCGAAGCCCAGCCGGATCTCATCATCAACGGTCAGCGCTTCGCCCAGTACCAGGAGGATCTCGCCAAGCTGGCCCCGGATGCCACGATCCTCAACCTCGATCCGCGCGACGACCAGCCCCTCGACGCTGAGCTCAAGCGCCAGACCGAGGTGCTCGGCGAGGTGTTCGGCAAGCAGGAGGAGGCCAAGCAGCTCAACGAGGACTTCGATGCCTCGATCGAGCGGGTGAAGGAGGCCTACAACTCCGATGACAAGGTCATGGGCGTCATCACCTCCGGCGGCGACATCAACTACTCCGCACCGAAGGTCGGCCGCACGCTCGGCCCGGTGTTCGACATCCTCGACCTGACCCCCTCGATCGAGGCTCCGGAGGGCGCATCGGATGACCACACCGGTGACGATATCTCCGTGGAGGCGATCGCCGACTCGAATCCGGACTGGCTGCTCGTGATGGACCGCGACACCGCGGTCGAAGACGATGCGAAGCCTGCCCAGAGCATCATCGAGGAGTCCCAGGCGCTCAAGAACGTCAACGCCGTGAAGAACGGCAACATCGTCTACATGCCCAAGGACACCTACCTTGCCGAGGGCATCCAGACGTACACCACCTTCTTCAACGACCTCGCCGACGCAATGGAGAACTCCCAGTGACACCGCGCCGGCGGTGCGGGCCTGCTCCGCGCCGCCGGCGGTCCACCTGATCCCAACCGATTGAGACGATGAGCATCCACGAACGCCACCAGGCACACGCACCAGCTCACGGTGCCGCTGCCGGCGTGCTCGGATCCGCCGGCACGTCCGCCGGGGCACCTGGATCCGCCGGGGCGCCTGCGGCGGCCGCGCCCGAGGCGGTGGCCGGCACACGTGCATCGTCGCGCCTGTTCTCGTGGCCGCTGCTCATCGGCGTGCTTCTCACCGCAGCGCTGGTCGCCTCCTCGCTGTTCATCGGCGTCTACGACATCTTCGGCGCTGAAGACGGCTCGGAGATGTTCGCCATCACCCGCGTCCCGCGCACCATCGCCTTGGTGCTCGCCGGAGCGGCGATGGCAATGTCCGGTCTCGTCATGCAGCTGCTGACGCAGAACCGGTTCGTCGAGCCGACGACGACCGGCACCACCGAATGGGCGGGCCTGGGTCTGCTGCTGGCCTTCATCGCCTTCCCCGGCGCTCCGCTCATCGTCACCATGAGTGTGGCGATCATCACCGCATTCATCGGCACCCTCATCTTCTTCGCCTTCCTGCGCCGGGTGACACTGAAGTCCTCGCTCATCGTGCCGATCATCGGGCTCATGCTCGGCGCCGTCGTCGGCGCGGTCTCGACCTTCCTGGCCCTGCAGAACGACCTGCTGCAGACCGTCGGCATCTGGTTCGCCGGCTCCTTCACCGCGGTGCTGCGCGGCCAGTACGAACCGCTGTGGTTCGTGCTCATCGTCGTCATCGCGGTATTCATCGTCGCCGACCGGTTCACCGTCGCCGGCCTCGGCCAGGAGATCGCCACGAACGTCGGCCTGAACTACAACCAGGTGCTGCTGCTGGGCACCGGGCTCATCGCGATCGCCACCGGCATCGTCACCGTCGTCGTCGGCAACCTGCCGTTCATCGGTCTCATCGTGCCCAACATCGTCTCCCTGTTCCGCGGTGACGACCTGCGCTCGAACCTGCCGTGGGTGTGTCTGCTCGGCATTGCGATCGTCACCGTCTGCGACATCATCGGCCGCACGATCGTCGCCCCCTTCGAGATCCCCGTCTCGCTCATCCTCGCTGTCGTCGGTGCAGCGGTCTTCATCACCCTGCTGCTGCGGAGGCGCCGGAATGGCTGACCTGTACGAAGCGACCTACACCGACCCGGCCTCGCTGGCCCGCCAAGCCGGCCAGCTCGGCCCGTCCACCCTGCCCGACGTCAGCGGCGCCACCCCCGCCGCCGGCACCGCACAGGCCACCGCCGCCACCGCCTCGGGCGCGGCAGACGAGACCGCCGCCACCGCCTCGGGCGCGGCAGCCCGGTCCACCACCGCACGCACCCACTCTCCGGCACCGGCGCCAGACACCCGCCACCAGGGCGCCCTGCCGACGCGGGCCGCGCGGGTGCGCTACTTCGCGATCCTGGCCGGGATCGGCGCCTTCGCGCTGGCCGCCTGTTTCGCGCTGCTGGCCTGGGACAACCCGATGCCGGTCGGCTCGGAGGGGTTCTGGCTCATCGCGAATCTGCGTGCGACGAACATCACCGTCATCGTCATCGTCGCCTTCTGCCAGGCGATGGCGACCGTGGCCTTCCAGACGGTGACCCACAACCGAATCATCACGCCCTCGATCATGGGCTTCGAGTCGCTGTACACGCTCATCCACACCTCGATGGTGTTCTTCTTCGGCACAGCCGGCATCGTCGCGGCCGGGTCGACGAGCATGTTCCTCACCACCGTCGGGATCATGGTCGTCTTCGCGGCCTTCCTCTACGGCTGGCTGCTCTCGGGCCGGTACGCGAACATGCAGATCATGCTGCTCATCGGCATCATCCTGGGTGCCGGCCTCGGCTCGCTGTCGACGTTCATGCAGCGGCTCATGACCCCGGGTGAGTTCGATCTGCTCACCGCTCGGCTCATCGGCTCGATCTCCAACGCCGAGGCCAGCCATCTGTGGATCGCCGCCCCCATCGTCGCCGTCGCCGGTGGCGCACTCTGGCTGCTGGCACCCAAGCTCAACGTGCTCGCCCTCGGCCATGACACGGCCGTTAACCTCGGGCTCAACCAGCGGGCCTACAACATCATCGTGCTGCTGCTCGTCTCCGTGCTCATGGCGATCTCGACCGCCCTCATCGGGCCGATGACGTTCTTCGGGTTCCTCGTCGCGATGCTGGCCTACCAGCTCGCCGACACTCACGACCACCGGTATGTGTTCCCGCTCGCCTGGATGACGGGTGTGGCGGTGCTGGCCGGGGCGTACTTCGCGCTCAAGCACCTGTTCTATGCCGAGGGCGCGGTCGGCATCATCATCGAGGTCGTCGGCGGTTCGTTCTTCCTGCTCTACGTCCTGCGAAAGGGCCGCCTGTGATCACCCTCTCCGCTGTTCGCAAGAGCTACTCGGCCGAGGTCTCGATCGGCCCGGTCGACCTGCAGATCCCCGCCGGCGGCGTCACCGCCCTCGTCGGGCCCAACGGAGCCGGCAAGTCGACGCTGCTGACGATGATCGGCCGGCTCATGGGCATGGACGAGGGCGCGATCGAGATCGCCGGCTACGACGTCGCGACGACGAAGTCGAAAGATCTGGCGAAGATCGTGTCGATCCTGCGGCAGGAGAACCACTTCGTCACCCGGCTCACCGTCCGCCAGCTTGTGGGCTTCGGCCGGTTCCCCTACTCGCAGGGCCGGCTGACCGCCGCCGATGATGCGATCATCACCCGCTCGATCGATTTCTTGGGCCTCGGGCCGCTGGAGGGCCGGTACCTCGATGAGCTCTCCGGCGGTCAGCGACAGCGCGCCTACGTCGCGATGGTGCTCGCCCAGGACACCGACTATGTGCTCCTCGACGAGCCGCTGAACAACCTCGACATGCGCCATTCGGTGCAGATGATGCAGCACCTCGAGCGCGCCGCCGAGGAGCTCGGACGCACCGTCGTCATCGTGCTGCATGACATCAATTTCGCCGCCCACTACGCCAAGCGGATCTGCGCGGTCAAGGACGGGCAGGTCTGCTACTTCGGCACCCCGGGCGAGATCATGCGCCCCGAGGTGCTCTCCGATGTCTTCGACACCCCCGTCGACGTCATCGACGGCCCGCGCGGGCCGCTGGCCGTGTACTACTGAACCGGGCCCGAGGCGGTGGTTGCGGCAGCGCCGGATGCGGCACTCGCAGCACCGCCGAGAGCACCCACCACGTCACAAGCCCGAGGGCACACGCCGCCAGGCTCAACGGCAGCATGAATACCGAGACGTCGAACAGCCTGCCGGCGACGACACCCGGGACAGCGAACACCAGCATCGACAGCAGCGCCGCCAGACCCGGCTGGGCGGTCGCCGGCTTGAGCGTCCACAGCAGGATGGCCGCGAGGATCCCCGGCAGCGCGATGGCGAACAGGCACATCATCACCGTCTTCGTCTCCGTCATGTCAGCGGCCAGGAGCGAACCTGCGCACACCACGCTGTAGGCGAGCGCGCCGATGAGCATGCTCGTGCCGAGCAGCCGCACGGACGCCGCACTGTCAGCCCCGGCCTGGTCGTCATCACGGGGGCCGTCTGCGCTGACTGCCTCGATGCTGCTGGTGTCGGAACCTGCCGTCACTTCGGGCTCATCATCGTCACCGGCTGCAGGCTCCGCGGTGCGGTTGATGTGCCGGCCGGAGAGGAACGCCCGGATCGCGAGGCCGAGCACCCAGAGCGCGAAGGCGATGAGCAGCGGGGGCAGACCAAAGACGAGCGGATAGTAGTAGTTGCCCAGGCCAGCCAGGGTGAAGCCCCCTGACCAGAGCGGGCTCTCCAACACGAGCATGGCCGTCCAGATGACCGCATAGACGGTGATGACAGCCGCTGCGATCCACTCCCACTCGGTGCGCCGAGACAGCAGCGCCACTGCGCCCGCTGCCAAGAGCGAGGGCAGCAGCTCGAAGATGAGGCTGCTGATGAGCGCGGCCGCCTCCGGCAGGCCGCTGCGAAAGATGGCCTCGATGAGCGACAGAGCAGCGAAGACCACCCCGGCGGCTGCCAGAGCGGCAACGAGCAGCGTGTGGGATCGCGCCCGGAGACCGGCGGCGCGCACAACAGGTGGCGGTGTCTGCTGGCGGGAAGATGACATACTCTCAGCGTCTCATGCCATCCAGACACCGCCTCGACAGCGGTGAGAGGCGAGCACGGGCATCTCAGCCAGCGGCGCGGCCGTCGGCACCAGGCTGCCGGCGACTGCGGGCGGCTGCGACGGCGAGGAAGATGCGGTGGCCGGTGATGACGACGGTGATCCAGGCGATCGCGACGAGCCAGGCGGTGAGCACATCGGTCGTCCAGTGCTGGCCGAGATAGATGCGGCTGAGCCCCATGCAGGCGGCGAAGGCCAGGCAGCCGAGGACGATGAGGATCTTCAGCCACCACTGGCGGATGAGGATGAGCACCAGGTAGGCGATCATGCCGTACAGCGCCAGGGAGTTGAGCGAGTGGCCGCTGGGAAAGGAGAACCCGCCTTCATACGGCGGAACCGCATCGGCATGCGCTGGGCGCGGACGGCCGATGAGGTTCTTGCCGAGCACCGTGAACGCGACCGAGCCCAGGGCGGTGATGAGCATGAGCAGCAGCGGTGTGCGGCGCCGGTAGACGATCGTGAGGATGCCGGTGATGATGAGCGCGATGACGGTCATCCCGACGATGTCGCCGAGGTTGGTGAAGACGGTGACCGCGCGGTTGAGTGCCGGTGTGCGCAGCTCCTGCATCCAGTGCAGGATCGGCCGGTCGAGGGCGGTGATGCCGTCACGCGGGTTGTCGAGGCTTTCGTAGATCTCCTCGGCGATGGCCACGCAGCCGAGCATGATGCCCAGGCCGATGCTGGTGAAGAGGATGAGCGCGGTGTAGGGGCCGAACCAGCGGCCGAGGACCTGGCCGATCTTCCCGAGCAGCTTCCAGCCCGGCAGCAGGCGTTCATGGCGCTGCACGAATTCGGGCGCCTCGCGGATGAGCGGGTCGTCGGAACCACGCAGCCGATCGGTGCTCGTGTACTTGTCAATCACCGTTCCATTCTTGCCGATTGCGGCTGCAGACCGCCGGTGCCCCGCCGCAAGGAGCCCTGCCGGTTGAAAGTCTGAGGAAGCGCTAAGAAACAAGGACTGTTGTCGAAGTGAGCGAGGTGTTAGCGTGAACTCATCCGATGTCACTCCGGATACAGCACTTCAGTGCTGACAGGCACCACCCGTTGGGGAAGGGTTCCTCGACGGTGAAACGTCGCACCATAGGAGTTCAGCATGGAAAACATCGACATCGACCGACTTCGCGGATCCGATCTCTACGATCAGACCGGAAGCAAAATCGGCAGCATCGGGGAGGTCTACCTCGATGACCAGACCAATGAACCAGCATTCCTGACCGTCAACACCGGTCTCTTCGGCATGAACGAGACTTTCGTTCCGTACCAGAGCGTCTCGCGTGACGGCGACAACCTCGTCGCTCCGTTCGAGAAGTCCTTCGTCAAGGACGCACCGAACATCGCCGCTGACGGCAGCCTGACGCCGGAGGAAGAGGAAGAGATCTTCCGCTACTACCAGCTCGATTCCGGCACCGGCCGTGACCGCGACCGCGATGGCGTGCGCGACCACGACCGCCACGGCAAGCATGATGCCGACCGCGACGGCGTCCGTGACGCCGGTGTGGCCGGCGCTGCCGGTGGAGTCGCCGGTGCAGCCGGACACGACCGCGACCATGATCGCCACGGCAAGCACGATCTCGATCGTGACGGCGTGCGCGACCACGACCGTGCTGCTGCTGGTGACCAGCAGCAGGTCGTCGCCCATGAGGAGCGCCTCAACGTCGGCAAGGAGCAGGTCGAGACCGGCAAGGTGCGCCTGCGCAAGCACGTCGTCACCGAGAACCAGCAGGTTGAGGTTCCGGTGCAGCGCGAGGAGCTCGTCGTCGAGCGCGAGTCGATCGACCCGAACTCCCCCGAAGCCCGCAAGGGCGGCGGAATCGACGCCGATCGCGGTGCTGTCGATGAGACGGTGACGTTGCGCGAGGAGCGCCCGGTTGTCGACAAGGAGACCGTGGCAACGGAGAAGGTCAACGTCGGCAAGCGCGTCGTCGAGGACAAGGAGACCGTCGGCGGTGAGGTCCGCAAGGAGCAGATCGACATTGACGGCGCTGAAGGCCGCGATGCTGCCGGACGCGGCGTCGATGGACGCGGCGTGGACGGACGCGGGGTTGACGGCCCGGGTCCCGACGCGGACGGACGCCCGCTGCGCTGAGCTGTACCTGCTGAGCTTCAGCACCACCCCGGCCGCCCGGCCGGCTGAGCAGTCAGCGATCGGGTGAGCGATCAGAACACGGCACCCTGCCAGGTGACGGTGCACCTGCATCGGATCCCGGCAGGGTGCCGCTGTCATGTGCGCACACTGTCACGTCCGCGACATCAAACCGGCCGCCCCGCCCAGGCGTGCGGGTAGGCCACCGGCCACCGCCTCGGGAACGGTCCGTGCCCGAGGCGGTGGGCCGGTGAGCGTGTTACTGAGAGTCTGCCTGCCGGTCGGCTGGATGCTGCAGCCAGGCGCGGATCGCCTCGGAGTCGGCGCCGAGGGCCGGCGGGGCGAGGTCGTAGCTGACCGGGGTGGCCGAAAGCGTGATCGGGTTCTTCACCGTCGGGATGACGCGGTCGCCGGAGCCGGCGTTGACGACGGGTTCGAGACCGAGCTCGGCGGCGAGCTGGACGCCCTGTTCGATCGTGTTGATCGGCGCGCACGGCAGACCCGCGTCACTGAGCAGCGTGAACCATTCCTGCGCGGACTTCGCTGACAGCGCTTCGATGAGAAGCGGCTCGAGCTCACGCCGGTTGTGGTTGCGGTCAGCGTTGTGGGCAAACCGCGGGTCGTCGAGCAGCTCGCGGCGGTCGATGACGGTGCACAGGATCTCGAACTGCCGGTTGTTGCCGACGGCGACGATGAGCTCACCATCGCCGGTGGGCATCGGCTGGTACGGGTACAGGCTCGGGTGCTCGTTGCCCATGCGGTGCGGCACGACACCGCCGGCGACATAGGCGCTCGTCTGGTTCGCCAGGCCCGAGAGGGCTGAGGACAGCAGGTTCGTGTCGACCTTCTGACCCTCCCCGGTCTGGCTGCGATGCCGCAGCGCGGCGAGGATGCCGATAGTGGTGTGCAGGCCGGTGATGACGTCGAAGATCGCGACGCCGGCCCGGTACGGTTTGCCGTCGGCTTCGCCGGTGAGGCTCATGAAGCCCGAGAGTCCCTGGACGAGGAGGTCGTAGCCGGGCTGCGGGTTCTGCGGGCCGAAGCCGGTGACCGAGGCGTAGATGACCGCCGGGTTGGTCTGCACGACGGTGTCGTAGTCGAGTCCGTACTTCGCAAGTCCGCCGGGTTTGAAGTTCTCGACGAGCACATCGGCGCGGCGGGCGAGTTCGTGGGCGAGCGCGAGATCGTCGGGGTCCTTGAAGTCGAGGACGACGTCGAACTTGTTGCGGTTGGCCGACAGGTAGTAGGTGGCGTCGTCTTCGCGGATCGGCGGCTTCCAGGCACGGGTGTCGTCGCCGCCGGGGCTTTCGACCTTGATGACGGTCGCGCCGAGGTCGGCGAGCATCATGGTGGCGTAGGGGCCTGCGAGCACGCGGGAGAAGTCGGCGACGACGATGCCGGCCAGCGGCCCGGTGCCGGTGCGCGTCAGCGCCTGGTCAATGCTGCGGTTGTCCTCATGCGGTGCGCTCATGCCCCTCGCCCTCCTGCCGCGGCTGCTGTGCGTCCGCGGCCCTCGCCGTGCTGTTGCTCACAGCCACGGTAGCAAGTCTGTGCTGGCGCCCGGCAGGCGGTTCACGGCCCAGGCTGTTAGCCTGCCAAGCACACCCCGCCTGCCTGATCGGAAGCGAGCGACCCGCATGCCCTCTGCCGTCCAGCCGTCGAAGCTCATGACGGTGCTGCTCAGCGTCTGCATCGCCGCCGCGTGCGGGGCCGGCGCCGAGGTGGTCAAACGCCTATTGCGCGGCGACGACGTTACTGCTTCCTGGTGGCTGTGGCTGGCCGGCGCTGCTGTGGCGGCGGTCGTCGTGGCGGTTGTGTTCCGGTCCCGAGGTGACAGGTTGGCGGCCCTGCCGTTCATCGGCAGTCAGAGTCTGGGTTTCGGCCTCGTGTGTCTCATCGTCATCGGCTATGGGCTGCCCGGCATGACCGTGGCCGGATTCGATCCGCTCGATGCAGCCCTCACCGGCATCCTCGCCGTCATCCTCGGGCTGCTCGTGCTGTTCCTGCTCAAGCGCTGGTTCTACACTCCCCCGGACACGGCCGAGGGCGGCGAGACCGACTGAGGCATCAACCGCCTCGGGCCGGTGTCCGCGGCGGGGACTACTATGAGCCATGTCACCGTCGAAGGAGAACCTGTGTCCGAGCCCATCGTCATCTGCGAACCGCTGCGCTCCCCCGTCGGAGGCTACGGCGGCCAGTTCAAGACCACCCCTCCGCAGGAGCTCGGCCGGCAGGTCGTCGTCGCGCTCGTCGAGCGCACCGGCATCGACCCGAGCGTCATCGACGATGCCGTGTTCGGCCAGTGCTTCCCGCATATGGAAGCGCCCGCCCTCGGCCGCGTCGTCGCGCTCGATGCCGGACTGCCGACGAGCGTGCCGGGACGGCAGCTCGACCGGCGCTGCGGTTCCGGCCTGCAGGCCGTCATCGACGCGATGGGCATGATCGCCACTGGTGGTGCTGAGGTCGTCATCGCCGGCGGGGCTGAGTCGATGAGCCGCGCGCCGTACTTCAACGAGGAGATCCGGTGGGGTGTGCGCGGGCCCGGCATCGATCTCAAGGACAGCCTCGCCCGTGGGCGCGTGACCGCAGGCGGCAAGGACCACCCGGTGCCCGGCGGGATGATCGAAACGGCGGAGAATCTGCGCCGCATCTATGAGATCAGCCGTGAGGAGCAGGACGCGTTCGCCGTCGAATCCCACCGGCGGGCAGCCGCGGCGACCGAGGCCGGACGGTTTGCCGATGAGATCGTGCCGATCCAGATGCCGGCGACCCGCAAGACCGCAGCCTACGAGGTCACCACCGATGAGCACATCCGCCCGGACGCCAGTGTCGAGAAGCTCGCGAAGCTCACCCCGATCCGCGCGAAGCTCGATGAGGCCGCGACCGTGACTGCCGGCAACGCCTCCGGACAGAACGACGGCGCCGCCGCCTGTCTTGTCACCACCGCCTCGAAGGCCGAGCAGCTCGGGCTCAAACCGCTGGCCAAGATCGTGTCGTGGGCAGTGGCCGGGGTGGATCCGGCTACGATGGGCATCGGCCCGGTGCCGGCGACCGCGCAGGCTCTCGAGCGGGCCGGGCTGACACTTGCCGATATTGATCTCATCGAGCTGAATGAGGCCTTCGCCGCCCAGGCGCTGGCCTGCACCCGCGAATGGGGCTTCGGAAGGGGCGACTTCGAGCGCGTCAATGTCAACGGCTCCGGCATCTCACTCGGCCACCCGGTCGGGGCGACCGGTGCGAGGATTCTGGCGACCCTGCTGCGGGAGATGGACCGCCGTCAGGTCCGGTACGGATTGGAGACCATGTGCATCGGCGGCGGGCAGGGACTGGCCGCGATCGTCGAACGCATCGAAGCCTGACCGACTGCCGACTGGGCACACGCACGTGGGCGACCACGTCCTCGGGACCGGTGACCGGCGCCTCGGGACCGGCGACCACCACCTCGGGAACGGGCGTCACAGCAGGTGACCGTGCTGTCCGGCCAGTGGGCAGGGGCAGGTTTGGGTGCGGCGAATGTGACATGAGATACTGGCACTGAACGAGCGATAAGTCGCCGCGTTCGCACCCGACTGCACGCCACATCCCAGACTCGGATAGGCTCACCCTCAACAGTGGCCCACGTCACTGGGCAGGGGAGTCGGACCAGGCCCCGGCGAACGGCCCCACCGCTGTGAAGTGAGACGGACGCCACTTGGTAACGTTAGAGAAACGACGCCCTGTTTCGAGGGTGATCCTCGGTTCTCAGGAAGGATGAACTACCCACATGCGGATTGTCACTTTTGTCAAGTACGTCCCGGATGCTGCCGGTGACCGTACCTTCGAGTCGGACAACACCGTCGACCGCTCGGTCGACGGCCTGCTGTCGGAGCTCGACGAATACGCTGTTGAAGAAGCTCTCAAGATCGCTGACGGTGACAAGAAGGGCACGGAGGTCATCGCCCTGACCGTCGGACCCGACGACGCCGTCGACGCTGTGCGCAAGTCCCTCCAGATGGGCGCGAACAAGGGCGTCCACATCTGCGACGACAGCCTCGAAGCCTCCTGCGCTGTCGGCACCGCCAAGACTCTGGCCGCCGCCGTCAAGGTCGTCGAAGAGGAAGAGGGCCCGGTCGACCTCATCATCACCGGCCTGTCCTCGACTGACGGCGCGATGTCGGTCGTGCCGGTCATGGTCGCCGAGCTGCTCGGCCGCCCGGCTGCCACCCAGGCCTCGCACCTGGAGGTCTCCGGCGGAGTCGCCAAGATCCGCCGCGACGGCGACACCGCCTCGCAGTACGTCGAGGTGCCGCTGCCGGCTCTCGTGTCGGTGACCGACCAGATCAACGAGCCGCGCTACCCGTCGTTCAAGGGCATCATGGCCGCCAAGCGCAAGCCGCTGGACGAGTACGACATCGAAGAGCTCGGCCTCGACGCCGGCGAGGTCGGCACTGCTGGTGCCACCACCGAAGTCGTCACGCTGACCGAGCGTCCGCCGCGCACCGCCGGTGAGGTCATCACCGACGAAGGCGAGGGCGGCAACCAGCTCGTCGAGTGGCTGGCCTCGAAGAAGCTCGTCTGATCCACTATCTGAACGCAGAGGAAGCGAATACACACTTATGTCTGAAGTTCTCGTTCTCGTAGACCATGTGGACGGCGACGTGCGCAAGTCCACCTTCGAACTCCTCACCGCCGCCAAGGCACTCGGTGAGCCGACTGCACTGTTCATCGGCGATGCCGCCAAGGGCGAGGCCGCTGCCGCCAAGCTCGGCGAATACGGCGCCGAGAAGGTGCTCGTCGCCTCGGACCCGGCATACGATGAGTTCCTCGTCGGCCCGAAGGCCGAGCTGCTCGCCGAGCTCATCTCCACCCGTCAGCCGGCTGGTGTCCTCGTCCCGGCCAGTGCTGAGGGCAAGGAGATCGCAGGCCTGGCAGCCATCAAGACCGGTTCAGGCATCCTGACCGACGCCGTCGGCGTGGCTGAGGGCTTTGTCGCCACCCAGTCGGTGTTCGCCGGCGGCTACACCGTCGAGTCGAAGGTCACCCGCGGCACCCCGATCGTCGCGATCAAGCCGAACTCGGTTGCCGCTGAGCCTTCCCAGGGCGCGGCTGCTGTCGAGTCGGTCAGCTTCGCCCCGAGCGATGCCGCCAAGACCGCCCGCATCACCGCCACTGAGGAGAAGCCGGCCTCCGGCCGTCCGCAGCTGACCGAGGCCGCCACGGTGGTCTCCGGTGGTCGCGGCACCGGCGGCGACTTCGCCCCGGTCGAAGCCCTGGCCGATGCTCTCGGCGCTGCCGTCGGCGCCTCGCGTGCCGCCGTCGATGCCGATTGGTACCCGCACTCGGCGCAGGTCGGCCAGACCGGTAAGACAGTCTCGCCGCAGCTCTACGTCGCCTGCGGCATCTCTGGTGCGATCCAGCACCGGGCCGGCATGCAAACCTCGAAGAACATCGTCGCGATCAACAAGGACGAAGAGGCTCCGATCTTCGAACTCGCCGACTTCGGCGTGGTCGGCGACCTCTTCTCGGTGTTGCCGCAGGCCACCGACGCGATCAACGCACGCAAGTGATGTGACCTGCCGCCGGCCTCGGCTGGCTGCAGGATCACATGCGAAAGGGCAGGTGCCGCACGGCACCTGCCCTTTGGCATGCCCTTGGCCAGTCAGGCAGTGGCACCGAGCGGGGTGATCGTGTGCTCGATACCAAGCGCCTCCCATGCCACCCGCGCACACGAGCGCAGCCCGGCATCGGCCTCGGCGACCGGCACGATCGGCCGGTCGAGGACGAGTTCAAGGATCTGGCGGATCCCGGGTGAAACGGTCAGTCCGCCGGTGACTGGCAGCGGAGCGTGAGGGTCAGTGCCGAGGGCAGCGCAGAGCCGTCCGAGGTTGGCGGCGATGCCGGCGGCCAGGCCGGCGTAGAGGTCGGCTGCGGTGGTGGCCGGCTGGATGCCGGTCAGCGCCCCGGTCGAGACCGCGGTCCCGAGTGCCGGGGTGCGCTCACCGGCGAGCGCGGGATCGCAGGTGAGACCCTGCCACCGGCCGGCTGCGAGCGCCTCGGTCAGCGCCGCCTCGGCAGCGGCGTGGGCAGCAGGCGCGTGCTCGTCTCCGGCGCTGATGCCGAGCAGCACGCGCCTGCCCCAGGTCAGGGTGGAGCCGGCGTTGACCATCGCGGCGATCGCCAGCGTCCCGGCCGGGTGGACGAGCCGGTGGAAGTCCGAGGTGGAGCCTGCAAGCGGGCGCGGGGTCTGCGGGTCGATGTGGGCGATCCAGCCGGAGGTGCCGAGGTAGGCGTAGGCGGCACCGGGTGTGCTGCCGATGATCCCGTCGCTTGCAGCCCCGGCATCGCCGAGACCGGTGACGACCGGGATGCCTGCGGCCTCCGGGCCGAACCCGAGGTGTCCGGCGGCTGCCGGGGTCAGCGTGCCGATGGTGCCTGGGTCGACGAGCTCGGGCAGGCGCCAGGCCGCTGCGGGGGATTCGGTGATTGGGCGCGGCAGCATCCAGGCATCGGCTGCCGCGTCGTAGAGCGACGTGGTCGAGGCGCTCAGCCGGTCGCAGGTGAGGCGCCCGGTGAGCTTCCATCCGAGGAACCCGGCCGCGCTGAGAGCCAGCGCGTCGATGTGAGCTTCTGGGTGGTGGCCGGTGAGCCAGGCGATCTTGGCCGGCAGGCAGTCCGGGCCCGGTGTGGTCAGCAGCCTGGCTTCCCAGTCGGCATCGGCTGCGCGCAGCTCGGCGAGTTCAGCGGTGGCGCGGGTGTCGGAGTAGAGGATGACCCGAAGCCCCTCCGCCCCTGCCGGGCTGGAGGTGATGGGCACGAGGTCCTGCATCTGGCCGGTGAGCGCAATGGCAGCCGGCAGGCTCCCGTCTGCATCCAGGTGACCATCCGTGCGCAAGGCGCCCACCGCCTCGGCGACGGCCTGCCACCACTGGGCCGGCGACTGCTCGATCGCCCCGGTCAGCTGCCCATCCTCACCGCAGTGGCGGGTGTCGATCGCAGTCTGCGCGGAGGCGAGCGTGCGGCCGGTCGTGTCGATGAGCGCGGCCTTGAGGGTGCTGGTGCCGAGGTCGAGGCAGAGGACGTGCATGGTCGTCACTGTAGCTGCTGCGCAGGTCAGGGTGCCCTGCCGTAGACTCGGAGTGTGACCCGGAAGAAGAACCTGTCTCCAGCGGCGTGGCGCTATGTGTGGGAGCGGACGATCATGTCGTTCGCCCGCAGCCGGCGCACCGATACGGCGGCGACGCTGTCGTTCTACTTCCTGCTCGCCCTGCTGCCAGCACTCACCGCGATCCTGTCGATCCTCAACGTCTTCGGCGAAGGCCCGGACACCGTGTCGAAGGTGCTGAACTGGGCGCAGCAGGCCGGGGCCGGTGAGAACGTTACGCAGCTGGAGGAGCCGCTGCAGGATCTGGCGAAGTCACCGGCCGGTGGGCCGTTCTTCGTCGTCGGCATCCTCGTGGCGATGTGGTCGGCCTCGAAGTTCGTCAACGCCTTCGGCCATGCCGTCAACGAGATCTACGCGATGACCGAGGGCCGGCCGGCCTGGAAGCAGCGCCTGCAGACCTATCTCGTCACCATCGTCGTCATCCTGCTCACCGTCGCTGCGGTGCTCAGCCTGGTGAGCTCGCCGAGCATCATCCTGCCCTTCGGCCTCGGTGAGCAGTTCGTCGCTGTGTGGGCTTGGGTGCGGTTCCCGCTCGCGGCGATCTTCATCCTGCTCATCACCACGCTGCTCTACATCGCCACGAGCAACGTCAAGCGCGCGCACGTCACACTGTCGTCCCTCGGTGCGCTCATCGCGCTGGTCGCCTGGGTGCTCTTGAGCGTTGGCATCTACCTCTACGCGGTCGTGTTCGGCGGGTTCGAGTCGACCTACGGTTCGCTGGCCGGCGTGCTCATCGCGCTGTTCTGGGTGTGGCTGTCGAATATGGCGCTGCTGTTCGGCGTGCACTTCGACGCCGAGGTCGAACGCGCCCGCCAGCTGCGCGACGGGATCCGCGCCGATGACGTCCTCCAGGTGCCCCCGCGTGACACCCGCCGGATCGTCTCCGATGCCCGGATCCAGGCCCGCATGCGCCGCAAGGCCCATGCCCTGTGGCGCAGTCGCGGAGAGACCGATGACGAGCCGGTAGCCGATCCCGAGGCGCCGCGGCCCCTGCCGTGACCGCGCGCAGGTGAGGACAGCTCATCCCACCTGGGAAATCGCATCGTGACAGCACGGCCTGCCGGTATATGATGTGGGTAACAGCCTCAGCCAGTCATACCCGCCCGCGCGGGAGACAATGTGGCTTGCTGGAATCGACTCCCACAGGAGGGGATTATGAAGAAGCGTCTGACTCTGCTCGTTGGAATTGGCATCGGTTTCGTTCTCGGTTCGCGCGCCGGCCGCCAGAGCTACGAGCGCCTCAAGACCCAGGTCGAAGAATTCTGGCAGAACCCACGCGTCCAGGAGGGCGTCCAGCAGGCAACCGACACCGTCAAGGAGAAGGCCCCCGAGGTCGCCGAGATGGTCAAGGACAAGGCTCCTGAGGTTGCCGGCAAGGTCCAGTCCGCCGCCACCTCGGCTGCGGGTGCCGCACAGGCCAAGGCCGACGACGTGAAGTCGAATGTGCAGCAGAAGAAGGCTGAGAAGGATGCCCAGAAAGCAGCCGACAAGGCTTCGTCGCAGGCTGAGAAGGATGCGAAGAACGCCGGCGCTGTCGAGGATCCGGTCGTTCTCAACGACGCGGTCGCCGATCCGTCGCAGGATCCGCTGTCTGAGGGCGGCAACCCGAAGCGCTGATTCCTGACTCGACACTCCAGCTGTAGTGAATGCGCGCCGGCAGATGCCGGCGCGCATTTGCGTTGCCTGGGGTGGGCGCTGGCTGGGTGGCTGCCGACAAGGGCCGGTCGTTGCCCGAGTCGGCTACTCTCTGGGGCCGGCCCAATGGCGGGCGGCTGGGCCCGGCAGAAGCTGGCCTCACGCGCCGAGCGCGTTCAGTGCAAAATCCGCGCTCGTCGATATTGCACTCAACGACTATGAATCGGGGGTTTGATAGTCGCTGACTGCAAAAATCAGACGTCTCGATATTGCACTGAACGCACACACTGCCGGAAAGCTGGCGTCTAGAGCCGGCCCTGCCCCCAGCCCCAGCTCGCACCCGCCCCTTACAGCAGCGAGCTCGTCAGCCGGCAGACGTTTTCCAAGTACTTCTGTCCCAACGAGCGCTCCATCCACTCCCGCCGGTCGACCTTGACGCTGTTGGTTCGGTAGTCGGCAGCCTCGAGGTCGTACATCGCCTGCGTGAAGTCGCGGTCGACGATGAACATCGAGACCTCGAGATTCATCGCAAAGGACCTGGCGTCCATGTTCGACGAACCGATGATCGTGACCTCGTCGTCGATGAGCAGGAACTTCGAGTGCAGCACGGTCGGCTCGTGGTACTGGAAGATCTGCACGCCGGCGTCGAGCAGGTCGGCGTAGTAGGACTCCTGTGCCTTCTGCGCCACCCAGTGATCGCTGGTGGCCCCGACGTAGATGCGCACGTCGACCCCGGAGTGGGCCTCGGTGACGAGCGCGTGCATGAGCGACTCATCGGGTACGAAGTACGGCGAGCAGATGACGATCTGCTCATTGGCGTTGTAGATGAGGTGGTTGAACAGCCGCAGGTTGTTCTCCAGGTCGAAGCCCGGGCCGCTGGGCACCACCTGAGCCATCGCCCCGCCCTCGTGGACTGGGTCGAGTTCGGTGTCGAACTCCTCGAACAGGATGACCTCAGTCTCGGAGTACCAGTCGGAGGCGAACACGGCGTTGAGCTCGGCGACGATCGGGCCGGTGCAGCGCACTGACAGGTCCTTCCACTGGAATCCCTTGCGCAGGTTCGTGCGCTTGTTGTACGAGCGGTGGATGACGTTCTGGCTGCCGGTGTAGGCGATCTCACCGTCGATGACGAGGATCTTGCGGTGGTTGCGCAGGTCCGGGCGCTGGTATTCGCCCTTCCACGGCCGCAGCGGCAGGCTGCGCCGCCACGGCACTCCCGAGGCGTCGAGCTCCTTGACGAGATCGGAGTAGCCGGGGTAGCCGAGCGAGCCGACGTGGTCGATGAGGATACGCACCGTCACCCCGCGCGCATGGGCGCGCAGCAGCGCATCGAGCAGCGGGCGGGAGGCGTCGTCGATGGCGACGATGTAGAACTCGAAGTGCACGTACTTCTGGGCCTGGTCGACCTCGCGGGCCATATCGAGCATGCACTGGTGGTTGTCGCCTTCGAGGGTGAACTCATTGCCGTGGACCATCGGCAGGGCACCGAGCGAGTAGTTCAGCTGGGCAGCCGTTGACAGCGGCTCGGGCAGGTGGTCGTCGCGGCCGAGGATCGACTGGCCGCCGGTCTCATGCTTGATGAGCCGGTTGATCTCCGTCTGCATCTCCCGGCGCTTGCGCGGCAGCTTCGAGGATCCGAACATCCAGAATGCCAGCAGCCCGATATAGGGGATGAGGAAGATCGCCAGCAGCCAGCCGAGGGCCACCGAGGGCTTGCGGCGGTAGGGGATCGCACCCAGCGCAACGACGCGGATGACGAAGTCGACGGTGATGAGCGCGATGGTCACCCACAGCGGCCATCCCGGTTCGAAGGGGATGAAGGTGAAGAAGTTCACCGCTCCATCCTACTGGCCGCCACTGCAGCCGCGCTGGCGCGTCCGGCCCCGTGACGGCGGTCCCGTTCCCGAGGCGGTGCTCGTCTTAGTGCCGATGGCCGGCGATCCGGGCGGCCCACACCTCGGGTTCGGGCAGGGCGGCCCGGTTGAGGGAGTCGTTGCCGATCGTCCAGTCCTCTGTCGCCCGGCCGATCGCCGAGAGGCCGGGCACCGGCTGGCCGTCGGCGCCGACAAGCTGGAGGGAACCGGTGACCTGGATGCCGCGCTGGACGGCCGGCTTGGCGACGATCCCCTCGGCGATGAGCGAGTCGATGACCTCAGTGCGGGCATGCACGGCACCCGGCGGGGCAAGCACGGCGAGCACATGCAGGTCCGGGTGGCCGAACATGTGCGCGTCCTTCTCCCCCGGGCCCGGGCTCATCATCTCCAGGTCGATGACTCCGGCGCGGATGAGGGCGAGCAGCTTCTCGGCGTTCACCAGCGGCGGGCCCTCGGCAAAGCGCACGAGCTTCGTGCTCAGCGCCAGGAACTCCTCCCACTGCTGAGGATCGTGGGCGCGGAAGGACAGCACCTGGCGGATGCGGGGCAGCAGGCCCGTCCAGGCCTGGCCGAGAGCGCACTCGGCATCGGGGGCCTGCAGCCCGCGGGCGATGAGCACCGAACGCTCCAAGGCGGCCTTCGCCGAGGTCGCCAGACCCGGACCCCAGCCGGACTCGGCGGTCTCGTCGACCGCAGCGACCACCTCGGCGCTGGCAGGCTCCTGCCAGGCACCGGCCCGGCCGCTGAGGATGTCGGCAGCCAGGTGGCGCAGCGCGGCAGCGACATCGCGGGGGCTCGCGTCCTCGGCGAGTGCGGCGGCGTGGTGGCCGGTGAGCTCGTCGAGGTCGGCCTGCTGCTGGCCGCCGTCGGCGGGGATGTAGATGCTCGGCGGTTTGGCGTTGTAGAAGCGGCCGGACAGGCAGGTCGGCAGCAGCACCGGCTCTGCTCCGCAGGCGCGGTAGATGACATCGCCGGTGACGACGTTGCGCTCGAAGTGCCCGCAGCGGTTCTCGGTGACCATGAGCGCGAAGTCGATGAACGTCAGCGCCGCCCCGCTGGTGAGCACCCGCTGACCGGGTGAGATGCGGGCGACGGTCGAGTAGTCGTCGTGGCTGAGCGTGCCGGTCTCATCGTGGACCTCGCGGGTGGTCAGCGCCCGGCTGTGGCGGCGGGCGTGGCCGGTGGCCAGCAGCACCTCGTCATACGGTTCCCGTACCTCGGGCCCGGCGTGGACCTGCCAGCCGTCACCGGCACGGCACAGGCGGCGCACCCGTGCGGGCACGACGGTGACGGTCATCGTTTCGGGCAGCTCGGCGATGACGGTCTCGAACGCCCAGGCAAGGTAGGCGCCGACGGCCGCGCGCGGCGGGAACGGGTCGAGGCGGTGTTTGGAGGCGTGGGCCTCAGCCCAGGCGGAGAAGGACTTGCGGGCCTTGCTGGCGGCACTGCGGGAGGCTGGCCAGACGCTGACGATCGCCGAGGTGACGTTGAGGACGAAGCAGCTGGGCTGGTCGGTGCGCCAGATGCGCCCGGCACCTGGGGTGTCCTGTTCGTAGATGTCGACGTGGAGGTGCGGCCGGTCGGCAACCGGGTGATCGCGCACAGCTGCCGACAGGCTTTCCAGGGCGAAAAGACCCTTGGGGCCTCCGCCGACGATCGCGACTCTCAGTGCTGTGGAGTTCACGGGTCTCTCGCAATCTGCGTTGCGGCGCTCCGGCCGGCGCAGACCGGGCGCTCAAGTGTCAGCTGGTGAACGAGCTGCTGCACTCCTGAGGCTACAGGCGTCGGCTGACAAAGACATGAGCGTGAGACGAACGAGCGGCGACGCTGAGGACGCAGCTGCGCGCGCATCGGCCCGCAGAAGCCGGATGCGGACTGGGCTTCCATGCCGCCGGCACCCGATGGAGAATTGAAGCCAGACGTGTGGGAAGCCAGACGTGTGGAAGGAGGAAACCGTGCCCGCGATCTCGGATCAGGATTTCAGCGCAGACGTCCGCGCTGCGATGCGTGCTGCAGGACTCGAGCCGGTCACGGTGACCGATGACGGCAGGCCGGCTTACGCCCTGCTCAGCATTGACGACTACCGGCGTCTGACGCGGCAGAGCAGTGAGTCGTTCCTTGCCGCAATGAGCATGGACGACCACGCTACCATCGACTTCCAGCGGCCTGACTCCACACCGCGGGACCCTGGATTCTGACGCCTTACCCTGCGGCGTGCTGGGCTTGGACGGCGGTGACGGCGACGGTCGTGACGATGTCCTCGACCGTGCAGCCGCGCGAGAGGTCGTTGACCGCCTTCGCCAACCCCTGCAGAACCGGGCCGACGGCGACGGCGCCGGAGGACTGCTGGACGGCCTTGTAGGTAATGTTGCCGGCTTCCAGGCTGGGGAAGATGAGCACATTGGCCCGGCCTGCGACCTCGTCGCCGGGCAGCTTCTGCGCGGCGATGTCGGGGTGGACGGCGGCGTCGTACTGGATCGGCCCGACGACCGGCAGGTCCGGGTGGGCCCGGCGCACCGCAGCGGTCGCCTCGCTCACGGCGTCGACGGCCTCGCCCGCGCCCGAGGCGCCGGTCGCGTAGCTGAGCATCGCCACCTTGGGCTCGAGGCCGAAGCTGCGTGCGGTGGCCGCCGATTCGGCGGCGATCTCAGCCAGCTGATCCGGGCCGGGCTGCGGGTTGACGGCGCAGTCGCCGAACACGAGCGCGCCGTGGCCGAAGAGCATGAGGAACACCGAGGACACTGAGGCGACCCCTTCGCGGGTGCCGATGACCTCGAGTGCCGGGCGGATCGTCTCGGCGGTCGTGTGCCGGGCGCCGGAGACGAAGCCGTCGGCGTGGCCGAGTTCGACGAGCATCGTCGCGGCATAGGCCGGGGCGGCAACGCGTTCGGCGGCTTCGGCTTCGCTGATGCCCTTGTGCTTGCGCGCTGCGTAGTAGCCGGCGGCCAGTTCGCCTGCCAGCTCCTGGTTGTCTGCCGCAGACAGGTCGAGGGTGCGCACGCGGTCGAGGTCGAGGGCGAGGTCGTGTTCGCCGGCCAGTGCCGCGATCGCCTCGCGCTCACCGAGGATCGTGAGGTCGCAGAAGTCGCGCTTGGCGATCCGTGCGGCAGCGGTGAGCACGCGCACATCGTCGCCTTCGGGCAGGATGATGTGCTTGGGGTTCGCGGCCGCCTGATCGATGAGACCGGCGAGGAACCGCTCGGGGAAGTCACCAGGCGAGGCGGCTGGGCTGGTCTCCGGGGCCGAGGCCGTGGCGACGGTCGGCTGGGGTGGTGCGGTGGTCATAATGGCCGGCTCCCTTCGGATGTTTTCGGGCGCACTCGGGGCACCGACCGGCCGGGATGACTCCCGGCCGATCGTGCCGTGCGGTTGTGGTGGTGTGCTGTGTTGCGGTTGTGGGCGGGTGGCTCAGCTGTCCGGGTGGCTCAGCTGGCCGTCGTGCTGGACGGGCGGCGCAGGAACTCCGGACGCGGCCCGCCGAGCACGGCCTCGTCGACGTAGTGGTCGCTGAGGGTGCGGTTGTGGCTGCGGCGCAGGAGGTAGAACACGACGCCGACGAGGATCCAGATGCCCATCGCGATCATCGACGGCAGCGTCAGCTGGGCCGGTGAGCCGGGCACGAGCAGCAGCAGGCAGAAGGCGATCGCGACGACGACGCCGGCGGCGGCCATGATCTTGCGCGGGGTCGACCGGGCGCCTTCGACATCGGCGTGGTCCTCCTGGTGCGACCAGCGGAAGAGTTTGAAGGCGCACGCACACGTGTAGAGGAACGCGAAGGTGAAGCCGATCGAGGCCATGTCGACGATCCAGCTGAGCGCGGTGCGCCCGAACCACGGGGCGACGAGGCAGAAGGCCATGACGAAGAAGATGCCGATGTGCGGGGTGCCGTGTTTGCGGTGCACGCGGGAGAACACGGCCGGGATCATCTCGGCACGCCCCATCGCCAGCAGCACGCGGGAGCCGGAGACGAAGAAGCCGTTGAGGCCGGTGAAGATGCCCATCGAGGCGGCGATGACGAGCAGCACGAGGCCGAACACGCCCATCGAGGCCATGATCGCGTCAGCGGTCGCCCACACGCGGTCGGTGCCCATGAGGTCCTGCCACGGGTAGGCCGAGGCGGTCGCGAGGATCATCGCGCAGTACAGGCCGGTGGCAGCCAGCAGCGACCAGACGATGAGGCTGAAGGCCTTCTTGGCCGGGAAGTCAAACTCCTCTGCCGCCTGCGGGATGTTGTCGAAGCCGATGTAGGCCCAGGGGGCGATCGCGACGATGGCCATGATGCCGGCCAGCGGGTTGATGTCGGGGTGGAAGACCGGCTCGGCATTCGACAGCTGCCCGGCCGGGGAGACGATGACGCCGATAAGGACGATGATGACGGCCGAGACCATGATGACGCAGAAGATGAACTGCGCGCGGCCGGAGAAGCTGGCGCCGGTGATGTTGATGAACGCGAAGACGACGAGAGCGACGGTGGCGATCATCACCTCACCGAAGTACACATCCCAGCCGGCGACGTTGTAGAGGTAGCCGAGTTCGGCGACCTGTGGGAACACGCGCCTGCCGAGCAGGGCAAGCGCGGAGGCGTTGAGGGCGACGATCGAGGTGTAGCCCAGGGTCATGAACCACGCGCAGATGAAGGCGTGTGTGCGCCCGAAGCCCACGAGCGTGTAGGCGAAGGCGCCGCCGGAGACGGGGAAGGTGCGGGCGAGGAAGCCGTAGCTGACGCCGACGAGGATCATGAGCCCGCCGCCGATCGCCAGGCCGAGCAGCGCACCCATCGGGCCGGCTGCGGCCATCCAGTCCGTCGGCAGCACGAAGGCGCCCCAGCCGACAGCTGAGCCGAGGGCGATCGCCCACACCCAGTGCGGTTTGAGGTTCTTCTGCAGGCGGGTAATCTCGCCGGTCTCGGTGGGGCCTGCGAGGTTGGCGGCGGTGTCAGCGCCGGTGGCCGGGGCCTGTCCGTGCGTCGTTGCAGCGGAGGCGCCGGGGCCGGTCGCTCGGGTGGTGCTCATATTCGGGTCGCGGGCAGTCATGCAGGCGACCTCCTTCCGTATCCATGGGGTGATGTCGGATGCGCGTCTCGGCTGCTTCCCAGCCTGCCGGTTCGCACCCTCATCACCTATGTGATGTGCATCACTGCATCGGCTACATTACCGACACCTGTCGCCGGGCCTCAGTGCCAGACGGCGACCATTCGCTGGGTCCACGCCACCGCCTCGGCGACGGGCCCAGCCCGGGCTGCGGCACAGCCCGCGGGTACGCACAGGGGGAGGGGCATTGATGCACCCCTCCCCCAGTGCGATCGCTGTCGATCAGCCGATCGCGGCCTCGACATCGCTGAGCATGCCATCGATGCCGTGGACGAGCTCCGAAAGCTCCTCGTCGCCGGCAACCAGCGGCGGGGAGACCATGAGCATCGTCGCGCCGCGGTCGTCGCCGCGCAGGATCACGCCGGTGCGCTCGAAAGAGGCCGGCAGGATCTCGCGCAGCACCTTGAGCGACTCCTCGTCGGTGAGATCGCGGCCGGAGGCGCGGTCGGCCATGAGCTCGATAGCGTAGAAGTAGCCGGTGCCACGGACGTCCTTGACGCAGCGGTGGGCTTCAGCGAGCTTGTCGATGTCGGCGCGCAGGCCCGGCCCGCGGCGCTGGACGTTGCCGAGCACGTCCTCATCGCGCATCGCCGAGATGTTCGCGTGCGCGACGGCGGTGGCGACAGGGTGGCCGCCCCAGGTGGCACCGTGGGTGAAGACGCCGCCCTGCTCGGAGGCGTAGAGCTGGTCGACGAGCTCCTCACGGACGATCATGCCGCCGAGCGGCGCGTAGCCCGAGGTCGAGCCCTTGGCGAAGGTGATGATGTCGGGCACGACACCGGTCAGACCCTCACCGAACCAGTAGCCGAGGCGGCCGAAGGAGCAGATGACCTCATCGGAGACGAGCAGGATGCCGTACTTGTCGCAGATCGCGCGCAGGGCCTTCCAGTAGCCGTCCGGGGCGACGAGTGCGCCGCGGCCGTTCTGGACCGGCTCGGCGAAGATCGCCGCGATCGTCTCCGGGCCCTCCTCCTGGATGACCTTCTCGTAGGCCTGGATGATGTCGAGCTCCTCAGCCGGGCCGCAGTCGCCGGTGTAGCCGAGCGTGTTTGGCACCGAGCGCACACCGTCGAGCAGCGGCTCGAACGGGGCCTTGATCTTCGGCAGCTGGGTGACCGACAGGGCGCCCATCGTCACGCCGTGGTAGGCCATCTCACGCGAGATGAACTTCGTCCGCTGCGGCTGGCCCTGGCTGCGGTGGTACTGGCGGGCGAACTTGATCGCCGTCTCGACGGCCTCGGAGCCGGAGTTGACGAAGAAGGTGGTGCCCAGGTCGCCGGGGGCGAGCTCGGCGATCAGCTCAGCAGCGGCGACAGCCGGCTCGTGGACCATGCCCCAGTTCGAGGCGTAGGCGAGCTGGTGGATCTGCTTGGCACCGGCGTCGGCGATGTCGGTGCGGCCGTGACCCATGTTGACGCAGAACAGGCCGGCGAGCCCGTCGAGGTAGCGCTTGCCGTCGGTCGAGTACAGGTGGCAGCCGTCAGCGCGGGTGAAGACGGGGAAGTCGGCGTCGCGCTGGTCGCGGCGGGTGAAGTGCTGGAAGAGGTGGCGGCGGGCGCTGTCGCGCAGGCGGCCGGTGTCGGCTCCCGTCGCCGAGGTGGTGGTCGACGTGTCCATAGTCGTCATGAGTGTCTCCTTAGCTGCTGGGCAGGTGCGGCAGGTGTGCCGCGGCTTCTGCGGGTGGCGCTGGGGCGCGGGCTAAGTCGGCGCTGACCGTGCCCATCTGTCCCTCGAGCCTAGAGACCGGCGTCACACTGCGGGAGAGCCAGATGCCGACGACTTCGGGGATCCAGCGTGGACCCCTCACCCGGGCACAATCTGGTGCTGGCGCAGACGCCGACCGGGGCAGACGCTTCGAAGAGCAGGTGCCGCTCAGCGCTGAGCGGCACACCCGCGCCCGCGCCTACGGCACGGGCGCCGCCCCAGTCAGCGCTTGTGCCCCGGGCACGGCGGCCATATCCCAGACAAGGAGGATCAGCATGAAGATCGGCGTCCCAAAGGAACTGAAGAACAACGAACACCGGGTCGGCTCCACGCCTGCCGGTGTCCACGAACTCGTCAGCCGCGGCCATGAGGTCGTCGTCGAATCCGGCGCCGGCACAGGCTCGGCGATGACCGATGAGGACTTCCGCGCAGCCGGGGCGACGGTCCTCGCCACCGCCGACGAGGTGTGGGAGGCCGCTGAGCTCATCCTCAAGGTCAAGGAGCCGGTGGCTGAGGAGTTCCACCGGATGCGGCCGGGCCAAGCGCTGTTCACCTTCCTGCATTTGGCCGCCAGCCAGGAGTGCACACGTGCGCTGATGGACAAGCAGGTCGATTCGATCGCCTATGAGCTCGTCCGTTCCCCCACTGGTGCGCTGCCCCTGCTGTTCCCCATGTCCGAGGTCGCCGGGCGGCTGGCACCGCTGGTCGGCACGCAGGCGCTCATGAGCCCGGCCGGTGGGCCGGGCAAGCTCATCGGCGGGGTCTCCGGGGTCCGGCCCACCCGCGTCGTCGTCATCGGTGCGGGGGTCTCGGGCATGAACGCGGTCGCAGTGGCCGTCGGTCTGTGGGCCGATGTCGTACTGCTGGACAAGGACATCGACAAGCTGCGCGCAGCCGACCGGATGTACCAAGGCCGCATCCGGACCGTCGCCTCGACGGCGTTCACGCTCGAGCAGGAGGTGCTCGAGGCCGACCTCGTCATCGGCTGTGTGCTCATTCCCGGCTCCCGCGCCCCGAAGCTCGTCACCAACGACATGGTCCGGCGGATGAAGCCCGGTTCGGTGCTCGTCGACATCGCCATCGACCAGGGCGGCTGCTTCGAGGACTCGAAACCCACCACGCATGCGGATCCGACGTTCACCGTTCATGACTCGATCTTCTACTGTGTGACCAACATGCCCGGCGCGGTCGCGCACACCTCGACGGTGGCGCTCAACAACGTCACCAGCCCGTATGCCACGCTCATCGCTGATCACGGTGTCGCCGAGGCCGCCAAGCGCAGCGAGGCGCTGCGCGCCGGCCTGTCGACCTACCAGGGCACGCTCACCAGCCCGCCGGTCGGCGCCGACCTCGGCATCGACTCGGTCACCCCTGAGGAGGCACTCGGCATGTGAGACCGCGCCTGGGCCTCACCAGGGCGGGGCCCGCCGGCCCAATCCCGGGTACGCTGCACTCCTGCCCGCAGGGGAGCCGTCCAGCCTGCAGTCAGGCGAGGCCGCGGCGGCGCGGCTGGCATAGACTGTCAACCACGCCGCGGCACCGGTCTGCCCTCTTCGGCACGCCTCTTGCGGCGGGACGTCACCGTTGACGGCAGGCATAGGAGGGACCGATGGCCGAAACACTCATCAGGATCGACCCGTCCTCGCCCACCGCTCTGTACCGGCAGGTGCAGGAGGCGATCGTGGCCGGCATCGCCGCCGGCGTCTTCGATGTCAAGCGCCGCCTGCCCAGCTCCCGCGAGCTCGCCGCCGAGCTCGAAGTCTCGCGCAACACCATCAACCTCGCCTACCAGGAGCTGCTCGCCCAGGGCCTGCTCATCAGCCAGGAGCGGCGGGGAATCTTCGTCAATCCCGACCTGACCCCCGACCAGCTCGAGGCTTTCACCGCCTCGGCGACGGACACCGGGCCCAACGCGCCGGTCGCGCGGATCGACTGGGCCTCCCGCCTGGCTCCGGCCGGGGATGCCAGCCTGCCGGAGCTCATCAAGCCGCCGGACTGGAGTCAGTACCCGTTCCCGTTCCTGCCCGGGCAGATCGAGCTTGCCCAGTTCCCGGCGCGCTCGTGGACCCGGTGTCTGCGCGAGGCACTGTTCCAGCCGCACCTGGCCCATGCGCTGCAGGACTCCGCCGGCTGCGATGACGACATGCTCGTCGAGATGATCCGCACCCGGCTGCTGCCCTCGCGCGGGGTGCATGTGCAGCCTGAGGAGATCATGATCACGCTGGGCACCCAGCACGGCCTCGACCTCATCGCCGAGGCGCTGCTGAAACCCGGTGACCGTGTCCTCATGGAGGACCCCGGCTACCTCGACATCCGGCACATCTTGACCCGCCACCAGGCCGAGGTAGGCGAGATGCCCGTCGATGCCGACGGTGCGATCGTGCCCGCCGACCTCACCGGGGTGCAGGCGGTGTTCCTCACCCCGAGTCACCACCATCCGACGAATGTGACGATGTTGATGGACCGGCGGCAGGCCGCACTCGAGGCGGCCGCCGCCTCGGGCACGGTCGTCGTCGAAGACGACTACGATGCGGAGTTCCGCTACTCCGGCCAGCCCTCCCCTTCACTCAAGGCGATCGACCCGAGCGGCGACGTCGTGCACCTGGGGTCGTTCTCGAAGTTCCTCGCCCCAGGCCTGAGGCTGGGGTTCCTCGTCGGGCCCGCCGAGCTCATCGCCGCGCTGCGCCACTCGACTCGGTACACGGTGCGGCATGCGCCGGGGGTACTGCAGCGGGCGATGGCGCTGTTCCTCGACTCTGGTGACTATCACCGTACGCTGCGACTCAACCGGGAGCGGATGCGCAAGAAGTTCACGCTGATGTGCGAGGGCGTGGCCGAGCTGCTGCCGTTCGAGTCGCGGTGCCGGTTCCCGTCCGGTGGAGTGAGCCTGTGGTTCGAGGGCCCGGCCGAGCTCGATGCGCGCGTACTGCAGGAGGCGGCCTGCCAGCGCGGGGTGCTCGTGGAGCCGGGTGACTACTTCTTCGCCGCGACTGCTGAGCACGGGTTCGGCTCACGCGAGGTGCCGGGGCATCCGGGCGGGATCGAGCGCTACCCGTGGGCGACCCTACGGCTGGGCTACGCCGCGATCCCGACCCGGGCGATCCGGCCCGGGCTCGAGCTCCTCGCCGAGGTCGCCCGAGAGGTGCTGTAGCGGTTGGGCGCCGGGCGCCGCGCGTGAGGCACCCGCAGTCGGGGGCGGCGCGTGAGGCACCCACAGTCGGGGCGTGGCGCGTGAGGCACCCGCAGTCGGGGGCGGCGCGGCTGGAACGCCGCGATTGGGAAAGTTAGCAAAGTTATTCACGGTTTGTGGGCTTCAAACCGTCATTTACTTTGCTAACTTTCCCGACGGGCTGCCGGAAACGCCAGCGCCTTCAGACGCCGCGACTCGTCACCAGAAGAGGCGCAGCGCCGGCCCCCTCACGGGAGTCGACGCTGCGCCTGAAGTGTGTCAGCGGGACCGCGCGGCCCAGCAGCCGGTTTCCGGCTGATCACGCGTGGTCACTGCTTCAGCACAGAGATCACACATGCCGGATCACACCTAGCGGATCACACGTAGTCCTTGTACTTGTCGAGCAGGCGGACTGGCTTCTTGAGCGCGTCGCGGCGGAACGGGTCGCCGAGCTCACGGTTGCACATGATCTCGATGACGGTCGTCTTGCCTTCGTTCATCTGCGCATCGATCGCGGCCTTGAGTGCGGGGCCGACCTCGTCGAGCTGGTCGACGGTGACGCCCTCAGCGCCCATCGCGCGGGCGATCTCAGCGTAGGAGTCGGTGTCGATCTCGGCGGCGACGAAGCGGCGATTGTAGAACTCGACCTGGTTCTTCTTCTCCGCACCCCACTGGCGGTTGTGGAACACGACCGCGGTGACCGGGATGTCGTGGCGCACAGCTGTCATCACCTCGACCATCGACATGCCCCAGGCGCCGTCGCCGGCGTAGGCGATCGCCGGGCGCTCCGGGCAGGCCTTCTTGGCGCCGATGATCGTCGGCAGGGCGTAGCCGCAGTTGCCGAACGACATCGGGGCGAAGAACGACCGCGGCTCTTCGAAGCGCAGGTAGGAGTGGGCCACCGAGTTGATGTTGCCGATGTCAGTGGAGACCATGACGCGTTCGGGCATGGCCTCCTCAAGAGCGCGCAGCACCTGGCGCGGGTGCAGCCAGTTGCCCTCTTCCTCTTCAGCTTCGGCGATCATGTCCTGCGAGAAGTCGTCGCGCTCCTCGGTCCACTCCGAAAGCTCCTTCTCCCAAGCGTCCTTCTCAGACCGGATCCGCTCAGCGCGCTCATCCTTGGTCTTGTCCGAGGCGACGTCGAGGCTGTTCAGCCGCTCGAGCAGCGCTGAGGCTGCCTGCTTGGCATCGCCGAGCACGCCGACCTCGATCTTCTTCACGAGTCCGAGCATGTCGGCATCGGCGTCGACCTGGATGATCTTGGCGTCCTCCGGCCAATAGTTCAGGCCGTGCTGCGGCAGGGTGCCGAAGGGGCCCAGCCGGGTGCCGAGGGCGAGGACGACGTCGGCGTCCTTGATGAGCTTCATGCCGGCCTTTGAACCCTGGTAGCCCAGCGGCCCGCACCACAGCGGGTGAGAGGCGGGGAAGGAGTCGTTGTGCTGGTAGGAGTTGACGACCGGGGCGCCGAGGCGCTCGGCCAGGGCCTTGCATTCCTCGACTCCATCGGCGAACACGACGCCGCCGCCGGAGACTATGACGGGGAACTCCGCCTCGGCCAGCAGCGCGGCGGCACGGTCGAGAGACTCGGGCCCCCCGGGGCCGCGGTCGATGATGGCCGGTTCGCGGATCTCGGTCTCGATCTCGCCGTAGAAGTAGTCGCGCGGGATGTTGAGCTGGGTCGGGCCCATCTCCGCCTTGGCGCGGTCGAAGCAGCGGGCGGTGAACTCGGCCATGCGGGCCGGGTTGGACACATGCCCCTGGTACTTGGTGAATTCCTGGAACATCGGCAGCTGGTTGGCTTCCTGGAAGCCGCCGAGGCCGATGCCGTTGGTGCCGGCTTCCGGGGTGACGATGACGACCGGGCTGTGGGCCCAGTAGGCGGCGGCGATCGCGGTCACGCAGTTCGAGATGCCCGGGCCGTTCTGCCCGATGACCACGCCGTGGCGGCCGGAGGCGCGCGAGTAGCCGTCGGCCATGTGGGCCGCGCCCTGCTCGTGCACGACGGGCACCAGCTCGATGCCGGCCGGGGCGAAGATGTCCATCGCATCCATGAATGCCGATCCCATGATGCCGAAGATCGTCTCAACGTCGTTGGCGACGAGGGTCTCGACGAAGGCCTCCGACGGTGTCATCCGCTGTACGCCCTTGACGACCTCGCGTCCTGTCTTGGTCGAAGCCATTGCTCCCGACCTCCTTCTGGTCCGTGGACTCCAATGTTCCCGATAACGGAACAGTCCGTTCCGATTACTGTTGCGTGCTTCACTCTAGAGACCGAGCCCCCGATCGTCAACACATATTCCAAAATTGCGAACAGTCTGCAATACTTTTCGAGACAGAACGTTCGCTGGCGTCGCCGATCCGGGGCGCAGACTGGAGGAATCGTGAGCACCGCAGAGATCGTGGGGACCGCCGCCCATCCCGCCGCCGAGGCGGTGGAGACCGGCCGCGGACTCATCGGTGACACCCCGGTCCAGCGGCATCTGTCCCTCCTCGAGCTCATCGCCACCCGCGAGACGCCCTCGACCCTGCAGGGCCTGACGGAGGAGACGGGGCTGCCGAAGCCCACCCTGCACCGGATGCTCCAACAGCTCGAAGACGCCGGAATGGTCCTGCGCGACGGTGACGGCCGCCGGTTCCGCACCGGCCCGCGCATGCGCCGGATGGCTGAGCGGACCCTGCTGACCGATGTGCACTTCGGCAACCGCAACCGGATCCTCGCCGAGCTCGTCGCCGAGATCGGCGAGAGCTGCAACATCACCGCCCTGTCCGGTCACGAGGTCGTCTACCTCGACCGCGTCGAAACCCCCGAACCCCTGCGCGTGACCCTGGCGCCCGGCTCGCGCGTGCCGGCCCACGCCTCGGCCTCGGGCAAGCTGCTGCTCTCCCAGCTGCGTCCGGCTGCCCGCCGCCAGCTGCTCGGCACCGCCCCGCTGCGCAGCTTCACCCCGAATACGATCACCGATCCCGAAGCGGTTGATGCTGAGGTGGCGCGCGCCGCTGAGCTCGGCTACGGGATCGACAACGAGGAGTACCTCGCCGGGCTCGTGTGCGCCGCCGTGCTCATCCCGGATCCGTCCGGGGTCTCAAACCTCTGCGTGGCCGTGCAGGCCCCGGCCCTGCGGCTGAGCACCGCCGACTGCGTCGACCTGGTGCCGGTGCTGCGCCGGGCCGCCGAGCAGATCGCCACCCACAGCCACCCGACCGACGACAGCAGCGCCGATCAGAGCAGCGACGATGCTGCCGCCACAACCTGAGGAGGCTCCCATGACCCCGACGACACCGGACCTGACCGACACCTCATGCGTCCCGGACACCACCGTCAGCGCCCGCGAGGTCTTCGGCATCGACCGCGACATCGAGGTCCCGGCGTTCTCCGAGCCCAATGAGCTCGTCCCGGCGATCGATCCGGCCCACCACTTCGACCCGGATGTGACCCTGGCGATCCTCTCCGGCTACGCGAAGAACCGCCGCGTCCTCGTCCAGGGCCTGCACGGCACCGGCAAGTCCAGCCACATCGAGCAGGTCGCCGCCCGCTTGAACTGGCCGTGCATGCGCGTCAACCTCGACGGACAGATCTCGCGCCTCGACCTCATCGGCCGTGATGTCGTCACCCTCGAAGACGGCAAGCAGATCACCGAGTTCCGTGAGGGCATCCTGCCGTGGGCCGTCCGCCGCCCGGTCGCGCTGCTGCTCGATGAGTACGATGCCGGACGGCCGGACATCATGTTCGTCATCCAGCGCCTGCTCGAACGCGAAGGCCGGCTGACCCTGCTCGACCAGTCCACCGTCATCGCCCCGCACCCGGCCTTCCGGCTCTTCGCGACTGCCAACACCGTAGGGCTGGGCAATGTCACCGGCATGTACCACGGCGTCCAGCGGCTCAACCACGCCCAACTCGATCGCTGGTCGGTCGTCGCCCACCTCTCGGCCCTCGACCCGGAGGTCGAGGTCTCGATCGTCGCCGCCCGCGTCCCGGGCCTGGAGCCGGAGACGATCGAGGCGATGGTGCGCCTGGCCAACCTCACCCGCGAGGGCTTCAGGGTCGGCGACCTCTCCACCCTCATGTCCCCGCGCACCGTGGTGACCTGGGCGGAGAACATCGAGATCTTCGGCGAGCGCGAACGCGCCTTCCGCCTGTCCTTCCTCAACCGCTGCGATGAGTACGAGAAGGGCATCGTCGCCGAATACTACCAGCGCTGCTTCGACGCCGAGATCACCGAGGCGGCACCCGGGTCGCTGACCCCAGCCGGAGCCTGAGCATGAGCACCCAGCCGACCACCTCCTCGGGCGCGGGTGCCCCGCTGACCGCCGACCCGACGACCGCGACCGGCGGGCCGCCGCCGGGTGCCCAGGAGAGCCCGCGGACCACGCGGCGGCGCGAGCACTTCCGCGAGCTCGCCGACGCCCAGGCTCGCGCTGCGACCGGCCGGCCGGGCCTGCATCACCGCGGCGGCAGGCTCTACGACGGGCCCAAGCGGCTGGCGGTGCCGGCCCTGCACCTCAATCCTGCACCCGAGGCGTCCCTTGCCTCCCTGCGCGGAGTCGCCGATGCCGTGTGGCTGCGGTGGGAGGCCTCGGACCGGCAGCTGCACCGGCGGCTGCGCCCGGCCGAACCTGCCGCCCGGACGGTGTTCGATCTGCTCGAGCAGCTGCGGGTCGAGTCGCTTGTGCCGGATTCAGCACCGGGAGCCCGGCGGAATCTGGCGCTGCGCTTCGGTGAGTGGTCTGATGAGTTCCTCGCCTCGGGTCTCATCGACACGAAGGTCGGGCTCATCATCTTCGCCCTCGCCCACACCGCCCGCTCGAGGATCCTCGCTGTACCGATCCCAGCGCACCTGGAGGATCTGCTCGAGCACACGCGCTTCGATCTGGCCGAGAAGATCGGTGCGCCGCTGCTGCAGCTGCGGCGGGCCCGCCATGACCAAGGATCTTTCGCCGGCCCGGCTCGTGAGCTGGCGGGCATCGTCGCGGCCCTGGCCGAGGAGGCTGCAGCTGAGGATGAGCTGGCCCGCGGCGGGCGGAGCGGGCGCGCCCCGGAACTGGCGCTCTTCGATGAGGAGCGTGAGGCCGAAGACGACGATGACGACGGTGCGGTCGCAGGGCTCGGGCAGTCGCAGACGCTCAGTGCCGCCGCCGGGCAGTATGCGGTTTTCACCCGCGTCTATGACGAGACGACGACCGCCCTCACGCTCGTGCGCCCGGTCAGGCTGCGGGAGCTGCGCCGCCGGCTCGATGAGGCGATCAGCGAACGTGGGCTCTCAGTTCACCGGCTGACCCACCGGCTTGAGCGTGAGCTCGCCCGCGCCGGCAGTGACGGCTTCGATGCCGGGCAGCCAGAGGGCCGGCTCGATCGGCGCCGGCTCGCCCAGCTCATCGCCGCTCCGAGCCAGACGCTGGTCTTCGAGTCCGAGCGGATCGTCCCGCGGACCGAACTTGCCCTCTCTGTGCTCATCGACTGCTCCGGTTCGATGCGCACCCACCAGTTCGCCATTGCCTCAGCGGTCGACACCTTCGCCCGGGCTGGTGATGCGCTCGGCATGAGTGTCGAGGTGCTCGGCTTCACCACCCGGTCGTGGACCGGTGGGCGGGCGAAGAAGGACTGGCAGCGGGCCGGTTCACCCCTGGGTGCCGGCCGAATCGCCGAACGCCGGCACATCGTGCTCCTCGACGCTGACGCCGGCTACCGGCGCGGGCGGGCAGGGCTCGCGGCACTGCTGCGCTCGGACCTGTACAAGGAGGGTCTCGACGGGGAGGCGCTCGACTGGGCGGCTGCCCGGCTGGCCCGCCGCGAAGCCGAGCGCAGGGTCGTACTCGTCATCTCCGACGGGAGCCCCTCGGATGCGGTGACGGCCAACGCCAATGACGATGAGTACCTCGGCGCCCACCTGCGCCGCACCGTCGATCAGTGGACGGCCAGCGGCCAGGTCGAGATCGCCGGCTTGGGCGTCGGGCTCGATCTGAGCGTCTTCTACGACCGGCACCAGACCGTCGACATCGACGCCGGAGACGCCAACGCCGTCATCACCGGGATGGTCGAGCTGCTCTCCCGGCGCTGAAGGCTGGTATGCCAAGCCGCCCGGCTCAGCCATGGGCGGCGTGCGGTTCAGGGTCAGCGCGTGCGGTTCAGGGTCAGCGCGTGCGGTTCAGCTCAGAGTTCGACCTGACGGTTGACGTCCTTGTACAGCAGGTACCGGAACGGTTCCGGTCCGCCGGCGTAGCAGGCCTGGGGGCAGAACGCGCGCAGTGCGAGGAAGTCGCCTTCCTGCACCTCGACCCAATCGTCGTTGAGCCGGTAGACACCCTTGCCCTGCAGAATGTAGAGCCCGTGTTCCATCTCGTGCGTCTCGGCGAACGGAATGGAGGCACCGGGTTCGAAGGTGACGATGTTGACATGCATGTCGTAGGCGAGATCGGCCGGATCGATCATCCGGGTCGTCCGCCAGCGACCCTCGGTTCCCGGCATCGGAGAGGGCTCGATGTCGTTCTCGTTGCCGAACAGCGGCGCAGGCGTGTGGCCTGCGAGCGGCTGGTAGCGCTTGCGCAGCCAATGCAGCCGGGCCGCCTCGCCACCCACAGACGTCAGCGTCCACTGCGCACCTGCTGGCAGGAACGCATACCCGCCGGGCCCGAGGCGGTGGGTCTCGTCATCAAGGGTCACCTGGACCTCACCCTCCATGAGGAAGAGGAAGCCCTCAACCTCCGGCTGGAGCTCCGGGGCGTCCGATCCGCCGCCAGGGGCGACTTCGAGGATCGTCTGCGAGAAGGTCACGGGGCCGCCGTGGGCCGGGCGGTTGAGCACCCACGCGCGGGTGTCGCGCCACTCCGGCAGCACGGTGGTGACGATATCGCGCAGCACCCCACGGGGGATGACACTATAGGCTGTGCGGATGACCGCCCGGTCGGTGAGCAGGTCGGTCTGCGGCGGGTGCCCGCCGTGCGGCGCATAGTAGGTGGCACCGGTGCCGGCGTGCGCCTGCTGTGCGGTGAGTTCAGCGTCATTCATCATTGAACCTGCCTTTCTCAAGTCCGTCGTTGAATTCGTGGGAGTGCTCGCGCGGCGATCGCTCGCCTGCCGATCTCACCTTAGTTCTCCTGGGCAGACAGCTGCCCGGTGCGGGCCAGTCCACGCAGCTGAGCCAGCGCGATGCCGGCAGCGGTGTTCACCTCGGCTGCGGAGACAGCTCCGCAGGCCAGGGCCCGCTCGAGGTATCGGGCCAGCGCCTTGGCTGTGGCCGGCTCGTCGAGCACAGCGGAGTCCGTCCCGTAGACGTAGTTGCGCAACCGCTGGGCTGCGGAGCCGAAGCCTTCGCGGTAGAAGTGAAACGTCGCCAGGAAGCGGGTGGGCAGCTGGTGCGGATGCAGATCCCACCCCTGGTAGATGCCGTGCTGCAGGTGGCGGCGCACGAGCCGGGCATGCAGATCCCAGGCGGCATGCACCGCCTGCGGCTGGCCGATCGGCAGGATGTTCGTCGACCCGTCCGAGACGTGTACCCCGGTGCCGGCAGTCGCCAGCAGCATCTGCTGTTTGGCGAAGTCGGCGACCGGGTGGTCCATCGCCTGGTAGGCCGCGGCGATGCCAAGGGAAGCCGAGTAGTCGTAGGTGCCGTAGTGCAGCGAGGTCACGCGTCCCTCACCGGCGTCGAGCACCGCCCCGAGCGGAACAGTGCCGTCGGCAGCCTGGATGATCTGCGGGGTCTCGACCTGCACTTCGAAGCCGATCGCACCCTCGGAGAGCCCGAGGCTCGATTCGATCGTCCGGCAGGCGGCGACCATCGCGGTCACCTGATCCGGCGTGCTGACCTTGGGCAGCGTGAGGACGAGCTGCTCGGGCACTGATCCCCAGCTGGTGACGAGCCGCGAGACGAACAGGTCAAGCGTGCGCAGTCCGCGGTGCCGGGTCGCAGCTTCGAGGCACTTGAAGCGGATGCCGATGTAGGCAGGCGCGGTCTCGACCCTGAGCCCGGCTACCGCCTCGTCTGCGGTCTGCTGCGCCCAGCGGTCCTCCTCGTCATCGGGGCGGTCGCCGAAGCCGTCTTCGAAGTCGATGCGCAGATCCTCGATGGGTTCGGTGCTCAGCTTCTTCTCCACCGCGGCAGCCAGCGCCTCGGCTTCGGCAGCCCGTGCGCTACCGTCGTCAGCGCCACCGGGCGAGGCGTCGGCGCGTGCGACGGGTCCGAGTGCGCTGCCGGCTGCGGTGATGACCTGTTCGGCCAGGCGGCGCATACCGCCGTGCTGCTCGACGGCCTCGAGGGCCTGCTGACCCCAGCGCGCCGGAAGCTCCGGGGTGTAGCTGTCGGCGGGAACGTAGACGGTGTGCACGGCCTGCCGGATGTCCCGCTCGCCGGGGTATCGGCGTTCCAGCAGCTCGTCGGTGGCGGCCAGGCTTGCGTCGATGGAAGTCAGCACCTCGTCGGTGAGGGCTGCAGCGCCATCGGTCCTCTGTACTCCGCTCATGCGGGAACTCCTTCCGTTGCAGAGTCTCAATCTGCAGCCAATGCGGCTTCGACAACGGCCTGTGCCACCTTCTCGGCGACCTCGGGGTCGAACACTGAGGGAATGATATACCCAGCATGCAGCTGGTCTGATGGGATGCACGCAGCAATCGCCTCAGCTGCTCCGACGAGCATGGCGTCGGTGATGTCGGGGGTCTCGGCGTCGAGGAGCCCGCGGAAGAAGCCAGGGAAGGCGAGGACGTTGTTGATCTGGTTCGGGAAGTCGCTGCGCCCGGTGGCGACGACGGCGGCGTGGCGGCCGGCTTCGACCGGATCGACCTCGGGATCCGGGTTCGACATCGCGAAGACGATGGCGTCGCCGTTCATGGCGGCGATGTCATCGCCGTCGAGCAGGTTGGGCGCCGAGACGCCGATGAAGACGTCAGCACCGGCGACGGCCTCCTTGAGCGTGCCGGTGAAGCCGTCGGCGTTGGTATTCTCGGCGATCCATGCCCGGTGCTCGTCGCGTTGCTCACGGCTGCGGTCAATCGCGCCGTCGCGGCCGCAGGCCACGATGTGCTGGGCACCGGAGGCGATGAGCAGGCGGATGATCGCATGACCGGCTGCGCCGACCCCGGAGACGACGATCTTCACGTCCTCGATGCGCTTGCCGACGACGCGCAGGGCGTTCTCCAGTGCGGCGAGGGTGACGATGGCGGTGCCGTGCTGGTCATCGTGGAAAACCGGGATGTCGAGCTCTTCGCGCAGTCGCGCTTCGATCTCGAAGCAGCGCGGAGCGGAGATGTCTTCGAGGTTGATGCCGCCGTAGGCCGGGGCGATGGCCTTGCAGATGCTGATGATCTCCTCGGTGTCCTGAGTGTCCAGCGCCACCGGCCAGGCGTCGACGCCGGCGAACTGCTTGAACAGCACAGCCTTGCCCTCCATCACCGGCATGGCGGCTTCTGGGCCGATGTTGCCCAAACCGAGGACGGCTGAGCCGTCAGTGACGACGGCGACTGTGTTGCGCTTGATGGTGAGCCGGCGGGCATCCCGTCGATCAGCAGCGATAGCCTGGCAGACGCGGGCCACGCCGGGGGTGTAGGCACGGGATAGGTCATCGCGGTTGCGCAGCGGCGCCTTCGCCACCACTTCGAGCTTCCCGCCCAGGTGCAGGAGGAAGGTGCGGTCTGAGACCTTGTGGACGTCAACGCCATCGAGAGCGCCGAGAGCGCCTGCGACTTCGTCGGCGTGGGCAGCGTCGCGGGTATCGCAGCTGACGTCGACGATGAGTGCGTGCGGGGTCGAGTCTGCAACGTCGAGTGCCGTCAGGACCGCTCCGGCATCCGCGACCGCCCTGACAAGATCAGAGGAGGCGGTCAGCCCAGCCGGTGCAGCCACCCGCAGTGTGATCGAGTATCCGGGGCTCGGTGCGGCCATAGGAGTCCTTCCGTAGGGTTGAAGTTTCGTATGCCGAACAATACCTTCTGTTATACGAAAAAGCGACTAGCCGATAGACTCATCTCATAATCTTTTTCGCAGGCACGCCGAGCCCCGCCCCGCCGTTGAGCTCACCGGGATCTCGGCCGACTTCTCCCCAGGAGGGACCTCGCACCATGTCGCGCAACGCAGACGAAAAACCGCCCAATCGCCCCGCCAGGGGCGGCGTCCAGTCCGTCGAGCGCGCCTTTGACCTGCTGAACCTCATCGCAGACGCCGGAGGCCACACCACACTCAGCGAACTGGGCGCGGCCGTCGACCTGCCTATGCCCACGATCCACCGCCTACTCAAGACCCTCGTGGGTCTCGGCGCAGTCCGCCAGCTCCCCGATCGAGGCTACGCCCTGGGCCCTGGCCTCATCCGCCTCGGGAACCTGGCCGGCGAGCAGCTCGGCGCCATCGCCCGCCCCTACCTACGCGTCCTCGCCCAGGACCTAGGCGAAAGCGCCAATGCCGCAGTGCTCGATGGTGACATGGTTGTCTATGCAGACCAGGTGCCGTCGCAGCAGCAGATGCGGATGTTCACCGAGGTCGGGCGCCGGACGCACACTCATGACACCGGAGTGGGCAAGGCGATCCTTGCCGGACTTCCCGCCGAGCAGGTCCGCCGTATCGTCGAGACCGCCGGCATGCCCACGCCGACGTCGCACAGCATCGGCACGATCGAGGAGCTCGAAGCCGAGCTGGAGCGGATCCGCCAGCAGGGCTATGCCGTCGATGAGCAGGAGCAGGAGCTCGGCGTCCGCTGCTTTGCCGTCGCCGTACCCGAGGCGCCGACACCTATGGCGATCTCGGTCTCCGGGCCGACGAGCCGGGTGGATCAGAAGTTCGCTGACAAGGCGGTTCCGCTGTTGCAGGCCGCTGCCGCCAAGATCGCTGAGGAACTTCGGACCGATTGACCCCTTGACTCCCCATCCGGAGATGGCGGAAACTTGTAGCCACAAAGCGGAATAATAATTTCTCTTTGCGGAAGCTCAGCAGAGTCGTCGCTTCCTGCCACTGGAATGGAGAGTCCAATGAATCCAACCACACCTGATCGCGCTGTCTCACCGGAAACGGCCCGCACGGCCGCTGAGGAGTTCGTCGTCGGCAGCGAGGACCCGGATTTCGTCCTGCGGCCGGCGGGCACTCCGCAGCGCCCGTTTGTCTGCTACGTGCCTGTCATCGGCGGCATGCTTCCGCAGTGCCGCTGAGGCAGCCGAGACGACGAGTAGCTGGTCAGACACTGCCACTCAGCGCAGAGCCGGCACAGAACTGTGGCCCTTCCCGACAACTTCGGGAAGGGCCACAGTGCATTCGGAACATGTCGCGCACGCGGCAGACGATCCTGGCGCTGCCCTTCGGCACGCTGCCCATCGACACCTCGGGACACCTCGGGAGCGGCTCCAGCCAGAAATGATTCCAACCCGGAGCGGCGCGCGAGCCCGTGACAGCCGGAAGCGCCCGGTCGCGGCACCGATGTGTCTGGCGAAGAGCTGACAAGGCGACGAAGCGGCGCCGATCGACGAGGCACCCACACCGTAGCAGCCCATACAGATCCGCGACCCTCCCTGGAAGAGTCGGGGAGAACCGCGGTGCGCGAGGAGGACGCGGCCGGCTCAGCAGAATCCGGCGATGCCCATCCAGGCCTCAGGGACGTCCGGTGCGGAGTCGCGCACGATACTGGCCTCGATCAGGCCGTACGGGCGATCGGCTGCGTAGAACACCTCGTTGGGATTCTCCAGGCCGAAGGGCGAGAGATCCTGTACGAAGTGATGCTTGTTCGGGCAGGAGAATCGGATCTCGTCGATCTCGGGCACCTCAGCGATGACCCTCTCACCCATCTTGTACAGCGTCTGCTGCAGGGCGTGGGAATAGTGGTCGGTGAAGGTCGAGAGGATGAGCTCCTTGACGCGTGCGTACTGGGCCTCGAAGTCCAACGAGGTGGTGTTGTAGCGCCACCGGGTCGCGATATCGGTGGCCAGGATCCGGTCCTCGGTCTCCGGCAGGGTGGTATACGTGTCCTTCGGGTAGCCGACGAAGCCCGAGCCGGTTGATTTGAGGACGGTCAGTCCGTAGAAGCCGGAGATGAGATGATCGACGTCGCCGTCACGGGTCAGCACTGCGGTGCGCACCTCGGGGGCGGAGCGGTAGAAGGAGTGATCGTGGTCGTTGATCCGCGACCAGCCGTATTCCTCAGCTGCCCAGCGGCCGCCGGAGACCCAGTCGAAACCGGAGGTGAAGTGCTCGGCGAGCACCTTGAGGAAGTCCTCCGGGGAGGCGATGCCCTCTTCCTTCGCCTTGGCGAAGACGGTGTTCTTCTGCGTGTCGGTCGGCACGACGTGCTCGTTGTTGCCCTCGGTGTGGGCAGTTGTGAAGTCGCCCCACAGCTGGGAGGTGACGTTGAGATCGCGGATCTCATGGCGGTCGGTGTCGCGGTAGACGCGCACGACGCGATTTTCTGCCTTGCCGAACTGATTCTTGCCGAGTCGGACTGCGGTCATGATGATCTCCTGTCAGAAAAGTTTGAGCTCGGTTGACGGGGGTGGATTGGGGAGGTCGCGTTCAACTGCCGCGGTAAGTCGTGTAGGCGAAGGGGCTTAACAGCAGGGGGATGTGGTAGTGCGCCTCGCCTGCCCTGACGCTGAAGTCGATCGTGACCGAGGGATGGAAGTGATCCTGTCCGCGACGGCGGAAGTAGTCCCCGACTGCGAAGACGATCCGGTAGTCACCCGGATCGAGGGCCTCTGGACCCAGTTCGCCAACGCGGCCGTCGTCGTTGGTCGTCGCGGTGGCGATCCGGTCTCCGGACGCAGTCATGAGGGTGACCTCGACGCCGCGCGCCGGCACGCCGAGCATCGAGTCGAGAACGTGGGCGGTAATATGACTCACCTGAGGATCCCTTCCAGTCTGAGGGCGGCGATCTGCTCCAGCTGCTCGCCCGTCTCCGCGAGCTCGTCTTCAGGGGAGTTCTGCATCCGCCGTTCGAGCTCGGCGAGGATCTCCTCGGGAGTGCGTCCGGCGGCACGGATGAGGAAGACGCGGTCGAAACGCTCCTCATAGGCTTTGTTGCCTTCTGCGAGGCGCTCGCTGACGGAGCCTTCGAGGGAGCCGAGGCCGGCCTGCTCCTGGCGCGACTGCTTCGCCTCGACCGAATCACCGCCGGCGCGTTCGCCGATGCGCGGATGATGAGCCATCGCCGCCTCGATCTCCCCGGGACTCAGCGGATGGGCTCCGGCGCGTGCGACACTCAGGCATGCATCGACATCGGCGTAGGGGCGCCCCTGCGCCACGGCATCGATCCATCGGTCCACATCAAGACAGGGCCGCAGCAGCGATCGCACCTCCTCGCCAGAGAGCCGGTTGAAGTCTTCCAGATCCACACAACCTCCTCGTTGCCCGATTTCGCACTACGGAATACACATTCCGTGTTGCGTGAAAGTGTGACCCAGGACTCCATTTCCTGTCAACCGAGCAGCCCTGAGGCGAGACCCCCTGCTCATCGTTATCGAAACCGCCCGCACCGCACAACTGGACGCACGGCATACAGATGGCGACCCCGCATCCGCCAGCATTCTTATCCACACACTGAATTTATCCATACACTGGACTTTTATTTTCACATATCGGATAATTCCTCTATCGGATTGCACCCCACCTGCAGCATTGCCCGCCTGGAGGAACACGATGAGCATCGCGAGCACGCAGGCGCATGGTGCCAGCAGCGGATCCCCGAGGGAGCGCTCCGCCGGAGCGCTCAAGCTCCCCACCGTGCCGGCACGATGCGCCCCGGGTGCTCGACGCGACAGCATGGACTGCCATGGCAGAACCGCGCGCGCTGCACGCCGCTGGCGACTACCGCACCGCAACTCACAGAGGATTCTCCGATGACCGCTTCGCCCCCGCACATCGTCTGCGTCCCGGACTCCTTCAAGGGCTCTGCCTCGGCTGCGGAAGCTGCTGCAGCCCTGGCCCGCGGGGCCCGGCAGGTTTTCCCCACCGCCGAGGTAGTCGAGTTGCCGTTCGCCGATGGCGGTGAGGGGACGCTGGAGGCATTGCTGGCCGCGTGGGGCACCGAGCCCGAGGAAGCCCGTGTGGTCGACGCCATCGGACGTCCGGCGATTGCTCGCTTCGGTCGTTCGGCTGACGGCCGCGCGGCTGTCATCGAAGCGGCCCAGGCCAACGGCCTGCCCCAGGTCTCCGATGTCGAGCTGCAGCCGCTGCGGGCTGATACCTACGGCGTGGGGTTGATCGCCGCAGGCGTACTTGACGAGGTCGACGAGATCCTGCTGTGCATCGGCGGCTCGGCCAGCACGGATGGCGGCACCGGTCTGCTGCGCGCCCTCGGCGCACGGTTTATCGACTCAGCCGGTCAGGAGGTGGAGGCAGGCGGCCAGGGATTGGCCGACATCGCCGAGATCGACGTGTCCGGCCTGCACCCACGCGCCGGGCTGGTGCGGTGGCGGATCGCCGTGGATGTCGACAATCCGCTGACCGGACCCCGCGGCGCAGCAGCCGTCTTCGGGCCGCAGAAGGGAGCCACCAGCGACGACATCACGACTCTGGACGCCGGCCTGACCCAGCTTGCCCAGGTGCTGAGCACCCACCTCGGCAGCGGCTCCGACGCCGGCGCTGCCGAACGGCTCCGCGCCCGCGCGGGATTCGGCGCCGCCGGGGGAATCCCCATCACGATGACGACCCTACTGGGTGCAGAGACAGTGCCCGGTTCGCAGCTGGTCGCCGAGGCGGTCGGCCTAGCCGAAGTGCTGGCGCCGGCGGATCTGGTGCTCACCGGTGAAGGGTCGCTGGATTCGCAGTCGCTGGCCGGCAAGGTCGTCGACGCCGTGCTGCACCACACCCCGCAGGGGGTTCCGGTCATCGCAGTGGCCGGAACCGTGAAGCTCTCCCCCGCCGAATGCCGTGAAGCCAGGCTGGCCGCTGCGTTCTCCATCGCACCCGGAGCCGCATCATTGGAGGACCTGCGGACAGAGGCGGAGTCGCTGATCGAAGACACCGCGGCCCACGTCTGCGCCCTGGCGGCCCTCGGACACACCTCAGCTGAAACCGAATCAGAGACACGATTCTCCAACTAATGGATGCTCGGTGGGCGCTCTCACGCCCCCGTTCTCAGGAAGGATGGACCATGACCCGTCATCTCACCGCAGGCGACACCGCACCTGATTTCACCCTCAGCGACGCCGAGGGACGCAGTGTCTCGCTCGCCGACTACTCCGGCACAAGCGTCATCGTGTACTTCTACCCGAAGGCGGCGACGCCTGGATGCACCACCGAAGCCTGCGACTTCCGCGACAACCTGGGTTCCCTGCAGTCCGCCGGATACCAGGTGCTGGGCATCTCCCCGGATGATCAGGACGCGATCCGCGCCTTCGCCGCAGCCGAGAGCCTGCCCTTCCCCCTGCTGTCGGATCCCGGGAACGCCACGGCCAAGGCCTTCGGTGCCTTCGGTGAGAAGACGCTCCAGGGCCGCACTGTGAAGGGCACGCTGCGTTCGACCTTCGCCATCGATGCCGAAGGCATGCTGACCTACGCCGAGTACGACGTCGATCCCGAAGGCCACGTCAGCCGCCTCCGCAGCGCGATCGAAGGCTGAGCACACCCGAGGGCGGCACGTTTTCGAAGGCTGAGCGAACTCACCCCTGAGCTGCGACAGTGAGCGCGGTTCGGCTTGGCGCAAACGGTCGAAGGCCCGGAATCCTCTCTCCTGGCTCCGGGCCTTCGACATGCGGTGGCACAGTCAGGGGTGGTCGCCGCACCGCAGGACACCCCGAACTCCGCGGCGGTCGTCTCCAGCGTGTGAGCGGTCGTCTCCGGCATGTGAATTGCCTCTGATCCCGCACGGGCGGTATCGGAGGCCATGTCGGGAGTTTGCGGGCCGCTCTCCGGCGGCAGGTTCAGCCCTGCCGGCAGACTCAGCCTTGGCGGCAGACTCAGCCTTGGCGGCAGGCTCAGCCCTGAGGGCAGGCTCAGCCCTGAGGGCAGACAGTCAGCCCTGGCGGCGGAGAAGCTGACCGTGTGGGTTCGTGAAGTCCACGCGCTGACCGCGCAGGATGGTCTGCTCGACCTTCCCGAGCACCTCGCGAGTCTCATAGGCAGTGATCGGGTTGCGGTGCCAGAGATCCTCAGCCCGGACTTCCCAGCGGCACTCCGGGTCGAAGACGGCGAAGTCAGCCGACGCGCCTGCAGCGATCCGGCCCTTGCCCTCGACGCCGGCGACCCGGGCTGGCGCCTCAGACATCCAGCCGACGACCTCGGCGAGGTCGATGCCCTGCTGCCGGGCTTCGGTCCAGAGCAGTGAGAGGCCGAGCTGCAGAGATGAGATGCCGCCCCAGGCTGCGCCGAAATCGCCACTGTCGAGCAGCTTGAGCTCCGCCGTCGACGGCGAGTGATCCGAGACCACGCAGTCGATGATGCCGCTGCGCAGCCCCTCCCATAACGCTGTCCGGTTCGACTCCTCGCGGATCGGCGGGCAGCACTTGAAGGTCGTCGCTCCTCCGGGGATGTCCTCGGCGGCAAGCACCAGGTAGTGCGGACAGGTCTCGACCGTCAGCCGGACGCCGTCTTCGCGTGCCGCCGCGATCTCCTTCAGCGCTGCTGCTGAGGACAGATGGAGGATGTGTGCGCGGCAGCCGGTGCGACGGGCGGCTTCGATAACGGTGCGGATGGCCTCGTCTTCGGCTTCCTGCGGCCGTGAGCTGAGGAAGCTGCTGTATTCCCGGCCCTGTGCCTGGGGAGCGGCCTCCAGCACCCCGGAGGCTTCGGCGTGCACGATCATGACCGAGTCGACCTCGGCCAGGATTGCCATGTCACGTTCGAGCTCGTCGGCCGTCAGCGGCGGGAACTCCTCGACTCCGGAATCGGCGAGGAAGCTCTTGAAGCCGTAGACGCCCTGACGATGCAGCGGCACGAGGTGCTCGCTGTTGCCCGGGATCGCCCCGCCCCAGAATCCGACGTCAACGAAGGCCGCAGGAGCTGCAACCTCACGCTTCGCCTCCAGGGCCTCGGCGTCGACGGTGGGCGGCAGCGAATTGAGCGGCATGTCGACGATCGTCGTAACGCCACCGGCTGCGGCTGCCCGGGTGGCCGTGCCGAAGCCCTCCCACTCCGTGCGTCCCGGGTCGTTGACGTGGACGTGGCTGTCGACGAGGCCGGGCAGCAGCACCTGGCCTGCGGGAATGTCGATGACCTCGGCAGCTGCGAGGCCGGAGCCGAGGTCGGCCACGGCGACGATGACGCCGTCCCTGACTCCGACCTCGGCTGCGGACCACCCGTCTGGCAGCAGCACGCGCTCGGCACGGATCACCAGATCCAGCGACCCGTGCGCACCGGGCTCACCAGTCGTGCTCTGTGAATACGGAGCCTGTCCAGGCTGAGAGTTCAACGGACCTCCTCGAGTTCGCGCTCCACCTCCGGCGTCTGTGCCGGAGCGGCGAGCGGAGTCAGCGCGGTGGGCGCCTCGCCAGCAGTCTGGGCGAGGGCCTCGAACTCCTCGATGCTATCAATGGCCTTGCCCATGGCGATATTGGTCACGCGCTCGAGGATGACCTCGACGACGACCGGCACCTGGTGCTCGCGCATGAGGTCAAGCCCCTGACGCAGCCCGTCAGCGATCTGCTCAGGATCCTCAACACGCAGCGCCTTGCAGCCCAGCCCCTCGGCGACAGCGACGTGATCGACGCCGTAGCCTGCCGCCTCACCGGTGCTGTTGATGTTCTCGAAGGCCAGCGATACTTCGTAGTCCATCTCGAATCCGCGCTGGGACTGGCGGATCAGTCCGAGGTAGGAGTTGTTGACGACGACATGCAGGTACGGGATCCGGTGCTGGGCGCCGACGGCCAGCTCTTCGATCATGAACTGGAAGTCGTAGTCGCCTGACAGCGCGACGACCGTCTCGTCCGGTTTGGCGCGGGCCACACCGATGGCAGCCGGGCCGGTCCAGCCGAGCGGGCCCGCCTGCCCGGCGTTGATCCAGTGGCGCGGACGGTAGACGTGGAGCATCTGGGCGCCGGCGATCTGGCTCAGACCAATAGTCGTGACGTAGGTGACGTCCTTGCCGAAGACGGAGTTCATCTCCTGGTAGACGCGCTGCGGTTTGATCGGCTTGTCGGTGAACGACGTCTTGCGGTGCAGCGTGCCCTTGCGCTGCTCGCAGGCATCAGACCAGGCGGAGAAGTCCGGCAGGCCGGAGTCCTCGCGGCGCCGTCGGGCGACGCGCAGAAGTGTTTGCAGTGCAGCACCGGCGTCGGAAACGACGCTGTAGTCGGGGGCGAAGACGCGCCCGATCTGGGTCGGTTCGATATCGATGTGGATGAACCTGCGCCCGCGGCGGTAGACCTCGAGGTCGCCGGTGTGGCGGTTGGCCCAGCGGTTGCCGATGCCGATGACGAGGTCGGACTCCAGGAAGGAGGCGTTGCCGTAGCGGGTGTGGGTCTGGATGCCGACCATGCCTGACATCAGGCGGTGGTCATCCGGGATAGCTCCCCAGCCCATGAGGGTCGGTGAGACCGGGATGTCGAGCAGCTCGGCGAATTCGACGAGCGCGTCCTCGGCAGCGGCATTGAGGATTCCGCCGCCGGCAACGATGATCGGGTGCTCGGCGGCGGCGATCATGTCGAGGATCTTCTCCGCCTGGGCATCCGTGGCCTCCGGCTTGCCGACCGGCAGCGGCTCGTAGGTGTCGATGTCGAAGTCGATCTCGGTCAGCTGCACATCCAGCGGCAGGTCGATGAGCACCGGACCCGGGCGGGAGGAGCGCATGAGCTGGAACGCCTTCTGGAAGGTGCCCGGCACCTGGCCGGCCTCCAGCACTGTCTTGGCCATCTTCGTCAGGGGCGCGGCCACGGCGGCGATGTCGACGGCCTGGAAGTCCTCCTTGTCGAGCACGGCCACCGGCGCCTGGCCGGTGATGCACAGGATCGGCTGGGAGTCAGCCTGTGCGGCATACAGGCCGGTGATCATGTCGGTGCCGGCCGGGCCGGAGGTGCCGATGCACACTCCGATGTTGCCGGGCGCCGAACGGGTGTACCCGTCGGCCATGTGCGAGGCCCCTTCGACGTGGCGGGCGAGGGTGTGACGGATGCCGCCATGCGCCTTCATCGCCGAGTACAGGGGGTTGATGGCCGCGCCGGGCAGTCCGAAAGTCTCTGCGGCGCCTTCCTTCTCGAGGATGAGGGCCACCGCGTCGACTGCACGCATGCGGGTCATGATGGTTTCTCCTTTGATCTGAGGGATGAGGTGGACGCTCAGTCCTGCGCCCTGTTGCGCCCGGAGAGCTGCTCGACCACGGTGAGCAGACCGGAGTGGTCGAGGCCGCCGTTGCCCTGCTGGACGGTCGAGGCGATGAACTGGGCCACCGCGCTGGCCAGGGGCGTGACGACGCCGGCCTCGCGCGCGGCGGCGGTGACGATGCCCATGTCCTTGTGATGGAGTTCGAGGCGGAAGCCGGGTTCGAAGGAGCGTTCGAGCATCTTCTGGCCCTTCTGGTCGAGCACCTTCGAGCCGGCCAGGCCGCCGCCGAGGACCGTGAGGGCGGATTCCATGTCGACGCCGTAGGCCTCGAGGAAGATGACGGCCTCGGCCAGCATCTGGATGTTGCCGGCGACGATGAGCTGGTTGGCGGCCTTGACGGTCTGCCCCGAGCCGGCTGGCCCGACGTGGATGATGGTCTTGCCGACTGCATCGAAGACATCGCTCACGGAGTCGAAGTCGGCCTTCTCGCCGCCGACCATGATCGACAGGGTGGCGTCGATCGCACCCTGCTCACCACCGGAGACCGGTGCGTCGAGCGGACGCAGCCCGGCGTCGCGGGCCTGCTCGGCGAGCTCCCGGGCGACGTCGGGGCGGATGGTCGAGTTGTCGATCCAGACGGCGCCCTTCTCAGCGTTGGCGAGCACGCCGTCGTCTCCGGTCAGCACTGCCTCGACGTCAGGTGAGTCGGGCACCATGGTGATGATGACATCGGCACCCGTGACCGCCTCGGCGACGGATGCGGCAGCGGTGCCGCCGGCCTCGGCGAGCTTCTGGGCCTTGGCGGGTGTGCGATTGTAGCCGGTGACGGAGAATCCGGCGGCCTGGAGGTTCTTGGCCATGGGCAGTCCCATGATTCCGAGTCCGATGAAGGCGATCTTCTTGCTCATGTTCGCGTTCCTTTCTATGTGTCCCGGTCCAGGCGGCTGTGCCTGCAGGTCTGCGGGACGGGGTTGTTCGGGTGGCCGTGGCGGGGCCTGTCCGGCCGGGTCAGCTGGACAGCCAGTCGAAGGCGGTGTCCTTGTCCTGCTTGTACTCGAGGGCGATCCGGCCGGTGTAGCCGAGCTCGTAGGTGCGGTTGATCCACTGTTTAAGGGGCAGCTCGCCGGTGCCGGGAGCTCCGCGGCCGGGAGCGTCGGCGATCTGGACGTGGGCGAATTCGGCGGCGTGCGCCTCGATGACGGCGGCGACGTCGTCGCCGTTGACATGCAGGTGGAAGAAGTCGGCGAGCAGGCCGATGTTGTCGACGCCCTGCTCCTTGACCCGGCGGACGACGTCGAGGGCGTCGGCTGCGGTCGTGAGCGGGTAGCCGTCGGCACCGGAGACCGGCTCGACGAGAACGGTGCCGCCGACAGCGGCGGCCCTCTCAGCAGCCAGGTGCAGATTCTCCACCGCGACCCGGTCCTGGGTCTTTGCGCTCTCGGAGTTCTGGCGCAGGCCGTACAGAGCGTTGAACGCCGCGCATCCGGTGCGCTCGCCGATGGAGACGGCGAGTTCGACGTTGGCGGCGAAGTCGCTGCGGGCGCTTTCGATCGAGACCATGCCGCGGTCGCCGCCGGCCATGTCGCCGGCCCAGAAGTTAAGGCCGCGCAAGGCCACGCCGGCCTCATCGAGTGCGGCGACGAACTGGTCGACGTCACCTGATGACGGTGCAGGCTGGCCGTCGAAGGGCCACCAGAACTCCACCTGGGTGAAGCCGGCTGCACGTGCGGCGGCGGGGCGCTCCATGACGGGCAGCTCGGTCAGCAGGGTCGAGCAGTTGAGCACGTAGCTGTCGGGCGAGGTAAAGGTGAACGGCGTCGGCATCGGATTCCTCCTGCACAGGTTCGATCAATATAGTTTCATCATGCGGAAGTATTAATCCGCATCCTGGAAACTAGGGTAGCCGCGCATCCAGGCCGCGTCAACACGCACCCCCCTTCCGGGGCGTCGGCGCAGGCAGCGCCACATCGCTCGCGCGAGGAAGCGGAAGAGGCGACGGGAAAAGCTCACTAGGCACTTGACACCGCAACTGTGACTGGGGTTACATTGCTCTCATTGCCGTTCCTGAAATGGAACGATTTATCCGCAATACGGTATTCGTTCTGCTGTCGGACTGAAGGGCTCTCACGATGAGTCACAAGACCACCCCCAAGAATCAACGAGCGGTCACGACCGTCCCCCGCGGCTCCGACCGCCCCGAGGACGAATGGCTGCCGATACCGCAGCTAGCCACCTACGGTCTGCAGCATGTCCTGACCATGTACGGCGGCATCATCGCCGTCCCGCTCATCATCGGCAATGCCGCCGGCGCCACCCCTGAGCAGATCGTCATGCTCGTGACCGCCAGCCTGTTCGTCGGCGGTTTCGCGACCATCCTGCAGAGCATCGGCCTGCCGTTCTTCGGCTCGAAGCTGCCGCTGGTCCAAGGCGTCTCCTTCGCCGGCGTCGCCACGATGCTCGCCATCCTGTCCGGGCCGGGCAACGACCTCACCACCGTCTTCGGCGCAGTCATCGTCGCCTCGCTCATCGGCTTGGTGATCGCGCCGTTCTTCGCCCGCATCATCCGGTTCTTCCCGCCGGTGGTCACCGGTGTCGTCATCACCGCGATCGGGCTGACCCTCATCCCGGTGGCGGCGAACTGGGCGATGGGCGGCAACGCAGAAGCCGATGACTACGGTTCACTCACCAACATCCTGCTCGCCTTCATCACCTTCGCCGTGATCCTCATCTTCAGCAAGGTCGGCTCGGCCACACTGTCGCGGCTGTCGATCCTGCTCGGCCTCGTGGTGGGCACCATCGTCGGCGCGGTGATGGGCGTGGCGGACTTCTCGAAGGTCGGCTCGGGCGCACCGGTCGCCTTCCCCGACTTCCTCGGCTTCGGCGCCCCGAGCTTCGACGTCGCGGCGATCATCTCGATGTTCATCGTCGTCCTCGTCATCAAGACCGAGACGGCCGCCGACATCATCGCCGTCGGCGAGATCGTCGGCTCGCCGGTCGACCGCAAGCGCATCGCCAGCGGTCTGCGCGCCGACATGATCTCCTCGGCCGTGGCCCCGCTGTTCGGCGGATTCACCCAGTCGGCTTTCGCCCAGAACGTCGGACTGGTGGCGCTGACCGGCATCCGCAGCCGTTTCGTCGTCGCCGCCAGCGGCGTCATCATGGTGCTGCTCGGACTGCTGCCGATCCTCGGTGAGGTCATCGCCGCCGTCCCGATGCCCGTGCTGGGCGGTGCCGGCATGATCCTCTTCGGCACCGTCGGCGGTTCGGGCATCAGGAACCTCAAGAACGTCTCCTACCAGGGCAACATGAACCTCGTCATCGTCTCGGCCTCGCTGGCCTTCGCGATGATCCCGGTGGTCAAGGAGGACTTCTACCACTCGTTCCCCGAATGGTTCCAGACGATCTTCCACTCCGGCATCTCCTCGGCAGCGGTCATGGCCGTGCTGCTCAACATCCTGTTCAACGAACTGAAGTTCGGAAACACGAAGAACCCATCGGTGTTCGCCGCCAAGCCGGTGCGCATCCTCACCCCGACCGACCTGCGCGAGCTTCGAGAGGGCGATGTGTTCATCGACGGCCGGTTCCTCGACCCCGACGGCGAGGAGATCCCGGTCGTGCCCGACGAGAAAGTCGAGGAGATCCGCGAGGCCATCGAATGCGGAGAGATCACCGACACCGCCGAGGTGAAGGCGATCGCCGAAGGCGAGAAACCGCTGCCACGGCAGAACGGCACGTCAGCCGGAACTGCGCCCCGGAAGGACGCTGCCACGCGCGAGAACGGAGCCTCGCACACCAGCTGAGCTGCCCGCCTGACACCCAGCCGGCCCGGCGACCCACGGTCGCCCGGCCGGCTGTCGTCATTCCGCAAGCCGGGTGAGACGACACGCGAGCCGCACCTGCCAGTGAACCACCGCCTCGGGAACGGGATGCGGACTCATGCGCCCGGGAGCATCTGGACTCATCAACACCGGTTGATCTGGCGCTTGCCACCAGCCCGTGCAGATGGTGAACTGGCGGCTGGTGCCCGAACCGCGCCGTGATGTCAGCGTCCTCATCAGCGTCGATAGGAGAACGATGGAACCGACGGTCGTCTACCCTGCCTGCATTGTCCGCACGATGGATCCCGCTCGGCCCACTGCGGAGGCGATCGCCGTGCGCGGCGACCGGATCCGGGCAGTGGGCACGGTCGAGGAGCTGCTGACCTACCCGAACGCGGTCATCGACGACCGCTACGCCGAGGCGGTGCTGCTGCCCGGCTTCGTCGAGGCCCATTCTCATGCCGGCTCGGGCAATGTGTGGGCCTCGACGTACGTGGGTCTCGTCGACCGGATCGACCCCGATGGCCGCCGGTGGCCCGGTTGCCGCAGCATCGAGGCGGTGCTCGAGCGGCTGCGCGAGGCCGAGGCGGAGCTGACCGGCCCGGAAGAGCCGCTGCTGGCCTGGGGCCTCGACCCGATCTACTTCACCGGCGACCGGCTCGTCGCCGCCCACCTCGACCGCGTCTCGACGACCCGGCCGATCCACGTCACCCACACCAGCGGGCACGTCTCGACGGTCAACTCCGCTGCCATGGCCCGCTGCGGCATCGACGCCTCGACCGAGGTCACCGGCGTCGTCAAGGACGAAGACGGCAACCCGAACGGCGAGCTGCAGGAGTTCGCCGCGATGGCACTCGCAGGTGAGCTGACCGAAGGCGCCGGGCTGCTGAACATCGATGCGGCCGCCCTGCACAGATTCAGCCAGGAGGGCATCAACACCGGCACCACGACGCTGACCGACCTCGGCACCACGATCCTCATGGAAGACGAAGGTGTTGAGCTCTTCCGCTCGACTGTCGGCGACGACTTCCCGGCCCGCATCAACGTCTTCCACTTCGGTGCAGGCGTCGGCGAGGTCGCCCTGTCCCTGCCCGAGGCCGCCGAAAGGCTTATCGAGCTGCGGGCGACCTCGACCGACCGGCTGCGCTTCGGCAACGTCAAGCTCATGCTCGACGGTTCGATCCAGGGCTTCACCGCCCGGATGATGGAGCCGGGCTACTTCGGCGACGAGCCCAACGGCATCTGGGGCGTCGCCCCGGAGGAGTTCATCGAGGCCTTCCGCATCTTCCACGAAGCCGGCCTGCTCATCCATGTCCACTGCAACGGCGACCAGACCACGCAGCTGTTCCTCGACGCCCTCGAAGCCGCGCTCATCGCCCACCCGCGTCCGGATCATAGGCACACGTGCACGCACTCGCAGCTGACGACGCAGGCGCAGTACAAGCGGATGAAGGCCCTGGGTGCCGGGGCGAACATCTTCGCCAACCACATCTGGGCGTGGGGCGACCAGCACATGGATATCACCGTCGGGCCCGACCGGGCTGCGCGGATGAACGCGGCGGCGACCGCACTGCGGATCGGGGTGCCGATCACCCTGCATTCGGACACCCCGGTCACCCCGCTCGGGCCGCTGCAGACGGTCAAGCACGCTGTCACCCGGCTGACGGTCTCCGGGCGGGTGATGGGCGAGTACGAGCGCATCAGCCTCGATGACGCGCTCGAGGCCGTCACGCTCGGGGCGGCGTACCTGCTGAAGATGGATCATGAGGTTGGTTCGCTCGAGGCCGGCAAGTTCGCCGATGTCGCCGTTCTCGACGCCGACCCCTATGAGGTCGCGCCCGAGGCGGTCGGCGAGATCCATGTCCGCGGCACCATGGTCGGCGGGCAGCACTACGCCTCTGTCGTCGAGCCAGCCGGCACCTCGGGAGCGGATGGCCAGTGACCGCACCTGCGGCAGGCCGTCCGGCGACCAGCCCGGCGAGTGATCCTCGTTCCGGTGCCGGCCGTTCCGCTGCGCGGCTAGGGATCATCGGCGGCTACCTGGGCGCCGGGAAGTCGACGCTGGTCAACCGCCTGCTGGCCGGGATCCTGCCTGGACGCACCGCGGTCGTCGTCAACGATTTCGGGGCCGTTAACATCGACGCTGCACTCATCGCCGCAGCCAGTGACGACACCATCGAGCTGACGAACGGCTGCATCTGCTGCCAGATCAGCGACGACGCGCTGCGCACCATGAGCGCACTGGCCGCCCGGGATGACCTCGACCACGTGCTGTGCGAGGTCAGCGGGGTCGGCGATCCCGGTCAGCTGGCCGGCTGGCGCAGCTATCCCGGCTTCACAGCAGGCCCCGTGCTCGTGTGCGCCGATGCAACCGCGATCGTGCGCCAGCTGGGTGACGTCTATGTCGGCGATGCCGTCGCAGGCCAGCTCGCCGCCGCCGAGGTGGTGCTCGTGACGAAGACGGACCTCGCCTCCCCCGCTCAGGTCGACGCGGCGGTTGCCGCCTGCCGTCGGGCCGCCGGGCAGGCCGTCATCGTCGTCCAGGATCCAGATGATCCCGATGCCACCGCCGCCGAGGCGCTGCGCACCCCCGTGCCGCAGGCAGCTGAGGCGAGCGCCCCGGACACGGCTGGGGGATCCGCACCGGGAGCGAGCGCACCCCACCGGCGAGTCCATGACGCCGCGGCGTCGAGTCATGCGGCTGCGCACGCCACGGCCACCGTCGACATCACCGGCCCTGTCGACGTCGAGGCGCTCACCGGCGTGCTCGATACCCTCGCCGGCACCCTCGTGCGCGCGAAGGGGATCGTGCCCACCGCCTCGGGAACGGCGCACTCCGTGCAGCTCTCCGGGCGCCGCATCGACGTGCGCCCCACCGACCGGCCGGCCACCGGAGGCTTCGTGCTCATCGCCGCCGGGTCCGACCCCCAGGCCGCCATCGACGCGGCGGCCGCCGCGCTCGCACCTGTGCTTACCGGTGACTGAGCGCACCGACTCCAGCGCAGTGCTGGACCCATCGGGAGTGACGGAACTGGTCCTAGCCACCAGCAACGATCGCCGGAATGGTGAGGGAGTACGCACTCATCAATGATGATGGAATTCATCAACGGGGATGGAGAATCTGCGCCCATGAACTGGTATCTCGTATGGATCATCGGCTTCCTTCTGCTGCTGCTCGTCATCAGCGTCGTGGCCACGACCCGCGTCAAGAGCGCTGACGGCTATGTCATGGCCGACTTCAGACTCGGGTTCTTCCCCATCTGCGGTTCGGTCATCGCCACCGTCACCGGTTCGGCCGCCCTCATCGGCGGTGCGGGCAAGGGCTTCGAGATGGGACTGTCGTACAACATCACCGGTGTGGCCTACGCCAGCTTCACCATCGCCGCTGTGCTGCTGCTCGGCCCGGTCATCCGCCGGCTGCGGCTCTACACCGTGCCTGAGCTCTTCGCCCGCCGCTTCGGCAAAGTCGCAGCCCTCATCCCCGCCCTTATCGTCGGGCTGCTGTACATGACCCCGACGTTCGGCATGCAGCTGGTGGGCATGGGCGCGATCCTCGCCTCGATCACCGACCTCACCGTGTTCTGGGGCATCCTCGCTGGCTTCGTCGTCACCTTGGCATTCACCCTCGTCGGCGGGATGCCGAGTGTCGCCTGGACGGATGCGATCCAGACCTTCGTCATCCTCGCCGGTGTCATCATCACGCTCATCATGGGCATCAACTATGTCGGCGGAATCGGCACGATCATCGAAAACACCCCGGCCGATCACTTCTCCTTCACCTCAATCGGCGGCATCGAGCTGCTCAACTGGTTCCTCATCTTCGGCCCGTTCTACATCGTCTGGCAGACGACCTGGCAGCGGCTCACCGCGGCCAAGAGCGACCGGGTCGGCATCTGGGCGGTCGTCATCGGCTTTGCCGTCTCCGTACTCATCGGCGCAGCAGCGATCATCATCGGCATCGCCGCACTGCAGATGTTCCCCGCAGACACCATGCCCGATGTCATCTACACCTCGTTCATCGCCGAGATCTTCCACGGCTCGATCGGCGGGCTGCTGATGGTCTCGCTGCTGGCCGCACTGCTGACCGGAGCGACGTCGTTCCTGCTCTCGGGTGCGATCAACATCTCCAAGGACATCTACCAGGGCTGGGTCAACCCGCGCGCCACCGACGACCAGATCCTCACCGTGTCCCGAATCTCGGTCGCGGCGATGGCGGTCATCGGGCTGGGGATCGCCCTGGTCATCAAGGACATCATCGCGATCTACCAGGTGGCTCTGTCCTTCACCGCGACCACGCTCGTCATGCCGGTACTGGCGGCGATGTTCTGGAAGCGGGCGACGAAGCGCGGGGTCGTGTGGTCGATGATCGCTGCGATGGCCGTCTCGCTCGTGTGGCGCTTCTCCGGCCAGCCTTTCGGCATCCACGAGATCCTGCCCGGTCTCATCACCTCGGCGATCGTGCTCATCGCGGTGAGCCTGGCGACTCGCCACTCCGATGACGAGGTCGTCGTCGCCTACTACCACGCCTACCGGGCCGGTGAGCTGCGCACGCACGGTGTCGATGAGGAGCCGGCTGCGCCTGGGGACGTCCCCGCGGGGACGTCGACGGCAGCAGGTCAGGCCACCGCGCCCGAGGCGGAGGTCGCCGCTGGCACGCAACCGGCACGGACGGCTGAGGCTGCGTCACCCGGCGTTGAGCAGCAGCGGCCGCAGGCGGAGTGACCTCAATCCGGTTCGGTGCGTCAGGACTCGAGCACGGCAGCGGTGCTGGCAGCCGGTGAGAGGTCGAGACGGCGCAGCAGCTGCGCGTTGAGCGCCACCACGACTGTGGAGGCGGACATGAGAATCGCGCCGATGCTCATCGGCAGCACGAAGCCGACCGGTGCCAGCACGCCGGCGGCAAGTGGAACCGAGATGAGGTTGTAGCCGGCAGCCCACCACAGGTTCTGCTTCATCTTCCGATACGTCGCACGCGAGAGCTCGAAGACCGAGAGCACCGAACGCGGATCTGACGAGGCGAGGATGACACCAGCGGAGCCGATCGCCACATCAGTGCCCGCTCCGATCGCGATACCGACATCCGCCTGGGCGAGCGCGGGAGCATCGTTGACGCCGTCGCCGACCATCGCCACGCGCCTGCCCTCACGCTGAAGCTCCTCAACCTTGGCGGCCTTGTCCTCGGGCCTGACGCCGGCGAACACCCGGTCGATGCCGAGCTGCCCTGCGACGGAGCCGGCGACTGCCTGCGCGTCACCGGTGATCATCACGACCTGCACCCCGGCTGCATGCAGGGCAGCGACGGCATCGTGCGATTCCGCGCGGATCTCATCGGCCAGCCGCAGCGCACCGATGTCGGCGCCGTCGGCAAGCCCGGTTGGGCCGATTGACACCTGTCGAGTACGAAGCAATTACTGACTCACCTGCAGCCGCAGCGTGACACCCTGATTGTCACCTCCCCTTGCATCAGTCCCAACGCAAGATCTTCTTCACCCGGGGACGGCCGTATACGAAGAACGACCAGGCCACGATCGAGTCGAAGAACAACCATCTCGTGCGTCGGTACGGGTTCTACTACCGCTACGACACCCCGGCTGAACTCGAGTTGCTGCAACGCCTGTGGCCGCTGGTCAATGATCGGTTGAACTACTTCACTCCGACGAAGAAACCGACCGGGTACTCCACCGACCGTGCGGGAAGGCGCAAACGCGTCTATGACGCCCCGAAGACCCCGTACCAGCGACTGCTCGATTCCGGCATTCTCAGCGTCGAGCAGAAGGCCGAGCTTCAGCAGTATCGGGCACGCCTGGACTTGGTCGACCTCGCCGAGAAAATCGACCAGATCCAGCAACGGCTGGTCAAGCTCGCCGCGAGCAAGACCGCGAAGCTGGAGCGCGAGATCGAGAGAGCACAGGCCCTGCCGGATCCGGCGGGCATCAAGGTCCACCACACCCGGGCCGGCTGAGACCCGGTTAGCGAGGAAAATGTGTGTGAGGCACGGCCTGCAATTCCCGGGGATCTTGACATGAGGCACTCCGTGGTTCAAGAGGCTTCCCCCTGGATCAAAGTCGCATCAATACTCCATTCGTCATACCGGCGAAGAACGTACGTCAGTCGTAAGGGGTAGAATCTGTATCGCGGTCACCGTCCAGCAGTGATGCGCGCCCCTACGTATCCGGAGGGACGTAGACGCAGGCACCGCTCGCCACGCTGCGTCGAACCAGGCGATCAGAACCTGACGGGAACTGCGGCGCCATGTTTCTCCGCCGCGTGCGGGGCCAGTCTCATGCCCACTTTGCCGTCACACACTCACCGGCCGGCTGGCGGCACCCGCGCCGGCCTCACCACCAGCCCCGTCAGCTGACCTCACAGATTGCGGCCGCCGGAGATCTCCAGCACGATGCCGGTCACGTAGCTCGACATGTCCGAGGCGAGGAACAGCGCGACCTGCGCGACCTCGGCCGGTTCGCCGAAGCGGCCGAGCGGAATCTCGGTCAGGCGCTGGGCCAGCACATCCTCCTTCATCGCCTCGATCATCGGGGTGCGGATGAGGCCGGGCTGGATCGCGTTGACGCGCACGCCGGCGAAGCCGACCTCCTTGCACGCCGCCTTCGTCATGCCGACGATCCCGGCCTTGGCTGCCGAGTAGTTCGTCTGCCCCGGGTTGCCGACCTTGCCGGAGATCGAGGAGACGTTGACGATCGAGCCGCCTGACTCCTGCCCGCGCATAATGCCCGAGGCGGTCTTGAGCCCGTTCCACGTCCCGCGCAGGTGCACGGAGATGACCTGGTCGAACTGCTCCTCAGTCATCTTGCGCATCGTCGCATCGCGGGTGATGCCGGCATTGTTGACCATGACATCGAGCGCACCGAAGGCATCGACGGCCTTCTGACACAGGGCTTCGACATCGGCCAGGGCGACGACATCGCAGCCGACCCCGATGGCACGCTCACCGATGTCCAGACGCTCCGCCGCCTCTGCGACGGCCGAGCCGTTGAGGTCTCCCAGCACGAGGTTCGCACCCGCGGCGGCATACGCCTCGGCGATGGCGAACCCGAGGCCCTGGGCAGCACCGGTGATGACGGCGGTGCGGCCGGCGAGCAGCCCGGAGCTCACTGTTCGACCATGAGGGAGACGCTCTCGGCGATGCAGGCCGGACGGTCAGCACCGTCGATCTCGATGACGTGGGTCATGATGACCATGACGCCGGCATCCTTGCGCTCGACGCTGTCGAGGGTGATGGTGTCGCGCACGCGCGCGCCAGAGGGCACCGGCTGCGGGAAGCGGACCTTGTTGAGCCCGTAGTTGATCTTCATCTTCATGCCGGTGACGTCGACGGTGCGCTGCGAGAGCATCGGCAGCAGCGACAGGGTGAGGAAGCCGTGGGCGATGGTGCCGCCGAACGGGCCGGCCTTGGCCTTCTCCTCATCGAGGTGGATCCACTGATGATCGTCGGTCGCATCGGCGAAGAGCTGAATCCGATCCTGGTCGATCGTCACCCAGTCGCTTGAGCCGACCTCGTGTCCCACGAGCTTCTCCAGCTCGGCGATCCCGTTGATCTCACGCACCATTGCTACTCCTTCATCGCCGCAGGCGGCACTTGCGCGGCCCGCCCGATTCGCACCGTGGCAAGCCGCAGTCGTCTTGCATCAGGCCGCGGCCGGCACCTCGGCCCGCCGCGTCCCAGGTCAGTCTAATGGGTTAGGGTGACAGACGACACACCTGGTGACAGCTGACTGGAGGCATGATGGTCCGCAATCTCGGCCCGGAGGGAACCGACCGCTCCGACGTCGTCGACATCACCGACGCGACCGTCATGCCCGCCGACCCGCACGCCGTGCCCGTCCGCCCGGCCGTCAGCGTGCTGCTCATCCGCGACGGCGCTGCCGGCCTGGAGGTCTTCGTCCAGCACCGCGTGGCGACGATGGACTTCGCCGCCGGGGTCGTCGTCTATCCCGGCGGCCGGGTCGATCCGATCGATGAGACGACCGGGGCGAACCTTGCGACCGCGCCCGAGGTGGTGGACGCCCATGAGCAGGCGTGGCACCTGAGCGCGTGTGCGGGACTGCCCGGAGGCGCCCGGACGCTCATGGCGTGTGCGATGCGCGAAGTCGCCGAGGAGGCCGGGATCGTGCTGGCCGCTGAGGACCTCAAACCGTGGGCGAATTGGGTGACCCCGCCGGGGCGCTCCCGCCGCTTCGACACCTACTTCTTCGTCACCGCCCCGGAAGATGCCGATGCCGCGGTGCACCAGACGACCGAGGCGCACAACTCCGAGTGGATGAACGTCAAGCACATCATCGCCGAGGAGGAGGCCCAGCGCCTCAAGCTCATGCGCCCGACGCTGGCGCTGCTCGGTGAGATCGACGCGCTCGGCTCTGTTGATGCGGTCATGAGCAGTGATCATGAGATCGTGCCGGTCAAGCCGCGCGAACCCGGCAAGCACAGCTGAAGGTCAGCTGGCCGACTGCGCCCGGCGCTCCTCGTCCTTGCGGCGGCCGACGATCTCGGCGATCCACCAGAACCCGGTCCACATCACGAACATGAGGGCCAGCCCCCATGCCAGGAGCGCGACGAAGCCGATGCTCCTCCAACCCTCGGTGGCTGTCATCGCCATGATCGACAGGACGACCGCTACGGCGAACACGAGACCGGAGACGATCGTGGTGAGGCGCAGCGCCAGCGGAGCGCGGGGCTTCCGGCCACTGGGAGTGGGACCGCCCTGAGCGCGGTGACCTGGAGCGATGTCGGGGGATGTGGGGGAGCTGTCCATCTCGTCAGTCCAGCCCCGCCATCTCCATCGCAATCTTCACAAGCCCCACCTGCGGCAGGTCAGCCAGCTCATCAAGCGGGATCCAGGCGGCCCGGTCGCTCGACCCGCCGACCTCGTGGCGCAGCTGCCCGCCGGTGACTCTGGCGGTGTAGATGATGCGCAGTGCGTGCAGGGTCTTGCCGGGTTTGAGCCGGCGCTCCCCGGGCACCACGAGCGAATCGATGCCGAGCAGCTCACCCAGGGCGACCTCATAGCCGGTCTCCTCATACACCTCGCGCACGGCGGCATCGGCCGGATCCTCACCCTCCTCGAGTCCGCCGCCGGGCATCGACCACAGCGGCGCGGGTCCTTCGATCCAGCGGGACATGAGCAGGCGACGGTCGTCATCGACGATGACGCAGTAGGCTCCCACACGCAGACGCATACCGTCAGATTACGGCACCACCGGTGCGCTGTGAGCGAGAACACCCACATGGCTATAGGCATCTGACGGCCACCGGAGTAATGTAGTGCCTTCGCCGGTCGGCCCGCCGGCACTGCGCAGCTGCCCGCAGACTCACGACTGCCTGCCGTTGCGTCACCTGCCAGCACCCACGCCGCAGGCGTGCCACGATCTGCCTTCCGCCACTGCCGACGGAAGGTCCGCTCGCCGCCTCCGGCCACCGCCTCGGCGGCGTCAATCAGCTGCATCAGGGGAGACATGCTGCTCACGCTGCTCAAACGGTACCTGCGCCCCTACACCGGAGCGCTCGTCCTCGTCCTCATCTTCGAGTTCGTCCAGTCCCTGGCCGCGCTCTACCTGCCGACCCTCAACGCCGCGATCGTCGACGACGGTGTCGCCCAGGCCGATGTGCCCCTCATCTGGCGCCTCGGCGGCTTCATGCTGCTGGTGAGCTTCGTGCAGCTGGTCACGATGATCATCGCGGTGTACTTCGGCGCGCGCACCGCGATGCGCGCCGGCCGCGACCTGCGCCGCGACGTCTTCCACACCGGCCAGTCCTTCTCCCAGCACGAAGTCGCCCACTTCGGTGCGGCCACCCTCATCACCCGCAACACCAACGACGTCCAGCAGGTGCAGATGCTCATCCTCATGAGCTGCACGATGCTCGTCATGGCCCCGATGATGGCCCTCGGCGGGATCATCATGGCACTCAGCCAGGACGTCCAGCTCTCCTGGCTCATCCTGGTGGCCGTGCCGCTGCTGCTCGTGGCCCTCGGCATCCTCATCGCCCGGATGATCCCGCAGTTCAAGGTCATGCAGACCCGCATCGACAAGATCAACGCCGTCGCCCGCGAACAGCTCACCGGCATCCGCGTCATCCGCGCCTTCGCCCGCGAGGCCACCGAACGCGACCGCTTCGACATCGCCAACCGGGAGCTCACGGAGACGAACTTCAAGGTCGGGATGCTGTTCGCGCTCATGTTCCCGCTCGTCATGGGCATCCTCAACGTCTCCTCCGTCGCCGTCATCTGGTTCGGCGGTCTGCAGGTCGAGGCCGGCATCACCGAGGTCGGCACGATGATGGCGTTCATGCAGTACCTCATGCAGATCCTCATGGGCGTCATGATGGCGACCTTCATGACGATGATGATCCCGCGCGCGGCCGTCTCGGCCAAGCGCATCGGCGAGGTCCTCGACACCGCCCCGACGGTCAACCCGCCCGCTGACCCCGTGCCCGAGGTGGAGGTCCCGGGCGCCGTGCGGCTCGCCTCGGCGACGTTCGGGTTCCCCGGGGCCGAGGCGCCGGTGCTGCGCGATGTCACCGCCGCCTTCCAGCCGGGGACGACGACGGCGATCATCGGCTCAACCGGTGCCGGCAAGTCGACGCTGCTCGGGCTCATCCCCCGCCTGTTCGATGTGCAGTCCGGGATGGTCGAGGTCGGCGGTGTCGACGTACGCCGGCTGGACCCTGCGGTGCTGCACGCCCAGATCGGGCTGGTGCCGCAGAAGGCGTTCCTGTTCTCCGGGACGGTCGCGTCGAATCTGCGCTACGGCAACCCCGAGGCCACTGATGAACAGCTGTGGCAGGCCCTCGAGGTCGCCCAGGCCGCCGGGTTCGTCGCCGAGATGCCCGGCGGACTGGAGGCGCGCATCGCCCAGGGCGGGCAGAACGTCTCCGGCGGGCAGCGCCAGCGGCTGGCGATCGCCCGCGCGCTCGTGGCGAACCCGCCGGTGCTGCTGTTCGACGACTCGTTCTCCGCCCTCGACACCGAGACCGATGCCCGGCTGCGCGCCGGCCTCGATGAGCACTTCGGGCACACCACCCGGATCATCGTCGCCCAGCGCATCGCCTCGATCACCGACGCCGACCAGATCATCGTCCTCGACGAGGGTGCGATCGTCGGGACCGGCACCCATGCCGAGCTCGCGGCCGCCAATGAGGTCTACCGCGAGATCGTCGAATCCCAGCGCAGCGTCGGGAGTGCACTGTGAACCCCGTGAATCCAGAGAAGCCCACTGCGGCGAAACCGACCGACCCGACCACTGATCCGGCCGCGGCGACTACCACCTCGGGCGCGGTCGACGAGGCAGACGACAACCAGCCCCCGCCCTCAGCCGGCGACTGGGGCTCAGCACCCATGGGCAAGGCGAAGGCGTTTTGGCCGAACTTCAAGCGGCTGGCCGGCTGGTTCCGCCCGCACTCGCTGCTGCTCCTGCTCGCGCTGCTCTCCGGCGTGGCTGCGGTCGTGCTCACGACGCTGGGGCCGAAGATCCTCGGCGAGGCGACGAACATCGTCTTCGAAGGTGCGATCGCCTCGCGCCTGCCGGCCGGTGTCAGCCAGGACCAGCTGGTCGGCCAGCTGCGCTCCGAGGGCCGCACGACCGAAGCCGACATGCTCTCGGCCATGCACATCACCCCAGGTGAGAGCATGGATGTCCGCGCGCTGGGGCAGACGCTGCTGCTGGCGCTCGGGGTGTTCCTCGCCGGCTCGGTGATGCTGTGGGCGATGTCGGCACTCGTCAACGTCGTCATCCAGCGGGTCATGCGGCTCATGCGCACCCGGATCGAGGACAAGATCCACCAGGTGCCGCTGTCGTACTACGACCGGATGCAGCGCGGAGATCTGCTCTCACGACTGACGAACGACCTCGACAACCTCAGCCAGGTGCTCAACCAGTCGGTCGCGCAGATCGTCAACAGCGTGCTCACGATCATCGCGGTGCTCGTCATGATGCTGACTATCTCGCTCAAGCTCACGCTCGTCGCTCTCGTCGCGATCCCGCTCATCGCGGTCGTCGTCGGGGTCATCGCGACGCGCTCGCAGAAACAGTTCGTCGCCCAGTGGGCCGAGACCGGCAAGCTCAACGCGCGAGTCGAGGAGTCCTTCACCGGGCATGCGCTCGTGCGCGTGTTCGGCCGCAGCGACGACGTCCAGCAGGCCTTCGATGCCGAGAACGAGCAGGTCTACCAGGCCAGCTTCAAGGCGCAGTTCCTCTCCGGTGTGCTCATGCCGATGATGATGTTCCTCGGCAACCTCGTCTATGTCGCCATCGCCGTCGTCGGCGGAGTCATGGTGGCCACCGGTTCACTGCGGCTGGGCGATGTGCAGGCGTTCATCCAGTACTCACGCCAGTTCATGCAGCCCCTCGGGCAGCTCGGCGGCATGGCCGCCCAGCTGCAGTCGGCAGTGGCGAGCGCCGAGCGGGTCTTCGAGTTCCTCGACGTCGACGAGGAGGTTCTCAACCCGGATCCGGTCGAGGGCGCACGCCCAGTTCGCGGGGCGATCGACTTCGAGCACGTCCGCTTCTCCTACTCACCCGACAGCGAGCTCATCCGCGATATGAACCTCTCCGTCGAGCCCGGACAGACGGTCGCGATCGTCGGACCGACCGGCGCGGGGAAGACGACGCTGGTGAATCTGCTCATGCGGTTCTACGAACTCGACGGCGGGCGGATCCTCTTCGACGGGGTCGACACGGCGCAGATGTCACGGGCCGCGGTGCGCCGCCGGATGGGCATGGTGCTGCAGGATACGTGGCTGTTCGGCGGCACGATTGCTGAGAACATCGCCTACGGCAATCCCGATGCCGGGCCCGATGAGGTGCAGCGGGCGGCCGAGGCGACCTATGTCGACCGGTTCGTCCGCAGCCTGCCCGACGGCTACGACACTGTCCTCGATGAGGACGGCACGAGCCTGTCGGCCGGTGAGAAGCAGCTCATCACGATCGCCCGTGCCTTCGTCGCCGATCCCCCGGTGCTCATCCTTGATGAGGCGACTTCCTCGGTCGACACCCGCACCGAGGTGCTCGTCCAGGAGGCGATGCACGCGCTGCGCTCCGGCCGGACGAGTTTCGTCATCGCCCACCGGCTCTCGACGATCCGTGATGCCGACGTCATCATCGTCATGGAGCACGGCGACATCGTCGAGCAGGGATCGCATGAGGAGCTCATCGCCGCCGACGGCGCCTATGCCGGTCTGTACCGTGCACAGTTCGCGCAGGCGGTGGCCAGCGGCGAAGAGGAGTGACCGGCGGGGTACGGCCGGCGCTGCGCACAGGACTGCGCTGAGCCTCCTCGGACGACGGCGGCAGCGCTCAGCGCTCAGCGTTTGCGCGCTGCCAGCTCAGCCATCCGCTTCTCGACTGCCTGCTGCTGTTCGGGTCCGCCGATGAGTGAGCGGATGGCGTCCTGTTCGGCGGCGAATCCCGCTGTGAGATCGGCGGTGGCGGCCAGGTCGACGAGCTGCTTGGCGGCGCGCAGAGCCGGTCGTGACTTCTCGGCCATCTCGCGGCCGAGGGCGAGCGCTGCGGCGTTGGCGTCATCGGCGAGTTCGTCGACCATGCCCCACGCGAGTGCGGTGTCGGCATCGATGACGCGGCCGGTGAGGATCGCCAGCTTCGCCCGGCCGGGCCCGATGAGGCGGGTGAGCAGCTGGGTGCCGCACATGTCGGGGATGATCCCCCAGTTGACCTCCATCATCGAGGCCTTGAGCTCGCGGCTGGCGATGCGCACGTCGGCGCCGAGGGCGATCTGCAGTCCGCCGCCGTAGGCGACCGACTGCACAGCGGCGATGACCGGGGCCGGCACGAGCGACCACACGTGCACGCACTGCTGGGCCAAGGCGCGGGCGGCGCCGAGGGGCTCCTCGGACTCCGGTGATCCCCCGCCGCCGGAGACCATCCGGCCGAATTCGCTGACATCGAGGCCAGCACAGAACGCCCGGCCGCGCCCGGAGAGCACGACGGCGCTGACATCATCGCGGTCGACGAGGCCCGTACCGATCTCGACGAGGTCGGCCATCACCTCGCCGGTGAGCGAGTTGAGGGTCTCGGCCCGGTCGATTTCGACGTGGGCGAGGCCATCGGTGACGGTGAGGACGACGGTGCCGTGGGAGGCGCGGGTCTCGGTCATGGTGCTCCTTTGCAGGCCAGGGGCAGGCGGGACGGTGCCGTCAGCCTATCGCGAGAACCGCCTCGGGAACCGATTCCGGCTTGGGGGCGGTCACGGATTCAGGGAAGTCGCCGGTGCTGGGCGCGGCGCCTCCCTTTCGTTGATCGTCTCGTCAATGGTTCTGACCAGCAGCTGCATCGTTTCGAGGCGGTGCAGTGTCAGTCAGGTCCCACTTTCGTTCGCATCGGTGACGGCGCAGGTCAGAGGGCAGGAGTCAGTCAAGGACACTTGCATTCATACACAGGGAGGAGGACAGTAGGAACCGGAGTGGACGCCGTGCCCGCCGGAAAGGTCAGCGATGTGCAGGCTCGTCGGTCTCAGCGCTGGGCGGCAGCGCGTGGAAGCGACAGTCTGGCTGAACGCCGTGCTCGCCGCCGACGACGAGCTCTGCGCACTGCGCTATCCCGGCACCCACGAACTCCATCTGCTCAGCCGCGAGATTCCGGCCCTCCGGCGGACCAGCCCGCCACCCGCACACACGGCCTCCGCCTCGGCGCCGGGACGCGGCCGGGCCCCACAGCCGCCCGCACCTGACCACACGGACGCACACGAGAAGGAGTCCATGTCATGACGACGATCGCCGAGCACATCATCCGCACCCTCGCCGACCACGGGGTCGAGCAGTCCTGGGGTGTCGTAGGCGATGCGCTCAATCCGCTGACCGATGCGATCCGCCGCGACGGGCGGATCCAGTGGATCGGGGTGCGGCACGAGGAAGCTGCCGCCTTCGCCGCTGGCGCCCAGGCTCAGCTGAGCAATCGGATCGGGCTGTGCATGGGCACCGTCGGGCCGGGTTCGGTCCACCTGCTCAACGGCCTGTACGACGCGAAGAAGTCCCACGCCCCGGTGCTGGCGATCTGCGGGCAGGTGCCGAGTGCCGAGGCCGGCAGCGACTACTTCCAGGAGGTCAACAACGACCTGCTGTTTTCCGATGTCGCCGTGTACAACCAGACGATCACCTCCGCTGAGCAGGTGCCGCACATGCTCGAACAGGCGATCAACACCGCCTACGCCGAATCCGGCGTCGCGGTGCTCACGATCCCCGGCGATCTCGGCACGCTCGACCTCGACGACCCAGTCGAACCGGTGCTCGCCGGCCCGCTGCCGGCCGGTGCGCCGGCGGCATCCCAGCTCGATGCGGCAGCTGCCGCGATCAACGACGCGAAGGCCGTCACGGTGCTCGCAGGGATCGGCGCGCGGGAATCCCGGGCCGAGGTGCTCGCGCTGTGCGAGACGCTCAACGCGCCGTTGGTCGTCTCCATCAAGGGCAAGGATGCGTTCGACGACGACAATCCCTTCAACGTCGGGCAGTCCGGGCTCATCGGCAATCCGGCCGCGGCCGAGGCGTTCGACGGCTGCGATGTGCTGCTCATGCTCGGCACCGACTTCCCGTACCGCGAGTGGTTCCCCGAGGGCAAAACCGTCATCCAGGTTGACGTGCGCCCGTCCCACATCGGCCGGCGCACCCAGGTGAACCTGCCGCTCGTCGGCGATGTCGGTGAGACCCTGCGGGCCCTGCAGCCGAGGCTGCAGCCGAAGAAGGACGACAAACTGCTGACCAAGGTGCAGAAGCGCTACGCCGACTGGCGCAAGCACCAGGGCATCCTGTCGGACCCCGAGGGCGGCACGGGTTCGATGCTCGAGCGTATCCGCGGGCTGTTCGACAACCCCGATGACCGGATCCGCCCGGAGATGGTCGGTGCGCTGCTCGACGAGCTCGCCCCGGCCGACACGGTTTTCACCTCCGATACAGGTATGTCGACGGTGTGGATGTCGCGCTTCATCAGCATGCGCGATGAGCGCCGGCTGCTCGGCTCGTTCAACCTCGGGTCGATGGCCAATGCGCTGCCGCAGGCCCTCGGCGCACAGGCCCTCGACCGGAAGCGGCCGGTCGTGGCGATGTGCGGTGACGGCGGGCTCATGATGCTGCTCGGCGATATGCGCACCGCGGTCACCTACGATCTGCCGATCGTCGCGGTCGTCTTCAACAACTCGCGTCTCGGCATGGTCAAGCTCGAACAGGAGCAGGGCGGGCTGCCGGAGTTCGGCACCGAGCTCGACAACCCGGACTTCTCCGCCGTCGCCACGGCCATGGGCTGGACCTCCCGCCGGGTGGAGGAGCCCGAGGATCTGGAGGAGTCGCTGCGCTGGGCGTTCGCGCAGAAGTCGCCGGTGCTCATCGATGTGCTCACCAACCCCGATGAGATCTCCGTGCCGCCGAAGCCGACGGTTGAGCAGGGCTGGGGCTTCGCGATCGCGAAGGTCAAGGAGACCCTCGAAAGCCGCCGCTGACGCACAGTGGTTCGCCGGAGTGACGCACCGGCCCGGCGCCCTGGTCTCACCGAGGCCAGGGCGCCGGTGTGTGCGGGGACGGGTGGATCGACGTTGAGTGCCAGATTCAGAGTCCTTGATTCAGCAGTCATCGTCGACGTTTCACCCGATTCATCGACGTTGACTGCAAAATCCAGAACCGAGGATTCAGCAGTCAGCGCGGGTGGCTGGCGGCACCGCTCAGCCTGGCACCTCTCAGCGCGGCACCAGGGTGCCGATCCGTTCGGCGGCGTCCTCCGCCTCGGGCGTGGTGAACACGATCGCCTTGCCGGCGGTTCGGTGGATGATGAGTGCTGGCCCGTCGCGCAGCACGAAGCCCTTGGCGGTCTTGTTCGACCGCCATCCCCAGCCGAGGTAGTCGCCGAGCGGGTCGACGCGAGTGACCTCGACGCCGGTGATGTCCTCGCGCGGAATGATCGCGCGCGGGAATCCCAGGACCGAGGCGGTGGTCACCCCGGTCTCGTCGATGCGCAGGCGGGCGGCGAAGAGCGGGACGGCGAGGACGATGACGACGATCGTGCAGGCGAGCATGAACCAGCCGACCTCCGACCAGAAGGCGATGCTGAGCCCGGCGACCGTGACGACCGAGAGGATGAGGACGCCCAGCGGCAGCGGCGACATGACGGTGGTGGTGCTCCGTGGGGATGTGTGAGCCATATCTCCACCATACAGACGCCCGAGGCGCCGGTTCCGAACTCACGGAACCGGCGCCTCGGGGACGGGATCACCAGCTGGAAGACACCAGCCGGGATTCACCAGCAGAAACTCAAGACCCGAGCCTCACACGCGGTGGAGCAGCGGAGCGAAGTGCTCGCCGACGAGCTCGGGACGATCGAGCGGCAGCACGGCGGAGACGTACTGGTCGGGCCGGACGATGACGACAGCGCCTTCGCGGGAGATCTCGCGCATCGCGAAGATGTCGCCGGCGAGGTGGCGGTCGCTCTCATGGGTGTCCTGCGGGGCGGTCGCGAAGACCTTCTCCTGGTCGATGAGCTCATAGGGTCCGACCTTCGGGCGGAACACCTCGGGCACGGAGGTGACCTCGAACTCGTGGTGCGCCTGCTGGTAGACGACCTTGACGTCGAAGAGCGCATCCGGGTCCGCGCCGGCCGGCGTGTGCACGCGCAGCGGCGAGGCAGCGTCGCCTGCCATCCAGTCCGCCCAGCTGGCGAGCTTCGAATCCGCAGCCCCGGCAGCCGGGGCGTCGGCGAAGACGTAGATGCGCCAGCGGCCATCGGCCCGGGCGTGGTGGCCCAGGTGCAGCGGCACCGCATCGGCGACGCGGACGACCGGGGCTGACTTGAAGCGCTTGCCCAGCGGGAAGCCCGCGGCCAGCTGCTGGTGCTCGGCGCTGCCGGTCAGCGGGGCGGAGTCGTACTCGGTCATGAAGCCGGCCGGGAACTCAGCGGTCTTGACGTAGAAGTCGGCGAGGAAGGCGGGGTCTTCGAACTCGCTGGACTTCTTCGCCATGAGCGTCGACCATTCCTTGTCGAAGTCGATGAGGTTCTGCGCCACCGGCTGGCGCTCCCGCGAGTAGGAGCGCAGCAGCGACTCCGGGGCCAGGCCGGAGAGCACGTGGCCGAGCTTCCAAGCGATGTTGAACCCATCCTGCATGGAGACGTTCATGCCCTGTCCGGCCTTCGCCGAGTGGGTGTGGCAGGCGTCGCCGGTGATGAAGACGCGCGGAGTGCGCTCATCGCCGTCGTCGATGTCGTCGAACCGGTCGGTGACCCGGTGGCCGACCTCGTAGACGGAGTACCAGGCGACGTTCTTGACGTCGAGGGAGTACGGGTGGATGATCGCGTTCGCCTTGGCGATCGTGTCCTCGACGGTGGTCTTGCGGATCGCACCGGCGTCCTCGGGTGAGACCTCGCCCAAGTCGACGTACATGCGGAACAGGTAGCCACCCTCGCGCGGAATGTGGAGGATGTTGCCGCCGGAGCTCGACTGGATCGCGCATTTCGTGCGGATGTCGGGGAAGTCGGTGACGGCGAGCACGTCCATCACGCCCCAAGCGTGGAAGGCCTGGTCACCCTGCGGTTTGCGGCCGATCGCCTTGCGCACCTGCGAGTGCGCGCCGTCGCAACCGACGACGTATTTCGCACGCACCGTGCGGGTGCTGCCCTCATCGGGTCCGGTGGTGCGGCGCAGCTCGACGGCGACCGGGTGCTCCTGGGCGTCATCGCGGGACAGGCCGAGCATCTCCCAGCCGTAGTCGGGCTTCATGCGCGCCGGCGAGTTGTGCATGAACGCCGCGAAGTGGTCCTGGATGCGGGCCTGGTTGACGATGAGGTGCGGGAACTCGGAGATTCCGTGCGGGTCATCGGCCGGCCGTGACTGACGCACGATGTTCTCCGGGTTGTCCGGGTCCGGGCCCCAGAAGCACATCTCGGTGATCCGGTAGGCCTCGTCGATGAGCCGGTTGGCGAACCCGAAGGCCTGGAAGGTCTCGACGCTGCGCGCCTGGATGCCGTCGGCCTGCCCGATCTCCAGCCGCTGCGGGCGACGTTCGATGATCCGGGTGTGGACGTCGGGGAACTGTGCGAGCTGGGCGGCGGTGATCATGCCGGCCGGCCCGGTGCCGACGATGAGCACGTCCATCTCTTCGGGCAGCTCCTCGGGCCGGTCGAGGCCGATGCCGGCTGCCGGTTCGATCAGCGGGTCGTGGGTGACGTATCCATGGTGGTGGAATTGCATCTGAGGCTCCTTTGGCTTCGCGCGGCTCAGCGGCCGGCAGTTCCCCGGCGGTCGGTGTACATGAACGCTCCTTATACGTCTCTCCAGACCGCACAAGCGCCGAGTTCTCGTCGACCCGGCGGCGCGGCCAGGCGGTGCGGCCAGGCAGTGCAGCCAGGCGCGGCTGCAGAGTATGCGCTGCGGAATATTCGCGGTCTGGGTGAGGGTGCTCACAGTGATAGATGAAAAGATATATGATTTCAGATATTGTGTAAAGCAGATCACATCCGAAGCCGTTTCAGAGACCTGCCTCACAGGCAGTATCACCAACAGAAAGCAAGGAGCCCATGGACACCGACGCCGCGACGAACAAACGCACTGCCGCGCTGCCCCAGGTGCCCGGCAAGATCATCGCCGTCCACCTCAGCTACGAGTCCCGCGTCGCCCAGCGCGGCCGCAAACCGTCCAGCCCCTCGTACTTCATCAAGCCGCTGAGCTCGGTAGCCGCCTCCGGTGACCCGGCAGGCGCTGAGGTCGCCCGCCCGGCCGGCACCGAGCTGCTCGCCTACGAAGGCGAGATCGCCCTCATCATCGGCACGCCTGCCCAGCGGGTGAACCCCGCCGATGCCTGGTCGCACGTCGGCTGGGTGACCGCGGCCAACGACTGGGGCCTGTACGATCTGCGCTCCAACGACAAGGGCTCGAACCTGCGCAATAAGGGCCGCGACGGCTACACGCCGCTCGGCCCCGGCCTCATCACCGCCGCCGAGGTGTCCCCTGAGCAGCTGCGCGTGCGCACCTGGCACAACGGGAACCTCGTGCAGGAGGACACCGGTGCCGGCATGTTCTTCCCCTTCGCCCAGCTCATCGCCGACCTGTCCCAGCACGTGACCCTGGAGACCGGCGACATCATCCTCACCGGCACCCCAGCCGGCTCCTCGGTCGCCGAACCCGGCGACGTCATCGAGATCGAGGTCGACGCTCCCGATGCGGCAGGCGCACCGTCGACCGGCCGGCTGGTCAGCACCGTCGTCGAGGGCCCGGGTGACTTCGATGCCGCGATCGGCTCGCTGCCGAAGGTCGATGACACCCAGCGTGAGGAGGCCTATGGCTCCCGTGAGGCCGCCGGTTTGGATCCGCACCCGGCCTTGACCGCTGAGCTGCGCGCCAAGCTCGCTGAGATCCCGGTCGCCGGGCTGTCCCAGCAGCTGCGCCAGCGCGGGCTGAACAATGTCACCATCGACGGGGTGCGCTCCAACCGGCCGGGCGCCAAGATCGTCGGCACCGCCAAGACCCTGCGCTTCATCGCCGGGCGCGAGGACCTGTTCACGAGCCACGGCGGCGGCTTCAACGCCCAGAAGCGCTGCTTCGACACCGTCGGCGAAGGCGAGGTCATCGTCATCGAGGCCCGCGGCGAGACCGGCTCGGGCACCCTCGGCGACATCCTCGCCCTGCGCGCCAAGACCCGCGGTGCCGCCGGCATCATCACCGACGGCGGCGTGCGCGACTACGCCGCCGTCGCCGACATCGACATCCCGGTCTTCTCCCAGGGTGCACACCCTGCCGTGCTCGGCCGCCGCCACGTGCCGTGGGACACCGACCTGACGATCAGCTGCGGCGGCACCGTCGTGCAGCCCGGCGACATCATCGTCGCCGATGACGACGGCGCCATCGTCATCCCCCCGGCCCTGGCCGAGGAGGTCGCCGAGGCGGCAGCGAAGAAGGAGACCGAGGACGCCTGGGTCTTCGAGCAGGTCGCCGACGGCCACCCGGTCGACGGACTGTTCCCGATGAACAAGGACTGGCGCGCGAAGTACGAAGCCGACCAGCAGGCTGGCCGGTCATGAGCCGCCAGCCAGCCACCGCCTCGGCGACGGCGAGCCCACCGGAGGTCGAGACGACCGTCGTAGCCTCGAAGTCGCAGCGGGCCTACGACTGGATCCGCGAACGGATCCTGTCAAAGGAGTTCGGCTCCGGGTACCGCCTCGTCCTCGCGCCGATCGCCGAACAGTTGCAGATGAGTGCGATCCCGGTGCGCGAGGCGATCCGGCGGCTCGAGGCCGAGGGCCTCGTCGAATACGACCGCAACGTCGGCGCCCGTGTCGCGCTCGTCGACGAGCAGGCCTACCTCGATGCGATGCAGACCCTCGGCGTGGTCGAAGGCTATGCGACCGCGCTGTCGGCGCCGCTGCTCGATGCGGCTGCCCTCGATGAGGCCGAGGCGATCAACGAGCGGATGCGTTCGCTGCTCGACCGGCTCGACCCCAACTACTTCACGCAGCTGAACAAGGAATTCCACTCCGTGCTGTTCAGGGCGTGTCCCAACCCGCTCGTCCTCGAGCAGGTGCACCGCTGCTGGACGCGGATGTCGGGACTGCGCGATTCGACGTTCACGTTCGTGCCCGGCCGGGCCGAGGAGTCGGTCGTCGAGCATGCGCAGATCCTCGGGCTCATCCGCGACGGAGCCGAGCCCATCGACATCGAGCTCGCCGCCCGCAACCACCGCCACCGGACCCTGCAGGCGTTCCTCGACCGCAATCCCGCCACCTCGCCGACCGGGCCGGCAGCCGACCGGCAACCGGCCACCACTGACCACCTGCCCACCTGATCGCATCTGCCCACCTGATCCGTTTCACCCACTGACTGCGTCCGGCCCTGGGCGCACCGACACTCGGAGGGAATCCATGACGAACACTGACACCCCGAACCAGGCATCGCTGAGCGAGCGCCACGTGCCGGCTGATCTGCCCGAGCGGATCCAGCACTACATCAACGGCGAGTTCGTCGACTCGCTCGACGGCAGCACCTTCGACGTCCTCGAACCGGTGTCGAACGAGACCTACGTGCAGGCCGCCGCCGGCAAGAAGGCCGACATCGACCGTGCCGTCGAGGCCGCCCGGAATGCCTTCACCGAGGGCCCGTGGCCCAAGATGCTGCCGCGTGAGCGCTCGCGCGTGCTGCACCGCATCGCCGACATCGTCGAGACCCGCGGCGACCGGCTGGCCGAACTGGAGTCCTTCGACTCCGGTCTGCCGATCTCCCAGGCGCTCGGCCAGGCCCGCCGCGCGGCCGAGAACTTCCGGTTCTTCGCCGACCTCATCGTCGCCCAGACCGATGACACCTTCAAGGTCCCCGGCCGCCAGATCAACTACGTCAACCGCAAGCCGATCGGTGTTGCCGGCCTCATCACCCCGTGGAACACCCCGTTCATGCTCGAGTCCTGGAAGCTCGGCCCGGCGCTGGCCACCGGCAACACCGTCGTGCTCAAGCCGGCGGAGTTCACCCCGCTCTCGGCCTCGCTGTGGGCTGGGATCTTCGAGGAGGCGGAGCTGCCGGCCGGTGTGTTCAACCTCGTCAACGGTATGGGCGAGGACGCCGGCGATGCGCTCGTCAAGCACCCGGACGTCCCGCTCATCTCCTTCACGGGTGAGTCGAAGACCGGCCAGCTGATCTTCGCCAATGCAGCCCCCTACCTCAAGGGCCTGTCGATGGAGCTCGGCGGCAAGTCCCCGGCCATCGTCTTCGACGACGCCGACCTCGACGGCGCTGTCGACGCCTGCGTCTTCGGCGTGTTCTCCCTCAACGGCGAGCGCTGCACGGCCGGTTCGCGCATCCTCGTCCAGCGCAGCATCTACGACGAGTTCGTCGAGAAGTACGCCGCTCAGGCCAAGCGCGTCAAGGTCGGCTACCCGCACGATCCGAAGACCGAAGTCGGCGCGCTCGTGCACCCGGAGCACTTCGAGAAGGTTATGAGCTACGTCGAGATCGGCAAGACCGAGGCGAAGCTCGCCGCCGGCGGCGGCCGCCCGGAGGGCTTCGAGTTCGGCAACTTCGTCGCCCCGACCGTGTTCGTCGACGTCCCGCCGACCGCCCGGATCTTCCAGGAGGAGATCTTCGGCCCCGTCGTCGCGATCACCCCGTTCGACACCGAGGAGGAGGCGCTCGAGCTGGCCAACAACACGAAGTACGGCCTGGCCGCCTACGTGTGGACCAACGACCTCAAGCGCGCCCACAACTTCGCCCAGGCCGTCGAGTCGGGCATGGTGTGGCTGAATTCCAACAACGTCCGCGACCTGCGCACGCCCTTCGGCGGCGTCAAGGCCTCCGGACTCGGCCACGAGGGAGGCTACCGCTCGATCGACTTCTACACCGATCAGCAGGCCGTGCACATCAACCTCGGCAAGGTACACAACCCGTCATTCGGCAAGCAGTGAGCGCTCCGCGCAAGAAGTAGGGAACCGTCATGACCACCACACCACCGCCCGCCAACCCGATTCCGACCCCGCAGGCCCCGGCACCCGATGTGCTGCGCTGCGCGTACATGGAGATCCAGGTCACCGACCTTCAGCGCTCACGCGACTTCTACGTCGACGTGCTCGGGCTCGTCGTCACCGCAGAGGACGACAACGCCATCTACCTGCGCTCCTTCGAGGAGTTCATCCACCACAACCTCGTGCTGCGCAAGGGCGACGTCGCCGCGGTCGCCGCGTTCTCCTACCGGGTCCGCACCCCGGAAGACGTCGACCGCGCCGAGGCGTACTTCACCGAGCTCGGCTGCCGCGTCGAGCGCCGCCGGGACGGCTTCGTCAAGGGCATCGGAGACTCGGTGCGCGTCGAGGATCCGCTGGGCTTCCCGTACGAGTTCTTCTACGACGTCGAGCACGTCGAGCGCCTGGCCTGGCGCTACGACCTCTACACGCCTGGCGCGCTCGTCCGCCTCGACCACTTCAACCAGGTCACCCCGGACGTGCCGCGGGCGGTGAAGTACATGGACGACCTCGGCTTCCGCACCACCGAGGACATCCGCGACTCCGAGGGCACCGTCTACGCCGCCTGGATGCGCCGCAAGCCGACCGTCCACGACACCGCGATGACCGGCGGCGACGGCCCGCGCATGCACCACGTCGCCTTCGCCACGCACGAAAAGCACAACATCCTCGCCATCTGCGACAAGCTCGGAGCGCTGCGTCTGTCGGACCACATCGAGCGCGGTCCCGGCCGTCACGGCGTGTCGAACGCCTTCTACCTCTACCTGCGCGACCCCGACGGCCACCGTGTGGAGATCTACACGCAGGACTACTACACCGGCGACCCGGACAACCCGGTCGTCACCTGGGACGTCCACGACAACCAGCGCCGCGACTGGTGGGGCACCCCGGTCGTGCCGAGCTGGTACACCGACGCCTCCCTCGTCCTCGACCTCGACGGCAAGCCCCAGCCGCTCGTGTCCCGTAAGGACGATTCGGAGATGGAGGTCACCATCGGCGCCGACGGGTTCTCCTACACTCGGGACAACGACGAGGATTCGATGCCGGAGTGGAAGCAGGGCGAATACAAGCTCGGCCACCAGCTCTGATCCATCCCACCCCACCCGCACCACCGCCTCGGGCGCGGTCGCTGCCCTCAGCAGCCGCTGCCAGGCCACCGTTGCCAGGCCACCGTTGCCGAGGCGGTGGGCACCTCCGCCTGGAAGGAGACCCCATGCTCGATGAGCAGACCATCGCCCAGATCGCCGACGAGCTCGCCGAGGCTGAGCGCACCCACACCCAGATCCCGAGGCTGACCGCCCGGTTCGAGTCCATGACCGTCGAGGACGCCTATGCGGTGCAGAACGAGTGGCGCCGCCGCCAGATCGCCGCCGGGCGGAAGCAGGCCGGACGCAAGATCGGCCTGACCTCGAAGGTCATGCAGCAGGCGACCGGGATCAGCGAACCGGACTACGGCGTCATCTTCTCCGACATGGTCTACGAGAACGGTTCGGTCATCGAGCATGAGCGGTTCTCCGGGGTGCGCATCGAAGTCGAGCTCGCCTTCGCGCTCAAGGAGCCGCTCGCAGGCCCCGATGTCACCGTCTTCGACGTCATGCGCGCCACTGAATACGTCATCCCGGCCCTGGAGATCCTCGACAGCCGCGTCGAGATGGACGGCCGCAGCATCGTCGACACCATCAGCGACAACGCCGCGATGGGGGCGATGGTCATCGGCGGCAACCCGACCGACCCGCACGACGTCGACCTGCGCTGGGTCTCGGCACTGCTGTACCGCAACGAGTCGATCGAGGACTCCGGTGTCGCCGCCGCGGTGCTCAACCACCCGGCGATGGGTGTCGTGTGGCTGGCCAACAAGCTCGCCGAGCACGGTGACAGCCTCGCCGCCGGTGAGGTGATCCTCGCCGGCTCGTTCACGAAACCGATGTGGGTTCAGCCCGGCGACACCGTGCTGGCCGACTATGGACAGATGGGAACGATCTCATGCCGCTTCGTCTGAACCCGACCTTCGCCGCCGAACTGCAGCAGGCGACCGGCGCCCCGGGCGCGGGCACTGCTGCCGCGCGCACGCTCTACGGCGGCTGGGTGTCCTCCGGTTCGCCGACGATGGCCGAGATCATGGCCGGTGCCGGCCTCGACTGGCTGCTCATCGACATGGAGCACACGCCCAACAGCCTGGAGTCCGTCCTCCACCAGCTCTACGCTGTCTCCGCCTACCCGGCGACGCCGGTCGTGCGGGTGCCGGTGGCCGATGCGACGATCATCAAGCAGATCCTCGACCTCGGCGCGCAGAACCTGCTCGTGCCGATGGTCTCCACGCGTGCCGAAGCCGAGGCGGTGGCTGCCGCAGCGCAGTACCCGCCGGCTGGTGTGCGGGGCGTGGGTTCGGCGCTGGCGCGCTCGGCGCGCTGGAACCGGGTGCCGAACTATCTGACCGAGGCGGCTGAGCACGTGTCGGTGTTCGTGCAGATCGAGACGCGCACCGGGGTGGAGAACGCCGCGGCGATCGCCTCGACGCCCGGCATCGACGGCGTTTTCGTCGGGCCCTCGGACCTGGCCGCCTCGATGGGGCTGCTCGGTCAGCAGACGCATCCGGATGTCGTCGCTGCGGTGCGCTCGGTGCTCGCCGAGGTGCGGGCGGCCGGCATGTTCGCCGGTGTCAACGCCTTCGACCCGGACACCGCGCGCGCCTATGCGGAGGCCGGTGCCCAGTTCATCCTCGTCGGCGCTGACGTCGCGATCGTCGCCCGCGGGGCGGAGAAGCTCGCCGCGGACTTCATCGGGAACGCCGCGGACTTCACCGGGAACTGAGGATGCACAGGCATTGATCTGACGCTCACCGCCGCCTTACGATGAGGATTCCACTGCCGGAATCCGGGCAGACCGCGCCTGCCGGGCTGAGGGGAGAGACGATGCAGATCACCGGAGCCGTCCTCGAGCAGATCGGGGCCGGCCGCCCCTACGCCGACACCCGGCCGCTGACGATCAGCCGCCTCGACCTCGACGAACCCGGCCCTGAAGATGTGCTCGTGCGCATCCGCGCAGCAGGGCTGTGCCACTCGGATCTGTCCGTCGTCGACGGCAACCGGCCCCGGCCCACCCCGATGCTGCTCGGCCACGAGGCCTCCGGCATCGTCGAACGGGTCGGTGAGCAGGTCACCGACATCGAACCCGGCCAGCAGGTGAGCACCGTGTTCCTGCCGCGCTGCGGGCAGTGCGCCAACTGCGCGACCGACGGCAAGCTGCCGTGCGCTCCCGGCACTGCGGTCAACAACGCCGGCACCCTCGTCGGCGACCGGATCCTGCTGCGCCGCGACGGGGCAGAGGTGCGCCACCACCTCGGCGTCTCCGGTTTCGCCACCCATGCGGTGCTGCACCGCTCCTCGGTCGTGCCGGTCGGAGCGGATGTGCCTGCCGACATCGCCGCAGTCCTCGGCTGCGCGGTGCTCACCGGCGGTGGGGCGGTCATCAACGCAGGCCGCCCAGCCGACGGCGATGACGTCATGGTCGTCGGACTGGGCGGGGTGGGGATGGCTGCGCTCATCACCGCGCTGTCGCTGAAGACGCGCGCCCGGACCGGCAGCGACGGTGGTGGTGACGGTGGTGGCGACGTCGGCAAGGTGATCGGCGTCGATGCGAATCCGGCGAAGCTGTCCCGGGCGATCGAGCTCGGTGCCGATGCCGCTCACACCCCAGCCGAGGTGGCCGAGCAGGGTGTGCGCGCTCATGTCGTCATCGAGGCCGCGGGACATCCGAGGGCCTTTGAGACCGCCGTTGCTGCGACCGGGGTCGGCGGGACGACCGTGACTGTCGGCCTGCCGGCACCCGATGCGCGTTCGGAGATCACCCCGCTCGTACTCACCGCTGAAGCGCGCACGATCATCGGCTCCTACCTCGGCTCAGCTGTGCCGGCACGCGATATCCCGGTCTATGAGCGACTGTGGCGTGAGGGTGCGCTGCCGGTCGGCGAGCTCATCTCCGGGCACATCCGGCTGGAGGAGATCAACGACGCCCTCGACACACTCGCCGACGGCCAGGCCGTCCGCCAGGTCGTCATGTTCGACGACCCGGCAGACGCCTGACCTGGCGTGGCGACGGTGGCCGCGTGAGCCGGCGCCGGCGCTGTCAGTCCGCTGACTTCGGCGCTCCGATGCCCGGGTCGATCTGCGTCGGGCCGTCTGCCGAGGGCCGGATGTCGATGTCGAAGATCGCCGTCGGCAGGTAGACGGTGGCACATGAGTTCGGGATGTCGACGACGCCGGAGAACCGGCCTTCGATCGGCGCCGCGCCCAGCAGCAGGAAAGCCTGCTCAGCGCTGTAGCCGAACTTCGTCAGGTAGTTGATCGCGTGCAGGCAGGCCCGCTGATACGCCAGGTGCGAATCGAGGTAGCGCTGCTCGCCGTCGAGCGTGACCGAAGTGCCGGAGAATGACAGCCATTCCGAGTACTGCGGATCGACGTTGCCCGGCATGAACACGGCGTTCTCCTTCACGCCGTAGGTGTCCATGCCGCCCTTGATGAGGTCGACGCGCAGGTCGATAAAGCCGCCCATCTCGATGCCGCCGCAGAACGTGATCTCACCATCCCCCTGCGAGAAGTGCAGGTCTCCGACGGAGAAGTTCGCGCCGGGCACGAACACCGGATAGAAGACACGGGTGCCCTTGGTGAGGTTCTTGATGTCCTGGTTTCCGCCGTTCTCACGCGGTGGTGCCGTGCGAGCACCTTCGGCTGCGGCGGCGGCGAAGGCCTCGCCGGTCAGCCCACCGAGCACTGCATCCTTGGGCTCCGGCGGCAGCGCCAGAGGCGGCAGGCGATTGGGGTCGGTGGCGATGAGATCGGCTTCGCGCTTGTTCCACTTCTTCAGCAGTTCGGCCGACGGCGCGGTGCCCATGAGACCCGGGTGGATGATGCCGGTGAAGGACACTCCAGGCACATGCCGGGATGTCGCGGTCTGACCGGTGAAGTCCCAGATCGCCTTATAGGCATCGGGGAACTGGTCGACGAGGAAGGATCCGCCGTTGCTGCGCGGGAAGATGCCGGTGTAGCCCCAGCCCTGGCCGGCCAGCGGCCCCTCGTCTTCCTGTGGGATCGGTCCGACATCGAGGATGTCGACGACGAGCAGATCTCCTGGCTGCGCGCCCTCGATGGCGAACGGGCCTGACAGTGCATGGACCTTGCTCACCGGAGCATTGCGGATGTCATCTGCCGAGTCGTCGTTCTTGATCGCCCCGTCGAACCACTCACGGCAGTCAGCGCGGAACGTGTCGCCGGGCTTGAGGGTCTCGACCGGTGGAATGTCCGGGTGCCAGCGGTTGTGCCCGAGCTTCTCCTGCTCGGTGAAGGACTTCGTCGAGTCGAGTGGAAAGATGTTCTTCGGCATTGCGCGTTCCTTTCAGAAGTGCGGCGCCGTCGTGGTCGTCAGGGCCGCGGGAGTTTGGCGTGCAGCGGGTTGCGCGTGATGCGCGGTTGGGGGGCCCGCTTGGTGTGAGGCAGTGAGGAAACAACGGATGGTTCGTGTGCGGTGCGTTCGGTCGATTCGACGAGGGACTTGGCTGCTGACTGGCGGTGCAGTCCAGCGGCACCGATCTGGCGGCGGGCTGAACCGCTGCATTCAGGGCAGGTCACGGCAGCTGGCACATCGGCCATAGAGAAGGATTCTTCGATGACTCCGCAGGTCTGGCAGCGGAAGTCGTACAGCGGCATAGCGGCACCCTGCCTTTCGCAATGCTCCATTGCGCTGTCGGCACTTTGCGGCGGAGAGCTTCACCGAAGCCATCGCCTCCGCGAGAAGTGCGATATCTGTGATCTAGGCCACAGCCTATCCCGGATTGCAGATGCCGTCACCCGCTGCACGGCAGCGACTGGGACCTCACCTAACTCGCACTACCCGTGAACTCAGCGACTGTGACACGGTTGAGCCATGCGTGATCCGAAGAAGAAGCTCAGCGCTGACGAGGTCGCCGAGGCGAACCTGGCTGACTGGCAGCAGCGCGGTGAGACCATTACCGCGACCTATCGCACCGGTGATTTCGCCACGGGCCTGGAGTTCACCAACCGGATCGGCGCTGCCGCCGAGGACGCCGATCACCATCCCGACATTCTGCTGACCTACCCGCAGGTGCAGGTGACGTTGTGGAGCCATGATGTCGGAGGGCTGACGAGCCGTGACGTCCGCATGGCCCGCACCATCAGTCAGCTCGCCGCCGAGCAGGACCTCGAAACCGTCTGACCTCAACCAGTCCGGCGTCTGCCGCTGTGCGGCGCACCGCCACTGTGGGCACTTCGTGTGGAATCCAGACCACTCGCTTCTGCACGAAACGCACGCGGAATCGTCGGATCGTGTGCATCTCGTGGGGAATCGAGGCTCATCCATTCGACACGAACTGCACACAGCCGGCCAATCCAACCCGGCGCCAGGGACTCATCAACGTCCACTGCTGCCTCGAGACCTCTCGATGTTGCACTCAACGACTATGAATCCGGATTCTGATAGTCGTTGAGTGCTGAATCCAGACTCCTCGATTCAGCAGTCAACGCATATCGCGCCTCCGACCGGCTCAGCCCCGCCCTGTCAGCCGGTGCGTTCCGAGCACTTCATGCCGGGTCGGCCCGTGCCGGAGGTGGGAGGCGACGAGGCTGATCTCCTCGACCCTCCAGCGCAGCGGCGGGAATGCGTCGAGCACCTGCAGCCATTTCGTCGCGTTGATCGCCCGCCTGCCGGTGCGGGCGAGCGTCAGATGCGGCACCGGATCAGCCGAGTCGACCCGGGTGCCGGCATTGTTGGCGACATTGCGCGCCCGCTGCTGCAGGCGGATGACCTCATCCCGCCCCGCCCCGATCCCGAGATAGAGCACCTTCGCCTCGGCCGCGTTCGGAAACGCTCCTCCCCCAGCCAACTCGATGTCGAAGGGCGCAATCGTCTGGGCGGTCTCGGCGAGCATCTCGTCGATCCGGTCCTCGCAGTCGGTAGTGACATCGGGCATGAACGCCAGCGTCACGTGCCACAGCCGTTCAGCTGTGAAGCGCAGGTTCTCGTCGATTCCGCGCCGGGGCTCGACGAGCTCACCCAGCGTCTGCACGATCTCAGACGGCGGGTGGATGGCGGTGAACATCCGCTGTCCCATCAGTCCTCCTCAACCCCGCACCCTGACCGGCCCCTCAGCCCTCGCCGCGGTCCCGTTCGGCCCGGCGGATCATATCCGGGTTGAGGTCCGCGAGAGTCGCGGCACCCATGAGGTGCATGGTCACCCGCATCTGCGCTTCGAGCAGTTCGAGGACCTTGCGCACGCCGGCCTCGCCTGCAGCCATCAGGCCGTAGAGGTATGCCCGGCCGATGAGCGTGAAGTCGGCCCCGTAGGCGAGCGCGGCGAGGATGTCGGCACCGTGCATGATCCCGGAGTCGAGGATGATCTCGACGTCGTCTCCGGCGGCGGCGCGCACCACCGGTAGGGCATCGAAGCTCGTCGGCGCGCGGTCGAGCTGGCGACCGCCGTGGTTCGATACGACGAGGCCGTCGGCGCCGTTGTCGAGTGAGCGCTGCGTGTCCTCGGCGGTGAGCACACCTTTGACGAACAGCTTCCCGGGCCACTGCTCGCGGATCCAGGCGAGGTCCTCCATCGACAGGGTCGGGTCGAACATGCCGTTGACGAGGGCGGCCAGCGATGAGGTGTCATCGGACAGCGAGGCGAAGGTCAGCGGGTCAGTGGTGAGGAAGTTGAACCACCATTCGGGGCGGTAGGAGGCGTCGAGCACAGTGCCGATCGTCAGCTTCGGCGGCACAGACAGGCCGTTGCGCACGTCGCGCAGCCGGCGGCCGGAGACTGCCGTGTCGACGGTGACGAGCAGGTTCCGGTAGCCGGCAGCCCAGGCCCGCTGAATGAGGTCAAGAGACGCCTCCCGGTCGCGCCACAGGTACAGCTGGAACCACTTCGTCGCATTCGGTGCGGCTGCGGCGACGTCCTCGATCGACTGGGTGCCCATCGTCGACAGCGAAAACGGCACGCCGGCGCGTTCAGCCGCTCGCACCCCGGCGACCTCGCCCTCAGCCTGCATCATGCGGGTGAAGCCGGTCGGCGCGATGCCCACCGGCAGCTCGAAGGTCTCGCCGGCGACCGTGGCGCGCAGATCGATGTCGTCATTGGCGGCCAGGATCGCAGGGATGAATGTCAGTTCGCCGAAGGCATCCCGGTTGCCGTAGTGCGTGCTTTCGGATTCGGCTGCCCCGTCGACGTAGTCGAACGGCCCGGTCGGGGTTCGCCGTTTGGCGATCCGCCGCAGATCCTCGACGCTGCTCACCCGGGTGAGCCGGGCCTGGCGGCGATTGCGCTGAAGGTCGAACTGCAGCAGCGGGCCCAGATCGGCCCAGCGGGGTATGCGTCGTCGTAGTGCCATGGCCACAGGCTACCGTCTTGCCCGCCGTCGCCGAGGCGGTGGCCGCCAGAGGAGATCCGGTCCCAGAATGGCTGGGAACCGCGGTGTGCGTGTGCCAGGATGAGGCCATGGCTGATCTTGTGCTCTTCCATTCCGCGCTCGGGCTGACCGAGGGCATGTCCCAGCTGGCAGCGCAGTTCTCCGATGCCGGTCACGCTGTCCACACCCCCGACTACTACGAGGGCCATGTCTTCGACTCGGTCGATGCCGGCATCGCTTACCGCGACGAGGTCGGCTTCCCGGAGCTTGCGAAGAAGGCCGCCAGCCTTATCGAAGACCTCGAGGGCCCGCTCGTCTTCGGCGGCTGGTCACTCGGTGCCGCGCTGGCCCAGTCGATGGGCAAGCGTGATCCCCGCGCGGCCGGCGCGCTGCTCTTCCACGCCGGAGGTGTGCCGAAGAAGACCTCGTGGCAGGCCGGGGTGCCCCTGCAGATCCACTACGCGATCGGCGATGAGTGGATCGATGCTGGTGCGCCGGAGCTGCTCGTCGCCTCCGTCGCCGAGGCGGGGGCGAACGCCGCGCAGTTCGTCTACCCCGGCGACGCGCACCTGTTCACCGACCCATCGGCCCCGGAGTACGACGAGGATCTCGCCTGCCTGCTCATGGCCCGGGTGCAGGCGTTCCTGGCAGAGGAGATCGACCGCAACCGGACCTGATCAGACCGCGCTCTGATCGGCGGAGCGGGGAGCTCGAACTGCGTCGTTCACGCGACCGGCGGGGTGGGACCGCAGGGTATGGCCGAATATATCTTCAAAAACTTTATTTGCGCCCTGACCTGCAACGATAGTTGTTACACAGGCTGCCGGGACTCGTTTTCACCGCTGTGAGGGCCCGTTCTGTGGTAGTGATGTCAGTGCCTCAATCTAGGTTAGAGGCAGATACACCGAAGGAGGTGATCTGCCATGACCGCCGAGTCCGTTCCAGCTGATGGCGCCCAGCCGGCCGAGGCCCATCCGGAGTTCCTCGATGCTGCCGACATCGCACAGTTGAAGGCGCACTGCCCCGAACTGCTGGCTGCGGTCACGGCACTAGAGGACACCGGCGCCACGATCCAGCACAATGCCGCCCTGGACAGCGCCGCGGCGATCGCCATCGGCAAGGGACTTGAGCTCGTCCGCCGCAAACTCGAATCGGCCACCGCTCAGAGCACGCGCCTCATGTCCCAGCAGATCGAACCCAGCCACTACGGTGTGCGGAAGCTGCCGGCACTGCTGAAGCAGAAGATGCGCATCACCACGTACGAGGCCCGCCGCCGGCTGTCGATGGCCCGCTGCTTAACGGAGCATCACAGCACGACCGGTCAGCCGATCCCGGCCCAGCTGCCGGAAGTTGCTGCCTGCCTGCAGGCAGGCACGATCTCGGTGGACCAGGCGCAGGCGATCATTCAGCAGATCGATGCGCTGCCACCTCGCGTGCGCGCCGAGCACGAACCCGCCGTCGAGCGTGTGCTGGTTGAAAATGCCCCAGGCCTGCGGGTGGAGGAATTCCGGGTGCTGGGCAAACGCATCCTCGGCTACCTCGACCCAGACGGGAAACTCGAAACCGAACCCAGCCACCCGGATGACTACTTCGTCACCGTCAACCAGAAGACCAATGGCGACTGGATCCTGCGCGGTCTTCTCGACTCGACAACCGGGCTGACCCTCAACGCACTGCTGACCAACCGCCAACAAGGCCCTGCCGATATCGTTGAGACAGTCCGCACTGCAGCAGACAATCCACAAGGTGGCTCCGCGTCCCCTGAAGAGGACGGTTCCACTGTGGCCGGTGCCGGGCACCTCGACGCGGCAGGCTCATCGTTCGGCCCACCCGCCATGGATCCGTTCGCGGACTCCTGGGAGGACGCCGGCTGCCAACCGAACGCAGCCACAACCGATGGCAGCCCGACCATCGCACCGGTCTTCGACGACACCCGTCCCGACGGAGCACGCCGCCACGACCGGTTCTCAGTCCTCATCACCCGCGGCGCCTGCGAACCCACCGGTGCCGGCTCATATGCCCTCGTCGTCACCGCCACAGCTGAACAGCTCGCACGCGGTGAAGGCGAAGTCGAAGCCGCAGGCGGCCACACACGACTCGAAGACATCCTGCAGCTCTCCCCTGGAGGCAAGTTCTACTACTCCTCCACCAGACCAGGCACCCGCGACGTCAAGGTCCGCACAGAAGGCCGCTTCGCCACTCCAACCCAAATGACACTGCTCAAAGCACGCGACCGCGGCTGCAGCTTCCCCGACTGCGATATCCCCGTCGGCTGGTGCGAAGCCCACCACATGCACGCCCACCGCCACGGCGGACCCACCGATCTGAACAACCTCACGCTGCTGTGCCGTTTCCACCACGCCTGGCACGAACGCCACGGCTGGCGATCCACACTCCTCAACGGGCTACCCGCCTGGATACCACCCCAGACCCTCGACCGAACCCAACGACCGCTCTTCCACTCCCGATTCCAAGCCGAACTAGCCGACCCAGTCACACTCTTCCCCGAATGATGTATCCGCCTGCCTAAGCGGGCTACCGCCGGAGCGCTCCTCGTGGGGTGACCGGACGTGCTCGCCGCATCACCCCACCGGCAGCTCAGTCCATCACGAGCCCGTTGTCGACGATGAGGTTCTGGCCGGTCACCGCGCGTGAAGCCGGTGAGGCGAAGAACGTCACCGCCGAGGCGAACTCCTCCGGCGTCGTGACATGCCCCAGAGGCGTGTTCGCAGCGATAGCATCGAACACCTCATCAGGGGTGGCCGAGGACGCGTCGGTGGTGCGCAGCAGCCCGCCGGAGACCATGTTGACGCGCACACCCAACGGGCCGAGGTCCTTGGCGTAGGTGCGGGTGAGCGAGAGCAGCGCGGCCTTCGCGGCGGTGTAGTCGTGGTAGGGCACGACGGGGTTCTGGAACAGGTTGGTGCCGATGTTGACGACCCGACCCGAACCGATCTCGCGGAATCCGCTCATCGCAGCCTGAATGACGTGCATCGCCCCGCCGACGGTGCCGCGGAACTGCTGCTCGAAGGCGGCGAAGGCGATCTCATCGGCGTCCGGGCGCTCATCGCCGTTGAAGGAGAAGTCGACAAGCGCGTTGTTGATGACGGTGGAGACCGGCTGCCCGAACTCCTCGCGGGCGGTCTCGAACATCGCCACCACCTGGCGGAAGTCGGTGACGTCGGCTTCGACGGCCAGCGCGCGACCGCCTCGGGCTCGGATCTGCTCGGCGAGCTCCTGGGCCTGGTCAGCCGAATAGCGGTAATTGATGACGAGTGCCGCGCCTTCGCGGTAGAAGGCCTTGACGAGCGCGGCGCCGAGCCCGCGGCCGCCTCCGGTGACAAGGACGAGCTGTTCGTTCAGCGGCAGCGCCGCCGTCGTGTGAGCCTGCGCGTTCGACATCGAAACTCCCTAAGGCTGGGGCCGCACGCGGCCCGTGGACGTGAGGTGCCACCAGCCTATCCGGTTCGCACCGGTCTGAGCAGTGCGCGCTCAGCAGGGCTCAGCCCCGTCCGGCGCGTTCGGCTGCGCGGCGCTGCCGGCGGGTGAGGAACTCTCCGTCGCCAGCGGCCTGATCCCCTCCCGACGCGGTGGTGGCCGGTTCCGAGGCGGTGGTGGCCGGTTCCGAGGCTGAGGTTCCCTCCGCCTCGGCGACGTCGCGTGCTGGGACGGACGCTTCACCCGGGCGGGTCGCAGCGGCGCCGTCGGCGAGACGGTCGCCGTCCTCGCCGCCGGGCAGTTCCGAACGGTCGAAGCCGAGCTTCCTGCCCGGGGCCGTGAGGGGGTAGAAAATGAGGAACCACAGAGCGATGAGCACGCCTGCGATGATGAGGATGCTGCCCCAGGCCGGGATCGTGCGGTCGAAGGCGAGCAGCGCTTCCTGCAGTGCTCCGGCGGTCGTGGTGGAGATGATCTCCGGGACGCCGACGAGGCCGTTGGTGGCCATGAAGATGACGCCGACGGCGATGAAGACGATGCCGGAGATGAGCGAGGTCGTGTGGAAGTCGCGGCCAGCGATCGTGATCGTCTTGCCGCGCAGCCACGAGATCCGATCGGCGCCGAGCTTCTGCCAGACAACGGCGATGACGAACACCGGCACCGCGATGCCGAGCGCATAGACCGACAGGTAGAACATGCCGGTGAGCGGACTGCCGCCCGAGGCCGCCAGGGTGAGCACGGCACCGAGGATCGGGCCGGTGCAGAACCCGGCGACACCGGAGACGATGCCGAGCACGTAGGCACTCAGCAGCGAGGCGGTGCCGCCGCTGCCGGCGCCGGGGTTGCGCAGACTCTCGGGCATGAAGCGGCCCAGGTCGAAGCCGAGCCCGAAGATCTGCAGCAGCCCGAAGATGATGAGCAGGACGCTGGCGACCATGATGAGGGTGGTGCGGTGGGCGGTCAGCAGCGCGCCGATGAAACCGGCGCCGGCACCCATCGGCAGCAGGATCGTGAGCAGCCCGATGAAGAACATCGCCGCCCGGCCGACGAGCTTCGTCCCACCTGAGACACTGAAGGCGAAGAACGCCGGGATGAGCAGCGCCCCGCACGGGCTCAGCAGAGCGAGCACGCCACCGAGGAAGGCTGCGGTGAGTCCGATGGTCATGAACTGCCTCCTGCCTCGTACGGGTTGTCCTGCTCAGCGGCCTCGATGGCCTTCTGGAACTCCTCCAACGGCTGTGCACCGGACATCGGCTGCCCGTTGATGACGAAGGCCGGGGTGGAGAACGCACCGACCTCGGCGGCCTCTTCGGCGTTGTCGCGCACGTGCTGGTAGGCCTCATCGGATTCCATGTCGCGCTCGAACTGCGCGAGGTCCATGCTCAGCGCCTGCGCGGCCGCAGTGAGCTTCTCCTGTGTCAGGTCAGGGGGGTCGAGCGGCTCGCCGTCGCCGAACAGGCTCTGGTGGAACTCGATGTAAAGGTTCTGCTGGCCGGCCGCCCACGCGGCGCGGGCGGCTCGGTTGGAGTCCTCGCCGAAGAAGTCGACGTCGCGCCATTCGATGCGCAGCTTCGCCTCATTGAGGTACTGGTCGATGAGCTGCGGTTCGACCTCGGCGGAGTGCTTGGCGCAGAACGGGCATTGGAAGTCGGTGAAGACGACCATCGCCACCGGCGACTCGGGGTTGCCGAGCCCGAAGGGGTCCTCAACGTCACGCCGAGCTTCACCGGGGGTCTCGCCGTCGGAGTCGCCGTCGGCAGCAGGCGAAGCGCCGGCACCGGCGTCGCCTCCCTGGCCAGCCGTCCGGGTCTGCTCAGCCACCGGGGCAGGCTGGTCGTCCTCGTCGATGACGAGGATGAAGATCGCGATGAGGGCGATGACGAGGATATTCACCGGAATCGCCCAGAACCAGAAGGGACGCGAATTGGCACGCACCCTGACACCATAACGAATGTCCTCTGTGCCGGTACATCCCCTGACACAAGGTCACTCGCGGCTTATTGAAGTTTTCGGTGTCGGCACAGCCTGCTCCCCTGCCTGGCCCCGGCAGCTGCGGTGCGCCTCACGTTGCGCTGTGCGCCACACCCCGGTGACCACAAGCCCCCTTGCCGTCAACGAGCAGCCGCACACCACCTCGGGCCCGGTGCCGTCGATCCTCGCCTCCAGCTCCCTGCCCGGGGCCGCGACCGCCGCCTGAGCGCGCAGGGACGCCGAACGCCGGGCACCTGCCGGTTGCAGTGATTTGCCAGCTTGGGTATTAGGATGAGTCGGAGACTCTGCACCGTCAACCTTGCGAAACGGACCCTTCTTTGAACGGCAATTCGACTTTCCGGCATTCCAACGTCGCGCTCCTCGGCCTGGTCGAGGTGACGGCACCCGTGGAGGTCACCTCGGCCTCCTTCGACCAGCGACTCGCCGGAACCCTTGAGCGTCTGGGACTGCCCCACGGCCTGCTCGAACGCGTCGCCGGGGTCAACGCCCGCCGCAACTGGGAGCACCCCTCGGACTTCTCCACCGGTGCCGCCGAGGCCGGGCGCAGGGTGCTGCGCGAGACCGGCATCGACGCCGAGCAGGTCGGGCTCATGATCAACACCTCCGTCACCCGCGAGAACCTCGAGCCCTCTGTTGCGGTGTCGATCCACCACGGCATCGGCCTGCAGCCGCACGCCATGAACTTCGATCTCACCAACGCCTGCCTGGGGTTCGTCAACGGCATGACCCTGGCAGCGACGATGATCGACTCCGGCCAGCTCGACTACGCCCTCATCGTCGCAGGTGAGGACGCCTCCCGGGTGCAGGAGTCGACGATCGAGCGGCTCTCCCGCCCGGAGATCACCCGGGCCGAATACCTCAACGAGTTCGCCTCGCTCACCTTGGGCTCCGGCGCCTCGGCCGCCCTGCTGGGCCCGGCGGACAAGCACCCGGAGGGCCACCGGATCCTCGGCGGGGTGACCCGGGCGGCGACGTGGAACCATCAGCTGTGCGTCGGCGACCACGACGGCATGTTCACCGACGCCAAGGGACTGCTGGAGAACGGCATGGAACTCGTCACCACCGCCTGGCACACCGCCCACGGCGACGGCTGGGACTGGCGGAACATGGACGCCTATGTCATGCATCAGGTCTCTGACATCCACACGAATTCGATCGCCAAGGCCGTCGACCTCGACACGACCCGGATCCCGAAGACCTACCCGCAGCTCGGCAACGTCGGCCCGGCCTCCCTGCCGATCACGCTCACCCGCAAGGCCGCTGAGCTCAGTGCCGGCGACCGGGTGCTGTGCATGGGCGTGGGCTCGGGCCTGAACACGGCGATGACGGAGATCGAGTGGTGAGACTGCCCGGCCTCAGCCTGCGTCCTGGCAGCTCCGGCCTGCCGGCCCGGCCCGCCTCGACGCCGGGTGCGCTGCCGGGCTGGGATGAGCAGTGGTCGCGTCTCGTGACCGTCGGCACCGTCGACGGCGAGCGCACCTTCCACGTCCTCGACACGCTGCCGGCCCTGCAGGCCGAAGGGCTCGCACCAGCCGGCACGATCCTCGCTCTGCACGGCAACCCCACCTGGTCCTACCTGTGGCGCCACCTGGCTGCCGTTTCGCTTGACCGTGCCCGAGGCGGGGGTCCCGTCTGGCGGGTCATCGCCCCGGACCAGCTGGAGATGGGATTCTCCGAACGCCTCTCACACACCGGCCTGCCGACCACCCACGGTCCTGGTTTCCGGCGCATCGCCGAACGCGTCGCGGATTTCGACGCCGTTGTCACCGAGCTCCTCGCCGAGCGCCCGGCCGAGCGCACCGTCACCCTCGGCCACGACTGGGGTGGGGTGCTGTCGCTGACGTGGGCGGCCCGCAATCAGGACCGCATCGACGCGGTCATCTCACTCAACACCGCTGTCGCCCAGCCGGAGGGCACCCCGATCCCGGCACCCCTGCAGGCGGCTCTGGCCGGGCCGATGCTGCCGCTGTCAACAGTGCGCACCGACTGGTTCCTGCGCACCACCCTCGCCCTGGCCCAGGGCTCGCTGACCGATGCACAAAAGGACGCCTTCCGCGCCCCGTACCGCACGGCTGAGCTGCGCGGCGGGATCGGCGCCTTCGTCGCTGACATCCCGGCGGTCGAGACCCACCCGTCGTACGCCGAGCTGCAGCGCCTCGGTGACGACATCGCCGGCATCGACCTGCCGGCCCTGCTCATCTGGGGGCCGAAGGACCCGGTGTTCTTGGAGCGGTTCCTGCGCGATCTGCGCCACCGCCTGCCCCAGGCCGATATCCACCGTTGTGAGAAGGCCTCCCACCTCGTCAGCGAAGACGCCGATGTCGCCGGCATCGTCCTCGACTGGCTCTCCGCCCAGTTCGACGCACCTGGCCAGGCGACCGGGACTGCTGAGGCAACGGGCGCCTCGGGAGCGGCCGACGACCAGGCGCCCACCACCGCTGCTCCGACCACCTCCCGGATGATCTACGATGCGCTGGCCGAACGCGCCGACGACGAGGCGATCGCCTCGGTCGACATGTCCCAGAACCCGCCGCAGTCGGTGAGCTGGCGGCAGCTCTCCGGCGTCGTCGACGGAATCGCAGCCGGACTGCAGGCCCGCGGCCTGGCGCCCGGCGACCGGGTGTCGCTGCTCGTAACCCCCGGCAACAACCTCACAGCCGCCGCCTACGGCGTGCTCAAGGCAGGCGGCACCGTCGTCGTCGCCGACGCCGGCCTCGGGGTGGCCGGGATGACCCGGGCGATCCGGTCTGCCGACCCGCAGTGGATCATCGGCGAACTTCCCGGCCTCACCCTGGCTCGCACCGCCGGCTGGCCGGGCCGGCGAATCTCCATCAGCCCCCTGCCGGGTCCCGAGCGGCTGGCGCTGAACGTCGAGACCTCGCTGACCGAACTCATCCGCGAAGGCCACGCCCACCTCGCCGCCGGTGAGCCGCTGCGCACCCCAGCACCCGCGGATCTGGCTGCGGTGCTCTTCACCTCCGGCTCAACCGGCCCGGCCAAGGGCGTGCGCTACACCCACGCCCAGCTCGCCGCCCTCATGGACGTGCTCACCCGCACCTTCGACATGCGCCCAGGCGCCGGCCTCGTCGCCGGGTTCGCGCCGTTCGCGCTCTTCGGCCCCGGCCTCGGGGTCACCAGCGTGACTCCGGACATGTCGGTGACGAAACCGCGCACGCTCACCGCCGCGGCCCTAGCCGATGCCATCGCCGAGGCGGACTGCACGATGGTCTTCGCCTCACCTGCCGCCTACACCAACGTCTGCGCGACCGCCGGTGACCTCACCGAGGCACAGCGGGCCGCCTGTGCCGGGGTCGAGCTCGCGCTCTCGGCCGGAGCGCCGGTGCCGCTGTCGCTCATGAACCAGGTGGCAGAGGTCTTCCCGCACGCACAGATCCACTCCCCCTACGGGATGACCGAGGGGCTGCTGCTGGCCGATATCGACCGGCACGCAGTGGCCACCGCCGAGGCGGAGGGCACCGCGCGCACGGACGGCACCGGCTCGAACGGCACCAGGTCGGACGGCACCGCGCGCACCGACGGCGCCGATGATGCAGGCCCAGGTGCACAGGCGGCGCGCGGCGTGTGCGTCGGCACCCCGATCGACGGGGTGCGCTTCGCCCTGGCCCCCATCGGCGCCGACGGCCGGTCTGCCGATGAGCTGCTGACCGGGACGGACGCCCAGCAGGTGCTCGGAGAATTCGTCGTCTCCGCCGCCCACATCAAGGACGGCTACGACCGGCTGTGGTCGACCGACCAGCAGGCCGGCCGCGACACGCTCGACGGACAGCGCTGGCACCGCACCAACGACATCGGCCACATCGACACCGCTGGCCGCATCTGGATCGAAGGCCGCCTCCAGCACATCATCACCACCCCGGCCGGGCCGCTCGGCCCCGGCGGGATCGAAGCGCTGACCGACCGCGACCCGGCAGTCTTGCGCTCGGCGGCCGTCGGCGTCGGACCGACCGGCACACAGGCACTCGTCCTCGTGCTCGAACCCGCCACCGGCAGCGACCCGGAATCCCGCGAACCCCTGGCCCCCGGCCTGGCACCGCTGCCGGTCGCCCAGCGACTGCGCGCTCAGGTGGCCGCCGTAACCGGCTCGGACGTCGCCGCCGTGCTCATCGCCCCGTCGTTCCCGACCGACATCCGCCACAACTCGAAGATCGACCGCTCCCGGCTGGCTGACTGGGCCGCCGCCGTGCTGGGCGGCGAGCCGATCCGCACACCCTGACGACCCCCTCGGGACCGGCCAGCACATATCGCACCAGCCAGCTCACCAGGAGGAACAGTGAAGATTCTCGTCACCGGCGCATCCGGTCTGCTCGGCTCCTCAGTCGCTGCCGCACTCGTCTCCGCCGGGCACACGGTCACCACCCTGCAGCGCCGCCCCTCCGGGGTCGGCGGGGCGCGGGACATCGCCGCCTCGATCACCGATGCTGCTGCCGTGGCCGAGGCGGTGGCCGAGCAGCAGGCGGTCGTCCACCTGGCAGCGAAGGTCTCAATGGCCGGGGATCCGGCCGATTTCGAGGCGATCAACATCGCCGGCACCCGCACACTGCTCTCAGCGGCCCAGGATGCAGGGGTGAGCCGGTTCGTGCACATCTCCTCCCCCTCGGTCGCCCATGCCGGTGACTCGCTTGTCGGCGTCGGGGCGGGCCCGGCTGATCCGGAGCATGCCCGCGGTGAGTATGCGCGCACCAAAGCCCACGGCGAACTGCTGGCACTGGCCGCTGACAGTGAGGATTTCCGGGTGCTCGTGCTGCGCCCGCACCTCATGTGGGGGCCAGGGGACACGCAGCTGACCGAGCGGATCATCGACCGCGCCCGCGCCGGCCGGATGCCGGTGCTCGGCACCGGGGCGGCACTTGTCGACACGCTCTACATCACCAATGCCGTCGACGCGATCGTCGCCGGGCTCACCGCCGTCAACCGCCATCACGGGGAGGCGCTCGTCGTCACCAACGGCCAACCGCGGCCGGTCGGTGAGCTCATGACCCAGATGGCGCTGGCCGGAGGGGCTCGCCGCCCGAAGCTCAGCGTGCCCGTGCCCGCCGCCCTGGCCGCCGGCACCGTCGTCGAAAAGGTCTGGGATCTCGCCGCCGAGGTTGAGGACACGCTGGCCGGCCGGCTGCCCGAGACGACTGCCGCCCGCCTCCACGAGACGCTTTCCGATGAGCCGCCGCTGACCCGGTTCCTCGCCGAACAGCTCTCGACCGCCCACTGGTTCGACCAGCGCCGCACCCGCGAAGTCCTCAACTGGACGCCCCGGGTGAGCATCGAGGAGGGGCTCGGCGAACTTGCCGCCCACTACGGCGGCACCGCACCCGACCCTGGGGCCGCGCTGACGGTAGGCCGCTGATGCTCAGCATTGACGGACTCGTCGCCGGCTACCCGGCGGGATTCGCCCTGCCGCCGCTCGACCTGCAGCTGCAGCCCGGGTCGATCACCCGGCTGGCCGGGGCGAACGGGGCCGGCAAATCGACCCTGCTGCAGACGATCGCCGGCCGGCAGACGCCGCTTTCCGGCCGCGTGCTGCTCGGCGGCGAACCGGCAGACCACACCGGGTCTGCCTGGAAGCGGCAGGTTGCAACCCTCCTCGGCGACGACGCCTGGCTCACCGGGCTCACCGCCGGTGAGCACCTGACGCTGCTCGCCCGCGCCCATGACGTCACCGCTCCCGAGGCGGCCATCACCGAGATCTGTGCCGCCCTCAACCTGCCGATCCGGTTCCTCGACGCTTACCCGGAGGCGCTCTCCAGCGGGCAGCGGCGCAAGGTGCTGCTGGCCAGCGCCCTCTTCCGGTCAGCCGAGGTGCTGCTACTTGATGAGCCCGAGCAGAACCTCGATGCCGCCTCGGTCCAGGCGCTGCGCCGCCTGCTGATTGCCCGCGCGGAGAGCGGCACGGCGATTCTGCTCTCCACCCACGACGACGCGCTCATCGACCCCGAGCGCACTACCACCGTGCAGATCTGCGAACACCCCGACGGGACGCTGGGCTATGACGCCGCCTGACCCGGCCCTGCCGCACCCCCTCACCCCTGCCGGCCTCGCCCGGCTCACCCGCAGCCGCCGCCCGCACACGCTGAGCGCCGGAGCGGTCTACACCTACGCGCTGGCCGCAGCCGTGTTCATCGCCGTCCTCGCCTCGGCCGCGCAGTCCCTTGCCGCGCCGCTGGTGGCAGCGCTCACCGCCGGGCCGGCCGACACCGTCGCCGAGGCGGTGGTCGCCTCCCCGTTCCCCGTCCTGCAATCCGTCCTCATCTCCGCGTGCGGGCTGCTCGTGCTCTCCTGGCTGCTCACCCGCCTCGGCCCGCTCGGGCTGCCCGAACCGGTGCGGGTGTGGCTGTTCCAGCACCCGGGCTTCAGCCCGTCCTGGCTGCGCCGCCGCCTGAGTGCCGTCATCCTCGGTGGGGTGCTCGGCGGGATCATCATCGGGCTGCTGGCGGTCGTGCCGCACCTGTCCTGGCAGGCCACCGGTGGCGCGATGATCCTCGACCTCGGCATAACCGCAGCTGCCGCGATCGCACTTGTGGCCGTGCTGGCGGCCACCGGAGCGGCTGGTGCCCTCATCCTCATCGGCCTGCAGGCGGGCCTGTTCGGCACGACGGTCGACACTGAGCATCTCAGCGACCGGCTGCTGTGGGCGGCGGTCGCGGCACTGGCGGTGCTTGCCCTCACCGCACCGCTGGGCGACTTCGCCGGTCCGGTCATGCATGCTGCAGCGAGCGGTCTGAGCGCACCTGTCGCGCTCGGTTTCACCGCAGCCCTCGTATTGACCGTCGTCAGCGCAGCCGTGTGGATGGTGCTGAGGCCCCCACGGTTGTCATGGCCGCAGCTCGAAGCCGGGTCGCGGTCCTCGCAGCTCATGCGCTTCGGGCTGGTGACCGCCGATGCCAATGCGATGGCCACCACCCTCTTCGCCCGCCTGCGCGCCTGCCGGAACGCATCCGGTCAGCTGGCACGCCTGAGGCGGCTGCCGTCCCTGCTGGCCCTGCCGACCGGAATGCTCATCGGGCTGACCCGCACGGCAGGCGTACCGGCGCTGCTCGCCATAACGGTGCTGCTGCCGTGGGCGGCCAGCGCGCTGCCGCTTGGTCAGCTGCCGGTCGCCGGTGTCCTCATCGCCTGCCTGAGCCTGGGCATCGCCGGCTGGCTGGCCGTCATGAGCGTGCGCGCCTGTGCTGCGAACCCGGCCTTCACCGAGGTGTTCCCGTTTGGCAGCGGCACCTGCCGGCTCCTCATCGCACTCACCCCTGCCACCGTGCTGCTGCCTGCCGGTGTGCTCGTCTTCCTACCGATAACCGTCCAGCTCGGTCAGCCGGTCCTGCTCGCCCTCGCCTGCCTCTTCGCACTCCTGTGCGCGGCAGCCGCGACGCATGCGGCGCTCCGGCCGCCGCCGAACTGGCTGGCACCTGCGGTCATGACCGAAGCCGGGGCGCTGCCCGTCGGCGTCATCGCACAGCTGACCACCCCGGTCCTTATGACATCGCTCGGCGCGTTGGGCATGCTGCTGGCTGCCAGCACAGTGGTCTCACCGGCAGCTGGTGCGGTGCTGCTGGCCGGCGTGGCCGGCTGGGCGGTCTACCGGCTGCGTCGCAGCGGACACCAGTGACCCGGTGACGAGGGGTCTCAGTCGGTGCCGTCTGGTCGCCCGGCACCCGGTTCGCGCGGCCCGGCCTGCTCGCCTCGGCGGCGGGCGTTGCGGGCGGCCTCGCGCTGTGCGCGGCGCAGCTCGCGCTGCTCGTCCTTGGCGGCCTCTTCGACGGCGATGCGCTTGTCGCGGTCGGCGTTCTCCTCACTCGGGCTGATGATCTCCCAGACGATGAGGGTGGCCACCAGCGTGACACCGGCGACGGTGCCGAGGCCCAGCGCACCCCACGGGCGGGGCAGTGTGCCGAGCCCGATCGCCCAGTGGACGCCGAGCACCGCGAGCGCGGCCAAGGCCAGGGCAACGACGTAGCGCATGTTTCTCCAGCTCCTTCGCCGGTGTTCCTGCGCACCGGCACGTGTCTGCAGACCCGACCACCGCCTCGGCGACGGCGCCCAGCCCTGCCTGAGGGTGAGCCGTGAAGTTCGGGGACCCGCTGTTCAACTCTGGTGTGTTGTAGGCAACAATAGAATATGAGCGATCACACCGACAGCGCCGTCTCGACGGCGCAGCAGCCGACAGACACTCCCTACGACCGCGCCTTCGCCCGGGCCGCCGAGGATCCTGAGGGCTTCTGGCTCGACGCCGCTGAGCTCATCGACTGGGTGAGGAAGCCGACCCGCGCCCTCGACAGCTCGCGCGCCCCGATCTACCGCTGGTTCCCCGACGGTGAGCTCAACGTCTGCTACAACGCCCTCGACCGGCACGTCGACAGCGGCCGCGGGTCTGATACCGCACTCATCTACGACTCCCCGGTCACCGACCAGATCAAGCACTACAGCTACGCCGATCTGCTCGATGAGACCGCCCGGTTCGCCCAGGCGCTGGCCGAGCGGGGCATCAGCAAGGGCGACACCGTCGTCATCTACATGCCGATGATCCCCGAGGCGGTCATCGCGATGCTCGCCTGCGCCCGGCTCGGCGCAATCCACTCGGTCGTGTTCGGCGGATTCTCCGCCAACGAGCTGGCCGTGCGGATGAACGACCTGCGCCCGAAGGCGATCATCTCGACGTCCTGCGGCATCGAACGCAACCGGACGATTGAGTACAAGCCCCTTCTCGATGCCGCGATCGAGAAGGCCGAGGAGGACCCGGAGTTCACCGTCATCGTCCAGCGTCCGCAGCACGAGTGCGAGCTGACCGACGGCCGCGACCTCGACTATGCCCAGCTGCTCGCCGCGACCACCGAGCACGCCCCGTGCACGCCGGTCGCCTCCACCGATGAGCTCTACGTGCTCTACACCTCCGGCACCACCGGCAAGCCCAAGGGGATCGTGCGCGACGGCAGCTACGCGACCGCACTCGCCTGGTCGCTGCCGAACATCTTCGGTTTACATCCCGGCGACACGATGTTCACCGCCTCAGACGTCGGCTGGGTGGTCGGCCACTCCTACATCGTCTACGCTCCGCTCATCGGCGGGGTGACGACCGTGCTGTTCGAAGGCAAGCCGATCGGCACACCGGATGCCTCGACGTTCTTCCGGATCGTCGCCGAACACGACGTCGACGTCTTCTTCGCCGCCCCGACCGCCATGCGCGTCATCCGCAAGGAGGACCCCGACGGCGAGATGATGAAGCGCTACGACATGGCCTCGCTCAAGGCCTGGTACATGGCCGGTGAGCGGCTCGACCCGGACACCTATGAATGGACGACCGAGAAGCTCGCCGAGGCCACCGGCCGGTCGATCCCGGTCATTGACAACTGGTGGCAGACCGAGACCGGCTGGCCGATCGCCGCCAACCCGATCGGCCTGCACACCTACCCGCTCAAGGCCGGCTCACCGACGAAGCCGGTGCCCGGCTACCAGGTCGAGGTTCTCGACGCCGCCGGCAATCCGGTGCCGGCCGGCCAGGACGGGCTCGTCGTCATCCGGCTGCCGATGCCGCCGGGCACGATGGCCACCGTGTGGGATGATGACGAACGCTACGTCTCCTCCTATCTCTCGGCCTTCGACGGCTATTACCTCACCGGCGACGGCGGGCTCATCGACGACGACGGCTACGTCTACGTCATGGGCCGCACCGACGACGTCATCAACGTCGCCGGTCACCGCCTGTCGACCGGCATCATGGAGGCCGCGATCGCCGCCCACCCGGCCGTGGCCGAATGTGCGGTCATCGGCGTCTACGACGCAACGAAAGGCCAGATCCCACGGGCGTTCGTTGTGCTCAAGGACGGCCCGGAGACCGACGAGGAGAAGGTCAAGGCCGATCTCGTCTCGCTGGTCCGCTCGGACATCGGCCCGGTGGCGGCGATGAAGCGCGTCGACGTTGTCTCCGCGCTGCCGAAGACCCGTTCGGGCAAGATCCTGCGCAAGACGATGCGCGAGATCGCCGACGGCCGCGAGGACGTCGTTGTGCCCTCGACGATCGAGGATCCCGACGTGCTGGAGAACATGCGCAGCGCACTGCGGGAGGCCTGAGACGCACTGCGCTCACTGCGGGTCCTGAGTCGATAGCGGCCAGGGCCCGCAGTGCAGTCACCGCACGACGGCCGGAGGCGCTCGGGACAGGGCGCGAAAGTCTACGACAAACGTGCAGAGAGGCTCTGCGAAGGTCGTAGACGATGAGGCCGCCTCGGCTTCAACGTCACTGAAGATCTCTCATAGTGCGGACGCATGGAGGTTTCTTTCATCTGCCCTGGCTGAAGCACCCAGCCCGACGGTTGAGACCTCAATGACCGCGCCGGTCCGCATGTGCATGCCGGATGCGGCAGGTGGGCATTGGAGCTGCAAGCCGGGATTCCCACGCACAGTGCAGCCGATGATCAGACTTCAGTCAGATTCGGGGCCTTGAGAGATCACAAAACGGTTGCGATTGTTAAACACGTCGCCGAGACCGGGACGGGAGACCATCCCCAGATCTCCCGTCAGCCTCACGGGCAGCTGGGCTCAGCAGACACAGCACAGAATCAATCAACCCCTGAAAGAGCACCGTCATGAAACTCTCCAAGACACTGCTGGCCACCGCTCTCGCTGTCGGCATCCTCGGCGGCGGGATTATGGGATCACCAGCGATGGCCGCCCCGAGCTTCGACCCGGCCGCGGCTCCGGTCGAACAGCGGCAGGAGGCATTCACCACCGTGGCCGACCTCGACCAGACGCAGATCGACAACGCCCGCACCATCATCGGTGTCGGACGCGGTGGCGCACTGCCCGACCAGGGCATCGTCATCGCCCTCATGACCGCAATGCAGGAATCCTCGATGTACAACCTCGACTACGGCGACCGTGATTCGCTCGGTCTGTTCCAGCAGCGCCCGTCGATGGGCTGGGGTGCACCCGAGCAGGTGACCGACCCGGTCTACGCCTCGAAGTCCTTCTACGGCATCAACCCCGAGGGCTCGAACCCCGGTCTCATCCAGATCAACGGCTGGGAGAGCATGGCCCCGACCCAGGCCGCGCAGGCAGTGCAGCGCTCGGCCTACCCTGATGCCTACGCCAAGTGGGAGCCGCTGGCCCGCGAACTGCTCGCCGCCCACGGCGACGCACCGGCGATCCCCTGACCCTGCCGGTCGTCCGCTGACCCCACCGGTCATCCCCGCTGACCCCACTGGCCATCCCCGCTGACCCGATGACTTCCTGAGGGCAGCCCAGAACCCGCAGGAAGCCGACCCCACCCCTCCCCTCGCCCGGACGCATACCGGCACCGACCATCCCCACACACCCTGTGACGAACGGAGCAAACCATGTCGATCACACCCCTGTCCTCCACCGCCCGCCGCATCGGCACCGCTGCCGCTGCCCTGACCCTCGCCGCAACCGGCATCGCTGTCGCCCCGGCGACCGCCGCCTCGGGACCGGACACCGCAGCCACCCAAGAGCAGACCGTCGAAAACGACCGGCGAGCCGAGATCATCAACCGCGCCCAGTTCTGGGTCGACCAGGGCGTGCCGTACAGCATGTCCGCCTACTACCCGGACATCGACGGCAAGAACTACCGCACCGACTGCTCAGGATTCGTCTCCATGGCCTGGGGACTTGACGACAGCCTCAGCACTGTGACGCTCGTCGACGTCGCCCATCCGATCGCCAAGGAGGACCTGCAGCCAGGTGACGTGCTCATGCGCGGCGGCCCGGGCACCGGCGGCGCTGCAGGCCATGTCGCCATCTTCAACGGCTGGGCCAACGCTGAGCAGACCGCCTACCACGGTCTCGAACAGGCCGGCGACGCCGGAGCTGTGGCCCGGGAGATCGGCTACCCGTACAACGGACTGGAGGGCTTCGAAGCCTACCGCCTCAACGGCCTCTGATTCCAGCGCCATCCCACCGGCACCGACATGGGAGCGGGTCTGCGCGCAGCTGGGCCCGCTCTCGTCGTGCCCCCTGCAGCCGGGGTCCGTGACTGTGACGAAGTTTGCACCGCACCCCCAGCCGACGCGGGTGTCGAAATCCGCCGGGCAGGGGCTAGCATGTCTGCCATGGCCAGCTCCACCCGCCGACCGCAGCTCGTCGGCCCCGCCATCGGATTCAGCATCACCGCAGCGATCCTCGCCGCGGTGTTCGTCGTCGTCTGGGCAATCGGCGCGATGGGCGTGACCGGCCCGACGATCGTGCGCCAGTGGGAGCTCAGCCACGTGGACCGGCTCAACAGCAGCCAGCTCGAGCACGCCGAGACGATCATCAGCGTCGGCCGGGATGCCGACCTGCCTGATGACGCCATCGTCATTGCGCTCATGACCGCGTTGCAGGAGTCCTCACTGCGCAATCTCGACTACGGCGACCGCGACTCACTCGGCCTGTTCCAGCAGCGGCCCTCGCAGGGCTGGGGCACACCTGAGGAGGTGCGGGACCCGGTGTGGGCCGCGCAGTCCTTCTACGGCGTCAATCCCAAGGGACGCAACCCGGGGCTGGTGCACATCTCAGGCTGGGAGTCGATGACCCCGAACGAAGCCGCCCAAGCGGTCCAGCGCTCGGGCTTCCCGCACGCCTATGGCCGATGGCAGTCGCTGGCCGAGGAGATCCTCGAGTCCCACGACACCGTCACCGCGTCACCCTGAGCACTGCGCGGCTGGCTCTGCAGACCCCACCCCAGTCACTTATGCGCGGAGTTGCATACAGCCTGCAGTATGCATTTATGCGCATGGGTTGATATGCTGGCAGCGTCGCACTTTCCGCAACGTCTCCCCTGGAGGATTCAATGGCAGACCACAAGATCGCTGAGCACACCGTAGAAGACCACCAGCACGGCGGCCCGGACTGCAACCACGAGAGGGTGCAGCACGGCGACCACTACGACTACATCCACGACGGACACAAGCACGCCGAACACGGCGACCACTATGACGAGCACTGATCCCCGGCAGCCCAGCTGACAGGGCCTCGATCAGACGTGCGGGTTCTGCTGCGTGAGCGGCAGAACCCGCGGTCGATTCACAGCACGGTCGAGCGGATCACAGCACGGTCGAGTCGACCGCGACGATCCACACATGCTGAGCGTGACACATCCAGGTACGGGAGCTCCCGCTCAATGCTTTCAAGCCTCTCACAGGGAATCCAGCATCTTCTGATAATTTGCCTATCTCCCAGTAAAACAACCGCGATGCGACCATCGTCGCCTGCGGCCCGTCGTCCAATGGTACAGTCCTCCCATGCTCAACGAAGCCGACGCATATTCCCTCCGACGCACACACGACGACCACCCCCACGTCTCCGAAACACCGTTGACCGACGTCCCCACCAATGTGCGCGATGATCTGACGATCAGCCGCACGGCAGAACTGTTCAAGGCCCTGGCAACCCCGTCTCGGCTGCGCATCCTGCTCGTGCTCTCGCACGGTCCGACGACCGTCTCGAGCGTGGTAGAGCAGACGGCGCTGTCCCAGCCGCTCGTGTCCCAGCACCTCAAGCTGCTGCGTGGACTGCACCTCGTCAGTGTCAACCGCGTCGGTCGCGAGGCGATCTACTCGCTCAAAGACGACCACGTCGCACACATCATCGTCGACGCCATGACCCACGCAACCGAACAGCACTTCTGATCGCCGGTGCGCTGCTGAACACCTCCCGCCCCCTCATCATCACCTTCGATACGACGCTTAGGCCCCGCTGCGGCCAGCCTCAGCGGGGCTTATTGCTGCTCAGGCGACCTCGGACATGTCGGGGGACCAGAGTAGGACATAGCACAATACGGCATCTGTCCCTGCACCGTGGCAGACCGGCCTGTCGAGGAGTTCTGCGCGGGAAGGCGCAGCTAGCGCGCCGGTCACCGGCCGCGGGTGCGCAGCAGGCGCATGCCCCCGGAGACGAGCCACACCACTGCGATGACGACCGCAATGCCGGCCCACTGGCCGATCGCCAGCTGCTCTCCGGCGAGCAGCGTGCCGAGCAGGACCGCAGTGATCGGCTGAGCGAGCATGAGCGAGGCGGTCTCAGTGACCGGCAGGCGGGTGGAGAACACCGCCAGCAGGCCCCATGCGCCGGCCTGACCGAGAACTGCCAGGCCGACCATCGCCGCCCAGCCGCCGACCCCCAGATCGAAGTCGAAGCCGCCGAGGATGAGCCCGCCGATGAAGGTGACGGCGCCGGCCGAGGTGGTGGCGACGAGCACCGGGGTGACGATGAGGCCCGGGTCGAGCACTCGGCAGCGGTAGGTGCCGTAGATGTAGACGCCGTAGAGCACACCAGAGAGCACCCCGAGAATCGCCCCGCGCAGGGGAGCGGTTGCACCGGGGTCGACGCCGAATGCGCCGCCGGTCAGCAGCATGCCCACGAGCATGACCGGCATGCACCACAGGAACAGCCGGCCGGGATGCTGACGGTGCAGCAGCCACACGAGAGCGGGGAAGACGACGACCTGAACGCTGATGAGCACCGTGGAGACACCGACGCCGGCGTCGTAGACGCTTTGGGCCCACATGATGTAGTCCAGACCGAGGAACGCTCCGGCAGCTGCGGCGACCCCCACAGTCCGGCGACCGGGCAGACCACGGCGGGACACCTCGGCGACGGCGAAGGGGGCGAGCGCGATGATCGCCAGCGCGCAGCGCAGGAACGCCGCCGTCGAGGGGGTGGCCTGGGCGAGAATGAGCAGCAGCGCCGCCGAGCCGAGGCCGACTGCGGCGGTCAGCACTCCGAGGCGGGCGAGTGCTGGCGAGTCGGTCAGGCTCACCGGCGCCTCGGTGCTGCGGGGACGTCAGGCTGCATGGCGCAGCCGTTCGGTGAAGGCCCTGATGCGGGTCAGGGCTGCGAAGATCTGGTCGGGGCCGGCGGCCAGCGACAGGCGCACGCACTCGTCGCCGTGGACGTTGTCGAAGTCGAGGCCGGGTGAGAGTGCGACTCGCTCCTCCTCCAGAAGTGCCGCGCACCATTCGGTGGCTGTGGAGTAGGGGCCGAGGACATCGGTGATATCGGCGTACATGTAGAAGGCGCCGTCGCAGGGTGCGAGGTCCTTCCAGCCGAGTTCGTCGACGGCGTCGAGGACGTACTGGCGGGCGGCGGCGAAGCCGGCCACGGCAGCCTCGCCCTCGGCATAGGCGGCTTCGGAGAAGGCGGCGACGCCGGCGTGCTGGGCCGGCACGGGGGCGCACAGGGTGATGTTGCCGGCTAAGCCGGCGGCGGCCTGGTGGATCTCCGGGGGCATGATCGCCCAGCCGAGACGCCAGCCGGTCATGCCCCAGTACTTCGAGAACGAGGAGATGACGATGGCGTCGGGGTCGTAGGCGATGGCGGTCTCACCGTTGGGGTTGCCGGATTCGGTGGCCTGGGTGCCGAGGAAGGTGATGCCGTGGTAGATCTCATCGGAGATCAGCTGCACACCGTTGTCACGGCACCACTGGCTCAAGGCGATGAGGCTGTCGCGGTCGAGCATCGTGCCGGTCGGGTTGGCCGGTGAGGCAACCATGAGGCCGCGCAGCGGAGCCTCGGCGTGGGCGGCTTCGAGCAGTTCGACGGTGGGCTGGAAGCGCTCCTCGACGCCGCAGTCGAGTTCGACGACCTCGCAGCCGAGGGCGGTGAGGATGTTCTTGTAGGCGGCATAACCGGGCCGGGCGAGCGCGACGCGGTCGCCGACGTCGAAGGCGGCGAGGAAGGCGAGCAGGAACCCGCCGGAGGAGCCGGTGGTGACGAAGAACCGGTCGGCCGGCACATCGAGGTCGTACCAGCGGCGGTAGTGACCCGACAGCGCCTCGCGCAACTCGCGGATGCCGGTGACCGGCACATAGCCCAGGTCGGTGCCGTCGCGCATGATCTCCTCCGCCCGAGCGCGCACAGCGGCCGGCGCGCCCTGGCCGGGTTCGCCGACGCACAGGGAGATGACGTCCTCGCCAGCGGCCTTGAGTTCAGCCACACGGGAGACGATGTCCATGACGGCGAACGGGCGGACGGCCTGGGCTCGCTCAGAGATGTGGATGCTGCGCTGTGTCATACCGCCAGCTTCTCATACCATGCCCGGCCGATCCCGGCCCGACAGGCGCGAGAGACCAACGGGTCACAGCCGCCTACTGGTCGCCGACCGGCCAGGTGTGCACCGGGGCACCGGTGGACTGGTGGCGGATGTAGAGCTCGAGCAGCCGTTTGAGGGCGTCGCGGCGCTCGGTCGTGTCCGGTTCGGTCAGCCGCGGTTTGAGCGCCATGAGGGTGCGCAGCTGCCAGGTCGCGCCGTTCTGCCGGGTGCGGGCGCGGGCTTCGATGATGTCCATGTACTCGTCGATGATCGCGGCATCGACGTCAAGCATCTGCAGGCCCTTGCGCGCCTGCGGCACAAGCGTGGTGCGGATGAGGTCGGCGACGTCGACGCGGCCGAGCTTGGGCCACAGGATCCGCGAGTACAGCCCGGAGCGGGCAGCGGCGAAGAAGTTCTTCTCCGCATCGGGAAACGACAGCCGTGACCACACCGGCCGGTTCTCCTCACCCATGTACTTCACCACGCCGTAGTAGAAGGCGGCATCAGCCACGAGGTCGGTGACCGTGGGCCCGGCCGGCAGCAGCCGGTTCTCCAGCCGCACATGGGCGAGATCGCCGTCGGCAGCGTAGATGGGCCGGTTCCAGCGCCACACCGTGCCGTTGTGCAGGTTGAGGTAGTGCAGGGCCGGAGAGCTGCCGAGCATCACCGGGGTGCCGGACTCCTCGCGGCTTTCGGGCAGCATCGGCGGGAAGTAGCGCACATTCTCCTCGAAGAGGTCGAAGACGCTGGTGATCCACCGTTCACCGAACCACACCCGCGGGCGCACTCCCTGGGTGACGAGCTCGGGGGTGCGAGTGTCGATCGATTGGGTGAAGACCGGGATGCGGTTCTCATGCCACAGCTTGTACCCGGCGAACAGCGGGGCGTTGGCGCTCAGCGCCACCTGGGCTGCGGCCATCGCCTGCGAGGCGTTCCAGGCGGTGGCGAACCGGTTGGGCGGGACCTGCAGGTGCAGCTGCATCGAGGTGCAGCTTGATTCGGGGGCGACATCGGTGAAGTCGTGCCGGTAGTACTCGCGGTCGTGGACCTCGATGCGCACAAGCTCACCGCGCATGTCGATGACGGCATTGCTCAGCGCCCGGTACCGGTTCTCATCGGTGACCCAGCTGGGGTCTTCGAGGAACTCAGTCGTCAGCGTCGGCAGCGTACCGATCATCGCGACCTTCGCGCCGTGCTCGGCTGCTGCGGCATGGGCCATGTCGAGGCGGGACTGCACCCCGTCGTGCAGCTGTGTGAGGCCATCGCCCTGGACGGTGAGGACGGGATGGTTGAGCTCGATGTTGTAGGCGCCGATCTCAGATTGGAAGTCCGGATGGTCGATCGACTCGAGCACCTTGCGGTTGATCTTCGCCGGCTGCATGTCCGCATCGACGAGGTTGAGCTCGAGTTCGAGGCCGATCGTACCCTGGCTGGAGAACTCCGCCTCCTGCAGATACGAATCGAAGGTCTCCAGATCCGCATTCAGCTGCTCGCGGTACGTCGTCCGCTGCTCCGGCGAGTAGCGCTGCCGCGAAACGTCATCTCCCATGGCTCAATGATACGTGCCGGAACCGCGCCTGGGCAGGCCTGCGGCATACAATGGTCCCGACTGGTACGCCGCTGTGTGGAATTGAGGACTTCATGACTGACCGCTCCGTCGACCTTACTGCTCTGCCCGATGCCGCCCAAACACGGCTGCCGCAGATGCTGACCGATCTGGAGCGGGTCATCACCCTGGAGACTCCCTCGCAGGACCACGCCGCGGTCGCCGCCGGCGCCCGTGACCTCGCCGCGCTCATCGAGGAGCGGGTGGGCACCGCGCCCGAGGTGCTGGAGATCGATGGGGTGACGCACCTGCGCCTGCGGTTCGGTTCCGGACCGGTGAAGGTGGTGCTGCTGAATCACCAGGACACCGTGTGGCCGCACGGCACGCTGGAGCGGCTGCCGTTCTCCGTCGCTGACGGGATCCTGCGCGGGCCGGGCAGCTTCGACATGCTCACCGGCACGATCATGAGCATCCACGCCACCGCGATGCTGCTCGAACAGGCCGGAGACAGCTCAGCACTCGATGGACTCACGATCCTCATCACCGGTGACGAGGAGCTCGGCTCGACGACATCCTCCCAGCTCATCCGCGACGAGGCCGCCGGCGCGCGGGCCGTCTACGTCATGGAGGCCTCGGCCGCAGGCTCCCTCAAGCTCGCCCGCAAGGGCACCTCGGACTACGAGGTCACCGTCCACGGCAAGGCCGCCCACGCCGGATTGGAACCGGAGAAGGGCGTCAACGCCGGTCTCGAACTCGCCCGCCTCATGCCGCTCATCGCCGAGATGGCCGATGACGAGAAGGGCACGACCGTCGTGCCGACGACGATCACCGCCGGCACCACTCCGAACACCGTGCCAGCCAAGGCAACGGTCCACGTCGATGTGCGCGCCCGGCTGACCTCGGAGCAGGAGCGCATCGATTCGGAGATGCGGGCCTTGAAGGCTGAGATGCCCGGCGCCGAGGTGGAGGTCACCGGTGGGATCAACCGGCCGCCCTTCGAACGCGACGCCGCAGCCCACCTCTTCGACCGGGCCGTGGCGCTGGCCGGTGAGATCGGCATCGCCGAGCCGACCGGCACCGCTGTCGGCGGGGCCTCGGACGGCAACTTCACCGCCGGAGACGGCATCCCCACCCTCGACGGCCTCGGGGCCGTCGGCGATGGCGCGCATGCCGAGCACGAGCATGCGATCATCTCCGAGATCCCGCCGCGCACGGCACTGCTGGCAGCCCTCATCGCCGACCAGCTCGCCGACTGAACCACCACCTCGGGACCGGCCTGCGACCGGCATCACACTCCATTGCTATGGTGGCGGTACCATCTGCCGCCGCGCCGCACGGGAGCCTGCTATGAAACTGACCTCGCTGACCCTCCACCAGATCCGGCTGCCGCTCGTCAGCCCCTTCACCACCTCGTTCATGAGGGAGACGGAGAAGGACTGCTACCTCGTCGAGGCGCGCTTCGACACCGGCAGCGGCGAGGTCACCGGCTGGGGTGAGTCGGTGGCGATGGTCGGGCCGCTGTACTCCGATGAGTACACCGCAGGCGGCATCGCCGTCACCCGCGACTGGCTGGCACCGGCGCTGTTCGCAGTCGAGAACCTGACCGCCGAGACCGTCGGCTGGCACCTGCGCCACATCATCGGCCACCCGATGGCGAAGTCGGCGTTGGAGATGGCCGTCATCGAAGCGCAGCTGAAGGTGCAGAACCTGTCGTTCAAGGACTACCTCGGCGGTGTCGTCGACGAGATCCCCTCCGGAGTCTCGGTCGGCATCCAGGATTCGATCCCCGAACTGCTCGCCGCGATCGGCGGCTACCTCGATGAGGGGTATGCGCGCATCAAACTCAAGATCAAGCCCGGTGCCGACATCGAACCGGTAGCAGCGGTGCGCCGCGAGTTCGGTGATGACTTCCTCTTCCAGGTCGACGCGAACGCCGCCTACACGCTCGTCGACGCCAACCACCTCAAGCAGCTCGACGACTACGGTCTGCTGCTCATCGAACAGCCCCTCGGCGAGGCCGACATCCGCCAGCACGCCCAGCTGGCCAAGCTCATGGACACCCCGATGTGCCTCGATGAGTCGATCGTCTCCGCAGAAGCGGCTGCCGATGCCATCAGCCTGGGCGCCACCTCGGTCATCAACATCAAGCCCGGCCGGGTGGGCGGCTACATCGAAGCCAAGCGCATCCACGATCTGTGCCGCGCGCACGGCGTGGCCGTCTGGCACGGCGGCATGGTCGAAACCGGACTGGGGCGCGCCGCGAATGCTGCAATGGCGTCGCTGCCTGGCTTCACGCTGCCGGGTGATGTGTCCGGTTCGAAGCGGTTCTTCCACGAGGACATCACCGAGGAGATCGTCATGCACGACGGTGTCGTCGATGTGCCGAGAGGCCCCGGTTTCGGTGTGACGATCGACCCGGGCCAGCTGGAGAAGTTCCGCGTCGCCGAATACACCATCACGCCCGACTGACATACACAGCGGCCGGCCACCGGGATCCTTCCCTGTGGCCGGCCGCATTCGTGTGCAGTGAGGGGCGCTCAGCCCTTGGGGATCGGCGGGCCGAGGAACAGCAGCACCCCGAAGAGACAGGCGACGCCGACGAAGCCGACGACGAGTGCGGCGAACGGGCGGCGGATCGCCCAGTCGCACCAGCCTTCGAAGAAGTTCCGCGGTTCGCGCTTGCCCGCGCCGAGCTCCCAGGAGCCGTCGAGCAGTCCGGCCCGGCGGGCGTGGATCTCGAACGGGATCGTGGCATACGGGATGATCGCCGAGAGCAGGCCGGAGGCGATCTGCCCGGCCCTCCACCTCTGAGAGGTGCCGATGAGCACCGTGACGACGCAGTAGGTGAGGAACACGAATCCGTGGATGCCGCCGCCGATGCGCACACCGAGTTCGGTGGAGTGGGTGACGTATTTGAGGATCATGCCGGCGATGAGCAGGGTCCAGGTGATGGCCTCGGCGATCGCGAACGTGGTGAAGAGCTTCTTGGGAGTCACCCGACCATTGTGCCGAAGCAGTCTGAGTGAATGCGCAACAGGGCCGGTGGCGTGTGCCACCGGCCCTGTGCTCTCAGCTGAGGGATCTCAGCTGATCATCAGGTGTCCGATCAGAGGCTGGACTTCCGGCGCAGGGTTGCGGCGGTGATGCCGATGCCTGCGATCAGCAGTGCAGCAGCGCCCCAGACGAGCGGTCCGGCTTCGCTGCCGGTGCGCGGCAGCTTGCCCTTGTCGTCCTTGCCCTTGTCGTCTTCGCCGCCCTTGCCGTCGTCGTCCTTGACATCGCCGACGGTGAAGGTGCCGGTGAGGTCGTCGCCGCCGTCGCAGGCAACGCGGACATCGTAGGTGCCGACGTAGCTGTTCGGGCGATCGGCGTTGACGCCGTGGACGGCGAAGGTGACGTTGCCGTCCTCATCCACGGTGGCAGTGTCCTCGTGCTTGAGGACGTCGATGCCGCGGGCTTCGACGGTCAGCTTGGCCTCGGTGCCCGGGGTGCAGCCGGTCGCCATGATGGTGACGCCCTTGTCCTCTTTGACGAAGTCAGCCGGGGAGATCTGCTCAGGCTTGACGGTCAGTCCGCGTTCGGCCGGAGCGTCGTCATCCTTGCCGCCATCCTCATCGCCGTTGTCGTCGTCTTCATCTTCGAGGTTGTAGGCGAGGGTGTGGGCGGCGAAGGCCATCGCGGGAGCGAAGATGCCAAGCGATTCCTGGTTGACGTTCTCCAGGTTGTCTTCCGGCGTGTGGTAGTAGCGGTCGCGCGGGACGCCGGCGGTGCCGCCGAACTTCTTGACGTCTTCCTCAGTCTTGATGCCGTCGGCACCGGAGAACAGACCGGAGACCGGGACACCGTTGTCGATGAAGGCCTGGTAATCCGAACGGCCCGAGAACTCGGTGCCGATGTGCAGCTGACCCTTGTCATCGAAGTAGTCGGTGAAGATCTTCTCCAGCTCAGCCGAGCCCTCCGGAACGGTGACGCCGTCCGGGATCTTCACGTCCGAACCATCGGAGTCAAGCGTGCCGACGACGTAGTTCTCCGAGCCGATCATGTCGTAGTTGAGGTACGCCTTGATCTTCTTGAGCTCTTCAGGGTTGTTCTGCGCGAGGTCGTTGACGTAGTGGGTCGAGCCGACGAGACCGACTTCCTCTGCAACCCAGAATCCGAACCGGACCTTGTTGTCGACCTCGTAGTCGAGCCCGGCCATGCCCTCTGCAACAGCGAGGAGCCCGGCCACGCCGGAGGCGTTGTCGTTGACGCCCGGGCCCTCAGGCACACCATCGAGGTGGGCGCCCATCATCTGGACGTTGTCCGGGTCGCCGGCCTTGGTCTCGGCCATGACGTTCCAGGTCTTGACAGTCTCGAAGGTCGTCTCGACCGTCATGTCAGCGGTGACCGCGGTCTTCGGGCCCTCCGGGTCGACGGCCTTGATCTTCTCGACCAGGGCATCGCCCTCGGCCTTGCTCAGCGCACCGGCGGGGGCATTGCCCTCGACGCGATCGCCGGCGGTGAAGTTGCTGGCGCCATCTTGGTTGTTGTAGATGATGACGCCGGCCGCTCCGGCCTTGCTCGCGTTGGTGATCTTGTCGCCGAAGGCGCATTCGCCGCGCTGGATGAGGACGATGGTTTTCTTATTGTCCTCGGTGAAGGCCTCACCGGAGCAGCCCAGCCCGGCGTTGTCAGCTGCACCAGCTGGCAGCGTCATCGGAACGTCCGTGAGCGGCTCCTCGGTGCCTTCGGCGTTCGAGATCGTGCCGAAGTCCTTCTGCTCCACGCCGTTGACGCTCAGGCTGACCTCGTCGAAGGTCTGCCGCGGGAGATCGAACTCCTGACGCTCAACCTCGAAGCCGGCTTCCTTCATGACGCCTTCGACGTACTCGGAGGCCTCTTCATAGCCCTTGGTGCCGAGCGCGCGGTATCCATCCTCCTTGTTGGCCTCGGAGATCTCGTTGAGCTCGGTGAGGTGCTTGAACACCTGGTCACCGGTCACACCCATATCGGTGTGCTCTGTCACTGGAGCGGCCATTGCCGGGGAGGTCATCCCCAGACCGAGCGCCGCTGCGGCCGTAACCGCTACTGCGGCGCGTGCCAATCGATTCGACATAACAACCTTTCGGTCCATCTGACGGTGCTGCACCTCGGTGTGCCTCACCCCGTGATAGTCATCACACAATGCAACACATTATTACAGTTCTCTGCACGTTTGGTAACGGAATGATAACGACAGTAACGGCTCGGTAACGAAAACCCCCGAGATCCGCGGATGCACGCGGAATCCGGGCGTTCAGAAAGCACACAGAAATATTCTTTTGCTCATCTGCGCAAGTGTTGTACATACAAACGTTTGCGCCTATCATTGAACGTATGCCTGACACCCGCGCCGCCGTGCCCGCTGAGCCGAGCCCTGCCCTCATCCGGCAATGGCAGCGGCACCTGGCCAATGAGCGCCTCGAAGAGCGCGTTTACCGCAAGCTCGCCGCCCGCAAGCAGGGTGAGGAGCGCGAGATCCTGCTCGCCATCGCCGATGCCGAGCGCCGCCACCAGCAGCACTGGATCGACCTCCTCGGCGAGCACGCCGAGCACCGCCGCGCCCCGGACCTGAGCACCCGCATCCTGTCCCTGCTCGGCAGCATCTTCGGCTCCGTCTTCATCCTCGCGCTCATCCAGCAGCAGGAGACCTCCAGCCCGTACGACACCGACCAGTACGCCAGCGACCAGATGGCCGCCGATGAGAAGGTCCACGCCGAGGTCGTGCGCGCCCTGGCAGCGAAGTCCCGCGCCCGCCTGTCAGGCAACTTCCGCGCCGCCGTCTTTGGCGCCAACGACGGACTCGTCTCCAACCTCGCCCTCGTCCTCGGCGTGGGAGCTGCCGGCATGTCGAATCCGGTCATCCTGCTCACCGGGATCTCCGGTCTGCTCGCCGGAGCCCTTTCGATGGGAGCTGGTGAGTACATCTCGGTGCGCAGCCAGCGCGAGCTGCTCGAGGCCTCCCAGCCGGTCCGCCAGCCAGCCGAAGCACTGGCCTCACTCGACTTCGACGCCAATGAGCTCGCGCTCGTCTACCGCGCCCGCGGCTACGACGAGGATGAGGCACTGGCCAAGGCGCAGCGCACCCTCGCCCGCGCCCACGGCGGCACCCTGCCCTCCCACACCGCGCCAACCGGCAAGGAGAACGAACACGAGGAGCTCGGCACCGGCATCGGTGCGGCGGCCTCCTCGTTCTGCTTCTTCGCCTCGGGGGCGATCGTGCCGATCCTGCCCTACATCTTCGGCATGCACGGCATGCCGGCGATCCTCACTGCCGCCGGCCTCGTCGGCGTTGCGCTGCTGGGCACCGGCGGCACCGTCGGCGTGCTCTCCGGCCGCCCGCCGCTGCCGCGCGCGCTGCGCCAGCTGGCGATCGGCTTCGGCGCGGCCGCTGCGACCTATCTGCTCGGCCTGGCCTTCGGCACGACGCTGAGCTGACACCTCGGGCGCGGATGTCAGCAGCTGAACGGCGGGCCAGCCCACCGGTGCCAAGTGATTTAATTGAGGGCATGACCCTCACCCATTCCCTGGCCCTCATCGACGTCGCAGCCGGCACGCACGAGCTGGCCGACCTCGCGGCGGCCCACCTGCCGGTCGATGACCTCTCGGCCCACCGCGGTGACGGGATCTTCGAGACCGTGCTCGTCACCATCACCGACGGCGCACCGTCGGTCAAGGCCCGGCGGCTGCACTTCGACCGGTTCCGCGGCTCGGCCCGCGCCCTTCAGCTGCCGGTGCCCGTGCCCGAGGTGTGGGACGCCGCTGTCGACGACGTCGCCCGCGCTGTCATCGCCGCCAACCCCGCGGTCACCGAATTCAGTGTCCGCTACACGCTCTCGCGCGGACTCGACGCCCCGCGCGGCTGGGTCATGTCGATCTCCCTGCCCGAGGCGTACCCCGCCCAGCGCCGGGAGGGGGCCGACTTCATCAGCCTCGACCGCGGCTTCGAGGCCTACACCGGGCAAACCGCGCCCTGGCTGCTGCTCGGCGCCAAAACCCTGTCCTATGCCGCGAATATGGCAGCGACCCGCTGGGCGCAGGAGCACGGCGCCGATGACGGGCTGTTCATCAGCCGCGACGGCCTCATCCTCGAAGGCCCGACCTCGAATGTCATCATCCGCCGCGGCCACGAGCTGCTCACCCCGGACCCGAAGGCCGGGCTGCTGCACGGCACCACCCAGCAGACGATCTTCGCCGCCGCTGCCGAGCACGGCTACCTGTGCTCATATGCCGACCTCACCCGCGATGACCTGCTCACCGCCGACGGGGCGTGGATGGTCTCCTCGGCCCGCGTTGCAGTGCCGTTCCGCAGCCTCGACGGGGAGGCAGTGACGATGGACCCCGAACTCACCGGGCAGATGTTCGACTGGGTGACCGGCGCCCCTGATGACGGGACTGCAGGTGATGCCGCGGCTGGAACCGACACGACGGCTGGAACCGACACGACGGCTGGCATCACTGCCGCAGACGGTCAGCCGCAAGCAGACACGCCATGACGGTCGGCGCGATTCTCTTCGGGCTGCTGACCGGTTCGGTCATCGGACTCACCGGCGGCGGCGGGGCGATCGTCGCCGTGCCGGCGCTCGTCTACGGCCTCGGCATGCCGATGGCCAAGGCGGTGCCGACCTCGCTCATCGTCGTCGCCTCCTCCTCGATCGTCGGCGTTCTGCCGCGGCTGCGCTCGAAGATGGTCGACTGGACGACCGCCGGCACGATCGGCGTCACCGGCATGCTCACCGCGATCGTCGGGGCCCGGGTGCACGACATGTTCCCCGAGAAGGGCCTCATGATCGCCTTCGGCGTCCTCATGCTCATCGCTGCGATCCGCATGTTCATGCCGATGCCCTACATCGACCCCGACACCGGAGCGTTCACCGGCCGGCGGTTCGCCAAGGGCATCGCCGTCGGTGCCGTCGTCGGGTTCCTCACCGGCCTGCTCGGCGTTGGTGGCGGGTTCCTCATCGTCCCGGCACTCACGATCCTCATGCGCGTGCCGATGCACATCGCCGTCGGCACCTCCCTGGCCGTCGTCGCGCTCAACTCGATCGCCGGAGCCATCGGCTACTTTGACCGGCTGCCCGCGATCGACTGGCCAATGGCCATCACCTACACCGTGTGCGCAATGACCGCGGCGCTGGTGGCCGGTCAGCTTGGCCGGAAGCTGCCGAACAACATCGTCCGCTACGGCTTCGCCACCCTCGTCGTCCTGCTCGCCGGGTTCGTGTTCTTTGAGACCTTCGTCCTGCAAAGCTAGGGACACGTGACCCGGACACGGACTGTGGCGGTAGGCTAGGACACAGCAGTCCCGTAACAGACCTCAGATCCGCAAGGGAGATGGAGACATGGGCAAGATCGCTTGGCAGATCCTCGGTGTCGGCGGCACCGCACTGGCAACGCTGGCCGCACGCAAGGCACTGGGCATCGTGTGGGAGAAGACCACCTCGAAGCCGGTGCCGATCAACACCGAAGACGACCAGGTCGGCCTGAGCGAGGCCCTGGCCTGGACGATCATCTCCGGCGTCGGCATCGCCGTCGCCCAGCTCGTCGTGCAGCGCTACGCTGCATCAGCCGTGCGCAACCGCTTCGGTGAGACCGCACTGCCCAAGAAGCTGCAGAAGGGCGCCGACGTCGACTGAGACACCGGCACCTGAAGGACCCGCAGCCTCGGCCCGTGATGCCGGAGCTGCGGGTCTTTCCATGTGCGAGGCGCAGCTCTGTTGACACACTCGCCCAGCACGACTCAGACTGTGAGCCATGACACAGCCGCGTGCACCCCATCCGGGCCTGCACCCGCCGGGGGCCACCACCTCGGGCGCGGACCCGGCCACCACCTCGGGACCCGGAGACATCCACAGCATGCGCCCCGGCGGTTTCGGAGCCGAGCGCCGGCCCGAACCGCGGCCGGGAGACGCCGGCACACCGGGGGCTGGCGGATTGCTGTTCTCCGCTGAGGAATACGAGCAGCGGCTGGCCGCCGTCCGGCGCCGGATGCGCGATCAGGGACTGTCCGGGCTCATCGTCACCGACCCGGCGAACATGTTCTACCTCACCGGATACAACGCCTGGTCCTTCTACACCCCGCAGCTGCTCTACGTCCCGGCATCGGGCCCGATGACACTGTTCGCTCGGGAGATGGACGCCCACGGGGCGCAGCGCACCTGCTGGCTGCCCGAAGAGGATATCGTCGGTTACCCCGAGCGCTACGTCCACCGCCCGCACATCCACCCCTTCGACTGGGTTGCGTTCGCCCTGCGGCAGCGCTGGGAGGTCGCCCCGGCCGCCCACGGGTGCATCGGCGTGGAGATGGACAGCCACTACTACTCCCCGCGCGCCCACCGCGCACTCGTCCACGGCATCCCAGAGTGGACTCTCGTCGACTCCTTCGAGCTCGTCAACTGGATCCGGGCGATCAAATCTCCAGCCGAGATCGCGATCATGCGACAAGCCGCTCAGGTCACGACCGCGGCGATGAACGCCGCACTCAACGCCGTTGAGCCAGGGGCCCGGCAGAACGACGTCGCCGCCGCGATCGCCCACGCTCAGGCGGCCGGCACCGCCGAGGTGTGGGGAGACTTCCCGGCGATCGTGCCGATGCTGCCGACCGGTGAGGGCGCCGACACCCCACACCTGACGTGGACCGACCGCAGGCTCAGGTCCGGGGAGCCGGTCGTCATCGAACTCGCCGGCGCCCACCACCGCTACCACGTGCCGCTGGCCCGCACCGTCATGCTCGGCGAGCCGCCGGCTCAGCTGCAGCACACCGCAGATGTCGTCGCCGAAGCGCTCAACGAGGTGCTGGAGACGATGCGCCCGGACGTGCCGGTCGCCGAACTCGCCCGGGTGTGGAATGCGGTGCTGTCCCGCTACGAGATGGTCAAGGAGTCGAGGCTGGGCTATTCGATCGGGATCGGCTACCCGCCGGACTGGGGCGAGCGGACGATCTCCCTGCGCAGCGAGGACGAACAGGTGCTCGCCGCCGGGATGACGTTCCACGTCATCGCCGGCATGTGGCTCGATGGCATCGGCTACGAAGTCAGCGAACCTGTCGCCGTCACCGCCACCGGCGTCGAGCGCTTCACCGACTTCCCGCAGAACCTCATCCGCAAGTGACGACTGCGATGGGCGGGGCTGACGGAGAGCTGGCAGGCCGGCTGGTGGAGCTGACCGGGGACCTCATCCGCGCCCGAGGTGAGAACCCCGGTGGGACCGAAGAGGCGACCGTTGATGTCATCGCCGGGTTCGCGCGCGCTCATGGGCTTCACGTGCACATCGCCGAGGTGGCCAGCGGCCGGCCGAACATCGTCGTCACCGCACCAGCGGCAGAGGGTGCGGCGAGCGCCGCGCCGGACGTGCCCGCAGAGGGCCTGCTGTTCCTCGGTCACTCCGATGTCGTACCCGCTGGAGACGGCTGGTCCGGCGATCCGTTCGAACCCCGGCTGACCGCGGGCTGGCTCACCGGGCGCGGGGCCGCGGACATGAAGGGCGGGCTTGCCGCGGTCTTGTGCGCGCTCACCGACGCACATGCCGCCGATTGTCTCGCGGCTGCTGTGAGTCTGGCGGTCACCGTCGACGAGGAGGATCTGGGCACCGGCATCCGGCAGCTCGTGGCAGACGGGCTCGGCCCGCACGCCGGGCAGCGCTTCGCCGCGTGCGTCGTCGCCGAGCCGACGGATCTGGACATCGTCACCGCCTGCCGCGGAGACGCCTATCTGGAGGTGCAGCTGACCGGCGTCTCGGCTCATTCGGGCAGGCCGGCCGATGGCCGCTCGGCGATCATCGCCGGAGCGAGGCTCATCAGCGTACTCGTGGAGAACCAGGAACATCTCGACGCACGTGCTCATCCGCTGCTCGGCGCCGGGTCGTGGAGCCCGGGCATCATCAACGGCGGGCAGGGCACCTCGATGGTCGCCGATGCCTGCCGGATCTCACTCGACCGCCGGCTCCTGCCAGACGAGGACGCCGCCGACATCGCCGGCTGGCTTCGCGCTGTCGCGGCCGAGGCAGGCATCACCGGTGATGGGATCGGACTCGACGTCGCGGTGACGATGGAGATGCCGGGCTTCATCACCGACCGTGACTCCCCCGCGATCACGACGCTTGAGGCCGCAGCCGAGGCGGTGACCGGGCAGGTGCCCGAATGCACGGTGTGGACGGCAGCCTGCGACGGCGGCTACATCGCCCGGGACTTGGGGATCCCGACCATCGTGTACGGTCCAGGCAGCATCAGCGAACAGGCCCACCATGTCGATGAGGCGATCGAGGTCGCCGAACTCGTACGCGCCTGCCGGGTCTACCGGCAGTTCATCGCCCGGACCTGCGGCTGAAGCGACTCAGGCGCCGGCAGCGGGGAGCAACCGCGCACGACAGCTGTGTCGCCGCATGACCTTGAGGAGTGGAAGCAGCAGCAGACCGACGACGCCGAAGACGACTGCCGGAATCCACAGCAGCGATGCATGCGCTGCGAGCAGTTCAACGAAGGAGAAGTACGCGCCTCGCCTGTCGAGCAGCGCTGCGATCGTCACTCCGAGAAGATAGGCGACCAGGATCGGACCCAGAATGTATGTCGCATAGATCCCGGCATACAGCCGCCACCCGGCGCGCGGTCTCGCGATTCTGCGTTCGGCAGCGAAGGCGAGGCCCTCGGCAAGCAGCAGACCGGGCAGCAGCGGCAGCAGCAGGAAGATGAAGAGCAGGAAGTCGGTGGAGCCCAGATCGCCATCGGACATGACCCACGATGCAGCAGCCAAGATCACCAGAGAGACGAGGCCGGCCAGCGCCGCGTACCCGGCGATTGATGGTCGATCAAGCGTCCTGCTGCCTGCCATGTCATCAGTCCTCACCGGCAAGGATCTGCAGAGTCTGCAGCACCTCGGACGCGGACACCTGGCCGGGAGCTGAACCCTCACCGACGGTCGCGAAAGTGGCCGCCGAACCGAACTCACCGCCGATGAGCCGGGTGAGCCTGCCGCGCCGGCCCATCGCGATGACGATGATGGGGATCCGCAGGCGGGCCCGGCCGCGGTCGGCGGCTTTGAGCGCTTCGAGCACATCGGAGCGGTCATGCGGCATCACCGCGACCTTCGCGACATCAGCCCCGAGGTCGGCCATGGCCTTGAGGGTGCGCAGCAGCTGCTTCGACGGCGGGGTGTCGGTGAAGTCGTGCGCCGAAACCACCGAGGCGACCCCCGCCTCGGCGGCGGCAGTGATGAGATCACCGGCATCCCGGCGGGCGAACTCGATGTCGACGGCGGCCGGGCCGGCGGCGATCGCCTGCCGGATGAGAGTGGTGTAGGCGTCCTCGTCGAGGTTCGCGGCCCCGCCCTCGGAACCGGTGCGGATGGTCAGCAGCACCGGCAGGCCCGTGTGCGCACGGATGGCCGCCAGGCCGGCGGAGAACAGCTCGCCTGCCTCGGCGGTCAGCCCGGCGGCCAGGGCGTCGACGCGCCATTCGAGCGCGTCGATCCCGGGAGTCTGCGCGCAGTCAGCGGCCAGCCGGCCGAGCTCGTCGAGGTCGCCGGCGACGAGCGGGACGATGACGGCGGGCAGCTGATCTGAAGCCACGAACGGCAGCGATTTCATGGCACTACCCTAGAGCACTCACGATTCGAAGAGCGCCTGGCCGATGTACTCGCCCTCGCGCACGCCCGGCGGGATCGCCCACACGGTCGAGCCGATCGGCGCAGTCCACTGATTCAGCAGGTCGACCTCGTCGAGGCGCTTCTGGATCGGCAGGAACTGCCGTTCGACCGAGGCCTGGTAGGAGGCGAACATGAGACCGGCCTTGCCGACGATCGCGCTGCCGGTCGGGCCGGTGGCGGCATCGGCGGCGTCGGGCACCGAATGGTAGTTGTACACGCGCCGGAAGATCTGCTGCTCAGGTGCTGCGTTGTTGCGGCTGCGGGCGACGTGGCTGGCCGGCGAGATGATCGTGAAGCCCTTGTCGTCGGTGGCCTCCAGATCGGGGATGTCATGCTCCTCAGTGCCGGTCATCGGTGCGCCCTTCTTCAGATCGCGGCCGATCGAGAACTCCCGGGCCGGCCGGTCGGCCTCATCCCAGGTCGCGAGGTTCATGTCGATGTCGCGCAGCACGAGCGAGGTCCCGCCTTTGAGCCACGCCGGATAGTCAGCCGCCAGGTCGAGCGGCGGCTCGCCACGGGCGGAGAACACCGGGCTGGCCTGCCCGAGCGTCTTGCCCCACACCAGCCGGGCGAAGTCCTCTGAACCGGGTCCCGGGTTGGCGGTGCCGTCGACCTGGCCGAAGAGGTTGCGGGTCGTCGTGCCCTGCGGATCGGACCCGTAGGAGCGGCGGAAGCTCGACCGCGACCAGGCGACGTCCATGAAGGCGCGGGCGTCCTTGAGCAGCATCCGCACCGCATGCGCGATGGTGAACGGATCATCGCCGCACACCTGCAGCAGCAGATCGCCGCGGCACAGCCGGTCCTCAAGCCGGTCGATGCCGAATGCCGGCAGCGGGCCCAGCCAGCCGGGGACGTGCTGGCTGCCTGCCAGCTCGACGAGCCCGCGGGCGAACCCGAAGGTCACGGTCAGTCTCGCGGGGCGCTCGTTGAGCTCCGGTTCGGTGTCGGCCAGGGGCGACTGGCCCTGGGTCATGAGCGCGGCATCATCGGTCAGCAGCTTGAGCATCCGGATGAGCCGCGTGAGGTCGGTGTCGTCCTTGCGGGTCAGTGAGACGAACATGGCGTGGGCCTGCGGGATCGTCTCGACCCCGGACTGGTGCTCGCCATAGAACGGCTCGATCTGGGCGCCGTTGAGGCCCGAGGTGTCGGGCTGGGGCTGGGCTGTCGCGGCCGGTTGCTGCCGGCCGGTCAGGAACCCGAGTCCGGCGCCGGCGGCTCCTGCCCCGACGCCGAGTGCGGAGGCGCCGAGCAGACGCCGGCGATCGATCTCCACAGAAATCATCTCCTCGATGGTAGGCGGCTGCCCGAGCCGGCCGGGCGGCACCGGCCGGCTCCAGGCAGCAGGTCACGGCCGATCAGTGATCGTGTCCGTCTTCGTCATCGCCGTGGTCCATATCGCCATGGTCCATGTCGCCGTGGTCCATGTCCGAGCCGTCGCCCTGGTCGTATTCCTCCTGGGCGCCGGCGAACTCCTTGGCCGGGACGGTGACGTCGAGGTCACCGGCGTCGGTCTTGAGCGTCGTGGTGACCTCAGCACCGGGCTCGATGCCCTCCTTAAGCTTCATGAGCATGATGTGGTCGCCGCCCGGCTCCAGCTTCAACTCACCGCCGGCGGGGATGACGAAGCCGCCTTCCTTCTCCTGCATCTTCGTCGAGCCAGAGTTGTCTTCGACGGTCTCGTGCAGCTCGGCCATTGCGGCGACCGAGGACTCGGCACCGGTGAAGTGGATGTCCTGGTCGGAGGAGTTCTTCAGGGTGCCGAACACGGCGGTCATGCCGTGGTCCTTGTCGACGGCCTTGACCCAGCCGTCTTCGAGCGTGAGTGCCGATTCGGCGGTGACCGCCTCGTCCTGCTGGGCGTCGGTGCCGCCGGCTTCGGTGGAGGCGTCGTTGCTGCCGTTGCTGCCGCAGGCGGCCAGGGTCAGTGCCAGGCCGAGGGCGGAGGCGGCTGCGGCGGTGCGGAATGCGATGGTCTTCTTCACTGTGTTGAGTCCTTTGCTCTTACGCGCCGTGCACGCTGGTGCACGCAGGGCAGCACCGCAAGCGGGGTGCTGTCAGAGCCCTGCCGGGGGCACGGGGTTCAGACGGGTGAGGATCTGCACCGCTCCCGAGGCGGGAGTCCGGTGGTGCAGATCAGGCAGGCGTGAGTGCCTGCAGGCGGGTGAAGAGGACCGCAGGAGGCCCGCGTCTGAACCGGGAGTCGAGCACGGCGGGTGTGACAGCAGCCAGCACCGGAGCGACCTGCACGGGCAGGCGCGGGGGCATGACGAGCGGGACGAAGCGGGTGAAGGCCGTGGCAATCGGGCCGAGGGCTGCCTGGATGAGGGCGAAGACGAACTCTTCGCCGCACTTGAGGATCGCGATCGTGACGACAGCCGAAAGCAGGTGGGCGATGAGCATCGAGGTGCCGGCGCCGCTCTGTGCGGCTGTCTGCCCGGCAGCTGCGGCGGTGTCGGCGACGGCGGCAGAGACCTCGGCATCGGTCATATGGTGGGCGTGCGCGCCGGACCCGGCGCCGGTGCCCAGCTGCAGGTAGACCCGGCCACTATGGCCGCTGATGATGAGCGGGGCGTGACTGAACAGGGTCATGAGGTGGTGCAGCGCCAGCTGCGCGAACGCCACGATCGCGCTGAGCGAAAGGATCCCGAGGCGGCGGCCGGCCAGCAGCACACCGATCCACAGGGTGAGCACGAAGCACACGACGCCGGCCAGCAGGGAGGCGCTGCCGTGGGCGCCGAGGTGGAAGAGCGTCGCGATGCCGGTGGCGATGAATGCTGCGCCGACGGAACGCCAGATGCGCATCTGCCTGCTCATGCCACCTCCTCAGCTCGATCGCACACGCCCGCACACCGCGTGCGAGCCCGACTCATTCTACAACTTGTCGTGCTAGCTCTGCCCCGCGGGTTTGGCTGCGAGACAGCCGCCGGGCCCGCGCCTACGGCTGAAGTGCGCGCACGGCGCCGCATGCCCACCGGACGGTCGCTGTTCACCCTCCTCGGCGTAACGATGGTGTAACGTTCCCTCTTTCAGTGTTTGCCCAGGTCAGAGCGGGTTTCATGAGCAATTCGTGAGAGCGCATCGGAAAGGCACCCTGCACGGCCAGGGTCTGTGCGACACGCGGCTCCATAGACTGGTCGTCGTGGCCTGGCAGCGCCCGGACCTGCATGCCGGTCGCCAGCCTGGGACCGGCCACCGCCCGTTCGCTCTTCCGTTCCATCGGCAGCTGCGCTGGGCCGCACACCTGTGTCGCCGTTAGAAAGGTATCCGACCGCAGTGGCAGTCGTCGAAGCCTCACACGTATACAAGGTCTTCGGAAAGCGCGGGCGCGACGTCGTCAAACGCCTCAAAGCCGGTGCTGACCGCGAAGAGCTCTCCCACCTCGGCACCGCTGCCGTCATCGACGCCAGCTTCACCGTCGAACGCGGTGAGAGCTTCGTCGTGATGGGCCTCTCCGGATCCGGCAAGTCCACCCTCATCCGGATGATCAACGGACTGTGGTCACCCACCTCGGGAACAGTGCGCGTGGCCGGCGAGGACATCTCGCAGATGCCGGCAGCCCAGCTGAGGCGCGTGCGCCGGGACAACATCGCCATGGTCTTCCAGCACTTCGCGCTCATGCCGCACCGCACGGTGCGTGAGAACGCCGCCTACGCCCTCGAGATCAAGGAGGTCGCCAAGACCGAACGCCTTGAGCGCGCCGATCACTGGCTCGAGGTCGTCGGTCTCGACGGGTGGGGCGACAAATACCCCAGCCAGCTCTCCGGCGGCATGCAGCAGCGCGTCGGGCTGGCCCGCGCGCTCGCCTCGGAATCAGACATCCTCCTCATGGACGAAGCGTTCTCGGCACTCGACCCGCTGATCCGGCGCGAGATGCAGGAGCAGCTCGTCGAGCTGCAGTCGTCGCTGAACAAGACGATCATCTTCATCACCCACGACCTCAACGAGGCGATGTACCTCGGCGACCGGATCGCAGTCATGCGCGCTGGCCGGATCGTGCAGATCGGCACAGCCGAGGAGATCCTCACCTCCCCAGCCGATGACTATGTCGCGTCCTTCATCCAGGATGTCGACCGCACCCGTGTGCTCACGGCCGGTTCGGTCATGAAGACCACCGATTCGGTCGTGCCGGTGACCGCCGGCCCGCGGGTGGCCGCCCGCACAATGGAGGAGCGCAACGTCTCAGCGCTGTTCGTCACCGACCGCTCCCGCCAGCTGCTCGGCATCGTCACCGATGACGATGTCGTCGCTGCTGCCCGCACAGGGACCAGCGACCTCAGCGGGCTGCTGCGCACTGAGGGCCTGCTCAGCGTCTCAGTCGACACGCCGCTGTCCGACCTGTTCGCCCCCAGCGCCGAGGCGCTCGCGCCGCTGGCGGTGACCGATGACAAGAACCGGCTGGTCGGCATCATCCCGCGCATCCAGCTGCTCAATGCGATGGCCTCCGCCACGAGCGACACCTCGGCGGCATCCCCGCCGGAGGCTCTGACAGGAGCCGGCGCGGCCGCCGCCGGCGGGTCATCCCCGGCGAGCGGATCGACTGCCGCTGCAGTCATCGACGACGAGCAGAATCAGGAGGACTGAGCATGGACTTTCTCAAACCGCGCATCCCACTTGGCGACTGGGCGGAGGCGTTCCTCGACTGGTTCGAAGACGCGTTCGGCTGGCTCATCAGCGGCGTCACATGGCTGCTCGACGCTCTGTACGACAACATCGAGGCAGCGCTGACGTACCCGCACTTCCTCATCATGATCATCATCTTCACCGCAGTCGCCTGGCTGGCGGCGTCGTGGAAGCTGGCGATCTTCACTTTGCTCGGCTTCTACCTGCTGGCCGCACTCGATCAGTGGGAGACGGCCATGTCGACGGTCTCCCTCGTCATCGTCGCCGTCATCTTCGCGCTGCTGCTGGCCCTTCCGATCGGCATCCTGGCAGCCAAGTCGCAGGTCGTCTCCACCGTCGTGCGGCCGATCCTCGACTTCATGCAGTCGATGCCGGCGCTGGCTTATCTGGTTCCTGCCATCGTCATGTTCGGCGTCGGCCAGGTTCCCGGGGCCATCGCCACGATCATCTTCGCGATGCCGCCGGGCGTACGCCTGACCGAACTGGCCATCCGCCAGGTCGACCGGGAGGTCGTCGAGGCCGGTCACGCCTTCGGCGCCTCCGAAGGCCACATCCTCGGCCGCGTCCAGCTTCCGCTGGCGATGCCGACGATCATGGCCGGTGTCAACCAGGTCATCATGCTCGCCCTGTCGATGGTGGTGCTGGCCGGTATGGCCGGCGCTGGCGGGCTGGGCGGCCAGGTCATGCGCTCGATCAGCTCACTGGATGTGCCGCTCGGCGTCGAAGCCGGACTCGCCGTTGTCATCATCGCCATCTATCTCGACCGCGTCACCGCCGCACTCGGTGCCCGCAGCCCAGCCACCCGGGCTGCGGCGGCCTCCACCGGCTGACCGCCCACCGCTGTCACACGTCCGCAGAAGAACACAGGAAAGAGGTATCGTCCGATGAAACTCTCGACTCTGACCAAAACCGGCGGCATCCTGGCCGCATCGGTTCTCGCGCTCACCGCATGCGGGGGCGGATCCGAATCCAACGGCGGATCAGGCAATGGCGACGGCCCTCAAGTCGAGATGGCCGACCCGGATCGCGACTGGGAGAACTGCGACCCCGGTGCCACTGCCAAGGACGTCACCGACACCGAAGCAGACGACAACACCGACATCACCCTCGGTGCGTTCGACGGCTGGGACGAGTCCTTCGCCGCAGCCCACCTGACGAAGGCTGTCCTCGAAGAGGACGGCTACTCCGTCGACATCGAGAGCTTCCAGGCCGGGCCCGGCTTCACCGGTGTCGCCAACGGCGACATCGACGTCGTCCTCGACGGCTGGATGCCGCTGACGCACAAGGACTACATCGAGGAATTCGGCGACAAGATGGAGGTCCACGGCTGCTGGTACAACAACGCTAAGCTCACCATCGCCGTCAACGAGGACTCCCCGGCGCAGTCCATCGCCGACCTCAAGGACATGGGCAACGAGTACGGCAACACCCTCTACGGCATCGAGCCCGGCGCCGGCCTGACCTCCACGACGGAGAACGAGGCCATCCCGACCTACGGTCTGGACAACCTCGACTTCAAGATCTCCTCAACGCCTGCGATGCTCGCACAGCTGAAGAAGGCCACCGACGCCGGTGACAACGTCGCCGTGACCCTGTGGCGCCCGCACTGGGCCTACGACGCCTTCCCGGTCCGCGACCTCGAAGACCCCGAGGGAGCCATGGGCGGAGCTGAAGTGATCTACAATTTCGCCCGTGACGGCTTCGCCGAGGACAACCCGAAGGCCGCGCAGCTGCTGCAGAACCTCGTCCTCGATGACGAGAACCTCGCCAGCCTGGAGAACGTCATGTTCTCCGATGAGAACTACGGCGGCGAGAACCTCGAGGAGGCCGTGGCCGAATGGCTCGAGGACAACCCGGACTTCGCCGAGGACTGGAAGGCCGGCAAGCTGAGCTGAGTTCTCAGCTGAGCTGACTGACGCCCGGCACCAATACGACGCCTGCCCCGCATCTGCCCGATGCGGGGCAGGCGCGTCTCATCCCGCGGTCCCGCCGCTGCTGCTGACCTCACCGGCTCGGCGCGGACGCATGAGCCTATTGCCATTAGTGCTTACGAGCACCCGGCGCCTACTGTGTCGGTCATGCTCGTCAACGTTCACCATCAGCTGCCGCCGCAGCCCGGGCATGCCCCGGTGCGGGTGCGGCTGCCGCGCCACCGTGGGTATGTCGTCGACACCCGCGACTGGGGTCCGGCGCTCTCCGGTCCCGAGGCGGAGGGCACCGAGCCGCGTGCGTGCACGGTGTGCGCGCTCGCCCATGAGCTTGTCGAGGTGCTCGAGCGGCTCTCCCACACGACCGAGGTGTTCGAGGTCATCATCCCGTGGTGGCTGCACATCGGCCGCTTGCGCTCAACTCTGACCAGCCACCTCGAGGATGTGCGCATCGGGCGGACGGTGCTGCACGGCAGCCTCGATGGCCTCGAGGACCTGCTGTGGTCGACCGACGGGCTGGAGGAGTCGGCTGACTGTGCACTCACCGGTCACGCCGAACTCGCCGCTGTCGCCGTCGAGCACGCCAGCGTGCTCACCGCCCGGCACGTCCTGGGTGAGCGCACCCGGGAGCTGCTCATCCACCTCGGCTGCCCGGCCTTCGGGCCTGCCGCCGAGTTCCTGCCCGCCCCCGCCGCCGGCCCCATGCGGGTGGGCCTGACCGGGGAGGGTACGCACTTCGTCACCCGGGTCGTGTCCGCTCACGGACAGCTGGATGCTGAGCGCTTCTGCCGGCTGCTGCCCGAGGCGGCCGCCGGGGCCTGCCGGATCCGCGGCACCGTGTGGGTCGACTCCAGGCCCGAGACCCGCGTGCGGGTGTGCGGGATCGGCTCACAGGTGTGGATGGAGGAGGACGGCCAGTGGTTCGCCCCGGCGTTCTCCTCACCATCAGGGGTGCTCGCCTGCCATCACAGCTCAGATCCGCAGGTCATCGACGCGCTGTGCCACTGGCATCCGCACCACGGAGACCGGTGCTCGCGCATCGCGCTCACCGCCCCACGCGAGTACGCCCAGGACTGGGCGGGCCTGCTGGCTGAGGCGGTGCGCTCCCAGCCGGCGCTGCCCGACCACCTGTCCCAGCACTGAACCACCAGCACCGAACAGTCAGCACGGAAGAATCAGCTACAGAAAGGCACCATCATGGAGGTCCGCAATTCGCTTCGCTCCCTGAAGAACCAGCCCGGCTCCCAGGTCGTGCGCCGCAAGGGCAAGACCTATGTAATCAACAAGAAGAACCCGCGCCTGAAGGCACGGCAGGGCTGATCACATCCGCAGCCACGTCTGCGCGGCATCCGAAAGCACCGCGCCGTCGCCGGCTGCCGCGTCCGCCCAGTCAACCGGCTGGCCATCGGCTGCGATGACGCCGTCTTTGAGCACGACGACGTCGAAGTTGCACGCCAGCCCGGCCATCGCGGTGTGATAGACCGACCGGTCGACATCGATCCCTCCGATGATGAGCCGGTCGATCGCCAGGTCATGCAGCCCGGCTGCCAGGTCGTCGATGCCGTCGAAGGCATCGGCGACCTCTGAACTGAGCGCCAGATCATCCTCGGTCTGCCCGAGGCCACCGGCCGGGGAGTCTGCATCCGCACCCGAACCGGCCCCCGCCTCGGGCGCGGGAGCACGCAGATAAGCGACCACGCCGTCAGCCACACGTGCCCGGTTGAGAACTTCGGTAAGCTGTGCAGAGATCTCAGACAGGGCGTCGCCGCTGCCGGCGGTGTTCATGAGCATGAGTGCGTCCATGGCTTCAAGCATAGTCACCGCGCACGCACACCAAGGAGGGACGATGGCCGATCTGCGCTACACCTACCGGTTCGCCTCCGAACATCTGGGACACCGGCGCGACGACAATTTCGTCCTCTACTCCGATCACGTCGAGGTCGCCTCGATGACCTCGATCCGCGAGGCCGCCCGGGCATTGGCCGCGGCCGAGGAATCCGATGAGGAGCGGCCGTTCCTGTGGATCGACATGTACCGGCCGACCCATGAGGACCTCACCGAGCTGGCCGAGGCGTTCTCCCTGCACCCGCTGGCCATCGAGGACGCGATCGAAGCCCATCAGCGGCCGAAGTACGAACGCTACGGCTCCACCGAATTCGTCGTGCTGCGCCCGGCGGTCATCCGCCGCAACCGGCCGCAGGCCCCGGCCGGGCTGACCGATGCGCAGACCGGTGCCGCAGCCGGGGGTGCCAGGGATACAGGCGGTGCCGACGGTTCCGGTGCCAGCGAGCCGGCGGAGGCCCAGTCGGTCGACATCAAGGTCGGTGAGATCCACATCTTCCTCGGCGCCCGGTTCATCATCGTCATCCGGCACGGCACGCTGCTCGATACGCAGAACGTCCGCGAGGTCTTCGAATCCGACACCCGGTTCTCCGGGTTCCCGCAGTTCTCGGCGCTCTACCGCGTCATGGACCGCATCGTCGACAACTACCTGCCGGTCGTGGCGATCCTCGAAGACCAGACCGATGACCTCGAAGAGCGGATCTTCACCGGCACCCCGGCGCAGTCGCAGGACATCTACCACCTCTCCCGCGAGCTCATCGAGCTCGACCGGGCGGTCAAACCGCTCGAAGGGGTCATCGACACGCTATTCGACTCGCTTGTCGTGCACACCGTGCCGGCCGAACTGCAGCGCGGCCTGCGCGACGTCGCTGACCACATCCACAGCGTCAACGAGCGCGTCGAACGGCTGCGCAGCGTCCTGCGCGAGCTGTTCACCTTCAACTCCACGCTCATCTCCGAGGCGCAGAACGAGGACATGCGGCGAATGAACGAACTGTCGATCCAGCAGAACGAGCAGATGAAGAAGATCTCCGGCTGGGCCGGCATCCTCTTCTTCCCGTCACTGGTCGCCGGCACCTACGGCATGAACTTCGACACGATGCCCGAACTGCACTGGATCTTCGGCTATCCGTTCGCGCTCGGGCTCATGGTCGCCGGCTCCGGGTTCCTGTTCTGGCTGTTCAAGCGGGCCGGGTGGCTCTGAGAGACCCTGGCCGCAGAATTGCTGAAAGGCCCGCCACCGGCCGCATGCGAGAATTCCACACGTGACCCGATCCCCCTGGTTTCAGCTCATCGCCTCCTACAGCGCAGCCGACCTGCCGCTGTGCCGGCGCTTCGAGATGGACGCCGCCACCCTCATCGAGATCTCCGGTGCCGACCGCCTCGGCGACCTCACCCCAGCCAACGCGATCGAGGTCCCGCAGCTGTCCGAGATCTCCGCCAGCACGCTGACCGCCGAGGCGATCGCCGCTGACGACCCGCTGGCCACCACGCTGGCCGCTGCCCTGCGGCAGGCACTGCAGCGCCGCCAGCTGCTGTGGCTGGCTTCGATCGACGCCGGGCAGGTCGCCCGGCTGCAGGAGGCCTTCGGGGCGAACGTCCTCCATGTCGCTGGGGCCGGTGACAACGGGTGCGTGCCGGTCGCCCTCAACCCCGAGAACTGGGTGCGCACATGGGCGGACGGCTCACCTGCCCAGCAGGCGTTCGTCCGGGCTGCCGGCACCGGCACCGATGCGCTGACCCTGACCCGCCGCAGCCTGGCGGCATTGCGCCGCACCGCCGCCCCGATCATCGAACGGTCCTGGCCGCGCCGGTTCTTCCGCAGCCCGAAGGTCATCGCCTATTTCGTGGTGCTGGTGTACTCAGCGCTGCGGGCGCTGCCGGTGTCGTTCGTCTCCCAGTTCAAGGGTCAGCTGTGGGTGCTGTGGACGATCGACCTCGTCACCGCGATCCCGTACACGTGGGGTGTCATCGCGATGGTCGCCGGGCGGCAGCGGATCACCCGGCTGCTCGGCACGATCGTCGCCATCATCACCTTCACCGCCCCGTACGTGTACTTCTGGCTCAAGGGCGATCAGTACCCGCTCTACGTCATCCTCATCGTCGCAGGCCTCATCGTCTTCACCTGCCTGCTCGAGGCCTCCCGCTGGCAGCGTAACCGGATCGTCAAATGGCGACTCGGCGGCCGCGCGCCGACGCGGAAGGGCCTCTCCGAACGGTTCTAGCTACTCGACGGCCTCGGCGGTGCTGCGGGCGCTGCGGCCGCGGATATCGCGCAGGATGCAGGTGGCGGCGAACCAGCCGCCGGAGAGCCAGAACGCTGCGAGCAGCCACACCGGGCGCGCAGGGTAGATCGCGACCATCCAGGCGGTCGCCCCCATCCACACGAGCACCGAGATGATGTTGAGCGCCATGAACCGTTCGACCCGGAACGGGTGCGTGTAATGCGTCGGCACGAGGGTGAGCACGACGAACACGAGCACCGCGGCGATGGTGAGCGATGCCGGCAGGGCCAGCACATAGAGCATCACCGCGATGACGTTCCAGGCTGCCGGGAAGCCGATGAAGTAGTAGTCGGTCGACTTCCAGTTCTCATTGGCGTAGCAGAACATCGAGGACACGAGGATGAGCACCGCCAGCCCGATCGCCACCGGCTTGGGACCCAGCGGCAGGTGCATGAGCATGAACAGCACCGGGATGAACGTCCACGTCAGGTAGTCGACGACGATGTCGACGACGGTACCGTCGAACCACGGGGCGATCTCCTTGACGCGGGCTTTGCGAGCGAGGAACCCGTCGACACCGTCGATGAGCGCGGCGATGCCCAGCCACAGCCACATCCAGCCGATATGCCCGTCGAGCAGGGCGAGCATCGCCAGCAGCGCCCACAGGAACCCGGAGAGGGTGAACAGGTGCACCGCCCACGCGCCGGCGTATGCGCGCCGGCGGTGGGTCGTGCGCTGGGGTTCGGGAGCGGGGCTGGTCGTCATGGCAGTCTGCGGTCCGGCGCTCATGCGCCGGTCACGTGCTGGTCGAGGAAGGCGATGAACTCCCGGTACCACTGGCGGGCGTTGCCGCGTCCGAGGATCCAGTGGTTCTCATTCGGGTAGTACAGGAACCGGTGCTGGGTCTGGCCGTTGGCATCGAGCGGGGTCTTGGAGAAGGTCAGCAGGTCGAACCACAGCTGCTGGCCCTGCCCGATCGGCACCCGGTAGTCCTTGTCGCCGTGGATGACGAGCACCGGCACCTCGATGTCGCGCACATACAGGTGCGGCGAGTACGTCTGCGCCTGCTCGGCCATCGCCAGCGCCCATGAGCCGTTGTCGGTCGTCGCACCCATCGTGGTGACGTCCCACAGGGAGGCGTGGGTGACGATGCAGCGGAACCGGTCTGCGGTGTGACCGGCGACCCAGTTGGCGAGATACCCGCCGTAGGAGCCGCCGGCGAGCGCCTGCCGGGTCTCGTCGATGTCGTCGCGGGCGATCGTCGCGTCGGTCAGTGCCATGACGTCGTCGAAGGGGGCGCCGCCGAGCTCCTGCTGGCCGCGGTCGATGAAGGCCTGCCCGTATCCGGTCGAGATCGCCGGGTCCGGCATGAGCACCGCATAGCCGGCTGCGACGAAGGGCCACGGGTTCCAGCGGTAGGTCCAGGAGTTCCAGGACCCCCACGGCCCGCCGTGGACGAACACGGCCAGCGGGTAGGGTGCGCTGGCCCCCGTTCCCGAGGCAGTGGTTGCCGTTCCCGAGGCGGTGGCTGGCAGGGCGAGCCAGGCGCGGATCTCGGTGCCGTCGGCGGCGGTCGTGGTGACCTCTTCGAGCCGGCCGGCAGGTTTCAGGTCATCGGCAGCGTTGGTGCGCACCGCGACGTCGCCGGTCGCGGTGTCGATAGACACGAGATGCGGGGCTTCGGCGACCGAGGAGCGGATCGCGAGCACCCCCTCGGGCGTGGTGACGAGATTGCTGTAGTGGTACGGCTGATCGTCCCCGCCTGCCAGCAGGCGAGGTTCGGCGTCATCGAGTCCGCCGATCCACACGGCTCCGCGGCCGCGGTAGTCCGAGGTCGCCAGCAGTGTGGTGTCATCGAGCCAGGTGATGGAGTACCACTGGTCGCCCTCAGGCCACAGCCGGCGGGTGGTGCCGGTGGCGAGTTCGACGAGCAGCGGCCGCATCTGCAGGTTCGACTCCGGGGTCCACGCGGACTCTTCGCTCACCACGACGAACCGGTTATCGGGGCTGAGCGCTTCTGCGGTGTAGTCGGTCGGGTGTGCTGAGCGCAGCAGCACGCTGGTCTCACCGGAGGCGATGTCGACGAGCCAGATGTCGGTGACATCGGTCGTCTTGGCCTCCAGATGCCGCACGTCGAGAATGGCACGCCTGCCGTCGGCGGCCAGTTCGACCCCGGTGATCCGGCCAGCGGGCACCGGTCCGTGCCGGAAGGAAAGCGTCCCGTCATCGGCGATGTCGCCGAGGTCGGCGATGAGCAGGCCGTCGCGGTCGGGTCCGAGGTCGGTGTCCCAGCGGCGGATGGGGAAGGAGTCGTGCAGGATGCCGGTGATCTTGTGGGCCTTGCGCTTGCCGTACAGCTCGGCGTGGGTCTTCTCATCCTCAGCGCCGGGGACGATCGGGCCGGTAGCCAGCACGGTTGCACCGCGCACGGCCACGGAGGAGAAGCCGCCGGGGCGGGTGGCCATCTGGATGGCCTCGCCGCGGGCAGGCAGCTTCCACAGGCTGGCGTCTTCGGCTGCGTCGTCGGCGGTGTTGGCGCGCTTGGCGATGAACCACACATTGCCGTCATCGTCGACGCTGGCGGCTCCGGCTGAGGCGAGCGGCGATGTCAGCCGCACAGGCGCCTCGTCGACGGAGTAGAGGGCGGTGAGGTAGTCACCGGCGGCCGGATCGCCAGCCGCGTCGTCGCGGCCTGCGGTCTCGTCGGTCTCCTCCGCCTCGGCGGCGGGAGCCTGCTGGACCGTCTGCACGAGGGCGACGGCACCGCCGGTGGGGTTGGCGGCCAGGCCGTTGAGGCGGTGGGCGTCGAGCAGCGCGTCGATGCTGATGCCCGGGGATGCGGGAGTGTCGGAAAGAGTCATGGGCGAAACGCTACCAGCGTTGGCCGGGAGTGCGGTGGGGGGAAATGCTCAGAATTCACATCGTGGCACACGCATATGCTCCCCTGATCGCGGCGGATACGCTGAGGTCATGACGACCGCACATGTGCGTGAGCGCCTCGCCTCGGGCAAGACAGCGCTGGGAACCTTCATCCTCGAATTCGCCACCCCGGGCATCGGGGCGATCTGCGCTCGGGCCGGAGCGGACTGGGTGCTCTACGATCTCGAGCACACCGGCTGGTCACTCGATGCGATCCGCCCGGCCCTCGCCGTGTCCCGCCGCGAAGACATCGCCTCCTTCGTCCGGGTCGCCGGGCACAGCCAGCATCTCGTCTCCACCGCGCTCGATGCCGGGGCCGAGGGGATCATGATGCCTTATGTCGACACGGCTGAGCAGGCCGCGGAGATCGCCGCGTGGATGCACTTCCCGCCGGCCGGCCGGCGCGGCAGCGCCTTCGGCATCGCCCACGACCTCTACTCCCCCGGCGCTCCGGCGGACAAGCAGGCGGCGGCGAATGAGTCGGTGATGTTTTTGCCGCAGATCGAGACCCCGGCTGCGGTCGAAGCTGCCGAGGAGATCGGCGCGGTCGAGGGTGTCGATGTGCTTTTCGTCGGCCCACTGGACTTGTCGACGAACCTCGGCAGGCCCGGGGACTTCACGTCCTCTGCGTTCCTCTCCGCCCTCGACACGGTGGCACAGGCGGCGCAGGAGACCGGCACGGCCGCTGGGATCTTCTCCACCTCCGAGCAGCTGAGCGCCGCAGCATTGGAACGCGGTTATTCGGTCATCTCGCTCGCCGGCGACATCTTCACCTACCAGGCCGCGCTGGCGGCAGGGCTGACGGCGATCCGCGAACGGGACTGAGGCTCAGGCCGAAGTTCAGACCCACATCCTCGAAGGCGGTTACTGCCAGTCGGGGATGATGAGCTGTTCATGTTCGAGGAAGACGTGCTGGACGATCTTCTCAGCCGTCTCAACAGAGGCCGGATTCCCGTCACCTGCTGCGGTGTTGACGCTGACGGTCTCCATCCGGCCCTCAGCCTGATGCGAGGCGTGGACGGTGAACCCGTACCCTGATTCCGCGTCGGTGCCGATGAACTGGATCGCTGAGGCGCCGAGTTCGGACTTGTACGCCCAGCCGGCGCCGTTCTTGACCCGGATGTCGCGGTCGGCGAGCTTCTTGCCGTTGGTGTCGCCGTAGTCGAACTCGTATTCCTTCTTGAACTGCAGCTCCTCCTGCGGCGACTGCCGGAAACTCTCCTCGCAGGTGATGTGCATCGTCATCTGCTCATCGGGGGACCCGAAGGTGTAGAAGATGTACCTGCCGCGCTCAGAGCCCGGCACCGGTTTGGCATTCGGCGGCAGCGCGACCTCGAGCCGGGAGGCGCACTCGCCGGCGAAATCCGCCCGGTGCATCTTCCAGCCCTCGGGGATCTGCGGGCCGGTCTCGGTCGGTTCGGGTGCGGGTCCCTGGGTCGGGGCGACGGCGATGCCCAGCGGCCCGCCGGGCTCATCGGAGGTGCGGATGCCCACCAGCCCGCAGCCGGAGAGCAGCACCGCCACTGCGCTCGCTGCGGCGAGCGCACGCAGGGGGCGGCGGTGCCGGGCCCGAGGTGTGCGGTGTGTTCTCACGGCGTCTCCAGTGTCGTGGGGCGAGCGGGTGTCAGTGGGCGGGCGGCTGCGGTGAGCCGGAGCCGTGCTGCTGCGGGCCTGAGCCGTACCGCGGCTGCGGGCCCGAGCCATGCTGCTGCGGGCCGGGACCGGTCTGCGGCTGCTGCCCGGTCTGCGGCTGCTGCGGGGCGTGGGTCTGCGGTGGCGGGGATCCGACCGGCTGGGATCCGACGGGCTGCTGCGCAGGCCGCGGCGGGGCGAACGGCGAGCGCTGTCGGCCGGGCTGCTGGGGCGGCATCCCCTGCTGTGGCGGCGGGCCGTAGGGACCTGGCTGGCTGCCGGGCATCGGCTGCTGCTGGCCGTTGTTGCCCAGCGTCTCACCGGTGGCGGTGTCGTGCCATTGGCCGTCGACCTTCTGCAGGCGGCGCTTCGATCCGCGGCGCGGGGTGCCGAGCATCCGGCCGAGTTCGGCCTCGGATGGGGCGCGGGGCGGGCGGAAGGACTGGTCGGCGCGGCCGGCCTTGTTGGCGTTGACCGGTTCGACCGGCCGGGAGCCGGCCACGGCTGCCGCACCGTCGTAGTCCTGCGGGGCGACCGGCTGCTGTGCTTCGCCGAGCACCGGCAGCACGAGGCGGACCGAGGTGCCCTGGCCCTCTTGGCTCAGCAGGGAGACCGAACCGCCGTGGCGGCTGATGATCGAGCGCACGAGCGAGAGCCCCATGCCGGAGCCGGCGACGGCGCGGACCTGTTGGCCGCGGCTGAGCTCGTCCCAGACGGTGGCCTGTTCGGCTGCGGGGATGCCCATGCCGGTGTCGGCGACTTCGATGACGATCCAGCGGTGCTGGTTGATGACCTGCTCATTGGCGCGCAGCTCGATGACGTCGGTGTCGGTGGAGTATTTGATGGCGTTGCCGAGCAGGTTCATGATCGCTGACATCAGCAGGTCCTCTTCACCAGCCACATCGGGCAGCCGCCAGGGGGCGCGGGCGACGGTGGCGATGATCATCCGGTCCTCGGCACCGGGTGCGGTGCGGGCGTCTTCGACGGCCTGGTGGATGAGCTGATCCATATTCACCCGCTGGTAGTGGATCTCGCGGGATTCGATGTCGGCGAGCTTGCGCAGATCGGCCAGCAGGCGGGCCACACGGCGGGAGGAGGTGTCGATCTGCCGGGCGACCGGTTCGATCTCACTGGATGAGGCAACCGGTTCGGTGACGAGTTCGCGGATCGTCGCCGCCGAGGTGCGCAGTGCCGTCAGCGGGTTCTTCAGTTCGTGGTCGAGGCGGATGAGCATCCGGTTGCGGTTGGCCAGTGCTTCGTGTTCGGCCCGAGCCCGCTCCTCAGCCCGCAGGGCGGCTTCGCGTTTGCGCAGCAGGTGGCGCAGGTAGAAGAACGCGCCTGCGAGCAGGCCGAGGAGGAGCAGCACCAGGATGAGCAGCAGCCAGATGCGGATCTCTAAGATGAGGAACTGGTTCATCACGGTCTCGCGTTCTCAGCGCCGGTGACCTCGGCGACGAACCGGTAACCGCGGCCCTGCACGGTACCGATCCAGCGCGGGTTCGAGGCGTCCTCGCCGAGGACGCGGCGCAGCTCGGCGACCCGGGAGTCGACCGCACGGGTGCCGACGGCGTCGTCGAAGCCCCACAGCACCTCGAGCAGGCGCTGGCGTTCGATGAGCTCGTCGCGGTGGACCATGAGGTATTCGAGCAGTGTCACGCCCTTGGGCGTGATGACGAGCTCGCGGTCGCCGAGCCACACGCGCCGCGAGGTGCGGTCCAAGCGCAGCCCGAAGGTCGACACGAGCACCGGGGCGGTGGCCAGCGGCGGGCCGTCGTGACGGGTGCGGCGCAGCACCGCGCGGATGCGGGCGACGAGTTCGTGCGGGTCGAAGGGCTTGTTCAGGTAGTCGTCAGCACCCTCTTCGAGTGCCATGGCGCGTTCGACGGCTTCGCCGACCTGGGTGAGCAGCAGCACCGGCACCCAGTTCTCCTCGCGGCGCAGGGTGCGCAGCACTTCGCGGCCGTCAGCGCCGGGCATGAGCACGTCGAGGACGCAGACGTCGGGTTTGTGCCGGCGGATCTCGTCAAGGGCCAGTTTGCCGTCGGGTGCGGTGATGACCCGCAGGCCGGAGCGTTCCAGGAACGGGGCGACGGCACCGAGCACATCGGGTTCGTCGTCGGCGAGGACGACAACAGGACGGTTGTCGACACCGGGCTGCGCAGTCATGGAGATCCTTCGCTTGGCTCAGATTTGCTGTTATCCCGAACTTTAGCCGTCTTGCCGGCGTTCGTGCTCGATTGCGTCGCGCTCCTCAGCCAGCGCCACGGCATCGGAGAGCTCATCGCGATAGAGCATCGAGCGGCGCAGGTGCTTGGTGCGGTAGCCGGCGCGGCCGACCATGTGGGTGCCGACCGGGGTGGTGACCATCTGCAGGGTGACGATGAGCAGCAGGGTGGTGATGACGCCCCAGTGGAACTGCTGGATGCTGATGGCGACCATCATCAGGATGAGCCCGAGGATCTGCGGCTTGGATCCTGCGTGCAGACGGCTCATGAGATCGGGGAAGCGCAGCAGCCCGATGGATGCGGCCAGCGACAGCGCTGCGCTGCCGATGAGGAGGGCTCCGGAGAGGATGTCAGCGATCATTCTCATCTCCGTTCGACTCGTCAGCATCGACTGCCGGATCGTGCAGCTCCACGACGTCCTCGCCGACGTCGCCGTCTGCAAGGGCTTCGGCGGCGGAGTGCTCGACCACCGCCTCGGCGTCGGAGGCGAACAGCGGACCGACCTGGTGCCGGCCGGGAACATTCGATTCCGACAGCGCACGCTCGTGGGCCTTGGCGGTGCCGCGGGACTCACCGATGACCGGGGTGCGGGACTCCGAGCGGCTGACGTAGCGGGACACCGCGACCGAGCCGGCGAAGCCGAGGGAGGCGAGCGCGAGCATGACCGGCAGCAGGTCTGTGCGGCCGGTGACCACGATGAAGCCGCCGAATCCGCACAGCATGGTGGCCAGCAGCACGTCGGTGGAGATCATCCGGTCGAGGATCGAAGGCCCCTTGATCATGCGGGTGACGGTGATGTAAAAAGCGGCTGCGAAGAGCAGACCGGCGATGACGGCGACGATCGTCATGGGCGCTTCCTCCTCCGCTGGGAGATCGACAGGTGTTCGAGCACCGGCCGCTGTCCGTTCTCCTGCCGCCAGTCGTTGAGGATCGCGATGTCGTGGGCGGAGCCGATGGCGCGCACGAGATGGTATTCGATGCGGTAGGCCAGGGCTCTGGCCTCTTCGACGTCCTCATCGCTTGCGCAGTTGAGCACATGCAGGTAGATCGTCGACCGGGCTCGGTTGATCTCCGTGGCGAAGGAACCGGGGATGAGTCCGGCGACGAGCGCGACGAGCGTGATGAGCAGGTCGGAGCGGGTGTGCAGGTCGATGGCGACGAGACTGCCGGCGCGCACCTTCGCCGGGCGCACCGACAGCCACGCCACTTCGATCGAGGCTTTGACCATCGACCAGGTGAACCAGGCGATGAACACGATGACGTACCAGACGTTCATGCGACCGGAGAACTCCACCGGCGGCAGATAGAAGATGCGGCTGACTGTCCAGGCGATGATAAGCCCGGTGCCGACCGTCAGCACGCTGACATCGTCCCACAGCATCACCCATAGGGCGATGAGACCGGCGAGCAGCAGCCAGTGCTCCCGACTGGGCAGGCGGAAGAACCAGCGAAGCCGCTGGCCCAAGGTGGGTTTGCGCTCTGCAGAGAGGATCCGCTGGGGACTCATCGGTCACCTCGCAGATCGAGCACAGAGGTGATGTAGGTGTTGGGTCCGCGCAGGTTCTCCGCTGCCCGGGACGAGACGTCCCACAGGGGGCCGGCGATGAGCGTGAGCGAGACGCTGACGGCGACGATGAGGGTGGTGGCAAAGACCATTGTCGGATCCGAGGTGATGGAGGAGGTCCAGCGGCGGCCGTCGGCCAGGGCCGCGCGGCGTTCCTTGAATTCGGTGACGAGTTCCTCGGTGGGCTCTTCGACGTCGTCGGGGTCGCGCCAGAAACCGAGGTTCCAGGTCTTGCCGATGACGTAGAGGGTCAGCAGGCTGGTGAGCGTGCCCGCGCCAATGAGCACGAAGATGAGCCAATCGCGCGTGTCGAAGCCGGCGGTGAAGAGCGCGACCTTGCCAATGAACCCGGAGAAGGGCGGGATGCCGGCGAGGTTGAGAGCGGGAATGAAGAACAGCAGGCTGATCCAGGGAGCGAGCACACCGAGTCCGCCGAGCTTGCGGATCGAGGTGGAGCCGGCGCGCTGCTCGATAAGCCCGATGGCCAGGAACAGCGCGGTCTGCACCAGAATGTGGTGCAGGGTGTAGAAGATCGCAGCAGTCAGTCCTTCGACGGTGCCCATGGCGACGCCGAAGATCATGTAGCCGATGTGGGAGATGAGCGTGAAGGACAGCATCCGCTTGATCTCCGACTGGGCGATCGCACCGAGGATGCCGACGATCATCGTCAGCCCGCCGATGACCAGCAGCGGTACGCGCAGGTCGGATTCTGCGAAGATGACGGTTTCGGTGCGGATGATCGCGTAGATGCCGACCTTCGTCAGCAGCCCGGCGAATACGGCGGTGACCGGGGCGGGGGCCGTCGGATAGGAGTCCGGCAGCCAGAACGCCAGCGGGAAGACCGCGGCTTTGATGCCGAAGCCCAGCAGCAGGATGATGTGCAGAATCAGCTGGACGTCTTCCGGCAGCCGGCCGATCCGCTCGGACAGCTGGGCCATGTTGACGGTGCCGGTCGCGGCGAAGATGAGGCCGATGGCCGAGAGGAAGATGATCGAGGACACCAGCGAGATGACGATGTAGGTCACGCCCGCCCGGATCCGCTCACCGGTCGAGCCGAGGGTCAGCAGCACATACGAGGCCGCCAGCAGCATCTCGAAGCCGACGTAGAGGTTGAACAGGTCGCCGGTGACGAACGCTGCTGCCACACCGGCGCACAGAATGAGGTAGGCGGGATAGAAGACGCTGACCGGCGTCTCGTTTGAGGTGTCGGCCATCTCTTCGCCGACGGCGTAGAGGAGGACGCCGAAGGTCACGATCGCTGAGATGACGAGCATGAGCGCTGAGACCCGGTCGACGACGAGCGCGATGCCGAAGGGCAGCTCCCAGCCGCCGACGGCCAATGCCTGGGTGGCGCGGGCGTCGACGCCGATGAGCAGGACGACGTCGATGGCGAGCACGGCCAGCAGCGTGATGATGGTGATGGCCGCCTGAGCGCGCGCGCGGCCGGCGAGCATGAGGGTGATGCCGGCGCCGATGAGCGGCAGCAGGACAGGCAGAGGGATGAGCATGGCCAGACTCATGAGCGCTCATCCTCCTCATCGAGGTCGAGGGCACCGGGGATCGGCGACTGGGCTTCGTCACCGAATTCGGTGTCGTCGTATTCGCCGCTGGTGCCGGCTTCCTCGGCGCTGTCACGGCCCTGGGCCAAGGCGATGCGGATGTCCTCGATGTCGTCTTCGAGGTTCTCATTGCGCACCAGTCGCCAGGAGCGGTAGATCATCGCGAGCAGGAACGCACTCATCGCAAAGGTGATGACGATGGCGGTGAGGATGAGTGCATGCGGCAGCGGGTCGGACATGCCGGCGGCGGAGAGGTTCTGCCCGTCGGTCAGCGGCGGGCGCCCGGGTGGGCCGGCGGTGAGCATGATGAGCACGTTGGTCGCATTGCCCATGAGCATGAAGCCGAGCAGCACGCGGGTCAGGGACCGGTCGAGCATGAGGTAGATGCCGCAGGCGTACATGACGCCCATAGCCAGCAGCATGACGATCGAGGGACTCACAGTCGTCCTCCCGATGCTCCGCCGTCGACGTCGACATCGTCCATCCGGCCCAGCAGCGTGTGCAGCTGCTGGGTGTCCGGTCGGGCCTGTTCGGTGGACAGCGATTCGGCCAGCCGCCGCTCATCGACTTCGTGGTGGCGGTCGACCTCGGCGCCGAGGCTGCGGAGGATGTCGAGCATGAGGCCGATGACGATGAGGTAGACGCCGATGTCGAACAGCAGCGAGGTTCCGAGGTGGATCTCCCCGATGACGGGAATCTTGACGTCGAACCATGCCGCGTCGAAGACGGTGCTGCCCCAGAGGAGCCCACCCACCGCTGTGCCGGCGGCGAAGACCAGGCCGAGGCCCAGCAGCTTGCCGGCGTCGACCGGAGCGGCCTCTGCCAGTTCGTAGCGGCCACCGGCCAGATAGCGCAGCGCCAGCGCCAGACCGGCGACGAGGCCTGCGGCGAAGCCGCCGCCGGGCAGATTGTGTCCGGCGAAGAGCAGATAGACGGAGAACACGACAACAGCGTGGAAGATGAGCCGGACGATGACTTCGAGCATGATCGATCGGTTGGCCGGCGACAGGGTCCGTCCAGCCAGCAGCCAGGCGCTGCGGCGCTCTTCGGAGCTCTCCTTCTCATCCGCCAGCGCCCACGCCGGAGCGAGATCGTCCTCGACGGGACGGTAGAGGCGAGAGAAGACGCTGGGCCGGTTTGCGTCGATGCGCTGCAAGGTGCCTTCACGGCTGCGGACGAAGATGAAGCTTGCGACGCCGGTGGCCGCGGCGACGACGACGGAGAGTTCGCCGAGGGTGTCCCAGGCGCGGATGTCGACGAGGGTGACGTTGACGACGTTGGTTCCGTGGCCGATCTCGTAGGCCAGGCGCGGGAACATGTCACCGATCGAGGCGTCGGCCCGGGCGCTGAACGCAACGAAGGCCACCACCATCATGGTGATGCCGAAGCCGGCGCCGATGAGCGCCCGCAGTGAGGGTGAGAGGCGACCGGCTGAGCGGCCGATGCGGGCCGGCAGGCGGCGCAGCACGAGGACGAAGACGACGATCGTGATGGTCTCGACGAGCGCCTGGGTCAGTGCCAGGTCGGGTGCGCCCTGGTGGGCGAAGAACACGGTCATGCCATAGCCGGTGACGCCGACGACGACGACGGCGGCGAAGCGCTTGTCCGCAGTCGCTGCGGCGATCGCGCCGATGATCAGGGCGCTGGCGATGAGCAGCTGGAGCCAGGAGTCGGTGAAGCTGACCTCGGCGGGCCAGGTGTCGTTGAGGATGAGGGCGATGACGATCGTGACGATCGCGAACAGGTAGATCACGCCCTGGTAGAACGGCATCGAACCGCGCTGAGTGCGGGCGGTGACGCCGGCAGCGAAGGACTCAAGCCAGCTGACGGTCCAGCGGTAGCCGCGGTGGAAGTCGAGTCCGTCGGGCATCGCCGCCTGGAAGGACCTGACCCGGGTGCGGAAGGCGAACAGCACAAGACCCAGGCCGATGATGAGAAGGCTGAACAGCAGTGCCGGCTCCAGCCCGTGCCACAGCGCCAGATGGTAGGGCTGTCCGCTGCCGGTCACCGGCAGCTGGCTGGTCCAGGGGCTGATGAGCCGGTCAACGGACGAGGCGGCAAAGCCGCCGATCAGGGTCAATGCGGTCAGCAGCACCGGGGAGCTGATGAGCAGCGGGCTGTCGGATCCGGCGTCGACCGGTTCGACGCCGGGCTTGACGGAGAAGGCGCCCCAGACGAACCGGGCGGAGTAGGCGACGGTGAGGATCGAGCCGACGGTCACGCCGATGAGTGCGATGACGCCTTCCTTGGAGCCGTCGGCCAGCAGGGTGGAGAAGACGGCTTCCTTGGCAGCGAAGCCGAGCGTCGGAGGCAGCCCGGCCATCGAGGCAGCAGAGATGAGGGTGAGGGCGAACAGCAGCGGTGAGCAGCGCGCATAACCGGAGAGCTTGCGCAGGTCGCGAGTGCCGGCATGGTGGTCGATGATGCCGACGATGAGGAACAGCGCGGCCTTGAACAGGCTGTGGGCCAGCAGCAGGGCAAGCGCTGCGGTGGTGAGGTCGCGACTGCCGAAGGCCGAGACGATGGTGAGGAAGCCCAGCTGCGAGACGGTGCCGTAGGCCAGCAGCAGCTTGAGGTCGTGCTGCTTGAGGGCCTGCCAGGCCCCGATGAACATCGTGGCGATGCCGAGGCTCAGCAGCATCAGGTGCCAGCCGGGCATGCCGCTGAAGCCCGGTGCCAGGCGCATGACGAGGTAGATGCCGGCCTTGACCATCGCAGCGGCGTGCAGGTAAGCGCTGACGGGGGTGGGGGCGGCCATGGCACCGGGCAGCCAGAAGTGGAAGGGCACAAGCGCGGACTTCGAGACCGCGCCGACGAGGATGAGGATGATCGCGGCGATTACGAGGCCGTCGTGGTAGCCGGGCTCGAAGCCGCGCTGGACGGCCGAGGAGAGCTTGCCGCTGCCGAAGATGTTGCCGAGGAGGATGACGCCGATGAGCATCGACAGCCCGCCGGCGGTGGTGACGATGAGGGCCTGCAGGGCCGCACGCCTCGTCTGCTGCCGGGAGTGGTATTGGCCGATGAGCAGGTAGCTGAAGATCGTCGTGCCCTCCCAGAAGATGTAGAGCAGCAGCATCTCATCAGCGACGATGAGCCCGTACATCGTTCCGGCGAACGCCATGAGAATCCCGGCGAAGCGGCCGAGCCTGAGCTCGTCGGCATCGAAGTAGCGCGCGCAGTAGAGGAAGACGAGCGCCCCGACACTGGTGACGAGCAGGGAGAAGATCCACGAGAGCATGTCCATCCGGAACACCAGCGACATGTCGAGCGCCGGGATCCAGCGATAGGACTCAACCCACACCTCGGCGCCGGTGAGCATGAGCGGGGCGAGCGACAGCGACAGGGCGAGACCAGCGGCGGGGACGAGTGCGAGCGCGGCGAAGCCGGTGCGGCCGAGGTACCGGATGAACAGCGGGGCGATGACGGCAGCCAGGAAGAAAGCTCCCGTCATCACTGCCATGCTGTCACCTCACCCCCAGCGGTCCACGCCTCTATTCTGGCATATCCGCCGATGCCGGTGAAAAGCGGCGAGGGGATCGATGCTGGTCAGCATCGACGTCAGATCCTCCTGTCAGCCGCGCAGCTGGTTCTCGGTGACGAGGAAACCGCTTTCGTCGGCGGCGATGCCGGCAGTCCCGGAGATGACGGAGGCGGCCATCTCCTCGAGCCTCACGGCGGCGGTGCGGCGCAGGTTCGACAGCCATGCGCCGGGCTGCCGGTCGTAGCGGCGGTCGTCGGTGTCGATCCAGGTCAGGTGGTAGCACACGGCGGTCTCGCCGAGGTGTTCGGTGACGATGCGCGGCATAGCGGTCTCGACGCTGACGCGCACCGCGATGCTGCCGGCGGCCGGGCCCAGCTCATCGAGGCTGACGGTGACCTCATAGCCATCGAGCACGACGGGTTCGTCGGGGTCGACGATGCCGGCGCCGATGAGCTCACTGACCCGGGCCTCCTGCTCCGGGGTCAGCGGGCCGGGCAGGTCGGCGCTCGGTTCGAGTTCGCGCAGCCGGGCCAGCAGCACGTCAGGGGCCAGCCAGTAGGGCGAGTAGACGAAGATGTCGATGTGGGATTCGGGATCCGGGGTGATGATCCGGTTGGTGCGCCCGTTCTCGTCTGCGAGCCTCACGGCGACGTGGAGGCGGCGGGCGAGGGCGATGAGCGCGGCCAGTGACCGGCCCTCTTCGCGTTCGGGCAGGCCGTCGGGGAAGTGGCGTTCGAGGCCGTCGGCATCGGAGTACCACTCCGGGGGTGGGGCGTCCTCGCGGTCGCGGGGGCAGGACAGGGCGAAGACGACATCGGCCCAGTCGGGCAGTCCCAGCCGGGTGCGGGCCTCGGCCGGCAGGTAGATCGGGCCTTTGAGGGCCGAGTGGCGGGTCATCCGCCAGCGCAGCACCTCAGGTGCGGTGCTGGTCGCCGGTGCCACCGCCTCGGGTTCGGGCAGCCGCGGGTAGAGGTTCGACAGCAGCGCGATGACGTCGCTGGCCTCCAGGCCGGCGTCGACGATGAGCAGGTGCTCACCGGCGAGGACTTCGGGGCTGCGCGGGTCGGGAGTGGCTGGTGCGCTCATGGCGGTGGTGTCAGTCGTCTGGGCCGTTGCCGGTCATGGGCGCGCGGTGGAAGTTCATGAACGCGCGCGAGGCGGTGGGCCCGCGCTGACCCTGGTAGCGGTTCTTGCGGGCGGCATCCGAGCCGTAGGGGTGCTCGGCTGGGGAGGACAGGGCGAAGAAGCACATCTGGCCGATCTTCATGCCCGGCCACAGAGTGATCGGCAGGGTCGCGACGTTCGACAGCTCCAAAGTGACGTGACCGGAGAAGCCGGGGTCGATGAATCCAGCAGTCGAGTGGGTCAGCAGGCCGAGGCGGCCGAGGGAGGACTTGCCTTCGAGCCGGGCGGCGATGGTGTCCGGCAGGGAGATGAGCTCAAGCGTCGAGGCGAGGACGAACTCCCCGGGATGCAGGACGAAGGGGCCTTCGGGGTCGACTTCGACGAAGCGGGTGAGCTCCGGCTGCTCCTGGGAGGGATCGATGACGGAGTACTTGTGGTTGTCGAAGAGCCGGAAGTAGCGGTCGAGGCACACGTCGATGCTCGCCGGCTGGATCATCTCCGGGTCGTAGGGGTCCAGACGCACGTTCCCGGCGTCGATCTCGGCGCGGATGTCACGATCGGATAGCAGAGTCACCCTGCCAATCTATCGCGATTTGGCAACGATTTCGTCACTTTCCAGCGGGCTGGTTCACAGAAAACTCACCGAGAGCTGGACAGATGCTCTACAGTGGGTTGTGACATTACGCCCGCGCCGATGGTGCCTTCCCCCTTTGTGACCAAAGGAAGCCGGGAATGCCAGGGTCATCCCTGGACGCACTTCGTCGCCTTCTGCGTGGACGTAGCTTCCACAACCGAAAGGCCGAACTGTGAAGACTTCCAAGAGTCTTGTGCTTGCCCCCGCAGTCGCCGTAGCGGTTTCCGGCATGTTTGCCGTACCAGCCGTCGCGTCCACCAGCACTGCGCCCGATAGTCCGCCCTCGCAGGGCGAGACGAAGAAGCCCGAAGCCACTGTCGAATCCGAGACTGTCACGCAGTCCGACATCACCGACGAGGACAAGGGCATCAAGTTCTCCGGAAGCGGGTTCAGCGGTGACAAGACCGCGAGCGTCACCGTCACCGGAACCGACGGAACCGAGTACAAGGCCGAGAAGAAACTGACCGTCAACGACAAGGGTGAAGTCAACGGATCGTACTACTTCACCACCACTGGCGACGCCAAGGTGCCGCTCGGTGAGTACAAACTCAAGCTGGTCGGCAATGACTCGAAGGTCGAGTCGACTGAGGTGTCCTTCAAGGTCGTCTCCGATTCCGACGCACCGGCTCCGACGCCGACCGAGGAGGAGACCACCCCGTCACAGGACCCCACCACACCGACGGTTGATCCGACGACGCCGACCGCGACTCCCACCGAAACCAAGAAGCCGAAGCAGACTGAGGAGCCGAAGCCGGAGATCGGTGAGATCAAGGCCAGCGCTGCCGAGGTCAAAGAGAAGGCCTTCCTGGACAAGGACATCGAGTTCACCGGCGAGGGATTCACCGCCAACCTCAAGACCACTGTCACCGTCAAGGCGCCGGCTGAGAACGGCGAGGCGCCGCAGACTGCCGAGGCCGAGGTCACCACCGACAAGGACGGCAAGCTCGCGTTCACCGTCAAGGGCGCGCCTGCCGCCGACGCCCTGGCCACACCGGCCAGCGGCGACAGCGATGCTCCGCTCGAGATCGCCGTCAAGCCCGGCACCTACACCGTCGAGGTGAAGGCCGAGGGTGCAGAGAAGGCCGCAACGACCACCTTCGATGTCACCGCTGCCGCGACCGAGGAGCCGACCCCGACAGGCACCCCGAGCCCGTCGGACAGCCCGTCTGCCACCAGCGATCCCTCGGAGTCGGCAACCCCGAGCGACACCCCGAGCGCCACGCCTTCTGAGACCCCATCGGAGACGACCGCGCCGAGCAAGTCGCCGGTGCCCACCGGCCAGCCGACGGAATCGGATGACAAGAAGGCTGAACCGAAGCTCACGATCGATCCGCTGGAGATCGCCTCTGCCGATTTCGGCAAGGACGGCGTCAAGATCATCGGTGAGAACTTCGAGCCCGGCCAGAAGGTCACCATGGTCGTCAACCACGCCCAGGGCAAGGTCAAGCAGTACACCACGGAGGTCACCGCCGATGACAACGGCGTGGCTGCCTTCCGTGTGCGCGCGGTGACCACCCCGGTGCTCGGCCAGTACAACGTCACTGTCCACCCGTCTGACTCGGCAGCCGACGGCGATCAGGCGCTGCACGGCAGCTTCACCGTCATCACCAACGGCTCGTCGGTCGGCGATGAGACGACCGGTGACACGAAGAAGGACACCTCCGGTGGCACGGACCTGCCGCGCACCGGTGCTGAGCTGACCGGACTGGCGATGGGCGCAGGCCTGCTCGTCATCGGCGCAGCCGCTGTCGTCATCACCCGCCGCCGCACCGCCGGTGGCAACGGACCTGCCGACATCTGAGCTGAGAGTTCAGAAGGCAGGCTGCTGTGACGATGCGCGAGTCCGGGCACCTCGCTGTCCACACAGTCGAGGTGTCCGGGCGACCGCTCGTCTCCGCTCCGCTTGACCCCAAGGGACGCCTGGTCGTTATGGGCGACCGGGGCGACGTCTCCCATGTGCTTGAGAGGGTGGCTGCGCTGCCCGGCACCGCTGTGGTGCCGGCACCTGACGGGGCACGCAGGCTCAGCGTGACCGCCTACCTCCGCCGGGTCGCCGGTTCGGGAACACCTCAGCAGGGTGGCCCCGAACCGGTTGATCCGGATCATGCCCTGGATGCCTTCGGTCTCTCCTATGACCGGCTGCGCCGCACCCGCCTGGGTGATCTCGGATCCGACACCCGTGTGCGCCTCCACGTGGCGGCAGCGCTCGTCAGCGGCGCACAATGGCCCATCCTGGACAACCCCTTCGCCGGCCTGCCCGGTGACCTTCGAGCAGGTGTGCGAGGAAGACTGCTCGGAGTGTGCGAAGAGTTCGGGCTCGGGCTCATCCTGGCCAGCAATGACCTCCTCGACGCCGCGACCACCGGGGGAACGACGGTCGTCGTCGAGAAGGGCCAGGTCGCCGATTCCGGTGAGCTGGCGGCCATGCTGCGCAGCCCGCGCAGCAACCTGGCGGCATCGTTCGCCGGGGTCAACGTCTTCTCCGGGCTGGCTCGCCGCGGCTGGCTCTCGATCGGGCACTCCCAGGTGCGTGCCCGCACCGAACTCGACGGCAAGGTCTTCGTCACCATTCCCACCGATGCGACGACGATGTCCTTCGACGAGTTCGATCCCGTCTTCACCGCCGAGACCGTCTTCGAGGCGCTCATCGTCGGCATCCGCGATCGCGGCGGGCGTCTGCAGATCGTCGTCTCCCCCTCCGACACCGAGGTGGGGCTGGCGATGACCGCTGATGTGCTCGACTTCCGCTCACTGCCGGCTGACACCCCTCACCGGGAGCCCGGTCCGGGTTCCGACGTCGAGGAGCCCACCGCCTCGGGCACGGAGTGCTCACCGCAGTGGGGTGTCCTGCACCCCGGGCTCGGTGCCACCGTCGCTGAGACGCTGGCGAACGTGCGGGTCGGCGCGCGGGTGCATATCGAGGTCGATACCTCCCGCATGCACGCCTATCCTGTTGAGGTGGACTAGCCGCGCCCAGGCTACCGGGCCGGCGACGCAGAGCGGAGGGAACAGGCGATGAGGCGAATGGTCGGGCGCGCCCGCGCGCTGCTCATCGCCGGCCTGCTCATCATCGCGCTCACCGCAGCTGCCGTGCCGCTGCTCAACCTCACCGTCTACTCCCCCGCCCGGGCCGTCGACGCCTATTTCGCCGCCCTGGCCGACGGGGATGCCGCCGCCGCGCTCGGGATGCTCGCAGCCCCATCGCACAGCGAGCGCACCCCGCAGAACGCCCTGACCGATGCGGTGCTCGCCGGTGCCCCGGCTGTTCCCGAGCACGTGCAGATCTCCGACACCGAACGCGACGGCGACACCGCCCGCGTCCGTGTCCGCTACAACCTCGGTTCGGCCACCCGCACCACGGATCTGACCCTGCAGCAGGGGCCTGCGACATGGGGGCTGTTCGAGCGCTGGGCGATCGTCTTCGACTCCTGGCCGCAGCTGTCCCTGCAGATCAGCGGCTCAGCCACCGCCGATGTCAACGGGGTCGAGGTGCCGGCCGGTGACGGCCCGGTGCCGGTGCTGTTCCCCATGGGCTACAACATCGGCTTCAATGCCGAGTACCTGACCTCCGAGGTTAAGCAGGTGATGGTCACCAGCAGCTCCGACGACTTGGGTGTGGCCCTGCAGCCGACCCCCACCCCGGCGCTGACCGCCGAGGTCGAGCGCCAGATCGAGGAGCACCTCGCTGGCTGTGTGAGGGCGACGACGCTCATGCCGACCGGCTGTACCTTCGGCTATGAGACAGAGAACGAGATCGTCGGCGAGGTGTCATGGCGGATGCTTGAGGACCCGCAGGTGAGCCTGCGCAGCTCCGGTTCGCAGCTGTCGCTCGTGCGGTCTCCTGCCGTCGCCGAGGTGTCGGGCACCTACCGTGACAGCGTCACCGGGTTCGAGTTCGACTTCCGTGAGGAGGTGCCGTTCACGCTCGGTGCCGAGGTGATCGTCACCGGTGATGAGGTGCGGGTCGAGCCCAACAGCGGAGCCGAACTCGGCGGGTGATGAACCGGCGACGGCCGGTCAGCTGAGCCGGTCTGTCAGTTCGTGCCGCGCAGGTCGAGGCGCAGCTCGTGCGGTCCCTCAGCGCTCAGGGTCACTGGGATGCCCCAGTCCTGCTGGTAGAGGTGGCAGGCGGCGTGCAGCGGGATCTCGCCGTCCTCGGACCCGTCGCAGGCCGCGGCCCGGGCGGTGATGTGCAGGACACCGGATTCGATGCCGTCGGCGATCTCAATGGTGCGCTCCAGGCCCTCGCTGCCGCCGGCGCCAGCGGTGATGAGCTCTGGCGGGGTGGACGAGACCTGCAGGTGGGTCGGGTCGCCGAACCGGTCGTCGAGCTTCTGCCCGGCAGGCACGCTGAACCCGACGGTGAGGGTCAGCGTGCCGGTGCCGAGCTCGGTGGCCGGCCGTGAGGTCTGCTGCGCCCCTTCATCGACATGCTGCGCTTCAGCTGGGATGGCGACCCGGGTGAGCCGGTGGGCTGCCGATTCGGCGACGAGCAGGCTCGGCTGCTCGCCGTCGCTGCCGGGCAGGACGAGGATGTCAGACGGTTCGTCGAGCCCGCGGGCCAACGTCGTGACCTCATCGGTGCGGGGCTCGTAGCGGCGGATCGCACCGTTGTAGGTGTCGGCGATCGCCACCGACCCGTCGGGCAGTTCGGTCACGCCGAGCGGATGCTGCAGGCGCGCCTCGGCGGCGGCTCCGTCGCGGAACCCGAAGTCGAACAGGCCCTGCCCGAGCTTCGACTCGACCACTCCGGTGGCCGGGTCAAGCAGTCGCAGCGCCGAGGTCTCGGAATCAGCCAGCCACACGCGGCCGTCCGAAGCGGCTGCCACGCCGGAGGTCTGGGCGTACCAAGCGGTTTCGGCGTCCCCGTCGACGAGTCCTTCGTTCATCGTGCCCGACAGCAGCCGGATCGTGCCGGTCTGCGGGTTGAACGACCAGATCGTGTGGTTTCCGGCCATCGCGATGACGACCTCGCCGGTGGTCTCGGCGTAGTGGACGTCCCAGGGGCTGGAGAGCTTGATCGCATCGGCTGGGCCGTCGTAGCGGCCCGTGTCGCCGTGGGTGCCGGTGACATTGTCGACGGCACCGACCATGTACTGCTGACCCGTGCCGGCGACCGTCGAGATCTCACCGGTGTCGAGGTTGAGGCCGCGCAGCAGGTGGTTGACGGTGTCGGCGATGACGACGTGGTAGCCGACCTCAGCTGCCAGCTCGGCCGGGAGTTCGGCTAAGCCACCGGGTTCGCTCAGTTCGGCGGCCCCTGCCGGCCCGTCAGTCCGACCGCGGTTCCCGGAGCCGTAGCGGCGCAGGATGGTGCTGCCGGTCGGGTCGAATTCGACGAGTGAGTGGTGCCCGGAGTCGGCGACGAGCAGGTTGCCGGCATGCTCGCCGGGGGTGAGCCGGATGAGCTTGCCGGGGTAGAACAGGTCGGTCTCGACTGGTGCCGGCGGGACATAGGGGTCGTCGCCGCGGCGCAGGGTGCCCTTGGCGGAATGCTCTGCGATGAGGTTCTCGATGAGTGAGGCGAGCCCGGCGGCATGCCCTTCACCGGACATCGAAGCGACGAGGTTGCCTTCGGGGTCGATGAGGGCGAGTGTCGGCCAAGCGCGGGCCGAATACGCCTGCCAAGTCTCAAGGTCCGGGTCGTCGAGGACGATGTGCTCGACCTGGTAGCGCTCGACGGCCTTGCCGACGGCTTCGACGGTGCGCTCGAACTCGAACTTCGGGGAGTGCACGCCGATGATGACGAGCTCATCGGCGTATTTCTGCTCAAGCGGGCGCAGCTCGTCGAGCACGTGCAGGCAGTTGATGCAGCAGAAGGTCCAGAAGTCCAGCAGCACGACCTTGCCGCGCAGGTCGGCGAGGCTGAGGTCGGTGCCGCCGGTGTTGATCCAGCGGCGGCCAGTGAGTTCAGGAGCGCGCAGGCGCGGAGCGTCAGTCATACCCTCATTGTGCCACCGGGGCTCACCTGCCTGCCGTACAGCTGTCATATGTGTCAGCAGCACCCGAGGCGGCGGCCACGACAGAGAGGAGAAGTGCCATGATGGAGTCATGAACGATGCAGCCGCGATGAGCACCGAGCCCCTCTCCTCCGAACATGCTCAAAAGATCCGCGACCGTCTCGATGCGGTGGCCGGTCAGGCCGCCGAGGCGGCGCGGAGATCCGGACGCACACCTGAGGATGTGCGGATCATGCTGGCGACGAAGACGCAACCGGTGGAAAAGATCCGGGTCGCGATCGAGCACGGTTTCACGCTCATCGGCGAGAACCGCGTACAGGAGCTGACCGGCAAGGCCGACGGCTTAGCTGATCTGGAGCACGAGACGCACCTCATCGGGCCGCTGCAGCGCAACAAAGTCAATCACACGCTGCGCGTCGACTCGTGCACGTGTGTCGAGTCGGTCGACAACCTGCCGCTGGCGGAGAAGCTGCACAACCGCCTGGAGGTCCTCGACCGTTCGATCGACATCCTCGTCCAGGTCAACACTTCGCGTGAGGATTCGAAGTTCGGCACTGCTCCCGAGGCCGCGGCTGAGTTCATCGAGTCACTGGCCTCTTTCGACCGGCTGCGGATCCGCGGGCTCATGACGATCGGGCTGCCCGGGGAGAGCGACGAGGTCATCCGCCCCAGCTACGCCGATCTGCGTCAGCTGCGCGACCGGCTCATCGACGACGGGACCCTGCCTGAGGGTGCGACGGAGCTGTCGATGGGCATGAGCGCTGACTTCGCCCTCGCCATCGAAGAGGGTGCGACGATCGTGCGGATCGGATCGAGCGTCTTCGGCGCGCGACCGCCTGCAAGTTCACCGACCTGACCGACACGTACCGGTTCACCGACCTGACCGACACGTACCGGTTCACCGACCTGACCGGCATGTACCGGTTCACCGGCCTGACGGACACGCGCCGAAGAGCGCAGGCTCACTCCTGCGGGACGCCGGGTGCCTGCGGATCGATGTTGCGGATGATGAGCGAGCAGTCCATATCGGCGTAGCCGTCATCCATGAGCTTCTGCAGGTTCTCGAACGCCGCCTTCGCCCCCGGCAGCGTGACGCCGACATCGGCGGCCGCCTCCTGTGCCAGGCCTGCGTCCTTGTGGGCGAGCGCGGCGGAGAAGGTCGCCTCGAAGCCGTTGTTGGACGCGGCGGTCTCGACGATGCCGGGCACCGGGTACCAGGTGCGCAGCGGCCACGAGTCCCCGGAGGAGACACTGGCGACGTTCCAGAACGTCTGCGCGTCGAGGCCGAGCTTGTCGGCGAGCACCGCACCTTCGGCTGCGCCCTGCAGGCTGACGGTGAGCATCATGTTGTTGACGATCTTCGCCGCCTGCCCGTTGCCGGGCCCACCGCAGTCGAAGATGTTGCCGGCCATCGGCTCGACGAGCTCTTTCGCCCGGGCGGTGTCGGCTGGGTCGCCGCCGAGCATGAAGGTCAGTGTCGCCGCCGCGGCACCGGAGATGCCGCCGGAGACCGGGGCGTCGACGAAGGCGAAGCCGGCCTGCTGGGCCGTCTCGTGGATCTCCCGGGCCGAGGCGACGTCGATCGTCGAGGAGTCGATGAGCAGCGCGGTGGGTTCGGCGAATTCGAGCACACCGCCGTCTCCGCAGAACACCTCCTTCGAGATCGTCCCGTTGGGCAGCATGCCGAACACGGCATCGGCACCGGCCACCGCCTCGGCGATGGTGGTGCAGGCGGTCACACCGTTGGCTTCGGCCGCACTGCGGGCACTTTCGCTCAGGTCGTATCCGCGCACGCTGTGCCCGGCTGTGATGAGGTTCTTCGTCATCGGCAGGCCCATATTGCCCAGGCCGATCCATCCAATCGTCGCCATGAGGTCTCCTTCTTCTCGTGTCGTCTCAGGTGCGGACGTGCAGGTCAGGCGGCGGACCAGCCGCCGTCGACGGAGTGTGCGGCTCCGGTGATCGCCTTGCCGCCCTCGCCGGCGAGCAGCGCGGCGATCGCGGCGACGTCCTCGGGCTGGGCGAGGTGCGGCAGCGCCGAGTGGGCGAGGAACACCTCGTCGAGGACGGCATCCTCGGAGATCCCGCGCGAGGCGGCCTGATCGGCGATCTGCTGTTCGACCAGCGGGGTCATGACATAGCCGGGGTTGATCGCATTGCAGGTCACCCCGTGCTTGCCGGCCTCCAGTGCGGTCGCCTTCGTCAGGCCCATGAGCCCGTGCTTGGCGGCGACGTAGGCGCTCTTGAACGCCGAGGCGCGCAGCCCGTGGACCGAGGAGATGTTGATGATGCGGCCCCAGCCGCGCTTGTACATCCCCGGCAGCACAGCCTTCGTCAGCACGAACGGTGATTCGAGCATGAGCTTCTGGATGAGCTGCCACTCAGCGAGCGGGAACTCTTCGATCGGGTGGATGCGCTGAATGCCGGCGTTGTTGACGAGGATGTCGGTGTCGATCGACTCTCCGTCGAGTGCCTGCGTGTCGGACAGGTCGACGACCCAGGCCTTCCCGCCGATCTCCTCGGCGACCGACTCGGCGGCCTCGGCCGAGACATCGGCGACGGTCACCTCGGCGCCCATCCGGGCGAACCGGGCCGCAATCGCCTTGCCGAGGCCCGAACCGCCACCGGTGACGAGCGCGCGGCGGCCGGAGAGTTCCTGCTGAGCGTTCTGCTTCGGATCGTGCTCCATGCGCTCAGCCTACTTCCGGCCGGTCGAGCCGGCACGGGCAGCCCACTCTGTGGCACGGCGTTCGTTGTCGATCCGGTCGATCTCGGCCAGGTCCATGCCGTTGGTCTCACGCGTGAAGAACCAGGCGGTGAGGCTGATGCCGGCTCCGATGGCGAGGTAGATCGAAATCGGGATGCTGGAGTCGAAGGCCCGCAGCAGGGTGGTGGCGATGATCGGGGCGAAGGAGCCGGCCACGATCGCGGTCACCTGATAGCCCAGCGACACACCCGAATACCGCATGCGGGTGGGGAACATTTCGGCCATGAGCGCCGGCTGGCCGGCGTACATGAATCCGTGGAAGATGAGCCCGACGACGATCGCAATGAAGATCGGCAGCCCCTGGCCGGTGTCGAACATCGGGAAGGCGAAGAAGCCCCAGGTTGCGGTGGCCAGGATTCCGAGCAGATATGGGATCTTGCGTCCGAGGATGTCGCACAGCCGACCGATCAGCGGCACGATGACCGCGTGGATGACGTGGGCGCCGAGCAGCAGTCCGAGGATTTCGCCGCGTTCGATGCCGACCTGCTGGCTGAGGTAGGTGATCGAGAAGGTCACGACGACGTAGTACATGACGTTCTCGATGAAGCGCAGGCCCATGGCGGTGCAGACACCGCGCGGGTAGCGCTTGAAGACCTCGATGACGCCGTAGCCGGCGTCCTCTTCGTGGACCTCCTGCTGGGCCTCTTCGAAGATCGGGGCGTCAGAGACGCGGGTGCGGATGTAGTAGCCGATGAAGACGATGACAGCTGACAGCCAGAAGGCCACCCGCCAGCCCCACGAGATGAACGCCTCATCGCTGAGCGCGGTAGAGAGGGCGAAGAGCACCGCAGTGGCCAGCAGGTTGCCCAGCGGAACTGCGGCCTGCGGCCAGGAGGCCCAGAAGCCGCGGGAGTGGTTGGGTGAGTGCTCGGCGACGAGGAGGACGGCTCCGCCCCACTCGCCGCCGACGGCGAATCCCTGGGCGGCGCGCAGCAGCACGAGGATGATCGGGGCCGCGTAGCCCCATTGGTCGAAAGTCGGCAGGCAGCCCATGAGGAAGGTGGAGACGCCGACGAGGATGATGGAGAGCTGCAGCAGTTTCTTGCGCCCGTACTTGTCGCCGAAGTGGCCGAACACGACACCGCCGAGCGGGCGGAAGATGAAGCCGATCGCATAGGTGGCGAACGCGGCGATGATCGCGTCGAGCGGGTTGTCCGAGGCTGGGAAGAGGATGACGTTGAAGACCAGGGTGGCCGCTGAGGCGTAGAGGAAGAATTCGTACCATTCGACGATCGTGCCGGCCATCGAGGCCGCGACGACGCGCTGGAGGTTGCGGCGCACGCTCGTAGTGTCTTGGGGTGGTGCTGCACTCATGATGGTGCTCCTTGCGTGAGGAGGAACGGCGCCACAGCAGCGTGGGCTGTTCGTCACTGCGGTTAGGACTCACCCAATCATGAGATCTGCATCACATGTCGTCAAGCATCATGTCGATTCCGCGCCGGCCGCGCGAGCGCCCTGGTGCGTCCGACTCAGCTGCGCGGGCCGCGCTGCAGGTTGGCGAGCATCTCGTTGTAGGCCTTGAGCTCGGCATCGCCGCTGCGGTCCTCGGAGCGGTCGCGGCGCTTGGCCTCGCGGTCGGAGGAGCGCGACCACTGCACGGCGACGATGATCGCCAGGGCCAGCGTCGGGAACTCGCCGATGCCCCAGGTGATCTCACCGCCGAGCGCCTGGTCCTCCAGCGCCGGGAACCAGCCGTGGCCCATATTGCCGAACCAGTCGGGTTCGATGAGCGCCTCGGAGGAGATGATCGAGACGCCGAAGAAGGCGTGGAAGGTCATCGTCACCAGCAGCATGAGCAGCCGCATCGGGTAGGGCAGCCGGTTGACGCCGGGGTCGATGCCGATGAGCGACTGGGCGAAGAGGTAGCCGGCGGCCAGGAAGTGGACCATCATGAGCTCGTGGCCGAGGTGGGTATCCAGGGCCGGGTACATGATGCCGCTGTAGTAGAAGATCACCATGGAGCCGGCGAAGTTGACCGCTGCGACGATCGGGTGGGCCCAGAACCGCAGGTAGCGGGAGTGCACGGCGCCCAGGATCCATTCGCGCGGACCGCGGGAGCCGTCGGTGCGCGGCTTCGTCGCGCGCATGAGCAGGGTGATGGGCGCACCGAGGACCATCGGCAGGGGCACCGCCATGACGAGGAGCATGTGCTGGATCATGTGCCCGGAGAACAGCACCTGGCCGTAGACCATCGGCCCACCGGAGGTGATGTAGAACAGCCCGGCCATGCCGATCACCCAGCTGATGGTCCGCCCGGTCGACCAGGTGTCGCCGCGCCGGCGCAGCTCGCGCACGGCCAGCAGGTAGCCGACGACGAAGCCGACGGTGATGACCGTCCACAGCGGGTCGACGCGCCATTCCGTGAAGTACGACAGCCAGGTCGGCTCCGGCGGCAGCGGCTCGGAGGTGAGGATCTCCGCCGGGGTCGGGGCCGGCGGCGGTTCATCGGGGATCGGCGGCTGGGAGCGTGAGAGCACAACGCCGAGCGCCATGACCGCACCGAAGATGAGCGTTTCGACGCCGAGCAGCCGCCAGAACTCCTTGCGAGCCGCAGCAGTGGTCTTGAGCCGGTTGATGACGAAGGTGCGGTGCCAGTAGCCGATGACGCCGAGGATGATCGTGAGCACGACCTTCCCGATGACGACAAGCCCGTAGGGGGTCTGCCAGTCGTCGAGGGTGCGCACGCGCAGCAGCGCGTTGACGAACCCGGAGTAGACCATGATGGCGAACGCGATGAGCGCCATCGTCGAGAACCGGGAGACGAGCACGGCCAGGTCGTCGCGCTTGGTCAGCAATGGAGCGAGCACGGCCATGACGAGGATCCCGCCGAGCCAGGCGACGACGGCGAGCAGGTGCAGGCCGATGCTGTTGACGGCCTGCATGTGGCCGTAGGCTTCAGCCGAGTGGCCCATGAGTGCCAGCGGCACGAGTGAGAGCACGCCGAGGACGGTGATGAGCCCGATGCCCATGAAGGAGCGGGTGGCGAAGACGAGCGTGGAGAGCGTCGCGGCCATGAGCACGATCGCCAGGCGCAGCTGCCCGTAGGGGATCTGGGTGATGTAGACGCCGAGCTGCTGGGAGAAGTCGCCCTCGAATGCCTGCGCGCCGACGGAGTCGATGAACGCGAAGATGAGCACGGCGACCGCGGCGACCGTCCAGACGATCGAGGCGATCTGGGCGATGCCGAGCGTGCGCTCCCACAGCGGGTCCAGCGGGATGTCGCGGCGCGTCTTGCGGTCCTTGTGGCGGATCCGCCCGCCGTGGTCGCGCGGGAAGACGAGCGTGGCCAGGAACAGCGCGGCCAAGGTGACCGACATCGAGAGGTTGAAGAGGAACTCGGCGATCGGCAGGCCGAACCGGCCGAGCGGGCCGGAGTCATTCAGCAGCAGCGGTGCGGCGGCGCCGGTGAAGTCGAGGGCGAAGGCGCCGCAGACGGCGGCGACGAGGATGAAGCCGGGGATCGCGGCCAGCCGCAGCCGGCGGGCTGCGGTGACGTCGGGGCCGGATCCGCGGGCCGGGCTGGAGCCGGAGTGCGCGCGGCCGGTTGAGGGTGCAGACGTTGATGTCACGTGTGTGCTCAGGCCTTCAGCTCAGCCGCCGGTCGGCCAGCGCCGGGAAGCTCTCGCGGCGCTGGGCGATCGCGTCGATGTCGATGTGGGCAGACAGGATGGTCGCGTCCGGCCCGGCCTCGGCGAGGGCGACGCCGGCGGCGTCGACCATGACCGAGCGGCCGCCCATCTGGGTGCGGGCGTGGTAGCCGGCGGTGTTGCAGGCGATGAGGGCGGTGAAGTCCTCCGCGGCCCGGGCGCGGGCGAAGAGGCTCCAGTGGTCGACACGTGCGGCCGGCCATGCGGCAGGCACAACCACCACCTCGGTCCCGGCGTCGACGAGTGCGCGGAACATCTCCGGGAAGCGCAGGTCGTAGCAGGTCGCCAGGCCGAGGGTGACCTCGCGGCCGTCGACGGTGATCGGGCAGGTGACGATGTCCTCACCGGCGTCGAGCAGCGTCGGCTCGCCTGCACCGAACCCGAACCGGTGGATCTTGCGGTAGGCGGCGACCACCTCGCCGGCGGGGTCGAGGAGGACTGAGGTGTTGTACAGGCCGCGCTGCCCCTCGGGGATCTCCCCGAGAGCCGTGATGTCTCCGCCGGCGGCGGAGAGCCGGGCCTGCGCTTCATCGGTGGCTTCGAGGATCGACCCGGCGTGGATGTAGGCGCCGGTCTCCCGGGCGATCGCCGCCAGCGCGGCGATGGTCGGGCCGGTGGCGACGGATTCGGCGCGGGTGCCCCAGGCGCGGTAGTCGAAGGCGCCAGCGGACCAGAGTTCAGGCAGCACGATGAGGTCGGCCTCGTGCTGGGAGGCGGCCAAGGCGGCGGCCCGGCGGATGCGCGCAGACTGGTCCTCACGGTCGGTGTAGGCCAGCTGAATCGCAGAAACTCGCATGCCCTCTAGGGTAGTCGCGCGCTTCGGGGCGGCCAAAGCCGGGGCGGGGTGGACGCAGAAGCGCCCGGGACCATCAAGGTCCCGGGCGCTTCCCGAAGTTCCGTATCCGGAAGAGGAGGTCACTTCTTGGGCGAGCCGGCAGCTGCCTTGAGCTTCGATCCGGCCGAGAGCTTCACCGAGTAGCCAGCGGGAATCTGGATCTCTTCGCCGCTGCGCGGGTTGCGGCCCTTGCGAGCTGCACGCTCGGTGCGCTCAACGGACAGCCAGCCCGGGATGGTCAGCTTGTCGCCGTTCTTGACGACCTCGCTGAACGACTCGAACACACCGTCGAGGACGTCCGACACCTGCTTCTGGGTCAGATCGGTCTTCTCGGCAACCTCGGAAACGAGTTCACTGCGGTTCTTAGCCATAAGGTTGTCCTCCTTCAGGACATAGGTCGGTTGATTCACCGATACCGAACTTACCAGAGATTACCAGCTCGACTTGGTAACTCCGGGCAGTTCTCCGCGATGTGCCATCTCACGGAAGCGCACCCGGGACAGTCCGAACTTGCGGAGGTAGCCGCGCGGACGGCCGTCGACCTGGTCGCGATTGCGCAGGCGGATCGGCGATGCGTCGCGCGGGAGCTTCTGCAGACCCAGGCGGGCCTCCTCGCGCTGCTCGTCGGTCGAATCGGGGTGGACCAGCTGACGCTTGAGCTCTGCGCGGCGCTCGGCGTAGCGCTCGACGATCTCGGCGCGCTGCTTGTTGCGTGCGATCTTGGACTTCTTAGCCATTGTGTGCGCTCAGCGCTCCTCTCGGAAATCTACGTGCTTGCGGACGACGGGATCGTACTTCTTCAGCACGATGCGGTCCGGGTTGTTGCGGCGGTTCTTGCGGGTGACGTAGGTGTAGCCCGTGCCGGCAGTGGACTTGAGCTTGATGATCGGACGGATGTCCTTGGTCTTCGCTGCCATCAGAGCTTCACTCCTTTCGCGATGAGATCGGTCACCACAGCGTCGATGCCGCGTGCGTCGATGACCTTCATGCCCTTGGCGGACACGGTGAGGGTCACGGTCTTGCGCAGCGAGGGCACGTAGTAGCGCTTCTTCTGAATGTTCGGGTTGAACCGGCGCTTGGTGCGGCGGTTCGAGTGGGACACATTGTGTCCGAAACCGGGAACTGCTCCGGTCACCTGGCAGGTTGCTGCCATTTCTCTCCTCCAGTTCACTTGAGCGGCGGAATCCGCTGCGCCGTGCGGGCGCGGGGCGGGATTCGCCGAAGACATCAACACATCGTCGTCACCGGTGCTGCATTCCAGATGCACCGCCTGCGCAGGCAGACCGGTGCACACCCGTGGAACACACTGCGGTGGCGTGAATGAAACCCCGGTGAAGGGTTTGTGTACGCCGCAATCGTGCGACGTGATGTCTCACCAGCGCTGAAGCCGTTGAGGCCTGTGAGAGAGGGCCGAAGCTATCGTGCAGCGCTCAATGAGCACGATCATCAGGACAGCGATGCTGTCTGACGAGTCAACAGGAGAACATCTTACTGACGCACGCGCGTCGCAGGCAAATTCAGTTGAACTCGGTAGTACCCTCTGCCAAGGTATATGGACATGGACAGTGTTCGCATGCGGGAGGATGCTGCATCCGGTTCACGCAGGCGTCGTTCGACGGGCCGGCGATGACCGGGCCGGCCATCCCGCCACGCCCCGAGGGCTCACCCCTGAGCCCGCCGTCGCCGCCCGCTCCCGAGGCGTCGCGCACCGAACCAGCTGAACCCGCCTCCCAGCCGGCGCGTCCGCGCATTCGCCCGGCGCAGAGCGAGAAGTGGGACCGCGAACCCGAACCGAGCCCGGCTGTCAGCGGGCCAGCCGTCGCTCCCGCCTCCGGCGCAGCGGCCAGCACCCCTGGTCCGGGGGCCGGTGCGCACGCCGGCCTGCCGCAGGGCTATTGGTCCAGCCCGGCCGGGCAGCTGTACTACCGGGCCGCTGACGGCCAGGACTACTGCCAGGCCTCGGACGGGAAATTCTATCCGGTGGCCACGCTGCTGGCCCAGCAGCCGGCAGGCGCTGCGGCTGCGCCTGCCGCAGCCGCACACACGCGACCGCCGTCCGCTACCGGGCCCACCGAGGCAGCGGCCGGCCATCCTGCGCCCGGGGCCTCAGCTGCCGATGACCGTTCGACCTATTACGAGTACATCGCCGCCCACACCGGCGAGCAGCGCATTGCGCAGAACGACTCCCCCTCGGGCCCGCCCGACCCCGCCGGCCTGCGCAGTCCCGCCAGCTCACGGGCACCGCACCGTCGGCGGCGCACCGGCATGACTGTCGTCGCGGCGATCGCTGCGACCGTCCTCGTCGCCGTCGCCGTTTTCCTCGGACTGCCGCTGCTCAGCCCGAATGAGGACCTCAAGCCGTCCGAGGAGCCCAGTGCCGAAGACACCGGCACCGGTGGCGGTGAGACCTCGGCCCCGGCTGCCGAGCAGCTCAAGGAGCTGGCGCAGAATGACCACGCGACAGTCGCCTCGAAACTCGACGGGCACTGGGTGGTGCAGCTGAGCGCCAAGCAGGAGGGCCTGACGACCGAGCAGCAGACGTGGACCAATGAGGCGATCCTGGAGGAGTTCGAGACGCTGCGCGCCCAGCATCCGGAGGCGCTGCTGCTCAACAGCTCACAGTGGTCGAGCTTCCGGCTCAACGACTACTGGATCACCGTGCTCAACGAGCCCTATGACGATCCGGAGGCCGCACTGGCCAAATGCCGGGAGCTCGGCATCGACCGCGACAACTGCTTCGCCAAGAAGATCTCCTCCACCGAAGGCCCCGAGGGCACGACGAAGCTGAACCCTTAAGCCTCTCTGTCCCCCGGCACCCCTGGCTCCCGTCGTTGAGCGCCAGGCACCCGCACACGCCAGCGGGCCCGCCCCGAAAAGGGAGCGAGCCCGCTGTGTCAGTGCAGAGTCACCTCACTCACATGAGCATGAGCGCCGGGTCTTCGAGTGCCCGGCCGACGTCGGCGAGGAACATCGAGATGACCTCACCGTCGACGAGCCGGTGATCGGCTGAGACCGCCAGTGTCGTGATGTCGCGGGCGACGATCTCATCATCGACGACCCATGGGCGCTTGCGGACCTGGCCGAAGGCCAGGATCGCCGCCTCTCCCGGGTTGATGATCGGGGTGCCGGCGTCGACGCCGAACACGCCGACGTTGGTGATGGTGATCGTGCCGCCGGCCTGATCGGCCGGTGCCGTCTTGCCGGCCCGCGCCGTGGCGGTCAGCTCGCCGAGTTCGAGGGCCAGGTCGCGCAGTCCCATCGCGTGGGCGCCCTTGATGTTGGGCACGATGAGTCCGCGCGGGGTGGCCGCGGCGATGCCGAGGTTGACGTAGTGCTTGACGACGATGTCGTCACCGTCGAAGCACGAGTTGATCCGCGGGTTGCGCAGCGCAGCCCAGCACACGGCCTTGGCAACGATGAGCAGCGGGGAGACGCGCACGTCCTCGCCGAGCTGCTTCTTCGTCTTCAGCCGCTTGACCAGCTCCATCATCGCAGTGACGTCGACGTCGAGGAACTCGGTGACGTGCGGGGCGGTGAAGGCGGAGTCGACCATGGCCTGGGCCATGAACTTCGTGACGCCCTTGAACGGGATCCGCTCCTCGGTTCCGGTCGCTGGCTGCTGGCCGGCTGCCGGCGCCGAGGCGGTGGCCGGCTGGGCAGCCGATCCGCCGGATTCGATGTGGCGCAGCAGGTCGTCGCGGGTGACTTCACCGCGGGCACCGGTCGGGGTCACGTCGAGCAGGTCGATGCCCTTGCTCTTGGCCAGCTTGCGCACCGGCGGCTTGGCGAGCACCTTCGGGCGCTCTGCGCCGGTACCGCCGGGCTGCTCCTGCGGTGCGGCTTCGGCCGGCTGTCCCGGCTCTTCCTGCACCTCGGGCACCTCGCGGGACGGTGCCTCGGTCTGGGCGGGCTTGGCCGCCTGGGTCTTGCGCGGGCGGCGCTTCGAGGAGTCCGCACGTACGCCGTAGCCGACGAGGTTCGGGCCGGCGCTGCCATCGCTGGAGTCACCGGACTTCTCAGCCTGGCCGCCTTCGGCTTGCTCGCCGGCTGCACCGGCATCGGATCCGCCGCCAGCACCGGAGCCGTCACCGTCGAATTCGATGATCGGGGTGCCGACCTCGACGGTCTGGCCTTCCTCGACGAGGAGGGCGGAGATGGTCCCGGCCTGCGGGCTGGGCAGTTCGACAAGCGACTTGGCGGTCTCGATCTCAACGAGGATCTGGTTGACGGTGACAGCGTCGCCGACTGCCACCTTCCACGAGACGATATCGGCTTCGGTGAGACCTTCGCCGACGTCGGGGAGGTTGAAGAGGTTCGACATGCAGGTCCTTAGTAGGCGAGGGCGCGATCGACACCGTCGAGGATGCGATCGAGGTCAGGCAGGTAGTGGTGCTCGAGCTTCGAACCCGGGTACGGGGTGTGGAATCCGCCGACCCGCAGCACGGGCGCTTCGAGGTGGAAGAAGCAGCGTTCGGTGATCCGGGCGGCGATCTCCGAGCCCAGGCCCAGGAACACCGGGGCCTCGTGCGCGATGACGAGCCGGCCGGTCTTCTTCACCGAGGCTTCGATGGTGTCGAAGTCGATCGGGTTGAGCGAGCGCAGGTCGATGAGCTCGATGCTCGTGCCCTCCTCGGCCGCAGCAGCGACCGCATCAGCGGCAGGCGGCATGAGCGGGCCGTAGGAGAGGAGCGTGACGTCGGTGCCCTCGGTGACGACCTGGGCGGAGTGCACGTCGAGGCCGCGGTTGTCCATGTCGACGTCCCCGCGCATCCAGTAGCGGCGCTTGGGCTCGAAGTACATGACCGGGTCCGGGCTCTTGATGGCCTCCTGGATCATCCAGTAGGCGTCATGCGGGGTCGACGGCGAGATGATCCGCAGTCCGGCATGGTGGGCGAAGACGGCCTCGGGGCTTTCGGAGTGGTGCTCCGGGGAGCCGATGCCGCCGCCGTAGGGCACGCGGATGACGACCGGGACGTTCTCCTGGCCGAGCGTGCGGTTGTGCAGCTTCGCCAGCTGGGTGACGATCTGGTCGTAGGCCGGGAAGATGAAGGCATCGAACTGGATCTCGACGACCGGGCGGTAGCCGCGCACGGCCATGCCGATCGAGGTGCCGACGATGCCGGATTCGGCCAGCGGCGAGTCGATGACCCGGTGCTCGCCGAAGTCCTTCTGCAGACCCTCGGTGACGCGGAAGACGCCGCCGAGCTTTCCGATGTCCTCACCGATGAGGACGACCTTCGGGTCGTCCTCCATCGCCTTGCGCAGGCCTGCGGTGATCGCTTTGGACAGCGCCAGAGTCGTCATTTACCGCGCTCCTTCAGCTGTGTCGGCGAACGAGTCGAGGTAGTCGAGGTAGGCTGCCTTCTCCTCTTCGATGAGCGGGTGCGGGTCTTCGAAGACGTTGTCGAAGATCTCCGAGACGTCCGGCTCGACCATGGAGACGCAGGCCTCGCGGATGCGCGCGGCCAGCGCGTCAGCTTCCTCGTCGACCTGGGCGAAGAAGTCCTCGCCGGTGTCGGTCTCGTTCTCCAGGTAGATGCGCAGGCGCTTGATCGGATCCTTGGCCTTCCACTCCTCGGTGACCGCGTCGTCACGGTACTTCGTCGGGTCGTCAGCCGTGGTGTGAGCACCCATCCGGTAGGTGAACGCCTCGATGAGCATCGGGCCGTGGCCGGCGCGCACCGAGTCGAGCGAGGCGCGGGAGACGGCGTACATGGCGATCGGGTCGTTGCCGTCGACGCGCACGCCGGGCACGCCGAAGCCCTGACCGCGGGTGTAGAGCGGGGCCGGGGTCTGCACGCTGGTCGGCTCCGAAATCGCCCACTGGTTGTTCTGACAGAAGAAGAGCACCGGTGCGTTGAAAGCGCCGGCGAAGGTCAGCGCCTCGGACACATCGCCCTGGCTGGTCGCACCGTCGCCGAAGCAGGCGATCGACACGGCGTCGCGTTCCAGGTCGCCGGTCCCGACGTCGCCGTCCATCTGGATGCCCATGGCGTAACCGGTGGCGTGCAGGGTCTGGGAGCCGATGACGATCGTGTAGGAGTGGAAGCGCAGCGCCTGCGGATCCCAGCCGGAGTGGTTCTGGCCGCGGAACATGCCCAGCAGGGTCTCCGGCGGCACGCCACGGCACCATGCCAGGCCGTGCTCGCGGTAGGTCGGGAAGACGAAGTCCTGCGGGCGGCTGGCCCGGCCCATGCCGATCTGCGCGGCCTCCTGGCCGAGCAGCGGGGCCCACAGGCCGAGCTGGCCCTGGCGCTGCAGGGCGTTGCCCTCAGCGTCGACGCGGCGCACGAGCACCATGTCCTTGTAGAAACCGCGCAGATCCTCGTCGGTGAGCTCTGCAGCGAAAGCGTCGTATTCTCCCGAGCTGACACGTTCGCCTTCGGGAGTCAGCATCTGGATCATTCGCGGGCCTGACCCAATATCAGGGCTGGCGCCCTGCGCAATATTCGATGTCATGGCGTTCTCCTAACGTCGTGGCCGCTGACCGAGTTCGTCGGTGAAGCGGTCCGAACCAGTGGGGTCGGCGCGGTTGTGCACCCAGCCCCGGCAGTGAGACATTTCACAATGTGGTCACACACTAACGGATTCGCATGGTGTGTGCCAAGCTGACGGATTGCCTCGGACGGGTGTTCCGAAGCGGTGGCGCGGCCGTGCACCGACCTGCTTCCAGCGTAGGCTCACCACCCCGTCCCTGGTAGGCCGCCGCCGAGGTGGGGGCTGGGTTTTTGACGTTGTCGAACAATTGCTTGGACACCCGACTAAATGTCGGCTGGGAACCTTCTGAGAAACCCCTCTGTTATGTGCGTCACTGCTGCTTTCGCGTGCCCTTGTAGGAGTATCGGGCGGTCGTCGTGCCGGCGAAGAATCCGGCAGCGCTGCCGGTGGCCCACGCGTCGACACTCGGGTCTCCAGAGGCGAGCAGTTTGGCCATGCTCTCGGTGTACAGGGTCCCGTTGTGGGCGAACCCGGGGCTGGCGAGCGCGGCGTCGATCTCCGCATCGGTCTTGCCGTCGAACATCGGGTGATCCCGCAGCGCCTCGTAGTCGAGTTCGACTCGGGCGGTCGTCCGGTCCTGTCCTGCCGGGTTGTCGGTCCCGTCGAGAGTCGGCACGATGTCCTGGGCGTGTTCGAGGGAGAGCACCTCGATGCCGTCGGGGATGTCGAAGTCCCCGACCGGGCTGCCGGTGGTCATGACGGCGGAGACGTTGACCCGCTTGCGGAACTCCGGATCGGCCGCGAGGCTCGCGGCGGTCATGCCGCCTTGGGAGAACCCGGTGATCATCACCTCGTCACCGGGCGGGATGCCGGCGTCCTCGATCGCCTGCCTGACGGTTTCGCGCATGACGCTGTCGTATCCGGCTGCGGTTTCGACGTTCGTCGTCATATCTGTGCCATTGCGGCTGGGGTCCGCGCTCCAGTCGGTGGTGGCTGGGACGTAGATGATCCAGCGGGTGTCGCCGTCTGCGTCGACGATCTTCTCGATCTGCACATCCCCGTTGTCCTTGCCGCGGTGGGAGTCCAGGGTGCGTTCAAGCAGTTCGGTGGCGTCCTTCGGCGCGGTGGCCCGCTGCGGATCCGGCTGCCGGTGCTTGCCGCCGGTGACGGTGACGTCAGTGGAGTCGAACAGACCGAACTGACGGCCGGCGATGAGGATGATCCCGGCGAGATCCTCTGTCGACTGCGGGCCGGTGACGGTGCTCAGCGGGCCGGGCAGGCCGAGGAACCCGCCGATGAAGCCGGGCAGGACGTGTTCGATGAGCGGCTGGGCGAACTCGGGATGGTGGGCGAGCGCGGTGCCGATCTTCTCCAGTTCCCGGCCGGCGGCATCGGCGAGGACCGTGTGCTTTCCCGTCGTGATGAGGTGCAGCGCGGTACCTCCGGCGACGATGAGCGTGATGGGGTTGGTCAGCACGGCAGCGCCGACGGCAAGCCCGATCCCGGCTCCGGCGACGACGGCGGTGCGGGCCATGTGGCCGAGTGCGACGCCGGCAGCGGTGGCCGCGCGGGAGAAGATCTCCTCTGCTGCCTGTTCGCTGGCCCGGTAGGCGGCAGCGCTGTTGCTCAGTGCCCCGGCGGTCAGCAGCAGCGAACCGGCTGTCGATCCGCTGCGCAGCAGGAAGTCGTTGATGCGGCCCTGCAGCTGGAGGGCGGCTGGCATGGCCAGTGGGCTGATGACGAGGCGGGAGATCGTGGCGTCCGACGCCGCCGCCCCGCGCAGCACAGCGCCGAGGTCGCCTGCCGTGGAGATGAGGACTTCAGCGGTGCGGTCGAAGTCGTTGAGGTGGGCGTGGATGCCGCCGGCACCGCCGCTGACCTGGATGTCGCTCATCGCCGGATCTCCTCCTCGTCGACGGCCAGGGCTGCGGTGGCGGCGATGAGGTCTCCTGCCATGCGGGTGCGGATCCACTGCTGGAATCCGGTGCCGCCCAGTTCTGCGTGCATCTGCTCCCACACGTCAGCACCGAGCAGCGCGCTCACTCCGTGCGGGCAGTCCGGGCAGTCGTGGATGACCCACCGGCGGGCCCGGACCGGGTCGATGCGATCGCTCAAAAGGCAAGTGACGGTGCGCTGCCCGTCATCGGGAATGAGAGCCGTGATGACATCGCCGATCTCCGCCGGGGCGCAGGTGGTGCCGATGAACCCGGCTGGTGCAGGTTGATCGGGGGTGTGCTGGCGGCACAGCAGCACGCAGGTGTGGCCGAGGAGGGCTGCGACGATGAAGAGCTCTCGTTCGTCCAGGGTGATGCTCACACTCCATCGCAGGCGTCCGGCGGCCAGCACGGCGCTGGCCTGCCGCACCCAATCCTTCATCTGCGCTGCGCTCGGCAGCTGCTCACCGGCAGCGATCGCGGAGGCATCATCGAGCGGAGTCGTGCGCGCTCGCTGCTCTGGGATGAAGGCCGGTGGCCAGTGTGCCAGGTCAGCGGCGTCCAGACAGGTGAGAGCTGCAGCGGCGATCGGCAGCCATGCGTGGCGATCGGGTGCGTGCGTGCTCATAGGCCCAGCGCCTGACCGACCGGTGAGCTGCGCAGCTCAGCGAGGTAGTGGTCGTAGGCTTCGACGACGGCTTGGGCCTCTGTGGCGAGTGACCCGACCTCACGGGCGTGTTCGTCGATCCGCTCGCGGAACACCTCGGCGGCGGATGAGACCCAGCCGACGGAACCCGATTGCCGGCACACCGCCTCGGCTCTGGCGCATTCCTCGGCCACGCGCATCCACGCTGCCTGCGACTGTTCGACATCGGCAAGCAGGCCTTCGAGTGCTGGCATGAGATGCGGTTCGATGATGTGCTCATCGATCTGGTCTTCTGCCCACTCCCTGCCGGCCTTGCCGACCTCGATGGTCTTGCCGACCGCCTTGTCGACGATCGGCTTGGCCACCGGCCAGACGTACCCTGTGTGTCCACCCATGCCGGAAGTCTCACCGGCCCTGTCACGATGAGCACCGCCTCGGGCACGGGGTGTGGACGATCGCCCGGTGTCCACATGCGTCACCGGGCCGGCGTCAGCCTCGCTCTCACCTCACGCGAACGACGGCTGTGCGAGGTTGTCCTGCAGCTCGGAGCAGATGCGTTCAGCAGTCTCATCAGCTGTCTCGTCGCTGCCTTCACACCCGAGGGGCAGCTCCAGCGGTTCAGCGACGGTCTCGATGACAGCGACGATGTCGCCGCGCTCACCGCGCAGTCCCGTCCGGACCCGCCGCATGAGATGATAGGGGCCATGACTCGCGCATCGCTCTCTTCGCTTGACCTTGCCCTTGGACCCCTCGACGGCCGCTACCGCGCCGACGCCGCCCCGCTGCTGGATTACCTGTCGGAGGCCGCGCTCAACCGCAACCGCATCCACGTCGAGGTCGAATGGTTCATCCATCTGGCCGACAACCGCGTGGTGCCCGGCACGCGCGAACTCCTCGATGACGAGAAGTCGCAGCTGCGCGGAATCGTCGAGAACTACGGCCAGGAGACCATCGAACAGCTGGCGACTTTCGAGGCCGTCACCGTCCACGACGTCAAGGCCGTCGAGTACACGATCAAGGAGGCGCTGTCGTCGATCGGTGCTGATGACCTCTCGGAGCTCGTGCACTTCTGCTGCACGTCCGAGGACATCAACAACCTCTCCTACGGTGTCGGCATCAAGGGTGCGGTCGAGGACATCTGGCTGCCGCGGGCAGCCGCGCTCATCGACCAGCTCGCCTCGATGGCCGAGGAGCTGGCCGAGGTGCCGATGCTCTCCCACACCCACGGACAGCCGGCGACCCCGTCGACGATGGGCAAGGAGCTCGGCGTGTTCGTCCACCGGCTGCGCCGCCAGTACGAGCGGATCCGCGACACCGAGTTCCTCGGCAAGATCAACGGCGCGACCGGCACCTATTCTGCGCACACGGTCACCGTTCCCGAGGCGGACTGGCCTGCCCTTGCACGCGAGTTCGTCGAGAAGCTCGGGCTGACATTCAACCCGGTGACCACGCAGATCGAATCGCATGACTGGCAGGCGGAGCTGTTTGCCGACATCGCCCGGTTCAACCGGATCGCTCACAACCTCGCCACCGATTTGTGGACCTACATCTCGATCCACTACTTCAAGCAGATCCCCGTCGAGGGCGCGACCGGCTCGTCGACGATGCCGCACAAGGTCAACCCGATCCGGTTCGAAAACGCCGAGGCGAACCTCGAGATCTCTTGCTCACTGCTCGACACGCTCGCTGAGACGCTGGTGACCTCGCGGATGCAGCGCGACCTGACCGACTCGACCAGCCAGCGCAACATCGGCGTGGCCCTCGGCCACTCGGTGCTCGCGCTGGGCAACCTCGTCAAGGGTCTGGAGAAGCTCGCCATCGACACCGATGCGCTGGACGCCGATCTCGAGAGCAACTGGGAGGTGCTGGCTGAGGCGATCCAGTCGGTCATGCGTGCGGCCTATCTCGCCGGTGTGCCCGGGATGGACAACCCGTACGAGAAGCTCAAGGACCTCACCCGCGGGCACCGCGTCGACCAGGCCGAGCTGCAGTCCTTCGTCCGCAGCCTCGGGCTGCCGCAGGAGGACGCGGACCGCCTCGCTGCGCTCAGCCCGGCGACCTACACCGGCCTGGCCGCCAAGATCGCAGCCGAGGCGGTGTCCGCCTGGCGTGCAGCCGAGCGCTGAGCGCAGTGACGACGCCCCAGTGACTCACCGCCCCTGTCTCACCCCGCCGGACGCGGCGTGAGACGAGAGGCGATGAACGGGAATACAAGCACCGTCACCGCTCCTCCGGTGACCATGGTCGAGGCCATCGTCGTGGAGATGAGACCAGACGATGCTGCGATCTGGGTGACAGCGACGATGATGGGCAAACCGGTCGCCGAGTAGAAACCCAGTGCTGCCCTCTCACGGACCGATCCCAGCTCGGAATGCGTCGATGTCAGCTGCTCGCGCAGGAAGACCGGCAAACCGCGCACCAATCCGATGACCATCACGAAACCGACGAGCAGCGGCCACTGAGCGAAGACGGCGGCAAGATCGATGGTCATTCCGCTGGTGACGAAGAATACCGGGATGAGAAAACTGAACCCGACGATTTCGATCTTATGCATGACCTCGTCGGCGTGGCTGGGAGAGGCGGCACGCAGAGCCGCATTCATGAGGAGTCCGGCGGCGAATGCGCCGAGAGCGACATCGAGTTCCAGCAGTGCCGTCAGCAGCATGAGGGTCACGAGCACCCAAACGGTGACGCGCAGCGTTGTCTGCATCGTCGAGTTCGACGCCGCCCCAAATGCCCGTCCGAGCAGCGGGATCCGGCGGAAGATCCGCGCCGGGATCGCGACAGTCACCACTGCGGCGACGGCGAAGAACAGGAGGATCAGCGCTGCCTGCCAGGTGCCGCGGGTGGACAGCAGCACGGACATCGCCACGATCGGCAGCAGCTCGCCGTATGCCCCGTGGACCATGGCGGCCCGGCCGAGCGGAGAGTCCATCACGCCGGAGTCCTTGAGGATCGGCAGCAGGGCGCCGAGGGCAGTCGAGGTGGAGGCGATGCCGAAGACGATCGCGACCTGCCAGTCACCCTGGAGCACGAGGAATCCGGCGCCGACGCCGAGCAGCGCACAGAGGACCCACGTCAGTGCCGCGTGCCGGCCCTGACGGCCGCGCATGTCCGAGGTGTTCACTTCGAAACCTGCGAGCAGGAAGAGGAAGCCGATGCCGAGTTCGCGGAGGAATTCAACCGCCTCGGTGCTGTCGGCCAGGCCGAGGGCGTGCGGCCCGATGACGATACCGAACACCAGCAGCCACACGACATCGGGCACGAGGCGTCTGGTGGTGAGCGCGAGGATCGGTGCGAGCACGGCGGCGATCGCGATCCACCACATCGACAGGAGATTGTCGACGAGCATGTGAGCCTCGTGCATGAGCCTGCTTCCTTCCTCGACCTGGTCCTACGCTACCTGCGCCGATATGCACAGGACTCGTTGAGTCCTGCTCACCGCCGGCGCACCCAGTAGCCGATGAGCGTCACAGCCACGGCGATCGGCCAGGTGTAGAACGGGATGTAGCAGGCCAGCCAGAGGACTAGCTGACCTGGGCTCATGCCGGCGTAGGGCTGCCAGGCATCCGTGTCGCCGAGGGCTCCTGCGACGATGTCGGCCAGTGTCTGGCCGAGCAGGATCACCATGACGATGACGCCGATCGTGCCGAGTGTCAGCGGCAGCCAGCGCGGGATCGCCCGGGCGGCGCCGGGCAGCCAGCCGGGCACCCGCTCACCCCACGGGCGGATGAGCCCGAAGCACAGGATCGCCGCCAGCACCGAGACGATCTCCAAGATGAGCACGTAGCCGACCCCGCCGGCGGAGGACCGGAACTGCTCGACATCGGCGAAACCGACATCGACACCGGCGAGCATCGCCACCCGCCACGCCACCGCCGGCAGAGGCATGAGCAGGCTGAGCCAGCCGGCCGCCTTCGCCCAGCCGGGCACCGGCCGGCCGGTTGTGCGCGCCGCCGGGCTGCCGTCCGGGTTGCTGGCCGGGTTCTCAGCCATGGCCGGGCCGGATGAAGAGCGTGTCCGTGTAGTCGTTGGAGAACATCCCGGCCGGGTCGAGGCTCTCACGCAGGGCGCAGAACTCCTCGAACCGCGGATAGCGCTCAGCCAGCTGCCGATAGCCCAGCCGGTGCAGCTTGCCCCAGTGCGGCCTGCCGCCGGCGGCCAGAAGGATGTCCTCAAGGGTGCGGAAGTACGGCTCCCACTCCTCTTCGACGTAGCGGTGCACGGCGATGTACATGACCTCCCGGCCCGAGGCGGTCGACATGGGCACATCGTCAGCGGCGGCGACCCGGACCTCGAGCGGGAAGGAGATCTTCCACCCGCGGGAGGCGATGGTCCGTGCGATCTCGGCGAGCACCTCGGGCCCGGAGGCCAGGGGCACGGCGTACTCCATCTCGTTGAACCGCACCCGGCGCGGGGAGACGAACACCTCGTGTGCGGCGGCTCGGTAGGCGCGGTTGGACACCGCGGCGGTGGCCAGCCGGTTGAAGTGCGGGACGAGGGCTGGCATACGGGCGCCGAGCGCGCAGATCGCGGCGAGCGCCGCGTTGTCGACGACCTCCTCGCTCAGCATCCGCAGCCATGCCGGGCGGTACGTGACGTGGGCGAGCTCGGCTGGCGCCTGGGCTCCGGGGCTGATGCGGGTGTTGGTCTTGACTGCAGCGCGCTCGGAGTGGGGGAACCAGTAGAACTCGATGTGGTCGGCTGCGCGGGCGCGGTCGACGATCGAGGAGCGGATCTCGTCGAAGGGCTCAGCGGTCTCACAGGCGATGAGGTCGAAAGCCGGCACGCACATCAGCTCGATCTCGGTGAGCACGCCGAGGACGCCGAGGCTCAGCCGGGCGTGGTCGAAGAGCTCGGGTTCGCGCGTGGGTGAGAGCTCGCGGCGGGTGCCGGTCGCGTCGATGAGAGTGAGGGCGGTGACCGCGCCTGCGAATCCGGTGAAGGCCAGCCCCGTGCCGTGGGTGCCGGTCGAAACCGCGCCGGCGAGTGCCTGCGGGTCGACGTCGCCCTGATTGGGCAGGGCCAGGCCGTGGGCGGCCAGCAGCGCGGGAATGTCGCGCAGCCGCGTGCCGGCGCGGAACCGGGCGCGCCCGGCGTTCGCGTCTGCGCTGATGAGTCCGGACAGTCTGTCGAGCTGGAGGAGTTGATCGTTGCTGGTGGCGACCGGGGTGAAGGAGTGCCCGGCTCCGCGTACGCGCACCCGCTGGCCCTGTTCGGCAGCGGTGGTGACGATGTCCTGGATCTCGGCATCGGTGCTGGGGGTGTGGAGGGTCTGCGGGTGGGACCAGACGCTGCCGGACCAGTTGCGCAGTGTGCGTGTCATGTCTCGTGTCTCTTCATCGGGAAGGGGTGTGCTGCGGGTGAGACATCCCGGTTTCGAAGTTCCAGCCCAGCCCCCGGTAGGTCTCCCAGGTCTCGATGAGCTGACCGTCTGCGACGATGTGGAAGAAGTCGAGGTGTTCGGCGAGTTCGCCGGCTTTTGCGTGGCGGAAGAACACGTGGTCGCCGATGCGCAGCTGGCGGGTACCGCGGCCGGTCAGAGGGGTCTGCACCTCCCCCATCCCTTCAGTGGCAGAGGGTGCGAGCCCTGCCGGCCAGGCAACGGCGGGGAGTCGGTCGATTCCTGCCGCGCCCGAGGCGATCCAGCCTCCGCCTGCCACGGTCACCCAGTCTGGGGCTGGGGTCCTGACGACCGGTGCGGTGAAGTAGGCGGCAGGGGTGTGGCGGAAGTGGGCGAAGCGATCGAAGCTGGCGGGCGCGAAGAGCCCGGAGCCGGCGGCCACCTCGGTCAGCGATCCTTCGGCGGCACTCGTCTCAAGCGAGCCGGTGCCCCCGCCGTTGACGAACTCCAATTCGGCTTCCCCGCGCACGGCGGTGACGATGGCGGTGCGGCGTTCGGCCAGTTCGCGGATCGAGCGGGCCTGCAGCCGGCGCAGGATCGCCTGCCGGGGATTCATGCCGGCGTTCGGGACGCCGGCGACCTGGCTTTCGTAGCACATGAGCCCGACGAGCCGGAGGCGGTGGCGGGCGGTGATGTCGCCGACGAGGCTGAGCACCTCGCGCACTTCGTGCAGCGGTGAGCGGCGGGCGCCGATATGGAGGCCGGCGACCCTGAGCGACCCGTCGATGTCGATGCACACCCGCACCACCGCCTCGGGCGCGGTTGCGGCTGTCTCGATGAGATCGAGCTGGGCCGGGTGGTCGACCATAAGCGTGATGTGGGCTGCGGCAGCGGGATCGGCAGTGAGCGCGGCCAGTGCCGCGCGGTCGACACTCGGGTAGGCGACGACGATGTCGCGGATTCCGCGGGCGTGCAGGGCCAGCGCCTCGGGCAGGGAGAAGGCGAGGACGCCGGCGAATCCGGGAAGTTCGAGGGCTCGTTCGATCGCGGCCGGGGTGCGCAGGGACTTCGAGGCCACCCGGATCGGCAGCCCGGCCGCGCGTTCGGTCATGGCGGCGGCGTTGGCGTCGAAGGCGTCGCGGTCGATGACGCCGAAGGGCGCGTTCAGGCCGGCGACGGCGCGGCGCAGATCCGGTGTGACCATGGTCTCAGTCTAGCCGCCGCGTCTGTACCGGATGAGACACTGGGAACATGAGCACAGGCACCGAGGAAACCGCCCCGCTGACCGACGCCCGGGCGGCTGCCCATCCGATCGAGCTGCCGGCCCGGCTGCGTGATTTCCTTTCAGGCGGCCCTCTGCGAGATGTCGCTGGGACCGGCCGGCAGATCACCGCGAGTCTGCCGTTCACCGGTGAGCCGCTGGGCTCCTTCGCCGGGGCGACGGCCGGTGATGTCGAGGCTGCGATCGCCCGCGCTCGGCGTGCTCAGGCGGCGTGGGCTGCCCGCAGTGTGCGTGAGCGCGCGGCGGTGTTCCTCACCCTGCATGATCTCGTGCGGCGGAACGAGGAGCTGCTCCTCGACGTCGTCCAGGCCGAGACCGGCAAGGCCCGCCAGCACGCCTATGACGAGGTGCTCGACTCTTACAACGTCTGCCGGTTCACCGCTCTTGCCGCCCCGCGCACGCTGCGCCCCTCGCGCAGGCGCGGTGCCGTACCGGGGCTGACCCGCACCGAGGTCGACCACGCTCCACTCGGAGTCGTCGGGTTCATCTCACCGTGGAACTACCCGCTGTCGCTCGGCGCCAACGACCTCGTTGCCTCGCTCACCGCCGGCAACGCGGTGGTGCACAAGCCCGATTCGCAGACGGCCCTTTCGGCTGTACTCATGCGCCGGCTCGCGATTGAGGCAGGGCTGCCGCGGGATCTGTGGCAGTTGGTGCCCGGTCCGGTGGAGGAGGTCTCCGAGCCGCTGCTGGCTGGGGTGGACGGGCTGTCGTTCACCGGATCGACGGCGGCCGGCCGGGCCATCGCCGAGGCGGTGGCCGGCCGGCTCATTCCGGCTGTCCTGGAACTCGGGGGCAAGAACGCGATGATCGTCTGCGCCGACGCCGATATGGACACCGCTGTGGACTGCGCCGTGCGCGGGGCGTTCTCCTCTGCCGGGCAGCTGTGCCTGTCGATCGAGCGGATCTACGTCGTCGGCGGCCGCTATGAGGAGTTCGTCGACCGGCTCGTCGCCGCCGCCGAATCCCTGCAGCAGGGGGCGGCGTTCGACTATTCGCGTGGGCTCGGTTCGCTGACCTCGACGGCACAGGTGAAGAAGGTCCACGGTCATGTCGAGCAGGCCCGCGCAGCCGGTGCCACGGTGCGCTGCGGGGGTTACCTGCGCACGGCTGCCGGGCCGTGGATGTACGCCCCGACCGTGCTCACCGACGTCGCCGCTGAGGCCGACCTGTTCGCCTCGGAGACCTTCGGCCCTGTCGTGAGCGTCTACCCGGTCGCCGACGATGCCGAGGCGATCGCTGCGGCCAACAGTCTCAACGTCGGGCTCAATGCCAGCGTCATCTCCGCCTCGGCGTCCCACGGCTGGGAGGTCGCCCGCCAGGTCGAGGCCGGGATGGTGAATATCAACGAGGCCTTCGCCGCGGTGTGGGGTTCGATTGCGGCTCCGTCTGGAGGCATCAAGGACTCTGGGCTCGGGCACCGGCACGGGACCGAGGCGCTGCTCGCCTTCACCCGCACCCGCACGATCGCCCGGCAGTCCCTGCACTCGCTGGCCCCCAGTGACCGGCTGCCGGCTGCGCGCTTCCAGCAGACGATGACCGCCGCGCTCGCCGCGCTGCGGGCCCTGCGGATGCGCTGAGCTCACCCCACATCTGACGTCCTGCTATGTCCCGCACCGCACAGCACCTGCCGCAGACCGCGTTGATTGATACCCTAGGAGGGTATATATTAGCGTCATGACGGAGACGCACCCAGACCCCGCGACCCCCGCCTCGGGCCCGGACACGAACAGCCCGGCAGCCGGTGCCGACGCCCCGGCGCCCCCGGGCTACCTGGAGGACAAGCAGGCCTTTCGCAACCGGGTCAAGCGCATCGAAGGACAGGTGCGCGGGATCGGCCGGATGATCGAAGAGGACACCTACTGCATCGACATCCTCACGCAGATCTCGGCGGCGACTGCCGCGTTGCACTCGGTGTCGGTCGAGCTGCTGCGCGAGCACATGGGCCACTGCGTCGTCTCCGCTGCCCAGGAGTCCCCGGAGGCGGCGGCCGCCAAGGTCGACGAGGCCACTGCCGCCATCCGCCGGCTTATCAAGAGCTGAGGAGGGAGAATCCCATGCACACCACCACCATCACCGTTTCCGGCATGACCTGCGAGCACTGCGAGCGCGCCGTGAAGGAGGAGCTCAGCGAGCTCGACGGCGTGCGCAGCGTCGAGGTCGACCTCGTCGCCGGCGGCGACTCGACCGTGCGCATCGAATCCGATGCCGAGCTCTCCGCAGTCGCCATCGAAGCCGCCGTCGATGAGGCCGGATACGAGGTCCGCTGATGAGCGCCGGCCCCGAAGCCGATCGCACCCATCCTGCCGAGCAGTCGCGCAGCGTCGATCTCGACATCACCGGGATGACGTGCGCGTCGTGTTCGGCGCGGATCGAGAAGAAGCTCAACCGCCTCGACGGCGTCGAGGCGACCGTCAACCTGCCGCTCAACTCCGCGCGCGTGACCGCCGGGCCAGGCATCACCGATGAGCAGCTGACCGCTGCTGTTGAGAAGGCCGGTTATGCGGCGACCGTGCGCGCGCCCATGGCCCCAGGCCGCGGGCCCGAGGTCGTCGACTACGACCCCAGGCACCTGCGCCCCCGGCTCATCGGCTCGGCGATCCTCGGCCTGCCCGTCGTCGTCATCTCGATGGGCATGGGGCTCGGGATCCCCGGTTGGCAGTGGCTCGTCGCAGCCCTCAGCCTGCCGGTCGTCACCTGGGGCGCGTGGCCGTTCTACACTGCCGCCTACAAGGCCGCCCGCGGCCGGTCGACGACGATGGACTCGCTGGTGAGCGTCGGTGTCATCATCGCCACCGTCGTCTCCCTCACCGCGCTCGCCCGGGCGGTGGCGGCCGGGCACCTGTGGCACATCCCGCACGACTACCACGTGTGGTTCGAAGCTGCCGTGGCGATCATCGTCTTCCTGCTCACTGGCCGCCTCATCGAGGAACGCGCCAAGGGCCGGGCGACCGAGGCGCTGCGCGAGCTGCTGAGCCTCGGGGCCACCGAGGTGCGCGTCATCCGCGACGACGGTGAGGTCGAGGTGCCGATCGAGGACCTGGCCGCCGGCGAGGTGTTCCGCGTCCGGCCGGGTGAGAAGGTCGCCACCGACGGTGAGGTGGTCAGCGGGCATTCGGCGGTCGATGAGTCGATGCTCACCGGCGAGTCCGTGCCCGTCGAAGTCGGCCCCGGTGACACGGTCACCGGCGCGACGATCAACACCTCCGGGTCGCTCACCGTGCGCGCCACCCGCGTCGGCGCGGAGACGACGCTGGCACAGATGGCCGAGCTCGTCACCCGCGCCCAGACCGGGAAACCGCCGGTCCAAAGGCTGGCCGACCGGATCTCGGCGATCTTCGTGCCGGTCGTCTTCGTCATCGCCGCAGCCACGCTGCTCATCTGGGGGCTGGCGGCCGGCTCGTGGTCCGGCGGGCTCATCGCCGCGACCACCGTGCTCATCATCGCCTGCCCGTGCGCGCTCGGCCTGGCCACCCCGACGGCGGTCGCCGTGTCCTCCGGGCGCGGCTCCCAGCTCGGGATCCTGGTCTCCGGGCCCGAGGTGATGGAATCGACCCGGCGCCTCGACACGATCGTGCTCGACAAGACCGGCACGGTCACCGAGGGCCGCATGCAGGTGACCGAATCCCGGCTGACTGATAACGACCTCGCGATCGCAGCGGCAGTCGAGGGACATTCGGAGCACCCGATCGCACAGGCCGTGGCAGCCGCAGTGCCAGCCGAACAGAGGGGTGCAGTCGAGGTCAGCGACTTCGCCAACATCCCCGGCGGCGGCGTGCGCGCCAACGCGAGCACCGCCTCGGGAACGGCGCACGAGGTGCTCATCGGCCGCCCGGACCTGCTGCGCGAGAACGGCATCGACGTGCCGGCAGAGGCGGTGCCGGATCTGCCGGCCACGATCGTGGCCGTCGGCATCGACGGCCGGTTCGCCGGCTGCATCGCCGTAGCCGACACGCTCAAGGAGTCTGCGGTTGCCGCGATCGGCGAGCTGCGCGAGCTCGGGCTTGAGCCGATCCTGCTGACAGGTGACAACGCCCGGGTTGCCGAGGCGGTTGCCGCCGAGGCCGGCATCGAGCGCGTCCATGCCGATGTCCGCCCGGACGGGAAGGTCGAGGTCATCACCGCGCTGCAGGGCGAGGGCCGATCGGTGGCGATGGTCGGCGACGGCGTCAACGACGCTGCGGCACTGACCCAGGCCGACATCGGCCTGGCGATGGGCTCGGGCACCGACACCGCGATCGCGGCCTCGGACATCACGCTCGTGCGCGATGACCTGGCCCAGATCCCGCAGGCGATCCGGCTCTCGCGCCGGACGCTGGCGATCATCCGCGGCAACCTGTTCTGGGCGTTTGCCTACAACACCGCGGCGATCCCGGTCGCAGCGCTCGGGCTGCTCAACCCGATGATCGCCGGTGCCGCGATGGCGCTGAGCTCTGTGTTCGTCGTGCTCAACAGCCTGCGGCTGCTGCGGTTCCGGTGATATGTAAAACCGTTTGCAACGTTTCTGGGATAGTGAAAGATTTCGCCGAATTCTTTAAACGTCCCAGGTCAGCGCATATGCAAAAGGCGCCCACCGCCTCGGGAACGGTGGGCGCCTGACGCATGCGCGCGGTCTACTTCAGGACTGGGAAGGACTTCTGGTCGCGGTCGTCCTTGCGGGTGCTGATCCAGTTGAGCAGTGCGGTCACGCCGAAGACGACGAGGAACGTGATGACGGTGTAGAGGCCGACGAGACCGATCGCCTTGAGGCTGGACCACGCGGCGGTGAAGAAGATCGTCGAGATGAGGACGATGCCAGCGGCGACGACGCCGAACATGAACGAGTCCTTGTAGCTCACGGTCGTGTTCGACGGGTATGCCGGGGAGTGGGAGTCCTGTTGATGAGCCATAGTGCCCGCCATTCTACTCGGTGCGCCTGCGGCGGGCGAGGCCGGGCACAGCCTGGCACACTAGTGGCATGACAGGACGAACACCCGCCAGCCCCGCAGCCTGGATGCGCAGCAGCGGCGTGCGCGCAGCAGCGGTGCTGAGCGCCGGTGTCTTCCTGCTCACCGGCTGCAGTCCCGACGGTGGGCTGCGCGTCGAAAGCCCCAGCGGCCAGCCGGTGCCCAGCGCCACCCGGCCGTCAGAGAACCTGCCTGTCGACGAGCCGTTCTCCGCCGATGAGATCCGGGAGGCCGCCGTCGATGACGCCGCACTGGCCGCCGACGCCGCGCATGCCCAGGTGCTCGAGACTCTGCTGTACTGCACCGACTGCCTGACCCTGGACGAACCGCTCATGGTCGGAGAGACGAAGTACCAGATCGCCCAGGTGACCACCCCGCGCGACGAACAGCGGTTCGCTGGCCTGGTGGTGGGCGATGAAGACGGCAGGCCTGCGGTCGAGCTCGTCGTCTCGGGCACAGACCTGACGCTTACCCCCGGGCAGGGCGGTACGCTCGTGGCCCAGGAGTCGCTGTATCGCGACGGCGACAAGCGCTGCTGTCCCTCGGGCTGGTCGGTGCGCGTGTACCGGTATCATGACGGCCGGTTCGAGGGCGGGCAGCGGATCAGCCGCGACGGCGGGGAGTGATTCATCCCCGCGTCAGAGCCGCAGCCGGTGGCGCGCCCCGTTAAGCTGTATGTCACACCCCTTCAGTACCGCGACTCATGTGCAGCGAAACGAGGTCCCTCATGCATATCGTGCTGGTCGAAGATGATGAGGTCATTCGCGAGACCACACAGATCTCCCTGGAGCGCTTCGGCTACACCGTCAGCGCGTTCGAAGACGGCCGCGACGGCTACGAGTTCGTCGCCTCCCACGGAGCTGACGTGGTACTGCTCGACCTCATGCTGCCGACGATGAACGGCGCCTCGATCTGCCGGGCGATCCGCGAGAAGTCGACCGTTCCCGTCATCATCATCTCCGCCCGCTCTGAGCCGATCGATATCGTCCAGTCTCTTGAGGCCGGCGCCGACGACTACCTCGTCAAGCCTTTCGACATGCAGGTCCTCAACGCCCGCATTCGCGCCGTGGTGCGCCGGTTCATCACCGCCGGCAACGAGCCGATGGGCTTCTCGCCCGACGAGATCGGCCCGCCAGCTGAGAAGACCGGCAGCGACGCCGGCACGACCGTCGGCCTCGACGGGATTCCCGAGGTGCTCGGTCCCTCCCCGGGACTGTCGAACCCGGGTTCGCATAACGCCACCTCCGAATCCTCCCCAGCGTCGGTCGCCGCACCTGCCGTCCCGACCGCTCCCATCGGGCCCCGCGCGGGCCAGGCGACCCCTGCCTCGGGAACGGATGCCGCCGACCGCGGGCACTACCGCACGCGGCTGGGTTCGCTCGTGCTCGACAGCGCACGGCTGACAGTGCTCGTCGATGACAAGGAGGTGCATCTGACGCCGACCGAGCTGCGGGTGCTGCTCTTGCTGACCGAGGAGCCGGGGCATGTGTACTCGCGGGAGAAGATCGCCTACACCGTGTGGGGATACGAGTGGGCCGGTGACTCGCGAGTTGTGGATGTCCACATCCAGCGGCTGCGCAAGAAGATCGGCGCACGGATGATCGAGACGGTGCGCGGCTTCGGCTACAGGTTCGCCGGGTAGGGGCGCGCGTGTCCCTCAGGTGGAAGATCGTCCTCCTCATCGTCGTCTCCGTCATCATCGCGGTGCTGTCCTGCGGCGTGGTCGTGCGGCAGTCCGCGGCGGCTGCCGAGGACGACCGGATGCGACAGCGGGTCTCCGACCAGCTCGAAGACGCGATCTCGATCTACTCCGACACCGGTGTGCTGACCCTCAACGCCACCGTCGACGACCCCGAGCTTCCCGATGAGGCGCAGACTGCCGCCCGCAAGGGCGAAAGCGTTACGATCCGCTCGACGGTCGACTGGCAGGAGACGATGTGGGCGGCCGCGCCGATCCAGGTCGGATCGCACACTGCGGTCATATCCGTGCGCAACTCGACGGAGGAGTCACAGAACCTGCTCAACGAGATCGACCGGGCGATCCTGCTCGGGATGATCGGCGCAGCCGTCGTCATCGGCGGCATCGGTTCGCTGGCTGCCGGGCAGATCTCCAGGCGCCTGACGCTCGGCGCGCAGGCGGCCCGCAAGATCGCCGGCGGGGACACCTCGGTGCGGATCTCGGACGTCATCGAGGCTGGTGATGATGAGGTCGCCGCCTTCGCTGAAGCTGCCGACACCGCCGTGTCACGGCTGGTCGAACGACTGGACTCCGAACAGCGATTCACCGCTGACCTCGCACATGAGATGCGCACGCCGCTCACCGGTCTGGTGAATGCGGCGAACCTGCTGGAGGAGGATTCCCGTCCTGCTGAACTCGTCAAGGAGCGGGTGAGCCGGCTGCAGGTGCTCGTCGAGGACCTGCTGGAGGTCTCGCGCTTGGATGCGGGGCGGGCGACCCCGTCGATTGCGCCGATGAACGTCGACAACTCCATCCGCTCGCTCGTCTCGACGCTGCAGGGCTCCGGTGCTCTGACCGGCCAGGAGATCGAGGTGGTCTGCGATTCCGACGGGCGGACGGTGATGACCGATCAGCGGCGCTTCGAACGCATCATCACCAACCTCATCGTCAACTCCGTGCGTCACGGCACGGCGCCGATCGTGGTGCGGACGACCCCAAGCTCGGTCATCGTCAGCGATGCCGGATCCGGGTACCCGGCCGATATCCTCGCCTCGGGCCCGACCCGGTTCGTCTCCTCCGGTGGCGGCGGCATGGGCTTGGGGCTCGTCATCGCCCAGGGCCAGGCGAAGCTGCTGGGCATGCACCTGCTGTTCCGCAATGCGCCGGAGGGCGGGGCGGTCACCGAGGTGGTCTTCCCCGAGGCACGGGTTGAGGAGGAGATCGTCAAAACCCATACCGGCGCGCTGCCCGAGGTGGGCTGAAGCGCCGGGCCCGAGGTGGGCTGAAGCGCCGGGCCCGAGGTGGGCGAAGCGCCGTGCCCGGGCGGGTCAGTGACGTCCCCGCGGGGACGTCTGAGCGGGGGCGTCGGCACGGAGACGTCTCGCCTGGACGGCACAGAGGAGGCACCATGAGCATGACAGCAGATGAGTACACCAATGGCGATCGCGCGCCCCGTGTGCGTGTTCGAGAGGTGGCTGAGGCGGACGAGCCGCAGTGGCGGCAGCTGTTCGCTGCCTACCGGGACTTCTACCGGCTCACTCCTGATGAGTCGGTCGTCGACCGGGTGTGGGCGTGGCTCAACGATGAGGGCCATGAGCTGCGCGGGCTGGTGGCTCTCACCGATTCTGCCGAATCCGCAGGCAGACGAGGTGAGTCGATTGTGGGGATCGGGCATTTCCGCCGGTTCGCCCGCCCTTCGACGGGTTCGGTCGGGTTGTGGCTCGATGATCTCTTCACCGCTCCCGAGGCCCGCGGGCTCGGCGCCGGCAGCGCGCTCATCGACCGGATCCGCGCCGAAGCGCGCGCACAGAGCTGCTCGGTCGTCCGGTGGATCACCGCCGAGGACAACTCAACTGCCCGGTCGCTGTACGACCAGTTGGCAGTTCAGACGAACTGGGTCACCTACGACACGCAGCCCTAGAGCAGGCGCGGTGGGAGAGCATCCTGGCTAGGCGGCTAAGCCGAGGTCATCCTGTGGTTTCTCGACGTCGAAGAGCCAGGAGACGCACTCTGCGAGATTGAAGCCGTAACCGCCGCCGAAGGTGCTGATGCGATCAGGTCCGTAGAGCTGCTCGAACGGGCAGGCCGTGAGATTCAGCGGCTCTGACATGACCTCGGTGACCTCGTCGAGGTCGTCGGGCGGGTGCTCCGACGGCGTCCAGTCGATGGTGTCCTGCGTGTGTCCTGGGGGTGCCAGGAGCAGATGGGTTTCGAACTTGCCGACATCCCGGCCGTCTTCGGTGAGGAAGACGAACCCGGTGCTTCCCTGCCGGGCCCCGGAGTGCGGTGCATCGGTGCGGGCGATGCGCAGGTGGTGCTCATGCACGGCGATGTGGTGGGAGCGGCACAGCAGGATGAGGTTGTCGAGGTCAGTCGGCCCTCCTTCCGACCAGGGCTGACGGTGGTGCGCCTCCAGCCGGCGGCGTCTGCCGCAGCCGGGGAACTGGCACAGTCCCAGGTCTCGAACGCTGAGGGCCAGACGCTGTCGAGAGCTCGCCAGCCGCTTCGTCCGCCCGAGCACCAGCACGTCACCGAATCGGTCGAGTGCGGCACCGATGATCGCCGAGGTGCACGCCAGCCGGGCTGACGACTCCGCAGAGATCGCCCCGTACCCGTCGACATAGCTCTTCTGCTCTCCCGCAGACGTCCCCGCGGGGACGTCTCCGGCATCGTCGGGTACTGGCTGCGTCTGCACCTGCGTCTGTATCTGCGCCTGTTCCTGTGTCTGCACCTGTGCCTGCGCCTGCGCGAGGGTGTCGGGTGAGACGTGGACGACCATCGTCGCGCGGGCCGCATCGGTGCGTGAGCCGTTGGCTGCATCGGAGCCGCAGCGCACGAGCTCCATCAGCGCTTCGGCTTGGGTGGGGAAGCCGTCGGCGTGGACGCTGCTGGGGTTCTCCGGCACCTCTGGTTCCCCGGCAGCAGCTGCTTCCCCAGCGGCTTCGGCCTGCTCGCGGACGAGCCGGTCATGGGCGGCGTTGACCGCAGCGAGGATCTCCGCGGCCTCGGTCTCGGGCACGTCGATGAGGATCCGTGCCCGCCCCTGCCCGTTCGGCAGGACGGTGAACCGGTCCTTGTCCCCGCTGATGAGCTCCTGCCGCTCGTCATGCTTGACGAGCAGTGAGTACGTGCTCACCATCTTCGACAGCTGCTCGGCGGTGGCGAGGACGACGATCTCGGCCGCTCGCCTGCCGTCGATGCGATCGGCGACCCGGGTGATCGCCCGGACCTTCGAATACGAGACCCGTCCGACGGCGAACAGCGAGGCCACCTCCGGCAGCTTGCGCAGCGCGCGCATGACGCGCAGATATTCGCGTGCGGTGTGCACCTGCACTTCGCACACGAATGACACCCAGTGCGCCAGGCTGCGGATGCCGATCCAGCCTTCCCAGATGCGGGTGCGCTCGACCTCGTCGAGCAGCGCCAGCAGCCTGGCCTGACACTGCGAGACGTGCGCAATCGCCTGTTTGACGGCGAGCACGAGGGCATCCGGATCCTCACCGGCCACCCCCAGGGAGGGAAAGCCCTCGATCGTGCTCAGCCGTGCGCCGAGCTCATCGGCCCCGGTTGCTCTGCCTGTCGCGGTATCGATCTCGTCCGTCTCGGTCATATCCGTCATCGCCATCACGGTCCCCTGTCACCGGGCAGTCACCTGCCCATTCGATACGTACATCCACGCTAGACTCCGGCACTGACATCGTGGGCTGACCTGGGGCGATGATGGCGAGCGGGGAACCCGCCGGCCAGTCAGCTCAGCGGCGGCCACCACCTCGGGAACGGCCACCTCGGGAACGGCCACCTCGGGAACGGTCGCCTTGGGAACCGGTGCCGCCACGCGGTGACCAGCCGCAGCCAGCGACCAGCGCGTAGAGGCCAGCCCACTGCTCAGCCGACAGGTCCTTGGGCAGGGTGCTCGCGCCGAGGCCCTCGCGGGCCAGCCAGCCCTTGACCGCCTGACGGGCGCGCTGCCCGACGATCCGGCTGAGGATCTCGGGCAGCCCGCGCCCGCGGCCGGTGAACACCGCGTGGACGAACCCGCGGTAGGCCCGCCGGTCGCTTTCGGCGAGCAGGGGCGCAGCGCGCCGGGTCATCCGCAGCATCCCGCCGTCGACGCTCGGCATCGGCCGGAAGGCACTGCGAGGCACCCGGCCGAGCAGCGTGAAGTCGATCCACGGCCACCACTGGGCGGTCATCATCGAGGCACCGCCCACCCCGGCCCGGCGCCGGGCGACCTCCCACTGCACGAGGAGCACCGCCTCCTGCCAGTGCGGGATCGGCAGGATGTGGCGCAGCATCGCCGTCGTCAGGTGGTACGGCAGATTGCCGACGATGACGCATCTGCCGGCCGGCAGATGCCAGCGCAGGAAGTCGGCGGTGACGATCTCGACCGGCGGCCCGTCGCTGGGTGCGGTGAGCTCGCGGCGCAGCGCGGCGGCGTTGCGCGGGTCGATCTCCACCGCAGTGAGAGGCCGGCCGAGCGCGGCGAGCCGGTGTGTCAGGGCGCCGCGGCCGGGCCCGATCTCGATGATCGGTCCGCGGGATTCGGCGACGGCGCCGATGAGGGTGGTGATGGTGTGTGAGTCGATGAGGTAGTTCTGGCCGTGCTCATGACGGCCGCCACGATACGTGGGCATGATGTGGGACGCTCCGAAGAAGTCTGGCGTCCGGGCAGCACAATGTCTCCGCCCGGCTGGTCACAGCGGAGCGGCGAAACCTGGGAATGGGGAATTCGAAGCAGGGTCCGCCGCTCAGAAGCGGAGACGGCCCCAAACGATAGCCTCAGTTGCTGACATCATGATGACACTGATGATACCGGTCCCGAGGCGGTGGTGTCGATGTCGACCTCGTCGAGGCCGTCGTCGTCGAGTTCGGCATCGGAGGCCACATCGAGCAGCTCGTCGAGCTGCTGGGCAACACGGATGTAGCCCAGGTGCGAGTACGCCTGCGGGTGGTTGCCCAGGTGCTGTTCGGCGATCGGCTCGTACTCCTCGGGAAACAGGCCGGTGGGCCCCATGAGGTTGTCGAGCCGCCGGAACAGGTCGCGGGCATCGGCGATCCGCCCGACCTTGATGAAGGCCTCGATGAGCCAGGTGGTGCAGATGTGGAAGCCGCCTTCGAGTCCGGGCAGCCCGTCATCGTAGTGGTAGCGGAACACCGTCGGCCCGACCCGCAGGTCGCGTTCGATCGCGTCGACGGTGGCGATGAACCGCTCATCGTCTGCCGGCAGAAGGCCGGAGAGCCCGACGAACAGGCAGGCCGCGTCGAGGTCGTCCTCGCCGTAGGCCACCGTGTAGGCGCCGACCTTCTCATTCCAGCCGCGGGTGATGACGTCCTCGGCGATGGTTTCGCGCAGCCGCCGCCACGCCCCGGGCATCGTGCGGCCGAACCGCTCGGCGATCCGGATCGCCCGGTCGACGGTCACCCAGCACATCACCTTCGTGTATACGTTGTGCTTCGGGGCCCGGCGGGCCTCCCAGATGCCGTGGTCGGGTTCGTGCCAGCGGCGCTCAACGGCAGTGACCATATCGCAGGTGAGCTTCCAGTTCTCCTCCGACAGCGTGCCGACGGCCGCGGTGAAGTCGTCGAGCAGCTCGGTGACCGGGCCGAACACGTCGAGCTGCACCTGATGCTCAGCGGCGTTGCCCACCCGCACCGGCCGCGAGCCCGCATAGCCGGGCAGATGCTCCAGCACCGCCTCGGTCGTGAGCGCTGAGCCGTCGACGGCGTAGAGCGGGTGGAGCTGTTCGGGCCCGACCGTCATCTCCAGGATCCCGGCCAGCCATGCCAGGAAGCCCTCCGCCTCGGCGGTGGAGCCCAGGCTCAGCAGGGTGCGCACGGTCATCGAGCCGTCGCGCAGCCAGCAGTAGCGGTAGTCCCAGTTGCGGATGCCGCCGATCCCCTCGGGCAGGGAGGAGGTCGCGGCGGCGAGCACGCCGCCGGTGGGCACGTGGCACAGGGCGCGCAGGGTGATCGCCGAGCGGGTGACCTCGTCGGTCTTGAGTTCGGGCAGGGTGAGGCCGGTGACCCAGTTGCGCCAGTAGCCGGCCGCGCGCCGGCGCACGAAGGACTCTCCGCCGGCGAGCAGGTAGTCCGTATCGGCGAAGGACCCGCCGCACACGAGCACCAGCACGAGCTTGGCGCGCTCCTGCGTGGTCGGCACGACGCGGGCCACGGCGGTGTCGGAGCCGTCTTCGCTGATGATGTCGAAGTCGACGCCGGGAGCGTGGAGCATCACCGGCTCCGAGGTGCCGAGCACCCGCACACCGTCGCCGACCTTCTCCAGCCGGATCGGGTACGAGCCGAAGTCCGGGCGCGGGGCGAACCGGATCTCGGCCTCGGCGTCGCCGGTGAGCACGCGCACGAGCACGGTGTCGAGGCTGTCCTCGGACACCGGGGCGAGGTAGTCGCGGGCGGTGAGCCCGGCCCACCGGGTCTCGACGATGGTGGTGTCGCGCTGATAGCGCTGGGTCAGCGACTTCTGCTTGCGGGCATCCGCGCCCGAGGCGGTGGCTGGGGCGACCGAGTAGTAGCCGGCGGCTGGGGAGCCGAGGATCTCGGAGAACAGGGAGGCCGAGTGGGGCAGTGGGTGCGGCATCCAGCAGATCCGGCCGCCGGGGTCGATGAGCGCGGTCGACTGCCCGTTGGCGAGTATCGAGTGCCGTTCGATCGGCACGGCGGTCTGGCCGAACAGCCAGGAGCGGCGCAGCTCGAAGATGCTCGAGAGCACGAGCGAGACGGTCTCGGGGTCGGCAAGCTGGAAGCCTGCGGCGGTGTCGACGCAGGGGCGGCCGGAGACGGCCTTGCGGCAGTCGAGCGGGGCGACCGTGATGCCCAGGTCGGTGCTCGTCAGGGTCTCCAGAGCCCGCTCATCTGAGGTGTCGTCGCCGATGTAGACGACCGCGGCCGCTCCGAGGCGTTCGCGCAGCCCATTCAGCGCCTCGCCCTTGGTGGATTCGACGACGGTGAGGTCGGCGACCTCTTTGCCGCGGACCACGGACACGGCGACGTGCCGGGCCATCTGCGTGATGCCGGCTTCGACGACGGCCCGGGCATCGGGGTCGAGGCCGCGCAGATGCACGGCCACACCGGTGGGTTTGAGCTCGAACTGCGCCTCGGGCACCATCCGCGCCAAGGAGGCCACCGACTGCTGCAGGTCCTTCAGGGCCGCCTTCGCCTCGGCGTCGAGGGCGTCGATGGCGTCGATATCGGTCTCCGAGCCGTGGGAGCCGACGAGATGGACCTCACGCGGCAGCCGCGACATCGCTGCGAGGTCGCGCAGGGACCGGCCGGAGATGACCGCGGCGTTGGTGTCGGGCAGGGCGGCCAGTGCGCGCATGCTGATGAGGCTGATGGGCAGCGGATAGGCGTGGGTGGGCTTGTCGACGATCGGAGCGATGGTGCCGTCGTAGTCGGTAGCGATGAGCAGCTTGGGGGTCCGGGCCAGGCGGACGATCTCTGCGAACAGCTCGGCATCAAGGGTGCGGGCGGCCTCGGCGAGGTCGCCGAGCGGGCCCGAGGTGGGGGCTGCGGGATCCCAGGAGTCGAGCAGGTCGAGAGATGCGGTCATGGTGTCCTCGTGGTGCAGGTGGTGCGGGGGCGCCCGGTGGGCAAAGCGCATTCAGTGTAGTGGCTTGCCCGCGCCCAGGCGAACGGCCGCCTGCCGCCGGTGTCTCAGCGCCTGCCGAGCAGGTGGTCGGGGAAGCGGTCGCGTTCGTAGGTGACGGTGTCGTAACCGTGTTCGACGGGCCGGCCGTGCTCGTCGAGGCCGACGAAGACGATCTTGTCGATCGAGAGGATGATCTCGCCGGTGATGATGTTGCGGACCTGGCAGCGCATCGTCAGGGAGGTGCGCCCGAACTTCACGGCCACCAGCCCGATCTCGATGATGTCGCCCTGGGTCGCGGAGGCAAGGAAGTTGATCTCGGAGATGAACTTCGTCACGATCCGCTGGTTGCCCAGCTGGATCATCGCGTAGACGACAGCTTCGTCGTCGATCCAGCGCAGCAGCGAGCCGCCGAACAGGGTGCCGTTGGCGTTGAGGTCTTCGGGCCGCACCCATTTGCGGGTGTGGAAGTTCATCGCCGGGCGGCCGGCCTCGTCGCGGGCAGTGGATTCGTCGGTGCCGAGCAGGGGATTCGTCGCGTCGCTCATGTGCCCAGTCTAGGCATCGGGGTTCGCGGCGGGGTCGGTGGCCGGTCCCGAGGCGGTGGTGCGGCGGGCCTGGGAGCGGCGGGAGTAGCCGCCGAGCATGTAGAGCACGCCGGAGGCGAGCATGCCGGCGCCGGTGAAGCCGATGACGGTCAGTGCTCCCATATCGTCGCCGAAGGCGATGATGATGCCGATGAGGGCGTGGATGCCTCCGACGATGAGGAAGTCCGAGGAGCTCGGCAGGCTGCGCACCAGCGACCACAGCCACAGTTCGCAGGCGGCGTGCAGCAGCGCCCACACCGCGACGGCGGCGCGCAGCTGGCCGGGCTGTTCGGCGAGGAACAGGAAGATGATCGCCGGGATGACGATGACCGCCTGGCCGAGCACCGGGGTGCGGGCGGAGGTGGTGACGGCGCGGGCGAAGCCGAGGATGAGCAGACCCTGGACGACGAGGTAGCCGATGAGCAGGTAGTCGGCGGTGTCGACGCGCAGGGCGAGCTGAGCGGGCCCGCCGATCTGCTCGCGGGGGAAGAAGACGGTGACGATGCCGAAGATGAATGCCGCGGCACCGCGGGCGAACATCCACGTGCCGCGGGCGGACTGACCGGCCCGGATCTCAGCTGGGCTGACCGCCTCATCTGCGCTGTGCGTCTCGTCTGCGCTGTGCGTCTCGTCGGGCTCTGGTGCTCCTGCGGGGGTATCAGACATCACCGCCCAAGTGTAGCGGCAGGCCCACGCGGTGCGGATGCCAGCGTCGACGGGCCTGACCCGCCCGACAAATCCGTACTTTCAATAATTCCGTATTTCTTGTATAACTGGGGTATGACCGATTCTGCTCCCGATGCACTGCGCGAGCGGCTCAGCGCGCTCGAAGACCGCATCGCCGCCCTCGAAGCACGCCAGCCCGGCACCGCCGCCGACCCAGCACCCGCCGACCCGGCACCGGGAGGCCCCGCTTCACCGTACGGATCTGAGGCAACGCCACACGGATCTGAAACGCCAGCACCGCCCGCGGTGGATCCGGCGCGCAGCTCGCTGTGGGCGCTCGAGGGTCTCAAACAGGCCACCGGCGGGGCCGGCGGGATCCTCTTCACCGGGGATCTGCCGCAGACTCCGGCCGGTCCGGTGTCCTGGCAGTACGGGCGGCCGGCCGGCTACATCGACGACCTCGACTTCACCGCCGCCGCCACCAGGCTCGACGCCCTCGGCCACCCCGTGCGGCTGGGACTGTTGCAGGAGATCTACCTCGGCACCACCTCGGTCGCGGGGCTCTCCGAGCTCGGCCGCTTCGGCTCGACCGGGCAGATCTACCACCACCTGCAGCAGCTGGCGAGCGCCGGCTGGCTCGAATCACCGCAGCGCGGGCAGTGGCGCATACCCGTCGAGCGCGTCATCCCCGTCCTCACGATCATCATCGCCGCGGTCGGCTGAGCGCCGTCCTGCCACCGACTCGCCGCTTTCCGTCAGCAACGCACAGGAGGGACGCATGGCTTACCGCACCTCGCCCACCGAGCACCCGAACACCGAGCACCCGAACACCGCCCACCCGAGCACCGGCCGCACACCGCGGCGCTTGCTGTGGCCCGGCGCTGCCGCACTCGCCGTGGCGCTGCTGCTCACCGGTCTGTCCCCGCTGTTCCCGCGCCTCGGCGCACCGACCGGTGACCGCGCGCTCGGAGAAGCGGTCATCGAGGCCGTCGGCTCCCGCGACCGCCATCATGTCGCGATCGCGCAGGTGACGCCGGGTGGCGATGAGATCCGGTATGCCGGTTTCGGTGCAGATGCGCACACCGAGTTCGAGATCGGCTCGATCACGAAGACCTTCACCGCCGTGCTGTTCGCGCAGGCGATCGAACGCGGCGAGGTCACCGCGGACACGACGCTCGGCGAACTGTTCGGCCCCGCGGCCGGCGCCGCCTCCGAGGTGACCCTGCTGCAGCTGGCGACCCACACCTCGGGGCTGCCGCGGCTGCCACCGGGGAACCCGCTGCCGAATTTCGTCGCCGCGGTGCTGCACACCGATCCGTACACGGAATCCGCTGACGATCTGCTCGCCGGGCTCTCCGACATCAGCACCCCCACCGCCGTCGCAGCCGACGCCGCTGCAGGCGAGTACTCGAACTACGGCTACGCCCTGCTCGGCCTCGCACTGGCCCAAGCGGCAGACACCGACTATCCGCGTCTGCTGCAGGAGCGGATCCTCACCCCGCTCGGCATGGACGATACATATCTGCCCGTCGAACGCGGCGGGTTGAGCGCCGGAGCCCCGCGCGGCCTGGCCGCCGGCGGCATCCCCGCCTCACCGTGGACGATGGCTGCCAGCGCACCGGCCGGGGGCATCCGCTCGACTGCAGCCGATATGGCCCGGTACCTGCAGGCGGTCATGACCACCGACCTGCCCGGCAGCGGCGACGCGACCACACCGCACGCCCTGCTCAATGAGGAGACGGAGATCGGATACGGCTGGCTCATCGAGGCCCAGGCGGATCCCGCACTGACATTCCACAACGGCGGCACCGGGGGTTTCCGCTCGGTAACCGGATTCACCGCCGACGGTGCCGGACTCGTCGTGCTCAGCGACACGACGCGCTCGGTCGATGCCGCACTCGATCTGCTGAGCACGCCGGCCGGGAAGGAGACCTCATGACCCTGTACGCGACCATCGTCTTCCTCGGACTCATCGTCTTCTACGCCGCCGTGGCGGTATGGCGAGCGCGGCAGGCCAGCCGCGCAGCCGCGTCGGTCTCGCGCCTCGGGCTCATCGTCTCGATCGCGGCAGCCCTGGCGGTCTTCGTCTTCCAGTGGATGCTCGTGAGCCTGCCCAGCTGGGCGTATCTCATCTGGGTGCCGGCAGCCCTGGCCCTCGTCTACGCCACGTTCGAGGCCGTGCGCATCGGTCCGCAGCTGCCGTGGCTCAGGCCCGGCCACCGGCGCTCTGACATAGCCGCAGCGCTGGCTGAAGGGACGTTCGCGCTGCTCGTCATCGCAGCCGTGGTCGCCTCTGTCGTCCTGGCGCTGCAGTGAAACCTCAGGCGTCTCCGGTCATGCTGATCGTCAGCTCATCGCCTGACTGCGTGATCTTCGCGGCGGCTAAGCCGGTTTCGGCTGGGCCGGAGAGCGGCTCTCCGGTCTTCGGGTCGAACCGGGAGCTGTGACAGGGGCAGATGATCTCCTCTTCCGTCACCGTCTGCACCAAGCAGCCCTGGTGCGGGCAGATCGCGTTGAACGCGTGGAAGTCCCCCTCGGTGGGCTGGGCGACGACGTACCGGTCGTCGACGACGACACCTGAGCCGACCGGCACCTCGGCCGCGGCCACGGTCGAGGGCTCGACGATGTCGTCGTCAGTGCCCGAGCAGCCTGACAGCGCTGCAGTCCCGCCGATGCTGGCGGCACCACCGGCCAGGGCTGACAGCTGCACCATGCGCCTGCGGCTCATCTCGTTGCTCATGCGTTCTCTTCTCCTGTCCTGCTCTTCCCTCGCGGGGTCACGGTGTCCTCGATGACGAGCCTGCCGCTGCCGCCGGGGCTCGTCCATTTCCCGCGCAGCGCATCGGCTTCGTCGACGCCCTGCATCATCGTGCGGTCGACCGGCGTGCCGACGGGGATGACGCTCAGCGTCCCGCTCGGCTCCAGGATGACACACTGGGCGTCCTGCAGCCGTCCCAGCCCCGCCCTGCGCACGGCGATCTGCACATCATCGGCGGTGACGTGCACGCGCCGCATCACCCGGGTGAGCATCGCGCCGTGGGCGACGATGAGGATCGGCTGGTTGTTCAGCGCCCGGTGCATCGGCAGAGAACTGCGCAGCGCCCCGAACAGCGCCTCCAGGCACATGAGGGTGACGAGCCCGATCGCACCGGCGGAGACCGTCGGCGGGTGTCCGATGATGACCCGGCCGGCGACCGCACCGACCATGATGGCGACCACAGCGTCGAAGCTCGTGATGCCGGAGAGGACGCGGGCGCCGAAGATCCGCAGCAGGATGACGAAGACGGCGTAGATGAGGATCGCGGAGACGATGACGACGGGGATCCGCCACAGTTCGATGCCGAGCGTCTCGAGCAGCGCCGCCTGCCAGCCCTGCGGCGGAGTCAGGGACACGACGGCAGGGGTCATCGGAGCACCTCGCGCAGCACCGGCCAGGTGCGCTTCATCCGTTCCCGTCCGTAGGCGGCGCGCGGATCATCGGCCCGGGCGGTGAGTGTGCGGGAGGTCCAGATGCAGGCATTGAGGCACAGCCGGGTGAACGCGGCGTGCTCGATGAGGCCGAGCTCGGTTCCCGTCAGCTCGGCGGGCGTGCCGGCGACAGCAGTCTGATAGGCGGCCACGGCCTGGCGCAGTGCTGTCAGCGGCCGGTCCGTGCCGAGCATCGTGTAGGCCGCAGCGATCGCCAGCTCGGCCACCCGTGGGGCGGTGCGCGCATCGCCGAAGTCGATGATCCCGGTGATCTTCCCGTCGCCGACGAGCAGATTGAAGTCATTGAGGTCCTGGTGGACGACCTGCCTCTCAAGCCCGTCCAGCTGCGGGACGATGTCGGCCTCGAAGCGCTGCGCGGCCGCCCGGGCCAGGGCGAGGTCGCCGGAGAGCTGGCCGCTGACCTCGGCCGCAACCTGTCCGGCGGCTTCGAGGCTGGCGATGCGCTGACAGGCGAAGAGGACGTTGGCACCGGTGGTCTCGAACGACCAGGGGTGCACCATGGGACCGGGTTCCCCGGCCATGCCAGCCAGTGCGTTGACCACCGCAGCTGCCGTCCGGCCCACCTGGGCGGGGTAGTTCTCGGGCAGGTGAGCGCCGGCAGCGACCCGGCCGGGCAGGTACTCCTGGATGCGTATGAGCGCCGGCTGCGTCCCCGCGGGGACGTCGACGCTGGCGACGAACGGCCGGTGCTCCTCCCCTGCCCGGGTGTGGCCCGCCTCGGCGACCCCCGCGTCGGCAGCGGCGTCTGTCAGGGCCGGGACCTGGCCGGCGACCGGCAGGCAGGCCCGGGCAGCGGTCTCCTGCACGCGGGTGATCCAGTCGATGTGGCCCGGGCTCATCGTGCGGGTGGGGTATTCGGCCTTGAGCACGTAGTCGCGGCCGGCGGCGCGCAGGCGCACGTTGATGGCGATCTCGCCGGGCAGGAACTCGCCGACCTCGGCGTCGAGGCCGAAGTGGGTGCGGCAGATCTCGGTGAGCTCTGCGGCGGTGAGCGTGTGCAGCGGCCGGTTCATATGTTCAGGGTATCGGTTCGGGCCGGTGGAATCTGTACCGTCCGGGCTGAGGATGTGGGACGCTGGGGCCATGGCGCAGATGCACATGGCCAACGCCTTCGATCCCGAATCCGCTCCCGAGGTGCCGGCGCGCACGGCTGCCCTGCTCGCCCGGCGCGACGCGGCGCTGTCATCGAGCTACCGGCTGTTCTACCGGGAGCCGGTCGAGGTCGTGCGCGCCGAGGGCGCGTGGCTGTACGGCTCGGACGGCCGCCCGCACCTGGACATGTACAACAACGTCCCGGCGATCGGGCATGCGCATCCGGCCGTGACCGAGGCGGTGACCCGGCAGCTGGGCCGGCTCAACACGCACACCCGGTATCTGACCGAGGGGATCCTCGACTACTCCGAGGCCCTGCTGGCGACCTTCCCGGCGGCGCTGGACCAGGTCACCTATGCCTGCTCCGGGTCCGAGGCGGTGGACCTGGCGGTCCGGATGGCCCGGTTCGCCACCGGTCGTGAGGGTGTCATCATCTCCGCCAACGCCTACCACGGCACAACGGCGCTGGCAGCGAGCCTGTCGCCGAGCCTGGGGGTCAACAATCCCATCGCCGAGGCGGTGGCGAGAGTCGACATGCGTCCGGGGATGAGCGTGGAGACGCTGGCCGCTGAGGTGCGGGCGGCAGCAGCCGATCTGGAGGCGCGCGGGCACGGGGTGGCGGCGGTGATCTTCGATTCGATCTTCTCCTCTGATGGGGTGCTACCCGAACCGGTGGGCGGCTTAGCCGCTGCTGCAGATGTGGTGCGGGCCTTCGGCGGGTGTGTCATCGCCGATGAGGTGCAGGCCGGGTTCGGGCGCACCGGTACGATGTGGGGGTTCTCCCGGCACGGCATGGAGCCGGATCTCGTGGTGCTCGGCAAGCCGATGGGCAACGGGATGCCGATCTCCGCGGTCGTCAGCCGGCGGGAGATCTCCGATGCGTTCGGCGCGAGTGTGCGCTATTTCAACACCTTCGGCGGCAATCCGGTGTGCATCGCGGCAGCCCAGGCAGTCCTCGATGTCATCACCGGGTCGCTGCTGGCCCGGCATGCAGAGCAGCTCGGGCAGGTGCTCGCCGACGGCTTAGCCGTTCGTGCCGGGCGCACCGACCTGCTCGGGGATGTGCGAGCGGCCGGGCTGTTCGTCGGCGTCGATGTGCGCGGGTCCGCTGCGCGGCCACCGGCTGAGGCCGCTGCGGCGATCGTCAACGGGCTGCGCCAACGCCGGGTGCTCATCTCCGCCTCGGGACCGGGCGCCGATGTGCTCAAGATCCGCCCGCCGCTGGTCTTCGATGAGCCCGAGGCCGAGGTGTTCTTCGCAGCACTCGACGACACGCTCGACGAGCTGAGCTGATCCGGCGACACGTCCCCGCGGGGACGTCACCTGCCGGCACTGGGCGGGCGGCCATCGTCGCCGGTCTCCCCCGCCTCGGGCGCGGTGTCCGTTTTCGAGGCGGTGGTGTCCTCGGAGGTGACCTCGTCGATGACCTCGCGGGCGACCTCTCGGGCGGTTTCCTTGGCCCGGCGCACCGGTGCGCGGAAGGCTGAGGCGGTGCGCTTCATGCCGGCGCCCACCCCGCGGTAGCTCCATCCGCGGATGCTGCCTGGGGCCCGCCAGCCGCGGAGCCAGGCGGTGAGCCGGAAGGCGAAGACGACGCTGGCGGCGGCAATCGTCACCCACACGTTCCAGATGCTCGTCTGCTGGCCGAGTGCTGCCAGCAGTGCACCGCAGAAGGCGGGGATGATGTAGAGCTCGGAGCCGGAGAACACGGCCGGGATCTCGTTGGCGACGACATCACGCATCAGCCCGCCGCCGACGGCGGTGATGATGCCGAGCATAATCGAGCCGTAGACGTTCATGCCGTGCTCCAAGGCGATGATCGTGCCGGTGGTGCAGAACAGCGCGAGGCCGGCGGCGTCGAAGATGACGATCGGCAGACGGGCGCGTTCAGTGTGCCGGCCGATGAAGTAGACGAGGAGGGCGGCCAGCAGCGGGATGAGCAGGTAGATCGGCTCGCGCAGCGACGTCGGCACCTCACCGAGGACGACATCGCGGATGATGCCGCCGCCCAGGCTGGCAAGGTAGCCGAGCACCACCCCGCCGGTGATGTCGAAGTCCTTGCGCGCGGCGAGCAGGTTGCCCGAGATCGCGAAGGCGAAGACGCCGACGAGTTCTAAGATGAACAGTGCGACTGAGACGTTCACGGCCTCAGCCTACGTCACGCGTCACATGCTCGGTCACCGGCTGCTCCTGCGTCCCCGCGGGGACGTGGTTGGGGCGTCGAACGATCTGGAAAGTCGGTACTCAGCCGTCGACGGCGTCGGCGAGCGCGGTGAGGAGGGCGACCTCGGTGCCGGCTAAGCCGCGGGAGAGGTACACGCGGCGGCCGTCGGTGCGCGGGCGGACCTCGTTGTTGGCGATCTGGCCGAGCGGGATGATCGCCTCGGCCCCGCCGGGCGGCAGCAGCGCCTCTGGGTCGGCCAGGTGCTGGTCGCGTGCGTCGGTGACGACGTAGGCGCCGGTGAGCAGGTCGTCAGGGATCTCCGAGCCCGAGGCGGCGGCTGGCCCGAGAGTGGAGATGAGGCAGTCCTCGGCAAGCCAGCTGGTGTCGATGACCGGGGTCTGGGAGGTGGTGGCGAGAATGACGATGCTTGCCTCGCGCACCGCCTCTTCGGCGGTCTCCACGGCCGTGGCGGTGAGACCGTAGCTGCTGGCGGCATGTTCAGCCAGTTCAGCGCGGCGTTTGAGAGTCGGCGCGTAGATGCGCACGTCCTCGATCCCGACGACTGCGCGCAGCGCCCACAGCTGCTGGGCGGCCTGCCGGCCGGCGCCGATGAGTGCGACCCGGTGCGGGCCATCGCCTGCGACATAGCGGGCGGCCGCACCGCCGAGCGCGCCGGTGCGGCGGTTGCCGAGCAGGGAGCCCACCGCGATCGCCTCGAGCGCGCCGGTCTCCCGGTTGAAGGCCGTGACGAGCTGCTCTTCTTCTGCGCCACCGGGAAGCTGCCGGTCGCGCACATAGGACCGGTAGCCCAGATGCGTGGTGGTCGCACCGGCTGTGATGACGAGGGTGCCAGCATCGAGGCCGGCCGCCTGCAGCGGTGCGCGCAGCCGGGGCGGGCAGGCGAACTCGTCTCGTCCATCGGCGGCGAGCGCGGCGCACATCGTGTCGACGGCCAGGCGCGGGGTCAGGCGGGTGCGGATATCGGCGTCGGTGAAGATGCGCATGCCACTGAGTCTAGGCCGCTGCCAGGAACCCGGCCAGACTGTCCGACCAGGCTGTCCGGCCAGGGAACTCTGAGGTTCGGCTGACTGATATTCCAGCTTCGCTTGCTTGTGTGGGTCATGGCCGGTCACCCACGGCCGGTCGGAGAACGCACAGATCCCAAGTCGTCAGAAAGGTGGATCCATGTCCTCCGCAATCCCCGCCCCCTCGACCACAACCCCCTCGACCACGGCGCCGACCCAGCGCCGCCGCACCTTTCTCGCCGCAGCAGTCGGCACCGCTGCAGGCATCGGCCTGCTCGCCGGTGGGCTCTCCCCTGCCGCCGCCCACGCTGCCCAGGCGACCACCGCCTCGGGAACGGTCGCCGAGCAGTCAGCCGAACAGGCCGCCGAACGCACCTACAGCTCACCGGTGCCGGCCGGTGCCGGCGCCCCGACCAGCGTGTTCGGCCCACGCGGCGACTCCTTCCACCTCGGCACCGATTACGGGGTGGCCACCGGCACCCCGATCACCGCGGTGACCGACGGCGAGGTGCTGCGCGTCGAGACCGGCAAGAAGGTCGGCGACACGAGCCCGAGCTCCGCGCTCAAGCACCACACCGGCAACGGTGTCGTCGTCAAGCACGGCGAGATCAGCGGTGATGAGATGTACAGCTACTACGGCCACCTGAGCGAGGTCGACGTCAAGCCCGGTGACAAGGTCAAGGCCGGTTCGGTCGTCGGCAAGGCCGGCAACACCGGCAACAGCACCGGCCCGCACCTGCACTTCGGCGTCATGGTCAACAGCGATGAGCCGAACGGCGCGAAGTGGAAGTCCGCGACGAACACCGGGTTCATAGACCCGCACGACTGGCTCAAGCGCAAGGGCGTCAACGCCGGCTCCGATGCGCCGGTGACCCCGTAACCTGCACATACCCGCGCACGCTGTGTGCATGAGACCCGCGCCCGAGGTGGGACCCGCCTCGGGCGCGGTCGTGTCTTCAGACGAGATGGCGGGGTTCAGGTGAGCAGCAGCTTGTAACCGGTGTGGCTGGCAGTGAAGCCGAGGCGGTCGTAGAAGCGGTGGGCGTCAGCGCGGGAGTGATCGGTGGTGAGCTGGACGAGACCACAGCCGCGGGAGCGGGCGTGGGCGATCGCCCACGTGAAGAGCGCCGTGCCCAGGCCCTGTCCGCTGTGGTCGGCGCGGATGCGCACGGCTTCGATCTGGGCACGCAGCATGCCGTGCCGGGAGATGCCGGGAATGAAGGTCAGCTGGCAGGTGCCCACCACCTCGGGCGCGGGGCCAGGAGTTTCGATCACGAGGAGGAGCTGACCGGGGTCGGCATCGACAGCGTCGAAGGCCTGCCGGTAAGCGTCATCGACAGTAGCGGACTCGCGTGACTGCCCGAGCGGGTCGTCGGCAAGCAGCGCGACGATCGCTGGAAGGTCTCCTGCGCTGGCGCGACGGACGGTGAACTCTGCACCATCGCGAGTGGTCAGGCGGGTGAGCGACTCGGTCATGGCATCAGTGTCGCACGCCTGGTCAGAGCAGCAGGTGGGCCAGCGGGGCGGCGATGAGGATCGATAGGGCGACGCGTTCGAACCAGATGACCACGAGGTGCCACAGCTTGATCGGGATGTCGGTGGCGAGGATCGACGGCACCATGGCGGAGAAGAAGATGATGCCTGAGACCGAGATGATGCCGACGACGAAGCGGGTGACGAGCGACTCGACATCGGCGACCTGGGTGGAGGGCAGGAACATCTCGACGAGGCCGAGCGAAAGCGCCTGGCCGGCCAGCAGCGGTTCGCTCATCCGGGTGATCCAGGTGAACGGGTAGAACAGGTAGCCGAACCATTCGAAGAGCGGCGTGTGCTTTGCCAGCAGCAGGCCGATGAGCCCGACCGACAGGATCGAGGGCAGGATCGAGGCGGCCATGTAGATGCCGTCGCGGAAGTTCAGCAAGATGTTGCGCCCGAAGCTCGGCGCACGGTCGAGCGCCTCAAGGGCTTCACCCCAGGCCGCGCGCAGGCGGGATCCGGCAGGCTTCTCCTCCGGCTGCGGGGTCGCTTCATGCCAGTAGTCGTGCGGGATCGTCGACAGCGGCGGGATGCGCACGGTGATCGCGGTGACGAGGAAGGTGACGAACAGGGTGGTGAAGAAGTACAGCAGCCAGTGGTCCATGAGATCGAGCGCACTGGCGACGATGATCATGAAAGTCGCTGACACCGTCGAGAAGCCGGTGGCGATGATCGCGGCCTCACGGCCGGTGTACTTGCCCTGGTGGTAGACGCGGTTGGTGATGAGCAGGCCGAGGGAATAGGACCCGACGAAGGAGGCGACCGCGTCGATCGCCGAGCGGCCGGGAGTGCGCCAGACCGGGCGCATGATCGGCTGGACGAGCACGCCGATGAACTCCATGAGCCCGTAGCCGACGAGCATCGCCAGGAAGATCGCACCGACCGGGACGATGAGACCCACGGAGATGACGAGCTTCTCCCACAGGAACGGCCCGATGTCCTCAGCCGCCAGCCAGGCCGGCGGGGAGGTGAGGATGAGGATCGCGACGATAAGACCTGCGATGTTGAGGAAGGAGAACACGGTGCGGGTCGGCGAGTCCCGCCAGCTGCCGGTCAGGAACGGGCGTACAGTGCCCAGCAGGATGAGAGCCAGCACGATGAACGGCACGACCGGTGCGGCGTAGGTCTTGATGCCGGTGACGATGTGGTCGAGTGGGATCGTGTTGGTGCCGGCAATGGTGATCGGCACGAAGAACATGAAGATGCCGATGGCCGAGAAGACGAAGATGCGCCAGATGCCCCGCGGCCGGGTCGGGGAGCTCGGTTCGGTGCGTGCCGTCATGGTCGGTTCTCCGCGGAGGTTCAGTGGAGCTTTCCCGCTCACTGTAACGCACGTCACCTGTGCTATGAGCGCCCGGGCATGGTTCGCTGTCCGATATCGCGGAATTCCGGCTGGCGTGCCGGGCCGATACTCACAGGCGGGAATGAGCGATTCTCAGCTCGAATGTCAGCGGTGTTGTTTATGCTTGGGTCAGGGGAGCGAGAAAGGTGAAAGCCATGACGCCGCAGATCCAATGGGAAGACTGTCTCGACAACCAATCCATCCTCAACGACCTCACCGAAGCCGCTGAGCAGTCCCGGCGCGAAGTCGCCCGCTGCGAACAGTGCCTGCGCATCACGGCCGGTGATCCGAACCTCGACGGCGATGAACGCGAAACCCTCATCGAAGCCGCTGACGAAGCCCGCGAATCCCACGCCGAACTCCTCGCCGAACGGCTGCTGCTGGAGGAGAAGCTCCATTCCGACATCGCGCATCTGACGCGCGAGGCGATCGACGAGTTCGTCCTCGTCTACGGCGAGCGCCAGACGGACTCACCCGGCAGCCCGTCGGCCGGCGTCTGACAAACACCGCCGCTGCCATCGCCGAACCGCTACACTGACCCAGGTGCTGCCGCCTGGGGGTCGCGTGATGCCCGGGCTGTGCACCTGAGATGACGCTGCACATGACGGGAGGATTCCGGTGGCCGGGACGGCTGAAGCACCACGGCGGCTGCGCGGCTGGATGCTGCTCATCGTCGCGATCATCGCCGAGGTGTCCGGGTCGCTGTCGCTCAAGGGCGCGCTGACCCACCCGGCGCTCTACGCCGTCGTGGTGGCCGGCTTCCTCATCGCTTTCACGTGCCTGGCCGGGGTGCTGCGCGCCGGCATCAGCCTGGGGGTCGCCTACAGCGTGTGGGCGGCCTTCGGAGTCGCGCTCACCGCGGTGCTCTCGGTCATCATCTACGCCGAGCCGTTCTCCTGGCTCATGGGTGCAGGCATCATCGTCATCATCGCCGGGGTGCTGTGCATCGAACTCGGCGCCCACGCCGCGAACCGTTCAGTCGATGGGCTCGGAACCGCTGAGGGGCCGGCATGATCGCCTGGGTGTTCCTCACCGCTGCGATCGTCTCCGAGGTCGCCGGCACCCTGTGCCTGCGCATGGCCGTCACCGGCGGCCGCATCTGGTACGCCGCCGTCGGCCTCGGCTATGTCATCGCGTTCTCGTGCCTGTCGCTCACACTTGCCAGCGGCATGGATCTGGCCGTCGCCTACGGCATCTGGGCCGCCGGGGGTGTCGCCCTGACCGCGCTGCTGTCTCACCTGCTCTTCCGCGAACCGCTCACCTGGGTGATGGGATTGGGCATTGTGCTCGTGGCAACCGGTGTGCTGATGGTTGAACTCGGATAGGGGCTGAGTACCCCGCCGCCGAGGTGGTCCTGGCGCAGTCTGGCAGCATGCCGTCAGCGTCCGGTCCCGTCGTTGCAGAGGCAGCCAGGACCGTGCACGATCTTCGGTGCTCGGGTTCCCGAGTCCGTTCCTGCGGTGGTCTGGTCAGCTGGCCGCGATCTCAACCCCCTCGACGTCACCGGCGAGTCGGATCTGCGATGGCTGGAGTCGCTCGTCTGGCCCGAGCACGAGGCTCGAAGGCAACGGCTGCGGGCAGCCGCTCAGATCGTCGCCGCAGACCCGCCGCGAATTGTCACCGGGAATCTGCTCACCGACCTCGATTCCCTCATCGCCGAGGCTCCGGCAGAAGCGACCGTCGTTGTGTTCCACTCGGCGGTGCTCGCCTACGTGCATGCAGAAGCCCGCCGAAAGTTTGCTGATTCGATGGCCGCGCAGCCCTCAGTGGTGTGGATCAGCAATGAAGGCGCAGGCGCGTTCCCGGAATTCGATGAAAGCGTCGCCCAGCAGGCCAAGGGACGGTTCGTCCTCGCAGTCGACGGCGAACCCGTCGCATTCACTGGACCGCATGGTCAGTCGTACCGGGGACTCACCCCGAGACCCGCCGACTTCTAGGCAAGACCCACAGCCGCTACCCCGGGTCTATTGCCGACGCTCAAGATAGAGAAATTCCTCTTCCCTCAAAGCGTATTACGTAATACAATAAGAAGTATGTCGAAGCGCATTATCAATGGACACGAAGTCTCGGACGAGCAAGTACAGGCCTGGGCAGACGAAGCAGAAGCCGGTTACGACGTCGATCAGCTGAAGCGGCGCTGGGGACGGCCACCCCGTGCTGAGAAGGCCTCCCAGGTCATTCCGACACGCTTTTCCGACTCCGAGCTGGCAGAGCTGATGGAGCGCGCGGATCGCGAGGGCATGGACCGCTCGACCGCAATCCGCACTGCAGTGCGAGAGTGGTCAGCAAAGTGATCATCTCGCCATCGGCTCGAAAGCACGGGATCAGCGATGAAGACGCCTTGTGCGCCGCGACGGCAGTTCTCGCCGGTGGCCCACTGGATGACGAGCACCCGCGACGGGAACTGCGCATCGGTCTCGACATTAAGGGAAGACTCCTCGAAATTGTGGTGCTCATATGGGACGACGGAGAGATTGAGATCATCCATGCGATGAAGGCACGAGCCGAATATCGCCGCCTCGTGTTCTGACGTCACGGCAGCCAGATCGGTGACGGCTTCGCGATCCACGACGCGTTTCACGACTTCTGTTCGCCCGCCGACCGCAACGCCCCGTCAGTGCGGCATGTTCGCAAAGCGCGAGCGCGCACCCTGGAAGGCGACCTTGATCTCGCCGGTCGGGCCGTTGCGGTGCTTGGCGACGATGATGTCGGCCTCACCGGCGTGCGGGGACTCCGGATCGTACATGTCCTCACGGTGGATCAGCAGCACCATATCGGCATCCTGCTCGATCGAACCGGACTCGCGCAGATCCGAGATCATCGGCCGCTTGTCGGTGCGCTGCTCAGAGGACCGGTTGAGCTGCGAGAGCGCGATGACCGGAACCTCGAGCTCCTTGGCCAGCAGCTTGAGCGACCGGGAGAACTCCGAGACCTCCTGCTGACGCGACTCCACACGTTTGCCGGATGACATCAGCTGCAGGTAGTCGATGACGATGAGCTGCAGATCGTGCTGCTGTTTGAGCCGGCGGCACTTCGCGCGGATCTCGGTCAGCGCCATGTTCGGCGAGTCGTCGATGTACAGCGGCGCATCGTGCATCCGCGACATCTTCGCCGCCAGCGTCGTCCAGTCCTGTTCGGAGACCTCACCCCGGCGCAGGTTCTGCAGCGGCACCCCGGATTCGGCGCTGAGCAGGCGCATCGACAGCTCCTGCTTGCCCATCTCCAGGGAGAAGATGACGGTGCACTGACGCGCGGCGATCGCCGCCGAGCGGGCCATATCGAGGGCCAGCGTCGACTTGCCAACGCCAGGGCGGGCAGCGATGACGATCATCTGGCCCGGATGCAGACCGTTGGTGAGGTCATCGAACTCGGTGAAGCCGGTCGGCACGCCCACGGTGTCATCGCCGTGCTCGCCCATCCGCTCGATCTCGTTGGCAGTGCTCTCCATGATCTCGCCGAGGCGCACATAGTCCTCAGCGGTGCGCCGCTCGGTGACCTGGTAGATCTCGGCCTGCGCGCGATTGACCAGATCGTCGGTGTCGCCCTCGGCGTCGTAGCCCATCTGCACGATCCGGGTGCCGGCTTCGACCAGCTTGCGCAGCATCGCGCGTTCGCGCACGATCTGGGCATAGTAGCCGGCGTTCGCCGCAGTCGGCACCGAGGCGATGAGCGTGTGCAGGTAGGTTGCCCCGCCCACTCGGGCCAGCGACCCGGCCTTCTGCAGGGCGTTGGCGACGGTGACCGCGTCGGCGGGCTCACCGCGGGCGTAGAGGTCGAGGATGACGTCGTAGATCGTCTCGTTGGCCGGCTTGTAGAAGTCCTCGCCGCGCACCGTTTCGACAACGTCTGCGATCGCGTCCTTCGACAGCATCATGCCACCGAGGATCGACTCCTCGGCATCGAGATCCTGGGGCGGGGTCCGCATTCCGGCCTCTGCCCGCTGCCACTGATCGTCTGTCATCGGCGCCTTTCCATCAGCTGTCTGCTGTCCCACTGTAGCCGCTCGGGAACCAGCCGACATATCGCCCGCAGGCGGGTGTGAACGGCCCGCACGCGAGGTGCCGGTCGCGTGTGGACGCGACCGGCACCTCGGCGACGGCGACTGTGGAGACTGGCTGCGCCAGCCGGAATCAGCGCGTGGTGACCTTGCCCGACATCTGCGCGACCGGCTGCAGGAACAGTGGGCGGGCGGCGATCCAGCCGACGGCCAGGACGATCATCGCGATGGCGAACATGATGAAGCCCCACCAGCTGGTGGCGTTGTCACCGGTCCACGAGAACATCATGTTGAGGTTGTGCCGCATGCCGGTGGTGAAGACGAGCAGCACGTGGATGACGATGAAGGCCACGAAGTAGAACATCACCGGCAGGTGGATGGCACGCGCGACCGGAGCCGGGTAGGCCTTGGAGATCGGCCAGGTGTTCTGCCAGATCGGCGACATCCGCACACCGGAGATCGCTGCCAGCGGGGCGGCGATGAAGATCGTGACGAAGTAGGCCATCACCTGCAGGGCGTTGTAATTGACCCAGGCCATCTCCTGTGGCCAGTCGAACGACAGGTACTGCAGGCCGGCTGAGACCATGTTCGGGAAGATGTCCCAGCTGACCGGCACGACGCGCGCCCAGTGGCCGCTGGCGAACAGCAGAATGACGAAGATGAAGCCGTTGAGCAGCCACAGCACATCGAGGCTCAGGTGCAACCACAGGTAGATGCTCATCTTCGTCGGTTCGGCTGCGCCCTTCTTCCGCTTCTTCACGGTCCGCGTCCAGTAGGCCTCCGGCTTCTGCTGCACGCGCACGAGCCACCCGGAGCGGATGATGAGGACCATGAGGAAGATGTTGAAGAAGTGCTGCCACTGCGCCCACCACGGGAAGCCCTCCGGGGTGCCTGCAGGCAGCTCTGAGTGGCCGGGATACTTGGCGAGGAACTCCTGGCCGCTGGCCGAGCCCAGGAACATGCGCGCGAGCACGCCGGCAATCGCCAATACGACGAGTGCGATCGGGACGATCCAGACGAGCTTGAAGAACGGCGATTCGCGGAACGGGGTGCCGCCGCTCTTCTTCTTTTTCTTCTTGCGCTTCTTCTTGCTGTCCGCTGCTGCCATGAGGGTCTCCTCCGCCGAAGTTCCACAGCCTGATGGTCATTGACTCTGACACCTGACTTTAGCGCCTGTCATCGCCCGACGGAGCATCGGGTCCCGTTCCCGAGGTGCAGACCAGGCTGCCAGCGCCATCCTCCCCTGCAGCGGCCGGGTCAAGGACAGGCTGGCGCGCACGATGAGTGCACCGAGGACGACCGAAGCGGGCATGGTCGCCATCGTGACAGGTGAGAGAACCATCGCGAGTCCGGCAGGCGGGGCGACGAGCAGCAGTCCGATCGACGCCGCGGCTGCTGATCTTGCAGGGCTGCCGACCGCGATGCCGGCCAGGGTCACGGCGCGGCCGGTGACGGGGATGATGCCGATCAACGCGTGCGCGGTGAGGATCGGTGTGTTCATATTCCCAGTCTCCGCCTGTGGCCGGCTGAGCAGAATGCGGTTCTCCCTGCAGCCCGGTCCGGAAATCCCCACCCTCGGCACCACCGGTGACCCCCACCTCGGGAGCGGGAACTGCAGCGGCACGCATCCCCCATCGGCCCCTGACAGCACGGGCAGGCAGTGCTAGGGTCGAATGTGCGGCAGGTCACACCCCAGGTCCTTCCGCCCGGACGGCGCCGTCCGGCAGACATCACATCCCCACCCCGAAGGACACCCCTCCGACATGCCCCCGACTCATCCCCACTCCCGTTCCGGTGCCGCGCGCCTGACGCTGCTGCCCGCGCTGGCCTTCATCGCCGCCCTCCTGCTCGGTGCTGAACTCCTCACCAGCCCAGCCGCAGCTGCCCAGACTGCCCCGCTGCGCGTGCCGGTGACCTCGATGTCCGACGAGGCGGGCAGCCAGGCCGTCCTCATCGCCGACCCTGTGCCGCTGCCGGCAGGCGCCACCACCTCGCAGCTCGAACTCGACCTGCCCGGAGGCTGCCACCTGGGCGAGGGCGCCGAGCTCACCTGCACTGACAGCTCCTTCACCTTCACCGCGATGATCGCCACCCCAGACGGGTTCAGCGACCCGGCCGTGAGCGCCACTGACACCGGTGTCGAGGTCACGACCGCCGAGCCGGCCGGTGAAGGCGAGCTGCTCGTGCCGATCTTCAGCCCCGCCGGGCTCGATGTCGATGACACCGCCTCGAAGCAGATGCTCGCCGAGCTGGTCCTCGGCAATGGCACCGCCGCGGCGCCTGACACGGCCGAGACCGCCGGCGCACCGCCGAGCCTGGCCCCGTATGCCGAGGCGATCGAGCGCCCGGAGCAGGTCACGGTTCCCAGCGACTACATCTACGACCCGGATCATGTGCAGAAGGCGCTGCACGACTACTGCACCTGGTCGCCGGACGCGTGGGGCAAGGCCGACTTCCGCGGGCCGTGCGCCCGGCACGACATGTGCATCGAGGTCGACCTCGACCTGCCGCGCCCGGAGCGCAGGGAGCGCCGCAAGATCTGCGACAGCACTTTCCTCGACCATCTCGTGCAGAACTGCGACTACGGCTACTACGATGCCGGCGTCAAACGCCGCGGCTGCCGAGTGATCGCCGGCCACTACTATGTCGCCGTGGCCGGGAAGACCGCGATCTCGTGACCGGACGGATCCTGCCGCCGGTGCTCGTGGCCGCCTCGGTGGCGCTCATGTTCATCGGCGGGGCCATGCCGAGCCGGGCTGGGCTCGTCGTCGTCGACCTGCTGGCGATCGCGGCGGTGGCGGCTGCTGCCGGTCTCATCCTCATGCTGAGTCTGCGCGCCGCGCGCGAGGCGGTGGCTGGCGAGCGCTGGCTGCGGCGGGGAATCGCCGGGGTCGCGGTCGCCGCGGCGATCGGTGCGGTCGTGGCGATCGGGATGAACATCGCCGATCCGCTCGGCATCAGCTTCGCTGTGCCGATCATCTGGCTGCCCGCCTCGCTCGTGCTGCTGACGACCTCGCTCCTCGTCCTCGCACTGCCGAGTGGGCCGGCGCCGAGATGGCAATTGTGACGCCGACCCATCGATCACTCTCTATCGCCGGCGGCGTTGCGCCGGGATAACCGGCTTGCGCGTCTCATCCTGAGGAGAAGTCCGCAGACACCAGCAGCGATCCACAGCAGCACAATGGCTGTATACCCGCCCGTCGACACCGTCGCCGCACCGGCCGGGCTCTCACGCAGCCAGAACCCGGCTCCGAACACCGCAAGGCCAACCGGCAACATGATCAGGGTCGTGCGCCAGCGCGCGACGAGCCGGGCTGCGGCGTACCAAAACCAGCCGAAGAGAAATGCAAGCGGCAGCGCTCCTAGCACCAGCAAGATAGTCGACATGACTCCCTCATCTCCTGAGATTCTTTACAATCGCGCCGCATGACCCGAGCCCAAAGAAGTTGGCATCTTCGCCGCTGCGAAGTGCCGTGGATTGCCGCGCGTGGTGTGATTCGCAATGAGCGGAATCCTGCTGCTGCCGCGGCCTCGGGCTACGGCAGCAGCAGAATCACCCCGTGCAGGAACAGTCCGACGAGCGCGCCGATGACGGTGCCGTTGATGCGGATGTACTGCAGGTCCTTGCCGACGTAGAGCTCGATGCGCTCGGAAGCCTCCTTCGCATCCCAGCCGGCGATCGTATCGGAGATGACGCTGGCGATCTCCGGGCCGAAGGACTCGGCCAGGTCGCCGACGGTGATCGCGAGCCGATTGTCGATCGCGTGGGAGAACTCTGCGTCTTCGACCATCCGGGTCGCGGTCTGGTTGAGCAGCGCACGCAGCCGCTGGTGCACCTCGCCGGAGGTGTCGAGCACCGCCCCGCGCAGCAGCCGCTTGAGCGAGGACCACACATCGAGGACGGCTTGGACGACGCCCTCTTCGCGCAGCAGGTCGTCGATGACGTTCTCGGCGCGCTTCGCGATCGAGGTGTCCTCGCGCAGGTTGGCGGCGAGTTCGAGCAGCCACCGGTCGAGGGCCTGCCGGGCCTTGTGGTAGCGGTTGTCGCGCACATCGGAGATCCATTCGAGGACTTCGCGGCGCAGCCGGCGCGCGACCCCTTCGTTGACGAAGGCCGGCACCCAGTCCGGGGCCTTCTGCGCGACCACGTCGTCGATGACCTGCGGGTTGGCCGCCAGCCACGTGTACGCCTCCCCGACGACGAGGTCGACGAGCCGGTGGTGGGCCCCGTCCTGCACGATCTCGTGGACGAGCCGGCCGAGCACCGGCGACTTGTGCGTATCGACGAGCTTGGGCACCAGCACCTCGCGGGTCAGCGCCTCGATCGCATCATCATCGACGCGCCTGAGCACATACTCCAGGCCCTGCCCGGCACGGGTGACGACGATCTCCTGGTTGCCCGGCTCCTTCAGCCAGCCGCCGATGCGCGCGGTCACCTGGGCGTTGCGGATCTTCGCGGCGACGGTGACGGAGGTGAGGAAGTTCGCGGCGACGAAGTTCGACATGCTCTCGCCCAGCACGTCCTTCTTGCGCGGGATGATCGCCGTGTGCGGGATCGGCAGCCCGAGCGGGTGGCGGAAGAGCGCGGTGACCGCGAACCAGTCGGCGATCGCCCCGATCATCGCCGCCTCGGACCCGCGGGCGACGAACCCCCACACGCCGGTCAGGTCGGTGAAGACGTGGGTGAGAACGAAGATGCACGCCGCCAGCACGAGCAGCGCGGTCGCCAGCTGGCGCATCTTCCTCAGCGCACGCGCCCGCTCGAGGTCGCCGAAGGTGTCGTCGATGCGCGCCGGTGCGGTCGGTCCGGTGGATCCGGCCGCCGCCGAGGTGGTGGGCGAGTGAGTCATGTCCCTATTCTGACACCTCGGCCCGGACTCCCCACCCGGAAGACACGACTGCCCGCTCTCGCCCTTGCCGCCTCGATCGCGGTGCTCGGCACCGCCTGCTCAGCACCTTCGCACAGCGGCGGATCCTCAGCAGCTGCCGGTGCAGATCAGCAGGCGGCCTCGGAATCCGCCCGCGCGCTCAGTGAGAAGATCGCCGCGCACTGGCCGCTGGTGGCGAAGGCCCGGCCCGGGACGGACTGCTCCGGCCACGTCGCAGTCCTCTTCCACCGCGACGACAAGGGCGAGATCGTCACAGGGGCCTGACACCTCGGGCACCCGGAAGCTCGCCGACTCCGAACGCACCGGCCTCACCTCTCCCCCGGGCGGGCGGGTGCAGCCCGGGTGAGTTCGGCGGCAAGCCGGCAGTTCTGCTGGCTTGCCGCCGATCAGCAGATGCTGGATGACCCTCGAGCTGAGGAGTTCTGCCTGCTCGCCACGCATGGGCTCGGGCGGTGCGCACTTCATCGTCGTCGACGGCAGGGAAGTCACCACCGGCTTCACCAACACCTATCCGATGGGGTATCGGCGGAGAGAACCACCGATGCCGATGGCCGGGCCGTCTATACGGTCACGGCCACCGGCTGAGGCCGGAACTCACTGCCATTCGGCAGTCTCCGGGTCCACACCTCGGGCGAAGGCGCCGGCAGCGATCACCTCGACGAGCCAGGCGGCTAAGCCGTCTGCGCGCTCATCGTAGTGCGCGGCGAAGCGCGGGTCGCTGACGTAGAGGCGCGAGATGCACACCTGCTTCTCGATGGTCATGTCGAACCACTGGCCGATCGAGGCGCGGTGCCGCTCGGCCAGCATGTTCGCCTCCTGGCTGCCGGGCTCGACTCCGCGCGTGAACGCGGCGACGAGTTCTGCCTCGAAGGCGTCCATGTCGTTCTTGACCTGCTGCCAGTCGGCGGCGGTCATCTTCTGCTTGATCGACTCGGACTGGGCCCATTCGTCGGTTTGGCCCCAGCGCTGCTGCGCTTCGGCCTCCCACTCGGGGTTCCAGTTCGGGCCGAGGATCTCAGCCTGCTGGGCTGCTGTCAGTTTCTCCATAGTGGTGGTCTCCATCATCCGTTCGACTGCAGAGACAACTCTCTGCAGCTGGTCGATACGTGTCAGGAGGGATTCCCGCTGTTCAGCCAGCTCTGCTGCCAGGTCGATGTCCGGATCGTCGAGGATCCGGCCGATCTCTGCCAGCGGCAGGCCGAGTTCGCGGAAGATGAGCACGCGGCGCAGCCGCTGCATATCGGCTGCCGTGTAGATGCGGTAGTCGGCCCACGTGCGTTCGCTCGGGCTGGCCAGCCCGATGGCGTCCCAGTGGTGCAGGGTTCGCACGCTGACGTCAAGCAGCCGGGCGGCCGCGCCGACTGTCAGCTCCGTGGTGTGCTCGTCCATTCCCTCAGTATCGTCCACATCCACCACGTTCGGCCCTGACGCAGCGTGAGGGTCAAGTCCGACCCACACGCGCACAGGCCCCGGAACCGCGTGGGGCGGGTTCCGGGGCCTGTGAGAGCTGCGTCAGCTCAGTGGCAGTTCAGCGAGCGGCTCAGCGCTTGCCGATGACGTCGAACTTCGCGTTCGCGGTGATCTCGTCGTGCACGCGCACGGTGGCGGTGTAGCTGCCGGGCTCCTTGACGTGGCCGGGCAGGGCGATCTGCCGGCGATCGAAGGTGGTGCCGTGTGCCTCGGTCAGTGCGTCGGCGACGAGTGCGGCGGTGACAGCGCCGAAGAGGCGGTTGTTCTGTCCGGCCTTCATCTCGATCTTCGCCGAGCTGCCCTCGAGCTTCTCCTTGAGTGCGAGTGCTTCGTCGCGGTCGGCCAGCTGGCGGGCCTGGCGCGACTTGCGCAGCGACTCGATCTGCTTCTCAGCACCTGCGGACCAGGTGGTGGCCCAGCCGCGCGGGATCAGCAGGTTCCGGGCGTAGCCGGCCTTGACCTCGACGACGTCGCCGGCGGCTCCGAGGCCGTCGACTTCCTGGTTGAGAATGACCTTCTTGGTAGCCATTGTTCTACTCCCCTCGTCTTATCGGGTCGAGCCCGAGTAGGGCAGCAGCGCCATCTCGCGGGCGTTCTTGACGGCCTTGGCGATGATGCGCTGTTCCTGCACGTTGACACCAGTCACGCGACGAGCGCGGATCTTGCCGCGGTCGGAGATGAACTTGCGCAGGGTTGCGGTGTCCTTGTAGTCGATCTGGGCTGCCTCGCCGAACTTCAGCGGGTTCGCCTTCTTCTTGATGGGCTTCCGGGGATCCGGCTTTGCCATGATGTGCTCCTGTCAGAAAATCTGTTGATCAGCGGCAGGCACGCGCCTGCCGGGGTGTGATCAGAATGGTGGTTCGTCCGAGGTCGGGCTGCCCCAGCCTCCGCCGGGGTTGGCCTGCGGGTTCGAGCTGGCCCACGGGTCGTTCGACTGACCCTGGCCGCCCTGCTGCCCGCCGAAGCCGCCGGGGTTCTGTCCCCAGCCGCCGCCCTGCTGCTGACCGCCGCCTTGCTGTCCGCCACCGGAGAATCCTCCCTGGCCGCCTCCTGAGAAGCCGCCGCCGGAGAACTCCTTCTTCGTCACGTTGGCCGTGGCGTAGCGCAGGCTCGGGCCGATCTCGTCGACGTCGAGCTCGAAGACGGTCCGGCGTTCGCCTTCCTTCGTCTCGAAGCTGCGCGACTTCAGCCGGCCCTGCACGATCGTGCGGGTGCCGCGCTGCAGGGTCTCGGTGACGTTCTCAGCAAGATCCCGCCACGCGTTGCAGCGCAGGAACAGGGTCTCGCCGTCTTTCCATTCGTTGCTCTTGCGGTCGAACATGCGCGGGGTCGACGCCACTGTGAAGTTCGCGACCGCAGCCCCGTTGGGCGTGTAGCGCAGTTCGGGGTCGGCGGTGAGGTTTCCCACCACAGTGATGATCGTGTCGCCTGCCATGATGCTCCTTACAGCGTGGGGGTCAGCGGTTCCGAGCTCGGATCTGCTGGATTACTTCGCGTCGGGACGCAGGATCTTCGAGCGCAGAACGGTCTCGTTGAGGCCGAGCTGGCGGTCGAGTTCCTTGGTCGTGTCGGGCTTGGCGTGGAAGTTCACCACAACGTAGGTGCCTTCGGCCTTCTTGTTGATCTCGTAGGCGAAGCGGCGACGGCCCCACACATCGACATTGTCGACGGTGCCGCCGTCAGCGGGAACCACCTTCAGCAGCTTTTCGACAGTGGTGTCAACGGAACGGTCTTCGAGTTCCGGATCCAGAATGAGCATCAGCTCGTAATGACGCACGTGTCACCCACCTCCTCTGGTCTCAGCGGCCATGGTCGGTCCATGGCAGGAGGGTATATGCGTTGCGTCTGGCCGGGTGCGGAATCGGTCCGCAGCGGACACAGACTGGTTCATTCTAGTGTGTTCGCGCCCGCCTCGCCAGCTGAGGCGCCGGCTTCCGTGCCCGAGGCGGTGGTCGCCGTGCCCGAGGCGGGGCTCACCTCGGACTCGGGGGCCGGCTGGGGGCTGCGGTCGAGTTCGAGAGCGGCGGCGGTGATGACGGCGACGACGGCCGCCAGTCTCAGGCAGGTGAAGAGCAGCAGCCAGGCTGGGGAGAGTCCCTTGCTGGCTTCGAAGGCGGTGATGTCGGAGAGGTTGACGGCGATGACGAGGGCCGCCTCGGCCAGTGCCCAGGCGATGAAGACCCACAGCCGGCGGATCGCCAGTGCTGCGAAGGGCAGCAGCCACAGGGCGTGGGTGATTGGGGCTGAGGGCAGTGTGACAACGGCGAGCCCGAGCACCACCGTGAGTGCGGCGTACAGGTTCGGCCGGGGCCTGCGGGTGATGTAGGCGAGTGCTGCGATGACGGCGATCGCGCAGGCGGCGAGGCTGACAGCGGCCAGCAGCTGCGGATCGGTGCCGTCGCCGTAGGCGAGCAGGGAGACGAGTGAGCCGCGGTCGATCGGCTCCTGCCACCACATGGTCAGCCGGTAGAAGATGAGCCCGTCGATGGCGAGGAGGAGGCCGACGGTGATGAGGGCCGCCCCGCCGATCGACAGCAGGTCGGAGCTCTGCCCGGCCCGCCACAGCAGGACGATGACGGTCAGCAGTGCGAGGATGCCGAGCGGGTTGATAAGGGCGGCGATGGCGAAGAGCACTCCGGCCCCGAGGTTCGAGTGGGGGCCGGCCGCGGTCGGATTGAGCAGCACGAGCGCCCACACGAGGCAGGCCACACCGACGGGGTCAAACGACTGACCCATCGAGAAGATGATCGCCGGGGAGATGCAGGCGACCGGCAGCCAGGCGAGCGTGCGCATGAGCACGGCGACGCCGAGTGCCATGGCGGCTATGGCGATGGTGTTGATGACGAGCAGGAAGGCCATCATGTCCCCGGCCCCCAGGCCGGCACTGAGCATGAAGCCGAGTTCGACGAACCATCCGGTCACCGGGTCGAGCGCGGCAGGTGCGCCGGTGGCCCGGCCGGGTCCGGCGGGGAACTCGGTGCCGGTGAGCGCATTGGCCACCGGTGAGGCGCACATCCGCGCCGAGGCGCCGGGCAGCTCGTAGCCGGGCATGCACGCCCCGTGCAGCAGGATACCGATCCCGGCGGTGCCGAAGGCGGCCAGCATGCACATGAGCGCGGCCGTCGTCCGGAACGGCGAGGGGCCCGACGCCGCATGGGCGCCGGGCCTGCCGCCGAGCAGCGGCTCAGCAGCTCTGAGGGGGCTCACACCTGGCATGCGCCTAGGCTATCGCGCCTCACAGGACGCTGACGGTTCCCTGGCGGATGAAGCCGGGCATGATGAAGCCTGCCCCTTGGAAGCCACCGTTCTTCTTGTCTTCCTTATCCTTCTTGTTCTCGTCCTTGGGCGGCTCTGGCTTCTGCGTCGGAGGCCTCGGCGGATCGACCGTCGGAGGATCGTTCTTCGGCGGCTCCGATGGCTTCGGATCCTCCTTCGGCTTCTCCTCTTCCTTGGTCTCGTCGTCCTTCGGCTCCTCGTCCTTCGGCTTGTCGTCCTTGGGCTTGTCGTCCTTCGGCTTCTCGTCCTGCGTGGTCTTCGGCTTCGGCGACGGCTTGGGCTTCGGGCGCTGGTTCGGCACGCCGGACTTCGGCTTCGGCTTCTCCACCTGCGGCAGCTTGCCACGCTTGGGGAACTGTTTGACCGGTTCGTCCTTGAGCGCGTCCTTCATGTACTTCGTCCACGTCTGGGTCGGGAACGAACCACCGGTGATCGAACCGCGGCCGCCGTAGGGACCGATCTCGACCGGATTGCCCTCTCCGTCATCGCGGAAGATCGACACCGTGGTCGTGAGGTTCGGGGTGTAACCGGCGAACCAGGCCGAGTAGTTGTCCTGCGAAGTACCGGTCTTGCCGGCTGCCGGACGGCCCAGCGTCGAGGCGTACGAGCCCGAACCACCGGTCACCACGCGCGAGAGCGCGTAGGTGGTCTCGGCCATGACGTTCTTGTCGAAGTTCCGCTTACCCTCAGTATCGGGCTCGTAGAGCTTCTCACCCTCCGGGGTGACCGCGGCCTTGACGGTGTGCGGCGTGTGCGTGATGCCGTTAGAGGCGAACGTGTTGTAGGCCGTGGCCATGTCCTTGACCGTCGGGCTAGCGGTGCCGAGCACGTTGGCGGCGTTCTTCTCCAGGCCCTCGGTGTCCTTCGGCAGGCCGGCACGCTCAGCCACGTCGACCGTCTTCTCCGGGCCGACCTCGATGTTGAGCTGCGCGTAGGCGGTGTTGACCGAGCTCTGGGTCGCCTTGAGCAGGCTGACCGGGCCGTAGCTGGCGCCGCCGTAGTTCTTCGGGCTCCAGCGGGTTCCCTCGTAGTTCATCGGGGTGCCCGAGGTGCCGGTCAGGTAGTCGGTGAGGCGGTAGCCGTTCTCCAGGCCGGCCACCAGCGTGAACGGCTTGAACGTCGAACCGGCCTGGGTGATGTCCTCGGTCGCAGCACTGTGCTGGCGCTCGAGGAAGTCCTTGCCGCCGTACATCGCCACGATGCCGCCGGTCTCCGGGTCCATCGACACGAGTCCGACGTGCATGCCCTCCTTGAGCTTCGGCAGGTCCTCGACGGCCTCGATCGCCGCGTCCATCTTCTTCTTCGAGAAGGTGGTGGTGATCTCGAGCCCGCCGCGGTCGATGACCTCGTCCTCGATGCCGTTGCGCTTGAGCTCCTTGCGCACCTCATCGAGCAGATAGCCGTTGGGGCCGGCGAACTGGTTGTCGGTCTGCGCGGCCCGGACCTCGGGCATCTCAGTGCTGGCGGCCTCATCCTCGGTGATGTAGCCGAGTTCGGCCATGTTCCCCAGCACATACTTGAAGCGGTCCTCGTACTTGCCGGGGTCCTCAGCCGGGTCCGCCAGACCCGGACGCTGGATCATCGCAGCCAGCAGTGCGCTTTCGGCCACGTCGAGTTCGCTGGCCGGCTTGTCGAAGTAGTTCTTCGAAGCGACCTCGATGCCGTACGATTGGCGGCCGAGGTAGATGGTGTTGAGGTAGTTGGCGAGGATCTCGTCCTTCGACAGCTCCTGGTCGATCTTGAGCGCGATGAACATCTCCTTGACCTTGCGGTCGAGGGTGCGCTCATTGGTGAGGTAGAAGTTCTTGACGTACTGCTGGGTGATCGTCGAACCGCCGCCGGCGTAATTGTCAGTGGCCACACCGATGACCGCACGCGACAGGCCCTTGATGGAGATGCCGCGGTTCTCGTAGAAGCTGTTGTCCTCAGCGGCGATGGCGGCCTGCTGCATCGGTGTCGAGATCTTGTCGATCGTGACGTTCTTGCGGTCCTCGGTCTTGAAGGACCCGAGCACGGTCTCGCCGTCGTCGTAGTAGACCGTCGAGGTCTGTCCGGCGGCTTCCTTGTTCGGTTCGGGGACGTCGGTGACGGCATAACCGATGCTGAAGAGGCCGATGACGACGACGCAGGCGGTGAGGATGCCGACGCCGATGAGCCGCAGCGAGGGCAGCCAGCGAGTCCAGCCGGTCACGCCCTGGCGCGGATAGTTGAGCAGGCCTTTGTTCACGTCCCGGCGCGCGCTTCGGCTCGCCTTCGGTGCGGTTTTGGCCACAGATCCCCCAAGAGTGAGTGTGCGGTGTGTCGATTCAGCCAAACATTCAAAGATTGGAAGTCGATGAAGATCACCTGACGCCGGTCACAGCGCAGGCAGGCCGCATGCGCGTGCTTGTCCGAATCGCACTGCATGTGACCTGCAATTTTAGCGCACAACCCGACGCACCGACCAGACCATGGGTCATCTGATCGGTGCGCCGGGACGTGAGCAATCACACGTCGGCAGGGCAGGGATGCTCAGCTGACAGCCGGTTCCTCAGCCCTTGAGGTCGGGGAAGTCAGTGTCGGCCCACTCCTGATGCTCAACGGTCGCAGTGCCCTCGAAGGGGTGGAGTTCGCGTTCGCGGGCACGCAGCTCGACACGGCGGATCTTGCCCGAGATCGTCTTCGGCAGCTCGGTGAATTCGATGCGCCGGATCCGCTTGTAGGGGGCGAGGTTCTCGCGGCAGAAGCGCAGGATGTCCTTGGCGGTGTCGGCATCGGGTCGCCAGCCGGCGGTGAGCACGACATAGGCCTTCGGCACCGCCAGGCGCACCGGGTCCGGGGACGGCACGACGGCGGCTTCGGCGACGGCTTCGTGTTCGATGAGCACGCTTTCGAGTTCGAAGGGCGAGAGCCGGTAGTCGCTGGCCTTGAACACGTCGTCGGCCCGGCCGACGTAGGTGATGTAGCCGTTCGCGTCGCGGCTGGCGACATCGCCGGTGTGGTAGACGCCGTCGGCGAACGCCTCGGCGGTCTTGGCCTCGTCTCCCCAGTAGCCCTGGGTCAGGCCGGCCGGGCGGGGGTCGAGCTGCAGGCAGATCTCCCCCTCATCACCGATCTCCCCGGTCGCCGGGTCACGCAGGATGACGTCGTAGCCGGGCAACGGCTTGCCCATCGAGCCGTAGACGATCGGCTCCCCGGGCGGGTTGCCGATCTGCAGGGTCGTCTCGGTCTGGCCGAAGCCGTCGCGGATGTCGACGTTCCAGTGCTTCTTGACCCGGTCGATGACCTCGGGGTTGAGCGGCTCACCGGCGCCGAGCGCCTTGACCGGCGGGTTCGTCAGCTGAGACAGGTCGGCCTGGATGAGCATCCGCCACACCGTCGGCGGGGCGCAGAAGCTCGTGACGCCCACCCGGCCCATCGTCTCCATCATCGCTGTCGCATCGAAGCGAGTGTAGTTGTACAGGAACACGCAGGCTTCGGCGATCCACGGGGTGAAGATGTTCGACCAGGCGTGCTTGGCCCAGCCGGGTGAGGCGACGTTGAGGTGGATGTCGCCGGGCTCCAGGCCCATCCAGTACATCGTCGACAGGTGGCCGACCGGGTACGAGGTGTGGGTGTGGGCGACCATCTTCGCCTTCGAGGTCGTGCCCGAGGTGAAGTACAGCAGCAGCAGGTCATCGGCCGGGGTCGGGCCGTCGGGTTCGAAGGTCTCGGGGAAATCCGCAGCCGAGGTGTAGGCGAGGTCGTTCTCGCGGGCCGGCTCGGCGCCGACGACGATCCGGGTGAGGTCGACGTCGACCTCGTCGAACTTCGCGGCATCGGCGGCACCGGCGATGACGAAGGAGGCTTCACCGCGTTCGGCGCGGTCGGTCAGGTCGATGGGGCCCAGCTGGGTGGTCGTCGGCAGCAGCACGGCGCCGAGCTTGATCCCGGCGAGCATCGACTCCCACAGCTCGACCTGGTTGCCGAGCATCACCATGACGTGGCTGCCGCGGGTGACGCCGGCAGCGCGGAGCATGTTGGCCACCTGGTTCGACCGGCGGGAGAGCTGGGAGAAGCTGTAGATGTTCTCGGTGCCGTCCTGTTCGCAGATCCACAGGGCCGGCTTGTCGTTGCCCTCGGCGATCCCGTCGAACCAGTCGAGGCCGAAGTTGAAGTGCTCGAAGCGCGGCCACTGGAATTCGTCCTTCGCCTGCGCGTAGTCCAGGCGCAGCTCCAGCAGCCGGTCGCGTGCCGCCCGGTACTGTTCGGTCACGGTCGTCATGGTGCCTCCTCACGGCGTGTCCCATTCATTGGTCTCAAGGTAACAGGCCCCTGTGGCAGTCAGGTGAACCGGGTCACAGTGCAGCCGTATGCGGCAGCCCGCTGCCCAGTCCGCCGGGGCCGGGTCACTGCGGCTGCGAGGAGCCGCCGTCCTGTTCGGCCCACCACTGGCGCAGCACCTCTTCGGCGCGCTGCTGACCGAGCGGGCCGTGTTCCATCCGCTGGGCGAGCAGAAACTGATAGGCCTGCCCGACCGCCGGACCGGGGCTGATGCCGAGGATGTCCATGATCTGCCGGCCGTCGAGGTCCGGGCGCACGGCATCGAGCTTCTCGCGTTCGGCCAGCTTCTCGATCCGGTGCTCGAGGTCGTCGTAGGCGTGGGCGAGGCGTTCGGCCTTGCGCCGGTTGCGGGTGGTGACATCGGAGCGGGTGAGGATGTGCAGGCGGGTGAGCAGCTCACCGGCATCGGTGACGTAGCGGCGCACTGCCGAGTCGGTCCAGCCGGCATCGCCGTAACCGTAGAAGCGCAGGTGCAGCTCGACGAGCCGGCTGACGGCCTTCGTCGTGGCCTTGTCGAAGCGCAGCGCCTTCATCCGCTTGCGCGTCATCTTCGCTCCGACGACATCGTGGTGGTAGAAGGTCACCGCCCCGTCAGGGGTGAATCGGCGGGTCGAGGGCTTGCCGATGTCGTGCATGAGGGCAGCGAACCGGACGATGAAATCAGGCACGGCGATGCGCTGGGTGTCCTCGGCGACCGCAGTGACCGGCCCGGCAGGCGCGTCCTGTGCCCCGGCGCCCTCCGCCCCGGGCGCGGCGCCCGGCGGCGTGGACTCTGCCTCCTCGGCAGTCTTCTCAGTGCCGGTCTTCTCGGCGGCGGTCTTCTCGGCGGCCGCCGCGGCCTGGCGGGCGGCGTAGACAGCCTCGAGGTCGACGGCCTGGTCGAGGACGGTAAGGCTGTGCTGGTAGACGTCCTTGTGCCGGTGATGCTCGTCGCGTTCGAGCTGCATGTCGGTGACCTCGGGCAGGATCCGCTCGGCGATCCCGGTCTCGACGAGCAGTTCGATGCCGGCCCGCGGCCGGATCCCGCAGATGAGCTTGACGAGTTCGTCGCGGACGCGCTCAGCGGAGATGATGTCGATGCGCTCAGCCATCTGGGTCATCGCCTCACGCACCTCAGCGTCGACGCCGAAGCCGAGCTGGGAGACGAAGCGGGCGGCGCGCATCATGCGCAGCGGGTCATCGGAGAAGCTGTCGACGGCCTTGCCCGGCGTGCGCACAAGCCCGTTCGTCAGGTCGGCGAGTCCGCCGAAGGGGTCGGCGAAGACGCGCTCGGGCAGCCGGACGGCCATCGCCCCGATCGTGAAGTCCCGGCGGACGAGGTCGTCATCGAGGTCGTCGCCGAAGGCCACCGTCGGCTTGCGAGAATCCGGGTCATAGGCCTCGGCGCGGTAGGTGGTGATCTCGATCTGCAACTCGTCCTTGAGCAGCCCGATGGTGCCGAATGCCCGGCCGATCTCCCACACCGCATCGGCCCACGGATTCACGATCGCCAGGATCGCATCCGGGTCGGCGTCGGTGGTGAAGTCGAGATCGGGCATCGGCCGGCCGAGCAGCCCGTCGCGCACCGAACCGCCGACGAGGGCGAGCTCCCGACCGGCAGCGGAGAACATCCGGCCCAGCGGCTCGAGGATGTGCTCGTGCGCATCAAGGGCGGTGAGCAGGCGTGCATGGGCTTCGGCCAGGGACACGTGATCTCCATTCGAGGGGGTCGGTTCAGCATAAGGTTATCGTCAGGTTGCGGATATACAGTAGAAGCTATGCCTCGACCATTGCCGAAGCCGGGGGTCATGCCGGCACGTTCGAACACCGTGGAGGAGGTCTCCGCGGGCGGCGTCATGGTCGACTTCGATTCGCCCACCTTCGAGGTGGCGATCATTGCACGCATCAACCGGGCCGGCAGGCTCGAATGGTGTCTGCCGAAGGGTCACCTGGAACTCGGCGAGACACCCGCCCAGGCGGCCCGTCGCGAGGTGGCTGAGGAGACCGGCGTGCACGGCGATGTCGTCACCGCCCTCGGCAGCGTCGACTACTGGTTCTCCGTCGGCGGCTACCGCATCCACAAGCTCGTCCACCATTTCCTGCTGCGCGCCACCGGCGGCTACCTCACCGTCGTGAACGACCCGGACCAGGAGGCCGTCGACGCCGCCTGGATCCCGCTTGATGCGCTGCCGGAGCACCTGTCCTTCGCCAATGAACGGCGCATCGTCGCCGCTGCCCGCTCCGTGCTGCCGTACTACCATTCCGTCATCCAGTCGACGTGATCTCCGCCCGCCGCCTGCCCCACCCGCGCCGCTGTGCGGCGCTGGCTGCTGTCTGCACCCTCATCGCGGTGCTGCTGGGCACCGGAGTGCCCACCGCCTCGGCGACGGCCGCCCCCACCCAGCCGAGCTTCCCCTCCCCCGTCCCGGCAGCACCCGGAGACGGTACGGACGAGGAGACCGCTGGGTCGCCCGGAGACAGCGACATCGCCGCAGCCGGAGTGGAGCTGGCCTTCGACGAGATCAGCCCGGTTCTCACAGCCGAGGGCACGCTGACGATCAAGGGCCGGATCATCAACTCCAGTGCCGTGGAGATCCCCGAGCCGCGCCTGGACTTCCGCATCAGCCGTCGGGTGCTCGACTCCCGCGATGCGATCAACGAGTGGAAGGACCAGCCGGCGCGCTACCGGCAGCTCGGTGACACCGCCTCCGCGGCTGCCCAGCAGGACACCGCCGGTGGCGCCGAGGACGCCGACGACGCCCCGAGGATGGACATCGAGACGCTGCCGGAGTCAGTCGCGCCCAAGAGCGAGGCGGCGTTCACCCTCACCGCCGATGCCGAGACGCTCGGGCTGCCGCGCAGCCAGCCGCTGACCTCGTGGGGGGCCTACGGGCTGGCCGTCAAGCTCAGCAGCGAAGCAGCAGCAGCCAGCGCGCAGCCGTCGCTGTCACTGACCCGCACCGCCTTCACCACCTGGTATCCCGATCCGCAGCTGCTGCCGAGCAAGGTGACGTTCCTCGTGCCGGTCACGCTGCCGGGCTTCGACCCCAGCGGGCAGGTCGCAGCCGACACGCTCGAGCAGGCCGCCGGTCCCGAGGGGCAGCTCACCTCGGCATTGGCCGCCGTCACTGCCGCTGACGAGGTGGCCCTCGCCATCGACCCGCGGCTCATCGGCAGCATCGAGGACGTGCTCGGCGTCGACCGCCCAGAGGCCGACCCAGACGATGGAGCCGGCGATCCCGCTGACGACGGCACCGAGGAGGGCACTGAGGAGAGTACTGAAAAGGGCGCGGATCCGGCCGAACCGGGCGCAGCACCGGCGGACGAGACGCCCGCTGATGCCACCGAGGCCCCAGAGGGTGACGACGGCGAGGAGACCACTGCCCCCGGTGAAGACACCAGCGGTGAGCAGACCGCGCCAGCGCCGAGCCCGCAGGCCGATCGCTACCCGCAGCTCAACGAGTGGTACACCTCCTTCGTCGCCGCCGCCGAGCAGCGCACCGTCATCGCCCTGCCCTACGCCGATGCCGACCTCACCGCGCTGAGCGCTGCTGATGAGTCGGTGCTCGCACGCGCGGCCGAAGCCGCCGCCGATGACCTGCGGGCCACACTGCCCGAAGCCCGCACCGACATCACCTGGCCGGCTTCCGGCAGCCTCACCCCCGACTTCGCCGAACGCGCCGCACAGGCTGGGGCGAAGACGATGCTCGTCTCCGACATCCAGCAGCCGAGCGTGCGCAGCTACACCTCCTCAGCCCCCTCCACCCTGCCGGTCGGTGAGGATCAGCACGGCCTCAACTCCCTGGCCGTCGACACCGGCCTGTCGGAGGCCGCCGAACTCGCCGGCCATGACGACACACGCGTGCTCGGGCTCAGCGAGCTCATCGCCGAAAGCTCGGCGATCACCACCGAGCGGCCGTTCGACCCGCGCAGCCTGCTCATCACCCTCCCCCGCCGGGCCGCCGACCCGCACTGGGCCGAGGCGATCAGGCAGACCGCGGCAGCACCGTGGATCGACCTGCAGAGCCTGGCGGACCTGAGCGAATCCGAACCGGTCCAGCGCGCCCCGCTGACCGAACCCACCCGCGAGGCCGGGGATCGGGCCGCCGGTCTGAACCGCCTCGGCGAGGTGCACTCCACCGGCGCTGAGGCGTCGACCGCCTTCGCCGATCCCGAGGCGGTGGCCACCCGCCTGAGCCGGGCCACCCTGACGTGCACGTCGACGGCCTGGGGTGAGACGGCCAATGACGGCGGCTTCTCCTCCTGTGTCGACGCGGCCGCCGATGAGGTCAGCTCACTCACCGGCGGGGTGAAGCCCGAGGAGGGCTCGGCTGTGCTGCTGGTGACCGGTGAGAAGACGACGATCCCGGTGCGCATCGACAATACGACCGCCGAGTCCGCCCATGTCATGGTCCGGGTGGTGCCGGCGACCCCGCAGCTGCGCACGCAGGTGTCCGAACCGGTCGTCGTCAGCCCCGGTGAGCAGGCCCGCGTCGAGGTCCCGGTCGAAGGATTGGCCAATGCCGATGTGCAGACCCGCATCGAACTCGTCGCCGCCACCCCGCCCGGCGACAGCGATTCCACAGCCACGACGGAAACCGGTCCGGGCCCGGCGGCGGCTGCCGGGCATTTCGTGCTGCCGGAGACGACCTCGCTGACGGTGCGCGTGCGCACCGACTGGGAGAACATCGGGGCTGCGGTGATCGGGGCCGGTCTCGTCATCGTGCTGCTCATCGGCCTGTATTCGTCTGTCTCCCGCGGACGGCGTAAGATTCCCAAGAGCCAGCTGGACGCCGCCGTCGCGCGAGCGCACGAGAACGACCCGGGCTGATTCGATCCCCGCGCGCGACCAACGCGCCAACGCCCCTGAGACCGGCAAGGAGCCGCATTGTCCTCCACCGACCCCTCCGAGACCGCACCGGACCGCGCCGCTGACGCGCACGCGGCCGGCGGTGCCGGCAGCACCGCAGCCGGCGCTGTGACTCCGGAGACGGCCGGGCACCCGGAAGCCGAAGCCACCGCCGAGGCGCCGGGCGGGGGTGCGAAGCTGAGCTCGCTGGCGAAGTCCTCAGCGATCATGACCGCCGGCACTCTCGTGTCGCGGGTGCTCGGATTCGTCAAAGCCGGCATGCTCGCCTTGGCGATCGGCGTCACCTACGGCGGGGTCGCTGACGCCTTCGACGTGGCGAACAAGGTGCCGAACAACCTGTACATGCTGCTCGCCGGCGGCATCCTCAATGCGGTCCTCGTCCCCCAGATCGTGCGCGCCACCCGGCGGCCCGACGGCGGGAGGGACTTCACCAACCGGCTGCTGACTCTGGCGATCCTCATCCTGTTCGGCGTCACCGTGCTCGCCACGGCCGCCGCTCCCCTGCTCGTGCGCGTGTACTCCTCGTCGACCTGGAGCAGCGAGCAGACCGCCCTGGCGGTGGCGTTCGCGTTCTGGTGCCTGCCGCAGATCTTCTTCTACGGCCTGTACACGATGCTCGGGCAAGTCCTCAACGCCCACTCGTCGTTCGGGCCGTACATGTGGGCGCCGGTCATCAACAACCTCGTCTCCGTCGCCGGGCTCGGCATCTTCATCGCCCTCTTCGGCACCGGTGAGTACGGTGAGCACGCGATCGACACCTGGGACGTCACCAAGATCGCCGTGCTCGCCGGATCCGCCACCCTGGGCGTCGTCTGCCAGGCGCTCGTGCTGATCTGGCCGCTGCGTCGCATCGGCTTCCGCTTCACCCCGACCTTCGGGTTCCGCGGTGTCGGCCTCGGCACCGCCGGCAAGGTCGCCTCCTGGACCTTCGGTGCGGTGCTCATCGGCCAGCTCGGCTTCATCGTCATCTCGCAGGTCGCCTCTCTGGCCTCAGCGACCGCCGACAGCGGCCCGAGCCCATCGAACGCCGCCTACACGTACAGCTACCTCATCTTCATGCTCCCCCATTCGCTCATCGCGGTGTCGCTGGCGACCGCACTGTTCACCTCGATGAGCACCTCGGCTGCCGACCGCGACACCGAGGCGGTGCGCGCCTCCTTCGGCCTCGGCGTCCGGCTCGTCGGCTTCGTCAACGTCTTCGCCACCGTCGCCTTCATGACACTCGGCGCCCAGACAGCGATGGTCCTCGCCCGCGGCTCGGTCGAGCAGGCCGTCTCGCTCAGCGTCGTCATCGCCGCCATGATCCTCGGACTCGTCCCGTTCTCGGCCAACTACCTGTTACAGCGGGTGTTCTACGCCTATGAGGACGCCCGCACCCCGTTCTGGGTGCAGGTCCCGCAGGTCGCCCTCACCTCCGCCGGGGTCATCGCGTCTGGCCTGCTGCTGCCCAAGCACTACATCGTCGCCGGCATCGGCCTGTCGATGAGCCTGGGCTACGGTCTCGCCTGCCTCATCAGCGCCTGGCTGCTGCGCCGCCGCCTGCACCACCTCGGGACCAAGCGGATCCTGCTGGCCCACCTGAAGTTCGTCATCGCCGGTGCGCTGGCCGGCATCGTCGGCGTGTTCATCGTCCGCGCGATCGGCACCGATGCCTGGGACACCCGGACGACCGCGTTCATCACGATCGCGTGGGTCGGGCCGGTCATGCTTGCGGTCTATCTGGTCGTCTGCTGGATCCTCCGTGTGAGCGAGCTGCGCAGCCTTGCCGAGACTGTCCGGCGGAAATTGAAGCGCTAGACTGAGAAGCGAAGGACTATTCGCCCTGCACAGCTCACCTGTGCAGCGCATTCACAAGGGGGTCTGGTGATCGGCATCGAACGCGGAACGGTTGTCGCCGAGCGCTATGTGGTCTCCGACATCGTCCGCCCCTGGTTCGCCGACCACCCCGACAGCGGCACCGTCTGCATCGCCCTCGACGCCATCCTCGACATGGCCGTCACCCTCTACGTCGCGCCCTCGGAGACCTCCGGCGACCTGCTCGATGCCGCCCGCCGCTCAGCGCTGCTGACCGATCCGCGGATCCCCACCGTCCTTGACGTCGGACGCGCTGACGGACTCGACTTCGTCGTCTTCGAACGCTCCTTCGCCACTCCCCTGCCGGCCATCCTGCGCAACGGCCCGCTGGCTCCCGAGGCGGCACGCGCCTTCGTCGGCGAGCTCGCCACCGCACTGGCCCACGCCAGCTCCCGCGGCCTGTACCACCTGTGCCTCGGCCCCGAGTGCGTGGGGCTGAAGGACAACTTCGACGCCACCGTCACCGGAGTCGCCATCGACGCCGCTGTCGCCCACACCGCCTACGGCCTCGATCTTGAGGCGATGCCGACAGCAGCGAAGAAGCGCGAGGACGCGCTGGCGCTCATGAACATCTTCTACGCCGCGCTCACCGGTCACTGGCCCAGCGATGAGCCGCGCGCCGGCCTGCCGGTGGCCCAGCGGCGCAACAACCGCTTTGTGCGCGTCTCCGAGCTCGTCGACGGGGTGCCGAGTGACCTGGAGGAGTTCGTCTCCGGCGTCGTCATGAAGATCGAGCCCGGCCCGCGCTCAGCCAGCGAGGTGGTGCGCTTCCTCGACGAATGGGACGTCCACCAGCTGCGCCAGCTCTCGACGGGCAGCCCGCGCCCGGACGGCGATGAGCTGCGCCGCACCGAGGACGAGAAGTTCTCCGGCACCGAGGCGGCCACCGGCGCGTCCTCGGCCCGCCCGACGACCAAGGCCGACCCGGCCACCGCCTCGGGAGCGGCTGCTCTCACCCCACCACGGCCGGCCACGCCGCCTGCAGCGGCAGGTGCCCCAGCACCGGAGAAGCGGGCGACACCCGCCCAGCTGCGGGCCGCGCTCACTCGCATCGGCCTCACCCGGCCCGGCGCCTCGGGCCTGGCAGCCGGCCGGTTGGCTGACAGCGAGACCCCGTATGACGACCGGATGCAGATGCGGCAGGCGGCCGTCTTCCCGATCTCCTGCGAACAGCTCGCCTCGGCTGAAACCGATGAGTGGCAGCCCGAGGACACTTTCGCCTCCTATGAGCAGTACGCCGATGCCGAGGCCGACGCGAACGAAACCCAGCGCATCGCCGATCGTTCGCGCATGTTCACCAGCGACGAGGAGCTCAGCGTCGACGATACGCAGGTCATCAGCATCGACCAGGAAGCCGTTGAGGACCCTGAAGCCGACGAGGACGAGGACGATGGTTCCTGGTTCCTCGGCGGCATGTTCACCACCCGCGAGGAAGAGCTCGAACGCCAGCGCGCCGAGTACGAGCGCGAGCGCCGCCTGCAGCAGGAAGCTGAGGAGCGGGCACGCGCCCAGGAGCAGTCGCGCCGGAAGTCCGCTGCAGCGCCTGCCGCCGGCCTGGGCGCCGATCTCGCAGACGACACCGCACAGTCCGATGCCACCGAACGCGAGAGCGACCAGCAGCCCGCGAATCCTGCTCCCGCTGCTGCTGGCAGCGAGAGCAAGCCGAAGAGTGGCCCCGGCCGGAAGCCGAATGCCACGGGTGGTGCTGCCACTTCCGCTGCCGCAGCCGCGCCCGCTGCTGCGGCTGGTGGCTCCGGTGGCAAGGGATCCCGCCCACCGGCTGAGGATGATGCGTCTGCCGACAAGCCGTCTCGGCCCCTGGTCCCGATTCTTATCGGCGTCCTGGCACTGCTGGTCGTCGGCGCGCTCATCGTCGGGATCATCGTCGGCACGCAGGGCGATGATGAGCCCACCGCTGAGGAGCCGACGGCCGAGACCGAACCGACTGAGGAGCAGCCTCCGACCGAAGAGGAGCCGCAGGGCCCGAAGCCGGTGATCGCCGATGTGTCCGCCCTTGATCCTGAAGGCGACGAGACCGAGAACGACGATGCGGCATCGAATGTCCTCGATGACGATGATTCGGCGTGGCGGACCGACCGCTACAATTCCTCGAAGTTCGGCAACCTCAAATCGGGTGTCGGCCTGGCACTCGAGCTCGAAGAGTCAGCCACCGTCTCCCAGGTTGAGCTGACCTCCGATCACGAGGGAAGCGACTTCGAGGTCCGGATCGGCGACTCCGATGACCCGGAGGACGCCACGGTTGTCGGCAAGGGAACGACGGAGGACGGAAAGACCACCGTCGACCTCGATGACGGCGCCGAGGGATCTGTCGTCATCATCTGGTTCACCGAGCTCGGCTCTGCCGACGGTGGATACCGCGCGTACGTCAGCCACGTCGGACTGTCCTGAGTCTGCAGCTCCTCTGTATCGGATATCCGCGTGAACTGCCCAGTGTCCTCCGGGGACATAGGGTGGAATAAACCTGCCGAACCCCAGTGTTCGGGTTAACGGAAACATCCCCAAGAGGAGGCTTTATGACAGCTCAGCGACTCGTCATCGTCGGATCGGGTCCAGCCGGCTACACCGCTGCCGTGTATGCAGCTCGTGCCAGCCTGGAACCGATCGTCATCGCCGGTTCCGTCACCGCTGGCGGCGAGCTGATGAATACGACAGATGTTGAGAACTTCCCCGGATTTCCTGCCGGGATCCAGGGCCCTGAGCTCATGGAGAACATGCGCCAGCAGGCAGAGCGCTTCGGCGCGACCGTCATCTACGACGACGTACAGGAACTCGTCCTGCAGCCGGGAGCTCACAAGATCACCACGGCTCTCGGCGAGAGCTACACCGCCGAGGCGGTCATCCTCGCCACCGGCTCGGCCTACCGAAAGCTGGGCCTGCCCAACGAGGACAAGCTCTCCGGCCACGGTGTCAGCTGGTGCGCCACCTGTGACGGCTTCTTCTTTAAGGACAAGCACATCGCCGTCGTCGGCGGCGGAGATTCAGCTATGGAGGAGGCGACCTTCCTGACGAAGTTCGCATCCAAGGTCTCCGTCATCCACCGCCGTCAGGAGCTGCGCGCTTCGCAGGCGATGCAGGACCGTGCGAAAGCCGATCCGAAGATCGAGTTCATCCTCGATTCGGAGATCTCCGAGATCCATGGAGATGACGCACTGACCGGAGTGACTGTCCGCAACGTCGTCACCGGTGAAGAGTCGCCGCTTGATGTCACCGGCCTGTTCATCGCCATCGGATCGGATCCGCGCACCGAGCTCTTCGCCGATCAGCTCGAACTGCGCCCCGACGGCTACCTCAAGGTCGACGGACGCGCTTCGCTGACGAACGTCGAAGGAGTCTTCGCAGCCGGCGACCTCATTGACCCGGTCTATCGCCAGGCGATCACCGCAGCCGGATCCGGATGTTCGGCTGCCATCGACGCCGAACACTACCTGTCCAACCGCTGACGTTGTCACTCGACGACCCAGCCTGTCCAACCAAGTCGTTCAACCCCGGCCGGCCGGCCGGCCAATCACGTAAGGAGCAGCAATGACTGCAGATGTCACTGACGCAAACTTTGAGGCCGAGGTCCTCCAGGCAGACAAGCCCGTCCTCGTCGACTTCTGGGCGCCGTGGTGCGGACCGTGCCGCATGGTCTCCCCCATCGTCGACGAGATCGGTGAGGAGAACGCCGACAAGCTCAAGGTCGTCAAGGTCAACACCGACGAAAATATGCAGACCGCCTCGACCTACGGCATCACCTCGATCCCGGCACTGTACGTCTTTAAGGACGGCCAGGTGGCCAAAACGATCATCGGTGCCCAGCCGAAGCCCATGCTGATGCAGCAGCTCGAGGAGTTCCTCGGCTGACCCTCCTATCAGCTAACACACTGGCGCCTGTTGTAGTATCAACAGGCGCCAGTGGCTGTTAGGCCTACCAGCAACAACCCAGTCAATCCCGACTCCTAGCCCAGCGAGACGATATGACCTCACCATCTGCCTACCCCACCCTCACACGGGGCGACTCCAGCACAGTCTTGCTGGCCACTAAGGCACAGCTGGATCGCCTGGGAATCAAGGTCGGCGATGTGGCGTCGCCCGAATTCGATCGCACGTTCGAATTAGCGATTCTCGCTTTCCAGCAGAGTCGCGGCATCACGACGGACGGGATCTTAGGCCCGGAGACATTCGAGCAGATTGAACTCGCACGCTACCGCTTCGGCGATCGCGTGCTGCGCTTCGACCCTGTCCGGCCACTCGTCGGAGACGACGTCGGTACCCTTCAAAAGCGCTTGTCGAAGCTCGGGGTCTACACCGATCGCATCGACAGTGTCTTTGCGGAGGGCACTGATGCCGCCGTCCGGGAGATCCAGAGCGGACTGGGTCTGCGCACCGACGGCGTTGTCGGTCCGAACACCATCTCTGGCCTTGACTCGATCAACCGGAATCACAGTACCGGGAACCTCTACGCGCTGAGAGAGCACGCTCGCGTCACATCCTCGGGTCCTTCGCTTGCAGGACGTGTCATCGTCATCGAAGCTGCAACGTCCGCACGAGATTTCAAGGCCACGCCCTATACCTCCGAGCAGCGACGACTCGAAGAAGAGTACTCGATCGACATCGCCCGCCGCCTCGACGGCCGTCTGAGCGCCCTTGGCGCTGCGACAGTACTCGTCAGCTCCCCCGTGGCACACCAGACACTCGCCGACGAGCTCGGAGCCTCCGCAGTCGTGACGATCACGCAGGACTCCTCGCTGTCAGAATCAGCGAACGGAGTCGCAACCTTCTATTTCGGTCGTGCAGACGACGACGAGGTCTACTCCCCCGTCGGCAAACGGCTAGCCGAACTCGTGCAGAAGGAAGTCAAAGCCCGAACGGACTTCCTCGACTGCCGAACTCACGCCCGGACCTGGCAGAGCCTGGCCGCAGTACGCAGCCCGAAGGTCCACGTTGTCGCCGGCTACGTCAGCCATGAACGCGATCGCGAAATGCTCGCTGACGACCTCACCCGGGATCGGATTGCAGATGGCATCGCCGCGGCGCTCCAGCGCCTTTACCTCGCTCGGGATTCCGATCCCGAGACGGGGGCATTGAACATCCAGTCGATCACGAACTGATCTCGTTTCACGTGAAACACCCATCAGAGCTGCCATCATTGTTGCTTCGATGAACTGATGTACCGACCGCGCAGTTAGTGCAAGCCCATCCCTGGTGGATGTAGCTCGTGATGACCCTAGCCTCGCTGCCATCGTCGACCGGAATACAAACGGCTCGCTCTCGTCAGCGTTCTATGCGGCCGACAGCCGAAAGATGTTTCACGTGAAACGGAAGGGCCCCGGCATGTGCCGGGGCCCTTCGTGTATCTAGCTGTATTGTGTTAGGCCTCGTCTTCGATGCCAAGAGCAGTGAGGATTCGCTTCAAATCGTCTTGATTCGCAAACTCCACGCTGATTCTGCCTTTGCGCTTGCCCATGACGATGTTCACACGAGTATCGAGCTTATCCCCCACACGGTCTGCGATCTGCGCCAGTTCCGGCGAAAGCTGCTTCGTTTCACGTGAAACGCGTGGCTTCTCGCCACGGTTCAGCAACACGACAGCTTCTTCAGTTGCCCGTACCGAGAGGCCTTCAGCCACAATGCGCTGAGCCAGAACTTCCATATTCGCCGGATCCTCGACTCCGAGGATCGCACGTGCGTGTCCCTGCGAGATGACTCCGGCGGCGACCCTCCTCTGGACCAGCGGCGGCAGCCGCAACAGGCGCAGCGTATTCGAGATCTGCGGACGCGACCGACCGATCCGTTCAGACAGCTCCTCCTGAGTACACTGGAAGTCGCTCAGCAGCTGCTCATAGGCCGCGGCTTCTTCGAGTGGGTTGAGGTCAGAACGGTGCAGGTTCTCGAGAAGTGCGTCACGAAGCAGCTCGGTGTCTTCGACTGCTCTGATGATCGCCGGAATTGTTGTGGTTCCAGCAAGCTCTGACGCCCGGAAACGCCGTTCACCCATGATGAGCTCGTAGGAAGGCTTCTTTTCATCGACAAGGCGCACCACGACAGGCTGAAGCACACCGACTTCACGGATCGATTGCACCAGCTCATCAAGGGCGTCTTCATCAAATACCTGGCGCGGCTGCCGTGGGTTAGGGCTGATCTGCTCCAGGGGGATCAGACCGAAAGCTGTGCCGGGGACTTCCTGCAGGACTGTTTCACGTGAAACATCCGACGTGCCGAGGGTGACCGAATCCGTTCCGGACTCACTTGGAATGACCGTTGACTTCTTCGTCGGTGCCCCTTTCGAATCGGCCCGCTGGGTCTTCTTCGCAGCTGTGGGCGCAGAGTTCTTTACCGCGGGGGAGGAGCCCTTCTTCGCCGGCTTCGCAGAGGTCCGCTTCGCAGCCCGCGCCTTCCGCATGCCTTCAGCCGGATCCTTCGAACGCGGTGTTTCACGTGAAACATCGGTTTCTTGTTCGCCTTGCTGCCCGAAGAAAACGTCTACCGGACGCTCATCAGTCACAACATCCGGGATGAGGGCTCCCAGACCCCGACCCAATCCTCGTTTACGCTCAGCCATGATCTGTTACTCCTCGATGTGCAATTTCTTCGGCTGCTTCCCGATAGGACAGAGCGCCGGACGATGAAGGTTCATAGGTAATGACAGTTTGTCCGTAACTCGGAGCCTCGGAGATTCGGACAGATCGGGGGATAGTCACCTCAAGTACTTGGTTCGGGAAGTGCGCCCGTACATCATCAGCAACCTGACGGCTGAGATTGGTGCGCCCATCAAACATGGTGAGCAGAATCGTCGAGATCTCCAGAGCTGGATTCAGATGCTTCTGGATCAGCTGAATATTCTTCAACAGCTGGCTCAAGCCCTCAAGAGCATAGTATTCGCACTGAATTGGAATGAGCACCTCATTTGCCGCAACAAACGCGTTGACCGTCAGCAAGCCCAACGATGGGGGACAGTCAATGATGACGTAGTCGACCCGATCTCCCGCATCTTCGCGCTCCTTAAGATACGCCCGAAGCGCTCGGGCGAGACGCTGCTCGCGCGCAACAAGAGAGACGAGTTCAATCTCGGCCCCGGCCAGATCGATGGTCGCCGGCACGCACGTGAGAGTTTCGATGTCGGAACATTGCGCCACGGCTTCCGAGACGGGCAGATCCTCGATCAGGACGTCGTAGATACTGTTGACCTCTGTCGAATGCTCAATGCCGAGAGCTGTACTCGCATTGCCCTGGGGATCAATGTCGATGACGAGAACCTTCAGGCCCTGGGCAGCGAGTGCTGCAGCGATATTCACCGCCGTGGTGGTCTTGCCCACCCCGCCCTTCTGGTTGGCGACGGTGAAGATCCGTGTCGAATCGGGGGGTGGAAATGTCGTCGCCGCGAGGCGCTCTGCGCGACGGTGGTCCCGCGCGATCTGAGCACCCAACGGAGTCGACTCATCCATGATGGGCATACAGAACTCCGTTCATCAACAAGAGCCGACTGGCTCGCAAACCGTCTCTAAGTCTACCCAAGTACAAGGACATCAGCAGACAAGAATGACGCGACTTCAGGCGTCAAAACGAACGACTCTAGGCGAAGCGCCGATCGTCCACCGGAGCAACTGGAATTCGATGTTTCACGTGAAACACGACTGCCCTTCGGCTCCACCCGCGGACCGAAGAGCACCACCTATTCGAACGCTATTAGAACGAGCGGTTCATCGGCGCCGCAGTTCAAGTACCGTAGTAGGGACCTCGAGGAACTCTGTCCCGAGGGTGTGAACCTTCGGCTGGGACAATCGATAGCGCTTGATGTGCTTAGCGGCCTTCTTGATCTCGGCTTCGTAGGACTGGCCCTTGATCGCGAGCAGACGACCATCCGGGCCGAGGACTGGGGTGCACCATTCGATGAGCACCGGCAGTGATTTCACGGCACGTGCCGTAGCGACGGTGAAGATCTCCTCGTCAACGAGCTCTTCGACTCGGGAACGGACGATCCTGACGTTGTCGAGGTCCAAGTCGTCGACGACCATCTGCAGCCATTCGACGCGCCGCTCCATCGCCTCCACGAGCACGAAACGAGTGTTGGGTCGCGCGATAGCCAGGGCAATGCCGGGCAGGCCGGCGCCGGAGCCGATATCGCCGACCACGTCGCTGTCGTCGAGGAGTTCGGCCATGACGGCGCAGTTGAGGATATGGCGGCTCCACAGACGAGGGAGCTCGCGGGGACCGAGAAGACCCCACTCGACTCCGGTGGTTGCCAGGTGGCCGGCGAAGCGGCGTGCGAGCTCAATGCGATCACCGAAGATCTCGGCAGCTGCCTGGGGTTCGGACTCGATGTTCTCGAGTTCCGGCGCTTCGCCGGCGGGGGAGTGGGTGCTGTCCATCAGCGTGCCAACTCAGGCTGTCTGGATGACCACACGACGACGATCGCCTTCGCCGGCGGATTCGGAGTACAGTCCGGCCTTGGCGACTTCGTCGTGCACGACCTTGCGTTCGAAGGAGTTCATCGGCTGGCACTCGAACGAGTCACCGGACTGCTTGACCTTCTCGATGCCCTTGCGAGCGATCTCGCGGACGTCTTCCTTCCGCTGGTCGCGGTAGCCGTCGATATCGAGCATCAGCCAGGAACGCTGTCCCGTCGCCGTCTGCACTGCTAAGCGGGTGAGCTCCTGCAGCGCCGAGAGCGTACGACCCTGCTTGCCGACCAGAGTCGACAGGTTGCTGTCGCCCTCGTCGCAGACGATGGCGACCTCTGCACGGCTGTCGGCGACATCGATGTCGATGTCCCCGTCGATATCGGCGATATCGAGCAGCTCTTCAAGGTAGTCGGCCGCGATCTCGCCCTCTTCTTCGAGCAGCTCCGCGCGGGTCGGCTTGGTCTCTTCGACCTGCCCGTCGGCGTTGTCGCCACCGTTGGCGGTGTCAACGGACTGGTCTGTGTCCGTCGTGCTGAGTTCGTCGGCGGTGTTGACCATCGAGTCTTCGGACATGCGTCGGCTCTACCTCTTCCTCTTCTTCTTCTGGCGTGCCTTGCCGACCGGCTGCTTGCGCTGGCCTGAGGCAGGCTGGGGGTTCTGGGGTTCCTCGCTGATCGGCTTTGAGCCCGGCAGCGGAGACTTGCCCTTGCGGGCGCGGCGCTCCATGAGCTCCTTTTCGGCGCGCGAGCCGGGAGCAGGCATGTTGCGGATGACGATGAACTGCTGAACCATCGTCCAGGAGTTCGACACGAGCCAGTAGATGAGCACACCGAGCGGGAAGTACACACCGCCGACGGCGAAGACCACGGGCATGATGTAGAGCAGCATCTTCTGCTGCTGCATGAACGGGTTGTTCATGGCAGCTTCCGACATGTTCTTGCTCATCATCTGCTTCTGGGTGATGAATTGGGTCGCGCCCATGATGATGATGAGGATCGCAGTGAGGATCTTGACTGAGATGTCACCGGTGAGGAAGGTCTCGGACAGCTGCACACCGAAGATGGTGGCGCGCTCGGCCTCCTGGGCCAGTGACTGCGTCAGACCGCCGATGGGGTCGGTCTCACCGCGGGCAACCATCGGCATGTTGAAGATGACGCGGTACAGCGAGAAGAAGATCGGCAGCTGTGCCAGCAGCGGCAGGCACGAAGCCCACGGATTGGTGCCGTGCTTCTTGAACAGGGCCATCTGCTCTTCGGCCATGGCCTGGCGGGAGAACTGATCCTTCTTGCCCTTGTACTTCGCCTGCAGGCGCTGCACATCCGGCTGCAGCAGCTGCATCTTGCGCTGCGACTTGATCTGGTAGACGAAGAGAGGAATGAGGACCGCCCGCACGACCATCGTCATGCATGCAATCGACAGCACCCAGGTCCACCCGCTGTCCGAGGGCATGCCGAGCATCTCGAAGATCTGGTGGAAGATTGTCAGAATCCAGGCTATGACCCACTTCAGTGGCCATAGAACACTGTCAATCCAGTTCATTCATTCTCTCCTCGACCGCGGCCGATGCACGGTCTGCTGGTTCTATATCTCGTATATTGTGCCACTATTGTGGCGCCGACCATCAATCGCCTGATCGGCTGCGGTGCCGTTCCCGGCCGGCCGCTGTTCCCTTATTCAGAAGCTCCGACTGCTGCTCCAGAACAGAGCCGGAGACGTAGTCGATTCCGCCGGGGGAGAAGGGGTTGCAGCGCAGCAGCCGCCAGATCGTCATGACTGTGCCGCGCACGGCTCCCTTGACCTCGAAGGCATCGAGTGCGTACTTCGAGCAGCTGGGGTAGTAGCGGCAGACCTGGCCGTACAGCGGCGAGATCGCCAGCCGGTACAGCCGCATGAACCACACGAACGGCATCCGCGGGGCGATGCGCAACCAATGCAGGGTCCTGGCGCCGGTTCCCGCCGGCGCCAGCGGCAGGGAGGAGCGGGTGTGCTCAGCTGAGTGCTTCATGCCGGCTGCGCCTTTTCTCCTCGCTGGTCAGTCCGAGCCTGTCCATGCCCTTGGTCAGGGCACGCTCGAGTGCGGCGAAGTCCGCGTCGGCCGCGGCCGGCAGCGCACGGATGACGAGCAGCGTGCCGTTCCCGAGGTGGTGAAGCCGCGGGCGCATGAGCTCCCGCAGCCGGCGTTTGACTCGGTTGCGGACCACAGCGTTGCCCACTGCCTTGGAAACGACGAAACCCACGCGTGGAGCGTGGGCGTCGTCGGAAGTCCGCAGGCAGTGGACGACCAGCTGACGGGATCCGGCTTTGGTGCCCGCACGGAAGACCGACCGAAACTCATCGGGCAGTCGCATACGGTTCACCGCAGGGAGCACAGGGTCCTCAGATCCCCGAACCCGTACCTGCGCATGCGCAGGAGTGAGGGTGCGGCAGGGTCGTCGACTGTGGCGCTCAGGCCGAGAGGGCCTTGCGTCCCTTGCGGCGGCGGGCAGCCAGAACGGCGCGGCCGGCGCGGGTGCGCATGCGCAGGCGGAAGCCGTGCTTCTTCGAGCGCTTGCGGTTGTTGGGCTGGAAGGTGTGCTTGCTCACAAGTGTCTCCGTCTATCTGTTGTTGCTTTCAGCCGCCGCAGGAATGCGGGCGGTTCGCACGCAGCTGGTCTCAGCTCTTGCGAGCGCAGCTGGTGGTGACGCTCCTGCGCCGAGTGGCCAAACGGGGAAGTTCGCTCAATCACAACTCAAGTGGGCCCGCAACACAGGACACTCAAGTCTACGAGCGCCTGCTGGGCAGGGTCAAACTCGGTTGCACCGGGGGATGAACGGGACATTCCGGCGTCACACCGCGGTCAACCTGAATCCACATAGTGCCATGAACAACCACGTCCACAACTCACAACGATGTATTTTCCACACGTTTCTCCACCGATGTGGATGATTCCGGCACCGTTGTCGTTTTTTTCCACCGTCTGTGGAAAACTATGTGGAAGTGATGTCCCCTTGTTATCCACAGCTGAGGAGGGAGTGTTCATGCCCGAGAACACGGACACCGAGCACCTGCTGACCACCTGGCACACGGTGCTGGCGAATCTGCTGAACGACCCGACGATCACAGCCCAGCAGAAGGGCTTCCTGCAGCTGGCAGTGCCCAAGGCAATGGTCGGGGACAATCTCGTGGTCCTCTCAGTCCGCGATGACCTCACCCGCTCCACCCTCGAGCGGAACCTCCGCGAGCCGCTGGCGGCCGAGTTCTCCTCCGTCCTCGGTCACGATGTCAGCTTCGCCATCGCGATCGAACCGGATCTCGATCCGCCGCTGGCCACCCGCGAGAGCCCCGGCGAAACCCCAGCTGAGACTTCCCCTGCCGAACCCACGGGGCCGGCCACCCCAACCGCTCCGACTGCCAACGCGCCCACCGCCTCGGGCACGGAGACTGCCGCTGCGACCAGCGATGAGATCGACGACGCAGCCATCGAACAGGTGCTCACACCTGCCCCGGAAGACCAGGCCGGGGGAGTAAGCCAGCTGAATGAGAAGTACACCTTCGACACCTTCGTCATCGGCTCGTCGAACCGCTTCGCCCACGCCGCTGCCTTCGCCGTGGCCGAATCGCCGGCCAAGGCCTACACCCCGCTGTTCATCTACGGCGATTCGGGACTGGGCAAAACCCACCTGCTGCATGCGATCGGGCACTACGCCGCGCAGCTCTACCCGAATATCCGGGTCAAATACGTCTCCAGCGAGGAGTTCGTCAACGACTTCATCAACACCATCGGCTCCTCGACGTCTGGTTCGCTGCGCCCGAAGTTCCAGCGCCGGTACCGCGAAGTCGACATCCTCATGATTGATGACATCCAGTTCCTGCAGGGCAAGGACGCCACCGTCGAGGAGTTCTTCCATACCTTCAACGCCCTGCACAACGAGCACAAGCAGGTCGTCATCACCTCCGACCAGCCGCCGAAGATGCTCAAGGGCTTTGAGGAGCGGCTGCGCTCGCGCTTCGAGTGGGGGCTGCTGACCGATGTGCAGCCGCCGGACCTCGAGACCCGGTTTGCGATTCTGCGCAACAAGTCGATCGCCGAGGGCCTGCAGGTGCCTGACAACGTTCTGGAGTACATCGCCTCGCGGGTGTCCTCGAACATCCGCGAACTCGAGGGCGCGCTCGTGCGGCTGACGGCTTTCGCCAATCTCAACGACCAGGAGATCGACATGTCCCTGGCTGAGACGGTGCTTAAGGACTACATCACCCATGAGGACACCCCGGAGATCACCGCGACCGACATCATGGGCCAGACCGCGGCGTACTTCGGGCTCACGCTCGAGGATCTGTGCGGCTCGAGCCGGTCACGGACGCTGACGACTGCCCGGCAGATCGCGATGTACCTGTGCCGTGAGCTCACTGATCTGTCGCTGCCGAAGATCGGCCAGGAGTTCGGCGGCCGTGACCACACGACAGTCATGCATGCCAACAAGAAGATCCGCACGCAGATGGCCGAGCGGCGCAATCTCTACACGCAGGTCACCGAACTGACAAACCGCATCAAACAGCAGCACCGTCTCTGAAACGACACAGAACACGATCTTCACAGCTGTGGAAAAGTCTGTGTGTAAGGGGGTTCACACCGGGGTGCGACCGGTGTACGATTCCGGGTCGTCGGTGGACGCGTGTGGAAGCACATCGGTGTGATTTACAGGGTGTGGAGCGCCGTGTGCAGTTTGTCAACAGCTCATCCACCGGGCTGAATCGGACCTCGACCGCCTGGATGCTCGATGACATCGATGTGATTACACAGGATCCACAGGTGCTACTGACACGACTGCCTATTCATCTATCGAGCTTCCGAAGCGCACCGCTCATTGCTCGGCGGGCTGTGGATGAGCGAACGACCGGACAGGGGAGTGACATGCTGACTGCGGTGTGACATGGTGCTTCGCACGGCAGCAATGACAAAGCTCCTGGTCAAGCACGATTTCGGCCTCCATGCAATTGCCCACGCCGATAGCCCGGTGTAAAGTTTCAGTGCGCTGTCGTGTCCGCATCCAGGGCACGGCAGAAGACCATTCACCACACCGGCCAGCACCCTCGATACCGCAGGAGAACCGTGAACACCGACGCAGCGCAGCCCGTGAAGTTCAAAGTCGATCGCGACGTCCTGGCCGAGGCTGTCACCTGGGCGACCAAGAGCCTCCCACAGCGTCCCGCTGTTCCCGTCCTCACCGGTATCCTCATCACCGCCGATGCCAGCGGCTCGGTGCAGTTGGCCGTCTTCGACTACGAGGTCTCCTCGCGTGCCGAGATCGCCGCTGAGGTCGAATCCGCCGGCACCGTGCTCGTCTCCGGCCGGCTGCTCGCCGAGATCGCCAAGGCGCTGCCGAACCAGCCGGTGATCCTCGAGCAGCAGGACAACAAGGTGTCCCTGACCTGCGGTTCCTCCCGGTTCGCACTCATGACGATGCCCGTCGAGGAGTACCCGGCCCTGCCGGAGATCCCCGAGACTTCGGGCATGGTCGCCTCCAGCGACTTCCAGCACGCCGTCTCCCAGGCCACCATCGCCACCTCCAAGGACGACACGCTGCCGATCCTCACCTCGGTCCGCGTCGAGATCGAAGGCGAGACGATCACCCTGCTGGCCACCGACCGCTACCGCCTGGCCGTGCGCGAATTCACCTGGAACCCGCGCCGACCGGACTTCTCGGCCACGGCCCTGGTCAGGGGCCGGACCCTCTCAGACGCCGCGAAGGCGATGGGCGGGGACGTCGAGATCGCCCTGGCCGAATCCGGTGGCAAGGAGATGCTGGCCTTCTCCGCCAACGGCAGGGTCACCACCTCTCTGCTCGTCGAGGGCGACTACCCGAAGGTCCGCTCGCTGTTCCCCAAGGACGTCGCCATCACCGCCGTGTGCGAGACCGCCACGCTGCGGGAGGCGGTGCGCCGCGTCAGCCTCGTCGCCGAGCGCAACACCCCGATCAAGTTCGAGTTCGCCGACGGTGCACTCACCCTGCGCGCCGGCGCCGGCGACGACGCCCAGGCCAGCGAATCGCTGCCGGTCGACATCAGCGGTGAGGACATCTCCACCGGCTTCAACCCGCACTTCATCGCCGAGGGCCTGGCCGCCATCGACAAGCCCTACGTCCGGTTCTCCATGACCGAGCCGAAGAAGCCGGTCGTCATCTCCGGCCAGGACGAAGCCGACAGCGAACTCGACACCTCTTACCGCTACCTGCTCATGCCGGTCATGCGGTTCTGATGTGGGTTTCGCGACTTCTTCTCCGCAACTTCCGCTCCTACCCGCAGCTCAGCCTTGATCTGCAGCCGGGTGTGACGACCTTCGTCGCACCCAACGGCTGGGGGAAGACGAATCTCGTCGAATCGATCGGCTACCTCGCAGCCCTGCGCTCCCACCGGGTGGCCGGCGATCAGCCGCTCGTGCGCACCGGTGCCGAGCAGGCGACGATCTCCGCTCTGGCCCACCGCGGGCCCCGCCAGGTCACCCTCGAGGTCACGATCCGGTCCAAGGGTGCCAACCTTGCCCGCATCAACCGCTCACCGGTGCGCGCCCGCGATGTCCTCGGCCTCGTCCGCGCCGTCGTCTTCGCCCCGGAGAACCTCGCCCTCGTCAAGGGCGACCCGGCCGAGCGCCGCCAGTACCTCGATGACCTGCTCATCGCCCGCCAGCCGCGCTTCGCCGGGGTCATCGCCGATCACCAGCGAGCATTACGCCAGCGCAACGCGCTGCTCAAGAGCCTGCGCTCCAACCGCGATCCCGGTCTCGAGGCCACCCTCGACATCTGGGATGAGGCATTCGCCGAGGCCAACGCGCAGCTCGTCCTCGGCCGCCGGCAGCTGCTCGAAGAGCTGCGCGCACCGGTCACGGCCGCCTTCGCCCACATCGCCTCCGGTGCCGCCGAGGCCCGCCAGCAGGTCGACCTCGACTACACCTCACGTCTCGACTACCGCGGCATCGACGATGCCCGTGCCGCCGCCGAGGTGGTCGTCGCGGGGCTCGCCCAGCGCCGCCGCGTCGAGATCGAGCGCGGGCTCACCCTCGTCGGCGCTCAGCGCGATGACGTCGAGCTGCTCATCGGGGGAGTGCCGGCCAAGGGCTATGCCTCACACGGGGAATCATGGTCACTGGCCCTGGCGCTCCAGCTGGCCGGCTGGGAGCTGCTCAGCGGCGAGGACGGGTCACCGGACGATCAGCCAGTGCTCGTGCTCGATGACGTCTTCGCCGAACTCGACGCCGATCGCCGCCGCCGGCTCGCCGAACGGATCGACGGCGCCGAACAGGTGCTCATCACCGCCGCCGTCGCCGGCGACATCCCGGACAATCTCAGCGGGCGCATCGTCGACCTGCCCGCACACGTCGCCGAGGCGGCAGGCAATGAGCAGTCCTGAGCACCTCGTGCCCGTCGCCAGCCTGGAGGCACTCGACCGGATCCGGCGGATGGCCGATTCCGAGTTTAGGCCGCTTCACCGCGGGCCGCGCCGCAGCCTGGCCGGAATGCGGCGAGCGGAGATCGCCTACACGTCTGCCCGGCCGGACTCGCGTGATCCGCAGCCGCTCGATGCCAGCCTCAAGGCGCTGGTGAAGAACCAGGGCTGGACGAACAACCTCGACGTCGGCGCGGTGCTCGGCCGCTGGGACGAGCTCGTCGGCAAGAACGTCGCCGCCCACTGCACCCCGGAGAAGTTCGACCCACCGGTGCTCGTCATCCGCGCCTCCTCGACGACGTGGGCGACCCAGCTGACGATCCTGCGCACACAACTGCTCGATCGGTTCGAACGCGAACTCGGCCGCCGCATCATCGACGACATCGAGATCATCGGACCGGTGCAGCGGTCGTGGAAACACGGCAGACGCTCAGTCAAAGGTCGGGGACCTCGCGACACCTACGGATAGACTCCGGATCGATATGCCTGCCACCATCCTCCTTGCCCAGACGCGCACCGGCGAGCTGCTCGAGCGCCTGAGCGCCCACACCCCGCCGGCCCACGGCACACTCATCTTCCTGCTCATCGGCGCGATCATCGCCGCCGTCCTCGTCATCCCGCGCGGCATGTGGCGGCTCACCGGCCTCATCGTCACCATCGTCCACGAACTCGGCCACGGATTCGCCGGACTCATGCTCGGCCGCAGATCCCTGGCGATCCGCATCTCACCTGACCAATCCGGCCTCGCGCTCTCCCGCGGGACCGGCACCTCGGCGCCGTGGATGACCTTCTGGGGATATCCGGCACCGGCACTCATCGGCTCCCTGCTCATCTTCGCCGCCCTCTTCGGCTATCCGGCCCCAGCCCTGGCAGCAGCTGCCGTGCTGCTGATCATCTCGCTCGTCTTCATGCGCGGGTTCCTCGCCGTGGCCGTCACCGCACTGACCGCCGTGATCGCCGGGTTGCTCGTGTTCTGGGCGCCGCCGGTCATCGCCTCCTATGCCGCGCTCGGCGCGGGGCTGTTCCTGCTGCTCGGGGCATGGAAGGCCTTCGGCAACCTGCTCGGTGCCCACGCCCGGGGTGATCGCGGCCAGTCCGATGCCGCGATCCTCGCCCGCGCCACCCGCGTGCCGGCAGGCGTATGGATCGTGCTCATGCTCCTGGCGATGGCCGGATTCACCGCCCTGAGCGCCTGGGGTGTGTGGCACCATCTCCAGGTCCTGGGCTGAGCTGAAATCGAGCGCCCAGACCGAGTCCGCAGACCGCGTTGAGAGCCGCTGAGAGCCCCTGAGACGAGTCGGAGTACGTTTGCAGGCCTGAAAACATGGAAAAAGGCCGATTGCGGGCCGCGCAGGGCATAATCTCGCCGCGCGAGCAGGTAGAATGAACAGGGTTGTTCAACTGCGACAAGGAGACTCATGGCTACTGAGGAGAACCGGGAATACGATGCCGGTGATATCACCGTTCTCGAGGGACTCGAAGCGGTTCGCAAACGGCCCGGCATGTACATCGGCTCCACCTCCGAACGCGGCCTGCACCACCTTGTCTACGAAATCGTCGACAACTCCGTCGACGAGGCACTGGCCGGATACTGCGACCACATCGAGGTCGTGATCCGCGCTGACGGCTCCGTTCAGGTCACCGACAACGGCCGCGGCATCCCGGTGGCCATGCACCCGACCGAGGGCATCCCCACGCTGCAGGTCGTGCTGACGATCCTGCATGCCGGCGGCAAGTTCGGCGGCGGCGGGTACGCTGTCTCCGGCGGTCTGCACGGGGTGGGCTCCTCTGTCGTCAATGCCCTGTCCGAACGCCTCGACGCCGAGGTCCACCGCGACGGCCATGTGTGGCGGCAGGATTACCGCCGCGGCGTGCCCACCGGCGAGGTCACCAAGGGCGAGGAGACCGACAGGACCGGCACCATCATCACCTTCTGGCCGGATGCGGAGATCTTCGACACCACCGAATTCACCTTCGAGGTGCTGCGCTCGCGGTTCCAGCAGATGGCCTTCCTCAACAAGGGCCTGAAGATCTCGCTGACCGATGAGCGGTCTGAGGAGATCGACGATGACGACGTCCAGCTCGAAGCCGAGGACACTGCTGAGGTCAAACCGCGCAGCGTCACCTACCTGTACGCCAACGGGCTGCTCGACTACGTCGAGCACCTGACGGCGACGAAGAAGACCGAAACAGTTCACGACGACGTCATCGCCTTCGAAGCCGAGGACACCGAGCAGCAGATCGCGCTCGAGGTCGCCATGCAGTGGACGAGCTCCTATGCCGAATCCGTCCACACCTACGCCAACACCATCAACACGCATGAGGGCGGCACCCATGAGGAGGGCTTCCGCACCGCGCTGACCAGCCTCATCAACGCCTATGCCCGCGAGCAGAAGCTGCTGCGGGAGAAGGACGCCAACCTCACCGGCGACGATGTGCGCGAGGGACTCACCGCCGTCGTGTCCGTCAAGCTGGGCGAACCGCAGTTCGAAGGCCAGACGAAGACGAAGCTGGGCAACTCCGAAGCCAAGACCTTCGTCCAGCGCATCGTCCGCGATGAGCTCGGCCACTGGCTCGAATCGAACCCGGCACAGGCCAAGGAGGTCGTGCGCAAGGCGATCCAGGCCTCGCAGGCCCGGATGGCCGCTCGCAAGGCTCGTGAGGCCACCCGCCGCAAGGGCCTGCTCGAATCCTCCGGCATGCCCGGCAAGCTGCGCGACTGCCAGTCCAAGGACCCGGTCGTCTCCGAGATCTTCATCGTCGAGGGCGACTCCGCCGGCGGTTCCGCGCTGCAGGGCCGCGATGCCATCCACCAGGCGATCCTGCCGATCCGCGGCAAGATCCTCAACGTCGAGAAGGCCCGCCTCGACCGCGCCCTGGGCAACCAGGAGGTGCAGTCGCTCATCACCGCTTTCGGCACCGGCATCGGCGAGGAGTTCGACCTCGACAAGCTGCGCTACCACAAGATCGTGCTCATGGCTGATGCCGACGTCGACGGCCAGCACATCGCCACGCTGCTGCTGACTCTCATCTTCCGCTACATGCGCCCGCTGGTCGAACACGGCTACGTCTACCTGGCGACCCCGCCGCTGTACCGCATCAAGTGGTCGAACGCCGAACACGAATACGCCTACTCCGACCGGGAGCGCGACGCCCTGCTCACCGACGGGAAGGCCTCAGGCAAGCGGCTGCCGAAGGACCAGGCGATCCAGCGCTACAAGGGCCTGGGCGAGATGAACTACAGCGAACTGTGGGACACGACGATGAACCCCGACTACCGGCTGCTCAAGCAGGTCACCCTCGATGACGCGATGAAAGCCGATGAGATCTTCGCGATCCTCATGGGCGAAGACGTCGAATCCCGCCGCCAGTTCATCCAGGAGAACGCCAAGGACGTCCGGTTCCTCGACATCTGATCCACCGGCCCGGCCAGCCGACCGCACCCCAGGCGCCCGCCGCCTCGGGAGCGGGGCAGCAGGCCGGATGCCACCGAAGAGTTTCTGCACACGACTGACGAATACAAGAGGTAAACAGCCCCGTGGCCGATGACACTGACAACACCCAGCCAGGCGACCAGCAGCCAGACGACGGTCCGGTGATCTCCCCGGAGACCGGCACCCCCGTCGCCGCCCGCGTCGAGAAGGTCGACCTCAACCTGGAGATGCAGCGCTCCTACCTCGACTACGCGATGAGCGTCATCGTCGGGCGCGCGCTGCCCGACGTGCGCGACGGCCTCAAGCCCGTCCACCGCCGCGTGCTCTACGCGATGTACGACGGCGGCTACCGGCCGGACCGCTCCTTCAACAAGTGCTCGCGCGTCGTCGGCGACGTCATGGGCCACTACCACCCGCACGGCGACACCGCGATCTACGACGCACTCGTCCGGCTCGTGCAGCCGTGGGCGATGCGGTATCCGCTCATCTCCGGACAGGGCAACTTCGGCTCCGCTGGCGACGACGGTGCCGCAGCCCCGCGTTACACCGAGTGCCGGATGGCGCCGCTGGCCATGGAGATGGTTCGCGACATCGAAGAGAACACCGTCGACTTCCAGGACAACTACGACGGGCGCAACACCGAACCGGTCTACCTTCCTGCCCGGTTCCCCAACCTGCTCGTCAACGGCTCGGCCGGCATCGCCGTGGGCATGGCGACGAACATCCCGCCGCACAATCTGCGGGAGGTCGCCAAGGCCGCCCAATGGCTGCTGGCCAACCCCGAGGCGGAGAAGGACGAAGCCCTCGAGGCGATCCTCGGCATCGTGCAGGGTCCCGACTTCCCCAACGGCGCGACGATCCTCGGGCGCAAGGGCATCGAGGACGCCTATCGCACCGGGCGCGGGTCGATCACTCAGCGCGCTGTCGTCGAGGTCGAGGAGATCCAGGGACGCACCTGCCTTGTCGTCACGGAGCTGCCCTACCTCGTCAATCCCGACTCGCTGGCCACCAAGATCGCCTCCTATGTCAAGGACGGCAAGGTCGCCGGCATCGCCGACCTGCGCGATGAGTCCTCAGGCCGTGTCGGCCAGCGGCTGGTCATCGTGCTCAAGCGTGACGCCGTGGCCAAGGTCGTGCTGAATAACCTGTACAAGCACACCTCGCTGCAGGAGAACTTCTCGGCCAATATGCTCGCCCTGGTCGACAATGTGCCGCGCACCCTGTCGATCGACGCGTTCCTGCGGCTGTGGGTCAAGCACCAGATCGACGTCATCGTCCGGCGCACGAAGTTCCGCCTCAAGAAGGCCGAGGAGCGCGCCCACATCCTGCGCGGCTACCTCAAGGCCCTCAACGCCCTCGACGAGGTCATCGCGCTGATCCGCCGCTCACCGTCGTCCGATGAGGCGCGCAGCGGATTGATGGAGCTGCTCGATGTCGACGAGATCCAGGCGAACGCGATCCTCGATCTGCAGCTGCGTCGTCTGGCCGCTCTCGAACGCCTCAAGATCGAAGAAGAGGCCAAGAAGATCGAGGAGCTCATCAAGGAATACCACCACATCCTCGACACCCCGGCCCGGCAGCGCGAGATCGTCTCCGAGGAGCTGCAGGACATCGTCGACCGCTACGGCGATGACCGCCGCACCCGAATCCTCGCCGGCTTCGACGGGGACGTCTCGATGGAGGACCTCATCCCCGAGGAGGAGGTCGTCGTCACGATCACCCGCGGCGGATACGCCAAGCGCACCCAGTCGGCGCTCTACCGTGCTCAGCATCGCGGCGGCAAGGGCATCACTGGTGCGCGGCTGCGCGGTGATGACGTCGTCGACCACTTCTTCGTCACCTCGACGCACAACTGGCTGCTGTTCTTCACCAACACCGGCCGGGTCTACCGTGCGAAGGCCTATGAGCTGCCCGAGGGATCCCGTGACGCCAAGGGCCAGCACGTGGCGAACCTGCTGGCGCTGCAACCGGATGAGACGATCGCCCAGGTGCTGTCGATCCGCGACTACGATGAGGCAGACTACCTCGCCCTGGCTACGAAGAGTGGCCTGGTGAAGAAGACCCGGCTGGTCGAATACGACTCCAACCGCACCGGCGGGGTCATCGCGATCAACCTGCGCGAGATCACCCCCGGTGTGCCCGATGAGCTCGTCTCCGCTCGCCTCGTCTCACCTGAGGACGATCTGCTGCTCGTCTCGCGGAAGGGAATGTCGATCCGGTTCAAGGCCAGCGATGAGTCGATCCGGCCGATCGGCCGTGCCACCTCGGGTGTCACCGGCATGAAGTTCAAGGACGACGACCAACTGCTGACGATGGATGTCATGACTCCGGACAGCTACGTCTTCGTCGTCACCGAAGCCGGATTCGCCAAGCGCACCCCGATCGAGGAGTACCGGCTGCAGGGCCGCGGCGGCTTCGGCATCAAGGTCGCCAAGATCACCGAACAGCGCGGCGATCTGGTCGGCGGGCTCATCGTCTCCGATGGTGAGGAGGTGCTCGTCGTCATGGAGCGCGGTAAGGTGGTCCGGTCCTCGATCGACGAGGTGCCCGCCAAGGGACGCAATACTATGGGAGTAGTATTTGCGAAACCGGGAAAGAACGATCGCATCATCGCCGTCACCCGCGGCCCGGAGAAGGTCGTCGAGGACGAAGCCGAAACCCCGGTCGATGCTGAGGCCGAGGCAGCAGCCGAAGCCGCAGAGGTGGCGCGCGAGGATGAAGGACAAGCATGACTGACAGCGAACAGAAACCCGCCAAGGTGATCCGGGCCTCATCCGGCTCGACCCGCCTGTCTGCCAGCGGCAAGGGCAAGAACTCCGAGACCGCCGCCTCGGGCACGGCGAAGACGCCGACGAGCACCGCCGTCTCCGGCGGCAAGCGCCCCGGCAGCGGAGAGGGCAAGCCGCGCAGCGTCAAGGCCGGCACCACCCGGCTCAAGGCCGGCTCCGGGACCGAGGCGGGCAGCAATCCCAGCGGGACCGCCGCCTCGGCAGTGGGTTCGGGTCCGAACCAGACGACCGGATCAGGCCCCCGCAGCGCGGAATCCTCCGGTTCCGGGCCCTCGGGCACCGCGCGCATCGCCGGCGTCCCGGAGGAGCAGGCGGCCAAGGCCGACGGCTCCGTGCGCGCCTCGGCAGGACCGGTGCGGATGGGTGGCAAGACGAAGAAGAAGGGCCCGCGCACCGTGCGGCTCACTGTCGCCACCGTCGATCCGTGGTCGGTCATGAAGATGTCGTTCCTGCTCTCGCTGGCCATCGGCATCGCCACCGTCATCGCAGCGCTTGTCCTGTGGCTCGTGCTGCAGGCCACCGGCACGCTCAGCGGCATCCAGTCGACGCTGACCGAGCTGGCCGGCACCGAGGGTGCTGACAAGGTCATCGGCATGTTCAGCCTTGGGCGCGTGCTGTCCTTCGCCGTCATCCTCGCGCTGGTGAACATGGTGCTGATGACCGCGCTGTCGACGCTGTTCGCGTTCCTGTACAACATCGGTTCGACGCTCGTCGGCGGTTTCCACCTCAAGCTCACCGACGACTGATCGGCACCTCTTCTCAGCACGGGCCGGTGCGGCGCAGTGAGCGTCGTGCCGGCCTTTGCATTGCGGGGGAGAAGCCGATTTTGCACTGACCGGGGGCAGTGTGTATATTGGTTCCTCGGGTCATCCCACACGGGCCTATAGCTCAGGCGGTTAGAGCGCTTCGCTGATAACGAAGAGGTCAGAGGTTCAAGTCCTCTTAGGCCCACGCAATCATTCGAAACGGACATCGGGAGATGACGTGAAGAAGTGGTTGACGCTGACCGGCGTCCTCTCTGCTCTTGCAGGAGTGCTGGTGGTGTTCCGGGGCAACCGCCGCCGGCAGCACGAACAGTGGTCGTCCTACACTGACCAGGTGTAGAATGGAGCCACGCTTGGGGGTATGGCGCAATTGGTAGCGCATCTGCTTTGCAAGCAGAGGGTTAGGGGTTCGAGTCCCCTTACCTCCACCATTGTGAAGTCTCGGGACATCGTTCACTCGATGTCCCGAGATTTCTTTTTGTTCTGGGGCTGATGGCTCGCGTCATCGTTCCGGTAGCCTCCAGCGGGATCTCAGCTCCGCTGGGAGGTCACCGATGTGACAGACACACCCGCGTTCTCGAAGGCTTTCACGATCTTCTTGTCGCGAGCATCTGTGATGAGCGTCCACCCGGTCGGAAGGGTCGCCCAGGCCGGTACCTGACGGGCTTCGAGCTTTGAGGAGTCGGCCAACACAGCCGTTCGACTCGATCGCTGCGCCACCTGTTCTTTGGTGAGAGCCTCCTCAACAGTCGGTTCGCCTACGCCATCGCGCGGATCGACCGCGTCGGCGCCCAGGAAGGAGACGTCGAAAGTGAAGCGCCTGAGTGCATCCGACGCGAGCGCTCCAGCGGTGCCGTGGGAATTGCGCGACAGATGCCCCCCGACCACGATGACGTCGATGCCGTCTTCTTCGGCCAGAGAAAGAGCGATCTCGAGACCTCTGGTGACCACGGTGAGACCAGAGCTGCCGCGGAGGTTGTCGATGAGGTGAGCCGTCGTGGAACCTGCGTCTACGAAGATTGTGGCACCGGGCGGCACGAGCGATGCGGCCACGGACCCGATTGCCGCCTTGGCACGGGTATTCATCGACATCCGCTCCGCCAGCGCTCTCTCCTGGTAAGGGGCCAGGCTCGTAGCACCGCCGTAGGTTCTTGCGAGCTGTCCGGTTCTCTCAAGCGCGGAGAGATCACGGCGGATAGTGGACGTCGACGTCGACAGTCTCTCGGCCAGAGCCTCGACACGATTGATTCCCGAACGGACTAGTCGCACAACTTCCATGCGTCTGTCGCGAGTCGCCTCACGTGGATTCATCGGTTCTCCCAACGCTCTTCTCATACGAATGGCGCAAACCGCATCCAGGCTCGTCAGCGGGGCAAGTACTCGGCGCGGATCGCTTCGACATGCGGTGCATAGCCGATCGCCGCACGGTACGCAGACCGCATTGTGCCCGGGTCGGCTTTTCCGGTGCCGGCGATATCGAAAGCGGTGCCATGGTCGACAGATGTGCGCAGGATGGGGAGTCCAACAGTGACGCTGATGGTCCCATCGAAGTCGAACGTCTTCGCAGCGATATGACCTTGATCGTGATACTGAGAGAGAATCCCGTCATAGCGACCCAACAGCCCATGGTGGAACACGGAATCGGCTGGGATCGGGCCCGCCACATCCAAGCCGCGTGAGCGGACCTCTTCAATGGCTGGGGAGAGGATCTCGATCTCTTCATCACCAAACGCACCGTTTTCGCCACCATGAGGATTGATGGCGGCGGTCGCCAGACGAGGTTCCGCCACACCGTAGACTTCGAGTGCACGATGGGCTCGCATGATTGAGCCGACCTGGTTGTCGATGTTGATTGCGTCGAGAGCTTTGCGCAGTGACATATGGCGGGTAGCGAAGAACACCTGCATCTTGTGTCCGGGCTGATGGGTTTTCTCGACAACGAACATCGTGTCCTGCTTGGTGACCCCAGTGAGCTCACCGAGCATTTCGGTATGACCGAGGTGCTTGGACCCTGTCTTCCACACCGCTTCCTTATTGATGGGGCCGGTGACGATACCGGAAACCTCTTGATTCAGTGCAGCTTCCGTTGCCACCTCGATTGCGGTGACGGCTGCTCGTCCGGCCCTTTCGTCTACTCTGCCCCATTCGGGAATCTGGGAGCCGAGAACCTCGATGTCGAAGACATCTATGACGCCTTCGCCGCCCGGAGCGGTGTCCCATGACGACACCGCCCGGACCTCGGCATCGAGGTTGAGCACCTTGACCGCCTTCTCCATGACGGCAAGGTCGGCGACGGCGATGCCGTGCTGAGAGCTGTCGGTCGAGAACTCGTGCAGTACCGCTGCGGTGATCTCAGGCCCGATGCCGACTGGATCTCCGACGGTGACAGCGAGAACGGGGGTATTCGAGGTCATGGTTTTTCCTAATCTTCTCGAGAACCGGACTTGTACAAGCGGTCTTGTGCGCGAACCATAGCGGATAGATGGTCAAGACATGCGACAGCGGTGTCGGGGCCGCCGACCAGCCCGCCTTTTGTGACGATCGGCAGGCCCGCGAACTCTCCGCCGATGACAACGCCGGCTGCGGCGAGCGGGACGACTTCTTCATGGACTTCAATGCCTGCGGCCCCCAGAGCGGAAAGCACTGCGGCGGTGATGTCGCCACCTGTGGTGTAGAGACCTCCAACGCACGGGCCGGCGGCTGGATCGCCTGAGATGCGGGCAGTCGCGAGTACACCGGCGGTGATTCGGCCAATGCGCCTGGGGACCTCCTCAGCCTCCTCCGCCGTCAGCTCTAGGATGTCCGACTCCTCAAGCACCGAGGCGAGGAGCACGATGTTCCCGGGGCCAGCGTTTTCGAGTGCTGTTGAGACCTCGGCGATGGTGGACGAGATGTCCGGAACGGGCCGGTTGCTGTCGAGAACAGGGCGGACAAGGTGGACGGGGCGCGTTTCAGACAGCTGTCTCAGCTGAAGCTGCGTGAGTTCAGTCGCTGAGCCGGCAATCGCCAGCAGCGGAAGGCTCCCTCCAGTCGGCTTGGTTTCGAGAGCGTGGGCAATGGCGAGGGTGCCTGGTCCGGGGTCGATCCCCACCCACATGACGCGGGGGTCTGCTGCCACCGCCGCTTCGGCTGTCCGCTTGAGGTGTTCATCAGTGAGTGCGTCTGCGACGACGACATCGACACCATCGTCGAGAACTGCACGGAATCGTGCGACTAGCGCGTCCCATGACCCGGTGACCTCGGCCAGTCCTATCACTGCTGTGCGCAGCTCAGTGCTGCGCTGCAGCGCGGCCTCGACGGAGGAGTTGTCGACGGGTGCGCGTACATCATGAGCGAGTTCGGTGTCTTCCAGCCGCTTGCCGGCCATGAGTTGCAGCCCGTCGACGGTCTGCCTGTCGGCTTGAGGAAACGCCGGCATACACAGACCGACAGCCTGACGACCACGTTCCCGGACAGCCGCGAGGACGGCTTGAGCTTCCGCGCCGAAGTTGCCGCGCAGCGTCGAGTCTGCACGTGAGCAGATGAGGTCTGCGGGCCACGCTGCTGCGACGACGCCGCGCACCGTCTCTTCAGCATCTGCAGGCGGCAGATGGCGCGAGTCTGTCGTGACGACAAGGACGTCGTAGGTGTCAAGCAGGCCAGTGAGTTCGTCCGGAGGCAGTCCCAGGTGCACATTTGCGGCGCGCAGGCCCGAGCGTGCGAAGCCCGCAGCACAGCCGTTGCCTCCGGTGAGGTCGTCCGCGACGACGAGTATGCGTGTCATGGTCACCCGATGAGCAGGTTTGCCAGGAAGAGCAGTGGGATCGATCCGAGCCAGACGGCGGTGGTGATACCCGACCAGCCTTTGAGAGCGGCAGTGCCGGTCAGCCCCGTGAACCGTGTGACAACCCAGAAGTAGGAGTCGTTGAAGTAGGAGAAGACCATCGAACCGCAGACACATGCCATGACTGCGATGAGAGGAGAGACTCCCAAGGAATCAACGAGCGGGGCGGTGACAGAGGCAGCGGTGATCATGGCCACGGTTCCGGAGCCCTGAGCGATTCGCACCATGGAAGCGATAAGGAACGGGATGAGGAACGCAGGCAGCGCCATGCCGGCGATGGCCTCGGCTAAAGCGTCACCGACCCCAGAGTCTCTCAGCACCTGGCCGAAACCTCCGCCAGCACCGGTGATGAGGAGAATCAGGCCTGCGGATTCGGCGGCCTGAGCCAGCCAGGCGTGTGTCTTCTTCCGCGGCGTCCACCGGGGGAGCAGAACGTAGACCGCCAAAATGATGCCGATGATCAGCGCGACCACAGGATTTCCAAGAAAGAGGAGCGGTTTGACCCAGTCGGAGGCAGCATACTCTTCAGCATTGATCTGACCCGTGGCCGATTTGTCGATAGCCGAGGTCACAGTGTTGGCCACAATCAGCAGGAGCGGAACGAGAAGCGGAAGAGAACCGAGAGCCGCATTGATGCGGTGCGGCTTGCGACCTGCCGGGGTCTCACCGAGGTAGTCCTCAGACCGATAGGTCTTGATCGCGTCGAGGTGAGATGCAACGTCTTCTCCGCCGTTCTCGGCAATTTTCACGTCGTGATTCTCGCCGTAGACCTCTGCAGCGACCTCGGGGACGACCTGCGATTCGAGCTTAGGGCCCATCCACCTGGCGTAGAACACCACGACGGGCAGAAGGATGATCGTGAAGATGCCGCCGGTCAGGATGACCGCACCGAGGTCTGCCCCGAGAAGGCCGGTGACGGCGAGCGGGCCGGGTGTCGGCGGCACCATGTGGTGGGTGAGTGTCATACCGCAGCCGAGGGCGAGGCAGAGAGTGACATATCCGCCCCGCTTGACTCGTGCAATCGAGCGGGCCAGAGGGTTCATGATCACGAAGCCGGAGTCGCAGAAGACCGGGACCGAGACAAGGGACCCGACAGTGCTCATCGCCCAGGGTTCTCTGCCTTTGCCGAATCCCCGAAGGAAGGCTCGTGCCAGTGCATCGGCGGCCCCTGAGACCTCCAAGATCTTTCCGACCGCAACACCGAGTCCGATGACGATTCCGATGCTGGCCAGCGTGTTGCCGAAGCCAGTCGTCACGGAGTCCACGACACCGAGCATCTCCTGCCCGGCCACCAGGCCGGTGACCAGCGCTGCTATCAGCAGAGCGATGAAGGCATCCAGCCGAGTGCGCAATACGAGAAAGACGATTGTGGCGATGCCGAGCAAGAGGGCCAGAATCAGCCGCGCATCCATGGGCGGTCTCCTAAGAATCGGGCGCGAACACAGTCACACAGAAAGAAACACAGTCACGCAGAAAGACAGGTGGAGCAACGTCGTCGAAGCGTGTTGATGAAAGCATGCATGTTCGTGATCGGTAAAGCAAGTAGTCATGCAATCAGCTGCTCAATCTGCGCATGAGACTGCAGCATGTTCTGCGCGCACGTGGCGAGGCGCATGCGACATCCGGGCAGCAGGGAAATGCTCATGCTGGCCGTCCTTTCCTGACCCTCTTCATTCGCCCAGGCCAAACCATCAGAAACGCCGCAGATACAACGATCGTCGTAGCACCAACGCGGGATTGTCGGGCAATCTCACCGTCTCTAACGTCGTGTGCATGGACACGAATACGTTCTCCCGCCGCTCACTGTTCGCATCCGGCGCAGCAGTCCTCGGATCCGCAGTACTGCTCAGTGCCGCACCCGGCCATGCTGCCGAAAACCGGCCCATCACCGAAGCCACCGGCTTCCGCACCTCCGACTCCGATGGTGGTGAGGCCTCGAATCCGGCCAACCGCCTCGGCTGCGCGCTCGGCCGTGGATTGGAGGACTGAGCCATGGCAGAACCCATCTGGATCGGCAGCCCGAACTTCAACCACGGCCGTGGAGGCTCCGGCATCGACCGCATCGTCATCCATTACATCGTCGGCACTCTCGCCGCCGCGGATGCCACCTTCAAGGACCCGGCCTCCCAGGTCAGCGCTCACTACGGCATCGGCGAAGGAGCCCTGCATCAGTACGTGAACGAAGGCGACACCGCCTGGCATGCCGGCAGCTTCGCGATGAATCAGCGCAGCATCGGCATCGAGCACTCCGCAGACCAGAACCGCGCCCCCGACGAGTTCACCTACAACACCTCGATCGCACTGTGCGCACGCATCTGCCGCGACTACGGACTCGACCCCCACGTCGCGCTCATCCCACACAGCGCCGTTGTCGCCACCTCGTGCCCGGGCACCGTCGACTTCGAGCGCATCAAGAACGCAGTCGCCGCCGCCGTCTGACGCGCCCCCGCCACCGCGGGCCCTGATCACCCTCGAATACCCCACTAACACAACCACACCCCCGCCCCCGCGCCGCCCAGCCTCCCAAGCTGGGCGGCGCTCTGTCGTTCCACTGTGTGACCCGGATCTCACGGATGTGCCTGCGGGAGCTAAGATAATGGTATGAAACTTCCACACAGCGATATTGATCCCGACGGCCTGCTGGAGTACTCCGTCGTCTTCACGGACCGCTCCCTCAACCACATGTCCGCCCGCTTCGTCTCCGTGATGGAGGAGACGCTGTCGATCCTGCGCAGCACCTACAACGCCAAGACCGCGGTGCTCGTGCCCGGCGGCGGCTCCTACGGCATGGAATCGGTCGCCCGCCAGTTCGCCGGCGGCAAGCGCTGCCTCATCGTACGCAACGGCCAGTTCTCCTACCGCTGGTCGCAGATCCTCGACACCGGCCAGATCCCTGCCGAACATGAGGTGCTCAAGGCCCGCCCCGCCGGCGGCGACGTCGATGCCGGGTTCGCTCCTGCTCCCATCGAGGAGGTCGTCGAGACGATCCACCGGCAGCGCACCGAGCTCGTGTTCGCTCCGCACGTCGAGACCGCCTCGGGCGTGCTGCTGAGCGATGACTACATGCGCCGGATCGCAGACGCCGTGCACGAGGTGGGCGGCCTGTTCGTCCTCGACTGCGTCGCCTCCGGCCCGCTGTGGGTTGACATGGACGACATCGGTGTCGACATCCTCCTCTCGGCCCCGCAGAAGGGCTGGAGCGGCACGCCGTGCGCCGGCTACATCATGTTCGGTGAGCGCGCTCGCACGGCGATCGAGGACACCACCAGCTCGAGCTTCGCACTCGACCTGAAGAAGTGGATGACGATCTGTGAGGGCTACGCCGAAGGCAAGCACGGCTACCACGCCACGATGCCGACTGACTCGATCACCCACAACCTCACCCTCATGCAGGAGGCTGTCGAGTTCGGGCTGCCGCAGCTGCGTGAGCGCCAGATCGAGCTCGGCACCAAGGTGCGCGAGCTCCTCAGCTCACGCGGTTACTCCTCAGTTGCCGCAGAGGGCTGGCAGTCTCCGACGGTCGTCGTCGTGCAGGCCGAGCGACCCGCCGCCGAGGTGGTAGCCGCGTTTGCGCAGGCAGGCGTGCAGGTAGCCGGCGGGGTCCCGCTCATGGTCGACGAGCCGGAGGGTTTTCAGACCTTCCGCATCGGCTTGTTCGGCCTCGACAAGTGGGCTGATGCTGATGCAGCGGCAGCGCGACTGGAGGCGGCGCTCGACCAGGTGGCCTGACACAGCTCTCGTGGTTTCGACAGACAGCTGGGGTGTGCGCGACAGCGCGCGGTGACGGCGTCACCGCGCAGAGCGTCGCCATTACCTGACGGTAAGCGGACTGGCGGCCTTGTTATGGTGTGAAGTGCCCGGCAGGCGCAGGGATCCCTGCGCCTGCACTCACACCACTGCAGAGACGAAGAGATGAGCGATTCGAAACAGCCGTCAGATCCGATAGAGCCTTCAGACTCGAACGCCCCACACGACGCCCGCCCCGGTGCCACTGCAGCAGCCACCGATGCTGCAGGGGCACCGGTTGACCGTGCACCGGCTGACGGTTCGCCGGGAGACCCGCCTCCGCCCAACTGGCCGGTCTTCCTCATCTCCGGCATCAGCATCCTGGCGATCGCCCTGTGGGCGATCATCGCCCCGGAGAACGCCGACCTCGTGCTCAACACCGCCGTCGGCTGGATCTCAGCGAACTTCGGCTGGTACTACATCCTGACCGCCACACTCATCATCGTCTTCGTCATCATGATGGCCGCCGGCCGCACCGGCAAGATCCGTCTTGGCCCGCAGCACTCCCGACCGCAGTTCAGCCTGTTCACCTGGACGGCGATGCTGTTCGCTGCCGGCATCGGCATCGACCTGATGTTCTTCTCGGTCTCCGAACCGGCCTCCCAGTTCCTGTTCCCGCCAGAGGGCGCGGTCGACGACCCGCTCAACCCGGACACCGATCCGAACGGCCGGGCGCGCATGGCCGTCATCTGGACGCTGTTCCACTATGGCATCACCGGCTGGGCGATGTACGCCCTCATGGGCATGGCGTTCGCCTACTTCGCCTACCGCAAGAACATGCCGCTCTCAATCCGCTCGATCCTGTACTGGGCGATCGGCAAGCGCATCAACGGCTGGCTGGGCTCCACCATCGACGTCGCCGCAGTGCTCGGCACCGTCTTCGGCATCGCTACCTCACTGGGCATCGGCGTCGTGCAGCTCAATTACGGCCTGCACCTGATGTTCGGCGTCCCCGAGGGCGTCGGCGCCCAGATCGGCCTCATCGCCCTGGCCGTGCTCATGGCCACGATCTCGACCGTCACCGGTGTCGAGAAGGGCATCCGCCGTCTGTCTGAGCTCAACGTCATCCTCGCCATCGTGCTGCTGGCCCACATTCTCATCACCGGCAAGACCCGGTTCCTCTTCGACGCACTCGTGACCAACATCGGCGAGTACCTCTACGAGCTGCCGCGGATGACCCTCGACGTCTTCCCGTTCATCCAGCCCGATGACTGGATGGCCGGCTGGACGCTGTTCTTCTGGGCCTGGTGGGTGGCCTGGGCGCCGTTCGTCGGACTGTTCCTCGCCCGCATCTCCCGCGGCCGTACGATCCGCCAGTTCGTCATCGGGGTGCTCATCGTCCCCTTCACCTTCATCGCCATCTTCATCTCGATCTTCGGCAACTCCACGCTGCGTCTCGTGCTCGACGGCAACCTGGAATTCGCCGACGTCGCCGCCAACACCCCCGAGCGTGCCTTCTACTCGCTGCTGGAGATGTACCCCGGCGCCCCGGCCGTCATCGGCCTGGCCACCATCGTCGGACTGCTCTTCTACGTCACATCCGCAGACTCCGGCGCACTCGTGCTGGCGAACTTCACCTCCCACACCCATGACCCGAACACCGACGGCCGCAAGGGGCTGCGCGTGTTCTGGGCGATCGCCACCGGCGTGCTGACGCTCGGCATGCTCATCGTCGACGGCGTCACCACCCTGCAGGGAGCCACTCTCATCATCGGACTGCCGTTCTCGGTCGTGCTCTATCTCGTCATGCTGTCGCTGTACCGGGCGCTGCAGGTCGAGCTCGACGTCACCGACAGCCGGTTCAACAGCCTGCCCGGCCGCCTGTCCGGCCAGGCAGGACTGTCCTGGCAGCAGCGCCTGCGCCGCGCCACGAGCTTCCCCAGCCGCGGGGCCGCCTCCCGCTACTTCAAGTCCACTGTCATCCCGGCGCTGACCGAGGTGGCCGAGGAGCTGCGCGCCAACGGCTCAGACGCCCGCCTCGACACCTCGGAAGTGGTCTCCCACAAGCTGCCGCAGGCAGCGCTGACGATCGAGTTCGAGGACGCGGAGCCGTGTGTCTACCAGGTCTACCCGGTGGCCGCGCAGATGCCGTCGTTCGCCCTCAACACCGCCCGCGAAGGCAGTGACGCATACTACCGCCTCGAAGTCTTCAACACCGAGGGATCGCGTGGATACGATGTTTTCGGGTACACCAAGGAACAGCTCATCTCCGACGTCCTCAGCAGCTTCGAGGCACACCTGGAGTTCCTGCGGATCTCAGACGGCACCCCGCCGGACGTCGCCGCAGCATCGACCACCGCCCTCACCACAGATTGGGAAGAGGAAACCCCTGACAAGACACGGACTGAGTCCAGCGACCGCTGACCTCAGCGCTGTGCAGAAATGAGGAGTGCCATGCCGAAAACCCTGTACATCGACGGCGAATGGGTCTCCGCCTCCGCCGGAGGAACCCGCGAGATCCACTGCCCGGCCGACGGCGAGCTCGTGGCCGTGGTCGACGAAGCCACCCAGGACGACACCGTCAAGGCGATCGAAGCCGCCCGCCGCGCCTTCGACGCTCAGGTGTGGTCGAGCGTGCCGGCCGCCGAGCGCGGCGCGCTGCTGCTCAAGGTCGCCGACGCCATCCGGGAGCGCAAGGATGAGTTCGCCCGCGCCGAGTCCCTCGACACCGGCAAACGGCTGATCGAATCCGAGATGGACATGGACGACATCGCCGCCTGCTTCGACTACTTCGGCCGCATCGCCGACGCTGATCCCGGTCGCGTCGTCGACGCCGGCGACAGCACCGTCGTCTCCCGCATCGTCCACGAACCGGTGGGCGTGTGCGCGCTCATCACCCCGTGGAACTACCCGCTGCTGCAGGCGGCCTGGAAGATCGCCCCGTGTATCGCCGCCGGCAACAGCTTCGTGCTCAAGCCGGCCGAACTCACCCCGCACACCGCGATCCTGACGATGCAGGTCCTCGACGAGCTCGGCCTGCCCGCCGGTGTCGGCAACCTCATCCTGGGCGCCGGCGCCGAGGCGGGAGCCCCGTTGTCAACGCATGCGGATGTCGACATGGTCTCGTTCACCGGCGGTCTGGTCACCGGCCGGCTCATCGCCCGCAACGCAGCCGAGACGGTCAAGAAGATCGCCCTCGAGCTCGGCGGCAAGAACCCGAACGTCATCTTCGCCGACGCTGATCGCGCAGCCGCGCTCGACAATGCGCTCAACGCCGCTTTCGTGCACTCCGGCCAGGTGTGCTCTGCCGGTGCCCGGCTCATCGTCGAGGAGTCGATCGCCGAGGAGTTCGTCGACGAGCTCGTCGCCCGGGCCGAGAAGATCCGCCTCGGCGGGCCCTTCGACGAGAACGCCGAGACCGGCCCGCTCATCTCCGCGGAGCACCGCGACAAGGTCACTGCCTATGTCGAGGCCGGCAGGCAGGAAGGTGCCCGCGTGCGCTGCGGTGGTAGGTGGGGCACCGGAGAGCTCGAATCCGGCTTCTACTACCTGCCGACCGTCATCGACCAGGTCAAGCCGGGCATGTCGGTGCTGCGCGACGAGGCCTTCGGCCCGGTCGTGACCGTTGAGACGTTCTCCACCGAAGATGAGGCGGTCGCGCTGGCCAACGACACCCACTACGGCCTGGCCGGCGCAGTGTGGACGCAGGACGCCGGCAAGTGCCAGCGGGTCGCCGGCCGGCTGCGTCACGGCACCATCTGGATCAACGACTTCCACCCCTACCTGCCGCAGGCCGAATGGGGCGGATACAAGCAGTCCGGATTCGGCCGCGAACTCGGGCCCACCGGTCTGGCCGAATACCAGGAAGCCAAGCACATCTACCAGAATCTCGAACCGGCCGTCACCGGCTGGTTTCCCGAGCACTGAGAGGGAGCCATGGAGACCACCCACACTTTCGACTACATCGTCGTCGGCGGCGGTTCGGCCGGTGCGGCCGTCGCTGCCCGCCTGAGCGAGGACCCCACCGTCACCGTCGGACTGCTCGAGGCCGGCCCGAGTGATGAGGACCTCGACGTGGTCCTCACCCTCAACCGGTGGATGGAGCTGCTCGAATCCGGCTACGACTGGGACTACCCGATCGAAGAGCAGGCCAACGGCAACTCGTTCATGCGCCATGCCCGCGCCAAGGTGCTCGGCGGCTGCTCCTCGCACAACTCCTGCATCGCCTTCTGGGCGCCGAAGGAGGACCTCGACGCCTGGGCGCACACCTACGGTGCGACCGGCTGGGAGGCGGAGAAGACCTTCCCGCTGTTCACCAAGCTCGAGACCAATGAGGACGACGGCCCGCTGCACGGCTACGACGGCCCGGTCGAGCTCATGAACGTCCCGCCGAAGGACCCCTGCGGTGTGGCCGTGCTCGACGCCTGTGAACAGGCTGGCATCCCGCGCGCGCAGTTCAACACCGGTGAGACCGTCGTCAACGGCGCGAACTTCTTCCAGATCAACCGCAGGGCCGACGGCACCCGCGCGTCGTCCTCGGTGTCGTACCTGCACCCGAACCTGAAGCGTGAGAACCTCACGATCCTCACCGACACGTGGGTGCGCGAACTCGAGTTCGACGACAGCAACACCTGCACCGGCGTCCATGTCGTCAACAACGCCTTCGGCACCACCCAGCGGATCGCAGCCAACCGCGAGGTCATCGTCTCCGCCGGCGCGATCGACACCCCGAAGCTGCTCATGCTCTCGGGCATCGGCCCGGCCGCCCACCTTAAGGAGGTCGGCGTCGACGTGCGCGTCGACGCCCCGGGTGTGGGCTCCAACCTGCAGGACCACCCCGAGGCGGTCATCCAGTGGGAGGCGAAGAAGCCGATGGTCACTGAATCGACCCAGTGGTGGGAGATCGGCATCTTCACCCGCATCGACGGCGAGGGCGACGTGCCCGACCTCATGATGCACTACGGTTCGGTGCCCTTCGACATGCACACCCTGCGCCAGGGCTATCCGACCTCGGAGAACGCCTTCTGCCTGACCCCCAACGTCCCGCACGCCCGCTCGCGGGGCACCGTGCGCCTGCGCAGCCTCGACTACCGGGACAAGCCGAAGGTCGATCCGCGCTACTTCACCGACCCCGAGGGCTATGACATGCACATCATGGTCGAGGGCATCAAGAAGGCCCGCGAGATCGTCTCCCAGCCGGCGCTGGCCGAATGGGCCGGCCGCGAACTCTACCCGGGAGACGACGTGCAGACCGATGAGCAGATTGAAGACTACATCGTCCGCACCCACAACACTGTCTACCACCCGGCCGGCACCGTCCGGATGGGCCCGGCGGACGACAGCGAATCGCCGCTGACCCCCGATCTCAAGGTCAAGGGCGTCACGGGCCTGCGCGTGGCCGACGCTTCGGTCATGCCGCTCATCACCGCTGTCAACCCGAACATCACCGTCATGATGATCGGCGAGAAGTGCGCCGAGCTCATCAAGCAGGACAGCTGAGCCTGACAGACTCACCCAGAAAGGGGGCGGGCAGCGATGATTCGCTGCCCGCCCCCTGTTGGTCATCGGCTCGGTGACCTCAGATCAGGACGTCTCCTCCGCCTCGGTGGTGGCTGGCGGCTGAGATGCCCCGGCACCCGGAGCGGGCTGAGATGCGGAAGTCTCAGAGTCTGCGGCTGTGTGCAGAAGGGTCCGGAGGTCGACTCCGGTGGTCTCATCGACGACCTGCAGCACTTTGGCGAGGTTGACGCCGATGTTCTCGCTGAGCTTCCCTTCCCCATCGGAGGAGATGATCGAGAGCCTGTCGATGCTGCCGTAGGGCTCAGCCAGTCGGCCGGCCATCTCCGGCAGCACCTTGAGGATCTCGGCCAGGCGCGCGGCATCGTTGTAGGAGGCGTATGCCTCGGCGGCGGCCTCGATCGCCCGTGCCTCGGCCTCACCGCGAGCGGCCACCGCAGCGGCCTCGGCCCGACCGCGCGTCTCAGCGGCCGCAGCGTCGTTCTGCGCTTCGACCAGTGCCGCTGCCGAGGCGCGCTCGCGCCGGTAGTGATCGGCATCGGCGTCGCGTTCGGCGGCGTACTTCTTGGCATCGGCTGGCTTCTGCACCTCACCGATGAGTTCGCGCTCACGCAGCTCGTTGTTGCGGTCGGCGATCTTCTGCTTCTCATCCAGGATGCGCTGCTCCTGCTCCGCACGGGCCAGCTCCTCAGCGGCAGCCGCCTGCGCCTTCTCGGCAGCGGTCTCACGCTGGATCGCGGCCTGGCGCAGCTCGAGGTCCTTCTGGGACTCGGCCACCCGCTGGGCATCGGCGTTCGAGGCCTCGGTCGCCTTGCGGCGCGACTCCGATTCGGCGATCGCGGCGCGCTCGGCGACGAGTGCCGCCTCGGGCCGGCCGAGATCCTTGAGATAGCCGTCATCGTCTTCGATCGAGATGATCTGGAAGGTGTCGATGACCAGGCCCTGGTTGTTCATCGAATCCGCGGCATCGGCCCGCACCTGCGCGGCGAACTCGGCGCGGTCGCGCAGCACCTGCTCGACCGTCAGCGTGCCGATGACCGCGCGCAGCGTACCGGAGAGGATCTCCTGGCAGTAGTTGTCGATGGCCTTCTGCTGATCGAGGAACCGCTGGGCTGCCTTGCGGATGTCGGCAACCGATTCGCCGACTTTGATCTGGGCGACACCGCGCAGCCGGAGGAAGATGTTGTTCGACGAGTAGCCCTCGATCTCGATGCTGATCTGGCGCGAGGACAGCGAGATCGTGTGCGCGCGGTCGAACAGCGGCCTGACGATCGCGCGACCGCCGACCACGACGCGGGTGCCGCTTTCGAGGTCGACGTCCCCGCCCTTGCTGCGGGTGGGTGCGCGGCCGGTGATGACGAGCGCCTCATTGGGCGCAGCGACGCGGTAGGCGCGGCGGAACATGATGAAACCGATGATGCCGATGATGAAGACGACGGCGAGGATCGCGCCGATACCGGTCACCAGTGTGGGATCGAACATGGGGATTCTCCTGAAAGTGACAGCGCGGGGCTGCTGGCAGTGCCGAATAGGTCACTGGCAGACTATCCGAAGAATCTGAGGCGCGGCACCGTCAGCTCGCAGCGGGCCGGCACCTGCGGCTGCCGGCCCGCTGCGAAACCAGGGACAGGGTCGTCGTCCTAGGTCAGAAGGCTGCACCAGTGGCCGCAGGAACTTCCTCGGCGGCGCGAACGCGCACTGCGTCACGGGCGGCGATGAGGTTCTCCAATGCCGGACGGACCTCCTCGTACCGGCGGGTTTTGAGTCCGCAGTCAGGATTCACCCACAGGCGATGGCGCGGCACGTGGGTCAGGGCTGCCTCCAGCAGGCCAACGAGCTCATCGACCGAGGGCACCCGCGGGGAGTGGATATCGTAAACGCCTGGGCCGACGCTGCGGTCGAACTCGGCGGGGTCGAGGCTGTCGAGCAGCTCCATCCGCGAACGGGCGGCTTCGATGCTCGTGACATCGGCATCGAGGGCATCGATGGCGTCGATGACCTGCTCGAACTCCGAATAGCACAGATGCGTGTGGATCTGGGTGCCCGGCTCCACGCCGATGCTGGCCAACCGGAAGGCATCGACCGCCCAGTCCAGATAGGCGTTCCGGGCATCGGCGCGCAGCGGCAGCAGCTCACGCAGAGCCGGCTCATCGATCTGGATGATCCGGATGCCGGCGGCCTCCAGTTCGGCAACTTCGTCGGAGAGCGCCAGGCCGATCTGCTCAGCAGCAGTCGACAGCGGCACGTCATCGCGTACGAAGGACCACGACAGGATCGTCACCGGGCCGGTGAGCATTCCCTTGACCGGTGTGTCGGTCAGGCTGGCGGCAAAGGTCGACCACGGCACCGTGATCGGAGCCGGCCGGTGCACGTCGCCGAACAGGATCGGCGGGCGGGTGCAGCGGGTGCCGTAGGACTGCACCCAGCCGTGATCGGTGACCGCGAAACCGGCCAGGTGCTCGGCGAAGTACTGCACCATGTCGTTGCGCTCGGGCTCACCGTGGACGATGACATCGAAGCCGAGCTCCTCCTGCAGGCGCACCACCTCGGCGATCTCGGCCCGCATCGTCGCCTGGTACTGCACCTCGGTGATGCGCTCATCGCGCAGCGCGGCTCGGGCGCGGCGCACCTCGGGCGTCTGCGGGAACGAGCCGATCGTCGTCGTCGGCAGCACCGGCAGGCTGAGCGCCTCCTGGGCCCGCCGGCGCTCTTCGAGGCTGCCAGCGCGCACCCGACGCTCACCGATGGCAGCGGTGCGGGCACGCACCTCGGGGTTGAGTACGCGGTCGGACTCTGCGCGGGTGCGCACCGCCCGGGCCGACCGGTCGAAGACGGGCTTACGGACACCGGCCGGGTCGGCAGCACCGCTGCCGCGGGCCCCCAGTGCCGCCGCGAGCGCCTCGACCTCGGTGAGCTTCTCAGCGGCGAAGGACAGCCAGCCGGCCACATCAACCGGCAGCCGGGTCTCGGCGGCCACTGTGTAGGGGACATGCAGCAGCGAGGTCGAGGTGGAGACCGAGACGTCGCGGCCACGGTCCTGCAGCCCGGTGAGCACCTCGAGCTCGGCAGCCAGGTCGGCAGCCCAGATGTTTCGGCCGTCGACCACCCCTGCCACCAGCCGGGTGGCGCCGAAGTCCGCTGTCTGCAGGCGGGCCAGCCAACCAGGGTCCACGGCTCGGGTGGCGGGCGAGACATCGACGCCCAGCGCCTCGGGCCCGGCGGCCAGCAGGGTCTCAAGTCCTGCCCGCAGCGCACCATATGGCGCGGTGATGAGCACCTGCGGGCGCTCACCGGCTGACAGCAGACGGGCGTGCGCGTCACCGGCGCAGGCGGCCAGGTCGGCATCGCTGATCGCGTCGATGTCGGTCACCAGGATCGGCTCATCGAGCTGCACCCACTCGACTCCGGCGGCATGGAGGGCAGCCAGAAGTTCGGCGTAGACCTCGACGAGCTCGTCGAGCCGCTCCAGCGGCGCGTGCTCTGCTCCGGCCGCCGGCTTCGACAGCGCCAGCAGGGTCACCGGACCCACCAGCACCGGACGGATCCGATGCCCGGCCTGCCGCGCCTCGGCGACGAGGTCGAGGAGACGCTGCGGGCGGGCGGTGAAGGTGCGCTCATCGGCGACTTCAGGCACCAGGTAGTGGTAGTTCGTGTCGAACCACTTCGTCATCTCCAGCGGCGGACGCTCTGCGGTGCCGCGGGCCAGAGCGAAGTACTCACCCAGGGCGGTGCCGGACGGATCCTCGCCGACGATGCCGGTGGTGATGGCAGCGTCGAGGACCTGGTCGTAGGCGGAGAAGTCGCCGGGGATCGCGTAGTCGGCGGCCAGGCCGAGCTCGCGCTGCCGCTCATAGGCGGTCACTCGCAGACTGTGGGCGGCATCGGCATAAGAGGCTTCGTCGATGGTGCCGGCCCACAGTGCTTCGAGGGCGCGCTTGAGTTCGCGGCGCGGGCCGATGCGCGGCAGCCCGGTGACGGTTGCAGGCGGGAACGCACACTTCTGTGAGGCGGTCAAGGGAAGTCCTTTCGGTCGACGATCAGCCGGGCGAGGGTGGCTGGTCGCAGGCGGGAGAGCAGTTCGGTGATGGTCGTCGGGTCGTTGAAGGTGTAGAAGTGCAGGCCCGGCACCCCGGCGGCGATGAGCTCGTCGACGAAACCGGCGGTGAGGTCCAGGCCGATGTCGTACTCCTCGGCTGGGCTGCGGGCTGCGGCCAGCGTCTGGGAAATGCGCGGCGGTGGCGTGAGCCCGGAGAGCCGACACATCCGCTGCAGGCGCGCGGTGCCGGTGATCGGCATGATCCCCGGGATGATCGGCAGGGTGACGCCGGCCAGCCGAGCACGCTCGGCAACAGCGGTGATGAGGGCGGAGTCGAAGAACAGCTGTGTGATGGCGAAGTCGGCGCCGTTGCGCTGCTTGGCGGCCAGCACGTCGATGTCCTCCGCCGGATGCCGTGACTCGGGATGCCCGCTCGGGTAGGCCGCCACCCCGATCGCCAGCCTGCCGCCGCACAGCCGGGCGACATGGCCCTGCTCGACCTCGCGCAGCAGTGCTACGAGCGCATCGGCGTGCGCGAGGTGCCCGCGCGGGGGAGCCGACTGCCCGGCTGCCAGATCCCCGCGGACGGCGAGGAATCCGCGCACCCCGGCGTCGATGAACCACTCGATCCACTCGATCAGCTCGCTGCGCGGGGCTGCGGTGCACGTCAGGTGGGCCAGCGGCCGCAGCCGGGTGGTCGCGGCCAGCTGCTCGATGAAGGCCGCCGTCCCCGCCGACCAGCCGGTGCCCACCGCTGAGGTGACGGCGAGGTAGTCGGGGTCGTAGGAGGCCAGCAGCTCCAGCAGCGCACCGGAGCGCTGCTGCTGGGCGGCACTGCGCGGGGGCATGACTTCGAAGGACAGCGCCAAACGGGTCCCGGACGTCCCTGCGGCCACGCCGGCCTCCGGTGCGGCGGCCGGCGACCAGGCATCGAGGGGTGCTGAGGCGGAGATCGTGCTCACTGGGCTTCCGGCGAGGCAGTCAGCAGATCGGGGTGGTGGAGTGCGGCGACGTCGGGGTGGGAGCGCAGTCGAGAGGCCAGCGCGTTCTCCCCGTAGACAGCGTGCAGCGTGTCGCGCTCATCAGCGCTCACCCCGCGCGCGGATGGGGCCAGTTCAGCAGGCAGGGTCACCTCGGGCAGGCTGGCGCGCAGGGCGGGGTTGTAGAAGAACGGCACCGAGATCCGGTCCGCACCCGGTGCGGTCGGCAGCACGCGGTGGACGGTGGCGCGCAGGTAGCCGCCCGTGGCGACTTCGAGCAGCTTGCCGATGTTGACGACGAAGGTGTTCTCGATCGGTTCGACATCGATCCACCGGTCCTCATGCAGCACCTGCAGCCCGGTGGTCCCCGGCTGCGGGTACAGCAGGGTGAGCACCCCGCCGTCGCGGTGCGCGCCGACGCCCTGGGTGATGTCCTCGGTGGCCGTGCCCGAGGCGGTGGCAGGCTCGGGTGCCGGGTAGCGGACGATCTTGATGAAGGACTCGGGGTCTTCGGCGAAGGCCGGTGCGAAGAAGTCAGCCGGCTGGCCGAGGCTCACCGCCCATTCGGACAGCAGCCGGGCTGCGACCGCACTCAGCTGGGTGTGCCAGGCGTCGGTGACGGCCCTGAGCTCCGGCAGGGCCTCCGGGTAGAGGTTCGGGCCGGTGAGCCGGTCGTAGGCGTGCAGCGGTTCGGCGACCGGTGCGCGGTGTGGGCCGATGTCGATCTGCTCGCGCCAGTCGACCAGGCCCTGGGTGCGCTCGCCGCCAGTGCGGGTGTAGCCGCGGAAGTGCGGGGAGCGGGTGTTCTCGATGGCGAGCTTGTCCTCCTCGGGCAGGGCGAAGAAGCGCTCAGCGGTCTCAAGCAGGGCGGTGAAGTCTGCGGCGGGGATGCCGTGGCCGGTGAGGTAGAAGAACCCGATCGAATGGGTGACCTCGCGCAGCTGGCGGCGGAAGTCGGCGGCCAGCTGCGGGTCGTCGGCGCGGGACAGGTCGAGGATGGGCAAGCGGGTCAGCGGCATGATGGCTCCTAGGTCTGTGGGAGGACTGATGCGGAACTCACGCTAGGTCCGGGCGGCGGCCGGAGCCGGTGGGGATGTCACGGCACGCCTCATAGCGTCATAAACATGCCATGCAGCGTCATGAATGCGACTTCTCGCGTCATCTGCCGACGCACAGCCGGTCAGTCGCGCACTATGCGCTGCTCGCGAGCGGCAGCGATCGCTGCGGTGCGGTTGGAGACGCCGAGCTTGGAGTAGATGTGGTTGAGGTGAGTCTTGACGGTCGCCTCAGAGATGAACAGCTCGCTGGCGATCTCCCGGTTCGAGGTCCCGGTCGCCAGCAGCTGCAAGATCTCGATCTCCCGGTTCGACAGCGAGATGCCCGGGCTGCGCATCCGGTCGAAGAGCCGGGCGGCGATCTCCGGTGCCAGGGCGGTGCGCCCGGCAGCGGCTTCGGTGACGGCCTGCCGGATCTTCTCCGGGTCGGCATCCTTGAGCATGTAGCCCGAGGCACCGGCTTCGATTGCTGCGACGATGTCGGAGTCGGAGTCGTAGGTGGTGAGGATGAGCACCGGCAGGTCCGGGCGGGACTCCTTGAGTCTGCGGGTCGCGGTCACCCCGTCCATCCCGGCCATCTGCAGGTCCATAAGCACCACGTCGACCGGTTCGCCCAACGTCTCGGCCCGCTCGACGGCCTTGATGGCCTGCATGCCGTCGGAGGCCTCGGCGGCGACTTCGAACTCGGTGAAGCCGTTGAGCATGGCGATGAGCCCGGTGCGCACCACCGGGTGGTCATCGACGATGAGAAGGCGGATCTCCCTCATGCGGTTGTCTCCAGTGGCTCGGGTGGGTGATCGCTGCCGGGTGGCAGCGGCAGGCTGACGCCGACGACGGTGCCCTTGCCGGGAGCTGATTCGACGGTGACATGGCCGCCGGCCCGGCTGATGCGCTCACGCAGCAGGCGCAGCCCGTAACCGGAGTCGGCACCGACCTCGTCGGCCGGGTCTGCCGGCAGCACGGTATCGGGGTCGAAACCGCTGCCGTTGTCGAAGACGTCGATGGTGACGGTGTTGTCGAAGAACGCCAGCGTCACCCGGGCTGCTGAGGCGTGTGCGTGGGCGGCGACGTTCGACAGCAGCGACTGCACAGACCGCACGAGTGCCGCCTCGGTCGCGGCTGAAACCGGAACCGGGTCGCCCTCGACGGCGAACGTGCACCTCAGGTCCTGCCCAGCAGCCTGGACGCGCTCCTGCGTGTCAGCGCACAGCTGCGGCAGGCGCTGGAGCAGCCGGGTGGTGCGCTGCTGGCGCGGTGTCTGCCCGGCAGCCAGATCGCGGACGAAGGCGCGGGCCTCGGCGAGATTCTCAGAGGCGGTGCGCTCGATGATGTCGATGTAGTCATCGGCAGCCTCGGGCTTGCCGCCGGCCTGCGCATCACGGGCGGCGCGGGAGACGAGCACGATGCTCGACAGGCCCTGGGCGAGGGTGTCGTGGATCTCCTGGGCGAGGCGTTCGCGTTCGGCCAGCTGCCCGGCCTCGTGCTGGGCGGCGGCGAGTTCGCTGCGAGTGCGGATGAGCTCTTCGACCGCGCGGCGCTGATGTTCGCTCTCGGTGTAGAGGGCCTGGTAGACCAGCGACATGATGATCGCCACCCCGGCGCCGAGCAGCGGGCCGACGATGAGCGCTGGCTGCAGCTGACCGGTGTGCGCCCACTGGATGGCACCGACCGAGCAGGCGAGTGCGAGCACGGCGAAGATCGCATGCCGGGTGCGCAGGATGTGCAGGTGCAGGAAGAACAGCGGGAAGGCCAGCCAGGTGAAGTGCTCGCTCAGCGAGACGAGGCACAGCCACTGCACGGTGACCGCGGCCAGCCACATCATCGCCATGCGCTGCGGCAGACCGGCGAGCCGGCCGTCGACGCCGACGTGCTCGCTGTGGTGCTTCTCGCGCACCGTGCCGTAGACGTAGGTCGCGGCCAGCAGGACCGAGAGCACCAGGATGATCCAGCCGATGCCGTGCAGCCCGATCTCGGTCAGCGCGCGGATGAGCCCGATGCCCATGAGGAGCGCGAACCCGACATGCAGGGTCACCCGCATGGCGCGCAGCACCAGCGGAACACGGCTGTCAGGCTCGGGCATAGTCCAACTCTAGCCGTGCCGCTGCGCTGTGAGAATCAATCGAATGGTTGAGGCGAAGTCCCACCGTTCTCCCGATGTGCGCACGCGCGGAAGGCGAGATCGTGGAGATATGTTCCTAGCATTTCGTGAGATCAAGTTCGCCAAGGGCCGCTTCGCCCTCATGGCCGCAGTCGTCGCGCTCATCAGCGTGCTGCTCATCATGCTCTCCGGGCTCACCGCCGGCCTGGCCCGCCAGTCCACCTCGGCGATCGCCGAGCTGCCGGCCTCGATGGTGGCCTTCGGCAGCGGCAGCGAGGATGAGGAGGTCGACGACCCGTCCTATACCCAGTCCCGCGTCACCACCGATCAGGTCGACGCCTGGCAGTCGACGGCTGGTGTCTCCGGTGCCGAACCGCTGGGCATCGTGCAGTCCCGCCTGGAACTCGACACCTCCACCCAGGCCGCCGGCTTCGCCGCCGAACCGGGCTCGGGCATCGCACCCGATGCGCTGCGCGCCGAGACCATCGTGCTGAGCGAGGAACTCGCCACCGAGCTGTCAGCCAAGACCGGTGACATCGTCACCTTCGGCGGCACCGAGCTCGAGGTCGCCGGCACGATCCCCGACCAGTGGTACTCCCACACCCCGGTCGCCTGGATCGACCTGGCGACGTGGAAGTCCATCACCCATATCTCCGACCCCGAGGTGGCAGGCACCGTCGTGCTCGCCAACGTCACCGACACCTCGGTCGCGGCAGCTGGCAGCCAAACCGCCGGCACCGACGTCGACGACGTCCGGGCTGAGGCCGACGACAGGGCCGGCACCGTGTCGATGACGCCGAAGGAGAGCTTCTCCGCGCTGGCCTCATACAGCTCGGAGAACGGCTCGCTGACCCTCATTCAGGCGTTCCTCTACGGCATCTCCGCCCTTGTCGTCGCTGCGTTCCTCAGCGTGTGGACGATCCAGCGGACTCGTGAGATCGCCGTGGTCAAGGCACTCGGCGGCTCCACCCGCTATGTGCTCGGCGACGCGCTCGGCCAGGCGCTCATCGTGCTCGGCATCGGCGTCATCGCCGGCGGCATCATCGGCATCGCAGCGGGCCTGGCACTGTCCTCGGTCGCACCGTTCACCGTCAGCCCGGCGACCACGCTGCTGCCGATGGCAGGCGTCATCGGCATCGGCCTCATCGCCGCCGCCTTCGCCGTCCGCCGCGTCACCCGCGTCGACCCGCTTCTCGCACTGGGAGGAAACTGATGACCACCATCCTGCAGACCACGAACACCCAGACCACCTCCGGCGCTCCTGCGCTTGAGCTGGAGCGCATCACCCTGACCTACCCGGACGGCACCGGCACGGTCACCGCGCTCGATGACGTCAGCCTGACCCTGACACCGGGCACCGTCACCGCGATTGTCGGCCCGTCCGGTTCGGGCAAGTCGAGCCTGCTGGCTGTCGGTTCGACACTCGTGACGCCGACCTCCGGTGTGGTGCGCATCGACGGCACCGACGTCGGACGCCTCAAGGAGTCCGAGCGCAGCCGGCTGCGCCGCGAGAAGATCGGCATCGTCTTCCAGCAGCCGAACCTGCTGGAGTCGCTTACCGCCGTCGAGCAGCTCATCATCACCGACAAGCTGCGCGGCACGGGCGGCGGGGATGACACCCGCAAGCGGGCTGAGGCACTGCTCGAACGCGTCGGCTTAGCCGATGCCGCCAGGCGCCGGCCTCACCAGCTCTCCGGTGGTCAGCGGCAGCGCGTCAACATCGCCCGCGCCCTCATGGGCGATCCGAGCGTGCTGCTCGTCGATGAGCCGACCGCTGCTCTCGACCACGACCGGTCGGAGGCGATCATGGACCTGCTGTGTCAGGTGACGAAGGAGTTCAGCGTCGCCACCGTCATCGTCACCCATGACACTGAGTTCCTGCCGAAGACCGATGTCGTGGCCACGATGCGCGACGGCAAGCTCTCGGAGCCGGAGTGCGCTGCCGCTGCAGCGTGCTGACCCGGTCGGCACTGCAGCCTGAGGCGGCCCCGGCGCTGACCCAGCGGCGGCAGCCCGACTGGGCTGAAGCAGAGCGATCTGTCAGCCGAGCTGCCGGATGACCCGGGCCGGAACTCCGGCTGCGAGTGCACCGGCGGGGACATCCTCAGTGACGACGGCACCGGCGCCGATCACGGCATCATTGCCGATCGTCACGCCCGGGCAGATGGTCACTCCGCCGCCGAGCCACACGTTGTCGCCGATCGAGATCGGCTCAGCTGATTCGCGCCCGGTCCGCCGCGCGCCGGGTTCCAGCGGATGGATCGGGGTGAGAAGCTGGACGTTCGGCCCGATCTGGCAGTCGGCACCGATGCTGATCGGCGCGACGTCCAGGGCAGTCAGCTGCGCGCCGATGTACGTGCGCTCGCCGATGCTGATGTTGCTGCCGTAGTCGATGGTGAACGGCGGGCGCACCTCGACGTCAGCACCGACGGTGCCGAACACAGCCTCCAGGCGCGTGCGCACGAGGCGCGCATCGACCTCGGCGCCGGAATAGAACGCCTCCGCGTAGGCGTGCGCCCGCCCGGTCGCGGTCCGGTGACTGCTGGCCAATGCTGGGTTGTCGGCTGCGATGTACCAACCGGTGGCAGCCGGCAGCACCGCCTCAGCTGCCCGAGACGAGGCGACCGCCACCTCGGGTGCGGGCCCGCCAGCGGGGGAGGAGGCAGAATCGGCGGTCTGGTTGCGGGCCCCGGTCACAGAGTGGGCAGCGGCATCGACGTCACCGCTGGTGAGTTCCGCCAACTCGGCCATATCGCCGACGACGACGAGCTTGAACCGGGCACGGGACATACCGACGTACATCATCTCCCTGGCCCGCTGCGGGTCGCGGAAACCGTTGGCGCACAGCACGACGACCTCGCGGTCGAGGCCCTTGAAGCCGAGCACGTGACCGTAGAAGGCGTCCGTGCCGGCGAAGAACGCATCCCAGTAGGCGGCGAAGCCCTCGATTGCGACGACCTCGCGCTGCACCGGATGCCTCGGACCGGTCGTCAGCAGTGCGATCTGGTTCAGCTCCCAGTCCCCCGAGTCGGCAATCCGGGCGAGCACATCGTCGGCGGTCTCGAGCGCCGCGTCTGTGGGCACGTCGACGAACTCGACGCGCTCACCGCCGTGCAGCCGCACGATCTGGGGTTCGGAGGCGAGCCCGGCGATCGACTCGACGATCGTGTCGGCATTGCGCAGATTCTCACCCAGATAGAACGGGTTCATGGTGATCGGTGCCGCGCCGTCCCGGTCGAAGATCCGCTGATGTTCGTCAGTGAAGGCGTAGAGAATGCCGGTCGCCGGTGCGCGCAGGCACGACTCGACAGCCTGCCACCAGATGTCAGAGAAATCCTGGCCCTCGTCGACGATGATCGCATCGAACAGGTCGGCAGGATCACGTTCACCGGCGAGTTTGCGCAGCCGCTGAGGCAGCGCGACCTCCCAGTAGTGCGAGTCGTCATCGGCACCCGGCTGCGCGCCCCACTGCAGCGGCAGGTCATGGAACAGGCCGACATATGCCGGGCGCTCAGGCGGCGCCCACTGGGCGATCGTGAGCTGCATGAACCGGGCCAGGCCACGCGAATAGCACATCACTGCCACACGTAGCCCCTCCCGTGTGAGCTGGCGAGCCTTGAGCAGCGCCAGGTGCGTCTTGCCCGAGCCGGGGCCCCCGCTGAGCTCAGCCCGCGTCTGGTAGCGCAGCACCGACAGGATCCGCTCCTGTTCGGCTGTCAGCGCATTCGAGCGGCTGTCGAGTTCAGCCGCACGCAGCCGGGAGGTCTCAGCCGCCTGATGAGTCTGGCGCAACTGGCGAGACAGCAGCTCCAGCTGCTGGGCAGACAGCGGCGCAGTCTCGCTGTAGTAGGTGCGCAGGGCGGCTTCGATGCGCGCGCCGATGCTGCCGAGATCCTGCCCGTCGATGAGCAGATCGCGCGGGGCATCGGGCACACTCGTCCAGTCCCGCAGGCTGCTGAACGGCAGGCTGGCCATCTGCACCATCCGACCTGCACCGGTGCTCAGCCGGTTGCGCAGCCACCGGCCGAGCGCGTGCTTGGCACGCATCGCCTGCTCCAGCGGCGAGATCTGCAGCTGGGCAGACCCGTGCCGGCCGGCGGTGCACCACCGGCCCTCGCGCATCGACACCTGCCCGCCTTTGACCTCGAGGACGACGATGCCCAGACCTGGCCACAGGATGAGCATGTCGATCTCGACGTCGAGGTCTGCGCTGGTGATCCGCTGCCCGCAGATGACTGTGACCTCCTCCGGCAGCTGCTCGCGCAGGCGGCGCAGCACCACCGCCTCGGCAGTGGAGGCATCATGCGGCTCACCGAGCACACGCGGGCCGGTGTCGTTCGTCTGGGTTGGAGGGTGGAGGCCAGAGGCGGTTTCGGACATGCGCGGTCTCTCTGCTGGGACGATCTGCTCACCGTGAGGCCGGCAGCGCCCACCGGCTGCGGCACTCGCCCTCAGCGTAACCCGTTCGACATCCAGCAGCAGCCCGAGACAGCGCAGCGCCCCTGCTCATCACGAGCAGGGGCGCTGGTGTCCTCACCCGAGGCTCACCTCCGGAGCGGGGAGATCAGAAGTTGTCCGGATCTTTGGCGCGCGGGTTGCCGAACTCGTCGATGCCCTCTTCCTCAGCATCAGCGTCGACGTCCTCGACCTTGGCTGCCGGGACCGGAGTCTCGGAGACCTCGGTGACCGGGGTCTGGCGGGATGCCGGGGTGGTGCCGACCGGGCGGGCGTCGGCGGGGCGGTTGCCCTCCAGCGGCGTCGACCAGGGGTCTTCGACCGGCTGGGCCTTGCGCCACACGAAGTAGGCGACACCGGCCAGGCCGACGAGCACGAGCATCCACAGGAACACCTTGGTGCCGGTGCCCATGCCGGACTTCGTGGTCCGCTTCTCGATGTCCTTGCCGGCCTTCTTCAGGGCCTTCTTGGCCTTCTTCACGGCCTTCTTGTCGCCGGTCAGCTTGGTGGCGATGTCCTCGATGGCCTTCGGAGTCTGGGCCGAAGCCAGGGCTCCGGCAGCACCGGCGGCCAGGGCGCCTGCGCGCTGGGTGGCGTCGGGAGCCCAGTCATCGGCCACGCGCTTCTTGGCGGTGGCCAGGCGCTCGCGGCTGTCTGCGCTGAGCGAATCGAACTGGTCGGCCACCTGGTCAGCGACGGCGCCGAACTGCTTGCGGCCGTCCTTGCCCAGCTTCTCCAGGCGGGGGCGGAGATCCTTCTCGAAATGGTTCACATCTGGTCGCACTTGGTCAGCAGCCTCCTTGAGCTTCTTCGACACTCGACGCAGCTTCGGCGCATTCTTCGCCGCACCGCCGCCGACAAAGGCGTTGGCCTTCTCCAGTGCCGGTCCGGAGGCTTCGATGGCCTGTGCAGATCCTGCGCGCACTGCATCACCGACTGCGACGGCGACATCGCTGACCTCGTGGAGCAGGCGCTGGGACGTGGGCTGGGTCTTCTTCTTGAACATCTCACCCTCCGGAATCGGTGGATTCATTCTGTGACTTCAACGTTACCCCCAGTCTAGAGGCTGAGCTAATCAGTGCGGCGCCCGGGTGGGCGTCTGAACGCTGACAATTCGCCTAGGATTCCCGCCGGTGACGGTGGGCGCTCCGCTCCCGAGGCGGTGGGCGCGTTCGTGCGTTCGTGACAGAATGACGTCTATGAGTATTGCAACGCAGCAGGCAGTCCTGCACACGAACAAGGGTGACATCGTCATCGACCTCTTCGGCAACCACGCCCCGAAGACCGTGGCGAACTTCGTCGAGCTCGCCGAGGGCAAGCGCGAGTTCACCGATCCGCAGTCCGGTCAGCAGGTCACCCGTCCGTTCTACGACGGACTCGGCTTCCACCGCATCATCAAGCAGTTCATGATCCAGGGCGGCTGCCCGCTGGGCACCGGCACCGGCGGCCCCGGCTACGTCTTCGACGACGAGATCCACCCCGAACTGCAGTTCAACAAGCCCTACCTGCTGGCCATGGCCAACGCCGGCAAGCAGATGGGCCGCGGCACCAACGGCTCGCAGTTCTTCATCTCGACCGTGGAGACCCCGTGGCTCAACGGCAAGCACACGATCTTCGGTGAGGTCGCCGACGAGGACTCGAAGAAGGTTGTCGACGCCATTGAGGCCGTGCCGACTGGTCAGGCTGACCGCCCGACCGAGCCGGTCGTCATCGAATCCGTCGAGATCCGCTGATCCCAGTCCTTCTTTCACCGGCCCCTGATCCCCTGTGGACCAGGGGCCGGTCCCGTTCACTGCCGTCCATAGGATGTGGTCATGTCAGTTCCTCCGCATGAGTCGCCGGAGCCCGGCAACCCGCGCCTCGGAGGCAGCGGGCCGGGCTCTCCCCAGCCTGGGTCTGGCCACCCCGGTCCGTTCGCGCCGGGCCCCTCGGCGCCGGGTCCGCCGCAGGGCATGCCGGGCAGGAACGCCCGCAGGCTGCCGTCGACTCCGGTGACGTATGCGCTCATCGGGGCGTGCGTGGTCGTGTGGCTGCTGCAGCTGCTGACCGGTGACTGGATCCCGCGGATGTTCGGCTTCGCCGCCTACTGGGCAGCGCCCGAGCCCTACACCGCGCTCACCACGGCCTTCATCCACGGCGGCAGCATGCACATCATGTTCAACATGATCGGGCTGTACTTCTTCGGCACGTTCCTCGAGCGCTACGTCGGCTCAGGCTGGTTCGCGCTGCTGTACCTCTTCAGCGCACTCGGCGGCTCACTGGCCGTCTTCTTCCTCGCGCTCGCCGACGGCAGCCCGCAGGCCCTGGTCACGGTGCACATCGGCGCCTCGGGAGCGTTGTTCGGCTTAGTCGGATTCGTCGCCACCCCCACCCGGCGCCTCGACCGGAACCTCACCGGTGTGCTCGGGTTCGTCGCGATCAACGCCGTGCTCATCTGGCTGGTGCCCAACATCTCCTGGCAGGCCCACCTCGGCGGATTCCTCACCGGCTTCGTCTTCGGCTGCGTGTACTTCTTCACTCCGCAGCGGCTGCGCGCCCTCGGCCTGCTGATTCTGACAGTGGTGGTGGCCGCAGTCGGGTTCGCGGCACTCGTCTTGGTGCCGGTGACTGTTTAGGGTCAGGTGTCCTCGGAGACCATCGGGTCGCCGGGCCCGAACAGCTTGATCGCCAGGTGCAGGATGTAGTGGGTCACCGGCCCGATCACCACGGCGAAGACGATCGTGGCGATGAACAGGGTGCCGCCGAGCAGCCAGCCGATGAGCATGACGGCGATCTCGATGGAGGCGCGCACGACCGTGACCGAGCCGCCGGTCTTGAGGACGAGGCCGGTCATGAGCCCGTCGCGCGGGCCCGGTCCGAAGTTCGGAATGATGTAGAGCACCGTGGCCACGGCATTGATGAGGATGGCGAGGGCGACGAAGACGATGCGCAGCCACAGCTGCTCCGGTGCCGGGACGATGAACAGAGTCAGGTCGATGAACAGGCCCACCAGCAGTGCATTCGACAGGGTGCCCAGACCCGGGCGCTGCTTGAGCGGGATCCACAGCAGCAGCAGGAGGAACGACAGGATCACGACGATGAGGCCGATCGAGATGCCGGTCAGCTTCGACAGGCCCTCGTGGAGCACATCCCAGGGCATATTGCCCAGCGTCGACCGCAGCATGAGCCCGGCGGAGAACCCGTAGAGGAACAACCCGACGTACAGTGCCGCCAGGCGGATGGGCAATGGGTGGTGAGCTAGAAGACGGAAGTATCCGGCCGGTTTCGCCATTCCCTCAGCGCCATCGTGTCGACATCAGAAGCCCGGCGACGAGGATCGAGAAGCCTGCGACGAGGTTCCAGTTGCCCCAGGCCTCAACGGGCCAGGCGCCCTGGGAAAGGTAGAAGACGACGAGCCAGGCGAGACCGAACAGCAGGATGCCGACCATGACGGGCACGAACCAGCGCGGGTTCGGCTTGGCCACCGTCGAGGTGGTGCCGTCGTAGGTCGAGGTGGTGCGGCCGGTCGACCGCGAGGTGGACCGGGAGGTCGACCGGCTGGTACGCGCCTTGCTGCGCTTGGCGGGGTTGCCGGAGCGGGCGGCCTTACCGGACTTCTCGTCCTTGGCGTCGTCGTCGGCGTCAGCCTTCTTCGAGGTCTTCTTGCCGGCAGCGGTCGCGCCGGCCGGCTTAGAACCGGTGGACTTCTTCTTCGCTGCGGTGCTCTTCGCCGGTGCCGTGTCCTTCTTGGGCGGCGTGTCCTTCTCGTCTGCAGTGTCTGCAGTGTCGACGTCGGTGGCCTCAGCGGTGTCGTCGATGTCGAGAGTCTCGTCGTTCAGAGTCTCTTCGGTCGTCTCGGCGGCCTTGGGGCTCTCCGTGTGGCGCGAGGTGCGGTGCGCTTTGCGGTTACGGCTCGACTTGGACACGTTTCTCCTCCGGTGGACAGACCAGGCCCGGCGAGGGGCCTGCGGATGCTGTCCCTGGGTGCATGTGGGGGTTGGACAACAACCAAAGTCTACTCGAGGAGCACTGCTGTGCACATTGCCCGAAAGCCAGCAGTTGTGCGGGGGTGCTCGATCAGAGGATGCGGCCGTCGTCGGTGATGACCGACCCGAGCCGGGCCGCACTGTTCCGGGCCGCGCTGCGCCGCCGGCGCGCCTCCGGGTGGAATGTCACCGGGGTGGCGTCGAGCACCCGGTTGACCATGACGGTGAGGAACCGGCCAGGGGAGAGCCAGTCGGCGACGACATCGTCGCGGACGCGGGCCTCAGGCAGGCGGTCGATGATCGCATCGAGGTCCCCGCCGGGTGCCAGCTGTGCGGCGTCGTCGAACAGGGTGCCGCTGGCTCTCGGGTCGGTGTAGTCGAAGATGATGATGCTGGTGGCGTGGTAGGCATCGTCCTCCTGCCCGAGCTTGCCGACGAGGTCGAAGAGCCAGTCGGCAGTCGCCGGAGCCGTCTCCAGGATGTCCGAGCGCAGTCCGAGCACGAAGCCGAGGGCGGCCAAGGGGTGGCGCAGCCGCAGGTTCTTCGCATCTCCGTAGGACTCCTCGACGCGGTTGGCGGCGTTCTTGCCATAGGAGGAGTCCATCCGCTTCGTCGAGATGAGCAGCTCGGGCCCGGTCGCCCAGTCGGTCATCATGACATCGACCTGTTTGAGGTAGTGCTTGCCGAGGATGTTCGCACTCGCCGCCGTCGCACCGGGAATCGCGGTGCGCTGGGCCAGCCGGGCGGTGAGGGCGTCGCGTTCGGCTGCCGGCAGGCCGGCGAGCAGCTTGGCGATCGGGGTCGGCAGGATCCGCGGATGGGTCGCCCGCGGCCACACGGCATCGGGGTCGAAGCCGGCGCGGCGCAGCTCATAGGACAGCCACACATCCAATGCCAGGGCAGGCACACCGGTCTGGCTGCCGGCCCGCAGCAGCAGCGGCACGCCGAGCAGCCGCTCCAAGGTCGGGACGTCGGGGGAGAACCGCAGCCTGCCGTCATCGGTCGTCGTCCACGGATCGGCGTGCTCACCGTCAGGTGCGGCCTGGGCGATGATGTGGTCGAAGAGCAGCCAGGCGCGTTCCTTCGCACTCGTCTCAGCGGCCACTGGCACCCCTGACGGTCCGTCGGCGCACCATCTCATCTCTGGCCTGTCGCACGTCGTCGAGCTCTCGTGCGCTCAGGTGCTCGGGCTCAGACAGCAGCACGGCATCAACGAGTGCGGATGCCTCGGCCAGCCGGCCGGTGCGCAGCAGCCGGGCGACGCGCGGGCGGATGGCGGCCAGCGCCTCGGCGGCGGAGGCGATGAGCGCAGGGGAGGGGACTGCCCAGCGGTCGGCTTCCTTGGGTTCGAGTTTGAGGATGCCCCCGCCGTAGCTGCGGCCGACGATCTCAGCGTGCAGCATCGTCACGGCGTTGAGGCTGGCCAGCGGCAGCAGCTCACTGCCGAGCTCACGGTGCTCCTCGCGCAGATACACCCCGTGCACGGAGTTGAGGTGCCGGGCGCGGGCGCTGTTCGTCGTCAGGCGGGGAGTGTCGGCGTTCATGCACGTCAGCAGCAGATCGGCAGGCTCCAGCAGCGGCACCCGGTACCAGGTGCGGCGCACCCGGCACTTGTAGGCCTCGTGCACACCGGTGCGCTCACCGGCCTCGATGTAGGCCGCCGCCGCAGCAGAGAGCGGTTCGCGCGGATAGAACAGCTGCGTTGCCTGATCCTCGCCTGCCAGCCGGCGCAGCTGTGCAGGGGTGAGGGAGAGCCCGCGCAGATGCGAGCTGCCGGGCGGAGAGACGCGCATGAGATCACGGGAGGTCAGCCCGAGTTCGGCGGCACGGGAGGTCGAGAGCGTGAAGTACTTGTTGTTGCCGGTCACCGTGCCCAGCGTCGTATCCCCCCAGGTCTCCAGATCGCAGAACCGCCCGGCCTCCATCTGCGTCTGCAGGGCGGTAGTCGCTGCGGGGCTGACGAGGCTGTCGATCCACTTGGCCGCCGGGTCGACCGGCGTCCACTGCTGACCGGGCGCCAGGGCAGTGAGCTCTGAAGCCGCACGGGCCTGCCGGATCGTCGCATGGGCGCTCGGGCCCTCCTGGTAGCCGTCGGCCAGCAGCAGGACGACCTCGGTCTCAGCACCTGGGAAGACCTGCTCTTCGAAGAGGACGAGTTCGACGCTGCGGAAGCTCTCGAACAGGAAGGTGCGCACCGGGGCGGCATAGTTGACGGTCAGCAGCTCGGCCGGCAGCACGAGGCCCAGCCGGCCGCCGGACCGCAGGAACAGAGCGGAGTGGATGGTGAAGGCCGCCCAGCTGGAGGCCAGCCCGGACAGGGCGACCCCGCCGCGCAGCGCGGCCTCCCGGGCGCGAGCCCGGCTCTCACCGGTGAACCCCTGATAGCGGATGAACGGCGGATTGCCGATGACGGTGTCATAGTCACCGGTCGGCGGCAGGCGGAAGAAGTCGCTGACCTCGATATCGGCCCGGCCCCCGGCAGCGGTGACGCGGGCACGGCCGATCTCCGCGCTCTCGGGATGGATCTCCACCCCGTGAACGGTCGGGGTGCTGGCGCGGGCCGGATCGAGGGCCGTCAGCCGCCGGTGGGCTGAGAGCAGGAACGCGGCATCTCCGGCAGAGGGCTCGAGCACCCGGTCATCCGGGGAGCGGACCGCCCAGGCGGCGATGAACTCGGTGATGTCGGCAGGCGTGAAGAACGCACCGCGGGCCTTGCGCAGGGCGGAAGTGTCAGCCGGCGAGGCTGCGGGCATGGACGTCACCTCTCCATTATCGATCATCGCGCTTCGAAATCCCGACCCCGCGGCGTGTGCTGCCTGCCGGTGGGATCGCCTCCCAGTCAACACCTCGGCACTGACATCGACACCCGGGCGCTGTCGCACGCCGTCACGGCGCGGTCGTCACTTGGCCGCCTGTCGACGCGCTGGGTACATTGGAAAGCACACACGACACTGCGCCGGCAGGCGGTGCAGAGGGCGGAGCACAGCAGAAGTGAAGAGACTCTTCGGACACCCGATGGTATTCATCGTGCTGCTCATCTGCGGGCTGCTCATGGCCACCTCGGCGAAGACCTCCGACGGCACCCGGCTGCGCACCGAGGCCTCAACACTGCCCGACATCGTCAAGGAGCGCTCCGACCAGGGCCGCAAGCTCGAAGAGAGCGTGGCCGAGCAGCGCCGCACCGTCGAGGAGCTGCAGCGCCGCTCCGGCTCCGACGAAGCCGATGAAGCGCAGAAGTTCGCCGATGCGCTCGCCGCCGAGGCCCGGGCAGCCGAACTCACAGGCGAGGGTGTCACCGTCACCCTCGATGACGCGCCGCGGGAGTCGATGAACCTGCCCGGCGTATCCGTCAACGACCTCGTCATCCACCAGCAGGACCTCGAAGGCGTCATGAACGCGCTGTGGGCCGGCGGGGCGAAGGGCATGTCCGTCCAGGGCCAGCGCATCGTTGCGACCTCCTCGGTCCAGTGCGTCGGCAACACCCTGCGGGTCAGCTCGCAGGTGTACTCCCCGCCGTATGTCATCGAAGCCGTCGGCGACCCGGACGCACTGCGTCAGGCACTCAGCGACTCTCCAGCTGTGCAGGTCTATCAGCAGTACGCCGAGCGCTTAGGATTAGGGTGGAAAGTCGAGACCGGAACGCTGACCCTCGATGCGTATGAGGGCGCGTTCGACCTCTCCCAAGCAAAGGTGAAGCAGTAGTGGATCAACCGATGTCGCGCCGTGAGCGCATCGCGCAGGAGCGCGCTGCCGCAGCTCGGCAGACCGGCAATGGCGCCGGTGACAGCGGAACCGCAGCCGCCTCCGGCACTGCAGGGGCACCGACGAGTGGGGCAGCCCCCACCGGCCCGCGGCCTGTCATCAAATCCGCCTCTCGCCACTCCGAGCACAGCTACGGCACCCCGAGCGTCGCCTCGGCGCAGGCCTACGGGGCCACTGCCCCGCAGACCGAGCCGATGCCGAGGGCCAACCAGCACGGCGACTTCGACACCGTCGTCTTCGGCGATGAGCCGTCGCACAACCGCACAGCCCGCAAACCCAAGCCCGAACGCGAGCCGCTCGGCCCGGTGCGCGGCACCATCCGCGCATTCGGCGAGCTGTGCATCACCGCCGGTCTCATCCTCATCCTGTTCGTCGTCTGGCAGCTGTGGTGGACCGACATCGCGGCCAACGAGGACAACCGCAACCTCGCAAACGAGCTGACCACGCAGTGGCAGGACAACCCGCGCAACGAGCTGCCTGACGATCCCGACACGCCCTACGTCGGCGATCCGGCCGATCTCAACTCTGCCTTCGGCATCATGTACATCCCCCGCTTCGGCGAGGACTACTACCGCACGATCGCCGAGGGCGTCTCACTCGAGCCGGTGCTCAACCGGATGGGCCTGGGCCGCTACCCGAACGCCGCGATGCCCGGAGAAGTCGGCAACTTCGCGATGGCCGGCCACCGCGTGACCTACGGCAAGCCGCTCAACCTCATCGCCGAGATCCGGCCCGGTGACGAGGCGATCGTGCAGACGGCCGACGGCTACTACACCTACACCTTCGTCAACTTCGACATCGTGCTGCCGGACCAGACCGAGGTGCTCGCCCCCGTACCGGACATGCCGGACTACAAGGGCAAGGACCGGATCATGACGCTCACGGCCTGCAACCCGATGTTCTCGGCCCGGGAGCGCTACATCGGCTACTTCGAGCTCACCGACTGGCGGCACGCGAGCGAGGGCCCGCCGGACTCCATCAAGGACTCCTCGGCATACAAGAAGGCAGGTGCGACTGACTGATGTACGAACTCATCTGGCGGATCCTGCCCGGCAACTGGTTCTCCAAGCTCATTCTGTCCCTCGGCCTCATCGCCGGGGCGTGCTACCTGCTCATGCAGTTCGTGTTCCCCATCGTCGCCCCGTACATGCCGTTCAACGAGGCGACGATCGAGGAGGAGGGCGACCACGCCCCGGCCCGGCCCGGTGAGGGCGGCGAACCCGGCGTCGAAGAGCCCGGACAGGGCGGCTGATGGCGCGCATCCTCGTCATCGACAACTACGACAGCTTCGTCTACACCCTGGTGAGCTACGTCCGCGAGCTCGGTGCCGAGACGACGGTGATCCGCAACGACGATCTCACCGCGCCCGAGGTGGCGGGCACCCTGGCAGAGTACGACGGGGTGCTCATCTCCCCGGGTCCCGGAGCCCCAGCCGATGCCGGTGTGTGCCCGCAGGTCATCGCCCACTGCGCGGACATCGGTCTGCCGGTCCTCGGCGTGTGCCTGGGCCATCAGGCGATGGGCGAGGTGTTCGGGGCGACGGTGTCGCACTCGCCGGTGCTCATGCACGGCAAGACCTCGCAGATCACCCACACCGGCACCGGCCTGTTCGCCGGCTGCCCGAGCCCGCTGACCGTCACCCGCTATCACTCCTTGGCGATCGTCGACGAGACCCTGCCCGCGGACGTCTTCGCCGTCACCGCGCAGACCGCCGACGGAGTCATCATGGGCATCGAGCACCGAAGCGCGCCGGTGTTCGGCGTGCAGTTCCATCCCGAGTCGGTGCTGACCGAATGCGGGTACCAGATGATCGGCAACTTCCTCGCCGCTTGCGGGATGCCTGAAGCAGCTGAGGCCGCCCGCTATCGCGCCCCGCTGCTGTCGGCCCGCAGCTGAGGCGCCGCAGCTGAGCCCGGTCCCACCACGCACTGGGCTGGGACCACCACGCATTGGGGTGAGTCCGGAATGCGCTGAGCCGTGAATGCACTGACCGGCCGAGGGATTCCCGGCCGGTCAGTCGTCTCGCACAGCTCAGCTGGTGAAGCCGAAGCGTCCGCGCATGCGGTTCAGGGCGTCGTCTGCGACTTCGTCGAGCCGGTTGCCCGGGTCGAAGGTGTTGTCCGGCCACGGCCATTCGATGCCACCGCCGTCGCCATCGTCATCGTCCTCGGTCGGTGTCGGCGACGGAGTCGGGGTCTCGGTCGGCTCCGGCGGGGCCTTGGCGATCGTGATGGTGATGGTGGCGTGCTGCTCGACCTCCTCACCGGCATCAGTGCTCTGCTTGAAGACCTTGCCCTCTTCGTGATCGGCGGTCTCCTCTTCCCTGACGTCGCACTCCAGCTGGTAGTCGTCGCTCTTGAGCGCGTCGCAGGCCTCCTGCTCGGTCTTGCCGAGCACATCGGGCACATCGATCCGTCCGGTCGAGAGCACCAAGTCGACGTTGGAGTCCTTGTCGACCTCGGTGCCGGCCTTCGGGCGCGTCTCGATGACCGTGCCGGCTTCGACGTCGGGTGAGTTCTCGTCGATGTTGTTGCCGGCCTTGAGGTCGGCATCGTTGATGCGCTGGCGGGCCAGCGACTCGGTCTCCCCGGACACATCGGGCACGGAGACCACGTCGGGGCCGGTGGAGACGTAGACCTTGATGGTGTCGCCGTGTTTGACCTGGGAGCCGGCCGGAGGATCGGTCTTGACGACATTGCCCTCCTTGATCTCATCATCGGCGATCGGCTCACGATCAGGTGTGAGGTTCTGGTTGATGAGGTAGCTGTCGGCATTATCGGCTGAGCGGTCGCGCAGATCCGCCAGCTCGAAGGTCACCGGCTCCCGTTCCTTCGTGGCGTTGTAGACCCACAGACCGAGCCCGGCGAGCACGACGGCGACAAGCGCAGCACCGATCCACATCCAGGTCTTGCGCTTGCGCTCCTTCTCCTCATCGACACCGTCCTCATCCTCCGGCACGGTGGCGACGGCATTCGTCATCGGCGCGGTGTTCATCGCCTGGGTCGGCACACCGGTGGCGTAGGCCGGCTGCGGAGTGCCGATGCCGGCTGCGGCCGCCCCTAGCCCGGCACCGGCCAGAGCCGCCGGTGGTCTGAACATCTGGGTGGCGTCATCGGCATCGCCGTCGAGCGAAGTCGGTCGGCCGTCGCGCACGGCAAGCACGTCCTCGCGGAAGGTGAAGGCATCCTGGTAGCGGATGTCGCGGTCCTTCTCCAGGGCGTGCATGAGCAGCCGGTCGAGAGCAGGCGGCACCTCGGGATTGAACTCCGAGGGAGCCTTCGGTCGTTCGCCGACGTGCTGGTAGGCGACCGCGAGCTGCGAATCGCCCTGGAACGGCGGCCGGCCGGCGACGAGTTCGTACAGCAGGCAGGCGGTGGAGTACAGGTCGGAGCGGGCGTCGACGATCTCGCCGCGCGCCTGCTCGGGTGAGAGGTACTGGGCGGTGCCGACGACCGACTGGGTCTGGGTCAGGCTGCCGGTGTCCTCCAGGGCGCGGGCGATGCCGAAGTCCATCACCTTGATGTCGCCCTCAGGGGTGAGCATGACGTTGGCGGGTTTGATGTCGCGGTGGACGATGCCGTTGCGGTGGCTGTACTCCAGCGGGCCGAGCACACCTGCGGTGACGTCGAGGGCCTCGCGGATCGTCAGGCTGCCATGGGTGGAGATGACCTCGCGCAGCGTGTGCCCCTCGACGTACTCCATGACGATGAAGGGCACCTGCACGGTCGAGCCGCCGGATTCGGAGAAGACCTCCTCACCGGAGTCGTAGACGGCGACGATGCCGGGGTGGTTGAGACCCGCGGCCGCCTGCGCTTCACGCTTGAGGCGGGCGTGGAACGACGGGTCACGGGCGAGGTCAGAGCGCAGCAGCTTGATGGCAACACGACGGCCCAGGCGGGTGTCGAGGCCCTCATGGACCTCGGCCATGCCGCCACGTCCCAGCAGCCGATGCACTTCGTATCGGCCGGAGAGTATCCGCGGTTCGCTCATGCTGTTCCTTCTCGTCTGTCAGTTTCCGCCGCGGCCGGAGTTCTGGCCCGGTCCGCTGCCGTTGTTGCTGCCACCGCCGTTGCCGTTGCCACCGCCGTTGCCGTTGCCGTTGTTGCCACCGCCGTTGCCGTTGCCACCGCCATCATCGCCGCCGTCGCCACCATCATCACCGCCGTCGTCCGGTGGCTGGGTGGGCTCAGGTTCGGGTTCCTGCGTCGGCTGCGGGTTGCGCGTGGGCTCACCTTCCCGCGTCGGCTCCGGGGCGCGGGTCGGCTCCTGGCGCTGCGGTCCTTCCGACACTTCGATCGTGACGGTGTCACCAGGGGCAAAAGTGTAGCCGTTGCTGCCCTCGCGGACATCGACGACCGTGCCGGCAGGCTCGTTCGAGGCCACCATCGTCGACCTGACCTTCAGGCCCAACTGTTCGAGGTTCGAGGTCGCCGAGGATTCTGAGAGGCCGATGTAGTCGCTGGGCTTGATGGTGATCTCCTCCTGCGTCGGCGTTGCCGTCGTTGTCGGAGCAGGAGCCGGTTCATCGTCCTTGGGGCCGAAGAACAGCCAGCCGATCCAGGCAAGACCGGCCAGCAGCAGGATCACCAGGATCGTGACGATGACCGCCGAGGCCTTCGACTTCTTCCCGTCCTCCTCGGCCTCCGGGTCCTCGGCCAGCTGGCCATCGGACCCGTACGGGGCGACGGCTGAGGCACCGGTGTGGCTGCCCGGCTGATAGGCGCGGGTCTGCTGGGTGGCCGGCATGACGCGAGTCGAGGAGTCCTCAGGCTGGCTGAACACGCGGGTGACCGCCTCGGAGGCGGCTGCCGCGGCCGCCCCAGCGGCGAGCATCTGCGGGACCGCCGCCTCGGCTGCGGGCACATCGCCGTTCATGAGAGCACGCGCTGCAGTCGCGAGAGCGGCACCGGAGGCCGGGCGCTTCTCCGGCTGCTTCGACAGCAGCGAGTCGACCAGCCGGCGGACCGGTTCGGAGACCGTCTCCGGCAGCGGCGGGTGCTGGCGGTTGACCTGCGCGATGGCGATCTCGACCTGCGAATCCCCGGTGAACGGGCGATTGCCGGCCAGCGCCTCGTAGGCGATGATGCCGAGCGAATACAGGTCCGACTTCGGTGTCGAACCCTTGCCCGTCGCCTGCTCGGGAGCCAGATACTGGGCGGTGCCCATCACCTGGCCGGTCTTCGTCAAAGGCGCCTGGTCAGCGACCCGGGCGATGCCGAAGTCGGTGATCTTGACCCGGAAATCCGGGGTGATGAGCAGGTTGCCGGGCTTGACGTCGCGGTGGACGACCCCGGACATGTGCGCAGCATGCAGCGCCTGCGCGGCCTGAGCGACGATCGAGAGCGTATCGGCCTCGCTCATCGGGCCGCGGTCGAGCAGAGCGGCCAGCGACTCACCGGGCACGAACTCCATGACGAGGTACGGTGAGCCGTTCTCCTCGCCGTAGTCGTACACGCCGGCGATGCCGGGATCGGACACAGCACCCATCGAACGCGCCTCGGCACGGAAGCGGGCGAGGAATCCCTGATCGGACAGGTACTCGTCCTTCATGATCTTCGCTGCGACCTCGCGTTCGAGGACGGTGTCGCGTCCGCGCCACACCTCGCCCATGCCGCCGACGGCGATCCGGCTGGTGAGTTCGTAACGGCCGCCGAGCAGCGTGCCTGGTTCTGGCCTCATGAATCCATCACCGCTTCCATGACTGATTTTGCGATCGGGCCGGCGACGCGTCCACCGGAGGCCTCATTGCCGGCATTGCCGCCGCTTTCGACGACGACTGCCACGGCGACCTGCGGGTCGTCTGCCGGGGCGAAGGAGGTGAACCATGCATGCGGTGCCCTGCCCTTCGCGTGCTGTGCCGTGCCGGTCTTCGCTGCGACATCGACACCGGGGATCTTCGCGGCTGTGCCGGTTCCCCCGTCGACGACGTTGACCATCATGTCCGTCAGCTGACCGGCGGTGTCGCTGCTGATCGGGTTGGAGAAGGTCCGCGGCCGCGGCTCCTCGATGAGATCGAGGGTGCGGGCATTGCGGATCTGGGAGATGAGCTGGGGCTGCATGAGCTCTCCGTCGTTGGCGATCGCCGAGGCGACCATCGCCATCTGGATGGGGGTGGCGCGCACCTCGAACTGGCCGAGCGACGACTGGGCGAGCTGCGGTTCGTTCACGTCGGCCGGGAACGAGGAGGCGGTGACCGCCAGCGGCATGTCGAAGCTCTCCCCGAACCCGAACTTCTTCGCCTGCTCATTCATCGCCTCAGCACCTAGGTCCATGCCCAGCTGCGCGAACGTCGTGTTGCACGACTTCGTCAGCGCATGGTCGAGGCTGGCGGTGCTGCCGTTGCCGCAGGAGGCGCCGCCGGCGTTGCGGATCGTCGCCGAGGTCTGCGGCAGGTCGAGAACGGTCGGCGAGGGCAGCTCGGAGTCCTGGGTGTACTGCCCGGATTCGAGCGCGGCAGCAGCGGTGACGAGCTTGAACGTCGAGCCCGGCGGGTAGAGGTTGCCGCCGATCGCCCGGTTGTAGGCCGGGTTGGCGTCGTTGTCGATGAGCGAATTGTACGCATCGAGGGCGGCATCCCGGTTGTGCGTGGCCAGCGCGTTGGGGTCCCAGCCCGGCGTCGAGACCATTGCGAGGACCTTGCCGGTCTTCGGGTCAAGTGCCACGGCGGCGCCGCGCTGGCCGCTCAGACCGTCCCAGGCGGCCTTCTGGGCCTTCGGGTTGATCGTGAGTTCAACGGCGGCGCCGGCCGGCTGCTGGCCGGTGAGCAGGTTGGAGACCTTGTCGTAGAACAGCGCGTCGTCGGTGCCTGAGAGCAGCCCGTTCTCGGTGCGCTCGAGCCCGGAGGTGCCCGAGGTGATGGAGAAGTAGCCGGTGAGGCTGGCGTACATCTCCGCCGACATCCCCTCAGCGCCGTACTTGCGCTGGAACTTGTACGGGTCGTCGACGGGTTCTGAGTAGGCGATCGGGGTGCCGTCGACGAGGATAGGCCCGCGGTCACGAGAGAGCTCGTCGAGCAGCGTCCGGTTATTCAGCGGATTGTCCTTCAGCGACTGCGCGGCGAAGTACTGCACGTAGCTCGTCGAGCCGAACAGCAGCGCGAACATCACGAAACCGACGACGGCCAGGTGCTTGAGCGGATTCTTCACTGGCTCTCACCTCCGCGCTGGAAGTTCGTCGTCGGGGCGTCATCGGCGTCGATCCCCGCTCCCGAGGCGGGGGTGCGGTTCTGCTCGCCGGTCACGTACACCTCGGGAGGGGCCACCGGTGCGTCACCGGGACGGCGGACCTTGCGCTTGGAGCGCAGCCGGCCGAGCGTGGAGGCCAGCGCGGATTCGTGGGCCTCGTCCTCGTCGACGGGCTTCTGGATGGTGAGCACGCCGGTTTGGAACTCCTCGGCCGGGCGGCGGGCGTTGTCGCTCATGCGCAGCATCAGGCCGATGATGATCCAGTTCGCGATGAGCGAGGAGCCGCCGTAGGCCAGGAACGGCGTGGTCAGGCCGGTGAGCGGGATGAGCCGGGTGACGCCGCCGATGACGATGAAGCACTGCAGAGCGATGGTGAAGGACAGGCCGGTGGCCAGCAGGGTGCCGAAGCCGTCGCGCAGCTGCTGGGCGATCTTCATGCCGCGTTCGAAGAGGACCACGTAGAGCAGCAGGATCGCGAACATGCCCACCAGCCCGAGCTCCTCGCCGAGGGAGGCGTAGATGAAGTCGGATTCGGCATAGGGCACGATGTGGGGCCGGCCGTTGCCCAGGCCCGCGCCGGTCAGTCCGCCTTTGGCCATGCCGAACAGGCCCTGCACCAGCTGGTAGGACCCGCCGATCTCACGGTTGTACATGTCCGGGTTGAGCGCATCGAGCCAGCCGTCGAGGCGCTGCTGGACGTGGCTGAAGATGCGCGAGGCGATGAGCGCACCGGCGGTGAACATGCCCAGGCCGAGGAAGATCCAGGCCTTCTTGCCGGTGCCGACGTAGAGGACGGCGACGAAGAGGCCGAAGAACAGCAGCGAGGTGCCGAGGTCGCGCTGCAGGACGAGGATGCCGACGCTGGCGATCCAGGCGATGATGATCGGCCCGAGGTCGCGTGGGCGCGGGAACTGCATGCCGAGGAATTTGGGTCCGGCGAGCACGAGCTGGTCGCGGTAGCTGACGAGGTAGCCGGCGAAGAAGATCGCCAGGCAGATCTTGGCGATCTCACCGGGCTGGAAGGACATGCCGCCGATGCCGATCCAGATGCGGGCGCCGTTGATCGTCTTGCCGAGGCCGGGCACGAGCGGCAGCATGAGCAGCACGAGAGCGGCTAAGCCGGTGAGGTAGGTGTAGCGGCGCAGCATCCGGTGATCGCGCAGGAACGCGATGACGAGGGCGCACAGGATGATCCCGAGGGTCATCCAGATGAGCTGGGAGACGGCGGCATTCGATTCGCGACCGGCGGCGGTCTTGGCGACGTCGATGCGGTAGATCATCGCCAGGCCGAGGCCGTTGAGCAGCACGGCCAGCGGCACGAGGACGGGGTCGGCGTAGCGGGCCCGCCACCACACGATGAGGTGCAGGGCGAGGGCGAGGGCTGCCAGCCAGCCGGCGTACTGGTAGACGTTGGCGGGCACGGTCTGTTCACTGCCGAGGCCCACGAGTGCGTAGGCGCCGGCGGAGATGACGACGGCCAGCGCGGTCAGCAGCAGCTCGGAGATCCGCAGGGCCTGCGGGCTCCGGTGCCGCTGGGGCGTCGTCGCGGCCGGGGAGAGTGCGGGAGCGTCAGGTGCGTAGCTCATGCTCACCCGCCCGTGTCCGAGGACCGTTCGGGCACGCCCTGACCCTGCTGGTCGGTGCTGTCGGGGTTCGGTTCGCCGGTGTTCTTCGGCGGCGGTGCCGGGTCCGTTGAGGTATCGGCGGCGCCGGCGCTCATCTTCTTCGCGGCGTTCTGCTCGGCCTCATCGCGCAGGTTGCCGACGAGTCTGTCGGCATCGGCGCGTGAGCTGGCCGGAATGGTCTGCTCGATGCGGCGCTGCGAGTACGCCGAGAGGTCATCGACGCGCACCTCGGTGGTCTCGTCGAGTTCGGAGAGTTCGATCGGCCCGAGCTTCTGGGCGATGCCGCGGTAGACAGCGACATTGCCGGCGTCGGCGGCGACGTAGTACTGCCCGCGGATGAAGGTGTAGCCGACGACGCCAGCGAGCACGAGTGCTGCGAGCACGGCGATGGTGACGATGATGCCGAGCAGCGGGCGGCGCCTGGGTCTCTCATCATCGTCCCAGTCCTCGTCGTGACGGGCGATGTCCTCGTCGTGGCGGGCGATCTCCTGGGTCTCAGCGACGGTCGCGGTGCGCGTGCCGCGACCGCGGGCAGCCGAGCCAAGATCCCCGGCGGCGGTGGCCCCACCGGGACCAGCGGCCGTGCCCGAGGCGCCGATCGCCGCGGCAGGTGCGCCGTTGTCGGGCCGGTCGACGACGTCGAGTGGGCGGGTGTCGGTGTTGTCTTCGCCGATGGTGTCGAACTGGCCGGTGTCGATGAGTTCGGTGGGGGTGTCCTTCTGGCCCAGCAGCGCGAACTGCGGGTTGTCGCGCACCGAGCCGACGGATTCGCCGCTGGTGGTCTCAGCGCTGTCGTCGGCCGCGACGACATCGCCGATGACGACGGTGATATTGTCTGCGCCGCCGCCGTCGAGGGCCATTTCGACGAGCCGGTCGCAGCAGGCGCCGGGGTCGTCGACGGTGGCCAGGGTGTGCTTGATCTCGTCGATGTCGGCGAATCCGGTCAGCCCGTCGGAGCACAGCATCCAGCGGTCGCCGATGCGCGCCTCGCGGATCGACATGTCGAGTTCCGGTGCCGCGCCGACGTCGCCGAGCACGCGCATGACAACCGAGCGCTGCGGATGCTGTTCGGCCTCTTCGGCGGTGATGCGGCCTTCATCGACGAGCATCTGCACGAAGGTGTGGTCGTGGGTGGCGAGGTCGAGTTCGCCGTCGCGCAGCAGGTAGCCGCGCGAGTCGCCGATGTGGGCCAGGGCCAGCTTCGAACCGGCGCGCAGCAGCGCGGTGACGGTGGTGCCCATTCCGGCGAGTTCGGGCTTCTCGGCCACCGAGTTGGTGATGCGCTCATTGGCGTCGAGGATCGCGGTGCGCAGCGCTTCGGAGGCGTCGTGTTCGTGATCGTCGGCATCGAGGTCGGAGAGCCGGGCGACGGTGATCGCCGAGGCGACGTCACCTCCGGCGTGCCCGCCCATGCCGTCGGCGATGAGCAGGAAGTTCGGCCCGGCATAGCCGGAGTCCTGGTTGTTCTTGCGCACCGCGCCGACGTGGGAGCGAGCGGCTGAGCGCAGCATGATGGGGTGGGGACTGCTCACGAACGTAGCTCCATGGTGGTGTGGCCGACGGTCACGGCGGTGCCGGGGGAGATGGGGATGGGGCTGGACAGGCGCTGTTCGCCGATGAAGGTTCCGTTGGTGGAGCCGAGGTCCTCGACGTACCAGCGGCCGCCGGAGGGGACGAAGCGGGCGTGATGGCCGGAGGCGAAGTCATCGTCGAGCACCAGGGTGTTGTCACTGGAGCGGCCGATCGTGATCGGCGCGGTGCCCAGCGCGATGACCATCCCCTGCAGCGCACCGGAGGTGACGACGAGGGAGTGGGGCTGCTGCGGCGCGGCAGCAGGCGGGTGGTGTGGCTGCGAGGAGGCCGAGCCGGCAGGCGCAGCAGCGGGGCTGCCAGCGGTCTTCCGGCTGCGTCGGGACGCTCGATTGCGGCTGCGACGTGGGCCGAAGAGGTCTTGGCGCAGGACACCGGCGATGAGGAAGACGAAGAGCCACAGCAGAACGAAGAATGCCAACCGCAGCACCAGGACGGTGAACTCGCTCATCAGCCTCCCATTTCCCGGTGCCGGAACAGCACCTCGGTGTCGCCGGCGGTGAGCCGCGCCCCATCGGTGAGCATGACAGAGGTGATGCGGCGGCCGTCGAGCAGCGTGCCGTTCGTCGACCCGAGGTCGGCAGCGGTGGCGTGGCCGTCGCGCACTGTGATCTCGAAGTGCCGGCGCGAGACGCCGGAGTCGTCGAGGACGATGTCGGCGCTGTTCGACGAGCGGCCGAACACGGTCGTGCCTTCGCCGAGGCGGTAGCTGCGGCCGTTGATCTCGGCGCTGCACTGGACGTTCGATCCGGGGCGCTCGGTGCCTCGGGGGCGGCCCATCGTCGCACCGGCAGCGCCGGGGTATGCCGGAGCCGGGACGGAGGTGGCGGCAGGCGCGTGGCCGGATGCGCGGCTGGCGGCGACCTGCGGGTTCGGTCGCGAAGAGGTGTGACCGGTGCGCTGCTCCCATTCCTCGGCGACGATGGGGTTGGCGCGGCTCTCAGGGTCGTAGCCGCCCCGGTTGGGCGGCTGCGCGGCCGGCGAGCCGTCGGGGCGCAGCGTGTTGGAGCGCACCCGGTAGATGCCGGTGTCGAGGTCTTCGGCGCGTTCGAAGCCGACGCTGATGGGGCCCACAAAGCTGTAGCCCTGTTCGACGGCATGGTCGCCGACGACCTGGCGCAGATCGCGGCGCAGCTCGGCCTGGATCGGCTCGAGGCGGTCGAAGTCGTTGGCGGAGAGTTCGATCGTATAGCTGTTGGCTGTCAGCGTGCGCCCGCGGGAAACGACGGCTGCGCGGTTGTCGGACTCGGTGCGCAGTGCGCCGGCGAGTTCGACGGGCTCGACCTGGGAGCGGAAGGCCTTGGCGAAGGCGCCGTTGACGACGCGTTCGATGCGGCGTTCGAAGCGATCGAGTACGCCCATTCGGTGCCTCCTCTCCTGCCGGCTGCGGCACGTGGGCTGCGGCAGCGGGCTGCGGCAGCGGGTCGTGCGGTCGGTTCTCCGTGCACGTTGAAGGGATCAGCGTGCGAGCTGTCAACACTCCATGCTAACGCGATACCTTGTCAATCACATGCCGACTGTGCTGAATATCTGCCCAGAATGCCATACCGCTGTCGCGCCTGAGGTGGGCCTCTGCGGTTGTCACCGGTTGTTCCGGCCAGCGTCGCAGAGCGGTATCAGCTGTGTCCCGCGCCACCGGATTGGCGCTGCCGCGGGCAGGGTGTTAGAGTTTCCTGGTGCTGCTCGCGCGAGTGGCGGAATTGGTAGACGCGCTGGCTTCAGGTGCCAGTGATCGCAAGATCGTGGGGGTTCAAGTCCCCCCTCGCGCACGTTGGGAAAACAGCCCCTCACCAGGCGAAACACCTCGGTGGGGGGCTGTTTCGCATCGTCGGCGGTCCGTGTTCCGCGCGCCGTGCTGCTGCGCGTCCGTCCCGTGCTGCTGAGAATCCTCTTTGCCGCACGCGACGCACCCCGATAGCGTGTGAGCAACCATGACAACGATGTCTGCTGATGAAAGAGGTGCCGCATGGTGGAGAAGTCCGCGTCGGTGACGGGCAGGGCGCTGCTGCGCGGAGTGCGGGTGTTCGATGGGGAGGACTTCCTCCCCCAGCTGCAGGACGTGCGCGTTACCGATGGGGTGATCGAGTCGCTCACCGCGACCGAGGCCTCGGCAGCGGAAGCGGATTCACCGGCCGCCTCAGGCGCGGATGCTGCCAGCGGCGACCTCGAGGTCATCGACGCCTACGGCCACACCCTCACCCCGGGCATCATCGACTGCCACGTCCATGTGTGCTTCTCCGATGCGGGATCGCTGACCGCCTTCACCGAACCGTTCTCACTGCAGTTCTACAAGTCCGTCGTCCACCTGCAGCGCACCCTGCAGGCCGGGGTCACCACTGCCCGTGATGCCGGCGGCGCCGACGCCGGAGTGCGTCACGCTCTGCAGACCGGGCTCATCAGCGGTCCCGACCTCCGCCTGGCGATCTCGATCATGTCCCAGACCGGCGGGCACGGTGACGGGCAGATGCTCTCAGGCTGCTCGATGCCGATGCTCACCAGCCATCCCGGCCGACCCGACGGTGTCGCCGACGGGCCTGAGGGGGTGCTGCGGAAGGTGCGAGAGATCCTGCGCGCTGGCGCCGATCAGATCAAGATCTGCTCGACCGGCGGGGTGCTGTCGCCGACTGACGATCCCCGGCACTCACAGTTCACCGAGGAGGAGATCGCCGTCATCGTCTCCGAGGCGCACGCCCAGGGCTCCTATGTCATGTCCCATGCCCAGGGGACCGAGGGGATCAAGAACGCGCTGCGGGCTGGGGTTCGTTCGATCGAACACGGCATCTACCTCGACGACGAGTCGATCGAGATGATGCTCGAGGCCGGCACCTTCCTCGTTCCGACTCTGCAGGCCCCGATGTCCGTCATCGCCGCCGCCGATGCCGGTGCACCCCTGCCGCCAGCTGTCGTCGACAAGGCCCGGCGGGTCGCTGAGACGCACGCCGCTTCGATCGCCGCCGCCTACGAGGCCGGTGTGCAGATCGCGATGGGCACCGATGCCGGAGTCGGCGAGCACGGGCAGAATCTCGAGGAGATCGAGCTGATGATCGCCAACGGCATGGCCCCTGTCGATGCGCTCGCCTCCGCCACCTCGGTCGCGGCACGCCTGCTCGATGACGAGAACATCGGGCGGATCGCACCCGGTCAGACAGCTGACCTTGTGCTCTTCGACACCGACCTGCGTGACGGCGGAGCCGAGAAGATCCGCCAGCACACCATCGGTGTGTGGCAGGCCGGTAGGCGCGTGCGCTGAGACCTTCCGGCACCCAGGCTCAGCGCTGTGTCGGCACCCCCTGCTCTCCCAGTTGTGATCTGTGCTTCGCTCCCGTCGGCTGAGAATCTGCATTGTCCAGGCGTTTCGATCGGTGACAGCCTGACAGCAGTATGCACAAGGGAGTGTCATGTACGACGTCATCGTCATCGCTATCGCCCTCGTCGCCTGTCTGGCGGTCGGGGAGCTCATCTCCACTCAGTGCGGGGTCGGGAAAATCCACCTTCCTGCGTTGCATCAATCTGTTGGAGCAGCCTGATGGCGGGCGGATCCTGGTTAAGGGTGAGGACGTAGGCTACACGGTCAAACGGGATCGATTGCATCAGCTCCCTCCGCGAGAACTGGCACGGAGGCGCGCCCGAATCGGCATGGTGTTTCAGCAGTTCAACCTGTTCACGCACATGACAGTCTTGGAGAACATCACTGAAGGTCCTGTCGGCGTCCTGGGTCATAAGCGCAGCGCCGCGAACCGGCGTGCTGCGGAGTTGCTTGATCTGGTCGGGCTGGCTGGGCGAGAGAAGGCCTATCCGGAGCAGCTTTCGGGAGGACAGCAGCAACGGGTCGCGATCGCTCGCGCATTGGCGATGGACCCAGCACTCGTGCTCTTCGACGAGCCGACCTCGGCTCTCGACCCCGAGCTCGTCGGCGAGGTGCTCTCGACGATGCGCACACTAGCCGACGGAGGACTGACGATGGTGGTCGTCACCCATGAGATCTCGTTCGCCAGAGAAGCAGCAGATCGCGTGATCTTCATCGACGGCGGTGTCATCGTTGAGCAGGGGCCACCTGAAGACGTGCTTGATCACCCCCAGCACGCCAGGACTCGGGAGTTCCTCGCTCGGTGAACTCAGACGTCACCGGCAGAATCACTCTGCTCGTGATGGCGGTCGGGGCAGCTCCTGCAGCTGCCCCGACCCTTTCGTATCTGCGCTTCAGATCAGCTCCCACGCGTCGGTGAGCACCGAGCGGATGATCTGCTCCATCTCCTCGAAGTCTTCCGGGCCGCAGGTCAGCGGCGGGGAGAGCTGGATGACCGGTTCGCCGCGGTCATCGGCGCGGCAGTACAGGCCGCGCTCGTACAGTGCAGAGGAGACGAAGCCCTTGAGGACGCGCTCGCACTCCTCAGCGGTGAAGGTCTCCTTCGTCGCCTGATCCTTGACCAGCTCGATGCCGTAGAAGTAGCCCTCGCCGCGCACATCGCCGACGATCGGAAGGTCGAGCAGCTTCTCCAGGGTCTTGCGGAACGTCGGTGCGTTCGTGGCGACCCGGGTGTTGAGCTCTTCGCTTTCGAAGATGTCGAGATTGGCCATCGCGACGTGGCAGGCAACGGGGTGACCGCCGAAGGTGTAACCGTGGTAGAAGGTCTCCCCGCCCTTGCCGAAGGGCTCGAACAGACGATCCGATGCGATCATCGCACCCAGTGGCGCATAGCCGGAGGTGATGCCCTTGGCGCAGGTGATGATGTCGGGGACGAAGTCGAAGTCGTTGCAGGCGAACATCGAACCGATGCGGCCGAAGGCGCAGATCGTCTCATCGGAGACGAGCAGCACGTCATGCTCATCGCAGATCTCGCGCACCCGCTCGAAATAGCCCGGCGGCGGCGGGAAGCAGCCGCCGGAGTTCTGCACCGGCTCGAGGAACACGGCTGCCACCGAATCGGCGCCCTCGAACTCGATGGCCTCCGCGATGCGGTCGGCTGCCCACTGGCCGAAGGCCTTCTCATCACCGGCGAAGCGGTCATCGGCACGGTAGAAGTTCGTGTTCGGCACCTTGTGGGCACCCGGCACGAGCGGAGCGAACTGATTGCGCAGATCCGGCAGGGAGGTGACGCTCAGCGCACCGTGCGGAGTGCCGTGGTAGGCGGTGGCGCGGGAGATGACCTTGTGCTTGCCGGGCTTGCCGGTGAGCCGGAAGTAGTTCTTCGCCAGCTTGAGCGCCGACTCGACCGAGTCGCCGCCGCCGGAGGTGAGGAACACGCGGTTGAGGTCACCGGGGGCGTAGCCGGCCAGGCGCTCAGAGAGCTGGATGGCCGGTTCGTGGGTGTAGGACCACAGGGGGAAGAAGCCGAGCTTCTTCGTCTGGTCGTAGGCGGCCTGGGCGAGTTCCTCACGGCCATGGCCGACCTGAACGACGAACAGTCCGGCGAGACCGTCGATGAGCTTTCTGCCGGTGTCGTCGAAGATGTGGTGGCCCTCGCCGTGGGTGATGACCGGGGTGCGGCCGCCCTCGAAGAGGTGCTTGTGATTGGCCATGTGCATCCACACGTGATCGCGGATGCCGGTTTGAAGGTTGTGCTGTTCCACGTGGTTCTCCACTTCCTAGCGTGTGCCCCAGTTGTACTTCTGGTCCCAGAGCTTGAGGTACATCATCGTCTCGGTTGATTCGACATGCTCGATCGAGCGCAGCTGCCGCAGCAGGGCCAGCAGCTCATCGTCATCAGCGCAGACGACTTCGATGAGGATGTCGTAGACCCCAGCGGTGACGACGGTGTAGTCGACCTGCGGCAGCTGGCTGAGGATCTCGGCGGTCTCAGTGATGTCTCCGCTGACCTTCACCCCGATCATCGCCTGCCGGTGAAAGCCCAGCTGCAGGGGAGAGGTGACGGCCACGATCTGCATGACCCCGGCTGCGGTGAGCTTGGAAACCCGCTGGCGCACGGCCGCCTCGGACATGCCGATGTCGCGGCCGATCTCGGCGTAGCTGCGCCTGCCGTCCTGCTGAAGGGCCTCGATGATCGCCTTCGACTTGGCATCGAGCTCCGTATCCGGCGCAGGGGTCTCAGCGGTCATGACGCCTCCTTCAGAACTCACCATAACAATGCAATCAGTGGTTCGTACCATATCTGATTGCGAAAACAGTTTGCAAGAGTGACCAGGAGTACGAAATCAGTAGACATTGCGGGGAGGTGTCGTTACTCTGGTGAAACGCTGATGTGCCTCGCCTCACACCACGGCACCACCTGTGCCGGGGCAGGACCCCAGTTCAGCACCACCGACACGGAGGTTCGAAGACCCATGCACGTCATCAACGGGCAGCGCACCCCCGGCACAGGACCGGAGTTCGTCCGCCGCTCACCGGCCACCGGGGCAGAGGTCGCCCGTTACCGCCTGGCCAGCCCCGCCGACGTCGACGCAGCCGTCACCGCAGCCGCCGAGGCCTTCCCCGGCTGGAAGAACACCACACCCGGCGAGCGCTCCGATCTGCTCTTCGCCCTCGCCGCCGGACTCGAGGCCCGGGCAGCCGAACTCGCCGAGCTCGAATCGGCCCAGACGGGCAAGTCGATCCGACTGGCCACCGAGTTCGATATACCCGGCAGCATCGACAACGCCCGGTTCTTCGCCGGCGCCGCCCGCCAGCTCACCGGACTGGCCGCAGGCTCCTACTGGCCGAACTCCACGTCGATGACCCGGCGGGAGCCGATCGGCGTCATCGGCTCGATCGCCCCGTGGAACTACCCGCTGCAGATGGCGGCCAGGAAGATCTTCCCCGCTGTGGCCGCTGGCAACACCATCGTGCTCAAGACCTCCGAACTGACACCGGGAACCTCGCTCATCCTCGCCGAGGTCGCCGCCGAAGTCGGCTTCCCTCCCGGTGTCATCAACGTCATCGCAGGCGACGGCCAGAGCGCCGGAGAGGCGCTAGTGCGCGATGCGCGGGTCGTCATGACCTCCTTCACCGGCTCGACGGCTGTCGGCCGGAAGGTCATGGAGATGTGCGCAGCCAAGGGTGCGCGCGTCCACCTCGAGCTCGGCGGTAAGGCCCCGTTCGTCGTCTTCGACGACGCCGATGTCGAAGCCGCAGCCCGCGGCGCAGTCGCCGGCTCCCTCATCAACGGCGGCCAGGACTGCACCGCCGCCACCCGCGCGATCGTCCACCGCAGCATCTTCGAGGACTTCTGCACCCGCGTCACCGAGCTCATGAACGGCGTCATCATCGGCGATCCCGACGATGCGACCACCGGCCTCGGCTCCCTCATCAGCACCGAGCACCGTGACCGGGTCGCCGGCTTCGTTGAGCGCGCCCGCGCGGCCGGTGCCCGGATCCGGTGCGGTGGTGCGATCCCAGCCACCGCCTCGGGCGCGGGGGAGAGCGTCTACTACGCACCGACCCTCATCACCGGCATCGGCACCGAGGCCGAGGTGTGGCGCGAGGAGATCTTCGGTCCCGTGCTCGTGGCCATGCCCTTCGACGACGATGACGAGGCGATCGAACTGGCCAACGACACCGTCTATGGGCTGGCCGCCAGCGCCTGGACGACCACGACCCGCCGGGCGCTGCGCGCGGCAGCCGAGATCGAAGCCGGCTGCGTGTGGATCAACGAGCACATCCCGGTCATCTCCGAGATGCCGCACGGCGGATACAAGGCCTCCGGATTCGGCAAGGACATGTCGCAGTACTCCTTCGAGGAGTACACGCAGGTCAAACACGTCCTCATCGACGAAAGCCCCGACGCCCACCGCGACTGGCAGGACATCATCTTCACCACCGACAAGGAGCGGGCATGAGCGCGCACACCGAGACCACCGCCGCACAGCCTCCCGGCACCAGGGCCGGCACCGCGGGCACCCGCCACAGCGGCGAGGGCCCCGGGCAGCTGGAGATCCGCGGGGTGACCAAGCGCTTCGGCAGCCACACCGCCCTGAGCGAACTCGACCTCACCGTCGAGGCCGGGGAGTTCCTGTCCCTGCTCGGGCCCTCCGGCTGCGGCAAGACGACCCTGCTGCGGATGATCGCCGGCTTCGAGGAGCCGACCACCGGGCACATCCTGCTCTCCGGCCAGGACCTCGTCGGCGTGCCGGCTCACCGCCGGCCGGTCAACACCGTCTTCCAGTCCTACGCTCTGTTCCCGCACATGAGCGTGTCCGACAACGTCGCCTATGGGCTCAAGCAGAAGCGCGTGCCCAAGACCGAGATCCGCGAGCGCGTCATCGAAGCGCTGCGGCTGGTGCAGATGGGCGGGTTCGCCGACCGCAAGCCCGACCAGCTCTCCGGCGGCCAGCAGCAGCGTGTCGCCCTCGCCCGGGCGCTGGTCAATCGGCCGCAGGTGCTGCTGCTCGATGAGCCGATGTCGGCACTCGATCGCAAGCTGCGCGAGGAGATGCAGATCGAGCTCAAGCGCCTGCACGCCGAACTCGGTATGACCTTCGTCTTCGTCACCCACGACCAGGAGGAGGCACTGGCGATGAGCGACCGGATCGTCGTGCTCAACGCCGGGAAGATCCAGCAGGTCGGCACCGCCGAGGAGATCTACTCCAGGCCCGCCAACCGGTTCGTCGCAGGCTTCATCGGCAAGCAGAACTTCGTCTCCGCCACCCTCGACTCGATCGACGGCGACACCGCCGTGCTGCGCACCGCCCGCTCCCTCATCACCGTGCCGGCCGGACTGCTGGGACCAGAGGCGAAGCCCGGCGGATCCGTTGAGGCGGCCGTGCGCCCGGAGATCATCGACGTCACCCCGCTCGACACCGCCGGCAGCGACAGCACGGCCAGCGGTGACAGCAGGGGCGGCAGCGACAGCAGAGCCGGCAGCGGCAGTGCGGCCGGCGGTGACAGCAGGGAGCTCACCGATGCCGTCGACGGCGAGATCGTCGGGGTGTCCTTCCTCGGCGACGTCGTGCAGTACATCGTCCGGCTGCGCGACGGCCATGAAGTCCTCGCCCGCGTCCCGGCACTCACGAGCGACCACCTCGGGCCCGGTGCCCGGGTGCGGCTGTCATGGGGACGCAACCAGGCGCAGGTGTTCTGCGATGGCTGAGCGCAACCACCGCGTGCGCTTCCTCGCACCCCGCTCCGAGGCCCCGCGCATCCGCCGGCAGCTGCTGAGCGCTGCCGGTCCGAGCCGGCGGGCCTTCCTCACCGGCGTGGGACTGGCCGGGCTGGCCGGGCTCAGCGCCTGCGGGCAGACCGGCCGGATGGCCAGCTCCCCGCCGGCCGACGGCGAGATCGAGGCGAAGCTCAACCTGTACTCATGGGGCGACTACGACGACCCCGAGATCATCAGCGAATTCAGCGACACCGCCGGCGTGCGCGTGCAGGTCGACTCCTACGGCTCGAACGACGAGCTGATGGCCAAACTCGCCGGCACCCGCGGCACCTCCGGCTACGACATCGTCGTGCCGACCGGCTCGCGGGTGCAGCAGATGATCGAACACGACCTCATCCAGCCGCTCGACCTGACGCGGATCCCGAACTTTGCGAACATGGACCCGAACTTCATCCACCAGGAGTTCGACCCGGAGAACCGGTACTCGATCTGCAAGGCCTGGGGCACCACCGGCTACGTCTACGACCGCACCGTCATCGACCGGGAGCTGACCAGCTGGCAGGACTTCATCGACGCCGCCGGCACAGACGCCTCCGGCTCGACCGCGATCCTCGAAGACCCCTGGGAGCTCACCGCGATCGCCCTCGCCTCGATGGGCGAGGACGTCAACACCGTCGACGAGGCGATCCTGGAGAAAGCCAAGACGATCGTCGTCGACGACATCGCCCCGCATGTGCGCGCCTATATGGGCAACGCCGCCCAGGGCATGACCCAGGGCGGGCTGAGCCTGCTGCACGCCTTCAACGGCGACGCCCGGCAGGGACTGCTCGAATCCGATGACCCGGACCGGTGGCAGTTCGTCTTCCCGACCCCGGTCGCCAACCTGTGGATGGACAACTGGTGCCTGGCCACCGGCGCCCCGCACCCGGATGCCGCCTACGCCTTCATCAACCACATGATCAGCCCTGACGCCGCGCTGCGCAACGTCGACTACATCGGCTACCACGTCGGCACCCAGGGCCTGAAGGAGGAAGCCGCCGACTTCGACTTCCCCGACATCATCTTCCCCGAACAGGAGATCCTCGACCGGCTCGTGCCCTCCGAAGAAGGGGCCGGCATCCAGCCGCGGGTTGAGATCTACACCGCCGCACAGACGAGGAGTTCAGCATGAAGCGCTTCGCCGCCCGCATCCTCGGCCCCGGAGCGCTCGCGTTCCCCACCTGGGCCTACGTCGTGTTCTTCTTCGTCATCCCCGTCGCCCTCGTACTCTGGTACAGCTTCGGGTACAAGCCCGACGAATTCACCACCGTGTCGATGGAGCAGCTGAGCTTCGACCGCTACTCCGAAGCCTTGACCTCCTCATCCCTGGCGACGTTCCTCGCCACTTTGCGGATCTCGATCGTCGGCACCATCATCTGCCTGCTCATCTCCATCCCGTTCGCCTACTGGCTGGCCGTCAAAGTCCGGCCCGAACGGCGCGGACTGCTGCTGGCGCTGGTGATGGTGCCGTTCTGGACGAACTTCCTCGTGCGCACCCTCGGCTGGCAGATCATGCTCTCCAACGAGGGCTTCGTCTCCAAGACCCTCCAGGCCATCGGCTTATCCGACGGAGGCCTCGACATCCTCTACACCCGCACCGCCGTGCAGATCGGCGTGGTCTACAACTACCTGCCGCTCATGATCCTGCCGCTGTTCGTGGCCATGGACGCAGCCGGACGGCACCTGCGCGAAGCCAGCTACGACCTCGGCGCCGGACCCTGGAAGACCTTCTTCACCGTCACCCTGCCGCTGGCCATGCCCGGCGTGGTCTCCGGCTGCCTGCTCGTGTTCATCCCGCTCAACGGCGACTACGTCACCGCCACCGTGCTCGGCGGAGCGAGCGGCTCGATGGCCGGCCAGCTTATCGCCAACCAGTTCAACACCGCCCAGAACTGGGCACTCGGCGCGGCGATGGCCGTCATCCTCATGCTCGCCACCCTTATCGTCGTCGCGCTCGGCGGGCTGCTGCTGTGGGGGCTGCGCTCACTGATGGAGAGGCTGAACTCGGTGCGCATCACCCCGCCCGAGCCGGCCGTGAGCGAAGGGAGCCGCGCATGAGACGTCAGGCCCGCGACCTCGGGTTCACCCTGTGGGGTGTGCTCGTCTTCATCTACCTCTTCGCCCCGATCGCCGTCATCGTCGCCTACTCCTTCAACACCGGGCGCATCCTCGCCTCCTGGCAGGGATTCGGCTTCGACGCCTACATCTCGGGCATCAACAACGACGTCATCGTCTCCTCGGTCATCACCAGCCTGCAGGCCGCCGTCGGCTCTGCGCTGCTGGCCACCGTGCTCGGCACCCTCGGCGGCATCGCGCTCGCCCGCGCCAGGCTCGGCACCTGGTGGGCCCTCGGCCTGACCGGACTGCTGGCGACCACGCTCGTGACCCCGGAGATCGTCGACGGCATCTCGTTCCTGCCGTGGTTCGTCACCCTCGGCGTGGACGCGGACCTCACCTGGTTCAACAACGGGCTTGTGCGCCTCATCGTGTCCCATGCGATGTTCTCCGTGGCCGTCGTGACCTTCATCGTCCGCGCCCGCATGGCCGGCGTCGACACCTCCCTGCAGGAGGCCAGCGCCGACCTCGGGGCGACCCCGTGGACGACCTTCCGCCGGGTCACCCTGCCGATCGCCGCCCCCGGCGTGATGGCCGGTGCGCTCATGTCGTTCACCCTCAGCCTCGACAACACGATCCTCTCCAGCTTCGTCCAGCAGCCCGGCTACACGCCCTGGCCGGTCTACATCTTCTCCGCCGTGCGCGTGGCGCTGCGCCCAGAGGTCGCCGCGATCTCGACGGTGATGCTGCTGCTGACCCTCATCGCCCTCGCACTTGTCGGCCTCGTGCTGCGCCGCTCGGGCGAATCATCCACCGACATCGTCAAAACCATCGTGAGGTAGCCATGTCCATCACCCCTGAGATGATCTCCTCGAGCCTCGCCGGCGTCTCGCACGTCCCATACTGGCTCGATGACCCCGCCAGGCCCGAGGCGGGCCCCGCCCTAGTCGGAGACCGCACCTGCGATCTCGCCGTCGTCGGCGGCGGGTTCACCGGTCTGTGGACGGCCCTGCAGGCCAAGGAGCGCGACCCCGGTCGGCACGTCGTGCTGCTGGAAGGCGGCCGTATCGGCTGGGCCGCCTCCGGGCGCAACGGCGGGTTCTGCGAAGCCAGCCTCACCCATGGCCACGAGAACGGCGTCAAGCACCTGCCGGAGGAGAACGACGAGCTCAGCCGGCTCGGCTACGAGAACCTCGACGCGATCGAAGATGCTGTCGCCCGCTACGGGCTCGACTGCGACTTCGAGCGCTCCGGGCTCATCCAGATCGCCACCGAGGACTACCAGATCCCCAGCCTGCGTCAGGCGCACAATCCGGAAGAAGGCGAGGTCTACCTCGACGGCGAGGAGCTGCGCGAGCGCATCGACTCCCCGACCTATCTGGGCGGGCTGCGGCTTGATCGGGAGTGCGCGATCATCAACCCGGCCAGACTGTGCTGGGAGCTGCTGCGCGTCTGCCGTGAGCTCGGCGTCGAAGTGTACGAGAACACCATCGTGCGCAGGCTCACCGACAGCGGGGACACCGTCACGCTGACCACTGACGCCGGCACACTCACCGCCGGGCGCGCAGCACTCGGCACGAACGCGTTCCCCGCACTGCTCAAGCGGGTCAAATGGCACACCGCACCGGTATACGACTACGCACTCATGACCGAACCGCTCAGCGATGAGCAGTGGGCGGCGATCGGCTGGAACGGCAGGGAGGGCCTGGCCGACTCGGCCAACCGGTTCCACTACTACCGGCGCACCGTCGACGGCCGGATCCTGTTCGGCGGCTGGGACGCCGTGTACTACTACGGTCGGCGCGTCTCCAGTCGCTTCGACACCCGGCAGGAGACCTTCGAAACTCTCGCCCGGCACTTCTTCGAGACCTTCCCGCAGGCCACCGGCATCCGCTTCACCCACGCCTGGGGCGGGGCGATCGACACCTGCACTCGGTTCTTCTCCTTCTTCGACACCGCCTATGCGGGCAAGGTCGCCTACGCCGCCGGGTTCACCGGCCTCGGCGTCGGGGCCTCCCGGTTCGCCGGTACCGTCATGCTCGATCTGCTCACCGGTGAGCCGACTGAGCTGACCGAACTGGAGATGGTGAAGAAGAAGCCGCTGCCGTTCCCACCTGAGCCGTTCATGTGGGCCGGAGCGAAGATGACGACCCGCGCGCTCATCAAGTCCGACGAGAACGAAGGCAGGCGCGGCCCGCTGCTCAAGACGCTCGACGCATTCGGGGTCGGCTTTGACTCATAGCATCCGCCGCGACTGGGTCGGCCACGGCGGGGTCCGCCGCGGCTGGGTCCGCCGGGACTGTGCTGGCTGCCAGGTTCTCCTGAGAGAGTAGGACTATGGCAGTCTTCACGAGTTCGCTGGTCGTTCCGCATCCTCTGCACACCGTCTTCGATTGGCATCGACGGCCCGGGGCGCTGACCCGGCTGAGCCCGGAATGGGCGATGCAGATCGAACAGGAGGCCGAGCCCCTGACGCCGGGCTCGCAGGCGTCGATGAAGATCACCCTGCCCGGCACGCACGGGCTCGTGCGCACCCCCTTCTCCGTCGAACACGCCGCCGGGCCGAGTGAGCACTCCTTCATCGACCGGCAGGTGCGGGGTCCGCTGAGCTCCTGGGAGCACACCCACACCTTCACCGAGGTGACCGGCGCTGAATCCGTCGGCTCGGCCTTCACCCGGATCGACGACCACATCGACTACAGCTTCGCTCCCGGCATCCTGCCCGGCGCGACCGAGATCGACGCGGCCGCGATGGAACCGACGCTGCGGGCGATCTTCAACGCCCGCAGCGAACGGCTGCTCGCCGATCTCGCCTACCAGGATGAGCTCACCGCGATCGGCGGGCCGGAGCGGAAGAAGGTCCTCATTGCTGGTGCCTCAGGCACCGTCGGCTCACAGGTCGCCGCCCTCCTGTCGACCGGTGGACACGAGGTGCGCACACTGGTGCGCGACACCCCGTGGAAGGACTCCGAGGTCAAATGGAACCCCGACCTCGGCATCCTCGACCCCAACGCACTCGCCTGGGCCGACGTCGTCATCCACCTAGGCGGCGCGACCATCGGCACCCGCTTCTCACCGGCGGCCAAGGATCGGATCATGCGCTCGCGGCGCGATTCGACGAAGCTCATCGTGCTCACCATGGAGCAGCTGTCGGAGACCCGCCGACCCGAGGCGTTCATCTGCGCCTCGGCGATCGGCTACTACGGCTACGACCGCGGCGACGAAGAGCTCAGCGAAGACGCCGGTTCCGGCGGCGGGTTCCTCGCCGAGGTGTGCCGTGCCTGGGAAGAAGAGGCTGCGAAGGCCGAAGCGCTCGGCGTGCGCTGGGTGTCGGTGCGCACCGCCCAGGTGCTCACCGCCCTGTCAGGACCGCTGCGCCTGCAGCTGCCGCTGTACCTCTGCGGCCTCGGCGGGCGGATCGGCACCGGCCAGCAGTGGATGTCGTGGATCTCGCTCGACGACATCGCCCGCATCTACGCCCGTGCCGCCGTCGACCCGACCATGAGCGGGCCGGTCAACGCCGCGGCCCCACAGCCGGTGCGCCAGGCCGAGTTCGCTCAGGCGCTCGCCGGGCTGGCCTCGATGCCGGCGCTTGTGCCGACTCCGCGCCTGGGTCCCGAGATGCTGCTGGGCAAGCAGGCGGCCCAGGAGCTCGTGCTCGCCGACCAGCGGGTGGTGCCCACCCGGCTCGACGAGCTCGGCTACCGGTTCCGGTACCCGGAGATCCGGCAGGCGATGGCCGACGCCCTCGGCTTTCCCGACACCGACCACACCGGCACTTGACTCGACCACCTTCAGCCCATTTCACCCGACCCCGACAGATCCACGCGCCCGGCACCTCGGGCGCGGCCGAACAGAAAGGACACCCCATGAGCAGCGCAGGATACCGCGTGCAGAATCCCGCCACCGGCGAGATCGTCGAGACCTTCGACACCGCCAGCCAGGCCGACGTCGACACCGCCCTCGACCGCGCCCACACCGCCTACCAGTCGTGGCGCGAGATGCCGATCGAGGAGCGCGGGAAAATCGTCAAGCGCGTTGCCGAGCTCTTCACCGAGCGCAAGGACGAGCTCGCCCAGATCATCGCCGACGAAATGGGCAAACCGTTGCCCGAAGGCGTTGAGGAAGCCGAATACTGCACCGACATCTTCAACTACTTCGCCGACAACGGCCCCACGCTGGCCGCTGACCAGGAGATCCCGACCTTCTCCGAGGGCAAGGCCTACGTCGAACGCCGCCCGATCGGTGTGCTGCTGGGCATCATGCCCTGGAACTTCCCCTACTACCAGGTCGCCCGCTTCGCCGCCCCGAACTTCATGCTCGGCAACACCATCATCCTCAAACACGCCGAGATCTGCCCGCGCTCAGCCCAGGCGATCCAGCAGATCATGGACGACGCTGGCGTGCCGGCAGGCGTGTACAACAACCTCTTCGCCAGCCACGACCAGATCGCCGAGATCATCGCCGACCCGCGCGTGCAGGGCGTCTCGCTGACCGGCTCCGAACGGGCCGGCTCCGTCGTCGGTGCGCTGGCCGGCAAGCACCTGAAGAAGGCCGTGCTCGAACTCGGCGGTTCCGACCCGTACGTCATCCTCGACACCGATGACGTCAAGGAAGCGGCGAAGACCGCCTGGGAGACCCGGATGTACAACACCGGCCAGGCCTGCAACTCGAACAAGCGGATGATCGTCATGGACGACATCTACGACGAGTTCGTCTCCGAGCTCACGAGCCTCGCTGAGGGCATGAGACCCGGCGGGCCGGGCGATGACTACGAGACAACCTACACGCCGCTGTCGTCGAAGGAGGCCGCTGATCGGCTCGATGCGCAGGTCCAGCAGGCCGTCAAGGACGGCGCGACGCTGCGCGCCGGCGGCACGCGCGGCGACGGCGCCTACTACGCACCGACCGTCATCACCGATGTCACCAGCGACATGGAGGCCTACCGCGAGGAGCTCTTCGGACCCGTCGCCGTCGTGTACAAGGTGTCCTCTGATGAGGAGGCGCTCACGCTGGCCAACGACACCGACTTCGGGCTCGGCGGCGCGGTGTTCTCCAAGGACAAGGCCCGGGCGGAGAAGATCGCCCAGCAGCTCGACGTCGGCATGTCGAACGTCAACACCCCAGCCGGGGAGGGCGCCGAGGTGCCCTTCGGCGGCGTCAAGCGCTCCGGCTTCGGCCGCGAACTCGGCCCGCTGGGCATGGACGAGTTCGTCAACAAGCGCATGTACTACGTCGCCGAGTGATCTCTGCGGCACAGCGCTGAGCTGAACTGCCAGCGGGGCTCCCCTTCATCTGGAGGGGAGCCCCGTCTGCGCTGCCGGCCGGCTGACGTCAGAAGGGTGCCCACGACCTGCCGATGAATGCTGCCCCGGGCGCTACTGTGGAGACATGTCACTGCGGATCCTCGTCATCGAACACGAAGCCGGCACGGATGCCCGGCGCTTCGGCGACTGGCTCGAACGCGCAGGTGCCGAGCTCATCGTCGCCCGCCCCTACCTCGGGTCCGAACATGCCGACCCCGGCCCGTCGCTGCCTGCCGATGCCGCTGCGCTGCGCGCCGCCTACGACGCCCTCATCGTCCTCGGCGGAGCCGCCGGCCCGCTCGATGATGAGGACAACCCGTGGTTCCCGCATGTGCGCAGCCTGCTCGCCGCCTCAGCCGAAGGTGCATTCCCCAGCTTCAACATCTGCCTGGGCGGCGAGCTGCTCGCCGCAGCCACCGGCGGGCAGCTGCGCCGCCGCCGCGTCCCGCAGGTCGGGGCGTACATCGTCGCCGCCCGGCCCGAAGCCGCAGACGACCCGGTCTTCTCAGCGATGCCCGCCTCGGCGCCTGTGGTCCTGTGGCACCAGGAGGAGATGGGCCTGCCGCCGGGCGCGGTCCACCTCGTCGACGGCACCGACGCACCTGTGCAGGCGTTCCGGATCGGTCAGGCGTGGGGCACCCAGTTCCATCCCGAAACCACGGGATCGCAGGCGCGCAGCTGGGGGCAGCACGTGTCGATGCCGGTGTGGTGCGGCAGGGCACGCGAGCAGGTGCTTGCGGAGATTGCGAACGCCGAGCCCGAGGTGGAGGCCGCAATGGCCCCGCTGGCGGCGGCGTTCGTCGACTATCTGCGCAGGTGATCACCGCTGCGCAGCCGATGACGGCGGTGCTGCCGCAGCGGTGGAACGGCGGGGGTGACGGGTCCAGCGGAACGCCGCAGATGAACCCGGCCAGTCCTGAAACTGCCGCATTCCGCGTCACGAAGCGGTGACGTTTTGACTCTGAGCATTGGATTGGCAATGACTGAGTTGTTACTCTGCACACTGGCGCCGCAGCCGAACCGACCCTTTGGCCGTACGTCTACCACGCGCCCGACAACATGAATATGATTGCTCCACCTGCCGTTCTCGCCGGAGCGGCTGACCAGTCCAGCTCCTCCGTTGACCAGTTCATCGACGGTCTCTTCGCCCCATTCGCCGAATGGCTGTCATTCATCGTCTTCTACGAGATTCCGATCTTCGGCGTCGGACTGCCGATCATCGTCGTGTGGCTCATGGTCGGAGCGATCTTCCTCACGGTCTTCCTGCGCTTCCAGCCGATCACCGGACTGGGGCACTCCCTCAAGGTCATCCGCGGCAAGTTCACCCGCAAGACCGACCCCGGTGAGGTTTCGTCCTTCCAGGCCCTGGCCACCGAGCTCTCCGGCACCGTCGGGCTGGGCAACATCGCCGGTGTGGCCGTGGCGATCACGATCGGCGGGCCGGGTGCGGCACTGTGGATCATCATCTTCGGTCTGCTCGCCATGTCGATGAAGATGGCTGAGGCGACCCTCGGTGTGAAGTACCGCCAGATCGCCGGTGACGGCACCACCTCGGGCGGGCCGATGTACTACCTGTGTGAGGGCCTGGCCGAGGTCGGCTGGCCGCGGCTGGGCAAGTTCCTCGCTGTGTTCTACGCCCTCACCACCCTCATCGGTGTGTTCGGCGCCGGCAACCTGTTCCAGGCCAACCAGGTCGCAGCGATCATCGTCGACTCCACCGGCGGTGACTCCAGCTTCCTGGCCGACAAGCTGTGGCTCATCGGCCTCGTCATGGCGCTCGTGGCCGGCTTCGTCATCATCGGCGGCATCAAGAAGATCGCCGAATGGACCTCGGCGATCACCCCGGCGATGGCGATCCTCTACACCGCAAGTGTGCTCATCATCCTCGCGATGAACGTCACCGCCATCCCGCACGCCTTCTGGCTCATGATCGAAGGCGCCTTCACCGGTGAGGGCGTGACCGGCGGCATCGTCGGTGTGGCGATCGTCGGCATCCAGCGTGCGCTGTTCTCCAACGTCGGCGGTGTCGGCACCGCCGGCATGGCCCACTCGGCGGTCAAGACCGATGAGCCGGCCACTGAGGGCTTCACCGCGATGTGGGAGCCGCTGGTCGACTCCGTCATCATCTGTACGCTCACCGCCCTGGCGATCATCACCACCGGTCTCTACCAGGCTGATGCCGGTGACGGCTCCACCGGTGCCGGTGTGGCGCTGACCAGCCAGGCGTTCGCAACCGTCTCGGCGTGGTTCCCGTACCTGCTGACCGTTGCCGTGGTGCTCTTCGGCTTCTCGACGGTGCTGTCCTACGCCTACTACGGACAGAAGGCGCTGGGCTACCTGACGAAGAACTCGGCTGTGGCCGACAAGATCTTCCAGTTCGTGTGGGTCGCTGCCGTCGTCGTCGGTTCGGCCGTCTCGCTCGACAGCGTCGTCGCCTTCTCCGATGCGACCCTGTTCCTCATGGCCGTGCCGAACCTGCTGGGCCTGTACTTCCTGTCCAAGCTCGTGCGCCTGGAGATCCTGCGGCACAAGAAGAAGGCCGTCGTCGGCACCATGCGCGAGGTGCCCGAGGACCTGCAGGTCGGTCTGCGTGACCACGAGCCCACCCCTGAGCAGGTCGAGCGGGAGAAGACCCGCCGCCACAAGGCCCGCGAGCACCGCAAGCGCGTGCGCACGGGCTTCCGCAGCGCCCAGCGCAAGCGCGGAGTCGACGTCGACGCGCTCGACGACCCCGACCGGAAGATCTGAGCCGCACTCAGCTGAAACCGCACATCAGGCGGGCAGACGAGGGAGCGTCTGCCCGCCTGCGGCATTCACGCACCGGCACGGAGACCTTGGCGCACCGGCACGGATGCGTCGGCGCGGCTCCGACCGCCTCACCTGCGGCGGTTCAGCCGGCGAGCATGACAAGCCCGCGCACGAGCGCGACGGCGGCCCCGGCGCCGGCGAGCGAGATCGCCAGCCTGCGGGCCGCCTCGGCGGTCACGAGCCTGGCGAGCCGGCCGCCGGCGATGATGCCCAGGCCCACGGCGGCGAAGATGACCGGGAAGATCCACCACGGCGGCAGCTGGGAGATCGCCATCGCCCCGACTGCGAGCTTCGAGCCGACCGACAGCGCCCCGAAGGTCGCGAACGTCGGCTGCATCGTCGCGGCGAACGAACGCTGCGGCCAGCGCGCGAATTTCGCGTAGATGACCATGCCGGGCGCGGCAACGCCTGCTGAGGTGTTGAGGAACGCACCGGCTGCCCCGCCGGCGGCGGCGAGCCAGCCAGAGCGGATGTGCGGAACGCGCGGGGTTCCGAAGGTCAGGGCGAGGGCAGCGAGCACGACGAGGCCGATGACGATGTTGAGCCAGGCCGCTGAGAGCTCGCGGACGAGCAGGGCGGCTGGGATCGCGCCGAGGATCCCGGCAGGGAGGAAGATGAGGTAGCGGCGCCAGTCGACGTCCTTGAGAACGGCGAGCATGATGATGGTGCCGGAGAGCATCGTCGTCGCATTCGCCATGAACACCCCCAGCGCCGGGCCCATGAGCAGCGCCAGCACCGGGGCGACGACGAGGCCGACGCCGGTTCCCGACAGCCGCTGCAGGGTGGCGCCGAGGAAGACGGCAGCGAGGGTCGCTGCCACGATGCCCAGGGTCATGCGGCAATCCTAATGGCAGCCGCCCCACCGGCGGGCTCACCTGCGGCGGCCAGCGCGCTCAGGCTGGGAACTCGTACAGCTCCCCGAGTTCGCGGAAGATCGCCTGGTTCATCCGGTAGCCGATCGCCGCCTCATCGATGAGCGCATCCTGCTGCACCGGACTCAACGGCGCGGCATCCAGACTGGCCCGGTAGGCGTCCTTGAACAGCTTGGGCTTGTCGATCCCGGCGAAGCTCCACATCGACAGCGCCTCCGGCCCGATTCCGTAGTGCCGGCTGACAAGCCGCCCGATCGCCAGACCGCCGGAGAGATCGCCGAGGTAGCGCAGGTAGTGGTGGGCCAGCAGCCGTTCGGCCGGCAGCCCGGAGCCGATCCGCTCCGCCAGCGCGCGGGTCGCCGGCAGCGCCAGGGGCGGCAGCCGATCGGCGCCGCAGAGCGCATCGAGGTCGGCGTTGATCGCCTCGGTGCGGGCCAGACCCGGATGGTCGAAAGCGGCCAGCAGTCCGTCGCCGGTGTGCTCGCGGACGCTGACTTCGAGCATCGGATACAGCACCGCGTACTGCTCGAGCAGCGAGCAGTACGCATCACGGTCGAGCCGGCCGGCCATGAGCTCGACGATGAAGCGCTCGGATTCGGCCGCGCGGTGCGGGCGCATCGTCTCCTCGCGCAGTCGCTGGGAGAAGGTCGCCGTTCCCGAGGTGGGGGTGGTGGTCGTCATGATGTCTCCTTGGTTTCGGTGAGGGCGGCAGCGGGGTCGGTGGACTGCTTGGGCGCCAGGTGCGGATTCACCGCCACGTGCCCGGATCGAGGCCGATGCGCCTGCGCAGCAGCCAGCCGATGCCGGACGTTCCGGCCAGCGCGGCTGCCACGGTTCCGCCGCCGAACGCCCAGTCCTGCCAGCTCAGACCGGTGACCCCGCGGCCAGCCCGCGCCTCAGCCGCGCTGGGGGCGAACGCCGTGACGTCCTCGGTCTGTGCGGGCGGCGCCGCCTTGCCCGCCGGTGCTGCGCCGCCGGCTGGGCCGCCGGCCGACCCGCCGCCGGGTCCGGCCGACCCACCGGGGTCGGCAGTGCCGCCGGCACCGTCGGCGCTGGCTCCGGCATAGTCTGCCGCCGGCGGCTGATAGTCGGCCGTGAGCGCGATCGTCAGCGGTGCGGCCGGTTTGCGCGGATCGGCGATCCCGCCGGAGGTGTACCAATAGGAGTGCTGGCCGGTCTTCTGGTTGAACTTCACCCAGCTGGCCGGGAACGACCCCCATCCGGGGCTGCTGCGATCCTGGTTGTCCACCGGTGCTCTGACCCCGGCGAAGTCCGGGGTGACGGTGAAGCCGCCGTCGGCGATCGCCTTGGCGACGTCGACGCCGCTGAACGTCGCCATCGTGATCGTCTCGGGTGTGATCGGCTCCCATTTCGACAGGTCGTCCATATCGGCGGCGAAGCCGGAGGCGGTGCCGATGAGCTCACCGCTGCCGTCGGCAGCGACCTTCAACTGCGGATCGGAGATCGACCAGTACGTCATCCCGGAGTAGAACACGATCGTGAAACCGCCCTTCCAGCTGGCGGTGATGCCGCCGTCGCCGGCGTCGGCTGCGCCTTTGGCGATGACGACACGCGATTCGTGCTGGGAGTTCTTGTCGTTGGCCACCACTCGCTTGCCGTTGCGGTCATCGCATTTGTTCTCCCAGGTGGCGGTGTGGAAGGTGCCCGAGCGATCGGGCTTCTCAATGCGCACATTGCCGTCGCTGGGCTTGTAGAACCGGCCCGGAGCATCCCACACCTTCGTTCCGCCGCTGTCGGGGGAGACTCCGGCGGACATGAAGTTGCAGGTGCCCGGGGCGAACCCGCCGGCACTGGTCTCGGCGTTGACCGGCCAGAACATCGTCGCCTCACCCGTTCCCGAGGTGTCCTCGGGCTTCCGGCTCGGCGGCGGGCTGGGCTCGGGGTCCTCAGCCGGGGGATCTGTCGGATCGTCATCGGGCGGCGGGTTGTCCGGGGCAGTGCCGGTGAAGCTCACGCGGATCTCGGTGGCGGGTTTGCGTGCGTCGGCTGCGCCTCCGGAGGTGAACCAGTACTGGGCCTGTCCGGTCTTGACGTTGAAATCGACCCAGCTCTTGGGGAACGACCCCGAACCCTGTCCGGTCTTC
>NZ_JABEMC010000020.1 GCF_013004595.1 Brevibacterium luteolum
TGGATCGCCCTGAGTTCGGTGGAGAGCTCATAGCGGTACGTCAGCCACCTCTGGCCGACTGGTTTCAGTGTAGTAGTGTTCCTCGAACTGCGCTGGAGCGAGGTCTCCGCAGTACGAATGCGGGCGAGTGTGGTTATACCAATGAACCCATTCCAAAGTCGCGAATTCCACAGCATCACGACCGGTCCACGGGCCCTCGCGCCACACCACCTCTTTCTTATATAGTTTATTCAGCGCTTCTGCTGCGGCATTATCATAAGAATCTCCAATCGAACCGACCGAGGCTTCTATTCCAGCTTCACGTAGACGCTCTGTATAAGCAATGGAAACATACTGGCTCCCCTTGTCCGAATGATGAATTAACTGGTCGATGCTCCTGTTCTTTCGTTTCCTTTCCCATAACGCGTGTTCCAGAGCATCCAGCGCCAAATCGGTTCGTAGAGTCGTGTCGACTCGCCACCCAACAATCATTCGGGAAAACAGATCCGTGACGAAAGCGACATAGGAGAAACCAGTCCATGTCGGCACATAGGTGATATCGGCGACCCAGCGAGTATCAGGAGTATCTGCGGTGAAATCCCGCTGGACGAGGTCACCCGGATACGAAGCGGTCTTGGTCTGCCGTGTCGTAGTCGTCGACCGGGCATTGGACACCCCGGCCAGCCCCAGGGCGCGCATACGGCGTTCGACCGTGCACCTGGCGATCGGCTCGTTCGGGTAGAGCCGGCGCAGCATCACCCACACTTTCCGTGCTCCGAACAATCCACGATTGTCAGAATGCACTTTCCGAATCCGATCATCCCATTTCGCGTCAGCTTGTTTCCGGGCTGAGGCCGGTCTCGTCTTTCTCGCGTAATACGAGCTCGCAGCGACCTGTACACCTGTCTGAGACAGTGTTCGACAGATCGGCTCGACTCCGAACTCATGGCGATGATCATCGATGAAACCATCGATATCTGTCAGCGGCGGTCGAGCTCCGCCTGGGCAAAATACGCACTCGCTTTCCGCAGGATCTCATTAGCCCGGCGCAGTTCTCGAACTTCCTTTTCCAAGTCCGTGATGCGTTGTTTGTCATCGCTCGTCATTCCTGGCGCTTTACCGGAATCCACATGGTTTTGCTTCACCCAATTACGGAGGGTGTTCTTGTTGATTCCGACCTGTTCACCGACCAGCCGGCACGCGGCACTCACAGCCAGTGCGGGTTCGCAGGCCAGCTTCTCGTTGACCATACGCACAGCACGGTCACGGACTTCTGCAGGGTACTTACTCGGTGCGGGCATGTTCCTATCCTCTCGGTTAGATCAAACCCTCCACCAGACCCGGGGCGATCCA
>NZ_JABEMC010000021.1 GCF_013004595.1 Brevibacterium luteolum
TGTACTTCCTCGGGAGGTTGTGATCGGGATTTGAGGTGAAAGAAGACCTCCGATATCGAAGTGGGTAACCACACTCACTCGAACCGGAGGTCTTCCATGACTCACCGTAATGCACCGATGACCGTCGAGGGTAGGCGCCGGATGGTCGCCCTGGTTGTTGAGGCCGGCTGGTCCCAGCGCCGCGTGGCCGAACGGTTCCAGGTCTCCCCGGCCACCGTGTCCCGCTGGGTGCGCCGCCACCGATCCGGGGCCGGGCTGCAGGATCGCTCCAGCCGTCCGCACCGCAGCCCGCACCGGCTGGCGCAGCGCACCGAACGGCGGATCATCGCCATGCGGTTCACCAAGCGGTGGGGTCCGCACCGCATCGGCTACCACCTGGGCATCCCGCGGTCGACGGTGGGACGGGTGCTGGCCCGCTACCGGATGCCGAAGCTGGAGTGCATCGATCAGGCCACCGGGCTGCCGGTGCGGCGACCACAACCGCACCGCTACGAGGTCGATGCTCCCGGGCAGCTGGTCCACGTCGACGTCAAGAAGCTGGGCCGGATCCCCGACGGCGGCGGCTGGCGGGCTCACGGCCGCGGTTCAGTCCAGGACCTGCGGGCGCAGTCGGCCCGCACCAAGGCGGCCCGCGCGAAGGCGTCCCCATCACGCGGGTATCGGTACCTGCACCACGCCGTCGATGACCACTCCCGGCTGGTGTACTCCGAGATCCTCGACGACGAGAAGAAACACACCGCCGCCGGCTTCTGGAACCGGGCGAACGCCTTCTTCGACACCATCGGCGTCACCGTGGAGGCGGTGATGACCGACAACGGGTCCTGCTACCGGTCCGGCGACTTCAGACAAGCTCTCGGCCCAGACATCAAGCATAAGCGCACCAGACCTCGCCGGCCGCAGACGAACGGGAAAGCCGAGCGGTTCAACCGGACCCTGATGGTCGAATGGGCCTACGCCAGGCCCTACTCCAGTGAAGCCGAGCGGGAAGCCGCCTACGAGACGTTCCTCCACGACTACAATCAGCATCGAGCCCACACCGCTATCGGAGGCCTCACCCCAGCCGACCGCGTTCACAACCTCACGGGGAACTACA
>NZ_JABEMC010000003.1 GCF_013004595.1 Brevibacterium luteolum
CTGGGACGAATCATGCGATTCGTCCCAGCGCCCCGGGTCACCACACCCGTACCTTTGTGAGTAGCTGCCTCCGGTTCAGCCCTGCGGAGGCCCAGGGGGATCGATCAGCGGTGGCCGTAGCGCAGACCGTAGTAGTTCAGCGCATCCTGCACCGGCTGGAAGTAGGAGGAGCCTCCCATGTATCCGCCGTTGAAGCCGCAGCGCTGGTTCGACGGTCCGCCGGAGGTCATTCCGACTGCGTATCCGCCGGCGGTGTAAGCGCCGCCGGAGTCACCGGGAGCGGTGCACACCGAGGAGGTGCCGAGACCGGAGACCTGGGCCACCGAGCGGCCCTGGTTGTCGGAGTAGTTGACCGAGGCGTTGTAGCCGGTGACTTTGCCGCAGGTGACACCCGAGGTTGCGCCGGTGCGGCACATGTCGGTGCCGACCGGAGCCTGCCAGGCCCCGCGATCGGCGTTGGTGATGCCGAAGTCCGAGCCGTAGGTGTTGACGCTCGTGCTCACCGAGTTGCCGGCGTTGACGTAGATCGCTCCGATGTCGCGGTCGGGCTTGCCGTCGTAGGACTTGAAGGCGGTGGCTGCGAAGGTGCCGAAGGTGCTGCCGCCGACGGAGAAGTTCTGCTGACCTTCGACGCAGTGACCGGCCCAGATCATGACCTTGGTGCCGGCGGTGGTCGAGGCCGGGAAACCAGCCGAGCAGTAGCTGCCGGGCACGGAGACCTTGTCGCCGCCGCGGGCGGTGGTGTGCAGGATATTGCGCTCGCCTTCGACGACGGTGACGGCGTCACCGTACTCGGCGGCCTTGTCGAGCACAGCGGACTTCGCATCGGCGTCGGAGACGGTAATGACGACGCGGTCGTCGATGATCTCCGGGGCGATCGAGGCGATGGCCGAACGGTCTCCATCGACCGAGTTGAGGGCATCAACGATCTCGTTGAGCTTGCTCTCGCCGTGCTGCGGGTCGCGGACCTCCAGACCCTTCGCCTCAGCGGCCTTGGCCTCTGTCGAACCGGCGGCTGCCTGGACAACGAGCCCATTGTCCTCATTGAAGAATGCGCCGTCGAAGTCGTTGCCCTTCTGCGAGAGCTCGTAGAGTTCGTTGTTCTGCTCGGCCTGGGCCTCGACGTACTCGCGCTGTTCGCTGAGAGTGCGGCCTGAGGACTCGGCCATGATCTTCAGCTCTTTGTCGCTGAAGACCGGGTTGACCTTCTGCGCCTCCGGGCTTTCCTGGATGGCGGTGTCTGCCGTCTTGAGCGGTGCCGGGCCGGCTGCCGCGGGCAGTGCAGTTCCCACGCCGGTGAAGGCGAGTGCTCCAATCAGCACAGCGTGGACCAAGTGTCGTTTCACTGTTCTCTCCTCTGAGATGACCAATTTGGTGCGTCTAACCTTTGCAACACCCAAGGTGCCGCGCTATTGGACCTTGGTGCCGTGAGCTAAGCCGAAAGGGGTAGCTATGCGCGGGTCGGAATGCCTTTTGGGTTCAGCTGAGAGGGAGCGTATGTTGCAGCTTTGCTCAGAATCCGCCGTTTCCACACAGGGCGCGGTCATCATGTTCGGTCTATGAGATACGACGAAAGTCGTATTGGCTCAGGTCACGCGAACGGGCATGATAGGGGTCATGAAGAAATCACTCGGCCTGACGCTCGCGGCAGCTGTCATGCTGTCGTTCGGCACTGTTGCTCCTGCTGCGGCTGTGCAGGCAAAGCCCTCACCTGATTACCCGAATATCTGCCTGGTGTGGAAAGTCAAGATGCTCTGCTCGAACGTGAAGCCGAACGGTTAACGCCGAAGAGTCTTCTTCGTCGTGCGCCTGCTAGTCACACGGCCGGTGCGCGGCTTTCCGAGTGTCCGAAGATGGCCGTAGCGAAGTAGTACCATCAACGAATGGCTGACGTACGGGAGAACCTGCCCTTGATTCGTCGCTTGAGTTCGCGCACCCAACTCGGGCAATTCGGTGTCCCTGTTCTGCTGGCGCTCCTGCTCGTGGGGCTGGGGATCATGGATGCGACCCAGGTTGAGGCCGCTGAGTTCCCGTTCATCCCGCTTTCCCTGCTTGGCATCGGCATGCTGACGATCCCATTTTCACCGTGGATCATGGTGGCCACTGTGGGTTTTGCAGGTGCCTACCTCATCGTCACGGACACAACGTTCCTGGGAATCGCCAGCCTGCTTCTGCCGGTCGTCGTTGCCTATTTCGTCGCTCGCGGTCTCGTCAAACACGCATTCGCGCTCGGCATCGTGTTCCTTGTGGCCGTCATGGCCCCAGGAGTCCGCAGTTACGACGCCTCAGTTTTTGTGTCCTCGTTGGTGTTCTGGACCATCATTCTCGTTTTGGCTCTCGGTGCTGGTGGATTTATTCGGTTCCTGCTTCGGCGCGAGGAAGCAGCCGTCGAACAGAACCAGAAGGCGCTTGATGAGCTCAGCGACCAGCTTTCGCGTGACCTCCATGACTCGGTCGGGGGAGTGCTGACGCGCGTTTCTCTGCTAGCCCAGCAGGCGCGCGCGAGTGGTGGGGACAAGGCGGCTGAGAATCTCGATCTCATCGTCGCCGAAACCCATGCCGCCAGCAGTGAAGTCCGTCTGCTGCTTCGGCGTCTCCGAGACGTCGACGACATGATCCGCGGCGACGGCGCAGCCGAGCCTGGGTCTGACGTCCCGCGTCCGGCCAAGAAGCCTTCGGCAGCTGCACGCGCCAGCGATCCTGTCATCGCGCATGGCCCCATGACGGTTCGCCAGCTGTTGCGGTCCTACTCCGACCGGCTGCGGGTCTACGGCTTCGCTGTCGAGAGCGCTGTCGAACCGCAGGCGTCCGAAGCCCTGGAGCAGTACGTGCGGCTGCTCGGCCGACTGCTGGACGAGAGCATCCTGAATACGATCAAGTACGCCTCGCCGGATGAGCCGGTGCACGCGGTCTTCACGCGGTCGGAAACGCACGTCAAAGTCGTGCTCAGCAACACCGAATCTCCCGAGGGCAATCCGAACCCTGCCGACAGCTCGGGTCTGGGCTTGGCAAATTTGGCCCGCGATATTGAGGCTGCAGGGGGTATCCTGACTACTGGCCGGTTGACACCGCCGGTCGTCGAAGGCGCTGAGGCCACGGAATCGCAGTGGCAGCTCTGCGTCGAACTCCCCGCAGCACCAGCCGGGCAGCCCACGCCCCACACGGAGGTACCGAGTGACAATCGTTGAGCCCTACGACCGCATCAGGGTCATCGTCACCGATGACGATGCTTTCACTCGAGACGCCATCGCCGAACTGCTCGGCAACGACGCCGCCATCAGCGTTGACTCCACATTCTCTGACGGAGCAGAGATGCTCGCCGCCGTCGAACCGCTCGGCCGCGAAGCTGTCAAGAACATCGATGTCATCCTCTGCGACATCTCGATGCCCGAGGTCGGCGGCATCGAGGCGACCCGCCGCCTGCGTGCCGCCGGCGTACGCGTGCCGATCATCCTGCTGACGTCCTTCGACAGCGAAGAGAACCTCATCCAGGCGCTTGCCGCAGGTGCCAACGGCTACCTCATCAAGACTGCCGATGTCGTGCAGATCCGCTCGGCGATCGACGCCGTGCTCAGCGGCACCGCCGTCATCTCCCCGGACGCCGCAGGCTTCGGCGCCACCATCACCCACGAGCCGGCAGCCTCTGCCAACCCGGCAGAGGAGATGGCCCAGCTCGGCCTGACCGACCGTGAGGAGGGCGTGCTCTACCTGCTCTGCCAGGGACTGTCGAACCACGAGATCGCACGCAAACTCGACATCCGCGAAGGCACCGTGAAGGTTCACGTCACCTCGATCATGCGCAAGTTCAACGTCCGGTCCCGGCTCGAACTCGTCGTCGAGGCTTTCAACTCGGGAATCGTCTCACCCGAAGGGGTGCACTGAGCTTCTTCGAGTGCAGGGCACGGGCTTGCGGGCCCCTATAATGGTGTGTTGGGTCAGAGCCCGTGAAAGGTGCGCGGAGACTTCGCCCGCCTGTGCTCCCACCGGGGCGCGGGCCGCACACAATTCTTGAGGATGTTGATGACAGAACACACCGCACGCCGCCTCGATCGCCGCAATATCGCGATCGTCGCCCACGTTGACCACGGCAAGACGACCCTGGTCGATGCGATGCTCAAACAGACCGGAGCGTTCGGCGACCACGGTGAAGTGCAGGACCGCGTCATGGACTCCGGTGACCTGGAGCGCGAGAAGGGCATCACGATCCTGGCGAAGAACACCGCCGTGCGCTATTCAGGACCGTCGGCCACCGACGGCCCGCTGACCATCAACGTCATCGACACCCCCGGCCACGCCGACTTCGGCGGTGAGGTCGAACGCGGCCTGTCCATGGTCGACGGTGTCGTGCTGCTAGTCGACGCCTCGGAAGGACCGCTGCCGCAGACCCGGTTCGTGCTGCGCAAGGCGCTGGCGGCGAACCTGCCCGTCATCATCGTCATCAACAAGACCGACCGCGCCGATGCCCGCATCGCCGAAGTCGTCGACGAAGCCCAGGACCTGCTGCTGGGCCTGGCCAGCGACCTGGCAGAAGAACAGCCTGACCTCGACGTCGACGCCGTGCTCGACGTGCCCGTCGTCTACGCAGCCGCCAAGGTCGCCCGCGCCTCCCTGCGCCGGCCCGCCGACGGCGATGTGCCGGACAACGACGATCTCGAACCGCTGTTCGCCACCATCCTGGAGCACATCCCGGCACCCGCCTATAACGACGACGGAGTGCTGCAGGCACACGTCACCAACCTCGACGCCTCGCCGTTCCTCGGCCGCCTGGCACTGCTGCGCATCTACGGCGGCACCCTGAAGAAGGGTCAGCAGGTCGCCTGGGCCCGCGGCAGCGGCGACATCGGCCAGGCCAAGATCACCGAGCTGCTCGAGACCAAGGGTCTCCAGCGCGTCCCGGCCGAGGAGGCCTCAGCGGGTGACATCGTCGCCATTGCCGGCATTCCCGACATCATGATCGGCGACACCATCACCGATCTGGAGGATCCGCGCCCGATGCCGGCGATCGAGATCGACGAACCGGCGATCTCGATGACCGTCGGCATCAACACTTCGCCGCTGGCTGGCCGCGAGAAGGGCACCAAAGTCACCGCCCGTATGGTCAAGGACCGACTCGACTCCGAACTCGTCGGCAACGTCTCCCTGCGCGTGCTGCCCACCGAGCGCCCCGACACCTGGGAAGTCCAGGGCCGAGGCGAACTCGCCTTGGCCGTTCTGGTCGAGCAGATGCGCCGCGAGGGCTTCGAGCTCACCGTCGGCAAGCCGCAGGTCGTGACTCAGGAGATCGACGGCGTCCTGCACGAACCGGTCGAGCAGATGACGATCGACGCGCCCGAGGAGCACCTGGGGGCGATCACCCAGCTCATGGCCTCCCGCAAGGGCCAGATGGAATCGATCAGCAACCACGGCACCGGCTGGGTGCGCATGGAATTCCGGGTCCCGGCCCGCGGCCTCATCGGCTTCCGCACCCGGTTCCTCACCGAGACCCGCGGCACCGGCATCGCCAACTCGCTGTCAGCCGGCCTCATGCCGTGGGCGGGGGAGATCACCTTCCGCACCACCGGCTCGCTGGTCGCCGACCGGGCCGGTTCGGTGACCCCGTACGCAATGCTCAACCTGCAGGATCGCGGCAGCTTCTTCGTCGAGCCGACCTCCGAGGTCTACGAAGGCCAGGTCGTCGGTGAGAACTCCCGCAATGAGGACATGGACGTCAACGTCACCAAGGAGAAGAAGCTGACGAACATGCGCTCAGCTTCGGCGGACACCTTTGAGAACCTCACCCCGCCGCGGGCACTGACCCTGGAGGAGAGCCTCGAGTTCGCCAACGACGACGAGTGCGTCGAAGTCACGCCAACCCACGTGCGCATCCGCAAGGTCGTGCTCGACCAGAAGGAGCGTCACAAGATCACCAGCCGCAAGAAGAACTGATCACTGCATGAGTGCCACCCAGACCCTTCCCGCAGCACAGGCGCGCGTCCTCTTCGTCCACGCCCACCCCGATGACGAGTCGATCATGACCGGTGGGACGATGGCCGCACTTGCCGCCTCCGGCGCCCACGTCGCCCTCGTCACCGCCACCCGCGGTGAGGGCGGTGAGGTGATCGGCGAGCTGCGGGAACGGCTGGAGGGCAACCGGGCCGAACTAGCATCTCACCGGGAGCAGGAGCTCGCCCGCGCACTCGAGATCCTCGGGGTCAGCGACCATGCCTTCCTGGGCGACGGTGAGCGCGGGGGAGCAGATGAGCGTCTGCCTTCCCGCCGGTTCGAGGACTCCGGGATGGCCTGGGGTCCTGACGGTCACGCTGTGGCACCGGATGACATGGTGCCCGAGGCGCTGTGCGCCGCCCCGGTGAGCGAAGCCGCCGGATACCTCGTCAACGTCATCCGCCGGGTGCGTCCGCAGCTCGTCATCACCTACTCCAGTGGTGGCGGCTACGGCCACCCCGACCATGTGCGGATGCACGAGGCGACGGTCGCCGCCTGCCAGCGGCTGGAGGGCACCGCTGACGAGGCGGCTGCACTGCTGTTCTTCGACACCCCTGCCGACGCGGCCGCCGACGCCTTCGACCCGCAGGCTCCCGGCTTCGAGCTCACCGGCTTCGCCCCGGCCGAATCGATCCCGACGATCGCCGCCGAGGCGCCGATCGCCGTCGCCCAGGACGTCGACGCCTTCATCGGCGCCAAGAGCCTGGCGATGGCAGCCCACCGCACCCAGATCACCGTGGCCGGGCAGTTCTTCGCACTGTCCAACGGGATCGGCCAGAAGGTCATGGATATCGAGTGCTACACCGACGCCGCCTACCCGGGCCCCGGACCGGCACCGTATGCACCGGTCGACAATGTCCTCGATGCCGTCATCGTGCCTGTTGAGACTCACGCCTACCCGACCCCGGCCGGCACCGGCACTGACGATGCGCACGCAGCCGCCGCCTCGGGCGCGGGTGGAGCAGCCGGTGCGGCGAGCACCGCCGGAACCGGAGCGGCGAGAGCTGCCGGAGCCAGACCGGCGAGAGCTGCCGGAGCCGGAGCGGCGAGAGCTGACACTGAGTCTCCGGGGCGTCCGAAGACCAGCGCGGCAGCGATCATCCACGCGATCCTCGTCGGGCTGCTCATCGGCGTGCTCGGCTCCTTCCAGCACCTCAACGCGACCGCCTGGGAGCTCGGCGGCCAGCAGATCATCGCCCCGTGGGGCTTGGCGCTTGCGCTTGCGCTGAGCACAGCGGGCATGTGGCACATCGCCGCACTGTACCGGTCGACATCGCTCATGGTGCTGTGCGCGGCGATCATCTGCATGGTGTCGTTCCTCTTCACACAGCAGGGCCTGCTGCCCGGCGCCGACCTCATCGTCGCAGCCTATCTGCGCTCGATCGTCTGGCTCGTCGCACCGATGGGCATCGCCGCTGTGCTCGCGTTCACGCTGCCCTCGCTCAAGGCTCCCAAGCGGTCGTGACACCGGCGGCCCGGCCGGCAGCCGAGCCCGAACTGTAGCAGGATTGTCACCCGGCAGTCGCAGGTGAGCGCAGTGCCACTGGCTATAGTTGGGAACGAACTCCCACCCGCTCCGGGCTGCTGCCCGGCCGACATTCGCGAAGTGACTTCATGGCCTCTGACTCCACTTCGGCGCGCGGCCGCCGTACGACGACCATCGTCATCGTCGCCGCCGTCCTCGCCCTCGCCGCCGCCTATGTGGCAACGGCGTTCTTCGCCTCCAACGGCATGCCGCGTCACGCGCAGGTCGCCGGGATCGATATCGGCGGGCTGTCCAAGGCCGAGGCGAAGCAGACCCTCGAGGAGCAGCTCGCCCCGCGTGCCGAGGAGCCGATCGAGATCACCGCAGAGGACAATTCCGCGAAGATCGACCCGGCAGACGCCGGGATCGCCCTCGACACCCAGGCGACTGTCGATCGCGGCGCCGGCTTCACCCTCAATCCGGTGCGCATCTACGAGCGCCTGTTCGACGCCAACGTCATCGACCCGGTCATCACTGTCGACGAGTCGAAGAAGTCCGTCATCGAGGAGGTCGGTGCGGAAATGTCGACCGAACCGGTCGATGCGACGCTCGCCTACGGCGAAGACGGCAAGCCGAAGGTCACCGACAGCAGCGACGGCACCATCGTGACCGCCGATGCGATGCGGGAGACGATCGATGCGTCCTGGCTGCGCGAAGACCCGCCACTGGCGGTGACTGCGCAGAAGAAGGAAGCCGACATCACCACCGCCGAGGCGGAGAAGGCCCGGACCGATATCGCCGAACCGGCCATCAGCAACGACATCACGGTCACCGCCGACCCCGGCGACCATGAGGATGTCCAGGGCGGGACGCTCACCGTCTCACCGGAGACCGTGTCGCAGACCCTGGCGTTCGAGCCCAAGGACAGCGACCTGACACCGGTCTTCGACGCCAAACGGCTCAAGCGGCTCGCGCTGGCCGAGAGCCCGCAAGTCGGCCAGGAGATGAAGAACGCCAGCTACGAGATCGTCGACGGCAAACCGAAGGTCGTGCCGAGTGAGAAGGGCATCTCCGTTGACGAGAAGGAATTCGCCGACGCTGTGCTGCCGGCGCTGACCTCCGATGACCGCACCGCCGAGGTGACGCTCACCGAGACCGATCCGGAGTTCTCGACTGAGGACGCCGAGAAGGCCGATATCGACACCGTCATCGCGAAGTTCGCCACCCCGTACAACTCCGAACCCAACCGCGACACCAACCTGCGGGTGGCCTCGAAGAAGGTCTCGGGCAGCGTACTGCTGCCCGGTGAGCAGTTCAGCCTCAACGAAACCCTGGGCAAGCGCACAGCCGCCAACGGCTACAAGCCTGCCGGCGTCATCTCCGAAGGACAGATGAAGACCGACTTCGGCGGCGGTGTCTCCCAGGTGTCGACAACCCTGTTCAATGCCGCATTCTTCGCCGGTCTCGATCTCGATGAGCACCGTGCGCACTCCCGGTACATCTCCCGCTACCCGGAGGGTCGGGAGACGACCCTGGACTGGACGTCGATCGACTTGAAGTTCACGAACAACACCGACAAACCGATGGTGCTTGACATGTACCTCAAGGGCGGCGAGGTCCACGCCCGCGTCTTCGGCGTCAAGACCGTCGACGTCGAAGCGGATGCCTCCAGCCGGTTCGCGTTCACTTCGCCGAGCACTGTGACCGAATCGGGCCCCTCCTGCTCACCGCAGTCACCGCGGGAAGGCTGGTCGATCACGATCTACCGCACGATCAAGGACCACTCGACCGGCAAGGTCGTGAAGAAGGACGACTTCACCACCGTCTACCGTCCGGTCAACCGTGTGCAGTGCAAGACGGACAGCTGAACGACCCTGAGCACAGCCGTGCCCGGCACCGGAATCACGGTGCCGGGCACAGGCATGGTGAGCAGGTCAGCCGGTGAATGTGTACCCGCTGGGTTCCTCACCCAGGTCGATGATCGCAGCGACCGGCCCGCCGCCGTCAGGACCCTGATGGGCGGCTGATACCGAGACGAACACGGCCGGATCACCAGTCACCGCGGAGGTGACGCCGCCGACGGCGGCCTTGATCTGCCGGTGCCAGTGGACATCGGAGTCGTCGAGCATCGCATTGCGGCGGCCGAGCACCGAGCCGTCCTGGCTGGCCTCGCACTTGAGGAACACATTGACGAGACGGCCGCCGAGGTCGTCGCGGTGCGGCCGATCCGGCAGGTCGAGGCCGGCATCGGTGATCGCATCCCAGATTCCGTCGGCATCGAGAGCATGATCCATCACCCCGTGGCCGATCCGGAACCGGCCGCCGATGCCGGGCGCATTGCCGACGACGACCACCTGCGCGCGGTCGAGCTCCACACCGGAGGAGCACGAGGCGACGGCGGAGTACTTCCTGCGGTCGCGCATGACATCGTCATCGGTGATGTCGGTGGCCTCGCCGAGCGCCTGGGCGATGCCGAGGGCGGTGGTGCCGTTGGAGACGTCCATCGACGTCAGCGTGTCCTCGGTGAAGACGTCGTGACCGCGGGAGCGGGCATCGCGGATCGTGTCGATTGTCAGCAGCGGGGTCTTCGTCTGCACATAGTGGACATCGGATGTGTCGGTGATGCCGGCGCGCTCCATCGCCGCGGTGACGGCATCGGCGACCTTGTCGATCATGCCGGTGCGGCCGATCTCCTCCGGCAGGATCGGCTCGCTCATCGCGAAGCCGACCGACAGCCGCTTGTCATCGACACCGGCGGCAGCGCCGTGGCTCGGGGTGTCGGTCGCGTCGGTGGTGGCGAAGATCGTGGCATGGGGGCTGATGACGCCATCGGTGCCGCCGGACCAGACGATCGGGATCTCCTTGACCTGCTCGGGCGGAGCGCCCTTCTCGATGAGCGCCTCACGGAAGGCGCGGTCGGCGATGATGCGGGTGTAGTCGTTGACCCCGCCATTGCCCTCGGTCTTGCCGATGATCGCGATGACGCGCGAGGCGTCGAGGACACCGGCGTCGATGAGCTTCGTCATCTCCGAGGCGTCGGAGACGCTGTGCAGGGGGACTTTCCGGACTTCGATCGGCTGTGGCATAAGGCTGCTCCCAACAGAGTGTCGTTCCCACCCGGCGGGTGATGCCGAGAGGCTGTCATCGACTGCGCACCGGCGCGCGGCGCCGTCACCGCAGTCCCTGAGTGCCACTCACTGTACTGAGCGAACTGTGGGGCAGAACACGTCAGATTGCGCCAAGCGGAACCGCACCCATTCGGCAGAAAGTGCTGTGTCAGCCCTGTGTCACATGCGCCTAGCGTGATGTGACACACGACACGCCACGACGGCAGGCGGACTCGTCAGCCGCCGCGCCCAAGGAGAGCTATGCCCGCTGCTGAGCCAGAGATCACCCCGCGCTACCAGATCAACGAGATGCCGCCGCTGGGCGAGGCGGTGCTGCTGGGCATCCAGCATGTGCTCGTCATGATGGCGAGCAATGTCACCATTCCCGTCATCCTCGCCACTGCGATCGGCGCCACCACCGGTGAGACCGCCTTCCTCGTCCAGGTCGCGTTGCTCGTCGCCGGGCTCACCACGCTGCTACAGACGATCGGCATCGGGCCGATCGGCTCTCGGCTGCCGATCGTACAGGGCACGAGCTTCGGCTTCCTCGTCGTCGCCATCCCGCTGGCGCAGAGCTACGGGATCGCCGCCGTGTTCGGTGGTGCGATCTTCGCCGGTGTCGTGCAGGTGATCCTCGGGATGAGCCTGCGCTGGCTTAAGGCCCTGTTCCCGCCGCTCGTCAGCGGCATCGTCGTCCTCGTCATCGGCATCGGCCTGCTGCCGACCGGCATGGCGCTCTACGCCGGCGGCAGCGGCTCACCGACATTCGGTTCGTGGACAGACCTCGGCCTGGCTAGCCTGGTGCTCGTCGTGATGCTGCTGTTCTACCGCTTCGGCCGGGGCATCATCGGGGCGGCCTCAGTGCTCCTCGCCCTCATCGTCGGCTACCTGGCAGCGATCCCGGCCGGTCGGGTCGACTTCAGCGATGTCGCCGAGGCCGCATGGTTCGCCTTCCCCGCACCGCTGAAGTTCGGTCTGGACTTCCCCGCCGCTGCCCTCATCGGCATGGGTGCGATGGCGATCGCCACCTCCGTGGAGACGATCGGGGACCTGTCGGCGATCACCAAGAGCGGTGCTGGACGAGACGTGACCGACAAGGAGCTCTCCGGCGGCGTGATGGCCGACGGCGTAGCGACCGCGTTCGCCTCACTGTTCTCCGCCCTGCCCAACACCTCGTTCGGCCAGAACGTCGGGCTCGTCGCCTTCACCGGCGTCATGAGCCGGCACGTCGTCTCGATCGGCGCCGGGTTCCTCATCCTGCTCGGACTGCTGCCGAAGTTCGCCGCCGTCATCGCCGTCATGCCCTCGGCTGTCATCGGAGGAGCGGCGGTCGTGATGTTCGGAATGCTCATCGGTGCTGGCATCAAACTGCTGGCCGAGACTGCCCTCGACCGCCACGACATGCTCGTCATCGCCGTGTCGATCGGCGTCGGGCAGGGCTTCGCTGCCGTACCTGATTCGGTGGCGCTGTTCCCCAACACCATCGCCGTGCTGCTGACCTCCGGCATCGTGCCGGCGGCCGCGCTGGCCGTCATCATGAACCTCACGCGCCCCAAGCCGGCCCGCGGCGGTCACCTCGACATCGATGTGCCGATGAGCGAGAAGTCCGATCCGCTCGGCGACGACGGCACACACGCGCCGCCGCGCTGAGCCTGCAGACGGCCGGTGCTCATTCGGCCTGGAGGGCGAACCAGTGCCGGTGATGCTCCCGGGCGCCGAGACCGCGCATGAGCGTGATCGCTGCTTCATTGGAAGCCGGCACATCGGCCAGCAGCGAGCGGATGCCCTGCTGGCCGGCTGCCGCGGCCGCGGCCTGCACGAGTGCGCGTCCGACTCCGCGGCGGCGCGCGCTGGGGTGGACGATGAGATGGGAGATCACCGCCCAGCGGTGGGTGAGCGCGACGCGGATCGTGCCGATGAGCTGCGGCCGGCTGGCCTGCGGCTGCCCGCCGGGCTGGGCGGAACCAGCCGTCCCGGACTGGGCGGTGCCGGGCAGCGGACCGGTGATCGCTGAGAGGATGAACATCTGCTCAGCTGAGGTCATGAGCGCGGCGAAGGCCGAATGGCTCTCGCTGCCCTCCGGGTGCCCCCAGGCCTCATATTGCAGTCCGTGCGGGGCATCCGAGCGCACGATCGACAGCCCAGCCGGGGCCGCGGCGGCGGGATCGGCGAGCCCAGCGGCCGCCTCGGCGGTGGCGGCGGTGAGCGCCAGCTGCGGTTCGGAGGGCACGAAGCCGGCATCGCGGAACAGCCCGGCGGCCTCCCGGCAGGCGGCGGCGAGCTCTGAGGAGTCGGCATCGGAGTAGATCTGCACAGCAGCAGGCAGCCCGTGCTGGCCGTACCACTGGGAGACCATCTCGAGCGCCTCAGCCGTCTCGACACCGGGCGGGTCGAGGGGCAGGGCGGAGTTCGCCGCCTCCTTCCCAGCCCCGCCGGCAGCCCGCAGCAGCCAGCCGGACTGGACGAACGCCTCGGGCCCGGCCGCGTCATCGCCGGTGGCTTGCGCGGCATCGCGGTGCAGATTGTCCCGGTTCAGCCACGTCACCTCCGGCGGCAGCCACGCATGGGCGGCGACCCGGCGGACATCGGCCGCCGAGACCACCTCGTGCAGCCTCCCAGCCCGCTGCGGGGCCGGGGGCACCTCATGGGCGAGGATGATGTCCTCCCGAGGCACGCGGACCGGGCCGCGCTTCGTCTCGACCGTCACGGAGTTCCCGTCGACGGCGCTGACCTGGCCGAGCGCATCGGTGGCGCTGGAGCCCTCGCGGAACCGCAGGACGACGCGCATGCCGGGACGGGGTTCGAACATGTGTGACCTTTTCGACGGTGGTGTGCCAACGCTCCCAGCCTATAAGGGAGTAGTCTGGTGAGAGGACTTTTCGCATGGAAGCTGACTGAGGAGACTGACAGTGACGTATGTCATCGCACAACCGTGCGTCGATCTCAAGGATAAGGCGTGCATCGACGAATGCCCCGTCGACTGCATCTACGAAGGCGAACGGTCGCTCTACATCCACCCCGACGAATGCGTCGACTGCGGCGCCTGCGAACCCGTCTGTCCGGTCGAGGCGATCTACTACGAGGACGACGTCCCCGAGGAATGGGCCGACTACTACACCGCCAATGTCGAGTTCTTCGACGAGATCGGCTCACCCGGCGGTGCCGCCAAGCTCGGCAACACCGGTCTCGACCACCCGATCATCAAGGCGCTGCCGCCGCAGAACCACGACGAGTGAGAACCCATGTACGGACTCCAGCTGCCCGACTACCCATGGGACACCCTGACTCCGTACCGACAGCGCGCTGCCGCACATCCTGATGGCGTCTGCGACCTGTCGATCGGCACGCCGGTCGACCCTACCCCCGAGGTGATCCGCCAGGCGCTGCGCGAGGCCGCCGACGCCCACGGGTACCCGACGACCGCCGGAACCGACGCGCTGCGCGAGGCGATCGCCTGGTGGTCTGCCCAGTGGCGCGGCGTGACCGTTGATCCCGCCTCAGAGGTGCTGCCGACGGTCGGGTCGAAGGAGCTCGTCGCCTGGCTGCCGACGCTGCTCGGGTTGTCGGCTCAGGGGGCGTCCGGTCTAGAGCAGCCTGTGTCTGTCGCCTGCCCGGCGCAGGCCTACCCGACCTATGAGATGGGTGCCCGGCTGGCCGGCGTCGACTGCGTCCGTCTCGATGCCGCTGACATCCTCGCCGGTGCCTCTTTGGAGGGGATTGGGCTGTTGTGGCTCAACTCGCCGGGCAACCCGACCGGCGAGGTCCTCGACACCGACACCCTTGCCGCCGTCGTCACCCGCGCCCGCGAGGCCGGGGTCATCGTCGCCAGCGACGAATGCTACGCCCTGCTCAACTGGGCCGCCGACACCGCGGCGCCCTCGATCCTCGACCCGGCCGTCACCGGAGGAGAGCACACCGGGCTGCTGGCGGTGTACTCGATGTCGAAGCAGTCGAACCTCGCCGGCTACCGAGCGGCATTCGTCACCGGCGATGCGACGCTCATCGGCAACCTCACCAACGCCCGCAAGCATGCCGGGATGATCATGCCTGCCCCCATCCAGGCGGCGATGATCGCGGGCCTGCGCGACACTGCCCACGTGCAGGAGCAGAAGGCCCGCTACGCCGCCCGGCGCGCGGAGCTGCTGCCGGCAGCCGAGGCGTTCGGGCTGCGCATCGACCATTCGACAGCAGGGCTCTACCTGTGGGCCAGCCGCGACGAGGACTGCTGGGAGACCATCGCAGCGCTCGCTGACCTGGGCATCATCGCCGGGCCTGGCGCCTTCTACGGCGCTGCCGCCGGCCAGCACGTGCGCCTGGCGCTGACAGCGCCCGATGAGCGGATCGCGGCAGCCGCCGCACGCCTGCGGGAGGCCTGAGATCGAGGTGGCCACCGCCTCGGGAAAGGCCGAACACACCCGCCTGCCGCACGGTGGCGCGGGGCAGGGTACCAAGCCCAGGTGACAGGCCACCCCGATTTACCCTTGGCCTACCAAAGCCGGTAGTCTCTGATGTGACTGTGAAACAACACTCAGGTCGCTGTGAGCACTCCACGCTCGAATCCCCGGCCGGAGATCAGACATTTCGAGGAGTACATATGGCAGAGGATGCAGTACTGCACATCGACGGCCAGGAGGTCTCCCTCCCTGAGGTGACTGCCACCGAAGGCACGGAAGCTGTGCGGATCGGCTCATTGCTCAAAGACACCGGGAAGGTCACCTACGATCCCGGTTTCGCCAACACGGCCAACACCTCCTCGGCCATCACCTTCATCGATGGCGACGAGGGCATCCTGCGCTATCGCGGCTACCCGATCGAAGAGCTGACCGAGAAGTCGAACTTCATCGAGGTCTGCTACCTGCTCATCTACGGCGAGCTGCCCACCCAGGAGCAGTACGACGAATTCGACGCCCGTCTGCGTCGCCACACCCTCGTGCACGAGGACCTGCGCCGCTTCTTCACCGCCTTCCCCTACGACGCCCACCCGATGCCGATGGTGTCCTCGGCGATCTCGGCGCTGTCGACCTTCTACCAGGACAACCTCTCCGTCTTCGACAACGAGCAGATCGACCTGTCCTCGATCCGGATGCTCGCCAAGATGCCGACGATCGCAGCGATGGCCCACCGCAAGTCCGAGGGCCTGCCGGTGATCCACCCGGACAACTCGCTCAACCTCGTCGAGAACTTCCTGCGCGTGAACTTCGGCTACCCGTCCGAGCCGTACGAGCTCGACCCGCTGGCGGTCAAGGCGATGGACCAGCTGTTCATCCTGCACGCCGACCACGAGCAGAACTGCTCGACCTCGACGGTGCGCCTGGTCGGCTCGGCACAGGCGAACATCTTCCAGTCGATCTCAGCAGGCGTCAACGCCCTGGCAGGCCCCCTGCACGGCGGAGCGAACTCGGCAGTTCTGGAGATGCTCGAAGAGATCCTCGCCTCCGACGACGGCGCGAAGTCCTACATGGAGCGGGTGAAGAACAAGGAGCAGGGCGTCCGCCTCATGGGCTTCGGCCACCGCGTGTACAAGAACTACGATCCGCGTGCGGCGATCATCAAGAAGACCGCCCACGAGATCCTCGAGCGCACCGGCGGCAACGACGAGATGCTCGAACTCGCCCTCAAGCTCGAAGAGATCGCGCTGGCCGACGACTACTTCGTTGAGCGCAGCCTGTACCCGAACGTCGACTTCTACACCGGCCTTATCTACAAGGCCCTCGGCTTCCCGACCGAGATGTTCACCGTGCTCTTCGCCGTCGGCCGCCTGCCGGGCTGGATCGCGCAGTGGCGTGAGATGATCAACGACCCGGAGACCCGCATCGGCCGCCCGCGCCAGATCTACACCGGCGAGCCGAAGCGCAGCTACACCGACATCAGCAAGCGCTGACACACGGTGCGTTGACAGCAGACACGCGAAAGGGGACAGACCAGCTGGTCTGTCCCCTTTGCTGTGCCTGGCAGATCAGTGCAGGTCGGGGTTGAGTTCGATGCCCTGCGCGGTGCGGGAGCGGGCCTCGACGGCACCGGTCTCGGAATTGCGGCGCAGCAGCACATTGTCGCTGCCCGACAGCTCAGCGGCCTTGACGACCTTGCCGTCCTCTTCAGGCATGACGACGCGGGTGCCGGCAGTGACGTAGAGGCCAGCCTCGACGATGCAGTTGTCGCCGAGTGAGATGCCGACGCCGGCATTGGCGCCGAGCAGCGTGCCCTCACCGATCTCGATGCGATGTGCGCCGCCGCCGGAGAGGGTGCCCATGATCGAGGCTCCGCCGCCGATGTCGGTTCCATTGCCGATGACGACGCCCTGGGAGATGCGCCCTTCGACCATTGCCTGACCGAGGGTGCCGGCGTTGAAGTTGACGAAGCCCTCGTGCATGACGACGGTGCCAGGCGACAGGTAGGCGCCCATCCGCACTCGGTCGGCATCAGCGATGCGCACACCCTCGGGGACGACGAAATCGGTCATGCGCGGGAACTTGTCGACGCCGTAGACCGAGAGCTGGCCGCGGGCCTTGAGCTTGGCGCGGGTGATCTCGAAGTCCTCGACCGCGCATGGGCCTTCAGAGGTCCACACGACGTTATTCAGCTGGCCGAACAGGCCGTCGAGGTTGAGGTCGTTGGGCTTGACGAGGCGGTGGGACAGGGCGTGCAGGCGCAGGTAACCATCGGCGGCACCGTCGGGTGCGGCATCGAGGTCGATGGTGACCGAGACGAGCTCACCGCGGGTGCCGCGGGCCTCATCGGCGACCGCGAGCGGGGCGAGGACGTCATCGTCGACGGCGTCGGCGGCGAGCTTGGCTGCCGAGGCCTCATCACCGGTCAGGACGGGGGCGGGGTACCATACGCACAGGATCGTGTCGCCGTGGTAGGTGGCGACACCCTTGGCTGAGACAAAACGTTGAGTCATGGCACCAGCCTATCGGTCAGTGTGCTGGGGAGACACTAGGCTGGACGTGATCTGTGCCCGTCGAACGCCAGGAGTCTGCCGATGTTCACCTCAGGAATCTACAACCGCGGGCCGCTGCGGCTGCGCCGCTCCCAGGTACCGGAGAAGACCGCCGACGAACAGCTGCTCGAAAGCCCAGACGAGGCCGCCTGGCAGCACGAGGATCCGTGGCGGGTGCTGCGTATCCAGTCGGAGTTCGTTGAGGGGTTCGGCGCGATGGCCGGACTCGGGCCGTGCTTCTCGGTCTTCGGTTCGGCGCGCACCGCTGAGACCTCACCGGACTACGCGACTGCCCGGGACCTCGGCCGCCTGATCGCCGAGGCCGGGTACGGCGTCATGACCGGGGGAGGGCCGGGCATCATGGAGGCGGCCAACCGCGGGGCGCATGACGCCGGGGGACTGTCGGTGGGTCTGGGCATCGAGCTGCCCTTCGAACAGGGCATGAACGACTATGTGGACCTGGGTGTGAACTTCCGGTACTTCTTCGTGCGCAAGACGATGTTCCTCAAATACTCGCAGGGCTACGTCGTGCTGCCCGGCGGATTCGGCACCTTCGATGAGCTCTTCGAAGCGCTGACGCTGGCGCAGACGCACAAAGTGCGCAAGTTCCCGATCGTGCTCATGGGCACCGGCTATTGGGGCGGGCTCGTCGACTGGCTGAAGTCCAAGCCGGTCGAATACGGCACCATCAGCCTCGACGACCCCGACCGGCTCAGCCTCACCGACGACCCGGCCGAGGCCGTCTCGATCCTCACCTCCGTCTCCGAGGCCTGACCGAGCGTTCCAGCATGCCCGTCACGGTGCGCCGGTGGCCGACAGGGCTGTGAGACGATACCGCTATGTCGATCTACATCATCCTCGGTGTGTGCGCTGTCGTGTTCTTCGCTGTCGTCGCCATCTTCGGCGCCACCGGCGGCTTCAACAGCGCCATGGGAGGCGATCAGGCTCAGGAGCCCCCGCGCGGACTGGGCGAGGAATGGTCGGCAGACGACATCAGCACCGTGCGCTTCCAGCTCGCCGCCCGCGGCTACCGCACCGACTCAGTCGACCTGGTGCTCGAGCAGATGACCCAGCGGCTGCGCGAACAGGAGGCCGAGATCACCCGCCTGCACGCCGAACGCGACCGCCCGCACCCAGGCCACCACCGCCTCGGCGACGGCTACCCGGAGACCCTGGGCAACCCCCAGCCCGGTGACAGCGAGCGGGGCATCGACGCACCGCACGGCACGCTGGGCGACCCGCAGCCCTGATGGCACCGCCCACACCCGCCCCAGCATCCTCAGCCGGGCTGATCGCTGTGCAGCCGGCCACCCCGCGGATCGTCAGGCGGGCAGCGGACTGGCTGCTGGGCCTGCCGGTCTGGGCGCAGGCGCTTGTCGTCTTCCTCGTCTCGCGGATCATCGCGTTCGCGTTCCTCTCCCACGTGCTCGCTGAGCAGGGCAGCTCGCCGTGGACGAGCGGGGAGGCCACGACGCTGCGGGACTTCCTCAACTTCTGGGACGCCGGCTGGTACGAGCGCATCGCGACCGAAGGCTACCCCGAGGTGCTCCCGCGCGCAGAGACCGGAGATGTCAGCCAGAACGCGTGGGCGTTCTACCCGCTGCACCCCTGGATCGCCCGCGACGTCTCCGTGCTCACCGGGCTGGACTACCAGTTCGTCTCACCGCTGCTGTCGAACCTGTTCGCCGCCGGGGCTGCGATCGTCATCCTTGCGCTGTTCCGCCGCCACACCACCGCCGGGCGGGCGCTCATGGGCCTGGCGGTCGTGTTCGTCTTCCCCGCCTCCCCGATCCTGAGCACCGGATACGCCGAGGCGCTCAACCTGCTGCTGCTCGCCTACACGCTCACGCTCGTTATCGACCGCGCCTACCTGTGGGCGATCCCGGTCGTCGTGGCGATGGACCTCTCCCGGCCGATCGGCGTGGCGTTCTCGTTCTTCATGCTCATCCACCTCATCAGCCGCTTCGCCCGCCGCGGCAGCGACCCCTACCCGGCAGGGGAGGCGATCCGCAGCTGGACGCTCGGAGTGCTGTCCTGCGTTGCTGCGCTAATCCACCCCATCCACGCCTGGCTGCGCACCGGTGAGCCGCTGGCCTATCTTGAGACTGAGCACGCGTGGAGCGGTGGGCACTCCCGGTTCGTCATCCAGTGGTTCGACATGTCGCGCTGGCTGGCAGGCGACATCATCGGACCTGTGCTGCTCGTGGCGCTCATCATCGGGTTCGCAGCTCTCATGGCCTCGGCTGCCGGCCGGCAGCTCGGCCGCGACCTGCAGCACTTCACTGTCGCCTATGCGGTGTACCTGTTCATCTTCTTCAATCCGCAGACCTCGACGTTCCGACTGCTGCTGCCGCTGTTCCCGCTCGCCCTGGCGATGGCGTATTCCCGTTCGTGGGCGTACCGCGGACTGCTGCTCGTCGTGCTCATCGTCACCCAGTACCTGTGGATCAGTCAGCTGTGGCATTTCACCCCGCCATCGGACTGGCCGCCGTGATCAGTATGCAAGACAGACGGATGCGCGCTTGACGCGCCCGTTACGTGATCCAGCTCAAATGGTGGATAATCAGAGATGCTGGAAATTTTCAACCGGAAGGACAGAGGTTCATGGCAGCACAGAAACCGCGCACTGGTGACGGCCCTCTTGAAGTGACCAAAGAAGGTCGCGGCATGGTTCTGCGTCTACCTGTCGAGGGCGGCGGGCGGCTGGTCATCGAGATCAGCCCGGAGGAAGCTGCGAACCTGTACGACACCCTCGCCGAGGCGCTGGGCAAGTAACGCAGTGCCGGTTCCGGTCCGCTGACCGGGAACCGGAGAGCACCACCCTCATCTGGGCGCCGGAGGCGCATACGCGCAACCGGCGCCCATACTCATGGAGGAACGCAGCGTCGAGCGGATCCTCCGGTTTGCCGCCGAAGCGGTCACCGAGATGGGTGCTCGCATTGCAGGGGAGGGGATTCAGGCCGGCACTCCTGACACCAGCTTCGGGCCGAAGTTCGTGCGCAAGCTCACGGCGCTGGCCGACGGTTCGGTCGCTGACCTCCGCACAGAGCTGATCGCCTGCGCCGATAAGCTGCGCGAGCTGCAGCGGCTCGAAAATGGGCGCGATGCGCAGCCAGGTGAGGATTAGGCCCTGCCGGCTGGGAAGATCAGCTCGCTGACACGCCGCTCGGAGTCACGCGCATGACATCGGTGAACCCATGCCGCCGGTACCAGTCGAGCGGCCAGTCGTCTTCGTCTGCGCCGATGGCGGCGACCGTGCAGCCGGCATCGTGCAGATGATGGAGCATCTCGATAAGCATCGCGGTTCCGTAACCTCTGCCGCGCCATGTCGGAAACACGTCAACCTCCTGCAGCCGTGCCCAGCTCTGCCACGGGGCAGGCAGGCGGAAGAAGCCTATCGCCCCAATCCTCTCGGCGTCGATGCAGGCGAAGAACAGCGTCATCTCCAGGCGCCCCGCACGGTCACGTAACTCTGTCACCATCGCTCGGGCGCGCTGCTCAGTAACACCGAAGGATGACTCGACCGCGATCCGCTCACCGGTGTAGTGATGCCAGTCGTCGTCGCTGGTGAGCGGCTGCAGAAAGACGGATGCTCCGGCCGATTTCGAAGCCGGCAGCTGTCGCATCAGGAGAACTTTCGCGTGTCCGATCTCCTCAGCGTCGCCGATCGGTGCCGCACCGGGCCAGATCATCCGCTCAGTGGCGAAAGCCAGCGCGGAGGTCTCGTCAGCGCCCCCATCGCCGCCTGCCCGTGGTTCGAAGCACATGCCCCGCCCGAGCTTCACTGTCCCAGGCGCCGGAGCACGAGCAGGCCGGCATCGATGGGGATCATGAGCCGTTCGATGTCGGTGCGGGCTTCGATGTCGGAGAGCACGGTGCGCATCACCTGGGTGCGCGGGGCACGGTTGGCCGGCTTGGCCACCGCATCGCCGAGCAGCGCCTGGTTGATGATGAGCAGTCCGTCGGCGCTGAGCCGTTCAATCGCCAGCGGCACGAGCCGCGGATACGTCAGCGGCTCGGAGTCGAGGAACACAAGATCATAGCCACCGGGTGCCAACCGGGCGAGCACGTCCTCACCGCGGCCGTGGATCATGCGCACGCAGTGCGGGCGGATCCGTGCGGCACCGAGCAGCTCGCGGGCCACAGCCTGTTTGTCGGCGTCGACGTCGATGCTCGTGAGCACTCCGCCTGCGGGCATGCCGCGCATGATCGCCAGCGTGCCGGTTCCGGTGCCGGTGCCGACCTCCAGGGCGCTCGCCGGCTTCGCCAGCTGGGTGAGCAGGCGCAGCAGGCCTGCAGTGTTGACCGACAGCGGGGTGACGGCATAGTCAGAGGCGATGGTGCGGGCAGCGTCGAGGACGGCGTCGGCAGGGTTGTAGCGTTCGGCGTATTGCGCGTTGATCGCCCAGTCGCGGCTCATACGTTCCTTCCTGCTGACAGCGGATCGCGGACCGGCAGAAGTCGTGGAAAGCGCCGGCGATCCGTGCCCTCAGTGTAGCCCGGAGCAGCCGTGAGACCCCTGAGCGCACTGCTAGAATGAGGGCCATGTTCGGGATCAACGGCACGGAGATGCTCATCATCGTCATCGTTGCCCTCCTTGTCATCGGCCCGCAGCGGCTGCCCGAATACGCCGAGCAGCTCAAGGAGTTCGTCAAGCTGCTCAAGCGCCGCGCTGACGAAGCCAAGGGCAGCCTGCGTCGCGACTTCGCCGAGGACCTGCCCGATGTCGACTGGAAGACCCTCGACCCGCGTCAGTACGACCCGCGCCGGATCGTGCGCGAGGCGCTGCAGGAGGAGTCCCAGGCACAGGCGTCTTCCGGTTCGCGGAAATCCACAGGCAGTACGGCTGCCGGTTCCAGCTCAGACGAGGCAGCAGCCGCGCAGCTGAGTCCCGTCCAGCGCTACCGCGCCCAGGTCGCTCTGCGCGACGCCGAGGCGGCACCGCCCTTCGACCCGGAAGCCACCTGAGCCAGACCCAGGTTGGGGTCAGTCCGACAGGGGTCGATCAGGCGATGTCTGATGCGGGAGGGGTCGATCAGGCAGGGGAGAGGCCGAGTGATCGGCCGGCGAGTCCGCGCGAGCGCGTCGCCAGCTGCTGAGCCACCGCCCGCAGAGCCGTTGAAGCTGGTGAGTCCGGGGCTGCCAGCACAGCAGGAGTGCCCGCATCCCCGCCGGTGCGCACGGGCGGATCGAGCGGGATCTGGCCGAGCAGCGGCACCTGACCACCGGTGATCTCCGACAGGTTCTTCGCCACTGACTCTCCGCCGCCGGAGCCGAAGACGTCCATCCGGGTGCCGTCGGGCATCTCCATCCACGACATGTTCTCAATGACACCGGTGACCTGCTGCTGGGTTTGCGTTGAGACCGACCCGGCACGCTCAGCAACCTGTGCGGCTGCCTGCTGCGGGGTGGTGACGACGAGCAGCTCAGAGCGCGGCAGCAGCTGGGCGACTGAGATCGCGATGTCGCCGGTGCCCGGCGGCAGATCGAGCAGCAGCACATCGAGATCGCCCCAGAACACGTCGGTGAGGAACTGCTGGAGAGCCCGGTGCAGCATCGGTCCCCGCCACACGACGGCCTGACCGGGCTGGACGAACATGCCGATCGAGATGACCTTCACCCCGTGGGCGACCTGCGGCAGGATCATCTCATCGACCTTCGTCGGCTTGCCGGAAAGGCCGAGCATGCCCGGGATCGAGAATCCGTAGATGTCGGCGTCGACGACGCCGACGCGCAGCCCTTCGGCAGCGAGCGCCACGGCGAGGTTGGCGGTGATCGAGGACTTCCCGACCCCGCCCTTGCCGGAGGCGACCGCGTAGATGCGGGTGAGTGAGTTCGACTTGTTGAACGGGATCTCGCGGTTGGCACCGGGCCCCTGCAGCTTCTCTCGCATCGCCTGCCGCTGCTCAGGGGTCATCGTGCCCAGTGTCACCGTCACGCCGGTGACGCCGTCGACCTTCGCAACCGCCGCCTCGGTGTCGCGTGTGATGGTGTCCTTGAGCGGGCAGCCGGCGATGGTCAGCAGCACGGTGACGGCGACATGCCCGTCATCGGCAACGGCGATGTCGTCGACCATGTCGAGTTCGACGATGCTGCGGCGGATCTCGGGATCGAGCACAGTGGCAAGGGCGGCGCGGACAGCATCGATGGTGGGGGCGGTCATATGCGCTCTGAGTGTCCTTCCAGCAGGCCGGAGATCGCGGGCGATTCCAGCGTACTCCATTCGCTGCCGCCTGCAGCTGTGCGATATCTGACTCGTCTCTGTGACCGGTTCATCACCCGGCGTGGACGTAGCAGACTCGATCCCGCTGCCGTGATCCAGTCCCCATCTGAACGGAGTCCCTCCCGTGCCCGCTGAGCTCCGCATCGGCGCCACCCGGATCGTCGAGACCGCCACCGGCGGTCTCACCCTGGACATCAGCGACAGCTCAGCTGACTTCTCGGCGTTCGGCTACGACTTCCTCGACGAGACCGGGATGGTCACCGGCTCGATGGAGGTCTACGGGGAGGACTCGGTGCAGGCGCTCCGGTCGCCATCACCGCCGCAGGTGACTGTCTGCAGCGCTTCGTGCCCTCTGCCTCATTCCTCGGGCTGGGAGTCCACGGTCTGCTGACAACCGACCTCAGCGCTGTCGACGAGTGGCGGGCACAGGTCGTCCTATCAGCCGGCGAGCTCGATCTGCCCGCAGTCTGATGGTGCACACCCGGCAACCCAACACATCTGGCAGCCGGTGACTAGTCCATACTGGAGGTATGGCTTCCAGACGACCGGTCACCCAGATCCCGCACGGCGAAGTGCTCGGCTCCTACCGCACGCATGAGGATGCGCAGAAGGCGGTCAGGTTCCTTGCTGAGAAGGACTTCGACGTCTCCTCGCTGACGATCGTCGGCTCCAATCTCAAGATCGTCGAACCGGTCACCGGCATGCTCACCTGGGCTGCTGCAGCCGGCCGCGGTGCGCTGTCCGGTGCCTGGATCGGGATGCTCTTCGGGCTGGTGTTCATGCTGCTCGGCGGCGGCACCGACGCATCGCTGACGACCGGGGCGCTGCTGCCGGGCATCGTCATCGGCGTGGGCCTGGGCATGATCTGGGGGATTGCGATCAAGGCGATCAACCGAAAGCAGAGTGCGGTCATGTCCAGCCCGCAGGTGCTGGCGACGACCTACGACATCATCTGCCCGCCCGGCGTCGTGAACGAGGCGCAGGCGATCCTCGCCGCCCGCTGAGACACGGAGCGGAACAGAACTGCAGGGTTCGTCAGTCGAGTGCCTGCCACGCAGCTGCGAGCTGCGGGCACACCGTGCGCAGCGGGGGAGGAGAAGCTGGCAGCGGCGCACCCCCGGCATAGTCGCCTGCGGAGATGACCGCATCGACGATCGCTGCCGAGAGCACATCGGCGGCCGCGGTATTCAGCTGCCCGAGCACCATCGTCTCATCGGCCTCACCGGACCCGCCCTCTGACTGCGTCAGGGCCACGGCACCGGTGGCTGCGGCGAAGACCGTATCCCCATCGAAGAGCGTATGCGAGGGATGGATCGCCCGCGCCAGCCCGGCATGGGCTGACTGCGCCAGCCGGTGCGCCTGAGCAGTATCGAGCCGGGCGTCGGTGACGACGGCGGCGATCGTCGTGTTCCGCGTCGGAGGCGGGCCCTCGACAGACTGTGGCGCCACTGCTGCTAACCTCTCACGCAGCACGTCACAGTCGTCTGCCGGCAGGTCGATGCCGTAGCCGGAGAGCACCTCGGCGGCGTGCAGCCGGCCGGTCGGTGCGATGACGGTGCCCATGGGATTGGCGACGACGATCGCTGCCACCCGGTGGCCGGTGTCGGTGTCGATGACTGCCGAGCCGAGGCCTCCGCGCAGCAGTCCGCGCCCGGTCCACGCACCGATCCCACCGCCGGCAGACCCGCGCACCACCGCCTCGGGCCCGGTCGCCCGGTCGGCATAGGCGGCCTGCCCGGTCTCGATCGTCGGCGGCAGGCAGGGCGCGCCGCCGCGGCCGAGGTCGAAGATCCCAGCCGCGGGCACGAGCGGGACGGTCACACCAGCCAGCCCGGGGGCGGGGAACCCGCGCCCGTCAGCGGCCAGACCGGCCTGCACGCCGTGGGCTGCGGCCAGCCCGTAGGCGCTGCCGCCGGTGAGTACGATCGCATCGCATCCGGCGGTCAGCGTGCCCGGAGCCAGCAGCTCGGTCTCGTGACTGGCCGGCCCGCCGCCGCGCACATCGACCCCGCCGGTGGTGCCGGCAGGAAGGATGAGGGCAGTCGTGCCGGTCAGCGCACCGGCAGCGGAGTCGATGAGGCCGGCGTGGCCGAGTTCGACACCGTCGATCTCGCAGACCCCGCCGCCGCGGCGCAGCACCGGCATGCTCAGCGGCCCTGCTGGACCCAGGCTTCGACTTCGGCGCGGGTGCGCGGGAAGTCAGCCGAGAGGTTCTCGACGCCGTCCTCGGTCACGAGCACGTCGTCTTCGATGCGCACACCAATGCCGCGGTACTCCTCTGGGATGAGCTGGTCCTCGGCCTTGAAGTACAGGCCCGGTTCGATCGTGAAGACCATGCCCGGCTTGAGTTCGGCACCCAGGTACATCTCCGCGCGCGCCTGCGCGCAGTCATGCACGTCGAGGCCGAGGTGGTGGCTGGTGCCGTGGACCATCCACCGGCGGTGCTGCTGGCCCTCAGGCGAGAGCGACTCCTCGGCGCTGACCGGCAGCAGACCCCACTCCTCAAGGCGGTGGGCGATGACGTTCATCGCCGCATCGTGGACCTCAGCGAAGATGACCGGGCGCTTGGCGTGCTCGGCGGCCACGGCGAAGGCGGCATCAGCGGCTTCGAGGACGGCGTCGTAGATCTTGCCCTGGACCTCGGAGAAGGTGCCGTTGATCGGCAGCGTGCGGGTGATGTCGGCGGTGTAGAGGGAGTCGGCCTCTGCGCCGGCGTCGACGAGGATGAGATCGCCGTCGCGGACCTCACCGGTGTTCTTGATCCAGTGCAGGGTGCAGGCGTGGTTGCCTGCAGCGGCGATCGTGTCGTAGCCGACGCCGTTGCCGTCGGTGCGGGCAGCGGATTCGAAGGCCGTCTCGATGACGCGCTCGCCGCGGTGGTGGACGATCGCCTGCTTGAGCGAGGTGACGACATTGTCGAAACCAGACCGGGTGATCTCAACAGCGTGGCGCATCTGGCTGATCTCGTAGTCGTCCTTGATGAGGCGCAGCTCGGAGAGGAACTGAGCCATCTCGGCATCGCCTGCCTGCGAGATCTCCAGGTCGGCTTCGACCTCGGCGCGGGCGGCATCGACCCGCGCGTCGAGTGCCTCATCGGCACCGCGGACCAGGCGCAGCGAGGTGGCGTTCAGGTCCCGGCAGATGGCCTCTTCCGCGTGGGTGATGTCAGCACAGCGGATGCTAGTCTTGATCGCCATCGTCTCCAGGTCCTCACGCGGGCCGACCCAGTACTCGCCGTAGCGGGCATCGGAGAAGAACTCCTCGGTGTCGGCTCCGGCACGCGGGCGGAAGTAGAAGGTCGACTCGTGGCCGTCGTCGGTGGGCTCCATGACGAGCACCGAATCGGGTTCGAGGTCCGAGTGCAGGCCGGTGAGGTGGATGAACGCCGAGTGAGCGCGGAAGCGGTAGTCGGTGTCGTTCGAGCGGACCTTGAGCCCGCCGGCGGGGATGACGAGGCGTTCGCCGGGGAAGGCCTCGGACAGCGCCTGACGGCGAGCGCCGGTGTAGGCGGCCGAGGCGAAGGGCTCGACATTGTCCTCGCTCGTGCGGTCCCAGCCGGAGGCGACGAAGTCGCGGAAGGCCTGCGACTGGGGGCGGCGGGAGCGGTTGTTCACTCGGTCTGACAGGGGCTGGTCGGGGGAGTCGGTGCCGGTGGCGGCACCGGATTCAGCGGCTGAGGGGCTGGTGGTCTGCGCGTTGTAGTCAGAGTCCTGAGTCATCATGCGGCCATTCTAGTCACGGCCCACCGGCGGGGGAGGAATCGTGGGGATCGTCCTATGATCGACTCATGATCATCGACCTGCACACCCATTCGACCGTCTCAGACGGCACCCAGAGCCCGGCAGAGCTCATGGCCGAGGCGGCGGCCTGCGGCGTCGATGTCATCGGCCTGACCGACCACGACACCACCGGCGGGTGGGCCGAGGCGACCGAGGCGGTCACGCGGCTGGGCATCGGTCTGGTGCCGGGCATGGAGATCTCGTGCCGGTATGAGGGCATCAGCGTCCACCTGCTCAGCTACCTCCACGATCCCGGCAGCACCGAGCTGGCCGCCACCGTCGGGGCTGCCCGCACTGACCGGGAGGGCCGGGCCCGGGAGATCGTCGCCCGCCTGTCCGAGGACTACCCGCTCAGCTGGGCCGACATCGAGGCTGTGTGCGAACCAGGAGCGACAATCGGCCGGCCGCACATCGCCGATGCGCTCGTGCGCGCCGGCATCGTCACCGACCGCACCGCAGCCTTCTCCGAGCTGCTCTCAACCCGCTCGAAGTACTACGTCACCCTGCCGACGGTCAGCCCGATCGATGCGATCCGCATGGTCCGCGAGGCCGGCGGAGTGTCGGTCTACGCCCACCCCCGGGCACGGATGCGCGGACGGGTCGTGCCCGACGCCGGGATGCGCGAGATGATCGCCGCTGGCCTTGACGGCATCGAAGTCGATCACCGCGACAACCCGGTGGCCGAGCGCGCCGAGCTGCGCCGCATCGCAGCAGCCCACGCCCTCATCGTCACCGGCTCCTCGGACTACCACGGAGCCGGCAAACCGAACCTGCTGGCAGAGAACACGACGGCCCCGGAGATGCTCGCCCGCATTGTGCGGGCGGCCTCCGGGGCCAGCCCTGTCGGTCTCAGCCTCTAGGCATCAGTTCTGCGCAGCCGGCTGCTCGGCATTCGAGCGGCGGCGGCGACGGCGCCGGCGCGGAGCCGAGTCACCTGAAGTCTGCTCCGGCTTCGAAGTGTTCGTGTTCGCACCGGCATCGCTGGAGTTCTCACCCGAGCGTCCGCCGCGGGTGCGGCGGCGCTGACGGCGCTCGCCATTGCGGCCCTCCTGCCGGTTCCGGTCACCTGAGCGGCCGTTGTCACGGCCACCGCGGCCACCACCTCGGCGGCGGTCACGACTCTCATCGGCAGGCTTGGCGCCCTTGATCCGGCCCTTCGTGCCCTTCGGGATGTTGAGGTCCTCGAAGAAGTGCGGGGAGGTCGAGTAGGTCTCGACCGGCTCGTCGAAGTCGAGGCCGAGCTGGCGGTTGATGAGCTTCCAGCGCGGCACGTCATCCCAGTCGACGAAGGTCACCGCGATACCGGACTCGCCGGCACGGCCGGTGCGCCCGATGCGGTGGACGTAGGTCTTCTCATCATCGGGGCACTGGTAGTTGATGACGTGGGTGACGTTGGAGATGTCGATGCCGCGGGCGGCGACGTCGGTGGCCACGAGCACGTCGACGGTGCCGTCGCGGAAGGCCTTGAGGTAGCGCTCGCGCATCTGCTGCGGCAGGTCGCCGTGCATCGGCTTGGCGTTCATGCCGCGGTCGCCGAGCTCCTCGGCCAGGCGGTCGGCGGTGCGCTTGGTGCGGGCGAAGATGATCGTCCGTCCCCGGCCCTCGGCCTGCAGCATGCGGGCGACCATCTCAGTCTTGTCCATCGCGTGGGCGCGGTAGATGTACTGGGTGGTGTTCTTCGCCGTCTGGGTCGTGTCATCCGGGTCCTGGGAGCGGATGTGGGTCGGCTGGATCATGTAGCGGCGGGCCATCGAGATGACCGCGCCGGGCATCGTTGCCGAGAACAGCATCGTCTGCCGCTGGGCGGGCAGGTGGGAGATGATCTTCTCGACGTCGGGCAGGAAGCCGAGGTCGAGCATCTCGTCAGCCTCATCGAGCACAGCGGTGCGCACGCCGCCCAGGCGCAGGATGCGCCGGCCGACGAGGTCGAGGAGCCGTCCGGGGGTGCCGACGACCACCTCGGCGCCGGATTCGAGCGCCTTGATCTGGGGTTCGAAGTCCTTGCCGCCGTAGATGGTGACAACGGAGATGTTGCGGCGGGTCGAGGCGGCTTCGAGGTCGCCTGCGACCTGCTGGGCCAGCTCACGGGTCGGCACGACGACGAGCGCCTGCGGGATTCGGTCGGCCGGGGCGCCGTCCTCATCGGGGCCGACGACGCGCTCGAGCAGCGGGATGCCGAAGCCGAGGGTCTTGCCGGTGCCGGTCTTGGCCTGGCCGATGATGTCGGCGCCGGTCAGGGCGACCGGCAGGGTCATCGCCTGGATGGGGAAGGGGTGCACGATGCCCTTGTCGGCAAGCGCATCGGCGATCGGGGCTGACACACCAAGGTCAGCGAAAGTCTGTTCAGTTGTGGTCACGTTCTTCTCCTCACAGTGCTCCTTCGAGGAGCACGCGTTCACGTCTGAGTGAGGCGGTAGGCTATGGGGCATGCCCCAATCCTCGTCAGCTGCCTCGACTCCGGTGACAACCCTTGCCGTCATCGCCCACGGTCAGCTCACCGCTTTCGAACGGTCAGCCACCGATGCGCAGTACGCGCCCACCATGCAGGACAGAGTGGATCTTGCGACTGTCGCCGGGCATTCCCTGGACAATTTCTCGCGTCTGGCCGCTCGCATCGGCGAGCTCGGCGAAGACACGACGGCGCAGATGCAGCATGTGCAGCAGGCCTACAGCGAGCTGCGGGACCGCACCGCACCCCATGACTGGCACGAAAGCCTGATGAAGGGCTATGTGCTCGACGGGATCATGCACGACTTCTATCGTGCGGTGCTCACCGGCCTCGACGAGGAGAGCCGGCAGGTTGCCACCGCTGTCCTCGATGATACACGCCAGGCCGAATATCTCCGCACTCGGCTGGCCGCAGCGATCGAGGAGGATCCCTCGCTGTCGTCGCGTCTGGCGCTGTGGGGACGCAAGCTGGTGGCCGATTCGATGGGCCGCGGCAGGCGGCTCATCCGCCGCTATCACGCCGCTGAGACCCAGGACGCCGAAGCGCAGATGGTGCAGCAGGCGATGACGGCCCACTCGAAGCGGATGAGCGCGCTCGGCCTGGTGGCCTGAGCGCGCTCATCCGCGGTGCCGGCAGGTGCCGCCGGCGAGGCTGTCAGGTGGCGTGCGGACTCAGGAGAGCCCGAAGCCGACCGGGTGCTGCTGGGCGCTGCCGGTCTCGACATAGGCAAGCGCTGCTGCCGGGACGATGACTTTGCGGCCCTTGTCGTCGGCGAGGACGAAGGTCGAACCCGAGGACAGCGCCTCGTCGACCTGCTGGGTGATCTCCTCAGCGGTGGCCTCCGTTTCGATGACGAGTTCGCGCGGGGCCTGGCGGACGCCGATCTTGACTTCCATACTCACTCCTTGTGATCTGGGTTCGGGTGGGGCAACCCTCGTTAGTCTACGTCCCACGGACGCGCTTCGGCCGAACCGTCCGGACCCGGTGGGGCGACCTCGTCGACGCGCGGCATCGACGTCAGCCCCCGGTAGGTCATGAATGCCATGAGCCGGGCATTCGAGCGCGGGTCCATCGACTCGGATTCGACCACCTGGCTGGCGGCCTTCTCCGCGATCCCGACGACGCCCTGCGCCAGCAGCAGCGCCTCGTCGAGAGTCGCGTAGGTGTAGCGGGTGATGAGCTCGGCGATCTGGCTGGCGATCCGGCGCCGGACCGCGTCGGCCCGGCGCACCGCCTCGGGCTCGTAGCTGTCAGCGCAGAAGAGCACGATGAACTCGTTGCGGTTCTCGCTGACGAAGGTGAAGAAGGCGTCGAACGTGCTGTAGACGCGCTCCTCATTGTTCTCCGTGGCTTGCAGCGCACTGCGGACGGAGGCGTCGAAGGTGGCCGCAGCCGCGTCGATGGCGGCCAGGTACAGGTCCTTCTTGGATGTGAAGTGCTGATAGAGGACCGGCTTGGACACCCCAGCGGCCTCGGCGACATCGTCCATCGACGTCGTGTGGTAACCGGAGTCTGCGAACATGGCGGTTGCAACGCCGATGAGCTGTTCGCGGCGCTGCTCACGCGGCATGCGCTGTGTCGGAACCATGGCCACATCCTATCCGCAGTGGTGGCGTCGGGTTGGTGAGTATGCCCTCCCATTTATATAACAATCAATCGTACAGTTATGCGGCAGGGGCAGGCGAAGACGCCTCCGGCGTGAACCCGGCGATGTCAGTGGGCTGTGCTTCAATGAAGCCATGGTCGCAACGGGAGATGAGCACACGCCGCACACCACCAGGGACGGAGCCGGTTCCACGTCTGAATTGGGTGCCGTCATCGAGCGGTGCGTACGTGAGCTGCGAGACACCCATTCTGGGTGCAATATCACAGTCATCGGAGCGCCGGGAACCGGGAAGACGACGCTTGTCTGCACAGTGTTCGAACAGCTCGCTGCGACACCGGGCGTCGGAGCCGACGACATCCTCGTGCTCACCCCCAACCGCGACCACGCCACTCTGCTGCGCGACCGCCTCGGGCCCGGCCGCGACGGAATCCGCTCAGCACCTGCCGCACGCAGCATCCACTCCTTCGCCTTCGGGCTCGTCAGCGCGCTCAGCGGTGCCGCCGAGGGCCGGCAGTCGCGGTTCATCTCCGGGGCCGAACAGGACGCCTTCCTTGCCGACATGCTCGAGGGATACGAATCCGGTCTCATTCCCGCGCCTGCCTGGACGGAGCACCTGAGCGCTGAGGTGCGGGCCACCCGCGGCTTCCGCGACCAGCTGCGCGAAGCCCTCAACGAAGTCATGGCCCGCACACTCGACCCCGGTGAGGTGTTCGCAGCCGCTGCGGCCCACGGGCGAGGGGAGTGGGAGGTGCTGGCTGTCATGATGCGCGAGTACCTGGAGCTCAACTCGTTCCCCGGCTTCAGCGGCGTCGACACCGCCAGTGTGCTCACCGAGGCGACGAGCATCCTCATCGAGCAGGACACCCGCGGGGTGCGGGCCGGCAGCCACTGGGACTTCTCGGTGCCCGGCCGCCCGGCCAGCGAACAGCCCGGCCAGCCGGTGCCGCGCTTCGTCCTCGTCGATGCCGCCCAGGACCTGCCCGACGGCGCACTGTCGGTGCTGCAGTGCCTGGTCGCCTTAGGCTGCCGGATCCTGCTGACCGCCTCACCGGATACGACGACCCAGGCGTTCCGCGGGGCGACCGGCCTTTTGTTGCGCCACGCCGCCCGCCAGGAGACCACCGGCGGGGCGCTCGCCGGGCCCGGTGGCAGCCTCGTGCTCACCCTCGATCCACTCGACCCGGCCTGCCGCGGTGCCGGTGCACTGGCACCGCTGTGGCATAGCTTCGCCTCAGCGATGTCGGCCGAACAGGCCTATGGGCATCTGCCGATTCCCGACCGGACGGCAGAAGCAGTCGCACAACCCGGTGAGCCGGGAGCAAGCGCACCAGCGGAGTTCACGGTGTTCCCCAGTGCCGCCGAACGCACCCGCGGAATCGCCCGGACACTCAGGCGCTGGCACCATGACGCAGGCCTGGACTGGTCGGACTGTGCGGTGCTGTGCCGCACTGCAGGCACCGCCACGGCGCTGCGGCAGGAACTCGAGCACCTGGGCATCCCGGTCGCCGGCAGCAGCATGTCGCTGGCCGCCGACCCAGCCACCGCCCCGCTGCTGCGGCTGCTCGACCTTGACCGTGATGACGACATCGCCGTCGAAGCCGTCGCCCGCGAGCTGCTCACCGGCGTCTACGGCGGCGTCGACGCGCTGGCCGTGCGCGGTCTCGAACGCGAACTCGCCGTCCTCACCGGCAGTGCCGACAACGCGCTGCTCACTGCATTGCGCACCTATCCTGCCGAGCAGCTGCCCGGGGAGCTGGCGATGGTCCACCGGCTGCTGAGCACCGCTGACGAGGTGCGCGGCACCGACCCGCACACGGCATTGTGGCAGCTGTGGGAGACCTCCGACGCGGCCGGTCGCTGGGAACCGGTCGCCGCATCCCAGCCGACGCACCCACTCAATGACCGGCTCGACGCCGTCATCCGCCTCATGACGCTGGCCGAGCGCTACAGCGGCCGCGACGCGATGCCCGCGCACAGCTTCGCGCTCAAGGTCCTCGACCAGGACTTCGCACAGGACTCACTGGCCCGCCAGCACTACGGCGACATGGTCGTCGTCGACTCACCGGCCGGTGTCGCCCACCTCGACTTCACGGCCGTCATCGTCGCCGATGTCAACGACGGCCAGTGGCCCAACCCGAAGATCCGCGGTTCGATCTTCGACACCGCCGACCTCTGCGACGCCCTCGACGGGCGCCTGCCAGCCGGAACCCCGGAGACCGACAGCGCCACCGCCCACGCGGCCCGCTTCGCGCAGCGACGACGCGCGGTCATCCGCGATGAGGCCCGGCTGCTGCTCGCCGCGCTGTCCCGGGCACAGACCCACCTGCTCATCACCGCCCTCGCTGACGGCGAGTCGAGCCCCAGCGGCTTCTTCACACTCCTGCGCCCGGACCCCGAAGACGGTGCAGACCACGCCGATGCGGTGTCGACCGCCGCGGCTGCCGATGCCGAACCTGCTGCTGAGCTTGCCACCCAGCAGCTGAGCATCCGCTCGATCGCAGCCCACGCCCGGCACCGCTTCGAAACAGCGGAAACGGCTGAGGACCAGCAGCAGTGGGCGCAGCTGCTCGCAGCACTCACACGCGCATACATCAGTGAGGCCGACACCGCGACATGGCAGCGCTGGTATGAGCGCAGCTCACAGGACCCGATCCGGGCAGCCGATGAGATCGTCACCCTCAGCCCGTCGACGATGGAGACATTCGCGACCTGCCCACTGCAGTGGTTCCTCTCCCGGCACGCAGGCGACACCGCAGCCACACAGGCACAGACGACCGGCACGCTCATCCACGAGCTGGCCGAGGAATTCCCGGACGGGGACCTGCTGGGCATGCAGCAGGCGTTCGAAGAGAAGTTCGCCCAGCTCGAGTTCGACGCCGAGTGGGAACGCGAACGCGAATACGACGCGATCGCCGGCATGGTCGACAACCTCAGCACCTACCTGCGCGCGCGCCGCAGCGAAGGCACCCTCGTCGGAGTCGAAGCCAGCGTCAGCGCCGTAGAGAACGATCCCGAACAGGGCGGACCGTGGCAGATCCGCGGCCGGATCGACCGCATCGAGCAGCTCGTCGACGGACGCGGCCTGTATGTCATCGACTTCAAGACCGGCAAGAAACCGACACCGCACAAGGACCTGCCCGAGCATCCGCAGCTGGGCACCTATCAGGCAGCTCTGGCACACCCGAGCGGGACGGTCGAACTGACCGACGGCAGTCAGGTGCACGGCACGCCAGCTGGAGCTGAACTGGTGTTTCTGCGCAAACAGAAGCCCACCACCCGCGAACAACCCGCTCTCCAGACTGACGACGAAAGCCCCGACGGATACAGCTGGGCCGGCCGGATGGTCGTCGAGACCGCCCGGCAGATGCGCTCGGCGTACTTCCCAGCCACCCCGTCCCCGGATGCCTGCCGGTTCTGCCCGGTGCGCAGCTCATGCCCGGCCGTGATGGACAGCGACAACGAGGAGGCACACGCATGAAAGCGCAGTACAGTGCCGCCGCACTCGCCGAGATCGTCGGAGTGCACCCGCCGACCGACGAGCAGGCGAAGATCATCGAAGCCGAACTCGAACCGACCGTCATCATCGCCGGTGCCGGCTCCGGTAAAACCGAGACGCTGGCGCTGCGCGTGCTGTGGCTCATCGCCAATGGCCACGCCGACCCGCAGCGCATCCTCGGCCTGACATTCACGCGCAAAGCCGTCGGTGAGCTGACCGAGCGGATCTGGGCGTTCGTGCGCACCTTCCGCCGCGCCCGGCCTGCTAGCACCGGGCCCGGGCTCGGTGCTGGCCGGATCGCTGATTTCGAGATGCCGACGATCTCGACCTACAACTCCTATGCCGCCTCGCTCGTCAGCGACTACGGCCTGGCGATCGGCATCGAATCCGACTCCTCAGTCCTCGATGCGGCCGGATCGATCCGGCTGGCCGAGCAGATCGTACTCGCCGCCGAACCGCACGAGATCCCCGCCAACGTCCCTCGCACGGCTCTCATCACCCGGGTCCGCGAGATGGCAGGGCAGATCAACGAGCACCTGCAGACACCGCAGAGCGTGCTCGAATACCTGGACGCCTGCATCGACCACCTGCTCGGCGAAGCCGGGCTGACGTGGTACTTCACGAAGATCCGGCGCGGACGGTCCCTACGCAAGGAAGAGAAGGACGGCGTCATCGCCGAACTGTGGGCGCTAGCCGACGAGGCTGGCGTTGGCAGAGCAGGCAAAAGCCACACCAACCTGGCGGCACGTAATGAGCTCGCCGAGCGGATCATCGCTCTGCGCAAAGACACTGTTCTCGAACAGCTGTTGGACAAGCGGAAAGTCACCGTACTGGCCGAACGGTTTCTAGCAGCCAAACGGGAGACCTCGGCCATGGAGTTCTCCGACCAGGTGAAGTACGCCCACGACATTATGAGCCGACCTGATGGGCGCATCCTGCCGATTGAGCGCAGCCGGTGGGATGCCATCATGCTCGACGAATACCAGGACACCTCGGACTCCCAGTTCCAGCTGCTGCAGCTGCTGTTCAACGGCAAGAACGTCATGGCCGTCGGTGACCCCCGGCAGTCGATCTACGCCTGGCGCGGAGCCTCCGCCCGTAACATCAGCGACTTCCCGAAACGGTTCCAGCGCCAGCTGCCGGCAACCGGCCAGGGAGGCGAGCAGCAAGCGGTCGCCGATGCACACGTGCGGACGCTCAGCATCGGCTGGCGCAACGACAAGAGCATCCTCGCGGTGGCCAACCGGATCTCCGAGGATCTGCCCGAATACGACGAGAAGGACGTGCTGCGGCCTCGGCCCGGTGCCGGTGATGGCCAGACACACGTCGTCTCGACCATCGGAGAGGTCGACCAGACCTACGGCACCGATCTCATGGCAGAACTCGTCGACTTCATGCACACTGCCACCGAGACCTGGTACGCCAGCGGGAAGACCGACCCACCTCAGCGCGCGGTTTTGTGCCGTAAACGCTCGTTCCTGACTGCAACGGCCAACGCGCTCGAAAGTGCCGGCTTCGAGGTGCACATCGCAGGTGCCGACGGACTGCTCGAAGACACCTACGTCGCCGATATTCATGCGGCTTTGCACGCGGTGGCCGACCCGAACGCCGGCACTGAGCTCATGCGGCTCATCAGCGGGCGCAGCTGCGCACTCGGTGCTGCCGATATCGCCGCGCTGCACCGGTTCGCCAAGTCCCGCAATGAGCGCGCCCAGCAGGTCTTCGAGGCCAGTCAGAGTGCTGCCGGTGCCGAGGCTGGTGATGGTGAGACCGGTGTGTCCACCGCGGATGACACGGGCGTTGTCACCGTCGGGATCATCGAAGCCGTTGATGACCTCATCGCTGTCAGCCCTGCCCTCGACGGCTCCGAGAACGTCCAAGGTTCCCCGGTCGTCGCTGACTGGCGCAGATCCAAGCTCAGTGAGACGGCAACCCGCCGGCTCATCCGCCTGGCGGAGAGCCTGCGCCACCTCAGGCGCCTGGCCGTCACCGTGCCCGGTCTCGTCCGTACTGCGATCGTCGAACTCGACATCGACACAGAGATCGAATCGCTGCCGGAAGCAGCACGGGCAAACCATGAGAAGTCCGTCGATGCTTTCATCTCCCTGACAAGTGACTTCGTGTCACAGAACCCGGTGGGATCACTCGCTGAGTTCCTCACCTGGCTGACGATCATGGACGCCGAGCAGTCACTGAGCATGCCCGAGGAACCGGCGGCCGAGGGTGCTATCACCATCATGACCGTCCACGGGTCGAAAGGGCTGGGATTCGACATTGTCGCCATCCCGCACCTGACAGAGGGGGACATGCCGACCACGCTGCGCAGCACCAAGGCGTGGCTCTCCGGTGGCATGCTGCCGTACCCGCTGCGCGGAGACCGGCACCACATTCCCCGCTTCGACCTCACCGACTCCCGATTCGCCACCGAAGAGGACATTGAGGCGTACCAGAAGTCCGAGTTGAAAGAGCAGCTCAACCTGCACCACGCCATCGAGGAACGCCGCATCGGATATGTCGCAGTGACACGGGCGAAACAGCAGCTGTGGCTCGGTGGCAGCCTCTTCACCACTCGGCAGAATAAGAATGAGTTCTCCCCATTCCTGCACGAGGCGGCCGAGGTCCTCAACCTTGATCCCGACGAGGTCCTCAACCCCGGAGACGACGACACCGAACGCCCAGAAGGTGAGGCGATCTCCGTCGAGTGGCCGAAACGAGCCGATGCGGCGGAAGCTGCGCGACGAGCCGAACTGACCGGGATGTTCGCCGCCGCCCTGCGATTGAAACCCGAGCTCGAACAACTGGCTGAATCTCACCCCGACGAGGATGACAGCGCAGCTGCCGAGATCGCCGCTCTCGCTCAGATGGCGCTGGCACTGCAGGCAGAGCGGGCCAAGCAGGCAGAGGAGTTCCCGCTACCGAGCCGGCTCTCAGCCACCGGGCTCGTGCAGCTGGCAGAGGACCCGCAGGCCTATCGCCGGGAACTCAGGCGCCCCATGCCGCAGGGCCCATCCCACGCCGCCGGGCTCGGCACGGCCTTCCATGCCTGGGTGGAGAACTTCTATGGCCAGGCGGCGCTGAGTGACCTTGACGACGATCCGAACACTGTGACACTGCCGGCATACCTGCATGAGCAGCTCGACGAGCTGTGCCGGCGGTTCGAGCGCTCACGCTTCGCAGCACTCGAACCGGTTGCGGTGGAGCAGTCCTTCGAACTCACTCTCACCGGCGCTGACGGCCACACGGTGACAGTGCCGGGCAAGATCGACGCGATCTTCGCCATCGACGGCGGCTACTACGTCATCGACTGGAAGACCGGCCGATCCCCGCGCAGTGACGACGAGCTGGCAGACCGGGCGATTCAGCTGGCGATCTATCGGATAGCCGTGCAGAAGATGCCCGCATTCGCTGATGCGGAGCGGATCGAATGCGGGTTCTACTTCCTCGGTGATGACCAGGAGATCACTGTCCCGCACATCATGAGCGAGTCAGAGCTCGTCGCCCGGCTTGAGCTCTGAGGTGGTGGTCAGGACTTCTCGGGGCGATCTTTGGACGCCTGCGGTTGTTCGTCGAAGTCCATGATGCGCTCAGTCGGCACATCGGCTGACGAGCCCTCGTCAAAAGGTGCGGGAGCAGCTGCCGGACGGAACGCATCGGCGTCGCTGCTGCGCTGCACCTGCGGTTCGACCCGCGGCTGCAGATCAGGCGCGGACGGAGCAGGTGAGGTGTCGCCGCGCTCATCGTCTGCAGGGGTATCCTCTGCAGGCTCAGCTGCAGGGGCCTCATCTTCGGGGGCGGCTGGATCATCTGCCCGGGTCTCACCGCGGTCGGTGAACTCGTACGGCTGGGCGTGCCGGGGCTGTTCGGCATCAGCTGTCGCCACCTCGGCAAGTGAGTTCAACAGTGCGACCGCATCGGACTTCGCGGCCTCATCCTCGGTGTCGACTGCCAGCAGCAGCCAGTCGAGGACAGCCAGTTCGGCCAGCAGCTCGGCGCGCGCCTGCAGACCGGCATCCTTGATGTGACGCTGCTGGCGGTAGCGGTCGAGGAAGTGCTCGTAGTGGGATCCCTCGACGAACGTCGACACCGCCGCCAAGTCGGCAGCCGGGTCACCGACCCGGAAGCGGAAGAAGTCGCTGACGCTGGTGATGCGCCCATCCTCGACGCGAATCGCCTCTGGGGCCAGCGCTGCGTGGATCGGGCAGGGCAGGAATCGCCATGTCGAGACGTTCTCCAGGGCGTCCTCCCAGCGCTGCAGCAGCACCGCAGGCACAAGCCCGGTGCCGGCGGCGCGATCGAGATCAGCCAGCAGCTGTTCGCGCAGCTCGGCCGAATCATGGACGACGAGCCCAGCATCAGCGACCGCACCGGTGTCGCTGTTGTGCAGGTCGGCGAGGAAGTCGGCCAGGGAACTGACCAGCTGCTGCGATTCGGCGAAGTCCTCAAGAGTGGCAGGCGTACCGGCCAGCGGATCGGAGATCTGCACCTCGTAGGTGCGCTCATCCTCGGTCAGATCATCAGGGGCCTGAACGCTGGCAAGGATCTGCGGGAACCCGATCTGCGTGTCGGGCAGCAGGCTGCGCAGCACAGCGCAGGCCACCGCCTCGGTCTGGGCGGCCGGCACATCAGAGTCGGGGATGAGGCTGACGACCAGCGAGCGATCCTCAGCGCTGAGCAGCACCCGCGGGCCACGCGAATCCGGCAGCTTCGTCCACAGCGACGGTTCGAAACCGGCGATCTGTCCGGCTGCGATTGCTGCAAGCCTGAGTCCCAAGGTGTCCACGTCACCCAATCTACCTGTCCTCACCCGGAGGTTGGTGGATCTACACTCCGATGCCGCCGCCCGGTGGCAGAAGTTCGCCTCCTCCACAGGCGCGGCCACCGCACGAATAGATGTCCCTGCCCTTCGCTACAGTGGAACGCATGAAGCCCCTCCCGATGCTCCAGCCGGCCAGCCTTGCCCGCAGCGCCGTCGACCGCAACGACGTGGCACGCGGTTCCGACGGCGATCTCTCCGAGCTGTGGCAGCGCTCGCGCGTCCACGGGATCCTCGCCCACCGCGGCTACCTGCTCGTCGCCTCCGGCGGCCTGGTCCCAGTGACCGAAGCAGACGTGCCGGAAGACTCCACCCAGATCTACCTGGGCGGCGACGACACCGAAACCCACTGGATCGGCATCGACCTCACCGATGAGGGACGTGCCGCGATCGACTCCTCACTGGCCGCGCAGCGCGACCGGGACGCCGTCGATTTCCTCGACGCCCCGGCCAGTGGCATCGAGGCGGCCGAACCGACCTGGCTGCCGCTGCGCGAGATCGCCGAAGCGCTCAGCGACCGCGACGCAGGACTGGCCTGCGAGCTCGTTGCAGTGGGCAACTGGCACCGCACGCACACGCACTCTCCGCGCAACGGCGCACCGACCGTGCCGATGCGCGGCGGCTGGGTGCGAAAGGACCCTGAGGCCGGCAGCGAGCACTTCCCACGCACCGACCCAGCCGTCATCATGGCCGTCGTGCACACCGACGACGATGGCACTGAACGCCTCCTGCTCGGCAGCAACGCCGCCTGGCCCGAAGACCGCTTCTCCGTGCTGGCTGGCTTCGTCGAACCCGGAGAGACCCTGGAGAACGCCGTGCTGCGCGAGGTCTGGGAGGAAGCACGCGTGCCGTGCCGCAATCCCCGCTACTTGGGATCGCAGCCGTGGCCGTTCCCGGCCTCGCTCATGCTCGGCTTCAGCGTCGAGGCCCAGACGCTGGACTTCCAGGCCGATCTCGTCGAGATCTCAGGCCTGCGCTGGTTCACCCGCGAGGAGCTGCGTGAGCAGGTCGACACCGGCGCCGTTTCGGTGCCCGGCAGCGTGTCGATCGCAGGCCAGCTCATCTCCGCGTGGATGCACAACGCATGAACCCACCACCCACCCAGCCCCGCGGGCAGAGCCGCACGAGCATGCCATCAGCCCCCGGCACCTCGGGTCCGGTAGCTGACGAGCTGCTGGCTGCCCTCGACCCCGAACAGCGGCAGGTCGCTGAGCACTTCGACGGCCCTCTCGTCGTCCTTGCCGGTGCTGGCACCGGAAAGACGCGGGCGATGACGCACCGCATCGCCTACGGGGTGCACACCGGGCAGTTCCGGCCCACCGAGGTGCTCGCTCTGACGTTCACGTCGAAGGCCGCCGGTGAGATGCGCTCCCGGCTGCGCAGCCTCGGCGTGCCCAGTGTGCAGGCCCGCACCTTCCACTCGGCTGCGTTGCGGCAGCTGCGGTTCTTCTGGTCCTCCTTTGCCGAAGGGCCGTTCCCAGACCTGCTCACGCACAAAGCCGGCGTCCTCTCGCAGACGATGGCAAGCCTCGGCTTCGAACCCGAACGCGAAGTCGTCCGCGATGTCGCAGCCGAGATCGAATACGCCGCAGCCTCCCTGCTCGGCATCGAGGAGTACCTGCATGCCGCAGGCGGCCGCGAGCTGCCCGACGGCATCGACGTCGCCAGCATGGAGCGGATCATGCTCGCCTACTCGGAGACGAAGTCACGGCGCCGGCTCATCGACTTCGAAGACGTCCTCCTCGTCCTCAACGGCGTCCTCGGCACCCGGGAGGACATCGCCGCGAAAGTCCACTCCCAGTACAGCAGCTTCGTCGTCGACGAGTTCCAAGACGTCTCCCCGCTGCAGTACGACCTGCTGCGCCGCTGGCTGGGCAAGCGCGAGAGCCTGTGCGTCGTCGGCGATCCCGCCCAGACCATCTACACCTTCGCCGGCGCCACCGACTCATTCCTGCTCGGCCTGCGCCGGGACCTGCCCAACGCCTCGACCGTCCGACTCGTGCGCAACTACCGCTCGAGTGCCGACATCGTCGACACCGCCAACCGGCTGCTGGCCCACACCGGCCGCGGGGCACTCGTCCTCCAGGCCACCCATCCGCACATGGGCCCGGTGCAGTACTTCGAATACAGCGACGACCCGGCCGAAGCGGCAGCCGTGGCAGACGCCATCGCCGCAGAACTCGCCGCCGGCCGCGCCGCCCAGGACATCGCCGTGCTGTTCCGCACCAACGGCCAGAGCCAGGCATACGAAGAGGCGCTCGCCGCCCGCGGCATCACCTACGTGCTGCGCGGCGGGGAGCGGTTCTTCGCCCGCCCCGAGGTCAAGCAGGCCCTCGTCATGCTCACCGCCGCCACCCGCACCCACGGCGTGGAACCGCTGCCCGAGGTCGTCCGCGAGGTGCTAGAGAACACCGGCTGGACTGCCGCCGGCGAATCGCGGGTGGGCGCCGCGCGCGAGAAGTGGGAATCGCTGGCTGCCATCGTCGACCTTGCCGAGGCGATGCAGGCCGACAGCGAGGTCCCGGTGCCCTTGGAGAAGTTCGTCGCCGAGCTCGCCGACCGGCAGGAGCACCAGTTCGCCCCGCCGATCAACGGCGTTACATTGGCTTCTGTGCACGCGGCCAAGGGCCTGGAATGGGACAGCGTCCACGTCGTGGGCTTAAGCGAAGGGCTCATGCCCATCAGCTACGCCAGCGAGCCGGCCGAAATCGCCGAGGAGCGCCGCCTGCTCTACGTCGCGGTCACCCGTGCACGCAAGCAGCTGCGGCTCAGCTGGTCGAAAGCCCGGCACGCTGGCCGCGCTGGATCGCGGCGCCCATCACGCTTCCTGGCCGAGCTGCGCGGAGACCAGCCGCGCCAGGTCCCGCAGGCGCGGCGCAGCCGGGCCGCCGGAACGGCCCGCGGGGGAGAGACAGTGCACTGCCAGAAGTGCCAGAAGGTCCTCGTCAACGTCGTCGAACGCCGCATCGGGCGCTGCGGCGACTGCCCAGGAGTCATCGACCCGCAGCTGCTCGAAGCGCTCAAGGACTGGCGCAAACAGGCCTCAGAGGACAACCAGATCCCTACCTACATGGTGCTGACGAACGCAACGCTCAACATGGTCGCCGAGGTCGCACCCCAGAACCGGGAAGAGCTCGCCCGCGTGCCGGGCATTGGTCCGGTCAAACAGGAACAGTTCGGTGAGGCGATCATCGAGATCGTCCGCCAGCAGCGCGGCAACAGCAGCTCCTGATCACACGTGGCTCAGATCCTGTGGGACGGTTGCCCGGCAGGAACAGCTGGAATGGAACTCCGGTGTCTCGATGACGACCTCGCCGCTGGGGGAGATGACGAGATCAGAGGCGACACGACCGGGATGGAGAATGTGCTCGCGGACGCGCTCAGCCTGATGCGCATACGCCAGTGCGCACAGCACCGGATCGAGCAGCGACGCGGAGGGAGCCTGCTGCCACAGCGCCTGCCAGCTGCCGAACCAGTCGGCGTCGTCATCGCAGCGGAAGCCGATCGCACAGCGGGTGCAGGGAGTGTCCTGGGCCCGGATCACATGGGACAGACGGGCCTGATCCTGCCCGACGGTCAGGTGGCAGTGGTCGATCCCGTGCTCATGGAGGAACCCCGCACCGACCGCGTCGTCGACCCAGGCACCGGTCAGCACGACGAGCGGTTGAGCAGCCGTCAGCGCATCCTCTGCCCGGTCGATGATGTCAGCGCGCATCCCGGCGGCGACGAGCAGGGCCTGCAGCCCACGTCGCAGCGGCCCGAGGACGAGCACGCTGGGTCGTGTGAGCCTTCCGGTGATGCAGCTGGGCTCCTCCCGGATCCGAGCGGCATAGGCATCGACGTGCGTGGTGCTGCTGGCCTGATACGCGGTGCGCTCGACAGGCATGAGCACACCGGCTTCGGTCAAGAGGGACAGCAGTGAGGCAGCACGAGCCGGGCTGACATCGAGATGCGCGGCACGGGCGTCGAAGTCACGGGCGCTGATGCCCATCCGGATCGCATTGATGAGTTCGGTGTCGGCTGCGGTGAGCCCGTCGATGAGCACGGGAGAGTCGACGCCGAATTGGATGCACCGTGAGCTGCGCCAGACAACCGGTACCGATCGGTAAAGCTGATATCTCATGCCGTGAACCCCCTTGTTCATCGGCATCGTAGGCTCACGCACGCACGGAGCGACAGGGTGATGAGCCAATTGTGGAAAACTCTGTGCAGAAACGGGCCCAGACAGAAATGAGACCGGGCGAACGCACTCGTGACATGGGGCGTGGAATGCACGCCGTCAGAGCTGTTCGCCCGGTCGAAGCCCTCAGCCGCTCGCGAGTTTCGTGAACCTTCCCCCAGCCCACGAATCTCGGGTTTTCCGAGGGTCTGACTCCTCAAACTATGTCGCCTGCCGCGCCTACGTCAACAGACTGCCGAGCACCCCCTGTGCACGGTGTGTGGAAAACGCCGGGGAACTGACGTCGATTGTGTGGATAACGGTGTGCATTGTGCATCGGATTCAGGTGTGGCAAAACGCCGAGAAGTCCCGATTGACATGAGGAATCACCCTCTGGGTGAGGTGTGGACACAAAGAAATCTCAAGAAATTTTTCCCACGCTCATGACTGCGGCGTTGCGGCTTGGAATTCTCTGCCGACTGTGGCAGTTGGTCATGGTCTGGGTGGTGCTCGTCACCCTCGTGCCGCCGTCGATGAGCCCCGGCCACCGTGGTGATGTCCGCGCGGCATGCGAGGATGTCTCCAGTGGCAGCAGAGCCGTGTGAGGAAGAGGGGAGAGAACGTGGACGCCTCAGATGTGCGGGCAGGGATCGGTGACGGCACCATCACCCTCAAGCGCTCAGCCAGACGCCGCAAAACGATCTCGGCGACGAAGACTCCCGTCGGCTATCAGCTGGCCGTGCCTGCCCGATTCGACCTGGAGCGCAACATCTCCTCGATCGCCCGGCTCATCGAGCGCTTAGAGCGCAGGGCTGCCGTGCCGGCGCCAGGGGACGAGGACTTGGAAGCCCGCGCGGCTGAGCTGAATGCGCGCCTGTTCGACGATGGGATCGCCCCGACCTCGGTGCGCTGGGTGTCCAATCAGCGCACCCGCTTCGGATCGACGACGTCGGCCACCGGCCAGATCCGAATCTCCAACCGCCTGCGCGAGGTGCCCGCCTGGGTTCTTGACGCGGTGCTCGTCCACGAACTTGCGCACCTGCGCGAACCCAACCACTCACCGGCCTTCCATGCGCTGGCTGACCGCTATGAGCGCACCAAGGACGCCGACATCTTCCTGTCGGGATTCAGCTACGGAGAAGGCGCCGCCCGGTACACCAGCTGATCAGGCTGTGTCTCAGCGCTCTGCGAGCCGGCAAGCGGCATCCCACAGCGTCGGCAGCCGGTCGGTCAGGTCGGGCATTAGCTGATCCGGTAGCGTATCGAGGCTGAACCAGCCGAGCGCGTGGGACTCCACCGAGACGCTGACAGCCTCGCGCTCGGAAACATCTGCAGCGAAGAGCACATCCCGGTGACGGGCACACCGGCCGTGCTGGGCCGAGAGCGCATACGACGTCACCGATACCGGCACGGGGGAGAACCAGCGCCACGAGCGCAGACCTGCCTCCTCGGTCAGCTCGCGTGCGGCTGCGGCAGCAAACGAGGCATCGACTGCCTCGACGTGACCACCGAACTGCATCCACTTGCCGGTCTTGCGGTGCCGCTGCAGAAGCACCCGCCGATCATCGGCGGCGAGGTCGAAGACGACGCAGCTGGCGGTGAAGTGATCCGGATCCGCAGTCTTCGACAACGCGGCAGGCCCCGCAGTGAGCAGAAACTCGGCCTGCGGGGCCTGTCCGGCGCTGCGCAGCTCGGCAGCGAAGTCGTTCAGTGTGCGATCAGCGCTCATCATCCGCATCGGTGCCACCGGCGGTTCCGCTGTCACCGTTATCGCCAGCGTCGTCACTGCTGTCAGCATCGTCAGCGGCTGGCTTCTCAGCCGAGCCTTCGCTCAGGATCTTCTCGAGCGCTTCATCGATCTCGGTCTCACTCGACCAGGCTTCCTGGCGGCGCTCCCGGTAGCCGAGCGGATCATTGAGATCCTTGGCCGTGGGCAGCAGATCCGGGTGGGTGAAGATCTGGTCACGGGCCTCAGCACCTTCGGACTGCTCCAGGTAGCCGAACAGTGCCACGGCATCGCGCAGCCGGGTGGGCACCAGTTCGAGACCGACGAGTTCAGCGAACCGGCGATCGGCAGAGCTCTGGGTGGCCAGCCGGCGATGCAGTGCTTCGCGGATCGCATCGCGGCCGCTCAGCGCCTCGCAGGCGGAGTAGGTGACGACATCAGCCCAGCCGGCGATGACCGACAGCAGGTTCTGCACCTGCTCGAGCGCCTCAGCTTGCTGCGGGGTCTGCTGCGGGTTGAAGAGGCCCTCGCGGACCTCCTGGCTGACCTGCTCCAGGTTGCTCGGGTCGATCTGCCCGGCCAGCCCCTCGATGCGGCCCATATCGACTTCGATGCCCGAGGCGTACTTCGCCAGCGCCGTCTCGACGTGACCAGCCAGCCACGGGGCGCGCTTGAACAGCCACAGGTGGGCAAGCTCACGCACTGCCAGGTAGATGCGCAGCTCCTTCGGGTCGATGTCGAGCTCGGCTGCGGCTCCGACGATGTTCGCGTTCACCAGCGCCGGCTTGTCACCGGCGACCAGCGGCAGGCCGATATCCGACGAGGTGAGCACCTCACCGGAGAGACCGCCGAGCGCCTCACCGAGCTGCACGCCGAACATCGAGCTGCTCATCGAAGCGAACATCTGCGAGGCACCGGCGAGCATCGGCTTGAGCTCCTCAGGCGCCTGCTCAGCGATCGTGCTCGTCAGCGCCTGCGTCATATTCGTCTGCACCGGAGCGAGGAACTTCTCCCAGCCCGGCAGCGACTGGTGCACCCATTCCCTGCGGGTCAGCGTCTGCGCGTCTCCGATCCCGGCCGGCTGATCGGTGACCTTCGCCAGCCACAGCTCAGCGACACGGAACGCATCCCGGCTGGCTGCGACAGTCTCCTCACTGACATCCGGGTCGGGAGTCGGCACCTTGTCCTCAGCTGCCTTGAGCGCAGCCTTCTGGGCGCCGGCACCGCTCATCATCTCCTGCAGCTGCTGCATGATCCCGCCGAGCATCGCCGGATCGAACGGGAACCCGCCGGGCAAGCCCTGCTGGCCGCCGGATCCTCCGCCGGGGCCGCCGAAGCCTGCACCGCCGCCGGGTCCGAAGAACATGCCGAACATGTTGCCGAAGGGATTGTTCTCGTCAGGCTGCTGTTCGTTGTCGTTCTTATCGGTCATGCGGACCCCCTGGTTCGGTGCGGGCGGTGGTAGTCATGTCAGGCTAACCGGAGAAGCTGGTCAAATGTTCCGAACCACCGGTCCCGAGGCGTTGGTTTCGTCCTCGGCGAAATGCGCACCGACCGCCCTGCTCACAGCCTGCGGACAGCCGATTCCTGAGTGGTTCCCATCCGGTGCCTCGTCTAGACTGGATCAGGTCTGTTCACTGGTGCGTATCGAAAGGGTTGAACCACGTGACGAACAACGTCGGAGCCGGTTCGGGTCACGCGCCTGAGCCCGCCCCCGTCGGAGCGCCGCAGACCCCCGCGACCAGCGCTGACGCCGCCGCGGCCCCGGCAGAGAAGCCGGCCCGCAAGCCCCGCGCCCGCTCCGGCGGGATCTTGTCCGGGATCATCACCTACGGCCTCGTCCTCGCCTGCGCGCTCATCCCCGTGCCCTACCTGCTGCAGATGCCCGGCCCAGTGGTCAACACCCTCGAACCGGTCGACGGTAAAGATCTCATCACGATCAGCGGCACCGAAACCTATGAGGCCGAAGGCCAGCTCGACATGCTCACCGTCGCCGTCGCCGGCGGCCCGGGCAACAACGTCTACGCCTCCGAAGCACTGCGCTCGGTCATCAAGGGGACCGACACCGTCGTGCCCAATGAGTCCTACTATCCGCTGACGACCACCCGCGAGGACGTCACCGGCCAGAACACCGCCCAGATGGCCTCCTCACAGGACACCGCCACCGCCGCTGCGCTCGGCGAGCTCGGCATCGACTACTCCTCTGTCACCACCGTCGCCGAGGTGGTCGCCGGCTCCCCAGCAGACGGCCAGGTCCAGCCTGGAGACGAGATCACCTCGATTAACGGCACCGGACTCGGCGGCGATCCCGACGCTGCGACTGCCGTCGCCTCGGCGGTGACCGAATCCGAGGGCAGCGTGCAGCTGGGCCTCAAGCGCGGGGACGGAGAGCTGTCTGTCGATCTGGAGCCCCAGCCGGTGCACGGCAAGAAGATGATCGGCATCTCGATGCAGCAGCGCTTCGACTTCCCGTTCGAGGTCACCTACAACGTCAAGGACATCGGCGGGCCCTCAGCCGGCATGATCTTCGCCCTGACGATCATCGACGAGCTCACCCCGGGCAATCTCACCGGCGGCAAGCCGATCGCCGGCACTGGCGCCATCGATGCCGCCGGGACCGTCACCCCGATCGGCGGGGCCCGGCAGAAGGTCAGCGCTGCCTCGGACGCGGGTGCCGAGTATTTCCTGTCTCCGGCGAAGAACTGCGCCGAGGTGGTCGACGCCGCCGCCTCCACAGATCTCCATGTGGTCCGCATCGACACGCTGTCCGATGCCCACGCTGCGGTCGAGGACATCGCCGCAGGAAACACCGACAGCCTTCCGCAGTGCGACGCCCAGCAGGGCGCGCGATGACACCGCTTCGACGAAAGGGATCGAGTGACGTTTTCCGCCGGTCAACCCCGTAAGCCCGGTTCGCCCGGTCGGCCGCAAGGGCGGTCGACGAAGGTCTCGCCGCTGGTCCTCACGCTCATCGGCGTGGCCGTGGTGCTGGGCTTGTTCGTCGTGTTCGCGCAGGTCTACACCGACATCCTGTGGTTCGATCAGCTTGGCTTCCTGCAGGTGTTCACCACCGAATGGGTGACGAAGATCATCCTGTTCGTCATCGGTGTGCTGCTCATGGCCGCACCGCTGTGGCTGTGCCTGAACCTGGCTCACCGCAAGCGCCCGGTCTATGCGCCGACGACACCGCAGCAGGAGAACCTCGACCGCTACCGCGAGGCCATCGAGCCGCTGCGCGCAGTCGTGACCATCGTCGCCTCGCTCGTCGTCGGTGTGCTTGGCGGCATCGCCCTGTCGGCCTCCTGGCAGCAGGTGCAGATGTTCCTGCACTCCACCCCGTTCGGGATCAAGGATCCGGAGTTCGGCCACGACGTGTCCTTCTTCGTCTTCCAGCTGCCGGTCATCCGCCTCCTCGTCGACTACCTCGGAATGGTCGCGCTGCTGGCCTTCATCGGCTCGCTGGTCGCCCACTACCTCTTCGGGGGACTGCGTCCCGGCGAGCAGCGCGGTCTCGACATGACCCGCGCGGCTCAGGTGCAGATCGCGGTGACCGCCGGCGTGCTCATCCTGCTGCAGGCCGCCCGCCTGTTCGTGCTGCGCTACGAGTCGCTGACCAACACCAGCGGTATCGTCACCGGTGCCACCTACACGACGAGCAACATCACGCTGCCGGCGATGCTCATCATCGCCCTGGCCGCGCTCGTCGTCGCGCTGCTGTTCCTTGCCAACGCCTTCCGCAGCATGTGGAAGCTCTCGATCGTCTCGGTCATCATGCTGCTCGTCCTCGGTGCTGTGTCGGTCATCGGCCTGCCGGCTGCCGTGCAGCAGTTCCAGGTCTCGCCTTCTGAGCAGTCCCTGGAGCGCGAGTTCATCCAGCGCAACCTCGACGCCACCCGCTACGCCTACGGCATCCAGGACGTCGATGTGATCCCGTACTCGCCGACCACCGAAGGTGAGCCCGGCGCGCTGCGCGCCGATGCCGAGACCGCCGCCTCGGTGCGTCTGCTCGACCCGAACCTGGTGTCCGATACGTTCCGCCAGCTGCAGCAGCAGCGTCCGTTCTACAGCTTCCCCGAGCAGCTCGACGTCGATCGCTACCGCATCGACGGTGAGATGCAGGACACAGTCATTGCGCTGCGTGAGCTCAACCCGGATTCGCAGTCGGATTCCTCCTGGCTCAACCAGGCCGTCGTCTACACCCATGGTTTCGGTGTCGTCGCCGCGTACGGCAACCGTCAGGGCAATGACGGTCAGCCGTCCTTCCTCGAAGCAAACATCCCGCCGACTGGTGAGCTCGGCGAGTACGAGCCGCGCATCTACTTCGGTGAGCGCTCACCGCTGTACTCGATCGTCGGCGCACCTGACGGCGCCGACCCGCGCGAGATCGACTATCCCGCCGATGGCGACGACGGTGAGGCGCAGGTGTACAACACGTTCTCCGGTGAGGGCGGGCCGTCGGTCGGCAACTTCTTCAACCGTCTCGTCTACGCCGTGAAGTTCCAGGACGAGCAGATCGTGCTCTCCGATGCGGTCAACGACGAATCCCAGATCCTGTATGAGCGCACCCCGCGTGAGCGCATCAAGCGCGTCGCCCCGTTCCTCGAAGTCGACGGCGACCCCTACCCGGCGGTCATCGACGGGCGCATCAAGTGGATCGTCGATGCGTACACGACGAGCCCGCACTACCCGTACTCGACCCCGCAGGTGCTGCAGGACGCCACCCAGGACTCGAACACTGAGCGCAGCGGCAGCCAGCAGGCGCTGCCGCCGCAGCAGGTGAACTACATCCGCAACTCGGTCAAGGTCACCGTCGACGCCTATGACGGCAAAGTCGACCTCTACGAGTGGGAAGACGACGATCCGGTGCTCAAAACCTGGATGAAGATCTTCCCGGGCCTGTTCAAGTCCACCGATGAGATGAGCGCAGACCTCATGGCGCACGTGCGCTACCCCGAGGACCTGTTCAAGGTGCAGCGCCAGCTGCTCACCCGCTACCACGTCGACGACGCGAACTCCTTCTACACCGGCCAGGACTTCTGGACGCTGCCGACGGACCCGACGGTCAACCAGGAGCGCAACCTCCTGCAGCCGCCGTTCTACCTGACGCTGCGCATGCCCGGCCAGGAGAAGCCGTCGTTCTCGCTGACTTCGTCGTTCATCCCGCGCCAGGCGCAGGGTCAGACGCGCAACAACCTCACCGGCTTCCTGGCGGCTAACGCCGATGCCGGTGAGGAGGCTGGAACGAAGAGTGAGGACTACGGCCGGCTGCGTCTGCTGCAGCTGCCGCGCAACACGACGTTCCCCGGCCCGGGTCAGGCGCAGAACAACTTCAACACCGAGCCTGAGATCCAGTCGAGCCTCAACCTGCTGCGCCAGGGTGAGTCGCAGGTGCAGAACGGCAACCTGCTGACCCTGCCGGTGGCCGGCGGTCTGCTGTACATCCAGCCGGTCTACGTCCGCTCGGCCGGTGAGACCTCCTACCCGGTGCTGCAGCGTGTGCTTGTGGCCTTCGGTGAGCAGATCGGCTTCGCCCCGACTCTCGATGCCGCCCTTGACCAGGTGTTCGGCGGTGACTCCGGTGTCCAGGCCGGTGACGCCGGTCAGGAGCCTGAGGAGGATGAGGAAGGCGCTACTGGCGGCACCCAGCCGGGGGAGACTGCTGACCAGGCTCTCGCCAACGCCCTCGACAAGGCCAAGCGGGCTATGGAGGACTCGGACAAGGCCCTGCAGGACGGGGACTTCGCCTCCTACGGCGAAGCGCAGCAGCGTCTGCGCGAGGCCCTCGATGAGGCGATGAAGGTAGAGAACGAGGCCAAGCCGGCTGACAGCGAAACCGAACCCGGTGACGCTGCCACCGACGGCGGCAACTGAACCTGCCGGCCCCACGCCCGAGGCGGCGGTCACCACTGCGGTGACCGCCGCCTCGGCGATTCAGGCAGTGTTAACAAGGTCACCATCAGGGATTTGGACGCACGTCAGGACTGCCGTATAGTAGAACATGCGCCGCGGGGTGGAGCAGTTCGGTAGCTCGCCGGGCTCATAACCCGGAGGTCGGAGGTTCAAATCCTCCCCCCGCCACGAGAAAAGGCCCGCTGACCAGCAGAAACGCCAGGTCAGCGGGCCTTCTGCTCACTCAGAAAGTGATCGGCTGCGGTGGTCAGCGGTGGCGTGCCTCGACCGTCCGGCAGGAGACGGACATCACGTGGAGTGCTGTGTGCACCGGCGGTCGTGGTGAGCCGATTGCACGCCGCTGACCGCTGGATGCAAGAATGACGTGGTGAAATCCTCCGCCGCCTACGTACTCGTCGTCATCGGCATCGTCGCCGCCGGTTTCAACCTGCGGCCCGGAGTCACCGGGCTCTCGCCGCTGCTCGACACGATGGCGCAGCCGCTGGGCATCACGGCCGCATTCCTCGCCGTCATCGGCATGCTGCCTCCGCTCATCTTCGGCATCGCAGGATTCCTCACCCCACGCCTGACGATCCGCTGGGGTGCTGTGAGCGTCATCAGCCTGGCGATGATCATCATCTCTGCCGGCCTGGCGATCCGCAGCGCCACCGGCTCACCGGTGGTCTTCCTGCTGCTCTCAGCGTTCGCGCTCATCGGCATGGGCATCGGCAACGTCGTCATCCCACCGCTGGTGAAGGGATTCTTCCCCACCCGGATCGGTCTGTTCTCGACCATCCACGTCGCAGCCCTGCAGTTCGGGACGTTCATTCCACCGGTGCTGGCGGTTCCGCTGGCGCAGGGACTGGGATGGCGGGGTTCACTAGCAGCGTGGTCGCTCGCCGCTGCCGTCCCCGCCGCGATCTGGCTGCTGCTGTGGATCCGGCGCGTCACCCCGGAAACCACGCCGAGCACGGCTGTGGTTTCGTCTGGCCGCTACCTGGAGCTCTTCCGCAGCGGCCGGGCGTGGGCGCTCATGCTCATGACCGGCATCACCTCATTCAACAACTTCATCCTCTTCACCTGGCTGCCGATGCTGTTCGTCGGCGCCGGTCTGTCCGAGAGCTTCGGCGGGGCGATGCTCTCACTGGTCACCGCGATCCCGTTCCTCCTCGGACTGGTGCTGCCGATGTTCGCCGAACGCGTGCGCAGCCCGGTGGCTGCCGTCCTGGGATTCTCCGCCTGCCTGGCCGCCGGCTATCTTGGGCTGTGGCTGGCACCGGCTGCCGCACCAGTGCTGTGGACGGTGCTGCTGGGACTGGGGATCTCGACCTTCCCGCTGGCGCTGACCCTCATCAGCCTGCGATCCTCAAGCGCCGAGTCAGCCGCGGCCCTGTCCGGTTTCGTCCAGGGGCTCGGCTACTGCCTGGCAGCCACCGGTCCGCTCATCTTCGGCTTCCTCGTCCAGTCCAACGTCGTCTGGCCGGCCTTCGCACTCGTCCTCGGTTCGGTCGTGGTCAAGGCAATCGTCGCAGCCCGGGCCTGCCAGCCCGGGGCGATCAGCTGAGCTTCTCGGCTGCTGACCGCACACGGCGTGCGGCCTCAGCGGTCTCCTCTTTGCTCTTGCAGAAGGAGTAGCGGATCGTCTGGGCGAAAGTCTCACGGGCCCGGGTGCCGGCTGCGCACAGCGAGGGTCCAGGGATCCCGGTGAAGCCGAACTCGCGGGTCAGCCGTTCGTTGAGGGCATAGGCGTCCTCATCGGTGGTGCCGGCGAAGTCGACGAGTGTGAAGTAACCGCCCTGCGGCTGGGAGACCCGCACACCGGGCAGCTGCTCGAATGCCGGCACGAGGATCTCCGAACGGGCAGCAAGACTCTGTGCTGAGCGGTGGGCGAAGTCCTCATGTTCGTTCAGGGCTGCAGCGACCGCCGGCTGGAAGGGTGCCCCGCCGGTGAAGCAGAAGTACTGCTTGACCGCCTGGATCGCTTCGCGCACCTCAGGTGCCGCGACCGTCCAGCCGATCTTCCAGCCGGTGATGTTGAAGCTCTTGCCAGCTGATGAGATCGACACCACCCGGTAGGGATCGTCGACGATGCTGGCCAGCGCCACGTGCGTGCGAGCGCCGAAGACGAGGTACTCGTAGACCTCGTCGGTGAGAATCCACGCGTCGTTGTCCACTGCGGCCTCGTAGATGCGGGTGAGCATCTCAGCGGTGAACACGAGCCCGGTCGGGTTGTGCGGGGTGTTGACGATGATCGCTGCCGTCTGCGGGCCGATGGTGCGTTCGAAGGCCTCCCAGTCAGGGGTGAAGCCGCCCTCGCCGTCCTCGATGAGCCCGACGGTGCGCAGCTTTCCGCCGGCCAGTGCGGTGGCGGCAGCGTAGGAGTCGTAGAAGGGCTCGAAGACGATGACCTCGCCGCCGCGGGAGACGAGGGCGACGATCGCGGCGCTGAGTCCCTCGGTTGCGCCGATGGTGATGAGCACCTCGTCAGCCGAGACGTCCTGTCCGTAGCAGCGGCGGCGCTGCTCGGCCACGGCGTCGATGAGCATACGGTGGCCCTGGCCTGGGGCGTACTGGTTGACTCCGGCGCGCATCGCCTCGGTCGCGGCGTCGATGAGGAAGTCCGGCGTCGGGTCTCCCGGTGATCCCTGCCCGAGGTTGACCGCATCGTGCTGCCCGGCCAGGGTGGTCATCTGCCCGAAGATCGTCTCGCCGATCGACCCGTCGGCATTCACCAGCCCAGCCGCGGTGGCCATCTGGTGCCACGTCGGGGCCGCATACAGGTCGGGGTGGGCAGCGCCGCGGCTGCCGGACTGGGTGCCATCAGACATGGGTGAGAACCTCCGTGTGCAGTAGTCCGTTGGTGGCCAGGCCGTTGGCGCCGAAGGGCCCAGGCTGGCCGCCGAGATCGGTGAAGGAGCCGCCGGCTTCGGTGACGATCGGCACGAGCGCGGCCATATCGTAGAGTTCGAGCTCCGGTTCGCAGGCGACGTCGACGGTGCCTTCGGCGACCATCATGTACGACCAGAAGTCGCCGTAGGCCCGGGTGCGCCACACCTGGTCGGTCAGCGCGATGAACTTCTCGCGGTCCCGGTGGGAGGCCCATCCGGTCAGCGAGGAGTACGACAGAGACGCATCGGCGAGATCGCTCACCGTCGAGACCTGCAGGCGCTCAGGCTCGCCGCCGCCGAGACCAGCAGCCAGTGTGCGGTAGGCGCCGTGACCGGCGGCGGCATGCCAGCGCATCCCGAGCGCGGGGGCGCTGACGACGCCGACGAGGGGTGTCTTGCCGTCGTAGAGGGCGATGAGGGTGGCGTAGACGGGCACTCCGCGCACGAAGTTCTTCGTCCCGTCGATCGGGTCGACGATCCAGCGCCGCGATGCCTGCCCGCGGCTGCCGAACTCCTCCCCGTAGAACGAATCGTCCGGCCGGTGCTCGGCGATCTCGGTGCGCAGCATCTGCTCGACAGCTTGATCGGCATCGGTGACCGGTGTCAGATCCGGTTTCGTCGAGACGGCGAAGTCATGCGTCCGGAAGCGCGGCAGGCTGATCGCATCGGCGGCATCGGCCAGGCGCAGCGCGAGTTCGAGATCGTCCATGGTGACACTGTAGCGGTGCCGCTGAGAGCACTTGCCGCCTGGTCGGCATATGGAAAAGGCAGGCGTCAGGGGAGTGGTTCAGTAGGCCGGCTGCTGCAGCCCGCTGAGCAGCCGGCGCAGGGAGGCAAGCCGCTGCGGCCCGGCATCCCCGGCCTTGCCCTCGGCGACCCACGCATCGAGGGCGCAGTCGGGTGCGTCATCGAGGTGTGTGCATCCGCGCGGGCAGTAGGCGGTGGCCTCGACGAGCTCGTCGAAGGCGGTGAGCACGCTGTCGATGTCGACATGGGCGAGACCGAAGCTGCGCACCCCGGGAGTGTCGATGAGCCAGCCGGCGTCCGGCAGCGGCAGGCACAGCGCCGAGGACGAAGTGTGGCGGCCGCGTCCGGTGACGGCGTTGACATCGCCGATCGCCCGGTCGGCTGCCGGGATGATCTCGTTCATGAGCGTCGACTTGCCCACCCCGGAATGCCCGACGAGCACCGACAACCGTCCGGTCAGCTCCGGCAGCAGCTGGCTGATATGTGGGCGGCCGGTGGCGTCGAAGCCGCAGGCCACCACCCGCACGCCGGCAGCGGCATAGTAGTCGCGGATCGCATCGATCGGCGCCAGGTCGAGCTTGGTGACCGCGATGAGCGGTTCCATGTCGGCGTCGAAGGCGGCGACGAGCGCCCGGTCGATGAGCCCCCACGAGGGTTCGGGGTCGGCTGCGGCGGTGACGATGACGAGCTGGTCGGCGTTGGCCACGAGCACCCGCTCGGTCGGGTCGGTGTCATCAGCGCTGCGGCGCAGCAGCGTCTGCCGGTCGAGGATCTCGACGATGCGGGCCATCGTGCCATCCGCACCCGAGGTGTCGCCGACCACCCGGACCCGGTCGCCGGGGACGATGGAGCGGCGGCGCAGACGCGACGAGCGCACGCAGGTGACGATCGGCCCGTCGACTGGCGCCTGCCCGTCATCGTCGTGGACGACGACGCGGTAGCGGCCGCGGTCGACGGCCGTGACCATCGCCGTCGGGGCATCCGAATAGTCCGGGCGCTCCTTGGTCCGCGGCCGGGAGCCTTTGCGGTTGGGCCTGGGCCGGTAGTCGTCTTCGGTGAAGTTGTCGTACCGTCTGCCCATGCTCAGCGCTCGCCTGCCAGCATGCCCGACCACAGCTGCGTGAAGTCAGGCATCGTCTTGGCCACCGTGCCGGCGTCGATGACCTCGACGCCGTCGACGCACAGGCCGAGCACCGCTGCGGCCATTACCATCCGGTGATCGTGATACGTCTCGAACTGCCCACCGGACCGTGCCGGGGCGTGGATCGTGAGGGCATCAGCATGTTCGGTCACCTTCGCACCCAGCCTGCCGAGTTCGGCGGCGAGAGCGGCCAGCCGGTCGGTTTCGTGTCCGCGCAGATGCCCGATGCCGCGCAGCCGGCTCTCACCGTCAGCACACGCAGCGACAGCGGCGGTGACGGGGGTGAGCTCGCCGACAGCCGAGAGATCGACGTCGATCGGGGCCACCGCCTCGGGTCCGGTGACGCACAGGGTGGCGTCAGTCAACTCGACCTGGGCGCCGAAGCTCTCAGCCAGGCCGCGGAAGGCATCACCGGCCTGCGTCGTCTCGGCAGGCCAGTGCGGCACGCACACCTGCCCGCCGGTGACGATCGCAGCGGCGAGGAAGGTCGCGGCGTTCGACAGGTCCGGCTCAACCGTGACGGTGAACCCGCGCGGCCGGCCAGGAGCGACCGTCCACTCGTGCTCACCGGTGGCGGAGGCGTCGATGCCGGCCAGACGCATCGTCTCCAGGGTCATCTCGATGTGCGGGCGCGAGGGGACAGCGTCGCCGGTGTGGACGAGGGTGAGCCCGTCGTCGAACAGGCAGCCGGCCAGCAGCAGCCCGGAGACGAACTGGCTGGAGGCCGAGGCGTCGATCTCGATCCGCCCGCCGGCCACGCCGCCGGGGGAGTGCAGGTCGAAGGGCAGCGAAGTCGCACCGGCGGTGATCTCGACGCCGAGGTCGCGCAGCGCGCCGATCATCGTGTCCATCGGCCGCACATAGGCCTGTGCGTCGCCGTCGATGCGCACGCTGCGGCCGGTGGCCGCGGCCAGCGGCGGGATGAAGCGCATGACGGTGCCGGCCAGCCCGCAGTCGACGGTGGCAGCGGCATCCGTGCCCGAGGCGGTGGCCGGAAGCGGAGTGATCGTCACCTGGCCGTCGGTCGAGTCGTCGACCTCGGCGCCGAGTGCGGTGATCGCTGCGAGCATGAGCTCGGTGTCACGGCTGATGAGCGGGTTGATGATCGTCGAGGGCTGGGCTGCGACCGCGGCTAAGGCGATATAGCGGTTGGTGAGCGATTTGGAACCGGGTACTGCGACTGTGGCCCGCACCGGTGCGGTTGCACGCGGGGCGGGCCACAGCGAAACGTCGCGCTGGGTCATCGAGTTCAGCCGAGGTTGACGGCGTCCATCGCCTTGGCGGAGGTCTTCTCGACGTTCTTGCGCAGATCCTCAGCGGCGTGCTGGACGCGCCAGGCCAGGCCCGGCTTGCCGGCGGTGTCGACGCTGGCGATGAGCGCGCCGCCGATCATCGAGGTCTTCGTCAACAGCGAGACCTGCGAACGCTCCTCCTTCGGAGTCAGCAGCTGCTCACCGATGACGTCGATGAGGTAGGTGCCGACGAGGACCGTGGCGGAGAAGCGCGGGAACTTACCGATCGCCAGCAGCGAACCGGCGGCGACCTGGGCGACACCGGTGGCGCGAGCGGCGAGCTCAGCGTCGATCGGGATGTCGACCTGCTTCTTCACGGCGTTGATGACCGGGGTGATTGAATCGGTTGCGGCCTGCGGATGCTTGATCCGGGAGACGCCGTTGGCGATGTAGGCCGAAGCGAGCATAGGACGGGCGATGAGGCGAACCAGGGACACGGTGGCTTCCTTCCGATTGACGTCGATGAGTCGAGCCTGGCTCAAGCATAGTCGAAGATCAGGCCCATGCCATGCGCCGGCGTGCAGATGAGCCGCTGGCTGCCGGCAGCTGGGACTGTGAGCGTGCCGGCAGGCGATTGTGAGACAAGGTGCCTTGTGTCGACGATGTGGCCGGCCGGGGTCAGCTACGCCGCAGCTGACTCATGAGCGGGCAGTCGAACGGGTCGCGGGCGGCCAGGCCGACCCGGTTGAGGTAGGCGATGACGATGCCGTAGGAGCGCCACAGGCTCGTCTCGGTGCAGGGGACGTCGAAGCGCTGGCAGGCGTCGCGGACGATGAGGCGGGCTTTGGCCAGGTGCGGGCGCGGCATGGAGGGGAAGAGGTGGTGTTCGACCTGGTAGGTCGGTCCGCCCATGAGCGCGCTGGCCCACCAGCCTCCGGCGATGTTGCGGGAGGTGCGCACCTGCTTGGTGAAGAAGTCGATGCGCTTGGCGTCGGTGAAGACCGGCGCGGGTTTGTGGCCAGGGGTGAAGGCAGCACTGCGCGGCTGGCATCGGCAGGCTCTTTCGGGATGGGGATGCGGGGATCCGTCAGTGCCCAGGGCAGCAGGCAGGGGAGGGCTGTCCGCAGTATGCGATCAGCGCGGTGGCGGGAGGCGGGAATGCATCAGCGGGGCAGGGTCGTCAGACCGCCGCCCCGCTGATGTCAGGAGTCTCAGAGGACGCGCACCGAGGTGGCCTGCGGGCCCTTCGGGGTGCTCTCGGAGGTGTACTCCACCGTCTGGTTCTCCTCGAGGCTGCGGTAACCCGAGCCTTCGATGGCGCTGAAGTGCGCGAACACGTCAGCCGAGCCGTCGGAGGGCTCGATGAAACCGAAGCCCTTTTCAGCGTTGAACCACTTGACGTTGCCTGTAGCCATTGTTTTTCCTTTTTGTGTAGATATGGCCAAATTCATGACCTCTTGCTCCATGCCGATAGATGCGACATGGAAAACTGTGGATTGCACAACACGGCAGAGTTCTGCCCGGATGCGTGCCGATGAGATGAACTGGGAATGATGGTGTCCGGCGTCCGCGAGTCAGAGACTCTCAACTGTCATCACAGATGCGAGCGGGCGCAGGTGTGCTGCATGAGAATGCGGCGAAGGTGCGGCGCAGAGAATGGGGGAAACTGAGATAAGCCAACCGAATCGTCAGTGGCACGTCCGCGAGCTGATCGCAGGTGCCGAGATGAACAACAGCAAACCGATTCATAATCCTTGACGAAATCGGATGTGCCGAAGCGGATATCCCGAATTCATCGAGCTTGAACCGCCTTGGACAAGTTCAACTGTATCAGCAATTCCGGCTCACACGAATTCGCTTGTTGAGAAGGGTGTGAAATCAGAGTGAATGATGGGCGTCTCACCAGGGTCGGGACCGGTGCCGGGATCTGCTCAGGCGACGTGACGAATGGAACCCTGCCGCCGTCTCGGGCACGGAATGATCGAGGGGCCGGATGCGTTGTCGCTCATGAACGATCAACCGTGCACGGTCGGCACGACCAGGCAGGAAGGGGCGATGCGATGCCAGTCATAGAAGGGCAGACGCATAAGCGCGTACTATGGACGGTGATGACGAAACCTCTTGCTCCAGACGCACCCGAGTCCTCACCGCCGGATGAGAACCTCGATGTCGCCCAGGCTGACGAGATCACTGAGACGCCCGAAGAGCAGCATGCGCGGTTTGAGCGCGATGCGCTCGAGTACGTCAACCAGCTGTATGCGGCTGCCCTGCGCATGACGCGCAACCCGGCTGATGCCGAGGACCTCGTGCAGGAAACCTATGTCAAGGCCTACGCGGCCTTCCACCAGTACAAGAAGGGCACGAACCTCAAAGCCTGGCTGTACCGGATCCTGACGAACACCTTCATCAACTCCTACCGCAAGAAGCAGCGCCAGCCGCAGGAGTCCAGCGGTGAGGGGATCGAGGACTGGCAGATCGCACGCGCGGCCAGCCACACCTCATCCGGCGGCCGCTCAGCTGAGCTCGAAGCCCTTGATCACCTGCCGGATTCCGACATCAAGGAAGCGCTGTCACAGCTGCCGGACGACTTCCGGATGGTCGTGTACTACGCCGATGTCGAAGGTCTGCCGTACAAGGAGATCGCCGAGATCATGGACACGCCGATCGGCACCGTGATGTCGCGTCTGCACCGCGGCCGGCGCCAGCTGCGCGAGATGCTGTCCGACTACGCCCGTGAGCGCGGCTTCGGCGTTGAGAAGGACGGCGACAAGGCTGCTGCCGGGAAGAAGCCGGCGAAGAAGGACACGACTGCGAAGAAGACGACCGAGGAGGTGTCCTCATGAGCGAAGAACCCATCAGCCACACCGGCTGCTGTGACGAGCAGAATCGCCAGAACAGCCTCATGCGGATCTACAACTACCTCGACGGCGAGCTGACGCGCGACGAGATCGACGTCATCAAGGATCACCTGGCCAACTGCTCACAGTGCCAGGACGACTACACCATCGAGGCGCTGCTCAAGGAGCTTGTGCGCCGCTCCTGCTGCCAGGATCAGGCACCGGCCGGGCTGGCCGAGCGGATCCGGGCGCGGATCGTCGTCGAGCGCCGCACCTACGTGCGCCGCACGTTCGGCTGAGAGACGGCATGCGAAAGGCGGGGCGGAGATCATATCTCCGCCCCGCCTTCGTCAGTGTCTGAATAGATCAGGTGTTGGGACGCTTGCCGTGGTTGGCCCCACGCTTCTTGCGATCCTTACGCTTGCGAGCGCGCTTGCTTGCCATCTCGGTTCACTCCTTCTTTTGAATCCAGTCTATTTTTCCACACCCGTGCCAGCGGGGCAAAACAGTCCAGGCTGCAGGATGGGGTGTGCGGGTTCTTGCTAGGCGGGTTGCCTGGCGGGTCGTTGCTCGGATCGGTGACTATTTGAGCTGCCCTCTGTCCTGCAATGTGGACAGGAAGCTCCTACTCGATTCGTCGCGCGGTGTTTCGCAAAGTGCCGAGCGCGCTGAGGGTTTCATTGGGATACAAGTCGAGGGGCGTCTTACTGGTTCCGTCGTGTGTCAGCCAGGACCAGTCGGCAGAGATCGTGAATGCCCTGAGAAGTCTAGAAGTGCCGGTACGGCGAGACTAGGCTGAAGGCACCACACCATCTCAGACCAAGGAGGGCGCGATGAGTGACAGCTACCGTGTACAGAACCCCGCTACTGGTGACATTCTTGAGGATTTCGGCACTGCGACAGACCAGCAGATTGAGGATGCGCTGTCGGCAGCACAGAGCTCCTATAGTGATTGGGCCGCGCGGCCCATGAGCGAGCGAGCAGCAATCGTTTCGAAGGTCGCTGCGCTCTTCGAGGAGAGGAAAGATGAGCTTGCAGACATCATCGGTACCGAAATGGGCAAGCGTAAGGCCGAAGGGATAGAAGAAGCCGAGTTCTGTTCAGCGATCTTTGGTTACTACGCAGACAACGGAGAGAAGCTCACTAAGGACCTTGATCTTGAAGTCGACGGTGCCAAAGCGGTGCTTGAGCGCAGACCGATCGGTGCCATCCTTGGCATCATGCCCTGGAATTTCCCCTACTACCAGGTGGCACGGTTCGCTGCGCCGAACCTGGTGCTCGGTAACACCATCCTCCTGAAGCATGCTGAGATCTGTCCTAAGTCGGCTGGAGCGATCCAGTCGATCATGGATGAAGCTGGCGTACCGAAGGGCGTCTACCAGACCATCTACGCGACTCACGATCAGATCTCGACCGTCATCGCCGATCCGCGAGTGGCTGGCGTATCCCTGACCGGATCGGAGCGAGCCGGAGCAATCATTGCTCAGCAGGCTGGCAAGGCGCTGAAGAAGGCAGTGCTCGAACTCGGTGGTTCCGATCCGTACATCATCCTCGATACGGACGATGTCAAGTCCGCAGCTGCAAATGCGTGGGCGACACGCATGTACAACACTGGCCAAGCTTGCGACTCGAACAAGCGACTCATCGTCATGGAGGATGTGTACGACGAGTTCGTGGCAGAGCTCGAGTCACTCGCTTCCAAGATGAAGCCCGGTGATTACGACACCGAGGATGAAACGATCTATCAGCCGTTGTCCTCCCGCAGCGCTGCAGAGCGGCTCGCCGATCAGCTTGACCGCGTCAAGAAGGCTGGTGCCAACATTCGCGTTGGTGGAGAGCTAGCCGATGATGGCGCGTATATCAGCCCGGCCGTAGTTACCGATATCCCGCGCGGTTCCGATGTCTACTATGAAGAGCTCTTCGGACCGGTTGCTGTTGTCTACAAGGTCTCCAGCGATGAAGAGGCGATTGAGCTTGCCAACGATTCGCAGTTTGGCCTTGGCGGCTCCGTGTTCTCCAAGGATCGCGAGCGGGCTGAGAAGGTCGGATCGCAGCTGGAGGTCGGAATGTCAAAGGTGAACACTCACGCTGCTGAGGGTGAGGGGATTCCGTTCGGCGGCGTGAAACGCTCCGGCTATGGACGAGAGCTAGGCCCTGTGGGTATGGACGAGTTCGTCAACAAGCGTCTGTACTGGGTTGGAGACGAGGGAGCGTAAACCTGGCAACTCGCGAGGCAACTCTGGCGAGCTACGAAATCGGCCCCTGACAGAGCTTCTGTCAGGGGCCGACTACGTGACCAAGAAGAAATCAGAATACGCCGTGGTCGTGAACCGCGTCTTCGTCTGCGGGAACTTCGGAGATCGCATCCCATAGTTCGGCGATGGCTCCATCCTCGACACGCCAGAGCTCACAATACGAGTGTCGAGCGCCAGCAATGCTGCCTTCGGAGTGAGTCAGAACGAAATCGCCTTGCGCTACAGTCCGATGGATGCGGTCGTAGACCAGCCCTTCACCGGAGTCTCTTAGCTTCTCCAGAAAGTCGATGACAGCGGGGATGCCGTCTCCGATGTCAGGACTGTGCTGCGTGAACTTACCGTCACGGCTGTACTCTTCGAAGCCCTGGTAGTCTCCGCCAATCAGCGTCTTCGTAAAGAACTCCGTGACCAGCGCGCGGTTCGCTTCGGTGTCTGCGTTCAGGTCAACATCGGTCGTCCCGTCAAGCTGGGTATGACCGGATTCGTTCGAAGCTGCGGCTGGCACGAGATTGTCCCAGTGCTCTGCGAGCTTGCCGTTCTCGACTCGGTAGATATCGAAACCGACGAGGTCGTTCTCGTCCAGGCCCTCGAACTTCCCGTGCAGAGCGACCAAGTCGCCGTCTTCGATGACACGAACGTTCGTGTACTTCAGCCCGTCTCCCGCTTCGTCAACGAGCTCCTTCAGACCGTTCCGGTCTCCGGCGACCAATGGCGAGTGTTCGACGAAACCGTCGGTGAAGTGGGAATCGAGCACGGACGTGTCGTGCTCATGGAAGAGCTTGGTGTGGATTTCCAGTACGAGGCTTCCGTTATCTGACATGTCAGCGTCTCCTCTGCTGCTCCAAATGCATGGCATTCGCCTGCTTCTTGCAGTCTAAGCGGCAGAGTCACACTTCGATAGGGTCAGCGGTTACTCCTCAGCGCCCGGCGAGCACGTCGGGCACACCGAGCCAGTCGAACCAGCCGCGGTGGATGACGAGCCAGGCCAGCAGCCCGTAGCCCTCCTGGCTCGGCAGGCCGGTTGACGACGAGGCGATCTCCCGCTGCCACACAGCATGACCGCGCAGGGGAGTGAAGGTGTCGACGTAGGGCACACCTCGGCGATGGGCGACATCAGCGAAGCCTGCGTTGAGATCGGCGATCGACCGGTTCGTCAGCTCCCCGATCGCCGGCGGCGGGCCGACGACGAACGTCGAGACCTCAGCAGCCAGGGCCGCATCGAGGATGTTGGCGAGGTTGAGCCGTGACCGGGCGGTCGAGAGCCCGGCATCGATGTCAGCGGTGCCCGGGGCGATGACGAGGCGGTTGTCGGTCTCAGAGGAGAACCGGCGCATCGCCTCTCCGATGCAGCGATCGTGCAGGTCGGCTGAGGTCTCATCCGGCGCTGCCAGGGTGTAGAAGTTCGCGCTCGGCAGCGCGGGATGCGTGCGGACGGCGACACGGCCGACCCATCCGAGACCACGACCATCGCCGTGGCCGGCAACGAGTTCGCTGCCGGCCACGACGATCGAAGTGGACTTCGGGTTGCTCACGCTTCAGCGCTCGAAGACGCGCTCGATGAGCTCAGCCTGCTCAGCATCGTGGACGAGCTTGAGTCCGGTCGCAGGCGATGCCGAGGAGGCCCGGGCGACGACGCGGACGTCCCGGCCGAGCACCGGCACGAGATTGAGCGCCATGAACGGCCAGGCGCCCTGGTTCTCCGGCTCCTCCTGCGCCCAGATGAGCTCGGCGTCGCCGTACTGCTCGAGCACCTCGGCGATGGAATCTGCCTCAAGCGGGTAGAGCTGCTCGACGCGCACGATCGCGGTCTTGTCGTCTCCGGCCTTCTTGCGCTTGGCCACCAGATCCCAGTACAGCTTGCCCGAGACCATGATGACGCGGTCGACCTGCTTGGCATCGACGGAGTCATCGGCGATGACCGGCTCGAACTTGCCGGAAGTGAACTGCTCGACCTGCGTGGCGGCGGCCTTGAGGCGCAGCATCGACTTCGGGGTGAAGACGATGAGCGGGCGCTTATTGGGCGTGTGTGCGTGGCGGCGCAGGAGGTGGAAGTACGAGGCGCCGTTCGAAGGCATCGCCACCGTCATGTTGTTCTCCGCGCACAGCTGCAGGTAGCGCTCGATGCGAGCCGATGAGTGGTCCGGTCCCTGGCCTTCGAAGCCGTGGGGGAGCAGCAGCACGATGCCGCCGTTCTGCGCCCACTTCTGCTCTGAGGACGAGATGTACTCGTCGATGACGGACTGGGCACCCTGGGCGAAGTCGCCGAACTGTGCCTCCCAGCACACGAGGGCGTCCTTGCGCTCGACCGAGTAGCCGTACTCGAAGCCCATCGCTGCGTACTCGCTCAGCAGCGAGTCGTAGACCCAGAACTTCGCCTGGTCGTCGCTGAGGTTCGACAGCGGCGTCCATTCGTTGCTGTTCTGGTGGTCGATGATGACCGAGTGGCGCTGCGTGAAGGTGCCGCGGCGCGAGTCCTGACCGGCGAGCCGGACCGGCACACCCTCCATGAGCAGCGAGCCGAAGGCCAGCAGTTCGGCAAAGCCCCAGTCGATGCCGCCGGAGCGCGACATCTCCTCGCGCTTCTCCAGCAGGCTCTTGAGCTTCTTATGCACCTCGAAGTCCTCGGGAACCTCGGTGTGGACCGAGCCGATCCGTTCGACGATCTCCTTCGACACAGCCGTCTTGACGGTGTTGTCGGTCTCGAGGTCGTCGGGGCGCTGGTAGCCCTTGGTGAAGGTGGTGTCCTTCTCGGAGCTGTCCTTCTCGGCTTCCTTGGTCTCGGCGAAGGCGGATTCCAGCTTGGACTGGTAGTCCTTGAGCGCCTCCTTCGCCTCGTCCTCGGTGATGCAGCCACGGCCGACGAGCGACTCGGTGTAGAGCTTGCGCACCGAGCCCTTCTTCTCGATGAGCGAGTACATCACCGGCTGGGTCATCGACGGGTCGTCGCCCTCGTTGTGTCCGCGGCGGCGGTAGCACACGAGGTCGATGATGACGTCGCGGTTGAACTCCTGCCGGTACTCGAACGCCAGCTGGGCGGCACGGTAGACAGCCTCCGGGTCATCGCCGTTGACGTGCAGCACCGGGGCGCTGATGATCTTGGCGACGTCGGTGCAGTAGTACGACGAGCGGGCCGAGGCCGGCGGGGTGGTGAAGCCGACCTGGTTGTTGATGACAACGTGGATGGTGCCGCCGGTGCGGTAGCCGCGCAGCTCGGACAGGTGCAGCGTCTCTGCGACGACGCCCTGGCCGGCGAAGGCGGCATCGCCGTGGACGAGGACCGGCAGGACAGTGAAGCCGCCCTCTCCTTGGTCGATGACGTCCTGCTTAGCACGCGTGATGCCTTCGAGCACCGGGTTGACGGTCTCCAGGTGGCTCGGGTTGGCAGCGACCTGCACCTTCGTCGAGTTGCCCGACGGGGAGGTGAAGGAGCCTTCGGCGCCGAGGTGGTACTTCACGTCGCCGGAGCCCTGGAAGCTGTCCGGGGCCATGGCGCCGTCGAACTCGCGGAAGATCTGCGTGTAGCTCTTGCCGGCGATATTGGCCAGCACGTTGAGGCGGCCGCGGTGGGCCATGCCGATGGTGACCTCGTCCATGCCGACATCAGCGGCCTGGTTGAGGACCTCGTCGAGCAGCACGATCGCTGACTCGCCGCCTTCGAGCGAGAAGCGCTTCTGGCCGATGTACTTCGTCTGCAGGAAGGTCTCGAAGGCCTCAGCGGCGTTGAGGCGGCCGAGGATGTGGCCCTGCTCAGCGCGGGTCAGCTCTTCGTGTGGAACCTCCAGGCGCTCCTGGAACCAGCGGCGCTGCGCCGGGTCCGAGATGTACATGTACTCGATGCCGGTGGTGCGGCAGTACGAGTCGCGCAGCAGCCCGAGGATGTCGCGCAGCGGCATAATCGGCTTGCCGCCGAATCCGCCAGTGGGGAACATCCGCTCCAGATCCCACAGCGTCAGGCCGTGCTGGTTGATGTCGAGATCCGGGTGCGAGCGCTGCCGGTAGACGAGCGGATCGGTGTTGGCCATGAGGTGGCCGCGGTTGCGGTAGGCGTCGATGAGTTCGATGACGCGGGCGGTCTTGTTGACGTCGTCCTGGTCACCGGTGTCGACATCGGGCACCCAGCGCACCGGCTCGTAGGGCAGGCGCAGCGAGGCGAAGACGTCGTCGTAGAAGCCGTCCTTGCCGAGCAGGTACTCGTGCACGGTGCGCAGGAACTCACCGGAGCCGGCACCCTGGATGACACGGTGGTCATAGGTCGAGGTCAGGGTGAGGATTTTCGAGATCGCCAGGCGGTTGATGGTCTCCTGGCTGGCGCCCTGGTACTCGGCCGGGTAGGTCAGCGCGCCGACGCCGATGATGCAGCCCTGGCCCTTGGTCAAGCGCGGGACTGAGTGCACGGTGCCGATGCCGCCGGGGTTCGTCAGCGAGACGGTGGTGCCGGCGAAGTCGTCAGCGGTGAGCTTGCCTTCGCGGGCACGGTCGACGAGGTCGTCGTAGGCGTCGACGAACTCCTTGAACGACAGCGTCTCGGCCTTCTTGACGTTGGGCACCAGCAGCGAGCGGGTGCCGTCCTTCTTGGGCACGTCGATGGCCAGGCCGAAGTTGATGTGGCCGGGCTTGACCATCACCGGCTTGTCGTCCTGGATGTCGTAGTAGACGTTCTGGTTCGGGTTGGCCTTGAGCGCACGGATGACGGCGTAGCCGATGAGGTGCGTGAACGACACCTTGCCGCCGCGGGTGCGCTTGAGGTGGGAGTTGATGACGATGCGGTTGTCGATGAGCGCCTTGGCCGGCAGCGAACGCACCGAGGTGGCGGTCGGAACCGACAGCGACTCGTCCATGTTCTGGGCGATGAGCTTGGCCGGTCCGCGCAGCTTGACGACCTCGTCCTCGCTGGTCTCGTTGTTCGCCGGCTTCGCTGCCGAGGTGGTCGACCGCTTGCGGGCAGCCGCAGCGGACTTCGACTCCGCCTTCTGGGTCTCCGACTCCGTCACCGAGGGCGTGACACCCTTCTGCTCGGTGGAGCTGATCTGCTTCTCCTTGGCGGGGGCGTCCTTCGCAGCGCCGGTGTCCTGGTGGGCGCTGACGTCGTCGCCGGACCTCTTCTGGATCCTCTTCTCAGATGGCTTCTGCGCAGAGGGCTTCGAACCACCGCCGGAACCGGAGCCGACCGATCCGTCGCCGTTCTCGAACTTCTCGAAAAACGGCCACCATGACTTGTCCACTGAGTTCTTGTCCGCCTGGTACTGCTCATACAGCTCTTCGACAAGCCATTCGTTTGACCCGAAGTCTTCGACGCTGCGGGTGCTGGTCTGTTCCGACACGGCGGGAATCGCCCTCTTCCTCATCTGGATACTAGACGGTTTGGCACAATATTAGCGCTTCCGCGCGACAATCTCCCGTCTGAAAGGGACACTGGTGCTATGCGTTTTCTCACGGAACATCCTCCACATGACCTGACGTACTCCGATGTCTTCCTCGTCCCGCGCCGGTCGTCGGTGGCATCGCGTTTCGAAGTCGATCTCTCCACCTCGGACGGCACCGGCACGACGATCCCCTTGATCGCGAGCAATATGACGGCGGTGTCCGGGCGCCGGATGGCTGAGACGATCGCCCGGCGCGGCGGCATGGCCGTCCTGCCGCAGGACATCCCGCTGCCGGTGGCCGCCGCCACGATCGGGTGGATCAAGGAGCGCCATACCGTCTACGAGACCCCGGTGCGCGTGTCGGTCGACGACACGGTGCTCTCAGCCCTGCACCTGCTGCCCAAGCGCGCCCACGGCCACGCCGTGGTCGTCGACGACGACAGCCGCGTGCTTGGCACTGTCTCCCGCTCCTCGCTCACCGGTGTCGACCAGTTCACCTCCGTGCACCGAGTGATGGAGCCGATCGAGGAGCCGGTGCAGGCCTCCCGCCTCGACGACCCCACCCGCGAGGTGCTCGCCGGCGTCTACGAAGAGCTCACCTCCCAGCGGCGGGACTTCGTGCCCGTCGTCGACGGGCAGACCCTCGTCGGCGCGGTGACCGCGCAGTCGATTCTGCGCTGCTCGATCTACACCCCGGCCCTCGATGACCAGGGCCGCCTGCGCGTAGCCGCCGCCGTCGGCGTCAACGGCGATGTCGCCTCCCGCGCCCAGGCGCTCGTCGCGGCCGGCGCCGACGTCCTCGTCGTCGACACCGCCCACGGGCACCAGGAGAAGATGCTCGAAGTGCTCAAGACCATCAGCGGCCTGGAGCTCGGCGTGCCGATCGTTGCCGGCAACACGGTGACCGCTGACGGCACCCGCGACCTTGTCGAGGCCGGTGCCACCATCGTCAAGGTCGGTGTGGGCCCGGGCGCGATGTGCACCACCCGCATGATGACCGCCGTCGGCCGGCCGCAGTTCTCCGCAGTGGCCGAATGTGCAGCCGCTGCCCGCGAGCTCGGCGCCCACGCGTGGGCTGACGGCGGGGTCAAGCACCCGCGCGATGTCGCCCTGGCACTCGTGGCCGGTGCCTCCCAGGTGATGATCGGCTCGTGGTTCGCCGGCACCCTTGAGAGCCCCGGCGATCTGCTCGTCGACCCCGACGGCCGCCAGTACAAGGAGAGCTTCGGGATGGCCTCAGCCCGTGCGGTCGCCGCCCGCACGCAGAGCGACTCGGCTTTCGACCGCGCCCGCAAGGGCCTGTTCGAAGAGGGCATCTCCTCAGGCAAGATGTTCGTCGACCCGGCACGCCCCGGCGTCGAGGACCTCCTCGACGAGATCACCTCCGGAGTCCGCTCCTCCTGCACCTACGCGGGCGCGCGCACGCTCACGGAGTTCGCCGAGCGCGCCCAGGTCGGCGTCCAGTCCGCCGCCGGCTACCAGGAGGGCATGCCGGTCCATCACTCCTGGTGAGACGGCCGCCATCTGATCTCCTCACCCCGTGCCCGAGGCGGTGGCCACCATGCGTGGCGACCACCGCCTCGGGCACGGTAAACTTCTCGCATGACCAGTGACAGTCCCAGCCGGCGTGAAGCCGGCAGCCCCGATAAACCCCGAATACCTGGCATCAGCCCCGCCGCGCGTGACGCGGCCCTGCTGATGCGAAGCTCCACCCGGCGCGTGCGCGCCGTTCACGGTCACCTGTCGGCAGGGGACAGCCGCTGATGGAATGGCTACTCCTCGCACTCGCCCTGCTCCTCATCCTCGGCACCGGCGTGTTCGTCGCAGCCGAGTTCTCTCTCCTCACCCTTGACAAGCACACCGTCGACGAAGCCGTCGCGCGCGGCGATCGCGGCTCGAAGTACCTGCGCAAGGGCATCACACACCTCTCAACTCAGCTCTCTGCAGCCCAGGTCGGCATCACGATCACGACCCTGCTGACCGGCTATCTCATGGAGCCCTCACTCGGTGCGCTGCTGCGCGGGCCCCTGCATGCCCTCGGGTTGTCCGAGGGCGCCTCCGGCAGTATGTCCCTGACGATCGCGCTGCTCATATCGACCCTGCTGTCGATGGTCGTCGGTGAGCTCGTGCCGAAGAACATGGCGATCTCTTCACCGCTGAAGACCGGCAAGATCTTCGTCCCGCTGCAGTACTTCTTCTCCATTGCCTTCCGCCCGATCATCGCCGTCCTCAACGGCACGGCGAATAAGGCGCTGCTGGCGATGGGCATCGAACCGCAGGAGGAGGGCTCGGCCGGCCGCTCGGCCGATGAGCTCACCGCGCTTGTGCGGCACTCGGCCCAGGAGGGCACGATGAATGAGCAGACCGCCGATCTGCTCACGCGCACACTCAGCTTCTCCCAACGCACCGCCGAAGACGTCATGACCCCGCGCACACGGATGGTCACCGTCAAACGTGAGACGACTGCTGCTGAGATCGTCGAACTTGCCCGCTCGACCGGATTCTCCCGGTTCCCCGTCACCGGCGAGTCCCGCGACGAGATCGAAGGCGTCGTGCACATCAAGCAGGCCGTGGCCGTACCGCTGGCCAACCGCGCCGATGCCTACGCCGCAGGCCTTATGACCGAGGTCGCCGAGTTCCCCGAGACCCTTGCCCTCGATCCTCTGCTCATGGAGCTGCGCTCGCGCGGCACCCAGATGGCCGTCGTCGTCGACGAATACGGCGGCACCGCCGGTGTCGTGACCTTGGAAGACGTCGTCGAGGAGCTCGTCGGCGAGGTCGTCGACGAACACGACCGGCTCTCGGTGACCGTCCGGCCGGCCCGAGACGGTTCGTGGATCATCCCCGGACGGCTGCGCCCCGATGAGGTCGCCGGCATCATCGGCGTCGAGATCCCCGAAGACCCCGACTACGAAACGGTGGCAGGCTTCGTGCTCAAGGAGCTCGGTCGGATCCCCGAAGTCGGCGACACCGTCCGCATCGAAGACGCCACCCTGACTGTCGAGCGCCTGCACGGCCGGCGCATCGAACGCCTGCGGCTGCGCCCGGACTACACCACCGTCGAGTGGGATGAGAGCTCCTGGCCGGTCGGAGACTCGAGCGCAGGAGGTCAGCCATGAGCGATTGGCTGGGTCTCGTGTGGCTCGTCGTCCTGCTGCTGGGCAACGCCTTCTTCGTGGCCGCGGAGTTCGGCATCGTCTCGGCCAAGCGCTCGCAGATCGAGCCGAAGGCCGAAGAGGGATCGAAGGCAGCGAAGACGACGCTGTTCGCCATGGAGCACGTCTCGCTCATGCTGGCGATCTGCCAGCTGGGCATCACTGTGTGCTCACTGCTACTGGGCAATGTCGCAGAACCGGCGATTCACCACCTGCTCGTCGGCCCGATGAGCTTCCTCGGCGTGCCCGCGGCGCTGTCTGGGCTGATCGCCTTCATCATCGCGCTGTCGGTGGTGACGTACCTGCACGTCGTCGTCGGCGAGATGATCCCGAAGAACATCGCGCTCGCCGTCTCCCAGCAGGCGGCCATGCTGCTCGCCCCGCCGCTGGTGGTGCTGGCCCGCATCTTCGGCTTCGTCATCCGCCCGATGAACGCTTTCGCCAACCGGATCCTCAAGCTCATGGGGGTCGAACCGCGCGACGACGTCAACGCCGCCTACACGATCGAGGAAGTGCAGTCGATTGTCGCCGAGTCCCAGCGCGAGGGACTGCTGAGCGATGACACCGGGCTGCTCAAGGGCGCCCTGGAGTTCTCCGACAAGACCATCGGGGACGTCATGGTGCCGATGGACCGTGTCGTCACCGTGGCTGAGGATGTCACACCTGCGCATATCGAGCAGCTGGTCGCCCGCACCGGCTTTTCGCGCTACATCATCCTCGACAGCGACGGGGAGCCCGGCGGCTACATCCACGTCAAGGATGTGCTCTACGCCGACACGGAGGACGACTATGCCTCCGAGATCCCTGATAAGCGCTTCCGTTCGCTGGTGACGCTGCGCGCTGCCGACGAGATCGAGGACTCCCTCGATTCGATGCAGCAGGCAGGACACCACGTCGGCCGGGTGCTCGACGAGAACCATCGCACCGTCGGCATCCTGTTCCTCGAAGACGTCATCGAGGAACTCGTCGGCGAGGTGCACGATGTCATGCAGCGTGCTCCGCGGGTGCGCAGGGTCGACTGATTCTGCGGCGCCTGCACCGGAATCGAGTGAAATAGCAGAAGTGAAACAACAGTGGAGTCGCCAGTCGCCGACGTATGGCCCGGGCGTGACTGAGACGAGGGACAACACAACAGTTCTGTTACATATCGACACGCGTGGCGATGCGCCGACGAAAGAATTTTCGGCGTATGTGCGCCTGATATGAGACTGTGTACGCGCATGTGCGCTGTAATCGGGTGAATCGCCCGCACGGGTGATGCGCGGGCGGCGAGCGACATGACAACTCGTAACATTGTCGTTATAGTGCTGTGACATGTGGTCGGTCGCCGTGACAACACGGCTGCGGCACATAGGTGTGACAGCACCACGACAGATTTTGCAGTAGAGACAGTTGGGAGATGAGTAGTGGCACAGGAGCCGACACCATCGGTCGCCATGACTCGCCGCGAACGCCGGGAGCAGGAGAACGCGAACCGCACACGACGTGCATCCTTCCGCATCCCAGGCACCCACCCGAACCGTACCACCAGCACCGCTGACAGCGCCCTGGCCTCACCGGCCACTCGCACGCGCAAGGTCGGAGCCGGTGCCGTGGCCTACCGCGGATCCGATGGCTCGCTCGTGCGCTCCTACAAGCGCCGCCGCCTGGCAACTGTCTCGGCCATGGCCTCGGTCTCCGTCGCCGGCAGCGCTATCGCCGCGATGCTGCTCATCGGCAACACCTCCACGCAGGACCAGGTCGCCGCCGGCAGCACCCTCGACGCCGCAGCGACCAACGTCGTCGGAGCCGAATCGGTCCAGACGAACGTCAGCTCCGTCGGCAACGAGTCCGGCACCCAGAACTACGCCGGCGGCGTGCCGAGCGCCAAGAAGGATCGCGACGCCGAGGCCGCCTCGCGCTCCGTCACCCGCACCGTGCTGCCCGGCTGCTCCGGTGAAGCACCCTCCGGTGACTACAGCAACGGCCAGGTTCCCGATGACTACCTGTGCGACGTCGGCATCGGCAAGCACAAGCTGCGCGCAGACGCCGCTGTTGCCTTCGCTGAGATGAACGCCGCGTTCAAGGCCGAGACCGGCAAGGACATGGCCATCACCGACTCCTACCGCACGCTCGAGTCCCAGGTCTCGGTCGCCGGCCGCAAGCCCGGCCTGGCCGCCCGCCCCGGCACCTCGATGCACGGCTGGGGTGTGGCCCTCGACTTCGGCGGCGGTGCCGCCAGCGCCTCGGGCGAGCAGTACAACTGGCTCGTCAAGCACGGCAAGGAGTACGGCTGGGAGAACCCCGCCTGGGCGAAGACCTCGAAGTACGAGCCGTGGCACTGGGAGTACGTCCCGGCCCGCGACAAGATCAAGGGCCAGTGACGCACTGACCCACCGCCGCGTCGCTGCCCGACAGCGCCGCGGTACCGTGGCTCGGCTCACCAGTCACCGGTGCGCGTGACAGCGCACATGAGTGCTAGTATTGTCGAGTTGCCAGCCCGCGTAGCTCAGCGGATAGAGCGTCTGCCTCCGGAGCAGAAGGTCGTAGGTTCGAATCCTGTCGCGGGCGCGACATCAGGCCCGTCACCTGGAAATCCAGGTGACGGGCCTGCTTCGTCCCAGGTCGGTCAGCCGCCGGCGGGACGTGTCGCCCCGCTCACATCGATACCGATATGCGGGCCTCAAGTCGCTTAGCCACGGGCAAGGTAATACGCTAAGCACGTGACTCCCGAACAGCTTAAAGAAGCCATCCGCTCTGCCATCGGCCAGCTGAACATGCAGCACGGCTACGCCATCGAAGCACCCGCCCGACTCGTCGTCGAGCGACCGAAGAACCGCGCCCACGGCGACTGGTCTTCCAACGTGGCACTGCAGACGGCGAAGAAGGCCGGGCTCAACCCGCGGGATCTCGCCACCGAGATCGCCGAGGTGCTGGCGGCCGATGAGGGCATCGACACCGCCGAGGTGGCCGGCCCGGGATTCATCAACATCACCTTGGCAGCCGGTGCCGCCGGTGCGCTGGCTGCTGACATCGTCGCCGCCGGTGACGACTACGGCCGCACCAAGACGCTTGCCGGTCACATCATCAACATGGAGTTCGTCTCCGCCAACCCGACCGGCCCTCTGCACCTCGGCCACACCCGCTGGGCAGCCCTTGGCGATGCGATCGCCCGCGTGCTCGCCGCTGCTGGCGCGAACGTCACCGCCGAGTACTACATCAACGACGCCGGCGCCCAGATGGACGTCTTCGCCGACTCCGTCGTCGCCCGCCTGCTCGGCCGCGAGGTGCCTGCCGGCGGCTACCCCGGCGGATATGTCACCGAGATCGCCCAAACGATCACCGCCTCGGACCCGGAGCTCGCCGCCGAGGTCAAAGCGACCGCGCAGGTGCCCGAATCGGATGCCGACGCTCCGGCACCGGCCGTCATCCCCGATGACGTGCGCGCCCGCCTGCGCGAACGTGCCTACGAGCTGCAGATGGCCGACATCCGCGACACACTCGCCGACTTCGACGTCAGCTTCGACGTGTGGTTCTCCGAAGCCAGCCTGCACAACTCCAACGCCGTGACCGAGGCTGTCGGCCGACTGCGCGAACAGGGTCACGTCTACGACCACGACGGCGCCGTGTGGCTGCGCACCACCGAGTTCGGCGACGACAAGGACCGCGTGCTCATCCGCGCCGACGGCAACCCCACCTACTTCGCCGCCGATGCCGCGTACTATCTGGATAAGAAGGACCGCGGCTTCATCGAGAAGATCTACCTCCTCGGCGCCGACCACCACGGCTACGTCGGCCGGCTCAAGGCGATCGCAGCAGCTGCCGGTGATGACCCGGAGAAGAACATCGAGGTGCTCATCGGCCAGCTCATCAAGGTCAACGGCGCCAAGCTGTCCAAGCGCGCCGGCAATATCATCGAGCTGCGCGACATCATCAACTGGCTCGGCCGCGATGCCGTGCGCTACTCACTGGCCCGCCAGCCGGCCGACTCGCCGCTGACCCTGGACCCCGAGGTGCTGCGCAGCGCCAGCAACGACAACCCGGTCTACTACGTCCAGTACGCCCACGCCCGCTCGCAGTCGGTCGCCCGCAACGCCGAGGCCGCCGGCATCACCACCGAGGCCTTCGACGCCTCAACACTGACGCATGCCACCGAGGCAGCACTGTTGGCCGCCCTGGCCGACTTCCCGCGTGTCGTCGCCCAGGCCGCTGAGCTGCGCGAACCCCACCGGGTGGCCCGCTACCTCGAAAGCCTCGCCGGCACCTTCCACAAGTGGTACGACAGCTGCCGTGTCACCCCGCGCGCCGGTGAGGACATCGAACCGGTTCACTCCTCGCGCCTGGTCCTCGACCTCGCGACCGCGACCGTGCTGCGCAACGGCCTGCGCCTGCTCGGCGTCAGCGCCCCGGAGCGGATGTAATGCCAGCCCATATCGCCGGCATCCTGCATGCCACCCCACCACCGGTGTGGCTGCCGTACCCCAATGACGTCAATGCGCTCATGCCCTCGCTGTGGTCGCGCAGCGTTGACAAGACCCCAGGCGGCGAGCTCACCATCGCCGGTCACCGCGTCACCGAGCTCGCCGAGACGTACGGCTCACCGCTGTACGTCCTCGACGTCGCCGACCTCAAGCACCGGGCCGCTGACTTCGTCACCGCCTTCTCCGCCGCGTTCGCCGCGATCGGCACCGAGGCGAAGGCCTACTACGCCGGCAAGTCCTTCCTGTGCACCGCTGTCGCCGACTGGGTCGCAGGCGAAGGAATGGGCATCGACACCTGCACCCTCGGCGAGCTTATGGTTGCCCACCGCGCCGACGTCGACCCGCGCACCGTCGGGCTGCACGGCAACAACAAATCCGATGAGGAGATCGCCTTCGCCCTCGACTGGGGGATCGGCCGCATCGTGCTCGACTCCTTCGACGAGATCCCGCGGGTCGCCGCTGCCGCCCGCGCCCGAGGTGTCCGCGCCCCGGTCATGCTGCGCGTCACCGTCGGCGTCGAAGCCCACACCCATGACTTCATCGCCACCGCACACGAGGACCAGAAGTTCGGCCTGTCCCTGCACAGCGGTGACGCCTTCGACGCCGCGCAGCGGATCGCTGCCAGCGAGGACCTCGAGTTCATCGGCCTGCACAGCCACATCGGCTCGCAGATCTTCGAATCCTCCGGCTTCGACATCGCCGCCACCCGGATCATCGAGCTGCGCGCCCGCATCCTGACCGAACTCGGCATCGACCTGCCCGAGGTCGACCTCGGCGGCGGCTTCGGCATCCGCTACACCTCCCAGGACACCCCGCTGACCTTCACCGAGATGGCCGGCCGGCTCGCCTCCGTCGTCGCCTCCGCTTGTGAGGCCACCGGCTCGACGCTGCCGGCGGTGTCCTTCGAGCCGGGCCGGGCGATCTCCGGGCCGTCGATCTTCACCCTCTACACCGTCGGCAGCACCAAGGTCGTCGAAACCGGGTCAGGGGAGCGGCTCTACGTCGCTGTCGACGGCGGCATGAGCGACAACATCCGGACCGCCCTCTACGACGCCGACTACTCCTGCACCCTGGCCAACCGCGACTCCGCCAGCGAACCGGCAGTCGTGCGCGTCGTCGGCAAGCACTGCGAAAGCGGCGACATCATCGTCCGCGACGAATACCTGCCCAATGACGTCACCCGCGGCGACCTTATCGCCGTCCCGGACACCGGCGCCTACTGCCGGTCGCTGTCATCGAACTACAACCACGTCCCGCGCCCAGGTGTGCTTGCCGTCGACGGTGAGCAGCTCGGCTGGGTCGTCCGACCCGAAACACACGCCGACATCCTCGCCTGGGACACCGGCTTCAGCCCGTCGGCCGCTGACGCAGACGTCCAGGCACCCGAGTCTACTGACGAGCTCGCGCCCCACGAAAGAAGGAGCACCACACGATGAAACCCCTCAAGGTTGCCATGCTCGGCTGCGGTGTCGTCGGCACCGAAGTCGCCACCCGCATCCTCGGCAACGCGGCCGACCTCGAAGCCCGCATCGGCGCCCCGCTGGAGATCTCGGCTGTCGCCGTGCGCGACGCCGGCAAGGACCGCCCCGGCATCCCGTCCGAGCTGCTCACCACCGACACCGCTGCCGCCATCGAAGGAGCCGACATCGTCGTCGAGCTCATGGGCGGCCACGAACCGGCCCGCGAACTCATCCTCACAGCCCTGCGCTCCGGCGCCTCGGTCGTGACGGCGAACAAGGCGCTGCTGGCCAGCGACTACTCCGAGCTGCTCGCCGCCGCCGAAGACGCTGAAGTGCGCCTGGAGCACGAGGCCGCTGTCGCCGGTGCGATCCCGATCATCCGCCCGGTCGTCAACTCCCTCGCCGGTGACCGCATCACCCGCGTGCTCGGCATCGTCAACGGCACGACGAACTACATCCTCGACCAAATGGAGAAGGAGGGCTGGGACTTCGACCACGCCCTGGCCACCGCCCAGGAACTCGGGTACGCCGAAGCTGATCCGACTGCCGACATCGGCGGCCACGACGCAGCCGCCAAGGCCGCGATCCTAGCCTCTCTTGCCTTCCACACCCGCGTGAGCATAGACGACGTCCATGTCGAGGGCATCACCGGCGTCACCGCCGACATGGTCGAGACCGCCTCCGCGCAGGGCTTCACCATCAAGCTGCTGGCGATCTGCGAAACCATCGAAGACTCACCGGCCGGCCCAGGCGTCTCCGCCCGCGTCTACCCGGCACTGCTGCCCAAGGACCACGCGCTGGCCAGCGTCGGCGGGGCGTTCAACGCTGTCTTCGTTGAAGCCGAAGCCGCAGGCTCGCTGATGTTCTACGGCCAGGGTGCTGGCGGCGCACCGACCGCCTCGGCAGTCCTGGGCGACATCGTCTCGACCGCACGCCGCAAGGTCCTCGGCGGCACCGGCCAGGCCCGCCGTTCGATCGGCAACCGGCTGCCGGTCCTGCCGATCTCCGCGATCCGCACCCGCTACCAGATCACCTTCGACGTCTTCGACCGCCCGGGTGTTCTCGCCCAGATCTCGCAGGTCTTCGCCGAGGAGGGCACCTCGATCGAGCTCATGCAGCAGACCCAGCTCGAGCCCACCGACGACGACGCCCCGCAGCGCGCCAAGCTCGTCATCGCCACCCATGCGGGCACCGATGCCGCGCTGGCCAAAACGGTCGAGCGCGCCGTCGCCCTCGACGCCGTCAACGAGCTCAAGTCCGTCCTGCGCATCGAAGGCCACTGAGCCGGGCCCACCGGCACACCACCATCCCGTGAAGGAGACCCCATGACCGCTGCCCACCGCCACCAGTGGCAGGGCGTCATCGAGGAGTACCGCGACTTCCTCGACATCGCCGCCGACTCCCGCGCCGTCACCCTCGGCGAGGGCGGCACTCCGCTCATCCACGCCGAGAAGCTCTCCGAGCGCACCGGTGCCGAGGTGTGGGTCAAGTACGAGGGCATGAACCCGACCGGGTCGTTCAAGGACCGCGGCATGACGATGGCGATCTCGAAGGCCCTCGCCTACGGCGCCAAGGCCGTCATCTGCGCCTCGACCGGCAACACCTCGGCATCGGCGGCCGCCTATGCGACGAAGGCCGGGCTGACGTGTGCGGTGCTCGTGCCGGCCGGCAAGATCGCAGTCGGCAAGATGAGCCAGGCCGTCGCCCACGGTGCCGAGCTGCTCGAAGTCGACGGCAACTTCGATGACTGCCTGACCCTGTGCCGCAAGCTCTCAGAGGCCTACCCGGTCCACCTCGTCAACTCGGTCAACCCCGACCGTATCGAGGGCCAGAAGACCGCTTCTTTCGAGATCGTCGACGCTCTCGGCGACGCCCCGGACATCCATGTGCTGCCCGTCGGCAACGCCGGCAACATCACCGCCTACTGGAAGGGCTACCGCGAATACGCTGCCGCCGGTCTGGCGACTGCAACCCCGCGCATGTGGGGCTTCCAGGCCGCCGGCGCCGCCCCGCTCGTCAAGGGCCATCCGGTCGATGACCCGGAGACCGTCGCGACCGCCATCCGGATCGGCAACCCCGCCTCGTGGGATCAGGCGATCGCCGCGCGCGAGGAATCCGGCGGCGTCATCAAGGCCGTCACCGACGAGGAGATCCTCGCTGCCCACCGGCTGCTGTCCTCGACCGAGGGCATCTTCGTCGAACCCGGTTCCGCCGCCTCGATCGCAGGCCTCCTGCAGCAGGCTAAGGCCGGTGAGATCCCGGCCGGTGCGCGCATCGTGTGCACCGTGACCGGACACGGGCTCAAGGATCCGCAGTGGGCGCTGCACACCGCTGACGGCTCCGATCTGACTCCCACCCGGGTGCCGGTCGATGCGGTCTCGGCTGCCCGCGAGCTCGGACTCGAGGACGCGTGATGACGAGCACCGCACCGGTCGCCCCGCAGGCCGTCGCCGAGGTCGAGGTCACCGTGCCTGCCACCTCGGCCAACCTCGGGGCCGGCTACGACAGCTTCGGCATCGCGCTTGACATCCGCGACACCGTCCGCGCCCGCCTGCACGACGGGCCGGTCGATCCCAGCGACTGCGTGCGCATCACCGGTGAGGGCGCCGGGGTGGTCCCGACAGATCAGGACCACCTCATCCTGCGGGTCATGCGCGAGGTGCTCGCCGCCCGCGGTGTTGAGACCGCTGACCGGATCAGCCTGGAGTGCGACAACGTCATCGCCCACTCCCGCGGGATGGGCTCCTCGGCCGCTGCCGTCGTCGCCGGTATCGCGATCGCCGATGCGGCCAGCGCCTTCGCCGGGCTGCCGGCACCCTCACCCGAGGAGAAGCTCGCCTGGGCCACGCACTTCGAAGGCCACCCCGACAACGCCGCCCCGGCGATCTTCGGCGGGGTCACCGTTTCCTACTCCGACGGCCACGGCCAGGCCCGCTCGGTCTCCGTGCCCGTCGCCGAAGATATCTCAGCGGTGCTCATCGTCCCCGATGAGCGGCTCGACACCTCGGTGGCGCGTTCGCTGCTGCCCGAGACCGTCCCGCACGCCGATGCCGCAGCCAACGCCGCGATCGCCGGCCTGTTCGTCTACGCCATCGGCCATGACCCCTCGCTGCTGTTCGACGCCACCGTCGACCGGCTGCACCAGAACTACCGCCGCCCGGCAATGACCGCCTCGCTCGAACGCGTCGATGCGCTGCGCGCCGCCGGGCTGGCCGCCGTCGTCTCCGGTGCCGGGCCGACCGTGCTCGTGCTCGGATCCGATGACGATCTCGCCGCTCAGGTGGGCGAGGTGCTCACCGGCGACTCCGCCCGCATCGTCCCGGCGGCCATCGCCGAAACCGGCGTCGAGGTCATGACGACCGACTGCCGGCTGCGCACCTGACCTGCCCGCAGACGCAGCCAGACACCCGGGACCGGGGCGAACCGCCTCGGCGACGGCGACAAGCTGGGCGGAAATTAGCGCAACGGGCGTCAACGCGCTAGGCTAGAGGCGTTCCCCAGCATTCTTCGCTTCACCGGCACCTCCATGTGATCGTGCCCCGCGACTCAGGTGGGAACGCTCTTCGTACCGCGCCGTCTCTGGCGTCCGAGGTACTTCATTTTGTGAATGCACGCAATCGTGCGTGTGGTCCGTCGCTGCAGCTCTGTGTTCATGCAGCTGCAGCCGAACGAGGGAGAAGGAACCTTCGTGTCAGAAAGCAATCTCACTGCTCTGCGTTTGCCCCAGCTTCAGGAAATGGCCGCGGGTCTCAACATCAAGGGATACCGTCGCCTGCGCAAGGGGGATCTCATCGCCGCTATCGAGAGCAGGACGTCGAGCCAGGCAGCAGCCAGCTCGGCACCCGCTGCCGCAGCTCCGGCTGCGCAGGAGCAGCCTGCGGCCCAGTCCGCACCCCAGTCAGATCAGCAGCAGGACTCTGCTGCCCAGGCGGCACAGACCCGCCAGTCCCAGCCCGAACAGCCCGCCCAGCAGCAGGCTGCGAAGCCCCGTCACGACGAGCAGGCCGATGCGCAGCAGCGCGACGACCAGCGCGGTGACGCTCAGCAGGATCAGGGCGAGTCCCGCGACTCCGAGTCGTCCCAGGACGGCGAGGGCGGCTCGCGCCGTCGCGGCGGCCGCCGTGACCGCGGTGACCGTCAGAACCGCGGCGACCAGGACGGACGCGGCGATCGCAACCGCGACGACAACCGCGGCGATCGCAACGACCGCCAGGATCGCAACGATCGCGGCGACAACCGCAACGACCGTCAGGATCGCGGCGACCGCAACGATCGCGGACGCGGTGGCGACAAGAATTCCGACAACCGCAGCAACGACAACCGCGGTGGTCGCGACGACAACCGCAACCGCGATGACAACCGCAGCGGACGCGACGACAACAACCGTCGCGGCAACCGCGGACGCAACCGCGACCGCAAGCGCCGCGGACGCGGAGACGGCGACGATCAGGATCTGCGTCCCGATGACGTGCTCATCCCGGTCGGCGGCATCCTCGATGTCCACGACAACTACGCCTTCCTGCGCACCTCCGGTTACCTGCCCGGTCAGAACGACGTCTACGTCTCCGCTGGCATGGTTAAGAAGAACGGTCTGCGCAAGGGTGACGCCGTCGTCGGTGCGATCAAGCAGCCGCGCGAGGGCGATCAGCGCTCCAAGCGCCGCGAGAAGTTCGATGCGCTCGTCCGCCTCGACTCCGTCAACGGCCTGAGCATCGAAGACGCCAAGCGCCGCGTCGACTTCTCCAAGCTCACCCCGCTGTACCCTCAGGACCGCCTGCGCCTGGAGACGACCTCGAAGCTCATCTCCACTCGCGTCATCGACCTCGTCTCGCCGATCGGCAAGGGACAGCGCGGCCTCATCGTCGCCCCGCCCAAGGCCGGCAAGACGACAGTCATGCAGCAGATCGCCAACGCCATCGCCGAGAACAACCCCGAGGTCCACCTCATGGTCGTCCTCGTCGACGAACGCCCTGAGGAAGTCACCGACATGCAGCGCGCGGTCAAGGGCGAGGTCATCGCCTCGACATTCGACCGCCCGGCCGACGACCACACGACGATCGCCGAACTGGCCATCGAACGCGCCAAGCGCCTCGTCGAGATGGGCCAGGACGTCGTCGTGCTGCTGGACAACATCACCCGCCTCGGCCGTGCCTACAACCTCGCACAGCCGGCCTCAGGCCGGATCCTCTCCGGTGGTGTCGACGCCAATGCGCTCTACCCGCCGAAGAAGTTCTTCGGTGCCGCCCGCAACATCGAAGGCGGCGGCTCGCTCACCATCCTCGCCACCGCTCTCGTCGAGACCGGCTCGAAGATGGACGAAGTGATCTTCGAAGAGTTCAAGGGCACCGGCAACATGGAGCTGCGCCTGAGCCGCCACCTGGCAGACAAGCGCATCTTCCCGGCTGTCGACGTCAACTCCTCGGGCACCCGCCGCGAAGAGAACCTCATGAGCCCCGAAGAGCGCAAGGTCATGTGGAAGCTGCGCCGCGTCCTCTCCGGCCTCGAACAGCAGCAGGCGCTCGAGCTGCTCATCTCGAAGATGAAGGAGACCGGCTCGAACGCCGAGTTCCTCTTCCAGGTGCAGAAGACCACGCCGCTGCCGAAGTCGGCGGCTGACGACAACTGACCGGCTGGCCCACCTGCATGAGTGAGACCGCCGACACGGCAGCCGATATCGACTCGCTGCGCCAGATGGTGCACATGCTCCGTGATGAGCATGCGCGCATCGAGCAGGAGCTGGCCGATCCCGAGGTGCACGCCAACCCGGGCACAGCCCGCCGGCTGACCCGCCGATACGCCGAGCTCGAGAAGGTCGTGTCCTGCTGGGGCGATCTCATCGCCGCCCAGGAGGACCTGGAGGCCTGCCGCGAACTCGCCGACGACGATCCCGGCTTCGCCCAGGAGATCCCCGCGCTCGAAGAGCAGCGCGCGGAGCTCCTGGGCGTGCTGCGGGATCTGCTCGTGCCCCGCGACCCGGACGACGACCGTGATGCGCTCGTTGAGATCAAAGCAGGGGAGGGCGGCGAGGAGTCCGCGCTGTTTGCCTCCGATTTGCTGCGGATGTACCAGCGGTGGGCCGATAGGCGCGGCTGGTCGACCGAGGTCATCGACACCACACCCTCAGACCTCGGCGGCTGCAAAGACGTCACCCTGGCCGTCAAGGCCAAGGAGGAAGGCGCCTACGGGTGGCTGAAGTTCGAAGGCGGCGTCCACCGCGTCCAGCGCGTGCCGGTGACCGAATCGCAGGGCCGCATCCACACCTCGGCCGCCGGAGTCATCGTCTTCCCCGACGTCGACGAACCCGACGAGGTCAGGATCAACGACGCCGATCTGCGCATCGACGTCTACCGCTCATCCGGACCCGGCGGCCAGTCGGTCAACACAACTGACTCGGCTGTGCGCATCACGCACGTGCCCACCGGCATCGTCGCCAGCTGCCAGAACGAGAAGTCCCAGCTGCAGAACAAGGCCGCCGCCCTGCGCATCCTGCGCGCCCGGCTGCTGGCCGCCCAGGCCGCCGAAGCCGCCGCAGAGGCCGACGACCGGCGCCGCTCACAGGTGCGCACCGTCGACCGCTCCGAGCGGATCCGCACCTACAACTTCCCCGAGAACCGGATCGCCGACCACCGCACCGGCTACAAGGCCCACAACCTCGACCAGGTGCTCGCCGGCGACCTCGATGCCGTCGTCGAATCCTGCCGCGCACTCGACCGCGCCCAGCGGCTTGAGGAGGCGCAGTAAGCGTGAATCCGGCCGCCGACACGGCTGGTGCGCAGCCGGCTGATGCGCTCATCGCCGCCGCCCGCGCCCGGCTGGCTGACGCCGGCATCGACACCCCCGGCACCGACGCCCGCCTGCTGCTGGCCCACGTTCTCGGGATCACCCATAAGGAGCTGTCACTGAAGCTGCTGCGCGGCTTTGAGGTGCACGCTGACCAGGTGACCGACTTCGAGGACTGCCTGGCCCGCCGGGCCGCTCGCGAACCCCTCCAGCACATCACCGGCTCCACCGGCTTCCGCCATCTCGCCCTCCGCCTCGGGCCCGGCGTCTTCATCCCGCGCCCTGAGAGCGAACTCCTCATCGACCCAGCCATCGCCCATGCCGCGGCCCTGCGCTCCGGCGACGAACACACCGGCAACGGGCGGGCGCACGTCATCCGGATCCTCGACATGTGCACCGGCACTGGGGCACTGGCTCTGGCCGCAGCCACCGAGATCCCCGGAAGCGAGGTCCACGCCGTCGAGCTCTCCGCCGAAGCCTGCCGGTGGGCCGAGCGCAATATCGCCGCCACCGCCGAGGCGGTCGCTGCCGCCGGCTCGACCGTCACCCTCCATTCAGGTGACGTCACCGACGTCGTGCCTGGGCTCGGGCCCTTCGACATCGTCGTGACGAACCCGCCGTACGTGCCCGAGACCAACCAGCCCGACATCCCCGAAGTCACCGGCTACGACCCGGCCATCGCCCTCTACGGCGGGGGAGCAGACGGGATGGAGACACCGGCACAGATCATCGCGCTGGCTGCTGAGGCGCTGCGCTCCGGCGGGCTGCTCGTCATCGAACACGATGAGACGCAGGCCACGGCGATCCAGCAGGCCTGTGCTGCCGCTGGTCTGTCCGGTGCCGCCACGCACACCGACTACACTGGCAGAGACCGTTTCACCACCGCCGAACGCCTGGAAGGGCCGTGAATGTCGCGCACGTTCAGCATCGACAACGATGAGATGAGAGATCTGGTCTTCAGCGAATGCGCCCGGGTCCTCGAATCCGATGGGATCATCGTCATGCCGACCGACACCGTCTACGGCATCGCCGCCGACGCCTTCTCCGCCACCGGCGTCGAGAAGCTGCTCGCAGCCAAGGGCCGCGGCCGCGACATGCCGCCGCCGGTGCTCGTCGGCCAGCGCGAAGTGCTCATGGCGCTTGCCGAGGTGCCGAACACCTCCGTCTTCGAACTCACCAAGCGCTTCTGGCCAGGACCGCTGACGATCATCTGCGGCGCCCAGGCGATGCTCGACTGGGACCTCGGCGACACCCACGGCACTGTCGCTGTGCGGATGCCCGATCACGAGGCGGCCCTCGAACTGCTGCGCAAGACCGGACCGCTCGCGGTCTCCTCTGCCAACACCCACGGCTCACCGGCGGCCGGCAACGCCGCCGAGGCCGAGGAGATGCTCGGCGAGAGCGTCGACATCTACATCGACGGGGGAGAGGTGCCCGGGATCGGCGCCTCGACGATCGTCGACCTCACGCGCACCCCGCCGCGCATCCTGCGCGAGGGCCCGATCTCCGCAGCCGAGCTGCGCGAAGTGCTGCCCGATCTGGTGGACATCGCCGACCCGGCAGCCGAGGAACCGGAGACCACCGCCTCGGGCACGGAAGCAGCTGACGAAACCACGCAGGAGTAATCCCGCGTGCGCGCCTACCTCTTCATCCTCCTCGTCGCAGCGATCGTCTCGTACCTCGTCACTCCGATGGTGCGGCGCATCGCCGAACGCGGACTCATCTTCGCGCCGCTGCGCGCCCGCGACGTCCACTCCGTGCCCACCCCGCGCTTAGGCGGGGTGGCGATCTACGCCGGCCTGCTCGTCGGACTGCTGTTCGCCTCCCAGACCCCGTTCCTCGAGGAGCTGTTCGTCCAGCCCGGGGCGATCATCGGCATCGTCGGGGCGGCGACGATCCTGTGCGCCCTCGGCGTCGTCGACGACATCTGGGACCTCAACTGGATCACCAAGCTCGCCGGGCAGACCCTGGCGGCCGGATTCATGGCCTTCAACGGTGTGACGCTGCTGTCGATCCCCTTCAACTCCGTCATCATCGGCTCCCCGCGGATGTCGATCATCCTCACCGTGCTCGTCGTGCTCATCACCATCAACGCCGTCAACTTCGTCGATGGTCTCGACGGGCTGGCCGCCGGGATCGTGACGATCGGCGGCATCGCATTCTTCGTCTACTCCTACAGCCTTGCTGTCGACACGAGCTCCGACAGCTACGCCAACCTCGCCTCGCTCATCATCTCGCTGCTCGTCGGGGCCTGCCTGGGATTCCTGCCCCACAACTTCAATCCGGCCAGGATCTTCATGGGCGACTCAGGCTCGATGCTCATCGGGCTGCTGCTGGCCGCTTCGACGATCCGGGTGACCGGCCAGGTCGACCCAGCGCTGCTGTCGGATCAGCGCGTCCTCGCCACCTATCTGCCGATCATCCTGCCGGTGGCCGTGATGTTCCTGCCGCTGCTCGACCTCGGGCTGGCAGTCCTGCGGCGGATGTCTGCTGGCAAGTCGCCGTTCTCCGCTGATGCCAAGCATCTGCACCACCGTATGCTCCGGCTCGGGCATTCGCATGCCCGCGCCGTGCTCATCCTGTATCTGTGGACGGCGATCTTCGCTTTCGGCTCGGTGTCGTTCCTCATCGCCACCCCAGCCGTCAACGTGCCCATCATCCTCGGCAGCGTGGCGATCACGCTGTTCCTGACGTTCTACCCGCTGTATGCGCGCCTGCGCGCGAAGGAGGCCATCCGATGATCGACCCGAAGCCCGCCCCGCACGAGCGCCGCGAGACCGAGGTCGACCGGCAGTGGAAGAGCATCTGGCGTGCGCTGCTCATCCGCGGTGCGATCCTCGTTGTCACCGTCACCATCCTCGGCGGGCTGCTCGGCATGCTCTTCGCCGGCCAGCAGGGCCTCAACGGAGCGCTCGTCGGCGGGGGACTGGCCGCGATCTTCCTGCTCATCTCGCTGGTCATCATGTACATCGGCCGCAGCTGGAACCTCACCGTCATCGCCGGGGCGCTCGGCGTGGGCTTCCTGTTCAAGGCCTTCATCTTCATGATCGTCATCTGGCGGATCAAGGACGCCGCCTGGCTCGACGGGACGACGGCGTTCTTCACCATCGTCGCAGCTGTGCTCGGCACCTCGCTCATCGATGCGATCACCGTCACACGTGCGCGTGTGCCGACTGTTGATCCCGAAGCGCGCTGAAATGCCTCCGGACTCACCGATCGCAGCGTGAAACCGCGCAATTCCAGGGCTGTGACCAGGCATGTTGCCGCGGTGGAAAGCCCGAGATCATGCGGATCGGAGCAGGTGCAGGGATCGCCCAGCAATTTGTGAGTTTATTACTGCGATTGGTAGAGTACTCAAGGACCAGGTGCCAGTTCACCGGTCTCCATGATGTGACAATGCCGCTCCACACTCGTGTGCCGGAGCGACTGGTCGGCCTGGTTCTTACCCGCCCGGGCCCGAAATTGGGAGAGTAACCGAAACGTGTCTATCTTCACCGCGGCGAATTCTGTGATTCTGGCAGCAGGGGACGGCGGGTTCCACCCGCCCACGATGCAGGAGTTCTTCCCGCCGGCGATCTTCTTCGAAGGCACGCCTTTCGAGTTCAACCGCGTCATGCTCGTGCGGGTCATCGCCGCCGCCGCACTGTGCATCCTCATGGTCATGGCCGCCAAGCGCGCCAAGCTCGTTCCCTCCCGCGGCCAGTCGATGGCCGAACTCTCCCTTGACTTCGTGCGTAACAGCATCGCCGAGCAGACCATGGGCAAGGAGCGCGGCCGCAGGTTCCTGCCGCTCATCGCCACCATCTTCTTCATGGTCCTTGCGATGAACCTCACCGGCCTCATCCCGTTCCTCAACCTGGCCGGCACCTCGGTGGTGGGCGTGCCGCTGCTGTTGGCCGTCATCGTCTACTTCACGTACCACATCGAGGGCATCCGCTCACTCGGTGTCGGCGGCTATCTCAAGAATGCGCTCGTGCTGCCGAACGTCCCGCCGGTTATGCACGTACTGCTCGTCCCGATCGAGTTCCTCACCAAGTTCGTCATCCAGCCGTTCACGCTCACCCTCCGTCTGCTGGCCAACATGCTCGTCGGCCACCTGCTGCTCGTGCTGTGCTTCTCGGCGACCTGGTTCTTCTTCTTCGACGCAGCTTTGGGATTCAAATTCTTCGGATTCCTCACCCTCTTCGGCGGATTCTTCATGACCGCCCTCAAGCTGCTGGTCTCCGTCCTGCAGGCCTACATCTTCGCGCTGCTCGCAGCGGTCTACATCGACCAGGCCGCTTCCAAGCACTGATCTTCCCTGACCTGACCGCAAGACTTGTAACGAAAAACCGTTACGCGTACCGCCCGGTACACAACCGAAAGGAAACATCCAAAGTGGATATTCTCGCTGAAGTCAACGGCTCCATCGCCACTGTCGGCTACGGCCTCGCCGCGATCGGCCCGGGCATCGGCCTTGGCATCGTCATCGGCAAGACCATCGAGGGAACCGCACGTCAGCCTGAGCTCGCCAACGCTCTGCGCGGCAACATGTTCCTCGGCATCGCCCTGATCGAGGCCCTGGCTCTCATCGGCATCGCAACGCCCTTCTTCCTTTGATATCGAGGACTGACTCAATGACTCCGATGATTCTTGCGGCCGAGGGGACACCGAACCCCCTCCTCCCCGCTACCTATGACATCGTCTGGAGTGCGGTGATCTTCCTCATCATCCTTGTGGTGTTCTGGAAGTTTGTTCTGCCGACGTTCAACCGGGTCCTCGACGAACGAGCTGAGAAGATTCAGGGAGGCATCGAAAAGGCCGAACGCGTTCAGGCCGAAGCCGATGCCGCGCTCGCTGAATACCAGAAGCAGCTCGCCGACGGCCGTGCCGAGGCAGCGCGCATGCGCTCCGAAGCACAGGAAGACGGCGCTCAGATCATCGCCGAGATGAAGCAGCAGGCCAATGCAGAGGCCGAGCGCATCATCTCCCAGGCAAAAGCACAGATCGAAGCCGAGAAGCAGGCGGCCATGGTCGAACTGCGCGGAGACGTCGGCGGCCTGGCCACTGACCTCGCCTCGCGCATCGTCGGTGAGAGCCTCACCGACGACGCCCGTTCGGCCCAGGTGGTCGACCGCTTCATCGCAGATCTCGAAGCAAGCGCTCCGGCCCAGTCGGTTAAGGAGTCGTGATGCTGCAGTCGAGCAGGAACTCGCTCAACGATGTGCTGGACGCAGTCGACTCCCGACTCCAGAGCGCTGACGGTGCTGCCGCAACCGAACTCGGTGACGGGCTGCTGTCGATCGTCTCCGCAATGGCCGACAGCGCTCAGCTGCGCCGCCTCATGGCAGACGGCGCCATTGCTGAGGAGCGGAAGCACGGCGTGCTCGACACGCTGTTCTCCGGTCGGGTCGACGCGGCCGCACTCGACATCGCCAAGCAAGCAGCCACGCTGCACTGGGCTCGCCCCCAGGACAGCGTGACCGCACTGGAGGATGCCGGCGTCACCGCGATCGCGGCACAGGCACAGGCTGAGGGGCGCCTCGGCGAGGTCGAGGAGGAGCTGTTCCGCTTCACCCGCCTCATCGAGTCCGATCACGAGCTGGGTTGGGCCTTCGAGTCCGCCGCCCCGGCCGAGACGAAGCGCGCACTCGCAGCCAACCTGCTCGACGGCAAGGCCGCGACTGAGACCGTCAAGCTGGCAGCTCAGGCTGCTGCGCATCCGCGCGGCGCCCGCGTCTCCGAGACGCTCGACCGCTACTCGGAAGTGCTGGCCCGCCGCCAGGCGCGCTCCGTCGCCGAGGTGACGGTCGCCAAGCCGATGAGCGATGAGCAGCAGGAGCGCCTGGCTGCAGCGCTGTCGGCCCACTACGGCCGCGAGCTGGTCCTCAACGTGCATGTGGACCCCGACGTCGTCGGTGGAGTGCGTGTGCAGGTCGGCGACGAAGTGATGAACTCGACGATCTCGAATCGTCTGTCCGACCTTCGCCGTCGCCTGGCAAGCTGATCAACCGCCCGCGCCACGGGCTACATACACACGTTCAGACAGCGGTCTGCAGAGAAGAACCGGGTCGCTGCGAGAGAGATTTAAGGAAGCAGGGAAACCAGATGGCGGAACTGACAATTCGTCCGGATGAGATCCGGGACGCCCTGGGGAAGTTCGTTGAGTCGTACAACCCCGAAGGCGGAGACAAGACTGAGGTCGGAAAGGTCGTCACCGCAGGCGACGGCATCGCCAGCGTGTCCGGACTCCCCGGCACCATGGCCAACGAGCTGCTGCGCTTCGAAGACGGCACCCTCGGCCTCGCCCAGAACCTCGACGAGCGCGAGATCGGCGTCGTCATCCTCGGTGAGTTCGCCACCGTTGCCGAAGAGCAGCCCGTCTACCGCACCGGCGAGGTCCTTTCGATCCCGGTCGGCGACGGCTTCCTCGGCCGTGTCGTCGACCCGCTCGGCCAGCCGATCGACGGCCTCGGCGACATCGAGTCCGACACCCGCCGGGAGCTCGAGCTCCAGGCTGCCGGCGTCATGGCTCGCCAGGAGGTCCGCGAGCCGCTGCAGACCGGTCTGAAGGCCATCGACGCGATGATCCCGATCGGTCGCGGTCAGCGCCAGCTCATCATCGGTGACCGTAAGACCGGTAAGACCGCTCTTGCGCTCGACACCATCATCAACCAGAAGGCCAACTGGGAGTCCGGCGACCCGAAGAAGCAGGTCCGCTGCATCTACGTCGCCTGTGGTCAGAAGGGCTCGACGATCGCCTCGGTGCGTCGTTCGCTCGAAGAGGCCGGCGCGATGGAGTACACGACCATCGTCGCTTCGCCCGCCTCGGACCCGGCTGGCTTCAAGTACCTCGCTCCGTACTCCGGTTCGGCCATCGGTCAGCACTGGATGTACGAGGGCAAGCACGTCCTCATCGTCTTCGACGACCTGTCGAAGCAGGCTGAGGCCTACCGTGCGATCTCGCTGCTGCTGCGCCGTCCGCCGGGCCGTGAGGCATACCCGGGTGACGTCTTCTACCTCCACTCCCGCCTGCTGGAGCGCTGCGCGAAGCTCTCCGATGAGCTCGGCGGCGGTTCGATGACCGGTCTGCCGATCATCGAGACGAAGGCCAACGACGTCGGCGCGTTCATCCCAACCAACGTCATCTCGATCACCGACGGCCAGATCTTCCTGCAGTCGGACCTGTTCAACTCGAACCAGCGTCCGGCCGTCGACGTCGGCGTGTCCGTCTCCCGTGTGGGTGGCGCCGCCCAGACGAAGGCACTCAAGGGTGTCTCCGGCACCCTGAAGATCTCGCTGGCCCAGTACCGCTCGCTCGAGGCCTTCGCGATGTTCGCCTCGGACCTCGACGCCGCCACCAAGCGCCAGCTTGCCCGTGGTGCCCGTCTGATGGAGCTGCTCAAGCAGGGCCAGTTCGATCCGATGCCGTTCGAGAAGCAGACTGTGTCCGTGTGGGCCGGCTCCGAGGGCTACCTCGACGATGTCCCGGTTGACGATGTGCTGCGCTTCGAGAAGGAGTTCCACGACTACCTCGAGCGCAAGACCGGTGTCCTCGATGCGATCCGCGTGACGCAGAAGCTCGAAGACGACACTAAGGATGAGCTCACCACTGCCATCAAGGACTTCTCTGACGGCTTCCAGACCTCCGAAGACGGCGGCGTGCATGTCGGCTCCGAAGAGTTCGACTCCGCTGATGAGGACGAGGTCCAGCAGGAGCAGATCGTCAAGCAGAAGCGCTGAGCGCGCTTTGCCCATGACGATCGCTAGCGAAAGGAAGTACTGATGGGAGCCCAGCAGAGGGTCTTCAAAGCGAAGATCAACTCCACCAAGTCCTTGAGGAAGATCTTCAAGGCCATGGAGCTCATCGCGGCATCCCGGATTCAGAAGGCCATCGGCCGGGTGAAGGCTGCCAGCCCGTACGCGAACGCACTCACGCGTGCGGTCTCGGCAGTCGCCACCCAGTCCAACGTCGATCACACCCTGACGACTGAGCCGGATGAGATCCGGCGCGCAGCCGTCGTGGTGATCGGCCCGGACCGCGGGTTCGCCGGTGCGTACTCGGCCAACGTCATCCGCGAGGCCGAAGAGCTCATCCGGCTGCTGACCGAGAACGGCAAGGACGTCCACCTCTACTCGGTGGGCCGCAAGGCCGAGACGTACTACACGTTCCGCGACCGCGACCTGAAGAAGTCCTGGACCGGATTCTCCGAGTCCCCGCAGGCCGAACACGCCCGCGAGATCGGCGAGGCCCTGCTCGAGGACTTCGGCACCGCCTTCGAAGAAGACGGCGTCGACGAGATCTTCCTCGTCTACACCCGCTTCAAGTCCAGCGTGACCCAGGAGCCGGAGTACCGGCGCCTGATCCCGCTGGAGGTCGTCGAAGCCGACGATGCTGTCGAGACCGAGCAGGTTTCGCAGTCCGGCGGCCTGCCCGACCGGGACAAGGCCAAGGCCCATGACGAGGTCTTCCCGCTGTACGAGTTCGAACCCGGCCCGGCAGAGGTGCTCGACGCACTGCTGCCGCGCTACATCGACTCGCGCATCCTCGCGGCACTGCTCAACGCCGCTGCCTCCGAGCAGGCGGCACGTCAGCAGGCCATGAAGACCGCGACCGACAACGCGGACGAACTCATCAAGACCTACACCCGGCTGGCCAACACGGCACGCCAGGCCGAGATCACCCAGGAAATCTCTGAGATCGTCGGCGGTGCGGATTCCCTCGCGGCATCCGGCGCCGACGACTGATCGGCCACAGAAGAGAGCAGAAGAGAAAGTAGACCATGACTGCCACAGTTACGGAAACCCCGCAGACGCAGGGCACCGCTGGCCGGATCTCCCGCGTCATCGGCCCTGTCGTGGACGTCGAGTTCCCGCTCGACTCCGTGCCAGCGATTTACAACGCTCTGACCACCGAGGTGTCCCTCTCCGAGGGCACCCGCAAGATCACCCTCGAAGTTGAGCTCCAGCTCGGCAACGGCATCGTCCGTGCCATCTCGCTGCAGCCGACCGACGGCCTCGTTCGCGGCCAGGAGGTCATCGACACCGGTGCACCGATCTCGGTGCCCGTCGGCGATGTCACCAAGGGCAAGGTCTTCAACGTCACCGGCGATGTCCTCAACGACTCGATGATCGATGAGCCCTACGAGATCACCGAGCGGTGGCCCATCCACCGCGAGGCGCCGAACTTCGACCAGCTGGAGTCCAAGACCCAGATGTTCGAGACCGGCATCAAGGTCATCGACCTGCTGACCCCGTACGTCCAGGGCGGCAAGATCGGCCTGTTCGGCGGTGCCGGTGTCGGCAAGACCGTCCTCATCCAGGAGATGATCACCCGTGTCGCCCAGGACCACGGCGGTGTCTCCGTGTTCGCCGGTGTCGGTGAGCGCACCCGTGAGGGCAACGACCTCATCATGGAAATGGACGAGTCGGGCGTGCTCGACAAGACCGCTCTGGTCTTCGGCCAGATGGATGAGCCGCCAGGCACCCGTCTGCGCATCGCCCTGACCGGCCTGACGATGGCGGAGTACTTCCGCGACGTCCAGCAGCAGGACGTGCTGCTGTTCATCGACAACATCTTCCGCTTCACCCAGGCAGGCTCCGAGGTCTCGACCCTGCTCGGCCGCATGCCCTCGGCCGTCGGCTACCAGCCGACCCTGGCCGACGAGATGGGCGTCCTGCAGGAGCGCATCACCTCGACCCGCGGTCACTCCATCACCTCGATGCAGGCGATCTACGTTCCGGCCGACGACTACACCGACCCGGCTCCGGCAACGACCTTCGCCCACCTCGACGCGACCACCGAGCTCAGCCGTGACATCGCCTCGCGCGGTCTGTACCCGGCTGTGGACCCGCTGGCTTCGTCCTCTCGCATCCTCGACCCGCTGTACGTGGGCCAGGATCACTACGACGTCGCCACCCAGGTCAAGCAGATCCTGCAGAAGAACAAGGAGCTGCAGGACATCATCGCGATCCTCGGTGTCGACGAGCTCTCCGAAGAGGACAAGCTCACCGTGCACCGCGCACGCCGCATCGAGCAGTTCCTGTCGCAGAATACCTACACCGCTGTCCAGTTCACCGGTGTCGAGGGTTCGACCGTGTCGATCCAGGACACTGTCGAAGGCTTCCGCGGCATCTGCAACGGCGACTTCGACCACATCCCGGAGCAGGCCTTCTTCAACGTCGGCCCGATCGACGATGTGCTGCGCAACTACGACAAGCTCCAGAAGGAGAACTGATCCCTCATGAGCCTGAATGTCACCGTCGTGGCCGCCGACCGGAGCATCTGGTCCGGTGAGGCCAAGCGCGTCGTCGCTCGTACGACCGAAGGTGAGATCGGCATCCTGACCGGCCACGAGCCCGTTCTGGCGATCGTGGCCGGCGGGGAGGTGCGCATTGTGACGGCTGACGACCAGACCGTCCGGGCGCAGGCCGACGGCGGCTTCCTGTCCGTCGAGAACGACAGGGTGAACATCGTCGCCGACCAGGCCGAGCTCGTCTGAAACATCGCATACACTGGTCAACGTGAACCCATCGACCCTGCTGATCATTCTGCTCTCGTTGGTAGGGCTGGCCGTGGTCCTTGTCGTGCTGTTCCTGGTGCGACGACGGGCGATCACGAAGCTTCAGGGCGCGTTCGACTGTTCTATCAGCGTGGGCGAGGATACTCCTCGCCCACGCTGGCGTTTGGGTGTGGCGGTCTTCACGATCAGCTCGCTCGACTGGTACCCGATCTTCAGCCTCACCCGGTCACCGGCGATGAATCTGCCGCGGCAGGACATGGAGATCGTCCGGCGCGAAGAGCCGGATTCCGCTGAGCGCTATGCCGTCATGCCCGGCGCTGTCATCGTCACGGCTGCCTACGGCACCGCAGACGGCTCATCCCATCAGACCCGGCTGGCCCTCGACTACGAGGCGCTGGCCGCTTTGGCCTCCTGGCTCGAATCAGCGCCACCGGGCTACAACCGCACCGTCGGCCGTTTCACCTAGGCGGCCTTGACGTCCTAGACTGATATGTCCTGTGGGGCTGCGCTCCGCAGGACACTTTTCTGCCAGCGCATCATTCGCCCGAGGAGGACCATGCCCATGGAGATCCTGTCCGTCAACGGACCGCACCGGCTCACCGGTGACGTGACCGTGCGCGGGGCGAAGAACAGTATCCTCAAGCTCATGGCCGCCACGCTCCTGGCCCCGGGCCGCTCGGTGATCTCGAACGTGCCGCGCATCCTCGATGTGTCGATCATGACCGAACTGCTGCGCCGCCTCGGCTGCGAGATCGACTACGACCCCGAGGCCGGGGTCATCGACATCGATGTGCCGGAGGAGCCGGGCATCCAGGCCGACTACGAACTCGTGCGCGCCATGCGCGCCTCGATCTGCGTGCTCGGCCCGCTGACCGGGCGGATGCGCGCCGCCCACGTCGCGATGCCCGGTGGTGACGCCATCGGCTCGCGCGGACTCGACATGCATCAGGCCGGGCTCGAGGCGATGGGCGCGAGCGCACACCTCGACCACGGCTACTTCATCGCCGAGGCCCCAGACGGGCTGACCGGCGCCGAGATCCACCTGCCCTTCCCGTCGGTGGGTGCGACCGAGAACCTCCTCATGGCCGCCACGCTGGCCGATGGCACCACGATCATCGACAACGCCGCCAAAGAACCGGAGATCATCGACATCTGCCTCATGCTCCAGGCGATGGGTGCGCAGATCTCCGGCATCGGCACCAAAACGCTGACAATCGAAGGCGTTGATCGCCTGCACCCGGTGAAGCACCGCGTCGTCGGCGACCGTATCGTCGCCGGCTCCTGGGCGTTTGCCGCAGCGATCACCGGTGGGGACATCACCGTGCGCGGCATCGACCCGCAGCTGCTGCCGCACGTCTTCGAGCACCTGCGCGCCGCCGGCGCCGAGGTGTCGGTCCTGTCCGGCAGCGCGGACACAGAGGGACTCGTCGCCGGAATCGCAGCAGCCAACGAGCACGGTGCCCAGGACATGGGCTTTCGGGTCATCGGGCCGCAGCGTCCGCACAGCATTCGCGTTGCCACCCTGCCGTTCCCCGGCTTCCCGACCGACCTGCAGCCCTTCGCCGTGGCCCTCAACGCGATCGCCGACGGAGTCGGGCTGCTGACCGAGAACCTCTTCGAGGCCCGCTGGCGCTTCGTCCACGAGCTCGCACGTCTCGGCGCTGAGATCACCATCGACGGCAACCATGCACTCGTCACCGGTGTCGATTCGCTCTCCGGCGCCGAGGTGGAGGCCTCTGACATCCGCGCCGGTGCCGCGCTCGTCATCGCCGGTCTGGCAGCCGAGGGCCGCACCGAGGTCTCCGAGGTCGATCACATCGACCGCGGCTATGAGGGATTCGTCGAGCAGCTCCAGTCACTGGGTGCAGATGTGCAGCGGGTGGACAAGCCCGAGCCCCTCGACATCGACTCCCTGGCCTGAGCGTCCGCCGTCAGCGTCACCCCGGCAGGGGAGAGCAGCGCTGCAGGGGAGCGGTGCTGCGCCTGACTCAGAACAGCCGTGAGTCGGGGTCATCCATCCCGCGCAGCGCATCGTAATCAAGGACCACGCAGCGGATTCCGCGGTCTTCGGCCAGCGTGCGCGCCTGCGGTTTGATCTCCTGGGCGGCGAACACGCCGGTGACCGGGGCGAGGAGCGGATCGCGATTCATGAGCTCCAGATAGCGGGTGAGCTGCTCGACACCGTCGATCTCCCCGCGGCGCTTGATCTCGACAGCCACGGAGGCACCGTCATCGTCCTTGGCGAGGATGTCGACCGGACCGATGGCGGTCATGTACTCCCGGCGGACGGTCGAGTAGCCCGAGCCAAGGGTCTCGATGTGCTCGGCAAGCAGCTCCTGCAGGTGCGACTCGACGCCGTCCTTGACCAGCCCGGGATCGACACCGAGGTCGGCTGAGATCTCATCGCGGATCTCTGCGATGCTGATGATGAGGTGATCGCCGGTCTTCTGGTGGGTGACGGTCCAGATCTCGGTGATGCCGTGCTCGGCCTGCTCGTCGCTGGGCTCACTGATCGTCGTCGTGCACGGCGGGCTCATCCAGTTGAGAGGCTTGTAGGAGCCGCCGTCGGAATGGACGAGGACGCTGCCATCGGCCTTGAGCATGAGCACCCGGTCTGCCATCGGCAGGTGAGCCGTCAGCCGGCCGGCATAGTCGACACTGCACTTCGCGATCACTAAACGCACGGCATTACTGTACGTGAGACAATGACGCCATGCCACGTTCGTCGTCTTCGCGCCGCGCAAACAAGTGGGCCCGGCCGCACCGCGAGCTGGGTGCGAGCCTGAATTCCGTGCCCCGGGCCACCGAGGGACCTGACGGCACATGGGTCGTCCAGCAGGTGCGCGGCAGCAGCTCCGGCAAGGTCTACACGTGCCCCGGCTGCCGGCAGGACCTGCCGGCCCGCATTGATCACATCGTCGCCTGGCGCTCCGAAGAGGAGTTCGGCTTCAACACCGGAGTCGGTGCCCGCCGCCACTGGCACAAGGCCTGCTTCCGCAGCCGCCCGCCGCGCTGAACGACTCGGCACCTGAGCGCAAGACAAAGGCGGGGACTCCCATTCGGAAGCCCCCGCCTTCAGTTGTCGGTGTGTGCTCAGCGCAGACGGTTCGAGTTCTGCGACTTGCGGTTGAGCGAACCGCGGTTGCCGCTGCCGGTAGCCGTCGAACCTGACTGGCCGCCTGACTTCGAGGCGTTCGACTGCTGGCCTGCATTCGCCTTCGCGCCGCCCTGAGCGGGCTTGGCACCGGGCTTCTTGGCGCCGGTCTGTGATCCGCCGGACGAACCGTCAGGACGGGTCTTCATCTCCTGCGTCTCGTCCTCGCCGACGACCTCGGCGTCTTCGATGTCCTCGCCATCGCCATCGGCGGAGGCGCTGTCACCATCAGAGGCCTTCTGATCCTTCGCAGACGCGGTCGACGCATCGCCCTTGGCGTCCTCAGCGGCAGTGAGCTCGGCGAGCTCATCATCGGAGGCGATCTTCTCCGTCGGCAGCGCGGCAGCGGCCTCCTGGTCGGACTTGTCCTCGGTGAAATCGACATCGTCGAACAGGCCGGGTGCTGCGAACATCGACCGCAGCTGCTCGAGCTGGGCGGTGATCGTCCGGCGCTGCTTGGTCAGCAGATCGACCTGCGCCTGAGCGGAGGAGACGTTGCGCTTGGCCTCAGCAGCCGACTCCTCGATCGTCGCCTCGGCAGTCGAACGCGCCTCGGAGATGAGATCCTGGGCGCGCTTGCGACCATCAGCGATGATCTTGTCGGCCTTCTCGACCGCTTCCTTGCGGGTGCGCTCGGCACGCTCGGCAGCGGCCTTCGCATCGTCGTCGGCCTTCTTCGCCCGGGCCTGGGCTTCCTCGGTCAGCTTCTTGTGCTCGGCAGCAGCGGTGTCGAAGCGCTCCTTCTCAGCCGTTTCGGCCTTCTGGCGCTTATCGGCCAGCTCCACGTCGAGCTCATCGGCAGCCTTGCGGATCTCCTCATCCTTAGCCTTGGCGGCAGCGAGGATCTCGTCGGCTTCCTTCTTGGCCTTCGCCCGGATGTCAGCGGCATCCTTCTCTGCGTCGGCCCGCAACTGAGCGATCTCGCGCTTGAGCGACTCACGCGACTCCTCGGCTTCGGTGGAGGCGGTCGAGGCCAGTTGCTCGGCTTCGCGCTCGGCCGCGGTCTGGATCTCCTCGGCGCGGGTCTCAGCAGCCTGGATCGTCTCCTCGGCGCGCAGCTCGGCAGCCGAGCTGATCGCCTCGGCCTCGGAGCGGGCGTTGTTGAGGGTGTCGTTGCTCTCGGTGTGCATGCGGGCGCGCTGGCTGGCGGCATCGGCACGCGCCTTGTTGCGGATCGTCTCGGCATCGGCGGTGGCCTGGGCGAGGGTTTCGCGGGCCTGCGACTCGGCGATCTTGAGCAGGTGGTCGATCCGGGAGCCGGGAGGGCCAGCCGCCTCTGCTTTGTCGCTGGCGGCATCCTTGAGCTGCTGCTTCGCCTCGGAAAGCTCTCCGGCGATCTGCAGCTTCGCCCGGTCAGCGCTGATGACCTGAGACCGCGCATCGGACAGGGCCTTGCGCAGGGATTCGATCTCGGTCCGCAGCTGGCCGATGCGCGCATCGACTTCGTTCTTCTCGTAACCGCGCATCGCGGTCCGGAACTCTTCGGGAGGCGTCACAGTCTTCGACTCCGTTTCATTCATTGCGTGGGAATTTCGGGGGCTCACCATCCCACTCTACTCGTCGCGCGCGCCAACATCCGCCCGATGCCGCCATCTGAGCGGTGCAGGTCACACCACTGAGGGAATTCACAGCCGGCAACCCGGAATTCTCAGCAGTTGGGCCCTCGACTAGGCTGGGATCTGTATCACTACGTGTGGACTGCGGAGCCGTGCACAGGACTGCCAGGACGGCCGCATCCGTCGAAGGAGGAATCATGACCGAAGCTGTGATCGTTGCCGGTTCGCGCACCCCGTTGGGACGCATGAGCGGAGCCCTCGGATCGCTGAGCGCAATGGATCTCGGCGCCGAGGCGATCTCCGGGGCGCTCGACCGCGCCGGCGTCAAGCCCGAGGCCGTCGAGTACGTCATCATGGGTCAGGTCCTGCAGGCCGGCTGTGGTCAGGGACCGGCACGCCAGGCCGCCGCCAAGGCCGGCATCCCGATGTCGGTGCCGGCCATCACCATCAACAAGCTGTGCCTCTCCGGCCTCAACGCCATCACCCAGGCCGCCATGCTCGTGCGCGCCGGTGAGTACGAAGTCGTCGTCGCCGGCGGCCAGGAGTCGATGACCAACGCCCCGCACATGCTGGAGAAGTCCCGTGCCGGCTACAAGTACGGCACCGTCAAGGTCCGCGACCACATGGACTACGACGGACTGTGGGACGCCTTCACCGACCAGGCCATGGGCGGTCTGACCGAGGCCGCGAACAAGGGCGAGCGCGAGTTCAGCCGCGAACAGCAGGACGCCTTCGCCGCCCAGTCCCACCAGCGTGCAGCCGCTGCCTGGGACGCTGGTCGCTTCGACGACGAGGTCACCCCGGTGACGATCAAGACGCGCAAGGGCGAGACCACGGTCGACCGCGATGAGGGCGTGCGCCCGGACTCGACGGCTGAGTCAATGGCCAAGCTGCGCCCGGCCTTCAGCAAGGAAGGCACCATCACCGCCGGCAACGCCTCGCAGATCTCCGACGGCGCCTGCGCTGTCGTCGTCATGTCCAAGGAGCGCGCCGAGCGCGAAGGCCTGGAGATCCTCGCCGAGATCCGCGCCCACGCCTGGACCGCGGGCCCCGACTCGACCCTGCAGCACCAGCCCAGCCAGGCGATCAAGGTCGCTGCCGAACGCGAGGGCATCCCGGCTGACGGCTTCGACCTCTACGAGATCAACGAGGCCTTCGCCGCTGTCGGCCTGGCCAGCGCCAAGGATCTGGGCATCAGCGAGGACAAGGTCAACGTCAACGGCGGCGCCGTCGCCCTCGGCCACCCGATCGGCGCTTCCGGTGCACGCGTGGCGCTCACACTGGCGCTTGAGCTCAAACGCCGCGGCGGCGGCACCGGTGTCGCAGCCCTGTGCGGTGGCGGGGGACAGGGCGATGCCCTCGTGCTCTCCGTGCCGAAGAACTGATCAGCTGAAATCTGAAGGAGGACCACATGCTTGTCGCATTCTCCGTCGCCCCGACAGGAGACGCCGAGACCGGTTCGATGCACGAGGCCGTCGCCGCTGCGGTGAAGGTCGTGCGCGACTCGGGCCTGCCCAACCGCACCGACTCGATGTTCACCACCATCGAAGGCGAGTGGGATGAGGTGTTCGACGTCGTCAAGCGTGCCACCGACGCCGTGGCCGCCTACGGCCCGCGCGTCTCACTCGTGCTCAAGGCCGACATCCGGCCCGGGCACACCGGTGAGCTGACCGGCAAGCTCGAGCGCCTCGAAAAGGCCCTCGACTCCGAGTGAGGCGCCACCGCCTCGGGAGCGGACACAGCAGGGGCCCGGCACCAGTGCTCACCACTGGTGCCGGGCCCCTGCGGACTCTGCGCCCCCAGCAGGAATCGAACCCGCATCTTCCGGGTAGAAACCGGACGTCGTGATCCTTTGGACCATGGAGGCACTGGACATCTTAGCGCCTGCGCGCCCACCCTGCCCGCCGGGGGCCGGCGGCCAACTGCGGCAGCTGCGGCGTGGTGAGTGGTGTCAGCCTGGGAAAACCGAGAGAGTAGGAACGTGACTCAAGGACCGAACGACACCAGCCTGTCCTCAGGCGTCGCGCCCGCCCTCAGCGACCTCATCAAACGGGTGCGCGATGCGCGCTTTCCGCTGCACACACCCGGCGCCGAGACCGGCCGCAGCCTGCAGCGCAGCCTCGATGACCAGCTGACCGACTACCTGCTGCCGCGGGTCAGCCAAACTGATGCCCCGCTGCTCGTCGTCGTCGGCGGCTCGACAGGTGCTGGCAAGTCCACGCTGGTGAACTCGATCGTCGAAGCTGACATCTCCGCCACCGGCGTGCTGCGCCCGACGACCCGCTGGCCGGTCCTCATCCACCATCCTGATGACCAGGAGCACTTCGCCTCCGACCGGATCCTGCCGAGCCTGGAGCGAGTCATCGGCGAATCGACTGACCTGGAGCGTCCGCAGCTGCGGCTCGTCTCCAGCACCAGCGTGCCGCCGGGCCTGGCCCTGCTCGACTCACCGGACATCGACTCCGTCCGCGAGGAGAACCGCACATTGGCCCGCCAGCTGCTCGCGGCCGCCGACCTGTGGCTGTTCGTCACCACCGCCTCCCGCTACGCCGACGCTGTGCCGTGGGAGCTGCTCAAGCAGTCCGCCGAACGCGGCACCGCCGTCTCGATCGTGCTCGACCGCGTGCCGCCGAAGGCCAACCGGGAAGTCCGCCATCACCTCTCTGGGCTGCTCGCCGAGGCGGGGCTGGGCTCAGCGCCGATCTTCACCGTGCCCGAGCTCGTGCTCGTCGATGGCCGGATCCCTGAGGCCGCAGTGTTCCCCGTGCAGTCGTGGATCATGAACCTCGGTCGCAACTCCCGGGCCCGTGACCGGGTCATCGCCCAGACGCTGACCGGAGCGCTGGCGGCCGTGCCGGCCCGCGCGCGCACCCTGGCCGACTACGTTGAAGAGCAGGAATCGGCCCACCAGCGCCTGCAGGAGACCGTCACCCGTGAGTTCGGCAGCGCCCGCGAGGAACTCGCCGAATCACTCGTCGACGGCCGGGTGCTGCGCGGAGAGGTGCTCGCCCGCTGGCAGGATTTCGTGGGCACCGGACAGTTCTTCCGCGGACTCGAACCCACCGTCGCCCGGATCCGCGACCGCATCACCTCTGCGGTGACCGGCAAGCGCGACGCCGCCGAACCGCTCAACCAGGCGATCGAAGACTCTGTGGCGCTTCTCATCCGCGAGCAGGTCGTCACCGCCGTGTCGAACACCGCCCACGCCTGGCAGGCCAATCCCGAAGGCGATGCCCTTGTGAAGGCGAACCCGCAGATGACGCGGGTGCCAGCCGAGTTCGACGCCGATGTCGGGCGGATGGTCGCCCACTGGTCCGATGACGTCAACGAACTCGTCCGCGAAGTCGGGCAGAGCAAGCGCGCCAAGGCCCGCATCCTGTCCTTCGGCGTCAACGGCGTCGGCGCAGTGCTCATGCTCGCCGTGTTCGCTGGCACCGGCGGACTGACCGGAGCCGAGGCCGGTGTCGCCGGCGGCACGGCGCTGGTGGCCGGCAAGCTGCTCGACACGATCTTCGGCGACCAGGCCACCCGCGACCTGGCGCAGATGGCGCGCACCCGGCTCATCGACAGCGCATCCGAACTGCTCGAGCGCTACCGGGCGCCGTTCGACGCGGCCCTGAATGACAGCGAAGTCCCGCCCCGCCAGGCAGGCAATCTGCGCGGCGCCGGCGACCGATTGGAGGAAGCACTGTGAGCGATGCCACGCGCAGCGAGATCGCGACGCTGACAGAGGGCATCAACCGCGCTCTCACCCTGGGACCGCGCAAGATCTCCGACGAGACCCGCGCGGCAGCCACCGAACTGCTGGACAAGGCCGAAGCGCGCCTGAAGCTCGGCGAGGAATCGACCGTCGTCGCCTTTGCCGGCTCCACCGGATCCGGGAAGTCCTCCCTGTTCAACGCGGTGGCCGGTCTGGAGATCGCCGAGGTGGGCGTGCGCCGGCCGACGACCTCGAAGCCGACCGCCTGCGTCTGGGGCGCCGGTGGCGAGGAGATCATGTCCTGGCTCAAGGTGCCGGTGACCAACCGCACCTGGCGCGAAAGCGCCCTCGACGGAGACGACGAGGAGAGCCTGCACGGTCTCGTGCTTCTCGACCTGCCCGACCATGACTCGACCTCAGCTGAGCACCGCGTCGAATCCGACCGGCTCGTCAACCTCGTCGATGTCGTCTTCTGGGTCGTCGACCCGCAGAAGTACGCCGACTTCTCCCTGCACTCGCACTATCTGTCAGAACTGGCAGCCCACGCCTCGTCGATGGTCGTCGTACTCAACCAGGTCGACACGCTCTCAGCAGACGAGCGGGTTGCCTGCAGTGAGCACCTGCAGCAGCTGCTCGCCCACGACGGGCTCGACAACGCCCGCGTCGCCCTGGCCTCAGCTGTAACCCGCGAAGGCGTGCCGGAGCTGCGCCAGATCCTGACCGAGACCGTGCTCGCCCAGGCTGCTGCCTCCGAGCGGCTGCTGACTGACCTCAAGGAGATGGCCGGCCGGATCCGCGGTGAGCTCGGCACCCCGGTCGACCATCCTGAGCAGCTGCAGGGCGCGGACCGGCTCATCGACGCGATGGTCGATGCCGCCGGCGTGCACGCGGTTGCCCAGACTGTCGAAGACGACTACCTGCGCCGGGCCTACAAGAAGACCGGATATCCGCCGCTGGCGATGGCTCAGCGCGGTCAGGCCGACCCGCTCGGCGCCCGCCACGGTGGTGACCGCGAGGATCTCATCCGCGCTGCCGTGCCGGAGACGTCGCGCACCCAGAGCGCACGCGTCAACCTCGCCGCTCACGAACTCGTCGTCGACGCCGTGTCCACACTGCCGATGGCCTGGCAGGCCGATGTCGCCAAGGCGGAGAAGCAGTCGACTGCCGAACTGACCCACACCCTCGATGAGGCGGTCACGGCCGTGCGCATCGAACGGCGTAAGCCCGGCTGGTGGACGTTGGCCGGTGTGCTGCAGAACCTGTTCTTCCTCGCCACTGTCATCGGCGCCCTGTGGCTGGTCATCCAGCTCGTCCTGCTGCTGACCGGTGTCGACGTCACCTCCGGGTCGACGCTGCTGTGGATCATCCCCGGCGCGCTGCTGCTCATCGGCATCACCGGTTCGGTCATCACGAGCCTCGCTGCGGCCTCAGCTCGGCGCAAGGGCGCGAAGGAAGCCGCCGATGACGTTGCCGAACGACTGACGCAGGCGGTCCATTCGGCTGCGGCCAGCTCGTATCTGGCACCGATCACCGGCGTGCTACGCGAGCATCGCGAGGTCTACGACAGCCTGCGCTGAGCATTGGAGACCGGCGCTTGTGGATGCCAGACGTGCATCCACAGGCGCTGAGTCATATCTGGGCTCTCACTGGCCAGGTTGGGAAGAGTGACAGGCAGGTCTCAGCAGAGGCAAGAGAAAGGACCTGCTCATGAAACAAGTCAATTACTTCGTCGGCACTGCAGGCGGTGACTGTCAGACCGGCACCCTCAGCGATGGACGCGTGTGGGCGTCCTTCAGGCTGGCGGTCAACTTCGGGTTCTACGACAACGAGAAAGGGGAGTACCGGGAGATCGACACCTCCTGGTTCGATGTCTCCTGCTACGGCGACCTCGCCCTCCACGTGAACTCATCGGTGCACAAGGGCGATGCCGTCATCGTCGCCGGCCGGCTGCGGATCCGCGAATGGACCGACACGACTGGCACGAAGTCCGGGAAGAACCCGCAGATCATCGCTGAGGCCGTTGGCCACAATCTGCGCTTCGGCACAGCGAACTGGGCTCGCAACACCCGCAGCGGCGCCAAGAGCACGGCAAGCGGCAGCTCCGGCGGTTACGACAGCCTCGGCAGCCCGCCGCCGGCATCGTTTGCAGCCTCAGCGTCGAGCGACGATATCGACGAGACCATGGTTGACACCTCAACAGGGGAGATCCACGACGATCACGCCATGGAGCCGGCCGGGCAGAGCTGAGCACAGGCACGTCATCGGGCAGGTTCGGGGCGTGACTTCGGCGCGCACGGCCTGTCCGGCGACATGCCGGTGAATCTGTGTCGCTTCGGTGAGACGAGTCTGCTCAGTCCGGTTAGAGTAGGACTGTTGTGTGGCACTGACTGAAGGACGACAATGCTTCGACGGTTTCTCGCTGCCGGAACGCTGGCCTGTTCTGCAGCACTCATCAGCGGCTGTTCGCTGCTGAACCAGCAGGCAGCCGAACCGAACCCGGTGCAGACCAAAGAGGTTCCGGCTGTTGTGGACGAAGTCGTCGCCGCACTCAAACCGCTTGAAGGCCGTGACGATGTGCCGAGCACCCAGGAGTTCTTCGACACGATGACCGAAGCCGGGTACAAGCCCGAGCAGCTCGAAGCGACGATCGACGCATCACCCCTGGGAAATGACGTGCCGGCGAAGATGTTTGGCGTCAAGGTCGACGACGGCTGCGTCGTCGGTGAGATCCGCTCCGGCAATATCACCGCCCATCTGGCCAAGCCCACCGAATCGACTGGCACGTGCCTGCTCGGATACGTCGAACGGCCCGAGGGCGTCGACGCGCCCACGGGCGATGAGCGCGACGAGGATTCCGATGACAACGGCGCCGGGCACATGCCAGGTGAGGACATGAACGGTGAGGACACCGAGGAGCCGAGCGAGACCGGCGGTTCCGACGAGGGAACCGGCGACGGCGGCGGTGAAGGCAGCGGTGAAGAGGAAGAGAGCACCGAAGCGCCGCAGCTCGGCGGCTGACCCGCTCCCCAGATGCGCTCGCGCACCGGCTGTAGGGCAGGCGCGGAGGAATGGCCTAGCCATGTGGGAACCGATAGTCTGAGACCACTATGGCCGAATTCATTTACACCATGCATAAGGCGCGCAAGGCGCACGGTGACAAAGTCATTCTCGACGACGTGTCGATGTCGTTCTACCCCGGAGCGAAGATCGGCATGGTCGGCCCGAACGGTGCCGGTAAGTCCACCATCCTCAAGATCATGGCAGGCATCGACCAGCCATCGAACGGCGAAGCCCGCCTCAGCCCCGGATACTCCGTCGGCATCCTGCTCCAGGAGCCGCCGCTGAACGAAGACAAGACCGTCCTCGGCAATGTCGAGGAAGGTGTCGGCGAGATCAAAGCGAAGCTGGACCGCTACAACGAGATCTCCGAAGAGATGGCCAACCCGGATGCCGACTTCGATGCCCTGATGGAGGAGATGGGCAAGCTGCAGGAAGCCATCGACGCAGCTGATGCCTGGGATCTCGACTCCCAGCTCGAACAGGCGATGGACGCACTGCGCTGCCCGCCGCCGGACGCCGACGTCAAGGTCCTCTCCGGCGGTGAGCGCCGCCGTGTGGCACTGTGCAAGCTGCTGCTGGAGAAGCCCGACCTGCTGCTGCTCGACGAGCCGACCAACCACCTCGACGCCGAGTCGGTGCTGTGGCTCGAACAGCACCTCAAGACCTACCCCGGCGCCGTCATCGCCATCACCCACGATAGGTACTTCCTCGACCACGTCGCCGAATGGATCGCCGAAGTCGACCGCGGCCACCTGTACCCCTACGAGGGCAACTACTCCACCTACCTGGAGAAGAAACAGGAGCGCCTCAAGGTCCAGGGCAAGAAGGACGCCAAGCTGCAGAAGCGCCTGAAGGACGAACTCGAATGGGTCCGCTCGAACGCCAAGGCCCGCCAGACGAAGTCCAAGGCCCGCCTCGCTCGCTACGAAGAGATGGCAGCTGAAGCGGAGAAGACCCGCAAGCTCGACTTCGAAGAGATCCAGATCCCGCCCGGCCCGCGCCTGGGCGACATCGTCATAGAAGCCAAGGACCTGCAGAAGGGCTTCGGCGACCGTACGCTCATCGACGGCCTGTCGTTCTCGCTGCCGCGCAACGGCATCGTCGGCGTCATCGGCCCCAACGGCGTCGGCAAGACAACGCTGTTCAAGACGATCGTCGGACTCGAAGAGCTCGACGGGGGAGACCTCAAGGTCGGCGACACCGTCGAAATCTCCTACGTCGACCAGTCCCGCGGCGGCATCGATCCGGAGAAGAGCCTGTGGGAGGTCGTCTCCGACGGACTCGACTTCATCCAGGTCGGCAATGTCGAGATGCCCTCGCGTGCCTACGTCTCCGCGTTCGGCTTCAAGGGACCCGACCAGCAGAAGAAGGCCGGCGTGCTCTCCGGCGGTGAGCGCAACCGCCTGAACCTCGCGCTGACCCTCAAGCAGGGCGGAAATCTGCTTCTGCTCGATGAGCCGACCAACGACCTCGACGTCGAAACCCTCGGTTCGCTGGAGAACGCACTGCTCGAATTCCCCGGCTGTGCCGTGGTCGTCTCCCACGACCGCTGGTTCCTCGACCGCGTCGCCACCCACATCCTCGCGTGGGAGGGCACCGAAGAGAATCCGGCCAGCTGGTACTGGTTCGAAGGAAACTTCGAAGCCTACGAGAAGAACAAGGTGGAGCGCCTGGGCGAAGAAGCCGCCCGCCCGCACCGCGTCACCCACCGTCGCCTCACCCGCGACTGACGCACACGCGCATCGACAGCACGAGGCCGGCTGCTTCCGATCGGGAGCAGCCGGCCTTCGGCATTCATGTCACAATTGGGACTTGATGCGGACCATGCCCTCCTGCGCGACCGTCGCCAGCAGCTGACCGGACTGCGAGAAGATCCGCCCGAGCCCCAGCCCGCGGCCCCCGCGCGCTGACGGGGAGGTCTCGGAGTACAGCATCCACTCGCCGATCCTCACCGGCCGGTGCCACCACATCGCATGGTCGAGACTGGCCATCCGCAGTCCCGGCGTCATCCACGTCAGGCCCTGGCGACGCAGCACCGGGGCGAGCAGACTGAAATCACTGGCATAGGCCAGCGCGGCGGCATTGAGCAGCGGGTCATCGGGAAACGCCGCCGAGGCGCGGATCCACATCCGCTCCTGGGCGCGTGCCTGAGGGTCGGGATCGAAGTAGATCGGCGGCTCGACCGGCCGCACCTCGAAAGGCCGCTTGCGCAGCCAATCGCGCATGAAGGGGATGTCGACATCGGCCATCAGCTCGTTGATCTCCGGGCAGTCCTCCGGGGCCGGCACATCGGAGGGGAACTCATCTCCGTGCTCCAGACCGTCCTGCTCGACCTGGAACGAGCAGATGAGCGAAAGGATCGGCTCATCGCGCTGATAGGCGTGCACCCGGCGGGCAGAGAACGATCCGCCGTCGCGCAGCACCTCGACGCCGAAGGTGATCGGCTCGCTGACATCGCCAGGGCGCAGGAAGTAGCCGTGCAGCGAGTGGATCTGACGGGCGGGATCAACGGTCTGCCCGGCTGCCATGACACATTGGGCCAGCACCTGACCGCCGAACACCCGGCCATCGGGTTTGTACTGGCTGCGCCCGAGGTAGAACTCCGACTCCCGTGTGCCGGGGATCGGGTCGGTCGGGGTGACCTGCAGCAGGTCGATGAGCTGGGCTACGTTGTCTTCGGCACCCATCAGTGCCCTCCTCGCTGTGTGATGGCAACTGCTGGCAGTCTACGCGCCTGCACGCCCATCCGCCCTGACCAGCCGCCAGACTGGTGTGCCTGCCCACCGGCACCGGTGGCAGAATGGAGCCATGCCTGAATCCCTGTCGAACCCGCTGCTGTCCGGTCCCTTCGCCCGCGTGCTCATCGAACTGCGCTGGGGTGATATGGACGCCTACGGGCACGTCAACAACGTCTCCCAGCTGCGCCTGCTCGAAGAGGCCCGCGTCCGCGCCTTCGGCTCCCCAACCGCCGACCGCGACGCCGCCGCTCCAGCCGACATCCCCGGCGCCGGGCAGCCGGTGCAGGGCCGTGCCTTCCCGCCGGTGCTCGGCGAGGCGGCAGGGGAGACGAACCTGCTCGTCTTCTCCCACCGCATCGAATACCGCCGCCCCATCGGTTTCCGCACCGGCCCGATCGCCGTCGACACCGTCATCTCCGGGGTGACCCCGGCGACTATGGAGGTCGGCTACGTCATCGCCGAACCCGACGGCAGCGAGGTCTACACGCTGGCTGAGACCGTGATCGCCTTCGTCGATGCCGCAACAGGCCGGGCACGTCGGCTGAGCGAGGCCGAAACGGCGGCGATCGAACCGTTCGTCACCGACCCGGTGCCGCTGCGTCCGGTGCGGGCCCGCCGCTGATGCGCAGGATCGGCATGCGCACATCCGCACACATCCGCCTCACCACGTCCGAGGCGCTGGCCGACTGGGAGGTCTTCGCCTCCCGCGCCCAGCGCATCGACTCCGAGGGCGCGATGCGCCTGACGGTCACCGGCGATGTCCTCGTCGTCTCAGCAGCACCCCTGTTCCCGCACGGGTTCGGCGACGCGACGCCGCTGACGGTCGGGATGCGCATGTTCCGGCTGGTCGGCACCGGTCTCGACGGCCTCGACGTCGTCGTGCCGACAGCGGCGATCTGCGACCGCTTCGCCCGGCTGCGCAGCACCGGTGAGGAGGCGATGCCGATCCCGCCGCAGGAGATCCAGGTGTCGTGGGCCGGCATCGCCCCGCCGCGCGGGCCGTGGCTGCCGGTGGGCCAGCTGGCCGATGCTGAGCTCATCGCCGCCGCCGAAGCAGGTATCGCCGAGGTGGCAGCCGGGACGCCGGAGGTGGCTGGGATCCACGCGGTGACCGGTCTGCGCCGCCGGGTGTGGAGCCGGCCGCTGCCCGGCGAGTTCGAGGACCGGCTGCCGGCAGCAGTGGCCTTCGCGATGTTCGGGCTGGGATTCGTGCAGCCCGGTGGCGTCACGAGTGTGTTCGAAGCGCCGGGCTGGCTGCGGCTGAGCTCACCGCGCGGTCATGTGCTCACCCGCAGCCGCGGCGACCGCGCCGCCTGAGTCGCAGCTTCCTGCCGGGCGGTCCCGGCAGTCCAAGCTCAGCTGTTGGGGGTCAGTGGCCCCAGGCTGGTGCGCGGAGCCTCCCCGGGCTCATCGAAGCGGTTGACCATCGCGGTCGCGGCGCGTTCGAAGTAATCCCACACCATCGTGTCGTGCAGCGGCGGCAGCTCCAGGGAGTCGAGTGCCGTGCGCATGTGCCGCAGCCAGTGCTCCCGGGCCTTCGGGGTGACCGGGTACGGGTTGTGCCGCATCCGCAGCCGCGGATGGCCGCGCTCCTGCGAGTAGGTCGTCGGCCCGCCGAAGTACTGCTCCAGGAACGTCTGCAGCCGGTGCTTGGCGCCGTCGAGCTCCTGGCCTTCGGGGTACATCGCGATGAGGTACTCATCGGCTGCGACCTCCCGGTAGAAGACGTCGACGAGCTGGGTGAAGGCCGCATGGCCGCCGATGATCGTGAACATGGTGTCTGGGCGCTGAGTCGTCACGCTTCGATCCTATGAGTCACTCGGGTCGCGCCGCGAACTCTGCTGCGTGATCCCGTAGGAGGGATCCTTCGTCGCGGTGCTCTTCTGGTTCGCCCGCGCCGGCAGCGGGTCGTCGGCGATGTCCTCATGCTCCTCATCGTCGCGCTCTGCCGTGGCGGTGGCGGTGCGGCCGGTGTCAGCGGGGCTGCCGGCAGTCTGCTGGCGGGAGGGCAGCGTGCCGGTCGTGCCGAAGTCCGAGGCCGAGGCGGTGGTGTCGACCGGCTGGGCGCGCACGATGGTCTGCTGGGCCAGCGGGATGCGGATGCCCTGCTCGTCCATCATTCGCTTGACGGTGCCGCGGAAGGCACGGGCGACGGCCCACTGTTCGTTGGGTTTGGTCTTGATGAACGCGCGGATCGTCATCGCCTCACCGGTCAGATCCTGCACACCGAGGATCTCGGGGTCTTCGAGGATCGAGGTGGTCATCGCCGGGTCGGCGCGCAGCTCAGCGACAGCGTCTTCGATGATGCCGTTGAGCACGTTCGGGTCGGAGTCGTACGGCACGGCGATGTCCATCACCGCGCGCGCCCAGCCCTGGGACTGGTTGCCCACGCGCATGATCTCGCCGTTGCGCACATGCCACAGGGTGCCGTCGATGCCGCGCACCTTCGTCGTGCGCAGTCCGACCTCCTCGACTGTGCCGACGGCCTCGCCGAGGTCGACGGTGTCTCCGATGCCGTACTGGTCCTCGACGACGAGGAAGAAGCCCGACAGGTAGTCCTTGACGAGCTCCTGGGCGCCGAAGCCGATCGCCACACCGGCGATACCGGCGGAGGCGAGCAGCGGGCCGAGATTGAAGTCCAGTTCGGTCAGCACCATCATGATCGCCAGGGTGGCGATGATGATCGTCGCGATCGACGACAGCATCGACCCGACTGTCTGCGCGCGCTGCGCCCGGCGGGCCTTGGCGATCGCATCGGAGCCGTTGATGCGCGGGGTCTCAGCGGACCTCTGGCGCCGCCGGTTCTCCGCGGTGTTCGAGCCATCGGCGATCTTGCCGGCGAACTTGCGGATGATCTTGCGGGCGACGAGGTTGAGGATGACCGCGCCGACGATGATGAAGGCGATGCGCAGGGGAGCGCCCAGCAGCCACATCCAGTCGAAGTTGGCGGTCTTGTCCACGGTCTCGTTCACCGCTTCCTTGATCTGCTCAGCAGGAGGTGTCGTTGAAGTGCTCATACGGGTGCAATCGTAGAGACCGCATCTGAAAGGGCAGTCAGAACAGACCCGCCTCCGCTGGGCATCGCATGAGGACGCGGTGTGGCATTGGCCACACCGCGTCTCAGGTTCGATCCAGCTGCCGGTCAGCTGCTCGCTTCCGCCCCGGCAGCGCTGAGCGCTTCCACGGCGGTCTGCTGGGCGCGCAGGTCCCGTTCGGCGTTGTCGAGGTTCTCTGCCATGAGCCGCAGCAGGCCCTTCGGAGCAGCCGGATGCTCCTCAAGCCACTGCCGGGTCCGGGCCACCGCCTCGGGCGTGGCCGGCGGGTAGAGCCTGAGTGTCAGCGTCTGCGCGATCTCCAGGGTGCGCGACTCCCACCAGCCGGCGACCCGGTCGAAGTACTCGGCGACGAAGCTGCCGACCGGTTCCTCAGCAGCCACGAGCGACCCGTCGGGCAGCTGCAGGCCGGCAGCGAAGCCCAGCGCGGTCGCAGCGACGACCGAGTTCGGCAGCTCGCGGTCATCGGCCAGGGAGCGGAACGCCGCGGTCTTGGCTGCTGGGGTCTGCGGGGAGGCCTTGGCCGTCTGGGCCTTGTTGCGGCCCATCGCGGTGTCGTCGGTTTCCAGCGCAGCACTGATGCCGGCCTCGTCGAGGCGGCCGGCGGCGGCCAGTGCGATGACGAGGCTCCAGCGCAGGTCGGTGTCGATGCTCACGCCTGCGACCGGGGCAGTGCCGGTCTGCAGCATCTGGACGACACGGTCGAGCTGGCTGTCGGTCTCGGCGGTTTCGGCGAAGCCGATGAGGAACTGCAGCTGGCTGTCCGACCCCGGGGCGGCACGCTTGAGCAGCGTCCACAAGTCGTCGGCGAACTGGGCGCGCGCATCGGCGCGCAGGTGCGGCGGCAGGAACCGGGTGATCGCGGCCTTCGCCTGCCGCAGCTGGGCGAGCAGCCCGGCCGAATGGGTGATGGATCCGGCATGTGCGCCGACGAGGGCGAGGTAGTCCTGGGCGGGGATCTCCCCGTCGCGGACCATATCCCACACGGTCGAGAAGACGAGCAGCTGGGTCAGCGAGTCCTCGAAGCCCGAGGCGTGGGCGACCGCATTGCGCAGGCTCACCTCATCGAACCGGGTCTTGGCATAGGTGAGGTCACCGTCGTTGACGACGATGATGTCCGGGCGAGACGAGGCACCGGCCGGGACCTCCACCTCGGCGACGGGGCCGTCGAGATCGATCGACTGGATGTGGGTGCGCACCACCTGGCCGGAGTCGGTGATGTCATAGCAGCCGATCGCCACGCGGTGCGGGCGCAGTGAGGGGACCGGGCGGCCGGGCAGCTCGACGGCCTCCTGGCTGATCGCCAGGCGGGTGAGCTGGCCGGACTCGTCGGTCTCGACGATCGGGCGCAGCAGGTTGATGCCCGATTCCTCCAGCCACAGCTGCGACCAGGTGCGCAGATCCCGGCCCGAGGTGGCCTCGAGTTCGGTGAGCAGGTCGTCCAGTTCCGTGTTCGCCCAGGCGTGGGCGTCGAAGTAGCGCTTGACGCCGGCGAAGAACGCATCTCGGCCGACCCAGGCGACGAGCTGCTTGAGCACGGCTGCGCCCTTGGCGTAGGTGATGCCGTCGAAGTTGACCTCGACGTCGAAGAGGTCCTCGATCGGGGCGACGATCGGATGGGTGCTCGGCAGCTGATCCTGCTGATACGCCCAGGCCTTCTCGACTGTTGCGAAGCTCGTCCACACATCGGAGAACTCCGAGGCCTCGGCAGTCGCCAGCGTCGAGGTGAACTCGGCGAACGACTCGTTGAGCCACAGGTCGTTCCACCAGCGCATCGTGACGAGATCGCCGAACCACATGTGCGCCAGTTCGTGCAGGATCGTCACCGCGCGGGACTCGACGGTGCTGCGCTTGGGCCGGGAACGGAAGACGTAGTCCTCGACGATCGTGACGGCACCGGCGTTCTCCATCGCCCCGGCGTTGAACTCCGGGACGAAGAGCTGATCGAACTTCTCGAACGGGTACGGGGTGGCGAAGAGGTCCTCGAAGAAGGTGAACCCGGCGCGGGTGAGCTTGAAGATCTCCTCGGCATCGACGTGCTCGAACAGCGATGCGCGGGCGTAGACGCCCAGCGGCACCTCCTCGCCGTCGCAGCTGAGCAGCGAGGAGTGCGCGGACTTGTACGGCCCGGCGATGATCGCAGTGATGTAGGACGAGATCGGGGGAGTGGGAGCAAACTGCCACAACGCCATATCGCCCGATTCGATGCCGAGCTCGGCGAGCGCCTCATGCGGTTCACCGGCGACCGGGGTCGGGGAGTTCGACACGACCGTCCACGACTCCGGGGCGATGATCGTGAAGGAGAACGAGGCCTTGAGATCGGGCTGCTCGAACACGGCGAACACGCGGCGGGCATCAGGCACCTCGAACTGCGTGTACAGGTACGTCTCGTCGTCGACCGGATCGACGAACCGGTGCAGACCCTCACCGGTGTTCATGTAGAAGAAGTCGGCGTCGATGCGCAGCTCGTTGTCCGGGGCCAGGCCCGGCAGGCTGATGCGGGCGGCTGAGACGTGCTCGTCGACAGGCAGCTCCTCGCCGTTGAGCCGGATGCTGTGCACCTTCGCGGTGACCGCGTCGATGAAGGTCGAATCATCGCTGTCGGCAGCGAAGCGCACCGTGGTGACTGAGCGGAACGTCTCTCCCTGACCGTCGAGGACGAGTGTGACGTCGTAGGACGTGACCGAGATCTGCGCTGCGCGCTCGGCCGCCTCGGCGCGGGTCAGGTTGTGCTGTGCCACGGATGGGCCTCCGGAATATCAGCTGGTGGAATGATCGGACTAGGCTCATTGTTGCATGATCGGAAGCCGTGCCGGGCGCATCCGGCGCGGTCATCGCACATCCGGCCGCAGCCCTGCGGCAGACCGACACGGAAGGACTCTGATGAGCACTGAGACACTCGATTTCTGGTTCGACGCGACCTGCCCCTGGGCGTGGATGACCTCCCGCTGGGCACTCGAGGTCGAGAAGGTCCGCGACGTCAAGGTCGCCTTCCACCCGATGAGCCTCTCAGTGCTCAACGAGGGCCGTGAGGAGCTGCCCGAGGAGTACAAGGAGAACATGAAGCTCGCCTGGGGCCCGGCCCGCGTCGTCACCGCCGCGATGGTCGAACACGGACCCGAGGTGCTCGCCGATCTCTACACCGCCCTGGGCACCCTCATCCACGTCGAGGGCCGCCGCGACTTCGACGAGGTCATCCCCGCCGCGCTCGCCGAGGCAGGACTGCCGGCCGAACTCGCTCAGGCCGCCAACACCGATAAGTACGACGAGCAGCTGCGCGCCTCCCACAAGGAGGGCATCGGCAAGGTCGGCGAAGACGTCGGCACCCCGGTCATCTCGCTGGGCGAGGTCGCCTTCTTCGGCCCGGTCGTCAGCCCTGCCCCCAAGGGCGAGGCTGCCGGTAAGCTGTTCGATGGAGTGCTGGCCGTGGCAAGCACCGACGGGTTCTTCGAACTCAAGCGCACCCGCACGGTCGGCCCGATCTTCGACTGAGTCTCCGACTGACACGCTGCGAAAGGGCAGGCAATGAAAGTTCATCTCGGCACCGACCACGCTGGCTTCGAGTTCAAGGAGGCGCTCAAGGCGCACCTCGCAGCCCAGGACTACGACGTCGTCGACCACGGCGCCCACGAATACGATGCACTCGATGACTACCCGGCCTTCTGCATCGCCGCCGCCGAGGCGGTGGTGACCGACAACGCCTCGGGCACCCCCGCACTGGGTGTCGTCATCGGCGGTTCGGGCAACGGCGAGCAGATGGCTGCCAACAAGGTCGAAGGCGCCCGCGCGGCCCTGGCCTGGAACCCGGAGATCGCCCGGCTGGCCCGCCAGCACAACAACGCCCAGATCGTCTCGATCGGCGCACGCCAGCACACCGAGGCTGACGCATTCGCCATCGTCGACGCGTTCCTGACCGAGCCGTTCTCCGGCGATGAGCGCCATGAGCGCCGCATCGGCATCATGGCCGCCTATGAGAACGGTGAGACCATCTGAGGCTGACGCTTGAGCGAGCCCTGAGCTGAGCCCGCCTGGCCGTCCCGGTCAGGCGGGCTCAGTCATGCCCAGGGAGCGAGTGCCCAGCGCCGACCGGTTCAGTACCAGAAGATCGGCAGGGCACCGGGATGGTGGGCATGCACGATGGTGAGGAAGACGATGAGGTCGAAGAGCAGGTGCACGCAGATCGTGTAGGGCAGTGACTTCGTGCGGGTGAAGATGAGCGCCTGGATGAGCGCGAACGGGATCGTGAGCACCGGACCCCAGGCCTGGTAGCCCAGCTCCCACAGGAAGGACACGAAGATTACCGAGGTGAGCACGTTGGCCGTCCAGAACGAGAAGTGCCGGTACAGCAGCGTGAAGACGGTGCAGATGAAGAACAGCTCATCCCAGATGCCCACGGCGTTGACGCCGAGGAACAGCCGGATGATCTCACTTGGGGTCTCGACGGCAGGCCAGTTGGTGTAGACCCCGGAGCTGATGAAGTACCGCGGCAGGATGAGCCAGCCGAGGAACAGCACGATGAACAGCCACGACCATTCGAGCTTCGACCACGGCTGGCCGATCCGCCGCGGGAACCTCACGGCATGATCGCGGTAGATCCAACGGCTGATGGCATAGGGGATGATGACCGCGCCGGAGAGTACGGCCCCCATCAATGCGATGTTGCCCCAGGAGATATCGGCCTTGAGTGAGATCGTCGAGATGAGCGCCAGCGCCAGGCAGATGAGCAGCACGTCCCGGCCCAGCGCCCGGTCGATCGCCCATGATCCGATGAGCCCGACGGCAAGCGGGAGATAGCCCCAGTCCGACTCGAAGCCGAAAAGCAGCACCGCTGCAGCAGAGACACACGCCACCGCTGCAGACGCCGGGCTGAGCGCGCGGTGCTGACGCGGGCGGTAGGATGCAGGACCTGCATGGGAGGGTTTGTGTTCGCTCACGGACTCATTGTGCCAAAGACCCAGCAGTCGCAGAATCGGGCACATGTCGGCGTACGGGGATAGAGAACCGCCGGCCCACATGTGGACCGGCGGAATGCGGAGGGGATGACGGGAATCGAACCCGCACCATCAGTTTGGAAGACTGAGGCTCTACCATTGAGCTACATCCCCGATGCGCCCGTGTGAGCGCTGTAGAAATGTTAGAACAGATCAGCTCCGAATGCAAAGCGAGGAGAGGGCTGGCCGAGTGGTGGTGACACCGTGACGTGGGCTGATGTGCGATGCCGGCAGCCGCGCTGCAGATTAGGAGGAAGACTGCGCAGGCGGCTAGAGTAGTGTCTCGTTGAGCCGGGGTGTGGCGCAGCTTGGTAGCGCATCCGCTTTGGGAGCGGAGGGTCGCAGGTTCAAATCCTGTCACCCCGACGGAGCGAAGTGCCGCGGGTTCTCTCGCGGCACTTCGTCTATTCACACGCCGCGTGTTGTGTTTCCAGACCCGGGGCCGGCATCGGTTTCGGGTGGGTTGGAAGCTTGGAACAGGAGCTTGCGTGCGAATGCTGTGGGCACGACCATGCGCTCAGGTGTAGCGGATGCGTGCGCCTTCGCTGCGCGTCCACGTGATGTAGCCGCCTTGGAAGTCCTGGCGCACCTGGGATGCCGACGTGGTCGAGCTGGCGCAAGAGGTGACCGCGGTTCCCGAGGGCAAGCGCGCGGAGCGCGTGCGGCAGCCCCTGCATCTGGACGATTGGTCAGCGTGCACTGTATAGTTCAGTGCATGCTGACTATTGCTTCGCGCCTCGACGTGATGAACCGGCTTGGCCGGGCCATGGCCGACCCGACGCGCTCCAAGATCCTGATGTCCCTGCTCGACGGCCCGAGCCACCCCGCCGTGCTCTCGCGCGAGCTGGGGCTGACCCGCTCGAACGTGTCCAACCATCTGACCTGTCTGCGCGACTGCGGCATCGTGGTCGCCGAGCCCGAGGGGCGGCAGACTCGCTACGAGATCGCCGACCCGCACCTGGCCGCGGCGCTGACGGCGCTGGTGGACGTGACGCTGGCGGTGGACGAGAGCGCCCCGTGCATCGACCCGCACTGCTCGGTGCCCGGCTGCTGCGGCCCGAGCGGCTCCGAGGACGCCTCGTGAGCGCCGCCTGCGGCTGCGACGAGCCGACCACCAACGCCGCCGAAGAGGCAGAGGAGACCGAGCGCCCGTGGTGGCGCGACCCGGGCCTGGTGGTGCCGATCCTCTCCGGGGTCGCGTTCGGCACCGGCCTGGTGCTGGAGTGGTCGGGGATGCACGTCGCGGCGCTGGTCGCGTTCTGGGCGGGCCTGCTGCTGGGCGCGTACACGTTCGTGCCCGGCGCGCTGCGGAACCTGTTCGCCAAGCGGAAGCTCGGGATCGCGCTGCTGATGACGATCAGTGCCGTCGGCGCGGTCATCCTCGGCTACGTGGAGGAGGCCGCCGCGCTGGCGTTCCTGTACTCGCTCGCCGAGGCCCTGGAGGACAAGGCGATGGACCGCGCCCGCGGCGGCCTGCGCGCGCTGCTCAAGCTCGTGCCGGAGACCGCGACCGTGCTGCGCGACGGTGCCTCGGTCGAGGTCCCGGCCAAGGAGATCGCCGTCGGCGACGTGCTGCTGGTCCGTCCGGGCGAGCGGGTCGCCACCGACGGGATCGTCCGCGTCGGACGCTCCAGCCTGGACACCTCCGCGATCACCGGCGAGTCGATCCCGGTCGAGGTCGCCCCCGATGACGCGGTCTCGGCGGGGGCGATCAACACCGCCGGCGTGCTGGAGGTCGAGGCGACCGCGGCGGGCACCGACAACTCGCTGACCACCATCGTGGAGCTGGTCGAGCAGGCCCAGGCAGAGAAGGGCGAGCGTGCGCGCATCGCCGACCAGATCGCCCGCCCGCTGGTGCCCGGCGTGATGGTCCTCGCCGTCCTGGTCGGCGTGCTCGGATCGCTGCTCGGCGACCCCGAGACCTGGATCACCCGCGCCCTGGTCGTCCTCGTCGCCGCCAGCCCGTGCGCGCTGGCGATCGCGGTGCCGGTCACCGTAGTGTCCGCGATCGGGGCGGCGACGAAGTTCGGCGTCGTCATCAAGAGCGGTGCCGCGTTCGAGCGCCTCGGCGGCATCCGCCACCTCGCCGTGGACAAGACCGGCACCCTGACCCGCAACCGGCCCGAGGTCACCGCCGTCGTCGCCGCCGACGGGTTCGACGACGCGCAGGTGCTCGCCTGGGCGGCGTCCGTCGAGCAGCACTCGACGCACCCTCTCGCCGCCGCCATCGCCGCCGCGGGCCAGGGGGCCCTCGCCGCGCAGGACGTGACGGAGGAGGCCGGGCACGGCATCGGCGGCACCGTCGACGGCCGCCGGGTGACGGTGGGCAGCCCCCGCTGGATCGACGCCGGACCGCTCAAGGCCCGGGTCGAGGACCTGGAGGCCGAGGGCCAGACCTGCGTGCTCGTGGCCGTCGACGGCCGCCTGGCCGGGGCGATCGGCGTCCGCGACGAGCTGCGCCCCGAGGTCCCCGAGGCCGTGCGCACGCTGCGAGGGCAGGGGGTTGAGGTGAGCATGCTCACCGGCGACAACGCCCGCACCGCCCACGCGCTCGCGCAGATCGCCGGGATCGGCGACGTGCACGCCGAGCTGCGGCCCGAGGACAAGGCCCGCATCGTCGCCCAGCTCTCCGAGGCCTCGCCGACGGCGATGATCGGCGACGGCATCAACGACGCCCCCGCCCTGGCCGGTGCGACTGTGGGCATCGCGATGGGCGCGACCGGCTCCGACGCCGCGATCGAGTCCGCCGATGTCGCCTTCACCGGGCACGACCTCGGCCTGATCCCGCAGGCGCTGCGGCATGCCCGCCGCGGCCGGGCGATCATGAACCAGAACATCGTGCTGTCCCTGGCGATCATCGCCGTGCTGCTGCCGCTGGCCATCACCGGCGTGCTCGGCCTGGCCGCGGTCGTCCTCGTCCACGAGGTCGCCGAGGTCGTCGTCATCGCCAACGGGCTGCGCGCCGCGCGTGCCCGCAAGAGCCAAGCGGCGGCCGCGTCGCCTGAGACGGCGTCACCGGCCGCGGTCCGCGCGGACAGAGCCTGAGAGGAGTGGATCATGGAGATCACGTTGCAGTACTTCGACGGGTGCCCGAACTGGGAGGTGCTCGACCGGCGTCTCACCGAGGCCCTCGACGGCCGATCGGACGTCCGCGTCGTGCATCAGCGAGTCGAGACTGCCGAGGACGCCGCCCGCCTCGGGTTCCACGGGTCCCCGACCGTCCTCATTGACGGTTCCGACCCCTTCGCCGACGAGCACACGCCGGTGGGGCTCGCCTGTCGAGTGTTCCGCACTCCTGCCGGGCTGGCTGGTTCGCCCACCGTCGATCAGCTGCGCGAAGTACTTGATGCGCCTCTATGAGGGTGGAGCACCGCCGGGTTGCGCGATCATCGCACCGACGCTCAGCGCAGGAAGAGCCGCCTTCATCGAAAACCAGCCAGGATTGCCGTCAGCGTTGTGCTGTAAAGCGCGCCGACGCTGACAACGGGTGCTACAACCCGGGCATGCGCTAGCGCAGATCGATGACGCCTGTGCCCACCTCGATGCGCTGCGTGCGCGCAGCGATGGCGGCCAGCAGCGGCATCGGGGCAGCCGACTGGCGGGCGAAATGATGCACCCGGAAGTACGCGCCGTTGACACCGAGCTCATCGGCCCGTTCGGCGATGGTGATGGCATCGTGGAGCATCTGCCGGGCATCGGGATCACCAAGCCCGCGCCCGTGACCGTAATGACCGAATGACAGGAATCCGAAAGCTCTCATACCCAGCCAACACAATTGAACTCTCAACTGTTCCCCTGCGGTGCCGACGGGAGCCCGCGGCGCTGCACCGGTCCGATGTGCAAAACGGCGGCCTCCATGACTAGACTGGAGAGCTGTGCGTTGCCGCCGGAGTCTGTGCGGTGATGAGACTCATGACTTAGGCGGATCGCCTCCGCCGATCCCACCGTCCGAACGAGAGGTACATCGTGAAGAGCTCCGTCGAGAATCTCGACCCGACTCGGGTCAAGCTCAGCGTTGAAGCGCCTTATGCCGAACTCAAGCCGAGCATCGACGAGGCATACAAGGAGATCTCCAAGCAGATCACCGTCCCCGGCTTCCGCCGCGGCAAGGTTCCGGCCCGCATCATCGACCAGCGCGTCGGCCGTCCGGCCGTCCTGCAGGAGGCCGTCAACAACAGCCTGGACGATTTCTACCGCCAGGCTCTGAACGAGAACGACGTCCGCCCGCTCGGCAGCCCCGAGGTCGAGGTCTCCGAGATCCCCGGACTCGACGGAGCCGAAGAGGGCAACCTCGTCTTCACCGTCGAGGTGGACTGCATGCCGAGCATCGAGCTGCCGGCCTACGACTCCATCGAGGTCGAGGTCGACACCTACGAGGTCACCGACGAGGACATCGACAAGGAGATCGACGAGCTGCGTGCCCGCTTCGGCACCCTCAACCCGGTCGACCGTCCGGCCGCTGAAGGCGACTTCGTCACCATCGACCTGACCGCCAAGGTCGATGACGAGGTCATCGACGAGGCCACCGACATCTCCTACGAGGTCGGCGCCGGCACCATGATCGACGGTCTCGACGATGCTCTTGTCGACCTGTCCGAGGGCGAGGAGACCACCTTCAACACGACGTTGGCCGGTGGAGAGCACAAGGGTTCTGAGGGAGTCGTCACCGTCAAGCTCAACGCCGTCAAGGAGCGCGTCCTCGCTGATGCCGATGACGACTTCGCTCAGATGGCCTCTGGTTCGGACACCATCGAGGAGCTGCGCGAGGAGACCCGCGAGAGCGTCGCCAAGCAGAAGGAGCTCGAGCAGAGCGTCCAGGCGCGCGAGAAGGTTCTCGACGCCCTGCTGGAGACGGTCGAGCTGCCGCTGCCGGAGAAGTTCCTCGCCGAGGAGGTCTCCCGCCAGGCTGAGGCCGCCGGTGTCGAAGAGGGCGACGAGCGCTACCAGGAGATCCAGGACGAGACTGCCAGGGCCGTCCGCACCCAGTTCCTGCTCGACGCGATCGCTGAGAAGGAAGAGGTCGAGGTCTCCCAGGCCGAGCTCATCGAGTACATCATGGCGATGGCCCAGCAGTACGGCATGCAGCCCCAGGAGTTCATCCAGATGCTGCAGTCCTCCGGCCAGGTGCCGGCCATCAGCGGAGAGGTCGCCCGCCGCAAGGGCCTGGCTGCTGTCCTCGCTGAGGCCAAGGTCGTCGACACCGACGGCAACGCCGTCGACATGACGAAGTTCGTCACCCCGGAGTCCGAAGAGGACGACGAGGAAGGCGACGACACCGACGACGCTGAGGCCGACGAGACTGCTGAGGCAGCCGACGACGCCGAGGCTGAGAAGCAGGACTGACCTGCTGCTCACCAGCCGCTGAGACAGGGCGGGCACGGGAGACCGTGCCCGCCCTGCGCCGTCTGTGATCAACCCTCATATGCTGAGGGCGAACACAAGGCGGTGCGGGACTAAAACCCGGTGCCGACGGGTTAGAGTCCAGTAAGCATGGAACCGAACCACAGGAGTGACACGTGACGACACACGAGTACGCCTCCCAGCCGGTCGCGCAGGACAAGCCGGCAGGACTGGGACTGGATGATCACATCTTCAACCGGCTGCTCAAGGAGCGCATCATCTGGTTGGGTTCAGAGGTGCGCGACGAGAACGCCAACGCCATCTGCGCGCAGATGATGCTGCTGGCAGCCGAGGATCCCGACCGCGATATCTGGCTCTACATCAACTCACCCGGCGGCTCGGTCACCGCGGGCATGGCGATCTACGACACCATGCAGTACATCCGCCCCGACGTCGGCACCGTCGCCATGGGTATGGCCGCCTCGATGGGACAGTTCCTGCTGTCCTCGGGTGCGAAGGGCAAGCGCTACGCCACCCCGCACGCCCGGATCCTCATGCACCAGCCGCTGGGCGGCATCGGCGGCACCGCCACCGACATCAAGATCCAGGCCGAGCTCATCCTGCACATGAAGAAGCAGATGGCCGAGCTGACCGCCGAGCAGACCGGCAAGTCCCTGGAGCAGATCCTCAAGGACAATGACCGCGACCACTGGTTCACCGCTGATGAGGCCCTCGACTACGGGTTCATCGACAAGGTCATCACGAAGTCCGACGACCTCGACGGCGAAACCTCGCTCAACGAAGCATAAGGAGACATAGATGACTCGTATCGATCCCTGGAGCACCGCCGGTGCGATGCCGACCTCGCGCTATGTCATGCCGCAGTTCGAAGAGCGCACTCCGTACGGCTTCAAGCGGCAGGACCCCTACACCAAGCTGTTCGAGGACCGTGTCATCTTCCTCGGCGTGCAGGTCGACGACACGTCTGCCGATGACGTCATGGCCCAGCTGCTCGTCCTCGAATCGCAGGATCCGGACCGTGATATCACGCTCTACATCAACTCTCCGGGCGGTTCGTTCACCGCGCTGACGGCGATCTACGACACGATGCAGTACATCAAGCCCGAGATCCAGACCGTCTGCCTCGGTCAGGCCGCCTCGGCTGCCGCTGTGCTGCTGGCTGCCGGCACCCCGGGCAAGCGCCTGGCGCTGCCGAACGCCCGTGTGCTCATCCACCAGCCGGCCATGCAGGGCCAGGGCCACGGCCAGGCCTCGGACATCGAGATCCAGGCCGCCGAGGTGCTGCGCATGCGCACTTGGCTGGAGGAGACGCTGGCCAGGCACACGAACAAGTCCGCTGACCAGATCTCCAATGACATCGAACGCGACCTGTTCCTCACCGCCGAGCAGGCCAAGGAGTACGGCCTGGTTGACCAGGTGCTCTCCTCGCGCAAGAACGCCTGAGGACAGCCGCCGACAGCGCAGCCTCGCCGGCCCGCACCCCGTTTCGGAGTGCGGGCCGGCGCCGTCTGCGAAGCAGCGGCCTGATCGGCCCAGACGCGCACCTCACGGTCGCCGCCGTAGCGGTGTCCGAGCAGTTCTCCGGGGCTGTGCCGACACGCGCCTCCTCAGGTGGCAGGCGATGTCTGTGCCGTGTGACATGCTGTTGAGGTACTGAACAGAAGCGGGTTAGGCTGATAGCGTGTGCCCCTTGGAAAGGTTGTGACCGTGGCGCGCAAGAGCGATAGTGCAGATCTTCTCAACTGCAATTTCTGCGGCAAGTCGCAGAAGCAGGTTCGCAAGCTCATTGCCGGTGGCGGTGTCTACATCTGCGATGAGTGCATCGGGCTGTGCAACGAGATCATCGAAGAGGAGCTCAATCAGCCGCTGGCCGAGGTCGAGGAGACCGAGCTGCCCAAGCCGCAGGAGATCTACGATTTCCTGCAGAAGTACATCGTCGGTCAGGAGCCCGCGAAGAAGGCCCTCGCCGTGGCGGTGTACAACCACTACAAGCGCATCCGCGCCTCCCGCAGCCTCGATGACGACGACATCGAGATCTCCAAGTCCAACATCCTGCTCGTCGGTCCGACCGGTTCTGGCAAGACCTATCTCGCTCAGACGCTGGCGAAGAAGCTGAATGTGCCCTTCGCTGTCGCCGATGCCACCGCCCTGACCGAGGCCGGCTACGTCGGTGAGGATGTTGAGAACATCCTGCTCAAGCTCATCCAGGCCGCTGACTTCGATGTCGAGCGCGCCCAGACCGGCATCATCTACATCGACGAGATCGACAAGATCGCCCGCAAGGCCGAGAATCCCTCCATCACCCGCGATGTCTCCGGTGAGGGCGTGCAGCAGGCGCTGCTGAAGATCCTCGAAGGCACCCAGGCGTCGGTGCCGCCGCAGGGTGGGCGCAAGCACCCGCATCAGGACTTCATCCAGATCGACACGACCAATGTGCTCTTCATCGTCGCCGGCGCGTTCGCCGGTCTGGAGGAGATCATCTCCTCTCGGAAGGGCAAGCACGGCATCGGCTTCGGCGCGATGCTGCAGTCGAAGAACGACGCTGAGGACATCTACAGCCAGATGCTGCCCGAAGACCTGTTGAAGTTCGGGCTCATCCCCGAGTTCATCGGCCGTCTGCCGGTCATCGCCACCGTTTCCAACCTCGACCGCGATGCGCTCATGACGATCCTGACCGAACCCCGCAACGCACTGGTCAAGCAGTACCAGCGGATGTTCGAGTTCGACAACGTCGAACTCGAGTTCGAGCACGAGGCCCTTGAGGCGATCGCCGACCTCGCGCTGCTGCGCGGCACCGGCGCTCGCGGCCTGCGCTCCATCATGGAAGAGGTCCTGCAGCCGGTCATGTTCGATGTGCCCAGCCGCGACGACGTCGAACGCGTCGTCATCACCAAGGATGTCGTCGACTCGAATGTCGCTCCGACGATCGTACCGCGCAAGGCGCAGCCGGCCCGCCGGAAGAAGTCGGCCTGACCCCTCACTCTCGGAAGAGTCTGCGTGAGGTCAGGTGTGCACTCAGTAGACCGTTCTGCAGTCGCTGGGCCTTGACGCCCATGACGCATAGTCAACCATTAAGCTACAGCAGCTGAATGGTTGCACTATTGCCTCAGGGAGCAGTCATGGCACATCTCATCATCAACCGCGGCATTGAGATCGCTGCGTCCGCTCCAGCCGCCCTCCCGCTGATCTCACAGCGCGGGTGGTTCATCAACGGCGGAGAGCCGCTCGACGGCCCGCTGAAGCCGTCGTCGCCGGGGAGCTTTCGGTGACGCTCATCGAGTTCTTCATCACTGAAGGACCCGAGGGTGTGACGCTGCGTGTGCGCGAACCCGGATTTGACAACCTCGATGCCGGCGGCATGGCCCTGCGGGCCTGGAGCTCGTCCTGGCCAAAGCCGCCTTGGAGCAGACTGCTGGCCCGTACGCAGATGCGGGGGCAGAGGCGCGATGAGCCGCCTCGGCACCGACGAGACAGTGCAAGTCCTGCGCGCGTCAGGGGGGGAGAGAACACCAGGTGGGAGCTCATACTCCGGCTCGGGCAGGCACCGGCATCGGCCTCAGGGCTGCAGCACGAACTCAGCATCTCCCGCCGGGCATCATGAAGCACCTGGAGATTCTGCGCGAGGCGGGTCTCGTCTCGGCCGAGCGTGACGGGCGGGCCGTTGTCTATCAGGTGGCACCGGCACGCCTCGGCGACATCGCTGCTGCGCTCGAAGAGCTCAGCAGAACCGGTGCCTGGCTGCGATCAGACGAGCCGCAGAGACCGGCGAGAGCGCCGCAGACTGAGCGGCTGTGCTGACCTGTGCCGGCTCAGGACGTCTCCGCTGGCTGCACGACGACGAAGCCCGGACCGTGGAAGCGCATCTGGATGCCCTCACCCGAACCCCGGCCGAAGAATGAGCCGAGGGTGACATCGGTGTGGATGTCCGGAGCGAGGTTCGCCGACCAGCACACCGCCGCCTGCGGGTCGACGAAGGTGGGCGTGCGCGAGCAGTCGAGGACCATCGGCTGGCCCTGCGCACAGATCGCCGCCGTGCCGTGACCGGAGAGTTCAAGGTTGAACAGCCCGGAACCCGAGGTGAGCGCGCCGATGCCGCGCAGCGGCTGGATGTCCCAGCGCAGCGAGGCGTCGAAGGCGAGCATGCTCGTCGTGTTCACAGTCAGCGCGTCCTGCGGACCTTCGAGCTGCATCATGAAGATGTTCGCGGCCATCCGGGCGAAGAAGATCTCGCCGTGGCCTTCGACACGCATGAGCTGGCCGCCCTCACCCGTGGCAGCCTTCTTCATGAACTGCCCAACCGAGGTCGAACCCTGGTGCTTGAAGTTGACGTTGCCCTGGTAGGCGACCATCGCACCCTTCGTGGCGATCATCGGCTCCTGCGGGGTCACCACCCCTCGCACCATCCGGCTGGACTGCATCGTCCATCGCTGATTGAGCTCCTGCTCCTGGTGCTGTTTGGCGAAGAGTTCGCTGCGCATCGCTGTCTCCTGGTCGTGCGCGCCGGGCCGGTGCCCGACTGGGGGATATGTAGCTGGGGGCGTGCAGATCGACTGCACGCCCCCAGCTTAAGCCCACATCAGGCTCAGCGAGCCGCTTCAGTGTGGCTGTTCGGCAACACTCACTCGGCGGTCTCGAACTCGACGTCGGCGACCGTGATGTCGTCACCGCCGGCCGACAGTGTCCACGCCTGCACGCGGCCGGCGGCCATGATGTCACTCTCAGCACCCTGTGCGGCGGCGAGCACTGCCTCGGGAACGGTCACGGTCACCGAGGTGATCGGGGTCTTCTGTGAGACCTTTGCCTCGGTCTTCGCGCGGCGCAGCTCGCCGAGCACATCGCCGACGTGCCCGAGAGCCTGAGTGTCGGCGTCGAATACCGGCAGGTCGTCCGCCTGTGGCCAGACAGCTCGGTGAACGGAACCGGACCGCCACCACGACCACACCTCTTCGGTCACGAACGGCATGAACGGGGCGAAGAGACGCAGCAGCACATCGAGGGCGGTCGCCAGAGTCGCGTGCGCCGAGAACTGGCCGGCTTCGCCGACCGAACCGTAGGAGCGGTCCTTGGCCAGTTCGACGTAGTCGTCGGTGAAAGCCCAGAAGAACGACTCGGCGGTGCGCAGCGCATGAGCGTAGTCGTACTCGGCCATGAAAGCCGAGCACTCGGCTGCGGTCTCGCGCAGCGCCGCCAGCACAGCCTGGTCGAGGCTTTCGGTGATGAGGTCGGTGCGGCCGATGAGATCGGTGTGCACACCCTGGGCGAGTGCGAACTTCGAGGCGTTGAGGATCTTCATCGCCAGGCGCCGGCCGATCTGCATCTGCGTGACCTCATAGGCGGTGTCGGCACCGAGCCGGGCCGAACCGGCCCAGTAGCGCACGGCATCCGGTCCGAAGCCGGGCTTGGACTCCTCGAGGATGTCGCTGGGCACGACGACATTGCCCTTGGACTTCGACATCTTCTTGCGGTCCGGATCGAGGATCCAGCCTGAGAGCGCAGCCCGGGTCCACGGCACATTGTCATTGAGCGAATTGGCGCGCACGACGGTCGAGAACAGCCAGGTGCGGATGATGTCATGGCCCTGCGGGCGCAGGTCGAACGGTGCCGTCTGGGACCACAGCTTCTCGTCCCGCGACCAGCCGCCGGCGATCTGCGGGGTCAGCGACGAGGTCGCCCACGTGTCGAGCACATCCGGCTCACCGGTGAAGCCACCGGGCTGATCGCGCTGCCCGGCGGTGAACCCGTCGGGCACATCGGCCTGCGGATCGACCGGCAGCGAGGCGTCATCGGGCACGATCGGGTTGTCGTAATCGGGCTCGCCGGCCTCATCAAGGCGATACCACAGCGGGATCGCGACACCGAAGTAGCGCTGGCGGGAGATGAGCCAATCGCCGTTGAGTCCCTCCACCCAGTTCTCGTAGCGCGAGCGCATGAACGAGGGGTACCAGTCGAGTTCGCGGCCGCGGGCGATGAGCTTGTCGCGCAGGCTGTCGTCGGTGCCGCCGTTGCGGATGTACCACTGCCGGGACGTCACGACCTCCAGCGGCTTGTCGCCCTTCTCGTAGAACGGCACTGGGTGCGTGATCGCCTCCGGCTCAGCGAGCAGATCGCCGGACTCAGCGAGCATCTCGGCGATCGTCTTGCGTGCGGTGAACGTCGTCTTCCCGGCCAGCTGCTCATAGTTGGCCACCGCCTCGGGAGCGGGGGAGGAGGCGATCCATTCCGGGACCTCGCGCTGCAGACGGCCATCGCGGGTGATGACCGCGCGGGTGGGCAGCTGAAGCTCACGCCACCACGTGACGTCGGTGAGGTCACCGAAGGTACACACCATGGCGATGCCGGTGCCCTTCTCCGGCTTGGCCAGCTGGTGGGCACGCACGTCGACGGCCACGCCGAACAGCGGGGAGACGACCTGGGTGCCGAAGTAGTCCTGGTAGCGCTCATCATCCGGGTGAGCGACGAGTGCCGCCACCGCCGGGATGAGCTCCGGACGCGAGGTGACGATCACGATCGGCTCAACCGACGTGTCAGCCGTGCCGTCAGCAGCAGCCGGGTAGAACGCGACCCTGTGGTATGCGCCTTCGCGCTCCCGGTCCTCCAGCTCAGCCTGCGCCACAGCGGTGCCGAAGGTGACGTCCCACATCGTCGGGGCTTCCTGCGAGTACACATGACCGCCGGCGAGGTCCTTGAGGAACGCCCGTTGAGACACAGCGCGGCAGTCGGCGTCGATGGTGCGGTAGGAGTGATTCCAGTCGACCGAGAGGCCCACCGAGCGGAACAGCGCTTCGAATACCTCACCATCGGAGCTGGCGAGCTTCTCGCACAGTTCGATGAAGTTCCGGCGCGAGACCGGTACGAAGTCCCGTGGGTTCCTCGCCGGCTTGGCGGGCGGCGTGAAGCCTGGGTCGTACGGCAGAGTCGGCTCGCAGCGCACCCCGTAGTAGTTCTGGGTGCGGCGCTCAGTCGGCAGGCCGTTGTCGTCCCAGCCGAGGGGGTAGAAGACGTTCTTGCCCATCATCCGCTGATAGCGGGCGATGATGTCGGTCTGGGTGTAGGAGAAGACGTGCCCCACATGCAGCGATCCCGACGCCGTCGGCGGGGGAGTGTCGATCGAGTAGACCTCCTGGCGGGAGGTCTCAGGGTCGAAGGCGTAGGTCTGCTGCTCGGACCAGCGGGAGTCCCACTTGTCCTTCAGGCCTTCGAGAGCGGGTCTGTCCGGGAGGTGCACCGAGTCATGTGTGCGTGAGGCAGGTTGAGTCATACCGGTGATTATCCCCGCACCGCGCAGCCGAACTCAAACCACCGGCGACCAGCGGCTTCATGTCAGGATAGGAGTGTGAGCCCCCTGCCGCCGACCCCGCGCTACGCCGAGAACGCAACGTCGACTGCCTGGATGAACCCGGCCCGCTCTCTGGCGATCCTCTTCGTCGTGGCCATCCACAGTGTCAGCGCCACCGTCGAGACCGATCTGAGCTCCCACGGCGACGCCACATGGTGGTCTGCCAACCTCATCGACGCGACCGCCCGCTGGTCAGTGCCGGTGTTCCTCATGATCTCCGGCGCGCTCGCCCTCGACCCCGATCGCGGCGTGCGGCCACGCGAATTCCTCATCAAACGCTTCTACCGCATCGGCATCCCGCTGGTGGTGTGGACATTCGTCTACATCCTCTTCCGTCTCTTCTACGAAGGTCGCATCCACACCACCTGGAGCCCGATCGCCGCGATCCTCACCGGCTCCCCGTATGTGCAGCTGTACTTCCTCTACGTGCTCGCCGGACTGATCCTGCTCACCCCGTTCATGCGGCTTCTGTCGCTGCACGGAACGAAGCGCCTGCAGTGGGGCACTGCCGGGATTCTGCTGGCGATCGGGATGGCCGATCACGTCATCTCGACGTTCTTCGACGTCGGCGAGCCCAACGCCGCCACTCGGTTCCTGCCGCTCATGGGCTACTATGTGCTGGGCTTCGTGCTGCGCGACTGGATCCTCACCCGCAAACAGACGATCCTGGCGTGGCTCGTCTTCTTCGCCTCATACAGTGCGATCCTGGCATGGTCTGCGATCGGGCCGGGGGACAGGCCATGGCGGTTCGCCTACGAATACGTCTCCCCGTTCGTGGTGCCGATGTCGCTGGCCGCCTATGTGCTGCTGCACACTCACATGCGCACCGGCTGGCGGTTCCTCACCAGGATCTACCCGTACTCATTCGGCGTCTTCCTCCTCCACCCGCTCATCCTGTTCCCCATGCGGCAGGTCATCGGCCACCCCAACACGGTCGGCTCTGTGCTGTTCCACGGACTCGTCCTGCCGATCATCTACACGCTTGTCTGCACGGCCATCACCTGGCTGCTGCTCAAGATCCCGTTCGTACGCGGAGCCTTCGGCGCCGGCAAACCGTTCCGCACCCGCGGCTGAGACACCGGGGGAGACCAGCCATGCTCGTGCTCGTCTTCAGCCCGCCGACTGTCGGGACGACGGCAGGCCGGCGCGCGGTCGTTACCGGCAGCGGGAGGACGCTCGCCACCTTGTGCAGGGCCAGGCCTGCGGCAAGGATGGAGACGACACCACATCCGGCTCATAAGGAGATGCTACGATGACGACCCTGCGCGCAGTAGTGACCGGAGCCAGCTCCGGGATCGGAGCAGCCACCGTCCGCCGCCTGACCGCCAGCGGCTGGCACGTCACCGCAGTCGCCCGCCGAACCGAGAAGCTCGCCGTGCTCGCCGACGAGACCGGGTGTACTGTCATCACCGCCGACCTCACCAGTGATGACGACGTCGCAGCGATGGCTGAGCAGGTCATCGCTGCAGGCCCTGTCCACGCTCTCATCGCCAACGCGGGCGCTGCCTACGGTCATGCAGAGATCGCCGACGCCGCGGTGACCGACTGGCAGAAGACCATGGACATCAACGCGTTCGGACTGCTGCGCAGCATCAACGCCCTGCTGCCTGCTCTGACCGCCTCGGGGCGCGGAGACGTGCTCATCATGGGCTCGACCGCCGGACTCGTCACCTATGAGGCAGCCGGTGCCTACACCGCCTCAAAGCATGCGGTGCATGCCATCGCGCAGACCCTGCGACTCGAGCTGGCGGGCAGTCCGGTGCGCGTCATGGAGATCGCCCCGGGCATGGTCAGGACTGAGGAATTCAATCGTAAGCGCTTCGGTTCACAGGAAGCCGCCGACAAGATCTACGAGGGCGTCGAGAATCCCCTGACGGCTGAGGACATTGCCGACGCGGTGGACTGGATGCTCAGCCGCCCGCATCACGTCAACGTCGACCTCATGGTCGTCCGGCCGCTTGCCCAGGCCGCCCAGCACAAGGTGGCCCGCCACCAGGGGCTGTGACCGCCTGCGTCTACGACGAAAGTCGTAACGACACCGCGACTGCCCCGGCGTAGCCTGGACGCACCCGCCCTGTGCCGCGTCCTCTGGCGCCGGGCAAGGTGTGGAGAGGAACCTGATGTCGCACGCAGCCCTGGAGAGGCACCCCGGCACTACCCATGCCACCGGCGCGCGCTGGCGCGTGGCCGGTCGTGTCGCGTTCCTGCTGACGCTCTCGGGGCTGTTCCTCGCCGGCTGGTTCTCCTCGCTGCCGCCACTCAGCGTCCTCGACGCTAGTCTGCGCGTGCTCACCGTGGCACTCTTCGTGCTCGCGAGCGACCTCAGCCCCCGCATGCAGCCGGGACGCGCTCGCGCCTTCCTCTATGCTGCAGCGCTCATCTTCGCCGCAGGCGAGTTCGCCTGGCACATCTACCTCTCCGCCGCAACTGAACTCAGCATGTCCTTCGCCTGGGGGTACACGGGCGTGCTTCTCATTATGCTGCTGGCCTCGGCCGTCCGGCTCATCCGCGACCGCCGCGCACACAGCTCCGCAACTGCTGACCAGACAGCTGAGACCGCCGCCTCGCACCTCCCAGACTGAGCTGAACAACTGGGCTGACCACCCCACCAGGACGGTTCGGATTCCGCATGCATCTGCGCTAAGATGTTTCCTGCGATGATCCGGCCATCACCGGGGAGCATCCGGAAGAACAGGCACCACTCCAGACAACTGGAACCGGTGCCCCACTAGACCCGGACGGGTAGGCCCGTCACAGCCTGGAAATGAGCGATCGGAGAGCTCCCACGCCCACCCGGGTCACGCCTCGGCGGCGGGAAGAACTCCGATAAGCGAGGTGGTACCGCGGCGGAAGCGTCGTCCTCGTCACCGGACCGCCGACCGCACCCAAGGACGCTCATGACCGATCAGATCTATCCCAAGCAGAAGACCTCCGCTGCAGGCCTGACCGCATCGCCGTCGTTCCCTGCCATCGAAGACGACGTGCTGCGCTTCTGGAACGCCGACAACACCTTCCAGGCGAGCATCGACCAGCGTGAGGCCGGTTCCGAGGGCCAGAACGAATTCGTCTTCTACGACGGCCCGCCGTTTGCCAACGGCCTGCCGCACTACGGCCACCTGCTCACCGGCTACGTCAAGGACGTCGTCCCGCGCTACCAGACGATGCGCGGCAAGCGCGTCGAACGCCGCTTCGGCTGGGACACCCACGGACTGCCCGCCGAACTCGAAGCCGAACGCCAGCTCGGCATCACCGACAAGTCCGAGATCGGCGACATGGGCATCGCCCGCTTCAACGAAGTGTGCCGCTCCTCGGTGCTGACGTACACGAAGGAGTGGGAGGAGTACGTCACCCGTCAGGGCCGCTGGGTAGACTTCGACAACGACTACAAGACGCTGAACGTCGAGTACATGGAATCGGTCATCTGGGCGTTCAAGCAGCTGTGGGACAAGGGCTACGTCTACGAGGGCTACCGCGTCCTGCCGTACTGTTGGAAGGACCAGACGCCGCTGTCGAACCACGAGCTGCGCATGGACGAGGAAGTCTACAAGTCCCGCCAGGACCCCGCGGTGACGATCGGTTACAAACTCGCCGACTCCGATGAGTACGTCGTCATCTGGACCACCACCCCGTGGACCGTGCCGAGCAACCAGGCGGTGGCCGTCCACCCGGACGTCCAGTATGTCGCGGTGCGTCCCGGGCCCGAGGCGCCGGCTGAGCACCTGCGCGGCATCACCCTCATCATGGCCAAGGACCGGGTGGCCGCCTACGCGCGCGAGCTCGGCGAGGACCCCGAGGTGGTGCGCGAGATGACCGGCACCGATCTGCTCGGCCTGCGCTACGAACCGCCCTTCGGGTACTTCGAGGGCCGGCAGGAGGAGTTCGGCGAGGCGATGCACTCGATCCTCGCCGCCGACTTCGTCACCACCGATGACGGCACCGGCATCGTCCACCAGTCACCGGCCTTCGGTGAGGAGGACAAGGTGCTCACCGATGCCGCCGGGATCCACGCCGTTCGTCCCGTCGACGACGCCGGCTGCTTCGAAGCCCCGGTCACCGACTACGCCGGCCAGCAGGTCTTCGAGGCGAACAAGGCGATCATCCGCGACCTGCGCGACCACACCGGCCCGCTGGCCGGACGTTCGGCGCTGCTTGTGCGGCATGAGACCTACGAGCACTCCTACCCACACTGCTGGCGCTGCCGCACCCCGCTCATCTACCGGGCGGTGTCCTCGTGGTTCGTCAAGGTCACCGACTTCAAGGACCGGATGGTCGAGCTCAATGAGCAGATCAACTGGGTGCCGGAGAACGTCAAGCACGGCCAGTTCGGCAAGTGGCTGGAGAACGCCCGCGACTGGTCGATCTCTCGCAACCGGTTCTGGGGGTCGCCGATCCCGGTGTGGGTCTCGGACAACCCCGAATACCCGCGCACCGACGTCTACGGGTCGCTGGCCGAACTCGAAGCCGACTTCGGCCGGCTGCCGCTCAACGACAAGGGCGAACCGGACCTGCACCGGCCATGGATCGACGACCTCACCCGCCCGAATCCGGATGATCCGACCGGCCAGTCGACGATGCGCCGCGTGCCCGATGTCCTCGATGTGTGGTTCGACTCCGGTTCGATGAGCTATGCCCAGGTCCACTACCCGTTCGAGAACGCCGACTGGTTCGAACACCACTTCCCAGGCGACTTCATCGTCGAGTACATCGGCCAGACCCGCGGCTGGTTCTACACCCTCCACATCCTTGCCACCGCAGTGTTCGACCGCCCGGCCTTCCGCAACTGCATCAGCCACGGCATCGTGCTCGGCTCCGATGGGCAGAAGATGTCCAAAAGCCTGCGCAACTACCCGGACGTCAACGAGGTCTTCGACCGCGACGGCTCCGATGCGATGCGCTGGTTCCTGATGTCGAGCCCGATCCTGCGCGGCGGCAACCTCGTCGTCACCGAGCAGGGGATCCGCGACGGCGTGCGCCAGGTGATCCTGCCGCTGTGGAATGCTTGGCACTTCTTCGCCACCTACTCCAACAACGCCGACGGAGATGCCGGCACCCGCGGCTATGCCGCGCAGCCGCGTCACGAGTCCACCCGCGTGCTCGACCGCTACCTCATCGCCAAGACCCACGACCTCATCGTCGACTTCCAGCAGGCGATGGACGACTACGACGTGTGGGCGGCCTGCGAACTGGTCCGCGAGCACCTCGACATGTTCACCAACTGGTACATCCGCCGCTCGCGGCGGCGCTTCTGGGAGGGCACCGCCGAAGTGCGGGAGTCCTTCGACGTCTTCTACACCTGCTTCGAGGCGTTCCTGCGTGTGGCGGCCCCGCTGCTGCCCTTCACCGCAGAGGAGATCTTCCGCGGGCTCACCGGTGAGCGCTCCGTCCATCTGGCTGACTACCCCGACGCTGAGGCTTTCACCGCCGATGCCGATCTCGTCACCGCGATGGATCGCACCCGTCAGGTCTGCTCGACCGGCTCCTCGCTGCGCAAGGCCAACAACCTGCGCGTGCGCCTGCCGCTGGCCTCCCTGACGGTGGCCACCGATGAGGAGCTCGGCGCCGACTTCCGGTCGATCATTGCCGATGAGCTCAACGTCCGGGACGTCACCGTCATGGGCGTCGACCAGGCCGCTGCCGCCGGCTTCACCCTCGAACAGAAGCTCACCGTCAACGCCCGCGTCGCCGGCCCGCGCCTGGGCAGGAACGTGCAGGCGGCGATCAAGGGCTCGAAGGCCGGCGACTGGTCAGTCGCCGATGATGGCACCGTCACTGCCGGCGGGATCGAGCTCGAGGAAGGCGAATACACCCTCGACGAAGTCGCCGACGCCGGGGCAACGAGCGCTGCCCTGGCAGCGATGGATCGCGGCTTCGTCGCCCTTGACATCGAGGTCACCGACGAGCTGCGCGCCGAAGGCGTCGCTCGTGATGCGATCCGAGCGATCCAGAACGTGCGCAAGCAGCTCGACCTCGACGTCGCCGACCGGATCACGGTGCTGCTCTCGGCCCCCGAGCAGGTCCGTGCGGCCGTCGACTCCCACCGCGACATGGTTGCCGGTGAGGTGCTCGCCGTCGAATTCGGCACCACGAGCGAGCGGCTCAGCGGTGAGGAGGTCTTCACCGCCGGCGAACTCGCCTCCGATGCGGCCGTCCAGGTGAAGCGCGCATGAGCGAACACGACCCCGTCCACGGCACTGACGCTGCAGACATTGGGCCCGATGGCACCGAGGTGCCGCAGCTGCCGGATTTCGAGGACAGCCCGCTCGTCCCACTCGTCCCCGACGACCCGGACGCAGCCGAGGTCGATGCGCTCGTCGCCGCCTCCCAGGGCGACGATGAGCCCGAGGCCGCTGTGCCCGCTGAGGCACGCGGCACCTCGGCGCTGGCCCGCGTGTACTCCGCGCTGCTCTCCCGGCAGGGGGAGACACAGGTCGAGCGCCGACTCGATGCGACCGAACGAGCCTGCCGACTGCTCGGCGACGTGCACAAAAGCGCTCCGGTCGTCATGCTCACCGGCACCAACGGCAAGTCCTCGACGGCGCGGATGGTCGATGCGATCCTCTCAGCGGCCGGGCTGCGGGTCGGGCGCTTCACGAGCCCGCACCTGCACCGGGTCACCGAACGCATCGCCGTCGACGGTGAGGAGGTCAGCGAACGCGTCTTCGTCGATGCCTATGACGCTGCCGCTCCGATCCTGGAGATGGTCGACGCGGAGCTCGTCGCCGCCGACCGTCCGAAGCTCACCTTCTTCGAAGCGCTGACGGTGCTCGCCTTTGCGATCTTCGCTGAGGCGCCCGTCGACGTCATGGTCATCGAGGTCGGGATGGGCGGCGAATGGGACTCCACCAACGTCGCCGATGCCGCCGTGTGCGGTTTCGCGCCGATCGGCTATGACCACCAGGCCTACCTCGGTGACACGCTCGCCGAGATCGCCGCGACGAAGGCGGGAATCCTCAACCGCTCGATCGACCCGACTCCGTCCCCAGACCCGGTGGCAGTCATCGCAGAGCAGACTGCGGAGGCCGCCGAGGCGCTGGCAGTCCAGACAGCTGCACGGGGTGCGCCTGCGCTGTGGGCGGGGCAGAACTTCGGGTTGCGCGGGCGCGAACGCGCCGTCGACGGCCAGCTCATCGACGTGCAGGGACTCTACTCCGGATACCCGGACCTGTTCCTGCCGCTGCACGGGGAGCACCAGGCGCACAACGCCGCCTTGGCGATCGCCATGTGCGAGGCGTTCCTCGCCGATGCCGACAAGCCGCTGAACAGCGAGATCGTCGCCGAGGGAATGTCCCAGGTGACCTCGCCGGGACGCGCGGAGATCCTGCGCACCGAACCGACGATCCTCGTCGACGGGGCACACAATCCCGCCGCAGCCGAGGTGCTCGCTGACACGATCGACGAGGCGTTCGACTTCGAATTCGTCGTCGCTGTCGTCGCGATGTTCGCCGACAAGGACCCGCACGGAGTCCTCGAATACGTCCACCGGTTCGCCGACCGCATCGTCGTCTCCGAAGCGCTCTCTCCGCGAGCCCTCGAACACGGCGAACTCGCAGCAGCTGCCGCTGAGTGGTTCGACCCGGAGGACGTCACCGACACCCCCGAACTCAACGCTGCTCTCATGGCCGCGATCGACCTGGTCAACAGCCAGGACAGCCGGCACGCCGGGATCGTCGTGACCGGTTCGATGCTGACCGTCGCCGAGGCCCGCACACTGCTGGGCAAGGGAGGCATCCAGTGACCGCCGAGCATCCGAACGCCGCAGGACGGGACAACCCGGGACCCAAGCCCGACGGGCCGCTGAAGTCGAAGCTGCCGGTGCTGTGCGGTTCGATCCTCATCTCAGAGATCTGCGTCGTCTACTTCGCCGGTCTCACCGGCATCGGGCTGAAACCGGTCAGCCTGCCGCTGCTCATCGCCGGCGTCGCAGTCATCACCGTTGTGCTGCTGGCCGCAGCGATCCTGCTGCCCCGCCGGATCGGCCAGAAGCGCCCTGGCATCCTGCTCGGGTGGATCGGTCAGGTGCTCATCGTCGCGTGCGGATTCGTGCTGCCGGCAATGTTCTTCATCGGTCTCGTCTTCACCGCCCTCTACGCGGCCGCCGTGTACTGGGGCAAGCGCATCGACCGCGAGGTCGTCGAGTACTTCAGCACCGGCGGGGGAGAAGCCACCACCTGATACCCGCGGTGTGAGCTGATTCTCACCGGCCGGGTGCGCCCGGTGGTGATGCAATAGACTGGCACCGCATTGCCCTGCTCGGCGCACGGAACGTCGACTGATGACGAAGGAGAACCTGGTGACCGAACGCACGCTCGTGCTCGTCAAGCCAGATGGTGTGCAGCGCGGCCTCATCGGCCAGATCATCGCACGCATCGAAGCCAAGGGATACAGCATCGAGAAGCTCGAGCTCGTCCACGCAACCGCGGAGCAGCTCGCCGCCCACTACGAAGAACACGAGGGCAAGCCGTTCTACCAGCCTCTCGTGGACTTCATGTCCGAAGGACCGCTCGTCGCACTCGTGGCCTCCGGCCACGGCGTCATCCCCGGATTCCGGTCACTGGCCGGAACCACCGACCCGACGACCGCTGCACCGGGCACCATCCGCGGCGACTTCGCCCGCGACTGGGGCGTCAACGTGCAGAAGAACCTCGTCCACGGTTCCGACTCCGAGGAATCAGCTGCACGCGAGATCGCCATCTGGTTCCCAGAGGACTGAGACAGACAGCTTCGCAGACAGATTCGGGGTGGGACGCGCACAGCGCATCCCGCCCCGACGTCGTTGCCGAGTGCTTCAGAGCAGCCCGGAGAAGAACGTCCAGAACTTCACGATGATGAGCCCGTAGACGATGCACATCCACAGCACGCCGATGAGCAGCGCATGCTGGGCGAACACACGGGCATAAGGACTGGCCGTCACGCCGGCGCCGAAGAAACCGCGCAGCGCCGCATACCCGGTCACGACGCAGAACATCGGAATCGTCACCGTCCACACCACGATGCACCACGGGCAACCGACACCGATGGCGAAGATCGAGGTGTAGAAGAGGTACATGCACAGCAGCGCACCCGCCCCGAGACCGGCAGCCAGGCCCGTCCACAGCCAGCCGGGGAGTTCGACCCGGGCAAGGACGAGCACTCCAAACATGAGCGGCACGACGAAGGCCACGATGCCGAGGAACTGATTGGGAAATCCCAGCAGCTGTGCCTGCGGGTACTCCATGACCGACCCGCATGAGAAGAACGGGTTGAGATCGCACGACAGTGTGATGCCGGGATTCTCCAGCTTGCGCAGCTTGTCGATCGAGAGCAGGAACGACATCCACAGACCGATGACCGATCCGATGATGAGGAAGATCCCGAAGGGCAGCCGGCGCAGGAACCATGCATCGGCAGCCAGTCCGGCTGCAGGGGATGAAGCAGGGGAGGACGCCGCAGGACGTGTCTGGGCAGGAGGAGTATTCACCCCAACAGCATGCCGTGTCGGTTCGGTCCGCGACAAGTGTGCCCGGATGCCGAGGCTGATCTGCCCACAGTTGAACCTGCGCCGCTGCAGGACGGCACACTGTGCCTGTGACATAATGATGATGGCGACAGGCTGAACACACCCGGCCAGTTGCCCGCTTCCACCGAGCGGAGGTCTGACTCCCGCAGGTCAAAGCTGAAGCGGCACATGCGTGCCACCGCGCTGACGCAATTCGCGCGAGCCCATGTGTACCCACAGTTTTTCTGCCCGCCGGCACGGCTGCGACGCCGCGAGACGGGCACCGCCATCGCCCATGGCGCAGCTGGAAGGTGTGCCGGCTGCGGTGGGCAAGGAGCTCTATACAGATGAATCATGAACCCGAGGATCAGCAGAATCCGACAGAGGGCATTCTCGCCGATCTCGAAAACCTGCGTGCGCAGTCCGAAGCCAAGCGCACCGAAGACGACGCCAGCTCACGCGATGACGCACTCGCCGTCCTCGACGAAATAGCCGAAAAAGCCGAATCGCTGCGCGCCGGTCAGAGTGACGCAGCCGATGACGACGACAGCGCCGATGAATCCGATGCTGCCGAGGAGCAGACAGCACCTGCAGCCACTCGCCGCAAGGGCTCCGGGCTTCCAAAGTCAGCGCGTTCGGCTGTCGCCAACCGCGGCCTGATCTTCGAATCCTACGTCGGTGACTCCACCGAGGACGATGACGACGACTCCGACGACGATGATGACGACACCCCAGCACAGCAGGCCGTCACCCTTGACGTGCGCAACCCGTTCTCGTTCGGGTTCAATGCCGCGCGGGAGGAAACGGATGACGAGCCGCTGCAGCCGGTGAGCGTTCCGGCCGGCGGTGGCCTGCTGTTCCAGACCCCGCAGGCAGAGCTCGGTCAGCAGGTCGATCCTGACTGGACCCCGGATGACGACGACGATGATGATGACGACGACACGGATGACAGCGATCGTGATGACCGCTCTGACAGTGACGACGACAGCGATGACGACCAGCCGCGCCGCCGCCGGCGCGGAGGACGGGGCAAGCGCTCCCGCGGCCGAGGCGGTCAGAACGACGGCGACTCCGGTTCCGATAACGACAACCGCGGCAGCCGCCGCCAGCGCGGCGACGACAGCGACTCCAGCCAGGACGACCACAGCAAGTCCGACGACAGTACCGACTCCGGCAGCCGCGGCAGCCAGAATGACCGCGATGATCAGAAGCAGGACCGCAGCGACGATTCCGGTGACTCTGACGACGACTCGAGCAGCTCGCGCCGTCGTCGCCGTCGCCGCAGCCGGTCGGGCTCCGGCTCCGGCAGCGGCACCAGCGCCTCGGAAGTCACCGGCGTCAAGGGCTCAACCCGCCTGGAGGCCAAGCGCCAGCGCCGCCGTGAGGGCCGCGAAGCAGGTCGCCGCCGCCCGGTGATCTCCGAAGCGGAGTTCCTCGCACGCCGCGAATCCGTTGAGCGCACCATGCTCGTCCGCGACCGCGACGACCGCACCCAGCTCGTCGTCACCGAAGACGGCATCGCCGTCGAGCACTACCTCAGCGAGTCGAAGGCCCAGGCCTCGCTCATCGGCAACGTCTACCTCGGCAAGGTGCAGAACGTGCTCCCGAGCATGGAGGCTGCCTTCGTCGACATCGGCAAGGGCCGCAACGCCGTCCTCTACGCCGGTGAAGTCAACTGGGATGCCCTCGGTATGGACGGCAAGCCGCGCCGCATCGAGCTCGCGCTCAGTCCCGGCGATTCCGTGCTGGTGCAGGTGACCAAGGACCCGATCGGGCACAAGGGCGCGCGCCTGACTGCGCAGATCTCCCTGCCCGGCCGGTTCCTCGTCTACGTGCCCGGCAACGACATGACCGGCATCTCCCGCAAGCTGCCGGACAACGAGCGTCAGCGGCTGAAGAAGCTGCTCAAGCAGATGGTGCCCGAATCCGCCGGCGTCATCGTCCGCACCGCCGCCGAGGGCGCCTCGGAGACCGAGCTCGGCCGCGACATCGAGCGGCTGTCGAAGCGCTGGGAGTCGATCGAGAAGAAGTCGAAATCGACGAAGACGACTGCCCCGCAGCTGCTGTACAAGGAACCGGACATGATCGTCCGGATCATCCGCGATGTCTTCAACGAGGACTTCAGCGCCCTCGTCGTCGACGGCGACGAGTCCTGGGACACGATCCACGAATACGTCGAAGCCGTCGCCCCCGACCTGGTCGAGCGGCTGAGCCGCTACGAGGAGGACGGAGACATCTTCGACCACTATCGTGTGTCCGAGCAGATCGACAAGGCCCTGCAGCGCAAGGTCATGCTGCCCTCCGGTGGTTCGCTGGTCATCGACCGCACCGAGGCGATGACCGTCATCGACGTCAACACCGGGAAGTTCACCGGCTCCGGCGGCAACCTCGAAGAGACGGTGACGAAGAACAACCTCGAAGCAGCAGAAGAGGTCATCCGCCAACTGCGGCTGCGCGACATCGGCGGCATCATCGTCGTCGACTTCATCGACATGGTCCTCGAATCCAACCGCGATCTCGTCGTCCGTCGGCTTGTCGAATGCCTCGGCCGCGACCGGACCCGCCACCAGGTCGCCGAGGTGACCTCCCTGGGCCTGGTGCAGATGACCCGCAAGCGCATCGGCACCGGGCTGGCCGAATCGCTGGCTGCCGCCGGTGAGGACCTCTCCGGGCGCGGCCTCGTTCTGCCGGGCACCGAGGACGACGGCTCCTCGCGCGGCCAGTACAAGTCGCGCAAGCGCCGCGGACAGGAAAACCGCCGTTCGAACAAGGACGCGCAGTCACGCGAGGAGGAAGAGAAGCAGTCTGCCTCACGCTCAGCTGTCGCTGCGATCGCCAAGGCAACGCTGAAGGCCGATGACGACGACAGAGCAGAGTCGACAGCAGCCGGCCAGGATTCCAGCTCCGCAGGCGACGAGGACACTGGCTCACGGCGCAAGGGCCGCGGCAAGCGGGACGACGGTGCCTCCGGCGACACAGGCAGCGACGAGCAGGGCGGCAAGAGCTCACGGCGCAGCCGCTCCCGCCATTCGAAGAAGTCCGACGACACCGGCCAGCAGCAGGCCGACGGCGAGGCTCAGAGTCCCCAGCAGCCTGAAACGGAGTCAGAGCCGGCCCCGGCGCGTCGCGCTCCGCGCCAGCCCGCCGAGACCAGCGGCCCGGCACCGCTCATGATCGGTGCCGAGACCGAGACCCGGGTTCAGGAAGCACCGGCGCGCCCGGCTGCGCAGCCGGAGCGCACGGACAGCTCCGAGACCCGTCAGCCTGCCGCTGAGCAGCAGGAGAGCACGCAGTCGGAGAAGAAGGCCGAGGCGCCCCCGATCCTCATCATCGGCGCCGACGACTGAGCTCAGCGTCTCCGACGCATGCGCAGGGCCTGTTGCCGCATCACCGCGACAACAGGCCCTGCAGCGCTCTCACCAGGCGTTCCAGGGTGAGTCGGGCGTCGCAGGGGTGCGCAGACGCGAGATCAACAGGAGCTCACAACACAGATTTGCGCCATTTCAGCGGTTCGCCAACTGTCGGAGGTGAGGTAGATAACAGTTGGATAACTGAAAGCCGCATCGGCACTTCTGCAGTTGCGGTCAGCCTTGTTTTAGTGGAACTTATAGCTTCATGAGCACCTTTGTGATCGCCGCCACACTCCTACCTCTGGCGGCAAATGCGTCCATCGAAGAAAAGGTCGACGGCATCCTTGCTCCGTTCGTCGACCGTTTCGAAACAGTCATCTTCTACCCCGTCTCAATCGGAGCAGTGTCCTTTCCGATCGTCGTCGCCTGGCTGATCATCGCAGCCTGCGTCTTCACCATCTACTTCGGCTTCATCCAGTTCCGCGGATTCGGCGTCGCGCTCGAAGTCGTGCGCGGCAAGTTCTCCTCCAAGGACGACCCGGGTGAGGTCACCCACTTCCAGGCGCTGTCCTCGGCGGTCTCGGGCACCGTGGGCCTGGGCAACATCGCCGGTGTCGGTGCCGCGATCGCCATGGGCGGTCCGGGTGCCGCGTTCTGGATGGTCGTCGCCGGTATCCTCGGCATGGCCACGAAGTTCGTCGAGTGCACCCTGGGCGTCAAGTACCGCGAGATCGACCAGGACGGCGTTGTCCACGGTGGTCCGTTCAAGTACCTGCCCATCGCCTTCAAGTTCCTGAGCCGCCCGGTCGCAAAGGCGCTGACCGGCGTCTTCGCCATCGCCATCCTGCTGTTCGGCGTCGCCGGCGGCGGTATGTTCCAGGCCAACCAGACCGTCGTGCAGATGCAGAACTCCGCCGGCGGTGCCGACGGCCCGCTCGGCGACGGCATGGTCCGCCTCATCATCGGCATCGCCATCGCACTGCTCGTCGGCCTCGTCATCATCGGCGGCATCAAGTCGATCGGCAAGGTCACCGACAAGCTCGTTCCGGGCATGGCGATCTTCTACGTCGTCTCCTGCCTCATCGTCATCCTCGGCAACATCGGCTTCGTCCCGACCGCCATCGGCATCATCATCAGCGGCGCCTTCAGCCCTGAGGGCGTCGCCGGCGGTGTTGTCGGTGTCATGATCGTCGGCTTCCAGCGCTCGGCCTTCTCCAACGAGGCCGGCATCGGCTCGGCACCTATCGCCCACTCGGCGGTCAAGACCCGCCGCCCGGTCTCGGAGGGCTTCGTCGCCCTGCTCGAGCCGTTCCTCGACACCGTCATCGTCTGCCTCATGACCGCCCTGACGATCATCATCGCCAACCAGCCGTCCTACAGCGAGGCCATCGAGACCACCGCTGCCGGCGGCTCGGTCGACGGTGTCACCCTGGCTTCGGATGCGTTCTCGACCATCACCGGCTGGTGGCCGATCCTGCTGACCGTCGCGGTTGTGCTTTTCGCCTTCTCCACCCTCATCACCTGGGCGTACTACGGCGAGAAGGCCTGGCACTTCCTGTTCGGTCGCCGCAAGTCCACCGACCTGGTCTACCGCCTCATCCTCATGGCGTTCATCGTCATCGGCTCGGTCGCCTCGTTCGGCAAGGTCATCGCCTTCGCTGACGCAGCACTGTTCATGTGTGCCTTCATCAACATCCTCGGCCTCTACATCCTCATGCCGGTCGTCAAGCGCGAGATGAAGCAGTACCTCGCCGACCGCAAGCACGGCAAGCTCTACGAGCTCGGTGCTGAGGACGAGGCGCACCTGGAGGAGATCCGTCAGGACCAGGGCCTGAAGTGACCACCGCTTCGGCGCCGGTGAGCACCTGACCGGAACCGAGCCCGACCCCGAGCGCGGGAGGACAGCCAGCCTGTCCTCCCGCGCTCACGTCTATCCACTAATCTGAAGGCATGGCGCATATGACTCCGCTGTACGACCTCGCCGCCCGCTACGGCATCAGCCCGGTGACCCGCGATGATGACGGCACCCAGCGCCCCGTTCCCGAGGCGGTGCTCACCGGCCTGCTCGAAGCTCTCGGGGTGGCCGCCACCACCGACGACGACGTCGCCGCCAGCCTGCAGCAGCTCGCCGATGACGAGGTGCGCCGGGGACTGCCGCGCTGCGTGACGATGCGGGCAGGCGCACCCGAAGGCGTGCCGATCCACGTGCGCGAGGGAGCGCCCCACCAGCTGGTCACCGAGACCGAAGACGGCGCCGTGCTGCCGGTCGAGTTGATCGGCGAGGCGACCGCGACCACCTCGGTGATGGTCGACGGGACACCGCAGCTGCGTCAGTGCCGCACCGCCGTTCTGCCCGAAGGGCTGCCGACCGGCTACCACACCCTCGTGCTCACCGACGGCGACGCCGAGCACCGCTGCCCGCTCATCGTCGCCCCCGCCGCCACACCCGGTCCCGGCAGCCGTGCAGGGCAGGCCGGGGATGCCCGCGAGCGGATGTGGGGCCTGTGCGCTGACCTCTACGCGATCCGGTCCCACCGCTCCTGGGGAGTCGGGGACTTCGGCGACCTCAGCGACCTCGTCATCGCCGCCGCCGACCGCGGTGCCGACTTCATCCGACTGGGTCCCATCCACGCACTGCCGATCCGCGAGACCAACGTCAAGAGCTCGAAGGCCAGCCCACTGGGCACCCCATCTCCCTACGTGCCCTCCAGCCGGGTGGCGATCGACCCGATCTACCTGCGCATCGAAGACGTCCCGGAGATCGGCCACGTTCCCGCCGCCCAGCGCGAGGCGATCCAGTCACTCGGCCGCGGCTGGGGCCGGCCGAATGCTGCCGCCGAGCCGATCCCGCGCGCCAAGGTGCTCGGCGACAAGCTCGCCGCCCTGCGCATCCTCTACAGCATGCCCCCGACGCCGACGCGGCGCCGGCTGTTCGCCGACTTCTGCCGGCAGGCCCCGGAGTCGCTCAAACGCTGGGCGCTCATGAGCGCGGCAGCCGCCCACTACGCCACCGGGCGGAACCCGGATGCGTGGCGGGAGAAGATGCCGCACCCGCACAGCAGGAAAGCCGCGGAGTTCTCCGAAGAGCACCGCACCGATGTCGAGTTCTGGCTGTGGACCCAGTTCCTGGCCGTCGAACAGCTGCGCCAGGTCAAGGCTGTGGCCGCACAGGTCGGCATGCGGGTCGGGCTCATCACCGACATCGCCCCGGGCATCAGCGCCGAGGGCGGAGACTGGTGGGCGGGCCTGCCCGGCGAGGACGCCGACTCCGGCGGTCAGAGCCTGTACCTCGACGGCATCGAACGCCGCGACGGCTCGGCCTCCAGCGGCGATGCCGCCCTGCGCCCGTGGAATCCGCATCTGCTCGCCGCAGACGGCTACACCGCGGTGCGCGACATGCTGCGCACCGCCGCGGCCGGAGCCGGGGCGATCAGCATCGAGCGCTTCTCCAGCCTCGGCCGGCAGCGGTGGGCCGTCACCGACGCCGAGGAAGATGCCTGGGCCGAAGTGGACCTCGGGAGCGAGGCGATCGATGCGGTGCTCGCCCTCGAATCCGAACGCCTCGGCCTTGACATCCTTTCAACCACCTCGGTGTGGGAGGACCCCGAGCTGCGCCACAGCTTCGCTGACGGGACCGCGCCGGTTGAGACGATCGCCGTGCTCACCCCGCCGACCCACACACCGCTGGCCAGCTACATCAACCTCGGCGACATCGAGGCCGCGCAGAAGCACAAGGCCCTCGACGGCGACGTCCACCAGCTCACCAGCGACGCCCGCACTGCCCGCCAGGAGGTGCTCAAGGAAGCCGCCGAACTCGGTGCGCTGGCCCCGACCGAGACGATGGTCGGCACGATCGACGAACCCTGGCCGGTCGTCGCCGGGCTGCACACCTACCTCGGACAGCTCAACGCCGCCTACCTCGGAGCCTCCCTCATGGATATCGTCGGCCAGGAGGCCCCGCCGCACATTCCGGGCGCGGGGGAGTCCCACCCGAACTGGTCGGTGGTGCTCCAGGACGCGAACGCCCAAGCGGTCCTCATCGAGGAACTCGACCAGCATCCCGGCTTCGCCCAGATCGCGAACACGCTGAGCGAACAGGTCTCCGGCGGCCTTAGGCTGGAGGCCACCGAGCCGGCCGCCGGCTTCGCCGCAGACACCGGTTCGACGGCCGCCGACGAACTCCAGGCCGATGCCGGAGAGGGCGCATCGGGCAGCGAACGGCAGACCACCGGCTCGACAGCTGCCAGCGCCCGCACCCGTGAGGAGGACAGATGACCAGCGAATCCGCGAATGCGCAGTCAGCCGGCAGCGCGACCGGTGTGCCGGCAGACGCCCACGCCGAGGCGCCTGCGGAGCTCACGCGACTGCGCAACAGCATCGACAACGTCGACGCCGCGCTCATCCACATCCTCGCCGAACGGTTCAAGCTCACCGAAGCCGTCGGCCGGCTCAAAGCCAGCAGCGACTTGCCGCCCGCCGACCCGGCACGTGAGGCCCGGCAGGTCGAACGGCTGCGCTCCCTGGCCGAGGAGAGCCACCTCGATCCCGAATTCGCTGAGAAGTTCCTCACATTCATCGTCGCCGAGGTCATCCGCCACCATGAGCGGATCGCCGAGGAGAACCGCGACAGCTCAGCCTGAGCCGGTGCGGCGCCGGCTGCCAGGGGAGAGGCGTCGGTGACAGGGCCGCCCGGCTGCTTTGAATCCGGTGGCCAGGCGCGCTAGACTGTTGCGTCGGTGCAGAAAGCACCACGGTCGATCCTTCCTCTCAATGGGTCGGATCCTCCTGCCGGTTGCCGCGCAGCCTGCAGAAGGAGACGGACCAAGGAAGTATTGCCGTTTAGGGAAGTCGCCGCAGCATCCGGCTGGGCGCGCAGAATGCTAAGAAGGGGTTCGCACATGGTCTATGCCATCGTCCGTGCCGGCGGCCATCAGGAGAAGGTCAGCGTCGGCGATATCATCACCGTCAACCGTATGAAGGCCGCAGCAGGCGACAACGTCGAACTCGAAGCAGTTCTGCACGTCGACGGCGACACCGTCACCCACGACTCTGACTCGCTTGCCAAGATCACCGTGACCGCCGAGGTCGTCGACGAGACCCGCGGACCGAAGATCGTCATCCAGAAGTACAAGAACAAGACTGGATACAAGAAGCGGATCGGTCACCGCCAGGATCTCACCCGCCTGAAGATCACCGGTATCAAGTAAGCACACCCAGCTCTTTCTAGGAGACACACTATGGCAACGAAAAAGGGAGCGAGCTCGACCAAGAACGGTCGCGACTCAAACGCCCAGCGACTGGGTGTCAAGCGCTTCGGCGGCCAGACCGTCAACGCCGGCGAGATCCTCGTCCGTCAGCGCGGCACCCGTTTCCACCCGGGCGCCAATGTCGGCAAGGGCGGCGACGACACGCTGTTCGCCCTCTCGGCAGGCACCGTTGAGTTCGGCGCAAAGGGCGGCCGCAAGGTCGTCAACATCGTCGCCGGCTGATAACAGACATTCCGGCAGCCCAGCTGCCAGCTCACCACGACGGTGAGCGCACGGAGGGGTGAGTCCGCACGGACTCACCCCTTTGCGCATCTCCCGCTCCGTTCGCCCCGCGGGTGCACCACCCACCGCGACGCTGCGCCCGCTAGGCTTGAGCGGGCAACAGCACAGTCGTGCCAGCACTCAGACCAGGCACCACAGCTAGTCGGCAACCACAGGATGACAGGACGCTATGGCCATCGAATTCATTGACCGTGTGACTCTGCACGTCTCCGCAGGCGACGGCGGCAACGGCTGCACGTCGGTGCGGCGTGAGAAGTTCAAGCCCCTCGGCGGCCCCGACGGCGCCAACGGCGGTAACGGCGGCGACGTTATCCTCGAAGTCGACGACCAGACCACCACGCTGCTGCCGTACCAGCGCTCACCGCATCGCAGCGCCCCCAGCGGTGGGATCGGCAAAGGCGACCTGCGGCATGGCGCCGACGGTGAGGACCTCATTCTGGCCGTGCCCTCCGGCACGGTCGTGAAAGCCGCTGATGGCACCCTGCTGGCCGACCTTGTCGAGCCGGGCACCCGGTTCATCGCCGCCGCCGGCGGCCGCGGCGGGCTCGGCAACGCAGCCCTTGCCTCGAAGAAGCGCAAGGCACCCGGCTTCGCCCTGCTCGGCGAACCCGGTGAGACCCGCGACCTCATCCTCGAAGTCAAGACCGTCGCCGACGTCGCCCTCATCGGCTACCCGTCAGCCGGCAAGTCCAGCCTCATCGCCGCTCTGTCAGCAGCGAAGCCGAAGATCGCCGACTACCCCTTCACCACGCTCGTGCCCAACCTCGGCGTCGTGCAGGCCGGCGACACCCGCTACACGATCGCCGATGTGCCCGGGCTCATCCCCGGAGCCGCACAGGGCCGCGGTCTCGGCCACGAGTTCCTCCGCCACGTCGAACGCTGCGCAGTCCTCGTCCACGTCATCGACATGGCCACCTGGGAGACCGACCGCGACCCGGTCAGCGACCTTGCGACCATCGAAGCCGAACTCGCCGCCTACGAGGTCGACGTGGCACCCGGAGACGACAACACCGCAGGCGACCTGCTGCCGCTGACCGAACGGCCCACCCTCGTGGCCTTCAACAAGGTCGATGTGCCCGATGCACAGGATCTGGCCGACATTGTCCGCGAGGACGTCGAGGCCGCCGGCTACCGGGTCTTCGACGTCTCGGCTGCCACCCACAAGGGACTGAAGGAACTGTCGTACGCGCTGGCCGACATCGTCGCCGCCGAGCGCGAACGCCGCGCCGCCGAAGCGAAGGAACCGGTGCGCACCGTCATCCGCCCGGTCGCCGTCGACGACACCGGATTCCAGATCGTCGAAGAGCGCTCCGCTGACGGTCCGGTCTTCCGGATCCTCGGCGCCAAGCCCGAACGCTGGGTGCGCCAGACCGACTTCGGCAACGACGAAGCCGTCGGCTACCTTGCCGACCGGCTCGAGCGCCTCGGTGTCGAAGATGAGCTGTTCCGGGCCGGAGCCAAGCCCGGTGAGACGATCGTCATCGGACCCGATGACGGGGTGGTCTTCGACTGGGATCCGACCATGGTCGGCGGAGCCGAACTGCTCGCCGCCCCGCGCGGCGGCGACGCCCGGCTCGAAGAGAGCGGCCGCGCCACCCGCCGGGAGCGCAAGGCCGCCTTCCACGAGCGGATGGACGCCAAGGCCGCCACGCGCGCCGAGTTCGAAGCCGAGCGGCTGGCCGAGAAGGCCCTGCGGGAGGAAGGAGAACAGGGGTGAGCGATGTGACCCTGGGGGCCACCCGCGAGGCGGTGCGCCGCGCCAAGCGCGTCGTCGTCAAGATCGGCTCCTCGTCGCTGACCTCGGTGGCAGGCGGCCTCAACCGCGACCATCTGCGCGCCCTGACGACCGCACTGGCTCAGCACCGGGCTGCCGGCCACGAGGTCATCCTGGTCTCCTCCGGCGCGATCGCCGCCGGCCTCGAACCGGCCGGGCTGCCCAAACGGCCGAAGGACCTCGCCACCCAGCAGGCCGCCGCGGGCGTCGGCCAGGGCCTGCTCATGGCCGCCTACACCACCGTGCTGCGCGAGCACGCCGTTGTGCCCGGCCAGGTGCTGCTGACCGCCGATGACCTCATCCGCCGCACCCAGTACCGCAACGCCCAGCGGGCCATCGAACGCCTCCTGGCGCTGGGCGTCATGCCGATCGTCAACGAGAACGATGCTGTGGCCACCCACGAGATCCGCTTCGGCGACAACGACCGGCTCGCTGCGCTTGTGGCCCACCTGACGCACGCCGATGCGCTCGTGCTGCTCTCCGACGTCGACGCCCTGTACACCGCACCCCCGGGCGACCCGGACTCCCGCCGCGTCGACTTCGTCCCGGACCAGGACGCACTGGCCGCCTACGGCATCGGCGGCACCGGGGCGGCCGGCACTGGCACCGGCGGGATGCTGACGAAGGTGCAGGCGGCGACGATGGCCGCCGACTCCGGCATCCCGACCGTGCTGACAGCAGCCGACAACGTCTACCGGGCACTGGCCGGAGAGGACATCGGCACTTACTTCGCCGTCACTCACCGGCGCCGCCAGACCCGCCTGCTGTGGCTGGCGCACCTGGCCCAGACGCTCGGCTCCATCCGCATCGACGACGGCGCCGTGCGCGCGATCTCGCGGCGCGGCACCTCCCTGCTGGCAGCCGGGGTCACCGGCATCGACGGGGAGTTCGAAGCCGGAGATCCAGTTGATGTTCGCGACTCTGAGGGTAGGCTGGTGGCGCGTGGGCTGGTGAATTTCGCCACTCACGAACTCCCAGACATGTTCGGGCTGTCCACTGATGAACTGGGTCGGCGCTTCGGGGATGACTACCGCAAGGAGATCATCCACCGCAACGACCTGGTTCTCACCGACGCCGTCTTCTAGAAAGCACTGACCATGACGGAAACTGCGACTTCTGAGATCCATCCCAAGACCGTGCGCGCGGTCACCCGCATCGCCAAGAGCGCCAAGGATGCCTCCACCGAGCTGGCCACCACCTCGACTGCGGTGAAGAACGCCGCGCTCGAGGCGATCGCCCGGACACTGGAGGAGAACACCGCTGACATTCTGCTGGCCAACGCAGAGGACCTGGAGATGGCGGAGAAGAAGGGCACGGCTGAGGCACTGCTCGACCGGCTGCGGCTGACCGAGGAGCGCATCGCCGACATCGCCGGTGCCGTACGCGATGTCATCGCGCTCGACGATCCGGTCGGCACCGTCATCCAGGGGCGCACCCTGCTCAACGGCATCCAGCTGACCGAACAGCGCGTGCCGATGGGCGTCATCGGCGCGATCTACGAAGCCCGCCCGAACGTCACCGTCGACATCGCCGCCCTGGCGATCAAGGCCGGCAACGCCGTCGTGCTGCGCGGCGGCTCGGCAGCCAAGTCCTCCAATACGCTGCTCATCGAACTGCTGCGCACAGCGGTCGAGAGCACGGGTCTGCGGGCAGCGACCGTCGCCGGCATCGATGAGTACGGCCGTGACGGCGCGAAGGTGCTCATGCAGTCGCGTGACTTCGTCGACCTGCTCATTCCGCGCGGCGGTGCCGAGCTCATCTCCACCGTTGTTCACGAGTCGATCGTGCCGGTCATCGAGACCGGGGTCGGCAATGTGCACATGTTCCTCGACGCCTCGGCCACGGCGCGGCAGTCCACCGACCTGGTCGTCAACTCCAAGACCCACCGGCCGAGCGTGTGCAACGCCCTGGAGACCCTACTGGTGCATGAGAAGGCCGCCCGGCGCGTGCTGCCGAAGATCCTCGGCGAACTCGACGCCCACGGCGTGACGATCCACGCTGGTTCCGATGTTGGTGAACACGCACCTGAGGGCGTCAAGGTCCGGCGGGTCTCGCGCCGTGACTGGGCCAAGGAGTACCTCGGCCTGGAGATCGCCGTCAAGCTCGTCTCCAGCCTGGACGAGGCCATCGAGCACATCCGCGCCTACACCTCCGGCCACACCGAGGTCATCGTCACCAACGACATCTCCAACGCCGACGCCTTCGTCGGTGCCGTCGATGCCGCCGCTGTCGGCGTCAACGTCTCAACCCGGTTCACCGACGGCGGGCAGTTCGGCCTCGGAGCGGAGGTCGGCATCTCGACGCAGAAGCTGCACGCGCGCGGGCCGATGGGTCTGACCCACCTGACGACGAGCAAGTGGATCATGCGCGGCAGCGGACAGCTGCGCACCTGAACCGACGGTCAGCCACGCCGCGCCCCGGGTGCGCGCTGACCTGCATTTCATGAGAAACTGGTGATGACTGTCGCGCCCGCGCGTCAGCCGACACCATCTGACACAAGGAGAAACTGAGTGAAGACCGCCATCCTGCTCGCCCAGGCAGCACCTGAGCACCATGTCGTGATCGACCTGCCGATGGACCCGATCTACTTCGGCCTCATCGCATTCGGCATCCTGATGTTCCTCATGTTCGTCACGATGTCGTGGAAGGGCATCTCGCACCGCCACTGACATGTCATCAGGTCCGCGCAGAGTCGGTGTCATGGGTGGCACCTTCGACCCCATTCACAACGGTCACCTGGTCGCCGCCAGCGAGGTGGCGGCCACGTTCGACCTCGATGAGGTCGTGTTCGTACCCACCGGCATCCCGTATCAGAAGCAGCACGTCACCGCTGCTGAGCACCGTTACCTCATGACGGTCATCGCGACCGCCTCGAATCCGCGGTTCACCGTCTCCCGGGTCGACATCGATCGGCCTGGGGAGACGTACACCATCGACACGCTGCGCGATCTTGCTGAGGTGTATGGTGAAGAAACCGAGCTGTACTTCATCACCGGCGCCGACGCGGTCGAGCAGATCCTGACGTGGAAAGACGTCGAGGAGCTGTTCTCGCTGGCTCACTTCGTCGGCGTCACCCGGCCAGGACACGACCTCAACGGCGATGGCCTCCCGACCGATGAGCTGAGCCAACTGCAGATCCCGGCCCTGGCGATCTCCTCGACCGACTGCCGGGCACGTGTGGAGAGGGGCCTGCCGGTCTGGTACCTGGTGCCCGATGGTGTCGTGCAGTACATCGCAAAGCACGAGCTGTACAGGAGTGAGGATGGCTGACGAGTTCATGTCCCGCAAGGCGCGCCGCGAAGCAGAGCGGCGCGCCGCCGAGCAGGCTTTCGAAGCCCGGCAGAGCAGCGGACAGCCCGGGCAGCCTCCGGCAGACACGACGCCGGTACAGCAGACCCAGGAGCCTGCCGCCCAGCCGGCAGCCGGGCAGCAAGCCATCCCGTCCTTCGACGCCGCCGAGGTGCCGCCGGTGCGCCACGAGCGCGGTCCGCTGGCAGCCGACCGGCCGGTCGAAGAAGCACCCCCGCAGACCGCAGCCAACCGCCGCCGCTACGACGACGCCTCGGCACCGGTGCGCGAAGCCGAACGGCAGCGGCGGCAGCCGCAGCAGAGCCAGCCGGTTCAGCAGCACGCGGCTGCGCAGCCGCAGGTGCAGGAAATCCAGTCGACACCCTCACCCTCACAGCCGGTGCCCTCACCGCCAAAGCCCGAGCACGCACCGCCTCCCTCAGCAACAGACCTACCGGCATTCGCCACCCGCGCCGAACGACGCCGCTACCTGCGTGAGCATGGCCTCGTGCCCGCACCGGCCGACGCCGCCACCGGTGAGAGCGCCGCCGGCACCGGTGAGAGCGCCGCCGGCACCGGTGAGAACACCGGCGGCACCGGACCGACCGCACAGGACAACCCGGCAGCAGCGAGCGATGACACCGAGCAGGCTGCGGCGATGACTCCGCGTCCACCGGCCCCGCCGGTCGAGGAGCGCAGCGCAGCCGCAGACCAGCGTCCGTACCCCTCGGCTCCGGCCCGGCAGGCCACGGCGAGCAATCTCGCCGGCGACCTCAGCGACGACGTCGCAGACGAGCGCCCGCACACCATGAGCCCCGGTGCCTATGCCACGAGCCAGCCAGGCACCCCTGCGGCCCCGGGTCAAGGATCCGGCGGGATGCCCGTCGAGCACATCGGCACGCAGCGCATGTCGCCAGAAGCCAGGCCCGATGCGGTCGTCGCCTCCCCGCCGGCTGCCACCCAGCCAGCCGCCTCACCGCTGCCCTCAGCCCGGCCGATGCCCACGCCGTCTGCCCAGCAGACCGCAGCACCCGAACGGGCCGCCACAGCAACCCCGGTGCCCGAGCATGCCCGCCCGGTCGCCGGCACGACCCCGCCGACGGCAGGAGATGCGGACCTCACAGCACGACGCCAGCGCCGCGCACCGGTCGTCAAGCCCCCGCAGACAGAGGGCATCCGCGTCGTCACCGGCGCCACCCAGCTCGCCCGCACCCAAGCGGCGATCGACGAGGCCCGGCGCGCCGACGACGCCCAGACGCCCACCGCCTCGGGTACGGCCGCCGGCACCCAGACCGACCCCAGCGCCGAACCCGACGACCACGCACTGCGGCTGCGCGCCTCCGGCCCGATGACCACCCCGATCGACGCGATCCCGCAGGAGGACCTCGACAAGGAGGTCGAAGGCGACGCCGTCGAATCGTGGGACGCCCCGGATGCCGGGGAGGGAGATGAACTCGCCAGCCCGCCGGCCCCGCCGATGAGCGCGCGCCAGATCACTCACGAAGACGGCGACATCCTCTACGACGGCGAGCCGTCGAAGCTGCCGTTCATCGTGCTGGGAGGCGCAGGAGTCGCCGCACTCATCCTCATCATCTTCGCCCTCATCCTCATCTTCTGAGGTCTCCTCGCAACGAAAGGAACTGCGTGACGGCTACCGACCACGCGATCGCACTGGCCCGGACTGCTGGGCAGGCCGCCGCCGACAAGCTCGGCACCGACATCGTCGCCCTCGACGTCAGCGAGCAGCTCTACCTCACCGACATCTTCCTCATCGCCTCCGTGTCCAATGAGCGGCAGGCCGGAGCCGTCATCGACGCCGTCGAAGAGGCGCTGCGCACAACCTACGACGCCAAGCCGACCCGGCGCGAGGGCAAGGGCTCCTCCGGCTGGTCGCTCATCGACTTCGGCGATGTCGTCGTCCACGTCTTCACCGCCGAGGACCGGCAGTTCTACGCACTTGAGAGCCTGTGGAAGGACTGCCCGGTTATCCAACTCGACATCGACGCAGACACCGACGAGGCAGCGGCTGATGAGCCGGCGGCAGGGGAGCAGGCCTGATGGTCCAGGCGCTGTACTTCGTCCGCCACGGCGAGACCGACTACAACCGCGAGGGCCGCTTCCAGGGCCACGCCGACATCCCGCTCAACGCCCGCGGCCTTGAGCAGGCGGCAGCCGTCGCCGCTGAGCTGGCCGGCCACGACATCCGCACGATCGTCTCCTCCGATCTCTCCCGTGCCCGCGAGACCGCTGATGCGATCGCCGAAGCCCTCGGCGTCGAGGTCAAGGAGAACCCGCTGCTGCGCGAACTCAACGTCGGCGACTGGCAGGCCAAGACCCGCCAGGAGATCAGCGAGATCTGGCCCGAGCAACTCGCTGCCTGGCTCGGCGGCCAGGACATGCGCCCACCCGGGGGCGAGAGCCGCAGCGAATCAGCCAGCCGCGTCGTGCAGGCGATCCGATCCCTCGTCGCAGAGATCGGCGAGGTCGACGGAGCGATCGCCATCGTCGCCCACGGTGCCGTGCTGCGCGGGGCTGCCGAGGAACTCCTCGGCATGGGCGCCGGCAGCGGCAGCCTCGGCGTGCTCGGCAACTGCGCCTACGGCGTGCTCACCCCGCGCCGGGATGCGTGGGTGCTTCGCAGCTGGGGGATGAGCGCCACCGACACCCCAGCCTGAGGCGTGCCGACCGGCTCAGCCGGCCGGTGTCAGGCCTGGACTGCGTGCTTATCGTTCATCAACCGGTGGGCGAGATCGAGCAGCTGCTGGGCTGAGCGCTCCCAGCTGAACGTCTCTGCCTGCCTGCGTCCTGCCTGGGCGGCGTCCTGCCAGCGTTTCGCATCGGCGAACCGGAGCACGGCAGCGGCCATCGCCTCGGGATCGTGCGGGTCGAAGAACTCCGCGACCCCGTCGGCGAGCTCATGAAAGACCGGAATGTCTGACAGGGCGACAGGAACTCCGCGGCTCATCGCCTCGACGACCGGCAGACCGAAGCCCTCATCGAAGGACGGCATGACGAGCGCGGTCGCCCGGTCGAGCAGCTGCTGATAGTCCGCATCGCTGATCCCGCGGTGGAAGACCACCCGAGCGCAGTCCGGGGTGAGGCTGCGCAGCCGCGCCTCGATCTGCGGGGTGATCCCACTGGCCAGGTGCAGCGTCCAGCCCGGCAGCCAGTGCAGCGACTGGACGAGCGTGTCGACGTTCTTATACGGCAGGAACGAACCCATGTAGACGAGCGTGCGCGCATCATGGCCACTGCTGCGCTGCGGCAGCTCGGCCGGCGGGGTGGCGGCATTGCGGATGACGGTGATCGGGCGGCTGGTGAAGTCATGCTCGGCCAGCAGCCGGGCGGTCGTCTCCGAGACCGCAGCGACCGCGTCAGCACGGTCGAGCAACAGCCGCTGCGGCCAATGCGCCTTGTGATACAGCCGCCACAGCCCCCGCACCGGGGCCGGCAGGTCACGCGGCGGCAGCGGGTGCGAGTAGTAGATGAGATCGTGGATCGTGAGGATGAGCTTGTAGTCACGCGGCCAGGAGCCCATCACCTGCATGGGGGAGAAGACGACATCGGCGCCGAGCCGGTTGAGCTTCGTGCCGATCCACAGTTCCGCAGGCGACAGCGGAGAATTCAGCTTCACCGACTCGACCTCGGGCAGCATAGCCAGCTGCCGGTCGTCGTGGATGATCGCGGTGACCTCGACGTCGGTGCCTGAGGTGAGCTCGAGCAGGGAGGTGAGCAGGGAGGCGCCGTACCGGGAGATCCCGTCATGATGGGTCATGCGGGTGAACCGGGCATCGAAGAAGAGTCGCATCGCCACCAGCCTAGGACACGGCTACCGGTGATCTGCGGTCAGTTGCAGGGTCATCACAGGTTCTCAGCGTTTTGGCCAGCTTCGTTCAGTGTCGATATTATGTTGCGTATGTTCCAAGCGACTCCCGCACCCGTGCCAGCAGCCGCATTCCGAGCTCTTCAACCTGAGAGCGCCATCACGGGTGGACGGGTGGAACATCCATGACAGGACTTGTGACCCTGGCCCTGCTGGCCGGTCTTGTCGCTCTGACCCCGGTCATCACCGCTCTCTTCGGCCGGGCCTCCGGCTGGCTCATCGGTGCCGCCTACGTCGCAGCCGCCATCGCCTTCATCCCGGCCACCCAGGCAGTTCTCGCCGGTGACACACCGGAATGGGCGCTGCCGTGGATGCCGGCCTTCAACGTCGAGCTCGCCTTCCGCATCGACGGCATCGGCGTGGTCTTCACCCACATTGCGCTGCTCATCGGCGCGGCCGTGCTCTTCTACTCGACACACTATCTCGATAAGGGCCGCAACCTCAGCTTCTACTGGCTGATGGTCGCCTTCACCTTCTCGATGGTCGCTCTTGTGCTGACCAACGACCTCGTCGTCCTGTTCATCGCCTGGGAGCTGACGTCCCTGGCGTCCTTCATGCTCATCGCCCGGTCCGGCTCTTCCGGGGAAGCGCCGTCGTTCCGCACACTGCTCATCACCTTCATCGGCGGTGTGCTGCTGCTTGTCGCCGTCGGGTTCATCATCGCCTTCACCGGCACCACGAACATCTTCACCGCCCTGACCGACCCGTTCTGGGCAGCCAACCCGGCTGCCACCACGGCAGTGGCACTGCTCGTGGCGATCGCAGCGATGACGAAATCCGCACAGTTTCCGTTCCACACCTGGCTGCCCGATGCGATGGCCGCCGCTACCCCCGTCAGCGCGTACCTGCACGCCGCGGCCGTCGTCAAAGCCGGCATCTTCCTGCTCATCCGCTTCAGCCCGGCCTTCCACACCACCCCGGCCTGGAACGGCCTGCTCATCACCGCTGGCCTCATCACCACGGCACTCGGCGGCTGGTTCGCCCTCAACCAGGCGGACCTGAAGAAGCTCATGGCCTACTCGACGGTCAGCCAGCTGGGCCTCATCGTCGCTGCAATCGGCGTCGGCAGCGAACTGGCCCTGGCCGCGGCTGTCTTCCACGTCATCGCCCACGCGCTGTTCAAGTCCGGGCTGTTCATGATGGTCGGCGTCGTCGACCACATGGGCCACACCCGCATGTTCGGCCGTATTCCACAGCTGTTTCGGGTGGCCCCGATCTCGTTCGCCGTCACCGTCATCGGCACTGCCTCGATGGCCGGCATCCCGCCGCTGCTGGGCTTCGCGTCGAAGGAGACGGTGTTCATGGCGCTGCGTGAGACTCCGGGTGCTGCCGCGCTCGGCTGGCTCGCCCTCATCGCCGGTGCTGCCGCCTCGGTGCTGACGTTCGCCTACTGCGCCAAGATCGTCTTCGGCAGCTTCGTCGACGGGCCCGAGGTGCCGGTCGAGAAGCTCGGCCACGAGGACAAGGTGATGCTCACCTTCGCGGCCCTGCCGATCCTTGCGTCCGTGCCGCTGGCGTTCATGCTGCCGACACTGGAGAAGCTCGTCGTCCCGGCCGCTGCGGCAGCGCTGCCGGGCACCGACCCGCACCCGCACCTGGCCCTATGGCATGGCATCAGCCCCGAGCTCATCGCCTCCGCCCTCATCATCGTCGCCGGCACCGTCATCATCCTCATCCGCCAGCGCGCCTGGGAGTTCTTCACCGCCGCAACCCTGCCGTTCAACGGCGCCGATGTCATCGACCTCATCACCCGGTTCCTCGGCCGGCTCGGCGCCCGGGCCACCCGTCTCATCGGCGATGAGCGCGGCGCCCCGCATACCGCAGCACTCATCGGGTTCATGACAGTTGTCTCGATCGGCGGCTTGGCCACTGTGCTGGCCGGCCACGAGCTGCCGGCCGCTCAGGCGAACCTGTCGCGCCCGATCGACTTCGTGCTGCTGGGACTCATCGGGTTCTCCGTCATCGCCGTGTGCTTCTCCCGCTCCCGCATGACCGCCACCGTCGCGCTGTCGGCCGTCGGCATCCTCGCGACCATCCAGATCATGGCAATCGGCGCACCCGACGTCACACTCACCCAGCTGCTCGTCGAGGCGATGACGATCATCGTCATCATGCTCGTGCTGCAGAAGCTGCCGCGCACCTTCTGGAAGTACCCCAAGCGCATGCAGATCCGCCGCGGTGTGCTCGCCATCCTCGCCGGCATCGGCGTCGGCGGCATGACATGGGCGATGGCCGGCCGGCGCGAACGCTCCGACATCGCGATGTGGTACCTGAATGAGGCCCCGGAGATCTCCGGGGGCAACAACATCGTCAACGTCATCCTCGTCGAGTTCCGTGCACTCGACACCCTCGGCGAACTCACCGTGCTCGGCATGGCCGGCATCGCCATCGTCGCCGTCATGTCGACGGTGCGCGACAAGTACATCGACCCGCCGGCCTCCGAGGTTCCCGAGATGCCGCGCCGGCCGTGGATCGTGCTGCGTCCGCGCGGCTCCATGGCCCACCGTGCCGTGTCCCTGGCATGGCCGAACGTCGTGGCCATGCAGCTCATGATCCGCCTCGTCGGCCCGATCCTGGCGATCACCTCGGCGCTCATCTTCTGGCGCGGGCACAACGAGCCCGGCGGCGGCTTCATCGCAGCGCTCGTCGGCTCGGCGATCGTCGGACTGCTGTACATGTCGACGTCGAAGGACCGGGCGATCGGACCGCCGCGCGCCCCGCTGTTCCTCATCGGCGGCGGCGTGCTCGTCGCCCTGCTCACCGGCATCGTCGGACTCATCTTCGCCGGGTCGTTCCTCGAGCCGATCCACGGCTACATCCTCGGCGAGCACTTCTCGACCTCGCTCATCTTCGACGTCGGCGTCTACATGGCGGTCGTCGGACTCATCCTCGTGTCGTTCAACCTGCTCGGCACCTCGGACTCGGCCTTCACCCCGGCCGGTGACGATGTCCTCTACCTCGGTGAGATGCACCGCGACGTCGTCGATCACGAGCGCACCCGAGAACGCACCGACGAGATGGTCCACGGTGAGCTCGCCGGCCCGATGGAGAACATGCGAGGCGAACCGCCCACAGCCGAGGACTACTTCAGAGAAGACAGCGACCACACCCGATTGTCGACATCATCGAGGCACATCGGATCAGGAACCCAGATGAAGGAGCGTGGAGAATGATCCTGGCAGTCACAGTCGGCGTTCTCACCGCAGGCGGGGTGTACCTGCTGCTGCAGCGCTCCATGGTGCGTGCCGTCTTCGGTCTCACGCTCATCTCCCATGCCGCGAATTTCGCGCTGCTGGCCTCCGGCGTGCCCGCCTGGCGCGGTGAGCCGCTGGCCGACCGCACCGACATCGCGGTCGCAGCCGATCCGCTGCCGCAGGCCTTCGTGCTCACCGCCATCGTCATCACCCTTGCGGTGACGATCTTCATGCTCGCGATGGCCGTGCTCGGACACGATGACGACCAGTACCGCACACCGGAGACAGGGGAGGCCCACCAGCAGTGAATCCCGCTCTTCTGCTCCTCATCATCGCCGTGCCGCTGTTCGCCTCGGCGATGACCGTCATCATCCGCTCGCGCGTCTTCGAACGCGCCCTGCTGCTCGCCGTTCCGGTCTTCGTCTTCGTCTTCGGCATCGTGCTGCTCGTCTACCACCAGCAGGTGCCGGTCATCGCCCACTCGGTCGGCGGATACGAAGACGGCCTGGCGATTCCGTTCGTGTCCGACACGTTCACCGCGCTCATGCTCACCGTCACCTCGCTGGCGGCGTTCGTGTGCTGCCTGTTCCTCATCACCACCGGTGAGGACCAGTACCGGTTCGTGCCCTCGCTGGTGCTCATGATGCTCTCCGGCGTCTACGGTGCCTTCCTCACCGGCGATCTGTTCAACCTCTTCGTCTTCATCGAGGTCATGGTGCTGCCGTCCTACGCGCTCATCGCCGTGACCGGCACCTGGCGGCGCCTGGGTGTGGGGCGGATGTTCGTCATCGTCAACCTGCTCATCTCGACGATCCTCGTCATCGGCGTCGGCTTCGTCTACGGTGCTGCAGGCACTGTCAACATCGCCGGCATCGCAGCGATCGGCCATGTCAGCCCGCAGCTGTCGCTGGCGGTCGGCTTCCTGCTCGTGGCCTTTCTCGGCAAGGCCGGCGCGGCTCCCATGCACGGCTGGCTCATCCGCTCGTATCCGAACACCTCGGCGGGCATGATGGCGCTGTTCTCCGCCCTGCACACGAAAGTCGGCCTCTACGCCGTCTACCGTGTCTACACCGCAGTCTTCGGCCAGCCGGCCCCGTGGGCGTGGGTGCTCGTCGCGCTTGTCGTCCTCACGATCCTGCTCTCGGTGATCTCCGCGTTCGGCGAGCACCGGGCCCGCAACGTGCTGGCGTTCACGATGTCCAACGGCGTCGGCCACATCCTCATCGGTGTCGCCCTCATGACCGCCGCGGCACTGTCGGCGGGCATGTACTACCTCATCCACCACATCATCACGATGGCCGGGCTGCTGCTCGTGCTCGGCGCCGTTGAGCAGACCTACGGCACCGGCGCGTTCAAGAAGCTCTCGGGCCTGGCCCGGCGGGAGAAGTTCGCCACGGTGCTCATGGTGCTCGGGCTCTTCAGCATCATCGGCCTGCCACCCACCTCGGGCCTGTGGGGCAAGGTCGGGCTGATCCTCGCCTCGGCATCGGCAGACCGGCCCGGCTCCTGGATCATCATCGCCGCGATCGTCATCGGCTCGATCATCGGGCTCATGGCCCTGCAGCGGATGTGGTCGAACACGTTCTGGGGCAAGGACATGACGACCTACCACCCGGACTCCAAGCAGACCGGACGCGCCCCAGCCACGGAGCTGACCGACGATGTGCGCATCCCGAACCGGTTGCTCATGCCCGGCGCGATCATGATCGCCGTCTCGGTGTTCCTGTTCTTCGGCGCCCAGCTCGTCATCCCGTTCACACAGCACGCCGCCGAGAGCCTGCTCAACATCACCCCCTACCTGGAGGCGGTGCTCGGACATGTTTAATCCCATCAGCGCGGTCGGATACTCCGCGTGGATCCTCAAGGAAGTCGTCGCCGGCAGCGTCGAGGTCATCACCCACATCTTCCAGTCCGGCGGCTACGGCCACCCGATGATCGTCGAACTGCCGCTGCGCTGCGTGACCGATGTCGAGGTCACCCTCATGGCCTCGTCGATCACCATCACTCCGGGCACCCTCGTCGTCGCCGTCGGCGCCGGGGACGAGCGCCGCCCGCCGACCCTGTTCGTCCACGTCCTCTTCGCCGACAGCGAGGACGAAGCACTCGAAGGGCTGCGCGACATGGAGAGCCGACTGCTCAAGGTCACCCGCGGGCGCGCACCCGGTGACATCCGCGAGGGCACGAAGTCGGGTGATGTGCGATGACCGTCGTCATCTGGATCTGCATCGCCCTGCTGGCTGCCAGCATCGTCATCGGACTGGTGCGTGCGCTCACCGCTATCGATATGGGTTCGCGAGCCATCATCGGCGACCTCGTGTACTTCGCAGCCATCGGTATCCTCACCTGCATCGCGATGCTCGTGAACCTGTCGATCATCCTCGACGTCATCTTCCTGTCCTCGCTGCTCGGCATCCTCGCCACGGTGGCGCTGGCCCGCATCCAGACAAGGGGGCACCGATGATCCCGGACACCCTGGCCGCCGTGTTCGTCGGGATCTTCGGGATCACCGGCAGCCTGCTCATGTTCTTCTCCGTCATCGCGATGTTCCGTGCCAAGGACGCCCTGGCCCGCATCAGTGTTTTCTCACCGGCCACCGGCCTCGGCATGCCGCTCATCCTGGCCGCCGCCTACATCTACACGCTGTGGCAGGACGGCTTCAGCCTCATGCGCCTGCTGATGGCCCTCGTCGCGTTCGTCTCGCTGCTGCTGGTGTCCTCGGTCGCCTCGAACACCCTCTCGCGGGCGACCTTCATGGGCGGCTCACCGGTATGGCGCAAGACGCACCCGAACCGGCTGGCCGAGCCGCGCCACCCTGAAGACGACGCCGGCTTCGACTGAGTGGTCAGTCCTCGATCGCGTCGATGATCCCTGCGATCTGCTCCGGGCGCTCATAGTGCGTCAGGTGCCCGACGCGATCGAACACCACGAGCTCGGCATCCGGCAGCGAATCAGCGAACGCCGCGGTCGCTGCCAACGGCGCGATCTCGTCATCCCGCCCGGCGACCACGGTAACCGGCATCTTCAACGCGCCTGCCGCCTCGGTGACGGTATGCCGGATCGAGACGTCGAAGGCCTCAGCCAGCGAGCTGCGGTCGGCAAACGTCGAGAAGTGCTGACGATGCTGGTCATGGATGAACGCCCGCAGCCCCGGATCGCAGGTTGCGGCCATCATCTCGCTCATGAGCCTGACGATAACCCGGTTGCGCAGCAGGGCGCTGCCGGCCCGTTCTGGCAGCTGCGATCCGGCCCAGTAGTAGGCTCGAGCGGCCTGCGTCATGATCCGGTTCGTGCCCGCGAGCGCGGGGGAGACGATGGGGTTGAGCAGGATGAGCGGTGCCGTCGCCGAGGCTGGGGGCGCCTGGGCATCGTCGGTGCGGCTGACCGTGCGGGCGGCCCAGTGCGCGGTGAGGATCGATCCGAAGGAATGGCCAATGACCATTGGGGGAGCACCGGCTGCCGACGTCACCACGGTGACGAGTCCGTCGATGAAGTCGAGGTAGCTCTCCAAAGTCAGCCCGCCAGCCAGCGGCCGAGTCTGGCCGAACCCGGGCAGATCAGGCACATAGGCGTCGCGGGCGCGCAGATGATGGGCGATGAACGACAGACCGTGATGATCACCGCGGAAGCCGTGGATGAGCAGCACCGGACGGCGGCTGACGCTGCCGGAAGCGTTGCGGGCTGGGTAGTGCCACAGCGCTGTTGCGTGCGTGCCGTCGCCGAAGGGCACGGCGATATCGCTGCGGGAGCTGTTCATGAAGTCCATCGAGTGTGAGTCTAGCGCCGGGCAATGGCCGCTGTGAGCAGAGCCCGGCACGCCCTTTCGAGCCGGCCGGTCGCAACGTCGCGCAGCTCACACCTGAAGGATTTTGCAATTCGGGCGCGGGTGAGTAACATCGGTACAGGCGTTCGCGAGAACACCAACCCACACGGGGGTATGGCGCAGTTGGTAGCGCGTCTCCATGGCATGGAGAAGGTCAGGGGTTCGAATCCCCTTACCTCCACGTTCTGAAATCTCGGACACTGCACACGCGGTGGCCGAGTTTTTTTATTGTGCAGTTGCCGCCTTGAGTACGACGTGTACAAGTTGTACTATTAGATCATGACGTCAGTTACTTTGTCGCAGTTCCGCAGCCGTCAGAGCGATTACATCGCCGAAGCTCAGCGCACCCCGGTCGAACTCACCTCGCGTGGGGTTGGTCGACGCGCCGTCGTCGTGTCGCCGGAATTCTTCGACCGAGCAATCGAGGCTCTGGAGGCTGCGGTCGATGCTCGAGAGGCAGTCGCTGCCCGCGATGAGGCTGGTCGGATCTCCCATGAGGAGCTGCTGCGCGAACTTGGTCTTTGAGTTTGGTCGATGCCCTATTCCATTACCTACGCACGGTCTGCCGCAAGGACCCTGAAGAAGCTCGACGCGTCAGTTGCGCGGTGTCTGCTCACGGCAATCGGCGAACTGGCGGGAGATCCTCGTCCTCCCGGCTGTAAGACTCTGAAGAACAGCGGCGGCGCGTTGCGCATACGAGTCGGGGACTACCGGGTGGTCTATGACGTCCACGATTCAGAAGTCGTGATCCTCGTTCTCGCGGTCGGCCACCGTCGGGACGTTTACCGGTCATCACTTCAGCGTAGGTAGATGCGCGCCCGGCTGACTTGAGACGGTGACAGGTGGGCACTGTCCTCGTATCGGGCACCTCGGCTTGTGCGCGGCATAGCTCACCGGATCGGCGCGTGCGCACTGCGTGCCAGCCGCTTTGCCGCGTTAAGAAAATTTGCTCACCCTGGAGCACTACTCGCTGAAAGCTCAAAGGAGCTGGCCGAACGGTACACAGTGCTCTTTCTGCAGTACAGGGTTCAAGGGAGCCGTGTGATGAGCAAAAACACTCTGTCGCGACCACCGCCGGACACGTAAGCTGAGACCATGTTGTCGTGGCGCAGCTGGCGGTCTTCATTCCCGCGGCTCTGGCCGTGGCGGCCTCGCCCGGTGCCGACAACCTGCTCGCGTTTCGCAACGGACTGCGCAGCGGTTTCAACAGGGCGGTGCTCGCACTCGCTGGCCGATTCACGGCGTTCCTGCCACCGTCCGTGGACACCAGCTCGAACCTCGCGGCCTCCGGCGTGCAGTTGGCTGTACTCGGCCTGCTGTACATCAGCTGCGAAGCGGCGATGGCCCCGCTCTGGGCAGGATCAGGAACGCTGCTCGCAGCGCGCGGCATCAAGAAGCGCACGCTGCGCCGATTCGACCAGGCGTCGGGAGGCGCGTTGGCAGCCTTCGGCGGCGGGGTGGGCGTGTCCGATCTCGCCCGTCGTTGACCCGACAAGAGTGAGGAATCACTGTCGATGAAAGGCCACAGTTGCAGCCATGCGCCGGCGACAGCACTGGCTATCGTCCGTCTTGGCCCAGCGGATTGGGAGACTCATCGTGCACTTCGGCTGGCGATGCTCAAGGACTCACCCGAGGCGTTCTGGGGCAGCTATGACGACGCCCTGCAGCTGAGCCCAGAGGACTGGCGAGCGCAGCTCACTGGTGCTCGCATCGTTCTGCACGTCCGCGATTGCGAAAGCGACGAACCGCTCGGATGCCTCGTACTGCTGCTTGAGGGGTACACCGAGGACATGCCGCTGGCCGAAGACGAGGCGATTCTCACCAAGATCTGGGTGCGTCCAGCCGCCCGAGGCAGGGGAGTGTCAGCCGCAATCGTGCGCGAAGCTGCGCGCCTGTCCGAGCAGCTGGGCAGACCGAGACTGCTGCTTGACGTCGATGACAGCAACGCGGCCGCAATCCGCTCCTACGAGCGCTTGGGCTTCCGTGCTACCGGCAACGGCTATCCGCGCGAAGGGACCGGCACACGCTGGGCTGAATACAGCGCCCATGCCTCGCAGCTGAGCTGACGACTTCTCATCTGCGTGCGTCTGTCGCGATGTGACCGCATTTCAGCCGCGAACTGCACAAAGACACTGCCGTATGTACACTGACGGCATCGATCAACGCTGATCGATCCTGCGGGAGCCCGGTGAGGGCTGAGAGGGCTTAAGCGCCGACCGCTGAACCTGATGCGGTTGAGACCGCCGGAGGAAAGGATGCATGCGCTATGCCCGTGCCAGCAGATGAGGCACACACTTTCACAGCAGACGTCGCCGTCGTCGGCGGTGGCATCATCGGCCTCGCCACTGCCTGGCGCCTCGCCCGTGCTGGTCTCAGCACAATCGTCATCGATCCGAGCCCGGGAACCGGTGCCAGCTTCGCCGCGGCAGGGATGATCGCCCCGGTCTCTGAGATGAGCTATCAGCATGAACGGCTCTTCGCCCTCATGCGCGACTCCGCTTCCGAATATCCAGCATTCGTCGCAGACCTTGAAGACGATGCACAGGCAGACGTCGACTACCGCGAGACCGAGACACTCGTCTGCGCTGCCGACCCCGCAGACCGGCAGGCGCTGGCGGATCTGCAGCAGTACCAGCAGGCCGCCGGCGGAGTAGTCGAAGCGCTGACCGGCCGTACCGCCCGGCGTCTCGAACCCGCCTTGAGCCCCTCGCTGTCCGGGGTGTTCCGCTCAGCCGGTGACCACCAGGTCAACCCGCGCCGCATCACCGCTGCCCTGCAGACCGTGCTGCCCACCATCATCCGGCAGATGGCCGTCGAACTCATCCGAGCTGAGAACAGCAGCGGGCCACTGGTGACCGGAGTCCGCCTCGACGACGGCAGAACCCTCACAACTCCGGTCACTGTGCTCGCCACCGGAGTGGCGCAGACGATCACGCTGCTGCCAAGGGAGCGCTCGCTGCCGCTGCGCCCGATCCGCGGTGAGGTGCTGCGCACCCGCCTGCCGGACGGTGCGCCGCCGCTGCTGGAGCGCACCATCCGCGGCATCGTCACAGGCCGTCCCATCTACCTCGTGCCGCGGGCCGATGGGGAGATCGTCATCGGTGCCACCAGCCGCGAAGACAACCGGGAAGGCCCCAGCGTCGAAGGCGTCGCACAGCTGCTGCGCGACGCCCAGCGCCTGGTGCCCGGCATCGGCGAGAGCGAACTGACCGAAGTCACCGCCCGCGCCCGGCCCGGCACCCACGACGACGCCCCCTACCTCGGCGCCTTGCCCACCGCTGAAGGCGACACTGTCGGGGGACTCATCGTTGCCAACGGGTTCTACCGGCACGGCATCCTGCTCACCCCGCTCGCCTCACGGCTGGCGGCCCAGCTCGTGCTGCACGAACTCGACCCGCAGGCCGTGCCCCGACCAGGCGGCAGTGCGGAGACCGCAGACACGGACTACCACCATCTGCAGACGATGGACCCGCGCCGCATCGCACATCACGCTGCAGAGAATCAGCCACAAGGAGGAAGACCATGACAGCGAACCACAGCCCTGCGACCCCGACGGAGTCAGAGGTGACGGTCACCATCAATGGAGAGACCCGCACGGCTCACGCGGACACGACGTTAAGCGACATCATCGCCGAGACCACCGGACGGCAGCTCCAGGCAGACGGAACCGCGGCAGACGGCCAGCGTCTCGGTATCGCCGTCGCCGTCGACGCGGCCGTGGTCCCGCGCAGCCGGTGGTCGTCCACCGGTCTGCGCGATGGACAGAACATCGAGATCATCACTGCGATGCAGGGAGGCTGAGCCCGATGACCCATACACCCGCACTGCCGCCGCTGAGCATCGACGGCGTCGAACTGAACTCACGCCTCATCATGGGCACCGGAGGCCTGAGCTCCCTGAGCGTCCTTGAAGACGCGCTCATCGCCTCAGGCACGGAACTCACCACCGTCGCCATGCGCCGCTACACCCCGCAGACCGGCGACAGCCTGTTCACCCTGCTTGAGCGCAACGATATCCGCATCCTGCCCAACACCGCCGGCTGCTACACCGCCCGCGACGCCATCCTCACCGCCGAACTCGGCCGCGAAGCGCTCGAGACCCACTGGGTCAAACTCGAGCTCATCGCCGATGAGGACACGCTGCTGCCCGATGTCGTCGAACTCGTCGACACGACCGAACAGCTGGCCAACCGCGGGTTCACCGTCTTCGCCTACACCTCCGACGACCCCGCCGTCGCCCGCCGACTCGAAGACGCCGGAGCCGCTGCCGTCATGCCGCTCGGCGCTCCCATCGGCTCCGGCCTGGGCATCCTCAATCCGCACAACATCGAACTCATCTGCGCCCGCGCCCGGGTACCGATCATCCTCGACGCCGGCATCGGCACCGCCTCAGAAGCCGCCCTGTCCATGGAGCTCGGCTGTGACGCCGTGCTGCTGGCCTCAGCCGTCACCCGCGCCCAGGACCCCGTCGCGATGGCCACCGCGATGCGCCACGCCGTCACCGCCGGCGGCCTCGCTGCCCGTGCCGGGCGCATCCCGGCCCGCCGGCACGCCATCGCCAGCTCACCGCAGGAGGGCATCATGACCCCGCTCGGGACTGCCGAACCGATCACCGAGGCGGCCTCATGACCGGCATAGGACCGCTCGCCGCCCCTGCCGACGGGTTGACCCAGGCTGAGGCGCACCGGGCCAGCCGCCACCTGAGCCTGCCCGGGTTCGGGATCGACGCCCAGCTGCGGCTCAAGAGCGCTCGCGTGCTCGTCATCGGCGCCGGTGGACTGGGCTCACCGGTGCTGCTCTACCTTGCAGCAGCCGGGGTCGGCACCATCGGCATCGTCGACGACGACACCGTCGAGGTCACCAATCTGCAGCGCCAGGTCATCCACACCACCGCCGACATCGGCCGTGCCAAGGCGACATCGGCAGCAGAGAAGATCACGAACCTCAATCCGCACGTCACCGTCGAGACGTTCATCGAACGGCTCAGTCCCGACAATGCCGCCGACCTGGTCGACGGCTGGGATGTCGTCATCGACGGCACCGACAACTTCGCCACCCGCTATGTCGCCTCAGATGCCTGCACGCTGGCCGGCGTGCCGTGCGTGTGGGGCTCGATCCTGCGCTTCAACGGGCAGGTCAGCGTCTTCTGGGCGGGACACGGTCCCACCTATCGCGACCTGCACCCCGAACCCCCGCCGCCTGGCGAAGTCCCCAGCTGCGCTGAAGGCGGCGTGCTCGGCGTGCTGCCGAGCACCATCGGCTCGGTCATGGCCACCGAGGCGATCAAGCTGCTCACCGGCATCGGCCAGCCGCTGCTCGGCCGCGTGCTGCTCTTCGACGCACTGACGATGAGCTGGCGCGAACTCGCTCTGGCCCCCGATCCCGACGCGGGCGAGGTCACCTCGATCGGCGAGCCCGCCGCCGAGGCGAACTGCCAGGCGCTGCCGCCCACCGCCTCGGGCACGGGGGAGAGCATGACACCCCGCGAGCTCAGCGCCCGCCTGGACGACGGCACCACCGTGGCCGTCGACGTGCGCGAACCGTGGGAGCGGGCGATCGCTGCCATCCCGCAGTCTGTGGCCGTCCCCCTCGGTGAGATCGAACAGCGCGGCTGGGACGCGCTGCCACCCACTGCAGCCGCAGCGACATACGTGTTCTGCTGCAAATCCGGGGTGCGTTCCCAGCAGGCGATCGATATCCTCCGCACACGAGCCGGGGATCAGCAGCCGGATCCGGAACTCGTGAATCTGGGTGGTGGGATCGACGCGTGGGCAGAGACCGTCGACGGGCAGATGGCGCGTTACTGAGGGCGTCTGACAGGGGAGAATACGGGTTTCTTTCCGACCGCGCCTTGCCCTACGCGCATAAGGGAAGCAGCGGAATCGAAAACCGGTTCTCAGACGCCGTCGATTCGAATCTCAGCGTTCTTTGTGCTTTTATCGAATGCGTGCCGAGGTCAAGTTCTGGCTTCGGCGCCGTTCTGCGCCGAGAACGTCTGATGTGATCGGATGCGCCGGCGCAGACGCCGCCCTCGTCGCCTGCGAAACGGAGAATCTGTGCCGCCGTCTTCTGATACTTCACACCTTGTCCAACTCGGCATCCCCGGCCTCGTGCTGCTACTTCTGCTGTTCTACGGCGGAACCATGTGGATGTCGATGGCGATATCGAAGAGGAAGGAGAACGCAGACGATTACATGACCGCCGGCAACCGGATCGGCTTCGGCATCTCCGCAGCTTCGATGACCGCGACCTGGATCTGGGCCTCGTCGATGTACGCCTCGGTCACCGCCGGATACACCTACGGTGTCTCGGGCCCGATCCACTACGGGCTGTGGGGCGCGCTCATGATCCTGTTCATCTACCCCTTCGGCCGCCGTATCCGCGCCGTCGCCCCGCGCGCCCACACACTGGCCGAGGTGATGTACGCCCGCCACGGCCGGTCCTCGCAGCTCATGCTCGCCGGATCCAACGTTCTCGGCTCGGTCATCTCGCTGACCTCGAATTTCATCGCCGGCGGTGCGATCATCTCGCTTCTGTCACCCATCAGCTTCGGCGGCGGCATCATCATCGTCGCCGCAGGCGTGCTGCTGTACACCCTGTGGTCGGGTTTCCGCGCTTCGGTGCTGACCGATTTCGCCCAGGTGTGCGCAATGCTCGGCGCGACCGTCATCATCATTCCGATCGTGTTCTTCGCCGCCGGCGGACCGGACATGTTCGAAGCCGGCCGTGCGGCCGGCAACGTCACCGCCGCCCAGGAGAGCTTCTTCTCCTCTGAGGCGTTCATGAACCAGGGCGCGCCCTACATCGCTGCCGTCCTCGCCTACGCGATCGGCAACCAGACGATCGCCCAGCGGTTGTTCGCCGTGCGCGAGGACCTCATCAAGCCGACCTTCGTCACCGCCACCATCGGCTACGGCGCCTCGGTCATCGGCATCGGCATGATCGGCGTCATGGCCCTCTACCTCGGTGTGCAGCCGCTCGATGGAGACGTCAACAACCTGCTCCCGCAGATGGCCGCCACCTACCTGCCGGCCATCCTCGTCGCCGTCGCGTTCATCATGATCATCGGCTCACTGTCCTCGACAGCCGACTCCGATCTGTCGGCGCTCAGCTCGATCGTCATGACCGACATCTACGGCCAATCCGTCGGCCGCCGCAACGCTGACCCACGCACCATGCTGCTCATCGGCCGGGTGACGATGATCGTCGCCACCGGTGCCGCGCTGTACTTCGCGACAGCCCGGTTCAACATCCTCGACCTGCTCGTCTTCGTCGGTGCGCTGTGGGGCTGCCTCGTCTTCCCCGTCATCGCCTCGTTCTACTGGAAGAAGGTCACCAACCGCGCCTTCACCGTCTCCGTGCTCGCGGCACTGGCAGTCTTCATCCCCGTGCGCTTCGAACTCATCCCGGTCACCGGTGCGTGGGCGATCATCGTCGAGGCGCTGGCGATCATCGGCGTCGGAGTGGTGCTCGGCATCATGGCCTTCGGGTTCTTCGGACTCCGCCCGGCGATCATCGTCGGTGCTCTCGCCACTGTCGCCACGGGTTTCGTCGGCTTCGGGTTCCTGCGCGACTACACGGTGCTCTCGGCATCCCTGGTCGCCTACGCAGTGTCCTTCCTCGTGTGCTGGTCGATGTCCGTGCGCTCGAACCAGGACTTCGACTTCGGCATCATCCAGCGCGTCACCGGTGACTTCGACCCCAGCGACGAGACCGAGGACGCTGATCTCGACGCCGAGCTGCGCGAACTCCAGGACGAGGACGAGAAGGCAGCCGATGACGGCCCGTTCGAGACCTCCAGCCACCGCACCACCCGCAACGACTCCGATCAGAGGAAGTGATCACAGATGTCCATTTCGATCCTGACCCTGTACGTGCTCATGTGGCCGGTCATCGTCGCCGGAGTGCTGTTCTTCATCGTCAAGGGATTCATCTCCGACATCCGTTCTGCACGTAAGCACGACGACATGGTCATCTGACCAAGGCTCACTTTTAGCGGGCGGCAGGCAGCCAGAGCTGCCTGCCGCCCGCTATTCAGTGTGCTGAAGAAGCGCCTGAGGGACTCAGTCCACGGGACGATTGACACCGAGCAGAGTTCCGGGCTCGAGCATGAGATTGTCGATCAGCCGCACACTGCCGACATAGGCGGCAATGAGTGCCAGCGCCGGAAGTTCCGTCGTGGCCTCCAATGTCGCCGGGTCGACGACTTCGAGATAGTCGAGCGTGACATCCGGGGTGCTGTGGACCTGCTGGCGCAGCCCGTCGAGATCCCAGTCGCGGCCGGCCTGCGCGCGCTCCTGCAGCGCAAACAGCGCCTTCGACAGGGCCAGTGCCGACTCCTCCTGCTCGGAGCTGAGCAGCAGGTTCCGACTCGACATCGCCAGACCCGCCTCGGTCCGCTGAGTCGGGACCGGCTCGATGGCGACCGGGAAGTTCATATCGGCGACCATCCGTTTGACGATCATCACCTGCTGGGCGTCCTTCTCCCCGAAGTACGCGTGCAGCCGCGCAGGACCCGGCGGATCGAAGATGTTGAACAGCTTCGCCACGACGGTCGCCACCCCGTCGAAGTGACTTGGCCGTGACGCACCTTCCAAAGTGGTGCCCATCCGGCCGGAAGTCACCCGGATCATCGGAGCATCCGGATAACCGGGATACATCTCCTCAACCGTGGGCGCGAATACGATGTCAACCCCGTTGTCCTGCATCGTCTGGCAGTCCCCGTCGAGATCCCGCGGATAGCGCTCAAGATCCAGCGGCGACTCGAACTGCAGCGGGTTGACGAACAGCGAGGCAACGACCACCTCGTGAACGGCACTGGCCGCCCGCATGAGAGCGGCGTGCCCGCCGTGCAGGGCGCCCATCGTGGGGATGAGTCCGACCGAGGCAGCGTCACGGTCGCGGATGAGTTCGGCCATCTCCGAACGCAGCTCGGCAACGGTGCGGGTGATGATGAGCTCAGACATGTCACGTCCCAGGGTCGGTCGGGGAGGTCGGCTCAAGCCTATCGTCTGCCAGCACTCCAAACAGGATCGCGTCGCGCGCCTCGGGTCGTGTAGCTGAATGCAGCTGTCCGCAGCCGCAGGCCCAGGGGATAGGGCCCGCGGTTGCGGACAGGCAGCGCTGAACGCTCAGCGCTCAGTGGTTGTGACCGTCATCCTCATGATCATGGTCGTGGTCATGATCGTGGTCGTGGCCGTCCTCATGACCATGGTCGTGATCGTGTTCCTCAGCACCAGCCGGAACCTCGCCGGAAGCGGTGGCGATCTCACCGGGAACCTCAGGCAGGTCGATGCTGCCGGTGACCGTGCCATCAGCAAGGTCGACGATGTGCAGCTTCTTGGCCTCAGGCTCGGTGACGTACACGTTCTCACCGGAGACATGGACGGTCGGCTGCGGCTGCTGCCAGTCCTTCGGCTCCTCCCATTCACCGGTCACCGGGATCTCCTTGTCGATCTTCCCGGACTCCGGATCGATGACGCGCAGAGTTCCGTCGGTGCCGTGGACGAGCGCCTCGCCCTCGGCACCGCGGCCGAGGGAGCGGAACGAGTAGGCCGCCGGCAGGTCGACGAGTTTCAGCTTCCCGCTCGTCGTGTCGGTCAGGGTCACCCGCGTGGGACGCTCGACCTCGGCCTCGGGATCGGTCTTGTAGTCACCGAGCACCACAGGGGAGTCCTCGTGTCCGCGCTGGTTGCCGATCCGGCCGTGCTCATCAGGGGAGTCGACCTTGGAGATCTCATCGCCCTTGATGATGAGCAGGCCGTTCTCACAGCCGACGGTGATGACACCGTCCTTGACGGCAGCCTCACCGTGCACGCCCGGGCAGTCGCTGTTCTCAGCGATCTCCTTGCCCTCGCCATCGCGGATGACGACACCGGTACGGGTGTCCTCATTGCCGACGGTGTGGATCATGGAACCGTCGGCGCGCACGACAGCGACACCGTGATGGGCTTCCTTGGCTTGGGTCTTCTCCGTCTTGATCGGCGCATCAGCGGAGAGTTCGGCGGGATCGAAAGAGTGAATCTCACCGGTGCCGTCGAAGAACGCGACCGAGGTGCCGTCGTGGTTGACGAGGTGGCCCGGGTGGCTGCCCTCGATCCGCTGGTCGGTCAGCAGCGGGTCGGTGGTGTAGGAGTGCGAATGATCGCCGTGCGGTTCGGACCACGTGCCCATGTCGAGCAGCCGGAAGGAGTCGCCTTCGGTGAGGAACAGATGCCGGTTGTCGCCGGCGGAGTTGAGGCGGGTGAAGCCTTCGGCCTCGAAGGTGCCGAGCACCTTCTGGGAATCACCGTCGAGGACCATGACGCCGCCGTCATAGGTCAGGGCGATGCGCTCAGCCGGGCCGGCGGTCTCTGCCGTCTGCCGCTCAGTGGGCTCGGGGGACTGGCCGGCATCGTTCGAGGTGGAGTTCCCGCAGCCGGCGAGCACTGCCAGTGACAGCGCCGCAGCCGAGGCGGTGAGGAGGGATGGGATGCGTGATGCGTGGAGAGTCATGCCGGTCATGGTGGCAGGGCGCGGGGGATATTGTCATAGCTTCATGTGCGCATCAGCGCCCGGGATCAGCGCTTACGATGAGAGCAGATCTGACCGCCGCCGGCCCGTGGGCTGCCGAGAGGGACCGGCATCGACGAGAACGGATGCATACAGCATGTGGGGTTCCTATCCCGAGTGGATCTCAGCGATCACCGCCATCGGTGCGCTCATCTTTGCCGCAACGGCATGGATCCGGGCGAAGAAGATGCTGCAGCTGGAGCAGCGCCGCGAGGGCAAGGCACTCGACCGCGAACGCGAGCGCCAGGCGCGGTGCATCGCCGCCTGGGTGGTGGGAGTGCGCTGGCTGCCCGAGGTGAAGGAACGGGTCATGGAGAGGGACCGGAAGTATCGCGACGATGAGGAGGGCGAGCCATCCGGGGTCGGGGTGATGATCGCGAACTCCTCCGATGCCCCTGTCTATGACGTCCGTGTCGAGTTCGGCAACCCGACGGACACGGATGTCGCTGCTGTCCGAGCCGAGGTGCCGACACTGCCGCCGGGACAGTGGATCAAGGTCCTGCGAGAGCATGCACGGCAGCGGATCCTCACGAGCGCAGCCGAGGAGCTCGACGCTCTGGACCATCAGCGCTCATGGGTGTTCCTGCAGGGGGAGCACTCGTTTGAGAGCACGACCCCGCTGGCAGACGCGCGCAAGTACGGGGTCGTCGGAATCGAGTTCACCGACTCGCGCGAGAACCGCTGGCGACGCGATGTCCGCGGCCGGCTCACGCTCACCGAACCGCGGCAGTGACGGGCAGATGGGAGAGGCCGCTGTGAGCGCCAAGGTCGACTTCAAGAAGACGATGGAGCGCTACCGCGCACGCTCCGGCCGATTCGACCGGCTCGACGTGCCGGCGACGACCTATCTCATGCTCGACGGTGCCGGCGACCCGAACACGTCAGCGGCTTTCACTGCGGCCATCGAGGTCCTCTACCCGGTGGCCTACACACTGAAGTTCCATTCGAGGGACACGTATGGCCGCGACTATGTCGTCCCACCGCTGGAGGGTCGCTGGTGGGCTGAGGACATGACAGCCTTCACCACCGCCCGGGACGAGACGCAGTGGCAGTGGACGCTCATGCTCATGGTTCCCGACTGGCTCACCGCAGACGATATCGATGCTGCGATCACTGCGGTACGCCGGAAAGCAGAGAAGAAGGGCCGAGCGCTCCCGCTCATCGGCAGTCTGCGCGCAGGCGAGTTTGCGGAGGGCACATGCTTTCAGACCCTGCACATCGGCAGCTTCGATGACGAAGCCGGCGTGCTGGCCGAACTGCACGAGACGGTGATTCCCGCCGCTGGCATGCAGCCCAGCGGCCGGCATCACGAGATCTACCTGTCCGACTTCCGGCGCACCGCACCTGAGCGGCGCCGGACCATCCTGCGTCAGCCCGTGCGCTGACGCCGGCGTCGTTCGCCTGGAGTTCACCTGCCTGACGTTGAATAGCGGGCATGCCAGCTTCCGCCTCATCGCCTGACCGCCAGCCCACCTCCGAGCCTGCACACCGGGGTTCCGTGACCGAGGTGTTCTGGGTCTTCCTGCGGTTGGGGCTCACCTCCTTCGGCGGTCCGGTCGCCCACCTCGGGTACTTCCGTGAGGCCTTCGTCGAGCGCCGCCGCTGGCTCAGCGACCGCGCTTATGCCGATCTCGTCGCGCTGTGCCAGTTCCTGCCGGGCCCGGCCTCCAGCCAGGTCGGCATGGCGCTGGGCCTCAAGCGCGCCGGCTTCGCCGGCATGCTCGCCGCCTGGATCGCCTTCACCCTGCCCTCTGCCCTCGTGCTGGCGGCCTTCGGGTTCGGCATCCATGCACTCGGCGACCTCGGAGATGCCGGCTGGCTCACCGGCCTGAAGGTCGCAGCCGTGGCCGTCGTCGCGCATGCGGTGCTCGGCATGGCGCGCTCGCTGGTTCCCGACGCACCGCGGGCGAGCCTCGCGGTCGCCGCCCTGGCCATCGCCCTGCTCGTGCCCACCGCATGGGCGCAGGTCGCTGCGATCGTCCTCGCCGGCATCGCCGGGCTCATCTGGCTGCGTCCGGCCGACCCCGAGGCGGCAGACGCCTCAGGCGGGCAGGGGCACCCGTTCCGGGTGCGTGTGCCGATGCCGGTGGCCGCCGGCAGCCTCATCCTCTTCGCCGTCCTGCTCATCGGGCTGCCGGCCATCGCGCGGCTCACCGGCAGCGATGCGCTGCAGCTGGCAGATGTGTTCTACCGCTCCGGCGCGCTCGTGTTCGGCGGCGGGCATGTCGTGCTGCCGCTGCTGCAGGCCGAACTCGTGCCCGCCGGGATTGTGTCAGGCGATGCCTTCCTCGCAGGCTACGGAGCCGCCCAGGCGGTGCCCGGCCCGCTGTTCACCTTCGCCGCCTACCTCGGCACGGTGAGCACCACCTCGGCGACGGGAGCGGTGGGCGCGGCGATCGCGCTGGGCGCGGTCTTCCTGCCGGCAGCGCTGCTCGTCATCGGCACGCTGCCGCTGTGGCAGGCGCTTGCCGGGCACCGGCTGGCCCGCCGCGTGCTCTCCGGGGTCAACGCAGGTGTCGTCGGCATCCTCGCAGCAGCCCTTTATCACCCGGTCTTCACCACCGCGATCACCTCACCGCTGACGCTCGTCCTCGGCGCGGCAGCATTCGTCGCCCTCAGTGCCTGGAGAGCCCCGGCCTGGGTAGTTGTCATCGCTGCGGGCCTTGCCGGGGTCGTCCTGCTGTAGGGGCTCAGCGCTCATCAGACCGGCGGCGACCCGGCAGCCAGGTGCGGTACCGACTGAAGGGCCTCAGCGCCGGGGCCGGACGAACGGGAAGGTCAGAACCTCCCGGACGGTCGTATCGGTCATGAGCATGACGAGCCGGTCCATGCCGATGCCCAGACCGCCTGCCGGCGGCATACCAGCTTCGAGGGCGGCGAGGAAGTCCTCATCGATCTCCATGGCCTCGGCATCACCATGGGCGGCCTTCCACGACTGCTCAGTCAGGCGGCGGCGCTGTTCGATGGGATCGGCCAGTTCCGAATACGCTGTTCCGACCTCCATGCCGTTGATGACGAGGTCCCAGCGTTCGACCAGACCCGGCTTGGAACGATGCGGTCCGGTCAGCGGCGACGACTCAGCAGGGAAATCGCAGTAGAAGGTCGGGGTGACGGTCTCGGCTTCGACCAGTTCGCCGTAGAGCTCCTCGATGATCGCTCCGGGACCCATCGTCGGAGTCAGCTCGATGCCGTGGGCGCGGGCGAGCTCCATGAGGACCTCCATATCGGTGTCCAGAGAGATCGGTGTGTCCAGTCTCTGCGACAGTGCCTCGCACACCGGCACCAGTGGCCAGTCACCGGAGACATCGGTCAGCTCTTTGAGCGGAGCTCCGCTGTCATCAGCCTCTCCGGTGAGCAGCGGCAGCTGCGGGCTGCCGTGGATGGATGCTGCGACCGTCTGGATGAGGTGCTGGGTCAGGTGGGCCATATCGACATAGTCGGAGAACGGCTCATAGGCCTCGAGCGCGGTGAACTCCGGGTTGTGGGTGGCATCGGCACCCTCATTGCGGAAGTTGCGCGACAGCTCGAAGATCGGCCCGGAACCTGCCACGAGGAGACGCTTGAGGTACAGCTCTGGGGCGATGCGCAGGGTCAGCGGAGTCGAATAGGCGTTGATGTAGGTGTGGAAGGGCCGGGCAGTCGCACCGCCGTGAACGGTGTTGAGCACCGGCGTCTCGACCTCGGCGAAGCCGCGCTCGGTCAGCACCCGGCGGGTGGTCGCCATCACCTGCGACCGCGTTTCGAGCAGGCGCAGCGCTGCCGGGTTGACGAGCAGATCGAGAGATCGGTGCCGGGCCCGGAACTCCGCATTGCCGATGCCCTCGAACGGGATCGGCACAAGCGCCTTGGCCGCCGGCGTCAGCCCGGTGGCGAGCACCGACGGGGTGCCGGTGCGTGAGCGCCCCCGCCGGCCGGTGACCACGACGATGTCACCGGTGTCGAGAGCATCGGTGAGTGCCGCGAAGTCACCGTCGAGGCTGTCGCGCTCGAGCACCACCTGCACGGTCACGTCACGGTCGATGAGGTCGGCGAAGACGACACCGCCGTGCCGGCGCAGATGCCGGATCCGGCCGCTGACCGGCACCTCGTCGGGCCACGCATCGATCCCGCCGACCTCGGCCAGCGACCGCTGTGCCCGCAGCCCGATCGGATACGGCGGCAGGCCGGCCGCCTGCAGCTGCGCGGCGTGGGCGATGCGGTGCTGCGTCACCGGTGCACGGCGGGCCTGCTGCGGCATCCGCTCAGCCCGCACCGCGCTCAGCGCTGCGCTGAGCTCCTGCAGCTCGGAGTCGTTGAGTTCACCACCGGCTGCCGGCCGGCCGAACACCTCCGGCAGGAAGCCCTCCGCCATCGAGAAGGCCAGCGCGGCCGGGGCGAGGGCACCGGAGACCGGTACGCACAGATAGCGCGGACGCCAGTCGGGCAGGTACTTCTTGTTCGAGCGGTACAGCGATTCGAGCTGAAAGTAGCGGTCCAAGAAGCCGAGCAGCCGGGACTGGAAGTCAACGCTCGGCCTGCGTCCGACGCGTTCGGCTTCGGAGAACACGCGGCGAAACATCACGAAGTTGAGCGACACCTCGTTGATGCCGTGCTCCTCAGCCCAGCCGACGAGTGCTGCGACCATCGCCTCGGTGATGCCGTTGGGGGCCAGCCGGCGGTCATGGCGCATGACATCGAGACTCAGCCCAGAGCCGACGGGAACGAAGCTCAGCAGCCCGACCGGCCCCTCGGCGCCGGCGGCGGTGACGATGACGGTGTCAGCGTCAGCGGGATCGCCCCAGCGATTCAGCGCCATCGTGAACCCGCGGTCGGCCTCCCCGCCACGCCACCTCTCAGCGCACCGGCCCCACTCCTGCAGCTCCGCGGTGGGCAGCTCGGAGAGCCGCCTGACCTGGATCGACACACCGGCCCGGGCGACGCGCTTGGCGGCGCGGGCGACCTCAGCCAGGCCTGAGAGGTGCAGATCGAACTGCTGCGGGCGGATGATCGCCTCATCGCCCATCGGGATGATCGAGAAGCCGCGTGCGGCGAAGGCGCGGGCGCCGGCTTCGGAGACCGAACAGGCCACCGGGACCTGCCCGAAGGAGTGGGCGTGGGCGATCCAGCGATCGACCGCCTGCCCCCAATGCGCCGGATTGCCCAGCGGGTCCCCGCCGGCGAGGCTGTGGGAGCCCTGCTGGCGGAAGGTCACCGCGGCGTCGTCACCGGGGGAGAAGATCGCATCCCGGTCGCGGCGGGTGGCGAAGTACGCCAGCGAGTCCTCACCCGGGAAGCGCTCGAGGAGGGTGCGCAGCCGGATTTCCTGCGCCGCATGCCAGGAGCCCGGCGTGCGGGTCGGCCGCAGCAGCACGTAGACGGTGAGGAAGATCGTCACCGCCGTCAGCGTCGAGATCGTCACCGGCACCCAGAACGGCAGATGCCTGACATCGAACTGGTCGGGATCACCCGCCGAGAAGGCCCGCAGCAGTGCAGCGGTCACCGCGTCGAAGCCGAACTCGGCATCGTGGATCGTCAGCGCCGAGGCGATGACGGCGTAGGCAAGGGTGACGAGGCCGCCGATGATGAAGACGATGCTCGCGCGCAGCCCGGCGGTGAAGCCGACGCGGGCGGGGAACATCGGCAGCAGCCAGATGCCCAGGGCGATGATCGCCAGTGAGGCGATGAGGCTGAGGATGTGCAGACTGACGATCGCGACGAGCATCGCCGTGGTCTCGATGCCGAGGTGGTCGTTGGCGGCGGCGACGAGGACACCGCTGGCGGCGAGCAGGCCGAGGAGCTCGAAGGCGATGATGATGCCCAGTGCCAGCCGCATCCGCCGCATGAGCATCCACGCCAGGATGAACAGGGTGACGATCGATGCCGGGTTCGGTGCCAGCGGCGTGATGAAGGTGCCGAACACGATGCCCGGCCAGAAGCCCAGTCCCGGCGCCAGCCGATCGAGCAGCCAGATCGCCAGCGCGCAGAAGGCGGCAGCGAGATAGACGCTTGTAAGGATGCGGGAGGCGCGCTCGCGGCGCGGGGAAAACGGTGCAGAGTGCATATGGAGGATTCGCTATCGGGTCAGCAGCGGGAGGGGACAGGGCGAGGCGGCGCGTCGGAGCGCGCTGCTTCACTGTAGCGAATCCCGCTGGGAGACCCGGTGGGCAGCAGCAGAGCCCGCCGGTGATCCGACGGGCTCTGCCCAGTGCTGCGATTCAGTGCCGCCAGGTGTCGACGGGTGGATCGCCTTCGGTCTTGCTGATGATGAGGTGGGTGCCGTCTTCCTGCAGAATCGCCTCATCTCCGTGTGCTGCCGCAGTCGCGGCAGTGCGCGCCTCGGAATCGTCTTCGACATAGCCGACGCGTTCGCCCTTGCCGACCTGCGCGTCGCCAAGCACCTTCTCGGCGGCCTCTTCGATCTTGTCGAGGCCCTTCGAGCCTGAGCTGCTCGATTCCTGTCCGCTCTTCGTCATGGTCATCGCCTCCTTCGTTCATCCAGCTTATGCCGACACTCACGCGCTTGGAAACCTCAACGGGCGTGTCGGTGACCGCTCAGCTCAGGGTGTCGAAGAACTCCCGCGCTGCATCGTCGAACGGTTCGGAGCGGCGGGTGCTTGTGCGGATCTGCACCATCACCGATTCGGCTCGCGCACACACGGCCTCGTCGACGACGATCACCTGTTCGACCGTCAGCGAGGAGGAGCCGACCCGGCTGATCCGGCTGCCAATCGTCACGGTGCCCGGCCAGTGGACTTCCTGCAGATAGTCGATCGTGATCCGCGCGAGCACGAATTCGCGGTCGGCGACCTCGGCGTGCTGCTCGATCTGGGAGATGATCTCGACGCGACCGGTTTCGAAGAACGTCGCGAAGACCGCGTTGTTGATGTGGCCCTGTCTGTCGGTGTCGGAATAGCGCAGCTTGTCCGTCGTGGTGAGCGGAAAATCCGCTGGAGAGAGATCGTCGTGCATACCCCCATCGTGGCACAGTGGAGAGCAGCATCGAGGCCATCCTCTTGCCGGGAGCGGTCCGCATGTCGGCTCATGTGTGCAGCGGATGAAATCCGCTATATAGTCAGGTCTGCATGTGACGTGCTGGCGTGGCAGAATGATTGAAGCCTGAACCAGTCACCCCGATCAATGGAAAGGCGGAGCCATGGCTGATCTGCGGATCTCCAATGCTGCTTTGTTCATGGGGGTCAGTGATGACACCCTTCGCCGGTGGATCCACGCCGGAAAGCTCTCCCAGCGCCTCGACAGCAGCGGGCGCGCCGTCGTCGATGGAGCTGAACTCGCCGAGCTGGCCCGCGCGACCGCGGTCGTGCCGAAGGATCCGGCCGCTGTGCAGTCCTCGGCCCGCAACCGGTTCGTCGGTCTCGTCACCGCCGTGAAGAAGGACGGCGTCATGGCCCAGGTCGATGTTCAGTGCGGTCCGTACCGGGTCGTCTCGCTCATGTCGGCCGAGGCCGTCGAGGAGCTTGAGCTCACCGTCGGCGACGTCACAACCGCCGTCGTCAAGGCCACCCAGGTGCTGCTGGAGATGCCGAAGCGCTGACTCGGGTGCGGCGCGTGTGTGCAGGCGCACCCGCCCAGACCTCTATAGATCCGCATCTGCGGGTCGAGATGAAAAGAGACTCTTAATCATCGTGTGGAATCCTGCACATCGAACGCACATGCAGTGCTACGGTGTGCTCAAGCTGGCGCGGACTGCTGCCAGCATGGACACGCAGCAAGGGAGCCACACTCATGAAATCGACGCTCATCACCACCGGTGCGCTCACGGCGGCTGCCGCCCTCATGCTCAGCGCCTGCTCCCGCGGATCCGGCAACAGCGCCGGGTCAGGCATCGGCGCCGAGTCCGACGGCGGCTCCATCACCGTCTTCGCCGCCGCCTCGCTCAACCAGGTCTTCGCCGACCTCGGCGAGTCCTTCGAGGAGGAGACCGGGACCTCCGTCGACTTCTCCTTCGGCGGTTCCTCCGACCTCGTCGCCCAGATGCAGGCCGGGGCGCCGGCCGATGTGTTCGCCTCCGCCAATGAGAAGAACATGGACAAGATGACTGATGAGGACCTGATGGAAGACCAGCCGCAGATGTTCGCCACCAACACCCTCACCATCGTCACCGCCCCGGACAATCCCAGGGGCGTTGAAGACCTGCACAGCCTGAGCGCCGATGACATCTCACTGGTCATCTGCGCACCCGAGGTGCCCTGCGGTGCCGCCACCCAGGAGGTCGCCGAACTCGCCGACGTCGAGCTCAAGCCGGTGAGTGAGGAGAACGCCGTGACCGATGTGCTCGGCAAGGTCACCTCAGGCCAGGCTGACGCCGGACTCGTGTACGTCACCGACGCCACCGGTGCCGGCGATGACGTCACCGCCGTCGACTTCCCGGAGTCCTCCGATGTCATCAACGACTACCCGATCGGTGTGCTGAAGTCCTCGGAGAACGCCGAGGCCGCCCAGCAGTGGGTCGACTACGTGCTCTCCGACACCGGCCGGGAAGCGCTGGCTGACGCCGGCTTCGGCGCACCGTGAGTCACGCTGGTCTGCCGCGCTGGCTGTGGCTGCCCGCAGCCTGCGGGGCGGCCATCGTCATCGTGCCCATCATTGGGCTGCTGACGCAGGTGCCCTACGCGTCCCTGTGGGAGCTCATCAGCTCGGATTCGGCGCTGACTGCCCTGCGCCTGTCGCTGCAGACCTCGCTGGCGGCTACTGTGCTGTGCGTGCTCGGCGGAGTGCCGCTGGCCTTCGTGCTGGCCCGCACCCGGTTCCCCGGCCGGCGAGTGCTGCGCTCGCTGGGCCTGCTGCCCTTGGTGCTGCCGCCGGTCGTCGGCGGCATCGCACTGCTGTACACCTTCGGGCGCGTGGGCCTCATCGGCCGCTACCTCGAAGCAGGCGGCATCTCGATCGCCTTCACCGGCATCGCTGTCGTGCTCGCCCAGACCTTCGTGTCGCTGCCCTTCATGGTCATGACGCTTGAAGGCGCGTTGCGCAGCACCGACCCGCGCTATGAGCGCATCGCCGCGGGCCTGGGTGCCAGCCCCACCCGCACTCTGCTGACGGTGACGATACCGGTGCTCGCCCCAGCCCTCGCCTCGGGCACGGTGCTGTGCTTCGCCCGGGCACTCGGCGAGTTCGGCGCCACCCTGACCTTTGCCGGATCGCTGCAGGGCAGCACCCGCACGATGCCGCTGGAGATCTACCTGGCCCGCGAAACCGACCCGGCCCAGGCGATCGCGCTGTCGGTTGTGCTCATGATCATCGCCTTCACTATCGTCGTGGCCACCTACCGCACCCCGAAGCAGGCGCGCGCATGAGCGAACTGCATGCTGAGATCACCCTGCCGGCTCGCGGACTCGACATCGACATCGCGGTCCCGGCCAGCTCGACGACTGCCCTCATCGGGCCAAATGGGGCCGGGAAGTCGACGACCTTCGATGTGCTCTCCGGGCTGCTGACCCCGCCCGAGGCGGAGATCACCCTGAGTGATCGCCCGATTGTGCGCACCACAGGCCGGAAGGTGCGGGTGCCGTCTCACAAACGCGGGATCGTGCAGCTGGCGCAGGCCCCGCTGCTGTTTCCCACCATGACGGTTGCCGACAACGTCGCCTTCGCGCTGCGCTGCCGTGGGGTGGCCCGGCGCGACGCCCACGCCCGGGCGGTGGAGATGCTTGAGCGCGTCGATCTGACCGGTATGGAGGACAGGCGGCCGCACCAGCTCTCCGGCGGTCAGGCGCAGCGGGCGGCGATCGCCCGGGCTGCGATCGCTGAGCCGGATCTGCTGCTGCTCGATGAGCCGATGTCAGCCCTCGACCGCGACAGTGTCCCGCACATCCGCGCGCTGCTGGCCGAGCTGCTCGGTGATGCCACCGCGCTGCTCATCAGTCATGATCGGGCCGATGTCGAGGCGCTGGCCGACCGGGTCATCGTGCTCGACGACGGAGCGGTCGTCCAGACGGGGACCACAGCCGAAGTGGCGGCGAACCCGGTGCCCGGATTCGCCAGCCGCTTCTTCAGCTGACGCGCTGTCGCTCAGTAGGCCTTGACGCGCTGTTCGACGATGAGGTGGATGACGGCGAACTGGCCGTTCTCAGTTGCCTTGAACGCCTCATCGAGGACACCGGGGATGTCCTTGTCCTGCTCGACCCGGACGCCGAAGCCGCCGAAGGCCTGCGCGAAGAGCGCGAAGTCCGGGTTCTCCAGCTGCGTGCCCGAGACCCGCTTCGGGTACGCCCGCTCTTGATGGGTGCGGATGGTGCCGTACTCCTGGTTGTCCATCACGATGATGAGCGGGGTGGCGCCGTACTGCTTGGCGGTGGCGAGTTCCTGGGCGTTCATGAGGAACTCACCGTCACCGGCGATCGAGATGACCTGCCGCTTCGGGTACTGCAGGCTCGCCGCCACCGCCGATGGTACCGAGTAGCCCATCGAGCCGTTGCGGGCCGAGATCATCGAGGCATAGCCGTTGGTGGGGAAGTAGCGGTGCGCCCAGTTCGTGTGCTCACCGGCACCGAAGGTCACCATCGCATCCTCATCGAGACGCTTGACGAGATTGGCCATCATCGTCGTCATCTTCGCCTGCCCGTCACCGGGCTCAGCTGACGGCGGGGTGGAGAACTCGACCTGCTTGGCGCGCAGCTCATTCGTCCACGTCCGCCACGAATCGCACACCGGCAGATCCATGCGCACGAGATCACGGACGAACACATCGGGCTTGGCCACGATCTGGTGGGTCACCGGTCCTGAGCGTCCGCGCAGCGACGGGTCGATGGTGACGATGAAGTTCTTGCGCTCCCAGTTCTGCCGGGCGGTGAACCCATCAGTGATGACGTCACCGGGAACAGTGCCGACGAAGACGAGCAGATCGGAGCCGTCGAGCACCTCGTGGGTGTGCTGCGGGCGCCCATAGCCCAGCGGGCCGACATAGCTCGGCGAGCCGAACGGGACGGTGCCCTCACAGCGCCACTCGGCAGCTGCCGGCAGATTGTGCGACTCCAGCCACTGGGTGAAGGTGTCGGCACCCTCATCGGTCCAGTCGTTGCCGCCGAAGACGAACAGCGGCCGCTCAGCCTCCATGAGTGCGGACTTCAGCGCCTTCCAGTCGGTGACGGTCATGCCGCCCTGCGCGACGGGGATCTGCGGGTGGATGATCCCGTCATTCGGCTGGGTGATGATGTCCTCCGGCAGCCCGACGACCACCGGGCCAGGACGGCCGGACACAGCAGCGAACATCGCCTCGGCCACAATCTCGGAGGCGCGCTCCGGGTGGTCGAGGATCATGACGCGCTTGGCGCCGGTGTCGAACCACGCCTTAGGGTCGAACTCCTGGAAGGCCTCCTTCTCGCGGTGCTCGAACGGGATGAGCCCAACGAAGAGCACCATCGCCGTCGAATCCTGCCAGGCGGTGTGCAGGCCCACGTGCGCATTCGCCGCGCCCGGCCCGCGGGTGACCATCGCGATGCCCGGCAGCTCTCCGAGCTTGCCGTCGGCTTCAGCCATGTAGGCCGCCCCACCCTCATGGCGGCACACGACAGTGTCGATCGGCGAGTCGTGCAGCCCATCGAGCACGTCGAGGAAACTCTCGCCGGGCACGACATAGACGCGCTTGACGCCATGGGCGGCCAGTGACTTGACGATCACATGACCGGCGGAGATCGCGGGAGCTGGCATGCTGCTCACATCCTCTGTGTGACGTGGGGCTCTATGTGGATTGGAGAAACTGTACCAACCCGTCCACCCCTGCGCCGCCTGTCTCACGGGCTGGTGACCGAGGTGTCGGACGACCGCTCCCGAGGTGTGGGGCACGCTAGGCTGACAGCGGCGGCTTCCAGCATCCCGGCAGCAGCCGGAGAGCACGGTCTGGAGACGACCGGATCAATGGGGGAGACGAGATGGCCCGAGTCACGCGCACCGGCTGGGTGCTCGCCGCTGTTGCGGCGGCAGCCATGGCGGCGGTGCTCATCATCATCGCCGGCATCAATCCGCAGCTGGGCTCCTCCCCGCTCGACACAGCCAAGCGCGCCGCACAGTCCTTCGCCGATGACGCCGTGGCGGCAGGTCCCTGGACGGATCCGGCCGCCGCCGGCCGGGCACACGATCAGCTCCAGCACCAGCTGCGCCCTGCCGGCCTGCACGCACCGGTGGCCGTGAAGGTCATCGAGCTTGCCGAGATCGATTCGTCCCGGCAGCGGGCGACCCTGTCGTGGGCGTGGCTGACGAACCCGCGTTCACGCACCCAGGTCCCGGACTGGTCCTACACCTCCGAGGTCGATGTGGTGAAGGACCAGCTGTCGTGGAAGGCCGAGTACCGGCCTGAGGTCGTCCACCCGCAGCTGCATGACGACGCTGAGATCACCGCAGAGGTCGAAGCAGCGCCGCGGGCGAAGATCCTCGGATCCGGCGATGAAGTGCTCACCAGCGTCGAACCGGTCATCAGTGTCGGGGTCGAACCGGCCCGCACCGATGATCCCGCCCAGACAGCAGACGACACCGCAGCCGCACTCGCCGGGATCACTGACATCGACGCCCAAGCGCTGACCAGCCGCATCGAAGCGGCAGCCGAACACGCCTTCGTCCCGGTCGTCACGATCCGCGCTGATGACTACCGCGATATCGCCGATGAGCTGCGCCCGATCCCCGGCACCGTGTTCCGCAGCCAGGACATGTCCGTGCCCGTGCACCGCGGGCTGGCGCCCCTGCTGCTCGGCCGGGTGGGTGCTGCGACTGCCGAGGATCTGGAGGAGGACCCGCTGCTGCGCGACGGCGACCTCGTCGGCCAGTCGGGTCTGCAGAAGCTGTACCAAGCGGAGCTCTCCGGCCGCGCCGGTGTCGACCTGCAGGTCGATGGCGAGACGATCCTCAGCGTCGATGCCGTGCCGGCCCCGCCGGTGACGACCTCGATCGAACGCGATCTTCAGCAGCGTGCCGATGAAGCCGCCGCATCCGCCGGTGCACCAGTGGGCATCGTCGTCATCGACTCCGTGAGCGGAGAAGTCCGCGCAGTCGCCAACGCCGGCGGGGACTCAGGTTTCGACCGGGCGCTGAACGGCAGCTATCCGGACTCACCCGCCCACGCACTCACAACAGCCCTGGCGAAGGAACGCGGAGCCGCTGAGTCCGAGGTGCTCGCGGCGCTCGGCATCGAGCGGGTCGACCTGGGCATGCCGGCTGCCGTGTCGACGGGCGGGCAGCCGACCGGCAGCCCGGTGTCTGTCGCGATCGCCGCAGCCCGGGTGCTCACCGGCCAGCAGCCAGCGGCCAGCCTCGTGCAGTCGGCCGGGGGAGAGGACCTGCCATCGCCGGCACCCGATGAGAGCCTGACGAAGGACGAACGCCAGACACTGGAAGAACTCCTCGAACCCCACCTCGTCGACCTCACCGGCAGCGCGGGCACAGCAGAGGGCGAGACCGGCACGGTCGGCCCGTGGGCGATCGGGCAGCGCGGCGGACTCGTCGCAGCCGTCATCGTCGAACCAGCCGACGACGACCCGGCATCTGCCGGTGCCGTGCTCACCGAGGTGCTCACCGGCAGCTGACCGGGCTCTCACACTCAGGGCGTGTTGCCGCACCGGCAGCAGCCTGGGCAGCGGCTAGGCTGGGCTCATGTCGAACTGCGTCATCGTCGTCTACACGCCCATCGACTCCGCTGATGCCGTGCGCGCAGCACTGGCTGCAGGCGGGGCCGGAGCCATCGGCGACTACACCGGTTGCTCCTTCTCCAGCCGCGGCACCGGCCGCTTCACCCCAGGCGCAGGCGCCAACCCGACGATCGGCGACATCGGCACCCCCGAGGAGGTCGCCGAAGAGCGCATCGAAGTCATCTGCCCAGCTGAGACCGCCGCGGCGGCACTCGACGCGATGCTCGCCGCCCACCCCTACGAGGAACCGGCCTATCACGTGATCCCGGTGATGACGCGTGCCGACTTCTGACACCAGGCCACGCCGCAGGCTCTCCACCGCAGCCGCGCTCGCAGGAAGCGCCCTGCTCCTCACCGGCTGCGGTATCACCGATGACTCCGGCAGCAGCAGCGAGCCGGCCCACGACTACACCGTCGACACCGAGGCCGCCGTCAAGGACAGCCCGATCTGGACGGAAGCCGATGATGCGGCGATGCTGCGCATCGGCGTGCCCTTCGACCAGCCGGGACTGGGATATCTCTCAGCAGGGAAGACGGTGCCCGCCGGGTTCCATGTCGAGATCGGCAGCCTCATCGCCGGGCGTCTCGGCTTCGCAGCCCACCAGATCACGTGGGTCGACGCATCGGCAGACCCGATGTCCCTGCTCGACGGCGATCAACCGGCAGCCGACCTCCTCATCGATACCGATGGACAGCCCATCGAGGGACTCGAACCGGAGCCCGGAACCGACGCCACCGACTCGGCGGCGGACACCGCGCAGCCTGGCGAGGACGCGAGCGAACCCACCGAGGGCAGCGCAACCGAGGGCCCGTCCACCGACGATCACACGATCCCAGCCGACCTGGCCGGGCCCTACCACCTCGGGGGTCAGGCGCTGCTGAGCCCGGCCGCATCAGATCTCGCCCAGTTCAGCAAGCTGACCGACCAGCAGGTATGCGCACTACCCGACTCACCGGGGAAGCAGGCGATCGAGGCCGAGACCACCGCTGCGGTCGTCGAACGCGAATCGCTGACCGACTGCGCCGCCGCACTGACAGCCGGCGACGTCGATGCCGTCGTCGGACCCGACCTCGACCTGCAGGCACTCGCCGCGCAGGACCCGCAGGCGCTGACGCTGAGCGAGAACCGGCTGCGCCCGGCAGGATATTGGATCCGGATGCGCACCGAGGACCCCGCCCTGGCAGAGGCGATCGCCGATGGGATCGCCGGTGCGGCCGACGACGGCGAATGGTCCTACGCCGTCGAGGCGGCCTTCGGCAGCGACGTCGAGATGACCCCACCGCCGACACCGTGACCACGCCAGGCGCAGGCAAACCTGCATTAGGGTGGGAGCATGAGCCAGATCACGCTGCGCAATGCGCGCCTGTTTGCCGCGGACCACTTCACCGCACCGACCACGCTGCACGTCAGCAACGGCCGGATCACCGCCATCGGAGACGATGCCGCAGTCGCACATGCTGGTAAGGACATCGATGTCGACGGCCAGTGCGTCATGCCGGGGTTCATCGAAAGCCATGGGCACCCGAGCATGTACGGCCGGACCCTCCTGCAGGTCGATGTGCGCCCCGATGTCGTCGACAGCATCGCCGACATCCAGAAAGCCATCCGCGACGCTGCGAACGGTGCTGAGCCCGGCGGGTGGATCCGCGGAGCTGGCTGGGATGAGACATACCTGGAAGACGACCGGATGCCCACACGCGCGGACCTCGACGCCGCGGCACCGGATCATCCGGTTGTGCTCACCCGCACCTGCCGGCACATGCTGCTGGTCAACTCAAAGGCACTCGAAGTCTGCGGCGTCGACGAAGATACCCCGGATCCGGCAGGCGGACGGCTCGTGAAGGACGGCAGCGGCCGGCTCACCGGGCTGTGCCAGGAGAAGGCGATGGACCTCATCACCGTCCCCGACTACGAACCCGACGAACTGTCCGGCGGATTCGCCCGCGCCCAGCAGCAGTTCCTCGACTGGGGCATCACCACCGTCCATGACATGTCCACCAGCCGCACCGACCTGCGCCTGTACACCAAGCTCGCCGACAGCCGGCAGCTGAGCATCCGCCTGCGGCCATGGCTGTGGGCGCTGACCCAGATGGGCTACGACGGGATCCTCGACGCCGCCCTTGCCGCCGGAGTCACCAGCGGGCTCGGTGATGACTGGATGCGCATCCAGGGTGCGAAGTTCGTCCTGGACGGGGGAGTGGGAGGCAAGACCGCCGCACTGTGCTGCCCGTACGAGCACAGCGACGAGACCGGGATCCTCTACATCGATGATGAGACGCTGACCGGGCACCTACGCGAGGCGGTGGCAGGCGGGCTGCGCCTGGCGATCCACAGCATCGGTGACGCCGCCATCGCACAAGCCCGGCGCGCGCTGAAGAACATCGGTGACGACGAGGCGGTGCGCACCCGGCGCACCCGCATCGAACACTGCACCCTGCCGGCCGATGAGGACCTCGACTTCCTCGCCGAATGGAACATCATCGCCTGCTCCTCTGTCGGATTCATCTACCACCTCGGCGACTCCTACCTCAAGGTGCTCGGGCGGGACCGGATGCCGCGGGTCTACCCGCACCGATCCTTCATCGACCGCGGGATCATCGCGCCGGGCAACTCCGACGTGCCGGTCACCAACGGCAACCCGTGGGAGGGCATCTACGGGGCAGTGACCCGGACGACGAAGACCGGGCAGGTCCTCGATGCCGAACAGAACATCACCCTGGCCGAGGCGATCCGCGCCTACACCTCGGACGCGGCCTACACCTCCTTCGAAGAGGACACACTTGGCACCCTGGCTCCCGGCGCACACGCCGACTTCCAGCTCTACGACCGCAACCCCTTCGACCTCAACCCTGAGGAGTGGCTCGACCTCACCCCCAGCGCGGTCTACGTCGCAGGGGAGAAACAACCCCTGAGCCGCGAGCATCCCTGAGCTAGACTCATCACCACCGACCCCAGGAGGAGTTCCCCATGGAAGACCCTGTTCTCGTCAGCAATCCCGTCGAGGTCGTCGACAACCTCTCGCGCGACCGGTTCGAACTCTGGCTCTCCGGCCCGGAGCGGACCTTCGTCGGATTCCTCGGCTACACGATGCCCGAACCCGGGGTCTACGAACTCCAGCACACGATCATCGACGAGGCCTTCGGCCGGCAGGGCTACGCGCGCACACTCGTGACCAAGGTGCTCCAGCAGCTTCAGGAGCGCGATCAGAAGATCATCCCGATGTGCTCCTATGTCGACCGCTACCTCGAGCGCTTCCCGCAGTACCGCGGACTCGTCGCCGAACAGTGAATTTAGGCCGTCTGAACTGAACGGCGGCTGTCTGCGGGCACAAGAGCAGCTGCCTGTGGGCACAAAAATGCCCCGCTCACATGGAGCGGGGCTGTGGCTCCCCCGGCTGGGCTCGAACCAGCGACCCTTCGATTAACAGTCGAATGCTCTGCCAACTGAGCTACGGAGGAATAGCGTCATCGTGATGATCACGCGAGAAACAACTCTAGCACCGGGATCGCGCAGTTCTCAAATCACCCCGGCGGTGACGTACCTCACGTCCAGGCAGGCCGGCTTTGAGGGTCTCCCGGCGCGGGGTGCGTGACTGAACCCGGCATGTGAGTCTCCGCCCCGCGCCGTGTGAACCTCACCTGCGGGCCGCGGGCTACACTGGCCGGGTGACGACCCTACTGGCCATCAGCCTGGCGCTGTTCGCAGCGATCGCGCTGGCGTACGCCGCGCTGCTGCAGCACAGCGGCGTCAACCAGCGCGAGGAGGACTCCACCCGCTTCCGGGTCCAGGAGTTCGCCCGCATCCTCAGAAACCGCACCTGGCTGCTCGGGCTCATCGTCCTCATCCTCGGCAACGCCGCCAACATCATCGCCCTGGCCATCGCCCCGGTCATGGTCGTCCAGCCGATCGGGGCGGTCGCACTCATCACCGCCGTCATCCTCGCCGTCGTCCACCGCGGCCTGGCACTTACCCGCACGATCGTCCTCGCCGTGGCCGCCTGTGGCCTCTCCCTTGCCGCCTTCGTCGCCGTGGCCGCTGTCATCGGCCGCTACGAGGTCCACTACGGGGCCAGCGCGCATCGCGTCGCCTGGATCGCGCTGGTGCTCACCGTCGTCTTCGGCATCATCATCCTCGTGCGCAACCACCCACCGCAGCTGCTGCTCATCACCGGTTCCGGACTGCTCTTCGCCACCGTCGCGACGAATGTGCACATCATCTCCAACCAGTTCTTCGACTCCGGGCTCGGCGGGATCACCTGGTTCAACGTCATCAGCCTCGCTTTGGCCGGGATCATCGGCTCATGGTTCGTCCAGGCCGCCTATGCCGCCGGGCCACCGGAGATGGTCATCGCCGGGCTGACCGTCATCGACCCGATCTTCGCAGTCCTTCTCGGCTCGATTGTGCTCGGTGAGGCGATGGAGGCCTCGATCCTCCAGCTCGTGCTCATGGCCGTCACCGGGGCGATCGCCTGCTGGGCGGTCATCGCACTGTCCCGGTATCATCCAGACGTGGTGGCCAAGGAGCGCCAGCGCATGAACGACAAGTACGGCACCCACCCCGATGAGGACGATCGTTGACTGAGACCGAGCAGAGCACTGCCCCGGCTGACCGCACCACCCTGCGCATCTGCATCCCCACTGAGACCTACGCTCCCGAGGTCAACGGTGCCGCGACCTTCGCGCAGACCCTGGCGACCGGGCTGGCCGCCCGCGGTCACGAGGTGCACGTCATCTGCCCCTCGGCCACCGAGACCCCGTCGACGGCGTGGGAGGACGGCGTGCTCGTCCACCGCATCCGCTCCCACCGCTGGTACCTGCACCCGACGTGGACGATCTGCATGCCCTGGGAGACCAAGCCCGAGGTGTCCCGCCTGCTCGATCTCATCCGTCCCGATGTCGTGCACACGCAGGCGCACTTCGTCATCGGCCGCTATGCGCTCAGCGAATCCCGCAAGCGCGGCATCCCGGTGGTGGCGACGAACCACTTCATGCCCGACAACGTCCGTCCCTACGTCAATGCTTCCGAGCGGCTGCTGCGCTATGGCAGCGCGGCCGCCTGGTGGGATCTGCGCCGGTCGTTCGAGAAGGCCGATTACCTCACTGTGCCGACCCAGCTGTCAGCCGATCTGCTGACGGAGAACGGGTTCCGCAGCTCGATCCAGGCGGTGTCCTGCGGTATTGACCTGTCCCATTTCTTCGCAGCCGATGATGTCGACCAGACGCACCCGACGGTGCTGTTCGTCGGCCGGCTGTCACTGGAGAAGAACATCGGCGACATCATCGCAGCCCTCGCTGCGGCCGACCCGAGCCTCAACTTGCATGCCGAGATCATCGGCGCCGGTTCCGAAGCCGAGCCGCTGCGCGCCCAGGCGGCCGAGCTCGGGGTGGCCGATCGGGTGCGGCTGCGCGGCAAGGTCAGCGACGAGGAGCTTGTGAAGGCCTATCAGGAGGCGACGTTCTTCTGCATGCCCAGCACCGCCGAACTGCAGAGCATCGCGACCCTGGAGGCGATGGCCTCCGGCAAGCCGGTCGTGCTCGCCGATGCGGTGGCGCTGCCGCACCTGTGCCGGCATGGCGAGAACGGCTACCTGTTCGAACCACGCAATATCGAGGCGCTGACCGATGCGTTCACCCGGCTGCTGACGATGAGCGCTGCGGACCGGCAGCAGATGGGGGATGCCTCCCGGAGGCTCGTGGCCCGCCACGATGTCCGCCACACGCTTGACACCTTCGAATCGATCTACCGGCAGGTGATCGCCGAGGCTCAGTCGGCGGCTGGCTGAGCCCAGTCGGCCGGATCGAAGACCGCAGGCTCGCCGGTCATGGCGTCCAGGTCGAACTCATCCCGCGCCTGCTCCAGGTCAGCCCACGGACCGAAGCCCAGCGAGCTGCCGAGCCAGGCGAAGAAGTCGAACCCCGTGCTGGCCAGGTCGCCGAGGGTCACCGCACCGTCGCGCTTGGCCAGCCGCTGACCGCCGGGCCCGAGCACGAGCGGCACATGCACCCACTCGATCCCCGCATGCCCAGACTCCGTGCCGACAAGCTGCGGGCAGACGAGGTCCAGCAGCCTGGCGAAGAACACCTGGCGCGGAGTCGAGGACGCCAGATCATCAGCCCTGACCACCTGGTCGATGCCCATCGCCAGATCATCGACGACGACGGCCAGATGATAGGAGTGCACACCATCACCGCGGCGCAGCACGAAATCATCGATGAACCCGCGGACGTCACCGAGCAGCACATCGGCGACCACCACCTCGGGACCGGACGGGCTCACCGGCACCTCCAGCAGCCCGGCTGCCGCCTGCGCATCCAAGCGCAGGGCCGGCTGCCGGCCGTTGCCGGCCAGCCGGGTGCGCTCAGCCTCACGGACAGACCCGGTCAGGTTCCGGCAGGTGCCCGGGTAGGCACCCGGGGGAGTGTGCGGAGCCGAGGGCGCGGACTGGATGTCCTTGCGCGAGCAGTAGCACTCATGAACCAGCCCGGCCGTGTTGAGTGCTTCGATGACGGCTGCATACAGTTCGGTGCGCTCTGACTGGATGACGAGCGGGCCATCGGGGGTGACGCCGAGTGAGGCGAAGTCGGCCAGTTGCTGCTCGGCAGCCCCGGCCTGCACCCGGTCGAGATCTTCGATCCGCCAGCGGAAGGCCCGGCCCGTGGAGTGTGCGCACAGCCAGGCGAGGACTCCGGTGCGCAGATTGCCGATGTGCAGCCGGCCGCTCGGGCTCGGGGCGTACCGGCCGGCACCCCGCGCGGCAGGTGCGGTCTCGGCGTGCGGGGCAGATGGCGGGAAGCTGTCCATGCGCCCATCGTAACGAGGCGCTGGCTGCCCGAGGCAGTGACTGGCGAGTATTGCCAGGCCAGAGGCCGGGGGTGTAGGAATGGAGAAATGGCAGACAAACGGCACGCGGAGGCACAGGCAGGGTCAGCGCAGACTCCGAAGATGAGCGACGATCAGCGCCGCATCCTCCTCATCGCCCTCGTGCCGCTGTTCATGTCGCTGCTGTCCGTGTCGATCGTCAACGTCGTGCTGCCGGCCATCGGCAGCTCCCTCGACGCCTCGAATACCGCCCTGCAGTGGGTGCTCACCGGCTACACGCTGACCTTCGGCGTCATCCTCGTCCCGGCCGGGCGCGCCGGTGACCTGTTCGGCCGCGGCAGGCTCTTCATCGCCGGTCTCATCGTCTTCGGCATCGCCTCACTGCTCGCCGGATTCGCCCCGAACCCGCTCGTGCTCAACCTCGCCCGGCTGCTTATGGGCGTCGGCTCCGGGCTGCTGAATCCGCAGGTCGTCGGGCTCATCCAGCAGTACTTCTCCGGCGCCGCCCGCGGCAAGGCCTTCGGGCTCATGGGCTCAGCGATCGGCGTGTCCGTCGCCGTCGGACCGGCACTCGGCGGAGTGCTCGTGCGGTTCTTCGGCGAAGACCTCGGCTGGCGCATGTCCTTCCTCATCAACGTGCCCTTCGTCATCCTCGCCGTGACCCTGGCGATCATCTTCTTCCCGCGCTCAGCCTGGGAGCCGCCACAGACCACCACCGCACCGGGTGACAAACCCGACCTCGACCTCGTCGGCGTCGCCCTGCTGGGCATGGGCACCCTCGGCGTGCTCGTGCCGCTGCTCGTCGGCAAGGCAGCACTTGCCTACCTCGCCCTCGGCGTGCTCGGCATCGCCCTCATCATCGCCTGGGTGATGTGGGAGAACCGCTACAAGCGGCGCGGCCGCAGCCCGATGGTCGACATGGACCTCTTCCGCACCCGCACCTTCGCCAATGGTGCTCTGCTCATCTCCCTGTACTTCTTCGGCACCACCAGCGTGTGGGTCGTCATCGCCGTCTACGCCCAGAACGGACTCGGCTTCACCGCCCTCCAAGCCGGGCTCATCGGCCTGCCGGCTGCGATCTGCTCGGCGATCTCGTCTGCGATCGCCGGACAGTACGTCATCCGCCTCGGCCGCCCGCTCGTGCTCGTCGGCATGGCACTGGCGTTCTTCGGGTTGCTGGCCGGCATCGGCTCGGTCATCATGCACGACACCGCCGGCTGGCCCTTCGCCCTCGTCGTCATCGCCGTGTCCTTCATCGGCATCGCCCAGGGCCTGGTCATCAGCCCCAACCAGACACTCGCGCTCGTCGACGTGCCGCTCACCTACGCCGGGGCCGCTGGTGGTGTGCTGCAGACCGGGCAGCGGATGGGCACCGCCATGGGCCTGGCAGTCGTGACCTCAGTGTTCTTCGCCGTGCAGGCCGGCTACGGGTGGACCGCGGCCTTCAGCGCAGCCTTCGCCGTCATCGCCATCGTCGTCACCGCCTCGGCGGTGGTCGGCATCGTCGACTGGCGGCAGGGTCGGCACGCGGCCGCGGCGCGCAGCTGAAGCACAAAGCGCAAGGCGACCTGTCAGGCAGATTGCCACCGGACGTTCATCTGCCGGTGAGTGCCGTGTCGCCGGGTACTCGCTAGGCTAGACGCAAGCCGGCGTCTTCGGTCGCTGCGCGCCGCACATCCCCCGTCCAGCGAGCAGGAGACCATGAACACGATCGTCACAACCCCATGGTCAGCGGTCATCTTCGACATGGACGGCGTCGTCACCGACACGGCGTCTCTGCATGCGATCGCCTGGAAGCGGCTGTTCGACGACGTGCTCGCCAGCCCCGAAGTGACCAGCGGCGACCTGCCGCTGAGCCACCACATCGACACCACCCCCTTCGACGGGGTCGAGGACTACCGCCGCTACGTCGACGGCCGGCCCCGCGAGGACGGTGTGCGCACCTTCCTCAACGCCCGCAACATCTTCCTGCCCGAAGGCGACGATGACGATCCGTCCTCTGCCCACACCATCCACGGGCTGGCCCGGCGCAAGAACGACTACTTCTCTGTGCTGCTCGAACGCGAGGGCATCGAAGTGTTCTCCGGCACCGTCAAGCTCATCGAGCGGCTGCGCCGGGGCGGCACCCCGATTGGTCTCGTGACCGCCAGCCGCAACGCCCCGCAGCTTTTGGAGACCGCCGGCATCGCCGACCTCTTCGACGTCGTCATCGACGGTCAGGTCGCCCGCGACCGCGGCCTGCCCGGCAAACCGGCCCCCGACACGTTCGTCGCCGCCGCCGAACTGCTCGGCTTCCCACCGCGGGACTGCGCGGTGCTCGAAGACGCCGTCTCCGGTGTCCAGGCCGCCCGCACTGGTGAGTTCGGCCTCGTCGTCGGCATCGCCCGCGACCGCAACCGCGCCGATCTGGAGGCAGCCGGGGCGGATGTGGTCGTCACCGACGCCAATGAGCTCGACCTGGGCATCGTGCCCCAGGATCCCTGGGAGCTGAGCTTCGCCGGCTTCGAGCCTGAGCATGAGGGCCGCCGGGAGGCGCTGACGACGCTGGCGAACGGGTACATGTCGCTGCGCGGAGCCGCTCCCGAGGCGCCGGCTGGGCACTCCCATTACCCCGGTTCGTACATGGCGGGGATCTTCAACCGGCTGTGGAGCCATGTCAACGGCCGGGACCTTGAGCACGAGTCGCTGGTCAATCTGCCGAACTGGAACGTCTGCGACATCCGGTTCGCCGACGGCGACTGGTTCTCCGCCGGCGGGCTGAAGATCGTCAGCGGCCAGCGCACGCTGTCGTTCGCCAACGGCGTGCTCACCCGCGAACTGGCGCTGAGTGACGCGCAGGAACGAGAGCTCATCATCCGCCAGCAGCGGCTCGTGTCGATGGACCGCAAGCACGTCGCAGCGATGCTCACGCAGATCACGCCGGTCAACACCGCCGATCCGATCGTTGTGCGCACCGGTATCGACATGAACGTCATCAACGACAACGTGCGTGAGTACGATGCGCTGTCGAAGAAGCACCTCATGACGACCTTCCAGCAGTTCGGTTCCGACGGCACGCTGCTGGCCGAGGTCGAGACGAGCCAGAGCAAGCTGCGCATCGCCATCGCCCAGCGCACCCAGATCCACGTCGGCGAGCACACCGTCCGGCAGACCGACGAAGACACCGGAGTGAAGGTGCATCCGGTCGAGTACCCCGCCGGCATCTTCACCGATGCCACCATCGAGATGCGCAAGGGCGCGACTGTCGGCATCGACACGACGACAGCCCTGGTCAACTCCCGTGATGATGCGCTCACCTCCGTGCGCGAAGGCGCGGTCGATGAGCTCAACTGGCTGCCGGCAATCGGCTACGAGAACCTGCTGCCCGGGCACACCGCTGCCCTGCAGCGGTTGTGGGAGCGCTTCGACGTCGAGGTCGAAGCCGACTCGAACACCCAGCTGCTGCTGCACCTGCACACCTTCCACCTGCTGCAGTCGCTGTCCCCGCACACCGTCTTCGCCGACACCGGCACCCCGGCCCGCGGACTGCACGGCGAGGGGTATCGCGGCCACATCTTCTGGGATGAGCTCTTCGTGCTGCCGCTGGTGAACCTGCGGCTGCCCGAGATCTCGAAATCGCTGCTGCTCTACCGCTGGCGCCGGCTCAACGCCGCCCGCCACCTCGCCCGCGAAGCCGGACTCGAAGGGGCGCTGTTTCCCTGGCAGTCCGGCTCCGACGGCCGTGAGGAGACTCCAGTCGAGTTGTTCAACCGGCGGGCCGGACGCTGGATGCCGGACAACTCCTGGCGGCAGAAGCATGTCGGCCTGGCGATCGCCTACAACGCCTGGCAGCACTACCGCGCCACGGAGGACGTCGGCTGGCTGGCCGAACAGGGCGGCGAGCTCGTCATCGAGATCACCCGGCTGTTCGCCTCACTGGCGACCTACGATGCCGAGACCGACCGCTTCCACATCAACGATGTCATGGGCCCAGATGAGTTCCACGACGGATATCCCGGCACGCCCGGCTCAGGGCTGCGCGACAACGCCTACACCAACATCATGACCGCCTGGGTATGTCGCCATGCGGTCGAGATCTTCCGGCTGCTGCCCTCCTATGCCGCCGAGGACCTCATCTTCCGGCTCAACATCCAGCCGGCCGAGATCACTCTGTGGGGCCGGCTCGCCGCCCGCCTGGCGGTGCCCTTCAACGCTGATGGCATCATCAGCCAGTTCGACGGCTACGACGACCTCGACGAACTCGACTGGGCCGCCTACCGCAAGAAGTACGGCAATATCGGCCGCATGGACCTCATCATGGAGGCCGAGGGCGACTCCACGAACAACTACAAGCTGTCCAAACAGGCCGATGTCACGATGCTCATCTACCTGCTCGGCGCCAACGGCCTCATCCGCGAACTCGGCCGGATGGGCTACCGGTACACGATGAGCCAGGTCGAGCAGACCGTCGACTACTACACCGCCCGCTCGACCAACGGTTCCAGCCTGTCCAACGTCGTCAACGCCGCCGTGCTGGCCTCGATCGGCCGGCCCGAAGCCTGGGAGGTGTGGCAGGAATCGCTCGTCATCGACCTGCACGACACCCAGTGGGGCACTACCCAGGAGGGCATTCACCTCGGCGCGATGGCCGGCACCGTCGACGTCGTCGTACGTGCCTTCGTCGGCGTGCTCATCCGCTACGACCGCATCGAATTCCGCCCCCGCCTGCCGGAGAAGCTCACCGGTGTGCGCTTCCGGGTGCTGTTCCAGGGCCAGGTCATCGACGTGCGCTGCTCGGCACGCGAACTCGTTCTCACCAGCCGCTCGCACGAGACCTCGAAGGTCAAAGTCCGTGTGTGGGACGACGAGCGCCTCCTCGACGGGGGAGAGACACTGCACTTCAGCCTGCCAGAACACCACCACGAGGCCGTCGCCATGACCGGTGCGATCGAGATCGTCGGCGAGGATCCGAAGAGCTGAGCGTTCCGCTCCCGAGGCGGTGGGCGCCTTTCTGCAGGGGCGCAGATATCGATTTCCGGCAGTCGTGTATCAGTCTTGTAATAAATGACTTTCTGCCGTGATCGGTGTCCGCCGCGTGTGAGAAACTGAAAGCGCTCTACAGGACTCAGCTGCCAACGGAAGGACATCTCGTGCTGTCGACACCCGCCGATGTATCGGCGTCGGGCGAGATCGAAAGACTGATCCGGCATGGCCTCGTCAACAGCTACTTCGCACCGGTCGCAGAGGCGTCGAGTTATGAGACCGTCGGCTACACAGTGCTTCCAGCCCGGGCGGATGGGGACGCTGGGAACGACCGCGACCGCATCGATGAGTTCGCAGCCCTGCGTGCTGATGTGCGCACCTGCGGCATGATCGGCGACTTCGATTCCTCCCTGCGCTCGATCGCCCTTCGCGATGCCGCCTCTGCCGGGCTGGGCGCCTCCACCCGGCTGTTCCTCGGGGCTGAACCCGAGTCGCTTGTCACCCTCGAAGACCGCACGGACGAGCCCGAACGCTCGGTCATCCTGCAGCTCGACCCCGACCGGATCGCCGGGGCGCCGGCCACCGTGCTGCGCTCGGTACGCCAGGCCCGCCAGCTCGGCTGGGGCATCGGCATGAAATCGATCGGCCCCGATCTGCGTACGGCTGCGTTCCTGCCGCTGGTCAATCCCTCGGTCGTGAGCCTGCATCCGGATGTGCTGCATATGGAGGACCGCGGGGAGCTCGCTGAGCTCATCCGCCTGCTGCGCGCTCACGTCGAACGCACCGACGCCGTCGTCATCGCCGAGGGTGTGGCGACTGAGGCGGATATGCGCCAGGTGCGTGCGATCGGCGCCCGCTATGTCACCGGTCCGCTCATCGGTGCGCCGACGGAGGCGCCCAGCCCTGTCGATAAGCTCTACGACGATCCGCTCGTCGACCACTTCACCCGCAACCGGCTGGTGCAGGGCACCCCGTTCTCCATCTGCAAGAGCCTCAAGCACGACCCGCTCATCATGGACGAGGCGCTCGTGGGCTCGGAACTCGAATCGCTCCAGCGCCGCGCGCTCAATGGTTCGAGCTCGATCGTCATCATCGGCATCTACGGCGAGCAGGAAGATGTGTGGGAGGACACCGCCGAGCGGTTCGCATCTATCCAGCAGGTCTGTGGGTTCTCCGCGATGCTCTCCGGCGGCTTCGACGTCGCACCGGTTCCCGGTGTGCGCAGCGGGCGCATCGACCACTCCGATCCGCTGCGCAACGAATACGGGCTCATCGTCGTGGGACCGGACTGGTCGGGCATGGTCACTGCCTCTCGGAAGAACGACCCAGGGCCTGAGGGCCGAGTCGAGTTCGATGTTTACATCACCACCGACCGCTACGCCTGCATCGACGCCGCACGGGCGGTCCTCACCCGAGTCAACTCAGAACGCTGAACGCGCTCGGCACCGGATCATGCCGTGCCGGCAAGGGGCCGAGCTGCTCCTCGGGCTGCCGGGTGTCCTGGGGTTTCCGGACGGCGGGGTTTCGCTGTGGTGAAGACCCGGTGGGCTTCGCGTCCGCGACCGGCATGATGCCGGATGACCCGCCCGCGCTGATGCGAAGCCGATGTTCAGAGAGATGGACTGCAGCACTTCTGCACAAGCCGCAGAAGAGCCGGCCGGAGTTGTCGCTTTGGGAATCCGTTCTGCCGCCAGATGCGCTCATATATGCGCGATCGGAGGTGATGATTGTCCGACTGTGCCCCCAGTCGGACTTGAACCGACGACCAAAGAATTATGAGTTCTCTGCTCTAACCAGCTGAGCTATGGGGGCCAGCATCGCCTGCCTTAGCACCAGCAGGCCGAGGCCAGCAACAGATTAGCAGAGAACCGAGACCGCCAGGACGGGGATGTCTTTTGAACAGGGACGGCGATCGTCTATGCTGGTGGCATCCTCCTGTTCGGATCGTAGGGGAAGACGTATCCGAAGGCTCAGGAGGCAGAAATGGATATGACTCAGGGCGTACTCTTCGTCCACTCAGCACCTCGTGCGCTGTGCCCTCACATCGAATGGGCCGCCGGCGGGGCGATCGGCGCGCAGGCGGCCTTCGACTGGTCGCCGCAACCGGCCGCGCCCGGCACGTTCCGCGCCGAGATCTGCTGGCGTGCCCCAGCAGGCTCCGGTGCCCGCATCGCCTCGGCGCTGCGCGGCTGGGAGGGCGTGCGCTACGAAGTGACCGAGGAACCCTCACCCGGCGCTGACGGCGGCCGCTGGAGCCACACTCCGCGCCTGGGCATCTACCACGCTGTCACCGACGTGCACGGCAACATCATGGTCTCCGAAGACATCATCCGCTCGGTCATGGAGCGTGCAGCCGGCAATCCCGAGAAGCTCGAATCGCTCATGCAGCGCGCCCTGGGCGAGGCATGGGACAACGAGCTCGAAGCCTTCCGCTACGCCGGCGACGGCGCTCCCGTGCGCTGGCTGACCACCGCAGTCTGACCCACAGACCTGCGCTCTTACTGACCAGCGCTGGCATCGCGGCAGCTGTTGCGGGGTGCATCCGGCCTTTCGGTGTCTTCCTCCTGCCCGCAGGCTGCCTCACCGATGCCAGCGGTCCTGGCCCTGGCCCACACGCTCGGCTCTCGGCTCATACGCTCGGGCTCCCAGCTCACACGTGGGGCTCGAGCCAGCACGCAGATGCAGCAGGGCCTGCAGTCGCAGATGACTGCAGGCCCTGAAACACGCCCAACCGCAAACCGGTTGTGCTCCGATCAGACGGTCTTGATGACGCACACGGCGTTATGACCGCCGAATCCGAAGGAGTTCGTCAGCGCAGCGAAGTCTCCGCTGGGCAGATCCGCCGGGGTGTCGCGGACGACGTTGAGCTTGATCTCGGGATCGAGGTTCTCGATGTTGATCGTAGGCGGGGCGACACGATGGTGAGTTGCCAGCACAGCGAGGATCGCCTCGACTGCGCCCGCACCGCCGAGCAGGTGCCCGGTCATCGACTTCGTCGCGGAGACGAGCGCCTCAGAGACGTTCTCACCCAGCAGCGCGTTGACAGCCAGGGACTCGGGCACGTCACCGACCGGGGTCGAGGTGGCGTGGGCGTTGATGTGCTTGATGTCAGCAACGTCGATGCCGGCGTTGTCGACGGCATGCTGCATCGCGTGCAGCGCGTACTTGCCCTCGGGCTCGTTGGCGGTGATGTGGTGCGAGTCGTTCGACACGCCCCAGCCGGCGATCTCAGCGTAGATCTTGGCACCGCGGGCCTTGGCGTGCTCTTCGGTTTCGAGCACGAGCGCGCCAGCGCCTTCGCCCATGACGAAGCCGTCGCGGTCGACGTCGTAGGGACGCGATGCGGTCTCCGGCGAGTCGTTGCGGCGGGACAGCGCCTGCATGGACGAGAACGCCGACATGGTGATCGGGTGCACGGCAGATTCCGAACCACCGGCGATGACGACGTCGGCCTTGCCGGAGCGGATGACGTCGAGTGCCTGGCCGAGGCTTTCGGTCGAGGAGGCACACGCCGAGACAACGGTCTGCACGGCGGCACGCGCCTTGAGGTCCATGCCGATGGCGGCAGCCGGAGCGTTGGGCATGAGCATCGGCACCGTCAGCGGCATGACGCGGCGGGAGCCCTCTTCGCGCAGGGTGTCCCAGGCGTTGAGCAGCGTCCAGACACCGCCGATGCCGGTGGCCCAGGAGACGGCGAGACGTTCGGGATCGATCTCGGGGGTCTGTGCGTCCTCCCATGCCTCGCGGGCGGCGATGAGAGCGTACTGGCTTGAGGGGTCGAGTCGCTTGGCCTGCACGCGCTTGAGGCGTTCGTCGACGACGCTGCGGTCGACGGTGGCGGCGAAGCTGACAGGAATGCCATAGTCCTCAGACCAGCTGTTGTCGAGAGTATGGGCGCCCGAGGTTCCCTTGAGCGCTGCCTGCCAGGTGGCTTCGGCGGTCGTGCCGATGGGTGTGACGGCACCGATGCCGGTGACGACAACTGTGGAAGTCATGTGATCAACCTCGTCGAATCGGTTGGGGTCCATCACGGGGCGGTGAGACCGCGCGGGCCGGCCGCCCCGTGATCGGAATTCTTAGGCCTGCTGTGCTTTGACGATGTAGTCGACAGCGTCCTGCACGGTGACGAGATCCTTGACGTCGTCATCCGGGATCTTCACGCCGAACTTCTTCTCAGCGTTGACGACGATCGTCATCATCGAGATCGAGTCGATGTCGAGATCATCGGTGAAGGACTTGCTCGGCTCGACAGCTTCGGTGGCCAGGCCGGTCTCTTCGTTCACGATGTCAGCGAGTCCTGCGAGGACTTCAGCTTCGCTATGTGCCATATCTTCCTTCTTTCTCAATGCTTCCCGGCCAGGTTGACCGGCCGGCTTGTGGAACGTGATTCGACGAGTTGTCCCGTCAGAATCCTACGTCATGCCTGCTGCGCATATGCAAGGAGCCAGGTGCCTCGGCAGGTCGTGCCTGGCGCGCCGTCATCCCTGCTGTGGTGCTCATGGCAGCTTGACGACCTGCGCCCCGTAGACGAGTCCGGCACCGAAGCCGATCTGCAGCGACAGCCCACCGGAGAGCTCGGGGTGCTCGCGCAGCAGCCGTTCGGTGGCCAGCGGAATCGACGCCGACGAGGTGTTGCCGTTGTCGGCGATGTCGCGGCCGATGACGACGGAGTCAGGCAGCTTCAGCTGCTTGGCCAGTTCGTCGATGATGCGCATATTCGCCTGGTGGGGCACGAAAGCTGCCAGGCCGCTGGCTTCGACACCAGCGGCTTCGAGGGCCTCTTTGGCGACCTCGGCCATCTCCCAGACCGCCCACCGGAACACGCTGGGGCCGTCCTGGCGCAGTGTCGGCCACGTGCCGCCTTCGGGGTTGTTCTTGAGATCCAGCAGCGAATTGGTCATGTGGATGGTGTCCCAGTTCTCGCCCTTCGAACCCCACACACTCTGGCCGATGCCCGGCTCGTCACTGGCGGAGACGACGACAGCGCCAGCACCGTCGGCGAGGATGAAGGAGATCGACCGGTCAGTCGGGTCGATCCAGTCGGAGAGCTTCTCCGCACCGATGACGAGGACGTTGTCCATGACGCCGGAGCGCACCAGCCCGTCGGCCTGGGCGATGGCATAGCAGTATCCGGCGCAGGCAGCCGAGATGTCCCAGGCGGGAATCGGGCCAGTGCCCAGCCGGTCAGTCAGCATCGCTGCCACGGACGGCGTCGGGTGGGGGAAGGTGACGGTGGCGATGATGATGCCGCCGATGTCGGTGGGCTTGAGGCCGGCGTTGGCGATCGCCTCCTGCGCGGCCTCCTCGCTCATCTCTGCGACGCCGACGTCCTCGCTGGCGTAGCGGCGGGTGATGATGCCGGTGCGCTGGCGAATCCACTCATCGGAGGAGTCGATCGGCTCGACGATGTCGTCGTTGCGCACGGTGATCTCACCGCGGTAGCCGCCGATGCCGGTGATGGTGGAGTACCGGCCGGCCGGCGTGGTCTGCAGTGTCGGTGCTGTCATAGGGAACCTCTTCTCTGTCTACAGCTGCGAGTGCGGCCGCTTCAGGATTCTGCAGGGGACTGGCCGGCGTGGGCCTGGACGAAGGCGCGGGCGTCATCGAGATCGTCGGCTGACTTCAGTGCAAACGTCTCGACTCCGCGCATCGTTCGCTTGGCCAGCCCGGTGAGGGTGCCGCCGGGCACGAGCTCGAGCAGACCGGTGACGCGCATGTCGAGCAGCTGCTTCTGGCACAGATCCCAGCGCACCGGATTCGTCACCTGCTTGACGAGCAGGTCGAGGTACTCGGAGCCGGAGTCGACCGGCTCACCGGTGGCGTTGGTGAGGATCGTCAGCTGCGGGTCCTGGGCTTCGAGGTTCGAGGCCAGTGTCGCCAGCGGAGCCTGGGCCGAGCCCATGTAGGAGGTGTGGAAGGCGCCTGCGACTTTGAGCGGGATGACGCGGGCTCGCTCCGGCGGGTTCTCGGCCAGTTTCTCGATGTTCTCGACCGCGCCAGCGGCGACGGTCTGTCCTGCGCCGTTGACATTGGCAGGCGACAGGCCAGCGGATTCGATGGCGGCAAGCACATCGTCGGGCTCCCCGCCGACGACGGCGGCCATGCCGGTGGGTGTGGCGGCCGAGGCCTCTGCCATGCCGGTCGCACGCGTCATGACGAACTTCATCGCCGCGGTGTCATCGAGAACGCCGGCGATGTTCGCAGCACCGATCTCACCGACGGAGTGGCCTGCGACGACGTCGGGGGAGACGTCGACGTCGGCGAAGAGCTCCCGGTAGGCGGCGATCGCCGAGGCGACGAGCAGCGGCTGGGCGATGTCGGTGCTCTTGATCGTCTCGTCATCGGACTCCGTGCCATGGATGCGCAGGTCGAGGTCTGCGGCGGCGGAGAGCGCATCGAGTGATTCGGCGAATGCCGGGCGATTGAGCCAGGAGGAGAGGAATCCGGACTTCTGGGCTCCCTGGCCCGGGCAGGCGATAACTAGCACTGGAGTAGCTTCCAATCAGTCGAGGTCGTGTTTCAACTTACGTCAATGTGGAGGTTCGTCACGGGGATTTGTTCAGGTTCGACAATTGCCCGGCTTCTGACAGTTGGCCGTACACCAACGCAATTCTGATGACGAAACCGGCGCGCGCCTCGGTCGGATCGATGCCTATGAGGTCGGCGATCTTGCGCAGCCGGTAGCGCACGGTGTTCGGGTGCACGTGCAGTGAGCGGGCCGTGTTCTCCAGCGAACCGCCGAACTCCACGTAGGCGGCAACGGTGTCGAGCAGCTGGCCGCTGCCGGAGTTGAGCGGTTCGTAGTAGCTGGTGATGAGCTCGCGCACCGCGCAGGTGTCACCGGCGATCGCACGCTCGGGCAGCAGGTCGCGGGCGTGGACCGGCCGGGCGACGATCGGGCGGGCCGAGGCGGTGCGCAGCGCCCAGCCGGCGGCCGCTGCCGAGGTGGCGGCTTCGGCCAGCGTGCTGACCTCGGGTCCGATGACGACTTCGGAGGGGCCGAAGAACTGCGAGAGAGCTGTCGCAGCCTGGTCGATGTCCTCGACGCCGCCGATGACGATGAGCAGCCGGTCGTCGTGCACGCCGACGAGTGCATCCTCGGCCCATTTCTGGGCGGCTTTGCGGATCTCGTCGATGCTCTTGTGCGCGGCTCGCTGCGGGGCGCGGCCGACGAGCACGTACACCGAGCCTTCGGTGCGCCACCCGAAGGCGGCCGTGCGGCTGGCGAGCTCGTCGACGGAATCGCCGCGCACGAGCGCGTCGACGACCATCGCCTCGAGCCGGGCGTCCCACGAGCCGCGCGCTTCAGCGGCACGGGCGTAGATGTCGGCGGCGGCGAAGGCGATCTCACGGGAGTACACGAGCACCGCTTCGCGCAGCTTGGCCTGCTCATTGGGCCGGGCCAGGTCTCCGACGCGCTCTTCGACGACCTCGACGACGACGCGCAGCAGCTGCAGGGTCTGCTGCAGCGAGACGGAGCGGACGAGCTCACGGGGTGCGGACTGGAAGATGTCCTGGACGACCCGCAGCTGGGCATCGGGGTCGCGGTACCAGTCGATGAAAGAGGCGATGCCGGAGTTGGCCAGCACCACGACCCAGCCGCGGTCGGCGGCGCTCATCGAGCGGTACCACGGCAGGCGGGCCTCGAGCCGCTGGAGGGTCAGCTTGTGCAGCAGCGCCTGACCGGCCTTGAGGCGGCGGCTCGTCTCAGCGCGGGCGCGCACATGGGCGGCGGCTTCCTCAGAGCGAACGGGCATGACGCTACACTACACGAAAAGAGACAAAAGATTTGTTTACAAGACACAAAAGCGGGAGGGGTGTTCCCCTCCCGCTTCTGTGTGCTCAGCAACTGCGAGCGATCAGGCGCTGGCGCCCTCGGTCGAGCCGGTGGCGCCGGCCCGCGGATCGTCGAGCTGGTACTTCTTCGACGCCTCGGCAGCGAGCTTCGGATCGACGATGCCGAGGTCGCCGAGGCTGATGAGCGCCTGGACGACGACCGAAGGGGCATCGATGAGGAAGTGCCGGCGAGCAGCCGGGCGCGTATCAGAGATCGCGTAGCCGTCGGCGCCCAGCGACGTGAAGTGGCCGGGAACGTACTGGCGGATCATGTCCGGCACGGTCCGGGTGTGGTCGCTGGTGGCGATCACCGGGCCCTGGGCATCAGCCAGCTGCTGCGTGACAAACGGCACCCGCGCCTCGGCGTCGGGATCGAGCAGACGCTCGTCGTCACAGGCCAGGCCGTCACGGCGCAGCTCCTGCCACGAAGTCACCGACCACACATCGGCCGAGACGTTCCAGTCCTTCTCCAGCAGCTCCTGGGCCTCCAGGATCCACGGCACGCCCACACCCGAGGCGAGCAGCTGGACCTTCGGGCCGTCGAGCTTCGGTCCGTCCTTGAGCTTGTAGATGCCCTTGAGCACGCCTTCGACGTCGAGGTCCTCGGGCTCCTTGGGCTGGACCATCGGCTCGTTGTACATCGTGATGTAGTACATGACGTTCGGGTCGCGCCCGTCGTCCTCGCCGTACATCCGCTGCAGTCCGTCGCGCACGATGTGAGCCATCTCGTAGCCGTAGGCCGGGTCGTAGGAGATGATCGACGGGAAGGTTGAGGACAGCACATGGGAGTGCCCGTCGCCGTGCTGCAGGCCCTCGGCCACCAGCGTCGTGCGACCGGCGGTGGCGCCGAGGATGAAGCCGCGGGCCATCTGGTCGCAGGCTGCCCAGAAGGCGTCCCCGGTGCGCTGGAAGCCGAACATCGAGTAGAAGATGTAGAACGGGATCATCGGCTCGCCGTGTGCGGCATATGAGGTGCCGGCTGCGGTGAACGCGGCAGTCGAGCCGCCCTCGTTGATGCCCATGTGCAGCAGCTGTCCGTCAGTGGCCTCCTTGTAGGCCAGGAAGAGATCGCGGTCGACCGAGACGTAGTTCTGCCCGTGCGGGTTGTAGATCTTCGCGGTCGGGAAGAAGGAGTCCATGCCGAAAGTGCGGGCCTCATCCGGGATGATCGGCACGACGCGCTTGCCGAACTCCTTGTCGCGCATGAGGTCCTTGAGGATGCGCACGAATGCCATCGTCGTGGCGATCTCCTGCTTTCCCGATCCCTTCCGGGCGATGTCGTAGAGCTTGTCCTCCGGCAGCTTGACTGGCACGTGCTTGTCGCGGCGCTCGGGGCTGAAGCCGCCGAGCTGACGGCGCCGCTCGAGCATGTACTTGATCTCCGGGGCGTCGGAGCCCGGGTGGTAGTACGGCGGCAGCTGCGGGTTCTCCTCCAGATCCTTGTCCGAGATCGGAATCGAGAAGTGGTCGCGGATCATCTTGAGATCCTCCAGACCCATCTTCTTCATCTGGTGGGTGGCGTTGCGGGCCTCGAAGTGCGGCCCGAGCGAGTAGCCCTTGATCGTCTTGACGAGGATGACCGTCGGCTGGCCGGTGTGTTCGACAGCTGCCTTGTAGGCGGCGTAGACCTTGCGGTAGTCGTGGCCGCCGCGCTTGAGCTGCCAGATCTGCTCGTCGGTGTAGTCCTCGACGAGAGCCTTCGTGCGCGGATCACGGCCGAAGAAGTTGTCGCGGACGAACCCGCCGTCCTCGCCCTTGTAGGTCTGATAGTCACCGTCGGGGGTGTTGTTCATGAGGTTGACGAGCGCGCCGTCGCGGTCGCGGGCGAGCAGGGCATCCCATTCGCGTCCCCAAATGACCTTGACGACATTCCAGCCGGCGCCGCGGAAGAACGACTCGAGCTCCTGGATGATCTTGCCGTTGCCGCGCACCGGGCCGTCGAGACGCTGCAGGTTGCAGTTGATGACAAAGGTGAGGTTGTCGAGCTCCTCGTAGGCGGCGTACTGCAGCATGCCGCGGCTTTCGGGCTCGTCCATCTCGCCGTCGCCGAGGAACGCCCATACGCGCTGCTCGGAGGTGTCCTTGATGCCGCGGTTGTGCAGGTACTTGTTGAACTGCGCCTGCGCGATCGCGTTCATCGGGCCCAGGCCCATCGACACCGTCGGGTGCTCCCAGAAGTCCGGCATCTGGTGCGGGTGCGGGTAGGACGGAAGGCCGGCGGGCTTACCGTCGATCCAGTGCGAGGCCTGCTGGCGGAAGCCGTCGAGCTGGTCCTCGGTCAGGCGGCCTTCGAGATAGGCGCGGGCGTACATGCCCGGCGAGGCATGGCCCTGGTAGAAGACATGGTCTCCGCCGCCGGGGTGGTCCTTGCCGCGGAAGAAGTGGTTCTGGCCGACTTCGTACAGCGTGGCTGCCGAGGCGTAGGTCGAGATATGGCCGCCGACCTCGATGCCCGGCCGCTGGGCCCGGTGGACCATGACCGCCGCGTTCCAGCGGATCCAACGGCGGAACCGGCGCTCGACTTCCTCGTCACCGGGGAACCAGGGCTCATCCTCGGGGCCAATCGAGTTGATGTAGTCAGTCGCCGTGAGGCTGGGCACCCCGAGACTCTGCTCGCGGGCGCGCTGGATGAGGCTGAGCATGATGTAGCGGGCCCGGGAGCGACCGCCTTCGTCGACCAGCGAATCAAGGGAGTCGAGCCACTCCTGAGTTTCCTCGGGATCGACGTCTGGGACCTGGCTGGGCAGGCCGTTGAGGATGATTCCTCGCTTCTGATTGGCCACTTTCATGTCCTCTCGTAGGGACGGACTCACCGTCGGGCGGACGGCGGGCGGGGGACACACAGCGATCGTGGGCGCAGCGGCATCCCGCCCTTGGGGTTCGGTACCAACCCTAAGGCACATCGGGCTTCATTGTGGAATATATCCAACCACTATGTGGAAGTTTCAGCCGCATCATGGAAGTTCCAGTGTGTGCGGGTGCGAGCGGCGCCCCTGCGGCGAGAGAACGCGGCAGACCGGCCCGGACAGTTGCTCAGGGCAGGGAAGGGGGCAACAATATGGGATATGAGCACAACTCCTTCCGAAAGGACCCTTGCACAGGACGCGGATGCTGACAGCAGCGCTGCGAACACCCTCGGCCTCGCCCCCGGAAAGTACGTCCAGGAAATCGGCTATGACGATGATGTGGACTTCGACCTGCGAGACGAGATCGAGGCGGTGATCGGAGAGGAGATGGCAGACGAGGACGTCGACGATGTGTTCGACGTCGTCGTCATGTGGTGGCGCTCTGATGATCCCGATCTCATCGACGGCATCGTCGACGCGCAGACCACCCTGGCCGATGGCGGCATCATCTGGCTCCTGACCCCCAAAGCCAAGCGCGACGGGCACATCCCGCCCGGCGACATCACCAACGCAGCTCCGACCGCGGGAATGCATATGACGAAGACCATCAGCGCAGCACCCGACTGGTCCGGCTTCCGGCTCGAAGCCAAGAAGAACTTCAGCTGAGACTCTCCTCCGGGCAGTCAGGCACCTTGCCGGCTGCCCGGACTGCTGAGTGCACCCCATCCACAGCCACGCACCTGAGATCATCAACACCTCGGGCATGGCCGGCCCCACACCCAGTATCCGAAGGAGTGATGGAAAGTGGCGACGCTTTTCACCAAGATCATCAACGGCGAGATTCCCGGCGCCATCGTCTACGAAGACGACCGCTGTGTCGCGTTCCTCGACGCGCTGCCGCAGACCGAGGGCCACACCCTCGTCGTTCCCCGTGAGGAGATCTCCCACTGGATCGACGTGCCAGCAGACCTGCTCGCCCATCTCATGGACGTCGCCCAGCGCATCGGCGCGGCTCAGAAGAAGGCCTTCGACTGCGAGCGGATCGGCGTGCTCATCCAGGGCTATGAGGTTCCTCATACCCATGTGCACGTGTGGCCGACGAACTCCGTGGCCGACTTCGATATGCACAAGCGGGCCAGCGAAATGCAGGGCCCGGAAACACTGAAGCCGGTGGCCCAGCGGATCAGAGACGAACTCTGAGTCTCACCAGGCCACCGGCCGGATTGGTCGGGATAGCGGGATTCGAACCCACGACCTCCTCGTCCCGAACGAGGCGCGCTACCAAGCTGCGCTATATCCCGTCAGCGGAGACAACTATACCCCTAGAGATGCCGACGTCAAAAACCGCGTCTCCAGGCCCTGGAAGAGAGACCTGAATGGCGCTGTCGCAACAGGCGATCATCGACACATCGCTGCGGATCCTCTCGCGATTCGGCATGGGCGACCTGTCGATGCGCAGGCTCGCCCGCGAGCTCGACGTGCAGCCCTCGGCACTGTACTGGCACGTGAAGAACAAGCAGGACCTCTTCGTGCTGCTGGCCCGCCAGATGCTCGCCGTCGCCGTCGCCGAGGCGGAGGGCACCGAGGCCGCCGATCTCGCCTGGGCGCTGCGCACCGTGCTGCTGCGCTACCGCGACGGAGCCGAGATCTACGCCCTCGGCCTCGCACTCGAAGGCGACGAGCTCATCCCAGAGCCCATCCGGGAGCGTGGGGGAGAGACGCTGATGGACTACATCGTCGGCGCCCTCATCATCGAACAGCACCGCACGGACTTCGACCGTCAGGACCCGGCTGCCGGGGCCCGGTTCAAACGCGGCGTCAGTCAGCTTTTGTGAGACCGGCAGGCAGCCACCCTGGACGGTGACGATGCAGGTGACCGAGTCCAGCAGCATATGCGACGATGGCAGTATGACGACACGCCTTCGCACCCGCACTGCCGCTGCCGTTGCCCTCGGCGCCCTGCTGCTCACCGCCTATGGTCAGGACCCCGAGGAAGATCCGCCGACACTTGGCTCCGACGACGCCACCACTGCCGAGGCGAGCGCTTAGCCGACCGGCACCGCCAGCGACGACGCTGCCGATGACACGAACGACGACGCTGGCGACGATGCGACTGCCGGCGGTACTGGCGATGAGAACGCCACAGCAGAGCTGCCCGAGGTCTCAGCTGATACCTGTGCTGCCTTCGAGGATTTCGAGAGCGGCTTCCCCGACAACGTCGATGCCGATCCGGAGGTAGCCGCCTCGTGGATGGAGGAGCAGCCCGATGCAGGCGATGAGCAGTACCGCGGTCAGCTCAAGGGCCTGGCCGAGGCCACCCGCGCCTACGGTGAGGGCAACAAACCCCTGAAGGGACTCGAAGGCCAGTTGCGCGGTCTGCAGGAGCACTGCTCGCACGGGGGCTGATATCATCCGACCCAGGAGGGTGAGCGATGACAGGACTCAACAGCCGGCGCGAGCGCGGCGAACTCGAAGCTGAGGTCATGGAGATCCTCTGGGATGCCGACGAACAGCTGAGCGCCAACGACGTCAGCGAGCGCTTCGCCGGACGCAAGCCGAACTACTCGACGATCATGACGACCCTTGAGCGCCTCGAGCGCAAGGACATGGTCGTGCGCTCTGACCCCTCACCGCGCAAGATCCGCTTCCGCGCCGCACAGAGCCGCGACGCCTACGCCAGCGACCGGATGGTCAGCGTGCTGTCCTCCTCCGGTGACCGGCAGGCCACCCTCATGGCCTTCGCCGGGCACTTAAGCGACACCGACCTCGACGTGCTGCGCTCCTCGCTGCAGCAGGCGCAGACCCGGCACGCCCGCAAGGACGCCGCCCGCGCCGCTGCACGGAAACGAGACCGCAGGCGCAGCTGAGCGATGCTCACGCTCCTAGCCCTCAGCGCGGCCGCCACCGCAGCCCTCATCTTCACGACCCCCCGCCTGCTGGCACCGGGCTCATGGGCGCTGCGCCACCCCGCCACCGCGCTGCGGCTGTGGATGGCCTCCCTCGTCGCCGCCATCATCGGGCTCATCACCACGGTGCTGTCCGGTGTGCTGGCGATCGTCACTGCTGTCGCCGGCTACCTGCATCCGGCCCACCTGCTTATCCCAGTCGCCGTCAGCGCCGTCATGATCGCCGCAGCCGCTGTGTGGTTCCGGCTCAAGCACCGCCACCACGCCAGCGTGCGCTCTGTGCATGCCGCCGTCGCAGCACTCGAACCGCACATCATCTCCCGCAGCCAGCGCGAGGCGTTCGTCTTAGCCCGCGTCGGGTCACCAGAGGTGTTCTCCTACGCCGTGGCCCGCACGCCCGCCGAGGCAGGAGTCGGGTCCCGGCCGATGGTCATCGTCTCCACCGGGATGCAGCAGCTGCTCACCGAGGCCCAGCTGCAGACGATCATCGCCCACGAATACGCCCACGTCCGCTGCGGACACGAGACGATCCTGCGCACGGCTGCCCTGACAGCAGCGATGACGCCACCGGCGCTGCGCTACGGGCAGGCGATGCAGCGCTCCGTCACCCTGCTCGTCGAACTGGCAGCCGACGACATCGCCGCCGACCGGGCCGGTGCCGTTCACCTTGCCAATGCGCTGGCCGCCGTGTCAGCACAGACCGGTGACCCTTCTCTCGACCTGCGCGCCGAACGCCTGACACTCGGGGAGTGGACGCTGACCCACCGGCTCACGGTGCCCGCGGACTTCCGTGTCGCCTGAGCCAGCCACCGCCTCGGGAACGGGGTTCGGCACGCTGGCGCCGGCGTCGACCTCACACTTTCGCCCGCCGCTGCGTCTGCGCAGTGAGAGGAGGGAGTGAGCCACATGCATGAGCCATTCGAACCGGTCATCCGCGCCCACGGGGCAACGGTCATGCGGGTGTGCCTGGCCGTACTCGCCGGGCGCGGCGGGACGACGCACGATGCCGATGACGCGTGGGCGGAGACGTTCGTGGCGGCACTGCGCGCCTGGCCGGACCTCGACGCCGACGCCAATGTCGAAGCGTGGCTCGTGCGCATCGCCCAGCGCAAAGCCATCGACGTCCTGCGCGCCCGCTCCCGCCGCCGCGACGACCCGGTCGGCGATGACCACCCGGTCGCGGCAGACTGTGATCCGGCCGCCAGCTCGGAGACAGCAGAGATCTGGACCCACGTAGCCCGGCTTCCGGACCGGCAGCGTGAAGCCATCGGTTACCACTACCTCGGCGGGCTCACCCACGTGCAGACCGCCGAGCTCACCGGAAGCACACCCGCTGCCGTCCGGCGGGCCGCCGCCGACGGCATCGCCGCCCTGCGCAGACGCCTCGACAGCGAGGGGGTCGGCACCGGCCACCTGGCAGAGAACGGAGCATCCTCATGAAAGACCTCAGCCACCTCTTCCCACTCGACGAAGAGCACATGCGCCGCGTACGCCAGCTGCTCGACGACCACGCCGGAGACGCCGGACTCGTCGATGTCGGCTACACCATCATCGACTCGCCGATCGGCGCACTGCTGCTGGCGGCCACCCCGACAGGGCTGGTGCGCGTGGCCTTCGACGGCGAAGACCACGACGCGGTGCTCGCTGAACTGGCAGAGAAGATCAGCCCACGCGTCCTGGAAGCAGATGCGCAGCTGGCGCCGATCGCCGCCCAGGTCGAGGAGTACTTCGCCGGGCAGCGACGCGAATTCGACATCCCGCTCGACCGGCGCCTGTCGACCGGCTTCCGCCGCGAGGTTCAGCGTCAGCTCTCCGAGATCCCCTACGGCACCACTCAAAGCTACAGCGAGGTCGCAGCTGCGGTCGGCCAGCCGACGGCCGTGCGCGCGGTCGGCACCGCATGCGCCCAGAACCCGATCCCGCTCATCGTGCCCTGCCACCGAGTACTGCGCTCTGACGGCAGCCTTGGCGGCTATCGCGGCGGGCTGCCAGCCAAACAGCAGCTGCTCGAACTGGAGGCCGCTGCATGAGCGCGACGACAGGGCTCGTCATCGGTTCCGATGGGCTGGCCCGCCCGGCCTGGGCGGCCACCGACCCGCTCCTGCAGCACTACTACGACACCGAATGGGGCATGCCAGTCAGAGATGAGGCCGGGCTGTTCGAACGCATCAGCTTAGAGGCCTTCCAGGCAGGCCTGTCGTGGGCGACAGTGCTGCGCAAACGGGAGGCCTTCCGTAAGGTGTTCGCTGGCTTCGATCCCGACACAGTTGCTCGGTACTCGGAGGCCGATGTGACTCAGTTGCTCGATGATGCGCGGATCATCCGGAATTCCGCCAAGATCCGCGCCACAATCACCAACGCCCAGGCGACGATCGACCTGCGGACCGACGGCGGGCTGCCCGATCTCATCTGGTCGTTCCAGCCGGCAGAGACCCCGCGACCGCGTACGGTCGATGAGATCCCGACCTCGTCCGCAGAATCGGCGGCCCTAGCGAAGGCGCTCAAAGCCCGCGGGTTCCGGTTCGTCGGCCCGACGAGCGCCTATGCGCTCATGGAGGCCATCGGCATGGTCGACACGCACCTCATCGGCTCCCACCGACGCGGGGCCTCCGGCATCTGGGATTGAGCGTCTGCCTGGCGGCAGCACCCTCGACGAACCGGCGGCACCGGCCTACCGTGGAAGCATGACGGACGACCAGCTCATCGGCCGGAGCGCAGACGAGAAGACTCGCGCCCAGGTCAACGCATTCCTGCACGCCTATGGCGCTTCACTGCGCACTTTCGACGCGGACACGAGCGCTGGCCTGTGGGGTGAACCGGGCATGGTCATCAGCGATGAATTCGCCGGCGTGCTCGATTCCCGGGAGGAGATGGCTGCAGGCCTCCAGCAGGGCTATCCCCGCTACCAGCAGCGCGGATTGGCCGATATCGCCCATGAGCTGCTCGGCTGCCGGGCGATCACCGACAAGCTCATCCTCGCTGATGTGCGCTGGCTGTTCTACGACAGCCAGGGGCGGTTGCTGACCGAAGGCCTCTATGTCTACCTGATGCGCCGCGATCGCGACGGGCTGCGCGCCTACACTGCGGTCGCCGTCGACGAGGCCGAGCGGATCAATGAGCTCACCTGCCGGCAGGCCGCTGCGGCGCTCGAAGCCAAACGCCACGCAGGCGGGGCAGAGGGCAGTCAGGGCTGACGTCATTCAGTCGGTGTCGAAGACGCCGCTGTCATACAGCAGCCGATCGAGATTCGGAGTCAGCGTGAGTGCCGCCAGCTCCTCGGCTGTCACCCAGCGTGCATCAGCGGCATCATCACGTGCACGCAGCTGACCGCCGGTGACCGTGGCAGCGAAATCCCGGACACGGTAGATGCGATTCTCACCAGCTGGAATGTCGAGGCTCGGCAGCTGCCTACCGATGGCCACCTCAAGACCGGTCTCCTCGGCTACCTCGCGGGCGGCGGCCTGCTGCCAGGTCTCACCCGGCTCGACCTTCCCGCCGGGCAGTGACCAGCGGCCGCGGTGCGGTTGCGAACCCCGCAGCACGAGCAGCACCCGGCCACGGCCATCGGTGACGACCGCGCCTGCCGCAGGCACCACCTCGGGACCGGAGGCGGCATCACCACGAGTGTCCATCGGCTCAGCCATGGGCCGCCGCGCGGCCGGCGATCCGGCCGGAGAACAGACAGCCGCCGAGGAACGTGCCCTCCAGCGACCGGTGACCGTGCATGCCGCCACCGCCGAAGCCGGCAGCCTCACCCGCCGCGAACAACCCCGAGATCGGAGTGCCGGAGGCGTCGAGAACGCGAGCGTCGAGATCCGTGTGCAGCCCGCCGAGGGTCTTGCGGGTCAGCGTGCGCAGGCGGACAGCGATGAGCGGACCGGCGGCCGGGTCGGTGAGCCGGTGCGGGGCAGCAGTGCGCATGAGCCGATCACCCCGGTAGCCGCGGGCATCGCGGATCGCAGCCAGCTGCGCATCCTTGCCGAAACCGTTGGCTAGCTGGTCGTCGCGGGCGGCGATGAGCTCGCCGATTGCTGCGGCATCGAGTGCGTGGTCCGGTTCGAGCCGGTTCATCTGGCCGACGAGATCGGGAACTGTCGCAGCAGTGAGGAAGTCCTCGCCGTGGCGCAGGAAATCGGCCACCGGTCCGGGCGGCCCGGAGCCGAGGCGGCCGGCGAGCTTGCGGACCGAACGGCCGGTGAGATCGGGGTTCTGCTCTGAACCGGAGAGCGCGAACTCCTTGGAGATGATCCGCTCATTGAGGATGAACCAGGAATGCTCATGCCCGCCGGCCCGCAGGTGGCCGAGTGTGCCGAGCGTGTCGAAGCCGGGCAAGTTCGGGGCCGGCAGGCGGTTGCCTGCGGCATCGAGCCACAGGGAGGAGGGCCCGGGCAGGATCCGGATGCCGTGGCCGGGCCAGATCGGGTTCCAGTTGCGGATCCCCTCGACGTAGTGCCACATGCGGTCAGGGGCGTGGATGTGTGCGCCTGCCGCCTGCGCGACGGGGAACATCGACCCGTCGACGTAGGCCGGCACGCCGGTGAGCATCGACTCCGGGGCGGCGCCCAGACGCGTGGGCCAGGCGGAGCGTACGAGTTCGTGGCGCCCGCCGATCCCACCGGAAGCGATGATGACGGCATCGGCAGCGATCGAGAAGTCGCCGACCGCCTCGGACGTTGTGGGCCTCCCGCGCGGGGCAGGGTCATCTGCGAGCATGTGCCCGGCAACCCCGGTGATCCCGGCAGGTGAGCGGGTGAGCTCGGTGACCTTGTGCCGGAAGCGGGGGATGAGTCGGCCGGTGCGCACGTGCTCCTTGGCGCTGATCAGGAACGGTTCGACGACCCCGGGCCCGGTGCCCCAGGTGATGTGGAAGCGCGGCACCGAATTGCCGTGCCCGTCAGCCCGGCCGTCACCGCGCTCAGCCCAGCCGACGATCGGGAAGAGCCGGTGCCCCTTGGCCGCCAGCCAGGCGCGCTTCTCACCGGCGGCGAACTCCAGGTAGGCCTCCGCCCAGCAGCGCGGCCACACATCGGACTCATCGAAGCCGGCAGTCGACATCCAGTCGCGGTGGGCGAGGTCAAGGGAGTCGCGGATGCCCATCCGCCGCTGTTCGGGCGAGTCGATGAGGAACAGCCCGCCGAAGGACCAGTAGGCCTGCCCGCCGAGGTTGTTCTCCGACTCCTGATCGAGAAGCGTGACGGTCGCCCCAGCCTCGCAGGCCTCGGTGGCGGCGACCATACCGGCCAGTCCCGAACCGATGACGACGATGTGCATGACGCCTCCCTCCCTCGTCTGGCATCAGCTTACGTCAGGCAGCTTACGCAGATGATCAGCTGCGGTGACCCAGGCGCATCGACAGGTCCGCTGCCGCAGCCGCGCAGGCATCCCCGAGCTCGCCGATCCGGTCATCGGGCACCCGGTACAGGGGAGCAGCGATGATGATGGCTGCGACGAGTTCGCCGCGGTGATCGCGGACCCCAGCGGCGATGCCGACGACGTCTGGAGAGGTCGCGGCATGGTTGACGGCGTAACCGCGCGTGCGCACCTCCTCCAAACGCTCGGCGAGTCCCGGTTCTGTGTGCTGGCCGCTGACCTCCGCCTCGGCGGCGAAGACCTGCACCGAGGCGGAGTCGAGGTTGGTGTAGCGGGTGCCGAGCGGCACAGTGTGCTTGATGATCTGGGTGCTGGCCACCTGCTCGACGACGACCGCCTCAGCAGCACTCCACACCGTCAGTGCGGCAGTCTCCCCGGTCGACACGCTGAGCTCGGTGAGCACGGGGAGTGCGAAGCGGCGGATGTCAAGGGTCGCGAGCATCGGTCCGGCGATGGCAAGCAGGCCGAGTCCGAGCCGGTACTTCTTCGAATGCGGATCCTGCTCGACGACCTCTTCGGCTTCAAGTGCGGAGAGGATGCGTGAGACAGAGGACTTGTGCAGGTCGAGGCGGGCTGCCAGCTCCGTGACACCGAGCAGCGGCTCGTCGACGGAGAAGCAGCGCAGCACTGCCAGGATGTTCGCGGTCACGGACCTGCCGCGCCCGGCTGCCGGATCGGACTCTCGCATCGTCTTCCTCCTTGTCAACAGCCTAGCGGGCGCGGCAGGTCACTGCTGGTCACAGAATGTTGTGCTCAGGTCCGAACGGGAACCCGGTGATGTTGCGGGCACCGTTCTCTTCGACGACGAGGATGTCGTGCTCGCGGTATCCGCCGGCACCCGGCTGGCCTTCGGGGATCGTGATCATCGGCTCCATGGAGACGACCATGCTCGGTTCGATGACGGTGTCGATGTCCTCGCGCAGCTCCAGGCCGGCCTCACGGCCGTAGTAGTGGCTGAGCACTCCGAAGGAGTGCCCGTAGCCGAAGGTGCGGTTGGGCAGCAGCCCGGCGTCGGCGTAGATGAGGTTGAGCTCAGCGGCGATCTCCGAGCACACCGCGCCGGGGCGGATGAGCTCCAGACCGGCCTCATGCACCTCGACGTTCGTCTTCCACAGCTGCAGGCTGCGCTCATCCGGCTCGCCGAGGAACAGTGTGCGCTCGAGTGCCGTGTAGTAGCCCGAGCTCATCGGGAAGCAGTTGAGCGAGAGGATGTCGCCGTGCTCAAGCTTGCGGGTGGTCGCCCAATTGTGCGCCCCGTCGGTGTTGATTCCGGACTGGAACCATACCCAGGTGTCGCGGATCTCGGAGTCGGGGAAGGTGCGGGCGATCTCGTGGACCATCGCCTCGGTGCCGATGAGGGCGACCTCGTATTCGCTGATGCCCTCCCGGATCGCCTCGCGCACGGCATATCCGCCGATGTCGGCGATCCGTGCGCCATGCGTGATGACCTCGATCTCCTCGGCTGACTTCACCATCCGCTGCCGCGTCGCCGCCGCACTGATGTCGACGAGCTCGGCATCCGGCAGCGCTGCTTGCAGCTTCGCGTGCTGGTCGAGGGTGAGGAAGTCGTACTCGACGCCGATCCGGCGGGTGCGGATGCCGCGCTGGCGCAGGGCTTCGGTGATGCCGAAGAAGTAGTTGTCCCGCCGCCAGTCGGTGTAGACGATGTTCTCTCCGTGGCTGCGCCGCCACGGCATCCCGGCGTCGATGTTCGCGGTCACCGACACCGAATCCTCTGGCGTGACGACGAGCGCATACGAGCGGCCGAAGGAGGTGAAGAGGAAGTCGGAGTAGTACTTGATCCCGTGATACGAGGTCAGCACGACGACGTCGCAGTCCTGTTCGGCCATGATGTCGCGCAGCCCGCCGAGCCGGCGTTCGAACTCGGCAGGAGAGAAGGTCAGCGGCACCTTCTGGCCGTTGTGCATGATCTTCAGCCGTTCGGCCGCCATGGCCTCCGCCGCCGAGGCGGGGGTCGCCTGCGGCGGATCGGCTGGGTTGGGTGCCCCGGCCGTGGTAGGAGGAGTGGCCGTGTGGGGTGCGGTGAAGGACATGTGAGTCTCCTTTCGGGCAGGATCGGGTTGGGTGTGGACCAGTGGTGGTGCTGTGGTGGTCAGTCGTGTTCGAGCGGTTTGCGGAAGGTCTCCTTCGCCAGGGCCACTGCGATGAGGGAGACGAGCGCTGCGGCGACGAGGTACCAGGCCGGTGCGAGATCCGAGCCGCTGGCCGCGATGAGGAAGGTCGCCATGAACGGGGCGGTGCCGCCGAAGAGCGCATTCGACAGGTTGAAGCACACTGCGAAGCCGGAGTAGCGCACGCGGGTCGGGAACTGCTCGGCCAGGAAGCTCGGCAGGGTGCCGTCGTTGAGGGTCAGCAGAGCACCGAGTGCCACCTGGACGCAGAGGATGAGCACGAAGATTCCGGTGTCGAGCACCATGAACAGCGGCACCGTCAGCAGCATGAACAGCACCGAGGCGGAGATGAGGACCTTCTTGCGGCCGAGCCGGTCGGACAGCAATCCGGTGAGCAGGATGAAGCCGATGTAGGTCAGCAGCGCCACAGTCGTCGAGAGGTTCGACAGGGTCGGGCTGAGCTTGACGACCTCGGTGAGGTAGGTCGGCATGTAGCTTAAGAGCAGATAGAAGCCCACGGCGTTGAGCAGCACGGCTCCGGAGGCGAGGATGAGCACCTTCCAGTACTTCTTGAACAGGTCTCCGGCAGGTGCCTTGATCGCCTCGTCCTCGGCGGCCATCTCCTTGAACACCGGGGTGTCTTCGAGCTTCGTGCGGATGTAGCGGCCGATGAGGCCCATCGGGGCGGCGAGCAGGAACGGGATCCGCCAGCCCCAGTCAGAGAGTTGATCGGGGGAGAGGACGCCGTAGAGGAGTGCGGCGATGAGCGAGCCCATGAGCAGTCCGGTCGCCGTCGAGGCCGGCACGATCGCGGCGTAGATCCCGCGGCGGTGGGGTGGGGCGTATTCGACGAGGAAGGCCGAGGCTCCGGCATACTCACCGGAGGCGGAGAAGCCCTGGACGACGCGCATGATGAGCAGCAGGACCGGCGCCCAGAACCCGATGGTCGCATACCCGGGGATGAGGGCGATGCAGAAGGTCGCCAGCGACATCAGCAGGATCGACCAGCTCAATGCCACGCGCCGGCCGACCCGGTCGCCGAGGTGACCCCAGAAGAATCCGCCGATCGGTCGGATGAGGAAGCTGATGGCGAAGAGTGCGAACGTCGAGAGCAGTGCCACCTGGCGGTCGCTTTCGGGGAAGAACACCACGGCGATCGTGGTGGCGAGGTAGCCGTAGACGGCGTAGTCGAACCATTCGACGAAGTTGCCGATGAAGCTGGCGGCGATGACGCGGCGGCGGGTGGCCCGGTCGACACCGTCTGGGTGTGTGCGTCCCTGTCCGCTGAGCGTGGGGCCGTAGGCTCCCGAGGTGCTGCGCACCGGGTGCGGTCGGGTTCCGTCGGGGACGGTGTCAGGACTGGGGGCTTTCGGTTCCATGACCATGGCTTCCTCCTTTGGAAGCAGAAAACTCGTGAGTTGCAATCAATGCAACAGCGTTGCGTTAACTGTAGGTGTGGTGCAGGTCACGGTCAAGGATTGGATGGGAGGAAGCGCACGCCTCGCACGTCTGGCGGTGATTGTCCTGGTGAGCGACACGACAACGGTCCGGCATCGTCTCGGATGCCGGACCGTCTGTTGCGAGGGTGATTGAGGGGAGTGGGTCAGGAGAAGCGGCGGCCCTCATCGCGGCGGTGCGCCCACACGGCGGCGATGATGAGCGGGACGAGCCAGCCGAGCCACACGACGACATTGAGCATGTCGACCGAGCCCTCGCCGATGAGTGCGGTGACGGCATCGCGGCCGGGGCGGGCCGGGGTGAACTCGGAGATCGCGTTGAGCCAGCCGGGCATCGCCTGCACCGGCAGGATGAGACCGCCGACTGCGGCGAAGGGCAGGAAGGCGATCTGGGTGATCGCCACCGCAGCCTTCGGTGTGGCGAGGTAGCCGATGAGCAGCCCGCCGAAGAGGAACGGCAGCGCTGCCAGGATCCATGCCGGGATGAGCGCGGGCAGACGCCACCAGCCCAGCTCACCGGCAGCGAATGGCTCGAGGACCGGGCTGGCGGCCATCGCGACGATGAACAGCGGCACGACGGCGATGAGCACGACGATAACCGCCACCGCCACGCGGGCGGAGAAGAACGGGCCTGGGCCGGCCGGCAGGGTGCGCAGGTAGTTCGACCATTCGGCCTTGCGTTCCTCGGCGATGCCGATGCCGTAGTTGAACAGGAACGTGCTCACCACGCCCATGAGCCCGAGCTGGGCGACACCGGCCAAGGCGACGGCTGCCTGCTGGTCGGCAGGGGTGCCGTCCATAAACGGCAGGAAGAAGATCGCGAAGACCATGACGGGGAAGACGGCTGCGGAGATGACGACGACGGGCACGCGCAGGGTGTCGCGGGTGCGGTAGATGAGATGCGGGAGGTATAGAGCCGGGGCGGCGGTGGTGGACATGGCTGCTCCTGTCGGTGCTGTCGGTCACTGACGTGCTGTGTGGGCGGCGACGGCCTCTTCGAGGCTGGCCCCGCGCACTTCGAGATCGGTGAATGTCAGGCCCTCGGCGATGAGGGCGCGGATGAAGGCATCGGAATCGCTGCAGGTGATGACTTGCCGGGCACCCTCACCGGGCTGGATGCCGGTGACACCGGGCAGTGCGGCGATGACCGCTTCGGGGGTGTCAGGCAGCATGACGGTGACATGGCGCAGGTCCACGGCGGTGCGGACGCGATCGAGCTGGTCGTCGACGATGATCTGCCCATCAGCGAGCATGACGACCCGGTCTGCGAGGCGCTCGATCTCATCGAAGTGGTGGCTGGTGACAAGCAGGGTGCCACCGGCTGCGCTGAACGCCTGGATGCGCTGCCACACCTGCTGGCGGGATTCGACGTCGAGACCGGTCGAGGGCTCATCGAGGACGAGCATGTCGGGATTGCCGACGAGCGCGACGGCGAGCATGACGCGGCGTTTCTGCCCGCCGGAGAGCCCGCCGCACTGCTTGCCGGCCAGTGCGGTGAGGTCGAGATCGTCGAGCAGCTCACTCGTCGACAGCGGGTTCGGGTAGTGCGCAGCGACGAAGTCGAGGACCTCGCGGACCTTGAGCACCTCCGGCAGGGAGGTCGCCTGCGGGGTCACGCCCATCGTGCGCCGCGCCTCGGGTGTGCGCGGGTTGGCCCCGAAGATCGCCACGCTGCCGGCATCAGGCGTCCGCTCACCGGTGATGAGCGAGAGCAGCGTGGACTTGCCCGCGCCGTTGGGCCCGAGGATCCCAACGGCCTCACCGGGGGTGATGCGCAGGTTCATGCGCGAGAGCACGGTGGTGGTGCCGAAGGACTTGGCGACGTTGTCGACGGTGACAGCGGCCGTGCCCGAGGAGGTGGGCGCGTTTGTGCGCTGCGGTTGGCTGAGGGTGGGGGTCGGTGACATCAGGGGTTTCCTTCCAGGATGGTGCGCAGATTGGTCAGATAAGTCTCATAGGATGCACGGCCGGTGGCGGTGAGGGAGAGGTAGGTGGCCGGTGTGCGGCCTTCGATGGTCTTGGTCTGGGTGAGGTAGCCGGCTTCTTCGAGCTTGCGCAGGTGGGTGGAGAGGTTCCCGGCGGTCATCGACAGGTCCTTGCGCAGGCGGGTGAACAGCACCTCGTCGCCGGCCGGCAGTCCGGCCAGGGCGGCCATGATGCGCAGGCGCGAATCAGCGTGGATGACCGGATCAAGTGCCGTCATGACCGGCCTGCTTCCCGTCCGGTGCGCGCGAGGGCGATGATGCTGACGACGAGTCCTGCCAGGGCCGCTGCGGCGAAGACGAGCGTGAAGAGCTCCGGGCCGACCAGCAGGCTGATGATGAGGGCCACGATCGCCCCGATGCCGAATCCGAACATCATCCGGTCGGAGAAGATGACGCCGCCCATGACGATCATGATGCCGACGCCGAAGACGGCGACCGAGTTGGCCAGCCAGCCGATGACCTGCGGGTCCTGCAGGTAGGTGCCCAGCTGCATGCTCACGATGATCATGACGGTGACGACGAGCGCCCAGGTGACGCCGTAGAGCGTGCCCTGCCGGGCGGCGGGACCCCGGCGGCCGGAGGCGGCGCGCACATTGATGATGCTTGTGGCGATGAGGGCTGCCGTCATGCCGGCGGCGAAGATGATGCCGGCGATGGCTGCGGGCATGAGCCCGAAGACGTAGGCGGCCGCCATGGCGCTGTACCCGACGAACCAGATGGCCGACCACAGCAGTGAGGTGATGATCCCGGCCCGCTGTTCGCGACGACTGATTGTGCGCTGCCCGGAGGTGGCGATCTCCAGAGCGCGACGCGGATCGAGAGCTGGTGTGCCCTCGGCATCGTGCGGTTCGGGGTTCTGCTGCGGAATCTGGTTCATACAAACCAGTTTGTAACGCAAACTAGTTTGTGTCAACCCTCTGGTTGGCCGCCGTGGGCACGCGGAGGAAAACCGCATGGTGGCGCCCAGCTGAGCAGGGGAGAATGGAGGACATGAACGAGACATACGCCCCGCACCAGACCAGCCATCAGTCCACCGACCGCACCAGGGCGATTCTGTGCCACCTCTCGCTCATCATCTCCGCGGTGCTGAGCCTCGGAATGCTGGCCTTCGTTGGCCCGCTCATCTTCTGGTTCATCTACAAGGACAAGAGCGACCTCGTCCGCAACGCGGCCGCCGGCTCCTTCAACTTCGCCGTCACCCTGGCGCTGGCGTCAATGGTCGCATCGATCCTCGCCTTCACCGTCATCCTGCTGCCGGCAGCCTGGATCATCTGGGCAGTCATCTACATCGTCAGCATCGTCATCCCGATCATCGCGGCGATGGCTGCCTCCCGCTACCAGAAGTACCGTTACCCGCTCACACTTCCGCTGCTGCGGTGACCGATGGCCATGTGACAGTCTTGATCACACACGCCGCGGAACGGAGGAACTGATGTCAGAGGTTCGCCTGACAGGACAGCTGATCTGCACTGACGCCCACGAACTGGCGGTCGTAGAAGAACACCTGCCGGATCACATCGCGCGGACCCGCGCCGAACTCGGATGCCTTGCCTTCTCCGTTGACCAGACGCGTGAGCCTCTCATCTGGCAGGTGTCCGAGCGCTTCGCCGATCCAGCTGCATTCGCAACCCATCAGGAGCGCGTGGCATCCAACGAAAGGGGACAGGCGACCGCAGGAATCGAGCGTCGCTACAGCGTCGACGGCATGCCTGCGACCGACAGCTGAGAACTGCTGCAGCGCCGACGGACTGCGACTACTCTGTGGTGAGGCGGGCGATATGGTCGGCCGCCACAGCAGCACCGGGTCGAAGCGCGCGCAGCCGCCGCCCATGAGATGCCGCGTTCTCGCGCACAGTGCTGTCGGTCAGCAGCGAGGTGACCGCGGCCGCCAGTCTGCGCGGACGCGCCGAAGGCCGCACGCGCATTCCCAGTCCGCGTTCTCGCAGCACATCACCGATGCCGGCTTCATCCGAGACCGGGTTGACCGGCATCACAAGAACCGGGATGCCATGGGCGAGCGCCTTGAGTGTCGTCGAATGTCCGCCATGCCCGATGAGCAGATCCATCTGCGGCATCAGCGCGGCATGATCGACCCAGCCGCGCACCTCGACATTGTCGGCCCCGTCGAGTTCATTGCTGAATGATGCACCGCCGGTGGTGACGATGGCGTCGACGGGCAGGTGGGAGAGTGCTTCGATGACGCGCCGGTAGATCGGCTTCATGCCCGGCCAGTCGGTTGTCGACAGTGACACGAGGACGCGAGGACGGTGACCGGGTAGGCCCCGGGTCGGAGGGGATGCCTGTTCGGTCGATCCAGTCCAGGTGCAGTGGCGCAGCACCGGGTTGCGGCTGCCGGGGTCGAGTTCGGCATCGGTGAGCATGAGCCGCGCCGCGGCCTGGTCCCAGTTCCTGCTCAGGCTCACGCCGAACAGGTCGAGACCCTCAGCGGTGAAGGGGTGGTACAGGCGTGACCAGTATTTTCCGAAGGTGTGGGCGAGCACGACTACCGGAATGCTGGAGACGAGGGCGGCGCGCAGCGGAGTGAGCAGCAGGCAGTCAACGGCGATGACATCCGGCTGGCTGGCAGCGATGATGGCGGCAGCGTCTTCGCGTGCATACGGGCTGGCAGTGATCCTGACGATCGACGCAATGCGGGCGATGCCCATCCCTGACACGGGTCCGGCTGCGATGCCTGCTGCAAAGGGCGGCTGGGGGAATCCGGATTCACCAGCTGCCAGGCCTGCGACCTCGATATCCCAGCCCCTGGCGGCAAGCTCCTCAGCGACCGCGAGGATCGGCGGCACATTGCCCCCGAGGTCGGCGGTGAAGAAGAGTGCCTTCACTGCCACATCCTCTCGGCATCGGGGTCGGTGGGCGGTTCCGGAACGAAATCAAGGATGGTTCTCAAACCCACGTTACTGCAACAGTGCTGGTCACCCCGGCGGCGGGCGAGTTCTCCACGAGTGGGCAGAACGACGCCGCATCGCTGACCGGTCTACGGAACGTGTCCGCTGATGCGACATACGGAACGATGACGCGAGAGACCAATGTCGAAGCAAAAGAGATCTCGGGACATCGAGTGAACGATGTCCCGAGATTCTAAGAAGTGGGCCCAGATGTGTCCCGAGTCAAGACATGTTCTCACTCGCCCGGGTACGAGCCAACAGACCAGAGATTGCCTTCTGGATCTGCGACGGTGGCGACACGTCCGCCGTAGGGCTGGTCGGCGGGAACTTCGATGGTCGTGGCGCCGTTTGCCATCGCCTTCTCGTAGGTTGCGTCGACGTCAGCGTCTGCCGGGACCACGAGATAGCAGCGGGCCTGGCCGGCCGTGTCTGGGATCCTGTGAGGGCCTGGTTGCCGGGCGGAGCCAAGCATGATCCCGCCCGAATCGTGCCAGCGCAGTTCGGCATGCTCAACCCGGCTGGGGTCTGCTTCGCTGCGGACAACGAGGACCTGCTCGAACCCGAGCGCGGCGAGGAACGCTAGACCTTTGTCGGCATCGGCGTAGGTGAGGCAGTGAAACAGCTGGGGCTTGGTTGTCGTCATGTGTTCAATCATGGTCGGCGATCAGTGCCAGGTCTTGAAGATTTGGGAAATCTTCAGTTCGAGCTTTGGGACTGCCTCCGACGAATCTCTTCCATTCCCGCGAGAGGTGCGACTGATCTGCATACCCGCAACTGCTGGCCGCCTCGGTCAGGGACGCTCCTGATGCGACAAGGCGCTGGGCGTTCTCGAAGCGGGCCAGAAGGCTGATCTCTTTGGGCGTCAGGCCAAACTCTGCGCGGACGCGATTTCTCAGGTGGCGCCGCGAGTACCCAATTTCCGCGGCCACCTCGGCGACCGGAAGACCACTCCCAAGGAGACGCCACGCCGCCGTCACCGTGGGGTCGCCAGCCCACCGATTCAGTCGGGTCAACAGCATGGCTTCCGCGGCGGCGAGGCGGTCTGTCCACGAGGTGCGACTGGCGATGCTTTCATGCTCGTCGCAGGTCAGCCCTCGCGGCAGGTCATCCATATCGACGGTGTGTGTTGCCACAGAGCCGATCGGTGCGCCGAAGAGTGCTCGGCATCCAATCGGTGTGACAGCCAGATGAATACCTCGTTGGAGACCGTGCGTGTGAATCAGCGCAGGACGCAGATGGAGACCGGAGATCGAGCACCAGCGCGCCGTGGATCGGTTGGGTTCGTGAAGCCACCCCACATCGAGAGGCTCCTCCACCGCGATGATCACCGTGGCGGCCGTGCTGGGCACTCCCACGTGGACGGCGTCGACCGGCAGCACAATGTCGTAGGCCACCATGGGCTCAGCCAGGCAGCTCTGAAGTGCGGGATGAACCGGCCGTGTCACAGTCTCCATCTCCCAAGCCTAGCTGCGAGACCACGCGCTCATGTCCTGTAGAGCTGGCGCCTGGGCCCAGGGAGAGGTTGACGGCTGGCCGTCATGGTGAGTGCAGATGTGGTCGCCGAGGTGGATGAGCCAGTTGACCGAGGCGGTGCCGGCGCTGGTGAGGATGGCGGTGAAGCGTCCTGCGTGTCGTTTCTCGATGGCGGGTAGCCTGGGACATCAGCGCCAAAACGAGAAGAAGTCTCGGGGCATCGAGTGGACGATGTCCCGAGACTTGAAGAAAAAGTGGGCCCAGAGGGACTCGAACCCCCGACCCTCTCGGTGTAAACGAGATGCTCTAGCCAACTGAGCTATAGGCCCCCAGCCGGAATCGTCTCCGGCCGGACAACAGTATGCCATACGAGCAGGCCGGGGCGCCCTTTCCCACACGCCCCAGCCTCAATGCTCAGCGGTCGCGCAGTTCGCGCTTGAGGATCTTGCCCGAGGTGTTCTTCGGCAGCTCCTCGACGAAGTGAACGGCCTTGGGCACCTTGAACGGAGCCAGGCGCTCTTTGACGTGGTCGATGACCGCGTCCTCGGTGATCTCACCCTTCGGCACAACGAACGCGGTGATCGCCTCGATCCACTTGTCATCGGGCATGCCGACGACTGCCACCTCGCCGACGGCGTCGAGTTCGAAGATCGCGTCCTCCACCTGGCGGGAGGCCACGAGCACACCACCGGTGTTGATGACGTCCTTGACGCGGTCAACGACCTCGATAAAGCCCTGCTCATCTGCGACGACGAGGTCACCGGAGTGGAACCAGCCATCCCGCAGCGCCTCCTCGGTCGCCTCGGGCTTGTTCCAGTACTCGCGCATGAGCTGCGGGGAGCGGTAGACGATCTCGCCCTGCCCACCGGGTCCGACCTCCTGGCCCATCGGGTCGACGACGCGGGCGTCGACGAACAGCACCGGGCGGCCTGCCGAACCGGGATGATCGTCGTGCTCCTCCGGTCGCAGCACCGTGCACAGCGGGCCGAGCTCGGACTGGCCGAAGCAGTTGTAGAAGCCGAGCTCCGGGAGGTGATCGCGCAGTTTCTTCAGCACCGGGCCGGGCATGATCGATGCACCGTAGTAGGCGCGCTTGAGGCTGGAGAGATCGCGTTCGAAGAACGCCGGGGTGTTCGCCAGCGCCACCCACACCGTGGGTGCGGCGAAGAATGAGGTGATCCGCTCCGAGGCGAACAGCTCGATGAGCTCAGCCGGGACGGGAGCGGGCACGATGATGTTGTACGAGCCCTTGAGCAGGCTCGGCAGCAGGAACACGTGCATCTGCGCCGAGTGGTACATCGGCAGTGCGTGGACCTGCCGGTCCTCAGCCGAGAAGTCGAGGACGTCAAGGCAGCTGAGGTACTCGTGCATGAGCGACCGGTGCGTCATCACTGCACCCTTGGGCGCCGAGGTGGTGCCCGAGGTGTAGAGCAGCTGGACGGCGTCGGTGTCGATGACATCGAACTCGCCCTCGCCGACCGGTGTGACATCTGTGGCAGTGGCGACCGGCACGAGGTCGTCCATCGTCAGGCGCTGGGCGGCTTGGCCTGCCTCGGTGTTCTCGACATGCTCCATGAGGTCGGCATCGGCGATGACGACGCCGGCGCCGGAGTCGGTGAGGATGTACTGGAGCTCGTTCTCCTTGAGCTGGTAGTTCACCGGCACGTGGATGAGGCCGGCGCGCGCGGCGGCGAGGAACACGATGAGGTACAGGTCGGAGTTCTTGCCGTAGGCGGCGACGCGCTCACCCTTGGACAGGCCGAGTGAGACCAGATGCCGGGCCACGGCGGTGATGGCGACATCGAGCTGCGGGTAGGTCCAGGTGCGGTCGGCGAAGACGACGCCGACCCGGTCGGTGTTCCGGCGTGCAGACCGGGCCACCGCATCGGAGATGGTGCTGGCATTCAGGGCAGTGATGTGATTCATACCACCGATTATGCGCTAGGGCCTGAAGCGCTCTGCACGGGGGTCTCATCTTGTGCCAGACCGCCAGCGGCTAGCACGGACAGGCTCATCATGGCGAATGTTCTCAGCAGCTGAAATGTATTACGGTATCCGCATGGGCTCACCTCGCGTTTCGGACATCGTCAGCATCTGCGACTCGCTGTGGCCTCCGGCCTACGCAGAGCCCTGGGACAGCGTCGGGCTCGCTGTCGGCGACCCGTCTGCTGAGGTCTCCCACATCCACCTCGCACTCGACCCGATGGATGCCGTCATCGCCGAGGCGAAAGACCTGGGAGCCGACTTCCTCTTCACCCATCACCCGCTGCTGCTGCGCGGGATCACCTCCGTGGCAGCCGACACTCTCAAGGGCGGGGCCATCACGGAACTCATCCGCTCCGGCATCGCCCAGTACAACGCCCACACCAACGCCGACTCCGTCATCGGAGGGGTCTCCGACGTTCTGGCTGAGGCGATCGAACTGACCGGACTCACCCCGCTCGTCCAGCACAGCGACGCCCCTGCCGGAGTGGGTCTCGGCAGGGTCGGAACCCTGTCGGCTCGGGTGAGTGTGCGCGAGCTCGCCGCCCGCCTGGCCAAGGCGGCACCGGTAACCGCCACCGGCATCCGCATCGCAGGCGACCCCGAAGTTCAGGTCGAGCGGGTGGCCGTGCTCGGGGGAGCAGGGGACTCGCTCTTCGACGAAGTCCGCGCCACCGACGCCGAGGTCTACATCACCTCCGATCTGCGCCATCACCCGGCCACCGAAGCCCGGGACACCGCCCACCGGTGCGCCGCAGGCACCCCGCATCTCATCGACATCTCCCATTGGGCAGCCGAATCCATGTGGATGGCCAGAGCCGCCGAACAGCTGCGCGAACGGCTGAGCTCAGGCGGCATGGACGTGACGGTCACAGTCTCGGAGATCTCGACCGACCCGTGGACAGAGCGCATCGGACAGGCAGGTGAATGACATACATGACAGCCAACACGACAATACTGAGCACAGACGAGCAGCAGGCGCTGAACGACTGGATCGAAACGGCAGCCGCATCACGCAAGACCGAGCATGAGGCCAAGCAGACCGAGCTCATCGCCCGGCTGCGCCAGCTCGCCGGCGAACACCAGGCGACTGCCGCGATGCTCAAAGAGCTCGAAGCCGCCCAGGCCGGATACCGCAAACAGGCCGCTGAGATCGATGCCGACGTCGAAGCCCGCAGCACCCGCATCGAGCAGATGCGCGATGCCCTCAACTCCGGTGAAGGCCTGACCAGCCGTGACCTCGTGGCGCTGCAGTCCGATATCGACACCGCGATTGCAGCCAAAGGTGAGCGCGAGAACGACCAGCTCGAAGTCATGGGCGAGATCGACGACCTCACCGAGCGCATCAGCACCGTCACCGAGGACCTCAATCAGATCGCCGCCACCGGCAAGCAGCTGCAGGCCGAACGCGCCTATCGCGCCGCCGAACTGCAGTCCCGCAGCGAAGAGCTCGCCGCCAAACGCCAGCAGATCGCCTCCCAGCTGCCCGGCCCGATCGGCAGCCGGCTGATGCAGGCATTCGCCGCCGGTCAGCCGACGGCCGCGCATGTCAGCGCCGGCTCCTGCGGTTCTTGCGGCTCGCAGATCAGCGCGATGACCATCGACCGACTCGGCGCCTCGGGATCCGGAGCAACCGCCGACTGCGATGAGTGCGGCGCTCTGCTGCTGCACGCTTGACCTGCACGTGAGTGTTCTCAGCCGGGCAGAACGATCGTCAGCTCGGCAGGCTTGCGCTTCGTGGCAGGGGTCAGCTCCGCCTCATAGTGCTTGCGCGCAGCCTTGAGCAGCGCCTCAGGAGTCTCCGGCAGGCCCGCTCTGCTGCGCAGCAGATGACCGGCGAGCTCCCCGCGCGTGAGCTTGGCGTTGTGGGAGACGACCGAGCGCTTGCCGTTCTTCTCCGTCACTGCGGAAACGGTTACGACCTGATCGACCGGCCCCGGCCAGGACTTGCGGTACTCCGTCGAGCGGCAGTCGAGGATGAGCTGACCGGCGAACTCCTCATCGAGGACCGGTGAGAGGCGCTTCTTCCACCATGTGGCGAGCACCCCATGCGCGGCGAGCTTCGTCTTCATCGACAGCCGGTAGGCAGGAATCGGATCACCTGCTGCCAGGAGCCCGAACAGCGCTGAGGATACATAGACCTGCGAGAGACGTTCGCCAGCCTTGCCGCGCATACTCCCCGCATCGAGGGCGGCATACAGGACCCCGGTGTAAGTCTCCAGCGCAGGAGCACAGGGGATCTCCGTCAGGTGCGTATTGCGCTCGACATCGTCCTGGAGGGAGAGCCCCACACCGAGCTGCTCGCAGGCATCGGGCTCAGCTGAGACCTCGGCGAGTGATTCGAGAACCTCGATGCGGGCACCGGTGAGCTCCGGGAAGCTCAGCTCATCGAAATCGAGCACCGGACCCGAGGCGGCAAGCGTCTTGCCCTCAGAGGGCGGCAGCAGAACAATCACGCCAGCCATCGTAGCCATCTCCAGACCCCAACCTGCGTTCAGGTGCAGGTGAGGATGCGCACATCCGGTGCCTGTCGCCTCGGGCGCGGGCGTACACTGGAGGCCGAGGTCAGGTCGCCGGACGGTCGCGGCAGCAGATGCTGACGAGGAACGTCCGGGCTCCACAGAGCACGGCGGTGGGTAACGCCCACCCGGGGCAACTCGCGGGACAGTGCCACAGAAAGCAGACCGCCGGTCATCGGCCGGTAAGGGTGAAAGGGTGGTGTAAGAGACCACCGGGTGCCAGGTGACTGGGATCGCACGGTAAACCCCGCCGGGAGCAAGATCGCACAGACAGCGCCTGACGGCTGCTCGCTGAAGCTGTCGGGTAGATCGCTTGAGGGCACCGGCAACGGTGCTCCTAGACAGATGACCGTCACGCAGACCGGGGCGACCCGCCTGCGGACAGAACCCGGCGTACAGGCGGCCTGACCTCCCCGTCTTTGCAGTCCTTTATACATTTGATAGTTCGGCCAGGCGGCCAATGAGAAGGCACTCGAGGATGCCAACCAGAATCTCAGCCGGGTGCTGCAGGAGTGGCACGAGCACTCATGAACAGGTCAGTCCGGCAGGCGCAGCCAGGCAGGTGCCTGGGCCTGGAAATCACCGGCACCGAGGCGGTGGCCGGCTCCGGCTGGCAGGGCACCGAGCAGCGGGGCGATGGTCGTGAGCGCCTCGCGGTTGTCGATATCGACCGGCAGGGCAGGATCAGGCCACGAGCCGATGACGAGGCCAGTGACGTCCACGTCGCGGTGGGCCAGCGCTTCGGCGGTCAGTGCGGTGTGATTCAGTGTGCCCAGCCGTGAGCGGGCGACGATGACGGCACCGACCGGTTCACAGGATTCGGCTGCCAGGGTGCGAGCGAGATCGGCTGCCGTGTGCCCGCCGAAGTCGACGAGCACCCCGCCAGCGCCTTCGATGAGGACATGGTCGGCGCTGGTCTTCGCAGCCAGCTCGCGGATGTACTCAGCATGCTCACCGGCTGTCGGCAGGCTGGCGCCTTCGGCACGGGCGGCCGGGACTGGTGCCATCGGCAGGCGCAGGGTGGTGAGTGTGAACGTCTCGATGCCGGCCAGCCGGGCGATGATCTGCGCATCGGATTCGGTTACGACGTCGGAGTACTGTGCCTCCAGTTCGGTGCGCTCGGGGTCATCGGGGCTGATGTGCCCGGTCTGCACGGGCTTGACCATGATGACCCGTCGCCCGGCCGCTGAGAGCGCTGCCGCCAGGGCGGCGGTCGCGATCGTCTTGCCGACACCGGTGTCGGTGCCGGTGACAAGCAGGTACCGGGGGATCATGACCCGGTCACCTGAGCGCCGGCGACCAGGGATGCGCAGGCATCGGTGATCGCACGGATGCGGGTGCAGGCGCGTTCGAGTTCGGCGCTGCTGAGGCCGGCGCGGGCGGTCGGCCGCACCCGGGTGATGCCATCGGGGACCGAGGGCGGGCGGAAGCAGCCGACGAGGATGCCCTCCTCGCGCAGCAGCTCCCGGGCCCGCACTCCGGATTCGGGGCTGGGCATCGGCACCGAGAGCACCGCACCGGCCGGGACCGGCACCTCGAGCGCGGCCGCCAGCTGAGCGCGGGCAGCCGCCATGTCGGAGACCCGTTCTGGGGTGATGAGGTCGAGTGCGGCACGGGCGGCAGCGGCATTGGCCGGTGCCAGGCCGGTGTCGAAGATGAACGAGCGGGCGGTGTTGATCGCCGCGTCGCGGATGAGCTCGCTGCCCAGCAGCGCACCGCCCTGCGAGCCGAGAGCTTTGGACAAGGTGGCGGTGACGACGAGCCGGTCGCGGTGAGCTGAGAGCTGGGCGGTTGCGCCAAAGCCGGTGTGCTCACCGGTGCCGGCGACCCCGAGGCCGTGAGCTTCGTCGACGAGGAGCATCGCGTCGTAGCGGGCGCACAGATCGAGCAGTGCGTCCAGATCTGCGGCATCACCGAGGACGGAGTAGACCGATTCGACGATGACGAGTGCCTCGGGCTGGCGGCGTTCGGCCAGTGCGGCCTCGACGGCTGCCGTGTCGTTGTGGGCGACGATCTGCACCGGTGCCTTCGTCAGCCGGCACGCATCGATGAGCGAGGCGTGGTTGTGGGCGTCGGAGACGATGAGCGTATCCGGCCCAGCCAGTGTGGCCACCGCAGCGAGATTGGCCATATACCCGCTGGAGAAGGTGACGCAGGCCGGGTGGAGCAGCCGCTCGGCCAGGGCGGCTTCGAGCGCGTGATGGGCTCGCGTCGTGCCGGTGACGAGCCGGGAGGCACGTGCCGAGGTGCCGAACTGCTCGATCGCCTCGATGGCCGCCGCACGCACCTGCGGGTGCTGGGACAGGCTGAGGTAATCGTTCGAGGCGAGGTCGAGGCCGGTGAGCACCGGATCAGTGCGGTGCATATCAGCAGCCTGCCGTCGCTCACCGGCAGCCGCGAGCCGCGCGGCGACGGCGTTCACGACTCCGTCTCCTCGGTGTGGGCAGCCGCTGCGGCGACCATCGCCAGGGTGATCGTGGCGATCGTCTCCGGTGTGGAAATGTAGGGCGGCATCGTGTAGATGTGCTGGCGGAACGGCCGCAACCACACGCCGTGCCTGGCCGCGATGCGGGTGGTGAGGCCGACGTCGACGGGCCGGTCGAGTTCGATGACGCCGATCCCGCCGGTCACCCTGGCCTCATGGACGCCCGGCAGCTCTCGGGCAGGGGAGAGGCCTGCTTCCAAGGCCGGGGAGATGCGCTCGATCGCCGGCTGCCAGCCGCTCGTCTCATCGCCGAAGAGCAGCCCAAGCGAGGCTGACGCCGCAGCACAGGCAAGCGGATTGGCCATGAAGGTCGGGCCGTGCATGAGCGCTCGGTATGACGACTGCGTGATGACCTCAGCGACCGGGCCGCGGCACAGGAGTGCGGCCATGGTGAGGTATCCACCGGTCAGGGCTTTGCCCAGGCACATGACATCCGGAACGATGCCGGCAGTCTCACAGGCGAAGGCGGTGCCGGTGCGCCCGAAACCGGTGGCGATCTCATCAGCGATGAGCACCGCATCGATCTCATCGGCCAGCCGGCGCAGCGCCTGCAGTGCCGCCGGATGGTACGGCCGCATGCCACCGGCCCCCTGGAACAGGGGTTCGACGATGATGCCGGCCAGATCCTCAGCATGGGCGTCGACGAGGTTCTCTGCCTGGGTAACCCACGCCTCCACCTCGGCGGCGGGCGCCTCCGGCAGCGGCGGCCGGGGCAGGAAGACGTTCTCAGCCAGAAGCGCCGCGAAATCGGCGTGCATGCCGCCGACCGGGTCGCACACGCTCATCGCCCCGGTCGTATCGCCGTGATAGGCGCCTTCGAGGGCGAGGAACGTGCCGCGCTGCCGCCGGCGCGCCCGTTGGTACTGGATCGCGAGCTTGAGCGCGACCTCGACAGAGACCGAACCGGAATCGGCGAGGAACACGTGATCGAGCCCGGCAGGAGTGACGTCGACGAGCCGTTCGGCAAGCTCGACGGCAGGATCGTGGGTCAGCCCACCGAACATGACGTGGGAGAACGACCCGATCTGCTCGGTGAGCGCGGCGTCCATGACCGGGTGGCGGTAGCCGTGAACGACCGACCACCACGAGCTCATGCCGTCGAGCAGCCGGTGGCTGGTGCCTGCGGCGTCGATCAGGTCGACGTACGGGCCCGAGGCACCGGTGACCGAGAAGTGCGCACCGGCATCGAGTGGCCCATACGGGTGCCACAGTAGGCCGGTGTCGCGCTTCAGAGTCGAGGCTTGGTGCTGGTCAGGCATTGGGGGCGAGCTCCGTGCCGGCACCGCGGCGGCGGATCGTCGGGATCTGCACACCGGTCGAACCCGCCTCGTGGCCGGCAGGCGGCAGCGGCTTGCCGCACGGCAGGGTGCTCGCGGTAGCCGCCGGGCTTGCCGCCGAGGCGGTGTCCTCGGAGGCGCCGGTGCCGTTGGCACTGGTGTCGAAGGCGGCCTGGTGGGCGGCGCGGTGGGCCTTGAGCTCATCGCGCAGCTGGGCGGTGTTCTTCGCACCGACGATCTCGAAGCCGCCGTCGACGATCATGTCGAGATCGTCTTCTGCGGCCTGGCCCTCGGAGGTGAGGTAATCACCGAGGAACAGCGAGTTGGCCACATGCAGCGACAGCGGCTGCAGCGAGCGCAGGTGCATCTCTCGGCCACCGGCGATGCGCAGCTCGCGGTCCGGGCACATGAACCGCACCGCGCACAGGATGCGCATGCAGTGCTGCGGGGTCAGCGTGTTCGTGCCCTCCAGCGGAGTGCCGTCGAAGGGGATGAGGAAGTTGACCGGAATCGAATCAGAGTCGACGGCCTTGAGCGATTCGATCGTCTCGATAATCTGGGCGTTCGTCTCGCCCATGCCGACGATGAGGCCCGAGCACGGCGACATGCCGGCTTCGCGGGCCTTGTCGACGGTGTCGACGCGGTCGGCGAAGGTGTGCGTCGAGCAGATGTCGGCGTAGTGGGACTCGGCGGTGTTGAGGTTGTGGTTGTAGGCGTCGACTCCGGCGTCCTTGAGGCGCTTGGCCTGGCCGTCCTTGAGGAAGCCGAGGCAGGCGCACACCTCGACGCCGGGATTGGCGGACTTGATGTCCTCGACCATGCCGGAGACGCGCTCGACATCGCGGTTCGACGGGCCGCGGCCGGAGGCCACCAGGCACACGCGCGAGGCGCCGCCAGCCAGGCCGAACTCCGCCTGCCGGCGGGCTTCGTCACCGGGCAGCCACGAGTACTTGAGGATTTCGGCCTCGGAGCCAAGGCGCTGCGAGCAGTAGCCGCAGTCCTCCGGGCACAGGCCGGACTTGAGGTTGACGAGGTAGTTGACTTTCACCCGGCTGCCGAAGTGCTCCCGGCGCAGGCGGGAGGCGGCGGCGACGAGGTCGAGGAGCTCCTCATCGGAGCTGGAGAGGATGGCGTGGGCGTCGTCAGCAGTGGCCGGGGTGCCAGCGAGGACGCGATCGGCGAGCGAAGAGTAGCTGAACATCGTTCAATTATTGAACAGTGTTCAGCTGGGTGCAAAACCGGCACGCCACCGGGCGGCTCACCTCGCTATTTGGCGGTGTTCTTCTTCACCTTCGTCCGGCCGGCGCGTGCGGCCGAGTAGCCGGCTCCGACGATGCCGGCGGCATTGCGCAGCTCAGCCGGCCGGATCGGGGCTTCGAGCTTGAGCAGCGGCAGGAAGCTCTCGTGCTCCTTCGACACTCCGCCGCCGACGATGATGAGGTCGGGGTGGAGGAGCAGCTCGATCTGCGCGTAGTACTGCTGGAGCCTCTCAGCCCACTGCTCGAAGCTCAGCCCTTCGCGGGTGCGCACCGATTCGGCGGCCTGTGTCTCGGCATCAGCGCCGTTCATCTCGATGTGGCCGAGCTCTGTGAAGGGCACGAGCTGGCCGTTGGCGAACAGCGCGGTGCCAATGCCGGTGCCCAGGGTGGTGAGGATGACGGTCTGCTTGCGGTAGTCGCGGCCGGCGCCGAAGGTCATCTCGGCAAGGCCTGCGGCATCGGCGTCGTTGAGGACGTAGCAGCTGCGGCCGGTTGCCTTCTCCAGATGCTCAGGCAGGTGCTCGCCGATCCAGGACTGGTCGAGGTTCGGGGCGAAGCGCACGACGCCGTCCTTGAGGACGCCGGGGAAGGCCACGCCGATGGGGGCGTGGTCGAGTTCGGCGGCATCGGCGATGATGTCCTTCTGCAGGGCCTTGTCGATGACCTGCCCGACGACCTCGCTGACCGTGGCGACCACCGCCTCGGGGGTGGCCGGCTGCGGGGTGAGGATGCGGCTGCGCTTGAACGCCAGCTCACCGGCGACCGGGTCGATGAGGCTGGCCTTGATGCCGGTGCCGCCGATGTCGACGCCGATGGCCCAGTCAGCGCGCTGCGCTGCCGGGCTCATGCCGGGTCTCCTGGTCCGCCGTAGATGGTTGCGGTCTCATCGGGCAGGGTGAGGATGTCGGCGCCGGTCTCGGTGATCGCGATGGTGTGCTCGAACTGGGCTGAGCGCTTCTTATCGGCGGTGACGATCGTCCAATCGTCATCCCATGCCTCCCATCCCTCGGTGCCGAGGTTGAGCATCGGCTCGATGGTGAAGACCATGCCCGGGACGATGAGCTCGTCGTGGTTTGGGGCGGCGTCGTAGTGGGGGACGATGAGCCCGGAGTGGAACTCCGCGCCGACGCCGTGGCCGGTGTAGTCGCGGACGACGCCGTAGCTGAAGCGCTGGGCGTACTTCTCGATGACCCGGCCGATGATGTTGATCTGGCGGCCGGGTTTGGCGGCCTTGATGCCGCGCATCATCGCCTCGTGGGTGCGCAGCACGAGGTTGCGGGACTCGTCATCGACATCGCCGACAAAGAATGTGAAGTTCGTATCCCCGTGCATGCCCTCGAAGTAGGCGGTGATGTCGACGTTGAGGATGTCCCCGTCGTTGAGCACCGTGTCATCGGGGATGCCGTGGCAGATGACCTCGTTGACCGAGGTGCAGCAGGCCTTGGGGAACCCGCGGTAGCCCAGGCATGACGGGTAGGCGCCGTGGTCGCAGAGGAACTCGTGGGCGATGCGGTCGAGTTCATCGGTCGTGACGCCGGGAGCCACCGCTTGGCCGACGGCTTCGAGCGCGTTGGCGGCGATGCGGCCGGCGGCGCGGATCTTCTCGATGTCCTCGGCGGAGTAGACATCGCCGGCGTTGCCCTCGTTCGGGACGGCCTTGCCGACGTATTCCGGACGCGGGATGTCCTTGGGAACGGGCAGGATCGGAGAGACGGTTCCTTTGCGCAGGGTGCCAAGCGGTGCGTGTGAAGTCATGATGATCCCCAGTCTAACGCGGAAGGCGGCCGCCTCCAGGTGTGGAGACGGCCGCCTGCGGTGAGACGTGCCTCAGTCTGCGAGGACCTTCTCAGGTGCGGTGAAGTCGAGGTTGAATGCCTCGGCGACATTGGCGTTGGTGACGTGGCCGTCGAAGGTGTTGAGGCCGCGTGCCAGGCCGGTGTCCTTCTTCATCGCCTCGCGCCATCCCTGGTCGGCGACCTTGAGCACGTAGCTCATGGTGGCGTTCGTCAGGGCGCGGGTCGAGGTGGTCGGCACAGCACCGGGCATGTTCGCCACGCAGTAGTACACCGAGTTGTGGACCTCGAAGGTCGGGTCGTCGTGGGTGGTCGGCTTCGAGTTCTCGAAGCAGCCGCCCTGGTCGATGGCGATGTCGACGAGCACCGAGCCGGGCTTCATGTTCTGGACCATCTCGTCGGTCACGAGCTTCGGGGCGCGCTTGCCGGGGATGAGGACCGAGCCGATGACGAGGTCTGCGGTGCGCAGCGAATCGGCGATGTCGTACTCGTTGGACATGCGGGCCTGCAGGCCGGTGCCGTACTGCTCTTCGAGCTGGCGCAGACGCGGCAGCGAGATGTCGAAGATGTCGACCTGCGCACCGAGACCCAGGGCGATGCGGGCGGCAGCGGTGCCGGCGACACCGGCGCCGACGACGGTGACCTTGCCGCGTTCGACACCCGGGACGGCCGAGAGCAGGATGCCGCGGCCGCCGTTCTTCTTCAGCAGGCTGTTGGCGCCGACCTGGGTCGACAGGCGGCCTGCGACCTCGGACATGGGTGCCAGCAGCGGCAGACCCTGACCATCGGGTTGGACGGTCTCGTAGGCGATCGCTGTCGTGCCGGCCTCGACGAGGCGGTTGGTCAGCGGCTCATCGGCGGCCAGGTGCAGGTACGTGAAGAGGGTGAGATCCTTCCGCAGGAAGTCGTATTCCTCAGCGACGGGCTCCTTGACCTTGAGCACCATCTCGCCGGCCTCCCACGTCGAGGCGGCATCAGGGGTGATGGTGGCACCGGCGGCGGCGTACTCCTCGTCGGTGATGCTCGAGCCGAGACCGGCGCCAGCCTGGACGCTGACCTCGTGACCGCGCTTGGTCAGCTCATTGACACCGGCTGGGGTGATGGCCACGCGGAATTCGCTGTTCTTGACTTCAGTGGGAACGGCAATCTTCATTGACAGACCTTTCATTTCAACGCTCTGGGGCGCAATTCACAACTCCCTGACGCACACCTTACGGCGCGCGGACGATAGCGGCCAATTGCCGCCAGTCAGCGCGCTAGACTGGGACGACAGGGTGCCTGGGGCACACGCGTCCCCGGCGCTGCCTAACCGTCCGACGAGGGAGCTCAGCGATGACTGATCAGGAAGAGACCTACGGCGCCGAGAAGTACTGGTTCAACACCAAGACCGGCAAGGTCGAGCACGGCCCGCAGAGCAACTGGGAGAACCGCATGGGCCCCTACGACACCGCCAAAGAAGCCGAACAGGCCCTGGCCAAGGCAGCCGAGAACACGAAGCAGTGGGACGCTGAGGACAAGGAGTGGAACGGCTGATGTCGATGAACCGCCAGCAGGAGTACGTGCTGTCCACGGTCGAAGACCGTGACGTCAAGTTCATCCGCCTGTGGTTCACCGATGTGCTCGGCCAGCTCAAGTCGGTGGCCATCGTGCCTGCCGAACTCGAAGGCGCCTTCCGGGAGGGCATCGGCTTCGACGGCTCCTCCGTTGAGGGCTTCTCCCGGATCTTCGAAGCCGATATGGTGCTGCGGCCCGATCCGGCGACCTTCGCGCTGCTGCCGTGGCGCGGAGACACCGAGCCGACCGCCCGGATGTTCTGCGACATCTACGATCCCGACGGCACCCCGTCGGCCTCGGACCCGCGCAATGTGCTCAAGCGCCAGATGAAGATCGCCAGCGACCGCGGTTTCACCTTCTACGTCCACCCGGAGATCGAGTTCTACCTCTTCAAGTCCGGCCACCTCGGCGGCCAGCCGCCGGTGCCCGTCGACACCGCAGGATACTTCGACCACGTCGATGGCGGCACGGCGAACAACTTCCGCCGCAGTGCTGTGCAGATGCTCGAATCGATGGGCATCTCCGTGGAGTTCTCGCACCACGAGGCCGGCCCTGGCCAGAACGAGATCGACCTGCGCTACGCCGACGGGCTGACGATGGCCGACAACGTCATGACGTTCCGCACCGTCATCCGCGAAGTCGCCCTCGAACAGGGCGTGTTCGCCTCGTTTATGCCCAAGCCGCTCATCGACGAGCCCGGCAACGGCATGCACACCCACGTCTCGCTGTTCGAAGGCGATGAGAACGCCTTCTACGAACCCGGTGCTGAGTATCAGCTCTCCCAGACCGGCCGGCAGTTCGTCGCCGGTCTGCTGGAGCACACCCCGGAGATCTCAGCGGTGACGAACCAGTACGTCAACTCCTACAAGCGGCTGTGGACCGGGCACGAAGCGCCCAGCTACATCTGCTGGGGCCACCGCAACCGCTCCGCACTCGTGAGGATCCCGCAGTACAAGTCGGGCAAGGCCTCCTCGGCGCGGGTCGAATACCGCGGCATCGACTCCTCAGCCAACCCGTACCTGACGTACTCGCTCATGCTGGCCGCTGGCCTCAAGGGCATCGAAGAGGGCTACGAGCTGCCCGACGAAGCCGAGGACAATGTGTGGCTGCTGTCCGATCATGAGCGCCGCGCACTCGGCATCTCGGCGATGCCGGTGAGCCTCAACGACGCGGTCGCGAAGATGGAGAACAGCGAACTCGTCGCCGACACCCTCGGCGAAGCGGTGTTCGAGTTCGTGCTGCGCAACAAGATGCAGGAGTGGGTCGACTACCGCGACCAGGTCACCCCGCACGAGTACCGACGCCACTTCAACACCATATGAGCCGTCAGGTCGACCCCGCACGCAGCCGCTCAGGCTTCGGGGACTCCCGCCGTGCCAGGGGGTTCCTGGCTGAGGCCGACGAGCTGCTCGGCAGGGAGGTGCTGAGCTCACCGGTCAGCGTCGAGCTCATCACCCAGGCACCTGACCCGGATGCCGCGGCGCTTGGGATCCTGCGCACCATCGAGGCACTCGATGAGAAGGGTCAGCGCCGCTTTGCCAGCGCCGTCGATGAGTATTCGAACTTCCTCCCACGACTGTCGCATCTGGCAGGGACTTCGGATGTCTCAGTCGATCACTTCGTGCGCCGGCCCGAGGCGGTGTTCCTGCTCGCCGCAGAGAACCAGACCCTGCTCCTGGGCACCGAGGCGGCCGAACCGGCGCGGCTGCGGGCCCACCTGTTCGAGGCCATCGGTGCCGATCCCGCCGCCGAGGCCCCGGTCGCCTCGGTCACGGGGGAGGACGCTGTCGTCGCGCTGCGGCAGGCCTACCGGGATCTGCTCGTCCAGCTCACCTGCGACGATCTCGGCAGCCTGTTCGCCAATGAGATCGTCTGCGATGTGTCCGCGCTGCTCGCCGACATGGCAGCCGCGGCGATCGACGCCGCTCTCGCCGTCGCGCGGGCCGAAACCGATGATGCCGAGACGGTGCGGCTGGCTGTCATTGCGATGGGGAAGTGCGGAGCCCGGGAACTCAACTACGTCAGCGACGTCGACGTCGTCTACTGCTGGGCACCTGCTGACACCGGTGAGCCCGACAGCGGCGGCCAGGACACCGACCACGGTGCGCAGGCCCGCAGACTGGCCGAACTCGACGAATCCGGTGCGCGAACAGCGACGAAGCTCGCCCACCGGCTGGCCGAGGTCATCGCCGGCTACGCGCCCGAACCTCCCCTGTGGGAGGTCGATGCCGCACTGCGTCCGGAGGGCAAGAACGGCCCGTTGGTGCGCAAACTGGAGGAGTTCGAGCACTACTACGAGAACATCGCCCACAACTGGGAGTTCCAGGCGCTGCTCAAGGCCCGCCCGATCGCCGGTGACCGCGACCTGGGCACAGCTTGGTTCGAGACCCTCAACCCGCATGTGTGGACCGCCTCGGCCAGACCCGGGTTCATCGACGAGGTGCGGCGGATGCGCATCCGCGTCGTCGACCTCATCCCGGCCAAGGAAGCCAAACGCCAGATCAAGCTCGGGGCCGGGGGACTGCGGGATGTTGAGTTCTCCGCCCAGCTGCTGCAGCTCGTCCACGGCCGCGACGACGAAGCCATCCGGGTGACGAACACCCTCGAGCTGCTCGACCGGCTCGGTGCACGCGGGTACATCTCCTCCGATGATGCCGCCGACCTCAGCGAGTCCTACCGGTTTCTGCGCACCGTCGAGCACCGGCTGCAGATCCCGCGGATGCGCCGGACTGCGCTGCTGCCGACACAGGAGAAGAAGATGCGCGCACTCTCGCGCAGCGTCTACGCCCTCGGCGACCGCTCTCCGCAGCGGCTGCAGGAGGAGCGCGAGTCCCGGTCCCGGCGGATCCGGGCGCTTCATGAGCAGATCTTCTACCGCCCGATCCTCGAAGCCGCTGCCGGCCATGGGGCGATCTCCCGGCTCTCAGCCGAATCGGCCCGCGAACGTCTGTCGGCGTTCGGCTACCGCGATCCGAAGTCGGCGATGAAGCACATTCAGGCGCTGACCACCGGTGTGTCGCGCGCAGCGATGGTGCAGAAGCAGGTGCTCCCGGCGCTGCTCGACTGGTTCTCCCGCGGTGTAGACCCTGATGCCGGGCTGCTGGCGTTCCGTCGGCTTTCCGAATCGCTGTCGACTTCGACGTGGTACGTCAAGATGCTGCGCGATTCCGGCGTCGCAGCCAAGTCGATGGCCCACGTGCTGTCGCTGTCCTCGTTCGCCACCGAGCTGCTGCTGCGCAACCCCAGCGCCGTGTCCTGGTTGGACGATCAGAGTCGGCTGCAGCTGCGGGAGCCAGAGGACATCGAAGCCCAGCTGCGCGGCATCGTCGACCGGCACGGCCACGAGGCGGTCCCGGCGGTGCGCGCCCGCTACAGCCGGGAGGTGCTGCGCATCGCGCTGTCCGACATCCTCGGCATTGCCGACCGCAGGGACATCCCCAAGCAGCTGGCCACCCTCATGGACACGGCGATCGATGCGACCGTGCGCGCGGTACGCGCCGGACTCGACGCCGATGCCGAGGTGGGCAAGTACGAGTTCGCGATCATCGCGATGGGCCGCCTCGGGGGAGCTGAGATCGGGTATTTCTCCGACGCAGATGTGATGTTTGCCTTCCGCTCTCTGGAGAAGAACCTCGACGCCGACGCCCGCTCCACGCTCAGTTCGCACGTGCGCCGGGTCGCGCTCGAGGTGACCAATCAGCTCGGCAGCGCCGGGCCCTCCCGACCGATTGAGATCGATGCGGACCTTCGTCCGGAGGGCAAGAAGGGGCCGCTCGTGCGCTCTCTGGACTCCTACGCCGGCTACTACGACAAGTGGTCCGAGCCGTGGGAGGCGCAAGCGCTGCTGCGCGCCCGGCCGATCGCCGGTGAGCAGACTCTGCGCGATGCCTTCACCGAGCTCATCGACCCGCTGCGCTACCCCGACGAGGTGCCTGAATCCTCGCTGCGGCAGATGCGCCGGCTCAAAGCGCGCATGGAGAGTGAACGCCTGCCCCGCGGCGCTGACCCGAATCGGCACCTCAAACTCGGCCGCGGCAGCCTGTCCGACGTCGAATGGACGGTTCAGCTGCTGCAGATGCAGCACGCCGCTGACAATCCACATCTGCGCACCACCGAGACCCTGGCAGCCCTCGACGCGCTCCTCGCCGCCGGGGAGGTCGGTGCCGAGGACGCCGAGATCCTCAGCGAGGCCTGGCTGCTGGCCACCGGCGTGCGCTCAGCTGTGACCCTGTTCCGCGGCCGCACGGCAGCCGCCCTGCCGGCGGACTCAGCCGAACTGGAGGCTACTGCCCGGCTGCTCGACTACGAACCCGGGTGCGGCCAGGACCTCTTCGACGACTACCTCGGCGCCACCCGCCGGGCACGGAAGGTCATGGAGCGGTTGTTCTACGACTTCGACGAAGAGCAGGCAGGCAGCCACGCCCACGCGGCCAATCGCGGCCACGTCGCCGACCCCGACGAATTCGCCCGCGGCTACTCTCGCCGGTTCTGAACCACCGGTTCGCACCTGCTCAGCCGAGCTCGAGGCCGAGGAGGGCGTTCTCGACGACCTCGGGCAGCGCCGGATGGATCCAGTACTGGTGCTTGGCCATCTGGTCAGCTGGCAGCCCGAAGGCCATCGCCTGGATGAGCGGCTGGATGATCATCGAGGCTTCCGCGCCGAGGATGTGGGCGCCGAGGATCTGCCCGCTGGTGCGATCGGCGATGACCTTGCAGAATCCGGTCCGGTCCTCCAGCGCCCAGCCGTAGGCGACGTCGCTGTACTCCTGGACCTTGACGGTATAGTCGCAGCCAGCCTCCCGGGCCTCAGCCTCGGTCAGGCCGACGCCGGCCGACTGCGGGTACGAGAACACCGCTGCCGGGACCGCGTGATGGTTGGCCTCGGTGAGATCGGCCTCCTGCGCGCCACCGACTGAACCGGAGGCGATGTCGGCGAGCAGGTTGGCCTTGACGATGTGCGCCTCGTGGTTGGCGACGTGTTTGAGCTGGTAGTCCGAGCACACGTCGCCGAGCGCGAAGACACCGGGCAGCGGCTTTCCCCCGGAGCGCACCCGCTGGTACTCATCAACGCTGATCGAGCCCCGCTCGACGTCGATGTCGGTGTGCTCCAGGCCCAGCTGCCCGGTCGAGGGCGTGCGGCCGGTGGCCATGAGCACGAGGTCGGTGTCGATGACATCCCCGGCATCGGTCGTCAGTCGTACGGCCCGGGCGCCGGGCTGTCCCTGCGCAGCCTCAGCGTTTTCGCGGATCTCGTAGCGGGTCGCCACGGTGTCAGTGCGCAGGTCGATGCGCGGGGCGGCGCCGAACGCGTGGGTGAAGCGTTCGGAGACGAGCTCATCGGAGTGTTTCAGCAGCCGCTTCCCGCGCACGAGCACCGTGACTTCCACACCCAAGGAGGAGAAGACATGGGCGAACTCGGCGGCGATGACGCCGCCGCCGATGACGACCATCGACTCCGGCAGCGCATCGATGCGCATGATGGTATCCGACGTGCGCACCGGGTAGCCGGGGGTGTCGACGCGCTGGGGATCGAGGCCCTCGGCCGTCGGAACGACCGGGTGGGAGCCGGTGGCGATGACGATGCGGTCGGCGGTGAACTCCGTGCCCGAGGCGGTGCGGAAGGAGCGGGCACCGGTGAACTCGACATGTTCGGGGTAGACGGTGACATTGTCGAGCTCATGGGTTCGGTAGGCGCGGCCGCTGGACTCGATCTGGTCGATGCGCGAGAAGATCCGGTCGCGGATCGACTGCCAGTCCGCGCTGTTGAAGGAGGTGTCGATGCCGAAGCGCTCACCATCAGCGGCAAGACGGGCGAGGTCGGCAGTGTGCACGAACATCTTCGTCGGGATGCAGCCGACGTTGAGACAGGTGCCGCCGAAGCGGGCGGACTCAGCAATGGCGACCGAGAGGTCGTCGAAGCGGTGATCGATGATGGAGTTGCCGGACCCGGTGCCGATGACAAGTACGTCGTAATGAGCCATGATACAAATCCTACGAGATCAGCCCGATCGTCAACGGGCCGCCCACACAGAGACACCGCAGGCGGCATCCCGGTGGGGGAGACCGCCTGCGGCGCTGCACCTGTCAGCCGGGCCGGGCTGCTCAGGTCACGGGGTGCTCATCAGATTGAGTAGTACAGCTCGAACTCGGTCGGGGTCGGGCGCAGACGAGCGACGTCGAGCTCGTTTTCGCGCTTGTAGGAGATCCACGTGTCGATGAGGTCCTCGGTGAAGACATCGCCTTCGGTGAGGAAGTCGTGGTCCTCCTCGAGTGCGGCCAGGGACTCCTCGAGCGTGCCGGGCACGAGCTTGATGTCCTCCAGCTCCTCCGGCGGCAGCTCGTAGAGATCCTTGTCGATCGGCTCCGGCGGCTCGATGCGGTTGCGGATGCCGTCGAGACCGGCCATGAGCTGGGCTGAGAATGCCAGATAGGGGTTGGCCGACGGGTCTGGGGCGCGGAACTCCAGCCGCTTGGCCTTCGGCGAGGCACCGGTGACCGGGATGCGGATGGCCGCCGAGCGGTTGCCGGAGGAATACACAAGGTTGACCGGTGCCTCGTAGCCTTTGACGAGCCGACGGTAGGAGTTGATCGTCGGGTTCGTGAACGCCAGCACCGCGCCAGCGTGCTCAATGAGCCCGCCGATGTACCAGCGCGCCAGATCCGACAGTCCTGCATAGCCGTTCTCATCGTAGAACAGCGGCTCGCCGTCCTTCCACAGCGACTGGTGGCAGTGCATGCCCGAGCCGTTGTCGTCGAACAGCGGCTTGGGCATGAAGGTCACCGACTTGTCGAAGTCCCAGGCGACGTTCTTGACGACGTACTTGAAGTCCAGCAGCTGGTCGCCGGCCTTCTTCAGCGAGTCGAACTTGTAGTTGATCTCCTGCTGACCGGCAGTGCCGACCTCGTGGTGGGCGCGCTCGACTTCGAAGCCGATCTCCGCCAGCGTCAGCGAGATCGCATCGCGCACATCGGCGAAGTGATCCTGCGGGGAGACCGGGAAGTACCCGCCCTTGAACGGGGTCTTGTAGCCGAGGTTGCTGCCGCCCTCCTCGGCGCCGGAACGCCAGGCGGCCTCGACCGAGTCGATCTTGAAGAAGCTGTTGCCCGGGTGGTTCTGGTACTGGATCGAGTCGAACAGGTAGAACTCAGCCTCGGCCCCGAAGAACACGGTGTCGGCGATGCCGGTCGACTTGAGGTACGCCTCGGCCTTCGCAGCGACCTGACGCGGGTCGCGGGAGAACGGCTCATCGGTGAACGGGTCGACGATCGAGTGCGTGATGACCATCGTCTTGGCCATCCGGAACGGATCGATGTAGGCGCTCGTGACATCGGCGATGAGCTTCATGTCCGATTCGTGGATCGAGGTGAACCCGCGGATCGATGAACCGTCGAACAGCAGGCCCTCTTCGAGCTTATCCTCGCCGTAGGCCGAGGCTGGGAGGTTGAAGTGCTGCACCACACCGGGAAGGTCACAGAATCGGATGTCGACGAAGTCGACGTCGTTTTCCTTCATGTAGGCGACGAGCTCAGCCGGGGTATTGAACAAGATCACTCCTGAAAGTCGCGGGCCACGACTCGGGCGTGGCCCTGTGGTGTGTTCTCCATCCTAATTCACCGCACACCCGCCAGAGTCGGTGCCACGCTGTTTTTCCCGGCCGTCTGCGAGTGCTGCATCACGGACTGCCGGTGCACAGCGGCCGACCGCCGGCGGTTACACTTGAGTGCGTGATTCAGCGAGATGACTTCGGCTCATGGCTCAACGGACCCACTGCCGCCAGCACCGGCAGCAGCTGGCCGGGCAGCCGGCTCGGCCTGCCCGAGGACGGGCCGGGCGCGATCGCGCCGATCTGGCGCCGGCTGCTGGCCCTGTGGCTCGACTACCTCATGTGCCTGGGCATCGCGTTCTGGCTCTTCGACGGCAGCAATCTCGCCATCCTCGCGATCTTCTTCATCGAATACCTCGTGCTCGTCTCGCTGCTGGGTACAACAGTCGGGCAGAAGATCTTCGGCATCCGCGTCATCCGTCTCGACGGCGCAACCCCGGGCATCGCCTCCGGCTTTATCCGCACCCTGCTGCTCATGCTCGTCATCCCAGCCGTCATCTTCGATGCCGACCGGCGCGGCTTCCACGACATCGCCGCCCGCACCGCCGTCGTGCGCAGCTGAGGAAACCCTCCCGTGCCCGAGGCGGGGCTCGCCGCGGCACGCGAAAGCGGCAGGCTGCGCACGTGCACAGCCTGCCGCTTCGTCGTTGGTCTCCGAGTGTCGCCGGTGCTGAGGCTCAGCGTCCGCGCATCGCGCGGTGGTTCGGCCGGGCCTTCATCGGGTCGATGCCCTTGGGGATCGGCGGGTTCTTCGTCACCGAGCCGAGAGCGGTCAGCCGGTTGCGCACGGCGAGGATCTCGGCCTTGTTCAGCTTGCGCGGAAGCCGGTGGACGGTGCGCACGATCTTGCTCATCGGGATCTGGCCGTCCTGTTCGCCGCCCTGCAGCGTGTAGATCGGCACATTGGGCAGCACGCGCTCGTGGCGCTTCTTCTGCTTGGCCAGCAGCTTCTCGACCCGGCCTTTGGGGCCTTCGCTCATGAGCACCACGCCGGCTTTGCCGGTGGAGCGGAAGACGAGGTCGCGGCTGCGCGGATCGACGTCGATGGGCTGCTCATCCATGAGCCAGCCGCGCCGGCAGGTGTTGAGCACCGCACCGATCGCACCGGGCTGGCCCTCCATCTCCTTGAACGCGGCAGTCTCAGCGAAGCGGCCGAGCATGAACAGGGCCAGGAAGATACCGAGCATGAGGCCCAGGATCGTCCACAGCCAGATCGGGCCGAAGAGGAAGCCCACCCCGACACCCAGGGCGGTGAGGCCGACGATCGCGGCGAGCATGAGCCAGACGGTGGCGGGGTTGTGCTTCTTCGACAGCTGCACAACCTGGCGCATCTGCGCGATGCGGCCCGGCTTGCTCGGATCCTTCGGCTTGCGCTTGAAAAAGCGGCGTGGCTTCTCTTCTGACATTCCTGTGCTCAATCAGCTTTCATTGGTGTGGCGGATGACGCCCCAGCCGTGCTGGGCGGACAACCTAGAATTGTACCTCTTCGCCGGGTCCGAAGGTATTCACGACCGCCTGCGCCTCCTGCTTGGCCGGCATCTCCCGGTCGAGGTGCAGCAGGTGGACGGGGATCTCCTCACCGCGGCGGCGCATCGCCTGCGCCCACAGCCGGCCGGCCCGGTAGGACGAGCGCACGAGCGGTCCGCTCATGACACCGGCGAAGCCGATCTCCTCACCGGCATCGCGCAGCTCGACGAAGTCCTGCGGCTTGACCCAGCGCTCGATCGGATGGTGCCGGGGCGATGGGCGGAGATACTGGGTGATGGTCAGCAGGTCGGTGCCGGCATCGTAGAGGTCCTGCATCGCCTCGATGACCTCGTCGTTGGTCTCACCCATGCCGAGGATGAGGTTCGACTTCGTCACCAGGCCGGCATCGCGGGCCTTCGTGATGACCGACAGCGATCGCTCGTAGCGGAACCCGGGGCGGATGCGCTTGAAGATCCGCGGGACGGTCTCGACATTGTGGGCCAGCACCTCCGGCCGGGAGGAGAACACCTCGGCGAGCTGGTCGTCGTTGGAGTCGAAGTCGGGGATGAGCAGTTCGACGCCGGTCTGGTGGCCGTCCTCGTGCTCGATCGCGTGGATGAGGCGCACGGTCTCGGCGTACAGCCAGGAACCGCCGTCGTCGAGGTCGTCGCGGGCGACACCGGTGATCGTCGAGTAGCGCAGGCCCATCGTCGCGACCGATTCGGCCACCCGGCGCGGCTCGTCGGCGTCGAAGTCGGCCGGCTTGCCGGTGTCGATCTGGCAGAAGTCGCAGCGGCGGGTGCACTGCTCACCGCCGATGAGGAAGGTCGCCTCGCGGTCCTCCCAGCATTCGAAGATGTTCGGGCAGCCGGCCTCCTCGCAGACCGTGTTGAGCTTCGAGGAGCGCACCAGGGACTTGAGTTCGGTGAACTCCGGTCCGATATTGGCCTTCGCCTTGATCCAGGCCGGCTTCTTCTCGATCGGCGTCTGGGCGTTGCGTGCCTCGACACGCAGCATCTTGCGTCCTTCAGGAGCAATCGTCACTGTGGGTCCTTCTCGTCGGTGGTCGTGCCTCGTGCAGGTGCGCCGGCCGGCGCGGCTGATGCCGGGGCTTCAATTGTCTCAGGCGGTGATGTGCCTGGCGAGCGCCGCTTCGACTGCCGGAGCGACGTCGGCGGGGGTGATAGTGCGGCCGGTTTCGGCACTCAGGCTCGTGACCCCGGCATCGGCGATGCCGCAGGGCACGATCGAGTCGAATCCGGTGTTATCGTTCGAGCAGTTGAGGGCCAGCCCGTGCATCGTCACGCCTTCGTGGATGCGGATGCCGATCGCGCCGATCTTACGCTCGGGCAGTGTGTCGGTGGCGGCCAGCCACACGCCGGAGCGGCCGTCGACCTTCATTGTCTCGATGCCCAGGGAGGCGCACACGTCGATGAGGGCATCTTCGATCTGGTCGACGAAGAGCTTGACGTCTTTGGCGTCGTTGAGCCGGTAGATGAGGTAGACGACGAGCTGGCCGGGTCCGTGCCAGGTGATCTTGCCGCCGCGGTCGACGTCGATGACCTCCGTTCCGTCGACCGGGCGCTCATGGTCTTCGGTGCGCTTGCCAGCGGTGTAGACGGGGGAATGTTCCAGGAACAGGAGGGTGGACTCGCGCGTGCCGGCGATGACGTCGGCGTGATAGCGCTGCTGGAGATCCCAGGCGCTGCGGTAGTCGACATAGTCGGGTGCATACCCGAGGCATTCCACTGTGAATGACATGCACTCACCCTATGCCGCACGCTGCAGGCGGGCAAAGCCGTCCGCATCCGCCGCCGACGGTTATCCACAGATCCGACAAGCCCATGGCAACACCCTCCAGCCCAGCCGTAGCCTTGCCGCACAGCCGATCACCACGAGTGCAGACAGGAGGGACATGGCCGAGCAGACGTGGCACACCGTCGCCGAGGTGGCACCGGGGATCCGCCGCATCAGCACAGGGCAGCGCACCGCCTGGTTCCTGCCCGAGGGCGACGTGGCCGATATCACGCACCGGTGGCCGGGAATCGGCACCGCTGAGCTCACTGGCGGGCCGGTGAGCTGCGATCCTGCCACCGTTCCCGAGGCGGAGGGCACCCGCGCAAGCGACGTCGCCTCAGTCGATGGGCAGCCCGCCCATGTGCTCGGCCAGCCGCGGCAGGCAGGCGGCAACGGGCTCATCGTGCCCCGCTTCCACGGCGGTCTGCTCGTCGATGCGCTGCGCAGCTATGCCGGGCTGACCCTCGGGCAGACTCTGGCGGTGCTCGGTGCCTGCCTGGAGGCGCTGTGTGCCGCCCCTGAACCGAGTTCCGGCCGGTTGCGCTGCCACCGCAGCGCCTTCGGCGTCGATGATGCCGGTGCCATTCACCTCGTGCCCGGCCATACGGTGCCGGTTGAGTCAGTGTCGAGCGAGGCGGTCGAGTTCGGTCAGCTTGCCTATCTGTGCCTGACCGGCCTGACATGGGAGGAGCACGGGGTGCCGGTCCCAGACCTCACCCCAGCCGTTCCGGAGCCGTTAGCCGGCATCATCATCGAACTGCTCGAAGCCGAACCCGGCGGCGGTCCCGCGCCCGGGCCCGAGCTGCTGACGAGGCTTGCGGCAATGGGCGAGCCGGAGCAGATTCCGTTCGTCCCCGTCGAGGCGGAGGTCTCGGTGTCCGAGGCGGTGACCGCCCAGCTGCGCGTCGACGCCAGCGTCGCGTCGGCACTCACCGGCCGCTATGAGCGCAGCCGCGAGCACACCACCGGTGGCCAGCGTGAAAAGAGGGCTCACCGGGTCGAAGACAACACCACAGGCAGCGGGATCGGCCGACTGCGCGCCGCCGCCGGGCACAGCGGACGCGACCGCATGCGCAGGAAGGACTCCACTCAGCACACCGCAGCCACGAGGCGCAAACGGCAGCAGAAGCGGCCTGCGCGGCAGGAACGAGACACCGGCTCGAGGGCGCTCCGGCTCCCGCGGCTGCCGTTGAACCGCACGATGCTCATCGGCGCTGCGGCCGCACTCGTGCTGAGCCTGTCGGGGATCGCGCTGCTCACCGGTCTCATCGATCCCAGAGGTGAGGCAGTCGCCCCGGGCAGTGCCGGCCATAACCCGCCTAGTGACCAAGCAACTGAAGGTCCTGCGGCGACCACCGCCTCGGGGCCGGAGAACCCCAAGGACGCGTTCGCCGCGCTCACCCGCAGACGCGAGCAGGCCTACCACCTCGGCGATGCCGCAGCGCTGGCCGAGCTGACGGTCGCAGGCTCCCCGGCAGCGGCAGCCGATGGCGCAGCCGACGTCGAGGCCTTCCAAGGCAGTGACATCAGCATCGACATCGAATCGGCTCAGATCACGCAGCAGGAGGCGGACCGAGCCGAGCTCGACGTCGCCACACGGACGCAGGTGAGCGCACCCGACGGGTCCGGCCACGACTACGGCAGCGTGCGCATGCGCGTCGAGTTGCGCCGCGAGGACGGCAGCTGGAGGGTCTATGACGCGATCGAGCAGAGCTGAGACGGGCTGAGACGACACTGCGGGTGGGATGCCTGAGCATCCTACCCGCAGTGGCCGGTGTGCCGTGCGTCAGCTGGCCATGAGGCTCAGCTGACGCTCCGGATCACAGTTCAAGGTCGGCGACGAAGTTCGCGTCCTCGAGGCGCGCCTTGATGGTCTGCAGGAAGCGTCCTGCATCCGCACCGTCGACGAGCTCGTGGTTGTACGTCAGCGGCAGGTAGACCATGTCGCGGATCGCAATCGATTCGCCGCCGTCAGCGGTCTCGACGACGACCGGGCGGCGCGTGATGACACCGGTGCCCAGAATGCCCATCTGCGGGGTATTCAGGATCGGGGTGTCGAACAGCGCGCCGACGCTGCCGATGTTCGTGACCGTGAAGGTGCCGCCGGAGAGCTCATCCGGGCCGATCTTGGCCGTGCGGGTGCGCTCAGCGACATCGTCGATGGCCTTGGCCAGACCTGCGATCGAGAGGTCGCCGGCGTCCTTGACGACCGGAACGAGGAGACCCCGCTCGGTGTCAACGGCAACAGCCAGGTTCTCGTGGTCGAAGTAGGTGATCTCCTTGGCTTCGACATCGTAGGTGGCGTTGACCTTCGGGTGGACCTGGAGTGCTTCGACAATGGCCTTGGCGAAGAACGGCAGGTAGGTCAGCTTGACGCCGTGGGTCTGCTGGAACTGGTCCTTGTAGGCCTTGCGCAGCTGACCGACACGGGTCATGTCGACCTCGATGACCTGCGTGAGCTGTGCAGAGTTCTGCAGCGACTCGCGCATCCGGGTGGCGATCGTCTGGCGGATCCGGGAGGCCTTCTGCGTGGTGCCGCGCAGCTTCTTGACCTCTTCGGGGATCTCGACGACGAACGGCTCGCGGTCATCGGTGACAGCCGGCTTGCCGGCTGCCGGTGCCGGAGCACCGCCGGACTTCGATCCGCCGGCGTTCTCGGCTGCCGAGAGCACATCCTGCTTACGGATGCGACCGCCGACACCGGTGCCGGTGACGTTGGAGAGATCCACGCCCTTGTTCTTGGCCAGGCGACGCACCAGCGGGGTGACGTACGCCGAACCGTGGGCGACAGTCGAGGAGATCGACTGCTTGGCCTCTTCACCGGCGGCCTGCTCGGCTGCGGCCTTCTGCGCCTCAGCGGCAGCGTCCTCGTCGGACTTCTCCGAATTCTCGGACTTCTTCTCAGCCTTCTTCTCGGACTTGTCTGACTTCTCGGCCTCGTCCTTGGCTGCCTTGGCGTCGGACTCCTTGTCCTTGACCTCGGAGTCATCGGACTCGTCGTCCTCGTCGGACTCCTCCTTGACGTCGTCGTCGGTGTCTTCCTCGGAGACGTCATCGGCCTGCTCGGTCTTGCGGTCGGTGGTCTCGGCCTCATCGGAGTCGTCGGAGTCATCCGCGTCATCCGAGTCGTCAGCCGGGGCATCGCCGGAGCCGATGAGCGCCACGACATCGCCGACCTCGACGACATCGTCCTCATCTGCCATGAGCTTCTGCACGGTTCCGGCCACAGGGGAGGGCACCTCGGTGTCGACCTTGTCGGTGGAGACCTCGAGCAGCGGTTCGTCGACTTCCACCTCGTCGCCGACCTCCTTGAGCCAGCGGGTGACTGTGCCCTCGGTGACCGATTCACCGAGCGCCGGCATCTTCACCTCAGTGGAGTCACCCGAACCGCCCGAGGACTTCTTCTTCGGCTTCTCGTCGCTGTCATCCGCGTCGTCCGAGGCGCTGTCATCAGCCTCGTCTGCGGAATCCTCATCAGCTGAGTCCTCGTCAGCCTGATCCTCAGCCGAGTCATCGGACTCGTCTGCATCCTCGCCGTCGGCATCCTCATCGGAGGAGTCGTCAGAGGAGTCACCGTCGCCGATGACAGCCAGGTCGCCGCCGACTTCGACGACATCGTCTTCGTCAGCGAGGATCTCCTGCAGGGTTCCGGCGTACGGGCTCGGGATCTCAGTGTCGACCTTGTCGGTCGAGACCTCGAGCAAGGGCTCGTCGACCTCGACCTCCTCGCCGACTTCCTTCAGCCAGCGGGTGACTGTGCCCTCGGTGACTGATTCACCGAGAGCCGGCATCTGCACTTTATTGGACATAACGTTTGGTCTCCCTCGCTCTTAGCTGTGGAAATGAAGGGGCTTGCCGGACAGAGCCAGGGCGGCTTCGCCGATCGCCTCGTTCTGGGTCGGGTGGGCGTGGATGAGTTCGGCGACCTCTTCGGGGAAGGCCTCCCAGTTGACGATGAGCTGCGCTTCGCCGGCCTGCTCGCTCAGGCGCGCGCCGATGCCGTGCACACCGAGGACCGGCCCGTCTTCAAGGCTGACGAGCTTGATGAGACCGGTGGTCTTGAGGATCGTCGATTTGGCGTTGCCAGCGAGGTTGTACTCGATCGTCTTGATCTTGTCCTCGCCGTGCTTCTCCTCAGCCTGCTTCTGGGTCAGGCCGACGGAGAAGATCTCCGGCTCGCAGTAGGTCACCCGCGGGATGCCGGATTCGACGACCGGCGCCGGGTCGAGTCCTGCGATCTCCTCAGCGACGAAGATGCCCTGGGCGAACGAGCGGTGCGCCAGCTGCAGACCGGGAACGATGTCGCCGACGGCGAAGATCGATCCGACGCCGGTGTGCTGGCGCTCATCGGTGAGCACGAACCCGCGATCCATCTCGATGCCCTGATCTTCGAAGCCGAAGCCTTCGGTGACCGGGCCGCGGCCGACGGCCACGAGCAGGATCGACGCATCGATCACGGTGCCGTCTTCGAGGGTGACGTGCACGCCGTCGTCGTCCTGCTCGACGCTCTTGAACATCGTGCCGACGGTGAACTTGATCTTGCGCTTCTTGAAGGCGCGCTCAAGGTTCTTCGAGATCGTGGCGTCCTCATTGGCGACCAGGTTCGGCAGACCTTCGACGATGTGGACCTTCGAGCCCATCGATGCCCAGACGCTGGCGAACTCGACGCCGATGACGCCGCCGCCGAGCACGATTGCCGACTCCGGCACTTCGTCGTACTGCAGCGCCTGCTCGGAGGTCATGACGCGACCGCCGATCTCGATGCCGATCGTCTTCGACGTCGAACCGGTCGCCAGCACGATGTTCTTGCCGGTCACGGTCATCGAGCCGTCATCGGTGGAGACCTCGACGGTGTCCTTGCCGGTCAGCTTGCCCTCACCGGCGATGTAGTCGATGCCGCGCGCCTTCACGAGTCCCTGCAGACCCTTGTAGTTGCGGTCGATGATGCCGTCTTTGAATTCCAGGACCTTGGCCATGTCGACGCCCTGCAGCTCGACATTGATGCCGAAGGACGCGGCCTCGCGTGCGGAATCCGCCACCTCGGCGGCGTGCAGCAGGGCCTTGGTCGGGATGCATCCACGGTGGAGGCAGGTGCCGCCCACCTTGTCGCGTTCGATGAGTGCGACGCGCATATCGAGCTGGGAAGCGCGCAGCGCGGCAGCGTAGCCGCCCGTGCCACCACCCAGAATGACGAGGTCGTAGGTGTTGTCCGATTCGCTCACAGGTTGCTCCTCGTTGAATGGATGAACTGCCGGGTCACGGCACTTGTCTCCATCTTTCCACTATTTCCCGGAAATGTCGCAACCGTTCGCCCCTGCACCCCCGTAACCCTGCTCACGTCTGTCTCATGTGGACTCCCGGCCCGAGGCGGTGGCTGGTGTGGGCACATGGTCAGGGGCGCAGCCGCCGGGTGTCGGCTGCGCCCCTGACTCAGGTGGGCTGCCGTCAGCTGCGGTCGAGCTGCTCAGCCACCTCGACCAGGGTGCGCACCGGGACGCCGGTGCCGCCCTTGGCCGTGTAGCCCCACGGGCTCTCACTGTTGAAGGCCGGGCCTGCGATGTCGATGTGGGCCCACTGCTGGCCCTTCTCGACGAACTCGTTGAGGAACACACCGGCGGCGAGCATGCCGCCTTCGCGCTTGCCTGTGTTCTTCAGGTCAGCGACCGTCGAATCGAAGTGCGAACGGATCTCCTCGGGGAACGGCATCGGCCACATCGACTCACCGGTGACCTCCGAGGCGAGCACGACGCGGTTGCGTGCCCCGTTGGTGCCCATGACACCGGAGACGCGGTTGCCGAGTGCGATGACCTGCGCGCCGGTGAGCGTCGCGATGTCGATGAGGAGGTCCGGCTTCTCCTCCTGCGCGGCGACGAGCGCGTCGGCGAGCACGAGACGGCCCTCGGCATCGGTGTTGAGCACCTCGACGGTCTTGCCGCCGTAGATGCGGATGACATCGGAGGGACGCTGGGCGTTGCCGCCGGGCATGTTCTCAGCCAGGGCCAGCCACGCGGTGACCCGCACCGGCAGCTCCAGGTCGGCAGCGGCGAGCACGGCCTGCGCGGCCGCAGCCGCACCGCCCATATCGCACTTCATCTCCTCCATCGCCTGCGGCGGCTTGAGCGACAGGCCGCCGGAGTCGAACGTGATGCCCTTGCCGACGAGCGAGAGGTGCTTCTTGGCCTTGCGCGGCTTGTACTCCATCTTCACCAGGCGCGGGCCGCGGGTCGAGCCCTTGCCCACACCGGTCAGGCCGCCGTAGCCGCCGGCCTCCAGAGCGGCCTCGTCGATGACGGTGACCTTGACTTTGCGTGCCTTGGCCTGCTCGGTGACCGTCTTGGCGAAGGTCTCCGGGTACAGGTCCAGCGGCGGCTGGTTGACCAGGTCGCGGCAGCGGTTGGTGGCCGCGCCGAGGAACTGGCCGCGTGCGACACCGTCCTTCGAGCCCTTCGGTGCGAGCACCGTGACCGAGGTGACGCGCTTGTGCTCCTCGGCGTTCGAGCGGTACTCGGTGTAGCGGTATGAGCCGAGCACGGCACCGGTGGCCGTCGCCTCGGCAGCGGCTGCGGTCTGCGCCGGGAAGGCGATGGCGACCGATTCGCCCTTCGTCAGCGAGCGCACGGCCACAGCTGCCGCGCGGCGCAGCGCCTCGTGAGCGCCATCGGCGTCGAGCTCTGATTCGAGGGCCACCTCGTCGAAGTCACCGAGGCCGGCCAGCAGCACCGAACCGGCGGCGACGCCCTTGGGGGACGGGATCCGGGCCAGCGCACCGGCCTTGCCGGTGAAGCCGACAGCGGAGGCAGCGGCGACGAGCTCCTTGCGGGCTCCGGCGGCCAGTGCGACACCGGAGGGGATGGACACGGCATCGCCGTCAACGGCGACACCGATGACCAGGACGTCGGCTTTGCTGCGGGCGGGTTCGGATGCCGCGGCGTCGATCGTCAGTTCTGCGGTCGTCATTCTGTTCCTTTCCAATAGACAGAAATCTCAGGCAGGGGATCTGCTCCGCCTCCTACCGTAGTCAATGCAGGCGCTGCTGGGACGAAAGTCACCTGCTGAACTTCGATTCGTCAGCGAACTCCCACGTGTTCTCTGGCGGCCGGAGGCCTCGCTAGGATGAGAGCGTGTATTCGCTGATCTTCCGCACCCTGCTCACCCGCCTTGACGCGGAGACCGCCCACCACCTCAGCTTCACCGGCCTGCGCGCCCTCGACCGCATGCCCGGCCTGCGCCGGCTCAGCCGCGCGGTCATGAGCCGCGGCACCGCCGATCCCGTCGAGGTGCTCGGCCTGCGCTTTCCCAACCGGCTGGGCATGGCGGCCGGCTTCGACAAGAACGCCATCGGCATCCGGGCGCTGACCCAGATGGGCTTCGGACATGTTGAGATCGGCACTGTCACCGCTCACGGCCAGCCGGGCAATCCGCGTCCGCGCCTGTTTCGGCTGCTGGGCCACAATGCGGTGCTCAACCGGATGGGCTTCAACAACGACGGGGCGGCCGCCGCCCGGCTCGAACTGCTGCGGGCCCGTGAGGACATCGCCAAGCTGCCGGAGGATCAGCGTCCGATCATCGGCGTCAACATCGGCAAGACCAAGGTCGTCGAGGCCGCCGATGCCGCTGAGGACTACCGGCAGTCAGCCAGTCAGCTGGCCCCGCTGGCCGACTACCTCGTCATCAACGTCAGCTCACCGAACACCCCCGGCCTGCGCGACCTGCAGTCCGCTGAGGCGCTCGAACCGATCATCACCGCAGTCCGCGGCGCCGCCGCCGAGGCGGTCGGGACTCCGCGCTCGAGCCTCGGGCATGTGCCGCTGCTCATCAAGATCGCCCCAGACCTCGCCGACGAGGACGTCCTCGCCGTCGCCGACCTCGCTCTGCGCACCGGCGTCGACGGGCTCATCACGACGAACACGACGATCGACCGCTGCGTCCTCTCCGGCGCCGACCGGGCCTTCGCCGAGTCCGAGGCCGGTGGGATCTCCGGTGAGCCGCTGGCCGAACGCGCCTTCGAGGTGCTGCGCCTGGTGCGCAGCCACGTCGGGGACAAGCTCACGTTCATCGCCGTCGGCGGGATCGCCGACGCACGGGATGCCGCTGCCCGGCTCGGTGCCGGCGCCGACCTCGTTCAGGTGTACTCCGGGCTCATCTACGGCGGGCCGATGTGGCCAGGCCGCATGCTGCGCACACTGCGCCGCAAGCCCTGAGCATCGCGCATTCGAGAGGCCCCGTATACGAGTCCTATATAGAGGAGAGGCGCCCCCGCACGAACGGGGGCGCTTCTCTCATCTCCTCAACCGGCACCTCGGGTGCGGGCTCGGCGGGCGGAACCACCGCCTCGGGACCGGAGATCAGGACGGGTACTGGCCGCGCTTGACCTTGGGCTTGGGGATGCGCAGCACCCGCAGCTGGATGGCGCGCATGACGGCGTAGAAGGTCAGGCCGCGCTCGAGGTTCTCCTTGCCGCCGAACTTCTGGGCCATCCGGCCCTTCATCACGTAGTTGAGGATGAAGCAGTCGATGACGACGAGCAGGATGAGGCCGTAGACGGCATAGCTCGTGACGATCTGCACCTGCGGAGTCGAGATGATGAAGCCGATGAGCAGCACGATGAAGGCGAAGGGAATGAACATCTCACCGATCGAGAAGCGGGCGTCGACGAAATCGCGTACATACCGCCGCTGCGGGCCGCGATCGCGCGGGCCGAGGAACTTCTCATCACCCTGCATCAGGCCGATGCGGGCCTCATCGCGCTTGCGGCGGATCTCAGCCTTGGCCTGCTTGTTCGCCGAACGCCGGTCCTCGCCGACGAGCGGCTGACGGCGGGCTGCCTCCTGCTGTGAGCGCTTCGGCGTCGGGCGGTTCTTCTTCGCCTCAGCCGGATTCAGCGCCTCGGCAGCCTCGTCGACCGGGCCAGCGGAGGCAGCATGGGAGCCCGTCCGCTCTGCGGGCGATTCATCCTGGGAGTTCTTCTTCCGTCCAAACACGCCCTCTATCGTATCCGACTATAGGATCGCCCTATGACCCACCTGAACCGTGCTGAACTGACCTCCCGCCTCGACGCGATCTACGACGACGTCCTGGCCCGCCTGAGCGAACTCGTCGCCATCCCATCTCTGGCCTGGCCGACGGCAGATCCCGCCCATGTCGACGCCACCGCGGCTGCTGTCGCACGCATGGCTGAGCCGCTGGGGTTCGAAACCGTCGAGACGCTGCGGGCTCAGAACCCCGACGGCACTCCCGGATTCCCCGCCGTCGTCGCCAGCCGCCCGGCTCCCGAGGGCCGGCCGACCGTCGTCCTCTATGCCCATCACGACGTGCAGCCGGCCGGAGACCTGAGCCAGTGGGAGACCCCGCCGTTCGAGGCGACGATCCGCGGCGACCGCATGTACGGCCGCGGTGCTGCCGACGACAAGGCCGGCATCCTCGTCCACCTCACCGCTGTGCAGCTGCTCGGCGACGAACTCGGCGTCGGGGTCGTCCTCTTCATCGAAGGCGAGGAGGAGATCGGCTCGCCGAGCTTCCGCAGCTTCCTGGAGACCTACCGCGACAAGCTGGCCGGTGATGCGATCATCGTCGCCGACTCCTCCAATCTGGCCTGCGGAAAGCCGGCGCTGACGACGAGCCTGCGCGGCATGGCCGGCCTCGAATTCACCGTCCGCACGCTGGACCACTCCGTGCACTCGGGCATGTACGGCGGCGCCGTTCCCGACGCCACCCTGGCCATGACCCGCCTGCTGGCCACCCTGCACGATGACGACGGGGCGGTGGCCGTCAGCGGTCTGCGCTCCGCGCCCGAGGCGGCGGCTGAGTACGGCGATGACCCGATGGGCACCGACACGGTGGCCCTGCCCGGCACATCGCTCATCGGCCGCGGTGCGATCGCCTCACGCCTGTGGCACCAGCCCTCGATCACCGTCATCGGCATCGACACCCCGTACGTCGACGACTCCTCGAACACGCTGCTGGCCAGCGTGCGCGCGAAGATCTCGATCCGCCTGGCACCGGGGGAGGACCCCGCCGATGCCCTGGCCGCAGTCAAAGCGCACCTCCAAGAGCACGTGCCCTTCGGCGCAGAGCTGGAGTTCGGCGCCGAGGAGTCCGGCGCCCCGTGGAGCGCTGATTCCTCCGATCCGGTCATCGCGACTGCGATGGAGGCGCTGAGCGAAGGCTTCGGCGCTGACGCAGTCCAGATGGGACTCGGCGGCTCGATCCCGTTCATCGCCGATCTCGTCGAGGTCTTCCCGCAGGCATCGATCCTCGTCACCGGCATCGAAGACCCCGACACCCGCGCCCACAGCCCGAACGAATCGCTGTACCTGCCCGACTTCCGTTCGGCGATCAGCTCCGAGGCGCTGCTGCTCGACCGGCTCGCCCGCGACTGAGCGCTCTCACCGCAGCGCGATCAATGGAATAATGGCGCCACGACGAACGTTGCACAGGCGACGCCTCCGTGGGGCCCATCCGGGCCCGGCAGCGCCGCAGCCAGCCGGAGCGCCTCGCTCTGACTGCACGACCGAACAGATGTAAGGAGACCTCATGACCGCCACGCAGGACACGAGCGCCACGCACGAAGTCGACCTCACCTCCGAGGCGGCCGACAAGGTGCGCAGCCTCCTGCAGCAGGAGGGTCGCGACGACCTGCGCCTGCGCGTGGCCGTGCAGCCCGGCGGCTGCTCAGGCCTGATCTACCAGCTGTACTTCGACGAGCGGTTCCTCGACGGCGATGCCGTGCGCGACTTCGACGGCGTCGAGGTCATCGTCGACCGGATGAGCGTGCCCTACCTCAACGGCTCGACGATCGACTTCTCCGACACCATCGAGAAGCAGGGCTTCACGATCGACAATCCGAATGCCGCCGGCTCGTGCGCCTGCGGCGACTCCTTCAGCTGACTCAGCTGCACCAGCCATGTCACAGGGCCTGGACGATCTCCGCGCCGTCGGCGCCATCAGCGGGATCGACCAGGTCCTGTCTGCATACCGGGCTGGGCTCTTCCCGATGGGCATCGGCCAGCACGGCGCACCGCCGATCGGCTGGTGGGCCCCGCTGACGCGCGGGGTGCTCAGGCCCGGGCAGCTGCGCGTGTCGCGATCCCTGCGCCGCTCGCTCACCCGCTTCACGTGGTCGGTCGACGCCGCCTTCGCCGAGGTGGTGGCCGGCTGTGCAGACCCCTCCCGCGACGGCGCCTGGATCACCCCGCAGATCGCACAGCTGTACCAGCGCCTGCATGAGGCCGGCCACGCCCACTCGATCGAGGTCTACGAAGACGGCCGGCTCGCCGGCGGACTCTACGGGGTCGCGTTCGGCGGTGTGTTCTGCGGGGAGTCGATGTTCCACACCAGCCGCGACGCCTCCAAGGTCGCCCTCGTCAGGCTCGTCGAACTGCTCGACAGCGTCGGCGATCACACCCCGTGGATCATCGACACGCAGTGGCAGACCTCACACCTCGAAACTCTCGGCGTGTCGGAGGTCAGCGGGTTCGAGTACCTCGAAGCGCTTGCCGTCGCGCGGAGCGGCCGTCATTTCCAGGCTTTTCTCACGAAATGAGCAGTCGGAAGTGAATTTCTACCTCTTGTAGCGGTAAGGTGGACGAGAACAAAGTCAGTGTTCGGCGATTCGCGTGCGTCCGCTCAGATGAGAGGGCCCGCGAGGAGCTGACAAAGTTGCGAAAGGCTGCACGTGGATTCTCCGAATCAGCCAGTCCGCTCGGGCCCCACAGCCTGGGCCAAGCGGCTCGGTGTCATTGGCGCCCTGGGTGCCGTTGCGCTGCTCTCCGGCTGCTCGAAGGAGCACTGGGAAGTAGGATTCCTCCCACCTGAGTCCAAGGGAGCGACGTCCCACACGGATCACTACATTCACCTGTGGAACGGCGGCTGGATCGCCGCGCTCATCGTCGGTTTCGTCACCTGGGGCCTGCTGCTGTGGTGCGTCGTCGCCTACCGCCGTCGCAAGCACGAGCGCGGGCTGCCCGTCCAGCTGGCCTACAACATGCCGATCGAGATCCTCTATACGGTTGTGCCGATCATCCTCGTCATCGGATTCTTCTTCGAAACCGTCAAGGCTGTGGAGAACACCAGCTATGACGACACTCCTGGCGAGGTTGTCGTCGAAGTGGTCGGCAAGCAGTGGGCATGGGACTTCAACTACATCACTGAGGACGCTTACTACTCCAGTGTTCAGGTGAATCTCGACGGAACGGAGAAGGCCGGCGAGAAGGTCCCGGTTCTGTACCTGCCGTCGAACACCGACCTGGAGATCCAGCTGCGCTCCCGTGACGTCATCCACTCGTTCTGGGTTCCGGCATTCCTCGAAAAGCGGGATATGATCCCCGGCCGAACCTCGTCGCTGCACTTCCAAGCGCTGAAGGAAGGCGAGTACATCGGCAAGTGCGCTGAGCTCTGCGGCGAGTTCCACTCCGAGATGCTCTTCGACGTCAAGGTCGTCTCCATGGACGAGTACAAGGCCTACACCGACTCGCTGCGCGAGGAAGGCAACACCGGACGTCTCGGGCCCGAGTACGACCGCACTGATTGGTACAAGAACCCACATGAGGGAGGGGATGACGAGTGACCGCTGTCGCTGATAGCAACCGCACTGTCACAGTCGACCAGGCACCTGTGCCCAAGAGCCTGGGCAGGGTCATCGTCAATTGGATCACGTCGACGGACCACAAGACCATCGGGTACATGTACCTGATCGCGTCGTTCTCGTTCTTCTGCATCGGCGGCGTCATGGCGCTGCTCATCCGACTCGAGCTCTTCGAGCCGGGCATGCAGATCCTGGAGACCAAGGAGCAGTACAACCAGCTGTTCACTATGCACGGCACGCTCATGCTGCTGATGTTCGCAACGCCGCTGTTCGCTGGATTTGCGAATGTCATCATGCCGCTGCAGATCGGCGCTCCTGACGTCGCGTTCCCGCGCCTGAACGCTTTCGCCTTCTGGCTCTTCCTGTTCGGCAGCCTCATCGCCTGCGCCGGCTTCCTCACCCCGCAGGGTGCGGCCTCGTTCGGCTGGACGGCATACGCACCGCTGTCGAACACGACGTTCACACCGGGCATCGGCGGCCACATGTGGGTCATGGGCCTGGCCTTCCAGGGCTTCGGCACGATCCTCGGCTCGGTGAACTTCATCACCACCATCATCACGATGCGCGCCCCGGGCATGACGATGTTCCGCATGCCGATCTTCACCTGGAACACCCTCATCACCGGTATCCTCGTGATGATGGCGTTTCCGCCGCTGGCCGCCGCCCTGCTCGCGCTCGGCGCCGACCGCATCCTCGGTGCGCACGTCTTCAGCCCGGAGAACGGCGGCCCGATCCTGTGGCAGCACCTGTTCTGGTTCTTCGGTCACCCGGAGGTCTACGTCATCGCACTGCCGTTCTTCGGCATCGTCTCGGAGATCTTCCCGACCTTCAGCCGCAAGCCGATCTTCGGCTACAAGGGCCTCGTCTACGCCACGATCGCGATCTCGGCTCTGTCCGTGACCGTGTGGGCACACCACATGTACGTCACCGGCGCAGTGCTGCTGCCGTTCTTCGCCTTCATGACAATGCTCATCGCTGTTCCGACCGGTGTGAAGATCTACAACTGGATCGGCACGATGTGGCGCGGCTCGCTGACATTCGAGACCCCGATGCTCTGGTCGCTCGGCTTCCTCGTCAGCTTCGTCTTCGGTGGCATCACCGGTGTCGTGCTGGCCAGCCCGGCAATGGACCAGCAGCTGTCCGATTCCTACTTCGTCGTTGCGCACTTCCACTACGTCATCTTCGGCACCGTGGTCTTCGCGATGTTCGCCGGATTCTACTTCTGGTGGCCGAAGTGGACGGGCAAGATGCTCGACGAGACCCTGGGCAAGATCCACTTCTGGCTCCTGTTCATCGGCTTCCACGGCACGTTCCTTGTCCAGCACTGGATGGGTGCCGACGGCATGCCGCGCCGTTACGCCGACTTCCTGCCGCAGGACGGCTGGACCTGGATGAACCAGATCTCCACCGTCGGCGCACTGATCCTCGGCCTCTCGATGATCCCGTGGTTCTGGAATGTCTGGGTCACCGCACGCAAGGCACCGAAGGTCACTGTCAACGACCCGTGGGGCTACGGCTCCTCGCTCGAATGGGCAACCTCCTGCCCACCGCCGCGTCACAACTTCACCTCGCTGCCGCGCATCCGCTCGGAGCGCCCGGTATTCGATGCCAACCATCCCGAGCTCCTGGAGCTCGTTGGTCACCCGCGTGACGCCTACTCGATGATCGAGAAGAAGGAGACCGCCAAGTGAAGACCTCAGCAATCATCTTCTCCTCAGGGCTGTTCTTCTTCGTCCCCGTCGCGATCGTCTACGGCATCCTGACGGACTTCAAAGAGCTCGTCGGATTCCCGGCCATCCTGCTGCTCGGCGGTATGGCCATCATGATCGGCGGTTACCTGTTCCTGCAGCACCGCAGCGTCGGAGACACTCCGATGGATCGCCTCGATGCCGAGATCTCTGACGAACACTACGAGTACGGCTTCTACAGCCCGTGGAGCTGGTGGCCCATCATCATCGCCACCGGTGCAGGCATCTGCTTCCTCGGCGTTGCCGTGGGATGGTGGATCTTCCCGTTCGGTGCCGTGATCGCCTTCATCGGCGTCATCGGACTCGTCTACGAGTACAACCGGGGCGACCACGCACACTGATGCTCTGTGAGCCCGAGGGCCTGCCAGGATGTTCATCATCCTGGCAGGCCCTTTTCGCTGCCGTCGCGACTCAAACCTGTGGGCGGACGAGCAGGAAGTGCGCGCTGCGACGATCCGAACCTTGCGCAGAGCTTGCCAACTCTGTGGAGGAGAGGCCGGTAACGCTTCCAGCGCCGGCCAGCCATCCACCGCCGCTTTGACAGTCGATCGAGGCCGACGCAGTGTGCATGCCGCGTACCGCGTACGTCCAGCCTGCAGCTGTGATGAGCGGTGCCAGCAGTTTCGAGCGGCCCGTCGGTCGCCGGTGTCCTTCACTTCTAATGCGGAGAGGCTCCCGCCGCGCATCCGTGTGCTGGACGTTGCGGGCTCTCCGAAGACATCGTGAATGGGCAGAGCGCCGCTGAGTCCGCTGCCGGTGCCGTATAAGAAGATGTCGATCGAGAATCTCTGCGCTCTCTATCGTCGATGGAAAGGATACGCATCCTGCGGCAGAGCCAGTCGTCCTTCGCAGCCGGGCAGCCGCCCAGGAAGGAGCGGCCCTATTGACGGCCCAGTTGCAGAGGTCGGCTGAACGAGCGGTCGATGTGGAAGCATGTGACGCCGGCCTGCGAACGCACTGCTCAAGCCTGGTTCCAGCACGCAGAAGCCGGCATGGTTGAGACGCGATCTCATCGGCTGCTGCGCGCAACCCTCCTCAAGGCTGAATTGCATGTCGCCGAGGAGGCCTACGGGCCGCCCGTATGGTGACGCGCGGGGAAGCCGTGATCCGAGACGCGAATGGCCGTCGTCCGCGGGGGAGCAGGATCAGAGGGGGCCAGAGCGGCTCCGTGCTTCATAAATCCCGTGAGGTGACTCTGGAGAATAGAGCAGGCGCTAGGTTCGATGGACATCCCGGCGCACCGAGCGTTGATTCCGCGATGTGCGGCAGCAGCTATCCCAGACGTGCTGCGACGGGGCGCTGTCATTCCTGGAAGCTGTCAGCCAGCGCCCCTGGAAGTTACGAAAGAGGCGCCAGTCGCAATGACTGGCGCCTCTCTCAGGTGATCAGCGAATCAGTGGCCGATCGAGCCACGGGATCCGGCTTCGTGGCTGCCGGCTTCCACTGCGTGGTGATCGTGGTGAGCGGCATCGAGCTCTTCCTTCGTCACCGGTGCGACCCGATCCTCGTAGAAGTACTTCGCGATGGTCGCGCGGCGCCTCTCACCCTTGGAGATCTTCCCATCAGGTCCGGGCTCGGCCGGGATGTAGCGCGGCGAATCATAGGCCATGAGCTTCCACAGCTTGTGCGGGTCGAGCGGCTTGTGGCGCTCTTGGAACTCGCCGTGCGGCAGACGGATGATCTCACCGGATTCGAAGCCGTGCAGGACGATCTCCCGATCCTTCCGCTGCAGTCCCAGGCAGACCCGCTTCGTGATGATGAAGCCGAGGATCGGTCCAAGGAAGAACATGATGCGGAAGATGTAAATCATGTCGTTGAGCGACATGTGGAAGAACACTGCCATGAGGTCACCCGAAGCTGCGGCCCACAAGACTGCGTACCACACGACGGCGGCGACACCGACAGCAGTTCGAGTCGGGTTGTTGCGCGGGCGGTCGAGGACGTGGTGTTCGCGATAGTCCTTCGTCAGCCACGCTTCGAAGAACGGCCAGATCGCCATGGCACCGAACAGCACGAGCGCTGCGAGCAATGCCGTGTTGATGTTGAGGCTGAACGGGAGGCCGAAGATGTAGAACTCGAGCCAGCCCGGGAGGATCCGCAGGTATCCGTCCATCCAACCGATGTACCAGTCAGGCTGCGTACCGGCCGACACAGGGGAGGGGTCGTACGGTCCGTAAGCCCACACTGCGTTGATGGAGAAGATGCCGGAGATGAACCCGAGGAGAGCGAAGATCATGAAGAAGAATCCACCGCCCTTGGCTGCGAACGTCGGGAGAACGGGTTCGCCGACGACGTTGCGGTTCGTGTGTCCGGCGCCAGGCCACTGCGTGTGCTTGTGGATGACCACGAACATCAGGTGGATCGCGATGAAGGCGATGATGAGCGCCGGCACGACCATGATGTGCAGCGTGTAGAGCCTGGAGATGATATCGGTGCCCGGGAACTCGCCTCCGAAGAGGAAGAAGGAGACGTAGGTGCCGACGAGCGGAATCGACTTCAGCAGACCGTCGATGATTCGCAGGCCGTTGCCGGAGAGCACGTCATCGGGCAGCGAGTAGCCGGTGAAGCCGGCACCCATGCCCAGGGCGATGAGTGCGATGCCGACCATCCAGTTGATCTCACGCGGGCGACGGTAGGCGCCGGTGAAGAAGATGCGCAGAGCGTGCACCGAGACAGCGACCATGAACAGCAGGGCTGCCCAGTGGTGCATCTGGCGGATGAAGAGTCCTCCGCGCACCTCGAAGGAGATCGCCAGCGTCGACTCGAACGCCTCGGACATCTCGACACCCTGGAGCGGGACGTACGGGCCTTCGTAGATCGCGTGACCCATCGCCGGCTTGAACCAGAACGTCAGGAACGTACCGGTCAGCACCAGGATGATGAACGTGTACAGGGCGACTTCGCCGAGCATGAAGGACCAGTGCGACGGGAAGATCTTGCGGCCGAACTCGCGCACCATCTTCGAAGCGCCGACTCGGGTCTCGGCGAAGGACGCTGCCTTGCCGACCGCAGTTGTGGGTTCGTGCGTCATCGTCATTCTACCGAAGTCTCCCTCATGTTGATCTCCCAGAAGGTCGGTCCGACGGGCTCAGGGAAGTCGCGCTGAGCCACGAGGTAACCTTCGTCGTCGACTGCGATCGGCAGCTGCGGCAGAGGCCGCTTCGCCGGTCCGAAGATGACAGCGCAGTGGTTCGTCACGTCGAATGTCGACTGGTGGCACGGGCACAGCAGGTGGTGCGTCTGGTGCTCGTACAGAGCGACCGGGCAGCCGACGTGGGTGCAGATCTTGGAATAGGCGACGATTCCGTCGACGCCCCAGTCTTCCTTCTCCGGGTCGGTGTTGAGCTCCCGCGGATCGATGCGCATGAGCAGCACCGCGGCCTTGGCCTTCTCATCAAGTGGGTGCTCCGACTCGTGCATCTTCTCCGGGATCACGTGGAAGGCCGAGCCGATGGTGACTTCCTCGGCGCGGATGTAGCGATCCTCCTGCGGAACCATGCCGGGGTCCTGACACAGACGCACGCCCGGGCCCCACAGGGTCTTGAAGAGGCTGTCTCCCGGCAGCGGTCCGAGGTCGCGGAACACGAGGACGGCCGGCAGAGGAGCGAGTGCCACAGCAGCGATGAGCGTGTTGCGCAGGAACGGACGGCGTGCGATGCCCGACTCTTCCTTCGCCTGGTTGAGGATCTCGATGGCGACCGCCTGATCCTCCTCGGACCCGGCGATGTCGTGGCGCTCTTCGACGACTTCTGCGTCAGGAATCAGCTGCCGAGCCCAGAGGATCACACCGATGCCGATGCCCGCGAGAGCGGCGGCGGAGGTGATGCCGAACGCAGTGTTCTGCAGGCGCAGGTTGTTGTACGTGCCCGGCTCTGAGTCGAACAGGAAGTACGACACGATGAAACCGATCGTTCCGATCATCGACAGGATGAACCAGCCGGCGATCTGGCGTTCGGTGATGCGCTCTGCCTGCGGCGAGCTGTCAGTGATTCGAGGCTTGTGTTCGGGCAGACCGGGGTTGGTGTGCCCGTTCACCTGCTCGAGCTGGCTGCCGGCTTCGGCAGTGAGATGCTTCGAGGTCATTCGCTTCCTCGTCTATTACTCGATACGGATGAAAACTTGAGGGTTACTTCGAACGCGAGGACAGCCACATCGTGATGCCGATGACGCCTGCCAGGCCGAAGAACCAGATGAACAGACCCTCGGACACCGGTCCGATCGAGCCCAGGGAGAAGCCGCCGGGCTCGGTCTCTTCGGTGACTTCCTTGATGTAGGCGATGACATCGCGCTTCTGTTCGGGAGTCAGGTTGGCGTCATTGAAGATCGGCATATTCTGCGGACCGGTCTGCATGGCTTCGTACAGGTGCTTCTCGGAGACACCGGAGAGGCTCGGAGCGTACTTGCCGCGGGTCAGGGCGCCGCCGGCGCCGACCACGTTGTGGCACATTGCGCAGTTGACGCGGAACAGACCACCGCCGGCAGCGACATCACCCTTGGAGGGATCCAGGTACTCGTCCTCCGGAACTGCCGGTCCGGGGCCGAGTGATGCGACGTAGGCAGCCATCTGACGGGTCTGCTCTTCGCTGAACTGGGGCTGCTTGACCTGGGCCTGCGGGCCCATCATCTGCAGCGGCATGCGGCCGGTCCCGACCTGGAAGTCGACAGCAGCAGCGCCGACGCCGATGAGGCCGGGGCCATTCTCGGTGCCCTCGCCGCTCATGCCGTGGCATGTCGCGCAGTTCGTGACGAAGAGCTTCTCGCCTTCCTCAACGTCTGAGGCGGAGTACTCTTCAGCGTTCGCAGTGCTCGTTCCGGTGAATGCGGCGTATGCGCCTCCGGTGAGGAGCAGGCCGACGAGCAGGAGCACGACGAGTGCCATGGGGTGCCGGCGTCGTTCCGCTAGAAGCTTCACTAGTTAGTCCTTTTGTTGCAGTTGCCAGGGGCGAGGTCTTACGGGCGCGTCACATCAAGATGTAGATGACGAAGAACAGGCCAACCCACACGACGTCGACGAAGTGCCAGTAGTACGACATGCAGATGGCGAACGTCGCTTCTCGATGGCCGAAGCGCTTTGCGGCGTGGGCGCGTCCGATGACGAGCAGGAACGCGATGAGTCCGCCGAGCACGTGGAGGCCGTGGAAGCCGGTGGTCAGGTAGAAGACCGAACCGTAGGCGTTCGAGTTGATTGCGATGCCCTCGGAGACGAGGGTGGCGTACTCGAAGACCTGGCCGCCGATGAAGATCGAGCCGAGGATGAAGGAGAGGTAGTACCACTCGATCATGCCCCACGAGCCGATGTTCATGAGCCCGCCGGTGCGGCGCGGCTTGAAGTGCTCAGCCTTGAAGACACCCAGCTGGCAGGTGACCGATGAAAGCACCAGGATCGACGTGTTGATCGATGCGAACACGACGTCATGCTTAGCGGTCTCCGTCTCCCACATCTGAGGTACAACGGACCGGACTGTGAAGTACATGGCGAAGAGCGCGGCGAAGAACATCAGCTCGCTCGACAGCCACACGATGAACCCGACTGTCGTCGTGTTGGGCCTGTTTACGACTGGATGAACCGGCGCTGTTGAAGTTGCAGTGGCAGTAGACACGCCTCCATTATTACCCTGTCCGCAGGATAAATTCACCTTTTGCTCAGCTAATTGAGCGAGTTTTTCTACAGCGTGTGGAATTTCCAGCGAGAACTCGCGGCCGGTCGGTTCGTCACGACTCTGCAACGTGCGCGTGTCGGGAGTCCCGAAGAGCTGCGAAACGGCATCGCCGCACATCAGCGGCCGGTACCGAGGCGGAGACGGGCAGAGGCTCGGATCGCCGGCTGCGCAGAGACTGCGATGAAACGGGTTCGGTGTGCTGTGCGAGTGGCGCGTAGGATGTTCCGGTGACAGCCTGGCCGCTGTCCGCATGATACGCACCAACTCGAAAGGCCCCTATGTCTGCCGTTCCTTCTGCAGCCGATGCTCCTGCCACCGTCTCCGGTGTGCGGGAGTGGCCGGATCTGCTCGTGGCTCTGATGAATAAGGAGAACCTCGACGCGGCGACCGCCGGGTGGGCGATGGACGAGATCATGTCCGGCAGTGTCCCGGATGTGACGATGGCGGCATTCCTCGTCGCCCATCACGCCAAAGGGGAGACGGTGGAGGAGATCACCGGTCTTGTCGAGGCGATGATGGGCCATGCCGTACCGCTGGAGGGCCTCAGCGACGCCGTCGACATCGTCGGCACCGGCGGAGACCGGGCCAAGACCGTCAACATCTCATCGACTGCCTCGTTCATCATCGCTGCGACCGGCCAGCGTGTCGTCAAGCACGGCAATCGGGCGACCTCCTCTGCCTCGGGCTCGGCTGACGTGCTCGAAACGCTTGGCCTCGTGCTCGACCTGACTCCTGAGCAATCGCGCCAGCTTGCCGACGACGTCGGCATGGCCTTCTGCTTCGCCAACGTCTATCACCCGGCCATGCGCTTCATCGCGCCGGTGCGCCGGGCCATCAAGGTGCCCTCGGCATTCAACATCCTGGGGCCGCTGACCAATCCCGCTCGCACCCGTGCCACGGCGGTCGGCGTGGCAAGCCGGGAGATGGCGCCATTGGTCGCCGGTGTCCTCGCCCGCCGCGGTGACTCGGCAGTGGTCTTCCGCTCGCAGGACGGCCTCGATGAGCTGAGCAACACTGCAGTCAACGACGTGTGGGAAGTCCGCGACGGCTCGATCACGCACAGTGAATTCGATGCCTGCAGCCTCGGATTTCCGCGGGTGACAAAGGACGACCTGCGGGGTGGCGACCCGGCATTCAACGCGCAGGCCATCCAGAGCGTGCTGGCCGGAGAGCTCTCACCAGTGCGCGACATCGTGCTGCTGAACTCTGCTGCCGCACTCGTCGCTGCTGACTCTTCTGCGGAGGGGCCTTTCGCCGAGCGTCTGGCGGCGAAGATCGAGATCGCGCGCGAGCATCTCGACTCCGGCGCAGCGTACGACAAGCTGCAAGAGCTCATCGCTGCCTCGCGGCGTCTCTCGGGCCGCGACGAGGCACCCGCAGAGGGCTGAGCCGCTCAGCATTTCACTGCTGGCTGGCGCTGCCTGCGGCGGCGAAGCCGCTGGTGTGCAAGCCGAAGGCGTGCCCGCTTCGAGGCGCGCACCAGTTTCCCGTGACTGACAGGAGCTGGGAACCCGGCTGCTGCAGCCAGCGGAGCAGGATATCGGTCTCCTCCTCGTACGTGCTGCCAGTCCCTGGAACCGGCGCATCGACGTGCTCGCCCGTCAGGCGCAGAGCCGACACGACCTCTCGAAGCCGAGTCGGGTGTGTCACGTGCGCGCTGCCGGCCATCTTTCCGTAGCGGATCAGGGCCACGTCGAGACCGGCCGCAGGGTTCTTCTGCTCGCGGGGTTGAGCGGCGATGAGCTCCGGCACTGCGTAGAGCCCGCGACGCTGTTCATCGGAGACGGTTGTCCGCAGCAGGTCAGCCGCGAGGTCACGGATCTCGGCGGCGCGTTCGTAGCGCTGCGCGGAGCTGGCATCGATCATCGCCCGGCGGATCTGGTCGAGCAGACCGGTCGAATCGCCGCCGAGAAAGGCAGCGAGGTCGCTCAGCTCTGCGCGGTATTCTTCCTGGCTCTGCCCGATGCACGGACCTGTGCAGCGTCCCATTTCTGCGGCTGCACACGGGGTTCGTCGGGCTGCGGCAGCTGACTGCGTGCACCGCTTGACGGTGACGACGCGTTCCAGAGTGTCCTTGATCCGCTGTGCGGTTGCCTGTGATCTGAACGGTCCCAGGCGGGGATACCGCTCCGGTCTGTCGGAAGCGGGAGGAGTCCTCGTCACCGACAAGCGGGGATACGGTTCGTCTGTCAGGCGCAGCCAGGCGCGCTTGTCGGCGTTCTTCGAGCGCCGGTTGTACGGCGGCTGCAGCTCGGCGATGAGCCGCACTTCGCGCACATGGGCCTCAACGACCGTCTCGCATACGAGTGTCGAGACTTCCTGCGTTGCGGTGACCATCTCGGTCATCCGTCCGCGCGTCTCCCCGGCATTGAAGTACTGGCGCACGCGCGTGGCCATGTTCCGGCTGGTGCCGACGTACAGTGTGCGGCGCGAACCGTCGAGGAACATGTAGACGCCCGGCAGTGCGGGCACATCGCGCGCGAGGTGCGATTTCCGCTGGCGCTTCTGCCAACCGGAGGTGCGTACGGTCCCCAGCTCCTCGAGGGTGGTGATTCCGTACGAGCCGAAGCGCTCGAACAGGTGGTGCAGGATCTCATTCGTGGCCCTGGCATCGTCGAGAGCACGATGAGTGGGCGGCGTCTGGGTGGCGAAGTGCTGCGCAAGCGTCGCCAGCTTGTGGTTGCGCACCTCTGGTCGGGGTACGACATGACGTGCCAGGCGAACGGTGTCGAGGACGTGCGGGTTCGGCCACTGATAGTCCAGGCGCGCGCAGGCAGCTTTGAGGAAGCCGATGTCGAACCCTGCGTTGTGGGCGACCAAGACCGCTCCGCGGCTGAATTCCAGAAAGCTCGGCAGCACAGCATGAATCGTCGGTGCGCCTGCCACCATTCCATTGGTGATGCCGGTGAGACGTTCGACGAAAGCGGAGATGACCGCCTGCTCGGGGCGCACCAGGGTGGAGAACTCGCCAACCACCTCACCGCCGCGGGTCTTGACCGCACCGATCTCGGTGATCTCCTCGCGCTGTGCGTGGGCACCTGTTGTCTCCAGGTCCACCGTCACGAAGGTGACGTCGTGCAGGGGCGTGCCCACATCGGCGAAGGAGAGCTGTCCGCTGCGGGGCTGCGACGCCTGATCGAACAGCGGTGGCTGGTGGCTGGCTGGCATAGGAACATGATGTCACGCGCTTCAGACAACGCCATGGACGGCGTCGCAATGACCGGATCGACAGGCGATGTCAGTGGGTGCCCGTAGCGTCAATGGTGCCCGCTCATCGACACAGCACTGACCTGAGGAGCTGACCATGATTGTCGAATGCACCCACCCTGACCACGTCGTCGACGCAGCCGGACGGATCGACTGTCCCGCTCCGAACTGCCTGGCGGCAGCAATCGACCGCAGTGATGTCGCCAGACAGCCCAATCCGATGGATCGCCTGCCTGCTCAGCGTCCGGACTGGATTCTCTCCAGCCCGGATGCGCTGGAGGAGTGTGAGGTGGAGGCGCTTGCGATCCTCGGAGACGCGGGCCTCGTCCCGCAGATCGTGAGCCTCGGACCTGATGATGCCACCACAGAAATGCGTCCTGCCAGCTTCCACGGCTCGTTGGTCCGAGATGCCCGAGGTGCCTGAGTCGTGAGTTCCCAGCGGCTGAGCGACGTGCTCAGACCTGCGCGCCGTCTCCGTCTTCAGGTGAGCGGTACTGGGGGAGATGCCGGATCAGCGCGAAGGTGCTGAGCAGTATCACCACGATGATCCCGACGAGGGCGTAACCAGGCAGCCCGCGGAACAGAAAGGCGCTGAGGACCAGCGCAGCGATTCCGCCGATGAGCCCGACGAGTCCGAGCATGAAGAGCGGGGAGGCGGTGCGCCAGCCGACCGGGCCGGGGTCCGGCGGTTCCCACTCCTCGTCGTCTGCTAGCGCATCGCGGATCTCATCGGTGGACATCTCCGGCACGAACCCCTGGTCGCGATTGATGCCGGAGACGAGGTCCTTCCACTGGGTATCGTCAATGCGCTCGCTGTCATCCAGGGCGTCCCACGTGGGCTCGAACCTGTCGTCGTCTGATGAGGAGTGGTCGTCGCGTGCCGAAGGAGACATCTCAGCTCGTCCGGGCCTGGCTGGCGGCGTTCACTGCGCTGAGAATCTCGCGCACGATGATCTCTGCGTCGTAGTCGACCGTGGCCACATGGTAGCTGCGCCGCAGCATGACGACACGTGGCGAGGTGAGCAGGGCATGGCGCAGCAGGCGGGCGGAGCGGGGGCGAACCACATGATCGGTAGTGGAGAGACACAGTGTTGTCGGTGCCGTCACCTGCCACAGGCGGCGGCGGACGTGCTTGAACTCTCGGTGCAATGAGGCCACTGCGGCCACCGGCGTCTGCGTGTAGGCGTGCTCAGCTGCTCCGGGCAGCGCGATGTCGCCGCCGATGCCGGGAACAGATGTCACTACGTGCCGAAGGAATGGCGTCAGCGGCGCCAGAGGGGAGTCGACGTACAGCGCTGGATTGACGAGGACGAGTCGATCAACCAGGTCGGGGTGTTCGGCTGCCAAGGTCAGGGCGAGTGCTCCGCCCATCGAGAGGCCGACCACGATGACGGTGTCGTGCTCATCAGCGCATTCCAGCAGTGCGGATTCAGCATCGGCAAGCCAGTCCTGCCAGCGAGTCCCGCTCATCTCCTGCCAGGTGGTGCCATGTCCTGCAAGTTTCGGCACGCTCACTGACACATCGGCTCGGCTGGCGACCTCGCGCGCAACATCGGCGAAGACCGCTGGAGAGCCGGTGAAGCCGTGGATGAAGAGCACAGCGGTCGACGCAGACCGGGAACGGATGTCGATGGCTGCGTGGAGGTCGTGATCGTCGCCAGAGGCATTGTCGTACATGGGCACCAGACTGCCATACAAGGAGTGACTCTGACAGTGGATGAGCGTGCAGACCGATGGTCGCTGCGGCGAGGGCGGGCGGCTGCGAGCGTTTTCCTGCTCACCTCGGCGTTGTAGTAGTCTCGGATTCGTTCGTGACTCAGACTCGTCGAGAGGGGTCGAGTGTTCTACTGGCTGCTCAAGCGCATCATCGTCGGGCCCTTCCTGCGTGCGCTCTTCCGCCCGTGGGTGCGTGGCTTGGAGAACATTCCCGAGTCCGGCGGGGCGATCATCGCCGGCAATCATCTGTCGTTCATGGACTCGATCTTCGTGCCGCTCGTCGCACCTCGACCCGTCGTGTATCTGGCCAAGAAGGACTACTTCACAGGCAGAGGCGTCAAAGGCACCGCAACACGGTGGTTCTTCCGCCTGACGAACCAGCTGCCCATGGACCGGTCCGGCGGTTCGGCCTCCGAAGCCTCTCTGCACTCCGGGTTGAAAGTCCTCAACGGCGGCAATCTGCTCGGCATCTATCCGGAAGGCACACGCAGCCCTGACGGCAACCTCTACCGCGGGCGCACCGGTGTGGCGCGTCTTGTCCTCGAAGCCGGTGTGCCGGTTGTGCCGGTGGCGCTGATCGGAACCGACAAGGTGCAGCCGGTGGGCCGAATGCTGCCGCGGCTGCGCCGGATCGGCGTCGTCTTCGGTGAGCCGCTCGACTTCTCCGAGTACGAGGGCATGGCCGGCGACCGGTTCCTCCTGCGTTCGATCACTGACGACATCATGTACGAGATCCTCCGCCTATCGGGTCAGCGGTACATCGACACCTATGCCTCGTCAGCCAAAACGAAGCTGCTCGCTGCGAAGAAGGCGGACGAACAGCCATCCGGCGACGCGACGGCCTGAATCGCCTGTCTCCCGACTGTCCAACGGGGTCGAAAGTCGTTCGATTCCTTCGATAACGGCGACACGCGCAAATCGTTATCGGCAGGTGTTTGGCCAGGGGAAACTCAGCCAGTAGGTTCGATGTGTACGTTAACCCCGAGTCGCTCGAGGGTCATGCGGTAGAATTGTGACACTGCCGCAAACCGGAATGCGACTTCGCTTCCCCTAGGGGCTAAAAGGAGGAGTCGGTGTGAACCGCTCAAGTCAGGAACAGGCTGCCGCGCCCGCCGTGCCGCCTTCAGCTCAAGGTCTGCTGTTCGATGACGATCTGCCGAACCTTGACGAAGATGCCGGCTACCGCGGAACGACAGTCATCAAGGTTGTCGGCATCACCTACCGCCAGCTCGACTACTGGGCACGCACCGATCTCGTCGTCCCTTCGATCCGCACTGCCACCGGTTCGGGATCGCAGCGTCTCTACAGCTTCCGCGACATTCTCGTTCTCAAGATCGTCAAGCGCCTCCTCGACACCGGCGTCGGTCTTCAGCAGATCCGCACGGCAGTCGGGCATCTGCGGGAACGCGGTGTGCAGGATCTTGCCACGATCACTCTGATGAGCGATGGATCCAGCGTCTTCGAATGCACGTCGACTGATGAGGTCATCGACCTTGTGCAGGGAGGTCAGGGAGTCTTCGCCATCGCGGTGGGAAGCGTTTTCCGCGAGGTCGAAGGTTCGCTGGTTGAGCTGCCGAGCGAGCGTCCGGAGGACGAGCTGCCGCTCGTCGATGAGCTTGCGCAGCTTCGTGAGCGCCGCAAGGCCAACTGAACAACGTCGTCACAGCGAAGCGGCCGGGAGCAGACTGCTCCCGGCCGCTTCGCTCTTCACGGAGTGAAGAGGCGCCGATCCGCGATTGCCCTGCTCAGCTGCTCAGCGGCCGAACCACTTGCGCCTGGTGTTCTTCTCACGTTCGCGGCGCTCACGCAGCTGCCGCCGTGTGAGGAATGCCTCTTCCCCTCCGGCCGGCTCATGGATCGGAACGGGGCCGGAACCAGGGTCGACGAGCGGCATAGCAGCGGTCTCCACTCCCGCGTCGTCCTGCCGTGACTGCGGCTGTGCTGGTGGCGTCGATCCGGTGGGTTGGCTGCCGACCGTGGGAGCTGAGCTCGGTTTCGGCGGCTGCGGATGGGCACCGTCATTGCGGGACGGGCGCTGATCGCGACGGTGCCTTTCTTCAGCTGGATCAGAGCTGTCGGCTGCGACCGTGTCAGCCGGGGCACTCGGTGTCGTCGGGGTGTCCGGGTCCTTCGTCGAGCGCGCATCTCCTGCCGAGACTGCTTGAGATGGTGCCTGTGACGGTGTCGTCTCCTCGCCCCGGTCGGCTCCGTCAGTCTGGGCGGCTCGGTCAGCCTGGGCGACTCGGTCAGCCTGGGCGACTCGGTCAGCCTGGTCGGATTCGGCCTGTGCTTCCGGTGCTGAGGCTGTTTCGGCTGCGAGGCCTGCCGACTTCCTGCTCTCGGCCCCATCGGCCGGGGCAGGGGAGCTGGTGGCAGAGTCTGTCGCCTGCGCAGCGCTGTCTACTGTCGCTGCCTGGCCCTGCTTGCCGGAATCGCCGTGCAGTTCGGCAGCAGTCGACGGACGTTCATCTGCTGTGAGAGATGCGTCGGACCGCTGTGCATCTCCGGAGCCGCCAGACGCAGCCGACGACGCCGGGGTGGCCTTGGCATCTGCTTTGCGGCGGATGCGTTCGGAACGCAGCGCGCGATCGAGGATCTTGTCGAACGCTGCAGCGAGCTCGGCTGCCGGCTTGCCCGGCCAGGAGTGGATCGGACGCGCGGATCCCTGAGCCTGCTGCAGAACTGTGCGTTCGGGTATCGGCGGGTTGACCACCAATGGGCCGAACATCTCGCGCAGCTCGTCAATGCGATAGGAGTGCTCGCGGGACTGCAGCCGGGCGCGATTGACGACGATGCCCAGAGGCTGCAGGTCGCTAGCGGTGCGGCGACGCAGTTCGTCGGTGGCGCGGAGCGCGCGGTCGGCTGCGGCGACGGAGAAGAGCCCGGGCTCGGTGACGATGAGCACGCGGCTGCTTGCGGTCCACGCAGCGCGAGTGAGGCCATTGAGCGAAGGCGGGCAGTCGATGAGCACGAGGCGATAGCCGGCCCCGGCCTTATGAATGGCCTCCGAGAGTCGACGCAGGTAGCGCAGCGACAAGGTGGGCTGATCGAACTCGGCAGCGCGGGGCGATCCGGAGATCACATCGATATGACCGCGCTGATCGCCGACCCAACCGCTGGGAACAACGGCGCGTTCGAGAATCCGCTTGCGCGGTGCAGCGAGGACATCGGCGATGTCGACTTCGGTGCGCACCGGGATGTCGAGGCCTGTCGAGGCATCCGCCTGCGGATCCATATCGATCACCAGGGTCGGGATGCCGCGGCTGTAGGCAGCAGAGGCCAAACCGAGGGTCACCGAGGTCTTGCCGACCCCACCTTTGAGACTAGAGACGCTGAGCACAAGCACACTCTTACGGTATCCGATTCGCACATCGCGGTCACGGACCTCGCCCGGCAGGTGGCCAGCAGTTTCAACAGATCACCATCTGTGCTGACCTCAGGAGGTCCGACCTCAGCGCAGTGCGCTCAGCCGCCAGGGGAGGAGCGGTGGGTGATCGTCGATCCGGTGGGGCTCCGCTCGATGCGCAGCTGCTGGGGAATCGACTGCAGCATGGACTGCACGTGGGAGATGACTCCGACACATCGTCCACCGGCGCGCAGCTCGTCCAGCACCTCCAGAACCTGGGCCAGTGCGTCAGGATCGAGCGAGCCGAAGCCTTCGTCGATGAACAGCGAATCCAATCTGATGCCGCCGGCTGCGGCCGCCACGGTGTCGGCCAGCCCGAGCGCCAGGGCCAATGAGGCCATGAATGTCTCGCCGCCTGAGAGTGAGCGGGGATCGCGCGGTTCGTCGGTGAACGTATCGAGCACTTGCAGGCCGAGGCCGGCGCGCTTCTCCCGTCGGTGCAGGGAGAGGTCGTGGATGAGCGTGAACCGACCGCCGCTCATCGTCTGCAATCGTTCGGAGGCATTATGTGCGACTTCGACGAACAGCGACAGCAGGGCATATGAGCTCAGCGGCAGCCGGTGAAGGTTGTCAGCGGAGGTGGCGCGCACGATGCCATCAAGGGCGACGTCTCCACGGCGCTGTGCGACCTCGGCTTCCACCTCGGCGGCGGTGTGCAGGAAGCGCTCGCGCAGCTGGACGAGATCCGCGGCATCATGTCTGTGCACCGCCAGCAGCTGACCCAGATGCTCGGCGTCGGAGGCGGCGGTCGTGCGCTGCTCAGCGGTGACGGCGACACTGTCTATCAGCTCCTCGTCTGATGCTGTGTCAGCGCAGGCGGGCGAGTACCAGTCCTGGCTTGTCAGCTCTGCGATCCGGGCGGCCTCATCAGCAGCGGCGCGCAGAGCGCTGTCGACTCCAGTCTTATCGATCTGGCGGGCTTCCTGATAATCGTTTCTGTCGGTGAAGCCGGCCTCAGTCAGTGCCGTCTCAAACGCGTCTCGGCGTTCGGCCGACTCGGCGGCTGTGTCTTCTCGCTTCGTCTGTGCCTGGATCAGCGTTTCACCGGCATTGCGCAAGCGCTGCAGCTGAGCTGCGCACTCCTCAGCAGCCGCGGAGGTGTCGGGGGTTTCGAACCCGAACGGATGCAGAGCCGCTGCTTGGTCGCCTGAGACCACGTCATCGAGCTGCTTCAACTGGCCGCCGACTGCCGACAGCTGGGTGGCGCTTGTCTGGGCGTCTTCCCGAGCTGAGGCCTGCTGCTGTTCGAGCGCGACTCGCTTCTGCTGCAGTTCGTCACGCTCTCTGCGTGCCTGATCGAGCTCGCGAAGTGTCTGTGCGGCGGTGTCGCGTGCCTGAGTGAGTTCGGCAAGCGAGACAGCTGCGTCCTCACCTGCCAGCTCGTCGAGGCTGCGGGTCAGGGCAGTGATCCGGGCGCGCGACTCTGCCAGCGTGCTGCGTGCGGTATTGGTGGCGTTCTGCGCCTGAGTCCACGCGTTCAGCGCTGCGTCCTCGTCAGATTTCGTCACCGTGTCGTCGGTGGGCTTTGCCGGTGCGGGATGTTCGGTGGCACCGCAAACGGAGCACGCGTGTCCCGATGTCAGCTCGGCAGCGAGTTCTGCTGCGATACCGGCCAGACGGGTCGAACGGATGCGGGCGTAGGTGTCCTTGGCGGCGGATTCCTCGGCCTGCCTGTCCTTCAGCGCTTCCTGCTGTTTGTCGCGCTGCTGCTCGGCGGCGGTGATCTCGTCGCCGCGCTGCTGGCGGATCGCAGCGGCTTCCAGTGCGCGCAGCAGCCGGTCGTATTCCCGCTGGACGTCACTGCGAGTCTCAAGCCGGGCGTTGAGCTCATCAAGTGCGGCATCCTGGGCAGCGGCTTTCTCCTCCAGTTCGGCCACCCGGCCGGCTGCGGCCGTCTGCTTCTGCTGGAGGTCGGTGCGCTCACGCGTGAGGTCAGCGACGCGTGTCAGGTGCGTGGCGATGCTGGCCGCCGCGCGCTGACCGTCGCCAGCTGCCTGAACGATATGTTCGGCAGAGGTGGTCTCAGGCTGGCGGGGGAGTGCAGAAAGTTCTGTGCTGAAAGCCGTCAGCGCTGCGGTGTGGTGCTTCTCTGCCGCTTCCTGTTCGCGGACGGCACGGTCAGCTTCACGTCCGTACGGTGCGACGCTCTCTGCCTTGATCGCCTGGCGTTGCAGCTGGGACAGCCGTGCGCGCTCGTCAGCAGAGGTGGCGTAGGCCTCCTGCCGGCTGCGCAGCTGTGTGAGCTTCTCACGGTCAGCCTGACGTGCCGCTGCTGCGTCGGCAGCCGCTTCGGCATCGGCAGAGCGCGTGCGCGCAGACTGCAGCACCTCAGTGAAGACGTCGATCCGTTCGCGCACGACGCTGACCGCCGCCCCCAGCACGGCATCGACATCGGCGACACTCGGATGGGCCGCGGTCGGGATCGGCAGATCCTCGCCGCAGCTGCCCTGCGCCTGGCGCATGAGCGTCTGCCGTTCCTGTGACACGGCATCGAGTGCGGCACGCGCCTGCCGGGCCCGTGCCTCGAGGATCGACTCCAGATCCGTGAAGTGCTCGGTGTTGAACAACCGCCTGAGGATGGGCTCGCGTTCGATCGGATCTGCCCGCAGGAAACGGGCGAACTCGCCTTGGGGGAGCAGCACGATCTGCATGAACTGGGCGGCCTTGAGCCCGAGCACCCGGTTGATCTCCGCCTGCACCTCCGACACGGTGCGGCCGATCCCATCCCAGTGCCCCGACTCCGGGTTGAACACCGACAGCTCAGCGGTCGCCTTCGCCTCGGTCATACCGGTGCCGCGCTTCTTGGGGCGCATGTAGCGCGGGCTGCGCCGGACTCTCCACCGCCGTGCCTGCGCAGTGAATTCGACCTCGACGTAGGTCGGGGTGTCAGGATCGGCGTAATGGCTGCGGTAGTCCTCAGCGTCGCTGCGCGCCCCGGGCACGGTGCCGTAGAGCCCGAAGGCGAGCGCATCGAGGATCGTCGTCTTGCCTGCCCCGGTCGGACCGCTGATGAGGAACAGACCATCAGCACCGAGCTCGTCGAAGTCGACGGCCTGTGCGCCGGGGAACGGACCGAAAGCCTGCATCTGCAGCGAGTTCATCCTCATGACGTCGCCTCCCGCAGCTCCAGCAGCGCTGAGTCGAAGCGGGCGAGATCCTCGACATCAGCCGGCTGTCCGGTGACATGAGAGATGAAGTCGGAGAACACCTCGCGGTCAGTGCGTTCGACGCTGCCCTGCGCTGCTGCTTCATGTGCCTGTGCAGGCTGTGCGGCATTGACCCAGGTCATCTTGATGAGCTGCGGGAAGGTCTCCTTCAGCCGGCCGAGTGCCCCGGTCACCCGAGCCGGGTCGGTCAGTTCGGCGGCCACGAGGGTTTCGGTGAGATCTTCGCCATCGGCACGTGCCGCCCGCCCGGTCTCGAGCACCTCCTCAAGCGTGCCGCGCAGGGTGCGCACATCGCTGAAAGCAGGTAGGGCGATGCTCTCGACGCTGAGCTCCGGGCCCGAGGTGTCGAGCAGCAGCATCCGCTTGGGTGTCTTGGCCTCGGTGAAGGAGTACGGCAGTGGGGACCCGGAATACCGGACGATGTCGGTGACGTCCTGGGGCCGGTGCAGATGCCCGAGAGCCGCGTAATCTGCACCGGCGAAGACATCAGCGGAGACGACCGAGACGCCACCGACGTCGATCGAGCGCTCCGATTCGCTGGCCAGCGACTGCCCGCCGACGAAAGCGTGAGCTGCGACGATGAGGAAGGCGTCTGGGTACCGCTGCTGGTGATCGGTGCGGATGAGGTCCATGACGTGTGCCAGCACCGCCTCATGGCTGCGGGCACACCCGAACTTCCCGGCCACCAGTCCAGGTTCCAGATACGGGATCCCGTACACCACCGCCTCGGGCGAGGACGCACTGCCGCCCAGCAGCACCGGCCAGGTGAGATCGGAGATCCGGGTGCGGATGTGCAGGCCGGCATGATCGAGGGTGCGGCGCCCGTGGCCGAGCCGCATAAACGAATCGTGGTTGCCGCTGGTGGCGATGACCCGGACTCCGGAATCGAGGAGCGCAGTGACAGTCTCATCGAAGTTCGTCAGAGCATCAGCCGGAGGGATCGCTCGATCGTAGACGTCCCCGGCGACAAGCACTGCGTCGATGCGCTCGGCAGCGACGACGTCGAGCAAATGGTTGAGGAACGCACGCTGCGCGGCGGTCTGGTCGACACCGAAGAAGGTGCGCCCCAGATGCCAGTCAGAGGTGTGGAGGATCCGCATGCTGCCAGCCTAGCCAAGACCACGGACACCGCTTCGACGTCAGGCCGGTCACATCCGCGCCCGGCCCTGCCCGTACACTTGGAGCAGCAAACTGGAACCTGTGCACGGTGGCGGAAACCGCCCTGAGTACAGTTAGGAACCGATAAAGGAATTCCGCCGACCATCCGTCGGCGCCGAGAGGAACGGTCATACCTGATGTTCTCCAAAGTTCTCGTTGCCAACCGCGGTGAAATCGCGGTTCGCGCATTCCGTGCCGCCTACGAACTCGGTGCCTCCACGGTTGCCGTCTTCCCCTATGAGGACCGCAATTCGGAGCATAGGCTCAAGGCTGACGAAGCCTACCTGATCGGCGAGGAGGGCCATCCCGTCCGCGCCTACCTCAGCGTCGACGAGATGATCCGCGTCGCCAAGGAATCCGGCGCTGACGCGATCTACCCCGGTTACGGATTCCTCTCCGAGAACCCCGATCTCGCCCGTGCCTGCGAGGAGAACGGCCTGACCTTCATCGGCCCGTCGGCTGATGTGCTCGAGATGGCCGGCAACAAGGTCCAGGCCCTCGATGCCGCCCGCCGTGCCGGGATCCCGACCCTCGAATCGACCCGCCCATCAGCCGATATCGATCAGCTGCTCGGTGAGGCCGAGGGCATGGAGTACCCGCTGTTCGTCAAGGCCGTCGCCGGCGGCGGCGGACGCGGCATGCGCCGGGTGGCGAACAAGACTGAGCTCGTCGACGCACTCAAGGCCGCCATGCGCGAAGCCGAAGGCGCCTTCGGTGATCCGACTGTGTTCATCGAGCAGGCCGTGCAGCGCCCGCGCCACATCGAGGTGCAGGTGCTGGCCGACAACAACTCCGAGGCTGTGCACCTCTTCGAGCGCGACTGCTCGATCCAGCGCCGCCACCAGAAAGTCGTCGAGATCGCCCCGGCCCCGCACCTTGATGAGGAGATCGCCGAGGCGCTGCGCAACGACGCCCTCGCCTTCGCCCGCGCGCTGGGCTACCAGAACGCCGGCACCGTCGAGTTCCTCCTCGAAACCGAAGGACCGCGCTCCGGCAAGCACGCCTTCATCGAGATGAACCCGCGCATCCAGGTCGAGCACACCGTCACCGAGGAGATCACCGACGTCGACCTCGTGCAGTCCCAGATGCGCATCGCCGCCGGTGAGTCACTGGCCGACCTCGGCCTGACCCAGGATGCCCTGCGGATCAAGGGTGCAGCCCTGCAGTGCCGCATCACCACCGAGGACCCGGCGAACTCCTTCCGTCCCGACACCGGCACCATCACCGCCTACCGTTCCGCCGGCGGCGCCGGTGTGCGCCTCGACGGCGGCACCGTCTACGCCGGCGCCGAAGTCTCGGCTCACTTCGACTCGATGCTCGTCAAGTGCACCACCCGTGGCCGCGACTTCGAACAGGCCGTCAACCGCGCCCGCCGTGCCATCGCTGAGTTCCGCATCCGCGGTGTGGCCACCAACATCGGCTTTCTGCGTGCGGTGCTCGATGACCCCGCCTTCATGCGCGGAGACCTGTCAACGACCTTCATCGAAGAGCGGCCCCACCTGCTGGAGGCCAAGGTCGGTGCCGACCGCGGCTCGAAGCTGCTGGAATTCCTCGCCGATGTCACCGTCAACAAGCCCAACGGCGACTCGCCGGTCTACCTGAGCCCGAGCGAGAAGCTGCCGGAGGTCTCCTTCGACGGCGGCCCGCCAGCCGGCTGGAAGCAGACGCTCGACGAGCTCGGCCCCGAAGGATTCGCCCAGCGTCTGCGCCAGGAGAAGACCCTCGCGGTGACCGACACGTCCTTCCGCGATGCGCACCAGTCCCTGCTGGCCACCCGCGTGCGCACCAAGGACCTCCTCGACGTCGCCCCGTACGTCGCCCGCATGACCCCGCAGCTGCTCTCCGTCGAGTGCTGGGGCGGAGCGACTTACGACGTGGCGCTGCGCTTCCTGGCCGAAGATCCGTGGGAGCGCCTGGCGAAGCTGCGCGAGGCGATGCCGAACATCAACCTGCAGATGCTGCTGCGCGGCCGCAACACCGTCGGCTACACCCCGTACCCGACCGAGGTCACCGATGCCTTCATCGACGAGGCCACCCGCACTGGTGTCGACATCTTCCGTATCTTCGACGCCCTCAACGACGTCGAGCAGATGCGCCCGGCCATCGAATCGGTCCGCAGTACCGGCTCGGCCGTCGCCGAGGTCGCGCTGTGCTACACCTCGGATCTCAACAACCCCGATGAGAAGCTCTACACGCTCGACTACTACCTCGGCCTGGCCGAGCGGATCGTCGAGGCCGGCGCCCACGTGCTCGCCATAAAGGACATGGCAGGCCTGCTGCGTCCGGCGGCAGCCACCAAGCTGGTGACCGCGCTGCGGAAGAACTTCGACCTGCCCGTCCACGTCCACACCCACGACACCGCCGGCGGCCAGCTCGCCACCCTGCTCGCCGCCTCGGCAGCGGGTGCCGACGCCGTCGACGTCGCCAGCGCCTCGGTCGCCGGCACCACCTCGCAGCCGTCGATCTCTGCGCTCGTGGCCGCACTCGAGCACACCGACCGGGACACCGGCCTGTCGCTCAAGAGCGTCGAGGACCTCGAACCGTACTGGGAGGCCGTGCGCAACGTCTACAAGCCGTTCGAATCCGGCCTGCCGGGACCGACCGGACGCGTCTACCGCCACGAGATCCCCGGCGGCCAGCTGTCGAACCTTCGCCAGCAGGCCAACGCACTCGGCCTGGGGGAGAAGTTCGAGGAGATCGAGGCGATGTACGAAGCTGCCGACGACATCCTCGGCCACCTCGTCAAGGTGACCCCGTCATCGAAGGTCGTCGGCGACCTCGCCCTGCACCTTGTGGCAGTCGGCGCTGACCCGAAGGAGTTCGCAGACAACCCGGCGAACTTCGACATCCCGGACTCGGTCATCGGATTCCTCTCCGGTGACCTCGGCGACCCGCCCGGCGGATGGCCCGAGCCGTTCCGCACCAAGGCTCTCGACGGCCGCTCCCACAAGCCGGCCACCGAGGACCTCTCCGCGCACGACGCCGAACTGCTCACCGAGCCCGGCCGCACCCGCCAGGAGACCCTCAACCGGCTGCTGTTCCCCGCCCCGACGAAGGAATTCAACCGGATGCGGGAGACCTACGGCGACCTGTCGGTACTGGAGACCCAGGCCTACCTGTACGGACTCGACGAAGGCGAAGAGCACTCCGTCATCATCGAGAAGGGCAAGGCGCTGCTCATGGGCGTCCAGGCCGTCGGCGCCGCTGACGACCGCGGCATGCGCACCGTCATGTGCACGCTCAACGGCCAGCTGCGCCCGATGTCGGTGCGCGACCGCTCCATCGAGGTCGACGTCGCCACCGCTGAGCGCGCCGACACCTCCAACCCCGGCCACGTCGCCAGCCCGTTCGCCGGCGTCGTGACCCTGCAGGTCAAGGTCGGCGACGAGGTCAAGGCCGGCCAGACCGTTGCCACCATTGAGGCGATGAAGATGGAGGCCTCGATCACCAGCCACATCGACGGCACCGTCTCGCGTGTGGCGATCGGCGAAGTCCAGCAGCTCGAAGGCGGCGACCTCGTCGTGGTGGTCGATGGCTGAGCGGGAGATCCGCTGCTACGGCGACCCGGTGCTGCGCACCCGCTGCACTGAGGTGACGGTCTTCGACGACCGCCTGCGGCGCATGGTCCAGGACCTCGCGGACACGACCGTGCCCGAGGGCCGGGCCGCCGTGGCAGCACCCCAGATCGGGATGGACAAGCGGATCTTCGCCTACCACCTCGACGGGCGGATCGGCCATGTCATCAACCCCGTCATCGTCGAAACCGGCGGCGAGCTGCGCGATATCGACGAAGGCTGCCTGTCCGTGCCGGGACTGTGGTTCCCCACCCCGCGCTGGGAGTACGCCGCCGTCACCGGGCTCAACGTCGAAGGCGAGGAGATCCGTGTCGAAGGCGAGGAGGTCTTCGCCCAGATGCTGCAGCACGAAACCCAGCACCTCGACGGCATCGTCTACATCGAGACGCTGCCAGCCGAGCGCCGCAAGCAGGCACTTAAGGCGATCCGCCGGACCGACTGGTTCATGGCAGGCCGCTGAGACCACCGGCCGAACCGACAGACAGACCGCCGGGCAGCACGCCCGGCGCACACAGAACGACCGAAGGAGTACCAGTGACCATTGAACGTGCAGGAGTCATCGGCTGCGGCCTGATGGGATCGGGCATCGCCGAGGTGCTCGCCCGCGCCGGCCTGAGCGTCGTCGTCCGCGACATCAACGACGACGCAGTGGCTGCCGGCCGCAAGCGCATCGAGAAGTCCTTCGCCAAGGGCGTCGAGCGCGGCAAGATGACCGAACAGGAACGCGACGAAGCCCTCGGCCGGCTCACGTTCACCACCGAGCTCTCCGAAATGGCCGACCGCCAGCTCGTCATCGAAGCCGCCAGCGAGAACGAGGACATCAAGAAGAAGATCTTCGCCGAACTCGACGCCATCGTCACCGACGAGCAGGCGATCCTCGCCTCGAACACCTCGTCGATGCCGATCATCCGCTTCGCCCAGGCGACCTCGCGGCCCGAGCGCGTCCTCGGCCTCCACTTCTTCAACCCCGCCCCGGTGCAGCCGCTCGTCGAGATCATCTCCTCGGTCGTCACCGCGCCCGAGGTGGCAGACGAGATCGAGAAGCTCTCCACCGAGGTGCTCGGCAAGACCCCGATCCGCTCCGATGACCGTCCCGGCTTCATCGTCAACGCCCTGCTCATCCCGTTCCTGTTCTCGGCCATCCGGATGCTCGAATCCGGTCACGCCACCAAGGAGGACATCGACACCGGCATGGTCAACGGCTGCGCGCACCCGATGGGCCCGATCAAGCTCGCCGACATGGTCGGCCTCGACACCTGCCTGTTCGTCGGCCAGAGCATCTACGAAGAGACAGGCGACCCGGCTGCCAAGCCGCCGATCCTGCTCTCGCGCATGGTCGACGGCGGCCTGCTCGGAGCCAAGACCGGCAAGGGCTTCTACGACTGGTGATCCCAGCCTGAACCGCCCAGCGACCACACGCTGACACGACAGGCGCGGGTGCAGAGGACGATCCTCTGCACCCGCGCTTGCGTCTTGTGTGTCAGTCCTGGGCGAGCAGCTTCTCGCAGGCGGCCAGCCGCACGCACACGGCGAAGCCCTCGACGGCCGTCTCGACATCCTCGAGTGTCGGCATCGACGGAGCCACCCGGATGACGGCGTTGTCCGGATCGAGCTTGTACGGGTGCGTCGAACCAGCAGGGGTGAGCTTGACCCCGGCCTCGGCGGCGAGCTTGACGACCCGATCAGCGGTGCCGGGCATCACCGAGACGGTGACGAAGTACCCGCCGTTGGGATCCGTCCACGTCGCGATGTCATCGTCGCCGAGGCGCTGACCGAGGATCCGGGAGACCGCCTCGAACTTCGGGCGCAGGATCTCGGCATGCTTGACCATATGGTCGACGACCCCGTCAGCATCACCGAAGAAGCGCAGGTGCCGCAGCTGATTCACTTTGTCCGGCCCGATCGACGCGGCCGCGAGATGCCCGGTGAACCAGGAGACGTCGGCATCCGAGGCGCCGAAGAACGCGACACCGGCACCGGCATGGGTGACCTTCGATGTCGAGGCGAAGATCCACACCCGGTCCGGGTTGCCGGCCTCAGCTGCCAGGGACAGGATGTCGATCACCTCGGCGTGCGGCTGGCGCAGGTGGTGGAGGGCATAGGCGTTGTCCCACAGCAGCTTGAAGTCCTCGGCTGCGGTCTTCATCGACACGAGACGGCGTGCGCGCTCGTTGCTGATGGTGATGCCGGTCGGGTTCGAGTACATCGGCACCAGCCACATGCCCTTGATCGTCGGGTCGGTGGCCACCAGCTCTTCGACCTGCTCAAGGACCGGTCCCTCGTCGTCCATCTCCACGGAGACGAGCTCGAAGCCGAGCGCCTCCGCCAGATCGAAGTGACGGTCGTAACCGGGCACCGGGCACAGGATGCGGCGCGGCTGCTGGGCCCACGGGGTGGTGCCTGCTGAGGTGCCGAACAGGCAGGCGAAGCTCAGCGCCTGATGCATAAGGCTGAGCGAGGAGTTGCCCTGGGCGAGCAGCTGGGATGCTGGGACCTTGAGCAGCTGACCGAAGATCTCCCGCAGCTCGATGAGACCTTCCAGTCCGCCGTAGTTGCGCACATCGACGCCGCTGGGGGACAGGCAGTCATCAGCGGTGACGTTCGTGAGCATGTCCGCGGCCAGATCGAGCTGCTCGGCAGAGGGCTTCCCGCGCGTGATGTCGAGGGCGAGTCCGCGCCCGGCGAACGCCTCGTAGTCGGCGTGAGCCTGCTCCAGCGCAGCCTCAAGATCGGAACGGGACAGGTCAGTCAGGGACATGGGGGAGATCCTCTCACAGCGCGACGAGATCGGTGTCTCCTATACTACTGGCGTGCCACAATCCCCACGCGCCCAGTCACCGCTGATTCCCGTGCTGCTGGGCATCATCACAGCCGTCGTGCTCGGTGTGCTCATGTGGTTCCCCCAGCACCTCGTCCTCGGTGCTGTCACCGGCATCGCCCACCTGCAGTCATTCCGCGCACTGGCCACCGCCGCCCTCATCGTCGTCCTCGCGCTGCTGTCTCTGAGCTTCGTCGTCGGCCGCGGCGTGCGCTTCTGCGCCGGGTTCATCGCCACCTCGCTCATCTTCGTCGCTGTCAGCCTCGGCGTGCTCGGGCTGCGCGGCGGCACCCCGCAGGCCCAGCTGCCCGCTGTGCCCGGTGATCTGCGGGTCATCTCAGCGAACCTGTTCTTCGGCGCCGGCAGCCTTGATGATGTGCTCGGCCCTGACGCCAGGGGAGCAGGGGTCATCGCCCTGCAGGAGACCGACCGGCAGACCCTCGTCGCGGCTCTTGAGCAGCGTGGTCTTGCCGGGGACTACCGCATCGCCCACCGGGCGGTCTTCGACGGTGAGGCCGGCACGGTGCTGGCCGTGCACAATTCCCTGGAACCTGAAGAGCTTGCCGATCCCGAGGCGTCGCGCGCCTTCGTGGGCATGCGCACCAGGCTTGGGGATATGTATGCCGTGCACACGCACGCACCGATCCAGCGCAGCCTGGTCCAGCGCGAATGGCAGCGCACCGTCTCTGCTGCCACGGGCCTGTGTCAGCCCGGCAGCAGCGTTCTCGTGGCAGGCGACTTCAACGCCACTCTCGACCACGCCCCGTTCGCAGTGCCTGAGGGCTGTGCGGATGCAGCCCGCAGCCTGCGGACGGCCGGAGCCGGCACGTGGCCTGCCAGCTGGCCTGGCCTGCTCGGCGCGCAGATCGATCACCAGGTCTACGATCGGGCTGCCCTGCACCCGATCGGCGGGCAGATCCTGGAGATCTCCCGATCCGATCACCGCGGCATCGTCATCGACTACCACCTGCCGCCGGAGACGCAGCAGTGACCTCCCAGCCGGCCGAGAACGACCTGCGCTACGGAGCGGGCCCCAAGATCCCACAGCAGACACGGACAGCCCACGGGCGCCGCTTCGGCACGACCGCCGAACTCTACGACGCCGTCCGGCCTGGATACCCGGCTGATGCCATCGACGCTGTGCTGGCCGGGCCGGCTGACCGGCAGTTCGATGTCTGCGACCTCGGGGCCGGCACCGGGCTGCTGAGCCGCGACCTACTGCTCGATGACCGGGTCGCCGAACTCACTGCCGTCGATCCGGATGAACAGCTGCTCGCCCGCAATCCCGCCCAGGTGCGCGTCGGCACCGCCGAGGCGATCCCGCTGCCGGATGCCTCCGTCGACCTCGTCACCGCCGCCCAGGCCTGGCACTGGTTCGACCCGCAGGCCGCCGGTGCGGAGATCGCCCGGGTGCTGCGCCCCGGCGGCAGGCTGGCGATCCTGAACAACCAGCTCGACGTGCGCATCCCGTGGGTGCTGCGCCTGGCCCGGATCATGCACGCAGGCGACGTCTACCGGCCCGGCTGGCAGCCCCACCTCGGGCACGGGTTTACGACTGAACCCACCCAGGAGCACCTCTTCACCACACCGGTCACCATCGACACCGTCGTCAAGCTGGCAGCCACCCGGTCCTATTGGCTGCGCTCCAACGAGCGCACCCGCTCCCGGGTCGAGGCCAATATCCGCGACTATCTGGCCCATGAGGCCGGATTCGACACGACCGGCACATTCGAGCTGCCCTATCTGTGCCTCGTGAGCATCTCACGCGTGCCGACCGCAGACTGAGACATCCCTGGTCGCAGGCGCGCCCACCCGCCTCAGGGGAGTGCCGGCATGAGAGGATGGACGCAGAGTCAGGAAGGAGACGTCATGCGTGGAATCCAGCTCACTGAGCACGGCGGGCCCGAGGTGCTGCAGTGTTCCGAACTGCCCGAACCGCAGGCAGATGGAAAGGTCCTCGTCGAGGTCAAGATGGCCGGCATCAATCGGCGCGACGCGCTCATCCGCGAAGGCGCCGGACCGCAGTACCGCCCGCACCTGCCGCTCATCCTCGGCTCCGATGCCGCTGGCGTCCGCCGCGACACCGGCGAGGAGGTCATCGTCTTCCCCTCGCTCAACTGGGGTGACTCCGATGCCTGCGCCGGCCCGGACTTCAGCATCCTCGGCGGCCCGAGCGACGGCACCTATGCCGAGCTCATCGCCGTGCCGGAAGAGAACCTGTACCCCAAGCCCAAGCGGATGGCCTGGGCCGAAGCCGGAGCGCTGGCGCTGTCGGGAGTGACGGCCTATCGCGCGCTGTTCACCGTCGGGCAGCTTGAGAAGGGCCAGACTGTCGTCATCCTCGGCGCCGGTTCCGGGCTCTCGCTGCTGGCCCTGCAGCTGGCGGTCAAGGCCGGTGCGCGTGTGGCGGTGACCTCGTCGAATCACGACAAGATCAACCTCGCCAAGGAACTCGGCGCCGTCACCGGTGTCGACTACACGGTCGACGACTGGGAGCTGACGTTGCGCGATGAGATCGGCGAGGCCGACCTCGTCTTCGACTCCGTGGGCTCGACGCTGCAGGAATCGGTCATGATGCTCAAACCCGGCGGCGCCGTCGTCGCCCTCGGCGGGACGGAGAACCAGGGCGTCGTCGAGGATTTCGACATCCGCACCCTGTACCTGGCCCACAAGCGCGTGCTCGGCACCGCCATGGGCTCCCCGCGGGACTTCGCCGGCCTGCTCGATATGGTCGAAGACGGTTCGATCGACCCGATCATCGACTCCGTCTACCCGCTCGACGAGGCGGCAGAGGCCCACTCGCAGCTCGATTCGAACCTGCGCTTCGGCAAGATCGTGCTGAGCACCGACTGAGCCGCAGCACAGCTCCGGCTTCCCTCAGCACCGGGAACTGAGTCACGAAACGGGCCGCACACCTGAGCAGGTGTGCGGCCCGTTGGCGTGATGAGCTGGGCGCAGGAGCGCTCAGCCGATCAGGCCTGGGTCTCGTCGCCGGAAATGACGTCTCCGCGCTGGGTGTGGTTGACCGAGATCTTGCGCGGCTTGGCCTCTTCTGCGACCGGGATGGTCAGCAGCAGCACGCCGTCCTCGTAGGCAGCGGTGATCTGGTCGAGGGCGATGCGGTTGCCCAGCGTCAGCTGGCGGGCGAAGGTGCCCGTCGGGCGCTCACGGCTGAGCCACTGCACCTCGGAGCTCTCCGTCGAGGCGGTCCGCTCGGCGCGCACCGTCAGCGTGCGATCCTGCACGTCGACATCGATGCTCGACGGGTCGACACCGGGCATGTCGATGCGGGCGACGAAGGCGTCGCCGTCGCGGTACAGGTCCATCGGCAGGGCGGTGCTGTTCGGGGTGCGGGTGATGTCGGAGAAGAAGCGGTCGAGATCGCGGATCGGATCGAACTTTGCAGCCATGGCAGGCTCCTTTCGGTCAGCTGGTCGCTTACGTTGAGTCTAACGCGCTCAACTTTGGTTTCATTCCCGTCACTTGACCAGTTTCCTGGGAATCACCTCAGTCTCCATAGAGTGGGCACATGGACTTCGTCAGTGTTGTCGGCGCCCTCATCCCGGTCGCCGGCCTCATCGCCTTCGGCTGGGTGCTGCGCCGGCTGCGGCTGCTGAGTGACCCTGATTTCTGGTCCGGTGCCGAGAAGCTCGCCTACTTTGTCCTACTGCCGGTGCTGCTCTTCCGCAACATCTCAGCTGTCGACATCTCCCACATCGACATCGGCCGCCTGGCCGCCGCCCTCGTCCTGCCGACGATCGGCATCACGATCATCCTCTTCGCACTCAACCGGGTGCTCGCCTCCGACCGGCCATCGTTCACCTCTGTGGTCCAAGGTGCGATCCGGTTCAACACCTATATCGGCCTGTCTCTGTCGGCGACTCTCTTCGGCCCGGAGGGCGCGGCACTGGCTGCCATCGTCGGCGCGGTGCTCGTCCCACTCGTCAACGTGCTCTCCTCGATCGCCTTCGAGCTCTTCCTCGTCGACAAGCGCTCCTGGCTGGCACTCGGCCGCTCGGTCATCCTCAACCCGCTCGTGCTCGGCTGTGCTGCCGGTGGGGCGTGGAATGTGCTGCCGGTGACCACGCCCGAGGCGGTGGCCGGGATGATCGATCCGCTCGCCGCTGCCGCGCTGCCGATCGGCCTGCTGTGCGTCGGTGCTGGCATCCGGCGGTTCTCGGTGCGCGAGCACGCCGTCGCCTTCGTCTCAGCGACCGTGCTCAAGCTGCTCATCGTCCCGGCGGTCACGGTCGTCTCGCTGCTGGCATTCGGCGTCAGGGGAGAGGCTGCTGTCGTCGGGCTCATCTTCCAGTCGATCGCAACAGCCTCCAGCGCCTACGTCATGGCTCGGCAGCTCGGCGGCAACGCCACTCTCATGGCCGCTCTCATTGCAGGTCAGACGGTCATCTCGATGCTGACCCTGCCGATCGTCTTGACGACCGGTGCACAGCTGCTGCTGTGAGAGCCTTTCGAACTCCTCACATTCACCGGATTCGGTGTGCATCTCCACAGGGGCACGGATTAAACTCTGATTCGTCCCCGCATCCCCGTCTGCACCCAGGATCGTCTCCTCATGTCGCGTCGTCCCCGCGCCGCTGTCGCTTCAGCGGCGATCGCAGCCCTGCTGCTCAGCGGCTGCGCCTCGAACGGCACCAGCCGCGAGGCAGCAGCACAGGTCACCGCACTCGCCGATGGCCGCACACCGTTCGCCGCTGCAGCCGAACCTGCCGATGTGCTCGGCCAGCGCCACGAATCCGACAGCCCGGACTATACTCTGCGCTTTCCCGAGGTTCGCGGTGCTGAGGCGTTCAATCGGAAGATCAGTGACTTCGTCAGCGAGCTGCGCCGCCAGCGGCTGCCCGAATCCGAGTCATCAGGCGCAGGCGGAAAGAAGCCTGTGCCGGGGGAGTACGAGCTTGACTGGCAGGTGACGCAGAACTGCCGCAGCCACGTCTCCTTCCTGCTCCATGACCGCAGCACTCTGCCCGGTGCCGGACCGGAGGCCTATTACACCAAGGTGCTCGACCGTGATGCCGGAACCGAGATTCCGGCAGCCGAGCTGTTCACCAAGGCAGGGCAGCGAGAACTCGCCACCCACGTGCTTGAGGCCCTGCGGCGCAAGGGCTACCGGACCAGCGCCCATGACGCCGCGCACCTGAGCAGTGTGCAGGTCGAAGCCATCACCACCGGCACTACCGTCGACGGACACGGGGGACTGGTGACCCACCTCGGCAGCGGCATCGTCAATGCCCGCGGTGACGATTCGGTGGCCGTGAGCTTCACCGGCGACCAGGCCCGCGACTGGCTGACAGCAGCCGGGCGGGAGTGGCTGAACGACTCGGCGCCTGGGCCGCAGCTCAAAGCAGGGCAGAAGATTCCCGAGCACGTCACCCGCGACCGCAACGATGTCGACTGCGCTGAGACCAAGTGCGTGGCCCTGACCTATGACGACGGTCCGGGCGAGGACACCCCACAGCTGCTTGACGCGCTGGCGGCCGAAGGCGTGCCGGCAACGTTCTTCGTCAAGGGCACCTCGATCGCGGGCAATGAGGCCACGCTCAAGCGGATCGCCGAGGAGGGCCATGAAATCGGCAGCCACACATGGAACCATCCGCAGCTGACGAAGATCTCGCGATCGGCAGCCGAGCGGGAGCATGCCCGCATCAACGGCGCGATCGAGAAGGTGACAGGGGAGAAGCCCACGGTCTTCCGCCCGCCTTACGGCGCCTTCGCCAAGGGTGTTCCCGACGGCGGGCTGCCGTCGATCATCTGGAGCCTGGACACCAATGACTGGCAGAACAAGAAGGCACCGGAGAAGACCGTCAAGGCCGCGACCACTGACGTGCGGCCAGGCGACATCATCCTCATGCACGACATCCACAAGCCCAGTGTCGAAGCCAGCCCGCAGATCATCGCCAAGCTCAAGGAACAGGGCTTCACGCTGGTGACCGTCAGCGAGCTCTTCGGCGGGGAACTCAAGCCGGGGCAGAGCTACTACAGCGATGAGCGCAAGGAGGGCAGCCGCCACATTCCGCGCTGGGCTGGGTGAGAGCCAATGACATTGCCTGGCGGCTGCGTGGAACCGGCAGGTCGGCTACCAGGTGAGTCTCAGCATTGGGTATCCTTGTTCCGAGACACGCAATGGCCCGCTCAACAACCCGTTTCAGGAGGTGTATCACGTGGCAGACATCATCATCTCCATGTGCATCGTCGGTGCAGTCATGTTCGCGCCGATGGTCGCAACGCTTTTCATGCCGGCCGGACGCGGTCGCACGACCGTGACCAGCCAGGACGACTGAGGAAAGCACTCGTCTGCCAGCCTCGCTGAGCGGAACGATGACGGATACGGTGCACTGCCACGAAGGCGGTGCACCGTTTCGCATTCAAGGGACACTCCAGCACCGGTGAGGGAGAGTGGCTGGCTCTGGCGCCGAGCAGATGTGTGCGGGAGCGTCTGAAACTGTAGTTTACATAATGTATATTATCGGCGTACGACGGTGATTGCGGGAACTAGGCGCGCAGCGGTGTCCATGTGCTCACGCTCGGCTGCCTCCACCTGTCTTCATGGTCGCACGGACTGCGCCTGCCGCAGCGTATGCGTATGGCCATCTGCCTGCCGTGTGCGTTCGGGTGTCCTTGACGCTCCGGTGTCTGCGGGTGCGCAGCGTTCGCACTCCATATAGACGTTGTCGTGACCCTCGTGTCGTGTCCTCGACTGCACTGGTGATGTTGCTCTAGTGACGTTCTGTCGGTGGCTGCCCTCTGGTCATGGATACGTCATGTGGCATTCCTGGCCCCTGCGAGGTCACGGCTGCACTGTCTCCCGCGCATCAGAACAGACGCCCAGGGCACATGCGGGTATGCGGAATTATTATGTCAACCTGCCTGTACGGCCCTCGTCTGCTCACGTTTGAGTCCCGCGTCAGCGGCCGTGCAGTGCTGACGACGATTCGTCGAGCTGCCCGCGTAGCTGCCCGCTGGGCATGCGTGAGGAGTTGCGGGCCATCCGAACAGAGGCGACCACCGCCTCGGGAACGACCCCTACTCCCCTGTACCACTCCAGCGCTTGTCTCTATTCTGGAATGTTTCCAGGTTAGGCGTTCTTTGCCTTACTGGAGCCGCTTGCAGGCCTGCTATAAGCTCGAAACTGCGCACATGCCCGCAGGATGAATCGCTGAGAACGCGATTGTCGCCTCACCCGGACCGAAGGCGAATCTCCTGCACCTCACTACTGGTCCGATCACCCACACGATCGAAAAGGAGCAGTTATGGAACTCACCCAGAACATGGCCGCCGCAGTCAGCGACCAGGTCACCATGGAACTCGAAGCCTCTATCGTCTACCTGCAGCTGTCCATCGAACTCGAAGACCAGGATCTCACCGGCATGAGCTCGTGGATGCGGGCACAGGCCGAGGAGGAGCAGGTGCACGCCGCGAAGTTCATCCAGCACGCGCTCGACCGCGGCACCTCGCCGCAGATCGGCACCATCACCGCTCCGAGCTTCGCCGGCAAGTCCCCCGTCGAACTCTTCCAGGCCGCTCTCGATCACGAGCGCAAGGTCTCCGAGTCGATCCGCAACCTGTACCGGACCGCTCATAAGGAAGATGACATCGACATCATCCCGCTGCTCAACTGGTTCATCGACGAGCAGGTCGAAGAAGAGGCCACCGTTGGTGAGATCGTCGGCCAGCTCGAACGCGTCGGCGAAGACGGAAACGGCATCCTGCGCATGGACGCCAAGCTCGGCGCCCGCACTCCGGACGTCGTCGCTGCCGAAGGCTGATACGTCGCCAGCACTGCTGACCGGCAGCCTGCGCTGAGGTCACGCTGATGCGAAAGCGCCCCCTGTCCACGCGGACAGGGGGCGCTTTCTGCGTCACAGGCACCGAGGGGTCAGAGGACTTCCCAGTCGACGGTGATGACACCGGATCCGATGCCGCCGACGGCCTTCATCGCACCTTCGCTGAGGTCCAGGCAGCGGCTGCCGACGAACGGCCCGCGATCATTGATGCGCACGACGACGGACTTGCCGTTGGCCTTGTTGGTCACCTTCACCTTGCTGTTGAAGGGCAGCTTCTTGTGCGCGGCGGTGATGCCCATCGGATCATAGGACTCACCATTGGCTGTCGTGTGGCCGGTGTTGTAGTACGACGCCTTGCAGGTGCCGCCCTGGCCGGAGGCTTCGGTGTTCTGCTTCGGCTCGCTCTTATCGCGCTTCGGGCTGGAGTCCTTCTTGGAATCCGAGGACTTGTCCTCGTTCTCTGTGGACGCGCCGGTCGCGGCTTCAGCGGCGGCTGGCGTCGGGATCTCCGGGATGACCGGTGGCGGCGGAGGCGGCGTGGGCTTCGGTGATGCGGCGATCTCCTGGGAACCCGACTTCTCCTTCGACCGGCTGACGGCATCGTCCCAGTCCTTAAGCAGCTTCTCTGCGTGCGCATTGTCGGTTGATACGGCCTGTGCTGAGGCGGGGCCGGTGCGCGGCTGCTCTTTGCTGCTGAAGACAACGCGCTCAGGGGTGCCGCTGTCGGCTGGGGCGAGCATGAGGCCGGAGACGGCCAGGCTCGCCACTGCTGCAGTCGGGACAGCTAAGGCCGCCCAATTCGGCATGCGCTTGGTCGATCTGAGAATGCTTGCCGCTGATGCCGGCTCCTCATCGATGTCACTGTGGCGGCCGTGCCGCCGTGGTCCGAATGCCCGGAAGAAGTCAGCGATCGATGCTGAGAGCTTTGTCTTCGGCGCAGAGTGCTTGCCCACAATCAGGCCCTTCTCACTTATGTGGCTGTGACAACACTCACAGCTTATGTAACGGTACGGTAAAGCACCACCCATCTGGCGCATTCTGAGGAAACACTGATGAAGGTCCTGCATCCGGTGATGGATGCAGGACCTTCAGAGCAGGGCAGCCTGTCACTCAGGGTTGGCGGTAGTCGGTGTCAGCAGCAGTGCGGTCTGCGGCAGCCGGCGGCGTGACGGTGGTGTCGACCGTTCCCTCAGCAGGCTCCGCCACCGTGTCCACGGTGGTGTCGGCATCGTTGCGGCGGATGAACTCCCGGGCCTTATCGGCACCAGTGCTCACACCGCGCTGGACGGTGGTGAAGGTCTGATCCATGCGGCCGGAGAACTGCTCCTGGGCACCGGAGAGGAGCTTCGTAAGCTTCTCTTCGGTCCAGTCGACGGCCTTATCGGACTTCGACAGGGTGGTCTTCGCCTGTTCCCGGCCCTTGTCGACAGCCCAGCGCGCCCGGTCCTGGTAGGCGCGGGATCGGCCGCGCGGGTTGTCCTTCAGCAGGCGAGCTTCGTCGCGCAGCTGGCTCGTGCCCTCACGCGCGGTGCGCCCGAGCACATCGGCGAAGCTGCGGCCGTAGGCGAATGTCCGGCCGGCGAGCTTGCGCATCCGGTCGGTCGTCGACGTGTCGGTGGAGTCGTGGACAGCAGTCGGTTCGATGGGTTCGTTCTCACTGCGTTTCATAATCATCCGTCCTCGTAGATTGCGCGCTGAAGCCAGTATGACAGCACTGGCTGAGACTTCGATTCAGGCATCACCGATATTCGCGACATGTCGCAGCCGGCCTGCAATAGGCTGGCTGGTATGACTGCTGCGCGCCCGGACATCATCGCCCATCGCGGAGGCCTGTGGCCCGGAACAGAAGAGAACACCATGGCAGCCTTCGAACAGGCCGTCGCCCACGGTGTCACGCTGCTTGAGACCGATGTGCACCTGTCAGCAGACGGAGTGCTCTTCGCCGCCCACGATGATGATCTTGAGCGAATCGCCGGGCGTCCCGAGCAGCTCGCCGAGCTTCCAGCTGCAGAACTGGAGGCGATCGAACTCACCGCCGGCGGGACACTCCCCCGGCTGACTGACCTGCTGGAGGCATTCCCCACCGCCCACTTCAACATCGACGTCAAAGCCGACCGCTCGGCAGCCGCGGTGATCCGGCTGCTGCGCGGCCGCAGGGACACCGCACGCCTGCGCTTGGCCGCCTTCTCCACCCGCCGCCTGAACGTCCTGCGGCAGGCGCTGCCGGGCGTCGCCACCTCGCTGGGCACCACCGAGGTGGTGCGGCTGCGTCTCCTCGGCGCCGGTGGCTGGCGTCTCGACCCCTCAGTCGACGCTATGCAGGTCCCGCCGAGCCGGTACGGATTCCCGGTCATCACCGCAGGCTTCATCCGCGCTGCCCACAGTCTCGGACTCCGCGTCGATGCGTGGACGATCAACGAGCCTGCGGAGATGCGCCGTCTGGCGCGCCTCGGGGTCGACGGGCTCGTCACCGATGATCCGTTGACGGCCCAGGCGGTGCTGGCCGAGGCGGTTTAGGCGGGAATGAAACGAGTCGCTAGACTGTTCTGGTTGCCAAGAGCTTGAAAACCATCATCGGAAGGTGTGCAACAGATGAGTGAACGCAGTCTGCGCGGTACCCAGCTGGGCTCCCGAAGCCTCGAATCGGAAGTTGGTGTCGAACCTGCCCCGCGCCAGATGGTCGAGTACGTCTGCGAAGACGGCCATAAGTTCACCGTCCCCTTCTCCGTCGAAGCCGAAGTTCCGGCCACCTGGGATTCGGGAACGCATGGCATCGGCACGCGCGTCGGAGGCGAAGAGCCCGACGAGGAGCCGGAGAAGCCGGTGCGCACCCACTGGGACATGCTGCTGGAGCGCCGCTCCTTCGACGAGCTGCAGGTGCTCCTCGATGAGCGTCTGGCCATTCGCCGTGGGGAGATCCCGCCACAGGTCTGATGACCTGACGCGGCAGATATGCCGCGGCCATTGAACGCAGAGAGGGCGGATCCGATATTCGGATCCGCCCTCTTTCTGTGTGCGTCTCAGGCCGCGCGCCCGTTGACTCTGCCGACGAGGTGGCGTGCCTGGGTGAGGCGGCGCTGGGCACCCCACTGGGCGACCCGGCCGACGGCCTCGCGGATGATGCTGCCGTGCATCTTCGACTCCCCGAGCTCGCGTTCGACGAACACGATCGGCACCTCGACGATCCTCAGGCCGGCCTCGTGGACGCGTTTGGTCATATCAATCTGGAAGCAGTAGCCCTGTGAGGCGATCTCGGCGAGATCGAGCTGTGCCAGGGTCTCGCGGCGATAGGCGCGGAAGCCTGCAGTGGCGTCCTTGACGCCCATGCCCATGAGCGCATCGACGTAGATGTTCGCCCCACGGGAGAGCACATGCCGGTTGCGCGGCCAGTTGACCACGGCACCACCCGGAACCCAGCGTGAGCCGATCGCCAGATCTGCCCCGCCGGCCACCGCATCAAGCAGCAGCGGCAAGTCCTTGCCGCGATGGGAGCCATCGGCGTCCATCTCGCAGATGACCTCATAGTCGCGTTCGAGTGCCCACTGGAAGCCGGCCACATATGCCGGGCCGAGCCCGGCCTTCTCCTTGCGGTGCAGGACGTTGACGCGCGGGTCCTCTGCTGCGCGCTCATCAGCCCAGCGGCCGGTGCCATCTGGAGAGTTGTCATCGGCGATGAGGACATCGACGTGTGGAGCGTAGGTGTGGATCGCTGCCAGGGTCACCGGCAGCGAATCGAGCTCGTTGTACGTCGGGATGACGATCAGTATAGACATATGCACGGTTACACCCTAGAGGAGATTGGTGCGCGACTCATCAGGGCAACACGCCCCGAGTGGTTCGGGCAGGCGTTCAGGACGTCACTGCTGTGCCGTTGGCCCAGACCCTCAGCAGCTGCGGCAGTGCTGCATCGGAGCTGAGGTCGGGCAGCCCGGGTGTGCCCGAGCGCGGATCGGTGCTCCAGGCGGCCACGCGCGAATCGGCTGCCTGCACCAGTAGGCTCTCAACGGACCACACGCACGCGGTGGCCGCAGCCCCGGGCGCCAGCACTCCCCCGTCGAAGCTGCCCAGTGCCCGGTAGCCGAAGCGGGTGACGGCGTTGAATGCCGCCCGGGCCGAGACACCGTCAGCGGAGTCGTACACGGCTGCCCGCAGGGTCTGCCAGGGGTTCTCTGCCGTGAGCGCGAAGCTCACCTGGGCGCCGGCGGCCAAAAGCTGGGCCAGCGGCTGGCGGTGTCCCAGCGGGTCGAGGGTGATGCCGAGACCGGACTGGGCCAGCGCATCGATCGCCTCGGATGGGACGGCGACGTTGATGAGCAGCCGCCAGGCGTTGCGCTGCAGATGGGCGCGCACGCCTGCGTCCTCAAGGAGACCGAGGACCGCAGTGAGATCGGCTGCACTGTCGATGAGGACGAACTGCGCCCCATCCGGCAGAGCATCGGCGTCGAGCGCACTGGCGGGCAGCGCACCGAAGCCCTCCCCTGCTCCCCCGAGCTGATAGGCAGTCGTGACCAGCGCCTCGGGAGCGGAACTGGCGAACTCCTCCAGCTGCTCAGAGGTGCCGATGAGATGGGCGGCGGTCACACCTCGGGCCAGGAGTTGATCGCCGCTGGGCGCCGGCCGGGCAGCCTCCGGACGCAGGTCGACGGCCGCGGCGACGAGACCCGGGGTGACGAAGGCCCCGGCGAGATCGTGGTGCGCGCCCTCGAAGGCGCAGGCGGCCTCATCCGAACCGACCCAGGCGACGGTGTCACCGGTGAACATGATGGCGGTCGCGAAGGGATCGGCGCTGGAGTAGACATCAGCGTTGTACAGGATCGTCGAGTCAGTCACGCCGCCATTGTGTCACGACACCGGGCCGCTGCCCTTGCCGCCTGCCGCAGACCGGCTGCCGGGATAGAGTGAGGCGTGTGAAGGCTCCACTCATCATCCTCGACACACCGGCCCTGTACTACCGGGCGTTCTACGCGCTGCCGGACACGATCCGCTCACCGGAGGGCTTCCCGGTCAACGCCGTGCGCGGCGTCCTCGACACGATCGCCCAGCTGTCCGAGAACTGGTCCTCGACCCGGATCGTCGCCACTATGGACGCCGACTGGCGGCCGGCCTTCCGCACCGCGATCGTCCCGGAGTACAAGGCCCAGCGCATCGTCGACCAGGAGGCCGGCACGGAGACCCCGCCGGATCTCGAGGCGCAGCTGCCGCTGCTGCGCTCCTGCCTCATCGCCGCAGGCATTCCCGTCGCCGAGGTGGCGGGCACCGAGGCCGATGACGTCATCGCCTCGCTCATCGCCGCGACCGCCGAACCGGTCGTCATCGTCTCTCCCGACCGTGATCTGCTCGCCCTGCTCGATGACGCCGGGCGGGTGACCGTGTGCCGGCCGAAGAAGGGCGGGGCGTGGGAGCACGTCCGGGCAGCCGATCTGCCGGAGCACTACGGTGTGTCCGATGGCCCGTCCTACCGGGCGCTGGCCGCGCTGCGCGGCGACCCGTCCGACGGGCTGCCCGGCGTGCCGGGCATCGGCGAGAAGACCGCCGCTAAGCTCATCGCCGGCTACGGCAGCCTCGATGCTGTCATCGCCGCAGCGCAGGCCGGGCAGAAGGACCACGGCCTGAGCCCCAAGCGCCAGGAGAACATCGTCGCCTCCGCCGAGGCGGTCCGCCGCGGACATCAGGTGATGACGTGTGCTGACGACCTCGACGTCGCTGCGTTCCTCGCGGCAGTCGAGACCGCAGAGGAGAAGCGGGATGCCGCGACCCTGCGCGAGCTGGCCGGCGAACACGGTTTCGAGCGCAGCGCCGAACGCCTCATCGCTTCCCTCGTCCCATCCGCTGCACCCGGTGCGGCACCCGCCACCCCGGCAGCCGCCGAACCGGCGGCGGTGCACGCAGGCGATCCAGCCGCCGCTGAGCAGGCAGCCCTGTTCCCCACCCCGGAACCTGCGCAGCTGACATCGGGCTGGACCCGGTCGCCGGTGTGGGGCTTCGATCTGGAGACGACCGGCACCAACCCGCACACCGCCCGCATCGTCACCGCCGCACTGTGTGAGTTCCGCGACGGGGTTGAGACCAGCCGGCTCGAATGGCTGGCAGACGCCGGGGTCGAGATCCCAGCCGCGGCCGCCGAGGTGCACGGCATCTCCACCGAGCATGTGCGCGCCCACGGCCGGCCGCTGGCAGAGGTGCTGGCCGAGCTGCTCGAATGGTTCTCACGCATCCGCGATGACGGCGGGATCCTCGTCGGGCACAACATCGTCTACGATCTGACGATCCTCGAAGCCGAGACGATCCGGCTGGGCAGCCGGCAGCGTGCCTCCCAGCTGTGCCCGCCGGTTATCGACACCTTCGTCATCGACAAACAGGTCGACCCCTACCGGCGCGGCTCGCGCGTCCTCACCGCCTTGGCCGAGCACTGGAACGTCGAGCTCGACAACGCCCACGACGCGACCGCCGATGCGCTGGCCACCGTCGAGATCGCGCTGCGGATCGCCTCAGCCCACCCGGAGACGATCGGCACGCTCAGCGCCGCGGAGATCCACGCCGCCCAGATCGCCTGGAAGCGGGATCAATCAGCGAGCTTCGAAAGCTACCTGCGCCGCAAACGCGGCGATCAGAGCATCACCGTCAGCCGCGAATGGCCGTTCGAAACACCGCAGCTGCGCAGCTGAGCCGTGTTCGGGAACTGAGCACGTAGACTTTCCACAGCACGAACCCGCGGCGCCGGCAGCGGCGCCCCTCCCCGAGACGATTCTGAGGACGTGACACATGGGATTCCTCTCCCGCCTGCTCAACCGACCCGGTGCCCAAGCAGACAAGAGCATCGGCTGGCTCGAGAAGGCCTGGCCGCAGATCGACACCCTGGCCGAGGAGTACGCCGAACTCAGCGATGAGGACATCGCGGTGAAGGCCGCTGACATCTTCACCTCCGGATCGCGGCAGGAGCAGCTGCGCCAGTACGCATCCCTCGTGCGCGAAGCCGCCGACCGGGCACTCGACGAGCGGCCCTACAATTCCCAGATCCAGGGACTCATCGGCCTGCTTGACGGCTCGATCGTGCAGATGCTCACCGGTGAGGGCAAGACGCTCGTCGGTGCGATGGCCGCTGCCGGCTACGCGCTGCAGGGCCGCACCGTGCACGTCGTGTCCGTCAACGACTACCTCGCCGTGCGCGACCGCAACTGGATGAAGCCGCTGTTCGACCTCCTCGGCGTCGAATCGGCCAGCATCTCAGAAGCTGACAGCGATGGCACACGCCGCCGGTCCTACCGCGCCGAAGTCGTCTACGGGGCGGTCACGGAGATCGGGTTCGACGTCCTGCGCGACCGGTTCATCGTCGATGACGATGAGATCCGCGTGCCCAGCCGCGACGTCGTCATCGTCGACGAAGCCGATTCGGTGCTCATCGACGAGGCCCGCGTGCCCCTCGTGCTCGCCGGCTCAACCGAGGTGCAGGACGCCGATGAGAAGATCGCCGCCCTCGTGACGAACCTCGAACCCGGTCTCCACTACGAGGTCAGCGACGACAAGCAGGCCGTCTCGCTCACCGATGCTGGCGTCGACCACATCGAAGAGCTCCTCGACGCCGACCTCTTCGGCGAGGACGCCCAGACGCTGGCGGCCATCAACCTCGCCCTCTACGCCGAGGCGCTCGTCAAGCGCGATGTCGACTATCTCATCGTCGACGGTCAGGTGAAGCTCATCTCCGGCTCCCGCGGACGTGTCGCCGATCTGCAGCGCTGGCCCGATGGCCTGCAGGCGGCCGTCGAGGCCAAGGAGAAGCTCAAGACCACCGAATCCGGTGAGATCCTCGACCAGATGACCGTCGAGGAATTCATCCGCGGCTACGAGACCGTCTGCGGGATGACCGGCACCGCCCTGGCGGTCGGAGATGACCTGCGCGAGTTCTACGACCTGGAGATCGTCCCGGTCGAACCGCATGAGAAGGTCATCCGCGAAGACGAACCCGACCGGCTCTACACCTTCCAGGAATCCAAGGAGCGTGCGATCGTCGAGGAAGTCGACGAACAGCACGCCAACGGCCGGCCGATCCTCATCGGCACCCGCTCAGTCGCCGAATCCGAAAGCCTCGCCGAGCGGCTGCGCGAACGCGGGATCTCCTGCCAGGTGCTCAACGCCAAGGACGACTCCCGCGAAGCCGAGATCATCGCCGAGGCCGGCCGCAGCGGAGCGGTGACCGTGTCCACCCAGATGGCCGGTCGCGGCACCGATATCCGGCTAGCCGATGAGAAGGCCGTCGAAGCCGGCGGTCTGCTCGTCATCGGCGCTGGACGCTACCCGTCCTCGCGACTGGACGACCAGCTGCGCGGACGCGCCGGCCGGCAGGGCGATCCGGGCTCCTCGGTGTTCTTCACCAGCCTTGAGGACGAGCTCATGAGCCGGGTGCCCGAGGCCAAGCGCTTCGTCGAGGAAGGCGATGAGACCGGCCACATCGCCAACCGGCGCGCAGCCCAGCTCGTCGAACACGCCCAGCGCATGTCGGAAGGCCACAACACCGCCGTGCACCGCGATACGTGGCGGTTCAACCAGCTGATGAAGCAGCAGCGCGAGATCGTGCTCGGCAAGCGCGACCGGATCCGCAAGGAGCATTCGGGTGCCGACGAGCTGCGTGAGCGGCTGCCGGAGCAGACCGAGGCCTGGGATGAGAGGCTCGGCAGCGAGATCGTCAACGACGCACTGCGCGATGTGCTGCTCTTCCAGCTCGACCAGCGGTGGGTCGAGCACCTGGCCTACCTCAACGACCTGCGCGAGGGCATCCACCTGCGCACCCTGGCCAAGGAGCGCCCGCATGAGGCATTCAACACCGAATCGATCCAGGCCTTCGACACCTTCTGGCCCGACGTCCTCGACGCCGCAACCGCGGCGCTGGAAGACGCTGAGATCACCGAAGCCGGCATCGACCTGCCCTCCCACGGCATGAAACGCCCGTCCTCGACGTGGACGTATCTCACCACCGAGTCGACGTTCGGCTCGGACATCGAAACCGTCGTCAAGCGGGCACGGGGACGCTGAACCGCTCGCGCCTGGCACGCCGCCGCCTCACCAGCCGGTGAGGCGGCGGCGCCGTATCAGAAGTCGCTGTGGAGGCGGCGCTGTCGTATCAGGAGTCGGCGACGACGCCGCGGCGGATCGCATCGGCAGCCCGGCGCACGGTCGGTTCGACCGCCGGTGGACAGACATCGGCGATCTGGCCGAGCATGTCGAGGGTCTGCTTGGCCCAGCGCACGAAGTCACCGGCGGCGACATCGCTGCCGGCCAGCGCGCCGCTGAGGTTCTTGCCCTCGGTCCAGCGGAAGATCGCCTGCACGAGACCGAAGTCAGGTTCGGGTGTCGGCGGCAGCCGGAAGTCAGTCTCAAGCCGGAACAGGTCAGCCCACAGCCCGCGCAGCTCGCCGGCAGCGTCGTGCAGGCCGGCGGTCGGCATCGGGGGCATTCCCCAGCCGCCTTCGCGCCGGGACTGGTAGCACAGTGCTGATGCCAGGCCTGCCGCCTCGGGTTCGGTCAGCTCATCCCACAGGCCTGCGCGCACGCTCATCGCCGCGAGCAGGTCGCGTTCACCGTAGATGCGGCGCAGGATCCGCGAGTCATCGGGCAGGAAGTGCAGCGCGGTGAGCACCGAGCACACCCGGTCGAAGACGTGGGCGATCGATGAGGTGCGCCCGGAGATCTGCTTGCGCAGCTGGGCGGTCTCCTGCTGCAGCTTGAACAGCCGTTCGGCCCAGCGGGCATGGTTCTCCCGCTCCGGGCAGGAATGGCACGGGTGAGCGCGCAGCTGCTGGCGGACCTCGTCGATTTCGGCCTCGCCGCTGCGCTGCGGGCGGTGCTTGGTCTTGTGCTTGCCCTTCGGTGAGGTCAGCTGGCCGCGGTCGAAAGCCGCCTCCATCGTCTCGATGACCTGCCGGCGGGCGGCGACCTGCCGGTGGTTGAACTTCCGAGGCATGCGGATGTGGCCCAGCAGCTGAGCCGGTTCGGTCACCTCGTGCGGGCGCAGATGCCAGACCTTGCCGAAGCTTGTGAGGATCGTCGGCAGCCGGGACGTGCCGTCCTGGCTCTGCATCTCCTGGATGACAACAGCCGGTTCGGAGAACTTGTGCGACGGCAGCACGATGACGTCACCGGGTTGCAGTCCGGCCAGCGATTCGACGACGTCACGCTGCTTGACTTTCGAACGGTACCGGCTGGCCTTCTTCTCCATCGTCGACAGCGTCCGGCGCAGCTGCGCATAGGACATGAAGTCCCCGGCCTCGCACTCTATCGACCGTTCGTAGCCGGCCATGGCCTCTTCATTGCGGCGCAGCTTCTTCGCCAGACCCACCACACCGCGGTCGGCCTGGAACTGCGCGAACGAAGTCTCCAGCACCTTCGCGGCATCGTCCTTGGTCATCCGGGCCAGCAGGTTGGCAGCCATGTTGTACGTCGGGGTGAACTGGCTGCGCAGCGCATAGGTGCGCTTCGAGGCCAGCGACTGGATCTCCTCGGGCTCGATCGTCGGATGCCACACGACCACGGCATGGCCTTCGATGTCGATGCCGCGCCGCCCGGCCCGGCCGGTCAGCTGGGTGTACTCGCCTGGTGTGATCTGGACATGGGACTCGCCGTTGAACTTCGTCAGCTTCTCCAGCACCACGGTGCGGGCGGGCATGTTGATGCCCAGTGCCAGCGTTTCGGTGGCGAAGACGACGTGCAGGTGCCCGGCGGCGAAGAGCTCCTCGACGAGCTCCTTGAACTGCGGGATGAGCCCGGCGTGGTGGGCGGCGAACCCGTGGATCATGCCGGTGGCGAAGCTGTGGAAGCCGAGCACGCCGAGATCCTCTTGGGCCAGTTCGTCCTGCAGGTCCTCGAGCCGGGCGCGGATGTGGCGCTTCTGCGTCGAGGTGGTGAGATCGAGACCGGCGGCCAGGCACTGTTCGACAGCGTCATCACAGGCGCTGCGGGAGAAGATGAAGTAGATCGCCGGTAAGAGCCGCTCATGCAGCAGTTCGCTGATGAGCGAGGTGCGCGAAGGACGCTGGAAGCGCATCTGCCGAGGGTTGCGGCGATCCCGGCGGCTGGTCGGCCGGCGGGTGAACTTCTGGGTCGCATACGTCAGGTCGCGGTTGAGCTTGTGCGCGTTCTTCTTGCCCGGGGCGAAGAGCGGGTAGAGATTCGTGCCGACGGCGACATGGTTGTACAGCGGCACCGGCCGGTGCTCGGAGACGATGACGTCGGTGTCGCCGCGCACCTCGGCCAGCCAGTCGCCGAACTCCTCGGCGTTCGACACAGTCGCCGACGGGCTCACGAGTGCCACGTGCATCGGCAGATGGATGATGACCTCTTCCCACACCGGCCCGCGGAACCTGTCGCCGAGGTAGTGGACCTCGTCGAGGACGACGAAGCCGAGCTTCGACAGGTCGGTGCCGGAGTAGATCATGTTGCGCAGCACCTCGGTGGTCATGACGATGACCTGGGCGTCGCGGCGGATCGTCGTGTCTCCGGTGAGCAGCCCGACGTTGTCCTCGCCGTACTCCTCGCACAGCTCCTGGAACTTCTGGTTGCTCAGCGCTTTGATCGGGGTGGTGTAGAAGGCGCGCACACCGCGTTCGAAGGCCAGCCGCACAGCGAACTGGGCGACGACGGTCTTGCCGGCTCCCGTCGGGGCCGCCACGAGCACAGACTTGCCGGCCTGCAGCGACAGGCAGGCGGTCTGCTGGAAGTCATCGAGCTCGTAGTCGAGTTCAGCGGCATAGCGGCCAAGCGGTGAGCCTGCCTCCTTCACTCGTCGCTGGTGAGCGGCATAGGCTTCGGCAGGTGAGAGCTCCATATCGCACCAGTCTACCGCTTCAGAAGCGGCCCGGCTGGTGCAGGCTCGCCCGCAATCTGGGGGCTCAGGACGGTGCCGGGCAGCCGGACGAGCAGCTCAGACCTCGTCGAGTTCCGCCGGGTCGACCCAGGTGCCCTCGGCGATCATCCGCTTCTTGCGTTTGCGGTCATTGAGCAGGCAGATGACCCAGGCAAGGAAGAACATCAGCATCATCGGGATGACGAGGAAGAACATCGACAGTGCATCCGGTGATGGGGTTGCGATCGCCGCGAAGGCGAAGACGAGCACGACGATCCACCGCCACGAGCGGCGGATCGTGTCAGCCGACAGGATCCCGACGAGGTTGAGCCCGACCATGAGCACCGGCAGCACGAAGGCGATGCCGAAGACGACGATGATGAGCATGACGAAGGAGAAGTAATCCTGCGCGGGCACGAAGTTCGACGCGCCCATCGGCGTGAACGTCATGAGTGCGCGCACGGCGTTGGGCAGGGCGAAGAACGCCAGGGCTGCGCCTGCGAAGAACAGCGGGACGGCTGCGGCGAGGAAGCCGAGTGCGTAGAGCTTCTCCTTCTTCGTCAGCCCGGGCATGATGAACGCCCACAGCTGGTAGAGCCACAGCGGGGTGGTGAGGATGATGCCGAGGAACAGCGAGACCTTGATCTTGAGATCGAACGGGGAGGCGACGCCGGCGAAGTTCAGGGTCGCGTCACGGCCGTCCTGTTCGGCGACCTGCCGGATCGGGGTCTGCAGGATGTCGAGGACCGGGTCGTAGAGGATCCAGCCGACGATCCCGCCGATCAGCAGACCGATGAGGCAGATGATGACCCGATTGCGGAGCTCGAGGAGATGCCCGCCCAGGGACATCCGCTTCTCGGGGTTCTGACGTCGGGGCAGACGTCTGGGAAGTTTCGCCACCGACGGCCTCAGAGGCGGTCGTCGTGCCGCGGCTCACCTTCGGTGCGGGGTTCGCCGATGCGCTCCTCTGCAGTCCTCTCGGCCCGGTGGGAGCCACCGGTGTCGGCGCGGCGCTGCGCGTCGGTGATCTCCTTGGCCTCGTCATCGGCGCTGTCATCGTCGCGGAGGTCCTTGACCTCGGATTTGAACACCTTCATCGACTTGCCGAGGTTCTTGGCCACCATCGGCAGCTTGGCAGCACCGAAGATGACGATGATGACAAGCACGAGGATGAGAAAGTGAACAGGGGTCGGGCGCATGGAGTCTCCTTTGCAATGACTGCCTCAATTGTAGTCCTTCCGGCCGGGTGCTTCACACCGCCGGATTGTGCACTACCCGGCAGCGCGGTGCGGCGGCGAGCTGATCTCCTCGTACGCGGCCTCCGACTGCCGCAGCGTCTCATAGGCGGCATCGACCGGGTCGAGGGCGATGACATGCCTGCCGTGGGCGAGCAGCCAGCGCACCAGCCACGCCTGGTCGTAGACCGGCAGGGTGATCGTCACCGTGCCTGGACCATGAGTGTCATACCGTGTCTGGACCGGCAAGTCCTCCACCAAGCGGGCACCGGTGCTCGTGAGCGACATCGTCACCGTGCCCGAGGCGCCGGCCGGCTGTGTGCGCGAGGTTCCCTCCGCCTCGGGGGCGGTGGCATCGGCAGGGTCTGCCGGAGACGCGTGCTCCTGGGCGGGCACCGGGCGGATGCGGCGGATGTTGTCGAGGGCGAAGCTGCGCAGCCCGCCGGCGGTGTGGCAGTGGGCTTCGAGGTACCAGCGGCCCGACAGCCTCAGCGTCAACGGGTCGACGACCCGTTCGGTGAGTTCATCGCGGCTGGGCACATAGTAGGACAGCTGCAGGTCGTCGCCGCTGGCCAGGGCGTCCTCGACGACGCGTTTGACCTGCGGGTCGACCGGTGGGAGCACGATGTCGAAGCGCTGCCCGGACTCCCCCAGGCTGGCTGCGGCTGCGAGCTTGTCCTTCGCGCTCTCCACCGCCTCGGCATCGGGCGGATCGAGGGCGAGGATCGTCTCGAGTGCCAGTGTCAGGGTGCCGGCTTCGGCGCGTGAGAGGCGCACCGGGACGGAGACCTCCTCGGCGTTGGAGACGTAGATGCGGTCGTCCTCCCAGCTGGCTTCGATGAGGTCATCGGGCATGTGCCCGGGCCGGCCGGAGACGAAGAGCAGCTCCAGATCGTCGATGAGCTCCTCCCGGGTGCATCCGAATGCCTCGGCCACCTCATGAAGCTCAGCACCCGGATTCGCCGTCAGGTACGGGACCAAGCCGAGCAGCCGGCTGAGCCGCTCAGGTGTCGTCTGCGCCATTGTCATCCTCCTCCCCTGCGCCGGCGGGCGAACCCGGGCCGGACTCACCGGAGACCAGCCCAGTGAGTGCCGAGATCGTCGCCTGCACATGCACGCGGTGGGCTGCGGCGAGGTCACGCGGGCTCATGACCCGCACGCTGGGGCCGAACTCGGCCAGCGTCGTCGCACACAGCTCCTCATCTTCGTACTCCAGGCTGAAGGTGTCCCAGCCGCGGGCGGTCGTGCCGGTGTGGATGCCCTCCCGGCGCAGCGGTTCGGCCCGGCCCGGGGCGATCGCGATGACCGCCTGCCTGCGGGTGCCGGCCTCCGGGCCGGGGTCGAAGTGGGCGGCGGCGTCGAAGCCGGCTGGGATCTCGTAGTCCCCGGCAGTGCGCCTGGGGGCCTTGCGGATCCGGCCCATGATGCGTGAGAGCCGGAAGGTGCGCACTGCCTTCCGGTCGACATCGCGGCCCATGAGGTAGACGCGGTTGCCGCGGGTCAGCAGCGCATAGGGCTCCAGGGTGCGAGTGGCGGTCTCGCCGCTGGTCTTGCGGTAGGAGAAGCGCACCGGCAGGCGTTCGCTTGTGACGCTGATGGCGGTGGCGACATCCCCGGGCCAGAACTCCGGGGACGGGGTGACCGACGCCTCGGGGCCGGTGGCCGGCTGACTGAGCTCGGTGCCGAGGCCGGTGAGCTTGTAGCGGGCGCGTTCGGCCTGCCCGGCTGCCGGTGAGGAGCGCCACCAGTCGGCAGCGACCGACAGCGCAGCGGCTTCGGCAGGCGTGAAGTCGATGGCCGGCAGCTCGTAGTCCTCGTTGGTGATCCGGTAGCCGTAGACGGTGTCAGTCGAGCCGATGTCGGTCCAGTTCGTCGTCGAGATCTCGATCCCCAGCTCGCGCAGCGCGTCCTTGTCGCGGGAGAACATCCGGTCGAAGGCCTCGTCACTCAGGTCGTGATAGCCGCTGATCTTGCGCCGCAGCGTGTCGCGGTCGACCCAGCCGGAGGCGGCACGCAGGGCGATGAGCAGGTTGAGCAGCCGCTCGGTGGCCTGGCGTATCTGGTTCACGCTTCTAAGCTACTACGTTTGCCCGGTACGGTTAAGCACATGATCCATTGGCGTGAAGGAACCGTCTGCGAGGTCACCAAGACCTGGCCGGGCGTCCACCAGACCCGTGTCGAACTCACCGCACCGCTGCCCGGCAGCGAGGACGGCGACCGGGTCATCAGCGCAATCGCCTACACCGACATCGTTGGCACACCGGCGGCCGGTGACCGGGTGCTCGTCAACGTCTCGGCGCTGGCCCGCAGGCTGGGCACCGGCGGTTTCGGGCTCATCGTCGCCCTGCCGGAGAACCTGCCGGCCGATCCCCCGCCGCAGCCAGGCCACATGGTCAAGGACCGCTACACGCCGCTGCAGACGATGGTGCTTGGCGTCGACGACCAGGAATCCGAGCACCACACCATGATCCGCGACACCGCCTCGCTTTCCGGCCTGCCGGTCATCGTCGCCGATCTGCACTCGGCGCTGCCAGCGATCCTCGCCGGCATCCAGGCCACCGCGCCCGAGGCGCGGGTCGCCTATGTCATGACCGACGGGGCTGCCCTGCCGCTGTCGTTCTCCCGCTCGGTCGCTGAGCTGCGTGAGCGCGGCTGGCTGGCTGCCACGATCTCAGTCGGGCAGGCCTACGGCGGGGACTATGAGGCGGTGACGATCCATTCGGCGCTGCTGGCCGCCGCCGAGGTGGCCCGCGCCGATGTCGTCATCGTCTCCCAGGGCCCGGGCAACCTCGGCACCGGCACCCCGTACGGGTTCACCGGCATGATGGTCGCCGATCATCTCAATGCCGCAGCGTTCCTCGGCGGGCTGCCGATCGCCGTGGCGCGCATGTCGAATGCGGACGCCCGCGGCCGCCACTACGGCATCTCCCATCACACACTCACCGCTGTCGGAATGGCGGCCAACCCCGGCTGCCTCGTCCCGCTGCCGGATCTCACACAGCTGAGCGACGAGGAGGTGACGGCGGCGATCGGCGCTGATGGTGCCGATCCGCGTGCGGTCATCGACACGGTCGATTCCCAGCTGCCCGAGCTTGCTCGCCATGACATCGAGTGGGTCGACCCGCGGGGTCTGCTGGGTGAATTGCAGCAGGTGCCCGTGCGGCTGTCGACGATGGGACGGGGTCTGTCTGAGGACCCGCTGTCCTTCATCGCCGCTGCTGCGGCGGGCACCTGTGCAGCTGGGCGGCTGGCCTGAGCCCAGGCCAGCCGCTGAGGCTGGTTCAGCGGTTCAGCTGACGCCTTCGAGGTCGCACACGAAGATGAGGCTCTCGTTCGGAGCGATCGCCCCGGGGACCCCCGAGGGGCCGTAGGCCATGTGCGGCGGAATGCGCAGGGTGCGGCGTCCGCCGACCTTCATGCCCTGCACTCCTTCGTCCCAGCCCCGGATGACCATGCCGACGCCGAGCTTGAACTGCAGCGGCTGGCCGCGGTCCCAGGACGCGTCGAACTGCTCACCGGTGGAATGGGCCACCCCGACGTAGTGGACGGACACGGTATCGCCGGCCTTCGCCTCTGGGCCGTCACCGACGATGTCGTCGATGATCTCGAGCTGACTCGGCGGGTTCTCACCGGGGAAGTCGACTTCGGGTTTCGTCTTGGCCATGATTCCTCTTCTCGTAGATCGGTTGCAGTTCTCGGATCACTTGCCGCCGGTGGCGGACAGGATGTCGACGACGAAGATGAGCGTGGCGTTGCCGGGGATGCTCGGCGGCGAGCCCTGCTCGCCGTAGCCCTTGTCCGGGGGCACGATGACGAGCAGCTGCGAGCCGACCTTCTGGCCGGCCACGGCCTCGTCCCAGCCCTTGATGACCTCACCGGCACCGACGTTGAAGGAGAACGGCTCGCCGCGGTCCCAGCTGGAGTCGAAGGTCTTCGTCACATCGTCGTACAGCCAGCCTGAGTAATGGGCCTGGACGGTCTGGCCCTCTTCGACGACCGGTCCGTCGCCTTCGATCGTCGGCTCGACGACGAGCTCCTTGGGCGCGTCGCCCTCAGGGGCTTCGACACTGGGCTTGCCGGTGTCGTCGCGGGTGACCTTCGGCAGGCCAGCCGGCAGCTCCTTCTCGGTGCCCTCGGCCTTCTCCAGCGGCTCGGGCAGCTTCTCGGCGTTGACGATGTCGATGACGTAGACGAGCGTCTCCGGATCATCGCCGGACTTCGCTGCCCCGTTGAGGCTCATGAGCACCCGAGATCCGACCGGCACGTCGATGACGGCGTCGTAGAGCGCTTCGTTGATCTGGGCCTTGTCAACGGGGAAGCCGGAGGGCTGCTTGGTGTCGTAGCCGGATTCGACGATCTCACCGGAGTTGCCCGACACGAGCGTCATGTTCGCTGTCACCTGCTGGCCCTCTTCGACCTTGGGCCCGTCGCCTTCGGAGACGACGGTGCTCTCCGGCTTCTCGATGACCAGCGGGGCCTCGAAGGAGACCTCCGGCTTCTGGTCGGGTTCGCCGGTGACCTCGACGTCGTCAAGCGAGGTGGACTTCGCATTCGACGCGTCGACGGTCGGGTTCTCAGCCGGATTGCCTTCGGCGCTGTCGTCGGCACCGCAGCCGGTGAGCAGCAGCGCTGAAACGGCAAGCGCGCCGATGAGGGTTCTTCGCACGGGCATTCCTCTCAGGTCGGAGTGATCTCCACAAACGTACAGAATCTTACTGGCATGGCACTGTGCGTCACACCCACACAGGCTTGATGCTCTCTGATGACCGGCAGGGGCGGTCAGACGTCGAACGAGGCAGGCTGGCCGTCGAGTCCGGCGATGAGCTTCTCGGCCTGTTCGTGCTCAGCGGAGAACGGGTCCTTGAGCACGATCGCCCGCTGCAGCTGGTCGTTGAGCCGCAGGTGCACCCAGTCGACCGTGTAGTCCTTGCCCGCACCCTGGGCTCCGGAGACGAACCGGCCGCGCAGGTGCGCCCGCGTGGTCGCCGGTGGATGGTGGCGTGCCTGCTCGACGGCTTCAGGAGTGACGGCGCGGGCGGCTGCGCCCTTGTCCTCGAACTGCTTGAAGATCGAGGTCTGCGGGGTCAGGTCGTGGTAGGCGAAGTCGAGCCGGGCGATGCGCGGATCAGACAGTTCGATGTCCCCGCGGGCGACGTAACGGTCGAAGAGCTGGCGCTTGATGACCCAGTCGATCTCGCCTGCCACGGGTGCGAAGTCACCGGTGTCCACGGCGGTGAGCATGCGCTGCCACCGGTCGATGACACGCTCGGCGGTCGCATCGTCGCCGAGGCTGTGGTCGCCCTTGGCGACGAGCTTCTGTGCCCGGCGCAGGTAGATGCCGAGCAGCTCCAGGGTCGTCATCGTCTGCCCTGAGGCGAGTCCGAGTTCGGTGCGGCCGGTCAGGTCGCGGGCCACCCGGCGGATGTCGCGGATCGGATTGCGCAGGCTCAGGTCCTCGATCGGCACCCCGGTCTCGATGAGGTCGAGGACGAGGGCCGCGGAGCCAACCTTGAGCTCGGTCGTCGTCTGCGACATCGACGAGTCGCCGACGATGACGTGCAGGCGCCGGTACTTCTCGGCATCGGCATGGGGTTCGTCACGGGCGTTGATGATCGGCCGCGACCGCGTTGTAGCCGATGACACGCCCTCCCACATGACGTCGGAGCGGGCGGAGAGCCCGAACTGCAGCTGTCCGGGGTTCAGCTGCGGGGTGCGGGCCGGGGCGTGGGGGTTCGCGCGGTTCGAATCGGCTGGCTTGAGCTCGGTCGTCACCTTCGCCGGGATGATCGCTCCGGCGCCGACGAGCAGCTGGCGGGTGACGAGGAAGGGCAGCAGCACGCTGGTGAGATGGGAGAAGTCCATCGAGCGGCGGATGAGGAAGTTCTCGTGGCTGCCGTAGGAGTTGCCTGCGGAGTCGACGTTGTTCTTCACCAGGTGGGCGCGGCCGTCGATCCCGTCGGCAGCCAGCGCCTCCTGCGCCTGTGCCAGCAGCTCGACCATGATCTGGTCGCCGGCGGCGTCCTGGGCGAGCAGATCGGGCAGCCGGTCGCATTCGGCCGTCGCGTATTCCGGGTGCGAGCCGACGTCGAGGTACAGCCTCGCGCCGTTGGGCAGGAACACGTTCGACGACCGGCCCCATTCGACGACCGGGCGGAACAGGTACCGGGCGATCTCCTCGGGCCCGACCCGCCGGGACTGCCCCTGCGTGTATGCCAGCCCGTACTCGGTTTCGAGTCCGAAGATCCGCTTCACTGGCCCTCGTCCTCCCGGGTTTGGGTGTCCGTGCCCGAGGCGGTGGTCGCCTCGCCGCTCCCGGTTGCCTCGCTGCCGGTCGCCTCGCCGGTGGCCGGGGCTGCGAGCAGGGCGCGCAGATCATCAGGCTGCAGGCGGCGGAACGTGCGGTGCGAGGACGCGGAGCGTTCGAGCACGGCGGCTTCGAGATCGTCGAGGTCGACGTCCTCGTCGCGTCCGGTGCCCAGCACCGTGTGGCCGATGGCGAGCACCTCGGCCAGCGGTTTGCCGGCAGTGCGCAGCCCGGACAGCCGCTTGCCGATCTCCTCGGCCTGCCCGCCGATGGCGACATGCTCGTTCTCATCGGCGACCGATCCGTCATAGGACAGGCGGAAGAGCCGGTCGCTGGAGGGATGCTCGCCGATCTCGGCGACAACGAGCTCGACCTCGAAGGGCTTCGACTCGGTGGTGAAGACACTCGCCAGGGTCTGGGCGTAGGCGTTCGTCAGCCCCCGGGCGGTGACATCGGCGCGGTCGTAGGAGAAGCCGCGCAGATCGGCGTAGCGCACGCCTGCCTGCCGCAGCGTCTCGAACTCGTTGTACTTCCCAACAGCGGCGAAGGCGATCCGGTCGTAGATCTCGGCGATCTTGTGCAGGGTCGCCGACGGGTTCTCGGCCAGCAGCAGGATCCCGTCGTCGTAGCGCAGCACGACGACCGAGCGGCCGCGGGCGATGCCCTTGCGGGCGAACTCCGCCCGGTCCTTCATCAGCTGTTCGGGAGAGACATAGAACGGTGCGCTCATGGGCGGTCTCCTTCTGCACGGGAGGCGACGACCGCAGTGGCGTACTGCAGCACCTCGGATTCGGGGATCCGGCGCACGCCGTCGGCGTCGACGACGCGCACGACCGGGGCGACCTGGCGGACGAAGTCCGGTCCGCCGGTGGCCGAGTCGTCATCAGCGGCATCGATGAGCGCCTCGACAGCGACCCGCACTCCCCCGGCCTCGGACAGGCCAGGCGACCACAGCTTCTTGAGCGCACCGCGGGCGAACCCGGAACCGGAGCCGATCGAGTGGAAGTTCACTTCCTCGTATTTGCCGCCGGTGACGTCGAAGCTGAAGATCCGTCCGGAGTCCCGGCCGGGTTCGACGCCGGCGAACAGGGGCACGACCGCCAGGCCCTGCATCGCAAGCCCGAGTCCGGCGCGCAGCATCGAGGCCAGCCGGTTGGCCTTGCCCTCTAGGGACAGCGGGGTGCCCTCGATCTTCTCGTAGTGCTCGAGTTCGAGCTGGAAGAGGCGGATGAGCTCGAGCGCCAGGCCGGCGGTGCCGGCGATGCCGATGACCGAGGCGGAGTCGGCGGCGTGGACCTTTTCGATGATGTGGCTGGCGATGAGGTTGCCGACTGTGGCCCGCCGATCACCGGCCATGAGCACACCGTGGGCGGTCTTGAACGCGATGATCGTCGTACCGTCTGGCACACCGGCCCGCTCACCGGAGCCGGCGACGAGCTGCTCAGGTGAGATGTGCGGCAGCACATCGGGGGCGACGGTGCGGGCGAAGTCGGTGAACGAGTTCGTCGTGGCTGACAGGAAGGCGGGATCGAAGCCGGTGTTCACTGGCCGCCCTTCTGCACGAAGTTGCGGACGAACTCCTCGGCGTTCGTCTCCAGCACCGAGTCGATGTCGTCGAGGATCGAGTCGACGGCCTCGGTGCTGATCTGGGTCTGCGCCTGCGGGGCGACCGGTGCCTCCTCCGGCGGTTCGGCACCGTCCTTGCGATTGTGGCGGATCTGCTCCTGGCCGCTCATCTCACACCTCATTCCTGTCGCGGTGGACTCGGGGACTGCTGTCCTCAAGTGTAGTGATGCCCAATGATTTCAACAGCTCATCGACGCTGCCGGCTGACTCGACGATCTCGCCGACGAGCTCCTTGGTGCCCTTGAGCGGGTACTTCATCGGCACCCGGACCAGCCGTTCGCCGCCGGTGGTGAAGACGAGGGAGTCCCAGCTGGCGGAGATGAGGGAGTCGGTGAACTTCTCGACCACGCGGCCGCGCAGGTAGGCGCGCGTGTCCTCCGGCGGGTTCTCCACGGCGTGGGCGACCTGCTCATCGGTGGTGAACCGCCGGATCCGCCCGGCTGCCTCGAGCTTGTAGAACAGGCCCTTGGCCGGGCGCACGTCGTGGTACTGCACGTCGATGAGGGCGAGCTTCGGGTGGTTCCACGGCAGCGATTCGCGTTCCTGATAGCGGGTCAGCAGCTGCAGTTTGGCGACCCAGTCGATCTCGGCGGCAAGCCGCATCGGGTCCTCGGCCAGCTCGGTGAGGAATCTATCCCACATCTCGACTACCTCGACAGTGTCCTTATCTGCTGAGGCGCCCACCGCCTCGGCGGCGGCCTGCCAGTACAGCCGCTGGATCTCAATGGCGGTCATATGCGATCCGTCGGCCAGCTCCAGCGGGGCGGACAGGCTCAGGTCATGGGACACCTGCTGCAGGGCTGCGACCGGGTCGGCGAGTTCGATGCGCGGGCACCGGCCAGACTCGATGAGACCGAGGACGAGCGAGGTCGAACCGAAGCGCACAAGGGTGGCCGGCTCGGCCATGGTCGCATCGCCGATGATGACGTGCAGGCGCCGGTAGAGCAGCGGATCGGCGTGCGGTTCGTCGCGGGTGTTGACGATCGGCCGGCGCAGCGTCGTCTCGAGCCCGATCTCGGCTTCGAAGAAGTCCGCCCGCGAGGAGATCTGATAGCCCGGCTCCTCCCCCGAGGCACCGATCCCGACCCGGCCGGCTCCGCAGAGGATCTGCCGGGTGGTGAAGAACGGGATGAGGCAGGCGGCCAGCTCATCGAAGTCGACATTCCGGTCGACGAGGTAGTTCTCGTGCGCGCCGTAGCTTGCGCCCTTGGAGTCGGTGTTGTTCTTGTACAGATTGACCGGCTCCTCGCCACCGGCCAGCGCCTCGACCGAGCGCAGCGCCACGACATCCCCGGCCCGGTCCCACAGCACCACATCGCGCGGGGTCAGCGTCTCCGGTGAGGAGTACTCGGGGTGGGCGTGGTCGACGTAGTAGCGGGCGCCGTTCTCCAGCACCACGTTGGCCAGGTACTGGGCGTCCGGCTGCGCCTGCGGCAGGTGGGTCAGCTGCGAGATGTGGGCCTGGGCTTCGTTCATGATGAAGCCGCGGGCGTCAGCCAGCGGCGATTCGGTGTCGAAGTCCCAGAAGCTCTGAGAGGACTTCAGGCCCCGCGGACCTGCGTAGGCGTCGATGACGCGGGCGGAATCGCGCATCGGGTTGGCGTGCGGGCGACCGGGCTGAGAGATCCCGAACTCGGTCTCCGCTCCCATGACCCGTGTGACACTCAGCATGTCCTCCTCCTGTCTGCCGCCGGCGCGGACGTAGAATCGTTGCGTGGCTGCAAAGAAATCATCTCACCTGTTCATCGCCATCGTCGTCGACGCGTGCCTGGTCGCGCTGTTCACGGTCGTCGGCCACTACACGCACCACCAGTCGCTGGTGCCCGAGCAGATCCTCGGCACCGCCTGGCCGTTCCTCGCCGGGCTCGTCATCGCCTGGCTGCTCAACGCCGTCTGGGCCGCCCCGCTCGCGCCGCTGCGCACCGGCACCGGCCTGTGGGCGACGACCGTGCTGCTCGGTCTTGTGATCCGGGCGCTGACCGGCGAGGGCACCGAGGGCCCGTTCATCGTCGTGGCCGCCAGCCTCAACCTCGTCACTCTCGTCGGCTGGCGGGTCATCGCCACCGCCGTAGCCGGACGCTCGGCGCGCTGAGCTGACGGGCAGCCCCGGCTCACAGCAGGTCCGGGTCCGGGGTCGCGGTCTCCGGTTCGCCCACCGTGCCCGGGGCGGCGCGCACCTCGGCGTCGAGCTGCCGGTCGCGTTCGGCTCGCGCATCGGCCTCAGCAGCCTGTGAGCGCTGCTGGCCGAGCATCCGCAGGTGGGTGACGCGCTCGCCCTTGCGGCCGGAGATTCGCGACCACTCATCCGGGTTCGAGGTGTTGGGCAGGTCCTCATGTTCGGAGAACTCCTCGACGATCGCCTGCTCAAGGTGCTCCCAGCTGATGCCGCGCTGCCCGTCGGCCAGCAGCGCCTTGATCGCATGCTTCTTCGCCCGGTCGACGATGTTGGAGATCATCGCACCGGAAGCGAAGTCCGAGTAGTACAGCACCTCGGCGCTGCCGTCAGCGTAGGTGACCTCGACGAACTCGTTCTCCTCGCTGTGGGCGTACATCCGCTCCACACACCGCCAGATGAGCGCCTCGACGGCCTGCACGCGTGAGCCCTCGACAGCGTCGAGCACCGTCTCGTGCAGCGGAAGCTCCGGCACGAGGTACTTCGAAAAGATCTCGGCAGCACCAGAGCGGTCCGGGCGCTGGATGCGGATCTTGACGTCGAGCCGGCCTGGGCGCAGGATCGCTGGGTCGATGAGGTCCTCGCGGTTCGAGGCACCGATGACGATGACGTTCTCTAGCTGCTCGACACCGTCGATCTCGGCCAGCAGCTGCGGGACGATCGTCGTCTCGACATCGGACGACTTGCCGGTGCCGCGAGTGCGGAACAGCGACTCCATCTCATCGAAGAACACAACGACCGGTGAACCGGCTGTCGCCTTCTCCCGTGCCCGGGCGAAGATGAGCCGCAGCTGGCGTTCGGTCTCGCCGACGTACTTGTCGAGCAGCTCAGGGCCCTTGATGTTGAGGAAGTACGAACGCGTCGTCGCATCTCCGCGGCGCTGAGCCAGGGAGTGGGCAACGGCCTTGGCGATGAGCGTCTTGCCGCAGCCGGGCGGACCGTAGAGCAGGATGCCCTTGGGCGGCTTGAGGCCGTGCTCGGTGTAGAGTTCCGGATGCTCGAAGGGCATTTCGACAGCATCCTGGATCATGTCGATCTGGGCTTCCAGACCGCCGATGTCGTTGTACGAGATGTCCGGGACGGCCTCGAGCAGCAGCGAGGACACCTCGGGCTTGGCGATCTTCTCGTAAGCGAACCGGGTGCGGGTGTCGACGAGCACGGCGTCACCGGGACGCACGCCCTCCTCCTGCAGCACAGCTGAGAGAATGTAGACCTGCTCGTCGTCTCCGGGGGTGCCGATGAGGATCCGGTCATCGCTCATCACCTCGCGGACGGTGACGACATCGCCGACCCGGTTGTAGTCACAGGCTTCGAGCGCGACGAGCCCTTCGGACAGGCGCACCTGGATGCCCGGGCGCAGCTCAGCGGTGTCGAGCTCTGTCGAGATCGCCACGCGCATCCGGCGCCCGGAGACGTGGACGTCGAGTTCGGGGACGCCTTCAGCGTCGGTGACGACTTCCAGGACGGTGCCGAAGGAGTTCGGCGGATCGGACATCCGCTCGGCTTCGGTGCGGATCCGGGCGAGTTCGTCGCGTGCCTGGCGCAGTGTCTTCGTCAGAGCCTCGTTGCGCTTCGAGGCGTTGAACAGCTGCTGGCGCAGCTGGGCTGAGTCCTTGCGCAGCTTGGCAAGATCCGCGGTGGGATCCGGGGTGGTGGGGCTCACTGGTCCTCCTTCGCGGTGGGGTCGTCGTTGGCGGCTGCCGCCGTCTCTTCGGCGGCGTCCTCGGCCTTCTGCCGGGATCCGACCTCGCGCTTGAGGCGGCGCATCTTCTTGCCGGTTGCGTACCGGTGGCCGATGGTCTCGTCGGTGAACTCTCCGCCTTCCCAGTGGGCGCGGTCCTCAGCACTGGGTTCGGAGCCCTGCGGGCGCTTCTTGCGCTCGAGCGGGTCGACGCCGGGAGCGAGCCGGCGGGCGAAGAGCAGGAACCCGGTGTGGCCGATCATCCGGTGGACTGGGCGCACCGCCAGTCCTTCGAGGTGCCAGTCGCGGATCATCGACTCCATCGCGTGCGGTTCGGTGTACATGCGGGTGGCGCGGATCGCCTCGGCGGTGCGCGAGAGCTGGGTGGCGGTGGCGACGTAGATGGTCAGCACTCCCCCGGGAATGAGGGCCTCGGTGACGGCCGACAGGCATTCCCATGGGGCGAGCATGTCGAGGACGACCCGGTCGACTTCGCCGGGTCCGAAGGCCTTCGGCAGCTCCTGGGCGAGATCGCCGGTGGTGCACGACCATGCCGGGTGCTCCCCGCCGAAGAAGTCAGCGATGTTGCCGGCGGCGATCTCTGCGAAGTCCGGACGCATTTCGAAGGAGTGGACGCGGCCCTGGTCGCCGACCGCGCGCAGCAGCGACAGGGTCAGGGCACCGGAGCCGACACCGGCTTCGACGACGACTGCGCCGGGGAAGATGTCGCCGAGCGTGGTGATGAGCGCGGCGTCCTTCGGGTAGATGACGGCCGCTCCGCGCGGCATCGACAGCACGAAGTCCTCCAGCAGCGGGCGCAGCGCCTGGTAGGCGGTGCCGCTGGAGTTGCGCACGACGACGCCCTCGGGCTGGCCGATGAGCTGGGCGTGGTCGAGCGTGCCGGTGTGGGCGTGGGTGGTGCCGTCTGGAGTCAGCACGATCGTCTGCAGTCGACCCTTCGGGTCGGTCAGCTGGACCTTGTCGCCGATCCGGAAGGGGCCGCGCCGCACGGGCGCGCCGGAAGCCTGCTGTGCATTCATATGCTCTCCACTCTAGTCCCTGGCCCGACCGCCTGGTCAGGTCTCTCACTGCGTGAACGCAGGCGTCGCGGTGGCTGGCAGCTCAGTCGGCGAGGAGTTCGTCGAAGAACTCCTGTAAGTCGATGACACCGGTGAGGGTCGAGCCGCGCATCACCATGCAGTACGCGGCCTTCGGCCGGTGGGTCAGCGATTCGAGCAGGTGCGGGGCCGTGATGTCTTCCGGTACGCCGATCCACCCGCCGAAGGGCCGGGCGAAATCGGCGATCATCTCAGTGCGCTGCGCCCCGATCGGCACCTGCGAAGCGGCGTGGCGATCGAGGAACGCATACGGCAGCCCGCGCTCGTTGAGCACGACGATGATCACTGAGGGGCCCTTGCCCAGCGAGTCGGCGAAGCCGAGGGTCTGCTCGATGGTCGAATCGTGGGTGGCGGCGATCGCCGGCTGGATGACGGAGCGCAGATCGTAGGTCTCCATGCGGCGGGCGCGTTTGGCTTGGGTGACGGCGTCGCTGGCGGAGAACCACAGCATGAACGCGATCGCCGACATCCACAGCACGGTGATGAGGTCGGGGCGCTCACCGCGCAGCAGCGGGGTGACGACAGCCCAGAAGACGAATCCGGTGGCGATGATCCGCCCGATCCAGGCGGCGATGACGGTGCCGAGGTACTGGCTGCTGGTGCCGCGCCAGATGAGCGCCTGGATCGCCCAGCCGCCGTCGAGCGGGATGCCCGGCAGCAGGTTGATGATGCCCAGTGCCGCATTGGCGAACGTGACGGCGATGAGCAGCAGCCACGCCACCGATGACTGTTCGAAGGCGCCCATGGCCAGCCAGCCGAGACCGGCGAGGACGAGGTTGATGACCGGGCCGACGACGGAGATGATGAAGCTCGTCGAGGCCGCTCGCTTCGGATCCTCTTCGATCTTGGGTTCGAACCGGGTGAAGCCGCCCCAGATGTTCAGCTCGATCGCAGCGACCTTCTGCCCGACAGCAGCTCCTGCGATGGCGTGGGCGAGTTCGTGGAGGAAGACGGAAGCGAAGAGGAACACCGCGTAGGCGAATGCGACGATCCAGGCGAGGATCCCGAGGTCGGGCCGGACGCTGGAGACCCATGGGGCGAAGAGCACCGTGATGATGACTGCGGCGATGAACCAGGACCAGGCGAGGACGACGGGAGCGCCGAAGACCCGGCCGATGATGAGCCCGTTCGACGCCCCGGTGCGTTTGGCCGGGGGGTTTGGCTTCGTGCTCGCCTCAGTCATGTCCACCATCCTAAAGGGGATGCCCTGCTGACTTTGAGCGCCCATGCCGAGGACAGACCGGTCAGTGATGTCAGCGGTGGCCGGTAGGGTTTCGGGTATGGCCAAACTCGTCGCGCTCTCTCCGTCCCGGGCCAATGACTTCGTCCAGTGCCCGCTGAAGTTCCGCTTCCGCACGGTCGACAAGATTCCCGAGCCGCTGTCACCGGTCGCCTTCCGCGGCACCCTCGTCCACGCGGTGCTCGAACGCCTCTTCGACGCGGTCGCTCCCGAACGGACGTGGGAGAAGACGATTGAGCTGCTTCCCATCGAGCTGAACCGGCTGACTGACGAGGACGGGCGCGTCGCTGAGCTCTTCCCCGATGAGGAGGATCGCCGCCGGCTGCTCAACGAGTCAGCCGAGCTGTGCCGGTCGTACTTCGCGTTGGAGATCCCGCAGATGCTCGAACCGGATCGGCGTGAGGAGTTCGTGCAGGTGCCGCTCGAAGGCGGTCCGGTGCTACGCGGGTTCATCGACCGCGTCGATGCCGCCCCGGGCGGGGCGGTGCGGCTCGTCGACTACAAGACCGGCAAGCAGCCCAAACCGCAGTACGGCCGTGAGGCTGATTTCCAGATGCGCTTCTATGCCCTCATGCACTACCTGGCAGAGGGCCAGCTTGTGCACACCCTCAAGCTGCTCTACCTCGGTTCGCGCAGCTCGATCGACATGCAGCCGACGATGGGTGACATCGAGCGCACCGAGTTCGAAGTTCGCGGCATCTGGAATGAGATCACCGATGCCGCTCAGACCGGGCGCTGGCGTCCGCGGCGTTCCCCGCTGTGCAACTGGTGCTCGTTCAAGCCGATGTGCCCGGCATGGGGCAATACACCTCCAGAGGCTCCGGCGATCACCGAGATCGCCGGTGCCGACCTGCTCTCAGGCACCACCGACTGAGCCAGGCTGCAGGATCCTGCAGCCTCAGTGGCCGTCGTCGGACTGCTGGGCGTCAGCGACGCCGGGCCCGTGCGGGACGGCTTCGCCGATGAGACCGTCGAGCGACTGGGCGCTCATCCCCTCCAGGGTCGGCACGAGCCGCCGGCCAGGCTGTTCGGGAATCGGCACCAGATGCGGCACCCCGAAGGCGATGGTGCCTGCGGACTCGGCACTCGTGAGTCCTGGGACGGAGTCCTCGAACGCCACACACGCCTCAGGTGCCACGCCGAGGTGTGCGGCGCCGATGAGATACGGCGCCGGATCCGGTTTGCCGGCCGGCACCTCGTCGCCGGTGACCAAGGCTGCGAACGCACCCTCCGGGCAGGCGGCGGCGACGGCCTCGGCGAGCCGCCGATACGACATCGTCACCAGCGCGCACGGCACATTGTTGGCCTGCAGGTCTGCCAGCAGCTCACGGGCTCCGGGCCGGAACGGCACATGCTCGCCGATGAGCTCGATGACCCGGTCGAGGAGCAGTTCGACGATCTCCTCAGCCGGCAGCGTCAGGCCGTGGGCGATGAGGATGTGGGCAGAGGTCAGCAGCTCGTTACCGACCATGAGCATGCCCTTCTCCTCGTCCCAGTCGAGGCCGTGGGCGTGCATGAGCTCCGTTTCGGCGGTGATCCAGTACGGTTCGGTGTCGACGAGAGTGCCGTCCATGTCCCACAGGACTGCCGAGTAATGTCGCATGCCTCCTAGCGTAGTCTGTGCCCATGGACTTTCTGCCTCCCTCCGATCGCTGGCTGCGGATCATCGCCGTCGAAGGTATGGATGACGCAGGTCAGAGCGCCGTTGACGCCGCGCACCACCTCGTCGAGGCGTGGGATCTGCGCCCGGCTGAGGACCTGCTGACCGATGGCTACTACGACTACACGCTGGTGCGCCCGCGGCTGCGCCGCTCCGGTATGAGCGCTGAAGTCGAATGGCCGTGCATCGAGACCTATACCGGGACGGTGCCGGGCACGCCGATCAACGTCATCGTCATGATCGGACCGGAACCGACCTTCTACTGGGCTGATGCCTTCGAGGTGCTGCTCGACGGCGCGCGTTCCGGCGACCGGGTGGTGCTCATCAGCGGTGCCGCCGCGGCGGTCTCCCACCGCCGGCCGCTGCCGGTGGCGGTCACGAGCGAGCAGTCCGACATCGTCTCCGCCTACGACGGCGTCGAATCGGCCTACGGTGAAGGAACCGCTGGCCTGCTGGAGATCTTCGCCGTCATGCTCGCCGAGCAGCGCATCCCGGCGGTCACCCTGACGGTGTCCGTGCCCGGATATGTCGCCGGCACCACCTCGCCGAAGGCGATCCTGTCGCTGCTCGGTGCTTTTGAGGACCTGACCGGGTTCGTCGTCCCCCAGCACGATCTCGTCGAGGATGCCCGCGCCTGGGAGTTCGGTGTCGAGGAGTTCGTCGAGGCCAACCCCGACCTGCAGGATCACGTCGAGCACCTCGAATCGGTCGCTGAGACCTCCGAGCTGCCCGAAGCCAAGGGCGAGGCGATCGCCCGCGAGTTCGAGCGCTACCTGCAGCACCGGCGCCGCGACGGAAGCTGAGACGGCACCGGCCCGGCACCATCAGGTGCAGGGCCGGTCGTCAGTTCCGAGGCAGAAGCCCTCAGAGCTTGATGCCAAGGAGCGCGTCGATGGCCTCGACGATCTCCTCGGTGTCGGCCCGTGAGCCCTCGCTGCTCGTCGTGGCAGCCCACCGGTCGAGGGTCGACAGGGCTGAGGGCGTGTCGAGGTCGTCGCTGAGGTCGTGGCGCACATCGTCGATGACGTCAGCGGCGCTGACCGTCGAGCCGAGTTCGGCGGCCTTGCGCCACGTGGCCAGGCGCTGCTGGGCCTGCTCGAGCACCTCGTCGGAGTAGCTCCAGTCGCAGCGGTAGTGGTGGGCCAGCAGGGTCAGCCGCACGGCCATCGGGTCGACACCGGATTCGCGCAGCTTGGAGACGAAGACGAGGTTGCCGCGGGACTTGCTCATCTTCTCGCCCTCGTAGCCGACCATGCCGGTGTGCATGAACACCTGCGCGAACGGCTCACCGGTCAGCGCGGTCGCATGGGCTGCGCACATCTCGTGGTGCGGGAAGATGAGGTCTGAGCCGCCGCCCTGGATGGTGAGCGGGAAGCCGAGGTACTCATTGGCGATGGCCGCGCATTCGATGTGCCAGCCGGGTCGGCCGGGACCGAGCTCGCCGCCGTCCCAGGACGGTTCGCCTTCGCGTTCGGCGCGCCACAGCAGCGCATCGAGCGGGTCCTCCTTGCCGGGTGTGTCCGGGTCTCCTCCGCGTTCGCCGAACAGCCGCATCATCGTCTCGCGGTCGTAGTGCGATTCCGAGCCAAAGGCCGGTTTGATCGCGGCGTTGACACGGTAGTACACGTCGCCGTTGTCGAGCCGGTAGGCGTAGCCGTTGTGCAGCAGCTCGGTCACGGCTGAGACGACGAGGTCGATGCTCTCGACGGCGCCGATGTAGTGGTCGGGGGCGATGACGCGCAGCGCTTCCATGTCGCCGCGGAACCGCTCGATCTCACCGTCGGCCAGATCCCGCCAGTCGACGCCGGTGGCGTCGGCCCGCTCGAGCAGCGGGTCGTCGATGTCGGTGATGTTCTGGACGTAGGACACCTCCACACCGGCATCGCGCCACACTCGCTGCAGCACGTCGAAGGCCACATAGGTGGCGGCGTGACCGAGGTGTGTCGAGTCGTAGGGGGTGATCCCGCAGACGTAGAGTCGCGCGACCTTCTCCTTGCCTGGCGCCTGTACGGGTCCCTGCTCTGCAGTGCAGTAGACGTCGGGGCCGCGGCCGGAGCTGGAGAGCCTGGGAACATCAGGAGATTGCCATGGTTTCACGCTCCCAGCATACGAGTGAGTAATCAGCGACCTCAACACGGCCGAAATCCCGGCCCGCGGGAACGGGAGGCGTCAGCGTGCCCAGGTCACAGCGGAGGCCACGGAATCGGCGTCCGGGTCGCCGGTGGCAGCGGGAACGCCCCGAGATCAACCAGGCCGGCAGCACGTGCAGCGGTGGCGTCTGCCTCGGCATCGGTGAGCCAGTTCCCGAGGCGGTGGTGGAGTTCGGTGCTCTCAGCAACCTCGGCCAGCAGCCGGGCTTCGGCTGGGGTGAACGGTTCGCCGCAGAAGCCCCACAGCACCGTGCGCAGCTTCGGTTCGGCGTGGAAGGTCAGGCCGTGGTCGATGCCGAACACACCGGGGGCGGTGCCGTCGAAGCGGTAGTGGCCGCTGAGGATGTGCGAGGCCTTGCGGTCGGCGTTGTTGACGATGAGGTCGAATAGCGCGATCTGCCGCAGCGCCGGTGCCAGGGCGTGGGCGACGATGAGGTCCTCTCCGTCTTCGGACATGGCCGCGAAGATCGCAGCCCAGCCCTCAGGCACCTCGTCGGGTTCGAAGATGTCGACGAGCGCATCACCGGGGCTGAGCGTCTCGACATAGGCCTGCACAGAGCCCGGCCCGGCCGGCATGTCGGTGCGCATGACCGTCGGCGGGGCGACCGGCAGGCCGATGGCCTGCCCGAGTTCGAAGCAGGCGACCTCCCGGCCGGCCAGGGACTGGTGCGGGAAGTCGTGCAGCGGCCGCTCCCCCGCGGCGGGCTTGTACACTGCGCGCAGCACCGTGTCACCGGCTGATACGGTGATGAGCCGGGTGTCGTTCGACGCATGCGGGATGCGCCCGAGCTGGTGGACCTCGCCGGCGGCGAGCACCTCGACGATGCTGGCGGTGTCGTCGGCCTCGGACAGGTGCGTCGGAGTGTCGATGCGGACGGAGATCTCCGGCCAGTCGGGACTGGAGTCGCTGTGCCCGCTGCGGGTGGTCATATCCGGCATCAGCGCGCGATTCCGTTGGCGCGCGGGCACATGTGGCCAGCCGGGTCGAGCGGCAGCGCGCAGAAGGGGCAGTCCGAGCGTCCGGCATTGACGACCTGATCGGCGCGGCGGGCGAACTCGCGGGCCTGGCCGGCGGTCAGCGTCACCTTGAGTGAGCGGCGCTCCTGGGAGTCGTCATCCGGGTCGCCGCTCGTGCCGGACTCGGCATCCTGCTGGGTGAGTTCGAAGCATTCGACGATGAGCAGCCCGGCCTGGGTGTCCCAGCCCAGGCTCATCGTGCCGACGATGAACTCGGAGTCGACCGGCATCGCCAGCCCGGCGTTGTCGATGAGCTCCTCGAGAGGGCCGACGGGGATCGGCACGGTGCTGGCCCCCCTGGCCCGGACCATGTCGAGCAGTTCGTCCATCCGCTCTCCGAGCATCTCGACCTGCTCCTTCTCCAGCGTCACCGAGGTGACAACCCCCTCGGAGGCAACCTGGAGGAAGAAGGTGCGCTCACCCGGCAGGCCGACGGTCCCGGCGATGAACCGGTCGGGTGACGGGTGTTCGAAGATCGGGACGGCCATAGTCCTTACCCTATGACATTCGATTCCCCTCGTCATCGGCTCGAACTGGTGACGCGGCCAGCAGAAGGGGGGTACATTGGAGGCATGAGCCTTGAACCCGATGTGGCCCTGGAAGAGTTCCTTTCGGCAATCCGCGAGCACTACGCTGCAGCGGCTCACCGTTCCTCCGATGAGGACCCGCGAGTCGAAGCCACGTACATGGCCTTGGCCGAGGCTTTCGACATCTACGAGGACGCCCTCTATCGCGCATTCGAGGAGGTCACGCCCTTTGAGCTCTTCGATGATCAAGAAGATGCCAAGGCCGACCTCGGCGACGATGACGATGACGACGACTTCGATGATGATTTCGACGATGACTACGACGAAGACGATGATGATGACGACTTCGACGACGATTACGACGATGAGGTCACCGTCAAGCAGTGAGCGCTAAGCGCTGCTGCCCCACCCTCACCTGAACAGCGCCTGTTGCCGTGCCCGAGGTGTCAGCTGGGTTCGGAGATCTGGTCGAGGACCTGGAGGATCTCCGGCTGCAGTTCGGAATCGCTGTTGAGCAGCTGCGTGAGCTGATCGGTCGTACGCGGGCTGATGAGGCTGCAGGCCGGCGCCTGTGAGCGCATCCAGGCCAGCGCGACATCGACCGGGGCGATCTCCAGGCTCGAAGCGGCCTTGCTCACGCCGGCCACGATCCGCTGCGCATCATCGCTCAGATACCCCTGCATATAGCCATCCCGGTGGACGGCTGCCCGCGAATCCGCCGGAACGGCCCTGGCGTACTGGCCTGAGAGCACGCCGCGGCCGAGCGCGGCACCGGCGACCATCCCGATGCCCAGATAGTCAGCGGCCGGGGCGACATCGGTCTCTGCCGAGCGCTCGAGCAGCGAATGCTCGTTGAACGCAGCGACCACCGGGATGCCGGCGCCGGCGACAGCGGCCAGCTGCCAGCCGGAATGATAAGCGCAGGCGACATAGTCGATGTCCCCGGCGCTCAGCAGCGTCTCGAGTGCTGAGGCGGTCTCCTCCAGCGGCGTGGTCACGTCGAAGCCGTCGAGGACGAGGACCTCGATGTGGTCGCGGCGCATCCGCTGCATGAGCTGGCGGGTCTGTCTGAGCACCTGTTGCCGGGACAGGCTGAGGACCGGTTCATCACCGCGCTGGGCGACGCCGACACGGGCGCACACAGTGACTTCGGGGCTGACTGTCAGCTTCCCGAGCAGATCGGCCGCCGGCGAGGCGAACGACGGCAGCTCAAGAGTCGTGCCTCCGGCCTCACTGTAGGAATCGAGGAGCTGCTGAGCGGTCTCCGCCTCAACCCTGCTACCCCAGTCGAAGGTGCCGAGTCCGAGCTCGGAGAGCTCCAGACCTGATGTTCCGACGCGGTGAACGTGCATAGTCCTTGAGGTTACCTGATCAGTGGGTCTACCCTGATGTGGGTCTGCCCGCCGGTGCGTCGTCGCCGCCATGTGACGAATCCCCCGAGCTGACCCCAACCCCGCCGCCAGATCCCCGGCGCCGGAGTCTGCCCACACCGCCGCTGGCGGGTGCCTACAGCTAGGAGTAAGTGCATGGATTGGCTCATCGCCGCGATCCTCGGAGTCGTGCAGGGACTCACGGAGTTCCTGCCGATCTCCTCATCAGCACATCTGCGGATCGTCGGCGAGTTCCTGCTGCCGGGTGAGGACCCGGGAGCGTTCTTCACCGCCATCGTGCAGATCGGCACTGAGACCGCGGTGCTCGTGTACTTCTGGAAGGACATCACCAGCATCATCGCCGCATGGTGCAAAGCGCTTGTGGGACGCGGTCCCAAGGACGACCCGAAGGTCCGGCTCGGCTGGCTCATCATCCTCGGCTCGATCCCGATCGCTGTGCTCGGCTTGCTGTTCGAAAGCCAGATCGAGACTGTGCTGCGCAGCCTGTGGATCACCGCGACGATGCTCATCGTCTTCGGCATCATCCTCGGCGTGGCCGACAAGTACGGTTCGCGCACCTATGAGCTCAAGGACATGACCTGGGGTCAGGGCATCCTCTACGGCCTCGCGCAGGCGATGGCCCTCATCCCCGGTGTCTCGCGCTCCGGCGGCACGATCATCGCCGGCCGCCTCATGGGCTTCAAGCGCGAAGCCGCTGCCCGCTACTCGTTCCTGCTCGCCGTCCCGGCCGTCATGGCCTCGGGCTTCTACGGCCTGTTCAAGAGCATCGGCGAGCCGATGGTGCTCGGCTGGGGCCCGACCGCGCTGGCGACACTCGTGAGCTTCGTCGTCGGCTACGTCGTCATCGTCGGGTTCCTCAAGTTCATCTCCACCCGCTCGTTCGCCGTCTTCGTGTGGTACCGCGTCATCATCGGCCTGGTCATCTACGCACTGCTGGGTGCCGGAGTCATCTCCGCGATCTGACCGGCCCGCCGCTCCCCTGGCCCGCCGCTCCCCTGACCGGGAGCGGTCATCGGCCGCCGCCGAGGTCGGGGGCGGCTTGGCGTCCGCCGGCGGTGACCGACATGGCGGTCACGACCGGATGCCCGGTGGCCGGGTAGGAGATGACGCTGAAGGATCCCGGGGCCACCGCGATGCGCTGGAAGCGGTCGAGCGGGCTGCCGAGGGCATCGGCGAGGATCGCTTTGATGATGTCACCGTGGCTGACGATGATCCCGACGCTGTCCTCCTGGGTCTTCTCATCCTCGCCACTGGCCACGGTGCGCTGCCGCAGCTCGGCGACCAGCGCCTCGGCTGCGGCGATCCCCCGAGAGGCCGCCGCCTGCAGCGACTCCCCGCCGGGGAAGACCATCGTCGAGGGGCTTTCGGCCACCCGCGCCCACTCAGGGTGCTCCTTGAGCGAGGTGAGCGGCTGGCCGCTCCACTGCCCGTAGTCGACTTCGGCCAGGCCCGGGTCCTCGCGTGTCTGGCCGACGGTGATGATGCCGAGCAGCTCTTCGGTCGTCTGCACACACCGCATGAGCGGTGAGTGCCGCAGCGCGGTGATCGTGGCGAACGGCAGGATGCCGGCCAGACTGCGGATCTGGGCACGGCCGGCCTCGGTGAGCGCGACCCCGGGTGTGCGGCCGGCCAGCAGGCCGGCGGCGTTGGCATCGCTCTCCCCATGCCGGATGAGAACCAGATGGACCATACGCCTCAGGATAGTGCACGCCGGCCACGCCGTGTCCGCCTTGCGAGCCGCCCGGGAATCGGGCTGGCCTGGTGATAATCTCATCGGAGCGAAGGAGGGAATGTGAAGCGACGTCGTACACCTGTGGAGTACGAGTTCCGGACCGTGAGCCTGCATCGGGAGATGACCCGATCCGAAGCCGCCCGCCTGCTGACCGAGGAAGCCGAATACGGCCGCTGGGAGCTGGCGCGCACCCGGATCGGGATGGGCGGGTCGAAGACCGTGTGGCTGCGTCGCCGCATCATCCGCATCAAGCACTCCGCATGACGGCCACCGCTTCCCGCGGGCCGGCGCTGCTGTCAGCCGTGGCGATGATCGCCGCCGGCATCGCGATGTCCATCCAGGGCACCACCAACGGCCACCTCGCCGCCGCCCTCGGCCACGGCCTGTATTCCGCGTTCATCTCCTTCACCGGCGGCTTCGTCGTCCTGTGCCTCGCCATTCCGTTCGCCCCCGCCGCCCGACGTGGACTCGGACGCGCCTGGCAGCTCGTGCGCCGCCGCGAGTTCCCGTGGTGGATGCTCACCGGCGGCATCGGCGGCGCCTCTGTCGTCATCGCCCAGTCGCTGACGGTCCCGCTGTTCGGCGTGGCGACATTCATCATGTCGTTCGTGTGCGGTCAGCTGCTCGGCGGGATCATCGTCGACAACACCCACCTGAGCCCAGGCGGACGCAGGGCACCGAGCGTCCCCCGCGTCGCCGGCGTCATCATCGTCCTCCTCGGCGTCGTCGTGTCCTCCTCCGGGGCACTATCGCACGGCGTTCCCCTGTGGGCGCCGCTGCTGCCGCTGACCTCCGGTGCGCTCACGGCATTCCAGCAGGCCTTCAACGGCAACCTCAACACCGCCTCCCGCTCGGCATTCGCAGCGACGTTCACGAACTTCCTCGTCGGTTCGCTGTTCCTCTTCGCCGCAGCGATCCTCGTGCGCCTGTCCGGCGTGCCGATCAGCGGGTTCCCGCAGCTGCCGGGTCAGTGGTGGATGCTCATCGGCGGTGTGCTCGGCGTCATGTACATCGGCTTCTCCACCGTGGCCGTCGGCCGGCTGGGGGTGCTGCTCATCAGCCTGCTGGCGCTGTTCGGCAATCTACTCGGCTCACTCGTCATCGACCTGCTCTTCCCCGTCGGGGCTGCGCCGATCGGCCCGCAGACGTTCATCGCGATCGGGCTTGTGCTCCTCGGCGTCGTCGTCGCCTCGATCCAGCGCCGTCAGCGCTGGCTGGAGGACGACGACTGACACCGCGACAGCTGCCGCAGTGAGAACAGGTGCGGATGGCTCAGGCGTCCATGAGGAACCGGCCGAGCACCCGGGCACCGAATTCCAGAGCTGAGACCGGCACCCGCTCGTCGACACCGTGGAACATCGCCGGGAAGTCGAGATCCGGGGTCAGGCGCAGCGGTGCGAAGCCGTAGCCGGTGATCCCCAGCAGCGAGAGCGCCTTGTTGTCGGTGCCGCCTGAGAGCGTGTACGGCAGCACTGTGGCATCCGGGTCCTCCTCCTGCAGGGAGGCGACCATCGTGTCGACGAGCCGTCCGCCGAAGGGCGATTCGAGCGCGGTGGCCACGATCTCCTCTTCGATGTCGACACCCTCGCCGGCGAGCTCCTTGAGCTTGAGCTTGAGGTCCTCGTACTGACCGGGCAGGTGCCGGCAGTCGATGTAGGCCGAGGCGGTCGAGGGGATGACGTTGTGCTTGTACCCGGCTTCGAGCATCGACGGGTTCGAGGTGTTGGCGAACGTCGCGCCGACGAACTTGGCCACCGAGCCGAGCTCGTCGAGCAGCTCGCCGTAGGTCTCTGCACTGAAGGGGATCCCGGTGAGCTCGGACACGCCGACGAGGAGGTCGCGGGTGGCCTGCGGCATCTGCTCAGGCCACTCGTACGCGCCGATCCGCGCGACCGCCTCGGCGAGCTTGGTGACCGGGTTGTCACGGTTGATCTGCGAGCCGTGCCCGGCCGTGCCGCGGGCGATGAGCTTGAGCCAGGCGATGCCCTTCTCCGCAGTCTGGACGAGATACACGCGCTGGCCGCGGATATCGACGGAGTAACCGCCGACCTCGGAGATCGCCTCGGTGGCGCCGTCGAACACCTCGGGATGGTTCTTGGCCATCCACTGCGAACCGTAGAGCCCGCCTGCCTCCTCATCAGCGAAGAAGACGATGATGAGATCGCGGCGCGGGCGTAGATTTTCGCGCATCATCGTACGCACGACCGCGATGATCATCGCGTCCATGTCCTTCATGTCAACGGCTCCACGACCCCAAACGAGACCGTCGCGGATCTCCCCGGCGAACGGGTCGACAGACCATTCGGAGGCATCGGCGGGAACCACATCGGTGTGACCGTGCACGACGAGCGCCGGCGCCTCGGGATCGGTGCCCGGCACCCGGGTCACCAGCGTCGCGCGGCCGGGAGCGGACTCGTAGATTTGGGACTCCAGGCCGACCTCGGCGAACCAGGCGGCGATCTGGTCAGCGGCCGGACGCTCGGGATTGCACTTGTTGTTGCCCCAGTTCTGCGTGTCGATGCGGATGAGCTCCTGGCACAGGCGGGTGACCTCTGCCTCGGCGCTGGCGAACTGATGACTCATCGGCACTCTCCATTCTCACTCGCGGCGGTGCGGCCGGGCCGGCCTGAGCCGAGCGTACACCGGAAGCGCAAGCACGTTCGCGAGCGTTCGTCATCCGGAAATCGGCGAACCGCAGATGAATACCCCGTAACGCCTTCGAAGCCGGGGCCCTCCGGCGCGTCCCCGCGTGTGTGGGCGGCGTGTGCATATGACAGACTACGACTAAGTGTCCCGGCGCGAGCGCGCCGTCGTCGATCGAGGAGGAGCAAGATGAAGACTGTTGTCTGCGGTGGAGACGGATTCTGCGGCTGGCCGACAGCCCTGCATCTCTCAGCGCGAGGCCACGACGTTGTCATCCTCGACAATCTGTCCCGCCGGGCGATCGACGAGGAGCTCGGTGCGGAGTCGCTGACCCCGATCGCCTCGATCGAAGAACGGCTCGACGCCTGGGAGGAGCTGACCGGCAAGCGGATCGGCTTCGCCCAGATCGACCTGGCGCAGGACTACGAAGCCGTGCTGCGCCTGCTCGGCGAGTACGCACCCGACACCGTCATCCACTTCGCCGAACAGCGGGCAGCGCCGTACTCGATGAAGTCCCCGGCGCACAAGCGCTACACCGTCGACAACAACGTCAACGCCACCCACAACCTGCTCGCTGCGATCGTCGAGAACGGCTCCGACATCCACCTCGTGCACCTGGGCACGATGGGCGTCTACGGCTACGGGACCGCCGGCATGGAGATCCCCGAGGGCTACCTCGATGTGCAGGTCACCGCCGACAAGGATGCCGAGGGACGGCCGTGCGAGCCGTACCAGGTCGAACAGCAGATCCTGTACCCGACGAACCCGGGTTCGATCTACCACATGACGAAGGTGCTCGATCAGCACCTGTTCGCCTACTACGCCAAGAACGATGCGCTGCGCATCACCGACCTGCACCAAGGCATCATCTGGGGTACGAACACCGCAGAGACCAAGCTCGATGAGCGCCTGGTCAACCGCTTCGACTACGACGGCGACTACGGCACCGTGCTCAACCGGTTCCTCATGCAGTCGGCGGTCGGCTACCCGCTGACCGTCCACGGCACCGGCGGGCAGACACGCGCATTCATCCACATCCAGGACATGGTCCGCTGTGTGGAGATCGCGGTGGACAATCCCCCTGAGGCCGGTGAGCGGGTCAAGATCTTCAACCAGCTGACCGAGACCCACCGGGTGCGCGAACTCGCCGAGCTCATCTGCTCGATCACCGGCGCCCGCCTGGAGAACGTGCCCAACCCGCGCCACGAATCGGCAGAGAACGACCTGCACGCCTCGAACGCGACGTTCCTGGCACTCGGGCTCAAGCCGACGACTCTGTCCGACGGGCTGCTCATGGAGGTCAATGAGACCGCCAAGCGCTACGCCCACCGGGCAGACCTGTCGAAGATCCCGGCGTCCTCGGTCTGGACCAAGCACCAGCAGCCGGGTGTGCCCACCGTCCCGGCCGACACCTCGGACCTGGCCGATGCGCAGGCCAGAGGTGACCACGACGAGACGGCGGCGGTATCCGGCAGCTGATGCGCATCGCCCTCTTCACAGAAGTCTTCCTGCCGAAGATCGACGGAGTCGTCACCCGGCTCATGGGCACCCTCGACCACCTGGCCGATATGGGCCATGAGGTCGTCGTGTTCGCCCCAGGCCACCCACCGGCCCGCTATGCCGGGTTCCGGGTGGTGCCGGTGCGATCTGTGTCCTTCAAGCCGTGGTACCCCGAGCTGCGGGTCGGCCTGCCGACGTCGAACATCGCCAAGACGATGGAGCGCTTCCACCCGCATGTCGTCCATGCGGTCAACCCAATCTGGCTGGCCGCCTACGGCACGATGTCCTCGAAGCGGCGCGATCTGCCGATGCTCGCGTCCTTCCATACGAATGTGCCGGAGTACACGCAGCGGCTCGGGCTCGAGTGGATCACCGACACGACCGAGCGGTGGATCACGTGGATCCACAACCTCGCCGAGGTCAACCTGTGCACCTCGCAGCCGATGATCGAGCAGGCCGCGGCGGCTGGGATCAAGAACCTCGACCTGTGGCCGCGGGCCGTCGACACGCAGACCTACCATCCGGGCAACTACTCGCAGCGGATGCGCGAGCGGCTCACCGACGGGCACCCGGAGGACCGGCTGCTCGTCTATGTCGGGCGGATGTCGAAGGAGAAGGATCTCGACGTGCTGCGCGGCGTCATCGCCCGCGCACCGAAGGGAACCCGGCTGGCGATGGTCGGCTCGGGACCGCATCTCAAGCAGCTGGAGGCTGAGTTCGCCGGCACCCCGACGCTGTTCACCGGCTACATGAGCGGTCAGGAGCTGGCCGAGGCCTACGCCTCAGCCGACGTGTTCGTCTTCCCTTCGACCACTGAGACCTTAGGGCTGGTGGCGCTGGAGTCGATGGCCTCAGGCGTGCCGGTCGTCGCTGCGCGGGCAGGCGGCATCCCGTTCGCCGTGCCCGACGGTGTCGGCGGGCTGCTGTGCGAACCCCATTCGAGTGAGGACATGTCAGCTCAGGTCAACCGTCTGCTGGCAGATGAGAGCCTGCGCTCAGCATTGGCCGCCGGCGGGCAGGCCGAGATGGAGCAGCACAGCTGGCGGGCGGCGACCGAGAAGCTCGTCGAAAGCTACGAGCTGGCCATCGAGCGGCACTGGTCGGACTATGTGCCCCCGCGCTGGCGGATCAAGACGTTCGGCCGGCCGATGCCGCGCGCAACCTGACCGAGCCGAGGTCAAACCTGCTCAGCTGCGGCCTTGGCGTCGTTCCAGCTGCCGAAGTGATTGCGCACCGAGGCGCCTGACGGCCTGGCCCGGCCGGCGGCCCGTTCGTCCTTGGCCCATGCCTCATAGCGGCTGAAGCTCTCCGCTCCCCCGGCTGCGTGCGCATCAGTGAGGAAATCGCTGACCGCGCTGCGGAATGCTTCAGGAGAGTAGTGGAAGGCGCCCCGCCTGCGGCCCCCGCCCGAGGTGGGGAAGCCCAGCGAGCTCAGAGCGTCGTTCCAGAAGTTCGTGCCCAGCCGCTTGCGCACTGTCTGGCTCGTCGGCGGCCAGATCTGGTGCCCAGCCTGGCCCGCGAACTCCAGACCGCGCACCGCGCGGGCACGCGCGGCATCATAGGCGTCCTTGGAGAACGGCACCGCCGAACCTGCTGTGAGCTCGGCGCGGGTGGCAGCGATGAGTGCGAAGACGTTGAGCACATCAGCACGGGTCCTGCCCTGCTCATGCAGGACCTCTTCGAGTTCCGCGGCAGCCTCGGACTCGACCGCACCGCTGATCTCCTCTGCCGGTGTCAGGTTCTGTGACAGCGCGTAGAGATAGTGGACAGCGGCAGTGACGAGCTCACTTCGCGTAGAGGGCACTGATGACTTCCTTGTCTTGCCGGGAACACGGTTCGGATGGGCTGCATCCTCACCGGCGAGTATGTCACAGAATCCCGTGCAGACGGAGGCTCGGCCGACATGCAGAAAGCCCCGGCACCTCAATGGTTCCGGGGCTTTCAACGGCCTGAGCCGGTTGTGCGCGAGGGGGGACTTGAACCCCCACGCCCGATATAGTGGGCACTAGCACCTCAAGCTAGCGCGTCTACCAATTCCGCCACCCGCGCGGGCAACAGAGAACACATTACATGCTCTGAACCCGATTGCAAAATCGGATTCGCCCTCTGTGACGAACGCCGCACCAACCTGCGTGAATGCGGGCATCCACGCAGGTCAGGCGGCGTTCAGACACTCCATTCACGACAGCGGCGCGATGCTTCCGAGCACGTGCGGCTTGCCGTTCTTGACGCTCCACACCGCATAGCGGCGAGCAGCGCCTTCGTGATCGTCGAAGACACCGAAGCCCACTCGCGCCGGCAGGATGACCGGCTTGGCGAACTGCGCCCCCCACACGTAGCCGCCGGCCGGGGCCTGGGCGGCCGAGAGCGCACGCGAGGCGGTGTACATGCCGTGGGCGATCGATGCCGGGAACCCGAAGGCCTTGGCGGCCAGCGGATTCAGGTGGATCGGGTTGTAGTCCCCTGAGACCTTCGCATACGTCGGGCCGATCGAGCGCGGCAGCTTCCAGATCGAAGACGGCACTCCAGGCGCCTCGAACTCGCTGCGCGCCTCCTCGCGCTCGGCCTCGGCGCTGCTGAGGTGCTTGCCGACGGCCAGATACGTGGCGGTCTCCTCGAAGACCGTACCACCGTCGACGTCCCCCGTGACGAGCACGTCGAACTCGGTGCCCTTGCGGTGCTTGCGTGCCTGCCCGATCCGCACCGAGGTCGTCACGGTTTCTCCGATGAGGACCGGCCGGTGCAGGCTGAACCGGTTGACGATGTGCACCAGGCCCAGCAGGGGCAGCGGGAAGCCCGGGTCGGTCATGAGCTGCATCGCCAGCGGGAAGCCGAGCTTGTGCAGGTATCCCGGATGCACCGCATCGGTCACCGGTGCCTCAACGACGCGGTGGAACGCTGCCACCTCGACGGGATCGAGCGTGGTGGTCGATTCCACCGAGCGGGTCGGCATATGAGCATAGCTGTGGGGGCGCTTCTTGAACTGGCGCAGCAGGGTCTTGCCGAGCACTGCACCGGTGTTGATGGGCTGCGGTACGCCGCGAGTGAATTTCGGCATCACGCCCCCAGCAGGCTCTGGCCGCATACGCGCAGCGTCTTGCCGTTGATGCCGCCGGCGGCCGGCTGAGCGAAGAACGCGATCGCCTCGGCGACGTCGCGCGGCTTGCCACCCTGCTGCAGGCTCGACAGGCGCCGGCCGAGCTCACGCGGGACCATCGGCATCGCAGCCGTCATATCCGTTTCGATGAAGCCCGGTGCCACGGCGTTGATCGTGCCGCTGCGCGCAGCGAAGTCCTCTGCGGCAGCCGCGACCATTCCCACGACAGCGGCCTTCGAAGCCGAGTAGTTCGTCTGTCCGCGGTTGCCGGCAAGACCGGCGATCGAGGCCAGCGACACGACACGAGGAGCCTCACCCCAGCCGTTGGCAGCGGTGATCGTCTCGTTGATGCGCAGCTGGGAGGAGATGTTGACAGCGATGGCTGAGGCCCAGCGGGATTCGTCCATGTTCGCCAGCAGCTTGTCGCGTGTGATGCCGGCGTTGTGAATGAGGATGTCGATCGGGGCACCGACGCGCTCCATGATCTGCTGGCCGGCGTCCTCGGCGGTGATGTCGAGCTGGATGGCGACACCGCCGATGCTGTTCATCGTCTGCGCCAGGGCCTGCCCGGCCTGCGGAACATCGACACCGTAGACCTGTGCCCCATCCCGGTGGAGCACACGGGCGATCTCTGCGCCGATGCCGCGGGCGGCACCGGTGACGACAGCGACTGCACCGTTGAGCGGTCCGGTCTGGCCGGTGGCGGCGAACTCCGCGGCCGAGGTGGTGGTTCCGCGGTCGCTGGAGACGGTGAGGAACTGCCCGGAGACGTAAGCGGACTTCGCCGAAAGCAGGAACCACAGGGCGGCTACAGCCGATGGAGCGGTGGCCTGCACGCCGTCGAGGACGATGCCGTTGGCGGTCGAGCCGGCGCGCATCTCGTGTGCAAGCGAGCGGGTGATGCCGGTGACGGCGTTGCGGACGGCGTTGAGCGCCGGGTCGGCATCGGTGGTGTGCGGGAAGACGACGCCGGCGTCGGCGACGGTGATGACCCGACCGCATTTCGTCAGCTGGCGCAGCGCCGAGCCGATGGCCAGGGTCGTGTCCTGCAGCTGGTCGGGGTGGGTCAGGCCGTCGTAGGCGGCGATGATCGCCTGGTAGCGCAGACCCGGGTTCGGGGTGCGGTGGACGCTGAAGCCGTTGTCGAGCAGCAGCTGGCTGAGTGCGTCGGCCCCGTTGGTCTCACCGAGCACGAGGATCGGCTCGCTGAGGTAGCCGTGGGAGCTGTCGGCCGGGTCGAAGCGGCGCAGCGGCACAGGTGCCGGCAGTCCGAGGGTCTTGACGATCTTCTTCAGCGGCCCGTTGGCCAGCGAGATGTACTTGTCGTTCATGGTCATGCCTCCAGGATCGCGGTGAGTCCCTGACCGCCGGCAGCGCAGATCGAGATGAGTGCGCGCGTGCCGCCGGTCTCCTTCAGGTGCTTGGCTGCGGTGGCGATGATGCGCCCGCCGGTTGCGGCGAACGGGTGCCCGGCTGCCAGCGACGAGCCGTTGGGGTTGAGCTTGGTGCGGTCGATCGAGCCGAGTGCGCCGTCGAGGCCGAGGCGCTCACGGCAGAACTCCTCTGATTCCCATGCCGCCAGGTGGCACAGCACGGTCGATGCGAAGGCCTCGTGGATCTCGAAGAAGTCGAAGTCGGCAAACGTCAGGCCGTTGCGGGCCAGCAGACGCGGAACGGCGTAGGCCGGAGCCATGAGCAGTCCCTCTCCCCCGTGGACGAAGTCAACGGCGGCCGCCTCAGCGTCGCGGAAGTATGCCAGCGGCTCCAGACCGTGGGCGGCGGCGTACTCGTCGCTGCCGATGAGCACGGCAGACGCGCCGTCGGTGAGCGGAGTCGAATTGCCTGCCGTCATCGTGGCAGGCTCCGGCAGGTTGCGGCCGAAGACCGGCTTGAGCTCGGCGAGCTTCTCCATCGTCGAGTCCGGGCGCAGGTTCGTATCGACGCTCACACCCTGGTAGGAGGTGACGAGGTCGTCGAAGAATCCTCGGTCCCAGGCGGCAGCGAGGTTGCGGTGCGACTCCACAGCCAGTGCGTCCTGGTCTTCGCGGCTGATGCCCCAGACTGCGGTGCTGATGGCCTGGTGATCGCCCATCGACATGCCGGTGCGGGCCTCGCCGGTGCTCGGCGCCTGCGGAGCCAGGTGCTGCGGCCGCAGCCGAGCCAGAGTCTTGAGGCGCTGACCGTTCGACTTCGCGCGCGAGAGGTCCAGCAGGATCGAACGCAGCTCTTCGGTCACGACGATCGGGGCATCGGATGCGGAGTCGACACCGCAGGCGATGCCGGATTCGATCTGGCCGTGCATGACCTTGTGGCTGATCGATACGACAGTCTCCAGGCCGGTGGCGCAGGCCTGTCCGATGTCGAAAGCCGGGGTGTGGGGGTCGAGTGCGGAGCCGAGGACCGCCTCGCGGGTGAGGTTGATGTCCTTGCTGTGTTTGAGCACGGCGCCGCCTGCGACCTCGCCGAGGAGTTCGCCGGCCATGCCGTAGCGGGCGACGAGACCGTCGAGTGCGCTGGTGAGCATGTCCTGGTTCGAGGCGTGGGCGTACTGCTTGTTGCTGCGGGCGAACGGGATGCGGTTGCCTCCCAGGACTGCGGCTCTGCGCTGCGTCATGTGATTCCTCCGGGGGTCGTAGTTGTCAGGTCGATGCGAGCGCACCGTGAATACCTGTTACTGACAGTACCTGATACTGTTCGTCATATGAAACCCGTCACTCAGGATGGCCGAAGCGCACGCTGGGACGCCCACCGCCGCGAGCGTCGCAAGATGCTCCTGCGCACTGTGCGCCATGCCGTGACCGACCACGGACCCGAGATCTCCATGGAGCAGCTTTCGGTGCAGGCGCAGACGACGAAGACGGTGCTGTACCGGTACTTCGGCGACCGGGGCGGGTTGCAGCGCGCCATGGGCGAATGGGCGATGAAAGTCATCACACGCTCGCTTGACCGGGCTGACTACAGCCCGCACACCCCGCGCGAGTCGCTGCGCGCGATGATCTCAGCGTTCGTCGACCTCGCCGCGCGCGCCCCGAATGTCTACCGGTTCTGCGACGCCGCGGTGACCAGCACCGCAGATCCGAAGGCCGACAACGACTACGACACCTTCTTCCAGGGCATCACCGCGCTGCTGTGCCGCAGGCTCCAGCTCTCCGGCGATGCCGAAGTGCAGTGGGCCTACGGGGCCATCGGATTCGTCCGCGCCAGCACCGAGCGCTGGCTGCTGCGGCCGACTGACCAGGAGGCATTCGTCGACCAGCTGACCACCTGGCTGTGGAGCTCCCGCAGCACTGCCCTGACCGGCATCGCCGAGCGATCCCAGACCACCTCGGGCGCGTCCGCCCGCACGACTCCACCCGCACCGAATTCCGAGACCAAGGAGTGACCATGAGCAAGAAGCACCAGCTGTCCATCGATCCCGCCCGCATCGGCGCCGTCCTCGACGGGCGGTGGGCCGAGCAGCGCTACATCGGCCGCAGCTTCATCGACAGCGAACACGCCGTGCTCAGCGAGACCGGTGACCTCGAGCAGCTGCGCGAGGAGACCCTCGCCGGAGTCAAGGCGCTCATCGACACCGGCATCTCCGGTCTGCCGCTGCCCGAATCCGAAGGCGGTCAGAACAACCACGCAGGCTACGTCGCCGCGTTCGAGGAGCTCGTGACCGCAGAGCCGAGCATCCAGATCAAGGCTGGTGTGCAGTTCGGGCTCTTCGCCGGGGCGATCCAGCATCTGGGCAATGCCGAACAGCATGACAAGTGGCTCAAGCCCGCCGTCCGCGGCGAGCTGCTCGGCGCCTTCGCGATGACCGAGATCGGCCACGGCTCCGACGTCGCCTCGATCGGCACCACGGCCACCTACGATCCATCCGATGAGACCTTCGTCATCAACACCCCCTTCCGGGCAGCGACGAAGGAATACCTCGGCAATGCCGCCGTCCACGGTGAGGCCGCCGTCGTGTTCGCCCAGCTCATCACCAACGGCGTCAACCACGGCGTGCACTGCTTCTTCGTCCCGATCCGCGACGGCGCTGCGGGTGAGCCGCTGCCCGGCGTCACCCCGGAGGACGACGGCCGCAAGGGCGGACTGCTCGGCATCGACAACGGCCGCCTGTCCTTCGACAACGTGCGCGTGCCGCGCACCAACCTGCTCAACCGCTACGGCGACGTCGCAGCCGACGGCACCTACTCCTCGGACATCGAATCCCCGGGCCGGCGCTTCTTCACGATGCTCGGCACCCTCGTCCAGGGCCGTGTCTCACTCGACGGCTCCGGTGTCACTGCAGCGAAGCTCGCTCTCGACATCGCCATGCGCTACGGGCTTCAGCGCCGCCAGTTCACCGGTGGGGACGACGCCGTCGAGGAGGTGCTGATGGACTACCAGCAGCACCAGCGCCGCCTCATGCCCCTGGTCGCCCGCGTGTTCGCCAATGCGGTGGCCCACGATCAGCTGCTGGAGTCCTTCCAGCTGGTATTCGGCGGCGAGGACGACTCCGATGAGGCCCGCCAGCGACTCGAGACCCAGGCCGCCGGTTTCAAGGCGATCACCACCTGGGATGCGCTGTGCACGATCCAGGAATGCCGTGAGGCCTGCGGCGGCGCCGGCTACATGTGGGAGAACCGACTCGTCGGCCTCTACGGCGACCTCGACGTCTACGTCACGTTCGAAGGCGACAACACCGTCCTGCTGCAGCTGGTCGCCAAGCGCCTGCTGAGCGACTACGCCGCCGAACTCAAGGACATCGACCTCGGCGGTGTTGCCCGCTACATCGGCACCCAGGCCGCCGAGCACTCGCTGTACCGCTCCGGTCTGGCCAACGTCGGGCGCACCATCGGCGACATCTTCACTCCGGCGCTGAATAACAAGCGGGTGCGCTCAGGCCATGTGCAGCAGGCGATGCTGCACAATCGCGTCGAGGTCATGGTCGCCGACCTCGCCGGCACCCTGCGCCCGGCCGCCTCGATGCCCCCGGCGAAGGCCGCCGAGGTGTTCAACAGTGTGCAGCATCAGCTCATCGAGGCCGCTCGTGCCTACATCGAGGCGCTCAAGTGGGAGGCTCTCAACGATGCGATGCACGAGGTGCAGAAGCGCTCCGGTCATGAGGAGGAGGCCAAGCTGCTACGCCGCATCCGCGACCTCTACGGCCTGAGCCTCATCGAGGACAACATCGGCTGGCACATCATGTACGGCCGCCTGTCGATGTCGCGGGCCCGCCAGATCGGGCCGACCATCGACAGCCTGTGTGCGAAGCTGGCTGCCAACGCCGGTGATATCTGCGAGTCCTTCGGATACGGGCCCAAGCACCGCAGGGCCACGATCGCCGAGGGCATCGAGGCGAAGCGTCAGCAGGAGGCGATGGACTACTACCGCAATGCCCGCGCCCAGCGCGACTTCCCGGTCGATGAGCGGCACCTGTACAAGCAGCGCAAGGCCAAGGAGAAGAAGGCCAAGCGCGGTTGATGCCAGCGGGCCCACCGCCTCGGGCCCGGTGAGAGCACCGGATCAGCCGGCCGCCCCGCATGGGGTGGCCGGCTGATCACGTGAGGAAGCGGCGCAGGTGCGGTGAGAGCTGGGCGCCTTCGGTGAGGAACCCGTCGTGACCTGCCCACGAGTCGAGCACATGGGTCTCGACGTCGCCCGGCAGCGCGGCGGCGAGCTGGGCCACCTGGGCCGGCGGGTAGAGACGGTCGCTGGAGACGCTGATGACCTGGAACTTCGCCTGCGCTGCCGACAGCGCCTCGGCGAGGTTCGTCGAGCGGCCGCGGCGCACATCGTGATCGCGCAGCGCCTGCGTCAGTATCCGGTAGGACTGCGCATCGAACCGGTCGACGAGCTTGGTCGCCTGGTAGTCGAGATAGCTCTGGATGGCGTAGTAGGCATCGCCTGCCGAGGCCGGCCGCGGCCGGTGGGCGAGGTCGGGCCACTGCTCCTGGCGGGTGTTGGCGAAGCGTTCGTTGAGCTCGGAGTCCGCCCGGTAGGTCAGGTGGGCGATCTGCCGGGCCAGACCGAGGCCGCGGCGCGGGAACCGGCCGATGACGGCATAGTCCCCGCCGCAGAAGTCCGGATCGAGCTCGATCGCCTGGATCTGGGTGTGGGCCCAGGCGATCTGGTCGGCATCCGAGAACGCCGGCGCGGCCAGGATCGTGGCGCGATTGACCCGCTCGGGAGCCACGAGCGCGAACTCAAGCGCCCGCGCCCCGCCCATCGACCCGCCGATGACCGCGTGCCAGGCCGGGATGCCGAGCCGGTCGCTCAGCAGCACCTCGGCTGCGGCCATATCGCGGATCGACACGGCCGGGAACCGGGAGCCGTGCGCCAGCCCAGCGGCTGACGGGGAGGTCGGGCCCGTCGAGCCGTTGCAGCCGCCGATGGCATTGGCGCACACGACGAAGAACTCGTTCGTGTCGATCGCCTTGCCCGGCCCGACGACGTCTTCCCACCAGCCGGGGGCGAAGGACCGCGGTGACTCAGCCGCCGCCGGGTTGGCCACTCCGGAGCTGACATGCGGATCCCCGGTGAGCGCATGCTCGATGAGCACGGCGTTGGACTTCTCCGCGTTCAGCTGCCCATAGGTCTCATAGGCGATGTGCAGCTGCTCGAAGACGTACCCGGATTCGAGCACGACATCGTGGAACTCGGCGACGGCTGTACGGCTGGCGACCTGCATCGTGCATCAGCCGCGGGCGGCGGCGAATCCCTTCTCCAGATCGGCGATGATGTCATCGATGCCCTCGATGCCGACGGCCAGGCGGACGAAGGCCGGGCTGACTCCGGCGGCGCGCTGGGCGTCCTCGTCGAGCTGCGCATGCGTCGTCGAGGCCGGGTGGATGACCAGCGAGCGGACATCGCCGATGTTGGCGACATGCGAGTGCAGCTCGAGGGCGTCGACGAACTTCACAGCAGCGTCGTAGCCGTCTGCGATCTCGAAGCCGAGCACGGAGCCGACACCCTTAGGCAGGTACTTCTGGCCGAGCTCGTACCACGGGCTTGAGGGCAGGCCGGCGAAGTGGACCTTGTCGACCTGGGCGTGGCTCTCCAGGAACTCAGCGACCCGCTGGGCATTGGCAACATGGCGTTCGATGCGCAGGCTGAGGGTCTCCAGGCCCTGGGCGATGAGGAAGGCGTTGAACGGCGAGGCGGCCGGTCCGAGATCGCGCAGCAGCTGCACGCGGGCCTTGATGCCATAGGAGACGTTCGCGCCGAACGCCGAATCCGGGCCGAGGTCGCGGGCGTAGACGAGACCGTTGTAGGAGTCGTCGGGCTGGTTGAAGCCGGGGAAGCGCTCAGGCTCGGCACTGTAGTCGAAGTTGCCGCTGTCGACGATGATCCCGGCGATCGAGGTGCCGTGGCCGCCGAGGTACTTCGTCGCTGAGTGGATGACGACATCAGCACCGTGCTCGATCGGGCGGACGAGGTAAGGAGTCGCGAGGGTGTTGTCGATGATGAGCGGCACCCCGGCGGCGTGCGCGGTCTCTGCCACCGCGGCGATGTCGAGGACGTCGGAGCGGGGGTTGGCCACGGATTCGGCGAAGAACAGCTTGGTGTTGGGTTTGACGGCTGCCTTCCAGGCCTCGACGTCACCGGGATCGGAGACGAAGGTCGTCTCGATGCCGAGCTTGCGCAGGGTGACGTCGAGGAGGTTGTAGGTGCCGCCGTACAAGCTGGGGCTGGCCACGACGTGATCGCCGGCTTCAACGATGTTGATGATGGCCAGGAACTCCGCGGACTGGCCGGAGGCCACGAGCACACCCTGCACGCCGCCCTCGAGGTCGGCGATGCGGTCTTCGACGGCGGCGACCGTCGGGTTGCCGATGCGGGTGTAGATCGGGCCGAGGTCGGCCAGCGCGAAGCGGTTGGCGGCGGTCTCGGCGCTGTCGAAGACATACGAGGTGGTCTGGTAGATCGGCAGGGCGCGGGCGCCGGTGGCCGTATCCGGTGACTGTCCGGCGTGGATCTGTCGGGTCTCGAAGCTCAGTTCGCTCATGGGGTGCTCCTTCAAGCTGGTGCAGGTCGGTTGTGATGTCGTCCACGCTAGGGAGCCGGCCTCACCGGGCGGGCCCCTTTCGTCATCTGTCTGTCACGTGCCGTCACATGACGTCATACAGGGGGCATGCAGCGCCTGTCTCACTGGAAGTTCCGTGACTTCACCGGCATCTTGACGTCGAGTGGGATGAGCTTGTCGGCTGTGACGCTGACGACCGTGCCGGCCCGCTGCACCCGGCCGCGGATGACGAGGACGTTGTGGCTGTAGGAGATCGGCCGGTAGCGGCGCATGAGTCCTGGTGAGCAGGCGATGTTGAGCATTCCGAACTCGTCTTCGAGGTTCATGAACGTCACACCTGAGGCGGTGCCGGGCCGCTGCCGGTGCGTCACCAGCCCGGCGACGGTGATCGTCTGGCCGTCGACGGCCTGCTGGGCATCGGCGGTCGAGGCGTAGCCGCGTTCGCGCAGCCTGCCGCGCAGCTGCTCGGTCGGGTAGCCGTCGACGGTCAGGCCGGTGGAGAACAGTTCGGCAAGGGTGATGTCGAAGCTGTTCATGAGCGGCAGAGCCGGGGCCTCGGCGACCGGGGCGGTGCCCGGCAGCATGCCCGGGCCTGACCCGCCCTGGGAGCCGGCGACCCACAGCGCCTGCCGACGGTCGAGGCCGAAGCAGGCGAACGCGCCTGCGGTGGCGAGGCTTTCGAGCACGGTGACATCGACGCCGGTGCGCTGGGCGAGGTCCCCGACCGAGGTGAAGGGGCCGTCGGCCTCGCGCGCGGCGACGATCGCCTCGGCAGCGGAATCGGCCCCGCGGACCGTTGAGAGCCCGATGCGGACGGCGAACCCGCCAGTCGAATCCGCATCAGCCTCCAGGTCAGCCTGCGCGCTGGAGGCCTGCACATCGACCGGCAAGATCCGCACCCCATGCCTGCGGGCATCGGCGATGAGCGACTGAGCGGAGTAGAAGCCCATCGGCTGGGCGCGCAGCAGCCCGGCGGTGAACGCGGCATGGTGGTAGCGCTTGAACCAGGCGGAGTCGTAGACGAGGTTGGCGAAGCTGATCGCGTGGCTTTCGGGGAACCCGTAGTTGGCGAAGGCGGCGATCTTGTCGAAGATCACCTGCGAGGTCTGCGCATCGACCCCGCGGGCCGCCGCCCCGGCATGGAACCGGTCGGCCAGCTGACGCATCCGCTCCTTCGACCGCTTGGCCCCCATCGCCCGGCGCAGCTGGTCGGCATCGCCGCCGGAGAACCCGGCAACATCGATGGCCAGCTGCATGAGCTGTTCCTGGAACAGCGGTACCCCCAGCGTCTTCTCCAGTGCCGAGCGGGTCAGCGGATGCAGGTAGTCCGGGGCTTCGAGTCCCTGCCGGCGGCGGATGTAGGGATGGACCGACCCGCCCTGGATGGGCCCAGGCCGGATGAGTGCGACCTGGACGGCCAGATCGTAGAAGCAGCGCGGCAGCATCCGCGGCAGGGTGGCCATCTGGGCGCGGGACTCGACCTGAAAGACGCCGATCGCATCGCCTGCGCACAGCATGTCGAAGACCTCCGGGTCCTCCTGCGGCAGCAGCGCCCGCTCGATGCGCTCACCGGTGTGGACGGCGATGAGGTCGACCATCTCGTGCAGGGCGGTGAGCATGCCCAGGCCGAGCAGATCGAACTTCACCAGATCCATATGCGCGCAGTCATCCTTGTCCCACTGCACGACGGTGCGCCGCTCCATCGTCGCCGGTTCGATCGGCACGACCTCGCCGATCGGCCGGTCGGCTAAGATCATGCCCCCGGAGTGGATGCCCAGGTGGCGGGGTGTGCCGAGCAGCCCGCGGGCGGCGATGATGACCGGGCCGGGCACCCCCTGCTGACCGCCTGCTCCCCCACTGCTGTCGTCGTCATCGTCGTCTTCGGGCAGCCGCGACCAGCGCTCGAGTCCTTTGGAGAACGCGTCCTGCTGGCCGGGCTCGTAGCCGAGGGCGGCTGCGGCATCGCGGACGGCGGACTTGGCCCGGTAGGTGATGACATTGGCGACCTGGGCGGCCCGATCGCGGCCGTAGTGGTCGTAGACGTACTGGATGACCTCCTCGCGGCGGCCGGATTCGATGTCGACGTCGATATCGGGATAGCCCTCGCGCTCAGGGGCGAGGAACCTGTCGAACAGCAGCCCGAAGCGCACCGCATCGACGGCGGTGATGCCGAGGACGTAGCAGACCGCGGAGTTCGCAGCCGACCCCCGGCCCTGGCAGAAGATGTCGTTATCCCGGCAGAACCGGGCGATGTCGTAGACGATGAGGAAGTACCCGCAGAAGCCCATCTGCTCGATCGTGGCCAGCTCGCGATCCAGCAGCTCCCAGGCATCCGGGCGCTGCTCGCGGGTGCCGTAGAGCCTGAGCCCGCCGGCGGTGACGAGCTGACGCAGAAATTCGGCATCGCTCAGCCCGGCAGGCACGGGTGCCTGCGGCAGACCGGCCCGGGCGGCACGCAGCTCGAAGGCGCAGTCAGCGGCGATCTCGACGGCCGTATCGAGTGCCTCAGCTGGGAACCGGCCAGCCATCTCCGCCCCGGTGTGGATGCGCTGCAGGGCTGCAGGAGGCAGCCAGCCGGCGACCTCGTCGAGGCTGGAGTTCGCACGCACCGCCGCCCGCACCTGCGCATCATGGAACTGCTCCCGGCTGGCATAGTGGACCTGGTTCGTCGCCGCCGTGCGCACCCCAGCCCGCGCAGCGAGTTCGCACAGATGGCGGATGCGCTCATCGTCTTCGGGCAGCCCGGTGCGGGTGAGCTCGACGACGAGCCTCTCGCGGCCGAACATCGCCACCAGCCGGCGCAGCCGGCCCAGTCCGCCGTCGGGATCGCTCAGGTGCGGGATGAGCAGTCCCTTGCGGCAGCCGGTGAGCACATACCAGTCGCCGCCGCCCTGCTCGGCCGCCGCGGCCAGGCCTTCGAGGTCGATGACCGGTTTGTTCTTCGTCCCGGTCATATGCGCCTGCGTCAGTGTGGCCGAGAGGTGCCGGTAGCCGGGCACCCCGCGGGCGAGGACGAGGGCGTGGGCGGCCTCCGGGTCGATCTGGCCGGGGATCTTCGCTCTCAAGCCCAGGGAGATCTCCGCCCCGTACACGGTGCCGATCCCCCGCCCGGCGGCTGCCTGGGCGAAGCGGGCGGCCCCGTAGAGGCCGTTGTGATCGGTCAGCGCGATCGCCTCGAGCCCGGCGTCGACGGCAGCGTCGATGAGCTCTTCGGGTTCTGAGGCTCCGTCGAGGAAGCTCATCGTCGAATGCACGTGCAGCTCTGCCCACGGCCGGCCCCGGCGCCGAGGTGGCGCTTGCCTCCCAGCGTCACCGGCACCTGTCCCACCGGCCCGCAGGTCGGGGGGACGCAGCTGCAGCGGTTCGGGAACCGCCTCGGCGGCGGTGCGGGAGGACAGGCGGCGTTCGAGCTCCGACCACGGGATCGGCGGATTGCAGTATCCCATCAGGTCCTCCTTCTAGGCGTAGCGTCCGGTGATGTGCCAGCGGCCGTGCTCCTTGCACAGCAGGAAGGCCTGCCCGCAGTCGGTGAGGACCTGCAGCCGCACTCGGTACTGGGCCCGGGCCGGATCCCACCAGCCGGCCTCGACCGGCCAGGCCGAGGAGTGATCGACGATGCTGAACTCGGCGCCGGACTCCAGCCGTAGGAGCACCGGGGTGCTGTCGAGCCCGCTGGGCCGGGCGATGACGCTCATCCCCTGCCGATCGAGCAGCTCGACAGGCGCGCGGTCGACGATCATCGGGTGCGGGGCCGGCAGCCGGCCCGGCCACGGGGCCGACGCGCTGCGCTCAGGGCGGGGCTGCTGCTGCCACGGCGTCCACAGATTCGTCTCCGCAGGCTCCCGGCCGCCCTGCAGCTGGGGCACGCGCACCGCCTCGGGCCCGTAGAGGCCCTGCAGCCGCTCCAGGGTGTGGGTGACATAGCCCGAGCGCTGGGCGAACAGCGAGGTGTGGGCCTCCAGCGGGGCGAGCAGCTCAGCCGCGGTCAGCGCCAGCGCGCAGACACCATCGGCTTCCGCCAGCCCCTCATCGACCGGTTCGGCAGCGGCGGGTGCTGACTGTCCGGCCAGCCAGCCTTCGGCCTGCCAGCGCACCCGGTCGGCGACGAGGTTCTCGTCCATGAGCTCCAGCCGCCAGGTCCGCTGGCTGCGCTGCCCGCCGGCGGCGACGAGCTCGATCGTCAGGCTCGGGCACACGAGCCCGGCTGACCGGATCCCGGTGAACAGCTCAGCGGCAGCGGCACGGGCGTGGAAGGACAGCTCGTCGCCGCGTGTGCTCGGTGGGCTGATCGGCACCTCGATGAGGTGCTCGCGCTGGCGGACGTGGTCGACCGGCCGGTGGACCGGCAGCCCGCGGGCCAGTCGGTGGGCCTGCACGCCGAGGGTGCCGAAGCGGGTGCGCATCTGCCCTTCGCTCAGCTGCGCCAGCGCCCCGAGGGTGTCGAGTCCGAGGCGTTCGAAGACGGTGACGAGCTCACCGTAGGTGTGGGCATCGGCATAGGCCAGCGCGGTCGTCGGCTGGGTGGCGAGGAAGTCGGCGGTCTGCCCGGGCAGCACCCGGGTGGCGGTGCGGGCGGCGAGCATCGCGGCGAAGACCGAATCGGCGATGCCGGCGAAGAACTCCCAGCCGGTGGCGTCGGTGACGGTGGTGAGCAGCTCCTCGACCGCGGCGTCCTCACTGGGGTAGGTGCGCGCGAGTGCGGTCAGCGGGATGCTCACCTCCCCCGGGGCGAGCACGGTGAAGCGGGCGAGGCTGGTTTCGAGCACATCGAGGCCGGTGGCGAAGATCCGCTGGTCGAGGTCCTCGTCCCAGCCGGTGATGCGCACCTGCGGGCAGCGCAGCTGAGCGGCGCGCTTGTTGATCCCGGTGGTGATGCCGACGGCCCGGGCGGCGGCATTGCAGGAGACGATCCGCCCGCCGCGCAGCACGGCGACCGGTTCGTGGGCCGCCCAGCCGTGCGCTTCGGCTGCAGCGGTCGCCGACCAGTCCGGGACCGTGAGCACGAGGGTCCGCTGGGTCTCAGCCGGCACCGTCGATCACCTGGATCTGCGGGTGTGCCGGCCGGCTGGCCACAGCCTCCGCGCCCGAGGCGGTGGGCAGCTGCTGCACGCTGGGTGCACCGGGGGTGAGCGGCCAGGTGAGCAGATGCTCGCCGGTGCGCGGATGCCGCACCCGTACGGTGCAGGCCCGCAGCCGTCCGGTGCCTGCGTGCAGGCCGTCCCAGCCGGCGACGGAGACCTCGCAGCTTTCGCTGCTGCCGGGCATCGGGCCGAGGGCGATGAGGCTGGCGCGGCGTTCGCGAACCTTGGCGGCTAAGCGCTGACGCTCCTGTGGACTCGGGGCAGCCGGCGGGGCGATGATGAGCAGATCGAAGGTCTCCAGCAGGATCGACACGACCCGCTGCCAGTCCGCAGGCGGGGTGCGCACATGCACGAAGTGCTCCAGGTCGATGCCGAGCTCAGCCAGTCCGGCGACCGCCAGCTCCGGGGTGTCGACGGCTGCGCACCAGTGCTGTTCGCGGGTGGACTTCGCTGCAGCCGCACACGCGAAGGACAGCGCGAGCGTGCCGGTGACGCTGAGGATCTCCCCGCGCGGCAGTCCACCGCGGGTGAAGACCGGGGCCAGCATGCCGTCCACAGGCAGCGGTTCGGGACCGGTGAAGAGCTCGCGCGCAGTCGTGACACCCGGGAGACGGCTGAGCTGCTCTCTCAGCGTCTGCGGGTCGGCGGCGACGGCATGGTGGACGGACATACCCATAACTATAGAACACCTATTCGAATGTGAGCAATGCTGTTCGAACGGGTGCACAGCACCGGCCTGCTGAGCCGCTAAGCTTAGAACGCCATGAACATCGACATCGTCTTCCACACCCCGGAGATCCCGGGAAACACGGGAAACGCCATCCGCCTGGCAGCGGTCACCGGAGCGCATCTGCACCTGGTCGAACCCCTCGGATTCGACCTCTCCGATGCCAAGCTGCGCCGGGCCGGACTCGACTACCACGACCTCGCGCACGTCACCGTCCACCCGGATCTCGCGCACCTGTGGGAGCACCTCGGCGACCGCCGGGTCATCGCCTTCACCACGCACGCACAGACCGGTTTCGGTGAGATCGCCTACACTGACGGCGATGTGCTCCTGTTCGGCAAGGAGTCGACCGGCCTCGATGACGATGTGCTGGCCGATCCGCATATCGCACAGCAGGTCAGAATCCCGATGCTGCCGGCGCGCCGGTCGCTCAACCTGGCGAACTCGGCTTCGATTGCGATGTACGAGGCATGGAGACAGCACGAATACGCCGGAGCCGCCATGGCAGGGGCTGCGGCCGATGGAAAGGAACCCCAATGACAGCACCTCGCGGCCTGACGGTGGCCGGACTCGATGTCTCCGGCGGCGCCGGCCTCGGCGCCGATATGAAGATGTTCGAGGAGTACGGCGTCTTCAGCGCAGCGGTCATCACCTGCGTGGTGACCTTCGATCCGGACAACGGCTTCTACCACTCCGCTGAGTTCCAGGACGCCGACTTCATCCGCCAGCAGCTCGACTCGACCCTGACGATCCACGACTACGACGTCATCAAGTCCGGCATGGTCGGCTCCGTCGACTCCGCCCTCGTGCTCGCCGACCGGCTGAAGAACAACCACCTGCCCTACGTCTTCGATCCCGTGCTCGTGTGCAAGGGAACGGGCTCGATGGTCGACCTCAAGGACCTGTTCATCGAGAACCTCGTGCCCCTGGCCACCGTCATCACCCCGAACCTCGAAGAGGCCGCAACCCTCGTCGGGGCCGCCGAGCTTACGAACGTCGATGAGATGGCAGAGGCGGCCAAGGCGATCCACGCGATGGGCGCTGACAACGTCGTCGTCAAGGGCGGGGCGCGTCTGGACACCGACGAGGCCATCGACGTCCTCTACGACGGGCAGACCCTGACGACCTTCAGCAGCAAGAAGATCACCAACGACCTCGTCAACGGTGCCGGCTGCTCCTTCGCCGCAGCGATCGCCGCTGGCCTGGCGACCGGCTTGTCCGTGCCCGAGGCGGTGCGCAAGTCCAAGGAGACCGTCGCCCACGGCATCGGTGCCGCCGTTCCGAACGCCACCGGCGTCGGCTCACTGCTGCACCCGGCCGCCCGCTGCTACCGGCATGAGGGCATCGTCGTCGAACAGCACTGAGTTAGTAAAAACTCTATAAAGCACTGCAAAGGGCGGGCCGTCAGTCACTGACGGCCCGCCTTGCGCATGCCTGCCGGCTCCCAGCCCGGCTGAAAGCCTCTGAAAACACTTCTGGCCCGTGACAGATCGTCACGAGCCAGAAGTCTGCGGCGCAATCGCCGGGGTGCTGCAGGATGCGCGTTGAAGCGCATCGCGCACTCAGCGGCGCTTGCCGAAGCCCTTGTAGCGGTCCTTGAACTTCTCCACGCGGCCGGCGGAGTCGAGGATGCGCTGCTTGCCGGTGTAGAACGGGTGCGAGGCCGAGGAGATCTCGACGTCGATGAGCGGGTAGGTGTTGCCGTCTTCCCACTCGATGGTCTTCTCGCTCTCAACGGTGGAGCGAGTGACGAACTTGGTGCCCGAGGCAAGGTCGTTGAAGACGACCGTGCGGTACTCCGGGTGGATGTCCTTCTTCATGAAATGTCCTTTGTTTGAATTCGTCAGGGCGCCTGATGCGGAAGCCTCCCCCGCCTGCCAGTGCCCAAATTCACGTGCGACTCCGAAATGAGCCACCAGCCAACTATACAGGTCGCGGCCACCGGACGCGATTCGGCCCCGCAGAAGCAGGGTGTCCGCACTGCGGTCGGCGATCCGGCCCCCGCCGGCGGTGTGCTGTCATGAAGCCATGTCATCCTGGACGATCCTCTCCCATGCCCCTGCCCCCGTCGAGACGGTTCCAGCCCGCGAGCACCCCGAGCTGCTCGCCGCTCCCACCGCCGAGGCGGTGGCCGGGTTCCCGGCCGAGCATCCGGTCGACGTGTTCGCCATCGATCCGGACCTGGCTGACACTGCCGCGCTGACCGAAGCATATGGGCTCAAGGACCAGCATTCGGCCAACTGCGTCATCGTCGCAGGTTCCCGGGCCGGTGAGGAGCGCATCGCCGCTTGCATGGTCCTCGCCCACACTCGCGCTGATGTCAACAAGCGGGTGCGCAAGCTGCTCGATGTGCGCAAGGCCTCGTTCATGGACCAGGAGCGGGCGTGTGCCGAATCGGGTATGGAGTACGGCGGCATCGGACCCTTCGGTCTGCCGGCCGGCTACCGGATCCTCATCGACTCACGCATCGTCACCGAACCCGAGGTGGTGATCGGCTCGGGCATCCGCGGCTCGAAGATCATCCTCTCCGGTGAAACACTGGCAGCAATCCCCGGCGCCGAGGTGGTCGAGGACCTCGCGATCGAGGTCTGACCACCCGCGGCAAGCCGGGCTCCGCGGGAGCTCAGCCGTCGAGCTGCCTGGCAGCGGTGGTCAGGACGAAGTCGATGAGTGGCTGGTACAGCTGCGGGACGACATCGTCATCGAGCGGCACACTGACGTCGACCTGGCCCTGCGCCTCGGCGACGAAGAGGGCAGGGTCGTTGCAGTCGGCGAACCCGATCGAACGCAACCCGCGGGTGCCGGCACAGCCGGCCCACCCGTGATCGGCGACGACGAGGTCCGGTGCCTCTTCTCCCCTGGTCTTCAGCTCATCGAGCAGCGCTGCCATCGGTTCGGCTAGGTGTGTATGCGGCACGCCGCCGTGCTGGTGCCATACCCACACGCCGCTGATGCGCCGCAGGTCCCCGCCGATGTCCGGGACTGCGATGTACCCGTCAGGTGAGATCACCTGGGCACCGTTTTCGGCTGCCCACGCGGCGAAGGCCATGTGCACCGGCAGCATCCCGCCGGGATGTCCAGTGGCGAAGAGGATTTGGGCCTCAGCCGCGACCGCCGAACCGAGGACATCACCAAAGCGCATCAGCGCTTCGATGCAGCGTTCGGTGGAGATTGTGTCGACACCTTCGGTGAATTCCGGATCCGGACGCAGACCGACCTTCTCCACCATGAGCGCGAAGACCTTCTCGTAATCCCATTCCTGGGTCAGCTCGACACCGAAGTCGAACTGCCGCTCCTGATCGAGGAACCGGTGGATGTGGGAGAGGTTGTTCTCCCGCGGAGTGCCGACCTCGCCGGTGATCCGCCCGGCCTCCAGGGCCGCAGCCAGCTCCGGGTGCTCCTCGCACAGCGGTCCGGGTACGTTTCCGGTGGCTGCCGGCACACTCTGCTCCTCGGTCACAGACGTCTCCCTTTTTTGTCAGCAATGCCAGAGGTCAGCCTATCGAAACAGAGCGCTACCAGCTTGGCGCTGTGGCCCAATAGCGACTGTACCGTCAGCACTCTACGTGCTGACCTCAGTCTCCAGACTCGCCATTCCCTGCGGTAAGTCCCCGGAATCGCTCAATGAATCCGGAGAGCGCATTGATGACTCGTTTCTTTTTGTCGCCGTGGTTGGACTCGCGGTTGAATCGTGACACGGGCGGCAGGATGCGGATGATCTCGGTGCCTGTCGTGCGCAAATGTCCGTCTCGGAACGCCGCATCCACGAACGACTGCGTCTCCTCCCGCTTAAGCTTGTGCGCTTCGATGAGGTCTTGAAGCTCAGACTCGCGCTTCGCGGCGATGTACGCCTGCCACTGCTCATCGACCGCGCCCTGCAGCGATACCGACTCGACGAAGTCCTCCACGAGGTCGCGCTTACTGCGCAGGGTCGGGCTCGCATCGACAGCGCGCGTGATCTCGGCACGGACTTCCTTGTCGTCACCGTCGCCCTTTTCGGTACGGAGCTTTTCGACGAGCATGAGGATGTAGTCGACGTTGATCTCTACCTGCTTGACGAGCTCGATCTCGAACACCACGTCATCATTGATGACTTCTCTGTCGCCGTCGCGGTCTCGCGTGTACTCGTCGCGGAGGCGCAGGTAGATGCTGGTGTAGTCCTGACGACGTCGCTCAGTGAGTGGGTCGTTGCCACAGAAGTCGTCGAACGAGCTGAGGATATTCCGCAGCCGCAGGATCGCGCCGAAAAGCTGGATGAAGCCCTTCTGCGCCTGCTCCCCTACGATCTGCTGCCCGATCGGGAAGTACGTGAGCAGTTCGGTGACCTTGTCGGCATACTCGCCGTAGTAATCCCCGTACGGTTTCAGCAGGACGACGCCGCGGGCGTCCTTGTTGCCGAACAGTTCCAGCGCGGCGTTCGTTTCTTCCTCGAGGTCGCGGAAGGCGACGATGTTGCCATAGGTCTTCACCGAGTTGAGGATGCGATTCGTGCGCGAGTACGCCTGGATCAGGCCGTGGGCGCGCAGGTTCTTGTCGACGAACAGCGTGTTCAGTGTGGTCGCGTCGAAGCCGGTGAGGAACATGTTCACCACGATCACCAGGTCGATCTCGCGGTTCTTCATCCGCTGCGACAGGTCCTTGTAGTAGTTCTGGAACCGGTCGGCGCTCGTGTCGTAGCTGGTCCCGAACATGTCGTTGTAGTCCTGAATCGCGTCTTCCAGGAACGAGCGCGTGTCGAGGTCGAGCGCATCGGTGTCGAAAGCTTCATCATCGAGGATTCCGTCGGCTTCGGCCTCGTTCGCGCCGTAGCTGAAGATCAGCCCGATCTTCAGCCGCTTGTCCGGTGGCAGCTCCTCCATCTGCAGCTGAAACTGGTTGTAGTAGCGGCGTGCGGCATCGATCGACGCGGTAGCGAACAGCGCGTTGAATCCGCGAACCCGCTTCCGCTCCGTGAGTGCCTCCGCCTGACGCCGGCCCCGCACCGAGTCGGCAACGTTCGTCACGACGCCGTGTTCGTAGCTCGATGCGCGCTTCGTCTTCTGATCGAAGTGCTCCAGAATGTAAGCCACGACTTGCCGGATCCGGCGCACATCCAGAAGAGCTCGCTCACGGTCGATCGCTGACACCTGTGAGTCGTCGGGGTTCCCGACCTTAATGGTGTTGATGTAGTCGATCCGGAACGGCAGCACGTTCTTGTCTGTGATGGCGTCGACGATCGTGTACGTGTGCAACTTGTCGCCGAACGCCTGCTCAGTCGTGCGCAACTGAGGGTTGCCGCCGCTGCCGGCGTTGGCGGCGAAGATCGGCGTGCCGGTGAACCCGAACAGGTTGTACTTCTTGAACGCGCGTGTGATGTCGGTGTGCATGTCGCCGAACTGCGACCGGTGGCACTCATCGAAGATGATCACCGCGTGGCCCGAGAATACCGCGTGACCCTTGTTCGCCTTGATGAACGTCGACAGCTTCTGGATCGTTGTGATGATGATCCGCGCACCGGGGTCCTCGAGCTGCTTCTTCAACACCGCCGTCGACGTGTTCGAGTTCGCCGCGCCCTTCTCGAACCGGTCGTACTCTCGCATCGTTTGGTAGTCGAGGTCCTTGCGGTCAACGACGAACAGCACCTTGTCCACACTCGGCATCTTCGATGCGAGCTGCGCTGCCTTGAACGAGGTGAGCGTCTTGCCCGAGCCGGTGGTGTGCCAGACGTATCCTCCGGCGTCGAGTGTGCCGAGCGTCTTGTAGTTCGTCGAGATCTGGATCTTCTGCAGCATCCGCTCGGTCGCGACGATCTGGTATGGCCGCATCACCAGCAGGTCGCGGTCCGCGGTGAGCACGCAGTACTTCGTCAGGATGTTCAACAGCGAGTGCTTCGCGAAGAACGTCTTCACGAACGCTGTCAGCTCGGTGATCGGCTTGTTGTTCGCATCGGCCCACCAGCTGGTGAACTCGAACGAGTTACTCGTCTTCCTGCCCTTGCCGGCACCGCCAGACTTCTTCTGCTCGGCCAGGTGCCTGTTGCGAGTGCTGTTGGAGTAGTACTTCGTGAGCGTGCCGTTACTGATCACGAACAATTGCACGTACTCGAACAGGCCCGAGCCCGCCCAAAAGCTGTCGCGCTGGTACCGGTTGATCTGGTTGAAAGCCTCCCGGATGTCCACCCCGCGACGCTTCAACTCAATGTGCACCATCGGCAGCCCGTTGACCAGCACGGTCACGTCGTAGCGATTGGCGTACCTCGCCCCACCCTCGCCAGCGTCACCCTCGCCCCGACCGATCTCGTACTGATTGATGACCTGCAGCCGATTGTTGTGGATATTCGTCTTGTCGACCAGCGTGACGTTCTTCGTCGTCCCGTCATCGCGCCTGAGGATCTGGACGTGATCCTCCTGCACGCGCGCGGTCTTCTCGACGATGCCGTCGTTCGCACCTGCGATCTTCGTCGTGAAGAACTGCTCCCACTCAGCATCCGAGAAGGTCATTCTATTGACCTTCTCCAGCTGCCTGCGCAGGTTCGCGACCAGCTCAGCCTCGGACGTGATCGGCAAGTAGTCGTATGCTTGCCCTCGGAGGAGCCGAACCATCTCCTTCTCGAGCGCGGACTCCGACTGATACGCATCAGCCTGCAACGGATCGTGCACATACTCAGCGACGACCGTGCTCTCCGACGAGACAGCAATCGGATCGTACGTGCGCGCCGGTGCATCGCTCACGACGGTAGCTCCTTGAAGGCCAGCAGACGGTCGCGGTAGTACTCGTACTGCTTGCGACGGGCGGCAAGCTCGGCAGGGAGACCGATACTGATGTCGTTGGTGAGAGCATCGAAGCGATCCATGATGTGAACGACTCGTTCTTGGTCACTAACGCTGGGAACTGGGACCTCGAACTCCCAGAGCTTCCTACTGTCAAGCGACGCCACAGATCCGCCGATACGCCGGACGCGACGGAGCATCTCGGCGCGCTGTCCCCGGATGGCGTGGAACAGATAGCGCGGAAGAACTCCGTCCGCAGCCACCACCGCTTTCAAATCCTGGTTCAAAGCAGCAGGACGTGTGAGAAACGAGACTGGAAGTGTGTGATCAAGAATGCTGGATCGGGTCACAATCACCACGGCGTGCCTTGGAACGAGCTTCGTTGATGAGCCCGCCACTGCTGCTTCCGTAATGTGATCCTCCGTGTCGGATATGGTCGAATTTCCCATGTCCTTCGGCGATACCCATGGGACCGTGCCATCGATCCAGTACTCTGGCTTGCTCTTCGAAGGCGTACCGCCACCATACCAGCGTCCAAGGTCACGCATCGAGACCATTCGTGCACCGTCAGATACCACACCTTCGAAGAGAGACGATGTGTAGTACAAATATTGGGCGCGCCGGGCTTCCAGCTCCGCTTTCAGCTCCGCTTCCAGCTCCGCTTCCAGCTGAGTGAACTTATCCAATACTCGCACGATCTCGCGCTGCACCTCGAGAGGCGGCAAGGGGACGCGGAACCCACGCATGACGCTGGCGTTCAAGTTATTGATCGTCGAGGTCGAGAGCGAGCGATCGAGGTGAGTTTTGAATCGCTTACCCGTGAGAAGATGGAACAGAAATCGACTTTCCACACGCGCATCAGTCGTGCGAAGGACCGCCATGAAGCCACCAAACGTCTGCCCGATCTCCTCGCGAATGTATGCGACCTTGCCTATGTGATCGCGGCTACCGCTACCAGCACAGATGAGTGTGTCGCCAGCTCGCAGGCGCTGTGCGTCGCGAACACGAACATGACTTGAGACACGCTTCACGTCCTCAAAGTTGAGCGTGTTGGAGGCGAGCGTGATGTTGTTGGCGCGGAGCACCTGAATCTCCCCTGCCGAATCCTCGTCGTTCTTGCTGTAAGTGATGCCACGCACGTAGTCGGCGATATCGAGAACGCCAGTATGCTCCACCCCGTCCGGGCAAAGTTCCTGGATCAGGTCATCGATGCCGCTCACTTGGAGCCCTCCAGATCTGCCACGATATCGTCGATCGCTACACGGAGCTCGGCCTGGCGCGCGACGATGCGCGCGATCTCGGCGTTCAGCTCGACGATGTCGACCTCCTCGCGTGTATCCTCCGCCTCCACGTACGACGACACCGCGATGTTGTAGTCATTGGCTGCGATGTCTTCGTTGCCCACGATGGTGGCGAAGTGGTCCTGCGGCTCGCGCGTCGTGAACGCTTCGAGGATCCGCCCCCGGTGCTCCTCGAGCAGCTTGTTCTTGTTGCCGACGCGTTTGAACTCGGCTGACGCGTCGATGAACAGTACGTCGCTGGTCTTCTTCGACTTCTTCAGCACGAGGATGCAGGTCGCGATCGTTGTACCAAAGAACAGGTCCGGCGGCAGCTGGATGACGGCATCAATGTAGTTGTTGTCGACGAGGTACTGGCGAATCTTCTTCTCCGCTCCCCCGCGGTACAGAACGCCAGGGAACTCAACGATCGCGGCCGTGCCGTTGACGGCGAGCCAGCTGAGCATGTGCATCGTGAATGCCAAGTCGGCCTTCGACTTCGGCGCGAGGACACCAGCCGGCGCGAACCGCTCGTCGTTGATCAAGAGCGGGTTGGCATCGCCCTCCCACTTGATGGAGTAGGGCGGGTTGGAAACGATCGCCTCGAACGGCTCATCGTCCCAGTGGGCGGGGTCGAGGAGCGTGTCACCATGGGCGAGGTTGAAGTCGGCATAGTTCACGTCGTGCAGGAACATGTTGATCCGCGCGAGGTTGTACGTGGTCAGGTTGATCTCCTGACCGTAGAACCCCTGGGGGACGTTGTTCTTGCCGAGCACCTTGTCGAACTTCAGCAGCAGCGAACCCGAGCCGACGGCCGGGTCGTAGACCTTATTGACCTGCTCCTTGCCGACGACCGTGATGCGCGCCAGCAGCTCGGAGACCTCTTGCGGCGTGTAATACTCACCACCGGACTTTCCCGCATTGGCGGCGTACATCTGCATCAGGTACTCGTAGGCATCGCCAAACAGGTCGATCGAGTTGTCCTCCCACCGCCCCAGCGGCAGATCGCCGATCGCGTCGAGCAACTTCACCAGCTTCTGATTGCGCTTGGCAACAGTTGAGCCGAGCTTGCTGCTGTTCACATCCAGGTCGTCGAACAGTCCCTTGATGTCGTCCTCACTGTCTGTACCCAGCGCCGACGCCTCGATGTTCTTGAAGACCCGCTCGAGCGTCTCATTGAGGTTCTCATCCCGCGCCGCGCGCGCCCGGACGTTGACAAACAGGTCGGACGGCAGAATGTAGAACCCCTTCTCCGCGACAACTTCGTCGCGCGCGAATTCCGCCTCCGAGTCAGACATCCTGGTGTAGTCGAACGAAGCGTCCCCTGCTTCGTGCTCGCCACTGTTGATGTAGGCGGTGAGGTTCTCTGAGATGAACCGATAGAACAGCATCCCCAGCACGTAGGACTTGAAGTCCCACCCGTCTACGCTTCCGCGCAGGTCGTTAGCGATGCGCCAGATGGTCTTGTGCAGCTCGGTACGCTGCGCCTCTTTGGTGGTCGGTGCCACGGGCTCTCTCCTCCGCGCCACAGCGCAATAACAATGTTCCGTTGTTTGCTCTTACCCTACCGGGCACCACGGACATCCGACGGAAGGTTGGGGCCCGTGTTCGACGCGCACGGTTCGCGCCGAACGCGGATGAACTGAATAGTCGCCGCCCGCGCCTTGCCCTGACACCGAAGCTATTGCGATCTCGGTCACCGCGTCGCGTAGAACGCTACCGCTGAACTCGCTGCGACGTTGAGCGAGTCCACACCGTGCATCATCGGGATCGTCACCCGTGCATCAAGACGGCTGTCCGTGCCGCGCTTGAGGCCATCGCCTTCGGTGCCGAAGACGAGCGCCAGCCGCTGATGCTCGGCAGCCACGAGCTCATCGAGGGTGATCGCGCCTTCACCCAGTGACATGCCAGCGACGTAGAAGCCTGCGTCTTTGAGCAGGTCGATGCCGGCTGGCCACGGGTCGATGCGCGTCCACGGGATCTGGAAGACCGTGCCCATCGACACGCGGATCGACCGCCGGTACATCGGATCGGCACACTCCGGTGTCACCAGCACGGCATCGACTCCGAGTGCCGCAGCTGACCGGAAGGCGGCCCCGACGTTGGTGTGATCGACCAATCCTTCGAACACTGCGATCCGGCACCGGGGCGCACCAGCGTCGAGCACCTCAGCGACCACCTCGGCGGCGGTGCGCGGTGCCGGCCGGGCCATCGCCGCCAGCGCCCCGCGGTGCAGGTGGAAGCCGGTGAGTTCTTCGATCCGGGCTTCGGTGCCGATGTAGATCGGCCCGGTCGTCTCGGTGAGGATGTCGGTCATGCCGGCGAACCACTTGCGGCTCATGAGGAAGGACTGCGGCTCATGTCCGGCGGCCAGGGCACGGCGGATGATCTTCGTGCTCTCGGCCAGGTAGATGCCCCATTCGGGTTCGGCCGCTGAGCGCAGCCGAACATCAGTCAGCTGCGTGTAGGCGGCCAGCTCCGGGGCGTCGAGATCATCGAAGAAGCGCAGCCGGTCGGCATTGATGCCGCATTCGTCGGCCAGCGCACGGATCTCAGCTTCGGTGGGTTCGGCCTTGCGCGGGGTGTTCATGATGGGGTTCGTCGTTTCTGGCTCACATCTGCAGGATGTTCCACAGTGCCACCAGGCCGAGGATGACGATGACGCTGCGCAGCAGCACCGGTGAGAACTTCCGGCCCACCCGCGCTCCGAGGTAGCCGCCGATGAGCGAGCCGGCAGCGATGAGACCGGCGGCCATCCAGTTGATGCGGTCGAAGCCGACGATGACGTAGATGCTGGCCGCGACCGTGTTGACAACCAGGACGAGCACGTTCTTCGCGCCGTTGATGCGCTGCAGGGTCTCCGGCAGCAGCATGCCGAGCAGCGCGATGAGGATGATGCCCTGGGCGGCGGCGAAGTATCCGCCGTAGACGGCTGTGGCGTAGACGGCGATGAACACGGCGATGTGCCGACCGATCGACATCGACGGCGGTCCGGCTGGCCCGGCATCGTCGAGTGCCGGTGCGGCTTGGTCGGCTGAGCGCATCGCCCGGTCGCGCAGCAGTCGTTGGAGCATCGGCTGGAAGATCACGAGCAGCAGGGCGAGCACGAGCAGCACCGGCACGATCGTGATGAACGCATCCTCGGGCAGGTGCAGCAGCAGATACGCACCGGTGAGCGCGCCGAGCAGGCTGGCGGGGATGAGCTGGAGCATCCGCTTCTTCTGCCCGGCCAGCTCCGTGCGGTAGCCGAACGAGGAGGCGATGTTGCCGGGGATGAGGCCCACGGCATTGCTCATCGTCGCCGTAACCGGCGGCACGCCGAAGGCGACGAGAGCCGGGAAGGTGATGAGGGTGCCGGAGCCGACGATCGCGTTGATCCCTCCGGCGCCGACGCCGGCGAGCAGCGTCAGCAGGATGTGATGCAGTTCCATGCCGGCGGCTCAGTACCGTGCCTGGGCGTGGTAGCGGCCGTCCTCCACTCCGATGCGGACAGGCACCGAGAACGTCTCCGAGAGGTTCTCTGCCGTCAGGGTCTCCTCGATCGGCCCGGCGGCCACGGCGTCGCCGTCCTTAAGCAGGAGCGCATGCGTGATGCCCTGCGGGATCTCCTCGACGTGGTGGGTGACCATGAGGGTTGTCGGTGCGTAGCGGGCGGAGAGGATCTCGGTCAGCGCCTGCAGCAGCTCTTCGCGCCCGCCGAGGTCGAGTCCGCTGGCCGGCTCGTCGAGCAGCAGCAGCTCAGGGTCGGTCATGAGTGCGCGGGCGATCTGCACGCGCTTGCGCTCACCTTCGGACAGGCTGCCGAAGCGGCGTTCGCTCATCTTCTCCATCCCGAAGGCTGCCAGCAGGTCCTCGGCCCGGGAGGTGTCGACCTCGTCATAGGCCTCGGTCCAGCGGCCGAGCACGCCGTAGGCGGCGGTGAGGATGATGTCGATGACCTTCTCGGAGTTCGGCATGCGCGCAGCCAGATGCTGGGAGGCATACCCGATGCGCGGGCGCAGTTCGAAGACGTCGACGCGCCCGAGGCGGTGGCTGAGGATGTCGACGGAGCCGGAGCTGGGGTGCATGCGCCCGGAGGCCAGTTCGAGCAGCGTGGTCTTGCCGGCTCCGTTGGGACCCAGGATCGTCCAATGCTGCCCTTCGCTCACCTGCAGGGACAGACCGTTAAGAAGGAGGTTCTCCCCACGGCGGACACGGACATCGTCAAGGACCAGAACATCGCTCATAGACCAAACCTTAGTACAGAACAGACTGCCGTTCCTCGCCCCTCCAGGGGCATGTTCTACAGTGTGCACAATGTCCGCTCACCCCCGCACCGAACTCGATGCGACCCTGCCGAGCCTGCTGTTCGCGCTCACCGCCAGCGCGTGGCTGGCCGGCCGGGCGAGCCCTGATGACTGCGCTGAGGCGTATCTCACATCCGGGCACCCGGTGCCGCTGCTGATGGCCGATGATGCCCTCGATCCCGCCGCCGAGGTGCCGGCTGGGATGCTGCTGTCCCTGCCCAGGCTGTGGGCGGCTGGCATCGACCGGATCCGCTGTGTGCTCATCCATCCGAGCCTGCCGATCACCGTGCCGAAGGTCGACCGGGCCCACCGCCGGCTGCTGGCCGGCGCCCAGTCGGTCGCGGTCGCCGAAGCAGGTGGCCAGGCGCGTGCGCTCATCGTCATCGACGCCGAGGCGGCGATGCGCTTCATCCCGTGCGCCCCGGTGCGTTCAGCCGGCCTCGGGGCGGTCAGTGCCGCCGAGGCGTCGCGTGAGCTGCGCCAGGCGACGATGGAGGCGCTGGCGACTGTCGAGGCCTTACCCGAGGTGCCGGCTGGGATTGGCGACTGGCAGTGGCGGGACTGGCAGGCCGAGCTCACTGGCCCACCGGCCGCCGCCGAGGCGGTGGCCGCGTTCTTACCCGACCCGGCCGATGCCCAGCAGCTCATCACCGCGCTCGAGATCCACGAGGCGATGCGCAGCGTGCTCGTCCCGGCAGCCGTGCAGCCCGCGCAGCTCGGAGCCGCGCTGGCCCGCGTCCACGCCGCCGCTATCGAGGTTGTCACTGCGGTGACCGCCGAGGCCCCTGCACCCAGGCAAGGCTCGGCTCCCTGACAGCGCGGATGCCGGCGTGCGTAGACTGGTGCGCATGCACAGGATCAGCATCGTGCGCACGGTCGCAGGCGGCACACAGCCGGCCTTCTCCGTTGCCTCCAAGCTTGTGACCGACGACCAGCTGCCGGCCCAGCTCAGCCGCGCACATGAGATCGCCGAGGGCGCTGATGTCGTCGTCGTCCCGGCTCCCCTGGCCCGCACCACACCCAAGATCGTCGTCATGGACGTCGACTCGACCTTCATCGAAGACGAGGTCATCGATCTGCTGGCCGCCGAGGCCGGTGCGGCGAAGAAGGTCGCCAAGGTCACCGAGAAGGCGATGCGCGGCGAACTCGACTTCGAAGAGAGCCTGCGCGCCCGGGTGAAGACGCTCAAGGGCCTGCCGGAGAAGGTCCTCGACGATGTCCGTGCAGCCGTGACCCCAACCGGCGGGGCGGCCGAACTCGTGAGCCTCGTGCAGTCGAACGGCGGCCGGGTCGGTCTGGTCTCCGGGGGCTTCACCCAGATCCTCGCGCCGCTGGCCGAGCAGTTCGGGATCACCGACTATGCGGCCAACACTCTGGAGATCTCCGGCGGCAAGGTCACCGGCAAGGTCGAGGGACGAGTCGTCGACGCGAAGTTCAAACGCCGGTTCCTCCGGCAGCTGTGCGAAGATGCCGGGATGCCTGTTGAGGCGGCGGTGGCGATCGGCGACGGCGCCAACGACGCCCTCATGGTCCAGGAGGCCGGCCTGGGCATCGCGTTCTGTCCCAAGCCGGCCCTGGCCGAGGTGGCCGATGCGACAGTGTCCGTCCGCCGGCTCGACGCCGTCTGGGCAGCGGTCACCGGCCGCATGAACTGAGCGAGGCCCCGCTCACTCGCGGAAACAGTGGATCTCAGGTTGAGGGAAGCCGCCGGCGGCCACTCCCCAGGCCGGGAGGTCGAAGATCGCGATCGACGACGGCCTGAACTTCGTGTTCAGTTCGAAGTCGGCGCACAGTTCGGTGATGACCTCCGAGACCGTCGGCTCGTGCCCGACGATGTAGGCACCGGTCGAATCAGCCGGAATCGTGCTGATGACCTCCACCCAGTCATCGACGTCGGAGTCGTACAGCGCCCCGTCGGCACGCACCTCCAGCTCGGTGCCGGCCTTCGCGAAGGCATCGGCGACGCCCTGAGCAGTCTGCATGGTGCGCAGAGCAGCGGAGCTGATGAGGCAGTCGAGCGGGTAGTCGGTGAGGAACTCACCGAGTCGGGCGGCTTCGGCGAAGCCTCCGTCGGTCAGCGGGCGGTCGAAGTCGTCCACCGGCGGCCGGTCGGCCTTGGCATGTCGGCCGATCACCAGATACGGCATGGTGTCCTTTCACAGACGAACAGGTGACTCCTACGGTACGCGAGTTCTCCTCGCCCATGCACGCAGAAGCGCCCGGAAAGCACGAGCTTTCCGGGCGCGTGTGATCCCGGCGGGTCGACGAGCGCCGACCGGCGGGCGGTTGGCCTATCAGGCGCCGGTCGAGTGGAGACCGCCGTCGACGTGGACCATCTCACCGGTTGTCGCCGGGAACCAGTCCGACATGAGGGCGACGATCGCCTTGCCGGCCGGTTCGGTGTCGGTCTGGTCCCAGCCGAGCGGTGCCCGGTCGCCCCAGACGTCTTCGAAGGCGTCGAAGCCGGGGATCGACTTGGCAGCCGTCGTCTTGAGCGGGCCTGCCGAGACGAGGTTGCAGCGGATCTGGTCCTTGCCGAGGTACTTGGCGAGATACCGGTTGGTCGATTCGAGTGCTGCCTTGCACACGCCCATCCAGTCGTAGGCCGGCCAGGCGACGGTTGCATCGAAGGTCAGGCCGACGACGCCGGCGCCGGGGTTCATGACCGGCTTGGCGGCCATGACGATCGACTTCAGCGAGAACGCCGAGACCTGCATGGCGTTGGCGACCGACTCGAACGGGGTGTCGAGGAAGACACCGCCGAGGGCGTCCTTCGGGGCGAAGGCGATCGCGTGGACGATGCCGTCGATGTTGCCGCCGAGGCGCTCGGGCAGTGCGGCCAGGTCCTCGTCGTTGGTGGCATCGAGTTCGATGACCTCAGCGGGCTTCGGCAGCCGTTCGGCGATGATCGAGGTGATCTTCATCTGCCGTCCGAACGACGACAGGATGACCTCTGCGCCCTGCTCCTGTGCCAGGCGGGCGGCGGCGAAGGCGATCGACGCCTCCGTCAGCACGCCGGTGACGAGAATGCGCTTGCCGTCAAGAATTCCCATGTTCCCCAATCCTTCTCAAGATCTCGCAGCCGGCGTCCTGCCGCCAGGCTGCCGTGGTCAGTCCGTTGTTCAGTGTCCCATACCCAGGCCGCCGTCAACCGGAATGACGGCCCCGGAGATGTAGGCGGCCTCATCGGAGGCGACCCAGCGCACCACGCGAGCGACCTCCTCGGCTTCGGCGAACCGCTTGGCCGGGATCTGAGCAAGGTATTCCTTCTGCTGTTTCTCCGGCAGCTCATCGGTCATATCGGTGCGGATGAAGCCCGGTGCCACGACATTGGCGGTGATGCCGCGCGAACCGAGCTCGCGGGTGATCGACCGCGCCAGGCCCACCAGGCCGGCCTTCGACGACGAGTAGTTCGCCTGCCCGGCCACACCGAGGAGACCGGAGACCGAGGAGATGAGCACGATGCGGCCGTACTTCGCGCGGATCATCGAGGTGATACCGCGCTTGACGGTGCGGAAGGCGCCGGTGAGGTTGGTGTCGATGACGGCGCCGAACTCCTCGTCGTCCATGCGCATGAGCAGGTTGTCCTTGGTGATGCCGGCGTTGGCGACGACGATCTCGACCGGGCCGAGCTCGTCTTCGACCTGGGTGAACGCCGCGTCGATCGAGGCGGTGTCGGTGACATCGGCGGCAACGGCCAGCGCACCTTCGGGTGCCTCGCCGTTGCGGGAGGTCACGGCGACCTTGTGGCCTGCGGCGATGAATTCCTCGGCGATGGTGCGGCCGATGCCGCGGTTGCCGCCGGTGACGAGGACGACGCGTGATTCAGACACGTGTGGGGGCTCCTTCTTCGTGCGATCGCCGCGTGGGAACGGCGCGGGCAGTGTGATGTCTCCAACCTAACGTACAGATGAAGTCCTTAAGTATCTGGGAGACAATAGGGCGGTAGGCTTTTGTATCTGAAAGCACGAGTCATGGAAGGCTATGGCACAGAAGAGACCACGCACGCACATCACGGATGCCGACGAGTCTCACGAAGCCGACACCCGCGCCCGTTCCCGCCGCTACCTGCTGTCCATGGCCATCCGCATCACCTGCTTTGTCCTGGCCATCGTCACGACCGGCTGGGTGCGCTGGGCGTGTGTGGCCGGTGCGGTGTTCCTCCCGTGGATCGCTGTACAGATCGCCAATGCTGGCAAGGAGAACATCACCCGGACCAAGACCGCGCAGATCGACGGGCCGCCGCTGCCGGAGCTGCAGGCAGGCCGCAGCGATGCTGGTGCCGGTTCCGGTCCCGAGGCGGGCGGCGCCTCGAGTGCCGAGTCCGACGTGGTCGACGCGGAGGTGATCGGCGGATACACGGTCTCTCCCGGCAGCGCCTCCACACCGGCTCATGACAGCAGGCAGGTCGACGACGAGGAAACGCACGATGTTGTAGAGGGCACCGTGGTCGAACCCGATGCGGATGGTACTCCTCCGCCTGCCGGTGAGGAGGACGGTGAGACCCGTGAGTGAGCTGCGCTGCTCTGCCCGGGCCTGCAGTCGCCCGGCGGCCTTCGCGATGCTGTGGAACAACCCCCGGGTTCACACCCCGGAGAGGCGAAAAGTATGGTTGGCCTGTGATGATCACCGGACCTACCTGCACGAGTACCTGCAGCTGCGCGGCCTGCTTAAGGACGACGTGCCGGTCGATGAGATCCCAGCAGGGGCTGGCTGATGGCTGCTAGCTCCTACCGCTTCATCCTCTCCTCCCGCTGGCTGCGCTACATCGCCTTGGCGGTTGTCGCTGCGATCGCCTGCGGATTCCTCGCCAACTGGCAGAACAACCGCCGTGAGGCCCGCGACGCTGAGATCGCCCACATCAATGCGAACTACCACGGCGAGGCCGAACCGCTCTCAGCGATCCTGCCTCAGCGTGATGCCGCGCTGCCCGATGAGCTCGACTGGAAGCGCTTTGAGACCCGCGGCACCTACGATGCCTCCTCGACGATCCTCGTGCGCAACCGCAGCCTCGATGGGCAGGCCGGTTTCTATGTGCTCGTGCCGCTGGTCACCGAGGCCGGAGGCGAGCTGGCTGTCGTGCGCGGCTGGGTGCCCACCGGCCAGATGGGTGAGGCCCCGGACGTCTCCGCTCTTCCTGCTCCCCCGGCTGGGGAGGTCAGCATCACTGGCTGGCTGCGCACACCGCAGGAGGCCTCGGGAGAGACGGCCTCTGAGAACACCATCCGCAGCATCGACCCGGCGATCGTGCCGGGCATGAGCGCTCCGTATACCGGGACCTACGCGCAGCTCGAAGGCGAGGACCCGGCCCCGGCTGAGCGCCTGACATCCCTGCCGCCGCCGAGCACCGATCCCGGTTCCCACCTGTCGTATACGTTCCAGTGGATCGTGTTCGGGATCATGATCCTCGGTGGCGTCTTCTACGCCGCCCGCCGGGAGCGCATCAGCCGTGATCTCGAAGCCGCCGAGCAGGCTGGCCGGGCTCCGCGCACGGAGTACGTCGTCGTCGACAAGGACACGATTGCCGCCGGCCGTTCCCGCGGGCGTGCCAGCACCCCAGCCGGCCGTGCCTCGCGGTACGGCAGCGCCGGCCCGCGCAGGACTGCTGCCCGCCGCAGCGCAGCGGCAGCCAGCCGGACAGCCGGTGCGACGGCTGTGTCAGCGCGGCGCAAGCAGGGCTCGGCAGAGGATGCTGAGGACGCGCTGCTCGACGAGCAGGGCTTCTGAGCGACTGTTCTGATCGCCTCAGGCGAGGGTGACGAGGTCGAGGTACTCGGCGCTCCAGTGGTCCTCGTCGCCGTCGGGCAGCAGGAGCACCCGGTCGGGATTCAGCGCTTCGACCGCGCCGACGTCGTGGGTGACGAGCACGATCGCGCCCTCATAGCGGCGGATCGCTGAGAGGATCTCCTCGCGGCTGGCCGGATCGAGGTTGTTCGTCGGCTCATCGAGCAGCAGCACGTTCGCGCTCGACACGACGAGGGTGGCCAGCGCCAGGCGGGTCTTCTCACCACCGGAGAGAACGCCGGCCGGCTTGTAGACGTCGTCGCCGGAGAACAGGAACGAGCCGAGCACATTGCGCACCGCCGTGTCATCGAGGTGATCGGCGTGGGCGACCATGTTCTCCAGCACGGTCTTGTTGACATCGAGGGTTTCGTGCTCCTGGGCGTAGTAGCCGAGCTTGAGGCCGTGGCCGGCGATGACCTCACCGGAGTCCGGCTTCTCAAGCCCGGCCAGCAGGGTCAGCAGGGTCGTCTTGCCGGCACCGTTGAAGCCGAGCACGACGACCCGTGAGCCGCGGTCGATGGCCAGGTCGACGCCGGTGAACACCTCGGTCGATCCGTAGCTCTTCGACAGTCCCTCAGCCGTCAGCGGCACCCTGCCGCAGGCAGTCGGTGCCGGGAAGCGCAGATGCGCGACCTTCTCCGATTGGCGTTCGGACTCCAGACCCGAGAGCATCCGCTCGGCGCGCTTGGCCATCTGCTGGGCGGCGACGGCCTTCGTGGCCTTGGCTCGCATCTTGTCGGCCTGCGCGGACAGTGCCGCGGCTTTCTTCTCGACATTGGCCCGTTCGCGGCGCCGGCGCCGCTCATCGGCTTCGCGCTGCTTGAGGTACTGCTGGTAGGTCATCGAGTAGATGTCGATGCACTGCCGGGTGGCGTCGAGGAAGAAGACGGTGTTGACGACTTCGTCGATGAGGTCGAGGTCGTGGGAGATGATGATGAGCCCACCGGAGTACGTTTTGAGGTAGCCGCGCAGCCAGGCGACCGATTCGGCGTCGAGGTGGTTGGTCGGCTCGTCGAGGATCATCGTGTCCGGTGCCTCGAAGAGGATCCGGGCGAGTTCGACGCGGCGGCGCTGACCGCCCGAGAGTGTCTGCAGCCCCTGGCGGATGGTGGACTCTTCGAGCCCGAGGTTCGCGGCGATGCTCAGCGCCTCCGATTCGGCGGCGTACCCGCCGGCGGCGATGAATTCGGCTTCGATGCGCGGGTACTTCTCAATCGCCTTGGACATGACATCGGGGTCCGGATCCGACATCTGCGCTTCGGCTTTGCGCATCCGGCGGGCGATGACGTCGAGTTCGCGGGCGGCGAGGATCCGCTCGATGGCGGTGGCCTTCGGATTGCCGGTGCGCGGGTCCTGCGGCAGGTATCCGACGGTGCCGGTGCGTGAGACGGTGCCGGCGCTGGGCTGCACTTCGTCCATGAGCACCTTCGTCAGGGTGGTTTTGCCAGCGCCGTTGCGGCCGACGAGGCCGACACGGTCGCCCTTGTCGACCCGGAAACTCACCTCGGTCATGAGCGTGCGGGCACCGACCATCACCTCAAGATCGTGCACGGAGATCATCGCGTGTCCTCTCCGTAGGCTGCTTCGGCGCCTGAGCGGATGAGCCGGGCGAGTTCGTCCTGCGGGCTGCGCTCGGCTGCCCGGGCGGCGGCGACGATGCGGTCAGCGAGATCGCGCTCGAGCTCACATGAGACCTGGACGGTCGCAGGCGCGGCGGCCACCGCCTCGGGAGCGGCAGGCGCAGTATCAGGGGCAGCCGGTGACTTACGTGCGGCACCGGTGAAGCCGGGGCCGGTGGGCACGGGCGTGTCGTCTTTATACGCAGCAGCGGCAGCTCGGGCGCGCTCGTCGGCGGCATCGTTGAGGGTGTGGTTGCTGTGACCTTTGACCCATTCGAACTCGACACTCCGGCCAGCCAGCGCGGCGTCGAGGGCCTCCATGAGGTCGCGGTTCTGCACGTCCTTGCCGTCGGCCTTCTTCCAGCCGCGGCGCTTCCAGTTCGGCATCCACTTCGTCACCGAGTTGATGACGTACTGGCTGTCGCACAGGATGTGCAGCGGCGTGTCGGCATCCGCAGTTGCGTTGAGGATCTCGATGACCGCCTGCAGCTCACCGCGATTGTTCGTCGCCTTCTTCCAGCCGCCGGCGTCCCAGCAGTCGTCGTCGATGTACCAGGCCCAGCCAGCGGGCCCAGGGTTGCCGAGGGCGGAACCGTCGACGGCGACAGTGATCGTCACGTATGTGTCCTTCCGAAATTGCTGGTCAGGCCAGAAAGCGCCTATTCCCGGCGCGCGATGCCCACACTATGCTACTGCCATGACCTTCAATCCCGGCAGTCAGCTCGACACCTCCCAGGTCTCCCGCCGCTCCGGCGGCGGCATGGGCGGTCCCATCAAGGTCGGCGGTGGCATCGGCTCGATCGCCGTGCTCATCCTCGGCGTCATTCTCTTCGGCCCCGGGTTCATCAACCAGGGCCTCGGCGAGGGCTCTAGTTACGACTACTCGCAGGTCGGTGAGCAGGACGGCGGACAGTCACTGGCCGAGCAGTGCCAGACCGGTGAGGACGCCAACCGCAACATCGAGTGCCGTGTCGTGGGCACCGTGAATTCGCTCAACACCTATTGGGGCGGCGGCGCCTCCCGGCTCGGGGTGCGGTATCACCGGCCCGAGGTGGTACTGACGTCTGGTTCGTGGCAGACCGGCTGCGGCGCGGCCAGTTCGGCGATGGGCCCGTTCTACTGCCCGGCTGATGAGACAGCCTACTTCGACGTCGGGTTCTTCGACCAGCTGCGCAGCCAGTACGGCGCCGGTCAGGGTCCGCTGGCTGAGGAGTATGTCATCGCCCATGAGTTCGGCCACCACATCCAGCGCCTGACCGGTGACATCAACCGTGCCCAGCAGGGTGACACCGGCCCGCAGTCCTCGGCGGTGCGCCTGGAGCTGCAGGCCGACTGCTATGCCGGAGTGTGGGCGTCGAATGCCTCGAAGACGAAGGACGCCGGGACTGGTGAACCGTACCTGCAGCCGCTGACGGCCTCGGACATCCGCTCGGCGGTCTCGGCTGCCGAGGCGGTTGGCGATGACCGGATCCAACAGAAGGCGCAGGGCCGGGTGACACCGGAGAACTTCACACACGGGTCCTCCGAACAGCGCGAGACCTGGTTCATGCACGGGTATGAGGACGGCGATCCCGCCGCGTGCGATACGTTCTCCGCTGGCCGGATCTGATCAGCCCAGAAATGGGGGCCGGTGAGCAGTCTGACTGCTCACCGGCCCCTTTTGCGTGTGGTGGGCTCAGATGTTGAAGCCGAGGGCGCGCATCTGCTCCTTGCCGTCCTCGGTGATGCGCTCGGGGCCCCATGGCGGCATCCACACCCAGTTGATGCGGTAGGCCGGCACGATGCCCTCGAGCTGCTGGGCGCACTGGTCCTCGATGACGTCGGTCAGCGGGCAGGCCGCCGAGGTCAGGGTCATCTCGACGACGGCAGTGCCGTCGTCCTCAACGGACGCGCCGTAGACGAGTCCCAGGTCGACGATGTTGACGCCGAGCTCCGGGTCGACGACGTCCATGAGCGCGTCGATGACCTCTTCGGGTGTGGCGTTAGTCGGTTGGTCGATCACTTCAGGCATAGTGTCCTCCTCGTACTGTCAGCATACGGGTCAGCGGCCCTCGGCGGCCGCCTGCGCCTGCACGAAGGCATCCTTGAATGCCATCCAGGCCAGCAGCGCGCACTTGATGCGCGCAGGAAACTTCGAGACTCCCTCGAACGCGGCAGCATCGCCGAGCAGCTCCTCGTCGGCGTGCCCGCGCCCACGGGAGTGCATGAGCTCGTGGAAGCTGGCTTCCACCTCGGCGAACCGGTCCGGTGCCAGCTCGTCGAGCATCTCGGCCAGCACTGAGGCCGAGGCCATCGAAATCGAGCAGCCGGCGCCGTCCCAGCGCATGTGCAGGCTCTCGGCGGCAGGGTCGTAGAGCGCCTCGACGGTGATCTCGTCTCCGCAGGTCGGGTTGACCTGGTGGGAGGAGCCGAACAGTGCGTCGCCGTTCTCGGGTGCGCCGGTCAGCGGCAGATTGCCGCAGCGGCGCTTGGCGTGGTCGAGAATGACCTCTTGGTACAGCTGCTGCAGATCGCTCATGGTGTCCTCGCTTCTCTCATGCCAGTCCGAAGAAGGGCCGCACCTCTGCCAGCGCTGCCAGGAAGGCATCGCAGTCGGCCTCCGTGGTGAAGACCGAAGCGCTGGCCCGGGTAGTGGCGGTCAGGCCGTAGCGGCGGTGCAGCGGCTGGGCGCAGTGGTGGCCGACGCGCACGGCGATGCCGCGGCTGTCGAGCACCTGGCCGACGTCGTGGGCGTGCACGCCGTCGACGTCGAAGGACACCGCAGCGATGCTCGCCTCGTCAGCTGGCGGGCCGATCCGCCGGATTCCCGGGATCTGGGCAATGCCGTCGATGAGCCGGGCGGCGATCTGCGCCTCGTGGGCGGCGAGCTCTTCCATGCCGTAGTAGCCGAGGAAGTCGACTGCGGCATGCAGGCCGACGATCTCGGCGATCGGCTGGGTGCCGGCTTCGAACCGCTGCGGGGCGGGCATGAACGCAGCCGATTCCATGTCGACGGTCGTGATCATCGAGCCGCCGGTGATGACCGGCGGGAGAGCGTTGAGCAGCTCAGAGCGGCCGTAGAGTGCGCCGATGCCGGTGGGTCCCAGCATCTTGTGACCGGAGAAGGCTGCGAAGTCGACGTCGAGGTCGTGCAGGTTGACCGGCAGGTGCGGCACCGACTGGCAGGCATCGAGCACCGTGTAGGCGCCGACGGCGCGGGCGCGCTCGCCGAGCCGCTCGACGGGATTGATGGTGCCGAGCACGTTCGAGACGTGGGTGAAGGCCAGCACCTTCGTCGTCTCATCGACGATGGTGTCGAGCTCAGTGAGGTCGAGCTGGCCGTCGTCGGTCAGCGGCAGCCAGCGCAGCTGGGCGCCGGTGAGCGCTGCGGTCTGCTGCCACGGGATGAGGTTGGCGTGGTGCTCCATCTCGGTCACGACGATCGAGTCGCCGGGACCGAGCCGGAAGCGCTGCGCTTCTGCTCCCCCGAGCCCTGCTGAGGCATGCGCCATGCCGAGGGCGACGACGTTGAGCGCCTCCGTGGCGTTCTTCGTCCAGCACACCTCGTCGGCGGCGGCCCCGACGAAGGCCGCCACCGCCTCGCGCCCGGCCTCGAACGCATCAGTGGCTTCGACGGCCAGCTGATGCGCACCCCGGTGCACCGCGGCGTTGCGCCGCTGGTAGAACTCATCGATCGCATCGATGACCTGGCGCGGCTTCTGCGCGGTGGCACCGGAGTCGAGATACACCAGCCGCTGCCCGCCGACTTCCCGATCGAGGATCGGGAAGTCGTTGCGGATGCGGTCGATGTCAGCAGGGCGGAGCATTGAGGTGAGCGTGGTGATCAGGCGTCCTGCAGGGCGAGGCGGTCGTAACCCTCGTTCTCGAGGCGCTCGGCCAGCTCCGGTCCGCCGGACTCAGCCACGCGGCCGTTGTAGAGCACGTGCACGCGATCCGGGGTGATGTACTGCAGGATGCGGGTGTAGTGGGTGATGAGCATGATGCCGACATCGGTCTTCTCCTTGGCGCGGTTGACACCCTCGGAGACGATGCGCAGGGCGTCGACGTCGAGGCCGGAGTCGGTCTCGTCGAGGATCGCGAAGCGCGGCTTGAGCATCTCCATCTGGAGGATCTCGTGGCGCTTCTTCTCACCACCGGAGAAGCCCTCGTTGACGTTGCGGGCGGCGAACGCCGGGTCGACGCGCAGGTCCTTCATCGCGCCGGAGAGCTCCTTGGTCCAGGTGCGCAGCTTCGGGGCCTCGCCGTCGATGGCGGTCTTGGCCGAGCGCAGGAAGTTCGTCACGGTCACGCCGGGAACCTCGACGGGGTACTGCATGGCCAGGAACAGGCCGGCGCGGGCGCGCTCGTCCGGGGACATCTCGGTGATGTCCTCTCCGTCGAGGGTGACGGTGCCGGAGGTGATCTCGTACTTCGGGTGGCCGGCCAGGGCGTAGGCCAGGGTCGACTTGCCCGAGCCGTTGGGGCCCATGATCGCGTGGGTCTCGTTGGAGTTGAGCCCCAGGTCGACGCCCTTGAGGATCTCCTTGGGGCCGGATTCGGTCTGGACGCTGACGTGCAGGTCGCGGATGGAAAGAGTTGCCATGGTTTCAGTCCTTTGGTGTTGTTCGTTCGGTGAGGATCAGTTGGCCGCTGCCGGGGTGAGGTCGACGTAGACGACGCCGTCGCGCTCTTCGCACGGATACACGGCGACCGGTTCGGAGGCCGGCGGGGTCAGCGGCTGTCCGGTGGTCAGTGAGAAGGCGGAGCCGTGCAGCCAGCACTCGATCGAGCAGTCCATGATCTCCCCTTCGGCGAGTGAGACCTCGCCGTGGGTGCACAGGTCGTCGATCGCGTGGACGGTGCCGTCCTCGGTGCGGGCGATGCAGATCTCGCGTTCGTCGATGACGACGCGCAGCGCTTCGCCGGCCGGGACAGCACTGGCCTTGCACGCTTCGTGCAGACTCACATCATGCTCCGCGACAGCTCGTCCTCGATCTGCTCGGTGAGGACTTCCTCGATCTCGGGCACGCGGATCTGCTGGATGACCTCGTTGAAGAAGCCACGCACCACCAGGCGTCGGGCGACGGTCTCCGGGATGCCGCGGCTCATGAGGTAGAACAGGTGCTCCTCATCGAAGCGACCAGTCGACGATGCGTGGCCGGCGCCTTCGATGTCACCGGTCTCGATCTCCAGGTTCGGCACCGAATCGGCTCGTGCGCCCTCGGTGAGGATGAGGTTGCGGTTGAGCTCGTAGGTGTCGATGCCCAGGGCCTCGGGACGGATGAGCACATCGCCGATCCACACGCTGTGTGCGTCGGTGCCCTGCAGCGCGCCCTTGTACAGCACGTTGGAGGTCGCCTTCGGCGTGTTGTGGTCGATGTAGGTGCGGTGCTCCAGGTGCTGGCCGGCGTCGGCGAAGTACAGGCCGAGCAGCTCGGCCTCGCCGCCGGGGCCGTCGTAGCGGACGTTGGAGTTCAGGCGCACGATGTCTCCGCCAAGCGAGATGGCGATGTGCTTGAACTGAGCGTCCTTGCCGACGAGCGCGTCGTGCTGGCCGAGGTGGACCGATCCGTCCTCCCACAGCTGGATGGAAGCGAAGGTGACCTCTGCACCCTCACCGATGAGCAGCGAGACGAGCTCGGAGTAGCGGGCCTTGCCCTCGTGTTCGACGACGATGGTGGCCTTGGCGTTGGCGCCGACGGTGACGACGACGTGGCCGTGGACGGTCTGGCCTTCCACGCCGTCAGCGTGGATGATGACCGGTTTGTCGAGCTCGGCGCCGGCGGGCACATCGTAGTGAAGCACGCCGGGTGCCTGGTTCGCGGCGATCGCAGCCGGGCGATCCTCAGGCTCGAGCACGCCCATCGTGCGGGCGGCCTCCAGGTCGATGACCTCCTGGGTGACCCCTGCCGGCAGATCCTGGCTGAGGTTGAGCGACTGGCCGGTGCCGGCGTCGTCGAGGAGGTCGGTGAGCTTGCGCACCGGGGTGAAGCGCCATTCCTCTTCCCGTCCGGTGATCTGCGGGAAGTCGGCGACTGAGAAGCTGCGGGTCCGTTCACTGCGGGATTTCGCCGGAACCTGGACCTCGCTCGGGTTCTCAAGAGTCTGTGTCATTGAGTGTTCTCTCCTGTGTGAGACGTGGGTGCCTGGATGGGTGCGGTGGCTCGATCAGCCGACCGCGCCCTCCATCTGCAGCTCGATGAGGCGGTTGAGCTCGAGGGCGTACTCCATCGGCAGCTCACGGGCGATCGGCTCGACGAAGCCGCGCACGATCATCGCCATCGCCTCGGTCTCGTCGAGGCCGCGGCTCATGAGGTAGAACAGCTGATCCTCGCTGACCTTGGAGACGGTGGCCTCGTGGCCGAGGGAGACATCGTCTTCGCGGATGTCGATGTAGGGGTAGGTGTCCGAGCGTGAGATGTTGTCGACGAGCAGGGCGTCGCACAGCACGGTGTTCGATGAGCCCTTGGCCTTCGGGTGGACGTGCACGAGGCCGCGGTAGCCGGCGCGGCCGCCGTTGCGGGCCACGGACTTCGACACGATCGACGAGTGGGTGTTCGGTGCGGCGTGGACCATCTTGGCACCGGTGTCCTGGTGCTGGCCGCCGCCGGCGAACGCCACCGACAGGGTCTCACCGCGGGCGTGCTGGCCGGTCAGCCAGATCGCCGGGTACTTCATGGTGACCTTCGAGCCGATGTTGCCGTCGACCCATTCCATCGTCGCGCCCTCTTCGGCGATCGCACGCTTGGTGACGAGGTTGTACACGTTGTTCGACCAGTTCTGGATGGTCGTGTAGCGCACGCGGGCGTCCTTCTTCGCGATGATCTCGACGACAGCCGAGTGCAGCGAGTCGGACTTGTAGATCGGTGCGGTGCAGCCCTCGACGTAGTGCACGTAGGAGCCTTCGTCGGCGATGATGAGGGTGCGCTCGAACTGACCCATGTTCTCGGTGTTGATCCGGAAGTAGGCCTGCAGCGGGATCTCGACGTGGACGCCCTTGGGCACGTAGATGAACGACCCGCCGGACCACACTGCGGTGTTGAGGGCCGAGAACTTGTTGTCGCCGGCCGGGATGACCGAGCCGAAGTACTCTTCGAAGATCTCCGGGTGCTCGCGCAGGCCGGTGTCGGTGTCGAGGAAGATGACGCCCTGGCGCTCCAGCTCCTCGTTGATCTTGTGGTAGACGACCTCGGACTCGTACTGGGCGGCCACGCCTGCCACCAGGCGCTGCTTCTCAGCCTCGGGGATGCCGAGGCGGTCGTAGGTGTTCTTGATGTCCTCGGGCAGGTCCTCCCAGGACTGCACCTGACCTTCGGTGGAGCGGACGAAGTACTTGATGTCGTCGAAGTTGATGTCGGTGAGGTCAGCGCCCCAGTGCGGCATCGGCTTCTTGTCGAACAGGCGCAGGGCCTTGAGGCGGCGGTTGAGCATCCACTCCGGCTCCTCCTTCAGAGCCGAGATCCGGCGGACGACCTCTTCGCTCAGGCCGCGTTCGGCGGTGGCGCCGGCATCGTTCTCATCGTGCCAGCCGTAGGCGTAGTTGCCGATGTCGTGAAGCTCAGGATTGGCCTCAAGAATCGGGTTGGTCTCGGTGGTGTCAGTCACCTTGAGCCTCCTTGTGTGCGATCGTTCTGGTCGATCAACGGGCGGTTGACGACAGAGGTGGGAATGTGGGTCGTGCAGACGTGGCCTCCGCCGGCCAGTGTCGACAGGCGGCGGACGTCGACCCCGAGGTAGTCGGAGAACATCTCGAGTTCCTGTTCGCAGAACTCGGGGTAGGCCTCGGCGACGTTCTGGATCGGGCAGTGTCCCTGGCACAGCTGCATCGCCTCCAGCGGGGTGCCGACGGCCACCGGGGTGGCCGAGGCGGCGAATCCCTCGGCGGAGAGCGCTTGGGCCAGTTCGCGGGAGCGGCTGGGAATCGTCTCGGCGTTCTGCGACAGCCTCGAGCGCAGACGCGCCCGCAGCCCTTCGACGTATTCGGCGGCGTACTCGGCGACTGCCTCACGGCCGTCCTTGCGGGCGAGGAAGTCGAGCACGTCGACGGCGAGGTCGTCGTAGCTGTGGCTGATCTCAGCGTGGCCTTCGGCGGTCACCACGTACTGGCGTGCCGGCCGGCCACGGCCGATCTTCGTCCCGGCCAGGTCGCGGACCTCGACGAGGCCCTCATCAGCCAGGGCGTCGAGGTGCCGGCGGATCGCGGCGGCGGTGAGATCCATGGACTTCGCCACCGCTGAGGCGCTGACGGGCCCCTGGTCGAGGACAGAGGCCAGCACCCGGTGCCGGGTTTTGACGTCTTCGTGTGTGCGCGACTTGCGCTGTGGAGCATGCTGGGCAGCCATGAGTTTCACCCCGCTTTCCGCCGACGATACCAGTGACTCTGCTTTAGACAACAGTATTGTGTTCTAAATTGTTCCATGTAAACAAAGGGCACCCTAAAGTGTCGGCTCTCGGGCACGGCTACGATGGTACGCGTGTCTGACACCCCTGCATCGCCTGCACCGCTCACCATCGACGGCCTGGCCTTCTCCTACCGCACCGGCCAGCGCGCCGTCGACGAGGTCTCCCTGCGTGCCGATGCCGGGACCGTCCACGCGATCCTCGGACCCAACGGCGCGGGGAAGTCGACGACCATCGCCTGTGCCGTCGGACTGCACCGGCCGAGTGCCGGCACGGTGCGCATCTTCGGCCGCGATCCCGTCGCCGAACACACCTTCACCGCAGGGCTGACCGGCGTCATGCTCCAAGACGGCGGCCTGCCGATGGCCGCCCGCCCGCTGGCGGTGCTCACGCACCTCTCACGCCTGTACGCCTCCCCTCTCGACGTCACAGAGCTTGCCGAGCGGCTGGGCATCACCTCGTTTTCCGACCGGTCGATCCGGCGCCTATCCGGAGGGCAGCGCCAGCGCGTCGGGCTGGCCGCAGCCCTCATCGGCCGGCCGCGCCTGCTGTTCCTCGACGAGCCGACCGCCGGCCTCGACCCGCAGGCCGCGCTCGTCGTCCACGAAGTCATCGACGAGCAGCGCCGAGCCGGTGCCTGCGTCGTCCTCACCACTCACGACATGGACGACGCCCAGCAGCTGGCCGATGAGATCACCATCATCGACCACGGCCGCGTCATCGCCGCCGGCACACCGCGTCAGCTCATGAACGGCGGCGGCAACCGGATGCTGCGCATCGTCACCGAGACTCCCCTGCCTGCTGAGGTGCGCTGCGGACTCGCAGCCCACGGCACCGTCGACCAGGCTCCCGGGGATACAGCGACCACGCTGCTGCGCGGGGACATCACACCTGCCGACCTCGCTGCGATCACCAGGCTGCTGGCAGACCACGATGTCGCCTGCGAGGAGTTCGCCGTCACCGGCCGCACCCTCAACGACGTCTTCCTCGACCTGACCGGAAGGAGCCTGCGGTGACCGATCCGACACCCCAGACCACCACCTCGGGCGCGGTGACGACCGCCTCGGGCCCGGCACCGGCCAGCGCGCGGGTCCGGGCGCAGGCTGCTTTCGAGATCCGCACGTTCCTGCAGAACGGTGAACAGCTGCTCGTCTCGATCATCCTGCCAGCGATCATCCTCTTCGGCCTGGCGACCACCTCGATCCTCGAGGCGCTCGGCGTCGACCTGGGCGGCCGCCGGCCTGTCGACGTCGCCACCGCCGGGGTGCTGAGCCTGGCGATCGGCTCAAGTGCGTTCACCGGGCAGGCGATCGCCACCGCTTTCGACCGCCGCTATGGGGTGCTGCGGCAGCTGGCGACCACTCCCCTGGGTGTGCGCGGGCTCATCGCCGGGAAATTCATCGCCACCTGCTGCGTCGTCGTCATCCAGTTCGTCCTCATCGCCGTGCTCGCACTCGTGCTCGGCTTCGACAGCGGTGTGCACATCCTCGGTGTTGTGCTCACCGCGTTCCTCGGCACGGCGATGTTCCTCGTGTGGGGACTCGTCATGGCCGGAACCATCCGCGCGGAGGCGACTCTGGCGCTGGCGAACCTGCTGTGGGTGCTCATGGCCTCACTCGGCGGGCTGCTGCTCACTCACCCCGGCACCTGGGGTGCGATCGTGTCCTGGCTGCCCTCCGGGGCCCTGGGCGATGCGATGCGCACGGCCGTGCTCACCAGCGGTATCGACGTCACCGCGCTGGCGGTCATGGCCGCCTGGACACTCGTGGGTATTGTCACAGGGGTCCGGTTCTTCTCCTTCGATGCCAAATGAGATAATCGGCACATGACCGCCACGACCTCACAGCCGGCGGCAGAGCGCACCAGCTTCGCCTCCCGGTTCATGCCCCGCCAGCCCAACCGATTCATCCGCGCCGTTGCGTGGATCATGCTGCTGGCCCAGTCCGGGATCATCATGACCGGCGGCACGGTCAGGCTCACCGGCTCCGGGCTCGGCTGCCCGACGTGGCCGCGCTGCACCGAGGACTCGCTGACGAACACCCCGGAGATGGGCATCCACGGTTACATCGAGTTCGGCAACCGGGTGCTGGCGATCTTCCTCGGCCTGTACTGCATCTTCACCCTCATCGCGGTGTGGCGGATGCGCCGAACCCGCCCGGAGATCTTCTGGTCGGTCATCGCTCTTGCCCTCATCGTCGTCTCGCAGGCGGTCGTCGGCGGCATCAGCGTGCGCATGCAGCTCAATCCGTGGATCGTCGCCAGCCACTTCGTGCCCTCGGCGATCGCCGTGGCGATCTCAGCGTTCATGCTCAGGCGCACCGGTGATGCCGGCCGGCCGGCGACACCGCTGGGCACACCCGGTCTGTGGATGATCGGCTGGGTGATCGGCGGGCTCACCGCCCTCGTCGTCATCCTCGGAGTGCTCGTCACCGGTGCCGGCCCGCATGCCGGCGATGCGCTCAGCGCCCGCAACGGCTTCGACACCGTCATCATCTCCCGCCTCCACGCGATCCCGGTCTGGATCCTCGTGGCGGCCACGATCGCAGCCGTGCTCATGGCCCGTCGCCAGGGCCTGACCTTCCCGGCCAAGGCCTTCACGGTGCTGCTCGTCATCGAACTCGCCCAGGGCGTCATCGGCTACATCCAGTACTTCACCGGCCTGCCCGAGCTGCTCGTCGCAGCCCACCTGCTCGGCGTGTGCTTCATGGTCGCCGCCACAACAGTCGCCGTCGACTCCCTCTACCGCCGCCCAGCACTCCGCGACGCCGAGCCTGCGGCACCGGCTGCCGAGAACCGGGACGCAGCGCTCACAGCTTCGTCTCGAATGCCCTCTTGAGCACCCGGTCGGCGTCCTTGAGCGATGCCTCCGTGTGGTGCAGCTGAGTGCCGAACAGCACCCCATAGGTGAATGACGGATGCCCGTCCTCCTCGGCCCGGCGCCCCAGCTGCTGGATCCATTCGCGGGCGACGGCGGCGTCGTTGAGCTCACCGTAGTGCTCGGTGACCGCCTCCCACGCCTCAGCCGCCTCGGCGGCAGGCTTGCCGAGTGCCAGTGACAGCGCCTCGCAGACGTAGCGGACGACCTTGGCCTTCTTGCGCACTTCGTGCCGGTGGACGAGCTGCTCCGCGCCCGAGGTGGTGCGCACCTTGCGCTGCTGTCGGCGCACCTTGGCGATCGCCTCGTCGAGCATCGGCCGATACGCCTTGCCGGTCGGTGCGGTCGCGTCCCAGCCGGGGTTGAACGGCGGGTCCTCCAGCCAGTGCTGGAGGGAGGCGAGCAGCTTGCGGTAGCGCGCTGTCGACAGGGTGCGCTTGACGTTGGAGACCGATTTGCGGTGATGGGCGGTGAGCATCTGCGTCATCTGCTCGGCCACCCCGTCGGTGATCGCCTCGGCAGGCAGGTCGTCGAGAAGGCGCGGGAGCCGTTCGAGCTGCACTTCGGCATCGCGGGCGTAGCCGAGCCGGGTGGCGAACCATTTGAGCTCCTCGCGCAGCCGGGTGACGGAGTTGGCGTCGAAGAGCGGGGCGAAGGTCTTGAGGATGCTGCGCAGCCGCCGGGAGGCCACCCGGGCCTTGTGCACGGCATCCGGGGCGTCGACGGCGACGTCCTGCTCGCGGTGCTGCAGCACGCCGATGTGCTCGGCCATCGCGGCGAGCACCGTCTCGACCAGCGGTGACTTGCGGGTCAGCGTCCGCTTGGCTGCCAGCTGGGGCGCTGTGCCGAGCGCGCGGGCGAGCTTCGAGGGGGCCTCAGCCGGTTCGATGCCGGCTGCGGTGAAGACCTCGGCGATCCCGTCGAGCAGCGCCTGCCCAGTGCCGGCCTCGACGAGCTCGACTTCGAGTTCGCGCCACTCAGACCGGGCTGCGGCCACACCCGGGCGGGCGAAGCGCACGGCGGTGACGTGATCGTCGCTGAGCTCAGCCACAGCCGGGTCGCCGGCGCGTTCGGCCAGCAGCGTGGTGGTGCGGGCGGTGCTGAGCAGGGCGACCGGGATGAGCGGCACCTGCCCGACTTCCTCACGGACCACGGCGAGCAGTTCGGCAGGCACGCGGAGCTCGTCGCCGTCGGACAGGTCCACGTGCATCTCGGTGCGGGCGCTGCCGGCCGGCAGCTTGAGGTGCCAGCCGGCATCCGTGCCGCCGGTGCGCCGGCGCAGGGTGAGCTTCGCGCGCGAGAGCTGGAAGTCCGGGGAGTCGAAGTACACGGCATCAAGCTGCATCGACTCCCCGCCGACCTCATGTGCCAGGCCGGAGAGGTCGGGGATCGGCTGCTCGGGAGCCGGGGCGAACTTCAGCTCCTCTTCGGTCGCGACGCTGACCCGTTCGGACTCTGCAGCGGCGACCACCGCCTCGGCGGCGGGGCCAGCGGCGGCGTCAGACTCGGCGACATCGGAATCGGCAGGGGAACCAGCGTGCTCGCTCACAGACTCTCCAGTGCTCGTTGCGCCGCAGCGTCGGGGTTCGGTGCGGTCGGTGCTTGAAGTATATCGGCCCCCGGACACGACTCAGGCCCGGCATCGGAGCCGGACCTGAGATGAGAGCTGGAGTGGTGCGTCAGCCGAAGAACGGGTTGAAGAACGGGTCGACGGCGACGGCGAGGAACAGCACCGACAGGTAGGTGATCGAGCCGTGGAAGACCTTCATGGCGCGCAGCTGGGTGCCGGAGAAGCCCTTCTTCGCTCGCTTGACGAGGGCGTAGCACTGGTACATGAACCAGGCGCCTGCCAGTACAGCGGTGGCGATGTAGATCGGGCCCATCGGGGCGACCGGGATGAGCGCGAGGCTGGCGGCGACCATTGCCCAGCCGTACCAGATGATCTGCCGGCCCACGCTCGTCGGCGGGACCTTCGACGGCAGCATCGGCACGCCGGCGGCGTCGTAGTCGGCCTTGTACTTGATGGCCAGCGGCCAGTAGTGCGGCGGCGTCCAGAAGAACACGACGAGGAACAGGATGAACGGCTCCCAGCTGACCGAACCGGTGACAGCCGACCAGCCGATGAGCACCGGCATGCAGCCGGCGGCGCCGCCCCAGACGATGTTCTGGGTGGTGTGGCGCTTGAGCATGATCGTGTAGAAGACGACGTAGAGCAGGATCGCGGTGGCGGTCAGGCCGGCGGCGACCCAGTTGGTGAAGCCGCCCATCCAGAAGATCGAGCCGATGCCGAGCGCGAAGGCGAAGACGAGCGCCTCACGGGCGGAGACCTCACCGGTGACGAGCGGGCGGTTCTCGGTCCGGTGCATCTTCGCATCGATGTCGCGGTCGAGATAGCAGTTGAAGACGTTCGCCGAGGCGGCGGCAGCAGAACCGCCGATGAGGGTGGTGAGCACGAGCCACAGGCTCGGCAGGCCCTGGGCGGCGAGGAACATCACCGGGGCGGTGGTGACGAGCAGCAACTCGATGATGCGCGGCTTCGTCAGCGCGATGAAGGCCATGAACCGGCTGCGGGGCTTCGACCCACGCGTCGTCTCATCGGCGATCCGCTGCAGCGGCTTCTCCTCAGAGAGGGCGGCACGGTTCTGGTCGGCAGTCACGTCGCTCAAGTCACTTCCTCATTCGAACAGGGGCGAGGCTGTTCAGCTGCGCTTTGGGCGGCTGTCAGCCAACGGACATTATTCTACTCGTCGTCGAGTTAAATTCCACTTCCGCCCGCTGCCGCCGTGTCCGCCTGCTGCCAGACTTCGTGCGTGGTCAGCCGGTGTACGCGCGCGCCGTGTGTGAGGTATCTGTCAGCCGGTGCCGAAAGGGGGCCTGCGCGGTTCCGCGCAGCTCATCTCGGCGGGTAGAGTCGGTGGTGGATTACCGTTGATGAGAAGGATTGATTCACTCACATGAGCTCCCTCCCCTGGTTCGCTGCGGACCGCACTGCAGTTGACACTGCCCGCCTGCTCGCTGCCGATGCCGTGCAGAAGGCCGGCAACGGTCATCCCGGCACGGCGATGAGCCTGGCTCCGGTCGCCTACTACCTCTATCAGCATGCGATGGTCCACGACCCGGCGGACCCGCAGTGGATCGGCCGTGACCGCTTCGTCCTCTCTGCCGGTCACTCCAGCCTGACCCAGTACGTCCAGCTCTACCTCAGCGGCTACGGCCTCGAACTCGGCGATCTCAAGGCGCTGCGCCAGTGGGGCTCCCTGACTCCCGGCCACCCGGAGGTCGGCCACACCGACGGTGTGGAGATCACCACCGGCCCGCTCGGCTCGGGACTGGCCTCCGCAGTCGGCATGGCGATGGCCGCACGCCGCGAACGCGGCCTCTTCGATCCTGACACTGCTGCCGGTGAGTCGGTTTTCGATCACCGCGTCTTCGTCATCGCCGGTGACGGCGACCTGCAGGAGGGCGTGTCTTCAGAGGCATCCTCCCTGGCCGGCACCCAGAACCTCGGCAACCTCATCGTCATCTGGGACGACAACCGCATCTCGATCGAGGACGACACCTCGATCGCCTTCACCGAGGACGTCTCCGCCCGCTACGAGGCCTACGGCTGGCACGTCCAGCACGTCGACTTCCTGAACGACGGTGACTACACCGAGGACATCGACGCCCTGCACGCCGCTGTCGAGGCCGCCAAGGCCGATCCGCGCCCGTCGTTCATCCGCCTGTCGACGATCATCGCCTGGCCGAGCCCGACCGCTCAGGGCACCGGCGCCTCCCACGGCGCGGCCCTCGGCGCTGAGGAGATCGCAGCGACGAAGAAGATCCTCGGCTTCGACCCAGAGGCCGACTTCGCCGTCGACGACGATGTCCTCGCCCATGCCCGCCAGGTCCGCGACCGCGGAGCCGAAGCGCACGCCGATTGGTCGAAGCGCTTCGAGCAGTGGCGCAGCGAGCAGCCCGATCGCGCCGCTCTGCTCGACCGGCTGGTCTCCGGTGAGCTGCCGGAGAACCTGGATGAGCTGTTCCCGGTCTTCGACGCCGATGCCAAGGGTGTGGCCACCCGTGCGGCCTCCGGAAAGGTGCTCAACGCGATCGCCGAGGCACTGCCGGAGCTGTGGGGCGGTTCGGCTGACCTCGCCGGCTCGAACAACACACTCATCAAGGACGCCGCCTCCTTCCTGCCGCCGGAGCGCAGCTCGGAGATGTTCTCAGGCGAGCTCTACGGACGTAACCTGCACTTCGGCATCCGCGAGTTCGCCGCGGGCCTCATCTGCAACGGCATCGCCCTGCACGGCCCGACCCGCCCGTACAACGGCACCTTCCTCGTCTTCTCCGACTACCAGCGCCCGGCCGTCCGCCTGGCCGCACTGCAGCAGGTGCCCAACATCTTCGTGTGGACCCACGACTCGATCGGCCTAGGCGAGGACGGCCCGACCCACCAGCCGGTCGAGCACCTGTCCTCGCTGCGCGCGATCCCCGGCCTCGACGTCGTGCGTCCCGCCGATGCCAACGAGACCGCCGAGGCGTGGAAGCAGATCCTCAAACGCGCTGACGGGCCCTCCGGCCTCGTCCTCACCCGCCAGGCCGTCCCGGTGCTCGACCGCACCGCCCTGGCCCCCGCCTCGGAGACGGCCAAGGGCGGCTACATCCTCAAGGACTGCACCGGCACCCCGGATGTCATCCTGCTCGCCTCCGGCTCGGAGGTCGAGATCGCCCTGGCTGCCGCCGAGACGCTGGCCGAGCAGGGCCGCGCCGTGCGCGTCGTCTCGATGCCGTGCTTCGAATGGTTCGCCGCCCAGGACGAGAACTACCGCAACTCGGTGCTGCCGGCAGAGGTCCACGCGCGGGTCAGCGTCGAGGCCGGTACCGCCCAGAGCTGGCACCAGTTCCTCGGCACCTACGGCCGGGCTGTCTCGCTGGAGCACTTCGGCGCCTCGGCTGACTACAAGCGCCTGTACGAGGAGTTCGGCATCACCGCCGAAGCCGTCGTCGCAGCAGCAGAAGACAGCATCTCAGCAGTGGAAGGACGATGATGACTGATCGACTCGCCCAGCTCAGCCGCGCCGGGGTCTCGGTGTGGCTCGACGACCTGTCCCGCGGCCGGATTACCTCCGGGTCGCTCGGCTCGCTCATCGTCGACAGGAGCGTTGTGGGTGTGACGACGAACCCGACGATCTTCGCCGCCGCGCTGGCCGACGGCGAAGCCTACGATGCGCAAGTCCGCGAGCTTGCTGCCTTCGGCGCCAGTGTCGACGAGGCCATCGATGCGCTCACCTGTCACGACGTTGCGCAGGCCGCCGACATCCTCGCACCGATCTACCGGGCCTCCGGCGGCGTCGACGGACGGGTGTCGATCGAGGTGCCTCCCCTTCTCGCGCACGACACCGAGGGGACCGTCGAGTGTGCGCGCAAGCTGTGGGAGATGATCGACCGGCCGAACATCCTCATCAAGATCCCCGCCACCGAGGAGGGCATGCTCGCCATCGCCCGCACCCTCGGTGAGGGCATCAGCGTCAACGTCACCCTCATCTTCGCTCTCGACCGCTACCGGAAGGTCGTCGAGGCGTTCATCAGCGGTCTCGAACGCGCCCGCGAGGCCGGCCGCGACATCTCCCGCATCCACTCGGTCGCCTCGATCTTCGTCTCCCGCGTCGATTCGGAGATCGACAAGCGCCTCGATGCCATCGGCTCGGAGAAGGCGCTGAGCCTCAAGGGCAAGGCCGGCATCGCGAACTGCCGCCTGGCCTACGAGATCTGCACGCAGCTGTTCGACAGTGAGCGCTGGGACGTCCTCGAGGCTGCCGGTGCGCACCGCCAGCGGCCGCTGTGGGCGTCGACGGGCACCAAGGATCCTGCCTACCCTGACACGCTCTATGTCAGCGAGCTCGTCACCGAGGGTGTGGTCAACACGATGCCGGAGAAGACCCTGGAGGCCTTCGCCGACCATGGTGAGCTGCACGGCGACACGGTCGTCGATCGGCACACCGAGGCCGATGAGCTCTTCGACACGCTGGCGATCATGGGCATCGACTACGCCGAGGTGATGGACGTCCTTGAGCGAGAGGGCCTGGAGAAGTTCGACGCCAGCTGGGCAGAACTCGTCGAGACCGTCACCCAGCAGCTTGAAGGAGCACAGTCATGACACTGTCATTCGGCTATCCCTCCCCCGCCGAATTCGAGGACGAGGTCCGCGATCTCGTCACCGCCCGCACCGCCTCGCGCATCGCCTCCGGTGATGCCACGCTGTGGGGCGACGCCGCCGAGGCGGAGGCCTCCAAGCGGCTGGGCTGGGTGGGCCTGCCGGAATCGTCAGTCGAGCTGCTCGACGAGATCGAGAAGCTGCGCGCCGAGCTCGCCGCCGAGGGCATCGACCATGTCACCCTCTGCGGCATGGGCGGCTCATCGCTGGCCCCTGAGGTCATCTGCGCCACCGCGGGTGTGTTCCTCGAAGTCGTCGACACCACCGATCCCGGCCAGATCGCCGAAGCCATCGGCACGGACCTGCAGCGCAGTGTTGTCGTCGTGGCATCGAAGTCAGGCTCGACGATCGAGACCGAGGCGCAGCGCCGTGCCTTCGCCGAGGCGTTCGAGGCCGCCGGCATTCCAGCCGCCTCCCGCATGGTCGTCGTCACCGATCCCGGATCGCCGCTGGCGCAGCTGGCCGAGCAGGAAGGCTACCGCAAGGTCTTCTACGCTGATCCGCGCGTCGGCGGCCGGTTCTCCGCTCTCAGTGCCTTCGGCCTCGTGCCGGCCGGCCTGGCCGGCGCCGACATCGCCGGACTGCTCGCTGAGGCGCGCGAGATCGCTCCGCAGCTTGAACACGACTCACCGGACAACCCTGCCGTCCAGCTCGGCGCGTTCCTCGGTGTTGCCCACGCCCGGGAGACCGACAAGCTCGTCATCGCCCGCACCACCTCCTCGATCGTTGGTCTGGGCGCCTGGCTGGAGCAGCTGCTGGCCGAATCGACCGGCAAGGACGGCGAGGGCATCCTCCCGGTCGTCGTCGAAGGACCGGACGCACCCGGCTTCTCCGACGCGCGGGCTGATGCGATGCTGCTGTTCGTCGGTGAAGTCACCGGTGAGGCCACTCCCCCGTCGGGCTTCGCCTGTGCGGTCGACTATCCGCTGGGGGCGCAGTTCCTGCTGTGGGAGTACACCACCGCCATCACCGGCTACAGCATCGGCATCAATCCCTTCGACCAGCCCGATGTCGAGGCGGCGAAGGCCAGTGCACGCGCACTGCTGGAATCCGATTCGCCGATCGACAGCGAAGAGCCGCTGTTCACTGTCGGCTCCGTCGAGGTCTACGGCTCACCGCACCTGCTCGAGGGTGTCGACACGCTCGAAGAGGCGCTGCGCGCCCTGGCGGCCGCAGCTGACGAATACGGATACCTGGCAGTCCAGGCCTTCCTCGACCGGATCAGCGACCGGCGTGCCGAGCTCATCCGGCAGGCGGCCGCGCTGCGCACCGGACTGCAGACGACTTTCGGCTACGGGCCGCGCTATCTGCACTCGACGGGCCAGTACCACAAGGGCGGACGCCCCAACGGTGTGTTCCTGCAGATCACCGGCAGCCCACGGGCTGATGTGCTGATTCCGGGCGAATCGTACAGCTTCGGTCAGCTGCAGGCCGCGCAGGCCGCCGGTGACGCCGATGTGCTCACCGATCGCGGCCGGCCGGTGCTGCGTCTGCATCTGCGCGATCGTGCGCAGGGCATCGCTGACATCCTCGCTGCGTTCGGCTTCGAGGACGTGTGAGCCAAGCGCGCTGAGATGGCCGTCTGCTGACGGATGCGAAAACGGTGTGGGGCCGCGGATATCCGCCGGCCCCACACCGTTTGTCTGTCTTGTCCTCAGCCCTGGAAGCGGACCATGAGTCCGAGCAGCACGATCGAGGACACCCACACGATGGCCACGAGCGTGGTGAAGCGGTTGAGGTTGCGCTCAGCGACACCTGACGATCCGAGGTTCGAGCTCATGCCGCCGCCGAACATGTCCGACATGCCGCCGCCCTTGCCCTTGTGCAGGAGGATGAGCAGGGTGAGGAACACGCTGGTGAGCACAAGAATGCTCGTCAATGTCCAGGTGAGGATGGAGTCCACAGTTGTCTGCCTTTGCGTACGTTGAGGAAAAGATGCTGTCAGAGAGTCTACTGCGACGAAGCCGCGTGGCACAAAGAGGCGAAGCTCTCCGGGTCGAGGCTCGCTCCGCCGACGAGTGCGCCGTCGACATCGTCATGGGCGACGATCTCAGCGACGTTCTCCGTCTTGACACTGCCGCCGTAGAGCAGCCGGACAGTGCCGGCGAATCCGGCATCGTAGAGCTCTTCGAGCCGGGAGCGGATCGCCGAGCACATCTCTGCAGCGTCACCGGCGGTGGCCGTCTCCCCAGTGCCGATCGCCCACACAGGCTCGTAGGCGATGACGAGACCGGAGAGCTCATCTGCGCTCAGCCCGTCGAGAGCCTTCTCCACCTGGCCGAGGGTGAACTGAACGTGCTCGCCGGCCTGACGGGTCTCCAGAGACTCGCCGACGCACAGGATCGGGGTGAGCTCGTGCCGCAGCGCTGCGCGCAGCTTCGAGGCGACGACCTCATCGGTTTCGCTGTGGTAGGCCCGGCGCTCGCTGTGCCCGACGATGACGTACGTGCAGCGCAACCGGTTGAGGAACGCCCCGGACACCTCACCGGTGTAGGCGCCTTCATCGTGGGCTGAGAGATCCTGCCCGCCGTAGGCGATCGGCAGCTTGTCGCCCTGGATGAGGGTTTGCACCGACCGGATGTCGGTGAATGGCGGCAGCACCGCCACCTCGGCCTTCTCGATGTCGACGCGGTGGTCCTTGAGCGACCAGGCGAGCTTCTGCACCGTGGAGATCGCCTGCAGGTGGTCGAGGTTCATCTTCCAGTTCCCGGCCAGCAGCAGGGTGCGAGTCGTGCTCATCGTTCCTCTATTCAATCGGCGAGTACGTCAAGGCCGGGCAGCGTCTTGCCTTCGAGGTATTCGAGGCTGGCGCCGCCGCCGGTGGAGATGTGGCCGAACTGGTCGTCGGCGAATCCGAGGCTGCGCACTGCGGCTGCGGAGTCGCCACCGCCGACGACGGTGAGCCGGCCCTCAGCCTGTCCGCCGTGCTGGTCGGTCAGGGCTTCGGCGACTGCCCGGGTGCCGGCTGCGAAGGCAGGGAACTCGAAGACGCCCATCGGGCCGTTCCAGAACACGGTCTTGGCTGCCGCGATCCGCTCAGCGTAGGTCCGTGCGGTCTCCGGTCCGATGTCGAGGCCGATGCCGTCGGCTCCGGCCGGGGTGGATTCGAGGGCATCGCTGCTGACGGTCCAGTGCTCGGCATCGGCGGCGAAGGAGGAGGCCATGACGATGTCGGTGGGCAGCAGGATCTCGACGCCGCGCTCCTCGGCAGCGGCGAGGTAGCCCTTGACAGTGTCGAGCTGGTCTTCCTCAAGCAGGCTGGAGCCGATGGCGTGTCCCTGGGCCTTGAGGAAGGTGAAGAGCATTCCGCCGCCGATGATGAGGGTGTCGGCGCGCTCGAGCAGGCTGGCGATGACGCCGAGCTTGTCGGAGACCTTCGATCCGCCGAGCACGACGACGTAGGGGCGGGCCGGATCGTGCAGGAGCCGGTCGCACACCTCGACTTCGGCGGCGACGAGACCACCGGCCATGTGCGGCAGACGCTGGGCGATGTCGTAGACGCTGGCCTGCTTGCGGTGCACGACACCGAAGCCGTCGGAGACATAGACGTCGGCGAGAGCTGCGAGCTCATCGGCGAATGCGCCACGCTCGGCATCGTCCTTGGAGGTCTCGCCGGCGTTGAATCGGAGGTTCTCCAGCAGCAGGATCTGGCCGTCTTCCAGTGCGGCAGCCTTGGTCTTGGCGTCCTCACCGACGGTGTCGGAGGCGAACTGCACCTCGCGGCCGACGGCTTCGGACAGGGCGGCGACGACAGGCTTGAGCGAGTACTTCTCCTCAGGGGTGCCCTTCGGGCGGCCGAGGTGGGCCATGACGATGACCTTGGCGCCGGCTTCGGCGAGGCTGCGCAGCGTCGGTGCTGAGGCGACGATGCGGCCGGTGTCGGTGATCGTCGTGCCGTCCATCGGGACGTTGAGGTCGCTGCGGACGAGCACCCGCTTGCCGGCCAGCTCGGCCGGCTGCTCCAGTTTCTTCACTGTCGTACCTTTCCTATGACTGTGCCCCGCCCGGCGGTCGCTGAGCCGCCGGGCGAGGCGCGATGCTGGTGTGGTTCAGAGGGTCTTGCCGACGAACTCGACCATCTCGAACAGACGCTGGGAGTAGCCCCACTCGTTGTCGTACCAGGACACGACCTTGACCTGGTTGCCAACAACGCGGGTGAGCTCGGCGTCGAAGATCGAGGAGTACTCGCTCATGACGATGTCCGAGGACACGATCGGGTCTTCGGTGTAGCCGAGGATGCCCTTGAGGTCGCCTTCGGAGGCCTTCTTGACCGCGGCGTTGACCTCTTCCGCGGTCACCTGCTTCTTCGGGTTGAAGGTCAGGTCGACGAGCGAACCGGTGGGCACCGGCACGCGCACGGCGAATCCGTCGAGGCGGCCCTTGAGCTGCGGCAGCACCTCGGCGACGGCCTTGGCGGCGCCGGTGGTCGTCGGCACGATGTTGATCGCGGCCGCACGCGCCCGGCGCAGGTCCTTGTGGTTGGCGTCGACGAGGTTCTGGTCACCGGTGTAGGCGTGCACCGTCGTCATGAGGCCGGCCTCGATGCCGAAGGCGTCGTCGAGGACCATCGCCAGCGGTGCCAGGCAGTTCGTCGTGCACGAGGCGTTGGAGATGATGTGCTGGTTCTGCGGGTCGTAGGTGCTGTCGTTGACGCCCATGACGAACGAGCCGTCAATGCCCTTGCCGGGTGCCGAGAGGATGACCTTCTCGGCACCGGATTCGAGGTGGGCTGCGGCGGCTTCGCGGGTGCGGAACTTGCCGGTGGCCTCGACGACGACATCGACTCCGAGGTCTCCCCAGTTGATGTCGTGCGGGTCCTTCTCCGCCGAGGCGTGGATGCGGTCTCCGTCGACGGTGAGCGATTCGTCGTCGTATTCGACGGTGCCGGGGAACTTCCGCCACACGGAGTCGTAGCGCAGCATGTGGGCGAGGTGCTTGTTGTCGGTCAGATCGTTGATGGCAACGATCTCGACATCGGTGTCGACTTCGTATGCTTGGCGCAGGAACGAGCGGCCGATTCGGCCGAAGCCGTTGATGCCTACACGAATGGACATTCCGATTCCTCCTGGGGTTCGGCGAGTGTTCCGGTATTCATCCTAGTCACGCTTCATGCGCCTCTGCAGGCTCAGCGGGGCGTGGATGTGAAGTTCACATGAACTGTGTCAGGCATCCTCAAGCATGTCCGGCGTCAGGCTCGATTCGGTGTTGGGCACGCCGAGCTCATCAGCCTTCTTATCGGCGGTGGCGAGCAGTCGGCGGATCCGCCCGGCGATCGCGTCCTTGGTCATCGGCGGGTCGGCCTGCTGGCCGAGCTCCTCCAGCGACGCCTGCTTGTGCTTGAGCCGCAGCTCGCCGGCGTACTTGAGGTGCTCGGGAATCTCGTCGCCGAGGATCTGGAAGGCACGTTCGACGCGTGCGCCCGAGGCGACCGCCGCTCGGGCCGACCGGCGCAGGTTGGCGTCGTCGAAGTTCGCCAGCCGGTTGGCGGTGGCGCGCACTTCCCGGCGCATCCGCCGCTCCTCCCACACCAGGCGGGTGGCCTCGGCACCCATGTTCGTCAGCAGGTCGCCGACCGCCTCGCCATCGCGGATGACGACCCGGTCGACCCCGCGCACCTCGCGGGCCTTGGCGGAGATGCCGAGGCGGCGGGCCGAACCGACGAGCGCGAGTGCCGCCTCGGGTCCGGGGCAGGTGATTTCCAGAGCTGCCGAACGTCCTGGTTCGGTCAGGGATCCGTGGGCGAGGAACGCGCCGCGCCAGGCGGCCTGCGCATCGGCCAGCGAGCCGTTGACGATCGCCGAGGGCAGTCCGCGCACCGGGCGCAGGCGCCCGTCGATGAGCCCGGTCTGGCGGGCCAGGGCGGCTCCGTCGTTGGCGACGCGGACGAGGTAGCGGCTGCCGCGCCGGATGCCGGAGGCGCCGATGACGACGACGTCGGCGGTGTGGCCGAAGAGCGACTTGATCTCTGCGCGCAGACGGCGGGCGACGATGTTGGTGTCGACCTCAGCTTCGATGACGATGGAGCCGGCGACGAGGTGTAGGGCGTTGGTGAAGCGCAGGATCGCCGACACCTCGGCCTTGCGGGCCGAGATGCGGGTGATGGCCACCCGCGCGAGCTCATCCTTGACCTGTGCTGTCAGTGCCATTGCGTCGAGTCCTTTCGATTGTCCACCGCTGCTCACCACTGTTCGTCGACGGTGATGCCAGCGTCAAGCAGCACGTCGCGATAGCAGGCGGCGAGCTTGAGGCTGTCGTGCTGGCTCTGCTTGCGTCCGCGCAGCGACCGGGCCCACAGCCGCGCCGCGAAGAGGCGCTGTGCTTTGGCTTCGAGTTCCGGTTCGGCCCGGGCGGCGTCCTCGTCGACGAGAACATAGTCGAAGCGCAGCCGCGGGGCGTGCGAGTGCAGTGATTCGAGGTGATCGCACAGGCTCAGATCGCGGGTCTCGGCCTTCGCACCGGGCAGGTTGAGGGTCAGGGTGCGCAGTGCATCTGAGGCGAAGATCGCCTCAGCGAGATCCGGGACGAGCAGGTGGGGCATGACGGAGGTGTACCAGGAGCCGGGACCGAGGTTGAGGATCTCGGCTGCCCGCACGGCGTCGATCGTCTCTGCGCGGGCGGGCGGGTTGTGCGGCACGAGCCGCACTTCGCGCAGGTGCCCGTCCGTTGCCGCCAGGGCCGACTGACCCTGCACCACCTCGGGCGCGGCATCGGGGGCGAACTGGACGTCGCCTTCGATACGCAGCGGCAGCGACGACATCGGCAGCACGCGGCCGTGGGCGCGCAGCAGGCGCGCCATCCAGTCGAGGCCTTCGACGTGGTCTCCGAGGAGCTGCCAGAGAGCGGAGATGAGGAGGTTGCCGACCGAGTGGTCGTGCAGCGGGCCGTCGGAGGAGAACCGGCTCTGGATGACATCGCGCCACACCCGGCCCCATTCGCCGTCGTCGCACAGCGCGGCCAGTGCCATGCGCAGGTCACCGGGCGGCAGGCCGCCGAGCTCTTGGCGCAGGCGACCGGACGAACCGCCGTCGTCGGCCACGGTGACGACGGCGGTGAGGTTCTCCGTCAGCAGCCGGAAAGCGCGCAGCGCAGCGTAGAGCCCGTGGCCGCCGCCGAAGGAGACGACCTGTGGGCCGCCGGTGCTGCGCCGCTGGCGCGCGGCCATGACGAACGGCAGCTCTTCGGTGTGGAGGCGGTGGGCGCTGGGGCTGTAGCTGCTCGGGTCGGGACGTGAGAATCCTATGTGCTGACTCATCTACTCGCGTCCCAGGTCGCGGTGGCGCACGGTCACCGATGCGGTCGTGCGCTCGGCCAGCCGGCGGCCGAGTTCCTCGCTCATGGCCACGGAGCGGTGCTTGCCGCCGGTGCAGCCGAGGGCGATCGTCATATGCGATCGATTCTCGTGTTCATAGCCTTCGATGACGACGTCGAGCGCGCCGAGGTAGCGGTCGACGAAGGCGAGGGCGCCGTTCTGCGAGAGCACGTAGTCGCGCACAGGTGCGTCGGTGCCGTTCTGGCCGCGCAGCTGCGGAATCCAGTAGGGGTTGGGCAGGAAGCGAACGTCGGCCATGAAATCGGCGTCGACGGGCACGCCGTATTTGAATCCGAAGCTCTGCACGGTGATCCGCAGCTGGTTGCTGTCGCTGCCGCTGAGCAGGGAGTGGACGTTGGCACGCAGCTGGTGGACGTTGAGGTCGCTGGTGTCGATGAGGATGTCTGACTGGTCGCGCAGCGGGGCGAGGGCCTTGCGCTCTTCGGTGATGCCGTCGATGAGGGTGCCCTCGCCCTGCAGCGGGTGGGGGCGGCGGACGGATTCGAAGCGGCGCACGAGGGCGTCGTCGTTGGCGTCGAGGAACAGCACCTTGATGTTGAGGCCCTGCGAGCGGTAGGCGCTGAGCGTCTGGTTGAGCTCGGAGAACATCTGGCGGGTGCGCACATTGGTGACGACGGCGACCTTCGGCAGCGATCCGTCGGCGCGGGCGACGAGTTCGACCAGCGGCGGGATCATCTGCAGCGGCAGGTTGTCGACGACATACCAGTCCATGTCCTCAAGGGCGTTGGCCGCCGTCGAACGGCCGGCTCCGGACATTCCGGTCAGCAGCAGCACCTCGACGTCGTCGCCGGTGCCCTCGATGGCAACCGGTGATGAGGCGTCAGTCATCGGCAGTCCCTTCTGCAGTGGTCTCATCTGCCTCAACAGTATCGGATTCTACTTCCGGGCTCAGTGTCCGGTGGATCTTCTCCGCCAGGGCAGGACCGATGCCTGGGGCAGCGGTGAGATCGTCGACCGCGGCGGCCCGGATCCGCTTAACGGAGCCGAAGTGCTTAAGCAGCGCCTTCTGCTTGGCCGCCCCGAGCCCGGGGATGCCGTCGAGGGCCGATGAGCGCTGGGCTCGGGTGCGCTTCTGCTGGTGGTAGCGGATGGCGAAGCGGTGGGCCTCGTCGCGGATGCGCTGGAGCATGAAGAGGCCCTCCGAGCCACGCGGGAGGATGACCGGGAACTCATCACCGGGCACCCACACCTCTTCGAGTCGCTTCGCCAGGCCGACGACGGAGATGTCGGTGATGCCGAGATCATTCAGCGCCTGCACGGCGGCGTTGACCTGCGGCAGCGCACCGTCGACGACGAGCAGGCTGGGCCGGTAGCCGAATCGCTCGTCGGGTTCGTCCTCGACGAGGCTCTCGAGGTAGCGGGAGAAGCGCCGGGAGACGACGTCGTACATCGCCGAGGTGTCGTCCCGCGCGGCATCACCGCTGATGGAGAACCGCCGGTAGTCGCGTTTCTTGGCCAGGCCGTCTTCGAATACGACGAGCGAGCCGACGACGTTCTGACCCGACATGTGGGAGTTGTCGATGCATTCGATGCGCAGCGGCGGCTCCGGCAGGTTCAGCGCCTGCTGGATCTCGCTCAGCGCTTCGCTGCGGGTGGTGAGGTCGGAGGCACGCTGCATCTTGTGCCGCATGAGCGCCTGCTCGGCGTTCTTGTGCACGGTGTCGAGCACAGCTTTCTTCTCCCCGCGCTGCGGGACCCGCAGTTCGACTTTCGTTCCGCGCTGCTCGCTCAGCCAGGTCGTGGCGAGCTCGACGTCGCTGGGCAGGGTGTCGAGCAGGATCTCCTTGGGGATCGCGTCGGCATCCATGCCGCTGTAAGCCTGTCGCAGGTAGTCGAGTGTCAGCTCCGCAGGCGTGAGGTCCTGGAGGCGTTCGATGATCCAGCCGCGCTGGCCGCGGATGCGGCCGCCGCGCACATGGAACACCTGCACCGAGGCCTCCAGCTCCTCGACGACCATGGAGAAGACGTCGACGTCGACATTCTGCGACAGCACCACGGCGCTCTTGTCGAGGACCTTCTCAAGCGCCTGGATCTCGTCACGCAGCTCGGCAGCGCGCTCGTAGTCGAGGTTCTGTGCGGCGTCGGCCATCTCGCGCTGTCGGCTGGAGATGAACTGACCGGTGTTGCCCCGCATGAAGTCGGCGATGTTGCGGGCCAGCTGCCTGTGCTCCTCCGGTGTCACCCGGCCGACGCAGGGGGCGGCGCATTTGTCGATGTAGCCGAGCAGGCAGGGTCGGTCGGTCTGCCGGGCACGGCGGAACACTCCGGCGGTGCAGGTGCGCACCGGCCAGGCTTTGAGCAGCAGGTCGAGGGTCTCCTTGATCGCCCACACCTGGGTGAAGGGACCGAAGTAGGTGACGCCCTTCTTGCGGCTGCCGCGGGTGACGAAGGCGCGCGGGTATTCGTCCTGCATCGTGATCGCCAGGTACGGATACGACTTGTCGTCGCGGAACATGACGTTGAATCGCGGGCGGAACTCCCGGATCCACGTCCATTCCAGCTGCAACGCCTCGACTTCGTTGTTGACGACGGTCCAGTCGACCGAGGCTGCGGTGTGGACCATCGTGAAGGTCCGCTGCATAAGCGCGGCTGGGTTGCTGAAGTACGAGTTGAGCCTGGCGCGTAGGTTCTTCGCCTTGCCGACGTAGATGACCCGCCGGTCGGCGTCGCGGAAGCGGTAGACGCCGGGCTGGGTGGGGATCTCACCTGTCGCCGGGCGGTACTTGCTCGGATCCACGGTTATGTCCGGTTAGCGAGCATCTCGGCCAGGAACTGCCCGGTGTAGGAGGACTCGATGGCCGCGACCTCTTCCGGTGTTCCCTCGGCGATGACAGTGCCGCCGCCGCGTCCGCCTTCGGGCCCCATGTCGACGATGTGGTCGGCTGAGGCGATGACGTCGAGGTTGTGCTCGATGACGATGACGGTGTTGCCCTTGTCGACGAGACCCTGCAGCACACCCAGAAGCTTGCGGATGTCCTCGAAGTGCAGGCCTGTGGTCGGTTCGTCGAGCACGTAGACGGTGCGGCCGCGCGAGCGTTTCTGCAGTTCGGCTGCGAGTTTGACGCGCTGGGCCTCACCGCCGGACAGCGTGGTGGCAGGCTGGCCGAGGCGCACGTAGCCCAGGCCGACTTCAACCAGGGTGTGCAGGTGCCGGGCGATGGCAGGGACCGCCGAGAAGAAGTCGGCGGCCTCCTCGATGGGCATGTCGAGCACATCGGCGATCGTCTTGCCCTTGAACTTCGCTTCGAGGGTCTCCCGGTTGTAGCGGGCACCGTGGCAGACCTCGCAGGGGACGTAGACATCGGGCAGGAAGTTCATCTCGATCTTGATGGTGCCGTCGCCGTGGCAGTTCTCGCAGCGTCCGCCCTTGACGTTGAAGGAGAACCGGCCGGGCTGGTAGCCACGGATGCGGGCGACTTCGGTTTCGGCGAAGAGCTTGCGCACGTGGTCGAACACGCCGGTGTAGGTGGCGGGGTTCGACCGCGGCGTGCGGCCGATGGGCGACTGGTCTACGTGGATGATCTTGTCGAGGTCTTCGTGACCGGTGATCCGCTTGTGGCGGCCGGGTACGCGGTTGGCGCCGTTGAGGTCGTTGGCCAGCTGCGTGTAGAAGATGTCGTTGACGAGCGTCGACTTGCCTGAACCGGACACTCCGGTCACGGCGGTGAAGACGCCGAGCGGCAGTGAGACGGTAACGTCCTTGAGGTTGTTCTCACGGGCGTGGTGGACGGTCACCATCTTCTTGCGGTCGACCGAGCGGCGCTGGGTCGGGATCTCGATCTGGCGCTGGCCGCTGAGATAGGCACCGGTGATGGAGCGCTCGGCCTTCGTGAGGTCGGCGACGGGTCCGGAGTAGACGACCTCTCCCCCGTGTTCGCCGGCGCCGGGTCCGATGTCGACGATCCAGTTGGCGGCCTCGATCGTCTCCTCGTCGTGTTCGACGACGATGAGGGTGTTGCCGAGGTCGCGCAGTTTGAGCAGCGTTTCGATCAGCCGCCGGTTGTCGCGCTGATGCAATCCGATGGACGGTTCGTCGAGGACGTAGAGCACGCCGACGAGTCCGGAGCCGATCTGGGTGGCCAGGCGAATGCGCTGCGCTTCCCCGCCGGAGAGTGTGCCGGCGGTGCGGTCGAGGCTGAGGTATTCGAGTCCGACGTCGAGGAGGAACCCGAGCCGGGCCCGGATCTCCTTCATCACCTGTGCCGCGATCGCCGCGTCACGGCCGCTGAGCTCGAGACCGGTGAGGAATTCGGCGGCCTGGTCGAGGGCCATGGTGGAGACGTCGGCGATCGACTTGCCTGCGATCTTGACGTGCAGCGCCTCGGGCTTGAGGCGGGTTCCGCCACAGGCGGCACACGGCACCTGGCGCATGTAGGACTCGTAGCGTTCCCGGGCGTGGTCGGATTCGGTCTCACCGTGCTTGCGCAGGATGTACTGGAAGACACCTTCGAAACCGGTCGAATAGGTCCGTTCGCGGCCGAACCGGTTCTTGTAGCGGACGTGGACCTGGTAGTCCTTGCCTTCGAGGATCGCCTTGCGGTGGGACTTCTTCAGGTCCTTCCACGAGGTGAACAGGTCGAAGCCGAGTTCATCGCCGAGGCCCTTGAGCAGCCGGTTGAAGTACTTCGCTGTCGTCTTGCCCTTCGACCACGGCGCGATCGCACCTTCACCCAGGGTGAGGTCCTCATCGGGCACGACGAGCGTCTCATCGACCTGCAGCTTCGTGCCGATGCCGTCGCAGACGGGGCAGGCGCCGAACGGTGAGTTGAAGGAGAAGGTGCGCGGTTCGATCTCATCGACGGTGAGCGGATGGTCGTTCGGGCACGACATGTTCTCCGAGAACGTCCGGGTGGTGCCCTCGTCGACGAGCTCGACATCGAGGCGCCCGCCGGCGGTTGCCAGCGCGGTCTCGACGGAGTCGGTGACGCGCTGGCGGATGCCGTCCTTGGCGACGAGCCGGTCGACGACGACGGAGATATCGTGCTTGTACTGCTTCTCCAGCTTCGGCGGATCGGTCAGCTGCACCTGCTCGCCGTCGACGACGGCGCGGGAGAAGCCCTTGGTCTGCAGGTCGGCGAACAGGTCGGCGAACTCGCCCTTGCGCCCGCGCACAAGCGGGGCGAGCACGATGAACTTCGTGCGCTCCGGCAGGGTCAGCAGCTGATCGACGATGTTCTGCGGTGTCTGCCGGGTGATCGGCTCACCGCATTCCGGGCAGTACGGGGTGCCGATGCGCGCCCACAGCAGGCGCAGGAAGTCATACACCTCGGTGATGGTGCCGACGGTCGAGCGCGGGTTCTTCGAGGTCGACTTCTGGTCGATCGACACCGCCGGTGAGAGGCCTTCGATGAAGTCGACGTCGGGCTTGTCCATCTGCCCGAGGAACATCCGCGCGTACGACGACAGCGATTCGACGTAGCGGCGCTGGCCCTCGGCGAAGATCGTGTCGAAGGCGAGGGAGGATTTTCCGGAGCCGGACAGCCCGGTGAAGACGACCATCGAGTCGCGCGGGATGGCGATCTCGACGTTCTTCAGGTTGTGTGCCCGGGCCCCTTTGACCCACAGCGTGTCGAGGTGCGATACGCCGCGGTCGGCCTCTGCATTCGCGGTCTGAGTAGTCACAGTGTGTACTTTAGTTCCCTTCACTGACATCGGTGATTTCAGCGCATCGGGCCGACGTCGAGGATCTCGACGACGACTTCGCCGGCGCTGTCGCTGGCGGCCACGTCGACGCGGGCGGTGATCGCCCAGTCGCGGTCGCCGTCGGGGTCGGCGAGGATCTGCCGGACTCTCCACTCCTCCTCGCCTTCGGTGATCTGCACATAGGCAGAACTCCGGGCGTCGCCATCGATGCGCAGATCGCCGTACTCCTCGTAGAAGTCCTCGATCGCGTTCTCCCACGCCTTGGCATCCCAGCCGGAGTCAGCGTCGAGTTCGCCGAGGTGGTCGTAGGCGGCGCGTTCGGCCAGCAGCACCCGGTGGAACATCGTATTGCGGATCAGCGAGGTGAACCGTCTGCGGTCGGAGCTGAGCGTCTGTGCGGCGGCCGGCAGCAGCGCCGGTTCGTCCTCGTCTCCCCCGCCCGCGGTGCGCAGGGCTTCCCATTCCTCGACGAGGCTGGAGTCGACGCGGGCGATGAGCTCGCCGAGCCAGTCGATGATCTCCTGCAGGCGCTCGTCGACGGCGTCGGCGGGCACGTTCTGCACGAGTGCCCGGTAGACGTCCATGAGGTAGCGCAGCAGTCCGCCTTCGACCCGGGCGAGCCGGTAGTAGGCGACGAACTGCGAGAAGTTCATCGACTGCTCGATCATGTCGGCGACGACCGCCTTGGGTTCGAGCCCGACCTCGCGCACCCAGGGCGAGGTCTCGGCATAGGCGTCGAAGGCGGTTTCGAGGATCTCGGCGTTGGGCTGCGGGTAGGTCAGCTCGTCGAGGATCGCCATCCGCTCGGTGTAGTCGACGCCGTCGGCCTTGAGCGCAGCGAGCTCCTCCTGTTTGATCCGGTCGAGCTGGCCCTTGAGGATCGTGAAGTGCACCGGGGTGGTCGCCTCGATGATCGAGAGCACGTTGAGCGCCCAGCCGTCGCCGTCGCGGTCGAACAGGTCGAGGGCGGCCAGCGCGAACGGCGAGAGCGGCTGGTTGAGTGCGAAGTGGGGGCCGAGGTCGCGCTGCAGGACGTAGCGCACCTCCGGTTCGCCGTCCGGTCCCGAGGCGTCGGTGACCTCCCGGCGGATGACGTCCGAGCGCAGCAGCGCGCGCCCGATCTTGAGCGCTTTGAGGTACAGGTCGATCTTCGCCGCGGCTGTCTCGTGGGTGGCGTCGATGAACCGGCGGATCGTGTGCACGCCGCTGCCGGGCCTGGAGAGCAGGTTGAGGATCGTGGCATGGTTGAGCTGCATGTGGGAGCGCAGCTCTTCGGGCTGGCCGGTCGTGAGCTGGTCGAAGGTCTCTTTGGACCAGCCGACGAAACCGGTCGGCGGCTGCTGCTTGCGGACCTTGCGCCGCTTCTTCGAATCGTCGCCGGCTTTGGCGAGGGCCTTCTGGTTCTCGATGACGTGTTCGGGGGCCTGCGCGACGACGTAGCCGACGGAGTCGTAGCCGGCCCGCCCGGCACGCCCGGCGATCTGCTGGAACTCGCGCACCGTCAGCCGGCGCATGCGCCGGCCGTCGAATTTCGCCAGCCCGGTCAGCAGCACAGTGCGGATGGGCACGTTGATGCCGACGCCGAGGGTGTCGGTGCCGGAGATGATGCGCAGCAGCCCGGCGCCGGCGAGCTGTTCGACGAGCCGGCGGTAGCGGGGCAGCATGCCGGCGTGGTGAACGCCGATGCCGTGGCTGAGCAGGCGCTTGAGGATCTGCCCGAACCCTTTGGAGAAGCGGAAGCCTTTGATCTCTGCGGCGATCGCCTCCCGCTCCTCACGTGAGCACAGGTTGGCGCTGACGATGTTGCCGGCCAGGGTCACGGCCTGGGCCTGGGCGAAGGAGACGATGTAGACCGGTGCACGGTCCTTGGAGATGAGCTGGCGCAGCGTTTCATGCAGCGGCTCCTCCGAGTACCTGTACTCCAGCGGCACCGGACGGGTCGCCGATGTCACGAGGGTGACGTCGCGGCCGGTGAGTTCGCTGAGGTCTGCGCTGATGTGGGACATGTCGCCGAGCGTGGCGGACATGAACACGAACTGGGTCTGCGGCATCTCCAGCAGCGGCACCTGCCAGGCCCAGCCGCGCTGCGGGTCGCCGAAGTAATGGAACTCGTCCATGACGACGAGTTCGACGTCGAGTTCGGCGCCTTCGCGCAGCGCCTGGTTGGCCAGGATCTCAGCGGTCGCGCAGATAATCGGGGCATCGGAGTTGACCGAGGAGTCACCGGTGATCATGCCGACGTTCTCGGCTCCCAGTGCGGCGGTGAGGTCGAAGAACTTCTCACTCACCAGTGCCTTGATCGGGGCGGTGTAGTAGGCGCGGCGGCCGGTGTTGAGGGCGGCGAAGAGCGAAGCGAGGGCGACCATCGACTTGCCGGAGCCGGTCGGTGTCGCGACGATCGTGTGGTCGCCGGTGAGGACGGAGAGGATGGCCTCTTCCTGTACCTCGTAAAGTTCGATTCCCTGCTCAGCGGCGTAATCGGAGAAGGCTGAGAACAGAGTGTCCGGGTCGGCGTGGTCACTCGGTATCTCAGGCAGCGTCGGCACGCATGTCTCCTCTGGGAGTGTGGGGAACGGTCTACCGTACACTCTAACCAGAGACCACCGCCGCCTTATTCCCGCACAGCGGGCCCGTCGAGCAAGGAGACCTGATGGCCGTCTTCGCAGTCCAGTACACCTACAGCTCTGATACCGAAACCCGGATGCAGACCCGCCCGCAGCACCGGACGTGGCTCTCCCGCCTGTTCGACGAGAAGGTGATCCTGGCTGCCGGCCCATTCGACGAGGAGCGTCCCGGTGCCCTGCTTCTCGTGCATGCCGAGTCGCAGGCGGCCGTCGAGGACGTCCTCACCCAGGATCCCTACGCCGAGGCGGGCGTCATCGAGGGTGTGGAGATCCGCCAGTGGACACCGGTCTTCGGACCGTGGGTGCAGGACTGATCCGTCCCGACACCTGAATGCCGCAGGGCCAGCCGGTTGATCCGGCTGGCCCTGCGGCTTTTCGTCTGCGGTCAGAACGGTGTCACCTTTGTGTTCCGGTGTCCTCGCCTGTCGCCTCGGTGCCTGCGGCGTGCGATCCGCCCGAGGCGGTGGTCTGCTCACCGTCGGAGGCCGGTGAGAGCGAGATCGGTTCGCCGTTGCCGGTGAGGCTCTCGCCGATGCCCGCCTCGGTCGTGGCCGGGGTGTGCGGCATCGTCGGGTCGGCGGAGACTGCTTCGGGCAGCACGGACTCGCCGGAGGTGCCGTTGTCCTCGCGGGCCGAACGGACCTCCTCGTAGACGCGGGCGGCATCGACGTGCTCGATGGTGCCGTCCTTGTGGCGCACGGTGTGCTCGACCGGGCCGAGCGGGATGCGCGACGGGTAGCGGCGCATGTGGATGAGCGAGGCGATGGTCGCCGTCAGCATCGCGGCACAGATGACGCCGAGCGACACCCAGGTGTTGACGTCCGGGACCATCGGCAGGAACGTCTCGTGTGCGGCGTGCATGATGAGCTTGACGCCGATGAACGCGAGGATCGCGGCGATGCCGTACTTGAGGTAGATGAGCCGGTCCATGAGACCACCGAGCAGGAAGTACAGCTGGCGCAGACCCATGAGCGCGAAGAGGTTCGCGGTGAAGACGATAAAGGGGCTGCGGGTGATGCCGAAGATCGCCGGAATCGAGTCGAGGGCGAACATCACGTCAGTGGTGCCGATGGCGAGGAACACGAGCAGCATCGGGGTGTAGAACTTCTTCCCATCGATGCGGGTCGTCAGCTTGTTGCCGTTGTAATCGTCGGTGATGTTGATGCGCTTGCGCAGCATCTTGATGAACTTGTTGTCCTCGTTGTCCTCGTCGTCGCCGCCGAAGGCCTGGTTCCATGCGGTCCACAGAAGGAAGGCGCCGAAGATGAAGAACACGCCGATGAACATCTCGATGATGATCGCGCCGGCGAGGATGAAGGCGCCGCGGAAGATCAGCGCGAGGATGATGCCGACCATCAGGACTTCCTGCTGGTACTTCGCCGGCACCTTGAACCGGGTCATGATGATGACGAAGACGAACAGATTGTCGATGCTGAGGCTGTACTCGGTCAGCCAGCCAGCGAGGAACTGGGCGCCGTGTTCTGAGTCGCCCATGAGGAACATGAGGCCGGCGAAGATGAGAGCCAAGGTGACGTAGAAGCCGACCCACAGGCTGGCCTCCTTCATGGAGGGCACGTGGGGGCGTTTGACGACGAGGAGGAGATCCACCAGCAGGATGAGGCAGAGCACTGACAGAGATGTGATCTCAAACCACAAGGGCAACGCAGAGTTCATAGCAGCCTTTCTTCAGAGTGTCGAAAGTCTCTCCCGCAGGCTGCGTGCGTGTACCTGCTCTCGTGCCCGGATCGCATGGGCGAACGTGATGACGAACACGAGATGACTGGGATACTCCCCTTCCAAGCACTCAAGTGTACATCCCTTTACGCGTGACCTTCCTTCTGCATCGTGCGCAGCTCCTGTTTAAGGTCGCCGAGTTCGTCACGCAGACGGGCGGCGAGCTCGAACTGCAGCTCGGCTGCTGCGGTGTGCATCTGCTCGGTCATGGTGGCGATGAGCTCAGTGAGATCGGCTGCCGGCGGGCGCAGGCTGCCTCCGCCGGAAGCTGCGTCACCGCTGCTGACGGCGCCCGCGCGCTGATCGTCGGTCAGAGTGGCGTTGTAACCGCGCCGGCCCTTGCCGTAGTCGAACTGGGTGAGCAGCTCACGGGTGTCCTCGTCCTCGCGCTGCAGCCGCTCGGTGATGTCGGCGATCTTCTTGACCAGCGGAGTCGGGTCGATGCCGTGCTCCTCGTTGTAGGCGATCTGGATGTCGCGGCGGCGGTTCGTCTCGTCGATCGCGTACCGCATCGACGGAGTGATCGTGTCGGCGTACATGTGCACCTCGCCGTTGACGTTGCGGGCGGCACGGCCGATCGTCTGGATGAGGGAGGTGCCCGAGCGCAGGAAGCCCTCCTTGTCGGCATCGAGGATCGCCACCAGCGACACCTCAGGGAGGTCGAGTCCCTCGCGCAGCAGGTTGATGCCGACGAGCACATCGAACTCACCGCTGCGCAGCTCGCTCAGCAGCTCGACGCGGCGCAGGGTGTCGACGTCGGAGTGCAGGTACTGCACGCGCACCTCGTGCTCGAGGAGGTAATCAGTGAGGTCCTCGGCCATCTTCTTCGTCAGCGTAGTCACGAGAGTGCGCTCGTTGCGGTCGACGCGGTCGCGGATCTCACCGAGGAGGTCGTCGATCTGGCCCTTCGTCGGCTTGACCTCGACCTTCGGATCGACGAGTCCGGTCGGGCGGATGATCTGCTCGACGACCCCGTTGGCGCGCTCCAGCTCGAAGGGTCCGGGGGTTGCGGAAAGGTAGACGGTCTGGCCGATCCGGTCGAGGAACTCATCGAACTTCAGCGGCCGGTTGTCCAGGGCGCTCGGCAGCCGGAATCCGTGCTCGACGAGAGTGCGCTTGCGCGACATATCGCCTTCGTACATGCCGCCGATCTGCGGGACGGTGACGTGGCTTTCGTCGATGACGAGGAGGTAGTCCTCGGGGAAGTAGTCAAGCAGGCAGTTCGGTGCCGAACCGGGGGCGCGCCCATCGATATGCCGGGAGTAGTTCTCGATGCCGGAGGTGAAGCCCATCGACTGCATCATCTCGAGGTCGTAGGTGGTGCGCATCTTCAGCCGCTGGGCTTCGAGCAGCTTGTTCTGGCTCTCCAGCTCCTGCAGGCGGTTCGCCAGCTCCTCTTCGATGTCGGCGATCGCGCGGCCCATCCGGTCCTCACCGGCGACGTAGTGGCTGGCGGGGAAGATGTGGAGGACTTCCTCTTCGCGCACGATCTCACCGGTGAGCGGGTGGAGGGTGTAGAGCGACTCGATCTCGTCGCCGAAGAATTCGATGCGCAGCGCGAGCTCTTCGTACTGCGGGATGATCTCCACGGTGTCGCCGCGCACCCGGAAGGTGCCGCGGGTGAAGGCGAGGTCGTTGCGGGTGTACTGCATCTCGACGAACCGCTTGAGCAGCGCATCGCGGTCGTATTCCTCGCCGACGGCGACCGACACCATGCCCTCGACGTACTCCTCGGGCGTGCCGAGGCCGTAAATGCAGGACACCGTGGAGACCACGACGACGTCGCGGCGGGTCAGCAGCGCGTTCGTCGCCGAGTGCCGCAGCCGTTCGACCTCATCGTTGATCGAGGAGTCCTTCTCGATGAAGGTGTCCGTCTGCGGGACGTAGGCTTCGGGCTGGTAGTAGTCGTAGTAGGAGACGAAGTACTCGACTGCGTTGTGCGGCAGCAGCTGGCGGAACTCATTGGCCAGCTGAGCGGCCAGCGTCTTGTTCGGCGCCATCACGAGGGTGGGCCGCTGCACCTTCTCGATGAGCCAGGCGGTCGTCGCCGACTTGCCGGTGCCGGTGGCGCCGAGCAGGACGACATCGCGTTCGCCGTCAGCGAGGCGCTCGGAGATCTCCCGGATCGCCGTCGGCTGGTCACCCGAGGGCGAGTATTCGCTCACGACCTCGAACGGTGCCACGGAACGGACCACCTCGGGCCGGTGTCCGATCTTGGGCACGGGCCGCTGCGGAGCCTCCTGGGGTGTGGTGTCTGCCGGGTTGAGGACCTCACTCGATGCCATGCAACCACTGTACGCCGGGGCACTGACGCGGCCAACAGACTGTAGGCTGGAACACGTCAGCGCAGATGAGCCCCGGCACCGGTGGATCAGCACCGCTGGCAGTTGCGACGGATCAGCGCGAACTGAAAGGACCTTTCCATGGCCGAGATCGTTTCGAAAGCACACACCACCTGGCGCGGAGACCTCGCCGGCGGCACCGGCACCGTCAGCCTCGACTCCTCCCAGGCTGCCACTCTGGACATGCGCTGGGCATCCCGCGCAGAACAGCACACCAACGGCGTGACCAATCCTGAAGAGCTCATCGGCGCCGCCCACTCGGCCTGCTTCTCCATGGCACTGGCCAATGCGCTGACGGACAACGGCACGCCGCCCGAGGAGCTCAACACCGGCGCCGATGTCACCTTCTCCCCTGAGAAGGGCATCACCGACATCCACCTCGTGGTCGTCGGCCGGATCCCCGGCCTGTCGCACTCGGATTTCGAGCGCATCGCACAGAAGGCGAAGAAGGACTGCCCGGTGTCGAAGGCGCTCAAGGGCGTCGACATCCACCTCGACGCCTCACTCGGCTGAGCCCGTTCAGCTCGATTCTGAGCGGCGGAACTCATCACGCAGCGGCGTGAAGAACGGTTCCTTCGCCTCGGCATAGCGGCTGGTCGAACGGTCATCGATGTGCTGTTCGGCCAGCCGCTTCTTGGTGCCCTCATAGTCAGCGCGCACGGCGGCATCGGTGCGCAGCCGTTCGGCGAAATGCGCAGCGAACCGTGCTGACAGGCTGCCGCGGGTGCGCACGTGCACGTTGACCGGCTGGCCGGGATCGGCGTTGCGATGGAAGCGCTTCGCGACGTGGCCGGCGTCGTCCCAGTCATCGAAAGCGTCGACGTAGTGCTGCGGGTACCCGGCTGCCGTCAATGCCTCAGCTGCAGCATCCCACTCTGCCTCGGTGGTCGTGAGAACCTGCAGGTCGATGATGTCCTTGGCCAGCAGACCCGGCACGCTCGTCGAGCCGATGTGCTCGACCTCAGCATCAGACAGGCCCGCTTCTGTCAGTGCGTAGGAGATGCGGCTGCTCAGCCGCTGCGCCGTCTGTACGTGCTGCTCCCCTGCTGGGACGAGCTGAACGCCGGAGCGCTCGGCTGTCCGGCCGGCGGCGAGGTTGTCGGCAAAGGGCTGGATTCGCTTCGCGAACACCTTGGCGAATGCCGCCTGGGCCGATTCCGGTGTGCCTGAGTTGTCGATGACGACATCGCAGGCGGCCAGTCGCTCGGCATCGCTGGCTTGGGCGCTGATGCGCTTCTGCGCATCGACTGGATCCATTCCGCGGGAGTCGACCAGCCGTTTGAGCCGGATGTCGGCGGGCGTTTCGACGAGGACCGCGAGATGATAGAGCCGGGTCATGCTGTTCTCGACGAGCAGCGGCACGTCGTGGACGACGATGGGGGCGTCAGCGTGGCGCTCGTAGTGTTCCCGGGTGCGTTCGGCGATCGCCGGGTGCATGATCGAGTTGAGCTTGGCTGTCGACTGCGGATCGGAGAAGGCGACGACGGCCAGCCCACCGCGATTGAGAGTGCCGTCGGGATGGAGGACCTGCTCGCCGAACTCCGACACGAGTGACTTCAGGGCCGGTTCACCGGGCTCGACGATCTCGCGGGCGATCTCATCAGCGTCGATGACCGGGATTCCCCGCTCGCGGAACTGCTCGGCGATGGTCGACTTGCCGGCGCCGATGCCGCCTGTGAGTCCGATTCTCAGCATGCTCTCCACTCTACTGTGCGCGCTCGTCCACGGCAGGATCGTCCGGTCGTAGTGCTGGCAGGGGTCAGCGGCTGCGCACGTCGATGAGGAACACGCCGTCGATGTTCTGCACTGGGCTGCCGGCCCCTTCGGCGACGAAAGCCGCGATCAGGTCAGCAGCAGCCGGCAGGTAGGCAACGTCCTGTCCGATGACGATGAAGTCGATGCCCTCCTCACGCAGCGCGGTCACGGTGTCCGAGGCGGCCCGTGCCCGCACCTCGGGGTCGCCTGGGATCGGCTGGCGCAGCCGCTCGTCGAGCGCGTCGCGCTGGGCGCCGAAGACGATCGGGCTGGTGTCGGTCGAGCCGATGAAGTAGCCGCCGGTCTCCCGGTAATGCATTCCGGTCAGGGCCTGCCAGACAAGCGCGACGTCGGCGTCGGGCGCGGCCAGGGCGATGGGGCGAGGCATCGTCTTGACGACGCTGCCCGCCGGCAGGTGCTCGGCATATGCGGAGGCGTAGAACTCTGGGATCGGCACTTGGCGCGCCGACACCGGGCCGGTGCTGACGGCGATGACGATGACCGCTGCTGTCACCTGGGTGAGGGCGAGCAGACGGCTCTGCTTCTCCCGCGTGCGCAGCACCTGGTGCATTCCGACGGCCAGCAGCACCGCGGCCGCCAGGGTTGGATAGATCGCCAGGCGCATCGGCAGCACATTGCCGAGCACCGGCAGCGCTTCGATGAGGTGGTAGGGACCGACGGCCAGAACCTCACGGCCGGCGAAGAACCACGGTGAGCCGAGGGAGAGCATCCACATGACAAGCGCGGTGAGCGCGGTGATTCGCACGAGCGGGCCGAGGCGTCGGTGGTTCCAGAGGAGCACAGTCGTCAGGATGGCGAAAGCCAGCCAGAAGAAGCCGAGGTAGGCCCCGATCTCTGCTGGGTCGATCGCCTGGACGCGCGGCAGCGGGTCGGCATCAGGACCGCCGAGCAGCGTGAACTGGCTGGGGAAGACGACTTCGAGCAGGTCGTTGTTCCACACGCCTTGCGGGCGGATCGTCTGCTGCGGGGCACCAGGAGAGGTGAGCATCGTAAGGATGAGCGGCAGCCCGATGAGCAGCGCTGTCACTGCAGCGGCCGCTCCCCCGGTGAGAAGGCGTGTGAGACCTGCCCGCCGCTGCGCGGCATCATAGCGCCGGGCGAGCACGATGGCGGCGATGAGACAGAAGACGATGCCGGCGATCGAGAGGCCGGCGGCCAGTTCGGAGCTGACGTAGAGCTGCCAGCCGAGCAGAACCCCGAGGCAAAGGCCGATGACAAAGGCCCGGCGCAGGCTGTGGCAGCGGGCCAGCCGGATGAGGCCGTAGGCCACCAGCGGTGGGGTGAGCGCGACGGCGAGGTTGAGGTGGCCGGCGGATTGGGCCACGACGTAGGTGGAGAAGCCGTAGGAGAAACCGCCGAGGAACGCAGGACCGCGGGTGGTGAACTGGCGGATGAGCAGAGCAGCCGCCAGCGCCGAGGCAGGTGCGGCGAGCATGATGGCGATGTTGTAGGCAACGATCGGGCCGAACAGCCACGTGATCGGCACCATCGGCACGGCGATGCCGATGACTGAGGTGTTCCACGCGCCGTTGACGCCAGTGGGGTAGTTCATCAGCTGCGTGAACAGCAGGTTCGTCTCCCCTGACCCCTGCCCGAACCAGCTCGCGACGACATCGGCGGCATGGGCGAACCACCAGATGAACAGCGAGGGGTCGTCGTTGTGCGCGAAGACTGACCCGCTGAGGTCGGTGAGCAGCTGCCAGTAGATGACGCAGGACCAGGCGAGCAGGAACAGTGCGTAGAGCCCCCAGTCCCTGACCGGGCGCGTGAACCGTGTGCGCTGCTGGGATCTCATGATGCGCTGCCAACGCCAACGAGGGCGTCCGAACCGTGGTTCGGACGCCCTCGTGTCAGGCTGTGTGCCGGTCAGTTGCCTGCAAGCTTCTCGCGCAGTGCGGCGAGAGCCTCATCGCTGGCAAGCGTACCGGCGTCGGCCGGCTCGTCGGAGCTGTAGGAAGCCTGCGACGGGACGTCGGCGGCTTCGGAGCCACCGGCCTCGGCGTCGGCAGCGATCGCCTTGGCGACCTGCTTCTTGTGCTCTTCCCAGCGAGCCTGGGCAGCGGCGTACTGCTGCTCCCACTCTTCGCGCTGAGCCTCGTAGCCCTCGAGCCATTCCTGGGTCTCGGGATCGAAGCCCTCGGGGTACTTGTAGTTGCCGTCCTCGTCGTACTCCTGGAGCATGCCGTACAGAGCCGGGTCGTGGAACTCGGTGGCATCCGGGTCGACGCCCTCGTTGGCCTGCTTGAGCGACAGCGAGATGCGGCGGCGCTCCAGGTCGATGTCGATGACCTTGACGTAGATGGTCTCGTCGACCGAGACGACCTGCTCGGGCAGGTCGATGTGGCGCACGGCGAGCTCGGAGATGTGGACGAGTCCCTCGATGCCGTCTTCGACACGCACGAATGCACCGAACGGAACGAGCTTGGTGACCTTGCCCGGCACGATCTGTCCGATGACGTGGGTGCGGGCGAAGTGCTGCCACGGATCTTCCTGGGTGGCCTTGAGCGACAGGGACACGCGCTCGCGGTCCATGTCGACGTCGAGCACCTCGACGGTGACCTCGTCACCGACAGCGACGACCTCGCTCGGGTGGTCGATGTGCTTCCAGGACAGTTCGGAGACGTGGACGAGTCCGTCGACACCGCCGAGATCGACGAAGGCGCCGAAGTTGACGATCGAGGACACGACGCCCGGACGGACCTGGCCCTTCTGCAGGGTCTGCAGGAAGTCGTGGCGGACAGCCGACTGGGTCTCTTCGAGCCAGGCGCGGCGCGAGAGCACGACGTTGTTGCGGTTCTTGTCCAGTTCGATGATCTTGGCCTCGACCTGCTGACCGATGTACGGCGACAGGTCGCGGACGCGACGCATCTCGACAAGCGAAGCCGGCAGGAAGCCGCGCAGTCCGATGTCGACGATGAGGCCGCCCTTGACAACCTCGATGACGGTGCCGGTGACGACGCCTTCGTCTTCCTTGATCTTCTCGATGTCGCCCCACGCGCGCTCGTACTGCGCGCGCTTCTTCGACAGCATCAGGCGTCCGTCCTTGTCCTCCTTGGTGAGGACCAGGGCTTCGATCTCGTCTCCGACCTCGACGACCTCAGCAGGGTCGACATCGTGCTTGATCGACAGTTCGCGCGAAAGGATGACACCTTCCGTCTTGTATCCGATGTCGACCAGAACTTCGTCGCGGTCGACCTTGACGACGGTGCCTTCAACGATGTCTCCGTCGTTGAAGTACTTGATGGTCTCGTCGACTGCCGCGAGGAAATCGTCTGCAGATCCGATGTCGTTGACGGCGATCTGCTCGTTGGTCGCCGTTCCCGGCGTGGTGGTGGTCATAAAGGTTGAGACTCCGTAATGGACTTTTCACCGGCGCGGACGCCAGTGTCTAGATGGACTGATGGACTTTGTGGAATGCACGGCTGCGGTGAATGTGTCACGATGAGTGAGATCGGGAATACGGAAGATTTCCGACAGCGGCTGTTCTCGCCACGAGAACCGCGCCCACACGCGCGCAGCGCATACGATAGCCAATGTTAGCATCATCAATGCGGATGACGCACACGCGCGAGCAGATTTTAACCTCCCACAGCACTGGAGCCTTCCCATGACGGACAGCGAGTACTCTCCGGAGATCATCAGCGGCGGCTATCTCGCCATCGACGAAGAGGCGTCAGTGCGAGCCAATCGCAGCTATTGGGACCATTCGGCTGAGGAGTACCTCGCCGAGCACGGCAGCTTCCTCGGCGCTGCTGAGTTCGTCTGGTGTCCGGAGGGAATTCACGAATCCGACATCCAGCTGCTCGGCGATGTCGACCGTCAGCAGGTGCTCGAGGTCGGCTGCGGTGCTGGCCAGTGCTCCCGCTGGCTGGCCGAGCAGGGCGCCATCACGACCGGCGTCGATCTGTCCTCGGGCATGCTCGAGCAGGCCTCCCGGCTGCAGAAGGAGCATCCGCTCTCAGAGACCGCCGTGCCGCCGACGTTCCTGCAGGCTGATGCCCGGCAACTGCCGTTCGCCTCCAGCAGCTTCGACATCGCCTTCTCCTCCTATGGCGCACTCCCCTTCGTCAAGGACGCCGAGGTGGTCCTCGCCGAGGTCGCCCGCGTGCTGCGTTCCGGCGGCCGCTGGGTCTTCTCCGTCACCCATCCGGTGCGCTGGATGTTCCCGGATGTGCCCGGTGAGGCCGGGCTGACGGTCGAGTACTCGTACTTCGACCGCACCCCCTATGTCGAGGTCGATGCGAACGGCGAGCCGGTCTACGCCGAGCACCACCGCACCTTCGGCGACTGGATCTCTCTGCTCGTCGACGCCGGCTTCCAGCTCACCGGCGTGACCGAACCCGAGTGGCCGGAGCGCAATGAGACCGCCTGGGGCGGCTGGTCGCCGCTGCGCGGGGCGCTCATGCCCGGCACTGCGATCTTCTCGACCCGCCTGGGCGGCTGATCGCGCCGGCTGCTGTCCCGTCGCCGAGGCGGTGGCTCAGTGGGCGGCGTCCTGCCAGGACCGGCCGACGCCGATGTTGACGTCGAGTGGGACTGAGAGCTCAGCGGCCTGTCCCATCGTCGTGCGCAGCACCTCGCTGACGGCCTCGCGCTCTCCGCCGGCAAGTTCGACGATGATCTCATCGTGGACCTGCAGCAGCATCCGGCTCTTGAGGTCGGAGGCGGCGAAGGCATCGCGCAGGTTGAGCATTGCGATCTTCATGATGTCGGCAGCCGAGCCCTGGATCGGGGCGTTGAGGGCGGCGCGCTCGGCCATCTCGCGAATCTGCCGGTTCGAGCTGCCGAGTTCTGGCAGGTAGCGGCGCCGGCCGTACATCGTCTCGGTGTAGCCGCGGCCGCGGGCCTCGGCGACGATCTCATCGAGGTAGTCCTTGACCGCGCCGAAGCGCTCGAAGTAGCCCTCCATGAGCCCGCGGGCCTCTTCGACGGAGATCCGCAGCTGGCGTGAGAGCCCGAAGGCCGACAGTCCGTAGACGAGTCCGTAGGACATCGCCTTGACCTTCGCGCGCATCTCCGCGCTGACCTCGTCGACGCCGACGTTGAAGACCTTCGAACCGACGTAGGAGTGCAGGTCCTCACCGGCGTTGAACGCAGCGATGAGGCTCTCATCACCGGACAGGTGGGCCATGATCCGCATCTCGATCTGCGAGTAGTCCGCGGAGATGAGGTCTGTGTAGCCGGCATCGGCTTCGGAGACGAAGACATGCCGGATCCGCCGGCCGGCCTCGGTGCGCACCGGGATGTTCTGCAGGTTCGGATCCGTCGAGGACAGCCGGCCGGTGGCGGCGATCGTCTGCTGGTAGACGGTGTGGATCCGGCCGTCGTCGGCGACCATCCGCTCGAGCCCGGCGACGGTCTGCTTGAGCTTGATGACGTCGCGGTGGGCGAGCAGGTGTTCGAGGAACGGGTGCTCGCTCTTGATGTAGAGGTCGGCCAGTGCCTCGGCGTTCGTTGTGTAGCCGGTGCGGGTCTTGCGGGTCTTGGGCAGGTCGAGCTCTTCGAACAGCACCACCTGCAGCTGCTTGGGCGAGTTGAGGTTGACCTCGTGGCCGATCGCCTCGTACGCCTGCTGCGCGCAGGTCTCGGCCTGCCGGGTGAATTCGTCGATGAGGTCGGAGAGCTCGCTGCGGTCGATGGCGATGCCGGTGTGCTCCATATCGGCAAGCACCTGCACGAGCGGCACCTCGATCTCACGCAGCACCCCTGCCATGCCGGCAGAGTCAATCTCTGCGGTGAGCACCGGTGCGAGCCAGGCGATCGCGGCAGCGGCCTGTCCGAAGGCGGTGAGCCGTTCATTGCCGTCGTCGAGGTCGAGGGCGAGCTGCCCCTCATCGGAGGGTTCGGCCAGGGAGATCCCGCAGTGCGTGCCGGCAAGGTCGGCGAGGTCGTAGGAGCGGGCACCGGGTTCGAGGAGGTAGCCGGCGATCTCGGTGTCGATGGCCAGGCGCACATCGTGGTAGCCGGCATCGGCCAGTGCTTTGAGCTGGGTCTTCGCGCCGTGGAAGGCCAGGCTCAGGTGCGAGGTCAGAAACTCTGAGAGCGCTTCGACGGCACCCGGGTCGAGGGTCGTGAGGTCGAACGCGATGGCACTGTCCTCGGTGGCCAAGCCGATGACGTCGACGCTGCCGGAGCCGAGCTCATAGGTGCCGTTCGTCGCTACGGCGACGAGCGCCTCGGCGTCGGTGCCCTGCAGCCATTCCACGAGAGCGTCACTGTCGGCGACCGCTGCCTCGGGCAGGGAGCTCGCCGGCGCCTCGGCGGGGGTCTCATCCTGGCCGACGAGGGCGTCGAGGCGGGCGCCGAGCTGCCGGAACTCCAGCTGGTCGAACAGTTCGCTCACGGCCGGACGGTCGACGCCGGTCCAGGTGACGTCGTCGATGGCGACGGGCAGCTCGAGGTCGTCGATGAGCTTATTCAGCCGGTAGTTGCGTTCGACGTCGTCGAGGTGCTCGCGCAGGTTGCCGCCGACCTTGCCGCCGATGTCCTCGGCGTTGTCGATGACGGCAGGCAGGTCGCCGTACTTGACCAGCCATTTCGCTGCGGTCTTATCACCGACGCCGGGCACGCCGGGCAGGTTGTCGGCCTTCTCTCCGACGAGAGCGGCCAGCCCGCGGTAGTTGGCGGGTGTGACGCCGTACTTTTCCTCGATCGCGGCAGGAGTCATGCGGCTGAGGTCGGAGACCCCGCGCTTGGGGTAGAGGATCGTGACGCCGTCGCGGGCGAGCTGGAAGGAGTCCTTGTCACCGGTGATGATGTACGTGTCGATGCCGGCATGCTCCCCCTGCTGGGCGAGCGTGGCGAGCACGTCGTCGGCTTCGTAGTTCTCCTTCGTCACGACCGCGATGTTCATCGCCGCCAGCACGTCCTTGATGATCTCGACCTGGCCGTGGAACTCGTCCGGGGTCTTCGCACGGCCGGCCTTGTACTCGCTGTACTCGGCGAGCCGGAAGGTCTCGCGGCCGAGGTCGAAGGCCACCGCGATGTGACTCGGCGCCTCCTCGCGGCAGACGTTGAGCAGCATGGACACGAAGCCGAACACGGCGTTCGTCGACTGCCCGGTGGTCGTCGAGAAGTTCTCCACCGGCAGCGCGTAGAACGCGCGGTAGGCAAGGGAGTGTCCGTCGATGAGAAGGAGTTTCTGGCTCTGTTCGCTCACCCTGCAAGCCTAGCTGTACTTCCTCGGGAGGTTGTGATCGGGATTTGAGGTGAAAGAAGACCTCCGATATCGAAGTGGGTAACCACACTCACTCGAACCGGAGGTCTTCCATGACTCACCGTAATGCACCGATGACCGTCG
>NZ_JABEMC010000004.1 GCF_013004595.1 Brevibacterium luteolum
TCCAGTGAAGCCGAGCGGGAAGCCGCCTACGAGACGTTCCTCCACGACTACAATCAGCATCGAGCCCACACCGCTATCGGAGGCCTCACCCCAGCCGACCGCGTTCACAACCTCACGGGGAACTACACCTAGCGCGCGAAGCAGACAAGAGGCATCCCGTAGAGTCGTGCCATGACAGAAGACGAACTTCTCCCCCTGACGAAGGACACCCCGCCCGAGGTGCGGGCCCAGCTGGTGGCCGGAAACCGGCAGCGCAGTGCCGGTACGCTTCTCGAACGCGTCGGCATCGAAGTCGAGGACGTCGCCTACGACCGTGCGACCGCCTCGATCCCGGTGGCCGGCAACACGCAGCCGTTCGGGCTCTTCCACGGCGGGGCGCATGTCGTCATCGCCGAGTCGCTGGCCTCGCTGCACTCGTACTTCATCTCCGGGCGTCCGGTCGTCGGCGTGGACCTCAACGCCACGCATGTGCGGGCGGCCAAGGACGGGCATGTGCATGCCACGGCGACTTTGAATCATCACGGTCGCACGATGATCAACCATGAGGTGCGCATGACCGATGATGAGGGCCGGCTGCTCTCGATCGTGCGGATCACGAACATGGTGCTCTCCGGCCGCAGCTGAGACCGGATACGCGTCGGCCCCTGCCGCAGCTGTGCGACAGGGGCCGATGAGAGTGTGTGGGTTACTTCTTGCTGCCGATTTGCTCGAGGACGGTCTCGGCGACCTCGCGCATCGTCAGGCGGCGGTCCATCGAGGTCTTCTGGATCCACCGGAACGCCTCGGGTTCGCTTAGGCCCATGTTCGAGATGAGCAGACTCTTGGCGCGTTCGACGAGCTTGCGGGTCTCGAACCGGTCGGTCATATCGGCGATCTCGGATTCGAGTGCGGCGATCTCGGCGTGGCGGGACAGCGCGATCTCCAGGGCCGGGACGAGGTCATTGGAGGTGAACGGCTTGACGACGTAGGCCATCGCTCCGGCGTCGCGGGCCCGTTCGACGAGCTCCTTCTGGCTGAACGCCGTCAGCAGCACGACGGGGGCGATGCGGGCCTTGGCGATCCGCTCAGCCGCGGAGATCCCGTCGAGGACGGGCATCTTAATGTCCATGACGACCAGATCCGGGCGCAGCTCCTCAGCCAGCCGGATCGCCGACTCGCCGTCGGCTGCCTCGCCGACGACGTCGTATCCGACCTCGCGCAGCATCTCGACGATGTCGAGCCGGATGACGGCCTCGTCTTCGGCGACGACGACACGCCGAACGACGCCGTTCTCTGTCTTGGGTGCTTCTTCATTAGTAGCCACGGTTTCATTTTAGTCACGCCGCTGCGCGTTTTGACAGCGCGGGCCGGTGTTCATCTGGAGGTGCGGGTGGGCGCCCAGCTGGTCTAGGATGTTCTTCGTTGCCGGATTGGCGGAATTGGTAGACGCGCCGCACTCAAAATGCGGTATCGAGAGGTGTGTGGGTTCGAGTCCCACATCCGGCACTCTTGTGGAATTCACGGGTTTCCCAGCACGTGCTGGAAGACTGCAGACATGACTTTCCTGCTCCGCGTCATCGTCAACGCCGTCGCTATCTGGGCGGCGGCCGCACTTCTGCCCGGCATGGCCATCACCAGCGCCGACACCGTCCTCACCGGCTTGGGCCCCACCGCCTCGGCGGTCGTCTCCTACCTCGTCATCGGCCTGATCTTCGGGCTCGTCAACGCGATCATCCGGCCCCTCATCGAGCTCATCGCCTTGCCGATCACCTGCCTGACCCTGGGTCTGTTCACCATCGTCATCAATGCCGCCATGGTGTCGCTGACGTCCTGGGTCTCGCAGTTCACGCCGATCCGCCTGGAGATCGACAGCTTCCTCTGGACGGCGGTGCTCGCCTCGATCATCATCGCGATCGTGTCGCTCGTGCTGAATTTCTTCGTCCGCCCGCGCGAACGCGAGACCGAACGCTGACGGACCCCTCAAAGCACTGACTGCCGCTCCGAAAACGGAGCGGCAGTCAGTGTTGTCATCCAGGTGAGCAGAAGGGATCAGTCGGTGTTCTGCTCGTATTCCTTCGGTTCGGCGATCTCGCCGTAGACCTCGTTGACCGGGCCGGTGTCGGAGTCGTCGCGGTAGGCGGCGGCCTTGCCGGTGATCGCGTTGCCGACAGTGTGGATGCGCAGCGCGTTCGTCGATCCGACGATTCCGGGAGGCGAACCGGCGACGATGATGCACTTCTCGCCGTCCTCGGCCAGGCCGCGGGAGCGCAGCACGTGGTCGACCTGGCGGGCCATCTGGTCGGTGTGGCGGACCTGGTTGACGAGGAAGGCGCGCACACCCCATGTCAGAGCCAGCTGGTGGTACACGCGCACGTCCGGGGTGAACGCGAGGATCGACTGCTGTACGCGCAGCCGCGACATGCGGCGCACCGAGTCGCCTGACTGGCTGAAGGTGCACAGGGTGTCGATGTTGAGCTGTTCGGCGATCCGCACCGCGGCAGCGGTGACGGCGCCGCCCTGCGTGTGCGGTTCGGTGCCGAGCGGGGCGATCCGGTCAAGGCCGTGCTCTTCGGTCGACTCGATGATCCGGGCCATCGTGCGCACAGCCTCCAGCCAGTGCGCACCGACCGAGGTCTCACCCGAGAGCATGAGCGCATCAGCACCGTCGAGTACGGCGTTGGCGCAGTCGCTGGCCTCAGCGCGGGTGGGCCGCGGCTCCTCGATCATCGATTCGAGCATCTGGGTGGCGACGATGACGGGCTTGGCGTTGCGGCGGCACAGTTCGACGGTGCGTTTCTGCACGATCGGCACCTGCTCCAGCGGCAGTTCGACGCCGAGGTCGCCGCGGGCGACCATCATGCCGTCGAAGGCATCGACGATGCTCTCGAGCGCCTCGACGGCCTGGGGCTTCTCCAGCTTTGCGATGAGCGGGACGAGGATGCGCTCTTCGCGCATGATCTCGCGCACCGTCCCCGCGTCCTCGGGTGTACGCACGAACGACAGTGCGACCCAGTCCGCGCCCAGGCGCAGTCCCCAGCGCAGGTCCTCGACGTCCTTGTCGCTCATCGCTGGCACGGACACCGGCACTCCGGGGAGGTTGATGCCCTTGTGGTCGGAGATCCGGCCGGGCACCTCGACTTCGCAGGTGACGTCGGTGTCGGTGACATCGGTGGCGCGCAGCCGGATTCGGCCGTCGTCGATGAGCAGCGGATCCCCGACCTCGACGTCACGGGCGAGACCGGCATAGGTGGTGCCCACCTCGGTCGCGGTGCCTTCGATGCCACGGGTGGTGATGGTGAATGTGTCGCCCTTGCTCAGTTCGGGCTTGAGTCCGTCGGCGAAGGTGCCGACCCTGATCTTCGGGCCCTGCAGGTCGATGAGCACGCTGACCGGCTCACCGGTGTCGCGGCCGGCCTTGCGGACCCACCGGTACTTCTCTTCATGCTGGTCGTGGGTGCCGTGGCTGAGGTTGAATCGGAAGACGTTGACGCCTTCTTCGATCAGCGAGCGGATGTCTTCGTAGCTCTGCTGGGCAGGGCCAAGAGTGGCGACGATCTTTGCATGCCTCATGTCCACCACACTAGTCGGGTCTGCGCACCTGCCTTCAATCCTGTCCAAATTTCTGCGCTCTGACCAGCAGGTGGACACAAAGGCCGGTCAGTCGGTGCTAGCGGACCCGTCCTCGCGCGGGCTGCGGCGCACCTGCGGGACGATCGAGATCGCCGAGGTGACCGCACCGAAGAACCCGAAGCTGCGGTTGGTCAGCGCGTTGCCGCCGTCGTCATCGCGTCGGTCGCCGGTGCCCGAGCGGCCGGTGCTGGCGGCACTGCTGCCGCCTGCCGTTCCCGAGGCGGTGGGCCCGCCGGTGCCGCCGTCACCGCCGCCTCGGCGGTCGTTGGCATCGTTGGAGTTCTTTCCGTCTGCCCGTTCGGCTGCCATCCGTGCCAGGCAGCGTTCGGTGTAGACCTCCGGTGCCGGTTCGCGGTGGCGCATCCGGGAGAAGGTGAACAGGGCCAGGCCGATGAAGAGGACGACGATGTAGAACCACATGTTGATGCGCACGCCGAGGAAGTACTCGGAGTGGTCGATGCGCAGCGACTCGATCCAGAGGCGGCCGATCGTGTAGTAGCAGATGTAGGCGTAGAAGACCTGGCCGTGACCAAGCCGGAAGCGCTTAGCCGCCCAGATGAGCAGCAGGCAGCCGGCGAAGTTCCACAGCGACTCGTACAGGAAGGTCGGGTGGAACAGGGTGTCGGCCGGCAGCGCGGCATCAGGCCAGTTGGGGTTCGGTGCGCCGTTGAGGACCTTGTCGATCTCCAGGCCCCAGGGCAGGGTCGTCGGGCGTCCGAAGAGCTCCTGGTTGAACCAGTTGCCCCAGCGGCCGAAGGCCTGGGCGAGGATGAGCCCAGGGGCCGCAGCATCGATGAACGAGGTGAAGCGGATGCCGTAGTGACGGCACACGAGGAACACGGTCAGCGCACCAAGGGCGACCGCACCGCCGATACCGAGACCGCCCTGCCAGATCTTGAATGCATCGAGCGGGTTGCCGTTGGGCCCGAAGTACGGGCCGGGCACGGTGAGCACGTAGTACAGCCGCCCGCCGATGATGCCCGCCGGGATCGCCCAGACGGCGATGTTCCACAAATCGTCTTCGCTGCCGCCGCGGCGCTTCCAGCGGTACTGGGCGAGCATGAGGGCGGCGACGATGCCGGCCAGGATGCACAGCGCGTAGGCGTGGATGGTGAAGGGCCCGACCTCGAATCCGGACCAGCTCGGTGAGGGGATCGCCGCGCTCAGCGGGGTGAGCGCAGCGGCACCGGTGACCGGTTCAGGCATGGTCGCGCACTCCCTGGGCGAACTCGGTGGCTCGGGCTTCGACGGCGGCTGGCCCGCCGTCGGTCAGGGCGGTGACGAGCGCAGAACCGACGATCACGCCGTCAGCGTGCGCGGCGACCTCTGCCGCCTGCTGCCGGTTGGATACGCCGAGTCCAACGCAGACGCGCTCGGCGCCGGCGGCGCGCGTGTCGGCGACGAGCTTCTCGGCTGAGGCGCCGACCTGCGCGCGGGTGCCGGTGACGCCCATCGTCGAGGCGGCGTAGACGAAACCGGAGGCATGGGCGGCGACGTAGGCGAGGCGTTCGGGGCTGGACGACGGGGCGACGAGGAAGATCCGGTCGAGACCGTGCGCTTCGCTTGCCGTCATCCAGTCGCCGGCCTCATCCGGGGTGAGGTCTGCGGTGATGATGCCTGCTCCCCCGGCGTTGGCAAGGTCGCGGGCGAAAGCTTCAACACCGTACTGGTAGACGAGGTTCCAGTACGACATCACTACCGGGGTGGCTCCGGCCGCGGCGACGGCCTCGACAGCGGTGAAGGCGTCGCGGGTGCGCACGCCGCCGCGCAGCGCCTGGACCGAGGCGGCCTGGATGGTCGGTCCGTCCATCCCCGGGTCGGAGTACGGGATGCCGACTTCGACGATGTCAGCGCCGCCGGCCACGACGGCGCGCATCGCATCGAGCGAGCCGGGTACGTCAGGATAGCCGACCGGCAGATAGGCGATGAAGGCGGCGCGGTTGTCTGCTGCGCAGTCGCGCAGCACGTCAGCGGTGCTCACGAACGGCTCCTCTCGGCGTGTCCTGCGTCGGCGGCATCCTCGGCTTCAGCCGGGTCCTGTGCGCCGACGGGTTCTGCGGTCTCAGCTTCTTCGGCTTGGGCGTCGAGGTAGCCGAAGTACTTCCCTGCTGTGTCGACGTCCTTGTCTCCGCGGCCGGAGAGGTTGGCGATGATGATCGCGCCTTCACCGAGCTCGCGGCCGACCTGGAGTGCAGCGGCCAGGGCATGCGAGCTCTCGATCGCTGGGATGATGCCCTCGGTGCGGCACAGCAGACGGAAGGCGGCCATCGCCTCGTCGTCGGTGACCGGGCGGTACTCACCGCGGCCGGTCGACTGCAGCCAGGCGTGCTCGGGGCCGACACCGGGGTAGTCGAGTCCTGCTGAGATGGAGTGCGACGGCAGAGTCTGGCCGTCCTCGTCCTGCATGATGACCGACTTCGAACCGTGCAGCACACCAACGCGGCCGTCGTTGAGCGGGGCTGCGTGCTGGCCGGAGGCGATGCCGGACCCGGCTGCCTCGCAGCCGATGAGCCGGACCTCCTCGTCGCCGATGAAGGCATGGAAGATGCCGATCGCGTTCGAGCCGCCGCCCACACATGCGGTGATGGCATCGGGCAGCCGGCCGGTCTGCTCCTGGATCTGGCCGCGGGCCTCGACGCCGATGATGCGCTGGAGTTCGCGCACGAGGAATGGGAATGGGTGGGGGCCTGCGACGGTGCCGAAGAGGTAGTGGGTGGTCTGCACAGAGGCGACCCAATCGCGGAAGGTCTCGTTGATCGCGTCCTTGAGTGTGCGGGTCCCGGCTTCGACGGGAACCACCTCGGCGCCGAGCAGGCGCATGCGGGCGACGTTGAGTGCCTGGCGGGCGCAGTCCTCGGCTCCCATGTAGATAGTGCAGTCGAGCCCAAGCAGTGCTGCGGCGGTGGCGGAGGCCACGCCGTGCTGGCCGGCACCGGTCTCGGCGATGACGCGGGTTTTACCCATCCGCTTGGTCAGCAGCGCCTGTCCGAGGACGTTGTTGATCTTGTGGCTGCCGGTGTGGTTGAGGTCCTCGCGCTTGAGGAAGATGCGCGCCCCGCCGGCGTGTTCGGAGAACCGCGGAGCCTCGGTCAGCAGGCTCGGCCGGCCGGTGTATTCGGCGTGGAGGCGTTGGAGCTCAGCGACGAACTCCGGGTCGACGATCGCTTTGGCGAAGGCTTCGCCGATCTCTTCGAGCGCGCCGATGAGCGCTTCGGGCACGAACCGGCCGCCGAAGTCGCCGAAGTAGGGACCCTGCGGCAGTTCGCTGTGCTGCGGGGAGAAGAGTTCGTAGTCCATGTGGTCCTTTCCCAACGAGACGCAAAGACGAGGCGGTGTCAGGGGGCTCGGCGCTCGGCTTTCGCCTTCCGCCCGGCCTCGGTGAACTCGGCGACGTTCTCGCGCGGCTTCCCGCCGGTGACGAGCGCTTGGCCGACAAGTGCGAGATCGGCACCCTGCGCAGCATAGGCGGCGACATCACCGGCCTCGCTGACACCGGATTCGCCGACGAGCACGGTATCGGGCGGGCAGAGCTCGGCCAATGGCGCGAAGCGGTTGAGGTCGACGCTGAGGTCTTTGAGATTGCGGGTGTTGATGCCGAGGAGGGCCGGTTCGATGCCGGCAGCGATCTCGATCTCCTCAGCAGTGTGGGTCTCGACGAGCGCTGCCATCCCGAGGCTGGCGGACAGTTCGCTGAACTCCTGCAGCTGGGCGGGGCTGAGCGCGGCCACGATGAGCAGCACGATATCGGCGCCATGGGCGCGGGCTTCGTGGAACTGGTATTCGTCGACCATGAAGTCCTTGCGCAGCACGGGAATATCCACCGCAGCACGGACGGCGTCGAGGTCGTCCAAGCAGCCGTTGAAGCGGCGCTGCTCGGTCAGCACGCTGATCGCAGCCGCACCGCCTGCGGCATAGGAGCTCGCGAGCCCGGCGGGGTCGGCGATGTCGGCCAGGGCTCCGGCAGACGGCGAGGAGCGCTTGACCTCAGCGATGATGCTGAAGTCGTCGGCCGCACGCGGCAGGAACTGAAGCGCCGCGGGTGCATCCGCGGCGCGTGAGGCGATGTCTGCCAGTGGGCAGGCAGCCCGGCGTTCTGCCAGGTCTGCCTTCACCCCGCTGACGATGTCGGCGAGAACGCTCACGCCTTCGCCTTGGTCTTCTTCCCGCCCCTGCCGGCCGCACGCAGCACAAGCCCGACGATCGGACCGAGGACGCAGATGATGAGGCCGACCCAAAGCAGCATCGGGGTCTCGGCGACGACGCCGATGCACCCGACGATGAAGCCGACGAGGATGATGAAGACTCCGGTCCAGGCGGCAACGGTGTTCCCGTGGCCCGGATCCTTGACTGTGTCGTAGTCGATGCTCGAGCGGTCGAGGTCGTATGCCCCATTGCGGGAAATGGTCTTCGGCATGGTTCTCCTTCGTTCTCACGCGGTATGCGGTCATTCTCTCACGACGATGCGGCGGGCCAGAAACCGACCCGCTAACCGACATCTGATCGTCATCGATGTGGCACAGGTCTCAGCTCGGATCCTCGCCTCGGGAGATCGCATCCCAGGTACGGGTCGGGTCGAGGTCACCCTGCTCGTCTTCAGCTTCCGCTTCGGAGGTGTCGGCTTCGAAGCGCGCGGTCGTCTGCCAGCTGCCCGAACGCAGCAGCACCCACACGGCAACTGCTGCGGCGAGCAGCCCGGCGATGATGCCGATGGCCGGCAGGTTCGTCGTCGCCGCGCTGCTGAGCGTCGCGCTCAGGGCCACCCCGGCGAAGCCGAGCCCGGCCAGTGCCGCACAGGCGGTGACGATCCAGCGGCCGATGCGCTTGAGCATGGTGAGCAGCAGGCCGCTGACAGCGACGATGCCCGCGCAGGCGAGCAGCACCGGCGAGTTCTCTGGAGCCGCGACCGATCCTGCGCTCACGCCTGCGAGTTCTGCGGTCTCGGCGGGCTCGAACCATGGCTGGGAGCCGACGATCCACAGCACGGCGGCTGCGGCGAGCAGCGCGATGACGGCACGAGATCGGGTCATGGCCGGACCTCTGCTGCGCTCCCGTTCGGGCGGGTCAGCGTCTGCGCGGCGGCTGCTGCACGCAGCACTGCGGCGGCCTTGTTGCGCGATTCCTGATCTTCCGAGGCGGGCACGGAGTCCGCGACGACTCCGGCACCGGCACTGACGGAGATGCGCCCGTTGCGGATGACGCCGGTGCGAATCGCGATGGCGACGTTGAGGTCGCCGGTGAAGGACAGGTACCCAACTGCTCCGCCGTAGACTCCGCGGGCGACGGTCTCGTAGTCGTCGATGAGCTGGAGGGCGCGCGGCTTCGGCGCCCCGGACAGCGTGCCGGCGGGAAACACCGCCGAGAGCACATCGATGCCGTCGACATCGTCATCGCAGGTGCCGACGACGGTCGAGCCGATGTGCATGATGTGGCTGTAGCGCTCGATCTCCATGAAGTTCACGACATCGACGCTGCCGGGCCGGCAGACCTTGGAGAGGTCGTTGCGGGCCAGGTCGACGAGCATGAGGTGCTCGGCGCGCTCCTTCTCGTCGGCCAGCAGCTCGGCTGCCAGCTGGCGGTCCTCCTCGGCGGTGGCACCGCGCGGCCGAGAGCCGGCGATCGGATGCGTCTCGACCTTCCCGTCGGTGACGGTGACCAGCGCCTCGGGTGAGGAACCGACGATCGCCATCGGGGTCCCGTCGGGGGTTGGCACGTCGAGCAGGTACATGTACGGGCTCGGGTTGAAGGTGCGCAGCAGCCGGTAGACATCGAGCGGGTCGGCCGTGCACTCGGCTTCGAAGCGCTGGGAGAGGACCACCTGGAAGACGTCGCCGTCGACGATGTTGCCCTTGGCCCGTTCGATCATCTGCAGGTAGTCGTCGCGGTCGGTGCGCGAGGAGACCTGCGGTTCGGCCCGGTCGTACCAGGCGACGTCGGACTCCAGCGGTGTGGCGAGCTCGGCCAGCATCGCCTCGAGGCGCTGGCAGCCGGCGTCATAGGCGTCGTCGACGCCGCTGTCGAGTCCGTTGACGTTGACGACGTTGGCGACCAGGGTCACCTCAGAGGTGTAGTGATCGTAGATGGCGACGTCGCCGGGGACCGAAAGGCTGAGTTCGGGGACCGCGTCGACGGGTTCTGGGCCGGGTCCGAGGCGTTCGGTGCGGCGCACGAAGTGCCAGCCGAGGTAGCCGACGAAGGAGGAGATCATCGGCGGCAGGCCGGCGTGGGGGCGTTCGATGGACAGCAGCCGCATCGTCTCGTGCAGGCCGGTGAGCACGTCTCCGCTGGTGGGCGCTCCGGCCGGGGCGGTGCCGAGCCACAGCAGCTCGCCGTCCTGCTCGGTCAGGGTGGCCACCGGGTCGCGGCCGATGAAGGAGTAGCGGTCCCACTGGCCCTGGCTGGCCGATTCGAAGAGGAACGCTCCGCTGCGGCCGGCGGCGAGCTTGCGGTACAGGCTCAGCGGCGTCTCGGCGTCGGCGAGCACGCGGGTGAAGACAGGCACGAGCCGATGGTGTTCCGCACTGGCGCGGAACTCCTCACGTGTCGGCGAGATGTGCATCGAGCTCCCTTCCGGTGAAGCAGGTGGCTGTCTGAGTATGGCACGCCGGCCCGACCTGGTCGACGATGAGCAGGATGGTGTCGGCGTCGCAGTCGAGGGCGACCGAGCGGACCTTCTGCGTGTGACCGGAGGTCTCGCCCTTGACCCAGTACTCCTGGCGGGATCGCGACCAGTAGGTCGCCTTGCCGGTGCGCAGGGTGCGGGCCAGTGCCTCGTCGTCCATCCACGCGAGCATGAGCACCTCGCGGCTCGTCGCCTCCTGCACGACGACCGGCAGCAGCCCGCCGCTGCCGCGTTTGAGGCGTTCGGCGATCGCCGGGTCGAGGCTGGAGTCCGGGACGCCGGTCATCGGACGGTGATCCCGTCGGCTGCGAGGGCTTCCTTCACCTCGGCGATCGTGAAGGTGCCGAAGTGGAAGACCGAGGCGGCGAGCACGGCATCGGCTCCGGCGTGGACGGCCGGGGCGAAGTGCTCGAGCTTGCCGGCGCCTCCGGAGGCGATGAGCGGGACGTCGACGGCTGCGCGGGCGGCGCGGATGAGTTCAAGGTCGAAGCCCTCATGTGTGCCGTCGGCGTCGACGCTGTTGAGCAGGATCTCCCCTGCCCCGCGTTCGGCTGCCTCGCGGATCCATTCGATGGCGTCGATGCCGGTTCCGCGGCGGCCGCCATGGGTAGTGACCTCGAATCCCGAGGCGGTGGCCGGCTGGTCTGCTGGGACCCGGCGGGCGTCGAGGGAGAGGACGAGGACCTGGCTGCCGAAGCGTTCGGCGATCTCGGTGATGAGTTCGGGCCGGGCGACGGCTGCGGTGTTGACGCCGACCTTGTCGGCGCCGGCCCGCAGCAGCCGGTCGACGTCGTCGGTGCTGCGCACTCCCCCGCCGACGGTCAGCGGGATGAACACCGTCTCCGCGCACTGGGAGACCATGTCGTAGGTGGTCTCCCGGTCGCTGCTGGAGGCGGTGACGTCGAGGAAGGTGACTTCGTCAGCGCCGAGTTCGCTGTAGCGGCGGGCGAGTTCGATCGGATCACCGGCATCGCGCAGGTTTTCGAACCGCACCCCTTTGACGACGCGGCCGGCGTCGACGTCAAGGCACGGGATGACGCGCACGGCAAGGGTCATGTTCGCGGGGCTCCTCTTACAGTCCGAGGCTGCGGTAGCGTTCGATGCGCCGGTGCTCGCGGCGGTAGGCCGGCTCGCGCATCAGCGAGATGATCTCGTACTCCAGGGTCTTCGCCACCCGGGTGACGAACGCCTCGGGTTCGTCGGCGGCATCTGGCTGCTCGGCGATGACCCGGTCGACGATGCCGTGCTTGAGCAGCATCTCGGCCTGCACGCCCTGCTTCTGCGCCATCTCCGGGGCATGGTCGGTGTCGCGGTAGACGATCGCCGAGGCGCCTTCGGGCGGCAGCGGTGACAGCCAGCCGTTCTCGGCTGAGAGCACCCGGTCAGCTGGGACGAGTGCCAATGCCCCGCCGCCGGTCCCCTCGCCCATGATGAGGGAGACGGTCGGTGCGTCGAGGGTGGCCAGGTCGGCCAGGCAGCGGGCGATCTCTCCGGCCAGCCCGCCTTCCTCAGCGCTCTTCGACAGCGCGGCACCCGGGGTGTCGATGATCGTGACGAGCGGGATGTGCAGCTCGGCTGCCAGGGCCATGCCGCGGCGGGCTTCACGCAGGGCGGCTGGTCCCATCGGTTCGCCCGCGGCCTGCCGGCTGCGGTCCTGGCCGAGCACGATGCACGGTGCGGTGCCGAAACGGGCGGCGGCCAGCAGCAGGCCGGGGTCCTTCTCACCCTGGCCGGTGCCGTTGAGCGGCAGCACGTCGGTGGCGCCGTGGCGCAGCAGTTCGCGCACGCCGGGGCGTTCGGGCCGGCGCGAGGCGGTGATGATGTCCCAGGCGTGGGTGTTGACCGGCATCGGGTCGGGTTCGGTGCGCGGATCCGGCACCGGTCCCGGGACTTCGCGGGCACCCATGAGCACATTCAGGACCATGTTGACCGTCGAGGCGATCCGCTCAGGTGAGAGGACGGCGTCGATGAGCCCGTTGCGGTAGAGGTTCTCACCGGTCTGGATGCTGTCGGGGAACTTCTCGCCGTAGAGCTGCTCGTACACGCGCGGGCCGAGGAAGCCGATGAGGCTGCCGCGGTCGGCGACGGTGAAGTGGCCCAGTGATCCCCAGGAGGCGAACACGCCTCCGGTAGTCGGGTGGCGCAGGTAGACGAGGTAGGGCAGTCCGGCCTTGCGGTGGACCTTCACAGCAGCGGCGAGCTTGACCATCGTGAGGAATGCGACGGTGCCCTCCTGCATGCGGGTGCCGCCGGATGCCGGTCCGGCCAGCAGTGGGAGGCCTTCGGCGGTGGCGCGTTCGATCGCCCGGCACAGCCGTTCGGCTGCAGCGACGCCGATCGATCCGGCGAGGAACCGGAACTCGCAGGCCACGACCGCGACGCGGCGGCCGTAGATGCGGCCCTCACCGGTGATGACGGCCTCGTCGACACCGGACTTCTGGGCAGCCTGGGCGAGTTCGGCGGCGTAGGTCTCGGAGATCCCATCAGCAGGTTCGATCGGCTCTTCGTCCCAGGAGACGAAGGTGCCGTCGTCGACGACGAGGTCGATGAGCTCCCGGGCGCTCAGCCGCGAGCTCATGGCGTCTCCTCGAGCCAGCGGCGGATCGCGTCGCCGTGCTCGTTGAGCAGCGGCGGGGCGAGGTGCTCGCGCGGGGTCGATTCGGTCTCGCCTTCGGTATCGGCGTCGAAGAACCGCAGCGGCGGGCCGGGCAGGTCGATCTCACCGAGCACCGGGTGCTCAACGGAGATCTTCAGTCCCTGCGACAGGGCCTGCTCCCACTGGTAGACCTCCTGCAGGGAGCGCACGATGCCCGATGGGATGCCGGCGGCGGCGAGCTTCTCGAGCAGCTCTTCGGCGGTGTAGTCGCGGAAGCGCTCCTCGATGACGCTGATGACTGCCGGGCGGTTGGCGACGCGCTCGGCGTTGGTCGCCATGCCCTGGGTTTCGGAGTCGATGTCGAAGGCGGCGCAGAGTTTGTGCCACAGGTTCTGGTTGCCCACCGAGATCTGCACGGCCCCGCCCTTGCAGTGGAACAGGCCGTAGGGCGACAGCGACGGGTGGTGGTTGCCGCCAGGTGCGGGGTTCTCCCCGGCGACCGTGGCGCGGGTGCCCTGGAAGGCGTGGACGCCGACCATGCCGGCGATGAGCGAAGTGCGCACGACCTTGCCGCGGCCGGTGCGCTCGCGTTCGAGCAGGGCGGCGAGCACGCCGTAGGAGCCGTAGATGCCGGAGAGCAGGTCGGCGATCGGCACGCCGACCTTCTGCATGTCATCGGGGCCGGAGCCGGTCAGCGACATGAGGCCGGCCTCACCCTGGGCGATCTGGTCGTAGCCGGCGCGGGAGGCTTCGGGGCCGTCGTGGCCGAAGCCGGTGATCGAGAGGATCACGAGGCGCGGGTTGAGCTCCATGCAGCGTTCGGTGGAGAACCCGAGGCGGGTGAGCACGCCGCCGCGGAAGTTCTCGACGAGCACGTCGGCGCGTTCGATGAGCTGGGCGAGGACCTCCTTGTCGCCGTCGTCCTTGAGGTTGAGGGCGATGGATTCCTTGTTGCGGTTGCAGGAGAAGAAGTAGGTGGCCTGCGGGTCGTCCTCAGGGCCGACGAAGGGCGGGCCCCAGGAGCGGGAGTCGTCGCCGGAGGCGGGGTTCTCGACCTTGATGACGCGGGCGCCGAGGTCGCCGAGCATCTGCCCGGCGTGCGGTCCGGCCAGTGCGCGGGAGAGGTCGACGACGGTGTAGCCGGACAGCGGTCCGGGGCGGGTGGTGGTCTCGGATGTGCTGCTCATCGTCAGGCGGTTCTCCTTCGTCGTTCGGCCGCTGGCAGCCGTGCCCGGCGGCTGGTCTCAGTGTGCCCGAGGTGTCGGTGCCGCTGCGCTGTCGTCTCGCGGACGCGTGTCTGCACGGGTGGTGTCAGACCGGTTCAGTTGTCCGGCACATCGGGTGAGCTGTATGTGTCCACGAGTCTACGCAACCGCTCGCAGGCGTAGCGCGCCCGGTCTCCGTCTGCGGACTGGATCGCCATCACCGACAGGGTCGAACCGTCGGACAGGTCGAGGGTGACCCACGAGTCACCACCCCGCGGGTGGAAGCTGATGGAGAGGATGCGCGTCCATTCGACCCTCGTCGTGCTGAAGATGTTGCGCACGATGAGTGCTTCGTCGGTGACAAATGCGGCGATCGCCCCGACGCGCCAGACGACGGCTCCGAAGATCACGCCCAGAGCATTCATCCAGATGATGTCGCGGGTCTTCCAGCCGGTCCAGTGCAACTGAGTCAGCCCCCAGCTCAGCAGTGCGAAGGACACGACGATCGTGATCGCGAGGAACACGGTGAGGATCCTCGTGAAATAGGGCCTGAATGGCCGTGTCTCAGATGCGGCAGGCGCCAATGTTCGTCACCAGGATGGCGCGTGCGCCGACTTCGTAGAGCTGGTCCATGGTCTTGTGCACGTCGCGGGCGGCGACCATGGTGCGCACGGCGTACCAGTCGCTGTCGTGCAGGGCGGAGACGGTGGGGCTTTCGAAGCCGGGGGTCAGCGCGGTCGCCTCGGCGAGGTGTTCGGCGGCGATGTCGTAGTCGACGAGGACGTAGTCGCGGGCGACCATGACGCTTTCGAGCCGGCGCAGAAACTTCCGGGTGCCCGGGTTCGACTTCCGGTTGGAGATGACCACGGCTTCGGAGTGCAGGACCGGTTCGCCGAAGGTCTGCAGCCCGGCCATCCGCAGCGTGGTGCCGGTTTCAACCACATCGGCGATGACGTCGGCGACACCGAGTTCGATCGAGACCTCCACGGCCCCGTCGAGTTTGATGACCCGGGCTTCGAGTCCGCGCTGTGCAAGGTCGCGTTCGACCAGCGTCGGATAGCTGGTGGCGATGGTGAGGCCCTCGAGTTCGTCGATCTCGTGGAAAGCGCCTTCGGCTCCGGCGTAGTGGAAGCGGGAGCGGGCGAAGCCCAGCGGCAGCAGCTCCTCGGCTTCGGCACCGGATTCCAGCAGCAGATCGCGGCCGGTGATGCCGAGGTCGATGAGCCCGCGGCCGACATAGACGGCGATATCGCGCGGGCGCAGGTAGAAGAACTCGATGCCGGCGTCGACGTCGCGGTGGACGAGTCGCTTGGAGGTCGTGCGCACCTGGTAGCCGGCTTCGCGCAGCATCGTCGTCGCTGATTCGGACAGCGAGCCCTTGTTAGGCACAGCCACGCGCAGCATGCCGTCGGCCCGGACCGCCGGGATGCGGCCGGTATCGGTGATTTCTCGGCTCACAGCTTCCTTTCGGCTCACAGTTCGCGATAGACGTCGTCGAGGCTGATCCCGCGGGCGATCATCATCACCTGCAGGTGGTAGATCGCCTGAGCGATCTCACCTGCGAGTTCGACATCGGATTCGTACTCGGCGGCCATCCACACCTCGGCGGCCTCTTCGACGACCTTCTTGCCGATCGCATGGACTCCGGCGTCCAGCTCGGCCACGGTGGACGAACCAGCGGGACGGGTGGCTGCTTTTTCGGTCAGTTCTGCGAACAGTTCTTCGAAGGTCTTCACACGGCCAGGGTAATACACCACCGGCACCAGTCTGCAGAGAGTCTCAGGCGCCGCCCTACAGAGCAGAGAGGCGAAGTCCCAGCGCAGGAGCTGGAAGCAGCGGCCCCAGAGGCTGCGGCCCGCGCCCGGCGCATCCAGACGATGACGTATGAAACTGCGATCAGGAGGAAGTGAGGGGAGGATCACAGCTCCAGGCCACCGAAACCTCCTGCCGTGAGCTCGGGAGCCTGCCCCGTGCGGGATGGCGCACAGACCGGATGGTTGAGGGCAATGCCGAGGGCGGACGTACATGATCGGGGTCGACGTCAACACGACGTTCGAAGACCCTCAGCCGTCGGCGCAGTGCCCGGCGATCGTCTGTGCGGGTTCGCTCGGTGATGCGATCGTCTGCTTGGACTTCCTCGCCCAGTCGACGATGCCGACGATGACCATGATGAGGAAGACGAAGTACACGATGCCGGAGAACAGCAGGCCGCCCATGATGGCCAGTGGAATCCCGACGAGGTCGACGGCCAGCCACACGAACCAGAACTCGACGATCGCCCGGCCTTGGGCGTACATCGCCACGAGTGAGCCGATGAAGATGTAGGCGTCCGGGTATGGGTTCCACGACCAGTCGCCCCACGCCAGGATCCAGCCGAAACCGGCAGTGCCTGCGGCCAGGGCGGCGATGAGCAGTAGTCGTTCGGGCCAGGTCGCCCAGCGCACGCGGATCTCACCGGTCTCCTCCTGGGAGCGCTTCCACTGGCTCCATCCCCAGATCGCAGCGGCGACGATGACGACCTGGCGCGCGGCGTTGCCGCCGAGGCCTGCCGAGATGCTGGCCGAGAACAGGAAGATCGAGCCGGTGATCTGCACAGGCCAGGAGAAGATGTTGCGCCGCAGTGCCAGGAACACCGTTGCCAGTGCGCAGATGTTGCCGATGACATCGGACCAGGGAACGGGCTTGCCCATGAGTTCGAAGACCGGGGCGTTGAGCCACGAGATGATATCCACTTTCCGAAACCTTTCGCTCAAGGCTCCGGGGGTTGCGACGCGTGAATAGCGCGGTGGCGCCGCGTAGGCTCAGGCACATATCGCCATCAGCTGCGCGGACGCAGACGTGCTTCCTCCCATCCGGACTTTCACCGTCGGTACTGGAATCCCACCAGTTCAGCCCCGTCGGAACGGGGGTCGCGGACTGTCACCGCCGGCTCGGACTTTCACCGACCCCGGAGCACGTACTCCTGGTGGCACTATAGGCTCTGGCTCACATGCGCGGCAACTTCTGTCTTGCCGCGCATGCCTGTTCAGCGCAGGGCGTCGAGAGCGAGTTCGCGCAGCTCTTCGATCGCTGCGCTGCGGTTTTCAGCGCTGTATACGGCGGAGCCTGCCACGAGCACATTCGCTCCGGCGGCCACAGCGCGGGCGACGGTGGTGGTCGAGACTCCCCCGTCGACCTGCAGCTGGACTTCGAGTCCGGCGTCGTCGATCGCCTGGCGCGTGCGGGTGACCTTCGGCAGGCACACGTCGAGGAATGACTGGCCGCCGAAGCCGGGTTCGACGGTCATGATGAGGATCTGGTCGAATTCGGCCAGCAGGTCGATGTAGGGCTCGATCGGAGTGGCCGGGCGGATCGCCAGCGAGGCCTTCGCCCCGAGTGCGCGGATCTCGCGGGCCAGCCGGACAGGGGCCGCGGAGGCTTCGGCGTGGAAGCTGACCGATGCGCAGCCCATCTCCGCGTAGACCTGGGCGTGCCGGTCGGCCTGCTCGATCATGAGATGTGCGTCGATGGGAATCGGCGAGACCTCACGGATCCGCTCGACGACCGGCGGGCCGAAGGTGAGGTTGGGAACGAAGTGGTTGTCCATGACGTCGACGTGGGCCATATCGGCTGCCGAGATCGCGTCGAGTTCCTCGGACAGGCGGGAGAAGTCACAGGACAGGATGCTGGGATGAATGCGAATGCTCACCCTCCCAGCATAGAGCCTCAGCGCTTCAGCCGGTGCGGCGCAGCAGTGCCAGGAACATCCCGTCAGTGCCGTGCACGTGCGGCCACAGCTGCACGGCCTGCCCGGTGCCGATCGGCGCCGAGGCGAACTGGGCGGCCTCCTGGCCGGTGACGTCTGCGAGGATCGCCGGCGCGTCAAGCACCTCGACGTCCGTGCCCGAGGCGGTGAGCACCTCGGTGACGATGTCGATCGTCTCCCCGTGGTGGGGCGAGCAGGTGGTGTAGGCCACGACTCCCCCGGGTGCGGTGAGCTCGATCGCCCGGGTCAGCAGTTCGCGCTGGATGGGCTGCAGTGCCTCGACGTCCTCAGGTTTGCGCCGCCAGCGGGCTTCGGGTCGGCGGCGCAGCGCGCCGAGGCCGGTGCAGGGAACGTCGGCGAGCACGCGGGTGTAGCGGCCGAGGTGCTCGTCTGTCAGGCTGCGGCCGTCGGTGTTGAGGACGGTGACGTCTGCGTCGATGGCGCGTACGGAGTCGCGGACGAGTTCGGCGCGGTGTGCGGAGACGTCGCAGGCGACGACTGGTGTTCCGGTGGCAGCGGCGTCTGCTGCCAGGATGGCAGTCTTGCCGCCGGGCCCGGCGCACAGGTCGAGGACCGGGCCGTCAGGTGCCGGGGCTGCGGTCAGGCCGAGGACTACGAGCTGGGAGCCTTCGTCCTGGACGCGGGCCTGTCCTGCCTGCACCTCAGGAAGTGCGTAGGGGTCTCCGGAGGACAGTTCGACGCCGAGCGGGGACAGCGCGGTGGGCTTTCCGCAGTCGGCGGCGATCGCCTCCCGGTCGGCCAGGCCGGGCAGGGCTGTCAGGCACACGCGGGCGGGCACATTGTCGGCTGCGAGCAGTGCGGTGAGTTCGCCGGCATCGCGCCCGTGGGCGGTGAGCGATCGGCGCAGTGCAGTGACGATCCAGGCCGGGTGCGCGTAGGTCAGCCCGATCTGCTCGTCGTCGCTGGCGCCTCTGGTGACGAGGTCGAGCCACTCGATGCGGGTGCGTTCGCTGATGCGGCGCATGACGGCGTTGACGAAGCCTGCGGCCTTCATGTGCTTGGTCGCCCGCATGAGACCGACGGCTTCGTTGACGGCGGCGTGGGCGGCGGTGTTCATGTCGAGCAGCTGGTGGGCACCCAGCCGCAGGGCATTGCGGGCGGGCGTGTCGAGCTTGCTGACCGGCCGGCCGGCGGCGTGGGCGATGATCGCATCGTAAAGACCGCGGCCGCGCAGGGTGCCGTAGGTCAGTTCGGTTGCCAGCCCGGCGTCGGCGGTGCTCAGCCCGGCACGGCTGAGCCGTGGGGGCAGCAGCAGGTTGGCGTAGGCGTCGTCATCGTCGACGCCGATGAGAACGTCGAAGGCGATGCGCCTACCGGGGTTGACGCGGGTGCGGCCGTGGCTGGCACGGCGGCGTTTGACGCCGGGGCCGAGTTTGCCGGGAGCGGGTTTGCGGTCTCCGCTGGACTCAGGCATCGCCGGGCTCCTCGCTGATGTCGAAGGCGGCCTGGCCGCGGCCGCGCAGGAAGTCGGCGGCGTCCATCATCGCCTTGCCGAAGGGCTGGATGCGTTCGACAGCGACGGCACCGTCGCTGGTGCCGATGAGCACAGTGCCGTCAGCGGCGGCTGCGAGCCGGCCGGGCTGCTGCCAGGCGGCGCTGCTGAGGTCATCGGCGGCGGTGATGCCGGAGAGCTTGGTGCGCTTGCCGTCCATGAGCGCCCATGGGCCCGGTGCTGGGGCGACGCCGTTGGCGCGGGCGACGAGTTCGGCGGTGGTGGCGGTGAAGGGCAGTTCGGCTTCGTCGGGGGTGATCTTCTCAGCGTGGCTGGTCTCACCGTGCTGTGGGGTGAGTTCGGCGCTGCCGTCTGCGAGCTGATCGAAGGCGGTGACGAGCAGCTCCGCCCCGGTGCGGGCGTAGGAGTCGAGGACCTCTCCGGCCGGTGCCGAGGGCAGGTCGAGTTCCTGCTGGGCGAGGACCGGTCCGGTGTCCATGCCGGTGTCGATGCGGAAGACAGTGACTCCTGAGGTCGTCTGTCCGGCCATGAGCGCCCGCTGGACCGGTGCTGCCCCGCGCCACTGGGGCAGCAGGGAGAAGTGCAGGTTGTACCAGCCGTGCTCACTGATCGACAGGGCACGAGGTCCGGCGATCGCACCGAAGGCGACGACGGCGACGACATCGGGGCCGAGGGCTTCGAGTTCGTCGAGGATCTCCCCGCGCAGCCGGGCGGCCTCGAGCACCGGGATGCCGGCGGCAAGGGCGCGCTCCTTCACCGGGCTCGAGGTCGGCACGCGCTTGCGGCCGACCGGGGCATCGGGGCGGGTGAGCACGGCGATGACCTCATGGTCGGATTCAAGCAGCGCCTCGAGAGCGGGCACGGCGACGGCGGGGGTTCCTGCGAAGACGATTCTCACCCCGCCAGTCTAACGACCGGGCCGGCCGGTTCAGAGCACGTCGGGATCGTCGACCCGGGCGAAGACGGACTCCTCATGCCGCATGGACCGGGCGGCGACCTCGGCGGCGATGCGCCGGGTGACAGCAGGACCGGAGGCGATCGTCGTGCCGATGATGCGCTCATACGGCTCGTCGTGGGCATAGATGTCCCACACCTCCCCTACCTCGGAGGCCGCAGCGACCACCTCGGCGACGGCGGACCGGTCGCCGCGCAGGCCGATGGTGCGCACGGCCGGCGGGAAGCGCAACTCGCTGCGCGCCTGGTACTGCTCATCGGCCCAGGCGACGGGTGCGGAGGCGGAGATGACCTGCCGAATCGAGGGGTCGTCGTCCATGAGCAGGATGCGCCCGCCGTGCTGCCAGCCGCGCACCAGACAGGCGGCCCGCATGCGGCGAGCAATGGCGCGGTCGGTGGCCTGCAGACCGGGGCCTGGCCACAGCGAGTCGAGCAGCAGGGCCAGGGCGTAGCCGTTGTCTGCATACGGTTCGGCGCCTGTGGTGGCGACGATGATGCTCGGTTCGTCTGGGACCCGGTCGATGATGTGGCTGCCGCCCGAGCGGATGACCTTGGTGCCGGGGAAGGCGCGGCCGAGTTCTTCAAAGGTGCGCTCGATGCCGGCGACGACCGACCGGATGGCGTTGCTGGAGCACTGCGGGCAGGTGAAGGTCTCAGCGCGGAAGCCGCAAGCGCGGCAGGCGAACGGACCGGTCTGGGAGGCGGCTTCAAGTTTGCCGGCGCACTGCGGGCATTCGATGACGCTGCGGCAGCCAGCACAGGCCACGACCGGCAGGTAGCCGGCACGCGGGACCTGCACGAGGACAGGTCCGATGGCCGGGGATTCCGTCGTCCGCCCGATCGCTGCCTGGGTGAGGCGGAAGCCGAGTTCGGGCAGCCGCTGATGCTGGTGCGGCGGCAGGTCGTCGGGTGGCAGCTGGCAGATCGGGGCCTGTTGGCGATGAACCGGTCCCGGATAGGTGATCTCACCGAACCAGCCGATGCGCACGAGCCGCTGGATCTCGACGGTGCGGTTGTAGTCAAGGAACAGGGCTGCACTGCCGGTCTGCTGGATGCGGGTGAGCAGCACCTGGCGGGCGTGCGGGTAGGGGGCGTGCTGGTCGAGGTAGTTCTCGTCGCCGTCGTCGAGGCAGATGACGAGGCCGATGTCGGATGTCGGGGCGAAGGCGGCGGCGCGGGTGCCGATGATGAGCCGGCCTGCCCCGTGCAGGGCGCGCACCCAGGCTGACCAGCGGGCGGACTGGCCCTGGTCGGCTGATAGGCGGATGGCCAGCGGCTTGAGGTCGCCGAGGGCGGCGTCGAGGGCTGAGAGTTCGCGGTGATCGGGTACGAGCCACAGCACCGATCGGCCGGTGCGCAGCACGCGGGCGGCTGCGCGCAGTCCGTAGTGGATCCAGCCGGTGCCCGGCATGCTTCCTGGCAACAGCGCCATGGCTGCGCGCGGGCCGGCAGGTGGGCGTCCGGTGTCGGTGGCCTCGGACGGTGTATCGCCGATCCAGGTGTCGAGGGCGGTGAGGTAGTCGGTGAAGTCCGCTGGCTCATCGGTGTGGGCGCTGATCTCATCGCAGATCTGCTGCCGTTCGACTTCGCCCAAGGGTTCGGGTTCTGCTGCACGGGCGCGCTTCTCAGCCGTCGCGTGCCGGGGCGGGATCGCCAGGCGCAGGACATCGGGCAGGGTGCCGGCATAGCGGGAGGCGATCTCCTCGCACAGGGCCCGCAGCCCGGGGGTGAGGACGACGAGGTCGGAGACGACGCGTTCGATGGCGGTGAGTTCGCCGACGTGTTCGGTGCTGTCCTTGCGGGCGACGACGAATCCGGAGATGAGCCGTCCGGCGAAGCGGACCCGCACGCGCACTCCGGGCTGTGCGTCAGCGGCGAGGCTTTCGGTGACGGCGTAATCGAAAGGGCGGGCCAGGTGCGGCAGCTGGGTTTCGACCAGCACCTCGGCGACCGGAAGGTGCGCGGCAGGCGTCTTGCCGCCGCGCACCCTGATGCCGGTGTCGAGGCCGTCGTCATCGCCGTCGTCGGCGATGAGCCGCGGCTGCTGGCTCATGTGTCTGCTCCCCTGACCGGGTCAGGAGCACAGGCGGCGCAGGTCCTCGGCGCGATCCGTGCGCTCCCACGTGAAGTTCTCAACGGTGCGCCCGAAGTGACCGTGGGTGGCGGTCTCGGTGTAGATCGGGCGCTTGAGGTCGAGGCTCTTGATGATCATCGACGGGCGCAGGTCGAAGACCTCGCGGATGGCCGCTTCGATGCGGGCCGGGTCGACGGTTTCGGTGCCGAAGGTCTCGACGTAGAGGCCGACCGGGCGGGCGGAGCCGATCGCGTAGGCGACCTGCACTTCGCAGCGGCGGGCCAGGCCGGCGGCGACGACGTTCTTGGCCACCCAGCGCATCGCATAGGCACCGGAGCGGTCGACCTTCGAGGGGTCCTTGCCGGAGAACGCTCCGCCGCCGTGGCGGGCGAAGCCGCCGTAGGTGTCGACGATGATCTTGCGGCCGGTCAGTCCGGCGTCGCCCATCGGGCCGCCGACAACGAACGGGCCGGCGGGGTTGATGTAGAACTTCGTGGCGGCGGTGTCGAGGCTGAAGTCGGCGAGCACCGGTTCGATGACCTCGCGCTTGACGTCGGCTTCGAGCTGGTGCTGGCCGATCGCGGCATCGTGCTGGGTGGAGACGACAAGTGCCTCGACGGTGCAGGCGGTGTCGCCGTCGTAGCCGATCGTCACCTGGGTCTTGCCGTCGGGCCGCAGGTAGTCCAGCCGGCCGGACTTGCGCACCCGGCTCAGCTGTTCGCTCAGCCGGTGCGCCAGGTGGATCGGCAGGGGCATGAGCACGTCGGTGGAATCATCGGCGTAGCCGAACATGAGCCCCTGGTCGCCGGCGCCGAGCAGCGAGTCGGCATCTTCGACCTCGCCGCCGGTGCGGTGTTCAAGGGAGGTGGTGACAGCATCGGCGATGTTCTGCGACTGCGCGCCGATCGAGACGGACACGCCGCAGGAGTGGCCGTCGAAGCCCTTTTCGGAGGAGTCGTAGCCGATGCCGGTGATGATTCTGCGAGCGATGCCGGCGACATCGGCGTAGCCGTCTGTCGAGACTTCACCGGCGACGTGGACGAGGCCGGTGGTGACCATCGTCTCGACGGCGACGCGGGCGTTGGGGTCCTGGCTCAGCAGTTCGTCGAGGACGCCGTCGCTGATCTGGTCGCAGATCTTGTCGGGGTGTCCTTCGGTGACGGACTCTGAGGTGAATTGGCGAAGATGTTGTGTGCTCACCCGGCCATCCTATCGATTCGCACGGACAGCGACAGCGGCCATGACTTCCTGCGACACATTCTCCTTCGACCCGGCCGTGCGCAGCACCTCGCGCACACCGGCACTCTCACCAGCGGTTCCACCCTCGGAGGCGTCAGCATCAATGCGTTCGTAGACGACGAGGCTGTTGTCATCGCGGTCGAAGGCCTGGCCGGCGGAGACGTCGTTGAGCACGAGCATGTCGCAGCCCTTGCGCAGCAGCTTCTGCTGGGCGAGCTGTTCGGCACTGGCGTCCGGGGAGCCGGTCTCGGCGGCGAATCCGATGATCGTCTGACCCTCGGCGCGGGTGTCGACGAGACCGGCGAGGATGTCGGGGTTCTGCACGAGTTCGATCGTCAGTCCGGAGTCCCCGGATTTCTTCATCTTGTGCGCGGCGGTCTCAGCCGGCCGGTAGTCGGCAACGGCAGCGCACATCATGATGATGTCAGCATCGGGCTGGGCGGCTTGGGCGGCGTCCTGCAGCTCGGCGGTCGTCTCGATGCCGGTGACGGTGATCCGGTCGCTGAGGTTCTCCAGCAGCCGATCGTCGACGTTGGCGGCGATGAGGGTGACATCGGCACCGAGTGCTGCTGCGGCGCGGGCCAGGGCGATGCCCTGTTTGCCTGAGGACCGGTTGCCGAGGAAGCGCACCGGGTCGAGCGGCTCGCGGGTGCCGCCGGCGGTGATGAGCACGCGCCGGCCGGCAAGTGCCGCCTCGGTCTCCGTTCCCGAGGTGCGGGTCCGGTGGACGTCGAGGGCTGCGGTGACGATGTCCTCGGGTTCGGGCAGCCGTCCGGGACCGGAGTCGGCTCCGGTGAGCCGGCCGCTGGCCGGTTCGATGACATGGATGCCGCGTTTGCGCAGCACTGTGACGTTGTCCACGGTGGCGGGATTGAGCCACATCTCGGTGTGCATCGCAGGTGCGAGCACCACCGGTGCGGTGGTGGAGATGACGGTGGCGGTCAGCAGGTCATCGGCGCGTCCGGCGCGCAGCCGGGCGATGAGGTCGGCAGTCGCCGGGGCGATGAGCACGAGATCGGCGTGCTGGCCGATGCGGATGTGCTCGACTTCGTCGATGCGTTCGAACACGCTCGTCTGCACCGGCTGGCCGCTCAGGGCCTCCCAGGTGGCAGCGCCGACGAAGGTGAGCGCCGAGGCAGTGGGCACGACCTTGACGGTGTGCCCGAGTTCTCGCAGGGCGCGGACGACATGACAGGCCTTGTAGGCCGCGATGCCGCCGCTGACCCCTACGACGATGTTCACTGCTCGGTGGGGGTGTCGAAGCTCAGGTCGATGTCGGCTTCAGCGGTCTCGAAGTCCTCGATGACCGGCGCGGCGAAGTCCTCTTCACGCGGCTCGCGGATGAGGATTTTGCCCTCGTTGACCTCGCGCAGGGCGATCGACAGCGGCTTCTCGTTCGGCTCCGGGGTCACCAGCGGGCCGACGTTCTCGAGCAGGCCTTCCTGGAGCTGCGCGTAGTAGGCATTGATCTGCCGGGCGCGGCGAGCCGATTCGATGACGAGTTCGTACTTCGAATCCGTCACCGCCAGCAGGTCGTCGATCGGCGGATTGGTGATACCTTTCGGTTCAGCGGACACTCAAACTCCATCAGTTGTCGGGGGTGTTGTCGATTGACAACCCCATCAATGTTACTAGTTCCTCGGCGGCTTCTGAAATGTCGTGGTTGATGACGGTGTGGTCGAACTCGGTCTCAGCGGCGAGTTCTTCCTTCGCAGTCTCCAGCCGGCGGGCCTGTTCCTCTTCGGATTCGGTGCCGCGGCCGATGAGCCGGCGGACGAGCTCATCCCAACTCGGTGGGCCGAGGAACACGAACCTCGCCTCGGGCATCGTCTCCTTGACCTGGCGGGCGCCCTGCAGGTCGATCTCCAGCAGCGGATGCGAACCGGCTTCGAGCGCTTCGCGCACCGGTTTCGCGGGCGTGCCGTAGCGGTACCGGCCGTGCACGGTTGCGTATTCGAGGAGTTCACCGTCGTCGATCATCCGATCGAATTCCTCTTCGGTCACGAAGTAGTAGTCGACGCCGTCGCGTTCGCCCTCACGCGGTGGGCGCGTGGTGGCGGATACGGAGAACCAGATCTGTGGGAAGTTTCTGCGGATGTGTGCGCCGACGGTGCCTTTGCCGACGGCGGTCGGTCCTGCCAGAACAGTCAGTCGTTGTGTCACGCGGTTTCGAATCTCTCCAGGAGTGCGGCCTTCTGGTGCACACCGAGGCCTTTGAGTCGCCGGGATTCGGCGATGCCGATCTGCTCCATGAGCACTGAGGCGCGGCGTTTTCCGACGCCGGGCATGGAGCGCAGCAGGTCATGAACCTTCATCTTGCTCAGTGCTTCGTCGTCTGCTGCTTCCTTCAGGACTGTCGACAGGGATTTCTCACCGCACTTCAGTGCGGCCTTGGCATCTGCCCGAGCCTGCCTGGCCTTGAACGCTTTGTCGAGTGCTGCAGAACGCTGTTCGGGTGTCAGGGGTTGGAGAGCCACGTCTACTCCTTAGTGGTCCAGTCCGCATCAGCAGATTTGTATCAGTGTAGACCGTCTGCACCGGTGAGCGCACGGGTCGTTTCCCGGATGCGCTCCTGAAGCGCCGGAATCGCCGGCCCTGCTGAGAGGATCGTGCGTCCGGCATTCACAATGACACGGCCGTCTGCGAACGCTGCTCCGAACACGGAGTGCAGATCCTCGACTCCCCCGCCCTGAGCGCCGTAGCCCGGTGCCAGGATCGGGTAGTCGCCTGCAGTCAGGTCGATGCCGAGGTCGCGGGCGGCAGTGCCGGTGGTCGCGCCGATGACGACGCCGAGGCGTGGGGCACCGAGCTGTGCGTTGACGTCCCGGACGCCTGCGATCACCTCGGCGGCGACCGATGGGCCGCCGGAGGTGCGCGCATGCTGGACGCTGGCCCCATCTGGATTCGAGGTCAGTGCGAGGACGAATGCGCCGGTGCCGTAGGTGCGTGCGCACTCGAAGGCCGGTTCGAGTGAGCCGAAGCCCAGGTACGGCGAGAGGGTCACGGCGTGGGCGTACAGCGGGGAGGCCGGGTTCATGTAGGCCTCGGCGTAGCCTGCCATTGTCGAGCCGATGTCTCCACGTTTGATGTCGAGGATCGTCGACAGCCCGGCATCGTGGGCAGCAGCGAGGACGTCTTCGAGGGCGGCGAGGCCGCGGGAGCCGTGGCGTTCGAAGAACGCCGCCTGCGGTTTGACCGTCCCGCACTCCCCTGCCGCCGCCTCGACGACGCGCAGCCCGAAGTCGCGCACCCCGGCTGCCGAATCCGGCAGCGACCAGTCGGCCAGCAGCCCGGCGTGTGGGTCGATGCCGACGCACAGCCGGGTCCGGTTGGCCTGCGGCCAGTCGCGTCCGTAGTCGCGCTCGGGCTGGGCGCCCGTGTCGTGTTGGCTCATGCCCAGTCCTGCAGGGAGCGCACATCGAAGGCCGCTGCCCGCTGGCCTTCGATCGCGGTGACCGCGGCGGTGAATTCGGCGACCGTGGTCACCAGCGGGATCGACGAGGCGACGGCGGCTGCGCGGATCTCGTAGCCGTCAGCACGCTCCTGCCGGCCGGCCGGCACATTGATAACGAGGTCGATGCGGCCTTCGGTGATGTCATCGAGGATCGTGCGCTCACCTTCGGCGGCCTCGTAGTACTTCGCGATCCGGGTGCTGGTGATGCCGTAGCGGTCGAGCATCGCCGCGGTCCCGGCGGTGGCGACGACGTCGAAGCCCATGTCGACGAGCTGCTTGACCGCCAGCACCGAGGAGCGCTTGTCGCGATCGGCAACCGAGACGAACACCGTGCCCGAGGTGGGAAGGGCGGCTCCGGCTGCGAGCTCGGCTTTGGCGAAGGCGACGGGGAAGGCGGTGTCGATACCCATCACCTCGCCGGTCGAGCGCATCTCAGGACCGAGGATCGAGTCGACGACCTTGCCGTCGACGGTGCGGAACCGGCGGAAGGGCAGCACCGCCTCCTTGATGGCGACCGGGTTGTCATCCGGCAGGGTCGAGCCGTCGTGTTCGGCGGCGAGGATGCTGCCGCGCAGCTCTCTGATCGACTTGCCGACGGCGATGAGCGCGGCGGCCTTGGCCAGCGGCACCGCGGTGGCCTTCGAGACGAACGGCACCGTGCGGGAGGCGCGCGGGTTTGCCTCAATGACGTAGAGGACGTCAGCGGCGACGGCGAACTGGATGTTGATGAGGCCGCGCACGTTCGTGCCGCGGGCGATCGCGGCGGTGGCGTTGCGGACCTGCTCGATGACGTTCTCCCCCAGGGTCAGGGCCGGCAGCACCGAGGCGGAGTCACCGGAGTGGATGCCGGCCTCCTCGATGTGCTCCATGATCCCGCCGATGTAGGTCTCGTTGCCGTCGTAGAGGGCATCGACGTCGATCTCGACGGCGTCTTCGAGGAACCGGTCGACGAGCACCGGCCGGTCGATCGAGACCTCGGTGGCCGTTGCCATGTAGTTCATCAGCTGTTCGGTGTCGTAGACGATCTGCATGCCGCGGCCGCCGAGCACGTAGCTGGGGCGCACGAGCACCGGGTAGCCGATGTCCTCGGCGATCGACTGGGCCTCATCGTAGGTCGTGGCGGTCCCGTGCTTGGGCGCGCGCAGCCCGGCTTCGGCGAGCACCTGGCCGAACTCGCCGCGGTCCTCGGCCAGGTCGATGGCCTCCGGCTGGGTGCCGAGCACCGGCACGCCGGCGGCCTTGAGCTGGTCGGCCAAGCCGAGCGGAGTCTGCCCGCCGAGGGTGCACACGACGCCGGCGACAGGCCCGGCCTGCTTCTCAGCATGGTAGATCTCCATGACGTCTTCGAACGTCAACGGTTCGAAGTACAGCCGGTCGGCGGTGTCGTAGTCGGTTGAGACGGTCTCGGGGTTGCAGTTGACCATGATCGTCTCGTAGCCGGCCTCGGCCAGTGCCATGGTGGCGTGCACGCACGAGTAGTCGAATTCGATGCCCTGGCCGATCCGGTTGGGACCGGAGCCGAGGATGATGACGGCCTCGCGTTCGCGCGGGGACACCTCGGTCTCGTCGTCGTAGCTGGAGTAGTGGTACGGGGTCTTCGCCTCGAACTCGCCAGCGCACGTGTCGACGGTCTTGAACACCGGGCGCAACCCGAGTGCCTGGCGCACGGCGGTGACGACGCCTTCGTCGAGGTGGCGCAGCTGGCCGATCTGGGCGTCGGAGAAGCCATGGTTTTTCGCCAGGCGCAGCGTTTCGACGTCGAGGCTCTCAGCGGCGGCAATCTCCTCGGCGACATCATTGATGAGCTGGATCTGGTCGAGGAACCAGGGGTCGATGTCGCAGGCCTCGTGGACCTCCTCGACGCTCATGCCGGCGGCCAGTGCCCGCTGCACGGTGTAGAGGCGCTCGGTGGTGGCATGGCCGAGGTCGCGGATGACCTGGGCGCGCGCGGCATCGGTGGAGATGTCGAGCGGGTCGTTCCACGAGAACGAGGAGTTCTTCTGCTCGATCGAGCGCATCGCCTTCTGCAGGGCGGTGGTGAAGTTCCGGCCCAGGGCCATCGCCTCGCCGACGGACTTCATGGTCGTCGTCAGCGTCGGGTCGGCGGCCGGGAACTTCTCGAAGGCGAACCGCGGGACCTTGACGACGATGTAGTCGAGTGCCGGTTCGAAGGCGGCCGGGGTCACCTCGGTGATGTCGTTGGGGATCTCATCGAGGGTGTAGCCGATCGCCAGCTTCGCGGCGATCTTGGCGATCGGGAAGCCGGTGGCCTTCGACGCCAGTGCTGAGGAGCGGGAGACGCGCGGGTTCATCTCGATGACGACGATGCGCCCGTCATCGGGGTCGATGGCGAACTGGATGTTGCAGCCGCCGGTGTCGACGCCGACTTCGCGGATGACGGCGATGCCGATGTCGCGCATCTCCTGGTATTCGACGTCGGTGAGCGTCAGCGACGGGGCGACGGTGATGGAGTCGCCGGTGTGCACGCCCACGGGGTCGACGTTCTCGATCGAGCACACGACGACGACATTGTCGTTCTTGTCGCGCATGAGCTCGAGTTCGTACTCCTTCCAGCCGAGGATGCTCTCCTCAAGCAGCACCTCATGGGTCAGGGAGTCGACGAGTCCGTCGCCGGCGATGCGGCGCAGATCGGCTTCGTTGAAGGCCATGCCGGAGCCGAGCCCGCCCATCGTGAACGAGGGGCGGACGACCATCGGGTAGCCGAGCTCCTCGGCGGCGGCGAGGCATTCCTCCATCGAGTGGCAGATCGCCGAGCGGGCGACCTCGGCACCGCAGCGTTCGACGACCTGTTTGAACTGCTGGCGGTCCTCACCGCGCTGGATCGCCTCGACATCGGCGCCGATGAGCTCGACGCCGTACTTCTCGAGCACACCTGCCTTATGCAGGTTGATCGCGGCGTTGAGCGCGGTCTGCCCACCGAGAGTCGGCAGCAGCGCGTCGGGGCGTTCCTTGGCGATGATCGTCTCGATGACGGCCGGGTCGATCGGCTCGACGTAGGTGGCGTCGGCGAGCTCCGGGTCGGTCATGATCGTCGCCGGGTTGGAGTTGACGAGGATGACCCGCATGCCCTCGCGTTTGAGGACGCGGCAGGCCTGGGTGCCGGAGTAGTCGAACTCGCAGGCCTGGCCGATGACGATCGGCCCGGAGCCGATGACGAGGACTGAGGAGAGATCGTCCCTCTTAGGCATGTGCGTTGTCTCCTTCGCTGGTCTCGATGCTCGGGGTGACGGTGGCGGCGCCGTCGAGCAGTTCGATGAACCGGTCGAACAGGTCGCGGGCGTCGTGCGGCCCGGCAGCGGATTCGGGGTGGAACTGAACGGAGAACGCCGGCAGGTCGAGGCAGCGCAGGCCTTCGACGACGTCGTCGTTGAGTCCGATGTAGCTGACCTCCACTCGGCCGAGGTGCTCACCGGCAGGCGCGGTGACGACCGCGCGCAGCGGGGCGTCGACGGCAAAGCCGTGATTCTGGGTGGTGATGTGGACCCGTCCGTTGGCGGTGTCGAGGACCGGCTGGTTCGAGCCGCGGTGGCCGAAGGGCAGCTTGTAGGTCTCGAAACCCAGTGCCCGGCCGAGCAGCTGGTTGCCGAAGCAGATGCCGAAGAACGGGATCTTGGCCTCCAGCACGCGGGCGAGCACGTCGACGGCGTTCGTCACGCTCGCCGGGTCGCCGGGCCCGTTGGAGAAGAACACGCCGTCGGGGTCCAGCTCGGTGAGTTGTTCGAAGGTGAAGTCGGCCGGCACGACGGTCGTCTCGATGCCGCGGGCGGCGAACTGGTCGAGAGTTGTCGTCTTGATGCCGAGGTCGTAGGCGACGACGCTGTGCTTCTTCTCCCCTTCAGCCGGGATCGTGTACGGCTGCTCGCAGGTGACTTCTGCGCTCAGGTTCGCCCCTGCCATCGGTTCGGCAGCGCGCACCTCGGCGAGCAGCTCTGCGTTCGGGCGCTGCGCCTCGGGACCGGAGAAGATCCCGGCGCGCATCGCGCCTTTGTCCCGCAGGTGGCGGGTGAGTGCGCGGGTGTCGATGTCGGTGATGCCGACGATGCCGCGGTCGGCCAGCCGGGCTTCGAGGTCGCCGGTGGCCCGCCAGTTCGACCGGCGGCGGGCGGCGTCGCGGACGACGTAGCCGGCGACCCAGATGTCGCGGGATTCGTCGTCTTCGTCGTTGACGCCGGTGTTGCCGATGTGCGGCATCGTCTGGATGACGATCTGGCGCCGGTACGACGGGTCGGTCAGGGTCTCCTGGTAGCCGGTCATCGAGGTGACGAACACGGCCTCGCCGGTGGTCGAGCCCTCAGCGCCGTAGGCGCGGCCGGTCAGTGTGCGGCCGTCGTCGAGGACGAGAACGGCAGGTGGGCGCTGGTGCAGGGTCATGAGTCCTCCCCGAGGAGCTGGCGGATGGAATTCAGTGTCGGTGTGCGGTCGGCTGCGTGCCGGGGGCGGAAGCCGGTGTCGACGAGGGTGTCGCCGAGCCGCCAGGTGATGATGATGAGCCCGTCGCGTTCGACGAATTTGCCGATCATCCCCGAGTCGGTGCGCACGGCTTCAAGGTCGGCGGTGGGGATGAGCATGTCGGGCACGCCGTCGCGGTCGAGGACGATGCCGGTGCCGCTGATGCCCAGTGAGGCGGTGGTGCGCACGCCGAGGTGGTGGACGGCGACGCGTTCGAGCGGTTCGGCGGCCAGGGTGGTCGCCACATAGGTGCCCGCGACCGGAGGTGAGCTGAGCTTAAGGTCGGCTGCCGGCGCCTCAGGAGCAGGGATGCCGGACTGCCGATGCTTCCGGGACCGCCAGCCCAGCCACATGAGAGCGAAGAACACGACGATGACGGCTGCGACGATGAGGGTCGGGATCAGGCGATCCATGTGCCGCCTCTCGTGATCGGGTGCGGGTCGGACAGCTGGGAGTCGGTGACGACGCGGTGGCCGTAGAGAATCGTGTGCACGATCCGGGAGGACACCTCGATCCCGGCGAATGGGTTGTTGCGTCCCATCGTCGCGTGCGCATCTGGGGTGATCCGGTCTGCGGCCTCCGGGTCGACGAGCACGAGGTTGGCACCGGTGCCGATCTCCAGGCTGCCCTGTTCGCGCAGGCCGGAGATCCGTGCCGGTGTGGTCGACATGACGCGGGCGATATCGGCCCATCCGAAGTCGTAGTCGGCCATCGCCTCGACGACGATCGGCAGCGCTGACTCCATGCCGACCATGCCCATCGCCGCAGCGGTCCATTCGCAGCACTTGTGCTCGGACGGGTGCGGGGCGTGGTCGGTGCCGATGATGTCGATGGTGCCGTCGGCCAGGCCGGCGCGCACGGCGTCGACATCGGCCCGGGTGCGCAGCGGCGGGTTGACCTTGTAGACGGGGTCGAAGCTGCGGACGAGCTCATCGGTGAGCATGAGGTGGTGCGGGGTGACCTCGGCGGTGACCTGCACGCCGCGGGACTTCGCCCAGCGCACGAGGTCGACCGCGCCCTTGGTCGACAGGTGGCAGATGTGCAGGCGGGAGCCGACGTGCTCGGCGAGCAGGATGTCGCGGGCGATGATCGCCTCCTCGGCCACCGCCGGCCAGCCGGGCAGGCCGAGTTCGGCAGACACGACGCCTTCGTTCATCTGGGCGTCTTCGGTCAGCCGGGGCTCCTGGGAGTGCTGGGCGATGACTCCGCCGAAGGTCTTGACGTACTCCAGGGCGCGGCGCATGATGAGCGGATCGAACACGCACAGCCCGTCGTCGGAGAAGATCGTCACCCCGGCAGCCGAGCGTGCCATCGCTCCGAGTTCGGCCAGCTGGGTGCCCTTCTGCCCGACGGTGACCGCGCCGATCGGCACGACCTCGGTGTAGCCGGCTTCGCGGCCGAGGTGGTAGACCTGCTCGACGACGCCGGCGGTGTCGGCCACCGGTGCGGTGTTGGCCATCGCGTGCACGGCAGTGAAGCCGCCGCGGGCGGCTGACTGGGAGCCGGTGAGCACGGTCTCGGCGTCTTCGCGGCCGGGTTCGCGCAGGTGGGTGTGCAGGTCGACGAGGCCGGGCAGGGCGATGAGCCCGGTGGCGTCGATGACCTCATCAGGGCTGGTGAGCGAGGCCGGGTCGACGAAGCGGCCGTGATCGATCGCGATGTCGCCGGTCTCCTTGCCGAGGATGTTCGCACCGCGGATGAGCAGCGATGTCATAGGGCACCTTCCTTACCGGTGAGCAGACTGTAGAGCACGGCCATGCGCACGGCCACGCCGTTCTCCACCTGGTTGAGGATGACCGCGCGCGGAGAGTCGGCCGCCTGGGCGCAGATCTCGAAGCCGCGGTTCATCGGGCCCGGATGCATGATCGCCGTGTGCTCGGGCAGTCGGTTGTAGCGGGTGGCGGTCAGGCCCCACAGCCGGCTGTACTCGCGGGTGTTGGGGAAGAACGACTGGTGCATCCGCTCGAACTGCACGCGCAGCATCATGACCGCGTCGAAGTCATAGGCGTCGAGGGCGTTGTCGAAGTCGTAGAACACCTCGGCCGGCCAGGTGTCGACACCCCACGGCAGCAGGGTCGGCGGGGCGATGAGCACGACCCGGGCGCCGAGGGTGGTGAGCAGGTGGACGTTCGAGCGCGCGACCCGGGAGTGGAGGATGTCGCCGACGACGGCGACGGTGGTGCCGGCCAGGTCGGTGCCGCGGGCGCTGCCTCCCGGTCCCGAGGCCGGCGATCCGGTGAGCGTGCGCCGCAGGGTGAAGGAGTCGAGCAGCGCCTGGGTGGGGTGCTCGTGCGTGCCGTCGCCGGCGTTGACGACCCCGGCGTCAATCCAGCCGGTGGTGGCCAGCCGGTAGGGGGTGCCGGAGCCGTTGTGGCGGACGACGACGGCGTCTGCGCCCATCGCGCCGAGCGTCTGGGCGGTGTCCTGCAGACTCTCGCCCTTTGACACACTCGAGCCCTTGGCGGAGAAGTTGATGACGTCGGCTGAGAGTCGCTTGGCGGCGGCTTCGAAGGAGATGCGGGTGCGGGTGGAGTCCTCGAAGAAGAGGTTGACGACGGTGTGGCCGCGCAACACCGGCAGCTTCTTCACCGAGTGGGTGCTGACCTGGGTCATCTCCTCGGCGACGTCGAGGAGGCCGATGGCGTCCTCCCGGCTGAGGTCTGCGGTCGACAGGAGGTGCTTCATGCCGGGTCTCCCTCCGCCTCGGCGGTCTCGGGCCAGGAGATCGTGACGGTGTCCTCACTGTCGATCTCTTCGAGGCCAACGAAGACGCGCTCGTCGACGGCGGTCGGGAGGTTCTTCCCGACGTGGTCGGCGCGGATCGGCAGGCAGCGGTGGCCGCGGTCGACGAGCACGGCCAGCCGGACGGCCGCCGGGCGTCCAATGTCGGCGATCGCATCGAGAGCTGCGCGGATGGTGCGCCCGGAGAACAGCACATCGTCGACGAGCACGACGGTGCGCCCGTCGATGCCGCCGGGCGGGATGTGGGTGGGTTCGGGTGCGCGCAGCTTGCCGTGGCGCAGGTCGTCGCGGTACATCGTGATGTCGAGGCTGCCGCAGATCTGGGCGGGATCGACGCCGCGTTCGATGTCGGCGATCCTGGCGGTCAGCCGCTGTGCCAGCGGGACGCCGCGGGTGGGAATGCCGAGGATGATGAGGTCGCCGGCACCTTTGTTGCTCTCGAGGATCTCATGGGCAATCCGCGTGATGGCGCGGGATATCTCGTCGGCGTTCAGTACAGTGCGAACACGCATGTGCGGTCCCCCTTCTCCGCCTCACGGGACGGTGGTTAAAGGAGTGTCGTCTGCACACGAGTGTACCCCCTCGGCCGGTACCGGACACCGCCTGGGTGGTGCGCCCGGCAAGCTGTGATTAGACTCTCACCAATGCGCGATGCACTCGAGCGCCCCGAGCCCGGCCCCACTGCGCCGGGCTCATACGCCCTTCGTGAGGAGAACCGCGTGAGTTCCGCATCATCACACGCACAGCTGCCCGCCCTCGACCTCGACGTACACACCGCTGGCCTGCCTGCCGAGGTGTCGTTCGCCACCGCGACCTACCCCACCGCCGATGGCGAGCACACCTGCGGCTATCTGCACGCAGGCAGCCAGGCCGATCCGCTCATCGTGTTCCTGCACGGCTGGCCGGAGCTCGGACGCTCGTTCGCCGGCTTGCTGCCGCGCATCGCGGCCGAGGGCTATTTCGCGGTTGCTCCCGATATGCGCGGCTACGGCGCCTCGACGGTGTACGCGGACACCTCGGCGTACGCGATCGAGAATGCGGTGGCCGATGTGCGCGGACTCATCAGCGCGCTCAAGCCCGGTGAGCACGCCGAGGCGATCGTCGTCGGCCACGACTACGGCGCCCCGGTCGCATGGTCGTTCGCTGCTGCGCACCCGGAGATGTGCAGGGCGGTGGCCGGGATGTGCGTGCCGCATCTGCCGGCAGGTGCGTCGATGACTGCGCATGTCAACCGGTCGATGTACCCGGAGGACACGTTCCCCTACGGCCAGTGGGACTACATGGTCGCCCACCAGCAGATGCCGGAGAAGCTCGCCGCGGAGTTCGATGCTGATGTGCCCGGTTTCATCGCCACGATCATGCGCCGGGGCAATCCGGAGCAGATGACCAAGCCTGCCCTGCAGGCCAAGATCCGGTCCCGAGGCGGTTGGTTCCCTGACGGCGTGCCGTTCCGGGAGCGGGATGGCCGGGTGCTCAGCGCCGAAGACTACGATGCGCTCGTCGCCTCGCTCTCGCGCACCGGATTCGCCTACCCGAATGCCTGGTACCGCAATGTCGAGGCCAACGCCGCGTTCACCGAGAGCCTGCCCGGCGGTGGGCGGATCCCCCAGCCGGCGCTGTTCGTCCACGCCCGCTACGACCAGGTGTGCGACACCCTCGGGTCCACGATGGCCGAGCCGATGCGCGAGGCGGTCCCCCAGCTGACCGAGCGCATCATCGAAGCGGGTCACTGGGTGGTGCAGGAGAAGCCAATCCACACCACCGAAGTGCTCACCGACTGGCTCAGCTCCGTCCGCCAGGAAGGCTGAAGCGCTCAGAAGCGCAACGTGAAGCCCCGGTCACCGAGCTGTCGGTGACCGGGGCTTCGTCGTTGTTGCAGATCGCGCTTGCGCTGTCAGGCAGACGGTTCGGAGTCGTCTGCCTCGGGCGAGTCGTCGCTGGAGCCTTGAGCAGCGGATGCGTCGTCGACAAGCGTGAGCGTCGACCCGCTCGGCACGTTGGAAGCGGTTGCCTTGGGGGCAGCCACAGCCGGCTGTGCCTCACCGGTCCGCCGTTTGCGGCTGACCGCGTCGAGCACGGCGTTGATGAAGGCCGGGGATTCGTCACGGGAGTACACACGACTGAGCGCGACGGCTTCGGAGATCGCAACGGGATCGTCGATGTCGTCGTTGTGCATGATCTCCCAGATGCCCATGCGCAGCAGCGCCCGATCGACAGCCGGCATGCGTGAGACCGGCCAGTCGGTGACGAACTCCTCGATGAGCCCGTCGATCTCGTCGCGGTGGTCGACGACACCGGTGACGATCTCGACGGCGTAGGGTTTCATCGGGTAGTCCGGATCGCCCGAGCGCATGCGGATGAGCTCGGGTTCCGGCAGGCGGCGCTGCTCAGACTCGAAGAGCAGTTCGAGGGCGCGCTTGCGCGCGCGGCTGCGGGAGCTCACTCCTTGACGCGGCCGAGGTATTCGCCCGAGCGGGTGTCGACCTTGACCTTGGTGCCCTCTTCGAGGAACAGCGGCACCTGGATCTCGTATCCGGTCTCGACGGTTGCCGGCTTCGAACCGCCGGTCGAGCGGTCGCCCTGCAGTCCGGGTTCGGTGTGGGTGATGGCCAGCTCGACGCTCGGCGGCAGCTCGATGTATAGGGCTGCACCGTCGTGGAAGGCCACCTGGACCTTCTGGTTCTCGAGCATGAAGTTCGCGGAGTCACCGACGAGTTCGGGGGCGAGGGAGACCTGGTCGTAGTCCTCCAGGTCCATGAAGACGTAGTCGGTGCCGTCGTTGTAGAGGTATTCCATGTCGCGGCGGTCGACGTTGGCGGTCTCGACCTTGGTGCCGGCGTTGAACGTCTTGTCGATGATCTTGCCGGAGGTGACGTTCTTGAGCTTCGTGCGCACGAAAGCCGGTCCCTTGCCGGGCTTGACGTGGAGGAACTCAAGCACCTGCCACAGCTGGTTCTCGATCTTGAGGACCATGCCGTTCTTCAAGTCGTTGGTCGTTGCCAATGCAAATCCTTCGCAGTCGATAACGGCGGCGCCGTTCGCGGCGCACCAGGGGTCAAGTGTAGCAAGGCCTTTCGGCCTGTCAGGTCAGCTCAGCCGGGTGACCGGCGATTCGGTGCCGATCGCCTGGTAGGCGGTGTAGAGCAGGCTGGTGTCGGCGGCTTCGAGGACGCCGGGGCTGGCCAGGTCGTCGAGGACGATGAAGCGCATGAGGCTTCCGCGGGCCTTCTTGTCCCGGCGCATCGTCTCCAGCAGCTGCGGCCATTTGTCGCCGCGGTAGCCGGTCGGCAGGCCGAGGTGCTCGAGCACGCTGCGGTGCCTGTCGACGACCGCAGCGTCGAGGTTGCGGGTCATCGCCGAGAGTTCGGCGGCGAACATCATGCCGACGGCTACGGCCGCTCCGTGGCGCCACTGGTAGCGTTCGGTGCGTTCGATCGCGTGCCCGAGGGTGTGACCGTAGTTGAGGAACTCGCGGCGGCCGGATTCCTTGAAGTCATCGGAGACGACGTCGGCTTTGACCTGGATGGAGCGTTCGATGATCTCACGCAGCTGCGGCGAGGTGTGGTCTGCCAGCTGCTCCCGAGGTGTCGATTCGATGATGTTAAGGATCGCCGGGTCGGCGATGAAGCCGCATTTGACCGCCTCAGCCAGGCCGGTGAACAGCTCGTTCTCCGGCAGAGTGGCCAGCGTGTCGGTATCGGCGAGGACACCGGCTGGGGCGTGGAAGGCGCCGACGAGGTTCTTGCCCTCGGCGGTGTTGATGCCGGTCTTGCCGCCGATCGCGGCATCGACCATGCCGAGCACCGTGGTCGGGATGGTCACGAAGCGGATGCCGCGCAGCCAGGTGGCGGCGACGAAGCCGGCGAGGTCGGTCACCGCTCCCCCGCCGACGGCAACGATCGCATCCGTACGGGTGAAGTCGGCCTGCCCGAGGACCTGCCAGCAGAAGCTGGCGACCTGGATGTGCTTGGCCTCCTCGGCATCGGGGATCTCAGCCGACAGCGCCTCGAAGCCGGCAGCGCCGAGGTCCTCGCGGACGAGTTCACCGGTGGTGCGCAGCGCCCGCGGATGGATGACGAGCACTTTGCTCACGCGTGAGCCGAGCAGCTCAGGCAGGGTGCCGAGCAGTCCTGAGCCGACGTGGACGCTGTAGTTCCCGCCGCCGGTCACGTCGATGCGCGTGGAACTCACGCCTCATCACTTCCTTCTGTGTCGTCTGCGTCTGTGTCGTCTGCGACGGTGCGCTGGCCGTCCTCAGCGTACCCGCCATCGGCGTGTGCTGCTTGGGCCTCGCCCTCGGCGGCGAACTTCGCGTAGTTCTCTGCCCGCTGCAGGCCGGTGAGCACGTCGACGACTCGGTTGACGACCGTCGAGGGCGGGTCGTTGGACGCCGAGACGGTCGCGGTGGCCACGGACTCGTAGAGCGGCCGGCGCTCCTCGGCCAGGGCCTTCCAGCGTTCGACCGGGTCCTCGTCGGCCAGCAGCGGCCGGTGGGAGCCGTGCAGCCGGGCAGAGGCGGTCTCCTCGTCGATCTCGATGCTCATGACCTTGATCGCCGGGTGCTTCAGCTGGGCCCGCGTGCCGGAGTTGAGGATCGCGCCGCCACCGAGTGAGACGACCCCGGGCCGATCGAGCAGCCGGCGCAGGGCGCGGCGGACGGCCTCGCGTTCGAACTCCCGGAAGCGGGCTTCCCCGCGAGTGCGGAAGATCTCAGCGATCGGCCCGTGGGCGGACACGATCATCGCGTCGGTGTCACTGAACGGAATCCCGAGGCGGTCACCGAGCAAACGGCCGATCGTCGACTTTCCTGCCGCCGGCGGTCCGATGAGCACGATCCGGGCAGTGGCCGCCGGCACCGGGTCGAGCGGCGGAGCCGGGCGCGGGACGGGCAGGTCCGGCGCGTTCACGAGTGTGAGCGCAGCGTATCCGGAATCGCGGCGAGGTAGGAGTCGAGGTTGCGCTTGACCTCGGCCAGGGAGTCCCCGCCGAACTTCTCGCAGACGGCCTCGGCCACGACCAGGGCGACCATCGCCTCGGCGACGACACCGGCAGCTGGCACGGCGCAGACGTCAGAGCGCTGGTGGTGGGCCCGGGCGGCCTCACCGGTGGTGACGTCGATGGTGTCCAGTGCCCGCGGGACGGTGGCGATGGGCTTCATCGCCGCGCGCACGCGCAGGCTCTCACCGGTCGACATGCCGCCTTCAGTGCCACCGGCGCGGTTGCTGCGGCGGGTGATGCGGCCCTCAGCGGACTCGATCTCGTCGTGGGCGGCCGAACCGCGGCGGGCGGCGGTGCGGAATCCGTCGCCGACCTCGACACCCTTGATCGCCTGGATGCCCATGAGGGCTCCGGCCAGCCGGGAGTCGAGCCTGCGGTCCCAGTGGACATGGGAGCCGAGCCCTGGAGGCACGCCGTCGACGATGACTTCGACGACGCCGCCGAGGGTGTCGCCGGACTTCTTGGCATCCTCGACCTCGGCGACCATGCGCGCGGACAGCTCAGCGTCGAAGCAACGCAGCGGGTCGGCATCGAGAGCCGGCACGTCGTCGATGGTCGGCAGAGCTTCCTCACCAGAGCCGGCGACCGGGCCGATGGCCACGGTGTGGGAGAGCACGGTGATGCCGAGTTCGGCGAGCATGCGGGCAGCGACGGCGCCGAGCGCGACGCGCATAGCGGTCTCGCGAGCAGAGGCGCGTTCGAGGATCGGACGGGCCTCGTCGAAGCCGTACTTCTGCATGCCCACCAGGTCAGCGTGACCGGGGCGGGGGCGTGAGAGCGGGGCGTTGCGGGCCTGGTCGGCGAGCACCTCGGGATCAACCGGATCGGCGCTCATGACGGTTTCCCACTTGGGCCATTCGGTGTTGCCGACTTCGATGGCGATCGGCGAGCCCAGCGTGGAGCCGTGGCGGACACCACCGAGGATGCGCACCTCATCGGCTTCGAACTTCATGCGGGCGCCGCGTCCGTAGCCGAGCCGGCGCCGCGCCAATGCCTGGGAAATATCGTCGCGAGTGACGGGAACATGCGCCGGGATCCCCTCCAGAATCCCGACAAGTGCCTCACCGTGTGACTCGCCTGCAGTCAGCCATCTCAACATTCAACCCATCCTACAAAAAGACCGCACCGACCAGGACAGTCGTCCACGTACCGATCAGCATGTACGGCCCGAAAGCGATCTTCGATGCCCACTGCCGGCGCTTGGTGGCGAGCAGGATGAGCACGTGGACGACGGCGATGCCGTTGATGAGCAGCAGCGCCAGGATCGGGCCGCTCGGGCTCAGGGCAGTGGTGAGCAGGCCGACGCTGACGGAGAGCTTGACGTCGCCCATGCCCATCGTCGAGCGGCGCATGAGGGTGCCGCCGACGTTGAGGATGACGAAGAAGATGAGCATGGCCAGTGCGCCGATGAGCCCGTTGAGGGCAGGTGTTCCGGCACCGGCCCACAGGTGGACGTCGCTGCGGTCGGCCTGCCCGACGCCCATGATGAGCGAGATGAGGAACAGCGCCAGGGACAGCACGGTGATCGGCATGACGATCCGGTTGGGCAGCCGGTGGATCGAGATGTCGATCCAGAACAGCCAGCCGGTGGCACCGGCGACCATTGCAAAGGCGATCATGAGCGGCACATCGGCCAGGGTGCGTGACAGAGAGCCGGGAACGATGAAAGCGGCCAGCCAGGAGAGGACGAGGCCCACGCTGGAGAGCACGAAGGTGACGAGCCCGCCGGGCCGATTGATGCTGTTGACCCCGCGCAGCAGCCGGATGCCTGCCTCGTCGTTGATGATCCATGGGAACCGCAGCCAGATGAGAAGGCTGGTGAGCAGGGCAACGCCCACGGTGATGGTGAGGCTGGAGACAAGCGACAGCTGCTCGATCATCGGCGGTCTCCTTTCGCGGTGTGCGCGGTTCTCAGGGCTTCGGTCATGGCAGCGGCCAGGCGCGGCCGCCAGGTCTGGGGTGGCGCGTCGACGCCGGCGGCTGCGGCGAAGAGCAGCTGCTGTTCGACGGCCTGGTGGATGAGCATCCGCTCCCCGGCGATCGCCTGTCCGCCGTGGGCGGCGATGTCGGCGCCGACGCTGTAGCCGCCTGCCGCATAGGCGACGTCGAGGAGCACGGTGGCCGCGTCGACGCTGTCCGGCCAGCTGAAGGACTCAGGACTCAGCGCACCGGCCGGCAGCGTGGAGACGGTCAGCGGGCATTGACCCGGCTGATAGTCGGCCAGCGGGTGGATGGCTGCCTGCATGCCGAGGCGGGAGGCGAAATCGGCTGCTCCCCTGGCTCGTTCCGGCCTGCGCGCGTAGAGGTCGAGTGCGGCGACGCCGAGGCGGTGGAGTGCGGCCACAGCCGAGGCGGCGGTCGCCCCGCTGCCGAGGATCGCAGCGGTGTCGGTGGCTGCGGGCTGGCATTCGGCGATCGCCTCGACGATGCCGATGACGTCGGTGTTGGCGATCCGCTGCCCGTCAGGATGCCGGATGAGGGTGTTGGCGGCACCGGTCTGGGCAGCGGTCTCATCGCTGTGCCAGCTGCGGTCGGCGGCAAGGCCGACGAGCTCGGTCTTGAGCGGCATCGTCAGTGAGAATCCGGTGTGCTCCGGGTGTTCAGCGAGGAAGGCTGCGAGCTGGTCTTCGGTGACTTCGAAGCGGCCGTAGCTGCTCGCCTCGGCGATGCCGAGTGCGCGGTAGCCTGCGGTGTGGAGCACCGGTGAGAGGCTGTGGGCGATCGGCGAGCCGAGCACGGCGGCGGTGATCCCGGTCATCAGGTTCTCCTCTCCTGGCGGTGGTCTCCCACCTCACAACATCATCTCAGCCTGTGCTTGGCCTGGGTTCGACCTCAGCCCTCGCCTCCGGCGTCGTCACTGGGGTTGTTCTTGCGGTGCTCGCGCAGCCAGACGCGGTACTCTTCGACGTTCTTCTGGTGGTCGGCGTACGTCTCGGCGTACTTCGTCTCACCGGTGTCGGGGTTGACGGCGACGAAGAACAGCCAGTTGCCGTCGGCGGGGTTCTGCGCGGCTTCGACTGCTTCGGCACTCGGTGAGTTGATCGGTCCCGGCGGCAGTCCGGTGTGCTTGTAGGTGTTGTAGGGGTTGTCGGATTCGCGCTCCTCCTGCGTGGTGGTCAGGTCGGAGCGCGCGCCGTGGATGTAGCTGACGGTCGCGTCGGACTGCAGCGCCTGGTCCTTGTCGATGCGGTTGAGGAACACGCGGGCGACCTTGGCCCGGTCTTCGGGGTTGCCGGGGGCTTCGACCTGCACGATGCTCGCCAGGGTGAAGACCTCATTGACCTTCTCCGCAGGGATGCCGATCTCGTCGATCTCCGCTTTGGTCTTGTCGACCATCTCCTGGACCATCTGCTCGGCGGTCATCTTCGGCTTGATCTCATAGGTCGCCGGGTACAGATAGCCTTCGAGGTTGGGAGCCTCGATGTCGAGTCCGTAGTCGGCTGGCTTCTTGTCGTCGATCGCCTCGTTGATCGAGGACTCGTCCATGCCGGAGTCGAGCATCCGGCCCTTGATCTGCTTGATGCTGAAGCCCTCGGGGATGGCCAGGCGCTGGTTGACCAGCGGGTCGATGAGCGCTTCGACGGCGGCTGCGGAGCTCATCTGCTTACGCATCGTGAAGTCCCCGGCCTGGATGACGGCGTCGCGCTTCTCGATCTCGTCGAGGAAGGGCTTCGAGGACATGATGACGTCCTGTTCGACGAGGTGGTTGGCGACCTCGCGGGCGGAGCTGCCGGGCATGACCGTGATGACGATCTCGTCTGTGCCCTCACCTTCGTAATCGCCTTTCTCGGCGAAGATCTCCGAGACCACTCCAGTAGCGGTGGAGAAGGCGACGGCGCCGACGACGCCGAGAACGAGGACACAGGCGGTGAGGATAGTGACGGTGCGCCTGCGGCGCATCATCTGCCGGCGGCGTTTGGCGCGCAGTTCCTGACGGGAGAGACCGTCATCGGTTGCGTCGAACTCCTCGGACAGGTTCACCTCAGGGCTCCTCGGTCGTGTCGATGGGGCTGCCGGCGGGCTGGCCGGTACGCTTCTCCTGATCGATCGCCGCCTGCAGGATCATCACCGCTGCAACAGAATCGACGATCTCGCGTCTCTGGCGCGAGCTTCTGCCAGCTGACTGTAACACGCCGTGTGCCTGGGTTGTGGTGAATCGCTCATCGACTTCGCGGACCGGAATGTCGGTCTGACCTGCAAGGACCCGTGCGAAGCAGCGGGCGGCCTCGGCTGAGGCGCGCTGCTGGCCGTCGAGTGAGGTCGGCAGTCCGGTGATGATCTCGATCGGCTCGTGCTCGGCGATGAGCGCATGCATCTCGGTGAGCGCGCGCTCATCGCCGTCGCGCCGGTACACGGTGGTCAGCGGCGTGGCGAGGATCCCGTCGGGATCGCACTGGGCCACGCCGATGCGCACCGAGCCGATGTCGAGGGCGAGCCTGCGGCCGCGGCGGAACGCCACTAGGCGGCTCCGAGTTCGCGGCGCAGTGCGGCCAGTGCCTCCGGCGCCTTGCTCATGTCGGTTCCTCCGCCCTGGGCGAGGTCGGGCCGGCCGCCGCCTCCGCCGCCGAGGATCTGGCAGGCGGTCTTGACGAGGTCGCCGGCCTTGTATCCGGCCTCGCGTGCGGCGTCGTTGAGTCCGACGACGACGCTGGGCTTGCCGCCGGCGTTGCCGATCGCAGCGACGACGGCAGCTTCGGAGCCGAGGCGGTTGCGCACGTCCTGGACGAAGGAGCGCACGTCATCGCCGGAGGAGACTTCGCCGAGTTCGGTGCCGCTGAAGACGATCTCACCGATCCGCTCGGCGGACTGCACAGCCGAGCCGGCAGCGGCGAGCACCTGCTGCTGGTTGAGCTTGGCGATGGTCCGCTCAGCTTCCTTGATCTTGGCCAGCAGTCCGGAGACGCGGTCGATGACGTCGGGGCCGGGCACCTTGAGCATGTCGGACAGGGACTGCACGATCGTGCGCTCCTTGGCCAGTTCGCGGAAGGCGCTCAGGCCGACAGTCGCCTCGATGCGGCGGGTGCCGGAGCCGACGGATGCCTCGGAGACGACCGAGATCGGGCCGACCTCGGTGGTGCGCAGCACGTGGGTGCCGCCGCACAGCTCACGGGAGAACGGGCCGCCGATGTCGACGACGCGCACGATGTCCGGATACTTCTCACCGAACAGGGCCAGAGCGCCGGAGCGTTTGGCGTCTTCGAAGGGCATGTACTCATACGCCACGTCAAGGTTGTCGCGCACCGCGATGTTGGCCGCATCCTCAATCTCTGCGCGGGCGGCAGCAGAAGGTGCTTCTGGGAAGGAGTAGTCGAAGCGCATGTAGCCGGGCTGGTTGAGCGAGCCGGCCTGCACGGCGTTCGAGCCGAGCACCTCGCGCAGCGCGGCGTGGATGAGGTGGGTGGCCGAGTGGGCCTGGGCGGCCTGGAAGCGGTGGCCGGCATCGACTTCGGCGTGCACTTCAGATCCCGGGTGCAGGGCGCCTTCGACGATGCGCACCCGGTGGGCCGGCAGACCCTTGAGCGGGTTCTGGACATCGAGGACCTCGGCGACGAAGGCGTCACCGCGGATGATGCCGATATCGGCCTTCTGACCACCCGATTCGGCGTAGAAGGGGGTGACGTCGAGGACGAGGTCGACTTCGTCTCCGGACTCAGCGGCCTCGACGCTCTCCCCTGCTGCCACCACGCCGCGGATGCGGGAGTCAGCGGTGAGGTTGTCGTAGCCGATGAATTCGGTCGAGCCCTCTTCGAGCAGCGCGGAGTACGCCGACAGATCGGTGTGCATGCCGCCCTTGCGGGCCTTGGCATCGGCCTTGGCGCGCTGGCGCTGTTCGGCCATGAGCGCGGCGAAGCCCTCCTCGTCGACGGACACGCCGTGCTCGGCTGCCATCTCGAGGGTCATGTCGATCGGGAAGCCGTGCGTGTCATGCAGGGCGAAGGCCACGTCGCCGCTGATGGTGCCGCCTTCGCCGACGGCGTCGACGGAGCGGCCGAGCAGCTGGGTGCCGGATTCGAGGGTGCGCAGGAACGCGGTCTCCTCGGCATAGGCGATGCGCGAGATCCGGTCGAAGTCGGTCTCCAGCTCCGGGTAGGAGTCCTTCATCGCATCCTTCGACACCGGCAGCAGGGTCGGCAGCACCGGCTCGGTGACGCCGAGCAGGCGCATCGCACGCACCGCACGGCGCAGCAGGCGGCGCAGGATGTAGCCGCGGCCTTCGTTCGAGGGGCGCACGCCGTCGCCGATGATGATGAGGGCGGAGCGGACGTGGTCGGCGACGACGCGCATGCGGACATCGTCTTCTTCGCTGTCACCGTACTTTCGGCCCGAGAGCTTCGAGGCGGCCTCGATGACAGGGTAGACCTCGTCGATCTCGTACATGTTCTCGACGCCCTGCTTGAGGAAGGCCACGCGCTCCAGGCCCATGCCGGTGTCGATGTTCTTGGCCGGAAGTTCCTTCTCGATGGTGAAGTCGACCTTCGAACGGACCTCGGAGAGTGCGAACTCCATGAACACGAGGTTCCAGATCTCGATGTAGCGGTCCTCGTCGGCGACCGGTCCGCCTTCGACGCCGTAGGCCGGGCCGCGGTCGTAGTAGATCTCCGAGCAGTAGCCGCCGGGGCCGGGCTGGCCGGTGTGCCAGAAGTTGTCCTCGTTGCCGCGGGTCTGGATCCGCTCGGCCGGGATCGAGGTGTTCTCCAGCCACAGGTCGATGGTCTCGGCGTCATCGGCGTGCACGGTCGCCCACAGCCGGTCGGGGTCGAAGCCGAGGCCGCCGTCCTCTTCTGAGTTCGTCAGCAGTCCCCAGGCGAAGCGGATGGCGTCGTCCTTGAAGTAGTCGCCGAAGGAGAAGTTGCCGTTCATCTGGAAGAACGTGCCGTGGCGGGTGGTCTTGCCGACCTCTTCGATGTCCTGGGTGCGCACGCACTTCTGCACGCTGGTCGCCCGCGGGTATGGGGCTGGTTCGCGGCCGGAGAGGTATGGAATGAACTGCACCATGCCGGCGATGTTGAACAGGATCGTCGGGTCGCTGCTGATCACCGACGCGGACGGCACGACGGTGTGGCCGTTGGCGGCGAAGTACTCGAGCCAGCGCCGTTTGATCTCTGCAGTCTTCATGCGAACCTTTCGAAACTGTTGCGGGGTCAGGCGGGAGGCGATGACGGCCGGTGGCCGGCGCCTCGGGCGCGGAGCGTTCCTCCTGCGCCATCATACAAACCTGCCCGGGCATTCGCAGTGGCGAACACCCGGGCAGGAGGTGCTGCGCAGCGTCTGCGCAGACGGTGGATCAGCGTGAGTAGTACTCGACCACGAGCTGGATGTCACAGGTGATCGGAACCTCTTCTCGCTTCGGGCGGCGCAGCAGCGTCGCCTGCAGGGCTTCGAGGTCGACCTTGAGGTAGCCCGGGACGGCCGGCAGGACGTCGCGGTGACCACCGGCAGCGGCGATCTGGAAGGGCTCCATCTCAGCGGACTTCTGGTGGACGTGGATCATCTGGCCTTCCTTGACGCGGAAGGACGGACGATCGACGCGCTGGCCGTCGACCATGATGTGACGGTGGACGACGAACTGGCGGGCCTGCTGGATGGTGCGGGCGAAGCCGGCGCGCAGCACGAGGGCGTCGAGACGCATCTCGAGGAGCTCGACGAGGTTCTCACCGGTCAGGCCCTGCTCGCGGCGGGCCTCCTTGTAGACCTTGAGCATCTGGGCTTCGCGGATGTTGTACTGGGCGCGCAGACGCTGCTTTTCCTTCAGGCGGACCGAATAGTCGCTGTCGTTGCGGCGGCGGGCGCGGCCGTGCTCACCGGGCGGGTACGGGCGGCGCTCGAAGTACTTCTCGGCCTTCGGAGTCAGCGGCAGACCCAGGGACCGCGAGAGGCGGACCTGGCGGCGCGAACGTGCGGGTGCAGGCATGGATGCCAACCTTTCGTGTTTCTTCTGCCTCGGCTGATCCCGCGCGTGCGGGTGTCTCGGTCAGCGTGGGAGGCTGCTGTTTCCGCGTATGGAAAGAGGATCGGCTCCGCGAGACCGGAGCCCATCGACCGCCCTGCAGCCGATTTCGGCCAGGCACAGCACCGCACTACCTTACCGGCTGGCAGGCGGGCGGGGCAAATGGGTGAGCAGAGCTCAGACCTCCACCAGCTTGGCGATCTGGTTGACCTTGTGGCGGGCCAGGGCGAGGTTCGACCGCGACCGGTCGAGGACGAGGTAGATGAACGGGCCTTCGGTGTCGGATTGGTTGAGCACGGCGATGAGGTGGTAGGCCGTGCCGAGGGTGAGCATGATGTCCTCGATGCTGTCGTCGATGTCGAGGACTCTCATGGTGCGCAGCTTTGCGCGCACGACGTCGGCGTTGCCGGCTGCTGCGACGTTGAGGTCGAATCCGGGGTGTCCGCCGGTGGCCAGGGCCATGCCGGAGGAGATGTCGACGATGGCTGCGCCAGTGGCGCCTTCGATGATGAGCATCTGCTGGATGAACGTGTCGATCTGCGACATGGGTGGGTTCTCCTTCTCGGCGGGCGCATCGTCGGATGCCCAGCGATTCGATCGTTCGGACCACCTTCTGCAGTAGGCGCATGTCCTCGATGACCGACCCGGAGCCTGCCGCGTCTGCTCCCTGGATCGAGGTGAGAGCCCCGCCGAGGGTGGCCGTCTCACCGCTGCCGATCTCGTCATCGCGGTCTGAGAGGTATCCGATCCTGTCGCGGAGAGCATCGACCACGCCGTTGAGACGGACGTCGACGCCGTCGATGAGCATGCGTCCATCGGTGAGGCTGTCGGCGCCGACGAGCAGCGCGACAAGTTCTGCGATTCCCAAGCGGCGCAGCCCGGTGATGCCGAGGACCTCCCCGGCGCGGATGTCGAGATTGACCGGTGCGAGACCGCGCGTGCCGACGGCATCGCGCAGCTCCATGAGCGACCCTCCGCTGTGTGCCGGAGCTGGGCGCCGGCGCTGTTCGAAGGTGCCGCCGAACAGGGAGGTGAACAGCGCGGTGCTCGTCGCGGCTCCCTGCTGCAGTTCGCTCACGAGTCGGCCCTCCCGGATGACGAGCACACGGTCGGCCAGCGCCGCGACCTCGTCGAGGCGGTGGGAGATGCTGACGATGGCCCGTCCTTCGGCAGCCAGCTTGTTCGCCAGCGCGTGGAACAGGGGATCTCGTGGTCGTTGAAGGTTGCGGTGATCTCGTCGAGGAGGATGAGCTGTGTTTCTGCGTACGCCAGGCGCAGCAGTTCGACGACAGTGATGTCGGCCCGTTCCAAATCCCCGAGGCGTTCGAGCTGGTCGAGGTCGCTGCCGTAGTCCGCCAGAGCCTGGCGAGCGAACTCGAGCTGACGCTCGGTGGTGAGGCTGGCTCGGTAGGTCTCGCGCACAAGCGCCTCAGCAACGGTGAGGCGCGGGTCGATGCTCAGGCGCTGGGTGACGATGCCGACGCCGGCGGCCCGGGCTTCGGCACGGTCGGCTGGACGGTAGATCTCGCCGGCCAGGTGCATCTCTCCCGATGTCGGCGGCTTGAGGCCGGCCAGCAGGTCGAGGAGAGTCGTCTTGCCGGCGCCGTTGCGGCCGATGAGGCAGACGATCTCGCCGCGGGTGATGTCGAATCCGACGCTATCGAGAGCTACGGTGGAGCCGTATGCTTGCGCAGTCCGCGCGCGCTCAGAAGGGTCTCGCTGTGCACAGTGGATCCTTGTGGGGTGTCGAGGGGAGGAACAGGGATCATGCGTGCAGTCGGGGGATGGCATGACGGCACCTGCAGGAGCCTAGCAGGTGTCAGGCCACATGCGCGCGGTTTGCCACGGACGTTCATCCGCAGTTCGGAGAAGCAGGCGTCACTTTCCGGCGCGCAGCCGGGCGATCGCTGCCAGCCGTTCGGCCATGCCCTTCTCCGCGCCGTTGGCTGTCGGCGTGTAGTACTGGGCACCTGCCAGGGTCTCGGGCAGATGGTCTTGGGCGGCAACCGAATGCGGGTAACTGTGGGCGTATTTGTAACCGGCACCGTGTCCGAGGGCTTTCGCACCTGGGTAGTGGGCGTCGCGCAGGTGCAGGGGCACCTCGCCTGCCTTGCCGGCCTTGACGTCAGCGATCGCGGCGTCGATGGCGGTGTAGGAGGCGTTCGACTTCGGGGCGCACGCGAGGTAGACGACGGCTTCGGCCAGCGGGATGCGGCCCTCAGGCATGCCGATGCGCTCGACGGCGGTCTGGGCGGCCACGGCCAGCGGCAGGGCCTGCGGGTCGGCCATGCCGATGTCCTCGGCGGCGGCGATGACGATGCGCCGGGCGATGAACCTGGGGTCCTCACCGGCGACGATCATCCGGGCCAGGTAGTGCAGGGCGGCGTCGGGGTCTGAGCCGCGGATCGACTTGATGAACGCGGAGATGACGTCGTAGTGCTGGTCGCCTGCCCGGTCGTAGCGGACCACGGCCTGGTTGGCCGATTCCGCGGCCTGATCCCGGGTGATGGCGGTGGTCTCGTCGCTGCCGGAGGTGGCCCGCGCGCTGGCGGCGGCGGCTTCGAGGACGGTCAGCGCCCGCCGGCCGTCACCGGAGGCGACCTGGACGATGTAGTCGCGGGCGTCGTCATCGAGGGTGAAGGTGCCGGCCAGCCCCCGCGGGGATTCCAGCGCCCGGTCGATGAGTGCGGCCACCCCCTCGTCGGTCAGCGGTTTGAGGGTCAGGACGAGTGAGCGGGAGACAAGCGGGGCGATGACGGAGAACGACGGGTTCTCGGTGGTGGCGGCGATGAGCACGACGAGCCGGTTCTCCACGGCCGGCAGCAGGGCGTCCTGCTGGGCTTTGGAGAAGCGATGGATCTCATCGAGGAACAGCACGGTCGTGCGCTGGTAGAGCTCCCGGTCGTTGCGGGCGTTCTCGATGACCTGCCGGACGTCCTTGACGCCTGCGGTGATGGCTGAGAGTTCGACGAACTTGCGGTTGGGGCTGTGCGAGATGACGTGGGCGATCGTCGTCTTGCCGACTCCGGGTGGGCCCCACAGGATCACCGAGGTGGCCCCGGCGCGAGCGCCGGTGCGGGCTTCGGCGAGCTGGTGCAGCGGTGAGCCGGGGGCGGTGAGGTGCTCCTGGCCGACGATCTCGTCGATGCTGCGCGGGCGCATTCGCACCGCCAGCGGGTCGAGTGCGCTGACACCGCTCAGGTCGTCTGGGTTCGGCGGTGCGGCGGTTTCTGCGGGCTCGGTGCCAGAGGCGGCCGCCGGTGCCTCGTCGGCACCTGCAGCCGCCTCGTTGGCCGATGAGAACAGGTCGCTCATTCGTCCTCGGCGTCAGGGTCGTAGTCGACCCCGGCCTCGGCGCGCTGTTCGGCGGTGATCGGCGCCGGGGCGTCGGTGAGCGGGTCGTAGCCGCCGCCGGTCTTGGGGAAGGCGATGACTTCGCGGATCGAGTCGGTGCCGGCGAGCAGGGCGACGATGCGGTCCCAGCCGAAGGCGATGCCGCCGTGCGGGGGCGCACCGAAGCTCAGGGCTTCGAGCAGGAAGCCGAACTTCTCCTGCGCTTCCTCCTGCGTGATGCCCATGACGTCGAAGACGCGCTGCTGGACCTCGGGGCGGTGGATGCGCAGCGAGCCGCCGCCGATCTCGTTGCCGTTGCAGACGATGTCGTAGGCGCTGGCCAGAGCCGAGCCGGGATCAGTGTCGAAGGTGTCGAGGTATTCGGGCTTCGGGGCGGTGAAGGCGTGGTGGACGGCCGTCCACTTGCCTTCGCCCACAGCGACGTCACCGGCAGCCACGGCGTCCTCGGCCGGTTCGAAGACCGGGGCGTCGACGATCCACACGAACGACCAGTCGCCGTCCTTGATGAGGCCGGTGCGCTCGGCGATCTCGTTGCGGGCGGCACCGAGCAGTGCGCGAGCGACTGCCGGCTTGTCGGCAGCGAAGAAGATCGCGTCGCCGGGCTTGGCGCCGACCTTCTCGGCCAGGCCGGCCTTCTCCTCTTCGGAGATGTTCTTGGCCACCGGGCCGCCGAGGGTGCCGTCTTCGCCGATGAGCACGTAGGCCAGGCCCTTCGCGCCGCGCTGGCGGGCCCAGTCCTGCCAGCCGTCGAGCTGGCGGCGCGGCAGCGAGCCGCCGCCGGGGTAGACGACGGCGCCGACGTAGGGAGCCTGGAACACGCGGAACGGGGTGTTGGCGAAGTACTCGGTCAGGTCGGTCAGTTCGATGTCGAAGCGCAGGTCGGGCTTGTCGGTGCCGTAACGCTCCATCGCCTCCCAGTAGGGCATGCGCGGAATCGGCCGGTCGATGGTGTGACCGATAAGCTCCCACAGCGCGGCGAGGACGTCTTCGGCCAGGGCGATGATGTCGTCCTGTTCGACGAAGGAGGCCTCGATGTCGAGCTGGGTGAACTCCGGCTGCCGGTCAGCGCGGAAGTCCTCATCGCGGTAGCAGCGGGCGAGCTGGTAGTAGCGTTCGATGCCGCCGACCTGCAGCAGCTGCTTGAACAGCTGCGGCGACTGCGGCAGCGCGTACCAGGAGCCGGGGCGCAGGCGGGCCGGGATGACGAAGTCGCGGGCGCCTTCAGGGGTCGAGCGGGTCATCGTCGGGGTTTCGACTTCGATGTAGCGGTGCTCATCGAGCACCCGGCGGGCGGCCTTGTTGGCTTCGGAGCGCAGGCGGATGATGCGGGCCGGTTCGCTGCGGCGCAAGTCGAGGTAGCGGTGCTTGAGGCGGACCTCCTCGCCGACGGTGCCGGAATCCTCGGCGTGGTCGGAGACCTGGAACGGCAGCGGCGCCGCCTGCGACAGCACGGTCACCTCGGTGTCGACGACCTCGATCTCACCGGTGGCCAGCTGGTCGTTGGTGTTTCCCTCCGGGCGGGCGGCGACGGTACCGGTGACCTGGATGACGGTCTCGTTGCGCAGCTTGTCGGCGACGTCCTCGCGCACGACGACCTGCACGATGCCCGATGAGTCGCGCAGGTCGATAAAGGCCACTCCCCCGTGGTCACGGCGCCGGTCGACCCATCCGGTGAGGGTGACGGTGCTGTCGATGTCGGGCGTGCCGAGGGTGGCCGCCTCACGGGTGCGTAGCATGGGGTGGAACTCCTTCATGGTGTGAGGATTCAGGTGACGGTCTGCGGGCACGGATGGTGTGCAGACTCTGCGCTTGCACCATGATAGTCATAGTGCGCGGTACTGATGGAAAGGCTGGACGCTGCGAATGACTCATGACACTCCCCCCGGATCTGCCGTTCCCGAGGTGCCGACGCCCGCCCAGGTCGATGTCGCTGCCGAGACGTTCCGGATGCTGTCCTCATCGACCCGGCTGTTCATCGTGTGGCATCTGCTCCATGGGGAGCGCGATGTCAGCAGCCTGGCCGAGGAATGCGGGGTCAGCGTGCAGGTGGTATCCCAGCATCTGGCGAAGATGCGCCTGGCAGGCCTCGTGTCCTCCAGACGGGACGGCAAGCACATCTTCTACGTCGTCGACGACCCGCACGTGGTGACGATGGTCTCGGAGATCTTCGACCACATCGCCCCAGACGGCTCGCTGGCCCCGGACCCGGAGCCGCGCACGGCGGCCCCGCTGCGGGTCCAGGGCGAGGGCTGAGGGTCCAGGTCGAGACCTGTGGGTCAGGCCTCGTCGCCGGCGACGCGTTCGACCCGCGGCCACACGTCCTCGGCCGGCGGTGTCCACAGCTCGGGGTCGGCTGAGACCTGCTCGCCGGAGCGGATGTCCTTGACCTCGTGACCGGTCTCACCGTCGACGAACCACACATACGGGATGCCGCGGCGGTCGGCGAAGCGGATCTGCTTGCCGAACTTGCTGGCAGCCGGTGCGACGTCGACGGGGATGCCGCGGCGGCGCAGCTGCATGGCCACCGCATCGGCCTCGCTGCGGCCGCTTTCATCGGTGACGGCGATGAGCACGGCTGTGGGCACCGAGCGGGTCGCGGCCACCATCCGGTTCTTACCGACCAGCCGCGACATCAGCCGGGAGACGCCGAGTGAGATGCCAACACCGGCGTAGGTCTTCTTGCCGTTAGAGGCCAGGGAGTCGTAGCGGCCGCCGGAGCACACCGAGCCGAGCGATTCGTGGCCGAGCAGCTGGGTCTCGTACACCGAACCGGTGTAGTAGTCCAGGCCGCGGGCGATCTTGAGCTGGGCGACGACGACGCCGGGCTGGATGCGGTGGGCGGCATCGACGAGGCGGACAAGGGATTCGAGTCCCTCATCGAGCAGCGCATCGCTGACGCCGAGGGCGAGGACCTCATCGGCGAACGCCGAGGTGTCGGATTCGATGGCTGCCAGCTTCAAAAGCGCCTGCTGCTGGGCCGCCGAAGCGCCGGCGTCGGCGGCGAGCAGCTCGCCGACCCGGTCGGGGCCGATCTTGTCGTACTTATCAAGGCTGCGCAGCACAGCCGGGATGTTCTCCAGGCCCAGACCGCGAGCGAAGCCTTCAAGCAGCTTGCGGTTGTTGGCCAGGATCCTGACCGGCGGCACGCCGAGTTCGCGCAGCGCGTCGAAGGCCTGCGCCATCACCAGCGGGACCTCGACTTCGAAGTGATCGGCGAGGCTGTCCTCGGCGACGACGTCGATGTCGGCCTGGATGAATTCGCGGAACCGGCCGTCCTGGGGGCGCTCACCGCGCCACACCGGCTGGATCTGGTAGCGCTTGAACGGGAACGACAGGTGGCCTGCGTTCTCGACGACGTAGCGGGCGAAGGGCACCGTCAGGTCGAAGTGCAGGCCCATCGGGTTGCGGGAGTCAGACGGGTCGCCGTGCAGCCGGGAGACAGCGAAGATCTCCTTGTCGATCTCACCATCCTTGGCCAGTGCGCTGAGCGGTTCGACGGCACGCGTATGCAGCGCCGCATAGCCGTTGAGCTCGAAGGTGTGCTTGAGCAGGTCGATGACCCGCTCTTCGACGATGCGGTCGGCGGGCAGCCATTCGGGGAATCCGGACAGGCGTGCGGCTTGTGCCATGTGAGTCGTTCTCCTTGCCAGTGAGTGCCGACGGTGCTGTGCGCCGACCGCATCCATCATAGGCGGCAGCCGGTGCCAGCCGGTCGGCTGGTCGTCATATGCGCTTCTCCCCTGCGGCAGGCGCCGGTTCAGAGGAAGGGGTTGGTGCGCAGCTCGTGGGCGATCGTGCTGCCGGGCCCGTGCCCGGGCAGGATCGGGGTGTCCGGCATCGAGGCGAACATGCGCAGCGAGGTGCGCATCGCCTGATCGTCACCACCGGGCAGGTCGGTGCGCCCGATCGATCCGGCGAAGAGCACATCGCCGGTGAAGAGCACTTCGGGCACCTCCAGATCCTCGGCCGCGCCCGAGGTGTCGCGCACCCGCCAGAGTGTCGACCCCTCGGTGTGCCCGGGCGCGTAGGTCGCCTCGATCACCAGCCCGGCAGCCTGCCAGCACGCACCATCGGCGGTCTCGACCACCTCGGGCGCGGTCCAGTCGCCGATCATCCCGCCGAGCATCTGCCCCAGCTCCGGTGACAGGGTGCCGGCAGGGTCGGCCAGCCGGTAAACATCAGGGGCGGCGAGGTGGGCCTGAAGGCTCGGGAACACCTCGCGCAGGCGGGGCAGGCCGAGGACATGGTCGGGGTGGCCGTGGGTGAGCAGCACCGCGACCGGGGTCCAGCCGAGTTCGTCGAGCAGCGTCTTCATGCGCGGGGCGCAGTCGAAGCCGGCGTCGACGAGCAGGCATTCGCGTGCCTGCCCCTCGGGATGCTCAGCGGCGACGGCATAGCAGTTGACGTCGAGGAACTCGGCGCGGACTCCAGCAATCTCCATGCCACCAGTGTATCGACCCGTGCGGAGCGCGGCGGGCGCGCGCGGTTTTGTCGTTATGCTGGGAAGGTACATTCCCGCGTTGAGTGATCCGTCACAGGATTCGACCGACGATACGACAAGGTGCCATATGACCGACGAGACGCAGCAGTCCACTTCCGCGCCCACGCCTGCCGGCGCTTCCCAGTCCTCCGACGCCCCGAAGCCGAAGCCGGCGCCGGTGCCCAAGCCCTCGGCGGTCCCCTCGCCGGCGGCCCTGCGTCCCCGGCCCGGTCAGGCCCCTGCCGCCCCGGCGGCACCGGCCCACGACCGGACCGCGGAGATCGCTGAGGCGAAGACGTTCGGCCGGGTCGGTGAGGACTCGACGGTCTACGTCAAGACCTCTGATGGTGAGCGGGAGGTCGGCCAGTACCCGGATGCCGATGAGGCCCAGGCGCTGGAGTACTTCGCGAAGAAGTACCTCGATCTCGCCGATGCCGTCACGCTGCTGGAGCAGCGCCTGGCTGCTGGTGCCGCCGGTGCCACTGTCGCCGAGGCGGCCGGCACCCAGCGTGAGGCGCTCGCGGACGCGCAGGTCGTCGGTGATCTCGATGCGCTGCGCGCCCGGCTCGATGCCGTCTCGGAGAAGGCAGCCGAGGCCACTGCCCAGCAGGCACAGGCGCATGAGGAGTCGAAGGCTGCCGGCCTGCAGGCGCGCATCAAGGTCGTCGAGGAAGCCGAGGCGATCGCCGATGCGGATCCGGCGCGTGTGCAGTGGAAGCAGTCGAGTGCCCGGATGAAGGAGCTGTTCGAGCAGTGGAAGCAGGTGCAGGCGACGACGCCGAGGCTGCCGCGCTCGCAGGACCAGCAGCTGTGGGGCCGGTTCTCCAAGGCCCGCAACCGCTTCGACAAGGCCCGCCGCGAGTTCTTCTCCGCTCTCGATGAGCGCAACGCTGAGGGAAAGCGGATCAAGCAGAAGCTCGTGACCGAGGCTGAGGCGATGTCGGATTCGACCGACTGGCGTGAGACCGCCCAGCAGTACCGGCGCCTCATGGACCGGTGGAAGGCCGCACCGCGTGCCGGGCGCAAGGACGACGACGCTCTGTGGGCGAAGTTCCGGGCCGCCCAGGATCGGTTCTTCGCGGCCCGCAACCGGGCCAATGAGGAGGTCGAGGCTGAGTACGGCGAAAACCTCAAGGTCAAGGAGAAGCTGCTGGCTGAGGCTGAGGCGCTGCTGCCGATCACCGATCCGGTGACGGCGAAGGAGAAGCTGCGTGTCATCCAGGATCGGTGGGAGGACGCCGGCAAGGTGCCCCGAGCTGATATCTCCCGGATGGAAGGCGGGCTGCGCGCTGTTGAGCGGGCGCTGGCTGAGGCGGAGGACGCTGAGTGGCGGCGCACGAATCCGGAGCACCAGGCCCGCACCTCGGGCATGCTCGCCCAGCTCGATGCCTCGATCGCTGAGCTGGAGGCCGAGCTGGAGAAGGCCGAGGCCGCTGGCAAGGACAGCGACATCGCCAAGGCGCGTGAGGCTCTGGAGGCCCGCCGTGCCTGGCGCGACCAGGTCGCCCGCACGGCTGAAGAGATGCAGTGACGCCTGCGTCTGATTGAGACTGCCGACTGCGGCTCGCCTGTCCTCAGGCGGGCCGCAGTGCTCTGTCCACAGATTCGGGCCAGCGCCTGGTCTGCCGGCATGAGCTGGGCCAGAGTGGGGGCATGGATGATCTGCTGCGTTTGGGTGAGCCGCTGAGCTACACCGAGCTCATGGAGCTGACCTTCGATGGGCTGGCCTTCCGGCTCTCAGCAACCTGCTGGGCGCCGGTGGGCATGCCGGTCGATGCGCGGCTGCGGGCCAGCAGCGTCGAGGCCGCTCCACTGCCGGGACTGGTGCTCAGCCACCGGTCGGCGCACTGGGTGTGGTGGGGTTCGGGTCTGGCGCCGGTGGTTGCGGAATACACCACACGGGTGCGGCGCCGCATCCGGGCTGCCCGCCTGCCGGTCGTCGTCCACGAACGCGATGTGTGCCCCGCCGAAGAAGCTGAGCTGGCCGGGCTGGCCCTGACGACACCGGAGCGGACGCTGTACGACCTGCTCTATGAGCTCCTCGATGCTGACACGGACGAGGAGACGGTGCGCGCCGGCGCGCAGGCCGTACTCGAGTCAGTCGGCTTCGATGAGCAGATCGCGCTCACCCGGTTCGTCGCTGAGCAGTACCGGCGCCCGCATCTCGTGCGGATGCGCGGCCTGCTCGGTGACATCATCCCCCATGCGCGCACGCTCCTGCCGATCCGCTGAGACCGGTGGTTCAGCCGCCGGTGATGCGGTAGACGTCGAAGACGCCTTCAACCTGTTTGACGGCCGAGAGCACAGTGTCGAGGTGGGTGGAGTCGCCGATCTCGAAGACGAACCGCGACTGCGCCACCCGGGCCCGTGAGGTCGCCACCGAGGCAGACAGGATGTTGACGTGGTTGTCGGTGAGGACCTTGGTGATGTCAGAGAGCAGTCCGGCGCGGTCGAGTGCCTCGACCTGGATCTGGACGAGGTAGATGCCCTGCGAGTGGTGTGCCCATTCGACTTCGACGATGCGCTCGGGTTCGCGTTTGAGACTCGAGACGTTCTTGCAGTCGGTCCGGTGCACGGACACCCCGGCGCCGCGGGTGACGAATCCCATGATGGTGTCGCCGGGCACGGGTGTGCAGCAGCGGGCGAGCTTGACGAGGATGTCATCAGAGCCCTTGACGCGCACACCCTCGGTTGAGGAATGGTGGCCGCGGGACTTGCCGCGCCGATTCGACGGCCGCAGGATCTCGGTCGTCGGCTGGTCATCTTCCTGCTCGTCTGCCGAGACCTCCTTGGCCAGCAGATCGACGACGTGGGCGGCTGACATGTTGCCGTTGCCGATCGCAGCATAGAGCGCGGTGACATCCGGCAGCCGCTGTTCACTCGCAACGACGAGCAGAGCTTCCTGGCTCATGAGCGCATCAGCTGACAGATGGTGGCGGCGCATCGCCCGGGCCAGCTGGTCGCGGCCGGTCTCGATGGCCTCTTCGCGGCGCTCCTTGGAGAACCACTGGCGGATCTTGTTGCGCGCCCTAGGACTGGTGACGAAGGCCAGCCAGTCGCGGGACGGCCCGGCGTTCTCGTCCTTGGAGGTGAAGACCTCGACGACGTCGCCGTTGTGCAGCTTCGAGTCCAGGGAGACGAGCCGTCCGTTGACGCGTGCGCCCATCGTCTTGTGTCCGACCTCGGTGTGGACGGCATAGGCGAAGTCGACCGGGGTCGCGTCTGCCGGCAGGGAGATGATGTCGCCCTTGGGCGTGAAGATGTAGACCTCTTTGGAGTTGACCTCGAAGCGCAGGTTGTCGAGGAACTCGTCCGGGTCGGAGGTCTCCCGTTGCCAGTCGAGCAGCTGACGCAGCCATGCGACCTGGTCGACCTCACCGGAGTCGCCGACCTTGGCCATCCGTCCGCCGGCGGCGTTGATCGCCTGGGGGTTGACCTTGCGGCGGTCCTTGTACTTCCAGTGCGCGGCGATGCCGAACTCGGCTCGCCGGTGCATCTCATGCGTCCGGATCTGGATCTCGACCGGTTTGCCGTAGGGCCCGATGACGGTGGTGTGCAGGCTCTGGTACATGTTGTACTTCGGCATGGCGATGTAGTCCTTGAACCGGCCGGCGATCGGCGACCACTTTGCGTGGACGAGGCCGAGCACGCCGTAGCATTCGCGCACCGTCTCCACCAGCACACGCACGCCGACGAGGTCGTAGATGTCGGCGAATTCGTGGCCGCGGACGACCATCTTCTGGTAGATCGAGTAGTAGTGCTTCGGGCGGCCGGAAATCTCGGCGATGATGTTGGCCTCGCCGGCTTCCTCCTTGATCTCCTTCGACACGATCGCCAGATACTTCTCGCGCTCCGGGGCGCGTTCGGCCACGAGCCGGACGATCTCGGAATACACCTTCGGGTAGAGCACCTGGAATGACAGGTCCTCGAGCTCCCATTTGATGGTGTTCATGCCCAGCCGGTGTGCCAGCGGAGCGAAGATCTCCAGGGTCTCCTTGGCCTTCTTCTGGCTCGAGGCGGCCGGCACGTACTTCCACGTGCGGGCGTTGTGCAGCCGGTCGGCGAGCTTGATGACGAGCACCCGGATGTCCTTGGACATCGCCAGGATCATCTTGCGCACGGTCTCGGACTGCGTGGCTGCGCCGTATTCGATCTTGTCGAGCTTGGTGACGCCGTCGACCATGAGGGCGATCTCGTCGCCGAAGTCCTCGCGCAGCTGGTCGAGGCTGTACTCGGTGTCCTCGACGGTGTCGTGCAGCAGCGCTGCGGCCAGCGTCGAGGAGTTCATGCCGATCTCGGCGAGGATGGTGGCGACCGCGACCGGGTGGGTGATGTAGGGGTCGCCGCTCTTGCGCATCTGGCCGCGATGCCATTTCTCGGCGGTGCGGTAGGCCCGGACGATGAGCTCGACATCGTCCTTGGGATGGCTGTGGGCGACTGCCTGCAGCAGCGGGCCGAGGGCCTTCGGGTGCTGCGGGGCATGCTGGGAGCGGGCCGTCCAGAAGGCCAGGCGGGAGATGCCGCGCGGCCTGCGCGTGGACTCACCGGTGGTGTCGGCCACGTGTCGCTCCCTTCGTCACATAATCAACAGACCATGACAGGAGAGCATTCCTGCCATGGTCTGTCCATCTTACGCGCTTCTGTGGGCTGCGCGGGCGAGGCGAGCGTGTTCGCTGATGCGGATCAGGCGCGCACGTCCTCGAACAGCACGGGTGGGCGGTCGGGCAGTCCGCGCTTGCGGCGGTGCTCGTCGACCATCGCCTCCTGCTCCTTGACGGCCGGTTCGTTCTGCCGCAGCAGGTTGTACAGCGGCGAGGCGACGAACAGGGTCGAGGCGGCAGCGACGATCGTGCCGATGAACAGCGAGAGCGCGATGTCGGTCAGGGTGCCGGCGCCGAGCAGGAACACGCCGATGAAGAGGATCGCTGCGATCGGCAGCACCGAGATCATCGAGGTGTTGATCGAGCGCACGGTCGTCTGGTTGACGCCGAGATTGACGAGCTCGGAGAACTTCATGCGGTTGTTCTCCTTGAAGTCCTCGGTGTTCTCGCGGATCTTGTCGAAGACCACCACTGTGTCGTACAGCGAGAAGCTGAGCACGGTGAGGAAGCCGATGATCGCCTCCGGGGTGACTTCGAAGCCGAGGGCGGAGTAGATGCCCATCGTGACGACCATGACGAAGACGAGACCGAGGATCGCTGCCAGTGACATCTTCCAGGTGCGGAAGTAGATCGCCATCACGAGCATCGCGATCGCGACGAAGATGACGAGTGCGCGCGTCATCTTCTCAGTCACGTCCTGACCCCACTTCGGGCCGACGAAGTTCGAAGTGACGTCGGCGTTCTCGACGTTGTACGACGTCACGAGCGCGTCACGGACCTGCTGCATCTGATCGTCGGTCAGCTGGTCGGTGTCGATCTTGATGGACGTGTCCGAGGTCGGCACGACCGTGGTCGAGACGTTGTTGCCGACGACCTCCGCAACTGCGTCGTGAGCGTGCTGCTCGGAGGTGTCCGAGGTGTTGGCGATCTGGAACTGGGAACCGCCCTTGAAGGCGATGCCGAGGTTGAATCCGCCCAGCAGCGGCACGATGAGCGAGGCGATCATGAGGGCGATCGCGATGCCCAGCCACAGCTTCGAACGCTTGATGAACGGGATCGAGGTGCGGCCCGAGTGCAGGTCATTGCCCCAGGCGAAGAACGAGCGCATCATCGGGCATCACCGTCCTTTCGTCCTGCTCCGGCAGTGACGTCGTCGCTGTCGGTGCGTGCCTCATCGGCGTCAGCACCGGCTTCGCGTTCGCGGGCTTCCTTCTCGCGCAGCGCCTTGCGCTCGGCGATCGAGAGCTCTGAACGGTCGGCGGTGAGTGTGCCGGTGGACTTCCGGCTGGCGCGCGTCGATGAGCCGGAGCGCTTCTCGATGGATGCCTGACGGCGCTTGGCCTCCTTGTAGGAGCCGCGCTTCTTCGACTTCTCCTTCGCCTTCTCCAGATCCAGGCCCATCGCACCGCGGTAGGCGGCCATCTTGACGCCGAGCTGGCGCGGATCCATGCCCGACCACGGGTGGCCGTGTCCGAAGAAGTGGGTGCGGGCCAGCACCTGCATCATCGGATGCGTGAACAGGACGACGAGGATGACGTCGACGATGACCGTGAGGCCGAGCGTGAATGCGAAGCCGCGCACGCTGCCGACGGCCAGGATGTAGAGGATGACGGCGGCGAGCATGTTGACGGCCTTCGAGGCGAAGATCGTGCGCTTGGCGCGATCCCAGCCGATCTCGACGGCGCTTGTGAGCTTGCGCCCAGAGCGCAGCTCGTCTCGGATGCGCTCGAAGTAGACGATGAACGAGTCCGCTGTCATGCCGATGCCGACGATGAGACCGGCGACACCGGCCAGTGACAGCCGGTAGCCGTAGCGCCAGGTGACGAACAGCAAGAGCAGATACGTCAGCACACCGGCGACAGCGAGACTGGAGACCGTCACCAGTCCGAGCACGCGGTACTGGATGAGCGAGTAGACCACGACGAGCAGCAGACCGATACCGCCGGCCAGCAGGCCCTTGGCGAGGTAGTCGGCACCCAGGGTGGGTGAGATCTGCTGTTCGCTCTGGACCTGGAAGCTGATCGGCAGGGAGCCGTTCTTCAGCTGGCTGGCCAGGGTCTCGGCTTCCTCGACGGTGAACTGACCGGTGATGATCATCCGGCCGTCGGTGATGTGTGCCTGGGAACGCGGTGCTGAGAGCACCTGGCCGTCGAGCACCATCGCGAACTGGCTGTAGGGCTCCTGCAGGCCGGTGAGCTTGCCGGAGATCTGGCTGAAGGCCTCAGCGCCGTAGTTGTCGAGCGTCATGGATACTGCCGGGCGGTTCGTCTGGGCGCCCTGTGCGGTCGTCTCGAAGGTGAACTCGGCGTCGGTGATGTGGGAGCCGTCGAACTCGACGGGTCCGAGCACGTACTTCGCCGCACCGCTCTGGTCGCAGGCGACAACCGGCTGGTCGTCAGGGGCTGCTTCGCCGCCGATGCGATTCTCTTCCTTGGTGCAGTCGAGTTCCTGGAAGGTCTGCAGGATCTCCGGGGTCAGCCACGATTGGTCGGTCTGCGGATCGAAGCGCGGGAACTCGCCTTCCTTGACGGTGCCCTGACCGGACTCGGCATCCTCAGCGTCGCCGGGGTTGCCGGCCGGGCCGGGCACGGTGCCGGCATCGCTGGGCTGCTGGGCCGTGACGTCGGCACCTTCAGTGCCGGTCACTGAACCGGCGCCGCCCTGTGCTGGCTCTTCTTCCGCGGGGGCCTCTTCATTGCCCTGGTCCTTGAGCAGCTCCTCGAGCTGCTTCTTCTCCTCATCGGTGGCGTCGTTGCCCTCCTCGCCCTGCTCTTCGGCAGGCTGCTCGCCGGTGTCCGGCTCGGGAGGTGCGACGACGGCAACACGGCGGAACACCATCTGTGCCGAGGAGCGGACGAGCTCACGGGTCTGCTCGTCCGGGTTGCCCGGCAGGTTGACGATGATGTTGCGGTCGCCCTGCGTGGTGATCTCAGCTTCGGACACACCAGTGGAGTCGACGCGCTGGCGGATGATCGCCACCGCCTGCTCGAGCTGCTCCTGGGTGATGCGCTGATCCTCCAGCTGCGGCTCGAGGATGATGGAGGTGCCGCCTTCGAGGTCGAGGGCGAGCTTCGGGGTCCAGGAGGCGTTCGACCAGATGGCCCCGCCGCCGATGAGGGCGACGAGGGCCAGCGTGAAGATCGTCAGCCACGCAAAGCGCAGTCCCGGACGGGGCTTGTCTGCGGAAGTTGACACAGGGGATCTTTCGTTGGGATGTGATCAGGCCTTGAAGTCGTCACCGCGGTCATCGCGGCGCGGGTCATCGAGGTCGTTGTCGGACGTGTAGTCGCCGCCGCCGTGGTTGCCGCCGCGGTAGTTGTCGAGGCGATCCGAGTCGTCGAAGCGGTCGTCCGCCAGGCGGTCATCGGAGGCCAGCGTGTCATCGGCAGGCAGGTCGCGGTCGGCATCAGCGGCAGCGGTGTCATCGGACAGCCCGTCGGTGGCGACACCGGCGGCCGGCTCGATGTGGCCGATGGCCTGCTGGTGGATGCGCAGCACAGTGCCGGGACCGCTCTCGATCGTGACGATGTGGTCCTCCGGCGAGACGGTGAGCACGGTTCCGTACACACCGAACGTCGTCATCACCTCGGCACCGGGCACCAGATTGGACTTGATGCTCTCCTGGCGGGCCTTCTGCTTCTTGCGGCTGCTGAACAGGAAGAACAGCATGAGGGCGCCGAGGCCAAGGAAGATGAGTGTTGTGGGATCCACGAGTGAGATCAGCCTTTCGATATGACGGGGCTATAGCCAAGAAGTCAGTCTAGTGGCGACGCGGCGGCAATCACTAATCGTCGTCTGTGAACTCGAAGAGAGCCCGTTCGGCGTCCTTCGGGGGTAGCCCGAGGTGTCGCCAGCCCTGACCTGTGGCGATGCGTCCGCGCGGGGTGCGGGAGATGAGTCCTTCGCGCACGAGGAACGGTTCGGCGACCTCTTCGACGGTCTCTGGCTCCTCCCCTACGGACACGGCCAGGGTGCGCAGGCCGACAGGTCCGCCGTCGAAACGCTCGCACAGGGCGCGCAGCACAGCGCGGTCGAGCCGGTCGAGTCCGCGCTCGTCGACTTCGTAGACCTTGAGTGCGGCGCGTGCGGCGTCGTAGTCGACGACGCCGCGGCCGCGGACCTGTGCCCAGTCGCGCACTCGGCGCAGCAGCCGGTTGGCGATGCGCGGGGTGCCGCGGGAGCGGGTGGCGACCTCCTGCAGACCGGCGGCATCGGCTTCGATGTCGAGCATCTGGGCTGAGCGTCGCAGCACAGTGTGCAGGTCCTCTTCGGAGTAGAAGTCGAGGTGGCCGGTAAACCCGAAGCGGTCGCGCAGCGGTGCCGGCAGCAAGCCGGAGCGGGTGGTCGCCCCGACCAGGGTGAAGGGCGGCAGGTCGAGCGGGATGGCGGTCGCGCCGGGTCCTTTGCCGACGATGACGTCGACGCGGAAGTCCTCCATGGCGACGTAGAGCATCTCCTCGGCGGCGCGGGCGACCCGGTGGATCTCGTCGATGAAGAGCACTTCGCCCTCTTCGAGCGAGGACAGGATCGCTGCGAGGTCGCCGGCGTGCTGGACGGCCGGGCCCGAGGTGACGCGGATCTGGGTGCCGAGCTCATGGGCGATGATCATCGCCAGGGTGGTCTTGCCCAGTCCCGGCGGGCCGGAGAGCAGCACATGGTCGGGGGCGCGGTTGCGGGCAGCTGCGGCGTCGAGGACGAGGGAGAGCTGTTCGCGCACCTGCGGCTGTCCGGTGAAGTCCTTCAGGCCCCGCGGGCGCAGCGCGACCTCGGCTGCTCGTTCGGCGTCATCGGCCCCGGCGCGGGTCAGGCGTGCGCTTTCGGCACCGGTGAGGTCGTCTCCGGTGAACTCGACTTCGTAGCTCGGTTCGCTCATACGCGCCCGCCGATGGACTTGAGGGTGGCCTTGAGCAGTTCAGGTGTCGTCGGTTCGGTGTCGAACTCTGCGCGGGTGTCGGCCACGGCCTTCTCCGCCTGCGCCTGCCGCCACCCGAGGTTGACGAGTCCCTCGACGACCTGCGCGGAGACCGCATCGGCACCGCCGGCCGGGGCCGCGGATGCGGCAGCTGTGCCTGACGGCTGCGGGAAGGAGGTGAGCTTGCCGGCCAGTTCGAGCATGAGCCGGGCGGCGACCTTCTTGCCGATGCCGGGCACCTTGGTCAGTGCGGCCTGGTTCTCATCGGCGATCGCCTGGCTCAGCTCCTCGGGGCTGAGCACCGAGAGGACTGCCAGGGCGAGGCGCGGGCCGATGCCGGAGATCGTCTGCAGGGTTTCGAACAGGTCGCGTTCGGCGGCGTCGCCGAATCCGAAGAGGGTCAGTGAGTCCTCGCGGACGACAAGCACGGTGTGCAGTTCGATGTCCTGGCCGTGGCGCACGCCAGAGGTCAGGGCCGGGGTGGCGAAGACGCGGCGGCCGATGCCGGCGGTGACGACGGTGAGGCTGTCGGGGCGCACGCTGGCGACCGTGCCCGAAAGGTAGGTGATCACTCAAGCTCCAGGTGTGAACGTATGTACGAATACCACTCTAGCCGGTCGCACGGACGGAACCGGGCACCTCGGCTCCGGCGTGTGCCGAGGCCAGCACGCCTCGGGCCCGGTGTCACCGGCGACGCGGCGTTCCGGCGCTCTTGAGGGCTGCCGCCCACTGCTGCTGAGCTGGGGTCAGCGAGCTGCCCTGCCGGCCAGCACCCTGCCGGGTGTCGACGTCCTTCGTCGCGCCTGGGGTCGAGCCGGCAGATCCGGCACCGCGCCACAGGTGGCAGATCGCCAGGGCCAGGGCGTCGGCGGCGTCGGCGGGCTTGACCGGGGCGTCGAGCCGCAGGATCCGGGTGACCATGTTCGTCACCTGCGCTTTGCCGGCTCGGCCGCTGCCGGTGACCGCGGCTTTGACCTCGGATGGGGTGTGCATGGCCACGGGGATGCCGCGGCGGGCGGCCAGGCCCATCGTCAGGCCGGATGCCTGGGCGGTGCCGATGATGGTGGAGACGTTGTGGCGGGCGAAGACCCGCTCGATGCTCACGACATCGGGCCGGTGCTCATCAAGCCACCGGTCGAAGGCGTCGGCCAGGGCCCCGAGGCGGGTGTCGACGGCGCTGGCGCTGGGGGTCTCGATGACGTCGACGGCGACGAGAGCCGGCCGGTGGATGCGCTCGGCGTCGATGACGCCGATGCCGCAGCGGGTCAGGCCCGGGTCGACTCCCATCACGCGCATCGGCTCAGTGGCCGTTCAGCTCGGCGAGCACCTCATCGGAGACGTCGGCGTTGGAGTAGACGTTCTGCACGTCGTCGCAGTCCTCGAGCACGTCGATGAGGTTGAAGACCTTCTCCGCGGTCGCCGCGTCGAGGGGCACCTCGATGTTGGGCACGAAGGAGGCGTCGGCGGAGTCGTAGTCGATGCCGGCTTCCTGCAGTGCGGTGCGCACGGCGACGAGGTCGGTGGCTTCGGAGATGATCTCGAAGGTCTCGCCGTTGTCGTTGACCTCTTCGGCGCCGGCTTCGAGGGTGGCCTCCATGATCGCCTCGTCATCGGTGCCCTCGGCCGGGACGACGATGACGCCCTTGCGGTTGAAGTTGTAGGACACCGAACCGGGGTCGGCCATCGACCCGCCGTTGCGGGTCACCGCGACGCGGACCTCGGAGGCGGCGCGGTTGCGGTTGTCGGTCAGACACTCGATGAGCATGGCGACACCGCCGGGGCCGTAGCCTTCGTACATGATGGTTTCGTAGTCCACCCCGCCGCCGTCGAGTCCGGCGCCGCGCTTGACGGCGCGCTCGATGTTGTCATTGGGCACTGAGGACTTCTTGGCTTTCTGGATCGCGTCGAACAGGGTGGGGTTGCCTTCGACGTCGGCGCCGCCGTTGCGAGCTGCGACTTCGATGTTCTTGACGAGCTTGGCGAACAGCTTGCCGCGCTTGGCGTCGATCGCTGCCTTCTTGTGCTTGGTTGTCGCCCACTTGGAGTGGCCTGCCACTGATGTCTCCTCGTCTCGGTTGTGCGTGTGTGCCGTCTGGGGCCGGCGTCATCAGCGCCGGGGCCTGCCGCGCGGCTGTCTGAAGTGTACCGCCGCGACTGGCCGCTATTCGAGGACCAGCGGTTCGTCCGGCACGTCCCGGCGCTGCACCATCTCGACCAGGGTCGGCAGCTGCGGCGGGTAGATGACGTCGGTGGTCGAGCTCAACTCGGACAGCGACCACCACCGGCCCTCGACGATCGAGGCCTTCTCGATGTCGGTCCAGATCGCCTCGTCGAAGTCGAAGTCCTCATCGCACTGCATGCCGTAGTAGGTCTCGTGCTGGATCGTCGAGTGGTGTTTGAACTCCATGACGAACGACCGGCTGGCCAGCGGGCCGAGGAGGTCGGCTGGATCGCACTCGATGCCGGCTTCCTCGGAGAGCTCGCGGGCGGCTGTCTGCACGGCGGTCTCGCCGAGCTCGGCACCGCCACCGCAGGTGATCCACCAGTGCCGTGAATCGTCGTGCATGTCCTTGACATGCAGCAGGAGCACCTCTCCTGCCGGGTTGAGCAGCACGACGCGTGCTGCGGTGCGGGCTTTCATTCTGCTTCCTCTCGGCTGAGCTGGTGCGCCAGCTCGTGTGCGGTCGTTGCATCGGCCTCCCGCCGGGGCTGCGGGGGCGCGGTCGATGTCACTGTCAGGTGCGCAGGTGCGTGCTCCACCAGGTGAGCATGTGCTCGAAGCGCTGTACGCGGTGCCGCGGCTGGCCTGTGCGGGACAGTCCGTGGCTCTCGCCGGGGAAGATGAGCAGCTCGGTGTGTGTACCGGCGCGCTGCAGGGCAGCATAGTATCGCTGCGCCTGTTCCAGCGGGCAGCGGAAGTCGCGTTCGGAGTGGATGACGAGTGTCGGGGTGGTGTTCTTCTCGATGTCCGTCATCGGCGACTGGGCGGCGATCCGCTCGGGGTCGCGGCCGGAGTACTCCTCGCTGAAGAACCGGCCGATGTCCGAGGTGCCGATGAAGGTCGTCGGATCGAGGTAGCCGCGTTCGACGATACCGGCGGCGAACCGGTCCTCGGCGTTGAGGATCATGGCGGTGAGGTATCCGCCGTAGGATCCGCCCTGGATGCCGAGGCGGCTGCCATCGAGCTGCGGGTGGGCGGCCAGTGCGGCGTCGAGGATCGCGAGCACATCGGCGTGTGCCGGTGCGGCCATGTCCCCTTGCACGGCCTGTCCCCAGGCGCGGCCGCGGCCGTTGGAGCCACGCGGATTGGCATACACGACGGCGTATCCGCCGCCGGTGAGCACCTGGGTCTCGTCGAACAGCGCTTCGGTGTATTGGGAGAACGGTCCGCCGTGGATGTTGAGCACGACGGGGAACGGGCCTTCGCCCTCCGGAATCGCCACCCAGCCGTGCACATCGCCCAGCGGGGTCGTCGCCGACACCGCCTGCGGGGTGGTGACGGCAAGCGGCTCGTCGACGAACTGCGTGGCGAAGTCGCTGAGCTGGGTGAGTCCGCCGGCTGCGTCGATGGCGAAGATCTCACCGGGTGAGGTGACGGTGGCTGCGGTGACGATGAGCTGCTCGCCATGGCGGCACAGGCCGGTGACGACGAGTTCGGGCGGGCTCAGCAGGGCAGGTGCGCTCTCCGTGCCCGAGGTGCCGGTCGCCTCGGCGCAGGTGAGCTCACCGTCTGTCAGGGTCACCGTCCCGGCGTCCAGCGGGATGCGGGCGGCGCGCTGGGAGCCGTCGACGGTGAGGACGACGTAGGCGCACCCGTCGGCGATGACCGGCCGGATGCCTTCGAGTTCGATCGTCTCATCGCAGGTGATCCGGGTGGTCTGGCCGGTGGAGCGGTCGTGGATGAAGAGCCCGGGCAGGGCGGCGACGAAGTCGATGACCGATGCGCGGTGTTCGATGCCGATGAAGGCGATGCGGTCCTCATCGAGCCAGACGTGGGCGTGGGCGCTGTGCATGCCCAGGTCGATGCGCTCCATCCCGTCATCGGTGATGAGCCACAGGTGGGAGCGCAGATCGACGTCACCGGTCGGCTGTTCGAGGCCGGCGACGACGCTGAGCTGGCCGGCTGGACTGAACTGAGGGTCGCTGACGTCCTCGGCGTGCTCGGTCAGCTGCACGGACTCAGGCAGAGTCTCACTGCCGAGCAGGCTCTCGGCGGTCATCCCCGGGTCGGTCAGGTCGACGGAGAACAGCTGGGTGAGGCGGTCGCCGCCGTAGCCGAGTCCGTCGCTGAGGTAGCTCGCTGCGGTGATATGGCGCGGGGCCTCGGCATCGGCGCTGATGTCCTCGTCGGTGCCGTAGCGACCCTCTTCGGGTGTGCGGGCAAGGTAGACAGCCCGCTGCCCCGAGGGGTCGAAGGCGAAGCCGCTGACGCCCAGCGGTGCGTCGGTCAGGCGCCTGGCTTCGGCACCGGTGGCGCCGATGTACAGCTGCGGGGATTCCTTCGGGCCGACCGCGCGCAGGAATCCGAAGGAATCATCGGTGATCGTCAGTGCGCTGTCGTTCCAGCCGTGGCTGAGACGGGTCCACTCCCCTGCCGTGCCCGTGGCGCCGGCGGTGTTGGTGCCGGTGACCGGGAGCTGGCGTGCGACGTATTGGAACCGGTAGCTGTTGGCCTCGACGTCGGGGCGGGTGAGCTGGCAGAGGATGCGTTCGCCGGCCGAGACCGGCTCGGCGCAGCTGATGAGGGAGGTGATGTCGGCTGGTTTCATGCGGCCCATTCCTTGGAGAAGAGTTCGCGGACGTCGGCATGCACCTGCGGCAGTGCCTTCGTCTGCGCGATGATCGGCAGGAAGTTCGCGTCCCCGCCCCACCGCGGCACGATGTGCTGGTGCAGGTGGGCGGCGATGCCGGCGCCGGCGATTCCGCCCTGGTTCATTCCGAGGTTGAAGCCGTGCGGTGATGACACCGCACGGATGACGCGCATCGCGTGCTGGGTGAAGTGCGCGATCTCGATCGTCTCGGCCTCGGTCAGCTCCGTGTAGTCAGCGACGTGACGGTACGGGCAGATGAGCAGGTGACCGGGGTTGTACGGGTAGAGGTTGAGCACAGCGAAGACGTGCTCGCCGCGGGCGACGATGAGGCCCTCTTCGTCGTCCTTGCTCGGCGCCAGGCAGAACGGGCACTCCGGGGTGCTGTCGTCCTTGGGCTTGTTCTGCCCGCCGATGTAGACCATCCGGTGCGGGGTCCACAGCCGCTGCAGGCCGTCGGGTTCACCGGGGAACCCAGCGGCCGCCTCGGGTTCAGGCATCCGGGCGGCTGCCTCGCTGACGTCCTCGCCGGTCATACCTGCGCCTTCGTCTCGATTGCCTCCACGATCCGCTCGATGGCCTCATCAACGGCGACGCCGTTGTCCTGGCTGCCATCGCGGAACCGGAACGACACTGCACCAACATCGCGGTCATCACCGCCGGCGATGAGGGTGTAGGGCACCTTCGACTTCGAGGCGTTGCGGATCTTCTTGGGGAACCGGTCATCGGAGTCGTCGACCTCGACGCGCACCCCGCGGGCGCGCAGCTTCTCAGCCACCTCGTGCAGGTACGGCGAGAACTCCTCGGCGACCGGCAGGCAGGTCACCTGCACCGGGGCCAGCCACACGGGGAAGGCGCCGGCGTAGTGTTCGGTGAGCACGCCGAAGAACCGCTCGATCGACCCGAACTTCGCGGCATGGATCATGACCGGGCGCTTGCGGGTGCCGTCAGCGGCCTGGTATTCGAGGTCGAAGCGCTCCGGCTGGTTGAAGTCCAGCTGCACCGTCGACATCTGCCAGCTGCGGCCGAGCGCATCGCGTGCCTGCACGGAGATCTTCGGTCCGTAGAAGGCAGCACCACCGGGGTCTGGGACGAGTTCGAGGCCGGTCTCCAGGGCAACGGACTCCAGCACCTCGGTTGCCTCCGCCCACACTTCGTCGGAGCCGATGAACTTGTCCTTCTTCTTCCCGTCCTCATCACGGGTGGAGAGCTCAAGGTAGAAGTCATCGAGGCCGAAGTCACGCAGCAGCGAGAGCACGAAGTCGAGCAGATGCCGGATCTCTTTGGCGGCATCTTCCTCGGAGACGTAGGAGTGCGAGTCGTCCTGGGTCAGGGCGCGCACGCGAGTGAGCCCGTGGATGACGCCGGAGGGCTCGTCGCGGTAGACGGTGCCGAACTCGAACAGCCGCAGCGGCAGGTCGCGGTAGGACCGGCCGCGGGAGCGGTAGATGAGGTTGTGCAGCGGGCAGTTCATCGCCTTGAGCCGGTACGGGGTGCCGGCCTTGACGATCTCACCGGTCTCCTCGTCGCGGACCTCGTCGACCTGCAGAGCCGGGAACATGTTCTCCCCGTAGTGCGGCAGGTGTCCGGAGGTGTAGAAGAGGGACTCCTTGGAGATGTGCGGGGTGCCGACGTAGGAGAAGCCCTCTTCGATGTGCCGGCGGCGCACATAGTCCTCCATCTCGCGCTTGACGATGCCGCCCTTGGGGTGGAACACCGGCAGGCCGGAGCCGAGCTCGTCGGGGAAGGAGAACAGATCGAGTTCAGCGCCGAGCTTGCGGTGGTCGCGGCGCTCGGCTTCGGCGATGCGGTCCTGGTAGGCCTTGAGGTCATCCTTCGAGGCCCAGGCGGTGCCGTAGATGCGCTGCAGGGACGCGTTGGCCTGGTCGCCGCGCCAATAGGCAGCCGAGGAGCGGGTGACGGCGAAGCCCTGGCCGATGTGTTTGGTGCTCGGCAGGTGCGGTCCACGGCACAGGTCCTGCCAGACGGCTTCGCCCTGCCGGTTGGTGTTCTCGTACACGGTCAGTTCGCCGCCGCCGACTTCGATGGATGCCTCTTCGTCGTCACCGGCTTTGGCGCGGTCGTCGATGAGCTGGAGCTTGTACGGTTCGCTGCCCATGCGGGAGCGCGCTTCGTCCTCGCTCACGACGACGCGCTTGAACTGCTGGCCCTGCTTGATGATCTGCTTGGCGCGCTTCTCGATCTGCTTGAGGTCTTCAGGGGTGAAGGGCTCAGCGACGTCGAAGTCGAAGTAGAAGCCGTCGGTGATGAACGGGCCGATGCCCAGCTTGGTGCCGGGGAACAGCTCCTGCACCGCCTGTGCGACGACGTGTCCGGCGGAGTGACGCAGGATGTTGAGGCCCTCGTCGTCGGCCAGGGTGATGGGGTTGACCACGTCTCCTGGGGACAGCTCACGGTCGAGGTCGGCAGACGCACCGTTGAGTTCGATGGCGATGACGTCTTTCCGGTCGGCGTACACCGTCGTGCCGGTCATTCCTGCCTCGAATGGGATCTGCTTGCCCTCGAGTTGAATGGAATCGGCCACGTCGGTACTCCTCGTTGTCATTGGTGATGGCGGTCGGTGAAAGTCTACCGCTTCTGGTGCCTGGCAGAAGCGGATGGGCTGAGGTTCCGCTACCGGAACCTCAGCCCATCACAGGTGGTCAGATTACTTCTTCTCGAAGGTGTACGGGGTGTACTTCTGATCCGAGTTCGGGATGGTCACTTCGAGCTTGAGTGAGTCGATCTCGCTGTGGGGCACCTCGTACCCGAGAGCGAACTCCTTCTTCTGTCCGGCTGGGACGGTTTCGAAGGCGAGTCCACCTGAGTAGTCACCGGAGAAGACGTCGTTGCAGGTTCCGCCGGAGTAGGTGCACTTGATCGTCGGGAAGCCGGGGTCGAAGTCCGATCCGGAGGTGTTGTCGATGGTGTAGACGACGCGGGCGATCTCGCCATTGGTCGTGTTGGCACCGAAGTCGACGTTGTCCGGTCCGACAGACACGGCCAGCGACACACCGGAGGTCAGGTCCACTGAGCCTTCGGATGCCCCGCCGGCGGGCTGGGTGGGATCTTCGGTCGGCTCGGCTTCGTCAGTCGGCGGCGCTCCGTCGGTCTGTCCGGGTTCCTGGGTCGCCGAATCGGTCGGCTCATCGGTGGGGTCCTGGCCGGGATCCGTCGACATGGAGTTGAGGAGGAAGACCTGGACGACGATGAGGATGATCGTGCCCAGCATGGACAGTCCGCCGAGGATCAGGCCGGCGATGCTCATACCGCGGTTGGTGGCCTTGTTCTGCTTTGCCGCAGACAGACCCATGAAGCCGAGGACGATGGCTGCGATTGCCAGCAGGAAGGCGATCCCAGCCACGACGAAGCCGAGGATCGGGATCCATGCGCCGCCCGAGGCCAGGAAGGCGAGGATGCCGGCGATGAGGGCGAGGATGCCGAGGATGTTGCGGGCCTTCGAGTCGCCGCCGGAGCCGTAGTCTCCGCCGTATCCGCCACCGTAGCCGCCGCCGTACGGGTCGGATTGTCCGCTGTAGTTCGGTGAGTACTGGTCGGCCGGACCGGCCTCGCCGCCGGGGTAGCCGCCGGCTGCCGAGTAGCTGGGGGCCTGCTCACCGTACTGCGGCTGTCCGCCGTAGCCAGGCTGCGAACCGTACTGGGGCTGGGCGCCATATCCGGGCTGCGAACCGTATCCGGGCTGTCCGCCCTGACCGCTGTCGCCGTACGGATCGGAGCCGTATGGGGGCTGAGAAGACATCGTGGCTCTCTTTTCAGATCGAGGTCAGTAAGTGCGTTCCACCCCAGCTTAACGGGCAAGTCCGCCAGCCGGCGCATGGACTCGTTGCGATCTCGCAACACGCCTGTCACAGCTGGGATGCACGTGGGCGCCGCAGGGCCGGGAAATGCAGAATGCCGGGCTGCAAGGCCCGGCATTCTCATCCTGTGCGCGATACTGGGATCGAACCAGTGACCTCTTCCGTGTCAGGGAAGCGCGCTACCGCTGCGCCAATCGCGCCTGTTCCACTTGCGTGGTGGCGTATTCAGTTGTGCATGGCGTGCAACGCCGTGCGCGATACTGGGATCGAACCAGTGACCTCTTCCGTGTGAAGGAAGCGCGCTACCGCTGCGCCAATCGCGCTTGCGCCCGAAGGCGAAGCCGAGGTGGAGATGGGATTCGAACCCACGTATACGGCTTTGCAGGCCGCTGCCTCGCCTCTCGGCCACTCCACCGTGAGACGGTCTGGCCTGTCTCCGAGCGGATGACGGGACTCGAACCCGCGACCCTCACCTTGGCAAGGTGATGCTCTACCAACTGAGCCACATCCGCATGATTGCGAGGGAGATTTCCTTGCAACGAGAAACAACTCTATCGGGTGAACTCCAAGTTGCCAAATCGCCTGGCAGTGACGCTCATCACATGCTCTGGAAGGCCCGTTCTGCCGCTCTCCCAAGCGGTGAAAGCACGCTCACCTGGGAGGGTGCCGAGGATGCCGCGAAGCCGGAATCCTTACACTGGTGGCGTGACACAGCGCCATCCCCGTCCCCAGGGCTGGCTGTCCCGCACGCACAAGAAGGGCCGGCCGTGGTTTCGCCGTGCCCGGCTGTCGTTCCTGCGCTGGCGCAGGTTCATCATGAGCAATCCGCAGACGGCTTTCGTCTACCGCTGGCTTGTGGGCTGCGTCGGCGGCACCGTCATTGTCATCGGGCTCATCCTCGTGCCGTTGCCGGGCCCTGGATGGCTCATCGTGTTCGTCGGCCTGGCGATCATCGCCTCGGAGTTCCAGTGGGCGCAGAATCTGCTGCTCTGGGGCCGGGCGGTGCTGCACCGGTGGACGGAGTGGCTGCGTGCCAGCCACTGGTCTGTGTCGCTGGCCGTCGCCACGCTGACGGGTGCCTTCGTCGCAGGCGTGGTGTGGCTGGGTCTGCTCATGACCGGCCTGCCGGACTGGGTGCCGGATTGGCCGGTGTTCCACTGGCTGCTGCTGCGCTGAGGCGCGTCGGTGAGCGCGTTCAGTCGGTGAACTGCTTGTTGGTCTCCTTGAGATCGCGCAGCTCTTCCTCGGGATCGAAGTCACCAAGCGGCCAGTCGAGGTCGAGCTTCTGCAGCTCGTTGATGAGCAGGCGCACGATCGCCCAGCGCGAGTACCACTTGCGGTCGGCTGGGATGACGTACCAGGGGGCGTCATCGGTCGACGTGCGGTCGAGGACGTCCTGGTAGGCCTGCGTGTACTCTGACCAGCGTGCACGGTCTGCGACGTCGCCGCTGTTGTACTTCCAGTGCTTGTCCACGCGTCGCAGCCGGTTCTCCAGACGGTCGGCCTGCTCTTCCTGGGAGACCGTGAGCATGCACTTGACGATGTGGATACCGGAGTCGGTCAGGCTGTCTTCGAAGCCGTTGATGGTGTCGTAGCGTTCGAGCCACACCGATGGCGGGCGCAGCTTGTGCATCCGCACGGCGAGGATGTCCTCGTAATGCGACCGGTCGAAGACGCCGATGTTGCCGAACTTCGGCAGTGCGCGGTAGATCCGCCACAGGAAGTGGTGGGAGGCCTCCTCCTCGGTCGGGACGCCGAAGGCGGCCACCTGCATTCCGTGCGGGCTGAGCGCGCCAACGACATGCTTGACGACCCCGCCTTTGCCGGCGGTGTCCCGGCCCTGCAGTACGAGCAGCACTGCCTTGCGCAGGTCGCCGGCATTGGCGTTGGCGTACAGGCGCTCCTGCAGGTCGGAGAGCAGCTCGTGGTCGATCGCCTGGGCTTCCTTGCCTGCGGCTTTGTCACCGGAGAAGCCCGGGGTGGCGGAGGTATCGATGGCGGAGAAGTCATCACCGGGACTGAACCGCAGCAGCTCAGCGACCTCAGCCGGGGATGCCTGCTCGACGTTGTCGGCAAGCGGCGGCTGCTCGGCGGGTTCGAGCTTCATCATTTCTCCGTTCCGCTGGCCAGCGCGGTGAGCCGGGACAGGCAGCGCATGTACTTCTTGCGATACCCGCCGGAGACCATGTCGTCGGTGAAGACGGCGTCGAGGCGCTGGCCGCTGTTATGGATGGTCACACCGCGGTCGTACATCCGGTCGACGAGAGCGACGAACCGCAGTGCGACGCTTTCGTTGTCGATGGTGTGCACGTCGTCCCACAGTGCCATGTCGATGCCTTCGAGCATGCGGCTGTAGCGGGACGGGTGGACTGCCGACAGGTGCTCGAGCACCTCATCGAAGTCATCTCGGGCGAGGGTCGTTGCACTGGTGCGGGCGGCGTAGTCGTCGAGTCCTGCGGCATCGACCGGTTCCGGAGGTGTGGGGCTGCCGCGGTGGCGGTAGTCCTCACCGTCGATGGTGAGCACGGTGAACTGGTCGGACAGTGCCTGGATCTCGCGCAGGAAGTCCTGGGCGGCGAAGCGCCCCTGGCCGAGCGCGCCGGGCAGCGTGTTGGAGGTCGCGACGATCTTGACGCCAGCGTCGGTGAGCTCGCGCATGAGCCGCGACATCATGACAGTGTCGCCCGGGTCGTCGAGTTCGAACTCGTCGATGCACACGAGCTTCATCTTCGACAGCTCGTCGCGGGCGCGCTGGAAGCCGAGGGCGCCGATGAGGTTGGTGTATTCGACGAAGGTGCCGAAGGTGGCCGGCTTCTCGTGGGCGTGCCAGGCGGCTGCCAGGAGGTGGGTTTTGCCGACACCGTATCCGCCGTCGAGATAGATACCCTTGCCGACCTTGGGCTTGGAGCCGAAGAGCTTGGACAGGAAGCCGGTCTCCCGGCGCTGTTGGGTGAAGTCGCGCAGCTTGTCGCGGGCTTCGGACTGCGAGGGCTGCTGCGGGTCCGGCCGGTAGCTGTCGAACGACACATCCGAGAAGTGGGGCGGCGGCACGAATCCGTCGATGAGGTCTTCGGGGGCGACCTCCGGGCGGCGCTCGGTCAGCTTGATGATCTGCGGTTCACTCACAGCACATAAGTCTACAAACGTTTGACCGGCTGTGGTGCCCGACCGGGTGCCTCAGGAGAAGTCGAAGCCGAGCCGTCCGAGCTGCTTGGGGTCGCGCTGCCAGTCCTTGGCGACCTTGACGTGCAGGTCGAGGTAGATCGGCGTGCCGAGGATGGCCTCGATGTTCTTGCGGGCCATCATGCCGATCTCCTTGAGGCGGGCGCCCTTGCGGCCGATGACGATCGCCTTCTGGCTGGGGCGCTCGACGAAGAGGTTGACGTGCACATCCCACAGCGGCTTGTCCTCCGGCCGGTCTTCGCGCGGGCGCATCTCCTCGACCTGGACGGCCAGGGAGTGCGGCAGTTCGTCGCGCACGCCTTCCAGGGCCGCTTCGCGGACGAGTTCGGCCACAAGCACCGTCTCCGGTTCATCGGTGATCTCACCGTCGGGGTACAGCGGCGGGGATTCGGGCAGGTGCTTGGCCAGCACTGCGTCGACGGTGTCGACCTGGTAGCCGTCGCGGGCGGAGACCGGGACGATGTCAGCGAAGTCGCCGAGCTGTTCGACGGCGATGAGCGCCTCGGTCAGCCGTTCGCGGTCGACGAGGTCGGTCTTCGTCACGAGTGCCACGACCGGGGTGCGTCCGGAGACCATCTGCAGCTGTTCGGCGATGTAGCGGTCGCCGGGTCCGATGCGCTCGTTGGCCGGCAGGCAGAAGCCGATGACGTCGACTTCGCTCAGGGTCGCTGCGACGAGGTCGTTGAGGCGGGCGCCGAGCAGGGTGCGCGGCCGGTGCAGGCCGGGGGTGTCGACGAGGACGAGCTGGTGGTCGTCGCGGTGGACGATGCCGCGGATCGTGTGGCGGGTGGTCTGCGGCTTCGCCGAGGTGATCGCGATCTTCGAGCCGACCAGCGCATTGGTCAGGGTGGACTTGCCGGTGTTCGGGCGGCCGACGAGGCAGGCGAAGCCGGCGCGGTAGCCCTCGGGCAGATCGGTGCGGAACAGGTCGGTCATACGTCCTCAGTCTCTCGTTCCCGCCGCACGCGCACGTGGGTGATGCGGTGGCGGCGGCCCTGGCCGGGCATGGCTTCGATGTACAGTCCGGAGATCGTCGCATGCGCCCCGGCGATCGGCACGCGGTCGATCGCCTTCGACAGCAACCCGCCGACGGTTGTGACGTCCTCGTCTTCGATGCGGGTGTCGAAGAACTCGGCGAGGTCGTCGATCTGCGTGCGGGTGCTCACCAGGTACTCCCCTGGCGCGGTTTCGACGATATCGTCCTCGGCGGCATCATACTCGTCTTCGATCTCGCCGACGATCTCCTCGACGATGTCCTCCATCGTGATGAGCCCGGCGGTGCCACCGTACTCATCGACGGCCAGCGCGACGTGGTTGCTTGCCAGCTGCATCTCGCGCATGAGCTCATCGACCGGTTTGGTCTCGGGCACGAAGACGACCGGCCGGCAATGCTCGGACACCGGCGCCTCGGCGTCTTCGGGGTGCAGATGCAGGCGGCGGGCGACGTCTTTGAGGTAGACCACTCCGCGCACGTCGTCGAGGTCGTCGTCGATGACCGGCACGCGGCTGAAGCCCGAGCGCAGGAATAGCTCCATCGCCTTGACCAGCGGCTGGTCGGAGTCGATGGCGACGATGTCGGTGCGCGGGACCATCACCTTGTACACGCGGGTGTCGGCGAGGTTGAAAACCGATTCGATCATGTCGCGCTCTTCCTCTTCGATGACGTCAACAGCCGAGGCGCGCTCGACGAGATCGCGCAGCTGCTCTTCTGTCACGAACGGGCCGTCGCGAAAGACCTTATCGGGGGTGAGCACATTGCCCAGCCACACGAGGATCCGCGCCACCGGTCCGAGTGCGCGGCGCAGTCCGGCGACCAGCCAGCCGGTGAGCAGGCTGACCTTGAGCGACCGGCGCCGGCCGATGGTCCGCGGGGACACGCCTGCGACGACGAAGACCGCGATCGAGGCAGTGATGACGGAGGCGAGGATGAGCTGCCAGCTGATGCCGAAGACATGGTAGTAGCCGACGGCGATGAAGACCGTGGCCAGTGCTTCGAAGAACTGGCGGACGAAGGTCAGGACGTTGATGTGGGTGGGCAGGTCGGCCAGGATCGCAGCGGCTGTGCTCCCGCCGCGGGTGCCGTCCTCGGCAGCGTCGGAGATCTCGTGGTGGGAGACGTTCGAGATCGCGGCATCGGCTGCGGCGAGCACGGCGGCGAAGGCGATGCAGATGAGGCCGAGGAGCATGAACGCGAGGATCGGCACGGTGTTCAGTCCTCAGTCGGCTCGGGGATCGTCGTGCGGCCGGGCTCGCGCTCGGCGAACCAGGTCAGCAGCAGGTGGCGCTGCAGGCCGAACATCTCTTCCTTCTCCTCGGGCTCGTGGTGGTCATAGCCCATGAGGTGCAGCAGGCCGTGAGCCGTGAGCAGCAGGATCTCATCACTGAGCGAATGCCCGGCGGCTGCGGCCTGTTCGGCGGCCACGCCGGGGCAGATGACGATGTCGCCGAGCATCCCGGCTTCGTCCTGGCCGGGCTTGAGCTCGTCCATCGGGAAGGACATGACGTCGGTCGGGCCGTCGAGGTTCATCCAGCGCAGGTGCAGCTCGGTCATCGCCGCCTCGTCGATGAACCGGATGAACACCTCGGCGGCGGGGTTGATGTGCATGCGCTCAAGCACATGCTCAGCCAGTGCGACGACCTCCGGCAGGTCGATCTCGGCTGGGGTCTCGTTGCCGATGTCGATGGCCATCTCAGCGTCCCTTCTGGCTCGCGGGACCGGCTTCGCGCCCGGACCACAGGTCGTAGGCGTCGACGATCGCCGAGACGAGGTCGTGGCGGACGACGTCCTTGCTCGTCAGGCGGCAGAACTGGATGTCGTCGACGTGGCCAAGGATGTCCTGGGCGAGGACGAGTCCGCTGCGTGCGGCACCGGGCAGGTCGACCTGGCTGGTGTCGCCGGTGACGACCATCCGTGAGCCGAAGCCCAGCCGGGTGAGGAACATCTTCATCTGCTCGAACGTCGTGTTCTGCGCTTCGTCGAGGATGATGAAGGAGTCGTTGAGCGTGCGGCCGCGCATATAGGCCAGCGGGGCGACCTCGATGGTGCCGGAGTCGAGCAGCATCTTGATCCGGTCGGGTTCGATCATGTCGTGCAGCGCGTCATAGAGCGGACGGACGTACGGGTCGATCTTCTCGTCGAGGGTGCCGGGCAGGAACCCGAGGTTCTCCCCTGCCTCGACGGCGGGCCGGGTGAGGATGATCCGCGAGACGGCCTTGTTCTGCAGCGCGTTGACCGCCATCGCCATCGCCAGGTAGGTCTTGCCGGTGCCGGCCGGGCCGAGGCCGAAGGTGATGGTGTGCGAGCGGATCGCTGCGACGTACTGGTGCTGGCCGTAGGTCTTGGGGCGCACGGTGCGCCCGCGGGAGGACAGGATGTTCTCGCTGAGCACGCGGGCTGGGCTGCCGGCTTCGGGCTCCATCGTGTGCACCCGGCGCACCGCATCGGGTTCGATGATGTGCCCGGCGGCGACGAGCGCTTTGAGTTCGCCGATCGTCGTCACGAGCGAGCCGACGGCGGCTTCCGGGCCGGAGAGCGTCATCTCGTGCTGCCGACAGTGGATGTCGACCTCCGGGGCGAGTGCCTCAAGGGTGCGCAGGTTGACCTCGGCGGGCCCGAACAGGGCGACGGGGTCGATGTTCTCCGGGATCGACAGGTGCACGCGGGTGTGCGCCGTCTCGGCCTCGCGCGTGTCTTCGGGTGCCGGTGTGTTCTGGGGCTCCAGCTCAGGTCCTCTTCTCAGGTTGTGTTCAGCGGTGTTCTCGCGTGCGGATTCTCATGGGCAACTCTAGCGCGTCGGTGCCCGGCCCGCCTGGGCTCACCAGCGGCTGAGGGCGGCCTGGCACAGTCCGAGGGCGACCGGCCCGGCTGTCGAGGCGCGCAGCACGCTGGCACCGAGCAGGGCTGTCTGCGCACCGGCCGCGGTGAGTGCGGCGATCTCAGCCTCGGAGATCCCGCCTTCGGGACCGACGACGAGCACGAGCCGCTCGATGCCGCCCGGTGCGGCCGTCAGGCTGTCGGCCAGCTCGCGCAGCTGTGCGGTGAGCGGCTGGCTGGCGGTCTCGTGCAGCACGAAGACCGCATCGGCATCCGTGAACGTGTCAGCCAGTCCGGTGCCGCGGGCGAGTTCGCTGATGGCAGGCACGAACGCGCGGCGGGACTGTTCGGCGGCCGCCACCGAGGTGTGGCGCCACTTGGCGATCGACTTGCCGGCTTTGGCTGCCGGCCACTTGACGATCGAGCGCTGCGCCTCCCATGGGACGACGGCGTCGACGCCGACCTCGACGGCCGCTTCGACGGCGGCGAGGTCGCGGCCGGACTTCGCCAGGGCCTGCACGAGCACGAGCTGCGGGTTGGCCAGTGGATCGACCTGGACGGCCGTGACGGCGATGCGCAGGTCATTGCGTTCAGCGGTCGTGATAGTGCCGGTGATGCGCAGGCCGGCGCCGTCGCTGAGCTGCAGCTCCTCGCCCGCCTGCATCCGGCGGACGGTGACGACGTGATGAGCCACCGCCGCAGGTGCGATGACCTCACCGTGCTCGCCGGGGTGGGTGATGTCCGGGTCGATGAAGACCGGCAGGGTCATCGCCCGGCGAACCTCTCGCGGAACCGGCGGAAGGCGCTGCGCTCATCGGCCTTGCCGACGGTGGCCTCCGGCTGGGTCTCATCGCGCAGCCGGGCGAGCTCTTCGAGCAGCTCGGTCTGCTTGGCGTCGAGCTTCTTCGGGGTGGCGACGTTGATCGTGACGATGAGGTCGCCGCGGCTCTGGTGGCGCAGCCGCTTGGCACCGAGGCCGGCGAGCTTCTGGGTTGTGCCCGACTGGGTGCCGGCGGGGATCTCGATGTCCTGGGCACCGTCGAAGGTGTCGAGCTTGACCGTCGCGCCGAGGGCGGCGGCGGTCATCGGCACCTCGATGGTGCAGCGCAGGTTGTCGCCGTCGCGTTCGAAGGAGGCGTGCTCTGCGACGGTGACCTCGATGAACAGGTCTCCGGGAGGCCCCCCGCCGGGTCCGACCTCGCCGCGGCCGGCGAGCTGGATGCGGGTGCCGGTCGACACGCCGGCTGGGATCCGGAAGCTCAGGGTGCGTTCGACGCGCACGCGTCCGTCGCCGTGGCAGGAGGTGCACGGGTCGGTGATGCGGGTGCCGTAGCCGCCGCAGTTGTTGCAGGTCTGGTTGGTGACCATCTGCCCGAGCAGGGTGCGGGTCATCTGCTGGACCGAGCCGGTGCCGTGGCACAGTGAGCAGGTCTCGACCGAGGTGCCGGGCCGGGTGCCGTCTCCCTGGCAGGTCTCGCACACCTCGGCGGTGGCGATGTCGATCTCCTCGGTGCCGCCGAAGGCTGCGGTCTCCAAGTCGATCTCGATGCCGATGAGCGCATCCTTGCCGCGGCGCTTGCGCGAGGCCGGCTGCTGGGGCGATCCGCCCATGCCGCCGCCGAAGAACGTCTCGAACAGGTCGGAGAACCCGCCGAAGTTCGCTCCGCCGAAGCCCTGGCCGTATTCCGAGCCGCCCATGTCGTAGTTGCGGCGCTTCTCCGGGTCTGAGAGCACCTCGTAGGCGACCGCGACCTGCTTGAACTCGTCTTCCCGGCCGGGGTTGACGTCGGGGTGGAGTTCGCGCGCCAGCTTGCGGTAGGCCTTCTTGATGTCCGCCGTCGAGGCGTCCTTCGGCACGCCGAGGGTTTCATAGTGGTTGGTCACGTTCGTCCTTTGATCGATGAGGCGATTCGCGGATCGGTTGTCTGTTGCGGGCGTGTGGGCCGGTCAGTCGTTGAGAATGACCGAGACGTACTTCGCCACAGCTCGCACTGCGGCCATCGTCGTCGGATAGTCCATGCGGGTCGGGCCGAGCACCGCCAGGCTGGCCGCAGAATCCTGCGCCCCGTAGCTGGTGGCCACGACCGAGGTCGAGGAGAAGGACTCGACGGTGTTCTCGCTGCCGATGCGCACGCTGACCTCGTCGGTCTCGGCTGCGATCGAGGTGAGCAGCTTGAGCAGCACGACCTGCTCCTCGAAGGCTTCGAGGAGTGGGCCGATGTGGGCGCCGAGCTCGCGGGCGGAGCGGGCGAGGTTGGCGGTGCCGGCCATGACGAGGCGGTCCTGGCGGCCGACCTGGCTGAGGTCGGCCAGGGCGGTGGCCACGGCGTGGGCGGCTCGCTGGTGCTCTGGTGGCACCTCGATGCGCTCACAGGCCTGCTTGACGGCGTCCATCGGCACGTTGTGCACGGCGGCGCTGATGCGGTCGCGGAGGCTGGCGACCTCCTCGTCGGTCAGTTCGCTGCCGGCGTCGATGAGGCGCTGTTCGACCTGCCCGGCGTCGCTGATGAGCACGACGAGCAGGCGGTGGCCGGCGATCGAGACGAGTTCGATGTGGCGCACCTTCGTCTGCCGGGCGATCGGGTACTGCACGACGGCGACCTGCTGGGTCAGTCCGGCCAGCAGCCGGACGGTGCGCTCGAGCATCTCGTCGATGTCGAGTGGCTCTTCGAGGATCCGGGCGATCGCCCGCTTCTCGGCTGCCGAGAGCGGCTTGACCTCGTCGATGCGATCGACGAAGCGCCGGTAGCCCTTGTCGGTGGGCACGCGCCCTGCCGAGGTGTGGGGCTGGGCGATGAGCCCTTCGCTTTCGAGCGCGGACATGTCGTTGCGGATGGTCGCTGAGGACACGCCGAGCTGGTGGCGTTCGACGAGCGCCTTCGAGCCGACCGGCTCGTTCGTGGCGACGTAGTCTTCGACGATGGCGCGCAGCACGCGCGTCCGGCGGTCATCGTTCACGTGGCCTCGACCTCCTCCTCACTCGTGTCCGGCCCGCATGCCCGCACGCACGCGGGCTGGCACTCAGTCAATGCGAGTGCCAATCAAGTGTACGCCTCGCCGATGGTCTGCCCAAACAGGGCCACACCGGGTGGGCGCAATTACCCTTGTCGTGTGACTTTCTACGATCCCTACGGAGCCGATGTGCTCGCCGGCTCCTCCCCGCGCGCCCACCGCCGTCCCCGCTCAGCTGAGGTGCCCGCCCAGCGCGGCCTCGTCGTCGAGGACGTCGAGACCGGGTATGTCGGGGCGATCACCGGGGTGGAGAAGACCTCTGCCGGCTGGGTCATGCGCTTGGAGGACCGCCACGGCCGCACCCGCCTCGCGCCCTTGGGACCGGGATACTGGGTCGACGGCAAACCGGTGACGATCACCCGCCCGCAGGCCAGCCGCCCGGCTGCCCCGGCGCGCACCGCCTCGGGATCGGTGGCCAGGACCGACCAGCGGGCACGGGTGGCCCGCGGCTCGCGCATCTGGGTGGAGGGCAAGCACGACGCTGAGCTGGTGGAGAAGATCTGGGGTGACGACCTGCGCGGCGAGGGCGTCGTCGTCGAACCGCTCGGCGGCCTCGACGTGCTGGCTGACAAGCTCGCCGAGTTCGGACCCGACCGGAAGCATCGCGTCGGGGTGCTCGCCGATCACCTCGTGGCCGGCACCAAGGAATCCCGCATCGCCGAGGCGGTGCTCGCCGATGAGCGCTTCGCCGGGGTCGTGCACATCATCGGCCACCCCTATATCGACATCTGGCAGGCGGTGAAGCCGGCCGTCGTCGGGATTCCGGTGTGGCCGCAGGTCCCGCGCGGGGAGGACTTCAAGGTCGGCACGCTGCGCCGGCTTGGCTGGCCGGCCCGCGATCAGCGCGATATCGCTCTGGGCTGGCAGCGGATTCTGCGCTCGGTGAGGACGATCGCCGATGTCGAGCCGACGCTGTCGGGCCGGGTCGAGGAGCTCATCGACTTCGTCACCGTCGACCACCTCTACGGGCAGGTGTGAGCGGCCACGGCACCTGTGTCAGCCTGTTGCCGCATCCACGCGCCATTCCGATGTGCCAAGACTGCATCATCGCGCCGTGACGGCACGAGCGCACCTCGACTACCGTAGAGCGCAGAACACTCTCTGAAAGGACAGCCATGAGCTCCGAATACAATCCCCAGGGCGGCTACGGCTCGCAGCCGGCCGGCCAGCCCGGCTACGGCTCGCAGCCCGGCGGCCATCCTGGTCCCGGTTCCCAGCCCGGCGGCTACCAGCAGCCTGGCGGCTACAGCGGACAGCCGGGCGCCTATGGTCAGCCGGGTCCTCAGCAGCAGCGCCCGACGGCCCCGAACGGCCAGCCGATCGGCGGTTCGACTCTGGCCGGTGTGCCGCTGAAAGGCCCTCACCCGGAAGGCGCGTACCAGCAGGGGTCGGCAGGCTACTGGCACGCCGATCCTGACGAACGGCAGATGGCGATGTGGAACGGCGTCGGCATCCTGCTGCTCGGCTGGCTCATGCCGCTCATCATCTTCGTCATCTACAAGGACCGCAGCGCTTTCGTCCGCGAGCACTCGCGGCAGATGCTCAACACCAACATCTCCTACTCGCTGTACTTGATCGGTCTCGCCGTCGTCTTCGGCATCATCACGATCGTGACGCTGGGCTTCGGGGCGATCGTCTTCGTGCTGTATTTCGTCCCGGTGATCGCGCTGTACATCTTCGCGATCATATCTGCCGTGCGCGGCAACAACGGTGAGGGCTACCGTGCGCCGCTCACCATCGACATGGTCAAGTGATCAGTACGAGCTCATGATTCTGTGAGGCCGGTCTCGTTGGGGCCGGCCTCACAGCGTTTCGGTGATGCGGCGGACCATGAGATCACATAGCAGGCGGCCCTTGAGCGTCGGGCTGAAGATCCCGCGTTCGTAGGCGCTGGGCTCCAGCAGCCCGGCGCGTGCGAACTCGGCAGCCTCCGCCTGGCCGGCAGCCGGCAGGCTGTCGATCGGCAGGCCCTCGCGCAGCCGGGCGGTGAGCATGATCCGCTCCAGTTCCTGCACCTCGTCATCGAGGATCTCCCGGCCGATGACCGGGCTATGCCCGGCGCGCAGCCGGTCGGCCCAGGCACGCGGATGCTTGGCATTCCACATCCGCACCCCGCCGAGGTGGGAGTGGGCTCCGGGTCCGAATCCCCACCAGTCGTCGCCGTGCCAGTAGGCGAGGTTGTGCCGGCAGCGGGTGTCTGGACCGGTTGAGTAGTTGCTCACCTCGTACCACTGGTAGCCGGCGGCACCGAGCAGCTGGTCGGCGAGTTCGTACTTGTCAGCGGCATCGTCGTCAGAGGGCATCGGCAGCTGCCCGCGCCGTATCTGGCCAGCCATCTTCGTGCCGTCTTCGATGATGAGCGAGTAGGCCGAGACGTGATCAGGTGCGCAGGCGATCGCCTGTTCGAGGGAGACGTGCCAGTCATCGAGGCTCTCCCCCGGTGTGCCGTAGATGAGGTCGAGGCTGACCTGCAGGCCGGCTTCTTTCGCCCATTCGACGACCTGCGGGATCCGCGCGGCGTCGTGCGTGCGGTCCAAGGTGGCCAGCACCTCGGGAACGGCCGACTGCATGCCAAGAGACACCCGCGTGAATCCAGCCGCTGCCAGAGTCGCAAGGTAGTCCGGGCTCAGCGTGTCAGGGTTCGCCTCGGTCGTGATCTCCGCATCAGCGGCGAACCGGAAGCGCTCCTGCACGTCTGTCAGCACCCCGGCCAGCACGTCTGCTGGCAGCAGGGTCGGGGTGCCGCCGCCGAAGAAGACCGTGGAGACCTCCCGGTCGGGAAAGCCCGCTCGGTCCATAGATGCCCGGACGAAGTCGAGCTCAGCGGCGAGCATCGGGCGGTAGTCGCTGCGCGAGGCGCCGGGTCCGAGCTCGTCGGCGGTGTAGGTGTTGAAGTCGCAGTACCCGCAGCGCACCCGGCAGTACGGGACGTGGATATAGAGGCTCAGGCCGCGCTCGGCGGCACCGACGACTGCGCTGGCCGGCAGGCTGCCGTCCAGCGGTGCCGGTTCGCCCGCAGGCTGGGCGGGCATATCAGTTCTTCTTCGCCCCGTCGCCGTCGGAGGACAGTGCGGCGATGAAGGCATCCTGGGGCACCTCGACGGTGCCGACCATCTTCATGCGCTTCTTGCCTTCCTTCTGCTTCTCCAGCAGCTTGCGCTTACGGCTGATGTCACCGCCGTAGCACTTGGAGAGCACGTCCTTGCGGATCGCCCGGATCGTCTCACGGGCGATGATCCGCGAACCGATCGCGGCCTGGACGGGCACCTCGAACTGCTGGCGCGGGATGAGCTCCTTGAGCTTCGAGGCCATCTTCACGCCGTAGCTGTACGCCTCATCGCGGTGGACGATCGCCGAGAACGCATCGACGGTGTCGCCGTGCAGCAGGATGTCGACCTTGACGAGGTTGGCGGCCTGCTGGCCGTCGGGCTCGTAGTCGAGAGATGCATAGCCCTTGGTGCGGGACTTGAGCTGGTCGAAGAAGTCGAAGACGATCTCGCCGAGGGGGATCCGGTAGCGCAGCTCGACGCGATCCTCGGACAGGTAGTCCATGCCGTTCATCTGCCCGCGCTTGGCCTGGCACAGCTCCATGACCGGGCCGACGAAGTCGCTGGGGGTCAGCACGGTGGCGCGCACCATCGGCTCGTGCACTTCGGCGATCTTGCCCTCGGGGTACTCCGAGGGATTCGTCACGGTGTGTTCGGAACCGTCTTCCATCCGCACCTCGTAGACGACCGACGGGGCGGTCGAGATGAGGTCGAGGTCGAATTCGCGTTCGAGGCGCTCGCGCACGATCTCCAGGTGCAGCAGGCCGAGGAACCCGCAGCGGAACCCGAAGCCGAGTGCCGCGGAGGTCTCCGGTTCATAGGTGAGTGCGGCGTCGTTGAGCTTGAGCTTGTCGAGTGCCTCACGCAGATCCGGGTACTGGGATCCGTCGATCGGGAACAGCCCGGAGAACACCATCGGCTTGGGATCCTGGTAGCCGGCCAGCGGCTCGGTTGCGGCATTGTGGGCGGTGGTGACGGTGTCGCCGACGCGGGACTGCCGGACATCCTTGACGCCGGTGATGAGGTAGCCGACCTCGCCTGCCCGCAGGCCCTTCGACGGGTGCGGCTCCGGTGACGATACGCCGATCTCCAGGAGCTCGTGGGTGGCGTGGGTGGAGATCATCTCGATCTTGTCGCGCGGGCGCAGGCTGCCGTCGACGACGCGGACGTAGGTGACGACTCCGCGGTAGGTGTCGTAGACGGAGTCGAAGATCATCGCTCGGGCTGGGCCGTCCGGGTCGCCTTCCGGGGCGGGGATGTCGGTGATGATGCGGTCGAGGACCTCTTCGACGCCCTCGCCGGTCTTGCCGGAGACGAGCAGGCAGTCCTCGGGTTCGCAGCCGATGAGCCCGGCGAGCTCGTCGGCGTACTTGTCCGGCTGGGCGGCCGGCAGGTCGATCTTGTTGAGCACCGGGATGATCGTGAGGTCGTTTTCCATCGCCAGGTACAGGTTCGCCAGGGTCTGGGCTTCGATGCCCTGGGCGGCGTCGACAAGCAGCAGTGCGCCTTCGCAGGCGGCCAGCGAGCGGGACACCTCGTAGGTGAAGTCGACGTGGCCCGGCGTGTCGATCATGTTGAGGGCGTAGGGTGCGCCGTCGACCTCCCACGGCATGCGCACGGCCTGGGATTTGATGGTGATGCCGCGTTCGCGTTCGATGTCCATCCGGTCGAGGTACTGGGCGCGCATATCGCGCGGCTGCACTACCCCGGTGATCTGGAGCATCCGGTCGGCCAGTGTCGATTTGCCGTGATCGATGTGGGCGATGATGCAGAAGTTGCGGATGAGCTCCTGCGGGGTCGCCGCTACCTGGATGCGTGCTGCGGCGTCATCACTGACCTGTGGTGCCATGAACGTCGACGTCCCTTTCGTATACGAGCGAACCTCTATTGTTCCATGACCGTGCGCCTGGCACCGAACTGGCATCAGGCGGTGGTGGCCGGTTCGTAGAATGAGGCCATGCTTCTCCGTCCACGCGATGCTGACCAGCTTTCCGTCATGTCCTTCAACCTGCGCTATCCGGCCCTCGACGGGCAGCCGTGGCGCAGGCGACTGCCGCAGGCGGCAGCGGTCATCCGGCAGGAACGCCCGCACCTCATCGGCACCCAGGAGGGGATGCTGCGCCAGCTCACCGGGCTCATCGATGCGCTGCCGGATCACTACCAGTGGCTCGGTGAGGGTCGCGAAGGCGGGGATGCCGGCGAGTTCACCGCAGTAATCTACGATTCGCGCCGCCTGGAGATCACCCACCAGGAGGTGTCATGGCTGTCCGAGCGTCCGCATGTGCCAGGTTCGAAGTCATGGGGTGCTCGTTATCCGCGCACGATGACCGTCGTGGATGCCGTCGACACCCGCACGCGCGCTCCGCTGCGGTTCATCAACGTGCACCTCGACCATCGGTCCGATCACGCCCAGGTCAACTCCGCAGCCCTCATCCTGGAGAAGATTCGGGAAGCGGGAACCGAATCGGTGCTCATCGGTGACTTCAACGCCTATAAGGACCGGGCCGTCTACCGCACGCTCATGGATTCCGGGCTGCTGACCGATGCGGTGGTCTCCTGCCCGTCGGAGACGTGCGAGATCAATACGTTCCACGGCTACCGAGGCCCGCGCCGCGACGGGCAGCACATGGACTGGATCCTGCACACGGCAGGTCTGCGCACCTGCGCAACCGGCGTCAACATCTTTGGCCGCGGTGTGCAGTACCCCTCCGATCATTTTCCGCTTCAGGCGCTGATCGAGCACTGCGGGTGAAGTGCTGCAGCCCGCCTGTCGATGAGACACGAGTTCGCTAGGCTGTGAGCATGGATTTCAAGGGACTCGCCCGCCGGGCCGTCAACCGCGGAGTGCGCGGCGGCGTCGGCTTCGTCAGCCGCAAACTGGCCGATCCGCGCACGCGCCAGGCGATCGGTGACGTCATCGGCGGTAAGGAACCGGCCACCGTGCTGCGGGAGTACCGCGATTCAGGCCGAGCCGAACGCACTGAGCGAGCCCGCCGGGAACGCGAGCAGGCGCCTCGGGAGCGGAAGACGAAGGGTGCTGACCCGCGCAGCGAGTACGCTCCTGCCACGAAAGCAGGCCGACAGCGTCCCAAGCAGAGCTTCCCGCGACGGCCCTCCGGCGGGTACCCCGGTGACTACACCGGCCCGATCCGCCCGATCTACACCCCGGATCTCGACGGGGAAGCCGATCCGGGTGAGATCGTGTGGGCGTGGGTGCCCTATGAGGAGGACCATTCCAAGGGCAAGGACCGTCCGGTGCTCATCATCGGCCGGGAGGGCCGGTGGCTGCTCGGGCTCATGCTCACAAGCAAGGACAACATCCCCGGTTCGGTCGGCGAGGTCCATGTGACCGAGCACGCCCGCTACATCAACATCGGCACCGGTGATTGGGACGTGGAGCACCGGCCCTCGGAGATCCGTCTCGACCGGATCGTGCGGATCGAAGACGGTGCGGTGCGCCGGGAGGGCGCGATCATGCCGATGGGGCTGTTCTCCCGCGTCGTCGACGAAGTGCGAAACGCCTAGTGCTCGTGTAGAATCGGTCGCTGTATGTTCACCGTTGGTGTGTGTCTCACCAGTGGTCGGGTGAATGTACACTCGCGGCTCTGGCAGTCTCTGTGTTTCCCCGCAGTGCTGTGGCGAGCAGTGAGTAGCCCTCACGACCATGAACAGTGACGAACACGAAAGAGTGTTGGATTTGGCAAACATCAAGTCTCAGATCAAGCGGAACCTGACGAACGAGAAGGCTCGCCAGCGCAACCGCATTGTGCGCACCGAGGTGAAGACCGCTGTGCGCGCCGTGCGCGAGCAGGTCGAGGCCGGCAACGCTGAAGAAGCGCAGGCCGCCTTCCAGAAGGCTTCCCGCAAGCTGGACAAGGCTGTGTCGAAGGGTGTGCTGCACCGTAACAACGCGGCCAACCGCAAGTCGAAGCTTGCCAAGAAGGTCAACGCGCTCTGATGCGCTGACCGCACTGGCTGAGGGCCGGGGATCCGATTCGGATCCCTGGCCCTCATTCGTGTGCCCAGGCGTCGGCTGCTCCCCTGCCGGAGTCTGCCCGGTTCAGCGCACCTTCGACTGCTGGCAGATGAAGGTCACGAGCCGCTCGAGCGCGTAGACCGGATCACGGCCACCGCCCTTGACGGCATAGTCTGCTTCAGCGACTTCGATGAGGACGCGTCCGAGTGCGACGTCGTTCCAGGAGCGCATTTCGCGCCTGGCCCGATCGACCTGCCAGGGGGCCATCTTCAGCTCAGACGCCAGCTGCTGCGGGCTGCCGGAGATCCCTTCGACACGAGCCATGTTGCGCACCTTCATCGCGATCGCTGCGACCAGCGGAACCGGGTCTGTGCCGGTGGCCAGGGCGTGGCGCAGCAGGGTGAGCGCTTCGGATGTCCGGCCTGAGACGGCGGCATCGGCGACTTTGAACCCGGTCGCTTCGACTCGGCCCCCGTAGTAGGCGTCAACCGTCTGCTCGGTGATCGGCCCTTCAGTATCGGCCAGCAGCTGTTCGATGCCGGCATTGAGTTCGGAGAGGTCGGCTCCGAGTGCGTCCATGAGCGCGGCGAGCGCACCGGAGGAGATCTCGCGTTTGGCAGCGGCGAACTGCTGTTGGGCGAACGCCTGCTTGTCGCTGTCGCTCTTGAGCGCCTGCGCATCGACGCGCGGATAACCGGCCTTCTCGATGGCTGTCAGCAGCTTTGAACCGCGGTTGCCTCCGGAGTGCTTGAGCACGAGAACGGCGTCTTCGTTGACCTTTTTGACGTAGTCGAGGGCATCGGCGAGAAAGGCGTCGTTCATCTGCGCGACGCCGTCGACGATGACGAGCTTGCGTTCGGAGAACAGGCTGGCACCGGCCACGAGGTCGAGGGAACCGGGTTCGTATCCGGCTGCATCGAGGTAGGAGGTCTCCAGATCCGCGGACTTCTGGCAGGCGGCGACGATACGATCCTGGGCCTTGCGGATGAGCACTGCCTCAGGCCCGGAGATCACCACGACCGGGGCGGGTTTGGCCCGGTTGTACGGGATGAGGGTCTTCTTCTTCGCTGCCACGCCTCTACCCTAGTACGAAGCCCGGACAGCCTGAGCTGACCTGTCTGTGTGCGTCGATGACGATCGAACCGCATTCGTCGGTGCGCAGCACCGGACTGGTGCCGAAGGCTGCCAGTGCGCGCGTCGTCGGGTGGCCATACCGGTTGTCGGCTCCGACGGAGACCACGCCGAGCTTGGCTCCGGCAGCCTGGAAGTACGCCTCATCCAGGTCGGCGGAACCGTGATGGGGTGCGGCAAGCACGTCGGCTGGCTGCGTCACGGTGGCCAGCCGGCGCTGCTCTTGTGCGCCGATGTCGCCCGGGACGATGACGCTGAATGTGCTGGTCTGTACGTGCACGACAACAGAGCGGCTGTTCTCATCACCGTGCGCGGGTCCGGCGATCGCTGGCGGCCAGAGGATCGTCCAGTGCACGGAGCCGAACTGAAATCGCTGTCCAGCGCTGACCGGAGTGCGCTGGGCCTCCGGGAAAGCGTGGGTGATTCCCTTCAGGCCCGGATCGTGTTCCGTTCCGGCCGGGAAATACACGGACGCGACATCCCGGCCGAAGCCGGTGCCTGCATAGCCCGCGAAGTGATCGGCATCGAAATGGGAGATCAGCAGGTGCACACGCTGGTCACCAGTCTGGTCAAGGCAGATGTCGATGCGATCTTCGTCCTCACCGGCATCGATGACGAGCACGTCGTCGCCGGGCAGGCTGATGAGGGTGGCACTGCCCTGACCGACGTCGCAGAACATCGCGGCCCAGCCGGAGGCGACTGGAATCCGGATACCGGGAACCAGGAGCCCGGCTGCCAGCGCAGCGGCGAGCAGGCCAGCGCCAATCCGGTGGAGGATGCGGTATTCGAGCACGATCAGACAGAGTCCTGCCAGGACGACGCAGCTGAGGCCGATCCCGAGCAGTCCAGCGGGCCACGGCAGCTCTGAGGCTGGCAGGTTGGCGAAGACCCGCGCCAGACGGGCGATCCACCAGGCGCTCCAGTTCGCTGGAGCGACGATGATGCTGCCGAGCCAGGTGCCGCCCGGCAGCAGACTGCAGACGAGCACCATCATGCCGAGCAGCGTGGCGGGTGCGACTGCCGGTGCGGCGAGCGCATTGGCCAGCACCGACCAGGCAGAGATGGTGCCATCAATTCCCAGCAGCACCGGGGTGACACCTGCTTGGGCGCTCAACGGCACTGAGAGCGCTGTTGCCACGACCCGTGGCAGTCCCCAGGATTCGAGGCGGTCGCTCAGCGGCTGGCCGAGGATGATGAGGGCGGCTGTGGCGCTGACGGAGAGGTGGAATCCCACTGAGCCTGACAATCCCGGCTGGTAGACCAGCACGCCGATGATGCCGGCAGCCAGCAGCGCCAGGCTTGCCGTCCGGGTTCCGCGCAGCATTGCCAGTGCTCCGACCATGCCCATGGCTGCAGCGCGTGTCACTGAGGGTTCAGGTCCGACGATGAAGACATAGCCTGCGGTGACGGCCACGGCGAGGATGATGCGCACCACCCGTACCCGCACCACAAAACCGGCCACCCAGAGAACTGCCAACGAGACGATCGTGATGTTGGCACCGGAGACCGCGGTGACATGGCTGAGTGAGACGGTGCGCATCTCCTCGGTCAGGTCATCGCCGACTTGTGAGACGTCGCCGACGACGAGGCCGGGCAGCAACCGAGCTCCGTCGTGCGCGGTTCCAGACGTGTCGGCGAGGAAGCTGCGCATGTGGGCACGCATCTGCCATACGGGTCCTGGCTGTTTGCGGATCTCCGGCCTTCCGCGGATGAAGGCGATGGTCTGGGAGCCGCTGGTCTCAAGCTCTGCCCGCGTAGTCGTCTGGGTGCCTGCGGCTGGCAGCGGAGTGGGACTGAGTGCCGTGGCAGGTCCGAACTGGGTGCGGATCTCTGTGCGATAGCTGCCGGAGTCGGTTGCGTGGGATTCTGCCGCAATGAGCGCTGGGCCGCTGTACAGGGTCGTCTCCGTCGGCTGCGCGAGGCGTGCGGCCCCGATGAGAGCGCAGACCGCCCCGGCGAGCAGTGCGGTGCTCAGCAGCCAACCGGTCAGCTGGGACTGTCCTCTGCCGGTGATGCGCTGACCCATGAGAGCTGCGGCGCTGACGCAGGCGAGACCTAAGCCGATTGTCGCGGTGAGGTCGGCAGGCAGCACACCGGATGCTGCCAGCCACCCGACGGCTGCTGCACTGAGCAGGCGGTGCAGGCCGGCACCATGCAGCACCCATGCTCGGATGTGAGCTCCCGTCCTCGAGAGCAGAGGGCGGTTTCGGCTGCGGCGCTGATGCCCGGTGCTCATCCGACTGTGATGTGCTCGCGCAGCCGCGCCAGTGTGGCATCGCCGATGCCGTGAACGAGCACGAGGTCCTCGACTGACCCGAAGGGCCCGTTCTCCTCGCGATGGGTGATGATGGCCTGGGCGGTGGCTGGGCCGACTCCGGGCAGCGTCTCCAGCTCTGCTGCCTCAGCGTGGTTGATGTTCACTTTTGTGTTCGCCTGCGAACCGGCTTGCCCTGTCCCCGGCCCCGTGCTGGTTGCCTGGCCTGCTCCTTGGTCCCCAGCTTCGTGGCCCTGCCCGGTTGGCAGGCTGCTGCGGTCAGGCACGATGATCTGCTCGCCGTCCTCGACAAGGCGGGCGAGATTCACACCTTCGGGCTGAGCGTCTGAGCTCAGACCGCCCGCAGCCTCGATCGCGTCGACGACCCGGGCTCCTCCCTGGAGCCTCACGACCCCAGGTTCGGCGACGGCGCCGACGACATGGGCGGTGACCTCCTCGGCATCGGCACTCACCTGCACCGGTGCATCAGCAGAGCTGCCCTGCCCAGCACCGGCAGGGCTCTGCGGTTGCGCTGTCTGTGGGTCAGCGGCTGCGCTGGCTTCAGGTGGGTCAGGATTGCGCAGCAGGACGAACCCTGCGATTCCCAACACGGTGATGACAACAATGGCAAGAACAATCCAGCGGCGTGGAATCGGCCGGTTGCCGGGCAGCAGCGCCAGGATCTCAGCATCGTTGGCTGCGTCCTCGTCGAACTCCTCCTCAGCCTGGGTGGCGGTGTCTGGTGGAGGGCTCAGGGGCCAACGGTGGTGGTGCGGGCGGTCCCGGGCAGCGTGGCTGGCGCTGGGTGCCCAGCCGTGCTGTTTGGACCGGGTGAGCATGTCGGCCAGCCGGTCGTCCGGTGATGGAGCCATACGCGCACGGTAAGCGGGAGCCTGCTTTTGCAAGCCGGATGTGTAGCAGGGTGTGGACGCCGCGTGGCATCCACACCACCGGGTGCGCTGGCGAGTGCTGTTCTAGGGAGTGGTCTGGACGACCAGTCCGGTGCTGCCCGGTCCGACGTGGGCGGTCACGACCGTGGAGAGCACTGCCTGGCGGAACTGCGTGCCGTCCGGCAGGTCGGCGTCCCGCACGGCAGCCGCGAGACGGTGGGCAGTGTTTGAGGCTTCGTCGAAGGTAGCCTCGGCGTGGAGCAGGACCACTTCCTGTCCGCGCTCGGGGTAGAGTTCGCTGAATTCGTAGGCTGATTCGGTCACGAGGTTGATGACGCGATCAACGGCCCGTACCCGGGTGCGTACGCGGGCCAGCGGTGTCACCGTTCCGTCACGCAGGCCCAGCACCGGTGTGATCGACAGGGCTCGGCCGACCAGTGATGATGCGGCTCCGATCCGGCCGCCGCGGCGCAGGTATTCCAATGAGTCGGGCATGAAGAAGGTGCGCGTCTCAGCGAGGCACCAGTCGGTGACTTCGCCTGCCAGGCTCTCAACAGGAACCTCACGCTGGGCACCAGCGACAGCGAGGGCCACCGCACCGGCCATACCGGCCGACGTCAGCTGGGTGTCGACGACGTGCACCGGCACAGGCGCCTCACCTGCGGCCTGCTGTGCGGAGGCGTGCGTGCCCGACAGTTGGGCTGACATCGTCAGCACGAGCACTGCCTCGGCACCGGCTTCGGCCATCTCGGAGATCGCGGTGCTGAATTGCTCGGGGCTGGCCAGCGACGTCGTGACTGCCAGTCCTGATGCCATCCCGGCGCACACCTCGGTGGCAGTCCACTCGTTATCCGCCCGCGAGTCATCCCCAACGGTGACGCTGAGGTCGACGATCGCGAACAGGCCGCCGAGGCGTTCGGAGTACGCCTCAGCGGTGTCCGCGTCGATGTTCGCGGTGGAGTCGCAGATGACCGCCAGAGCTGTCACGGCCGGCCCAGTGCCCGATACGTCCAGCCGGCTGCGCGCCAGGCAACGGGGTCGAGGACGTTGCGGCCGTCGACGATCGCCTGCTGCTTGACGAGCTTGGCGCTCTCAACCGGGTCGAGGCTGCGGTATTCCTGCCACTCGGTCAGCAGCAGCACCGCATCGGCGCCGGTGAGCGCGGTCTCCAAGTCGGTTTCGTATTCGAGGTCAGGGAACATCGCCCGGGCATTGTCGACCGCCTGCGGGTCGGCGACCGTCACGACGGCGCCCTGCAGAGCGATGAGGCCTGCGACAGCCAGTGCCGGGGAGTCGCGGACGTCGTCGGAGTTCGGCTTGAAAGCTGCGCCGAGGATCGTGATGCGCTTGCCGATGAAGGAGCCGTCGACGACCTCGCGGGCAAGGTCGACCATGCGCACGCGGCGGCGCATATTGATCGAGTCGATCTCGCGCAGGAACGCAACGGCCTGGTCGGCGCCGAGTTCACCGGCGCGGGCCATGAAGGCACGGATGTCCTTGGGCAGGCAGCCACCGCCGAAGCCGAGGCCGGCGTTGAGGAACTTGCGTCCGATCCGGTCGTCCATGCCGATCGCATCGGCGAGCTGGGTGACATCAGCTCCGGCAGCCTCGCAGAGCTCGGCCATGGCGTTGATGAAGGAGATCTTCGTGGCCAGGAAGGAGTTCGCGGCGGTCTTGACGAGCTCGGCGGTCGCGTAGTCCATCACCAGACGCGGGGTGCCGGAGTCGACGATCGAGGCGTAGACGTCGTCGAGGATCTCGGTGGCACGTTCACCGGCCTCTCCGTCGGGTACGCCGTAGATCAGCCGGTCGGGTGCCACGGTGTCCTCGACCGCGTGGCCTTCGCGCAGGAACTCCGGATTCCATGCCAGGGCGGCACCGGTGGCCGTGACCTGTTCGGCCAGCCGGGCGGCAGTGCCGACCGGGACGGTGGACTTGCCGACGACGAGGTCGGTGTCGCTCAGGTGCGGCAGCAGGGCTTCGACGGCGGCGTCGACATAGGTCATGTCGGCTGCGAATTCGCTCTTGCGCTGCGGGGTGCCGACGCAGATGAAGTGCACATCAGCGCTGGCCGCCTCGGCGATGTCGGTGGTGAAGGCGAGATTGTCACTGGTCTGCGCCCGGTCGAGCAGGTCTTCCAGACCTGGTTCGAAGAAGGGTGCTTCGGCCCGGCGTAGGGAGTCGATCTTGCGTTCGTCGACGTCGATGCCGACGACGTCGTGGCCCAGCGATGCCATGGCCGCGGCGTGAACGGCTCCCAGATATCCACAGCCGATCACCGAGATCTTCGCCATCGTGTTGTGTTCCTCACTGCTTGTCGCATCACCGGTCAGTGAGCTGGCAGGGTGGCCGCCGTGAGTATGCTGAACTGACCGATCTTCTTCCGTTCACAGCATAGATGTTCGCAGTCTGGAAGCAGGAATTCGGTACCCTGGAGCGGTGAAGCGTTTCGGTGATTTCCTCCTCAACACGCCCGCCGCCGCTGCGGCCGCCGGCGTGCTCGTCATCAGCCTGGTGCTGTTCCTCATTCCGCCCCTGCACCGCGCGGCCTGGGTGATCGGAATCGTGACCGTTCTCCTGGTGGCCGTGTGCCTGCTGTTCATCGGCGTGAAATGGTGGCAGGACCAGCAGCGCATCGACCGGCTCAACGCCGAGATCGCCGACGCTTCGAAGACCTATGCTTCGGTCGGGCTGAGCCCCATCGAAGAGGACGAAGACGAAGCGGCTGACACAACGCGGGCCAAGCGCGTCCTGGAGCTGTTTCCCAAGGATGCCGGGCTCGTGCAGTACATGCGGCTGGCCAACGGGTTCAGCACACTCGACCCGCAGCTGATGGAGCCGCTCCGCACGTTCCTCGACGAGTTCAAGAAGACCAGCTTCGAACAGCAGAGCATGCACGCAGCGTTCATGGACGTCTACCGGGCCGGCAAGAGCTTCGACTCGTGGGTGTCTGAGGAGACCTACATTCCCGACAGCGCACTCGAGATCAAGCCCGGCGATATCCGCGAAGGCGGCTGGCACGAGTTCAGCGCCGCCCGGGACGCCGGCGAGCAGAACATGGATGCGTTCCTCGACAGCCTGCGCGATTTCGAGCGCACGGCGCTGGAGACCCGCACCGTGTGAGTCAGTGGCGGATCCACCAGCCGTCTGCCGGGGCGACCGGCATCCGGCGCTTGTGCTCGCTGGCCAGGTACAGATCCTCGATCCGCTCGGCTGCCGCCGCTGAGACCTCCCCGCCTTCGAGGTAGGCATCGATGTCGGCGTAGCCGACGCCGAGCGCGTCTTCGTCGGTGCTGCCCGGGGTCTCATCGAGAAGGTCGGCCGTCGGCACCTTCTGCCACAGCCGCTCAGGGGCGTCGAGGTGCTGCAGCAGCGCTGCCCCCTGCCCCTTCGTCAGCCCGGTCAGCGGGGTGACGTCAGCGGCCCCGTCGCCGAACTTCGTGTAGAAGCCGGTGACCGCCTCGGCGGCGTGATCGGTGCCGAGGACGAGGCTGGAGCGCTGCGCGGCGATCGCGTACTGCACGAGCATCCGCTGGCGAGCCTTGACATTGCCCTTGTTGAAGTCCGTCATCGTCTCACCGGTGGCCGCGTTGAACGCCTCGACCGTGGCGTCGACGGCGCCGGCGATGTCGACGGTGAGCGCGACGTCCGGACGGATGAACTCCATGGCGGCCTGTGCGTCATCTTCGTCATGCTGCACCCGGTAGGGCAGGCGGACGGCGCAGAACGTCGCGTCCACTCCCCTGCCGCGCAGCTGTTCGGCAGCCAGCTGGGCGAGCCTGCCGGCCAGCGTCGAGTCCTGGCCGCCGGAGATACCGAGGACGAATCCCTTCGTCGCTGTCGACAGGCAGTAGTCGACGAGGAACTGCACGCGGGTCCCGATCTCGGTCGCTGGGTCGATGACCGGGCTGACCTGGAGAGTCGACCGGATCCGTTCGGACAGTGCACTCATGGATTCCCTTTCCAGCCGGTGCCGGGCACCAGCTCGATCAGTGTCTCGCTCAGTTGTCCGGGACGATGTTGACGAGCTTCGGCGCACGCACGATGACCTTGAGCACACCTGCGCCGGCCAGGGTGCGCTTGGCGCCGTTGGACTCCAGAGCCAGCTTCTCCAGCTCTTCAGCCGAAATATCGGGTGAGACCTCGAGCCGGTCGCGGACCTTGCCCTTGATCTGCACGACGCAGGTGACCGTGTCCTGGCCGAGGAACTGCTCATCGGCGACCGGGAACGGCTCGTAGGTGATGGTCTCGCTGTGGCCCAGCCGCTCCCAGATCTCCTCGGCGATGTGCGGGGCCAGCGGTGAGAGCATGATCGTCAGCGGTTCGATCACCGCGCGCGGGCTCACGCCCTGCTTCGTCAGGTGGTTCGTCAGCACGATGAGCTTGGCGACAGCGGTGTTGAACCGCATGTGCTCCATGTCGTCGCGCACACCGGCGATCGTCGTGTGCAGCACCCGCAGCGTCTCGCGGTCCGGTGCGTCATCGACGACAGCGAGCTCGCCGGTGTTCTCGTCGACGATGAGGCGCCACACACGCTGCAGGAACCGCTGTGAGCCCACGACCGCGCGGGTCTCCCAGGCGCGGGAGAGCTCAAGAGGGCCCATCGACATCTCGTACAGCCGGAAGGTATCGGCACCGTAGGCGTCGTAGATCTCATCGGGGGTCACGACATTCTTCAGCGATTTGCCGATCTTGCCGTACTCGCGGTTCACCTGCTGCCCGTTGTGCCAGAAGGTCGCCTCGCCGGAATCATCAACGCGCTCTTCGACTTCGTCTGCCTGGACATAGGCGCCGCGGGAATCGGTGTAGGCGTAGGCCTGGATGTAACCCTGGTTGATGAGCTTGTGGAAGGGCTCATAGGAGCTCAGGTGGCCGAGGTCGTGGAGCACTTTGTGCCAGAACCGCGAGTACAGCAGATGCAGGACAGCGTGCTCGACTCCGCCCACGTACAGATCCGCGCCACCGGATTCGGCGTTCGCACGCGGGCCCAGCCAGTACTCCTCATTCGCCGGGTCGACAAGCTGCTCATCGTTCGTCGGATCGGCGTATCGCAGCTGGTACCACGAGGAGCCGGCCCAATTCGGCATCGTCGAGGTCTCCCGGCGGTAGGTCTTCGGACCGTCTCCGAGGTCAAGGGTGACGTTGACCCAGTCGGTGTTGCGACCCAGCGGCGGCTCGGGCTTCGAGTCGACGTCGTCGCTGTCGAAGGTGCGCGGCGAGAAGTCCGGAACCTCAGGCAGTGTCACCGGCAGCTGCTCGGCCGGCAGCGGGATCGGCGTGCCGTCTTCGTCATAGACGACCGGGAACGGCTCACCCCAGTAGCGCTGACGGCTGAACAGCCAGTCGCGCAGCCGGTACTGCGTCGTCGCCTCGGCCAGGCCGCGGCCGGCGAGCCACGAGATGACAGCGTCCTTGGCCTCACCGACGCCGGCACCGTTGATGTCGATCTCGTCGTTGGCAGAGTTGATCTTGACGCCCTCACCGGCGAACGGCTTGTCCTCGTCGTGGTCCTCGCCCGGCTGGACGGTGCGGATGTAGGGCAGATCGAAGGTCTTGGCGAAGTCCCAGTCGCGGACGTCCTCTGCCGGCACACCCATGATCGCCCCGGTCCCGTAGCCCATGAGGACGTAATCGGCGACGAAGACGGGGATGTCCTCACCGGTGGCCGGGTTCGGTACCCAGGTGCCGGTGAACACACCGGTCTTGTCCTTGTTCTCCTGGCGCTGCACCGAGGTCATGGCCGCAGCCTGGCGCTGGTAGGCGGCGATCGCCTCGGCCGGGGTGCTGCCCTCACCGCGCCACGCTGCCGGGACGGAGTCGTCCCAGGATTCGGTTGTCACGGCGTCGACGAGCGGGTGCTCGGGGCTGAGCACGAGGTAGGTGGCGCCGAAGATCGTGTCAGGGCGGGTGGTGTAGACGTCGATGCTGACGTCCTCACGGACCGGGAAGGTGATCTGCGCACCGGTCGAGCGGCCGATCCAATTGCGCTGCATGGCCTTGACCGCCTCGGGCCAGTCGACGGTGTCGAGATCGTCGATGAGGCGATCAGCGTAGGCGGTGATGCGCATGTTCCACTGGCGCAGGCGGCGGGTGAAGACCGGGAAGTTGCCGCGTTCGGAGCGGCCTTCTGCGGTGACCTCCTCATTGGCCAGCACGGTGCCCAGGCCCGGGCACCAGTTGACCGGGGAATCCGACAGGTAGGCCAAGCGGTAGTTCTGCAGCACGTCCTCACGTTCAGCAGCTGACAGCTCCGCCCACGCGGTGCCGGTGCCGGTGTCGCGGCCGGCTTCGAACTGGGAGACGAGCTCGCCGATCGGGCGGGCGGCACCACGGCCGTCGGCAGCCTCGGGGTCGTACCAGGAGTTGAAGATCTGCAGGAAGACCCACTGCGTCCACTTGACGAACTCAGCATCCGTGGTCGCGAACGTTCGCCGTGCGTCGTGCCCGAGGCCGAGCCGGCGCAGCTGCCGGCGCATAGTGGCGATGTTCTCCTCGGTTGTCTTCTGCGGATGCGCCCCGGTCTGCACAGCGAACTGTTCGGCCGGCAGGCCGAAGGCGTCATAGCCGAGGGCGTGCATGACGTTCTTGCCGTTCATCCGCTGGAAGCGGGCGTAGACGTCAGTGGCGACATAACCCAGCGGGTGTCCGACGTGCAGCCCCTTGCCCGAGGGGTAGGGGAACATGTCCATGATGTAGGCGGTCTCACGGCCTTCGGCGGTGGCGCCGCGGCGCGTGCTGGCTAGCTCGCCGACCGGGTTCGGCGCGGCGAAGGTCTCCTCGGCCTCCCAGCGGTCCTGCCACTTCGCCTCGAGCTGACCGGCGAGCTCCGCGTCGTAGCGGTAGTCGACGGTGTTCGAGCGCGAATCGGAGGTGCTCATGGATGTGCCTTTCGGAGTTCGGGTGCAGGTCGGCGCCAGCGGCGCGATGCAAGCATTCTACGTGCGTGCCGCACCCGGTGCCACACGATCCCAGCACCGCTCTTCGGCCGCTCCGGACCCGCCATCTCAGAGGAGTGCTCCAGGACACATGCGTGATAGTTTTGAGGCTGAGATCGGCGCTGAATGCACACGCCGATACTGCCCCTGCAGCGAAGCGCCCTAAGGAGATGTGCCCAATGGCCGAGACCATGATGCAGTCCGTCACCCCGGTGAGTGGATTCGAGTTCGATCCGGAACCGAACCTTCCGGCCACGCTCATCAACCGGGCGGCGCGGGACCCGCATGGCATCGCGCTGTCGCGGCAGCAGAACGGCGAGTGGATCGACGTCACCGCGCAGGCCTTCCTCCACCAGGTCGAAGCACTGGCCAAGGGACTCATCGCCGCGGGCGTGCAGCCGGGCCAGCGGGTCGGCATCTTCGGCTCGACCGCATACGAGTGGACCCTGGCCGACTACGCGATCTGGTTCGCTGGCGGGGTCACCGTCCCCTTCTACGACACCTCGTCTCGTGACCAGCTGGCCTGGATGCTCGAGGACGCCGAGGTGTTCTGCGGGTTCGTGCAGTCCGAAGACCACGCACAGCGCATCCGGGAGGCCTTCGCCGATGTCGAGGCGCTCGCCGATCGCGAGCCGACGATCTGGATCTGGACCGAAGACGGCATCGCCGGCCTGCTGCGCGACGGTGCGGACATCAGCGATGAGGAGCTGAAGGAGCGTACCAGCTACGCGACCCAGGACGATATCGCCACCCTCATCTACACCTCGGGAACCACCGGCCGTTCGAAGGGCTGCGTGCTCACCCACGGCAACTTCGTGCTCACCTCCCAGGCCGTCATCCATCAGGCTGGAGAGATCATCCGGCCCGGTGCCCGCTGCCTGCTGTTCCTGCCGCTGGCCCATGTGCTCGCCCGCTTCATCCAGGTCGTCACCATCCAGGGTGACGGCACGCTGGCCCACGAGGGCGATCTCAAGAAGCTCACCGACGCACTCGGCAGCTTCCGGCCGACCTTCATCCTCGGCGTGCCGCGCGTGTTCGAGAAGGTCTTCAACGCCGCCCTGTCCAAAGCCGAAGCCGGCGGCAAGCAGAAGATCTTCCGCGCCGCCGAGGCGGTGGCCGTGCTCTACTCCCAGGCCCTCGACGCCGGCCGGGTGCCGCTGACGCTGCGCGCCCAGCATGCGCTGTTCGACAAGCTCGTGTACTCGAAGCTGCGCGAGGTGATGGGAGGCCGGGTCACGCATGCGATCTCCGGCGGCGGGCCGCTGGGTGAGCATCTCGGCCACTTCTTCCGCGGCGTCGGCCTCATCGTGCTCGAAGGCTACGGTCTGACCGAGACCACCGCCCCGGTGACGGTCAACATCCCGGCGAAGTCGAAGATCGGCACCGTCGGCGTGCCGCTGCCCGGCTGCGCGGTGGCCATCGCTCCCGACGGCGAGGTCCTCGCCAAGGGCGTGTGCGTCTTCCGCGAGTACTGGAAGAACCCGGAGGCCACCGAGAAGGACTTCATGGACGGCTGGTTCGCCACCGGTGACATCGGCGACCTCGATGAAGACGGCTATCTGCGCATCACCGGCCGGAAGAAGGAGCTCATCGTCACCTCGTCGGGCAAGAACGTCGCACCGGCTCCGATCGAGGACGCGCTGCGCCGCCACATGCTCATCCATCAGCCGGTGCTCATCGGCGACAACCGCAACTTCATCTCAGCGCTCATCTTCCTCGATCCGGAGATGCTGCCGACCTGGCTGGAGAACCACGGCCTGCCGAAGATGGACCTCGAAGAGGCCTCGGCGAACCCCGAGGTCCACGCGGCCATCGAGAAGGCCGTCGAACGCGTCAACCGGAAGGTCTCGAAGGCGGAGAGCATCCGCGCATTCCGCATCGTGCCTGCCGAGCTGACCGAGCAGAACGGCTACCTGTCGGCCAAGCAGTCGGTCAAGCGCCACCTCATCGACCGGGACTTCGCTGACGTCATCGACGACATCTACGCATCGTCGAACGGCCAGCAGAGCTGACAGCTGAGTCCTCCCGGCACTCGGCAGGGTGAGATCTGAGCCGAGGGCGGCTGCATCTGCGCGATGCAGCCGCCCTTTAGACTGTGTCTATGAGTGACGAGCGCAACAAAGGGACGAAGACATCTGACTCCGCAGCCGGCAACGGCAGCGCTGGAGAATTCGAGCTCACACCTGAGGGCGTGCCCGATTTCGCCAACGAGATCGACGAGATCCGGGAGCTGTCGAAGAAGCTCAAGTCCCGCTCCAGCGACTCCGAGGCGTGGAAGCACGGCTACCCGTACGACCAGAAGCTCACCCGGCGCCGGTATGAGCGTGAGAAGCGCCAGCTGCAGATCGAGCTGCTGAAGATGCAGACGTGGGTGCGCGAGACCAAGCAGAAGATCGTCATCATCTTCGAAGGCCGCGATGCCGCCGGCAAGGGCGGGGCGATCAAACGCTTCACCGAGCACCTGAATCCGCGCGGCGCTCGCGTCGTCGCCCTGGAGAAGCCCACCGAGCGGGAGAAGACCCAGTGGTTCTTCCAGCGCTACGTCCAGCATCTGCCCGCCGGCGGAGAGATCGTGCTGTTCGACCGCTCCTGGTACAACCGCGCCGGCGTCGAACGGGTGATGGGCTACTGCACACCGACGCAGTACCTGGAATTCACCCGCTCCTGCCCCGAGTTCGAGAACATGCTCGTGCAGTCGGGCACCCACATCATCAAGTTCTGGTTCTCCGTCGGCCGCGAAGAGCAGCTGCACCGCTTCGGCGCCCGCCGCACGGATCCGATCAAGCAGTGGAAGCTCTCCCCCACCGACCTTGCCAGCCTCGACAAATGGGATGCCTACACCGAGGCGAAGAACGCGATGTTCTTCTACACCGACACCCCGGCCGCCCCGTGGACGGTTGTGAAGTCCAACGACAAGAAACGCGCTCGTTTGGAAGCGATGCGCTACGTGCTCAACCAATTCGACTACCCGGGCAAAGACCAGCGGGTGGCGCGGGCGGCTGATCCGCTCATCGTCGGCTCTCCACGCGACATGTATGACGATGGCGAAACTCCGACCGACGCGTTTCCCACCACCCTCAGCGGGGACTAAGCTCATTCACATAGCTCCTCATCAGAGCCGCAGAACAAGGAGCATTGCCGTCAGACAGCCCCCTCGAGGAAGCGAAGATATGGAACCCGACAACCGGATCTTGGTGAGTTCGAGCTCAGCGGCGGCCTCCGCCCGGAGCTTCATGAATAAGCCGGCAGTGGCACACCTGATGGCCACGCTGCAGCGCTTCGGCCAGCGGCTGGGCAGCCAGTTCGGTGCCGCGATCACCTACTTCCTCGTCCTCGCCCTCATACCGACGCTTATGTTCGCCTTCGCGGCGCTGGGCTTCATCCTTGACATCGTGCGCCCCGAACTCGTCGACGTCGTCACCCAGAAGCTGCACGAGTTCGCGCCCGGCCAGGACCAGCTTGTCGAGATGCTGCAGAACTTCATCGACAACTGGCAGGCCGTCGGCATCGTCGGCATCATCTCCGCGCTCTACACCGCGCAGGGATTCATCGGCAACCTCAAGGACGCCATCCGCGCCCAGCTGCGCAAGGACATGGACGCCAAGCCGCAGGAGAACTTCGTCGTCCGCACCCTGTCGAACATCGTCACCCTCATCGGCCTGCTCATCGGCGTCGGCCTGACGATCGGCCTGACCGTCATCGGCACCGGCCTGCAGACCACCATCGTCGAATGGCTCCAGCTGCCCGGCTGGGTCACCCCGGTGCTGACGATCACCCCGATCATCATCACGCTGTTCTCCTCGTGGCTGATCTTCATGTTCCTGTTCACGATGATCCCGATCCACCCGATCCAGCCGCGCACCAAGCGCCTCGGCTCGCTCTTCGGCGCCATCGCGCTTACCCTGCTGCTGAACATCGCCACCGTGCTCATCGACCTGTTCTCCGGTTCACCGACCGCTGCACTGTTCGGCCCGGTCATCGCGATCATGCTCTCGATGAACGTCTTCGCCCGCATCATCCTCATGGTCGCCGCCTGGATGGGCACCGCCGATGACGAGCCGATCTTCGGCACCATCGCCGAAGCCCCGCCGGCCAGCCGCGAACAGCTCTCCCGCGCGCAGGGCAGCGCCGAGACGATCGGTGCGCTGGCCGTGGCCGGCAGCCTCATCGCCGTCACCATCCTCGGGTTCAACCGGTGGGCCGACAAACACGACACGCTCCGCTGACGGGCTTCTTCGACCGCAGCGTCCACACCGTCGCGCCGCAGTTGCTCGGCGGGATCCTCACCTGCACCGACGGTGAGACCACGATCGCGGTGCGACTGACCGAAGTCGAGGCCTACGGCGGAGACGACGACCCCGGCTCGCACGCCTTCCGCGGGCGTACCGAACGCAACGCGACGATGTTCGGCCCACCCGGGCACCTGTACTGCTATCTGTCCTACGGCATGCACCGGCTGCTCAACATCGTCTGCCAGGATCCCGGCGACCCGGCCGCCGTGCTGCTGCGCGCCGGCGAGGTCATCACCGGCCACGAGGTGGCCCGCGCCCGCCGCGCACAGCGCCGCGGTGGGCAGGTGACCGACCGTGAGCTCGCCCGCGGCCCCGGCTGCCTCGGCCAGGTCTTCGCCGCCAGCGCAGCCACCGACGGGGCGGCACTCACCGTGCCCGAGGCGCCGGCCGGCTGGTCCTTCACCCCGCCTGCCGAACCGGTCGAGTACGTCGCAGGCCCCCGCGTCGGCGTCTCCGGTCCCGGTGGTGACCCCGACGCCTTCCCCTGGAGGTATTCGATACCCGGGGATGCGACCGTTTCGCGCTTCGTCCCCGGCCGCAACGTCACGAAAGCAGGGTCATGACCTTCCGCAAGACCGGCAACCACGTCCCCTCAGACTTCTTCGCCACCGAAGCCGGCGGATTGCGCTGGCTGGCCGAACCCGGAACCGTCGACGTCGCTGGCGTCATCGATGTCTCGGAGACCGGGCTGATCCTGGAGCGCATCGACGAAGCTCCTGCGACCCGCGAGGCCGCTGCTGACTTCGGCCACCGTCTTGCCGCCCTCCACCAGGCACCGGCCGGTCGATTCGGCGACAACCCACCGAAGGTCGAAACCTACTACTTCGGCCCGCTGAGCCAGCCGCTGAAGATCACAACACGCTTTGCCGACAGCTGCGGTGAGGCCTACGCAGCACGCCTTGAGTCCCTGGCCGGATACGACCCCAACCCGCCTGCCGAGGTCACCCAGCTCATCGAGCGGATCGGCGCAGGCACCTTCGACGACGATGCCGCCCCTGCCCGCGTCCACGGCGACCTGTGGGCCGGCAACCTGCTCTTCACCTCGGGCACGGCCGCCCTCATCGACCCAGCCGCCTGGGCCGGCCACCCGCTCATCGACCTCGGGATGCTCAGCCTCTTCAGCGCCCCGCACCTGGAGACGATCATCGGCGCCTGGGCCGAGGCCTATCCGGTCGACATGCTCGGCCGCGACTGGCGTGAGCGCATCGAGCTGTATCAGTTCTTCGGCCTCTACGCCCACGCGGTGCTCTTCGGCGGCGGCTACCGGCAGGCGAGCATCACAGCCGCCCGGCAGTATCTGTGAGGTCAGTGTCGTCTAGGCTGAGGGCAGCACGCCTGCACCCGCACGGATAAGGAAGAGGGACCCGCTATGTCCGTCGTCAAGATCAATGCCCTGACCGTCCCGGCCGAGACCGGTGATGAGATCGTCAACCGGTTCGCCCCGGCCATCGAACGGCTCGACAGCTTCGAGGGCTTTGAGCGGTTCGCGCTGCTCAAGCCGACTGATGACCGTTCGGTGTGGTTCGTCTACACGCAGTGGGCCAGCGAAGAGGCCTACGAGGGCTGGAAGAACTCACGGTCCTTCGCCAGCAGTCATGCCGAGGGTGCGGAGAAGAAGAAGCCGGTGGCCACCGGCGCTGAGCTGCTGGAGTTCGAGACGACGCTCGAGGCCACGGGGTTCGGCAGCGGCGGCGCTGGCCAGTAGGATTGTGCGAAGTAGCTGAGACAGGATTCGAAAGGGAATTTCTGGTGACTGATCCAACGATCGCGAAAATGGCAGAGTGGGCCTCGAAGCAGAGCGCCGCTGAGGACATGATCCCTCTGGTGGGCCGCCTCTACCGCAACAACGAGGTGCTGCTGACCGTCTACGGCCGCAGCCTGCTGAACAAGTCCGTCAACGGCATCATCAAGGCCCACCGCTACGCCCGTCACTTCGACGGCACCGAGCTCGACATGGATGAGACGCTGCGTCTGGTCACCGCGCTCGACGGTCTCAACCTGGGCCCGTGCCGCATCGATCTCGGCCGCATGGCCGCCGGTTTCCGCAACTCCGGCGGAGACGACGTCGAGGCCTACCTGCGCGAGCAGCTCTCCGAAGTCGTCGACGCTGTAGACCGCGAGCAGAGCAAGCCGCAGGACGTCGTCCTCTACGGCTTCGGCCGCATCGGCCGGCTGCTCGCCCGCATCCTCGTCGACCGCGCCGGCGGCACGAACATGCGCCTGCGCGCGATCGTCGTGCGCCGCGGCGGTGACAACGACATCGTCAAGCGCGCCTCCCTGCTGCGCCGCGACTCGGTGCACGGCAAGTTCGACGGCAACATCGTCGTCGATGAGGAGAACAGCACGATCTGTGCCAACGGCGTGCTCATCCAGGTCATCTACTCCGATGACCCGTCCTCGGTCGACTACACGAAGTGCGGCATCGACAACGCCATCGTCGTCGACAACACCGGCCGCTGGCGCGATGAGGAGGGCCTGGGCAAGCACCTCAAGTGCCCGGGTGTGGCGAAGGTGCTGCTGACCGCACCGGGCAAGGGCGAGATCAAGAACGTCGTCTACGGCGTCAATTCCCACGACATCACCGCCGAGGACACGATCCTCTCGGCTGCCTCGTGCACGACGAACGCGATCACCCCGGTGCTCAAGGTCCTCAACGACGAATTCGGTGTGCGCAACGGCCACGTCGAGACCGTCCACTCCTTCACCAACGACCAGAACCTCATCGACAACTTCCACAAGGGCTCGCGCCGCGGCCGTGCTGCCGGGCTCAACATGGTGCTCACCGAGACCGGTGCTGCTAAGGCCGTGGCCAAGGCGCTGCCGGAGCTCAAGGGCAAGCTGTCGGGCAACGCAATCCGCGTTCCCACCCCGAACGTGTCGATGGCGATCCTCAACCTCAACCTCGGGCGCGAGACGACCGTCGATGAGCTCAACACGTTCCTGCGGGAGACCTCGCTGAACTCCGAGCTGCGCAACCAGATCGACTACATCGCCTCCCCAGAGGTCGTCTCGACTGACTTCGTCGGCTCCAAGCGCGCCGGCATCGTCGACGGCCTGGCGACCATCGTCGACGGTGATCGCGCTGTCGTCTACGTCTGGTACGACAACGAATTCGGCTACTCCTGCCAGGTGGTCCGCTGCATCGCCGACATGGCCGGCATCGACACCCCGGCCTTCCCGAAGCGCAGCTGAGCCATGGGCTACGTCCTCGCACTTGATGAGGGCACGACCTCGACGCGTGCGGTCATCTTCTCTGAAGATGGCCGCACGGTCGCTTCTGCCGGTCAGGAGTTCGAGCAGATCTTCCCCGCCGCCGGTCGTGTGGAACACGACGCCGGGGTGATCTGGCGGACCAGCCGGGAGGTCATCGGCCAGGCACTGGGCACCGCCTCGCTGACAAGCGCCGACATCGCCGCTGTTGGCATCACCAACCAGCGTGAGACCACCGTCGTGTGGGAGGCGGCGAACGGCCAGCCGGTGCACAACGCGATCGTGTGGCAGGACACCCGCGGCGGCGATTACGTCACGCAGCTCAGCGAATACGCTGAGGAGATCGCCGAGATCACCGGGCTGCCGGTCAACACGTACTTCTCCGGCATCAAGCTGCGCTGGCTGTTCGACCACGTCGACGGACTGCGCGAACGGGCAGCGGCAGGTGAGGTGCTCTTCGGCACCATCGACACCTGGCTGCTGTGGAACCTCACTGGCGGGGTCAACGGCGGCGCGCACGTCACCGACGTCACCAACGCCTCACGCACCCTGCTCATGGACCTGCACACCGGCCAGTGGTCACAGCGGATGTGCGAGCTGCTCGGCATCCCGGCCGCCTGCCTGCCGGAGATCCGGCCATCAGTCGGGACCTTCGGCACAGTCGCATCCGGTCAGCTGCTGGCCGGCGTGCCGATCGCCGGAGTGCTCGGCGACCAGCAGGCAGCCGCGTTCGGCCAGTGCCGCTTCTCCCCCGGCGATACGAAGAACACCTACGGCACCGGCTGCTTCCTGCTGACGAACACCGGGGAGGAGATCCGCCGGTCAGCCAACGGACTCGTCTCCACCGTGGCGTACCAGATCGAGGGCCAGCCGCTGCAGTACGCGCTCGAAGGCTCGATCGCGGTAGCCGGTGCGCTCGTGCAGTGGCTGCGCGACAACCTCGGGCTCATCCGCACCGCCGATGAGGTCAACGATCTGGCCCGCGAGGTCTCCGACAACGGCGACGTCTACTTCGTCCCGGCCTTCTCCGGTCTCTACGCCCCACACTGGCGGGCAGACGCACGCGGGGTGCTCATCGGCATGACCCGCTTCACCAGCCGCGGGCACATCGCCCGGGCAGCCCTGGAAGCCACGGCCTTCCAGACTGCCGAGGTGCTCGATGTCATGCGCCGCGACTCCGGGTACACGATTGATCGGATCGCCGCTGACGGCGGCATGTGCGCCTCGGACATCCTCATGCAGTTCCAGGCCGATATCGCCGGCTGCGAGGTGGTCCGCCCGCAGATCATCGAGGCCACCGCTGCCGGCGCCGCCTATGCAGCCGGATTGGGTGCGGGAGTGTACGGCTCCCTAGACGAGCTGGCCGGCTACTGGCAGGCGGATGCCTCCTGGCAGCCGTCGATCACCGCAGCGGACCGGCAGCAGTTGCTGAGCCGGTGGAGCCAGGCGATCGAGCGGTCCCTCGGCTGGGTCGAGGACTGACCTAAAGCCCCTTTCCCAGACGGACCGGGTCAGCCGGCGGCGTAGCCTTTGGCCTTGTCGACGATGTTGAACAGCTGCTGGCCTGACCGGTACCGGTCCCAGTTGGCCATGAACTGCTCAGCTAAGCGGTCTGACCAGCCCGCGGAGTCACCGCTCATGTGCGGGGTGATGACCACACTGCCCATCTGCCACAACGGGCTGTCCTCCGGCAGCGGTTCCGGGTCGACGACGTCGAGGCCGGCTCCGGCGATCTGCCCGGATTCCAGCGCAGCGACCAGATCGTCGGTGACAACACTGGCGCCGCGCCCGACGTTGATGAGATGCGCGCTCTCAGGCAGCGCTTCAAGCACGGCTGCATCGATGAGCCCGGTGGTCTGCTCCGTCAGCGGTGCGATGTTGATGAGCCAGTCGACTCCTGCGACGTGCTCAGCGAGATCGGCACTGGCGATGATCTCTCCGAAGTCGGGATCCCCGCCTCGGGCGCGGGAGCCGGCCCCAGTGACGTGCACACCGAGGGCGCGCAGCGTGGTCGCGATCGCCCGGCCGATCGACCCGGTGCCGACGATCATCGCATGCGAGCCTGCCAGGTCGCGGGATTCGCGGTGCTGCCAGATCCGCTGCCGCTGGTGGGCCAGCGAGGTCGGGAAGTCCTTGGCGAAATGCAGCATGAAGGCAAGCACGAATTCGGCGATCGGGCGGTCGAAGATGCCGCGGGCGTTGGTGACGGTGACCTCGGAGTCGCGCAGCTGATCGAACATGAGCGAGTCGACCCCGGCCGATGCCGCGTGGATCCAGTCCAGCCGGTCAGCACTGCTGAACGCGTCCTTGAGCGCTGGTGAGAAGAAGTCCCACATGAGCAGCACCTCGGTCCCGGGCAGTGCGGCGGCCAGCTCATCGGCTTCGACCCAGCGCACCTCGCTGGCTTCGTCGGCCAGGCGGTCGAAGTGCGCTGGGCGCTTCTTGTCAGGGGCGGTGAGGATCGTCAGGACGGTCATGGGCGGTCCTCCAAGCGGTCGGCTGGTTCAGGTGGCCGGCTTCTGCCCAGCAGAGTCGGCCTCGGTGTCAATCGTAGACCGGGTCTGCTGGCCGGGGCGGGCCTGCGCGCGTTCGATCCGGGTGGCCAGCGGCTTCTCGCGGATGAAGAAGAGCACGAGCAGTCCGAGCACCGGCAGCGGGGCCGCCCACAGGAACAGCGGCACGAGTGCATCGTTGTAGGCGCCGATGATGAGGTCCTGGATAGCGGTCGGCAGCTGGGACAGCGCTTCGGGTGTCAGTTCATTGGCGTGCAGTCCGCTGGCATCGGCACCGGGGACGGAGCTGAGCTTCTCGGTCAGGTTCGACATCAGGCGGCTGGTGAACAGCGAGCCGATGATCGCCATGCCGAAGCTGGCGCCGATCTGGCGGAAGAAGTTGTTCGAGGCGGTGGCGGTGCCGACCATCTCGACAGGGAAGGAGTTCTGCACGACGAGGACGAGCAGCTGCATGCTCAGGCCCAGGCCCGAACCCATGATGGCGAGAAAGATCATCGTCGTCCAAGCAGGGCTGTCGGCCCGCAGCTGGGACATGAGCACAAGTGAGGTGACGATGAGGCTCATGCCGATGATCGGGTAGAACTTGTAGCGGCCGGTGCGGGCGACAACGAATCCGATGCCGGTGGAGACGATGAGCATGCACCCCATCATCGGCACCATCATGAGGCCGGCACGGGCGGCGTCGACACCGTGGACCATCTGCAGATAGGTCGGCATGTAGCTGAGCACACCGAACATCGCCACACCGATCGTCAGTCCGGCGATGGTGGACAGCACGAAGTTGCGGTCGCGGAACAGCGACATCGGGATGATCGGTTCGGCCGCCCGGCGCTCGACGAAGACGAAGATGGTGCCGGCGACGAGCGCAGCGGCGCCGAGTCCGAGGATGACCGGTGAGGTCCACTCGTACTGGTGGCCGCCCCATGCGGCGATGAGCACGACGGCGGAGGTGAACACGGCGATGAGCGCCATGCCGGCGACGTCGATGCGCGGGCGCACCTCGGGACGGGTGTCGGGAACACGGAGCAGGATCATCGCGGCGATGATGGCGAAGATGCCGAGCGGGAAGTTCATCGCGAAGTTCCAGCGCCAACCCGGCCCCTCGGTCAGCCAGCCGCCGATGAGCGGGCCGGCAACAGAGGACACAGCGAAGACCGAACCCATGGCACCCATGTACTTGCCGCGCTCACGGGCGGGCACGATCGCGGCGATGATCGCCTGGGAGAGGATCATCATGCCGCCACCGCCGATGCCCTGGAAGACACGGCCGATGATGAGGAAGGACATGTCCTGGGCGAGGAGGGCGAAGACAGAGCCGAGCATGAACATCGAGATCGCGAAGATGAACAGCGGCTTGCGGCCGAACAGGTCGCCGATCTTGCCGTAGATCGGCATCATGATCGTCGAGGCGAGCATGAAGGCCGTCGAAACCCACAGCATCTGATCGACGCCATGGAGTTCGCCGACGATCGTCGGCAGGGCGGTGGCCAGCACCGTCTGGTTGAGCGAGAACATGAACATCGCGACCATGAGGGCGGCGAACACCCACAGAATCGCACCGGTCGTCATGCCGGAGCCGTTGTCAGCTGGGTCGCTGGCAGCAGACGTCGCGGCACGGCAGTCAGCGGGTGCAGGCGCGCGGTGGCCTGCGAACTCAGCTTCTGCCGTATGCGGCGGGGTCACGTCCTTTGCCATGCGTCTCACTTACCATTTCCCTTCTGAGGTGTCTGTGTTCCGGCCAGAACCGAGCGGAACAGCCGGATGGAACGTTCGAATGTCTCCTTGGAGAAGTCCGGGTCGGCGATCTGATCCGGTTCGGACTGCATTACGGTGCGCACCGCGAAGCGCAGCGGCACCGCGCACAGCTGCACGAGCATGAGCGCCAGCTCTTCCGGTGTGCCGTCGGCACCGCCGAAGTCGATGTCCCCGCGGCGCAGCCGGGCGGCGACCACCTCGGCGGCGGCGTGTTCGATGGCTTCGTTCTTCTCGAACTGGCGGCGCATGAGCGCCGGGTACCGGGCGAGGATCTGGCGGCGTTTGAGGACGACGTCATCGGAGTTGAAGGTCAGCTGATATGTGCCGTAGATGAGCCGGGCGACGTCCTCAGCAAGATCCGCTCCCACCGGGTCGACTTCGAGGAACTCCTCGATCTGGTCGGTGTCGATGACGACGTCGGTCATGCCGACGATCGCGTCCTCCTTCGAGGCGAAGTAGTTGAAGAAGGTGCGCGCGGAGATGCCGGCGTCTTCGGCGATCTGGGCGACGGTGGCCTGCTCCAGGCCGTCCTCCAGGACGCGGTTGACGGCAGCGACGTGGATGGCCCGGCGGGTCAGCCGGGCTTTGCGGTCGCGGAGGCTTTCGGTTTCGGTGGTGCTCACATAAAGATTTTGCACCCAGTGCAACTTTACGTCAAGCGCAACTTTGCACTGTGTGCACTATTTCACTTCTGTTCACTCTCGGGTGCTGTGATGGGAGCATGATCACCGCAATCTGGATCGGCGAGCAGGACCCTGAGGTGCTGTCACTGCTGCGCGACGCGTTCACCCCTGTCCCCGGAGCCGATCTCATCATCCCCGCAGGCACCGCGCCCTCGGGTGAAGAGCTGGCCCGCACCGAGTACATCCTCAACGGCGCCGGCGTCCTCGACGAGGCCGTCTTCTCACGCGCCCCGAATCTGAAGATGGTCCAGCGCGTCGGCGCCGGCACCGACGGCATCGACTTCGACGCCGCACGCCGGGCAGGCGTGACCGTCGCGAACCTGCCGGGTGCGAACTCGGTGGCCGTTGCCGAACTTGCCGTCGCCTCACTGCTGGCCTGCGCCCGCCACCTGCCTGGACTCAACACCGCCACACATGCCGGTGAGTGGACGCCGAATCGCTGGCTGCACTCCTCGATCGAGCTCTCAGGCAAGACTGCTGCGATCATCGGACTCGGCCACATCGGCCGGCTGCTGGCTGCCCGGCTGACTGCCTTCGACATGCGCCTGGTCTACTTCGACGTCTTCCGCCAGCCGCCGGAGGTCGAGGAGCAGCTCGGCATCGAGTTCATGGCCCTTGACGACCTGCTGCCGCTGGCTGATGTGCTCTCGATCCACGTGCCGCTGACCGAAGAGACCAACGGTCTCATCGGCGCCAAGCAGCTCGCGGCGATGCCCACCGGTTCGATCGTGCTGAATCTCTCGCGGGCCGGCATCGTCGATGAGGAGGCCCTGGCGGCCTCGCTGCACTCGGGGCACACGGCCGGCGCCGGTCTCGACGTGTTCACCGGCGAGCCGAACATCGCCGGTCATCCGCTGCTCGACGCCCCGAATGTCGTGGCCACCCCGCATGCCGGGGCGCAGACCCGCGATACGGTCAGCCGCGTCTTCTCCCGGGCGGTCGAGAATCTCCTCGAGCATGCCGCCGGCCGCACACCGGCGCACGTCATCGACTGATCACTCCCCCTGGCTCAGCTGGCCGCCGTTCCCGAGGCGCCGGCTGGTTCACATGAGTGCGCGCAGCCGGGCACGTTGGCGTTCGAGCACCTGGAGCTGCTCGAGCAGCTTCGTCGCTGCCGGGTCGTTGGGGTCGGTGCGGGAGAGCCGGGAGTGCAGTTCGCGGGCGATGCGGGTCATGTCCTCGTCGAACAGGCTGGCGATGATGCCGCGTGAGTAGCGTTCGACGCCTTGCCCGTCGGTGGCCGGCAGCGGGGTGACGGCGAGTTCGCCGATGAGTCCGCGCAGCTGGTCGGGACCTGCTTCGAGGACCTTCTCCGGCCAGCTGGCCGGGTCGGTGATCGCAGTGCGGATGCCTCCGGCGTCCTTCATCGCCTGATGCACTGCCCTGTGGGCTGGGTGAGAGAAGACCTTGCCGTTGAGCCCGTCGAAGAGGGTGGCGTTGACGTATTGCGGCTGCTGCATCGCCACCTGGAGGGCACCGCGTTCGATCCGCAGCTTCGGTGTGTTCGCCGGCGCGCCGGAGAACTCCTGTTCGTAGGCGGCGATCTCAGCGCCCGTCTGATCGGCAGGACTGCCCGGCGGCGGCACGGCAGGACCCCCGTAGGGGCCGCCCGGTCCCGGTGGGGACTGCTGAGGGTGTTGCCGCTGTTGCTGCTGCGGGTGCTGACTGCGCAGGTCACGGGTGGGCTGCTGTCCACCTCCGGGCCCGCCTGCTGCTGCCCTGCGTCCGGCTGCGCGCACGGCGGCGTGCACGTCTGCGGTGTCGACTCCGACGGCACCGGCGACGAAGCGCTCGTATTCCGGCCTGAGCATGCTGTCGCGGATGCCTGCGACCATCGGTGCGGCGGCCCGCACGGCGCCGACTCGGCCTTCGGCGGTGTCGAGGTCGAAGCGCTCGATTGTCGAGGTGATGGCGAACTCGAACAGCGGCCGGCGCGAGTCGATGAGCGCTTTGACGGCGGCGTCGCCCTTTTGGATGCGCAGGTCGCAGGGGTCCATGCCGTCTTCGGCGATGGCGACGAAGGTCTGGGCGACGAACTTCTGGTCGTCTTCGAAAGCCTTGAGTGCCGCTTTCCGGCCGGCCTCGTCACCGTCGAAAGTGAAGATCACCTCACCGGAGTGCGCGGAGTCGTCGCCGAGCAGCCGCCGGATGAGCTTGATGTGCTCGGCTCCGAACGCGGTGCCGCAGGTGGCGACAGCCTGCTCGACGCCGGCGAGGTGGGCGGCCATGACGTCGGTGTAGCCTTCGACGATGACGACCCGCTTCGAGCGGGCGATCGCCCGTTTAGCGATGTCGAGGCCGTAGAGCACCTGGTTCTTCCGGTACAGCGGGGTCTCGGGCGTGTTGAGGTATTTCGGGCCCTGGTCGTCGTCGAAGACCTTGCGGGCCCCGAAGCCGACGGTGCGGCCGGTGACGTCGTTGATCGGCCACATGAGCCGGCCGCGGAACCGGTCGTAGATGCCGCGGTTGCCCTGGCTGACCAGGCCCGAGGCGATGATGTCCTCGGTGTTGTAGCCGCGCCCGCGCAGATGCTTGAGCAAGGCGTCCCAGGATCTCGGGGCGAAGCCGATGCCGTATTTCTCGCAGACCTGTTTGTCGAAGCCGCGGTCGGCGAGGTACTGTCGGCCGATCTGCGCTTCGGGGCTGCCGAGGTATTCAGTAAAGAACGCCTGGGCTACCTGGTGCATGTCGACGAGACGCTGGCGCTGGCCGATGGCCTCTTTGTCCGGCCCGGTGCCGCCCTCTTCGTAGCGCAGCTGCACGCCGACGCGTTCGGACAGCCGCTGAACGGCCTCGGTGAAGGTCAGCCCGTCGATCTTCTGCAGGAAGGTGAAGACGTCGCCGCTCTCGCCGCAGCCGAAGCAGTGGTACATGCCGACCTGCGGACGGACGTGGAAGGACGGGGTCCGCTCGTCGTGGAAGGGGCACAGTCCCTTCATGCTGCCGACTCCTGCGCTGCGCAGCGTGACGTACTCGCCGATGATGTCGTCGAGGCGTGCCCGGGAGCGGACCTCATCGATGTCCTCGCGCAGGATCAGCCCGGCCATTACAGCAAGCTCGCTTCGCTGGCCTGCATCCGGTGGTAGGCCGCCCAGGCGGAGTGGTCGGTGAGGCTGGCGACGTGGTCGGCGACGACGCGCAGTCGCTGCCCGTCATCTTCAGCCTCCTGGTAGTCAAGGTAGAACATCCGCTCCATGTCCTCGGGCCGTTCGCTGAAGTACTCGCACAGCTGCGTGAGCACACGCGCCTGGATGCGCTGGAGGCGCAGCCGGTCTTCGGCGACCATGACGGTGACGGTCGCCAGGCCCTTGAGCACAGCGATCTCGTAGCGGGTCGATTCGGGCACGACGAGGTTACCGTCGTAGCGGCCGAGCGGCTCCCAGCCGAACTCCTCGCGGGTGGCAGCTTCGGCAGCTCCGGCGAACCGGCCGATGAGCTGGCTGGTCATGTGCTTGAGGCTGGCCTGGGCGCGCCTGGACCCGTCATAAGGTTCTGACGGCCAGTAGCTGGCCGCCTGCAGGCGGGACAGCGCCTTCATGATGTCCTCATCGCGGGCATCGGGCAGGTACCAGGCGCGGGTGATGTCGATGAGACCGGCCAGAGCGTGGTCGTTCTGGTAGGCGAAGAGGTCGAGGTGGCCGGAGAACACTGCGTCCTCGACGTCGTGGACGGAATAGGAGATGTCGTCGGCCAGGTCCATGAGCTGGGCTTCGATGCAGCGCTGGCCCAGTGGGCGGTCGGCGCGGAAGAAGTCGAAGACGGCCCGGTCGTCGTCGTAGACGCCGAACTTCGTCACCGGTGAGCCGGTCTTCTTCGCCACCGGTGATTCCGCACGCGGCCACGGATATTTCGTGCACGCGTCCAGCGTGGCGCGGGTGAGGTTGAGCCCTGCCGGGGTGCCGTCTGCGGCGTGGACCTTGGGTTCGAGCCGGGTGAGCACCCGCAGGGTCTGGGCGTTCCCTTCGAATCCGCCGATGTCGGCGCAGACTTCGTCGAGGACAGCTTCGCCGTTGTGTCCGAAAGGCGGGTGCCCGAGGTCGTGGGCCAGGCAGGCGGTGTCGACGATCTCCGGGTCACAGCCGAGGTAGCGGGCAAGTTCGCGGCCGACCTGGGCGACTTCCAGGGAGTGGGTCAGGCGGGTGCGCACGAAATCATCGGTGCCTGGGGAGACGACCTGGGTTTTGGCGCCCATCCGGCGCAGACCCGAGGAATGCAGCACACGCGCCCGGTCGCGCTGGAAGTCGGTGCGTCGGGGGTTCTTCGCCGGTTCGGCGACCCAGCGCTGGCGGTCGTGCTCGGAGTACTCGGCCACCTGAAGTTGCGTCTGGACCACCCTCATCCTCCTGAGACGTCGAGTTCGGCCTCGGCGAGCTCCGCGGAGCGCTCCGGGTTCATCTCCCGCGAGTCAAGCCAGCCTTCAGGCAGGTGGGGCCGCTTCGGGCGGGTGGTGCGTCCGCGTGAGCCCTCGGCATCAGCCCCGGGATAGGGTGCGTCGCGGTCGAGCTCGTCGAGCAGTCCGCGCAGCTCAGCCAGGGAGGAGACCATCGCGAGCTTGCGGCGGGCCTGCCCGCCGACCGGGTAGCCCTTGAAGTACCAGGCGATGTGCTTGCGCAGGTCGCGCACGCCGTAGAACTCGTCGTCGTAGTACTCGGTGAGGTAGACGCCGTGGGTGTAGACGACATCGGCGACCTGGCCGAGGTTCGGGCGGATGCGCTCATCGCTGCCGTTGAGTGCAGCGGCGAGATCGCCGAAGAGCCACGGCCGGCCCTGGCAGCCACGGCCGATGACGACACCGTCGCAGCCGGTCTGGGCCATCATGTCGACGGCGTCCTCGGCTGCGAAGATGTCGCCGTTGCCCAGCACGGGCACGGCGTCGCCGATGAGGTCCTTGAGCCGGGCGATGGCCCCCCAGTCGGCGGTGCCGGAGTACAGGTCGGCAGTCGTGCGCCCGTGCAGGGTCATCGCGGACACTCCTGCCTCGGCGGCGATGCGACCGGCGTCGAGGTAGGTGAGGTGGTCGGCGTCGATGCCCTTGCGCATCTTGATCGTCAGCGGAATGTCACCGCGGCTGGCTTCGCGCACAGCGGTGGTGACGATGTCGGTGAACAGGTCGAGCTTCCACGGCAGCGCTGAGCCGCCGCCCTTGCGGGTGACCTTGGGGACGGGGCAGCCGAAGTTGAGGTCGATGTGGTCGGCGCGGTCCTCGTCGACGAGCATCCGCACTGCCTGGCCGATCGTGACGGGGTCGACGCCGTAGAGCTGGACGGAGCGCGGCACCTCGTAGGGCTCGTGATGGATGATGCGCATGCTCTTCGGAGAGCGTTCGACGAGCGCGCGGCTCGTCACCATTTCGGTGACGTAGAGTCCGGCACCGTACTCGCGGCACAGGCGGCGGAAGGCGGTGTTCGTGATGCCGGCCATCGGGGCGAGCACCACCGGCGAGTCGAGTTCGATGTTGCCGATGCGCAGCGCCGATGCGGCGGTGGTCTGCAGAGAGGTGGTGGTCATGGTCGTCACCACCCTATTATCTCCAGACAGTCAAACCGGGACCGAGGCGGGTGTGGACACCCAGCATCGGCTCAGAGAGAGACTGTGGATGGACGTGCGGGCATCCGGTCGTCTCGTCAGCCGGCGATGGTCTCCCGGTCCCGGCCCACGCCTCGGCGACGGCCGAAGGAGGCGAGGAAGATCGCCGCAGCACTCAGCAGACAGCAGGCCACCAGGTAGGCCGCTGCAGCAGTGATCGCGCCGTTCGCCCAGGCGATAAGGGCAGCGAGGACGACTGGTGAGAAGCCGGCGATGAGCGCACCGTTGGCCTCCCGTGCCAGGGCCATCGCGGAGAACCGGTGGCGGGTGGGAAACAGGTTGGCCAGGAACGCGCCCTGCGAACCCGAGGTACCGGAGATGACGAGCCCGTAGCCGATCGCGATGGCGATGAGAGCGCTGGTGAAGGTGCCCTGTGAGAGCAGCCACAGGAATGGGAAAGCGTACAGCGCGCCGATGACCGAGGCCCAGCCCATGACGGTGCCGGCGCCGAACCGGTCGGCGAGGCTGCCGCCGAGCGGGGTGAGGATGATCGCGGCGAGAGTGCCGAGGGTGACCGCCCCGAGCGCGTGGGTCTGCGGCATGCCGGTGCCGACCAGGTAGCCGATGGAGAACACGGCCATGCCGTAGTTGAGCGCGTTGTGGCCGGTGAGGCTGAGGAACCCGGCGAGCACGCCGCGCCAGTCGGTGGCGAGCAGTGCCAGCAGCGGCACCTTGGTGGCGTGGGCTTCCTGCTGCTCCATCGCCGAGGTGTATTCGGGGGTCTCTTCGAGCTTGGCGCGGATGTAGATGGCGACGAAGAACAGCACGACCGAGGCGAGGAACGGCAGGCGCCAGCCGATCGACATGAAGGTCTCCTCGGCCATGCCGGAGGAGGCGAGGAAGAACGCCGCAGTGGCCAGCACGATGCCGGCTGGCGGGGCGCAGAGCACGAGTGAGGTGAAGAAGCCGCGCCGGTGGGCGGGGACGTATTCGGCGACCATCGTCGTTGCGCCGGAGAGCTCGGCACCAGCGCCGAAGCCCTGGAGGAACCGAAAGATGACGAGCAGGATCGGGGCGAGCACGCCGACGGCGGCTGCGGTGGGCAGCAGGCCGATGGCCACGGTGGCGATTGCCATGAGCACGATGGTGAGGATCATCGCCGGGCGGCGGCCGTGCCGGTCGCCGATGTGGCCGATGACGATGCCGCCGACCGGGCGGGCGAGGAAACCGACGGCGAAGGTTGCCAGCGCCGAGAGCTGGCCGGCGCCGGAGACTGAGTCGGGGAAGAACAGCGGTCCGATGACCAGGCCTGCGGCGGCGCCGTAGAGGGCGTAGTCATACCATTCGATGACGGTGCCGATGACGGAGGCGACGATGGCGCGGCGGGCGGCCGGGCGCAGCGGGGCACCGGCAGCAGGCTGGCCCGCGGCTGCGGAGTCTGAGCGGTCAGCGGCAGGCTGATCGGCGGCAGTTCGGGCGGAAGTCATCCGTCATATGTACCAAGCCGGCTCAGCTGTGCGAAATCGCGTCCGCATTCCAGTCCGGTCGGCCCCAGGACACGCGCAGACCAGACACGGGCAGTGTCGCGGACTCAGATTGGATAGACCCGCCACCCGTCCGGGCCGTCGCGCAGCTCGCCGCGTGAACCGTCGAAGACCTCGAGCATTTCCGCCACGTGCACGGAGGTCAGCAGCCCGATGCCGGTGACACGGCCACCGGCCCAGCGCGTGGCCACCTCAGACAGTGACACGTGCCAGAAGATCACCGGATTGCCACCCGCGTCCGCACCGATGCCCTCGGCTGGCCCTGTGTCCTTGCGTTCGAAGACGAGGTTAGGGCCGTGCCTGGTGCACGACCAACCCATCTCAGCGAGTTGCGCGCTCAGCTCTGCTTCGGCGGCACTCATCTGTCCTCCTGGTAGCGTTCCCGACGCATGACGACACTGCTGAGCATCCTACCGATCGCCGTCGCCGTGGCCGTGCTCGTCGCCGGCCGCGGCACGCTCATCGCTGCCCTCAGCGGGGCGGGCGCGGCGCTGCTGAGCGCCCTCATCGCCACCGCGACGCCGGGCATCTCACTGCACTTCGGTCAGCTGGCCGCCTCCGAGACGCTCGACCTCGTCATCCTCGCTGGCGAGGTGCTGGCCATCTTGCTCTTCGGCATGGTGCTTGCCCAGCTGCTGGAAGCGATCGGGGCGTTGCAGACGATCTCGGCGCGCATCCGCAGCCTGTTGCCTGACCCGATCGTCGGCGCCGGGCTCATCGTCTTCGGCGTGGTGCCCTTCGTCGAATCGGTCACCGGCTACGGGATCGGACTGACCGCCGGCATCCCGCTGCTGCGCAGGCTCGGCTTCTCGATCCGCACCTCGGCATTCCTCGGACTCCTCGGCCTCATCGCCGTGCCCTGGGGTGCCCTCGGGCCGGGCACGGCGGTCGCCGCACAGCTGACCGGGCTCGGTCTGCAGGAGCTCGGCGTCGGCTCGGCCTGGGCGAACGCCCTGCCGGTCGTCATCGTCTTCGCCCTCACCACCGCCATCACGCGCGCCTGGCGCAGCCTGTCGGGCCTCGTGGGACTCATCGCTGCGGCTGTCTGCCTGTGGGGCGGCATCTTGACAGCGAACATCCTCATCGGCACTCCCCTGGCCGGCGTGCTCGGCTCGCTGCTCGTCATCGCCGTGCTGCTCACCGGCTGCCTCCTCAGCCGACGCGGCCAGCCGGAACCGGTTCCCGGCCGGCTGGCCCCGGCGCTGCTGCCCTACGCAGTGCTCACCGTCGGCCTGCTGCTCGCCAGCGGCGCTGCAGCACTGTGGCCGTCCCCGATGACAGCGGTGCTGTCGGCACCGCCGGTGTGGCTGGCGATCGCATGCGCGGTCGCCGCCCGCATGCTCGCCTCCCGGGCACCCGCCGCCGAGGTGGTGGGCACCGCTGCACGGGCGTGGATCCCGGTCGGGGTGGCCACCGCCGGGTTCATGCTGCTGGGCTGGCTCATGACCGACACCGGCATGACCGAAGTCATCGGTGCCGGCCTGGCGAGGATCGGCATCGGCTTCGCCCCAGCGCTCACGGCGCTCGGCTCGGTGCTGACCGGGTCGAATACAGGTTCGAACGCGATGTTCGCCTCGACGATCGCGGCGATGGCCGCCACGACCGGCACCGGGCTGCTGCCGGCGGTGGCGATGAGCAATGTCGCCGGATCCTTCGCCGCACTGGCCACCCCGCCGCGTGTGGCGCTGGCCCTCAGCCTGGCCGCCACGACCGCCGATGACGACGGTTCAGCGGCTCCAGACAGTGCGGAGAAGGCTCAGCTGGAGCGCAGCGTGCTCATCTGGTCACTGCTGACCGCCTTCGGCACGGCAGCGCTCGTCGGTGTGGTGCTGCAGGTTCTGTGAGCTCAGCTGCGGGAGAGCTGCACCTCGATGGCGCGGCCGAGCCGGGCGATGCCCTCGTGGATGCGCTCGACGGTCGAGGAGGCGAAGCACAGGCGCATCGCGTTGGAGAACTCACCTGCCGGTGAGAACGCCTCACCGGGGATGAACGCAACACCCTCGTCCAGAGCGGTCTCGAACAGCTCGCGGGCGTCGATGTCGGCGGCATCGCCGATCAGCGTCGCCCATAGGAAGAATCCGCCGTCGGGGTTGGTCAGCTCCACCCGGCCGGACAGGTGTTCGGCGGCGGCTTCGAGCATCGCGTCCTTGCGCCGGTGGTAGGCGGTGCGCAGCCTGTCGAGATGCTCGGTGAACCCGCCGCGGGTGAGGTAGTGGGCCACAAGCTGCTGGCTGGGCACCGCGGCCGAGGCGTCCATCGCCTGGCGGACGTTGATGAGCAGCTGGCGGATCGCCGGGTCGACCTCGACCCAGCCGACGCGCAGGCCCGGGGCGATGATCTTGGAGAACGACCGGGCAGAGAACACCAGCGGGTCATCCGGGCTGAGTTCGGCGAAGCTGGGGATGTACTCGCCGGAGAAGCGCAGCGAACCGTACGGGTCGTCGTCGATGATGACGCTGTTCCACTCGTGGGCGAGTTCTAGCAGTCGCTGGCGGCGTGCCAGGCTCATGGTCACACCCGAGGGGTTCTGGAAGTTCGGGATGACGTAGATCGCCGTCGGCTTCCGGCCGAGGGTCTCGACGTCGCGGGCGAGGCGCTCGACGTCCATGCCGTCGTCGTCGACGGGGATCTGCAGCACCTCGGCGCCGTAGCTCAGCGCGGTCGAGGTGCCGTTGGTGTAGGTCGGGGATTCGACGGCGACGAGGTCTCCGTCGTTGACGAACATCTTGTAGGCCAGGTCGAGGCCCTGCATGCCGCCGCTGGTGACGATGATGCGGTTGGGATCAACGGTGCGCGGGCCGGTGAGGTCCTCGGATTCGCAGATCGCGTTGATGAGCTCGGTCTCGCCTTCGGTCGGGCCGTAGGTGTAGGAGCTCGGGTTCGTCATCGTCCCGAGGAACTCGGCGAAGTCGGCAGCCGGGACGACCTGTTCAGCCGGTGCGCCCATGCCGAAGCGGACGATGTCATTGGTCCGAGAGGCCAGCAGGGAGACCGATGCATCGATGACCGATCCGGTCCAGCCGCGGGTGCGGCGGGCCAGCGGCAGCGTCACGTCACCGAGCTGTTTGACCGCAGCAGTCGGGTCGACAGCCGCGTCGGCGGTGGTGGTGACAACCGGGGTTGCCGGTGCCTGGGTCATCATGTGCGATGCGGGAGTCATCAGTGCTCACTTCCGTCTCGGGGTCCGGTGCGGCGCCGACAACGCTGTCTGGCGCGGGGTTCGAGCAGTGCATCCGGGCCGAAGCCGGGGATACGTCTCAGCAGGGGGATGCGTCTGTCGGATGACAGCCTATCTCAGATTTCGGCCTCTGCAGCGGAGTACGCGCGTGTGCCGGAGCGCACCACCAGCACGGCGATGAGGGTGGTGGCCGGGATCGCGATGACCAGGCCGATCGAGGTCACCAGGGTGGAGACGACGGAGATCGCCTGTTCGCCAAGCGTGAGTGATTCGAGGAACGGCCGGGAGGAGGCGGCGACGAGCAGCAGCACGGTCAGCGCACCTCCGGCGTAGGCGAAGGCGATGGTGTACACGGTGGAGGCGATGTGGTCGCGGCCGATGCGCATCGCCGAGGTGAAGATTTCCCGTTTGGACGCCTCGGGACGGGAGGCGGCCAGCTCCCACACGGCGGCCGCCTGGGTGATGGTGACATCGTTGAGCACGCCGAGGCCGGCGATGAGGATCGCACAGACGACGAGGTCGGCCATCGACAGCCCGTCGGTCCAGGCGAGAATGTAGGTCTCTTCGGTGTAGATGCCGGCCAACTTCGACCAGGTCGTCCACAGCGCGCCGAGCACACCGGTGATGAGGATGCCGAACAGGGTCCCGAGCAGCGCAGTCGTGGTGCGGGCTGAGAACCCGTGAGCCAGGTACAGGACGATGAACATGATGACCGCAGCGGCGGTGATGCCGACGAGCACGGCCGGTTTGCCGTCCATCACTGCCGGGAGCATGAACCACACCATGACGGCGTAGGCCAATGCCAGGCCGATGAGCGCGCGCAGCCCTTTGAGTCCGGCGACGAGCATGACGAGGGCGGCGTAGACAAAGGCGAGGACGCCGAGGGAGATGTTGCGGTCGAAGTCGACGAAGACGAAGTCGGCGGAGGTCGGCTCGTTGGTCGGGTCGCTGCCGGGTGCCTGCTCACCGGATGGCTGCCCGCCGCCGGTGATCGCATCGGCGACCGAGTCGGTCTGCGCATCGTCCATGACGATGACTTTGATCCGGTCGCCTGCTGCGATGCCGGTCTTGATCGCCTCGGGCGGGGCGTACATCGTGCCGGTGCGCTCCCCCGTATTGAGCGTGATCGCCCCGCAGCCGGTGGATTCGTAGTCCGGGCAGGCGCGCAGGTCGATCGATTCGACCGTGCCCGAGGTGAATTCGGCACCGTCGGCCAGGGCCGCCGGATCCCACCGGTCGGTGGCCTCAGACGAGGGCCAAAGCCACACGAGCCCCACGACAGACAGGACGGCCAGCGGGATGAGCATCCCGAGCATGACCGACCAGGCCTGTCGTGAGGCGCGCGGCAGTGTTTCTGCGATGTAGTGCATAGCGGTGCGGTGTCAGTGTCCTGACCCCGCGGATCTGAGGCCGGGCCTCAGATGCCCAGTTCGTCAGCGACGTAGGAGACGACCTCGTCGATGGCGATGCGATCCTGGCTCATGTCGTCGCGGCGGCGGACGGTCACCGCGTTGTCATCGAGGGTGTCGAAGTCGACGGTGATGCAGAGCGGGGTGCCGATCTCGTCCTGACGGCGGTAGCGGCGGCCGATCGCACCGGCATCATCGAAGTCGACGTTCCAGCGCTTGCGCAGGTTCGCTGCCAGCTCGCGGGCCTTCGGCGAGAGCTTCTCATTGCGGCTCAGCGGCAGCACGGCGACCTTGACCGGGGCCAGGCGCGGGTCGAGCTTGAGCACGATGCGCTTGTCGACTCCGCCCTTGGTGTTCGGTGCCTCGTCTTCGGTGTAGGCGTCGACGAGGAAGGCCATCATCGACCGGGTCAGGCCGAAGGACGGCTCGATGACATACGGGGTGTAGCGGGTGCCGGCAGCCTGGTCGAAGTACTGCATCTTGTGACCGGAGTGCTCGGTGTGGTTCGACAGGTCGAAGTCGGTGCGGTTGGCGATGCCCATGAGCTCGCCCCAGGCTCCACCCTGGAAGCCGAACTTGTATTCGATGTCGATGGTGGCAGCCGAGTAGTGGGCGCGTTCGCCGTCAGGGACGTCGAAGCGGCGCATGTTCTCTGCCTTGACACCGAGGTCGACGAACCAGTTCCAGCAGGCCTCGACCCATTCGTCGAAGAACTTGGGGGCGTCGTCGGGGTGGACGAAGTACTCGATCTCCATCTGCTCGAACTCACGCGTGCGAAAGATGAAGTTGCCCGGGGTGATCTCATTGCGGAAGGCCTTGCCGATCTGGCCGATGCCGAACGGCGGCTTCTTGCGGTTGGCGGTGACGACGTTGTTGAAATTCACGAAGATGCCCTGCGCGGTCTCCGGGCGCAGGTAGTGCAGCCCCTCTTCGTCGTCGACGGCACCGAGATAGGTCTTCATGAGCCCGGAGAACTGCTTGGGCTCAGTCCAGTTGCCCTCCTGGCCGGTCTCCGGGTCGCGGATGTCGGCCAGGCCGTTCTCCGGTTCGCGGCCGTGCTTGGCGATGTAGGCCTCGATGAGGTGGTCGGCGCGGTAGCGCTTGTGGGTGTGCAGCGATTCGACGAGCGGGTCGACGAAGGTCTCGACGTGGCCGGAAGCCTCCCAGACGCGCTTGGGCAGGATGATCGAGGAGTCGAGGCCGACCATGTCCTCACGCCCGCGGACGAACTCCTGCCACCACAGGGCCTTGATGTTCTCCTTGAGCTCAACGCCGAGCGGACCGTAGTCCCAGGCGGAACGGGATCCGCCGTAGATGTCTCCTGCCTGGAAGACGAACCCGCGCCGCTTGGCCAGGGTGATGACGGAATCCAATGTCGAAGCCACGTGAAATATCTCCTTGAGTCGACTGCGAACGGCTGGCTGCTGTTCGTACCGCTCCCAGGGTAGCGAATCCGCCGACGTGCCGCGTCTGCGGATCACACCGGCGACTGGAGAGTGATATGACTAACACCATGACCTCCTCGCCTGCCCATATGCGCATCGCCGAGCAGCTGCGTGAACGCATCGCCTCCGGTGCGTGGGCACCGGGTGCCCGGCTGCCGGCGGAGCGGATGCTCGCGACGCAGCTCGGTGTTTCGCGGATGACCGTCCGGCAGGCGCTGGCGGCCCTGCAGCTGGAGGGCCGCATCTCGCGGCGCACCGGGCGCAGCGGCGGCACCTTCGTGGCTGAGGAGCTGCCGGAGGTGGAGCTGTCGTCGATGCGCGGGTTCATGGGCCAGCTGAGCGAGACCGGCCACGATGTCACCTCCGAGGTGGTCACCGCCTGCCTGCAGCCGGCCTCGGCTGAGGCGGCGACCGCCCTGGGCTTGGACACCGGCGCCGAGGTGGTGCGCGTCCACCGGCTGCGATTGGTCGATGGCACCCCGGTCCTGGTGGAGGACTCCTGCTTCCCGGCAGCGCTCGTGCCCGGGATGCTCGAACGGGACCTGACCGGTTCGCTCTATGCGATCCTCGCAGACGCGTTCGGCCAGGCTGCGGTGTCGAAGACCGAGGCGCTGACGACCGAGGTGGTCGGCTCAGCCGATGGGAAGCTACTGCAGATCGGTGCCGCGCAGACGGTGCTGCGTCTGACGCGCACCTCGTTCACAGATTCCGGCATCCCGATCGAGTACTCGGCTGACACGCTGCGCACCGACCGGCTGCGCATCACCGTTAGCACACCCTCCCACGGCAGGTGAATCGGCAGCGCTCGCGCAGGCGAGGCTCACTCTGGCAGTGCTGCACCGATGTCGGCGACGGCGAGCCCACCGGCCCCGACCATGAGCACGGACATGCCCGCGCCCTCGGCGGCCTGCCGGCCGGGTGTTGAGTCCTCGACGACGATCACGCGCTCATCTGCGGTGACGCCGAGCTGCCGGGCGGCGGTGAGGAACCCCTCGGGGGCGGGCTTGCCGGCAGTGACGTCCTCGCACGCGACGACAGCGGTGAAGCACGCCTCGAACCCGGCTGCCTGCAAAGCACCAGTGACAAGCCGCCGGTAGGTTCCGGTCACCACTGCCAGCGGCACTCCTGATCCGGCGAGCGCTCGCACGAGGCGGCAGGTCTCGGCAGCGATCCGCGGGGTGTGCGCGACGGCTGCGAGGTATGCCTCAGCCATCCGGTCGGCGATCTGCTCCGGTGTCACCGTGCGTTCACCTGCGGCGGCGCGGGCGGCGAGCGCGGTGGCGATCTGCGGATCGGACAGGCCGAGGAACTCGGTGTCGTAGGCCGCAGGGGTGAGCTCGATGCCGAGCTCAGCTGCGATATCGCAGTAGATCGCAGCGAGCAGATCCTCGTCGGCTGAGAGTGTGCCGTTGAAGTCGAAGAGGACCGCTGCAGCGCTTTCGAGTTGCTGCAAGGCGGTGCTCGCCGGGGCCGGTGGCGTGGTGGTCATCGGGGCTTTTCTCCTGGTTGCGAGGCGGGTGGTCTGCTCATCGTGCCCCGGTCCAGCCCAGCCGCGCAAATGGTCTATACCATTATTTACCGGTTGATCACCTGACGTTCTCTCCACTGTCACCGGCGCTTGCGAGAGTGGCCGCGGCCGCTGGTCACCAGCACCGGACCTCGCCAAAGGAGAATCATGACCACCACCCGCCGTTCCTTTCTCGGCCTCAGCGCCCTGACCCTCACCACCGCGGGCCTCGGCCTCGCCGGCTGCTCCGACAACACCGCCAGCGCGTCGACGGAGATCGGCACCACGCTGGAGGAGATCATCGAACTCGCCCAGAAGGAGGGCAAAGTCCAGCTCATCGCGTATCCGGAGACGTGGGCGAACTACAAGGGCCACTTCGAGAAGTTCAAGGCCAAGTACGGCGTCGACACCCCGGTCGCCAGCCCGGAGGCCTCCTCGGCTGAGGAACTGCAGTCGGTCAAGCAGCTCAAGGGCCAGAAGACCCAGCCCGATGTCCTCGACATCGGCTACACCTTCACCGAGACCGCGATCTCCGAGGACCTCATCTCCCCGTACAAGCCCTCGAACTTCGATGCCATCCCCGAAGACCTCAAGGACCCCGAGGGCCGTTGGGTCGGCGCCTACTACGGCGTGCTGTCCCTGGGCGTGAACACGAAGCTCGCCGATAAGCCCGAGAAGCTCTCCGACCTCCTCGATCCCGCCTACAAGGGCAAGGTCGCACTCCCCGGCGACCCGCGCGAAGGCGCCTCGTCGATCGCGACCGTCTTCACCGCTGCCCTGGCCAACGGCGGCAGCCTCGACGATGTCGGACCGGGCATCGAGTTCTTCGCCGAGCTCGCCGCCTCCGGCAACCTTGTCAACATCTCCTCGGTGCCCAATGCGCTCTCGACCGGGCAGGCCGCGGTCGTCTTCGACTGGAACTACAACTTCCTCGGCATCGAAGAGGAGATGAAGACCTCCGGTGTGGACCTTGAGCACTTCGTGCCGGAGGAGGCGGTGTTCGGCAACTTCTACGCCCAGCCGTGCACCATCGACTCCCCGCAGCCCAATGCCGCCCGCCTGTGGGTCGACTGGCTCACCAGCGACGAGGGCAGCGAGCAGTACGCCCTCGGCGGGGCGATCCCGGCCCGCTTCACCGAGCTGTCCGAAGCCGGCAAGCTCTCCGAGGAGGCCCTGGCCAAGCTGCCGGAGCCGAAGATCCTCGAAGCAGTGAACTTCCCGACCGTCGCCCAAGGCGAGAGGGGCGCCGAGCTCATCACCCGCGAGTGGGCCGGCAAGGTCCGCCCATGAAGCCCACCCGGACCATCCCCTGGGGAGCGGTGCCGTTCTTCGCGTTCGTCACCGTCTTCCTCATCATCCCGGTCATCGCCAACGTCTGGGCTGCCCTCACCCCTGGAGGGCAGCTCTCGACCGCCAGCCTCACCCAGCTGGCCGAGCCGCAGTACGCCGATGCCTTCCTCATGACGACGAACCTCTCGCTCGTCACCGCACTGCTGGGAGGCATCCTCGGGCTCATCCTCGCGTGGGCGCTGACCGTGGTGACCCGCCCGGCCTGGCTGGCCCGGCTCGTCATGAGCTATTCGGCCCTGGCCAGCCAGTCCGGCGGGGTGCCGCTGGCGTTCGCGTTCATCGCAGCCCTCGGCTCCCAGGGGCTGGTCACCCTGCTCGTCACCGACGTCTTCCCCGGCAGCCTCGACGGGTTCCGCCTCGACTCCTTCTGGGGCGTGGCACTGGTCTACCTGTACTTCCAGGCACCGCTCATGACCGTGCTCATCCTGCCGGCCCTCGGCGCCCTGACCCAGCAGATGTCCGAGGCCGCCCAGACGATGGGCGCCTCCTGGTTGCGGTATCTCACCGACATCGCCCTGCCGATCCTGACCCCCTCGATCGTCGGGGCGCTCCTGCTGCTGTTCGCCAACTCGTTCTCCGCCTACGCCACCGCCTATGCACTGGCCGGCGGCGGACTCAACCTCGTGCCGATCGTCATCGGCTTCTTCCTGCGCGGCAACGTCATGCTCGACGAATCGATGGCCGCCGCCCTGGCCACCGGCATGATGCTCGTCATCATCGTCGCCATGGGCATCCGCCTGCTCATCGAAAGGAGGTCACGGCGTTGGCAGCTTCCGTCGAACTCCTGACCACCCCCTCCGGCACCCCGGCAGGAACCGGTGACGCCCGTGCCCGAGGCGCCGGCCGCCTCGGGCACGGGAAGCGCACCCGGCCTGCCGGCCGGGTCCATGTGCCCGGCATCGTCGTTCTCGTGCTGGCGATGGTGCTGTTCTTCACCCCGCTCATCGCCTCGGCGATCTTCGGATTCACCCTGCCCGGCATCGGGCTGACGTTTGAGAGCCTCAGCCAGGCGTTCGCCAACCCGATGGCCGTGCAGGCGGTCACCATGACCGTGGTGCTCGGGCTGCTGACGACTGCGGCGTCGCTGGCGCTGCTGGTGCCCACGATCGTCTACCTGCACCTCAAGGCCCCACGGGCAGCGAAGCTGGCGGAGGCGCTGTCAGTCATCCCGATCGTCGTCCCGGCTGTCGCGCTCGTCGCCGGTGCCGGGGTGTTCTTCCGCGCTGTCGCCCCTGGGTTCCTCGTCAGCCCGTATGCGCTCGTGCCCTTCTACGTCATCATCACGATGCCGCTGGTCTACCGCGCCCTCGATGCCGGGCTGACGGCCCTTCACCTGCGGACCCTCTTCGCGGCAGCCGCGAGCCTCGGAGCCTCCCCGTGGCGCACGCTCATCGGCATCGTGCTGCCGAATATGCGCGCAGCTCTGCTGTCGGCCGGGCTGCTGTGCATGGCGATGGTGCTCGGCGAGTTCGCCCTGGCCAGCCTACTGCTGCAGTACACCTTCCCGGTTTTCCTCGTCGAGACCGGGGCCGCGGCACCGCGCGGAGCGGCAGCCCTGTCGTTCGTCACGATGCTCGCCACCTGGGGCCTGCTGGCCCTCATCTCGCTCATCTCGGCTGCCGGCAACCGCCGCAGGCGCACACCGGCAGCCGCACCCTCTGTCACCTCCACCGCCAAGGAACAGCCATGACCACCATCACCACGCCCCTGCGCGAGGAGTTCGTGTCCCTGTCCGGAGTCACGAAGACCTACGGATCCAAGACCGTCCTGTCCGACCTCAGCCTCGACCTGCACCGCGGAGAGCTGCTGGCCCTGCTCGGCCCGTCGGGCTGCGGGAAGACGACGACGCTTCGGATTCTTGCTGGTCTGGAGACCCCGGATGCCGGCACCGTGCACATCGGCGAGCGCGACGTCACCCGCGTCGATGTGCGTCGCCGCGGCATCGGCATCGTCTTCCAGTCATACAGCCTCTTCCCGCACATGACCGCTGCCGAGAACGTCGGTTACGGGCTGCGCATCCGCCGGCAGGCCGGCCGTGCTGCGACAGCAGCCGAGCTGCTGGAGACCGTCGGGCTGGCCGAGCACGCGGGGAAGTATCCTGCCCAGCTCTCCGGCGGCCAGCAGCAGCGCGTCGCATTGGCCCGGGCGTTGGCACTGGAGCCGAATGTGCTGCTGCTCGATGAACCGCTCTCAGCTCTCGATGCCGCGGTGCGTGTGCAGCTGCGCGAGCACATCCGCCGCATCCAGATGGAGAAGAACATCACCACCCTTATGGTCACCCACGACCAGGAGGAGGCCCTGACGATGGCAGACCGGGTCGGTGTCATGAATGCCGGGCGCATCGAACAGCTCGACACACCTGCCGAGCTCTACCGCCGGCCGGTCAGCCCGTTCGTGGCGACCTTCGTCGGCAACGTCAACCGGATGCCGGCGAAGAAGGCTGCTGATGGCACCTTCGCTGTCGCCGGCCGGCCTGTCACCCCGATTGGTGAGCTGCCGGACGGCACCACAGCTGCCATCGCGCTCATCCGGCCTGAGGACATCGCCATCAGCCCCACAGATGCCGTCGACACCCGCCCGGGTCTGGCCGGTGTCGTGCACTCGAGTGTGCTGCGCGGTTCGCTCAGCAGTGTCTACGTCGATGTCGCCGAGCTCCCCCACCCGGTGCGTGTCGACCTCTCGACCGCGCAGGCGAGCGCGTTCGCCCTCGGCGCTGATGTCAGCCTGCAGCTGCTGCGCAGCGAAGCCGTCCTCGAACCTGCCGGCCCAGCCGCCTCCTCGGGCACCGGCGATGCTCAGGCGGCCGCCGCCTCGGACAGGGATGCGCACACGGGAGTCCGCGCATGAGCGGGCGGAAGGTCCTGCTGCTCGGCATCGACGGCTGCCGCCTGTCGATCACCGGCGAAGAAGGCATCGCCCCGCACCTGAGCCGGATGCGGGCGGCCGGGCGACTGCATGGGATGACGATGGTGCCGCCGACGCTGTCCGGGCCGGGCTGGGCGAGCATCCTGACCGGATCGACACACGTCCAGCACGGGGTCACCGGCAACGACTTCATCGGCCACCGGCTGTACTCGCGGCCGGACCTGCTCTCCCGGGCCTTCTATGCCGACCAGTCGACGACGACGTTCGCGGCTGCCGGGTGGCCGCCGCTCATCGACCCCAACGGGCTCGGCCCGGTCATCCACCAGCGCTTGGAGCAGCAGTGGGCCGGCCAGCACCGCGTCATCGCCCGCGATGGTGAGACCCACGGCTATGTGCGCGTCGATGCTGAGATCGCCGACTATGCCACCGCGATGTTGGCAGGTTCTCAGGCTGCTGATGTGTCGTTCGTGTACTTCTGCGATGTTGATGAGACCGGGCACCTCTACGGGCTCATGGGTGAGGAGTACCGGCAGGCGATCGGCCGGGTCGATGCGCACGCTGGCCGGATTGCCGCTGCGATCGAGCAGCAGGCTGCTGAGCACGGTGAGGACTGGCTGGTCGTCATCGTCACCGACCATGGGCATGTCGATGCCGGTGGGCATGGCGGGGACACTCCTGAGGAGTGCGCTTCCTTCGTCATCACCTGGTCACCGGCCGGGCAGGACAGGCTGCCGGACTGGCCGGATGAGATCGCCCCGCATGAGCTGTGTGAGCTCATCCTCGACGTCCGCAGCTGAGGTGACGTGTCCGGTCACACATGAGCCCGATGCAGGCAACGGCGGCTGCGGCAGGTAGGATTGACTGTGGTTCCGGCCGCTTCGTGTCTGACAGATGACGCTCCTTCGGCCGCAAGAGTTCGATCACACTCCCACTTCGAGGCATGTTCCGATGCCGAAGTCTGTCCATTCCGTGATCCGTGTGCCCCTTTTGGAGATTCATGACATCCGTCCACCCGTCTGCCGACCCGCAGGCGCCCGCCACCCCCACCACCGATGCCGCTGCTGAGATCCAGCCACCAGCCGTGCAGTTCTGCGACTTCGACATCGACCCGCGGATCCTCTCCGCTCTGACCGACCTCGGCTATGAGACCCCGTCTGCCGTGCAGGAGCAGGCGATCCCGCCGCTGCTCGACGGTGAGGACGTCATGGGCCTTGCCCAGACCGGCACCGGCAAGACCGCTGCCTTCGCTGTGCCTGTCCTCGACAGCCTCGCCGATGCCGGCCGCGCCGATGACGGCCCGCTGGCCCTCGTTCTCGCCCCGACCCGTGAACTGGCGCTGCAGGTGGCCGAGGCGTTCACCTCGTATGCCGCCCACCTGTCCGGGTTCTCGATCCTGCCGATCTACGGCGGACAGTCCTACGGCCCGCAGCTGGCTGGCCTCAAGCGCGGGGCGCAGGTCGTCGTCGGCACGCCCGGCCGCGTCATCGACCACCTCAACCGCGGTTCGCTTAAGCTGCACAATCTGCGCCACCTCGTCCTCGATGAGGCCGATGAGATGCTCAAGATGGGCTTCCAGGAGGACATCGAGGCGATCTTCGAAGCCGCCGGTGACCAGCGGCAGGTCGCGCTGTTCTCGGCGACCATGCCGAAGTCGATCCACCGGATCGCCGAACGCTACCTGAATAACCCGCGCGAGATCCGGGTGACCCCGTCCTCGACGACCGGGACGAACATCCGCCAGCGGTTCCTGACCGTCATGCACTCGCACAAGCTCGATGCCCTCACCCGCATCCTCGAAGTCGAGCAGTACGACGGCATCATCATGTTCGTGCGCACCAAGCAGGCCACCGAAGAGCTGGCCGACAAGCTGCGTGCCCGCGGCTTCAAGGCCGCCGCCATCAACGGCGACATCCCGCAGCAGGCCCGTGAGCGCACCGTCGAACAGCTCAAGGCCGGTCACATCGACATCCTCGTCGCCACCGACGTCGCCGCCCGCGGCCTCGACGTCGAGCGCATCGAACTCGTCGTCAACTACGACATCCCGCACGACCCGGAGGCCTACGTCCACCGGATCGGGCGCACCGGCCGCGCCGGGCGCTCCGGTGAGGCGATTCTGTTCGTCACCCCGCGTGAGCACCACCTGCTCAAGTCGATCGAGAAGGCCACCCGCCGCTCGGTTGAGAAGCTCGTGCTGCCGACACCTGAGGAGCTGACGAACACGCGGACCGATAAGTTCAAGGCCCGCATCACCGAGGCACTCGAGACCCTCGACCTGACCGAGATGCGACCGGTCATCGAACAGTACGAGCAGGCCCACAATGTGCCGGCCACCGAGGTCGCTGCAGCGCTGGCGACCCTGCTGCTCGACGGTGAGACTCTGGCCGCTGAGCCGCTGCCGGAGCCCAGTGCCCGCAAGCCGCGCTCCGAGCGCGATGCAGGCAAGGGAGGCAAGCACCGCAAGGACGGCATGCGCACCTACCGCCTCGCCGTCGGCCGCAATGAGCGCGTCCAGCCCGGTGGCATCGTCGGCGCGATCGCCAACGAAGGCGGCCTGACCTCGGCCCAGATCGGGCACATCGACATCCGCTCGAACCACTCGCTTGTCGACCTTCCGGCTGACCTGCCCGAGGAAGTCTTCGAACGTCTGTCGCGCACCCGCATCCAGGGCAAGCACATCGACCTGCGCCCGGACACCGGACGCCCGGGCCGGCCATTCAAGAAGCGCTTCGACCGCGGGGCGGGCGCCGATCAGGGTTCGAAGCCCGGCTTCCGCAAGAAGCACGGCCGCGGCCCCGGCGGTCCGCGCTCGGGTGGTTCCGGCGGTGGTCACCGCAAGGGCGGCTACCAGAAGGCCGGCGCACCCCGGAAGTGAGTCCCTCCGCAGGCTGAAACAGTCTGCGGGCACGTGAAGAGGGCGGAGTAGCATGGCCTCCATGCGCGTCTCCGCCCTCTTCCGCTTTCCGCTCAAAGGCTTCCCCGCCGAGCAGATCAACGCTGGCTTTGCGCGCGCCGGCTCGGGATTCGACGGCGACCGAGCCTTCGCCTTCACCACCGGTGCCGCACCGGCGGTGCCCGGCCAGTGGGCTGGCCCGCGCACGTTCACAGTGCTGAAGAACGACACCTCGCTGCAGCAGTGGCAGGTGCACACTCGGCACGATGTGTCCGCTCCCGAGGCGGGTGTCGCGATCGATCTGCAGGCACCCGATGGCAAGCAGGTGAGCTTCTCCATCGATGAACCTGAGAGCTTGCGCGCGGCAGAGGATTTCCTTGCTGCCCGGCTCACGCCTCACGGGCCGCACCGACGCGAGCTCGTGTCTGCTGACCAGGGGATGTTCGACTCGCAGGTGTCCGGTTTGTCGATCATCAATCCGGCGACCGCGCAGGCACTCGAAGGACTCGCTGGCGGGCCGGTCGATCCGCTGCGCTTCCGCGGCAACATCCTCATCGACGGGCTCCCTGCCTTCGCGGAGTTCGGGCTGGTCGGCAAGCGGCTGCGCATCGGCGGGGTCGAAGCGGTTGTGCGCTCTCCGATCGAACGCTGCTCGGCCACCGAAGTCGATCCCACCTCGGGAGCGGCTGACCTGCCGATCCCCCGCCTGCTGGCCGCCGGCTGCGGGCATCTGCACTGCGGGATCTACCTCTCCGTCACCACGAACGGTGAGATCCGGCCCGGCGATCGGATCGAGATCCTCGGTGAGGCACCGGCGGAGGCGCTCAAACGCCAGACCGCCCCGCGGGAGATGTCCGTCGAGGCGGTTGACTGCCGTGAGGGTGTTGCTGAGATCCGGCTGCGCGACGATCTCGGGTTCATCTCCGACTTCTACTCCCCCGGCATGCATGTGCGGGTGCACCTGCCTGCCTCGCCGGCCGGCACGCCGACCTGGCGCTGCTACACGGTCACCGGCGTCACCGGGAACGCACTGGACCTGCGGGTGCGCATCCGCACCGGCGTCTCCCACCCGCTGGCGGGCATGAAAGCCGGTGACAGGCTGCTGGTCTCCGGGCCGTTCGGGCAGGTGACCGCCGATCGGCTCGGTGACGAGGTCGTGTTCCTCACCGCCGGCATCGGCATCACCCCGGCACTGTCCCTGCTGCCCGGTTTGGCCGGCCGGCAGGTGCGCATCCTCCACTCCGAACGCAGCCCGGCGCCCAGCCGGCTATGGGAGGAGCTCACCGATCTCGCCGCAGGCATGTCACCGGCACCTGAGCTCACACGCCGCTGCACCGACCCAACCCACGACGGCTCCCGGCTGAGCGCAGCCGAACTGGCCTGTCACGTCGGGCCCAGCACGAGCCTCGTCATCTGCGGCCCGCCGGCGTTCACCGCTGCGGCGATCGATGCGGCCGCTGCAGCCGGGCTCGCAGCCGAGCAGATCCACACCGAGATCTTCACCTCACCTGCCGACATGACCTGCATCGACCTCAGCCGGTACGCACCCGAGGCCGGCGTGCCTGCCACGGTGACCACCGCCTCGGGCACGGTGTTCGACTGGACACCGGAGCAGGGGATGCTGCTCGACGCGCTCGAACGCTGCGACGTCGACGTCGACAGCCTGTGCCGGGCCGGGGCGTGCGGGAAGTGCGCGCTGACCCTGCGCGCCGGTCAGATCGCCTATCCGATCGAGCCGTCAGCGCCGCGGGACGCTGATGAGGTGCTCGTGTGCTCGGCGGTGCCGCTCGGGCCGGTCGAGATCGACGTGTGAGTCATTTCGGGGCGTCGACGGCCGCTCCGAAGCGGCGGTCGCGGCGCGCGTACTCCTCGATGGCCGCCCACAGGGTGCGGCGGTCGACGTCGGGCCACAGCACGTCCTGGAAGACCATCTCGGCATAGGCCGACTGCCACAGCAGGAAGTTCGAGGTCCGCTGCTCACCCGAGGACCGGAGGAACAGGTCCACATCGGGGACTTCGGGGTGGTACAGCCGGTTGGTCAGGGCCTTCTCGGTGATCTTGCCCGGCTTCATCTTCCCGGCAGCGACCTCGCGGGTGATGGCGTTGACGGCGTCGACGAGTTCGGAGCGGCCGCCGTAGTTGACGCAGAACTGCAGCATCAGCCCGGTGTTGTGCTTCGTCATCTCCTCGGCGCGTTCGAGTTCGTCGATGACGGACTTCCACAGCCGTCCGCGCCTACCCGACCACACGATGCGCACACCGAGGGCGTGCAGCTCGTCGCGGCGGCGGCGGATGACATCGCGGTTGAAGCCCATGAGGAAGCGCACCTCCTCTGGCGAACGCTTCCAGTTCTCGGTCGAGAAAGCATAGGCCGACAGGTGCTTCACACCGATTTCGATCGCCCCGTGGATGACGTCGAGCAGAGAGGCCTCCCCTGCCTTGTGCCCCTCGGTGCGCGGCAGGCCGCGCTCATTAGCCCACCGGCCGTTGCCGTCCATGACGATGGCGACATGCTCGGGCACAAACTTCGCCGGGATCGCAGGCGGGACCGCTCCCGAGGGGTGGGGCGGCGGTGCGGGATAGGTCATGTGGTCTCCACAGAAGCTGACGGGGCGGGCGGGTGTGAGGCCGGCTGGACGGGTGCCGGCTGGCTGGCGAGCACGGCCAGGGACTTGACCTTGCGCTCCAGATGCCATTGGACATAGGTGACAATGAGGCGGGAGGCCTCCGCCTGCTGGTAGGCGCTGCTGGCCTCGACCCGCTGCCAGTCACGGGACATGAGCGCGGTGAGGTGGTCCATCGTCTCCGAACTCGGCAGCGCAGTGCCGTGCGGGCGGCAGGAGTGGCAGACAGCACCGCCGAGGGCTGGTGAGAACGCCCGATGCGGGCCAGGTGTCCCGCACTGGGCGCAGTCATCAAGGCTCGGCGCCCAGCCGGCCAGCGACATCGCCCGCAGCAGATAGGCATCCCGGCTCAGGCCCGGGGCGTGCTCGCCGTTGCACAGGGAGCGGATGGCGGCCAGAAGCAGCAGGAACTGGGCGCGAGCCTGCGGTTCGTCCTCGGTCAGGCGGATCGCCGTTTCGGCCATGCCGGTGGCTGCTGCGTAGGTGTCGTAGTCGGACATGATCCCGCGGGCGAAGGGCTCGAGCAGCTCGACTTGGGTGATGATGTCGAGGCTGCGGCCGATGTGGCACTGCACGTCGACGAACATGAACGGCTCCAGCCGGGAGCCGAACCGGGATTTGGTGCGGCGGATGCCCTTGGCGACCGCGCGGATGAGGCCGTGGTTGCGGGTGAGGATGATGACGATGCGATCAGCCTCGCCGAGCTTGTGCCCGCCGAGGACGATGCCGACATCACGATAGAACCTCACCAGCCGATTATCTCACTCCCGGCCCGCTGCCGCTGCGAGGTGCTGTCTGGGCGTGCCGCCAGCCCAAACTCCACCGATGTCTCTCATCTGCGTCTCAGGATCGCCTCAGAAGCCAGATCCACGATGAAAGTTCGATCTCTGATGCGAACACCTGGAGCCCCGCCATGATGACCGCTGTTCATCCCACTCAGACCTATCAGCCGGCTGCCTCGAATCCTGCCCGCGGGGTCTTCTCCGCCCTGTCGGCCACCGCATGGATCGCAACCGTCCCCATCGCAGCGGCCACCCTTGCCGTCGTCGCCCAGGCGCTGGCCTTCCGCCCGGAGTATCCGGGTCTGAGCACCGCCTTGGATCTCTACGCGATCGCCTTTGCTCTTGGTGGCATCTCTGCTGTCGCGTGTGCGGCTGCACTCGGCATCGCCCTGCGCGCCTGTGCCCGTGATCGCACGGGTTCAGCGGCTGCAGCCGTGCGCATCGCGGCACTGGCGGCGGCGGTGACGACCGGCATTGTGGCGCTCATGCTCCTCTCGGCATTCTTCGTCCCCGGCGGCGGGCCGCTGTTCGCCCCAGCCCTGCTGTGCCTGACGCTCATCGGCACGACACTGACGACAGCGCTGCGCCGCTGGGCGCGCCTGCTGCATCAGCAGGCTGGCTGAAGCGCGACTGAAGACGGAACAGGGCGCTGGGATGATCGTCCCAGCGCCCTGTCGGCTCTCAGCGTGTCACTGCTGTCCGTCGAAGCTCGTCTCATCCCGCATATAGCGGTTGATCGCCGAGATGACGGCCTTGAGTGAGGCCTTCGTGATATTCGGGTGGATGCCAGCACCCCACAGCACGCGGTCGCCGATGGCGATCTCGACGTAGGCCGCTGCGGTCGTGTCTGCTCCGGCGCCGATCGCGTGCTCGGTGTAGTCCTGGACTCGCACGTCGACGCCGAAGTTCTCGTTCATGACGTTGACGAGTGCGTTCAGCGGGCCGGTGCCGTGGCCTTCGTAGGAGCGCTCTTGGCCATCGGTCTCCAGGGTCACTTCGAGGCGCTCGGCGTTCTTGCCAGCGGCATCGTCATCGACGTGAGCCGATTCGGTGCGCAGTGCTGTGACTCGGAAGCGGCCCCAGCTCTTGCTGGCCTCTTCTGCCGGCAGGTACTCATCGGAGAAGATCTGCCAGATCTCCGATGCCGGGATCTCGCCGCCGGATTCGCTGTGCTGCTGGACGACCTTGGAGAACTCCACCTGCATGCGCCGGGGCATGTCGAGGCCGTACTCGCTCTTGAGCAGGTAGGTGACCCCGCCCTTTCCGGACTGGGAGTTCACCCGGATGATCGCCTCATAGGTGCGGCCGAGGTCCTTGGGGTCGACCGGGAGGTAGGGCATGTCCCATTCCATCTCGTCGGTCGGCACGCCGGCCTCTTTGGCCTTCTTCTCCCGGTCGGCGAAGGCCTTGTTGATCGCGTCCTGGTGCGAACCGGAGAACGAGGTGAACACGAGATCGCCGCCGTAAGGGTGGCGTTCGTGCACACCGATCTGGTTGCAGTACTCGACGGTGCGGATGACCTCGTCGATGTCGGAGAAGTCGAGTTCGGGATCGACTCCCTGGGAGAACAGATTCAGTGCGGTGGTGACGAGGTCGAGGTTGCCGGTGCGCTCGCCGTTGCCGAACAGGCAGCCCTCGATGCGGTCGGCACCAGCCATGATGCCGAGCTCAGCGGCTGCGACACCGGTGCCGCGGTCGTTGTGCGGGTGCAGGGAGACGGCGATGGCCTCCCGGTAGGGCACGTGACGGCAGAACCATTCGATCTGGTCGGCGTACGTGTTCGGGGTGCCGCGTTCGACGGTGGCCGGCAGGTTGACGACGGTCTCGCGGCCGTCTGCCGGCTGCCACATGTCGAGGACGTTGCCGACGATGTCGAGGGCGAACTCCGGTTCGGTGTCGACGAAGATCTCCGGCGAGTACTGGTAGCCGAAGTCGGCATCCCCGAGCAGCGACTCGGCGTGCTTCATGACCGCCTGGGTGCCGCGCATGGCGATGTCGCGGGTCTGGTCATAGCCTTCGCCGTCGAAGCCGAAGACGACCTTGCGGAAGACCGGGGCGGTGGCGTTGTACAGGTGCACCGTCGGCTTCTTGGCGCCGACGAGGCTCTCGACGGTGCGCTCGATGAGGTCCTCACGTGCCTGGGTCAGCACCGAGATGCGCACATCATCAGGGATCGCGTCCTCTTCGATGATCTGGCGGACGAAGTCGAAGTCCGGCTGGCTGGCAGCCGGGAAGCCGACCTCGATCTCCTTGAACCCGAGGCGGACGAGCAGGTCGAACATCGCGCGCTTGCGGTCAGGTGTCATCGGGTCGATGAGTGCCTGGTTGCCGTCGCGCAGGTCGGTTGAGAGCCAGCGCGGGGCCTTGGTGATCCGCTGGTCTGGCCAGGTCCTGTCGCGCATGTCGAGGGAGATGCGGTCGAAGAAGGACTTGTACTTCGCAAAGGGCATGGGGGTCGGCTGTTGCAGTTTCGCCATGGTGTTTCATCCTCTGTGGTGTGCTCAGAGCCCGGGAGTATCGCAGGTGGGCGAGTGACCCGGCGGGTGTGTCAGCGACCGGCAGCACGGACTCCGCGGCGAGGATGCGGCCTGTGTCAGGCCTCGCCGCGGCACGGAAGGAGGAGGATGTGCCTAGCCATGCTCCCACCCTAGAACGCAGCTGCTGGCATCCATAGCCGCGTCCGAGGTGTGAGATGTCAGTTCGTGAAGTTTGCTGCAGCCCGGGCGATCTTGAAGCCCTTGCCCGACTCCATGTGCGAGCATTCGACGCCGTCCTCGTTCGAGGTACAGCGCATCCCGTGAGCCTCGAGGCTCTGGCCGTAGGCGAGCTCCTGGGCCTCACCGCTGCTCGGCGGTGCTTCGGCACACGAGAAGCCGGCACCCTCGGCATTGGCAACGACAACGGATCCCCACGGGTCGACCTTGCAGTTCTCGGGCTTGTCGGCCGGTGGGTCGTAGTCGAAACTGGCGATCGCGCAGCGGGCGCGTTCGTTGCTGATCGTGCACGAGATGTTGCCCGAAGGCGTGGTGAAGGACTCAGCGACCTGCTCACCGGAGGTCTCGGTCGGCTCCTGGCTCGCCTCGCCCGTCGGCTCGGTGGTGTCAGCCGGTGGCGGCGGGGGCGTGTCTCCCTGGACGTCGTCGCTGCGGGTGCTGACATCCCAGACGATGTAGCCGATGCTGCCGGCGACGATGAGCGCGGCGAGGATGATGGCGATGATGGCCGGGACCGGCAGGCCGCCCTTCTTGCGCGGCGGCTGTGCCGGTGGCTGCGGGAACGATCCGGTCGGCACGCCCGGCGGCTGCCCGAAACCGGCAGACTGTCCGGGGCTCGGCGCTCCATGCCCGAGCGCATAGCCAGGTGCCGCTCCATAGCTCTGCACGGGGCTGTGACCCTGGGCGGCGGCGTAACCGGGCTGGACTGCACCGTAACCGGGCGGGGTGGCGCCGTAGGCCTGCGAGGCGGCCGGGCTGACGACCGGCGGCTGTGCCGGCGGTGGCGGTGCATCGGACGGCTGACGTGCCGGCCACACCGAGGGTGCAGCCTGCTGTTCGGCGAATGCCTCATCAGCCTTGGTCGCCTTCGGCAGGTGATCGCGCGGGATGTCCTGCTCACGGGTGCCGTCGAGCCGATCGTCGCGGGTCTCCGCAGCGAGTTCACGCAGCTCTTCGAGGCTGAGCATCTTCGTCGACTCCGCACTGTCTCCGGCGGCGCCGACAGGCTCCGGCGAAGGCTGGCCGGCAGGCGCTGCCAGCGGCTGAGATGGGGCGGTTGGTGTTCCGGACACCGGCGGCATCGCAGCGGTGGCATCGGCCTGCGGCTGGCTGCCGGAGGGCCCGCTGGCTCCCGGGCCGGCGGGGTCGGCAGAGCGGTCGGCGCCCGGCTTGGGCTGGCCGACGAAGAGCTGGGTCGTCAGCGACTCCTCGGGTTCGGAGTCGGCGCGGCGGCGCGGCTGCGGCCGGTGCGACGGCGGTGGTGGCAGGGTCATAGTGCTCCCAGTTTAGTCTGCTGCTCACAGCCGCGTACTCAGGAGGTGACCAGGCGCGCCGGATCCTGCACTGCCTGCTCAAGCATGGAATAATGGCCGTATGCCCATCGCGCCGAAGACAGTCCTGCCGGCTGCTGTGCTGACAGCGGCCGCACTGCTCGTCTCCGGATGCGGCGCAGCCGGCAGCGCCAACGCGCAGGCAGCCGGTGACGGCGCTCCCGTCGCTGCCGAGAGTGTCGGCTCCAGCCTCAGCGCTCCGCAGCTGCAGGCTCCCGGTGATTTCCCGGCCCCAGCCGTCCAGGCGCCCATCGAGCCCAACGCCGCCGATTCCACCGCAGACGACGAAGCGGCCAGCACCCCGGATGCTGACAAGGTCATGCCTGCCGATGACATCTCCGCCGGTCAGACGTTCCCATCCCTGCCCGGTGTCGGACCCGAGACGCGCAGCGATGTGCCCGATTCGGCCCGCCAGGTGCTGGTGGCCATCGGTGAGGACGAGAAGGACACGCAGAACCAACTGGTGCTCTACCAGCGTGCTGATGCCGACTCCGAATGGGAGGCGGTCAAGGTCTTCACCGCCCACAACGGCCGCAGCGGCTGGGCAGAGGAGCGCCGCGAGGGCGACGGCACCACGCCGGTCGGCGTGTTCGCTCTCACCGACGCCGGTGGGGCCAAGGCAGACCCGAACTCGAAGCTGCCCTACACCCAGGACAGCGGCCTGCGCGATGGCGCCGCCCAGGTCTACGGTGAGGACTGGCGCGATGTGTTCGACTACGTCATCGCCATCAACTACAACCGCAAGCCCGGCACTGCCCCGACGGACAACACCCGCCCGATGGGCTGGGACGCAGGCGGCAAGATCTGGCTCCACGTCGACCACGACTCCCCCACCCGCGGCTGTGTGACCGTGCCGACCGATGAGATGCAGTATCTGCTGCAGACCATCGATCCTGAGCTCGATCCGCACATCGTCATGGGTCCTGCGGACATCCTCGGCCGGTGAGTCGGGCAGCGCATGGCGGCACGAGCTGACTTCCCCACCCGCACGACACTGCGCGAGCTGACCCCGCAGGCCCGGCTGCTGCCCTATGAGCTCGGCGAGCCGACGCTGACCGCTCTCTATGATTCCGGCCCGCTGACCGGCCCGCACGGCATGCGGGTGCAGGCGAACATGGTCACCACTCTCGACGGGGCGGTCACCGGCGCCCACGGCAGCTCCCGGGAGATCTCCTCCCCTGCCGATATGCGGGTCTTCTCCGTGCTGCGCGCCCTGGCCGATGCCGTCGTCGTCGGAGCCGGCACCGCCCGCGCCGAAGGCTACACCCGGCTTGCCGCCAAGCGCGCCCACCTCGCCCAGCGCCGCCGCCGCGGCCAGGCCGACGTTCCCGCACTCGTCCTCATCACCGCCTCCGGAAACATCGACACCGACCGTCTCGATGCCGCCGGCAACTCCGATGTCATCGTCCACACCTCATGTGCGGATGAGGCGACGCTGGATCGCCTGCGCGGCTACTTCGGGGACGGCAACGTCGTCACCCATGCAGACGATGTCACCCCGGCAGCGGTGCTCGCTGACCTCCGCGCCCGAGGGATGCGCCGGGTGCTGTGCGAAGGGGGGCCCGCCCTGCTCGGCACGTGGCTCCAGGCCGGTGTCATCGACGAGCTGTGCCTGACCGTCAGCCCCCTCATCACTGGCACGGGCCCAGGCCTGGTGTCCGGGCCCGCCTTCGACCCGCCGCTGCGAGCCCGCCCGCTGTCCCAGCTGACCGACGGTTCGACGACGATCCACCGCCTGCAGCTGGACTCTCCCTGAACCACCCCACCGATAGGAGCACATCATGACCCGCACCATCGCCGTCACCGGGGCCGCCGGACAGATCGGCTACAGCCTCCTCTTCCGTCTGGCAGCAGGATTCGTCTACGGCGATGAGCCGATCCGCCTGCGCCTGCTCGAGATCCCGCAGGCGATGCAGGCCCTCGAAGGCGTCGTGATGGAACTTGACGACTGCGCCTTCACCCAGCTCGAAGCCGTCGAGATCACCGACGACCCCGCTACCGCCTTCGACGGTGTCGATGCCGCGCTGCTCATCGGTTCGATGCCGCGGAAGAAGGGCATGGAGCGTGCTGATCTGCTGCAGAAGAACGGTGAGATCTTCTCCACCCAGGGCCGTGCGCTGGAGAATGCCGCCGACCATGTCAAGGTCGTCGTGACCGGCAACCCGGCCAATACGAATGCGCTCATCGCCTCCCATCACGCCCCGGATATCCCGAAGACGCAGTTCACCGCTCTCACCCGGCTCGATCACAACCGGGCGCTGTCGCAGCTGGCGGCAAAGGCCACCGAGGTCACCGGTGAGCCGGTGCAGGTCCAGGACCTTGAACGGGTCGCCATCTGGGGCAACCACTCCGCCACCCAGTACCCCGACATCTCCCACGCCCGGCTGGCCGGCCGGCCGCTGGCCGAGGTCATCGGCGATGAGGCGTGGGTGGCAGATGAGTTCGTGCCGACGGTCGCCAAGCGCGGGGCGGCGATCATCGCCGCCCGCGGAGCCTCCTCAGCGGCCTCGGCAGCGCACGCGACGCTGGAGCACCTGCGCGACTGGGAGCACGGCAGCAACGGCGGCTGGGTGTCGATGGCGGTGCATTCACAGGGTGAGTACGACGTGCCGGCAGGCCTCGTCTCCTCGTTCCCTGTCGTGTGTGCCGACGGCGGCTATGAGATCGTCACCGGCCTGGAGGTCGATGCGTTCTCCCGCAAGCACATCGATACCTCGGTCGCTGAGCTGCAGGCCGAGCGGGAGACCGCCCAGGAGCTCGGCGTCCTGTGAACCGGTGGCCTGCCGGCCGCTGAATCAGCGGTCGACAGGCAGGTCCAGGCAGCCGTCGCCGCGCCCGAGCTGCCGGTTGCTCATATCGAGCAGCCGCGAGTTCTCCTGCGCGACAGTGTCACCTGATGATGCTACGTGAGTCGGCTTCGTCGGTGACGCGCTTGCCAGTCGGGCCGGTTCTGCTGGCTGCCGGCGGCTGGGCAGCGGGCTGCGCAGCACCTTCGATTCGAGGAAGTTCGCCACATCATCCGACCAGCGCTCCGGGTCGGTGTTCCACTCCTTGGTGTGCCGGCCCTTGGTGTAGCTGGGCATCGTCACGAGGTCGCGGCGCACATTCGCCAGGGCATGTGAGGGACCGGTGGGGACGAATTCGTCGCTTTCGGAGTGGATGAGCAGCAGCGGCTTGTCCAGTTCGGCGGCTCGGGTCAGCCAGTCCATCCGGTCGAGGTCGAGCGGGGTCTCCAGCCCGGTGATCCGCCGGGCCCACGGGCGGGTGATCATATCGAGGGTCAAACGTGCGATCGGGGTGGGCAGGAAGTTGAGCTTGGCCTGATGGTCGAGCACGTTGTACCAGTCGACGACCGGCCCGTCGAGGACGAGGGCGCGGATGTGGTCGCGGTTGCGGCCGCGGGAGGCGGCCTGGAAGGTGATCGCCCCGCCCATCGACCAGCCGAAGAGCACGACGTTCTTCGCACCTCCGGCCAGGGCGTAGTCGATGGCGACATCGACGTCGAGCCACTCGGTGTCTCCGAGCCCGTAGCGGGCCGACCGGCCGACCCGCACCTCGGCGTCGTTGCGGTAGGCCATCGCCAGGGCCGGCATGCTCAGCGAATCGAGCACGGGGCCTGCGCGCAGGCATTCGGCGCGGGTCGCACCGCGACCGTGGATGAGGATCGCCCACGTGTCACTGGGCTTCTCGGCGGTCGTCGGCAGATACCAGGCCGGCAGCTCGCCGACATCGGAGACGAGCGCGATGTCCTCAGACGGCAGGTTGAGCTGGTCGGGATGTGAGTAGAACTGGCCGGTCCAGCGGCCCCAGCGGGCGGTGCGCAGGTTGCCGGAGGTGACGGCGAGGACTTCCCGCGAGACGGTCTGGGAGACTGGGTCGTATTCGATGATATCGCCGAGCTGGGCGTGGCCGGTCGCCGAATCGAAGTACAGGCCGTAGCGGCCGTTGACGAGGGTGTCGTCGGTGGCCGGCAGGTGGACGCGCATATCGTCGTCGAAGCCGTCGACGTGCAGGATCTCCAGGTCCTCAGGGGCGTGTTCGGGGACGACGATGCGGCGGGCGAAGTAGGCGGCCAGCCCTGATGAGGCGACCGAGACGACCGCCCCGGCGGCCAGGCCCGCCCCGAGTCCGGCCATGGTGGCCCGCAGCGCCCGGTTCTTGAAGTCCGCGTGAGTCATCTGTGTCCCTCCTGGCTCTCATCCTACTCATCTCACCTGGGGTGGGGTTCCAGGAAGCACGGAGGATTTCAGCTGGTGTTCACCTGGCTCGCGGAGCCTGCGTGCCTGGTAGCGTGAGCACATCCGCATCAGGGAGGAGCCAGACGCATGACCGAACCGACCCACGCTCCCGGCGCTGCCGAGCGCAGCGAACGGCAGTGGCAGGAGATCCTCTCCCCTGCCGAATACCAGGTGCTGCGCAAGGGCGGCACCGAACGGCCGTTCACCGGTGAGTACACCGATCACACCGCCACCGGCGTCTACTCGTGCCGGGCCTGCGGGGCTGAGCTGTTCCGCTCGGAGACGAAGTTCGACGCCCACTGCGGGTGGCCTGCCTTCTACGCACCGCTGGCTGAGGACCGGGTGCGCTACATCGAAGACCGGACGCTGGGCATGGTGCGCACCGAGGTGCGCTGCGCAGCCTGCGACTCCCACCTCGGGCACGTGTTCTACGGGGAGGGCTTCTCCACCCCGACCGACGCCCGCTTCTGCATCAACTCGATCTGCCTGGACTTCGACGACGCATGAGCGGCGACCTGATCGTCAAGCCCTTTGCCGAGCTGACGACGACAGAGCTGTACGGGATCCTGCAGCTGCGCTCAGCGGTCTTCGTCGTCGAGCAGGACTGCGTGTTCCTCGACCTCGACGGCGTCGACACTGTGCCCGAGACGCTGCATGCGTTCTTCCCGCAGCCGGCTCGCGCCTCCCGCGACTCCCACGGCAACGACACCGGTGTCTCGGTCATGCCGGCCGCCTATGCGCGCGTGCTGCCGCTGGGCTTCCCGGATGGCCCGGCAGGTGCCGACGACGCCTATTCTATCGGCCGGGTGGTGACCGATCCCGAGGTGCGGGGCACCGGTGCAGGCGGGCGCCTGCTGGCGGCCCTGGTCGCGCAGCTGGGCCATGAGCCGCTGGTGATGAATGCGCAGAGCCACCTGGAGGGCTTCTACGGCCGGTACGGATTCGTGCCCTCGGGCCCGCGGTTCATGGAAGACGGCATCGAGCACACCCCGCTGCGCCGCGAAGCAGGACTGTGATCAGATGACTGTGCCGGCCCACGCGGATGCGGGGGCCGGCACAGTGTCGTTTCAGGCGCTCAGCGCCGCTCAGATGGTGAGCGCTACTCAGCCGGTCAGCGCCACAGGGCGAAGATGTCAACCAGGTCCTTACGCGGGCCGGTGAAGAACGGGATCTCCTCACGCACGTGCAGGCGGGCCTCGGTGTCGCGCAGGTCGCGCATGAGGCTGATGATGCGGTCGAGGTCGTCGGCTTCGAAGCCGAGCAGCCACTCGTAGTCGTTCAGCGCGAAAGCGGCGATGGTGTTGGCCTTGACGTCCTTATAACCGGCGGCGGCCTTGCCGTGGTCGCGCAGCATGGTGGCCCGTTCCTTCGGATCGAGCAGGTACCAGTCGTAGGAGCGGACGAACGGGTAGACGCACAGGTAGTCGCCGGGGTTCGGGTCGGTGAGGAAGGCCGGCAGGTGGGACTTGTTGAACTCAGCCGGTCGGTGCTGGCCGATGCATGACCAGACCGGTTCGAGCAGTCCGCCCAGCAGCGAGCGGCGCACAACGGAGTAGGCCTCCTGCAGCACCTCGACTGAGGGGGCGTGCCACCAGAACATCAGGTCGGCATCAGCGCGCATGGCAGAGATGTCGTAGGTGCCGCGGACGACGAGGTCCTTATCAGCCAGTGCTGCCAGGCCCTCGTTCAGCTCGGCTGCCAGTTCGGCCCGGTCGGCTTCGCCGAGCTCACCGGCGACGGCGAAGACGCTGTAGCCGGCGTAGCGGATCTCGCTGTTGTACTTCTCGATCTGTTCGGGAGTGGGCTGAACGTAGTCAGACATTCCTTCGTTCCTCTCTGCGGCCGTGGCGGCCATGTCTGTTCGGGGTGGGTGGTCTCAGGCTCGGCGGGTCATCGGTTCAGGTGCTGGTGGCGGCGGTGAGGCCGGTGGCGATCCGGTTCGCCTCTGCTGCTGCGCGTTTGAGGCACACCGGGATGCCGACGCCGTCATAGGCGGCACCGGTGAGTCCGAGACCGGCGTGCCGGGTCAGCGCGGTGTCGATGGCGGCGCTGCGGTCCAGGTGGCCGGGCCGGTACTGGGGCAGCGACTGGGTCCAGCGTTGGACTTCCATGTGCCGGCATTCGGCGTTGCTGCCCGTGATGTCACGCCAGTCGGCGAGCGCCCGGGCGGCGAGCTGCTCGTCGTCGAGGACGGCCCAGGTGTTCGGGTCATCGCCATAGCGTCCGACGCTCATCCGCACGACAGCGGTGCCGGCTGGCAGTGCGTCTTTGAGCCACGGCCATTTGTTCGAGGCGAAGGTCGAGGCCTTGATGAACCGGCCTTCGGTCGGCGGGATGAGGAACCCGGAACCGGACATCGGCTGGTCACCGGTCTCAAGCACGGCAGTGACGACGGCGGAGTCGGCGTAGTCGAGGTCGCTGAGGATGCCTGCGATCTCAGCATCGATGTCAGCGAGAATCGGTGCGGCTGCATAGGCCGGAACGGCAAGGACGACGGCCTCAGCCGGCAGCAGCTGCTCCCCTGCCGCCACCGTCCAAGCAGCCTCACCGCAGGCCTCATCGCCGGCAGCCGTACCCGGCTGCAGAGCGGTGACGGGGGTGTTGAGGTTGATGCGCACGCCATGGGCGCGCAGGTCATCGGCAAGGGCGGTGATGAGGCGTCCGATGCCGCCGGGCAGGGTCATGAACACCGGCGGGGCGTCCTTCGACTTGGTGCCGGGGATGTTGGCACCGGAAGCCGCACTGCGCTGGGCGCGCACCTCGCTCACCGCCTCGAGCACAGACGTGCCGGCGTGGGCGGCTGGCAGCAGCGCGGGAATGGTGGCAGCCATCGACAGGTCGCGGCAGCGCCCGGCGTAGACTCCGCCGAGCAGCGGGTCGACGATGACATCGGCGACCGCATCGCCTAACCGGGAGGCGATGAACTCACCGACCGACACGTCGCCGTCGGCAGGATCGGTGAGCGTCTCTGCCTGGGCGCGGTCCACCTCGGGCGCGGTGAGGATCCCGGCCAGGCTGCCCGGATCGCTCGGCACGCCCATGAGTGTGTCCGTGGGCATCGGGTGCATCGCATCGCGGACGAACAGCTGCGAGGAGTGCTCCCGGGAGGGGAACTCCAGATCGAGGCCGAGCTCAGCGCACAGCTCCTTCGTCTCAGGCCGAACGAACAGGCTGGCCTCAGCACCGACATCGGCGCCGAAGGGCGCCTGCCCACCGAGAGTCGAGGTTTTGAGGCACCCGCCGAGCCGCTCGGAGGCCTCGCACACCGTGATCTGGGCATCCGGCAGCGCCCGGGTCAGCCGGTAGGCGGTGGCGAGCCCCGAGATCCCGGCCCCGGCGATGACGATGCGCGGGGCGCTCACTTCGGGTCGTCTCCGCTCAGCAGCGCGGCGGAGATGCGGTGGACCTCGTCGACGATGCGGCCGGGCACCTCGGGGTCGGTGGCCGGCAGCACGCCGTGGCCGAGGTTGAAGATGTGGCCGCCGCTGTGGGCCAGGCCGTCGCGCACGATCTGCTCGATGCGCGGCTGGAGGGCCTCCCAGGGGGCGAAGAGCAGGGCTGGGTCGAGGTTGCCCTGCAGCGCCTGGCCGGGCTTGATGCGGGTGGACGCGTCAGTGAGTTCGACTCGGAAGTCCGCACCGACGACGTCCGAACCGGCCTCGGACATCGCCGGCAGCAGCTCACCGGTCTGCACGCCGAAGTGGATGCTGGGCACGTCGTGGTGAGCGAGGTCTGAGAAGACGCGCTGGGAGTGCGGCAGCACATGGGTCCGGTAGTCGCGCGGGCTGAGGTAGCCGGCCCACGAGTCGAAGAGCTGGAAGGCCTGAGCACCAGCCGACAGCTGCACGTCGATGAACGTCGTCGACATGGCCGCAAGCTTGGCCAGCAGTTGGGAGAACATCTCCGGCGCGCCGGCCATCATCGCCTTGGTCTTCTCATGATTGCGGCTCGGGCCGCCTTCGATGAGATAGCTGGCAAGCGTGAACGGGGCGCCGGCGAAGCCGATGAGGGCGGTGTCCTCGCGGGTGGCGAGCTCGGCTGCGATGCGCGAGATCGACTCGGTGATGTCGGGCATCGTCTCTGCGGTGAGCTCCGGCAGGTTGTCGATATCAGCCTGCGTGCGCACCGGATGGGCGATGACCGGGCCGACGCCGGGTTCGATGACGACGTCGATGCCGGCGGCCTGGAGCGGGACGACGATGTCGGAGAAGAAGATCGCGGCGTCGACGTTGTGGCGGCGCACCGGCTGCAGGGTGATCTCGGTGACGAGGTCGGGTGTGCGGCAGGCTTCGAGCATCTGGTTGCCCTGACGCAGTTCGCGGTACTCGGGAAGGGAGCGGCCGGCCTGACGCATGAACCAGACAGGGGTACGGTTTACCGGCTGAGAGCGCGCTGCACGCACAAGAGTCGTCGTCATGGACCTATCGTCTCATCTGTGGCTGGCGTGGAGAAAACCGTTCGCCCTCCAGAACAGCCCGTCTCACGGGCACCGGTACCGGCGTCTAGGCTGGCGGTATGACACGTGAGCTGACACCGATCGCTACCTATGTCGACCAGCCGGCCGCCCCCTGGGCCAATGGGGCCGGTTCGACCGTCGAGCTCGTCTCCCTCGATGCTTCCGCGGCACTGACGCCTGGGCTTCCTGCCTGGCGGCTGTCGATCGCATCCTTGGAGCGGCCGGCTGCGTTCTCAGCGCTGCCAGGCATGCGCCGGATCTTCCGGCCGATCGGCGCCGATGTCGTCCTCGATATCGACCGCACCCGGTTCGCCCTAGCCGACGGTCAGGCGTGCGTCTTCGACGGTGCCGCAGTGACGGAGCTCGTCGAGCTGCCCCGACCGTGTCACGCCGTCAACCTCATGATCACCACCGCCGAGGCGGTGGCCGCCTCCGCTGGCGAGCCACCTGACCCCGTGGTCGACGGGACCTTCCTCCTCACCCTCGGTGGTTCCCGCCTCGGGCCCGGTTTCACGCTGCTGCGCACAGACGAACCGGCACCCAGTGGCATGACGGATCATGCCGGGGTGCAGGTGCTGCGGTTCTGAGAGTTCAGTCGTTGCGGGCGGCGACCGAGGCGCACCACGCCGGGTACGGGGCCAGCGCACAGCCAGCTGCCGGTTCCTGCTTGCCGACCTGGCGGGCGAGGGAGACCGAGGATGCCGTGAGCGCGACAGCGACACCGGTGGCCGTCCAGCGGCGCTTGCCGCCGAAGAACGCCATCGACCAGCCGGCGTTGAGCCCGAGGTTGAAGACCAGTTCGCCGACGAGACGGCGGCGCTCCTTCTCGGTGCGGGCCTTCTTCAGCGCGTGGGCGGTGGTGGCGGCGATATCGGCGTACAGCGTCGTCCAGGCGATCGGGAAGACCTCACTGGGCGGAGTGAAGTCCGGCTTGTCGAGCTTGTCGTAGTCATCGAGACCGGCGCGTGTAGCGACCGAGCCGGCGATGGCGGCGGCAGCGGTGAGTGCACCGGTGAAGGCGAGCTGGGGCAGGAACTTCCGGGACATGGTCCCCTCCTTGCAGTGGCGGTTCCAGTGACGGGTCGTGCGCAGGTCAGTTCAGATCCGGTCGGCGGCGTCGAGGGCGTAGAACTCGCGGTCGACGTAGACGAGTGCCCGGCCGGGCTCTGCGGTGATGATGTCGGTGATCTCTCCGACGCAGACGGTTGAGTCGCCTGCCGGCGTCTGGGAGGCGAAGCGGCAGTGCAGCACAGCGTGGGCGCCGGGCAGGTACGGGTCGCCGTTGGGCAGGGTCGCAAAGCCCTGTTCAGGGGTGAAGCGCGGGCCATCGGAGCGGGCGAAGGCGCGGGCGATCTCGGCGTGTTCAGCACCGAGGGTGTTGACGACGAAGGTCTCGGCACCGAGCAGCCGGGAGGCTGAGTAGCGGGCGGTGGAGACGGAGAAGTGCAGCATCGGCGGCTGCAGGGTGACGCTGGCGAGGCTGGAGACCGTCAGGCCGATCGGCCCGTCTGGTGACTGTGCGGTGATGACGGCGACTCCGGCGGGGTGGTGCCGGAAGGCGTGCTTGAAATCCTCAGGGTCTGCGCTCATCGGCAGCGGTCTCCTTTCGTCCTGTCTGCCGTAACATTCCTTGCCGCCACTTTAGTCCCGGCTCCGGTGGTCGATGCCATTCAGCCGCGACGTGCCCGGCGTGGATGCTCGCTGTTGTCATTGCCTCGACCTACAGTGTGAAGTGTGATAGCCCCATCACCGCTCAACCGGATCCCGCAGGCCTTCGCCCGCGCAGCCGATGTGCTGCGCTCACCGCGCGAGGATGCGCGCATCGAAGTCAGCGAGATCCCCGCCCCCTCGAAGCTGGCCCCCTACGCGATCGCCCTCGGTGCCGAGGTTCGTGCCGATGAGGCCTTCCAGGCGGCCACCGGCGAGGACATCGAGGAGCTGGCCACCGGCCGGATCGTGCTGCTCTACGACCCCGCCCGCCCTGAGGAGTGGGATGGGGAGTTCCGGCTGGTGAGCTACATCCGCGCGGAGCTTGAGGCTGAGATGGGCAATGAGGCGATGCTCGGCCCGGTCGCCTGGTCATGGCTGACCGAGGCGCTGGAGACCCACGACTGCGAGATCGCCAAGGCAGGCGGCACCACAACGCGTGTGATGTCCGAGAGCTTCGGAACCCTGGCCGGCCGGCCGTGGACGGTCGATCTGGAGCTGCGCGCCTCCTGGACCCCGGTCGTTGAGGATACCGAGGAGATGGGCAACCACGTCGATGCCTGGATCGACCTCATCGGCATGGTCGCCGGTCTGCCCCCTGTTCCCGAAGGCGTGACTCCGCTGCCGGGGCGACGCCGGTGAGCTCACGCCACGTCGACGAGAATCTGCCCCTGCTCGCCCGCCCTGCCGGCGGTGTTCCTGAGGTCATCGACACCACGACCTCCCTTGACGAGGTCGCCCATCTGCTGGCTTCGGGCACCGGACCGGTGGCTGTCGATGCCGAACGCGCTTCCGGCATCCGCTACGGGGATCGGGCGTTTCTCATCCAGCTTAAGCGCACCGACAGTGGGATCGTGCTCATCGACCCCGAGGCGCTGCCGGACCTCAGGCAGGTCGATGCCGCGCTCAGCGGTGTCGAGTGGATCCTGCATGCTGCGACCCAGGACCTGCCGTGCCTGGCCGATCGCGGGATGACGCCCTCGGCGCTGTTCGACACCGAGCTGGCCGCCCGGCTGCTCGGTGCCGAGCGTTTCGGGCTTGCCGCGCTGGTCGGCAATGAGCTCGGTGTGCGCCTGGCCAAGGAGCACTCCTATGTCGACTGGTCGAAGCGCCCTCTGCCCTTGGATTGGCTCAACTATGCCGCCCTTGATGTCGAGGTGCTCATCGAGCTGCGCGAATCTCTGGCGCGCCAGCTGCGTGAGACCGGTAAGGACGAGTTCGCCCGGCAGGAGTTCGAGCATCTGCTCGGTTTCCAGCGGCGCGTCCATGCCGAACCGTGGCGGCGGATCAGCGGTCTGGGAACGGTGAAGTCACGCCGCGCTCTCGCCCGGGCCCGGCAGCTGTGGCTCGACCGGGATGCGGCAGCCTCCAGCCGCGACATCGCACCGACCCGGCTGCTGCGCGATCGGCTGCTCGTGGCCCTGACGGATCCGAGGGTGCGCACGATCGATGACATCTACCGGCTGCCTGGTGGCAAGGAGCTCTCCGGACGGGCGGCGGCGAATGTGCTGCATTCCCTGCAGCGTGCCGATGCGCTGCCGGATTCTGAGCTGCCGCCGCGCCGTCAGCCGCAGCCCAAGACGGGTCCGCGCGCCGACCGGGAGGTCGCCAAGGCGCGATCGGAGAAGATGCGCGCTGCCGTGGGAGCTGTCGCAGATGAGCTGGAGATGCCCCATGACGTGCTGCTGACCCCGCGGATAGTGAAGTCGCTGGCGTCTGAGCGGGCGGTCGGCGATGTCACCGATGTCGAAGCCTATCTGGCGGCCAACTCAGCTAGGCCGTGGCAGATCGAGCGCACCGCCGAGGTGCTCGCCGAGGCGGCACACGCAGCCGACAACGCCACCAGCTGAGATCTGACTCAGCACAACCCGTCATCTGATGCGATGACGGCTGGTTCCTCACATGGCGCGGCGGCTGGCCCGATGGGCGCGCTCAGCCAGATGCGAGGGCAGCATGTGCAGAGTGTTGTCGAGCATGTCCGGCACCGACAGGCCGGCGTATTCGAGGATCTCCTCACGCGTGCCGTGCGGCAGGAACTCATCGGGCACACCGAGTTCGACCACACCGGTGCGCGAATCCTCATCGCGCAGATCCTGGCGGATCTGCGAACCGATGCCGCCGATCTTCACACCGTCCTCGACGACGGCGACGAGCGCATGGTCCTTGCCCATCGTCAGCACCGAATCCGGTACCGGCAGCACCCAGCGCGGGTCGATGACCGTCGCGCCGATCGCACGCTGCCGCAGCTCCTCGGCCAGCGCCAGGGCACGATCGGCCAGCGCGCCGACAGAGACGATAAGCACATCGCGATCAAGGCCGTCAGCGGGTTCGGCGAGGATGTCGACACCGTCCTCGGTCCGCGACAGCGCCTCGATGTCGTTGCCGACCGAACCGCGGGAGAACCGCACGACGGTCGGGGCGTCTTCGATCGCGACTGCTTCGTTGAACTCCTCGACGAGCCGGGTGGCATCGCGCGGAGCGGCCAGCTGCAGGCCGGGCACGACCTGGAGCATCGCGATGTCCCAGATGCCGTGGTGGCTGGCACCGTCAGGGCCGGTGATGCCGGCGCGATTGAGGACGAAGGTGACTCCCTGCTTGTGCAGGGCCACATCCATGAGCAGCTGGTCGAAGGCGCGGTTGAGGAAGGTGGCATACAGGCACACGACCGGGTGCAGTCCGCCATAGGACAGTCCGGCGGCCGAGGCGACAGCGTGCTGTTCGGCGATGCCGACGTCGAAGACACGCTCGGGGAACTCCTCGGCGAAGCGCTTGAGGCCGACCGGGATGAGCATGGCGGCAGTGATCGCGACGATGTCCTTGCGCTCACGAGCGATGCGGGTGATCTCGTCACCGAACACCGAGGTCCACGACGTCGACTTCGACGGCTGCGAGCGGCCGGTCTCGGCGTCGATGACGCCCACGGCATGGAACTGATCGTCCATATCGGCCATCGCCGGGGCGTACCCGTAGCCCTTCTGGGTCAGCGCGTGGACGATGACCGGACCCTGATCGTAGTCCTTGGCCTTGGCCAGGGCGCGTTCGAGGCTGTCGAGGTCGTGCCCGTCGACAGGGCCGACGTATTTGATGCCGAGTTCGTCGAACATACCGGTCTCTGCTGGGGCCATCATGTCTTTGAGGCCCTTCTTTATCCCGTGCATCGCCGAATAGGCGGCCCGGCCGGGAGGCCCGGACTGCTGCAGGCGCTCTTTGCCCCAGGAGAGGAACTTCTCGTACTGCGATGAGGTGCGCAGCGAGTCGAGGTGTTCGGCGAAACCGCCGACGGTCGGGGCGTAGGAGCGGCCGTTGTCGTTGACGACGATGATGAGCTTGCGCGGCGGATGGGACTTATCGGCCGCGATCGTATTCAGCGCCTCCCAGGCCATGCCGCCGGTCAGTGCACCGTCGCCGATGACGGTGACGACGTGCCGGTCCTGCTCCCCTGTCAGCTGACGGGCCTTGGCGATGCCGTCTGCCCAGGACAGGGAGCTGGAGGCGTGCGAGTTCTCGATGACGTCGTGTTCGGATTCGGCTCGGGAGGGGTAGCCGGAGATGCCGCCGCGCTGGCGCAGTGTGGAGAACTCCGGGTAGCGGCCGGTGAGCAGTTTGTGGACGTAGCTCTGATGGCCGACGTCGAAGAGGATCGTGTCACGCGGGGACTCGAATACCCGGTGGATCGCGGTGGTCAGCTCGACGACGCCGAGATTGGGGCCGAGGTGGCCTCCGGTCTGCGCCACGGTGGTGATGAGGCAGTCACGGATCTCCTTCGTCAGCACCTGACACTCGGCGGCGCTGAGCTGTCTGACGTCCGCTGGCGAAGTGATGTTCTCCAGGAAGGTCATACGGTTGTCGGCTCCTTTACGCTGCTCCTCATCGGCAGCTGACACACATGCGTCATATCCGATTTCATACGGTCAGAACGTCAAGTCTACTCTTTTGGACGCTCGTATCCAGGTGGACACGGGACGCGTTCACACAGAACGGCCGGAGCACCTGGTGGTGCTCCGGCCGTTGCTGTGCCGGTTCAAGCGCTGCAGGTCAGGCCCGCTGCACTGTCACCCTGCCATTGTCGTCACTGGCGCACGAGCGAGCGCAGCACGTACTGCAGGATGCCGCCGTTGCGGTAGTAGTCGGCTTCACCCGGGGTGTCGATGCGCACGACAGCGTCGAACTCGACGGTCTCGCCGCTGTCCTTCTTCGCTGTGAGCTTGACGGTCTTCGGCACGTCGCCGTCGTTGATGGCCGACACTCCGGAGATGTCGTAGGTCTCGGTTCCGTCGAGTCCGAGGGACTCTGCCGACTCACCGGCCGGGAACTGCAGCGGCAGCACACCCATGCCGATGAGGTTCGAGCGGTGGATGCGCTCGAAGCTCTGGGCGATGACAGCCGAGACGCCGAGCAGCTTGGTGCCCTTGGCAGCCCAGTCGCGCGAGGAGCCGGTGCCGTATTCGGCACCGCCGATGACGACGAGCGGGATGCCCTGCTCTTGGTAGTTGACCGAGGCGTCGTAGATCGTCGTCTGCGGTCCGCCCTCCTGGGTGAAGTCGCGAGTGAAGCCGCCCTGCACGCCGTCGAGCAGCAGGTTCTGCAGACGGATGTTGGCGAAGGTTCCGCGGATCATGACCTCGTGGTTGCCGCGGCGCGAGCCGTAGGAGTTGAAGTCCTTGCGCTCAACACCGTGCTCCTGCAGGTACTTGCCGGCCGGGGTGTCAGCCTTGAAGGAACCTGCCGGGGAGATGTGGTCGGTCGTGACCGAGTCGCCGAGCAGCGCGAGCACGCGGGCACCGGAGATGTCCTCGATGGGCTCCGGGTCCATCGTCATGCCGTCGAAGTAGGTCGGCTTGCGCACGTAGGTGGACTCGTCGTCCCACTCGAACAGGTCACCCGAAGGGGTTTCGAGCCGCTGCCAGCGCTCGTCACCGTCGAAGATGGCGCCGTATTCCTTGGTGAACATGCTGGTGTCGATCGACTCGTCGATCGTGCGCTCGATCTCCTCGGGAGTCGGCCAGATGTCCCTGAGGAACACGTCGACGCCGTCTTCGTCCTTGCCCAGCGGCTGGTTATCGAAGTCGAAGTCCATCGTTCCGGCCAGCGCGTAGGCGATGACGAGCGGCGGCGAGGCCAGGTAGTTCATCTTGACGTCGGGACTGATGCGGCCCTCGAAGTTGCGGTTGCCCGAAAGCACCGCAGTGACTGAGAGGTCGTTGTCCTGGATCGCCTCGGAGATCTCCGACTCCAGCGGACCGGAGTTGCCGATGCAGGTGGTGCAGCCATAGCCGACGGTGTAGAAGTTCAGTGCTTCGAGGTCTTCGATCACACCGGACTTCTCGTAGTACTCAGTGACGACTTTCGAGCCCGGGGCGACCGAGGTCTTGACCCACGGCTTGGTGTTGAGACCCCGCTTGCGGGCATTGCGGGCCAGCAGACCGGCGGCCATCATGACCGACGGGTTCGAGGTGTTGGTGCACGAGGTGATCGAGGCGATGGCCACAGCGCCGTTGGCCAGCTCGAAGCTCCGTCCGTCGCCCATAGCGACGCTGGCAGCCTTGTCCTCTTCACCGGGCTTGGCGTAGTTGTGGATGTCCTTGCGGAACTGCTCCTTCGAATCCGACAGCTCGATGCGGTCCTGCGGACGCTTCGGGCCGGAGATCGAGGGCACCACCGTCGAGAGGTCGAGTTCGAGGTACTCAGAGTACTCCACCTCGTTCGACGGGTCGTGCCAGAGTCCCTGCTCCTTGGCGTAGGTCTCGACGAGCTTGATCTGACTCTCGTCGCGGCCGGTGAGGCGCAGGTAGTCGACGGTGACCTCGTCGATCGGGAACATCGCAGCAGTCGAGCCGAACTCGGGGCTCATGTTGCCGATCGTCGCACGGTTGGCCAGCGGCACAGCGCCGACTCCCTCACCGTAGAACTCGACGAACTTGCCGACCACACCGTGCTGGCGGAGCATGTCGGTGATCGTGAGCACGACGTCGGTGGCGGTCACACCGGAGGGGATCTTACCGGTGAGCTTGAAACCGAGGACGCGCGGAATGAGCATCGAGACCGGCTGGCCGAGCATCGCGGCCTCCGCTTCGATGCCGCCCACACCCCAGCCGAGCACGCCGAGGCCGTTGACCATCGTCGTGTGCGAGTCGGTGCCGACGAGCGTGTCGGGGTAGGCGCGGGTGACGCCGTCGACCTCGCGGGCCATGACGACGCGGGCCAGGTACTCGATGTTGACCTGGTGGACGATGCCCATACCGGGCGGGACGACCTTGAAGTCGTCGAAGGCGGTCTGGCCCCAGCGCAGGAACTGGTAGCGCTCACCGTTGCGCTCGTACTCGATGTCCATGTTGCGCTCGATGGCGTCTTCGAAGCCGAAGGCGTCGATCTGCACGGAGTGGTCGATGACAAGCTCAGCCGGGGCGAGCGGATTGATCTTCGACGGATCGCCGCCGAGGTCCTTGACGGCCTCGCGCATGGTGGCGAGGTCGACGATGCAGGGCACACCGGTGAAGTCCTGCATGACGACGCGTGCCGGGGTGAACTGGATCTCGGTGCTCGGCTCAGCCGAGGCGTCCCAGTTGGCCAGTGCGTTGATGTGGTCCTTGGTGATGTTGGCGCCGTCCTCGGTGCGGAGCAGGTTCTCCAGCAGCACCTTGAGGCTGAACGGCAGCTTCTGAGAGCCCTCAACCGAGTTCAGGCGGTAGATCTCATAGGACTTGCCGCCGACCTCCAGGGTGCCCTTCGAGCCGAAACTGTCAACGTTACTCATCGTGACTCTCCTCTTCCGTGGCACACGACTTGATGATGCGCGGCGAGCCGCACGGACTGGCCCGCCACGTGATTACGTCACAGAACTGTGCCGTAATTTATCTTGATATCAAGATAAATCTTACCGCATCCGCACACGCGTTTCCACCAGCTCGGAGGCTTTCCGGACACCTGCTCACCGGGTGAAGACGGAGACGAATTCGGCGTGCGCGGTCAGCGGGAACAGGTCGAATCCGCGGCAGCTGGCCAGTGTGAACCCGCCGGCGGTCAGCGCCCGGGCGTCGCGGGCGAAGGTGCCGGCGTCACAGGAGACGTAGACGATCCGTTCCGCGCCCGAGGCGGTCAGCGCCTCGGTCACGGCAGGTCCGGCCCCGGCCCGGGGCGGGTCGAGGACGATGACGTCGGCGGCGGGCAGTTCGCGCAGCCGGTCGATGCGGGCGACACCGAAATCCGCGTCGAGGTCAGCGGCGTTGGCGCGGGCGGCGGCGATCGCCTCGGGAGCGCCCTCCAGGCCGGTGACCGGGACGTCGTGGGCTGCGCCGACAGCGCAGGCGAGCAGGCCGGCGCCGCAGTACAGGTCGAGCACCCGGCTGGCGCCGGCGGCAGCCTCGACGACCTGACCGGCGAGCACGGCTGCGGCATCGACGTGGACCTGCCAGAACCCATCGGCGCGCAGCCGGAAGTCCCGTTCCAGCGTCCCGCCGGGTGTGTCGAGGTGGAGGCGCTCAGTGACCTCGCCGGCGCCGGTGAGCACGTCCAGGCGGCTGCTGCCACCGCGGTTGCGGGCCGCCTTGCTGCCGCGCCGGCCGCCGCGACGGGCCGGTTGGCTGCTGCGGTGCAGCAGGGACCACTGTCCGTCCTGCTCCCCCAGCCGGGCGGTGACCGTCTCGACGACGCCGGGGTCGAGTGCGGCACCGGGCCGGGTGTGCAGGACGACCGCGCCCGAGGTGTGCGCTGCGGTGAGTTCGATGCGCTCGAGTCCCGGCAGGCGCAGCGTGTGAAGTCCGAGGTCGTTGAGCACCGGTGCGGCCAGCGGCACGGTGTCGACGGGGATGACGGTGTGGGAGCCGGCCGCCCGCATGCCCGGTGTTCCTGCGGCGTCGACGGCCAGCTGCACGCGGGTCCGCCATATGGTTCCGGCAGTAGTGGCCGCCGCGTGTGGATCAGCGGCTTCGGCTGCCTGTTCACTCGGGGCTGCCGCGATGCTCAGCCCGGTGTCCTCAAGCCCGCCGAGGCGGGCGAGCTGCTCGGCGGCGGCATCGGTCTTGAGCTGCCGTGAGTGGGGCAGGTCGACGTGGGCGAACTCAACGCCGCCGACCCCGGCGGCACCCCAGGCCTGCCGGCGGTCGGGAACCCGGTGCGGGCTGGGCTGGAGCACCTCGGTGGTGCGGGCGTAGGCCATGCGCTTCTTGACTTGAGTGAGTTCGGCACGGACCCGCTCGCCGGGGATGGCACCGGAGATGAAGACGACCCGGCCGTCGTGGCGGGCCAGCCCGTAGCCCTCCCCCACCTGCTTGTCGACGGTGAGCTCGACTGCATCGCCGGCCACCGCCTCGGGCGCGGGCCTCATCACTGCTCCCGGCCGATGACGTCGTGGTCGATGTCGCCGACCCGGCGGATGAGGACGTCCTGGTTGCGGGTGAAGGAGCGCAGCCGCCAGGGCACGATCGAGACGACGACATTGGGCACGATGAGCAGCCGCGACTTCAGCCGCAGCACCGTCTGGTTGTGCAGGATGTTCTCCCAGCGGCGGCCGACGATGTACTGCGGGATGTAGACGTCGATGAGGTCGTTGGGGTGGTGCCGGCGCATGTCGGCGATGTGGTTCATGACCGGGCGGACGAGTTCGCGATACGGCGAGTCGAGGATCGTCAGCGGCACCGGCAGGCCCATCTCGTCCCATTCGCGCTGCAGCGCCTCGGCGGCATCCTCGTCGACGGCGACGGTGATCGCCTGCACCGAGGTCGGGCGGCTGGCCCTCGCATAGCTGAGCGCGCGCAGTGCCGGCTTGTGGATCTGGGTGATGATGACGACCGCGCGGGTGTTCGGCGGCAGGGTGGTGTCCGAGGCGTCCTCTTCGGGGGCGAGTTCGGAGGCGACACGGCCGTAGTGGCGGTGGATGAGGCCCATGAGCGCGTAGAGCACGGCGATCGCGGCGACGGCGATCCAGGCGCCGCCGGCGAACTTCGTGATGATGACGACGACGAGGACGACGGTGACGAGGACGAATCCGACGGTGTTGATGATGCGGTTGGCCTGCATCCGCCGGCGCGTCGGGGAGGTGACCATCGTGCGGATCCGGTCGGTCCAGTGCCGGATCATGCCCAGCTGGCCGAGGCTGAAGGCGAAGAACACGCCGACGAGATAGAGCTCGATGAGGTCGGGCACCCGGGCGCGGAAGGCGACGACGAGGACGATCGCAGCCCCGGAGAGCAGCAGGATGCCGTTGGAGAAGGTCAGCCGGTCACCGCGGGTAGCCAGCTGGCGGGGCAGGAAGCTGTCTCGGGCCAGCCGCGAGGCCAGCCCGGGGAATCCCTCGACGGCGGTGTTGGCTGCCGCCATGAGCACAAGCGCTGCCACTGCGGCCACGATCGAGGGCAGCACGGGCACGTTGTCGAACACGGCGTGGGCGAGCTGGCCGAGAACCGGGTCCTGGACGTAGTCGGCGCTGATGGGGGTGCCGGCCCGGTTGAGCAGGTAGATGTGGGGTTCGGCGACGAATTTGATGCCGATGACCGAGGACAGCCAGGTGATGCCGATGAGCATCGTGGCCGACAGCGCACCGGTCAGCAGCAGGGTGCGGCCGGCATTGTGCCCGCGCGGGGAGGTGAAGCGGGGCACGGCGGTGGCGACGGTCTGCACACCTGCCAGGGCGACCGAACCGGAGGTGAAGGCACGCAGCACGATGAACACGGCAGCCAGCCCGAACAGCGGCGTGTCGAAGTCCGTCCGCGGCAGCACCCAGTAGTCACTCGTGACAGCGATCGGCGTGTCGCCGGTGAGGACCCGGTAGGCGCCGACGATGAGGGTGAGGAAGACTGCGGCGAGGAAAAGGTAGGTTGGGATCGCCAGCAGCTTCGGGGCGGTGCGGGTTCCGCGCAGGGCCAGCACGGTGACGACGAAGATGCCGATGACGGAGACGATGACCCGGTGCGGTTTGAGCTCCGGGACGATCGAGCCGACGTAGGAGGCGAACATCGTCATCGACACCGCCAGGGTCAGTACATAGTCGATGAGCAGGGAGGCCGCGACTGCCCGGCCGGCGCGCACCCCGAGGTTCTTGCCGGCGACCTCGTAGTCGCCTCCCCCGCCAGGGTAGGCGCGCAGATTCAGCCGGTAGCACCAGACGATGACGAGGATGACGACACCGACGGCCAGGCCGATCCACGGCGAGACGGTCAGGGCGACGAGCCCGGAGAGCGAGAGGGCCAGCAGGATCTCGTCAGGCGCGTAGGCCACCGATGACAGCATGTCGGAGGCGAAGACCGGCATCGCCAGGCGCTTGCGCAGCGGCACCGGCCTGCGCCGGTCACTGCGGAAGGGCCGTCCAACGAGTAGTCTTTTGACGGCAGACGAAAAATTACGTGCCACGTGCTCAATCGTAGAGCACGGCCGGGCTGGGAGGGCACGGCTGCAGGCGCAGGAAGAGGTCAGGGATGCACTTCGTCGTCATGGGATGCGGACGCGTCGGCGCCTCGCTCGCGCGCGCCCTCGACGCCAGCGGCCACACCGTCGCCGTCGTCGACCGCGACCCCGATTCCTTCCGCGCGCTCGGCCGCGACTTCTCCGGTTCGACGATCACCGGCCTCGGCTTCGACCGCGACACGCTCGAGCGTGCCCGCACCGGCGAGGCCTACGCCTTCGCGGCGGTCTCCAGCGGCGACAACTCCAACATCCTCGCCGCGCGGGTGGCGCGTGAGACCTTCGGGGTGCGCAATGTCGCCGCCCGGATCTACGATCCGCTGCGCGCCCAGGTGTTCGAGCGCCTCGGGATCCCGACGGTGGCCACGGTGCGCTGGACGGCCGACCGGATGATGCGCAAGCTCATTCCGCAGGGCGCGGCCGCGGAGTTCCGCGACCCCTCGGGCCGGATGGTGCTCGCCGAGGTGCACCTGCACCCGGACTGGATCGCCCGCCCCGTCGCCGAGGTGGAGGAGGCGATCCCTGGTCGAGTCGCCTACATCACGCGGCTGGGTGAGGGGATGCTGGCGCGTCCGGAGACCCTCATCCAGGACGGGGACCTTGTGCACATCATGTGCGAGCACGCAGTCCTCGACCGTGTCACGCAGATTCTCGACGAGCCGATCACCGAGGAGGAAGAAGAGTGAAGATCCTCATCGCCGGAGCCGGCTCAGTCGGCCGTTCGGTCGCCCGGGAGCTGCTCGACAACGGTCATGACGTGCTGCTCGTCGACAAGAACAAGGACGCCGTGCGCCACGACAAGGTGCCCGGTGCCTCGTGGCTGCTCACCGATGCCTGCGAGCTCAACGGCCTGGCAGAGGCCGGGCTGGAGGAGACTGATGTCGTCGTCGCGGCCACCGGTGATGACAAGACGAATCTCGTGCTCAGCCTGATCGCGAAGATGGAGTTCGGGGTCCCGCGCACGATCGGGCGGGTGAACAACCCGCGCAATGAGTGGCTGTTCGACTCGAACTGGGGCGTCGATGTCGCCGTATCGACCCCGCGGCTCATGACCGCACTCGTTGAGGAGGCCGTCGAGGTCGGCGGCCTCGTCCACCTCATGAGCTTCGAGCGCGGGCAGGCCACGCTCATGGAGTTCACCGTGCACGAGAAGTCGGCGGCGGTCGGCAAGCGGATCGGGGCGATCTCCTGGCCGCCGGACACCGCACTGGTGGCGATCGTGCGCAATGAGAAGGCCTTCGCCCCGTCGTTTGACGATGTCGTCGATGACGGCGATGAGCTGTTCTTCATCACCTCACCGGATCAGCACGACCGTCTGCAGAATCTGCTGCGCACCGATGACGGCCACACCGATGAGCGCGAGACGGCTGAGGATCAGTCCGACTGAGTGTCGATGAGCTCGTAGCGCGGATTGAGCGCTGTCAGCACCGTCGAGTCGCTGAGGGTGAAGCAGCCGGTCAGCAGCAGGGTGCGTCCGGCGGTGATGCCGGGGATGTCGCGCATGCCCAGGAAGCGGGCATGGACGATCCCGGTGCCGTCGGAGACGCTGATGTCCAGGCGCGGGCTGGACTGCGGCACAGACCGGGTGAGTGCGACGACGACCCCGCCGACGGTCACCTCACGGCGCGCGGTGATCTCAGCGATCGGGGTCGTGCCCTCCAGTTGGGACAGCCGGCGGTGGACGTCCTCGGCGTCAGTCGAGTCCGTTGAGCCGAATCGTTCGAGGAAGCGCGTGAGCAGCATGGGCGTGGGAGGTCAGCGGACTTCCGTGATCTCGGGGCCGCGTTCGAAGGGATTGATGTCGTCCTTCTTCTCGGCTTCCTCGGCTGAGTCTTCGGCCTTCTGCATCTGCGGTGCGGTCAGCGGCAGCAGCTCGCGCGGCGGCATCGGCTCGGTGCCGCGGTGGACGACGATGTTGCGGAACTGCTCGACGAACAGTGCACGCACCTCCTCATCGTCGATCGCCTTGCCGGAGAACACGCCGCGGATGAACCAGCGCGGTCCGTCGACGCCGGCGAACCGGGCGATGCGCAGTCCCTTGCGGCCATCGGGTGCGGTGGCCGGGATGCGGGTGAGCAGCTCACGGCCGAGTTCGGTGTAGAGCTCATCGGTCTGCCCGCCGCGCTGGCTGATGTTGTCCTCGATCTGGCCGCGCACGGAGTTCCACACGCCTTCGGAGGTGGGTGCGGCGAAGACCTGCAGCTGCAGGGCGCCGCCGCTGTGCTGGATCGTCACGGCGACGATCTTGTTGGTCTTCTCCTCAGCGTCCAGGCGCATCTGCATGCCGTCGCGCACCGGCACCTGGAGGGCGCCGAGGTCGATGCGGTGGACGTCGGGGAACTCCTCTTCCGAGTCGAAGGGGCCCTTCTCATCGCGGTCGAGCGGAGCGGCCTTGGCGAACTCCTCGTCTTCGTCGTCGTCATCCTCGGCTGCTTCGGCTGCGGCGAAGGGGCCTTCCGGCTCGTCGCTGTCGTCAGAGCTGTCGGCGACGGTGGGCTCGTCGTCTGCGACGTCGTCGTCGGTGACGGTCTCAGCGGTGGTGTCGAGTTCCTCGTCGGTGTCGTCGCTGCGCTTCTTCTTGGAGAAAATGTCGAACAGTCCCATGGTTCCTTCCTCAGCGGATGGTCGTCGGTGTAGTCCTCTGACGGATGGTCAGTGCCGCGGATCGTGCTCGCCGGCGGTGAAGCCTCCGGTGGATCCGAAGCCGCGGTCGCTGCGCTCGGAGTCCTCCAGGCTGTCGACGAGGCAGAAGTCGGCGTGGATGACCCGCTGGATGATGAGCTGGGCGATGCGGTCGCCGCGGCGGATCGTGTAGGCGGCGTGCGGGTCGACGTTGATGAGCGGCACCTTGATCTCTCCGCGGTACCCGGCGTCGATGGTGCCGGGGCTGTTGACGACGGTGATCCCGTGCTTGGTGGACAGGCCGGAGCGCGGGTGCACGAATCCGGCATAGCCCTCTGGCAGGGCGATCGCGATGCCGGTGCCCACTGCGCGCCGCTGGCCCGGTTCGAGCACGACGTCCTCGGTTGCGCACAGGTCAGCCCCGGCGTCGCCGCGGTGTCCGTAGGAGGGCAGGGCGATGTCCGGGTCGAGCTGTCTGATCTCTATCCGCAGTTCTTCATATGCCACATTGACGCACTTTAGCCCGGTACCCGAGCCAGTGCCACCGTCTCGCGGCGTCCGGTTCTGCCCGACCTGCCCTGACTGCTGCCGGTCGCTGGTCTGTGGGATACTTGAAGCATGCCCGCCACGACTGATTCCTCGAACACTGTGCGCTACCGTGAACGGCTCTGGCCGACCTTCGGCTGGTGGTTCGTTGCTGCGTTTCTGTCCGCGATGACTGCAGCGATCGTCTTCCCCGTCTGGAGCTGGGGTGCGATGGTGGTTCCCATCGTCGTCTTCGCACTCGTGGCCGGGTGGCTGCGGTCGGCGTCGGCTGTCATCATCGTCAGCGACACGGAGTTCATCGCCGGTCCGGCGCATATCGAGCGCAGCTTCATCGCTGAGGCTCAGCCCTGTGACAAGGCGCAGTCGTTCGCCGAGCGCGGGCCGCTGCTCGATGCGCTTGCCTTCCTCATGCTCCGGCCGTGGGAGCCGCTGCTGGTCAAGGTCATCATCAACGACCCAGAAGACCCGACGCCATACTGGCTGGTCTCATCGAAGGATCCGCAGGCGCTTGCTGCTGCACTGAACTCCCAGCGCTGATGCAGCGCCACTGCAGCGACTGAATGCGAAAGAGCACCGGCAATCCCGCAGGATTCCGGTGCTCCTATCGTCTGTTCTCAGCTCGCTCGCTGCTCAGCCGGCACAGTCGGTGCAGATCGGCACGCCGCCTTCATCGGTGGCCAGCTGCGAGTGATGCCGCACAAGGAAGCACTCCATGCAGGTGAACTCGTCGTTCTGCTTCGGCAGAACGCGCACCGACAGCTCCTCGTTGGACAGATCGGCACCCGGGAGTTCGAACCCTTCTGCTGCAACCGCCTCGTCTTCATCGACCTGGCTGGCCTGCTGCTGATTTCGCTGAGCCTTCAGCTCTTCAAGGGAGTCACTGCTGAGTTCGTCTTCCTGCTTACGAGGTGCGTCGTAGTCTGTCGCCATCTGGCCTGATCACTCTCCGCTGATATGTGAATTGGAGTGGACGGTCGCCATAGAGTACCACTCATGCCTATGTCGTGACACCGTTTTGTATCTCATGGAATTGTGCCCGCCATCGGGTCATTTCGCAACAGGAAGCCAGCAAAGACACTTGTGATTCACCACATCGATCCTCAGACGATGCCGGTGTGCGGCACAAAAGGGAAGACGATGGGTAAGCTGAGACCTTATCCACCGATGTCGAAACGAGAAGGAAACGGCATGAGCGAATTCGAGAATGAGCTTGATAAGCGCGTCAGCGAACTGCAGGAGCAGCTCGCGCAGGCACGCCGTGAAGACAATGAGCATCTCGTCGAATCTCTCGTCGGGCAGCTCGAAGGAATCGTCGACCTGGCCGATGCCAATGATGTCGACACCGGTGCAATGAAGCGCGTCCTGGCCACCGAGACCGGACAGATCCCGATCGTCGAGGATCCGAACGACAGCTGAGTCCCCCTCCCCGAGCCGCCGTTCATCCCTGACCAGCATCGGAGCTCGGCTCCAGCGCTGAGACCCGTTCTCTGCCGAGTCAGGCGCCGCGCTCGCACCGCTGAACGCTCATGCCCTCACCTGTCAGCAGGTGAGGGCATGAGTGTGCAGCAGGGAGGAGACGTCAGCCTGCGGCGGATTCCCACTGCGGGAGAACGGGCTTGTCCCGCATACCCCGGCAGCATTCGATCGAGCACGCGCCGCTGCCGGGCACCAGCGGGCCCTCCGGAGTGACCGCCGGCGCCTCGACGTTCTCACCGCGGCGCTGGGCGGCCCGCTCTTCGACGAGATCGACGAGTCCGGAGACGAAGGCCTCATGCGTGCCGACGGTGGCGGCCCGGGTGAAGGCCATCCCGAGTTCGCCAGCAGTCTGCTTGGCCTCGGTGTCGAGGTCGAACTTGACCTCCATATGATCGGAGACGAATCCGATCGGCACGAGGATGACGCCTTCTACGCCCTCGTCCTTCAGCTCTGCCATCCGGTCGTTGACGTCTGGTTCGAGCCACGGCACATGCGGCGGGCCGGAGCGGGAGCAGTAGACGAGTTCAGCGTCGAGCGTCAGCTCGCCGCCGAGCTGGTCGGCGATCCAGTCGATGAGCTGCTGGTGCTGGCCCTGGTAGCCGGCGGTCCGGACCTCGGATGCCGACTGCATGGCGTTCGGGATCGAGTGTGTGACGTAGAGCAGTCGGTGCTTGGCGGGGTCGATCTCTCCGACCTGTGCGCGGAAGTCAGTCAGGGCAGCGCGCACTGCATCGAGTTCGGCTTGGGCGAATCCCGGGTGGTTGTAGTACTGGCGGATCTTGTCGATCTCGACATCGATGCCGTCGTCAGCAAGCTGAGCCGTCACGCCGGCGAAGTCTTCGCGGTACTGGCGGCACGAGGAGTAGGAGGAGTACGCCGAGGTGTCGATGGCGAGGAACGTGCGTGCTCCTTCTGCTGCGCGCTCACGCAGCACATCGGCCAGGAATGGGTCCCAATTGCGGTTGCCCCACAGCACTGGGGCGTCGATTCCGCGTGCGGCGAAGGCATCTTCGAGCGCAGACTTGAGCACTCGGTTCTGTTCGTTGATCGGTGAACGGCCGCCGAAGGAGTAGTAGTGCTCGCCGACTTCGGTGAGGCGTTCGTCTGGGATGCCGCGCCCGCGTGTGACGTTCTGGAGGAACGGCAGCACGTCTTCGGGGCGTTCCGGCCCGCCGAAGGACATGAGCACGACTGCGTCAAAGGGTTTGAGATTCGAAGTGGTCACGGGCTCCATTCTAGGACCTCGGCTGTCCCTCGCCACGGCGGTCAGGCTGGTGGGAGCGTCTGTCTCACGACTCGCCCGAATATCTGCGCGGTTTGCCGTTGACGGTGTGACACGATCGGGTTCAACCGGATTATGTGGAAGGTGAGGCAATGACGGAGCTGACGTTTCGCGGTGTGCACAGCGACGGCGAGCACCTGCAGCTGAGCGACGCCGCCGGCAATGACTATCTCCTCCCGATCGACGAAAGCCTCTACGCCGCCATCCGCGCCCACCGGCTCGATTCGGCTGCGCAGAAGCAGCAGCGTCACGGCCAGCACGTCCGTCCGCGAGACATCCAGGCGATGATCCGCTCGGGCATGACGGCCGAGGAGGTCGCTGATACCACCGGGGAGTCCCTGGAGCACATCCGCCGCTACGAGCATCCGGTGCTCGCTGAGCGCGGGCACATCTCCCGGCAGGCTCGTGAAACCCTCGTCTACCCGGACAGCTCCCCCGATGATTCGCCCTCCCCGCTCGTCCGCCTGTGCGAAGAGCGCCTGAAGCTGCGTGATGTCGATATCGAGACGATGTCCTGGGATGCCTGGAAGCAGAATTCCGGCAGCTGGTACGTCGAGCTGTCCTTCATCGCCGCCGATCGCCGGCGCCGCGCCGGCTGGGAGTACTCACGTGGATCGATGATCCCGCTCGACGATGAGGCCCGTTGGCTGGCTGATTCCGGTCCGACGGATTCGGGGCCGATTCCGAACTACGGTTCCGGCAGCGAACGTGCCTACAACGCCGAGCACCAGGACTCCTCCGGCTCGGATGCGACGCCGCTACGCGACCACCAGGCCGAGACCGGCCGCATTCTTGAGAGCCTCCGCCGCCGTCGCAGCCGCAGTGCTGAGAACGGCGTGCTCGGTTCGCAAGGTCCGCGCACCGGTGAGTCAGCTCCCGGCGTCGATCCGGTCGACGCTGCTGCCGACGCACCGGTGCAGCCGGCTCCCCAGCAGCAGAGCCGTGGTCGCCTGCACGCCGTTGCCGATGCGCCGGCCGCCCGGCCCGATGGTGCACATACCGCGCTCAGCGCCCCAGACGAGGCCGATGATGCCGGCCGTCTTCCGCTGCCGGCCGAGCAGCCCAGCAGCGGCCAGTCGAATGCTGCACCGGCTAGTGCCGCACAGTCGACATTCGACATCTTCGATGATCAGCCCTCGCTTCTCGATGAGCCCGGTGTCAGCGATGGCCGCAATTCGACGCAGCCGATCATGACCTCGCAGCCGGACGCTCCACAAACGGGAAGCACGGCCGCAGCCGAACCGCAGAGCGGCGCGTCCACCTCGGGTATCGAGGCTGATGCCGGTGAGAGCGCAGAGCCAGCCGGTGAGGAGCCGAAGAAGAAGAACGGCAGGTCCTCGGTTCCCAGCTGGGACGAGATCATGTTCGGAACCAAGCGCGACTGACCTTCTGAGAAGAGCCGGTTGAGCAGGAGATCTCCTGTTCAGCCGGCCATGCCCGTGTCAGAGATGGGCAGGGGTTCAGCCTGCCAGCTGGACGGGGACGTCGGTCTCGGTGATGAGGGACGGATCATGGGTGACGAGGACGACGAGTTCCTCGGCCAGTCCCCCGCGCAGGTCGGCCATGAGTGCGGCTGCCATCTCCTCGTCGAGGTGCGCGGTCGGCTCATCGAGAACCACCACCTCGGCGTCGGCAAGCAGGGTGCGCGCCACGGCGAGGCGCTGCCGCTGACCGCCGGACAGATGCCCGCCGCCGGCACCGATGCGCTCGTCGAGTCCGATGTCTGCGGCGAGCTCGCCGAGCCCGACGCGTTCGAGCGCGGAGAGCAGCTCGGCATCGCTGGGTTTGTCCTCGCGCGGCCGGGCGATGAGCAGGTTCGCGCGCAGCGTCGAGTCGAAGACATGCGCCTCCTGCGGGCACCAGGAGATCCGCCCGGCCAAGTCCATCGGCAGGCAGGCCAGCGCGTCGGTGTCGTTGAGCTGGTAGCGGCCGGTGCGCGGGTCGAGGAAGCGCAGCAGCACGCTGACCAGGGTCGTCTTACCGGATCCTGACGGCCCGGTGACAGCAGCCACTCCGCCGCGGGGCAGCACGGCGTTCAGGCCGGTGAAGACGTCGGACTGGGTGCCCGGCCAGCGCGCCGAGACGTCCGACAGGGTCAGCTGGGTGATCTGCTCGGGCCTCACACCTGTGGCGAGCCCGCCTTCTTCACCTGCCGGGTCGAGGTCGTCGACGCGGGCAAGGATCCGGGCCAGCCCCGGCCACTGCTGGACCGCGGTCAACGAGTCGGCGAAGGCGTCGATGAGTGCCAGCGGCAGCAGCACGGTGACGGCGAGGAGTTCGCCGCTGAGCTCACCGGCTGCGACCTGTCCGGCGAGCACCGGGATCATGATGATGCCGGTGAGCACGCCGACTGCGGTGATGATGCCCTCTCCGAGGCCCGTGGCGCGGATCGCTGCTGATTCGTAGGCCGCCGCCGAGGTATCGGCGTGCGCGAACTGTGCGGCTGCCGGTTCGGTGCGGCCTGCAGCGATGAGGTCCTCGCGGGCATAGAGCAGGCGCGAGAGCACACCGAGAGCGCGCTGCCGGGCGGCCAGGGTTGCGCTGCTGGCTGTGCGGTCGGCGCGCAGGGTCACCCACGGTGCGGCGCACAGGCACAGCAGGCCGCCGGCGAGCATGATGAGTGCGGCTTCCCAGGCGATGACAGCCAGGGTTCCGACAGCGGCGATCGTCACGCCGAGGGCGACGACTGGGGGCAGCACGACACGGGGTGCGATGTCGCGGATGTCGTCGACATCGGCGATGAATCGCGTGAGTGCGATATCGCCGCGCAGCAGGGTGCGGTTGGCGGTGCCGGTGCGGGCGAAACCGGTCCACATCCGCTCGCGCAGGTCGATGAGGGCGCGCAGCACTGCATCGTGCAGCGCCAGTCGCTGCAGGTAGGTGAACACCGCGCGCGACAGTCCGAAGAATCGCACGCCGACGATCGCGACGAGCAGGTACATGATCGGCGGCTGGGCCGAGGCGCGGACGATGAGCCAGGCAGACACGCCGGTGAGTGCGGCGCCGGCGGCAACTGCGGCGACTCCGTAGAAGACTGCCAGCCAGAACTTCACCGAGCGCATGTCGACTGCCGCTGCCAGGCGACGCAGCAGCGTGCCCGTCGGCACTGCGTCCACAGCCGTCTGCTCGTCGGCTGGAGCCGTCACCCGGGTGCTCGCCGGAGCGGCTGCATCACCGGCCGTGGTGTCGACCGCAGAAGGCGCGGGGACTGACCGATCGGTGACAGCCGGTCGCGAGGCAGGGGTGAGGCGGATGTGTGCATCAGCTTCGGAGACGAGGGTCGAGTCGTGGGTCGCGGCGATGACCGGCCGAGTGCGCGCGAGTCGGTGAAGGGTCTGCCGGACGGCGGCTGCCGCTGCTGCGTCGAGATGGGCAGTCGGTTCGTCGACGAGGATGAGTTCGGCGTCGCCTTGGGCGCGCACACGGGCAATGGCCAGTCGGCGCTGCTCCCCTGGGCTCAGCGCAGCGCACGGCATCTCAGGGTCGACATCGAGAGCTGCCGCGGCTGAGATCTCGGCGGCCTCCTCGGCGCTGAGCTGCCGGCCGGCGTACAGCGAGAGCTCTTCGATGACAGTCGGTTCGAACATCCGCGGACCCTGCCCGGCGTAGGCCACGCGGGCGGGGACACCGGTCAGGCTGCCGGTGATGCGGCACTCCCCTGCCTCAGTGCTGCGGACTAAGCCTGCGAGCACGCCGAGCAGTGTGCTCTTGCCCGAGCCTGAGGTGCCGGTGACCGCGGTGAGGCCGGTGCTCGGCACCTCGGCGGTCAGCGGCGGCAGCACCGGCTGCTGGCGGGAGGCGTAGGAGACGCTGAGCTCATCGAAGGTAATCGGTGCACCGGCAGGGGCGGTCTGCGAGATTTCAGATGCTGATTCCTGTCCGATGCGCTCGGCGACAGGGTGATCGGTCATCTCGGTGACACGGTCGTAGGCGGCCACACCGTTTTCAGTCGAGTGGAATGCAGCACCCAGGCGGCGCAGCGGCAGGAAGCACTCCGGGGCAAGGATGAGGGCGAAGAGCCCGGCTTCCAAGCCCATGTGCCCGTAGACAAGGCGCACGCCGATGAAGACCGCGACGACCGCGACGGAGATCGTGGCGATGAGCTCCAATGCCAGTGCGCTGATGAAGGCCACGCGCAGGGTCTGCATCGTCGTGGCGCGGTAGCTGGTGCTCATGCGCCGCAGTGCAGCCGTCTGGGCGGTGACCCGGCCGAGACCGACGAGGACGGGCAGGCCGCGGGCGAGTTCGACGATGTTGGTCGAGAGCTGGTCGAGGGCGCGCGTGGCGTCGGCGACGCGGTTCTCGGTGTAGCGGCCGATGAGGATCATGAACATCGGCACGAGCGGCAGGGTCAGGATGAGGATGAGGGAGCTGACCCAGTCGGTGAAGAGGACCCGGACGATGATGAGGCCGGGGATGAGCGCACTTGCAAGCAGAGCGGGCAGCACCCCGGTGAAGTAGTCGTCGAGATCATCGAGGGTGCGGGTCGCGGTGAGCGCGAGGGCACCGTCTGAGGCCGGCAGGTCTCGACCCGAGCCGGCGAGGCTGCGGTCAACGAGGCGGGAGCGCAGCGTGGTCTTGAATCCCACGGCAGCGCGCGCACCGGCAGTCTTCGAAGCCCAGGTGGCCAGCCCGCGGATGAGGGCGCCGATGATGCCGAGCGCTGCGGCCATCGTGATTGGCCGACCTTCCATCGCTGCGACGATGCCGCGGGCGATGCCGTCAGCGACGAGGATGAGGCCGAGTGCTTGGGCTGCCGCGATGAGGCCGAGCAGCCATAGCGCCCGCCGGCCCTGTGGGGCCGCGAGCGCTATGGCGACAGGCGATCGGCGCTGTGTCCGGGTCACTGATGGTGACTGCGGATTGCGACCGGCACCTGGTGGGCTGGCGGGATGTGCTCGGTCTTCAGACGCTTGGCGAAGACCGAGTAGCTCCAGATCTGGTAGGCCAGCACGATCGGCACGAAGACGATCGCGACGATGAGCATGACGGTGAGCGTGTATCCCGAGGAGGAGGCGTTCGAGACCGTCAGCGAGAAGCTGTCATCGACCGTCGACGGCAGAACCTTGGGGTAGATCGCCAGGAAAACGGTGGTGACACCGACGGCGAGGAAGAGGCTCTGGGCGAAGAAGGCCGACTTCTCGGAACCGCGGCGGATCTGCACCCACATGAGGGCGGCCATTGCCGCGGCGACGACGATGAGGACCCAGCCGAGGAGTCCTCCGTGCATGACCTGGACGATGATGACCCAGGCGACCAGCGGCAGCAGGAACACCGGGGCCAGCTTGGCGGCCAGTGCGCGTGCCCGGAAGCGGACTTCTCCATCGGTCTTGAGCGAGATGAACAGCAGGCCGTGCAGCAGGCAGAACCCGACGACGCCGAGTCCGCCGATGATGGCGTAGATGTTGACCCAGGCGAAGGCACCGCCGATGTTGTCACCGTTCTCGTTGAGCGGCAGACCGGTGGTGGTCAGCGCCAGCATCGCACCGACGCAGAAAGCTGCGAGGGCGGAACCGCCAGACAGACACCAGGTCCAGCCGTTGCGCCAGGCCTCTGTGTGGACCTTGCCGCGGTACTCGATGGCGACAGCGCGCAGGATGAGTGCCAGCAGCGCGAGCGTCAGCGGCAGATACAGCGCTGAGAACAGCGATGCGTACCACATGGGGAAAGCTGCGAAGGTCGCTCCGCCAGCGGTGAGCAGCCACACCTCGTTGCCGTCCCAGACGGGCCCGATGGTGTTGAGCAGCACGCGGCGCTCCTTCTCGTCGCGGGAGAAGCCCTTGAGGAGCATCCCGACGCCGAGGTCGAATCCTTCGAGGAACAGGTAGCCGAGCCAGAGAACGGCGATGAGAATGAACCAGATTGTCGGCAGAAGATCCATGTTCTCCCCTTAGTACGCGAACGACAGTACGTCGTCGTCACTCTTGTCGACTGTGGGTTTGTAGTTGGCCTTGTCGATCTCCGGCATGGCTGAGACGACGCCACCGCGGGAGTAAACCATGATGAGCCTGAGCTCAAAGACCATGAGCACTCCGTAGATGAGCGTGAGCGCGATGAGTGAGAAGAGCATCTCCGCTGCGCTGACCGATGGTGAGATCGCAGCCGCCGTGTAGAGGAACACCCCGTCGACTCCCGACGGGTCGGGGTTCGGCGCGACGACGAACGGCTGACGGCCCATCTCGGTGAACACCCAGCCGGCAGAGTTCGCGATGAACGGTGCCGCGATTCCCCACAGCGCCAGGCGTGAGAGGAACGTCGAGCGCGGCACGGTGCCCTTGCGGGTGACGATCAGCGCGTAGGCTGCCGCAGCTGCGCCGAGAACGCCGAAGCCGATCATGAGGCGGAAGCCCCAGTAGGTGACGATCATGAGCGGCTGGTAATCGACTTCCTGCCCGGAGTAGGGGCCGTACATCTCACCTTCCGGCAGCGTCGTGCCGTATTTCTCCTGGTACTCAGGGATGAGGGTGTTGACGCCGGGCACCTCGGTGTTGAAGTCGCCGTTGGCCAGGAAGGACAGCAGTCCGGGGACCTCGATGACCGGGGTGACGTCGTCACACTGATTCGACGCCAGGTTGCCGATCGTGAGCACGGAGAACTCGCTCCCGTCGTGGCAGGCGCCCTCTGCCGACGCCATCTTCATCGGCTGCTGTTCGTACATGAGCTTGGCCTGGATGTCGCCGGTGATGGCGACGAAGACGAAGGCAATGACTGCAGCCCAGGCGCCGATGCGCAGGGACTTGTACCACACGGTGTGGTCCTTCTCGTCGCGGCCAGGCACCTCGGGAGCAGAGCCGACGATGACGCGGCCGGTCTTCTCGTCAACGGTGTCGATGCCGTCGACCCGCCGGCGCCACAGGTGGTACCAGGCGATGCCGAGCAGGAAGGCGCCACCGACTGCAACTGATCCGGCGAGGGTGTGGGTATATGCAGCCCAGGCGGTGTTGTTCATCAGCACTGCGCCGACATCGACCATCTGCGGTCGTCCGTCGATGATCTCAACGCCGACTGGGTGCTGCATCCAGGAGTTGGCCACGATGATGAAGTAGGCCGAAATCCACGAGCCGATGACAGCAGCCCACAGCACGCCGAGGTGGACCTTGCGGTTGAGGCGGCCCCAGCCGAAGATCCACAGACCGAGAAATGTCGATTCGAGGAAGAAGGCGATGAGCGCCTCCATCGCCAGCGGAGCCCCGAAGACGTCGCCGACGAAGCGCGAGTACTCCGACCACGCCATGCCGAACTGGAACTCCTGGACGATGCCGGTGGCAACACCCATGATGAAGTTGATGAGGTACAGCTTGCCCCAGAACTTCGTGGCACGCAGCCACATCTCGTTGCCGGTGCGGTGATACATGGTCTGCAGGATCGCAACCAGCAGACCCAATCCGAGGGTCAGCGGCACCATCCAGAAGTGGTACACCGTAGTGATGCCGAACTGCCATCGGCCGATCAGTACCGGATCCACCTTTTCCTCCTGTCTCCGCGCAGGCTGGGGAATTCCTGCCTGCGGGCTGGGAAATCTACCTGCAAGTAGAGTATCGGCTTGGCCGCGCTAGCGTTCGAAAGCCCACATCGCACGCCCTGCCGTCTCATTAGCTGAACTGTGCGCGAGACGGGCCCGAAGCGCTCGCTGGCGAGATTTTCCTTGACCCTGCTGTGCCCCTGAGCTTTACTGGGAGGTGGCCTGAAACGGACACGCCGTATTGGACTATGTCAGGTGCTCATCAATATCAGCACTAAACTGTTGCTAAAAGCAGGCGAAACCACGACAGGGAGAGTACGTAGGTGGCAACTCTGGGTGAACTCGAGCGCAGTGTCATGAATGCGCTGTGGAACTCAGTCGACGGGATGACCGCTGCCGAGCTCCGGATCGCGCTGGCTGACCGCGACCTCGCGCTGACGACCGTGCATACGGTTCTCACGCGCCTGGAGAAGAAGGGCTTCGCTCGTCGAGACCGCTCCGAGCGCCCGCACCGCTATCTTGCGCTCTCCACTCGCGAGGAGCACGTCGCCGAGCTCATGAATGAGGTCCTCGACCAGGCGTCGGACCGCCAGGCTGTGCTCGCGCGCTTCCTCGGCACTGTCTCCGATTCCGACACGGCATTCCTCAGCCGGCTCCTCCAGCGCCGCGGCGCCGACAGCTGACAGTCCCACTTCCCTGATGCTCTTCAGCGCAGTGCTGCTCACAGCGCTCGCGGTAGTCCTTGCCTGGCCGATCCCCCGGCTCTTCGCCCGTTACCCCGGAAGCCGTGACCCGGCGGCGCGTCTGCTGCTGTGGCAGGCCATCGGCCTGGCCGGCGGGCTGTCGCTGACGTCGGCGGTCCTCATCCTCGCATTCATGCCCTTCACCCGAACCCCGGGACCGGCAGATGAGCGCAGCCTCAGCGCTCTCAGCTGGTGGAACTGGCTGCTCGTCGGCCTGGGGGTTGCACTGCTGCTGCGTCTGCTCAGCAGCTTGGTGATCCACTGGATCAGGGTGCGGCGTCAGCGTCGTCGGCATGCGGAACTTGTCGCGGTGCTCACCGAGCCGTCGCAGGAGCTGCCGAATACGAGGATCCTCAAGGTCGATGAGCTCGTCGCCTACTGCCTGCCGCAGGGCCAACACGGCACCACGGTGCTCTCAACGGGATTGATCGCCGCCCTCAGCCCTGCTGAACGCGATGCTGTCGTCGCGCATGAGCGCGCCCACCTGCGCAGCCGACACGAACTCGTCGTGCTGCCCTTCGCCGCTTGGCAGCATGCACTTCCCTTTCTGCCGGCCGCGCGCCAGGCGCTCGACCAGGTGACCCGGCTCATCGAGGTGATGGCCGATGATGTGGCCCGCCGCGAGGTGCCGGCTGATGACCTTGCGGCCGCTGTCCGGGAGATGAGCCGCATGCAGGCCGGACATTACAGCCGGACTCTGAGCGCTGAGCGGCTCGCCCGGTTGGAGCATCCGCTGCCGCAGCCGTCTGGGGCGCTGCGCTCGGCAGTCGTCATCGTCTCGGCAGCGCTGGTCGTCAGTCCGCCGGTGGTCGCGCTGGTCGAACTGCTCAGCGTCTGAGCAGCCGTGATCAGGCGTCGATCTTCTCGGCGTCGAGGACTGCGGCACCGGAGACGATGAACTGCTTGCGGGGTGCGACCTCAGAGCCCATCAGCAGTCCAAACGTCGTCTCCGCGGCTTCTGCATCGGCCATCGTCACACGCCTGAGCGAACGCAGCTGCGGATCCATCGTCGTCTCGGCCAGCTGGTCGGCGTCCATCTCGCCCAAGCCCTTGTATCGCTGAGGGGTCTTGTACGCCTTCTTCAACCGGTCGAGCTTGCGCAGCTCGCGGGTGAGCTCCTTCTCCGAATACGTGTAGATGTAGTCGTTGGCCTTGCCGCGGTTGATCACCTCGATGCGGTGCAGCGGCGGCACGGCGGCGTAGACGCGGCCGGCCTCGACGAGCGGGCGCATGTAGCGGAAGAACAGCGTCAGCAGCAACGTGCGGATGTGCGCGCCGTCGACGTCGGCGTCGGTCATGATGATGATCTTGCCGTAGCGGGCGGCATCGACGTCGAAGGTGCGGCCGGTGCCGGCGCCGATCACCTGGATGAGGGCCGAGCATTCGACGTTGGCAAGCATGTCACCGACCGAAGCCTTCTGCACGTTGAGGATCTTGCCGCGGATGGGGAACAGCGCCTGGAACTCAGAGTCCCGGGCCTGCTTGGCGGTGCCCATCGCCGAGTCACCCTCGACGATGAACAGCTCGGATCGGTCGAGGTCGTTCTTGCGGCAGTCGTAGAGCTTGGCGGGCAGGGACGAGGATTCCAGCGCAGTCTTGCGCCGCTGATTCTCCTTGTGCGTGCGCGCCGAGATCCGGGACTTCATCTCGGAGACGACCTTCTCCATCAGCAGCATCGCCTGCTGCTTCTGCGGGCGCTTCGTCGAGGTCAGGATCTCCCCGAGCTGCCGGTCGACGGCCCGGGCCACGATCTGACGCACGGCCGAGGTGCCGAGCACCTCCTTCGTCTGGCCCTCGAACTGCGGTTCGGCCATCCGCACCGTGACGACAGCTGTCAGGCCGGCGAGCACATCGTCCTTCTCCAGCTTGTCTTTGCCGACCTTGAGCTTGCGGGCGTTGGCCTCCACGGCCTTGCGCACGGTGCGCAGCAACGCGGTTTCGAAGCCGGCGACGTGGGTGCCGCCCTTGGGTGTCGCGATAATGTTGACGAAGCTCTTGACCCGGGTCTCGTAGTCCCGGCCCCAGCGCAGCGCGATGTCGACGCCGATCTCGCGTTCGACTTCGGTCGAGACCATATGGCCCTGATCGTCGAGGACGGGCACGGTCTCCTTGAAGGTCTCCGAACCTGTCAGCCGCCAGGTGTCGGTCAGCGCTTCGTCATGGGCGAGGTGGTCGACGAACTCGGAGATGCCGCCGTCGAAGCGGAACTCCTCGGCCCGGGATTCGATGATCTCGCCGGTCTCGTCGCGGGCGATCCCCCGGTTGTCGGTCACGCGGATCGCCAGGCCCGGAACGAGGAACGCCGTCTGGCGGGCGCGGTCGATGAGCGCGCCGTAGGTGAAGTCGGCGTCCTTGAGGAAGATTTGCGGGTCAGCCCAGTAGCGCACGCGGGTGCCGGTCGCGCCGCGCTTGGCCTTGCCGACGATGTCGAGTTCGGAGGCCTTCTTGAAGGGGGTGAAGGGGTTGTCCGGGGACGGCTCGCCGCTGCTGTCATCGAAGCGGCCGGGCTTGCCGCGCTGAAACGACATCCGGTAGATCTTCGAGGCACGGGTGACCTCGACGTCGAGACGCGCCGAAAGTGCGTTGACGACGGAGGCGCCGACACCGTGCAGTCCGCCGACGGCAGCGTAGGATCCGCCGCCGAACTTCCCGCCGGCGTGCAGCTTCGTCATGACGACCTCAACGCCGGTCAGCCCGGTCTTGGGTTCGATGTCGACGGGGATGCCGCGGCCGTTGTCGGCGACGGTGACGGAACCATCCGGGTGCAAGGTGATGTCGATGTCCTCGCCGTGGCCGCCGAGGGCCTCGTCGACGGAGTTGTCGATGATCTCCCACAGGCAGTGCATGAGCCCGCGCGAATCGGTCGAGCCGATGTACATTCCCGGGCGTTTGCGCACGGCATCAAGCCCTTCGAGGACGGAGAGCTGACGCGCTCCGTATTCCTTGTCCGAGGCCTTCTTGACTGCCACGCTTCCACCCTTTCGTCGTCGCTGGTGCTCTGCGGTCACGGCGTGCCGCCATCAGAGTCTATGCGCTCAAGCGGCCGATCGCCTGCTGCCATGCCGTGCACCGCAGGATCGGCGCTCCGCTACGCTGGACGAGTGATGACCTCCCCTCCCCTGGCGCGAGCGACCGGCGCAGTGTCAGCCGTGCTGCTCAGCGCTGGCATTCTGCTCACCGGCTGCGGCAGCGACCCAGCCTCGGCGCCCGAGACGCCAGCCACCTCGGCGCCGGTGACGACGCCGGTGGCAGGCGAGACGGTCGGCTCCGGCTCGCCGAGCCCGTCTGCGACTCCGGAGGTGCTCGACGGTCTCACGATTGCGCTGGATCCCGGCCACAACGGCAAGAACAGCAGGAACCCCTCGGAGATCAACCGCAAGGTGCCCGACGGCAGGGGCGGCACGAAAGCCTGCAACACCACCGGTACCGCCACGGCCGGTGACTATCCGGAGCACGCCTTCACCTTCGACGTCGCAGAACGTGCCAAGCAGCTGCTCGAAGACGCCGGCGCCGAGGTGGTGATGTCGCGTTCCGATGATGACGGCGTCGGCCCGTGCGTCGATGAGCGCGGCCAGTTCGCCGGTGAGGCTGATGCCGATGCGCTCGTGAGCATCCATGCCAACGGCACCGAAGACACCTCGGCCAAGGGATTCCATGTCATTGTCGCCGACGATGCCGTCCACGACGGTGTCGAGGAGCCCAGCCGGGCCATCGCCGAGCAGATGGTGACCTCATTCGAAGATGCCGAGTTCGCTCCGAATCCCGCCTACGGCAAGGACGGGATCGTCGCCCGCACCGACATCGCCGGGCTCAACCACGCCGAGGTGCCGGCGGTGATGATCGAATGCGGTGAGATGCGCAACCGGGACGAAGCCAAGCTCATGGAGTCCGAAGATGGCCGGCAGCGCTACGCCGAGGCGATTGTCACCGGGCTCGAAGACTACTTCGCCCAGCAGTGACACCGAGAGCCGGGCGGACGTCGGGTCGCTGATGACAGGAGCCGGGTCCCAGAGGGAACCCGGCTCCGTGCATCTCTGTCCGATGTGTCAGTCGAGGTAGTCGCGCAGGACCTGCGAGCGCGAGGGGTGGCGCAGCTTGGCCATCGTCTTCGATTCGATCTGGCGGATGCGCTCACGGGTGACCCCGTAGACCTTGCCGATCTCATCGAGGGTCTTCGGCTGGCCGTCGTTGAGGCCGAACCGCATCGACACAACGCCGGCTTCGCGCTCGGAGAGCGTGTCGAGCACCGAGTGCAGCTGCTCCTGCAGCAGGGTGAAGCTCACCGAGTCAGCCGGGACGACGGCTTCGGAGTCCTCGATGAGGTCGCCGAACTCGGAGTCGCCGTCCTCGCCGAGCGGGGTGTGCAGGGAGATCGGCTCGCGGCCGTACTTCTGCACCTCGATGACCCGCTCCGGGGTCATGTCGAGTTCCTTGGCGAGCTCTTCCGGGGTCGGTTCGCGACCGAGGTCCTGCAGCATCTGGCGCTGCACGCGGGCGAGCTTGTTGATGACCTCGACCATGTGCACCGGGATGCGGATGGTGCGTGCCTGGTCGGCCATCGCACGGGTGATCGCCTGGCGGATCCACCAGGTGGCGTAGGTCGAGAACTTGAAGCCCTTGGTGTAGTCGAACTTCTCGACTGCGCGGATGAGGCCGAGGTTGCCTTCCTGGATGAGGTCGAGGAAGAGCATGCCGCGGCCGGTGTAGCGCTTGGCGAGGGAGACGACGAGGCGCAGGTTGGCTTCGAGCAGGTGGTTCTTGGCCAGCCGTCCGTCGTGGATGATCCACTTGTAATCGCGGACGTCCTTGGCTTCGGCGACCTCTCCGGCGTTGAGCAGGTGCTCGGCGTACATGCCGGCTTCGATCCGCTTGGCGAGGTCGACCTCCTCTGCGGCGTTGAGCAGCGCGACCTTGCCGATGAGCTTGAGGTAGTCCTTGACCGGGTCGGCGGTCGCACCTGCGGACACGACCTGCTGGGCCGGCTGGTCATCGTCGTCGGTGTCGGAGACGACGAAGCCTCCGGCCTCCTTTACGGCCTCGTCCTTCTTCTCTTCCTGAGCGTTCTTCGTCTCAGTCTCGCTAGCCAGGGCTTCTGCCTCGAGCTGCTCGACAGGTGCCTCAGGTGCTGCACCGTCGGCGCCCTTGGCGGCAGCTGCGGCGTCCTTGACCTCAGCGTCGAGTTCGGCGTCCTTGGCCGTGGTCTTCTTCGCCGCCGTCTTCTTGGCGGTGGTCTTCTTCGCAGCTGTCGACTTCGCGGTGGTCTTCTTGGCTGCCGTCGTCGAGGTGGTCGACTTCTTGGCCGCAGGCTTCTTCTCGGCTGCTGTGGTCTTCTTCTCTGCGTCCTCAGACTTCTTGGCGGCAGTCGTCTTCTTGGTCGCGGTGGTCTTCTTCGCCGTCGACGTCGTATTCTTCTCAGCAGTCGACTTGGCAGTCGTGGTCTTCTTGGCACCGGCGGAGGAGGACGCGGCCGTTTCCTTCTTGGCGGTGGTGGTCTTCTTGGCCGCTGGCTTCTTCGCAGCGGTCGTCTTCGCAGCCGTGGTCGACTTCGCGGTGCTCGTCTTCTTCGCAGCGGTGCTCTTCGCTGCGGGTTTCTTCGAAGCGGCCGATGCCTTCGCCGTGGTCGTTGCCGACTTCTTCGATGCGGTTGACTTCGACGAAGTGTCCGTCGATGCGGCAGTGGTGCTCGAACCCTTGGCGTCTGTCGGCACTGGATCACCTTTCGGAGGAGTCGTGTCTGGCCCAGCTGACACTCTTCGAGCATCAGTAAGACCCTTGTCAAGCAGGGCGAGCCTGTGGACAGCTCGTCCGCCTGACCGGGTCAACACGCCATTCTGGCACGATATTCCCCACTGCGCTAATCACACGCACGCAGCGGACCGATTGACAAGACCTCTTCCAGGTGATGTCTGCCACACCACCTGGCAGGCGCGGCTGATCCGACAGTTCAGCCCTCCAGCACGGGAGGATCATCTCTGTCGAACGAAAGCTCCTGCGGCTCAGGCTCCTTGCGGGGCGGCAGTGCCGCAACAGGGGCGGATCCGGATCTCAACGTCGCAGGCTCATCACCCAGGATCTGTTCGGGCACCGGTTCATGCGCCCACAGCGGCAGCGTGGGCGTCATGACCGCTCGGGAGACGAGCCTGGCGAGCGTGCACGTGCTGTCGATGGTCAGCGCATTGCGGGCGAAGCACAAGGCGAAAGATGCACGCCCGATCGACCATTCCATCCAGGCGATCATCGACAGCACCGCAGGCAGGTGCTCCATCCGCACGTAGGTGGCCATCATCTTGAGCAGCAGGATCCCGTAGGCGGACGCGCGGGCGTTCGGTCGCCGTGAGCTCAAGCCCGGCAGCTCGGCGGTAGCTTCCGCCAGCGGGGCGACCGCCTCGGCGTAGGCGGCGAACTCGCCAAGTTCCAGGCGCCGCATGTCCTCGGGCAGAAACGCGCTGTGTTCGAAGCTCACGAGCATCAGCACCGCATCGCGACCCCACTTCTCCTGACACAGAGCCTCCAGTCCGAGCACCGCCTTCGGATCCGGAGCCGGAAGCGTGTTGAGGCTGTGCTGCTGACCGGATTCGATGAGCTCGGCATAGCGCAGCACCTCAGCCAGCCACGCCTCGAACAGCTCATCCCGATCGTGGGTCACTCCCCGGGTGCCGGTGATGACGCTCTCGAGGGCCAGGTCGCATTCCGGCAGGGCGGTGGCGGCTGAGAAGCTTGCGAAGGGGTCACCGTTGGCGCGGCTGAGCTGGCGGAAGGACTGGGTGCGCTCAAGCTCGCAGACCGTCCCCGAGCGCATGCCCGCTGTGAAGGAGCCGTACCCGAGCTGTGAGACCCACCATGCGCTGTGGGCGGTGAAGCCGGTGCACTCCAGTGCTTCGCCGATGAGCTTCAGGGGCACCGCATAGTGATCGAAGACATTGTCGAGCAGATCATCTGCCCAGCGCGCTCGCGCCGCTCCGTCCATGTCAGCGGAGAAGAGCACCGGGATGACGTACTGCGATGCCGAGACCCGGGCTAAGGCACAGACCGGTTCGAGCAGGTCCGTCTCGGTAGCAGCGGCGACGGCCTCGAAACCGAAGTCGATGCGCAGGGCCGGACCGAAGCTGATGCGTCCGCAGTCATGGTCGTAGCTGACCAGCACCAGGGACTCGGTCGGCTGATAGGTCAGCAGGTGCGGGACCGCGCTGATGAGTTCAGGGGCGAGGTGTTCAGGAGCAGCATTCATGTCCTCACTGTGTGCCGTGCCGCCGCTGCGGGCAGCGGGCCGTGCCCCGGCTGTGGACAGCGGCAGGCTGTGCACACCGACGCCGACCAGTCGTGCCCGGCTGGCGTGCAGCAGTCGCCGGCAGTCTACAGTAAGGCGCATGGGACGCAGACGGGCCAGGGACGAGGCACAGCAGCGCGAGTACGTCATCTCCACCGGCACCGCACGCATCGAACCGGTGCCAGCCGAACCCGATTCGTGGGTCCTCTACGTCAACGGCGTGCCGAGCTCGTGCATCACGCTCAGCGACCCGACCCGCCTGGACTTCGAGTACCTCGACTGGATGGCCCGCGCGATCGATGCGCTCTTCGGCACAGGTCAGACCCTGCGTGCTGTGCACATCGGGGCGGCCGGCTGCTCGCTGGCCCGCTACATCGACGCGACCCGGCCCGGGTCCCGGCAGACCGCCATCGACATCGACCAGAAGCTCCTCGAATACGTCCGCGAGTGGTTCGACCTGCCCCGCTCCCCTGCGCTCAAGCTGCGCGCAGGCGACGGTGCGGTCGAGATCGCCACGTTTCGCGACGACGCCCTCAGCCTCGTCGTCCGTGACGCGTTCAGCGCCGATGAGACGCCGGGCCAGCTTGCCGACGACACGTTCTTCTCCCATGCCGCGCGCACGCTTGGACCCAAGGGCATCTACCTCGCCAACATCGCCGACTGTCCCCCGCACGCCAGCGCCCGCGGAGAGCTGACACGGATGCGGCAGCACTTTGCGCACATCGTGCTCATCGCCGATCCCAGCCAGCTGCGCGGCCGGCGATTCGGCAATCTCATCGCCCTCGCCTCGGGAACGGACATCGACGACATCGCACTGGCCAAGACGCTGCGCGCCGGCCCTGCCGTCGCCTCGGTGCTGGCGGGCCGGAAGCTCGCTGACTTCTGCGGATGGCCGGCAACAGGCAGGTGAACTCCTCCTCAATTCTGTGCAGCCGACATGCCTGTGGTGACGGGGGCGTAAGAACACGGCATAATTGATTGCCGACCAGAAAGGCGGAAGGTGAGCGAAGAGACCGAGATCAGCCACGAACAGCAGCACCTCAACACCGTCTACGCGCGTCTCGACGCGTTGCGTGAGGAGACCGCTGCCAGCCTTAACCACGTGCGCCGGACGCATGTCGGGGGCAACCACCAGAACCGTTCCGAACGCGATGCCTTCGCAAGCATGTATGAGGATCAGCTCATCCGCCTGCGCAATGCCGAAGAGGGGCTGTGCTTCGGCCGCATCGACACCGTCACCGGCGCCACAACCTACATCGGGCGCATCGGGATCTCCGCTCAGGACCGCACCCAGCTGCTGATGGACTGGCGGGCCCCGGCCAGCGAGCCGTTCTACCGCGCGACTGCCGAGAACCCAGGTGACCTCACCCGCCGCCGGCACATCGCTACGCGACGCCGCCGAGTCATCAGCGTCGAGGACGATGTCCTCGACCTGTCGGCGCTCAGTGCCCAGCAGCGCGCCGGGCTGCACGGCGAAGGCGCTCTCATCGCCTCCCTCGACGCCCATCGCACCGGCCGGATGGGCGACATCGTCGCAACTATCCAGTCCGAACAGGACCGCATCATCCGCCGTCCCCTCGATCGGCTCGTGGTCGTACAGGGCGGACCGGGGACCGGCAAGACCGCAGTCGCGCTGCACCGCGCGGCCTACCTGCTGTACCAGCACCGGGAGCGCATCGCAAAATCCGGTGTGCTGCTCATCGGGCCCTCGCCGGTATTCCTCAAGTACATCGAGCAGGTGCTGCCCAGCCTCGGTGAGACCGGTGCCGTGCTGCTGACCCCCGGTCAGCTCATGCCCGAGGTCAACGCCACCGCCCACGACACCGCGCCAACGGCTGCGGTCAAGGGCGACCTGCGGATGGTTGAGGTCATCAAGCGGGCGGTGCGCGCCTACCAGCGGGTGCCCGACGAGCCGCAGCAGCTCAAGACGATCAGCCACACGATCACCATGACCCCGGCGATGGTCAAGGAGGCCCAAGACCGGGCACGCCGCAGCGGCAAGCCGCACAACGGGGCGCGCCTGACCTTCGTCAAGCATCTGCTCAGCCTCCTCGCCGGAGCGCTGGCAGCTGCCAAGCACTACGAGCCCACGCCCGAGGTGCTCGCTGAGCTGACCGACGAGCTGCGCCGGGCCCGCGACGTGCGGGTGGCGATCAACCTGTGCTGGCTGCCGCTGAGCCCGCGCGGAGTGCTCGATGCCCTGCTGAGCAAGCCGCACCGGCTGGTGCCTGCCGCCGATGGGATCCTCCGTATCGAGGAGATGGCCCTCATCCGCCGTGCCCGCGGCGGGAAGATCACCGTTGAGGATGTGCCGCTGCTCGACGAGATCGCTGAGCTCATCGGGCCCAGCAGCGAGGTGCTCGAAGCCCAGGAGCAGGCCGGCACCCCGAATGCGGAGCTGGAGTACGCCCAGGCGGTCCTTGAGATGACCGGCACGGGTGACATGGTCTCAGCCGAGACGATCTCCCAGCGCTACCAGCAGGACACCGATGAGCGCACGCTGGCCGAACGGGCCGCGCAGGACCGGGAGTGGACCTACGGTCACCTCGTGGTCGACGAGGCGCAGGAGCTCAGCCCCATGCAGTGGCGGGTGCTGTTCCGGCGGGTGCCGAGCAAATCGGCGACAGTCGTCGGCGATCTTGCCCAGGCGTCGACGATGGATGCGACCCGCACCTGGTCCTCGGTGCTAGCCCCGCATGTCGGCGATCGCTTCGAGATGGAGGAGCTGACGGTCTCCTACCGGACGCCCGGACGCATCATGACGGTGGCCAACGAGCTGCTGCAGGAGTACTTCCCGCAGCTCTCCGTGCCTTCACCGGTGCGTGAGGGCACCTATGATCCGCTGGCTGAGGGCTTCGCCGACATCGAGTCGCTGTGCCGTCAGCTGCCGGAGATCGTACGCAGCGAACGCGCCGAACTCGGCGGCGGCCAGCTGGCTGTCATCGCGATGCCTGAGCACGTCGATCGTGTCGTGGCGGCGCTGGCATCTGATCCTGATGTCGACTTCGCTGCAGGTCCCGCCGGCATCGATCACGCCGTCGCGGTCCTCGATCCCAGTGAGGTCCGGGGCCTCGAATTCGACAGCGTCATCATCGTCGATCCGGCCTCGATCGCCCCTGCCGGCAGTGCGGCAGGAGTCGGGCAGCTGTATGTGTCGCTGACCCGTTCGACGGCACGGCTGAGGATCCTCAGCATCGGCGATTCGGTCCTCGCACCGTTCATCGCAGCAGCGGACCGCACATAAGATCCGTTCGCGCCTCGGCAGCCTCATCGGCTGCTGAGGCGCTCGATCTTTGGGGCAAATTAAAAGCCGCCCGTGGCGTCGGCTTCCCCTCCGATGCCACAGGCGGCGTGCGCCTTGGGCGCACGTTTTATCTTACACTTACTTCTGGTCGTTTCACGAACCGGATCCAGCTTCTTCTCACAATTCGTTCAGCCGGGTGAGCGGGATGCTCATGCTTCTTCGTCGCGCTCGGCGCGCAGCGATTCGATCGCGGCTTCGAAGTCCTCCAACGAGTCGAAGCTCTGGTAGACGCTGGCGAATCGCAGGTAGGCGACCTGGTCGAGTTCGCGCAGCGGTTCCAGGATCGCCAGGCCGACCTCGTCGGCCTCGATCTCGGCGATGCCCTGGGAGCGGATCTTCTCCTCGACCTGCTGGGCGAGTTTGGCCAGATCGTCCTCCCCGACCGGTCGGCCCTGGCATGCTTTGCGCACACCGGCAACGACTTTCTGCCGGGAGAACTCCTCGGACACGCCTGAGCGCTTGACGACCGACAGGCTGGTGGTTTCCATGGTGGTGAACCGGCGGGAGCACTGCGGGCACTGACGGCGACGGCGGATCGACGAGCCGTCCTCAGCCGTGCGCGAGTCGACGACGCGTGAGTCAGGGTGGCGGCAGAACGGGCAGTGCATCAGGCCTCCATTCCCGGCTTGCCGCGGCGCAGCCGGACGGCCTCGCCGTGGGCGAGCAGGTCTTCTGCGGCTGCCAGCGTTTCGATGTGGTCGGCGACCTCGGCCAGTGCCGCAGCTGGGTAGTCGATGATCTGGCTTCCCTTGAGGAAGGACTGCACGCCGAGTGCTGAGGCGTAGGCGGCGGTTCCGCTGGTGGGCAGCACGTGGTTCGACCCGGCGCAGTAGTCGCCGAGGGCCACCGGTGAGAACGGGCCGATGAACACAGCACCGGCGTTGGTGATCTGCTCGGCTGCTGCCTGCGGGTCGCTGACGAGCACTTCGACATGCTCACCAGCGTAGGCGTTGACGACGGCCAGCCCGGCCTGCCGGGAGGCGACCTTGAGGATCGCGGACTGCTCCCCGGAAAGTGCGGTGCGGATGCGTTCGGAATGCGCAGCAGCAGCTGCCTGGCGCGCGATCTCCTGCTGCACGGCGTCGATGAGGTCCTGGCTCTCGGTGACGAGCACGGAGGCGGCCATCGGGTCGTGTTCGGCCTGGCTGATGAGATCGGCTGCCACAAGTGCTGGGTCTGCGGTGTCGTCGGCGAGGATGATGATCTCAGTCGGGCCGGCGATCGTGTCGATGCCGACGACTGAGCGCACCCGTGCCTTGGCGGCTGCGACGAAGGCGTTGCCGGGTCCGGTGATGAGGTCGACCGGTTCGAGTTCTTCGCCGTCGTCGAATCCGTGGGCCAGTGCGGCGACAGACTGGGCGCCTCCCATGGCCCACACCTCGTCGATGCCGAGCAGGGCGGCAGCGGCGAGCACTGTCGGGTGGGGCAGGCCGTTGGCCTGCGGGGGCGAGACAATGGCGATCGAGTCGACGCCGGCGGCCTGGGCGGGAACAGCGTTCATGATGACGGTCGAGGGGTAGACGGCCAGCCCCCCGGGGACGTAGAGGCCGACGCGTTCGACCGGCAGCCAGCGCGATGTCACGGAGCCGCCGCCGGAGAATGTCGTCGTGGCTGAGGAACGCCGATCGTTCTCAGCGACTTCCCGGCAGCGGCGGATGGTCTCCTCCAGTGCTGCGCGCAGTCCGGCATCGAGGTTCTCGCAGGCAGCGGTGAGCTCCTCGGCGGGCACGCGCAGCAGGTCCGGGCTGACGGAGTCGAACTTCTGTGTGTACTCCAGCACGGCAGCGCGGCCGCGGGTCTCGACGTCGTCGACGATCGGGATGACCGCCTCGGCTGCGGAGGCTGAATCGAGGCGGGCACGCGGCACGGACCGGCGCAGCGTGCGGCGGTCGAGCGGCGTGTCGGTGAGGTCGAGGACATTCATGAGCGCGTGAGTCACGCGCTCCATTCTACGTCCTCTGCTTTCCTGCCGTCCGGTGCCCCAAGCTGCGAGAAGGTGCGGCCGCTGCTGTCGATCAGAAGATCGACGTGGTTGCTGGGGTGGTGAGGCAGCTGGGTCCGAGCAGGCCCTTGAGATCGCCGAACAGGCTCGGGTCTGCTGTCACCCGCAGGCCGCGGTCGAGACGCATGATCGTCGTGCGGTCGCGGTTCGTCAGGCACAGCCGCACCTCGGTCTGTCCGGGGTTGGCCTGCAGGATCATCTTGAGGTTCTCGACGAGGTCCGGTGTGCAGCGTTCGACCGGCATCGACACGTACAGCGGCCGGTCGGCGCGGTCGGTGACGTCCGGGATCGTCATCGACATCGCCATGAGCGAGGTCGGCCGGTCATCGGAGCGGCGGATGCGGCCGGTGACGGTGATGACGAGGTCATTGGTCAGCAGGGTGGCCACCGGCTCGTAGGTGTCGCCGAAGAACATCACCTCCATGCTCGCTTCGAGGTCTTCGATCGTGACGATCGCGTACGGGCGACCGGAGTTCTTCGAGACCTTCCGCGAGACCTGGGTGATCATGCCGCAGATCTTTGTCTGGGATCCATCCTGGCGCTTATTCTCCGGGTCGAGCAGCTGCGCGATCGAACCCTCGGATTCTGACTGCAGGATGTCCTCGAGCCCGTTGAGCGGATGGTCGGAGACGTAGAGACCGAGCATCTCGCGCTCGAAGGCCAGCAGCTCCTTCTTCTCCCACTCGGTGCGCTCGGGGATCTTGACGGCAAAGCTCGACTCGTCCTCTTCGCCGAGGCCGGCGAACAGGTCGAACTGGCCTGCGGCCTCCTGGCGCTTGACGCCGATGACAGCATCGACTGCTTCTTCGTGGATCTCAACAAGGCTGCGCCGGTTGTGGTCGAGGGAGTCGAAAGCGCCGGCCTTGATGAGCGATTCGATGGTGCGCTTGTTGCACACCTGGCTGGGCACCTTGTCGAGGAAGTCGTTGAAGGAGGTGAACTTCCCCTTCTCCTGCCGGGCGTCGACGATGCCTTGGACAACGTTGGTGCCGACATTGCGGACTGCTCCCATGCCGAAGCGGATGTCGTCGCCGACTGGGGTGAAGTTGTTGGCTGATTCGTTGACGTCCGGTGGCAGCACGGTGATGTGCATGCGCCGGCACTCGCTGAGGTAGAGAGCCAGCTTGTCCTTGTTGTCCCCGACTGAGGTCAGCAGGGCTGCCATGTACTCGGCCGGGTAGTGGGCCTTGAGGTAGGCCGTCCAGTAGGACACGAGCCCGTAGGCGGCCGAGTGGGCCTTGTTGAAGGCGTAGTCGGAGAAGGGCAGCAGGATGTCCCACAGTGCTTGCGCAGCCTCTTCGGAGTAGCCGCGTTCCTTCATGCCGCCGAAGAACCCGACCTGCTGCTTGTCCAGCTCGGCTTTCTTCTTCTTGCCCATCGCGCGACGCAGAATGTCTGCCTGACCGAGTGAGTAGCCGGCCACCTTCTGCGCGATCGCCATCACCTGCTCCTGATAGATGATGAGGCCGTAGGTGGTGTCGAGGATCTCGGCCAGCGGTTCGGCGAGCTCAGGGTGGATCGGAGTGATCTCCTGCAGGCCGTTCTTGCGCAGCGCGAAGTTCGTGTGCGAGTCGGCACCCATCGGGCCGGGACGGTACAGCGCGATCGTTGCGGAGATGTCTTCGAAGTTGTCCGGGCGCATCATGCGCAGCAGGCCGCGCAGTCCACCGCCGTCGAGCTGGAAGACTCCCAGCGTGTCACCACGGGAGAGCAGCTTGTACGACTCCGCATCGTCAAGGGCCAGATGTTCGAGGTCGAGATCGAAGTCCTTGTTCAGCCGGATGTTCTCGATCGCATCGGAGATGATCGTGAGGTTGCGCAGGCCGAGGAAGTCCATCTTGATGAGGCCGAGGCCCTCACAGGTGGGGTAGTCGAACTGCGTAATGACCTGGCCGTCCTGGAACCGGCGCATGATCGGGATGACGTCGATGATCGGGTCAGAGGACATGATGACCCCGGCGGCGTGCACGCCCCACCCGCGCTTGAGGCCTTCAAGGCCCTTGGCGGTCTCGAAGGTCTCCCGCGCCTCGGGGTCGGTTTCCAGCAGTTCGCGGAACTCCCCTGCCTCGCCGTAGCGCGGTGCTTTGGGCTCTTCGATATCGGCCAGCGGGATGTCCTTGGCCATGACTGCCGGTGGCAGCGCCTTCGTCAGCTTCTCGCCGAGGGAGAACGGCTTGCCCATGATGCGGGCGGAGTCCTTGAGCGCCTGCTTGGTCTTGATGGTGCCGTAGGTGACGATCATTGCTACGCGCTCGTCGCCGTACTTCTCGGTGACGTAGTCGATGACTTCGCCGCGGCGGCGATCATCGAAGTCGACGTCGAAGTCGGGCATCGACACACGGTCGGGGTTGAGGAACCGCTCGAAGATCAGTCCGTGCTCCAGCGGGTCGAGGTCGGTGATGCGCAGGGCGTAGGCGACCATCGAACCGGCACCCGAACCGCGGCCGGGGCCCACGCGGATGCCGTTCTCCTTCGACCAGTTGATGAAGTCGGCGACGACGAGGAAGTAGCCGGGGAAGCCCATCGAGATGATGACGTCGAGCTCGTAGTCGGCCTGTTTGCGCACATCGTCGGAGATGCCGTTGGGGTAGCGGTAGTGCAGGCCCTTCTCGACTTCCTTGACCAGCCATGAGGTCTCGTCCTCACCGGGCGGGCAGGGGAACTGGGGCATGTAGTTGGCGCTGGTGTCGAAGGAGATCTCGCAGCGTTCGGCGATCTCGAGGGTGTTGTTGCACGCCTCGGGCATCTCCTTGAACAGTGCGCGCATCTCCGCTGGCGTCTTGAGGTAGTAGCCGGAGCCGGAGAAGGCGAAGCGGCTGCCGCCCTGGTCGTAGGTCGGTTCGATGAGCTTCGAACCCGACTGCAGGGCCAGCAGCGCTTCGTGGGCCTTGGCGTCGGATTCGTGGGTGTAGTGCAGGTCGTTGGTGGCCACCAGCGGCAGGCCGAGATCCTTCGACAGGCGCAGCAGATCCTTGACCACACGGCGCTCGATCGTCAGGCCGTGGTCCATGATCTCGCAATAGTAGTTGTCCTTGCCGAAGATGTCGCGGAACTCCGATGCGGCCTTGACGGCTTCGTCGTACTGGCCCAGCCGCAGTCGCGTCTGCACCTCGCCTGAGGGGCAGCCGGTGGTGGCGATGAGGCCCTCGGAGTAGGTGTTGAGCAGTTCGCGGTCCAGGCGCGGGTACTTGGCGAATGCGGAGTCGAGGCTGGCCAGCGAGGAGGCCTTGAAGAGGTTGCGCATGCCGGTGTTGTTCTCCGCCAGCAGCGTCTTGTGCGTGTAGGCGCCGCCGCCGGAAACGTCGTCGCCGCGCTGGCTCTCATCGGTGCGCCACTTCACACGGGTCTTGTCGGTGCGTGCGGTGCCGGGAGTCAGGTACGCCTCGACGCCGATGATCGGCTTGATGCCGGCGTCGGTGGCCTGCTTCCAGAAGTCGAAGGCGCCGAAGAGGTAGCCGTGGTCGGTGGTGGCGATGGCGTTCATCCCCGAGGCCCTCGTCGCCTGCATCAGGTCGCCCAGGCGGGCGGCTCCATCGAGCATCGAGTACTCGGTGTGCACGTGCAGATGTACGAAATCCTCAGCCACGGATCCTCTTTCTCACAGTCGGCATGTCCCGCTCCCGGCGACTCACACCAGTCTATCGATCGTCACGGACATCGCGGCTGTGAGATGGGCCCGTTTCGCTCGTTCACCCCTGGGCGACGCGCAACAGGTCGAGCGCGGTCTGCAGATCTTCCGGATAGTCGCTGGTGAACTCGACCCACTCCCCTGTCTCGGGGTGGGTGAACCCGAGTTCGACAGCGTGCAGCCACTGGCGTTCGAGTCCGAGCTTCTTCGCCAGCACCGGGTCGGCGCCGTAGGGCAGGTCACCGCAGCATGGGTGCTTGGTGGCGGCCATGTGGACGCGGATCTGGTGGGTGCGGCCGGTCTCCAACTGGACTTCGAGCAGGGTTGCCGAGCGGTACGCTTCGATGACTTCGTAGTGGGTCACGGCGTGTTTGCCGTCGGTGCGCACGGCGTAGAGCCCGTCGCGGCGCAGGTTGCGTCCGATCGGCGCTTCGATCGTGCCGATGACAGGATCGGGAAGTCCCTGGACGAGCGCGTGGTAGGTCTTCTTGACGGTGCGCTGCTTGAACGCCCGCTTAAGCACGGAGTAGGCGTGTTCGCCTTTGGCCACGACCATGACACCGGAGGTGCCGACGTCGAGGCGGTGGACGATGCCCTGGCGTTCGGCCGCGCCCGAGGTGGCGATGTCGTATCCGGCGGCGACGAGACCGCCGATGGCGGTCGGGCCGTGCCATCCTGCCGCTGAGTGGGCGGCGACACCGATCGGCTTGTCGATGACGACGAACGCGTCGTCATCGTAGATGATCTTCATGCCCGGCACCGGTTCGGCGTCGATGCCCAGCGGTTCGGGCTCGGCTGGCATCTGCACGTCGATGCGGGAGCCGGCGATGAGGCGCTCGGACTTGCCGACGACGGTGTCGTTGACGCGCACGCCGTCATCGGCGGCGATGGCAGCTGCTGCCGACCGGGACAGGCCGAGCAGCCGGCTGAGGGCCACATCGACCCGTTCGCCTTCGAGACCTTCGGGAACGAGGAATGATCGCTCGGTCATGGCTGCGCTCGCGCCTCCTCTGTAGGGGTGTCGTAGTCGCCGCCGGATGACTGGTCGTCTCCGGCGGCGGTGCCGTCGACGCCGATGTTGCGCAGGGTCGTGAGCACGATGGTCACAGCGGCAGCCGAGATTGCGATGTCGGCGACGTTGCAGACGAAGAAGTACAGGTCGATGAAGTCGACGACGGCGCCGTGGAAGAAGCCCGGTGGCCGAAACAGCCGGTCGACGAGGTTTCCGGTCAGGCCGCCGAGCAGCATTCCCAGGCCGGCCGTCCATGCGCGGGAGCCGAGCTTGCGGCTGACGACGAGGATGGCGATGAAGACGCCGATGGCGATGAGAGCGAACAGCCAGGTGGTGTTCTCTCCCATGCCGAGGGCGGCACCGGGATTGCGGTAGAACGTGAAGCCGGCGAGTTCGCCGATGACCGGGATGCGCTCACGGCCTTCGAGGGTCTGAACGGCGATGAATTTCGTCAGCTGGTCGACGGCGAGCACGGCGATGGCGATGGCGAACAGCACGATGCGCAGACGTCGGTTGCTCGTCTGCGGCACGGGTGTCCTCCTCGGTTCGGCGATACAGCTGTCCATCATACCGATGACCGGCAGCTTCGCACACACGCGCAACGGCCGGCCGCCTCATGGCGGCCGGCCGTTCCGGCTGGACCTTGTGACTCAGCGTGGGTGAGTCATCTCAGGTGCCTCAGATCGAGTGACCCGGCTGCTGGTTGCCGCCGAGGGTCTCCGGTGCCAGCGATCCGGAGTTCTCCAGTTCGCGCAGCTGATCGGTGAGGTAGCTCTTGAGGCGGGTGCGGTACTGGCGCTCGAAGTTCTGCAGTCCGTCGATCTCGCGCTCGAGGCTGGTCTTTTGGCTCTCCAGGGTGCTGAGGGTGTCGTCGCGCTTCTTCTCAGCGTCCTTGACGATCTGGTCGGCTTCGGCGCGGGCCTCGGAGATGAGCTTGTCGCGGATGCGCTCACCTTCGGCGACGTGCTCGTCGTGCAGGCGCTGGGCCAGCGAGATGAGGCCGTGGGCGTCCTGGTCGCCTCCGCCTGCTCCACCGGCGACAGCACCGACAGCGGCACCGGTTCCGGCTGCAGCGGCGTTGGAGCCGAAGCCGTTGGTGGCAGCGCCCTGCTGGGTCTGCTGCGGCTTCTCCTCAGCCTGCTCGCGCGATTCGTCTGCCGACTGCTGCGGGGCGACCAGCGGCGAGGCGGCCTGCTCCTTCTTCTCCTCGGCAGGGGTCTCCTTGACGTCCTGCTCCAAAACAGCGGCGGGCATCGCCTGGGTTGCCTGCGGATCCTCAGCGGTCTGCTGGGCGGCCGGCTGCGATCCGATCGTCTGGGCGCCGGTCTGCTCGGTGCCTGCAGCACCCTGTCCCTGGCTCAGCTCCTGGTTGCGCTGCTCGCACGCCGAGAGCTTCTGACGCAGCTCGTCGTTCTCCTGGTAGAGGCGACGGAGTTCGAGGACGACTTCGTCGAGGAAGTCATCGACTTCCTCCTGGTCGTATCCTTCGCGGAACTTCACGTGCTGGAACCGCTTATTGACAACATCTTGAGGCGTAAGCGCCATGAGGCCACCTTCGATCGGAAATCGTCTTTACTCTACTGTTATACAACAGATGTCGATGCCACTGTACAGCAACGCCAGCTTATTTGTCGTGCAGGCTTTGCCATGATTCGCATCATAATACGCCTTGTGCTTAAGTCGGGTCTCTACCCCGGGCGCGGCGCGGAATCCATCACCTGCTCGATATTGCAGTTCTGTCATATTCACCCGAGGCGAATACCTGCATTCACAAACCGGCGGCTGATTTCACGACTGTGAAAGGGAATGTCACATTCCCTGGGCTGCGAGGCTGAAGAACACACCGGCGAGGATCTGCACTGCGATGAACACGAGGATGAAGCCCAGGTCCAGGGAGATCTGGCCGAGGCGCAGCGGCGGGATGATCCGGCGCACGAGCTTCACCGGCGGGTCGGTGAGCGTGTAGATGATCTCGGCGAGTACGAGGATGAAGCCGGTGGGCCGCCAGTCACGTGCGAACACCTGGATGAGGTCGATGACGACCCGCGCCAGGAGCACGAAGACGTACAGGCTCAAAGCCTGGCCGATGATCCAAAACAGCAATGACACGAAGGCTTCTCCTGAGGGAACGCAGACGGCGGACTACATTCAAGCGTAGTCCGCCGTTGCTGTTAATGCCGAACCGGGAGCCGCAGCTGCGGCCAGACGCCTCAGCTCTGGTTGAAGAAGCTGGCCTGATGGTCTCCTGCGGCTTCTTCGGTCGATACTTCGATCGACTCGGGGGTGAGGAGGAACACATTGTTGGTGACCTTCTCGATGGATCCGCGCAGGCCGAAGATGAGGCCGGCGGAGAAGTCGACGAGGCGCTTGGAGTTCGCCTCGTCCATTGCCGAGAGGTTCATGATGACCGGCACGCCGTCGCGGAAGGCGGTGCCGATGGCCTTGGCGTCGTTGTAGCTGCGGGGATGGATCGTCTGAATGCGCTGCATGGCGGTGGCCGGTGCACTTTCCACGGGACGAACGGACGGGCGGATCGGGGTGACAGCAGCAGCCGGCGGCTCGAACGGCTCAGGTTCGGCCTCGAGGCCGTCGTCAGCGTAGTCGTCGTACTCGTCCTCATAGGTACGGCGCTGTTCGGTGGGCTGATGACGCAGGTCCTGCTCGTCGTAGTCCTCGACGAATCCCAGGTAGCTGCCGATCTTCTTGAGAGCGGACATGGGCGACTCCTCGTGATTGCGGGCGTCCTTCGCGGTTCGACATGCAAAGGTCTTAGTGAGAACGTACCCCACTGGCAGGTGATGGCCGGGAAAGCGCTGCGGGCGTGTCGAAAGTTCGGGTGAAGTTCTCACCGCGGCTGTGCGGTGGGCTCCATCCAGATGACACCTGCGAATCGGCCGGTGACGGCGTCGCGTCGGTAGGAGAACAGGTCGGGGCTGTCGTAGGTGCAGGCCGAGACCCAGCGCTCAAGCCGCACGCCTTCCCGGCGCAGCTGCTCGGCCACTCCGGCGGCGACGTCGATGGCTGGGGTGCCCTCGGCCGAGACCGAGGCGGCGACCGGTTCGATCTCGCCGATCTCCTCGCGCAGTTCGACCGGCACCTCGTAGCGTCGCGGGGAGATCGAGGGGCCGATGATCGCAGCGATGTTGTCCGCCCCACGCTCACGCATCGACTCGACAGCAGCGCCGACGACGCCTGCGGCCATGCCCTTGCGCCCGGCGTGGACGCTGGCGATGACCCCGGCATCCGGGTCGGCCAGCAGCACCGGAGTGCAGTCGGCGACGAGGACGGCGAGACCGAGGAGGGTCGATGAGGTCACCTGGGCATCCGCTTCGACGGTGTCGAGCGAGACGGACGAATTGAGGTCATCGAGATCGACGGTGTGCACGGCGGTGCCGTGGACCTGGGAGGTGAAGCTCAGCCGGTCGGCCTGCAGGCCCAGCACCTGGGCGAGCATATTGCGGTTGGCTGTCACCGCCGAGTCGTCGTCGCCGACTCCGCGCCCGAGGTTGAGCGAGTTGTAGGGAGGAACGGAATAGCCGCCCCATCGGTCCGAGAACGCCGCGTGGGCCACGCGGTGAGTTCCCGGAACGACGAAGCGGCTGTGCAGCACGAGGCCGTCCCTGTCTTATTTGAGGAAGTCGGGGATGTCGAGGTCGTCGTCGAAGCTGTCGACCTTCTCATCCGGCAGCTCGCGCGGAACCGGGGGTGCAGATTCCTCGCTGGAACCGGCCGAAGCCGAGGCATCGTCCGATCCGCTCGACGAAGAGTCTTCCGAGCGCAGGCTGTATGGGCCAGCCTGGGTGCCCGAATCGCTGGCGGCAGCACCTGCGGCCGCACCGGCGCCGGCGGCTGCCGCACCGACGGCGGCGGGCTGGTTGCCGGATTCGCTGCGGCCGGCGTCTGCCGAACGGCGGTCCTCCGACGACTTGCTGGCTGCCAGCGACGGCGAGCCCTCCACAGCGCCGACCGGCGTGTCGAAGCCGGCGGCGATGACGGTGATGCGGCATTCGTCGCCGAGGTTGTCGTCGATGACGGTGCCGAAGATGATGTTGGCTTCCGGGTGCGCGGCTTCCTGCACGAGGCGGGCGGCCTCGTTGATCTCGAACAGGCCGAGGTCGGATCCGCCCTGGATGCTCAGCAGCACGCCGTGGGCGCCTTCGATGCTGGCTTCGAGCAGCGGCGAGGCGATTGCGGCCTCGGCTGCCTGCACGGCACGGTCGTCGCCGACGGCGGAGCCGATGCCCATGAGCGCTGTGCCGGCGTCCTGCATGACGGACTTGACGTCGGCGAAGTCGAGGTTGATCATGCCCGGCGTCGAGATGAGGTCGGTGATGCCCTGCACGCCCGAGCGCAGCACCTCGTCAGCGGACTGGAAGGCCTCGATGACCGACACGTTGCGGTCCGAGATCGACAGCAGCCGGTCGTTCGGTATGACGATGAGGGTGTCGACTTCCTCGCGGAGGTCGGCGATGCCCTTCTCCGCCTGGGCCGAGCGGCGCCGGCCTTCGAAGGTGAACGGGCGGGTGACGACACCGATGGTCAGGGCGCCGAGGCCGCGAGCGATGCGGGCGACGACAGGTGCTGCACCGGTGCCGGTGCCGCCGCCTTCGCCAGCGGTGACGAAGACCATGTCGGCGCCTTCGAGCGCTTCGGTGATGGCCTCTTCGGAGTCCTCTGCGGCCTTGCGCCCGATCTCCGGGTCGGCTCCGGCGCCGAGCCCGCGAGTGAGGTCGCGGCCGATCTCGAGCTTCAGGTCAGCTTCGGAAAGGAGCAGCGCTTGTGCGTCGGTGTTGATTGCGATGAATTCGACGCCTTTGAGGCCGACGTCGATCATCCGTTGGACAGCGTTGACACCGCCGCCGCCGGTACCGGCAACCTTGATGTCCGCTCCGGATTGTGGGAATTCAGCCAAGTCGGTTTCCTCTTTCGACGCATCGGGCCCATGCGGGCGTGTGGGCCTATTTTGCCTTCATGTCGACGCTATGACCCGCTCCCCCTCAGCGCAACTCTCGCACGCGGTGTGTCGAAAGCTTCTGCCCCGGCAGGCCCGATCGGTGCGCCGGGCGGGAGCTTATGAGGTGACCGGCACCTCGGGCACGGAGACGTCGATCGTCTGCGCATCGGTATCGATGAGCTTGGAGGCGATGTCGAATTTGCGGGCGGCGTCCTCGGCGCTGCCGAATCGGATCGTCACCGGGGAGGCGTCTTCGCCGGGGCTGTAGTCGATTTCGATCTTCTCCGGATCACTGGCGCGCACGACGCTGATCTGCTCGGGCACCCCGTCAGGCAGTTCGTCGAGCAGTGCCAGTGCGGCGCTGATCGTCTCCTTGCGGTCGGCTCCGGCGGTGAGTTCGAGGCGGGCCAGTCCGTCGGGTTCGCCGGTGACGGTGTCGATCGTCGTGCCGGTGGCATCGACGCGGTCCCAGCCGGAGCCTGCGCGCACGGCGATAAGCGGGGTGCGGTCGGTGACCGTGATGGACAGAGCGCGCGGGCCGGCCCAGCGGGCCTTCGCCGAGGCGGCCTTCGGCAGACGCTTGAGGGCGGCCTTCTCGACTGCACCGGGCATCGCCTGCGGCAGCGGGGTGCCGGACCAATCGGCCAGCACCGCTTCTTCGATCTGCTCGGCGGTGTAGAACTCCGTCGCCTTGGCTTTGACGCTGGTGATCGCCAGCACCGGGGAGAACCAGGCGGCGGCCAGCAGCCCGATGATGACCGCGGCGCTGCCGGCGATGACGAGGAGGCGTGTGAGCCGGGCGCGGCGGCGGGCGGCGAGCCGGTCGGACAGGCTCGCGGTCGCCTCGGTGCTGCCGGTGTGCGTCTGCGTCATCGCCTGCCGGTCACCAGGCCGTTTCGAGTGCGGCGACGATCTCGGGGCCGAGGATCGTGACATCGCCGGCGCCGATGGTGATGACGATGTCGCCGGGCTGGACGCGGGAGACGACGGTCGGCACGGCATCGGAGAAGGCCGGCAGGAAGGTGGCGTTGTCGTGCGGGACCTCCTCGGCGACGATCGCGCCGGTCACCCCCGGGATCGGGTCCTCGCGGGCGGGGAACACGTCGAGGACGATCGCCTCATCGGCGATGCCAAGCGCCTGACCGAACTCCTGCTTGAAGTTCTGGGTGCGGCTGAACAGGTGCGGCTGGAAGATCGCGTGCACCCGCCCGCCGGGCGCCACGACCGAGCGGGCGGCGGTGAGCACCGCGCTGACCTCGGTCGGGTGGTGGGCGTAGTCGTCGTAGACGCGCACACCGTGGGCGGTGCCGCGCAGCTCGAAGCGCCGGCGAGTGCCGCCGAATCCGGCCAGGCCCGCAACAGCGGCATCGAGGTCGCCGCCGAGGTGGTGGACGACGCAGAGTGCGGCGGTGGCGTTGGCGGCGTTGTAGGCGCCGGGCTGCTGAAGTTCGACGTCGAGGTCACGGCCGTCGAGGGTGACGGTGAAGGCGGTGCCGACCTCGCCGGGGCGCAGGTCGGTGATCGGCACATCGGCGGTCTCGGCGAATCCGTAGGTGACGACGGTGGTGCCCTCAGCGGCGGCTTGGGCTGCGATCTCGCGGGATCCGGCGTCGTCGGCGCAGGCGATGAGCACACCGCCGCGGCTGCGCACGTGGCTGGCGAAGTCGACGAAGGCCTGGCGCACACCAGCCCAGTCGCCGTAGTGGTCGAGGTGGTCGGCCTCGGCGTTTGTGATGACGGCGACGGCCGGTTCGTAGAGCAGGAAGGAGCCGTCGGATTCGTCGGCTTCGGCGATGAACGCCTCGCCGCTGCCGTCGTGGGCGTTGGTGCCCGAGGCGGTGAGCACTCCCCCGATGACGAACGACGGGTCCCCGCCGCCGGCCTGCAGGGCGACCGTCGTCATCGATGTCGTCGTCGTCTTGCCGTGAGTGCCGGCGATGGCGACAGTCGTGCGTGCGTGCATGAGGCCTGCGAGTGCCGCTGAGCGGTGGATGATGCGCAGGCCCTTGTCGCGGGCGGCGGCCAGTTCGGGGTTGTCCTGGCGGATGGCTGAGGAGACGACGACGGTGTCGACGTCGGCGATGTTCTCTGCCCGCTGGCCGATCGCGATCTCCGCGCCGAGGGCGCGCAGGGCTGCAACGACCGAGGAGTCCTTCGCATCGGAGCCGGTGACGGTCATGCCGCGCATGAGCATGATCCGGGCGATGCCGGACATGCCGGCGCCGCCGATGCCGATGAAGTGGACGCGGCCGAGTTCAGCGGCCGGGATGATCGGCGTGTCAGGGGCTGCTGCCATCTGTCAGTCGTCCTTTGTGCGTTCTTTGCGGTTGAGCAGTTCCGGCGGGTACGGCCGGTGCGGATGCTCCCGGCCGAGGGCCGCATACATCTTATGCACCATCGTGCGGGCGGCTGCCATCGGGAAGTCGGCGGCCAGGGCGGTTTCGCTCATCGCCTGCAGGCGCGCCGGGTCGGTCAGCAGCGGCAGGATCGTGCCGGTGACCGCGCCCGTGTCGAAGTCGGCGTTGTCGATCATGAGTGCCGCGCCGGATTCGACAAGGCCCGCGGCGTTGAGGCGCTGCTCGCCGTTGCCGATCGCCAGCGGCACGAACACCGTCGGCACTCCGGTGATCGACACCTCGGCGACGGTCCCGGCACCGGAGCGGGCTATGAGCAGGTCGGCGGCCAGATAGGCGTTGTGCATCCCGTCGACGTATTCGACGACGTGGTAGTCCGGGACCGAGGCGGCTGCTTGGGCGACGTCTGCGGCCTTGCCGGCGCCGGTGATGTGGAGGATCTGCACGGCTGCTGCCGCGATGTTCTCGATCGCTCCGGCGAAGGCTTCGTTGAGCCGCTGGGCGCCGGACGATCCGCCGGTCACCACGAGGGTCGGCAGGTCTTCGCGCAGACCGAGATGCTGGCGTGCGGCGGCCCGCTGGGCGGGGTCGGTGTAGTCGACGAGTTCGATCTGAGAGCGGATCGGCATGCCGACCTGGCTGCCCTTGAGCGGGGTGCCGGAGAAGGTGTAGCCGATGTTGGCCGCAGGCGTGAAGCCGGCGCCGAGGCGGTTGGCCAGTCCCGGCCGGGCGTTGGCTTCGTGGATGATGACCGGGATCTTCGCGAGTTTGGCAGCCAGGTAGGCCGGCGGGCAGACGTAGCCGCCGACTCCGACGACGATGTCGACGTGGCGGTCGCGGATGAGCCGGCGGACCTTGCGCACGGTGCCGGCCAGCCGCCCGGGGAAGCGCAGCAGGTCGGTGTCGATGCTGCGCGGGGCGGGCACCTTGTCGATGGTGACGAGTTCGAAGCCGGCTTCGGGTACGAGGCGGGTCTCCAGGCCGGCGGGCGTGCCGAGCATGATGATCTCAGCTTCCGGGTCCTGGAATCTCAGGTCCTCGGCGATGGCGAGCATCGGGGCGACGTGGCCGGTGGTGCCGCCGCCGGCGAACAGGGCTGTCAGGGGTCGGGTCATGTCCTCTTCTTCTTCCGTAGGCGCAGCGGTGAGGAGGCGAGCACGGCCAGGGATTCGCGCACCCGGGCGTTCTGGGCGCGCATCGCCTCCTGCGCCCCGGATTCGGCGCGCGCGAAGGCGAGCACGACCCCGGCGGCGATGCAGGTGGCCAGCAGTGCGGAGCCGCCGTAGGAGACGAAGGGCAGCGGCACGCCGATGACCGGCAGCACCCCGGAGACGACGCCGATGTTGACGAGTGCCTGGCCGATGAGCCACATGAAGATCCCGGCGGTGGCGGCCTGGATCATCCGGTCGTCGGTGCGCAGCACGATGCGGATGAGGCCGTAGCCGAGCACGGAGAACAGCAGCAGCACTGCCACGGAACCGAGCAGGCCGAGCTCTTCGCCGATGATCGCGAAGATGAAGTCGTTGTGCGCCTCGGGCAGCCACAGCCACTTCTCCCTGGAGGCGCCGAGTCCCACGCCGAACCAGCCGCCGGAGGCCAGGGCGAATAGTCCGTGGTTGGACTGCCAGTGCTGGCCGAGTGGGTCCATCGCCTCGTTCTCGTGGCCGACGAACATCGCGCGGATGCGGGCCATGCGGTTGGCACTCGTGATCACGAGGAGGGTGACGACGGCGGCGATGCCGAGGAAGGCGGTGATGAGGTAGCGCCACGGCAGTCCGGCGACGAACACGGTGCCCAGTGCGGTGGCCATGACGATGAGGGCGGTGCCGAGGTCGCGTCCGGCGAGCACGAGCCCGAGGACTGCGACGAGTCCGATGATGGCGGGCATGAGCTCTTTGAGGGAGGTGAGCTTAGCGGCCTTGTGGGCGAAGAACGTCGCCAGCCAGATCGCCAGGGCGACTTTGGTGAATTCGGCGGGCTGGCCCTGGAAGCCGCCGATCTTGATCCAGCCGGCGTTGCCCTGCACCTCGTGGCCGAGCCCGGGAACCAGCGGCAGGGTCTGCAGCGCGAGCGCGCTGATGAAGATGATCGGTGCGGCCTTCTTGAACCAGGCCACCGGTGCGTAGGACAACGCGATCATCACCGTCACGCCGATGAGGGCGTAGATGCCCTGCCGGTTGAACACGGAGAACGAGGAGCCCTCACCGGCCCGGTAGGCGGTGATCGAGGAGGCCGAGAGCACCATGATGAGGCCGAAGCCGATGAGTGAGAGCACGGAGATGAACACAAGGTAGTAGCTCGTGACCGGCAGATTCAGCAGCCGGCGCAGGCTGGCCATCACGCCGGTCTCGCGCGAGAAGTCAGCCGCGCGCGTCCGCCGGGTCTCGGCATCGTGTCGCAGCGAGGCCATCTCAGCTCACCTGATCCTGCACGGCTGAGGCGAACAGCGTGCCGCGGGTGCCGTAGTTGAGGAACTGGTCCATGCTCGCTGCTGCCGGGGCGAGCAGCACGGTGTCGCCGTCTGCGGCCAGGTCGGCGGCAGCGGCGACGGCAGCGCGCATGATCGCCTCGCCCCGCCGGGTCTCATCGGCCGGGCCCGAGGTGCCGGTCGCCTCGCCTGCGCCGGTGGCCGGGTCGACGCGCACGAGCGGCACCGCAGGTGCGTGCTCGGCAAGCACCTGCGTGTAGGGGTCGGGGTCGGTGCCGATGAGCACGACACCGCGCAGCCGGTGGGCGTGGGTGCTGATGAGCTCAGTGAGGTCGGCGCCCTTCGTCAGGCCGCCGGCGATCCACACGATCGATTCGGCAGCGGCCAGTGCGGCGTCGGCTGCATGCGGGTTGGTGGCCTTGGAGTCGTTGATCCAGCGCACTCCCCCGGCCTCGGCGACGACGGCCATCCGGTGATCGGCCGGCTGGTGGGTGCGCAGGCCCTCGCGCACGGCCGCCGGTGGGATGTCGATGCTGCGGGCCAGCGCTGCTGCGGCCAGTGCATTGGCGATCTGGTGGGGTGCGGCCGGGGTCCCGGGGTTGCCGGCGGCGATGGCGACGTCGTCGAGGGAGCCGAGTTCGGCGGCTGTGGACTGCCGGTTGTGCAGGTAGGCGCGGTCGACGAGCACCCCGTCGACGACGCCGAACTCGCCGGGTGCCGGCATGCCGGAGGTGAAACCGATGGCCCGGGCGCCTGCGATGACCTCGGCGTCCTCGACGAGCCGGCGGGTGGCCGGGTCGTCGACGTTGTAGACGCAGGAGGCGGCGACATTGGTGTAGGCGCGGGCCTTGTCGGCGCAGTAGTCGGCGTAGCTGCCGTGCCAGTCGACGTGGTCTGCTGCCAGGTTGAGCACGGCGGCGGCGTGCGCGCTCATCGAGTACTGCCAGTGCAGCTGGAAGCTCGACAGTTCGATGGCCAGCACCTCGGCGGCGGGGTCGAGGACAGCCTCGATGAGCGGCTGGCCGATGTTGCCGCAGGCTTTGGCGTGCAGGCCGGCGGCGGTGAGCATCGAGGCGAGCATCGAGGTCGTCGTGGTCTTGCCGTTGGTGCCGGTGACGACGAGCCAGGGTGCGGTGTTGTGGCCGCGCACCCGCCAGGCGAGTTCGACTTCGCCGATGACGGGGATGCCGCGGGCGTGGGCGGCCGTGAAGATCGGGTGGTCCGGCCGCCAGCCCGGTGAGGTGACGACGAGGTCGGGGGCCGCACCGGCTGCGCTGGTCGGCAGGTCGGTGACGTGTTCGGGTCCGCGCCGGATGTCGACGTCGAAGACGGAGAGGATCGTCTCCCATTCGCTGAGGTCGCGTTCGGCATCGCTGTCGACGACAATGACGTCGGCGTGGCGTTCGGCCAGGTGGACGGCCGTCGGGAAGCCGGAGACTCCCAGGCCGGTGACGACGATGGTGAGTCCGTGCAGGCTTTGGGTCGGTCCGTGCAGGGCTGCCGGGATGTTCTCGGCGTGCGGGTAGTCGACCGGCTCCCAGCCCTCGGGGTGCAGGGGCAGCTCGGCGGCCGGCGGGGGTGAGAAGGTCATCCCGGCCAGCGGGTTGTCCGGGCTGCCGTGGCTGTCAGCGGGCAAGGTTGGACACCCATTCGGCGTAGAAGAGTGCGATCGCGCCGACGACGAAGAGCACGGCGATGATCCAGAAGCGCACGACGATCGTCACCTCGCCCCAGCCCTTGAGCTCGAAGTGGTGCTGCAGCGGTGCCATGCGGAAGACGCGTTTGCCGGTGAGCTTGTAGGAGGCGACCTGGATGATAACGCTGAGGGTGATGATGACGAACAGGCCGCCCATGACGACGAGCAGCAGTTCGGTGCGCGACATGATCGCCAGGCCGCCGATCGCACCGCCGATCGCCAGCGAGCCGGTGTCGCCCATGAAGATCTTCGCCGGTGAGGTGTTCCACCACAGGAAGCCGATGCAGGCTGCAGCCAGGGCCGCCGCGACAATGGTGAGGTCGCGGGGGTCGCGGACCTCGTAGCAGCCGGCGCGGGCTTGGGACATGAGCGAGCAGTTCTGCGTCGACTGCCAGGTGTTGATCATGACGTAGCCGAGGAACACGACGGCTGAGGCGCCGGCTGCCAGGCCGTCGAGGCCGTCTGTGAGGTTCACGGCGTTGGACACGGCGGTGATGATGAGGTTGGCCCACACGATGAACAGCACTGTGCCGAAGATGACGCCGGCGAAGGCGAGGTCGACACTGGTGTCGCGGATGAAGGAGATCGCCGAGGACGCCGGGGTCACGCCGTAGCGGTTGGGGAAGTTGAGCGCGAGGATCGCGAAGGTGATGCCGACGAAGCCCTGGCCGATGATCTTGCCGCGCGGGCGCAGGCCCAGGGACCGCTGTTTGGAGACCTTGATGTAGTCGTCGAGGAAGCCGATCGCGCCGAGCCCGGCGGCCAGCCACAGCACGAGCAGTCCCGAGACCGTCGGCCAGGAGCCGGTAACGAGATGGGCGATGAGATAGGAGGCGATCGTCGCCGAGACGATGACGACGCCGCCCATCGTCGGGGTGCCGCGTTTGGTGGCGTGTGATTCGGGTCCGTCGTCGCGGATGAACTGGCCGTAGCCGCGGCGGACGAGCTGGCGGATGTAGACCGGGGTGCCGACGAGCGTGAACAACAGGCTCAGGCACGCGGCGAGCACGACTGCGATCATTGGGCCCCCGAGATTCCGGCGATCTCATCGCCGAGGTAGCGCAGTCCGGCATCGCGTGAGGACTTGAACAGCACGATGTCGCCGGGCTGCAGCTCGGCGTTGAGCAGGTCGCGGGCCTCGGCGACGGTGGCCACCCAGGCGGCCTCGCTACCCCAGGAGCCTTCGAGGTGGGCTGCCTGATAGATCGGGCGGGCGCCTTCGCCGACGGCGATCGTGCGGTTGATGTTGAGCCGCACAGCCTGCCGGCCGACGGTGTCGTGGGCGGTGACGGAGTCCTCGCCGAGTTCGAGCATCTCTCCGAGCACGGCGACGGTCCGCCTGGGCGGAGTCTCGTCGTCGCCGCGGCCCATCGCCGCCAGCGTCTTGAGCGCTGCGGCCATGGAGTCGGGGTTGGCGTTGTAGGCGTCGTTGAGCACGGTCACGCCGCTGGGCGAGTCGATGAGCTCCATCCGCCACCGGCTAGCAGCACCGGAGGTGCCCAGGGTCGTTGCGATGGTCCGCGATTCGACACCGCACAGGTGGGCGACGGCGGCTGCGGCGAGGGCATTGTCGACGTGGTGCTCACCGAGCAGGGCGAGTTCGACCGGCTGGGGCTCCTCGTCGGGCAGCTGCAGCTGAAACGACGTCCGGCCCGAGGCGTGTGATTCGATGTCGCCGGCGCGCACGACCGGTGCGCCCTCGGAGCCGGGGTTCGAGGAGAACCACAGGGTGTTGACGCCGGGAGCGAGCACATCGTGCATCGCGCGCACCCTGGCGTCATCGGCGTTGAGGACGGCCCAGCCGCCGCTGGTGAGCGATTCGACGAGCTCAGACTTGGCCCGTGCGGTGTTCTCCACGGAGCCGAACACGCCAGAGTGGGCGCTGCCGACGTTGAGCTCGACGGCGATGTCGGGGCGGATGAGGGAGGTGAGGTAGGCGAGGTTGCCGATCGTGCGTGCGCCCATCTCCAGGACAAGGAACCGGGTCGATTCGTCTGCCCGCAGTGCGGTCAGCGGCACCCCGACTTCGTTGTTGTAGGAGTTCGGCGGCCACACGGTCTCCCCCACCGACAGCAGCAGGTCAGACGTCAGATCCTTGACGGTGGTTTTTCCTGCTGAGCCGGTGATGGCGATGACGGTGAGTTCGCCGGATTCGCGCAGCGCGGCGACGTTGAGGGAGGCGAGCTGGCCGAGCGCTGCGGTGGCGTCGGCGACGTGCAGTGTCGGCAGGTGCTCACCGTCGACGGCGGGCACCGCCTCGGCGATGACGAGCACGGCCCCGGCTTCGACGGCTGCCGGGGCGAAGGTGATCCCGTCGGTCTGCTCACCGCGCCGGGCGACGTAGATGTCGCCGGGGCTGACATCGCGGGAATCGGTGACGACCCCGCCGGTGAGCATCGTGTCTTCAGATACGCCGTACAGGCTGCCCTTGAGGGCAGCGGCGACTTCTCCTGCAGAAAAACTCTTCATATCAATCCTGAACTCTACCTGCTGCAACGCCCGAAGGCCGTGAAGCGCAGGCCCGGCGAGTGTGTTCTCGGTCATCGAAGGGGTGGACGACCCCGCCGATCTCCTGGCCGGTCTCGTGCCCCTTCCCGGCCACGAGAAGGGTGCCGGTCTCCCCTGCTGCTGCGACGCCGGCGATGATCGCCTCAGACCGGGCGGGGATCTCCTCGATGCGGGTGGCGCGGGCCGTTCCCGAGGCGCGGGCCGCCTCGGCACCGGAGCGCACCGCAGCGCGGATGGCGGCGGGGTCTTCGGAGCGGGGGTTGTCGTCGGTGACGATGACGACGTCGGCACCGCGGGCAGCGGCAGCACCCATATCGGCGCGCTTGGAGGGGTCGCGGTCGCCGCCGGCGCCGCAGACGATGACGAGCGGGCGGCCGGATTCGGCCAGGCCGCCGAGCACCTGGGTGATGGCGTCAGGGGTGTGAGAGTAGTCGACGACGGCCAGCGGGGCTGCGCCGTTGACCTGTTCCATGCGTCCGGGCACGGTGACCTCGAAGGAGCCGGCGACGGCTGCCAGCGCGTCGAGGTCGGTGCCGGATTCGAGCAGCAGGGCCAGGGCCAGGGCGGTGTTGGCGACGTTGAAGCTGCCCGGCAGCGGGGCGCGGGCGGGAAGTGTTCCGGCTGGTGTGTGCAGGGTGAAGTGCGGGCCGGACTCGTCGGCGATGAGGTAGGTGGGGTTCTCGGCGGTCTCGCGGGAGATCGTGGCGACCGGCACCTCGGCGATGGCCGCCAGGCGGCGGCTGTAGTCATCGGCGAGCATGATGACCCCGCGGTCGGAGAACGCCGGGGTGAACAGGGTGGCCTTGGCCTGGAAGTACTCCTCCATGCTGGCGTGGAAGTCGAGGTGGTCCTGGCTGAGGTTGGTGAACCCGGCAACAGGGAAGTGCGCGCCGTCGACGCGGTGCTGGGCCAGGGCGTGGGAGGAGACCTCCATCGCACACGTGTCGACGCCGGCTGAGCGCATGCGGGCGAACAGGGCGTGCAGCTCAGGGGCCTCAGGTGTGGTGCGCACGGCTGGCTGCGTCTGCCCGGCGATTGTCGTGGCGACGGTGCCGATGAGCCCGGTGGTCCGTCCCAGGGCGGTGAGCAGGCCGTCGAGGATGTAGCTCGTCGTGGTCTTGCCGTTGGTGCCGGTGATGCCCAGCAGCTGTGGAACATCCGGGTCGGTGCCGTAGATCTGGGCGGCTATGCTGCCCAGGCGTGCGCGCGGGCTCTCGGTGATGAGCAGGCACAGCTCATCGAGGGCCGGGGCTGCCGAGTCGGCAGCGAGGGCGGTTTCGATCATCTGCTGGCCGGCCGGGTCGGTGAGGATTGCCCGGACGCCTGCGGTGATGAGGGATGGGGCGAACTGGGCGCCGTGGACGTTGGCGCCGGGCAGGGCCGCGTACAGCCAGCCGGGCTGGGTCTGCCGCGAGTCGTGGCTGACGCCGTGCACCTCGGTGTCGGCCGGGCCGGTGACCGCGACGTCGTCCGGCAGCTGCAGTTCGGTGATCCGCATTACTTCCATTCCCCTGGGTAGAGATCGGGTTCCTCGGTCGATGGTGGCACACCCATATGACGCAGGGTGAATCCCGCGACGTCGGAGAACACCGGGGCCGCTGCGGTGCCGCCGTAGTAGCCCTTGCGGGGCCGCTGCAGGGTCACTGACACAGCGATCTTCGGGTCCTCGGCCGGTGCCGCACCGACAAAGGAAGCAGTGTAGCCGTCATAGCCGGGTCCGTTCTCATTCGGCGCCTGCGCAGTGCCGGTCTTGCCTGCCACCCGGTAGCCGGGGATCTGCGCGGACTGGCCGGTGCCCTCGGCGACGACGCCTTCGAGCATGCGCATGAGTTCGCCTGCCGCTTTTTCGCTGATGACCTGTTCGGGATCGGCTGGTGCGATATCGGTCACGCGGCCGGAATCGTCGACGGTGCCGGTCACGAGCTGCGGGGCGACCTTCTTCCCGCCGTTGGCGATGGTGGCCATCGCCCCGGTCGTCTGCAGTGAGGTGGCTGCCACGCCCTGGCCGAACATGACGGTGTACTTGGTGCGGCCGTCCCATTCATCCGGCGGGTAGAGCAGGCCGCGGGTGGTGCCGGGGAAGTCGATGCCGCTGGGCTGGCCGAAGCCGAACTTCGTCAGATACTCGTAGCGCTCCTCAAGGGAGAGCTTGTCGCCGGAGAGGATCGTGCCGGTGTTCGAAGACTCTTCTAAGATCCCGGCGACGGTGAGCTTCTGGTCCGGGTGGCTGCTGGAGTCGCGGAACTCCTCGCCGTTGGGTGCCTTCCACTTTTCGGGCACGACGAACTTGTCGGTCGGGGTGGCTTTGCCGGTGTCGAGCAGCGCTGCGGCGGTGACCATCTTGGCAGTCGAGCCGGGTTCGAAGGAGCCGGAGAAGATCCGTGATCCGCGGTCTTCGGCATCAGCCTTGCCGGGGTTGTTCGGGTCGACGCTCGGGGCTTCGGCGGCGGCGATGATCCGTCCGGTGCCGACTTCGAAGATCGTCACGGTGCCCCATTCGGCTTCGTGCTTCTTGACCTGGTCGGCGATCGCCTGCTGGGCGTAGTACTGCACATCGGAGTCGAGGCTCAGCTGCAGGCCCTGGCCGTTCTGGGCTGGGGTGATGTTCGAGTCGCCGAGCGGGATGATGTCGCCGGACAGGCCGCGCTCGTACTGCTGTTCGCCGTCGCGGCCGCGCAGGGTGCCGTCATGCTGGAGTTCGAGGCCGGCCAGCGCCTGCCCGTCGGAGCCGACGAAGCCGAGCAGATTGCCGCCGACCGCACCGGCCGGGTATGAGCGGATGGCGTACTCGTCGGCGGTGATGCCGGGGATGTCGCGGGCCTTGATCGCCTGCCACACCTCGGCGGTGATGCCATCGGCGACGACCGACCACTGCCGGTCGCCGTGCAGCATCGGATACAGCAGGCCCGGATCGGTGTCGAGGTCTTCTGCCAGCTGTTCGGCGGCACCCCAGGCACCGATGATGACGCCGTCCTTGTTCTTGTACTTGCCGACGTTCTGCTGGTCGGCGACCAGCCGGTAGCGCACCGCGTTGTCGGCCAGCACGGTGCCGTCGGCGGCGAGGATGACGCCGCGGGAGGCCGGCAGGGACAGGGTCACGAGCCGGGAGTCGAGTGCCCGCTCAGCGAGCCTGCGGGTGTCCATCCCCTGGATGTAGAACAGCTTGCCGGTGATCGCGATGATGAGAAGCACGGCGCAGATGGCGAGGAACTTCATCCGCTTCTGCGGGTCGGCCACCCGGGCCGGTTTGGGCGTACGGGTCTTCGGCTTCGCTGTCACCGGTGTGCGCTTGGGTCCGGTGGTCCGGCGGACAGGCTTCTTCTGGGCGGTGGCTGTCGTGCTGCGCGAGGTGCTGCCGGAGGCGCGAGTGCTGCCAGCTGCCCGCGCGCCACCGCTGCCGGTGCGGGCTGGTCGCTTCGCTGACCGGCTGGCGGGTCGTCGCCGCGGGGAAGCGCCGGTGCGTGCGGCGGTCTTCCGCTTCTGCGGCTTGCCCATGACGTCTGCTCCCCCTTGCTGTCCGGCTCTCTGGCTGTTCGGCCTGTGTGGTCTGCGGCCCCCGAGCACCGGTTCCGGTGTCAGCGCGGGACGGTGAGCTGCGGCGGGCTGAGCTCCTCTGCGCCGGAGTCGCCGACGGCCGGGAGCTTCTCATCTGATCGTAGGTTCGGGCGGACGGCTTCACGGGTATCGGCACGCGGGCCCGGCACCTTTTCTGCTGAGCCTTCGCTGAGAGCCGGCACCTCTCCGGGGTCGATAACGGACCCGTCGGACAGGCGCAGGTACTTCACATGCGTCGGCTGGTGCATGCCCATCTCCTCGGCCGCTTTAGTGATCGACTGCGGGCTTTCGCGGTAGGAGATGTCCTCGGTGAGCCGGTCGCGTTCACTGTGCAGCGCCCGCTGTTCGGCGGTGAGCTTCTCGACCTGGAAGGAGCTGTGGGAGATGAAGATGTTCAAAAGCAGCACGGCGACCAGACCGAAGAGCAGCAGCCCGACGAACACGAGGCTGGCAGGTGTGCGGCGCTTGGCCAGGCCCGGAACGATGAGCTTGAGGCGGGAGGCCTCGCTGCGGGTCAGCGGCGCGGTGAGTGAGCGTGCCGGGCGGGATGGGGCGGCGGAGGTCGTGACGGCGCGGGCGACGGGACTCATGAGGAACGGTCACCTTTCATCTGCGATGCTGCTGTCTTCTTGGTATCCGTGTGGCGGGTCTTCTGTACGGCCCGCAGGCGCACGGAGGCGGCCCGCGGGTTGATCTCGATCTCCTCTGCCGGGGCCTTCTCGGCCCCGCGGGTCAGCGCGCTCAGCCACGGCTGCAGGTCCGGTGGGATGACCGGCAGGTCGGCTGGTGCCTGGCTTTCGAGTCCTGCCCGGAAGGCGCGCTTGACGATCGTGTCCTCCAGGGACTGGTAGGACTCGACGACGACGACTCCGCCGACGTGCACGGCTTCGAGTGCCTGGTTCAGTGCTGAGCGGAGGATGTCGAGTTCGGCGTTGACCTCGATGCGCAGGGCCTGGAAGGTGCGCTTGGCCGGATGTGAGCGGTTGCGCTGCCCGGCCGGCTGCGGGATGACGCGCTGGAGCATCGCCACGAGCTGATCGGAGGTCTCCCACGGCGTCTCGTCGCGATCGGTCACGATGACGCGGGCGATCTTGCGGGCGTAGCGTTCTTCGCCGTAGTCGCGCAGGATGCGGGTGAGCTCAGCTTCCGGGTAGGTGTTGAGCACTTCGGCGGCGGTGAGCTCATCACCGGGATCCATGCGCATGTCCAGCGGAGCGGAGCGGGCGTAGCTGAAGCCGCGGGCGTCTTCGTCGAGGTGCATCGAGGAGACCCCGAGGTCGAAGAGCACCCCGCTGACTCCGGTGTGCCCGGCACGGGCGATAACCGAGGCCATCTCGTCGTCGGTGGCGTGGAAAGCCTGGAAGCGCTCTCCGTATCCGGCCAGGCGCTTGCCGGCGATCTCGAGAGCTGTCGGGTCGCGGTCGATGCCGATGAGCTGGACCTGTGGGAAGGCTTCGAGGATGCCCTCGGAATGCCCACCTGCCCCGAGCGTTGCGTCGACGATGACCGGGGTGGTGCCCTCCGCCTCGGCGGCGGCGACCCCATGGCCCAGGAGCTCGACACAGCGCTCAAGCAGGACGGGGGTGTGCGGTGCCTGTGCCATGTCTCCTCCTCTTCATCGTCGAGCGGTGATGGTGCTGGTCGCGGTGGTGCTGCGTGCCGCTGGGACCAGAACCTCGTCCGCCTGTGCCCTGCCACCGGGGAAGTGCGTCAGGACCGGAGGGCTTTGGAACCGGGGAAGTATCCCAAAACCACCAGGCGGGCGAGGATCTCAGCCCAGCGACTAGATCACACCGGGAATCACCTCGTCGGACCGATCGGCGAAGCCCTGCTCGGTCTCTGCCAGGTAGGTCTCCCATGTCGGTGCATCCCAGATCTCTGCACGGTTGCCCATGCCGATGACTGCGACGTCGCGATCCAGGCCGGCGTAGCGGCGCAGGATCTGCGGAACGGTGATGCGCCCCTGCTTATCCGGTTGTTCTGCGGAGGCTCCGGAGAGGAAGACGCGCAGGTAGTCCCGCGCTTCCTTGCTCGTCATCGGCGCCGATCGCATCTGCTCGTGGACGGTCTCGAACTCCCGCGTGGAGAACAGGGTGAGGCAGCGCTCCTGGCCGCGGGTGAGAACGAGACCGTTCTCAAGCTCGTTGCGAAACTTCGCAGGCAGGATGAGCCGACCTTTGTCATCAAGGCGCAGGAGATGCGTCCCCAAGAACATGTCGCTCACCCCTTTCGAAACCATCTGGTTCCGATAGCAACCACTGTACTCCACTTCCCCCCACCTTTTCTATACATCTGCCTATGTCTGGCCAATTTCTCTCTGTTTTCGCTGGTCAGATAGGTGGTGGAAAGTGGGGTTTTTGGGCAGAGAACCCGTGCCCGAGGCGGTGGCTGGGCGGGCTGCAGGGCGCTTGCGGCCGTCGCCGGGGCGGTCGCGGGCCTGATTTGGCGGGTTCTGGGGGCTGTGTGGAGGGATGTGGGGTGGCCGGTGGTGGGAAGTGGGGTGAGGGGTGGAGAGGGGTGGAGAGGCGGGTGAGGTGGAGTCGAACCGCCTCGTCGGGGACAATGGAGCCTATGAGCATTCCGAGCGATCCGCAGCAGCCGCTTTCGCGCCGCCAGGCCCGCGAGTCCGGCTATCCCGTCCCACAGTCGCAGCAGCCCGCCCACGGTTCATCGGCGGTCGGGTCGCAGCCGAGCGGAGCCCAGGCTCCGTTCATCAGCAGCCAGCCGGCGGCCCCGGCAGGCCAGCAGGGCGTTGATCCGCGCATCCAGCATGTCCAGCGGATCGCCGAGAACGCCCGCCAGGCGATGAACTCGGTGCTCGACGGCAAGGACCGGGTCGTGCAGATCGCGCTCATCACGCTGCTGGCCGGCGGCCACCTGCTGCTTGAGGATGTGCCCGGTGTCGGCAAGACGCTGCTGGCCAAGTCGCTCGGCCGGGTCGTCGACGGTTCGGTCAAGCGCATCCAGTTCACCCCGGACCTGCTGCCCAGCGATGTCATCGGCGTCAACCTGTTCAACCAGGAGTCCCGCCACTTCGAGTTCCGGCCCGGCCCGGTGTTCGCCAACATCGTCATCGCCGATGAGATCAACCGCGCCTCGCCCAAGACCCAGTCGGCGATGCTGGAGTGCATGGCCGAATCCCAGGCCAGCATCGACGGCACCACCTATCCCCTGCCGGCGCCGTTCATGGTCGTGGCCACCCAGAACCCCATCGACATGGAGGGCACCTATTCGCTGCCCGAAGCCCAGCGCGACCGCTTCACCGCCCGTGTGTCGATCGGCTACCCCGATCAGGCCTCGGAGATCGAGCTGCTCGACCACCACGTCGACCACGACCCGCTGGCCAAGCTGCCGGCGGTGACCTCGCTCGATGAGATCATGCAGGCCCGCGAGATCGTCCGCCACATCGGCGCGACCCACGAGCTGCGCGCCTACATCGTCGCCCTGCTCGAAGCCACCCGCAACGACCCGGCCGTGGCACTGGGCTCCTCCCCGCGCGGCGGCGTGCAGCTGCTGCGCGCAGCGAAGGCCCATGCAGTGCTGCACGGCCGCGGCTACGCCACCCCGGCCGATGTCCAGGCGCTGGCCGTGGACGTGCTCGCCCACCGGATCATCACCCATGACGGGGAGGACCACGACCACGCAGCGGAGATCATCCGGGCGACGCTGAGCCGCACGCCCGTGCGCTCATGAGGCTCACCACCTCGGGGTTCGTCTTCCTCATCGCCGGCATCGCGCTCATCATCTCCGCGTACCGGTTCTCACTGCCGGGCATGCTGCCGGCCGGGATCCTGCTCATCGGGCTCGTCGCCCTCAGCCTGTTGCTGGCGATCATCACGAGCCGCCGGATGGAGGTCACACTCTCAGCGGCTGTCCGCAGCGTCGACGGCACCCCCGTCGCCGAGGTGGGCCGCCCGCTGCTGCTGCGCGCGGCCCTGCGCAACCGGACCCCGCTGCCGATCGGCCCCTTCGGCGTCGACCTGGCCTTCCGGCCGGGTCTCGGTGAGGACCAGGGCGTCCGGGTGCCGGGCATCGGCGCCTCGTCCTCAGTGACCGTCGAGGCCGAATGCACCCCCACCCAGCGCGGGGTCAGCGGCGTCGACGGGGTTGCCGTGTCCTTTGAGGGCCCCTTCGGGCTCTCGGCGGTCTCGCACACGCTGCTGCGCGGCTACGACATCGCCGTCGCCCCGCGCCTGGAGCAGATGCCCAGGCCGCCCAAGGCCGGGCTCGCCCAGCCGATGGCCGACACCTCCCGCGCACTGCGCGGGGGCACGAGCCGGGACTTCGACACCCGCGAGTACGTCCCCGGTGACGACCTGCGCCATATCCACTGGACGTCGACTGCCCGCCATGACGAGCTCATGGTCCGCCACGAAGCCGAAGAGGAACATCCGTTCGCGGTCATCCTGCTCGACACCGCCGGTGCCGGGGAGCATCCCGATCCGGCCGCCGAGGTGCTCATCTCAGCCGTCCAGTCGCTGGCCTCGGTGTACTTCTCCGCCGGCTACGAGGTGCTGTGCTGCATCGACGGCACGCTGCATCCGGTGCGCGAGACCCGCGGGGCCGAGCGCCTGCGCCTGGCCCTGGCCAGCTACGAGACCGGCGGCACCGAACTCCCGGGCACCCTGCGCGGGGCCTCCGGTGCTGCCGATGTCGCGGTGTGCGCGATGACCCCACAGCGGGCGAGCGCACTGGAGTCGGCCCTGCCGCGGGGCACCCGCAGCCGCCGGCTCATCGCCGCCGACCTCGACCTCGACGCCGGCGGTGTCGACGGTGTGTGCGCCACCGGGCATGCGATCCCGCAGGAATGGAAGCGACTGGGAAGGAGGCGCAGGTGAACTCGCGTCAGTGGATCGGCACTCTGGCCGTCATCGCCTCGATGTCCCTGCTGGCGGTGGCGATGTGGAGTGTGTTCATCGACTTCAACTGGTTGCCGCCGGTGCTCATCATCGTGCTCGTCGTCGCACTCTCCGGTGCGCTGCTGCGCATGAGCTCCCGCATCCAGGCTTCTGGCCTGACGGTGCTGCTGCAGCTGGTCATCGGCCTCATCACCGTGCTCATCCTGTGTGTGCCGCACACTCTGGCGTTCGGGATCCTGCCGACGCCGGGGTCGATGCTCGAGCTGTTCGCTCAGCTCGGCAGCGGCATCGACGACATGTACAAGGTCATCGCGCCTGCCGATTCGACTCCTGGCTTCACGACGATCCTCATCGTCGGCTTCGGGCTCATCACCATGCTCATCGACGGGCTCGTCTCCGATCTGCATGTGCCCAAGGTCGCCGGTGTGCTGCTGCTGCTCGTCTACTGCATCCCGGTGTTCCTGGCACCCAATGAGCTGCGGTGGTGGCACTTCGCTGCCGTCGGTGCTGCGTTCATCGTGCTCATGCTCGCCCCGTACTTCGAGCAGGCGGAGTCGTTCGGCCCGCTGCCCCCGTTGCTTGCCGGCGGTCTGGCGCTGCTGCTCGGCGTCGGCATCCCGGTGCTGCTGCCCGATGTCTCGGTGCGCCCGCCCCGGCAGTCGCAGCAGGCCGACATCACCGTCGTCAACCCGTTTCTCGATCTGCGCAGCAACCTCGCCGATCAGAGCGACAAACCGGTCTTCGCCTATTCCAGCAGCGACCCGCTGCAGCCGCCGATCCGGCTGACCTCGGTCTCGGAGTTCGACGGGCAGACATGGAAGCCAGCCGAGTTCGACATCGACCCCTTCGCCATCGCGGTGGACGGGCTGCCGAACCCGCAGGGCGTCAGCACGGATACGACGACGACTGAGCAGACGATGAATGTCAACGTCGGCGGCTTCGACCAGTCCTATCTGCCTGCGCCGTATGCGCCGTCGCAGATCGACGGGGTGTCCCGGCGCTGGATCTTCGACAAGGACACGCTCACGATCGTCGGAAACGGAGAGATCGCCGCCGATCAGGAGTACAGCGTCACCTACACCTCGGTCGAGCCGACGGCTGAGGAGCTCGAATCCTCCCAGCCGGTCTCGGCAGGCCAGTTCGCTGACACCCTCGCGCTGCCCGATGATATGCCCGCCGTCGTCGGCGACACCGCTGACGAAGTCACCGCCGGTGCCCGCAATCAGTGGGAGCAGGCCGTCATGCTGCAGGAGTACTTCCGTTCGGATCAGTTCGAGTACTCCCTCGACGCACCTGAGGAAGCCTCCAGCGATGCGATCGCTGACTTCCTGTCGGAGAAGGCCGGCTACTGTGTGCAGTTCTCCGGGGCGATGACGGCGATGGCACGCTCGCTCGGCATCCCTGCCCGCATCGCCGTCGGGTTCGCTCCCGGTGAGGAGACCGGGGAGAACGCCTATGAGGTGGCGATGTCGGATGCGCACGCCTGGCCCGAGCTGTACTTCGACGGCATCGGCTGGGTGCGCTTCGAGCCCACCCCCGGCGGCCCGGCCGGCACTCCCCCGCCGTGGTCGCAGACCGACGGCAGCGCAGGTGCTGAGGACGAGCCGACGGAAGAGCCGACCGAGGAGACCACAGAAGAGGACACCGAGGAGCCGACAGCTGCAGAGACCACTCCGGCAGCCGAGGACGAGACCGCTGGATCCGACGCCGATTCCGAAGGCATGTCCCTGTGGTGGATCCCGCTGGCGATCCTGGCCGTCCTCCTGCTGGCCGCACTGCCGGCGCTGGTGCGCATCCTGCAGCGCCGCAAGCGTCTGGGTGAGCCGCTTGACCCCGAGTCGGTGTGGGAGGAGATCCATGCCCTCGGCGTCGACTACAAGCTGGCGCCGGCCTCTTCGCTGCCGGTGCGCGAGCACCTCAACGAGCTGCGCAATGCAGTTGCCGAGCAGTCGGCCGACGGCGATGCCGACTACCTGCCGGCTGTGTTCGAGGATCTCGGAGAGGCTGTCGACCAGGCGCGCTATCTCGACCGCTCGCGCAGCGACCTCAAGCATGCGGCGCCGCACATCGACAAGGCCGGTATCGATGAGGCCGTCGAGTCGGTTCGCGCGCACTACGATCGCGTGGCCCCGCGCAGCACCTCGCTGCTTGCCCGCCTGTGGCCAGCCAGCGTGTTCCACCGCCGCTAGCCACTGTCCGCAGGCATCGCCTGCACCATGGGCACGGCGTCCAGCCGGGTCCTGCAGAGCGCAGGATCCGGCTGGTGCTCATTCCGGCACCGGCTTATGCTCTGATATCGCCTGCGAAATCCGCTCATTAGCCGCGGATGTCCACGGCAGGAACTCCTGACGGAAGCTTCTGCGGCGCGCATCGGCCTGAGGTTGAGGCAAAGAGAAGATCCCGCCGGTGGTGCCGAGCGGGATCTGTTGTCAGAGAAATCTGGGGCAGGCGGATCATTCTCCGCGGCGGCGCTTCTCCCAGCGGTCTTCGAGACGATCCATGAAGCTGCTGGATCCTGCAGTGCTGCCGGCTGAGGCCTTGGCGGTCGTGGCGTTCTGGACGTTGCCCTTGGGTGCGCTGCCGGACCCGCCGTTGACGGCCCAGTAACCACTGGCGACCATCACCGCGAATCCGATGACACCGCCGACAGCGCCGAACGGCATGCCGAAGAAGTAGATGGAGGCAATCGTGATGGCGATGCCCGCCAGCAGGCCGAGCACGCCGATGACGAACCGCTTGGCTGAAACCGATCCCCCGCCGGACGGACGCGGCTGCGAGATGTTCTGGGCAAAGCGGGGGTCCTCACTGCGCAGCTGCTGCTCAAGCTGGTCCAGTAGCTGCTGTTCATGTTCTGAGAGTGGCATGGTAGCCCCCTTCACCTGCGCGCTCGAAAAGTCGTACCTCAATGATAGTCCTTTCGACCCTGTTTCGGCATCTCGGAATTGACCTGGCGAGCATACTCTGACCAGGTTCACAGCCCAGACGCCGATGGATGGGAGATCACTGCCCGTCGGTCGTCTCTCCGCGCCGCGGTTCCAGCAAGGACGCCTGCCCGATGACGGCGTTGCCGAACTTCCTGCGCACCTCGTCGAGGGCGACTTCAGCATCGCGCGGAGAGCGGTCTGGCTCATCGAGGGTGGCCTGTCGTCCGGCAGCATCGCGATCGATGACATCGGCTGCGCGCAGACCCAGCAGGCGGACCGGTTCGCGGTGCTCGGCATAGAGGCGTCTGAGCAGCGGCAGCAGCGCGGCATGGATCTCAGCTGCGACATCGGTCGGCGCCGGGAGTGTGACCTGCCGGCTGAAGGTGCGGAAGTCGTGCAGCCGGAACTTCAGGCCCACCGTCCCTGTCACGATCTCCTCGCGACGCAGACGCCCTGCCACCCCGTTGGCCAGCCGCAGCAGTTCGCGCTCGAGGCTGGGCAGGTCGGCGATGTCGGCAGGGAAGGTGTGTTCGGCGCTGACCGTGTGCTCCTTGGCGGAGTCGTGAATGGTGCGCGAGTCGATACCGCGGGCAAAACCGTGAACCGTCGCACCGAAGGATCCGAGAGTCTGCGCCGCCCAGCCGGCATCGGCGTCGGCCAGCTGGCCGATCGTCGTGATGCCGTACCTGCGCAGGGTCTCCTCCAGCTTCGCTCCCACCCCAGGCAGCGCTTCGATCGGCATCGGGGCTAGGAACTGCTGGGTGCGCGCGACCGGGACGACGAGCAGCCCGTCGGGCTTGGCCCGGGCGGAGGCGAGTTTGGCGACCACCATCGTCGCGGCTACCCCGATCGAGGCGGTCAGCCCGGTGCGCTTGGTGATCTCTGCGCGCAGGCCGGCGGCGATGTCGGCTGGCCGGCCGAGCCGGCGCAGCGCGGAAGTGACGTCGACATATCCCTCGTCAACGCTGACCTTGGTGAACTCGTCGGTCACTTCGGCGATGATGTCGAAGACCTGCCGTGAGTAGTGCGAGTAGGCACCACGAGAGGGCGGGATGACGGTGGCCTGCGGGCACAGCTGCACCGCACGTGACATCGGCATCGCGGCGTGGATCCCGTACTCGCGGGCCTCGTAGCTGGCTGACACGCAGACACCGCGGCCGGCGCGGCCGCCGACGATGACCGGTGTGCCGCGCAGCTCGGGCCGGGTGAGCAGTTCGACGGAGACGAAGAAGGCGTCCATGTCCAGGTGCAACATGGTGCATCCGGTGTCGTCGGTGCCGAGCGCCGCGAGATCTCCGCCCGAGCGGGCGAGCTGCTTTCGACTCATGTCTCTCCTGGGCGCTAGTCTGGAAGCATGATACAACGCACTGCTCTGACGACTTCGGCCCTCGCAGTCTCCGCCGCGCTCATCCTCTCCGGCTGCACCGGAGACGATACCCCTGAGTCCGAGGAGCAGACAGCCACGGAAACCGCTGCCGCTGAGAATGAGGAGACCGAAGCCGCAGACGGTGACGAGCAGACCGCATACGGCGAGCTCATCGACGGCTTCCCGGACACGATCGAGCCGCTGCCTGAAGCCGAGATCGTCTCCTCCACCCTCAGCCCTGCCGACGAGCAGGCTGCTGAGGGCGAAGAGGCTGAGGCTACTGAGGCACCCGAAGGTGAGGACGGCGCTGAAGCCGAGAATCCGCAGGCTGACAGCGAGCGGATCGGCGTGTCCCTCGTCCAGCTGAGCGAGAAGTCCGAAGAGGAGATCATCAAGTTCTACACCGACTCCCTCAAAGACAAGGGCTTCGAGACAGTCGGCGACGCCGCCAAGGAAGGCGACGTCACCACGCAGACCTTCCACGACACCAAGAACGACCAGACCCTGTCCCTGACCGTCGGGCCCGGACCTGACGATGACACCAACAATCGACAGGTCACCGTCGGCGGGGTCGTGCTGCGATGAGCGCAGCCGCCACCACCGTCACCGCACTCACACCCGCAGACGAGGTCATCGCCGCAGTCGACGCCGTCATCGACGAGCACCTGCAGACCACCGCCGCGCGCATGGCCGAGATCTCACCGGTCACCGATGAGCTCATCGACCCGATCTGCGCATTCAGCGCCAAGGGCAAGCGGATCCGGGCACTCATCACCTGGTGGGGCTACGAGCTGGCTGGCGGCACCGACGCCGCGAAATCCGGCATCGCCCACACCGCTGCCGGGGTCGAGCTACTGCATGCCGCAGCCCTCATCCACGACGACATCATCGACGATTCCGAGACGCGCCGCGGCCAGCCGGCCGTGCACACGTACTTTCGGGCGATGCACCGCGACCGTGACTGGACCGGTGACGCGGTGCTGTTCGGCGATGGCGCTGCGATCATCGCCGGGGACCTGTGCCTGAGCCTGAGCGAAGAGCTCTTCAGCGCCTCAGCGCTGGCGGCCTCGGCCACCGCCGAGGCGGTGCGCCGCCACAACGACTTCCGTCGCGATGTCATGGTCGGCCAGTATCTCGACATCCGCCTGCAGGCCGCACCGGTCGCCGGTGATGAGCTGTTGCCGCGCGCCGATGAAGTGCTGACCTACAAGTCAGCGAAGTACTCCGTCGAGCAGCCGCTGCTGCTCGGCGCCGCCCTGGCCGGTGCCGACACCGCGCTGCTGAGCGCGCTTTCGGACTTCGGCCTGCCGCTGGGCCGGGCATTCCAGCTGCGCGATGACGAACTCGGCGTCTTCGGCGACCCAGACGTGACCGGCAAGCCGGCCGGTGATGACCTGCGGCAGGGCAAGAAGACCGTCCTCATCGGACTGACTCTGCAGGCACTGTCCAACGGTGACGATGCGTCAGCCGATCAGGCCGACTGGCTTATGCGCCGGCTCGGGCAGCCGGATCTCAGCCTGGACGAGCTGCAGCAGATGAAGGATCTCATCGGGTCCTGCGGGGCGCTGGAGAAGTTCGAAGCCGAGATCGACGCACAGCTCACTGCCGCCCACCAGGGGCTCGACGCTCTGGCCGCCCACGGCATCAGCGATGCCGCCCGCGAGCAGCTGGCGCAGTATGCGCTCCTGCTCACGCGCCGCTCAGCCTGAGTCCTCAGACGGCCAGCGCCTGCGCGCGGCGCCGGACCTCTTTCTTCGATCCCGTGCGCAGCAGGTCGATCGGCCGACCCGGCAGCGAATCATCAGGGGTGAACAGCCAGACGATGGCCTCTTCATCGGGGAAGCCGGCATCGGCCAGCAACATGAGGGTGCCCTGCAGGTTCTTGACCGGAGCGTCGCCGTCGATGAAGAGCGCGGGCACCTTGAAGACCTTCGGCGAACCGTGCTTGAAGCCGATAAGCGCCCGATCTTCGACCAGACGGCGGACCTTCGAGATCCCCAGCCCTGTCTGCTCGGCGATGTCCGGCAGCGGCAGCCATTCGTCGACGAGTGCCAGCGCCTGCGCAGAATGGTCGGGCGAACCTGCCTGCTGGGATGAGCCGGAAGCGGCGGTTGAATCAGTCACAGATCTCAGGATAGTACCGACACGCCGAGTGCGCATGCTCGCACGTGTGGCGCAGCGCAGTCGTTAAGCTGGGATCAACTGTAACCGCAGCTTGTCTTCCCCCATCAGAACTGCAGGTCGTACATGAACAGGGCATCGCACCGCCCGCCGCACGGACGGGCGCGACAGACAACGGCTCGGGCTGCCGTCCCGTCGCCGTTGACCGTGGCATCGCATTTCGCATCCCAGCAGGCCGCACAGCATCTCCCTGTTGCTGACGAGCATGCCCCTGCAGCGCCCGAAACGACGACCGATCCGAACCTGCAGCCGGGCTTCAGCCCCGCCTTCACACCGCGCGCCACGCCCGCCTCCGATGCCCAGCCGGGATTCACCTCGGGCACGGTCAGCGAGGCCATCCCGGTCACCCACGGCGGACGCAGCTACAAGGTCCGCACCGGCGACACCCTCATCTCGATCGCCAAACGCCACGGAGTCTCCGCCCCAGCGATCGTCGAACTCAACGACCTGCGCGGCCGCAGCGCGGTGCGGCCTGGACAGATCCTGTCGCTGCCGGCGAAGAACATCCACCAGCAGCGCACCGCCGGCCACCGGGTCGCCGCAGGCGAGACCCTCGAAGCGATCGCCGAGCGCTACCAGATCTCGGTGCCGGCCCTGCAGGACGCCAACGCAATGGGCGACTCGACAGTCATCCGCGAAGGCGAGCTGCTCGCACTCTCCGGTTCCGGGGCCACCTCGAACCGTGCCCGGCAGCATGTCCCGGCAGCCGAGCTGCCGCAGCTGCCCACCGACCACCGCGGCACCCCGTACCCGGCCGAAGTGCTCGCTGCAGCCCGGCACAACAAGTGGATCCTCCAGCAGCGTCCCGTACTGCCGAAGCGCGACATCGCCGCGATGGTCCGCGGGATCGCCGACTACCTCGGAGTCGATGAGCACCTCGCCTCCGCCCTGGCCCAGCAGGAGTCCGGGATGCGCCAGCAGGTCGTGTCCCCGGTCAACGCGATCGGCGTCATGCAGGTGACCCCGCGCGCCGGAGCCTGGGCCGCCGAGCTGCTCGGCGAACCGGTCGACATCCTCGACACCGCCGAGAACATCCGCGCCGGCCTGGCGATCCTGCGCTGGCTGCTCGAACGCACAGGCTCCGAAGCCGAGGCGCTGGCCGGCTACTACCAGGGCCTCGCCTCGGTCGCGGCGCACGGACAGCACCGCGACACGCGCCGCTTCGTCCACAACGTCCAGGTGACCGCCGAACGATTCCGCAGCCAGGAGAGCACATCATGAAGACCCTGCACGATCCGCTGCTCGGTGTCGTTCTCAACGAGCGCTACCGAGTCGAGTCCGTCATCGCCCGCGGTGGCATGGCGATGGTCTACCGCGGCACCGACCTGCGCCTGGATCGCGAGGTCGCGATCAAGGTCATGCACCAGCACCTGCTCGACGACGAGACGTTCGTCGAGCGGTTCCGCCGTGAGGCCATCCACGCTGCCCGGCTCAGCCACCCGAACCTCATCGCCGTCCACGACCAGGGCTCTGACGGCCAGGCCGTGTACCTCGTGATGGACTACCTGGAGTCGGTGACGCTGCGCAAGGAGCTCAAGCACCGCGGCAGCCTCACCCCGCGTCAGGCGATTGTCGTGACCGATGCGATCCTCGCCGCACTCGAGGCGGTCCATGGTGCCGGCATCATCCACCGTGACCTGAAGCCGGACAATGTGCTGCTCGGCACCGACGGGCAGATCAAGCTCGCGGATTTCGGTCTGGCGCGCGCGGTAAGCACGTCGACGACGACGAAGACGCTCATCGGCACTGTCGGCTATGTCGCACCCGAGCTCGTCACGCGCACCGGCGCTGATGAGCGCACTGATCTCTACACGGTCGGGATCATGCTCTACGAGATGCTCACCGGCAGCCAGCCCTACACCGACGATGTGCCGATCCAGGTCGCCTACCGTCACGTCCACGACACAGTTCCCGCGCCCTCTGAGGCGGTTGCCGGGGTCAGCCCGACTCTCGATGCGATCGTGCTGTGGGCGACTTCCCGCAAGCCGGAGGACCGACCCGCTGATGCGAGCGAGCTGCGCCTGGCGCTGGCCGAGGCGCGCACGCAGCTGAGCGAGGAGGAGCTCGATCTCGCTGAAGGCAGCGGCGCACCCGTTGTCGATGCGCCGGTGCTCACCGCCACGATCACCATCGAGGACGGCGATCCGGCCGAGCCGCGGCAGAAGGAGCCGAAGGCCCGCACTGACGAGATCCCCTACCTCGCCGATGACGAAGACGACGAGGCCGCCAGTTCGCCTGGCGCTCCTGGCCCACTGGCTCCGGCTGCTGCCGCAGCTGCTCGGTCTGCCGCTCCGGCGAAGAGCCCGGAGCACGGGGGCCGCAGCCGCCGGCGCACCCGCACAGCACTCGGCCTGACAGCAGCAGCTGCCGTCATCGCACTGGCGGGATGGGGTGCCGTCGCCTCAATCGAGACGACCGCCGAGGTGCCGGCCGCTGTTGCCGGCCAGGAGCAGGCCGATGTCGTCTCCGCACTCAAGACCGCCGGTTTCACCACTGCCACGCGGGAGGAGTTCAGTACGGCAGTCCCGGCCGGGAAGGTCATCGGCACCGATCCGGCAGCCGGCACCGAACTCGACAAGGACGCCGTCGTCACGGTCCTGGTCTCGAAGGGCGAGGAGCTCTTCGCAGCCCCCGATGTGTCCAAGATGACCGAAAGCGAAGCCCGCTCGGCGATCGAGGGAGCCTCGCTGCAGGTGGGTGCGGTCGACCGTAAGCACTCCAGCTCCGTGCCTGAGGGCTCGGTCATCTCCCAGTCACTGGAGCGCGGCGAAGAGGTGGCCAAGGGAACCGAGATCGACCTGGTCGTCTCCAAGGGTGCTGAACCGCTCGTCATCCCGGATGTCACGGGAGTCTCGTATGAGGTCGCCTATGGCCGTCTCGCCCGGATGGGCCTGCGGATCGCCAAGGACGAGGTCTACAGCGATCACACTCCGAAGGGCGATGTCGTCGCGCACTATCCGAAGGCTGCTGCGAAGAAGAACCCCGGTGATCTCGTCATCCTGAAGGTCTCGAAGGGCAAGGAGCCCGATAAGCCGAAGGATGATGAGAAGAAGGACGAGGACAAGAAATCCGAGGAGAAGAAGTCCGACGACGGCAGCTGAGCCCAGCTGCCGCCGCGGAAACCGTCAGCTTCAGACGAGGCTGGTGAGCACCTCGGCTGCCGTGTCGATCTGCTCGGGTGAGACATCTCGGTGGGTGACGAGCCGGACGCTGTTCTCCCCCATCACCGAGACCCGCACATTGCGCTCAGCTGCCTGAGCGGCGAACTGCTCGGCATCCACTGCCAGATCGCTGAGGTCGAGGAAGACGATGTTCGTATCCACGGTCTCCGGATCGACGATGCCCTCGCGGGTCGCTGCCAGTGCGTCGGCGAGTTGCCGGGCGTGGGCATTGTCATCGGCAAGGCCATCGACGTGGTTGTCGAGGGCGTAAAGGCCTGCGGCGGCGAGGATGCCGGCCTGGCGCATGGCGCCTCCGTAGCGCTTGCGCAGCAGGCGGGTCTTCTCGATGATCTCCGCGCTGCCGACGAGCACGCTGCCGACCGGTGCGCCCAGGCCCTTGGACAGGCACAGGGAGACAGTGTCAGCCTGCCGGCCGTATTCGTCTGCCGAGATCCCTGTGGCCGCACACGCGTTGAGCAGGCGTGCACCGTCCATGTGGACGGCGACACCGGCTGCTGCGGTCTCTCGCCTGAGTGTGCGCAGCTCGTCGATGTCGGCGATGCGTCCGCCGCCGAAGTTGTGGGTGTTCTCCACCGAGATCGCCGCGGTTCCGACCTGGTGGTAGCCGCGCGGGCGGCTCATAAGTGCGAGTGCGTCGGCGGCGGTGAAGGTGCCATCGGGTGAGACCCAGGTCCGGGAGGTGACTCCTGCCAGGGCGGCATGACCGCCCGCTTCAGCGCGCAGGACGTGTGCCTGGGATTCGGCGATGAGCTCCCAGCCGGGTGCGACCAGTGCGGCGACACCGAGCATGTTCGTCATCGAACCCGAGGGGCAGAAGATGCCGGCCTCGTGTCCGAGCAGCACGGCAACGCGGGCTTCGAGTGCGTTGATCGTCGGGTCTTCGCCGTAGACGTCGTCGCCGACTTCGGCGTCCATCATCGCCTGGCGCATCGCAGCATCCGGGCGGGTGACGGTGTCTGATCGCAGGTCGATCATCGTGCGGTCTCCTGAGCTGGTGGTGGGGTGGCAGGCAGCGTGGCAGGCTGCCTGCGGGTCATCCGTGTTCCTGCTGGTGTTTGGTGAGGTATTCGGCGACCTGGAATGCCATTTCGAGCGACTGGTCATGGTTCAGGCGCGGGTCGACGAGCGTTTCGTAGCGGCGGCGCAGACCCTCGTCGTCGATCTCGCTGGCTCCGCCGAGCACCTCGGTGACGTCATCACCGGTGAGTTCGATGTGCAGGCCGCCGGGGATGGTGCCGGCGTCGTAGTGCGCGTCGAAGAACCCGGCGACCTCTGCCATGACATCTTCGAACCGGCGGGTCTTGTACCCGGTGTTCGAGGTGATGGTGTTGCCGTGCATCGGGTCGCAGACCCACGTGACGTGCGGCAGCTGGTCGCCGACCTGGCTGAGCAGGCGCGGCAGGCCTTCGCGGATCTTCTCCGCACCCATGCGCGTGATGAACGTCAGTCGGCCCGGCTCTGCTTCGGGATCGAGCTTCTCTGCCAGGGCCATGGCGTCATCGTAGGTGGCGTTCGGGCCGAGCTTGACGCCGATCGGGTTGCGCACACGGGAGAGGAAGTCGACGTGGGCGGAGTCGAGCTGGCGGGTCCGTTCCCCGATCCACAGGAAGTGACCGGACACGTCGTACGGGTCGCCGGTGCGCGAGTCGATGCGGGTGAGTGCCCGCTCGTATTCGAGCAGCAGGGCTTCGTGGGCGGAGAAGAACTCGACCGATTTGAGGCTGTCGAAGTCAGCGCCGCATGCGGCCATGAACTTCAGCGCCCGGTCGATCTCGCGGGCCATCTGCTCGTAGCGGTGGTAGTTCGGATTCGAGCCGAGGAAGCCGCGGTTCCAGTCGTGGACCAGTCGCAGGTCGGCGAAACCGCCGGTGGTGAAGGCACGGATGAGGTTGAGGGTCGACGAGGAGATGTTGTAGGCCTCGAGCAGCCGGTTAGGATCGTGCCGCCGCGCTTCGGGCGTGAACTCGTAGCTGTTGACGATGTCACCACGGTAGCTCGGCAGCTCAACACCCTCGCGCACCTCGGTGTCCGAAGAGCGCGGCTTGGCGAACTGGCCGGCCATCCGGCCGATCTTCACCACCGGCAGGGATCCGCCGTAGGTGAGCACGGCAGCCATCTGCAGCACGGTCTGCACCCGGCGGCGGATACGGTCGGCATCGGCGTCGGCGAAGGACTCAGCGCAGTCACCGCCGGCGAGCACGAAGGCCTCGCCGCGGCTGGCGGCTGCGATGCGCTCGGTGAGCTTGTCGGCCTCACCGGCGAAGATGAGGGGCGGAACGGAGCGCAGCCGCTCGAGAACGGCAGCGAGTTCGTCTGCATCCTCGTACGTCGGCTGCTGGCGAGGCGACATGGAGCGCCAGGCGTCGAGTCCTTTGATGGTCTCTTCGCTGGCTTCTGCCTGTCCGGCGGCCTGGTAGACGCGGCTGATGTTCACAGTATGTGTTCCTTCGATCGATGGTGATGCCGATGCGGCCATGGTCTCACGGCGGCATCGGCACGCAGGTGTGGTGTCCGGTGTGCGAACGGCGGGGTGGGAAAGCTCAGCTTTCGCCTTCGAAGTCCTCCGGTGAGACGTGGTCGAGGAAGTCGCGGAACTGTGCGACCTCCTCTTCGTCTGCTTCGGGCGCTTCGATGCCGTTCTCCTGGATGAGCTGCTCATCGGCCAGCACGGGGCATTCGGCGATGAGGGCGAGTGCGACAGCGTCAGACGGGCGGGCGGCGATCGTCTTTCCGTCTGAGGTGTGCAGCTCGGCGAGGAAGGTGTGGTTCTCCTTGCCGGTGATGACCACCTCGGTCAGTTCGGCCCCGTACGACTCGAGGATGTCGAGCATGAGGTGGTGGCTCAGCGGCCGCGGCGGTGTCAGGCCGCGCTGGGCGATGCCGATGGCATTGGCTTCGGCCGTGCCGATCCAGATCGGCAGATAGCGCGGCAGATACAGGGCCTTGAGCAGCAGAATCGGCTGGTTGGCGGGCAACTCGATGCGCACCCCGACGACTTCGACGCTGACGTAGGCCATTTCGCTCAGCTGCTGCGCGGACGCTGCTGGAAGATCATCCGGAACTTCCCGATCTGCACATCAGCGCCGTTCTGCAGCTCGATCGAATCGATGAGCTGGCGGCCCACGTAGGTGCCGTTGAGCGAACCGGTATCGCGCAGGGTGAATCCGCTCGGGGTGCGGACGAACTCAGCGTGCTTGCGCGAGACGGTCACGTCATCGAGGAAGATGTCGGCATTCGGGCTGCGACCGACGGTCACCACATCGGTGTCGAGCAGGATCTGCGCGCCGGCGTCGGGCCCGGAGACGACGACGAGGAGCGCATCGGTCTCCGGCAGGTGGTTGAGGTCGGAGACCGGGTGGATCTCACCGGTGCGCGGGTCGAGGATGCTCGGCACCGGCTGATCGTGACCGCCGACCGGCTGGTTGCCGTAGGCATTCGGCGAGGCCTGCGTGCCGGCTTCAGGCTGGCCGCCCTGCGGCTGCGAGCCGTAGCCCTGCTGCTGCGGGTCCGACGCCTGCGGGGCCCCGTAGCCAGGCTGGGAGCCGAAGCCCTGCTGGTCCTGCGGGTATCCCTGCTGCGGCTGCGAACCGTACTGAGGCTGGGGCTGTGAGCCGAACTGCTGCGGCTGTGCACCGGAGTCGTACTGCTGGGGGTAACCCTGCTGCGGCTGCGAACCGTAAGCCGGCTGGCTGCCCTGCTGCTGCGGCTGTGAGCCGTACTGCTGCTGGGGCTGTGAGCCGAACTGCTGCGGCTGAGCACCGGAGTCGTACTGCGGCTGGTCGCCGTAGGGCTGCTGCGAGCCGTAGCCGGGCTGCGAGCCGTACGGCTGCTGAGCGGCAGGTCCGCTGCCATACTGCTGGGCGCCGTAGCCGGGCTGCTGCGAGGCGGCGGCAGGCTGCTCACCGGCGGCATGGGAGCCGCCCTGGTTCTGATTCGGGTCAGTCTGGTTCTCACCGGTCTGGTACGGGAAAGCGCGCGGTTCGCGGGCGGACTCGTCGCCGCCGTACCACGGAGTCTGTCCCGCCTCATCCTGCGGGTAGTTCTGCTGGGACATCAGGCTCCCTCGCTTTCCACTGCTGCGGCGTACGCATCTGCATCCATGAGCGTATCAAGCTCAGAGGCATCGCTGAGCTCGACGTCGAAGAGCCATCCCTCACCATAGGGATCGGAGTTGATGACTTCCGGGGCGTCTTCGAGGGACTCATTGACGGCGATGACCTCACCGCTGACCGGCGCGACGATGTCGGAGACGCTCTTGGTGCTCTCGACCTCGCCGCAGTTCTCGTTTGCCGTGACACTGTCACCCACATCGGGGAGGTCGACGAACACGACGTCGCCGAGCTGATCCTGCGCGAAATCGGAGATGCCCACACGCACGACAGATCCCTCACGAGTCTCGGTGACCCACTCGTGGTCACGCGAATACCGCAGTGAGGCTGGGAAGGTCAGGTCGGGCATTTTGTCTCCTGCTCATCGTTGTGGTGTACCCAGCATAACTGGTCAACAGAATGAAGATAACACTAGAGCAACATCACAGAAACCGTGCATGCGAAAACGCGTGCGAGGTCATCCGCTGCCCAGCTGCGGGACGATGCTGTCGATATCGAGGCTCGTCTCCTGATTGATGGTCATCGCACCGCCGCGCTTCTCAACCGTGTCGTAGATGCCGCCGGGGATGCGCAGGGCGGTGTCCATCGTGTCCGGCTGCCCGATCGCCTGGATCCGGATCGGCAGGTCCACCGGTTCGCCGTCGATCTCCAGACCGCCGGTCGGGGTGTCGGTGAAGTAGGTGGACACGACGACGCGGTGCCCGCCGATCTCGATCGCCTCGGCCCCGGCATCGCGCAGCTCCTGAACCAAAGTCACGAGATTCGAGGCGCTGAGCTGGCCGGGCTGGGCGGTGATCGTCACATCGACGCCAGGCCCTGTCACCGGGACGGTGCCGGTGATGATCTGCATCGACCGGGCCCGCTCCTCAGCCTGCTTCTGCGCGGCCTCCTGCTGGTTCGTCGATGACCGCAGCTCGTCCTCATCGCGGCGCAGCGACGCGGATTCCTGCTCGAGGCGCTGATTGCGGGAATCGACGTCGCCGAGGATGCGGATGAGCTCGGGTTCGGACAGCTGCGAGAACCCGGCGTCCTCGGCCTGCTGCAGCTGGGCAACGAACGCAAAGCCCAGCAGCGCACACAGCACACCGGCCAGCAGCTGGGAGCGGTTGGCCCGGAATTTCAGCGCACTGGCGAGCCGGCCGACGACGTCGCGCCGGGAGCCGGCGTCCTCGGGCTCGGGATTGGGACCGGGCCCACGAGGAGCGGTATCTGCATCCGCGACCTTCGCCTCGGGACCGGGTTCGGGCACCGGCTTGCCCTGCTCGCGGGCCAGGGCCTCGCGCCGGGTCAGCGGCCGCTCCTCCGGGCTCGGCTGCTGGGCGCTCATGTCTTCGTCTCGATCAGCCATCGGTCACGCCTTGAACAGCTGCCGGCGGATCGCGGCAGCGTTGGTGAAGATGCGGATGCCGAGGACGACGACGACGCCGGTCGACAGCTGCGAGCCGACGCCGAGCTTGTCGCCGAGGAAGACGATGAGGGCGGCGACGAGCGAGTTGGAGAAGAACGAGATGACGAAGACGCGGTCGTCGAAGTTGCCCGAGAGCACCGCGCGCAGACCGCCGGCGAGCGCGTCGAGGGCGGCGACCACGGCGATCGGCAGATACGGCTGGATGACGGCGGGCACTTCGGGATCGAGGACGATCCCGAGGATGATGCCGATGATGAGCCCGATGATCGCGATCACTGTCTCTCCTCAGAGTCTGCCGGTTCTTGGCCCTTCGGCTGAGCGTACCGGGATTGTGAGAGCTCGGCTGCCGGGACCGTGACCTCGGCGGAGGTCGAGGCGGAGTAGCCGATCCCGTAGTCCTTGCTGATGGTGGCCAGATAGCTGGCCGCCTGGGTCTGGTCGAGGCGGTCGATGAGGTCTTCCGGGCCGACGGCGACGACCTCATACGGTGGGCGCAGCGGGTCGTAGTTGACGAGGATCGCCCCGCCTGCGCTGCGCACCGCCGAGGTGGTGGTGATCCGGTGGTCGTTGACGGCCACGGCGTAGGCGCCCGAGGCGAACATCGCGTTGATGACTGCCTGGATGTCCTCGTCGTGGACCTTATTGGCTTCCGGTGGGGCCGCCCGCGGATCGTTGTCCAGGGCGCTCGTGTCCTGGTCGGTGAGTGTCAGCGTCACGCCGGGCCCGGTGACTGGGGTGAGCGCGGCCCGTTCGGCGAGTGCGTCGAGTTCGCTGCTGCGATCCTCACCGAGCGCTGTTGTCTGTGCTTCGTTGAGCCGGGCGGCGCGCCGCTCGTTGGAGGCGGCGAGGTCCTCGTTCTCCTGCGAGCGCTGTTCGATCTGCTCGATGAGGTAGTCCGATGTCGTGCGCTCTCCCCCGCTGCCGCGGGTCAGCTGGACGACGGCGATCGAGCCGGTGAGCCCGAGGAACACGGCGACGATGCCGGCGATGAGCTTGGTACTCGGCCGTTTCGGTGCCCCGGACTTGGCTGCCAGTTCGTAGTCCGGTTCAGGGGTGCGCAGCCACAGCGATTCGAGCAGCGAGGACGAATACGACTCGCGCTGGCCGTCGGTGCCGCGGGAGGTCACGCGGCGTTCGGCGAACCGGCGGGCGCGCCGGAAGCGCTTCGTCTCGGGCATCCGGCGGCCTCCTCTCGTTCATCGCATCCGGGTGCGCACATGACTGCGCGCAGCACATCGAGGCCCGCCAGGGGGACCGGTGCGCAGCAGCATGCTGAGACCGATCATCTCATGACCCCTCGACACGGATGCGGCGGCTGTGAGGTGCGCCGCAGCCGGGCGGGAGTTTTTGCTCCAGCCGAAGTGCCGATATACAGTTAGACGAGCCGATTGACAGGTCCGCCTGCATGATCGGCATCGGGCTATGGCGCAGCTTGGTAGCGCGCTGCACTGGGGGTGCAGAGGTCGTGGGTTCGAATCCCGCTAGCCCGACCAGCGATGAGGGCCCCGGTCACCGACCGGGGCTCTTTCGCATCTGCAGGATTGCCGGGGAACGCTGCGACGGTTCGCGCCGGGTTCAGGCCTCAGGTTCCGGTTCCGGCTCAGCCTCGGCGCGGCGCAGGCCGATCGTCAGCCCGACGATCGCAGCGACGAACACAGCACTGAGCCCGAGAGTGACAGCTGGGTTCTCCCGGTAGGCAGTGGCGACCGCGCTGAGGCCGACGAGCCCGACGGTCGAGTAGATGAGCGCCCACACCGCCCCGCCTATTCCCAGGGCCGGCAGATAGCGGCGCAGGCTCATGCCGATCGATCCGGCAGCGAGGTTGACGACCGTCTGCACGCCGATGAGCAGGAAGCTCACCGCCACTGCTGCCGCCCCATAGCGGCGCAGCAGCTGCTCGGCGTGCTGATAGCGACCCGACTGCATGATCCGCTCGACCCGCTGGATGCGGCTGACACCGCGCCGGGCGAGCCTGCCGAGCAGGTAGGTGCCGCCGGCACGGAAGATGATGACGGCATACATGATGAGCCACACGACGAAGAGCGGCAGCGGCCAGTCAGCGGGATTCACCGCTCCATCGTAGACCCTCACTTCGGTTCTCCTCACCTGCAGAACCCGGCATCCGGTGTGAGCTTGCCTACCCCAGGCTCCGGCCCGGTGCTCCCGCGCTGCCACCCGGCCACGGGCTAGGATTCACTCAGAGCCCGTCTGAGCCCGGAGGAACCACATCATCGTGCATGCACCGCAGTTCCCGGGAGCGCACCTCGCTGCCCCTGAACGCACGCTCATCGACATCCTCATCGACGTCGCAGCCCAGCACCCGGAAGCACCAGCCCTTGACGACGGTGTGCGCTCCATCAGCTACACCCAGCTGCTGGAGGCGATGCGCGACTTCGGCCACCAGCTCCACGCCGCCGGTGTCGGCCCCGGCGACAAGGTCGGCGTGCGCGTCCCCTCAGGCACCCTCGACCTCTACATTGCGATCCTCTCGACCCTCATGATCGGCGCAGCCTACGTCCCCGTCGACGTCGACGACCCGGATGAGCGGGCCGCCACCGTGTTCTCCGAAGCCGCCGTCACTGCGATCGTCACCGCCGGGCTGCAGATCGAGTCGCGCCGCGACCCCGCGACCGAGGCGGTGCCCGCCCTGCGTGCCCCGGAGCCTGATGATGACTGCTGGGTGATCTTCACCTCCGGTTCGACCGGCAAACCCAAAGGCGTGGCCGTCACCCACCGCTCAGCTGCCGCCTTCGTCGACGCCGAAGCGCGGATCTTCTGCCAAGACGAGCCGATCGGCCCCGGCGACCGGGTGCTCGCAGGCCTCTCGGTGGCCTTCGATGCCAGCTGCGAGGAGATGTGGCTGGCCTGGGCGCACGGTGCCTGTCTCGTGCCCGCCCCGCGCGCACTTGTGAAGTCCGGCATGGATCTCGGCCCCTGGCTGGCCGGCCGGCGCATCAGCATCGTCTCGACCGTGCCCACCCTGGCGGCCCTGTGGCCGGCCGAGACGCTTGAAAGCGTCCGGCTGCTCATCTTCGGCGGCGAGGCCTGCCCACCGGAGCTCGCCCAGCGGCTGTCCGATGGCACCCGCGAGGTGTGGAACACCTATGGGCCGACCGAGGCGACCGTCGTCGCCTGCGCCGCCCCGCTCGGCGGGCCCGGTCCGGTGCGCATCGGCCTGCCGCTCGACGGCTGGGACCTCGCCATCGTCGACTCCGAGGGCATCCCGGTTGCCGAAGGCGAGACCGGTGAGCTCATCATCGGCGGCGTCGGCCTGGCCCGCTACCTCGACCCGGCCAAGGATGCCGAGAAGTACGCACCCATGCCCACCCTCGGCTGGCAGCGCGCCTACCGCTCCGGCGACCTCGTCGTCAACGACCCGGACGGGCTGCTGTTCGTCGGCCGCGCCGATGAGCAGATCAAGCTCGGCGGCCGCCGCATCGAACTCGGTGAGATCGACGCCGCCCTCCAGGCGCTGCCCGGTGTCGCCGGCGGAGCTGCCGCAGTCAAGGACACCCCGGCTGGCACCCAGCTGCTCATCGGCTATCTCGCTCCAGCCGACACCTCGGCGCCGGCGCCCCTGACCGGCTGGGAGGCACAGCTGCGCGAGGTGCTGCCACCGGCGCTCGTCCCCCGCCTGGCGGTCGTCGACAGGCTGCCGACGAAGACCTCGGGCAAGGTCGACCGCAATGCTCTGCCGTGGCCGTTGGAGGAGATCCTCGATGACGACTCCGGGGAGGCCGTGCCCGAGGAGGCCGCCTGGATCGCCGAGCAGTGGCAGGCCGTCCTCGGCGGCCGGCCCGGCATGGACACCGACTTCTTCACCGCCGGCGGCGGCTCGCTGGCTGCCGCCCAGCTCGTCTCCCGACTGCGCGCCCGCCACACCTCGATCACCGTCGGCGATGTCTACTCCCGGCCGCGCTTCGGTGCACTGGCCGAACTCTGCCTGGGCGAAGAGGGCGCCGCCAGCCCCGTCGCCGGCCGGCACCGGGACGTCACCCGCACCCGCCGGTCGATGCAGTGGCTGCAGACCCTGCTCGGCATGCTGCTGCACATCCTGGCCGGCATGCGCTGGGTCGTCCTCGTCATGGGCGGTGCCAACCTCGCCGCCTGGCAGGGCGCTCCGCTCATCACCACCCCGTGGTGGCTCATCATCGCCCTGTGGCTCGTGTTCGTCTCCGGCTGGGGCCGGATGCTCGTCTCGGCTCTCGCCGCCCGCGCCCTCATGGCAGGTGTGAAACCCGGGGTGTATCCGCGTTCGGGCAGCGTGCACCTGAGGCTCTGGCTGGCCGAGAGCATCCAGGACCTCGCCGCCGCCGTCTCGGTCGCCAACGCCCCCTGGGTGACGTGGTATGCCCGGCTGCTGGGCAACAAGATCGGCCGCGACGTCGACATGCACACCATCCCGCCGGTCACCGGCCTGCTGACGATCGCCCGCGGTGCGGCCGTCGAACCCGAAGTCGACCTCAAGGGCTGGTGGGTCGACGGCGACCTGCTGCGCATCGGCACCATCGACATCGGCCGCGACGCCACCGTCGGGGCACGCTCAACACTCATGCCCGGCACCCGCATCGGCCAAGACGCCCACGTCGAACCCGGCTCCGCGGTGACCGGGAAGGTGCGCAAGAACCAGGTGTTCTCCGGCTCACCGGCCGTGCGCATCGGCAAGAAGAAGCGCACCTGGCCCGACCCGCCCGACCGGCGTGCGCGCACGCCATTCCTGTTCTACGCCCTCGGCTCCCAGCTGCACGCCCTCATCCCCTACATCGCACTCATCCCCGGGATCGCGCTCATGCTGGCACTCACCGGGCCCGAGGTGTTCGCCCAGCCGCTGACGCTGCTCGCCTGGGCACCAGTACAGGCGCTCATCTGGTTCCTCACCACCGCACTGCTCGTCGTCGTCTCGGTGCGCACCTTAGCGATCGGGATGCGCGAGGGCCTGTTCCCGGTCCGGTCGATGATGGGCTTCAGGCTGTGGGCCACCGAGCGGATCCTCGATATGGCCCGCGACCTGCTCTTCCCGCTGTATGCCAGCCTGTTCACCCCGATCTGGCTGCGCATCCTGGGAGCGAAGGTCGGCCGCAACGTCGAAGTCTCCACCGTCCTGCTTGTGCCCTCGATGACGCAGATCGCCTCCGGGGCGTTCCTGGCCGATGACACGATGGTCGCCTCCTATGAGCTCGGCCACGGCTGGATGCGCATCGGCCGGGCCAAGGTCGGCAAACGCGCCTTCCTCGGCAACTCCGGCATCGCCGCAGCCGGACGCCGCGTGCCGAAGAACGCGCTTGTCGCCGTGCTCTCAGCCGCACCGATCAAGGCTAAGAAGGGCAGCTCGTGGATCGGCTCCCCGCCGGTCGAGCTGCGCCGCAGCGAAGTTGATGCCGATGAGGCCCTGACCTACAACCCGCCTGTCCGCCTCAAGGTCGCCCGCGGCTGCTGGGAAGTGCTGCGCGGCCTGTCCGTCATCACCGCAGGCCTGCTCATCACCGGGCTGCTCATCACGCTCTACGGACTGCTCGCAGCCGGTGCCGCACTCGCCGAGGCGACCGGCGCCTCGGCAGCGGTGCTGGCACCCCTGACGCTCGTCATCGGCTCCGGTGTCGTCATGATGGCCACCGGAGCTGTGGCCGCCGGGGTCGCGGTCATCGTCAAGTGGATCTTCGTCGGCCGCACCGGGCCGAGCGAGCATCCGCTGTGGTCGAGCTTCATCTGGCGCAACGAGGTCGCCGACTGCTTCGTCGAGCTCATCGCCGCCCCGTGGTTCGCCCGAACCGCCGTCGGCACCCCGGCACTCGTGTGGTTCCTGCGCGCCCTCGGCGCCAAGATCGGCCACGGCGTGTGGTGTGAGACCTACTGGCTGCCTGAGGCCGACCTCGTGACACTGTCCGACAACTCCACAGTCAACCGCGGCTGTGTCGTCCAGACCCACCTGTTCCACGACCGGGTGATGTCCCTGGACACCGTCACCCTCGATGCGGGTGCCACACTCGGGCCCAACAGCGTCATCCTGCCAGCGGCCAGGATCGGCCAGGCCGCCACCGTCGGGCCGACCTCGCTGGTCATGCGCGGGGAGTTCGTGCCCCCGCACGCCTACTTCTCCGGCAACCCCGTCGTCCCGTGGATCGACGCCCCGCCCCTGCCGGAGACCCCGCACCGGCCCGAACCGGCCGGCACAGAACGCACCACCTGCCCACCTGAGACCCCGACCGATTCCGAGGACACCCGTTGACCGCTGTCGACTCCTACACACCTGACTCCGGCACCACCATGCTGCGGGTCGAGCACTACGACCTCACGCTCGACTACCGCATCGCCCCCAACCGGCTCGCCGGCCATGCGCGGCTGCGGGTCCGCCTGCTGGAGGACAGCAGCGCCTTCGAACTCGACCTGGCCGGCCTGCAGGTGTCCAAGGCGATCGTCGACGGCACCCGCGCCCGGTGGCGGCAGCGCGGCCGCAAGCTCATCGTCCAGCCCCGCCGGGCCTATCAGCGCGGCAGCCTGGCCACCGTCGAGATCTCCTATGCCGGCAATCCGCAGCCGGCGATGGGCATGTGGGGTGATGTCGGCTGGGAGGAGCTGACCGACGGGGTGCTCGTCGCCGGTCAGCCCAACGGGGCGGCCACCTGGTTCCCGTGCAACGACCACCCTTCGAACAAGGCCGACTTCCGCATCTCTGTCCTCGTCGAATCGCCCTACACGGTCATCTCCAACGGCCGGCTCGTGAGCACCTCCCGCAAGGCCGGGCGCACCCGCTGGGTGTGGGAGTCCCAGGCGCCGCTGGCCCCGTACCTGGCGACCGTGCAGATCGGGCAGTACGAGACGACCGAGCTGGCACCGGCCCAGCGGCCGGGCCCGGTGCCGATGAGCATCGCCTGCTCACGCGGACTCCGGGAGCGCGCCCAGCGTGCCCTGAGCAAGCAGCACGACATGATGCGCATCTTCAGCGACTGGTTCGGCCCGTATCCCTTCGAGCACTACGGCGTCGTCATCACCGATGACGTGCTCGAGATCCCGCTGGAGTCCCAGCCACTGTCGATCCTGGGACCGAACCACCTGGCCGCGACCTGGGAAGCCGAACGGCTCGTCGCCCACGAGATGGCCCACCAGTGGTTCGGCAATTCGCTCACCCTCACCCACTGGTCGGACATCTGGCTCAATGAGGGCTTCGCCTGCTACTCCGAATGGCTGTGGGCCCAGGCCGCCGGGCGCGGTCGCACCGATGAGCTCGCCCGCATCCACTGGGATCTGCTCGAGCGCCAGCGCCAGGATCTGGTGCTGGCCGACCCAGGCCCAGCCGAGATGTTCGATGATCGGATCTATAAGCGCGGGGCGCTGACACTGCACGCCCTGAGGCTGCACATCGGCGATGAGTGGTTCCGGCGGCTGCTGCGCGGCTGGACGCAGCGCTACCGGCACGGCTACGTCACGACCGCCGACTTCCTCGCCCTCGCAGCAGAGGTCACCGGCTCCTCGGTCGCGCCGATCGTCGACCCGTGGCTGTACGAGGAGAAGCTGCCGCTGCTGCCGAACTGACCGGCCCCCCGCCGCACGCGCTGGCAGGTTGTGGGCTCAGAGCTGTTTGAGCATGACATCGCCGTCGCCGGAGCGGCCGATGTTGGAGAATCCGAGCTGAGTGTAGAGGTGCTTGGACATGTTCCCGTCGGACACCGACAGGCTGACCGCCGAATATCCGGACACAGCCGCGAGCCGGCACAGCGTGTGCAGCAGCTGGCGGCCAGCGCCCTTGGCCTGGAAATCCGGTTTCACGGCGATGGACACCTCGGGAATGTCATCGGCCACCCAGCCGTAGCCAGGCGGATCGCTCAGCAGCCGGCACCAGGCCGCACCGACCGGCTGGTTCTCCTCGTCCCAGGCGATGACGGCGATGTCGCCGTCGCGGCCCCAGCCGTCGATGTAGGCGGAGAGCTGGTCGTCGGCTTCGATGACTGAGGCATCGAGCTCAGGGGCGCCGGGCGACCAATTGATGCACTGCAGCAGGAAGGGCAGCAGCAGCTCGCGTGCTTCTGCCGGCATGCGGTCTGCTGGCAGCGGTGTGATGTGCATGGGTGTCCTCTCCGTCTTCGGCCTCCACCAGCGTAATCGCAGTCAGCACGAAGTCTGTGCAGATTCCGCCTGCTGATCAGGAGCGTCCGGCAACCGCCTCGGCGCGGCGGATCCAGGCGTCGTTGCGGACCCGGAAGCCCAGGCCGATTGCGCGCAGGGCGACAAAGCCGATGCCGAAGCAGGCCCACAGCACCGTCACCGTCGGCCACTGGGTGTAGATGAGCGCGAGGATGCCACAGTAGCCGAGGAAGGCGGCCAGCTGCGCGAAAGCGAGATAGCGGGCGTCTTCAGCACCCATGAGCACGCCGTCGAGGGTGAAGACGTACCCGGCGATCGGCATGCTGATGGCCAGCACGATGACAAGCGGGGTCAGCAGGCCGCGCACCTCCGGATCGGAGGTGAACACGAACCCGATGAGCGGTGAGACAGCGGCGAGGATGATGCCGACGAGGACGCCGAAGCCGATCCCCCACTGGATGAGCCGCCGGTTGATCGCAGCCACCCGTTCGCGGTTGCGGTAGCCCAGCTGCAGGCCGATCATCGCCTGCCCGGCGATGGCGAGCGCGTCGAGGACGAGGGCCAGGGAGTTGAACAGCGTCTGGATGATCTGGATCGCGGCCAGCTGGACGGTGCCCAGACTGGTGGCGAGCACGATGAGGACGATCATCGCTCCGCGCAGGGACATATTGCGCATGAGCAGCCAGCCCGACGTGCGGGCTGAGGCGAGCACTCCGGACCAGTCCGGGCGAATCGGTGCGTGATGGCGGCGGGCGGCACGCACGGCGATGACGAGGTAGATCGAGCACATCCCGACATGCGCCATGACTGAGCCGAGTGCGGAGCCGGCCACGCCCATGCCGAGGCCGTAGATGAACAGCGCATTGAGACCGATGTTGGCGAGGAACCCGCCGACGGCGACGTAGAGCGGGGTCTTGGTGTCCTGCAGTCCGCGCAGCAGCCCGGTGGCGGCAATGACGGTGAGCATGAACGGCAGTCCCCACCAGGAGATCGCAAGATACGCATGGGCGCCGGCTGCCACCTCGGGAGCGGGGTTGAACCAGCTGATCGGCAGCTGAAGCAGCGGCAGTCCTGCTGCCAGCAGGATGAGCGAAGTCAGCAGCGCCAGCCAGATGCCGTCGAAGCCGGCGCCGATCGCTGCCGGGGTGTTGCCTTCGCCGAGTCTGCGGGCGACCCGCGGAGTGGTGGCGTAGGCGAGGAAGATCATGAGGCCGAGCACCGTCTGGATGATCGTCGAGGCGATCGCCAGCGCACCCAGCGATGCCGGTCCCAGGTGGCCGACCATCGCGGTGTCGGCGAGCAGGAAGACCGGCTCGGCGGCCAGCGCTCCGAGTGCCGGCAGCGCGAGGGCGAGGATCTCCTTGTCGAGGAAGCGGTTGCGGGTGGTGATCGGTGGGGCCTTTCGACGGGCGGTGGGGCTCGGACATGCCAAGAGGCGGATGCCGGGTGGCATCCGCCTCTTGATCATAGTCCCGCAGGTGTGTGCGGGAGCGGTTCGAGACTGTGACTCAGCTCGCCTCGCTGGAGGCCTGCTCGGCTCCGATGCGGCGCATCTCGCGGCGCAGGATCTTGCCCGAGGCGGTCTTGGGCAGCGCTTCGATGAAGTTGACGTGGCGCGGGGCCTTGTAGGAGGCCAGGTGCTCACGGCAGTAGGCGACGAGTTCGTCCTCGGTGGCCTCAGCGCCGGGCTGGAGGCTGACGAAGGCGGTGACGGATTCGCCGCGGTACTCATCGGGCACGCCGACGACGGCGGCTTCGAGGACGGCCGGGTGGGTGTAGAGGACGTCTTCGACCTCGCGCGGCCAGACCTTGAAGCCGGCGGCGTTGATCATGTCCTTTTTGCGGTCGACGATGAACACCCAGCCGTCTTCGTCCATGAATCCGACGTCGCCGGTCTTGAGCTCCCCGTCGGGGATCTCCGAGGCCGAGGCGCCGGGGTTGTTGATGTACTGGCTGACGACCATCGGGCCGCGCACGCAGATCTCGCCGACCTCGCGGGGGCCGAGTTCGTTGCCCTCGTCGTCGAGGACGCGCACGACGGTGTCGGGCACCGGCAGTCCGCAGGACAGGTTGCCGCTGTCGGGGTCGACTGGGGCGCGCATGCCCGGCGGGACGACGACGCACTGGGCGGTCGTCTCGGTCAGTCCGTAGCCCTGGCCGATGTAGTGGCCGGTGCGCTCCTCGAACTTCCGCACGATCGCATCGGGCAACGGCGCGCCGCCGGACATGAGCGACTTGAAGGAGTCGAAGGCGTCGGTGTCGAAGGTCGGGTGTGCCAGCAGCGCCATGTACGCGGTGGCCGGGCCGGCCATGTACTGCGGCTTCTCGCGGCGGAAGATCTCCAGGGTGCTGGCCGGTTCGAACCGGTAGTTCATCGCCAGGGCCGCGCCTATGGCGACAGAGGCGATGAACTGGCAGACGAAGCCGGTGATGTGGAAGACCGGTGCGAGGGTGAAGATGACGTCGTTTTCGTCCAGACCCTGGTGGATGCCCAGGGACAGGGAGTTGACGCTGACACCGCGGTGGGTCACCGCCGCGCCCTTCGACCGGCCGGAGGTGCCGGAGGTGTAGCCGATGATCGCGGTGTCATCGGGGCTGAGCTCAGGGGCGGGCACCGAGCGGCCCTCGTTGGCCTTGACGACGTCGAGGAGCTCTTCGCAGCCGGTGTCGTAGTGGTCGGCGAAGATCCCGAAGATGCGCTCATCGTTCGTCGTCTGGAAGTCGGTGTCCTGACACGTGAGCACCCATTCGAGGTCCTGGCTGTAGTTCTTGACCCGGTCGAGGTAGGCCGCAGCGGAGACGACGAGGCCGCGGATGCCGGAGTCGGCGAAGATGTGGCTGAGCTCGTCGCGGTACATCGGGTTGAGCGGCACCGGGATCGCACCGACCTTCCACGCCCCGAACACGGCGATGTGGTAGTGCGGGGTGTTCTGCAGGTACACGCCGATCCGGTCGCCCTTGCCGATGCCCTTGTCGGTCAGCCAGGTGGCGTAGGCGTCGGTCTGCCGATCGACCTCGGCCCATGTCGGTTCGTAGCCGAAGTAGGTGATGGCGCGGCGGTTGGGGAACTTCTCGACCGTCTCGCGCAGCAGCGCGTCACCGGTGGTGTGCGGGACGGGCTCATTGAGCTGGGACAGGTGGCTGTAGGTCTTGAGCCAGGGGCGGGTCTCCGAAATGCTCATCGTCTCTCCTCGGATCGTCATGTTCGGAATTCGGGGTGTGCCCGGCGGTCAGCGGTGACCGCCGGGCGCAGGCCGGCTGATGATCAGCAGACCTCGAAGAGCCCGGCGGCGCCCATGCCGCCGCCGATGCACATCGTGACGACGACGAACTTGGCGCCGCGTCGCTTGCCTTCGATGAGGGCGTGGCCGGTGAGCCGGGCACCGGTCATGCCGTAGGGGTGGCCGACGGAGATGCCGCCGCCGTCGACGTTGTAGCGCTCGGGGTCGATGCCGAGGCGGTCGCGGCAGTACAGCGCCTGCACGGCGAAGGCTTCGTTGAGCTCCCACAGGTCGATGTCGTCGACACTCAGGCCGTGCTGGTCGAGCAGCTTCGGCACGGCGAAGACCGGGCCGATGCCCATCTCGTCCGGCTCGCAGCCGGCGACAGCCATGCCGCGGTAGATGCCCAGCGGTTCGAGTCCGCGGCGGGAGGCCTCGTCATCGGACATGAGGACAGCAGCCGAGGCGCCGTCGGAGAGCTGCGAGGCGTTGCCGGCGGTGATCGACGGGTGGGTGGAGGCGACACCGGGTTCGAGCACCGGGTTGAGGCTGGCGAGGCCCTCCAGGGTGGTCTGCGGGCGGTTGCCCTCGTCCTTGGTCAGGGTGACGGTCTTCTCGGAGATCTCCTTGGTCTCCTTGTCCTGGACCAGCTGCACGGACTCCAGCGGCACGATCTCCTCATCGAGGCGCCCGGCCTCCTGGGCAGCGGCGGTGCGCATCTGGGATTCGTAGGCGTAGGCGTCCTGGTCTTCGCGGGAGACTTCGTAGCGTTCGGCGACGACCTCGGCGGTGTGGAGCATCGGCAGGTACAGGCCCGGGATGTTCTCGACCAGCCACGGGTCCTTGGCGCGGAAGGTGTTCATCTTGTCGTTCTGGACGAGCGAGACCGATTCGACGCCGCCGCCGACGGCGATCTTCATCCCGTCGTGGATGATCTGCTTGGCAGCCGTCGCGATCGCCATGAGGCCCGAGGAGCACTGCCGGTCGAGCGTCATGCCCGACACGGTGACGGGCAGGCCGGCGCGCAGGGCGGCCTGGCGGGCGATGTTGCCGCTCTGGGAGCCCTGCTGGAGGGCCGCACCGAGGATGACGTCGTCGACGTCGGCGCCCTCAATGCCAGCGCGCTCGACGGCATGGCGGATGGCGTGGCCGGCGAGTTCCTGCGGCTGGGTGTTGTTGAAGGCTCCGCGATAGGCCTTGCCGATCGGGGTGCGGGCGGTGGAGACGATGACTGCGTCTGTCATGGGTGTCCTTTCTGGATGACGAGGGGCGCCTCGCCAGTCTATTTCGTCTGTGTGATCCTCAGCACGTCGGAAGTTCGAGGAGTTCGGCCAGGGCTGCGCGGTTGTTAGCCGGGTGCCCGAGGATGAGTTCGCCGGCCTTGGCCCGCTTGAGCAGCAGGTGGACCGGATATTCCCAGGTCATGCCGTTGCCGCCGTGCAGCTGCACGGCTTCCTCGGCAGCCTGCACGGCGACTGGGGCGGTGTAGGCGAGCGCGGTGAGTGCGCAGATCTGGGCTTCGTGCAGGTCCTCTCCGCCGTGCTGCCAGTTCGCTGCCGTCTGGGCGGCGTAGGTGGCGGCGGCATCGGCCTGGCTGACGGCCAGCCAGAGATCGGCCAGCCGGTGCTTGATCGCCTGGTAGGAGCCGATCGCGCGGCCGAACTGCACGCGGGTGCGCACATAGTCCAGGGTCGTGGAGAACGCCTGGGCTGCGGTGCCGGCGAGTTCGGCCGCGAGCGCCACCTGCCCGGCCAGCGTCGCGGCGGTGGCCGCTGCCTCCGCCTCGGGCCCGGTGGCGATGACCCGTGCGGCAGCACCCTCGACGGTGACGTCGGCGAGCCTGCGGGTCTCATCGAGGCTGAGGAAAGGCGCGATACGAGCATCTGCCGGGTCGATGACGACGATCGTCGTGTCCTCCCCGCTGCCGATGACGGCGATGAGGTCATCAGCGCCGTCGGCTTCCATGACGCCTGCCACGGTGCCGCTGACGTGGACCGTCCCTGCATGCTCCGCGCCCGAGGCGTCACTCGCCTCAAGCCCGCTCGTCAGGGTGGAGCTGGTGGCGGGGAAGGCGACGGCGGCGTAGCGCTCACCGGCAGCCAGGGCGGCTGCCAGTTCGAAGTCCCCGGCGTGGGTGACGAGCGTGGTGGCGATGACGCCGGAGGTGAGGAAGCGCAGCGGTGCGGCATGCCGGCCGATCGCGTGGGCGACGACAGCGGCCTCGGCGAGGCTGGCGCCGGCTCCGCCGTCTGCTTCGGGCACGAGCAGCCCGGCAAGGCCGAGTTCGCGTGCCCACCCGTCGTTGAGCTCACGGGAGGCGACAGCTGGGTCGTCGTAGACCTCGGCGACGGTGCCGGGATCGCAGCGTTCGGTGAGGAACGCGCGCACGGTGCGCCTGAGGTCGGCGGCCAGCTCGGTTTCGAGCATCTCGATGGTCATTTGGGCAGGTCCTTAAACGGCAGGTCTTTGTCGGTGCGGTGTTCGCCGGGCAGGCCGAGGACGCGTTCGGCGATGATGTTGCGGATGATCTCGCTGGTCCCGCCTTCGATCGAGTTGCCTTTGGCGCGCAGGTACCGGTAGACCGGCGTGCGGCCGGTCATCGAGTAGTGCTCGGGCCGGCGCATCCCGTAGCTGTCGTGGCGCAGCCCGTCGACACCGCGCATGCGCACATCGAGAGCCGAGAGCTGCTGAGCGTTGCGGGCGAATGACAGCTTCGCACCCGAGCCTTCGGGTCCGGGCTGGCCGGCGGCGACCTGCTGGGCGGTGCGCTCTGCGAGCATCCGGGCGGTCTCGGACTCGACCCACAGGCGCATGAGCTCATCGTGCAGCAGCGGGTCGCGGACCTCGGGCTGTTCGCGCCAGGCCTTCGTCACAACCCCGAGCATGCCGCCTTCCCGGGGTGCTCCCCCGCCGATGGCGACCCGTTCGTTATTCAGCGTCGTGTTCGCGATCTTCCAGCCCTCACCGGGCTCACCGAGCCGCATCGAGGCAGGCACGGGCACATCGGTGAGGAAGACTTCGTTGAACTCGGCCTCACCGGTGATCTGGCGCAGCCCACGGGTCTCGACACCGGGGGCGTACATGTCGAGCAGGAAGTAGCTCAGCCCACGGTGCTTGGGCACGGTCGGGTCGGTGCGGGCGATGAGGATCGCGAGATCGGCGTTGTGCGCTCCGGAGGTCCACACCTTCTGCCCGGTCACGCGGTAGGTGTCCCCGTCGAGGACGGCCTTCGTGGCGACGGCGGCGAGGTCGGAGCCGGCGCCGGGTTCGCTGAAGAGCTGGCAGACGATCGTCTCGAGCGTGTAGATGCGTTTGAGCCACGTCTTCTGCTCATCAGTGCCGTAGCCGGCGATCGTCGGGGCGGCCATGCCGAAGCCGATCGCGTTGTCGTGCCGGTCTGGGCGGTGCAGTCCGGCGGCGTCGACGGCGGCATCGGCGTAGTCCTGCAGGCTCGCCGAGACGCCGAGGCCGCCGGCGCCTGGCGGGAAGTTCACCCAGGCCAGGCCGTGGTCGTAGAGCAGTCCGGCGTGCGCGGCCTTCGACTCGGCGTCGGCGCCGGTGAGCCCGGCGGCCGCGGCTGTGGCTGCCGCGACCGCCTCGTCAATGCGTGCGTGTTCGCTCACCAGGTCAGTCCTTGGGTCCGCCGGCGACGTAGATGACCTGGCCGGAGACGAAGCCGGCTCCTTCGCTGGCGAGGAACGATGCGGTGTGGGCGATGTCCTCGGGCTTGCCGGAGCGGGCGACCGGGATCTGGCTGACGGCCATGGCGACGAAGTCGTCGAACTCGACGCCGACGCGCTCGGCGGTCGCCTTCGTCATATCGGTTTCGATGAAGCCCGGGGCGATCGCGTTGGCGGTGACGCCGAACTTGCCGAGCTCAATCGCATACGTCTTCGTCATCCCCTGGATGCCGGCCTTGGCGGCCGAGTAGTTCGTCTGTCCGCGGTTGCCCAGCGCCGAGGTCGAGGACATCGAGATGATGCGGCCGAACTTCTGCTCGACCATATGGGACTGGCAGGCCTTGGTCATGAGGAAGTTGCCGGTCAGGTGGACGTCGAGGACCTTGGTGAAGTCGGCCGGGGTCATCTTGAACAGCAGGTTGTCCTTGATGATGCCGGCGTTGTTGACGAGCACAGTCGGGGCGCCGAGCTCCTCAGCGGTGCGCTGAACGGCGGCGTTGGCCTGGTCCTCATCGGTGATGTCGGCACCGATGCCGATGGCCTGTCCGCCGGTTGCGCCGATGCGGGCGACGACATCGCTGCAGGCGTCTTCGCTCAGGTCGACGACGGCGACCTTCATGCCGTCGGCGGCCAGCCGCTCGGCGATCGCGGCGCCGATGCCGCGGGCGCCTCCGGTGACGATGGCGGTGCGCTGGGTCATAAGTTCTCCTTCAGGTTCGGGGTGTGTGGTCAGGTGGTTGTCCGGGTCAGGATGCGTACTTGCGCAGCTCACGGCGGGCGATGGTCATCTTGTGGACCTCATCGGCGCCGTCGACGATCCGCAGGGTGCGGGCGTGGGCGTACATCTCGGCCAGTGGGAAGTCGTCGGTGACGCCGGCTCCACCGTGGACCTGGATCGCTCGGTCGATGACGCTCAGGGCGACCTTCGGCGCTGCGACCTTGATCTCGGAGATGAGGTTGCGGGCCTCCTTGTTGCCGACCTTGTCCATCATGTCAGCGGCATGCAGGGTCAGCAGGCGGGCCTGGTCGATGTCGACGCGGGATTCGGCGATCCAGTCCTGAATGTTGTCTTTGGCTGCCAGCGGCTCGCCGAAGACCACCCGTTCATGGGCGCGGCGGCACATGGATTCCAGAGCGCGTTCGGCCATGCCGATGGCGCGCATGCAATGGTGGATGCGGCCAGGACCGAGGCGGGCCTGGGAGATCGCGAATCCCTCGCCTTCGCCCTTGAGCACGTCCTTGGCCTCGACGCGCACATCGGTGAAGGTCACTTCGGCGTGGCTTTCGCGGTCAAGATAGCCGAACACCGGCAGGGAGCGGACGATCTCGACACCGGGGGCGTCGGTGGGCACGACCATCATCGACTGCTGGCGGTGCTTCTCGGCGTTCGGGTCGGTCTTGCCCATGACGATGAGGACCGTGCAGTCCGGGCGGGCGCCATTGGAGGTGAACCATTTGCGGCCGTTGAGGAGGTAGCCGTCGCCGTCCTTCTCCATGCGCATCTCGATGTTGGTGGCATCCGAGCTGGCCACAGCCGGTTCGGTCATCGCGAACCCGGAGGCGATCTCACCGTCGAGCAGCGGGCGCAGGTACTTCTCCTTGTGCTCATCGGTGCCGAAGAGCGTGAGAACCTCCATGTTGCCAGTGTCGGGGGCGTTGCAGTTCGTCGCCTCAGGCGCCAGGTTCGGTGAACGGCCCATGATCTCGGCCAGTGGGGCGTATTCGAGGTTCGTCAGGCCCGGGCCCCATTCCTCGTGCGGGTGGAAGAGGTTCCACAGTCCTCGGGATCGGGCTTCGCCCTTGAGCTCCTGGAGGATCGGCGGGACGGCATGCGGGTCATCCTGGGCTGCCATCTGCTCGCGGTAGACGGGTTCGGCTGGATAGATGTGGGAGTCCATGAAGGACTCCAGCTTCTCGCGCAGCTCCTTGGCGCGGTCGGTCTCGTCGAACATCGCTGGCCTTTCTCTCAGGTGTTCTCGTGTGTGCGGGCCTCGGCTTTGAGCCGGACCTGGTAGCGGCGCATGCCGCGCAGCCATCGGTCGTAGTCGGAGCCCTTCATCTGGAACATCTCGGCGACTTCCGGGTGGGGCAGGATGAGGAACGTGCCGTCGTGGATCGCGTCCATGACGCAGGTGGCGACGTATTCGGGACTGAGCACCTCGCCGGATTCGGCGACCGAGCGGCTGGCAACGCGTTCGGCGGGGTCCTCGCTGTCGAGCCCGGCCATGAGCAGTTCGGTGCGCACGCCCATCGGGCACAGGCAGGCGACCTGGATGCCGTCATCGCCGTAGGTGATGGACAGCCATTCGGCGAAGGCGAGCGCGGCGTGCTTGGACACCGCGTAGCCGGCCTGCCCGATCTGGGTCAGCAGGCCCGCCGCCGAGGCGGTGGAGACGAAGCAGCCTGCTCCCCTGGCCTGCCAGGTCGGGATGAGGGCCTGGGCGGCGCGGATGTGGGCGCGCAGGTTGATGTCGAGGATCGCATCCCAGTCGACATCGGACTCGCCGAGTCCGCGTGCGCCGGCGATGCCGGCGTTGGCGACGTAGAGGTCGATCTCACCGAGTTCGGCGCGGGTGCGGTCCAGCAGTTCGGTGATGCCGTCTTCGGATGCGCAGTCGCCCTGCCAGGCCCGGCAGCCGAGTTCGGAGGCGACCACGGAGACCGTGTCGGCGACATCGGCGAGCATGACGAAGGCCCCGCGGTCGATGAGCTGTGCGGCGATGGCTCGACCGATGCCACCGGCTCCACCGGTGACGACGGCGACTGCGCCTGAGACGTCCATGGGTGTCCCTTCTGGAGAATTCTCCTGCGGCCTATGTGATGCAGGTGACATCTCAACTTATAGTTGACGTGAGCGTCAATTTCAAGAACTAACGAACGAACGTTTACCTCCTGGAAGGAGATCTCCATGTCGCAGGTGTCGCTTCTCGCCCCGCTGCTGGAGCATGCGCGCACCCGTCCGGAGCACATCGCGGTGCGCGGCCCGCGGGCTGACCAGCGCACATCCCTGACCTACCGGCAGTTCGTCGGTGCGATCGCCGCTCGCACACGCGAGCTCCAGGCCTCCGGACTCCGACCAGGTGAGCGTGTCGGGCTCATCGCCCCGACCTGCCCGGAGTTCCTCATCGAGTTCCTCGCCGTCGAGGCCTGCGGGGCGATCACCGTGTGCTTCAATCCCCTCTCGACGGTGCCCGAACTGGACTTCGTGCTCTCCGATTCCGGTGCCAGCCGCCTCATCATGCACCCGCTCTGCCCCAAGGCAGGCTCTGCGGCCGCAGAGGCGCTCGGCATCACCGCCGAACTGCTCACACCCGTCGACATGCACGCGCTGCCGCAGGCGAGCCCGGACTTCGCCCCGGTCACCCGGGACCCGGAGGACTGCGTGCTGCTGCTCTACACCTCGGGCACCACCGGCCGGCCGAAGGGCGCGATGCTCTCAGCACGCACCCTACTCACCGGCGTCACCGCAGCCGAGGCGGTGGCCGGCCTGTCCCCTGCTGACCGGGCCGGCACTGCGCTGCCGCTGTTCCATGTCTTCGGGCTCGGCTCGGTGGCCTACCCGGTGCTGGCCAACGGTGCCACCATCACTCTGCTGCCGCGCTTCGATGCTGATGAGCTGCTTGAGACGATCATCGCCGATGAGCTCACGATCGTGGCAGGCGTGCCGACGATGTGGAATGCGCTCACCCACGCGACCGCCGGTGAGGGCGTCACGACGCCGCAGCTGCGCCTGGCGCTCTCAGGCGGGGCGGCGATCTCGCTGGAGCTCATGCGCGCCTTCCACGCTCGGTTCGGCGCCTCGATCACTGAGGGCTACGGGCTGACCGAGACGTGCGCTTTCGGCACCTTCAACGCCGCCGAGGGCGAGGACAAGATCGGCTCAGTCGGTCTGCCGGCCCCGACGATGGACGTGCGGACCGTCGATCCTGCCACCGGTGAGGCGTGTGGTCCCGGGCAGACCGGGGAGGTGCGGCTGTGCGGCCCGCTCGTCATGCTCGGCTACTGGAACCGGCCTGAGGCCACCACTGAGGTCTTCGACGCCGACGGGTTCTTCTGCACCGGTGATCTCGGGCATGTCGATGAGGACGGTTATCTCTACATCGTCGACCGGCTCAAGGACCTCATCATCCACGGCGGCTACAACGTCTACCCGCGTGAGGTCGAGGAGGTTCTCTACGCCCATCCGCAGGTCTTCGAGGCCGCTGTCATCGGGGCGGCCGATGAGCACTACGGCCAGCAGGTCGCCGCTGTCGTCACCCCGATGCCCGGTACCGAGCTGACAGGTGATGAGATTGAGGCGTGGTGCCGGCAGTCGCTGTCGGCGTACAAGATCCCGCGCATCATCCGCATCGTCGACGGCCTGCCGAAGGGCCCGACGGGCAAGATCCGCAAACGCTCGATCGAACTGTGAAGGAGTGAGCGATGACCATCCAGCGTCAGCCCGGTGCACCGCTGACCGAGCGCGGCCTCCGCACCCGGCAGGCCCTCATCGACGCGGCCATCGACGTGTTCTACGAGCAGGGCTACTTCTCCACCCGGCTCTCGGCGATCACCGAACGGGTCGGGTGCTCGACCGGCACGCTGTACACGTACTTCGCCAACCGGCAGGAGATCCTCGCCGCGATCATCGAGGAGTCCTATACTCCGGTGGTCGCTGCCGATCATGCGTGGGGCGACCCGGATCATGATGCAGGCACGGGCGTTCCCGGCCCCGAGGCGCTCATCGCCAAGATCCGGAAGGCGACAGGAGTGTACGTGCGCCGGTACCGGGACAACGCCCGGGAGGTGGCGCTCATGGACCAGGTCGCTGCGGTCGATCCGGAGATCCGGGACATCCGGCTGGCGCGCAACCGGGTGTTCTACCGGCGCAATATGCGCAGCATCGAGCAGATGCAGGCCGCCGGGCACATCCGCGCCGATCTCGATCCGGATCTGACGGCCAAGGCGCTTTCGGCGATGGTGAGCCGCACGTGCAAGTCGATCTACGTCGATGAGCCCCAGGAACGCTATTTCAGCGATGCCGGCGTCGAGGAGCTGGCCGACAAGCTCTCACAGCTGTGGGTCTCCGCCCTCGAACTCGCCCCGGACAGCACTGAGGACTGAACACTGAACAATGAGCTCCCATGGCTCGGCGCCTCGGCACCTCGGGACCGCGGGGTCTGCCGGTTACGCTTCGTCGATGTCGTCGAAGCGGGAGATGTCGCCGGCGCCGATCCGGCGCACGACCGGCGAGCCGGGTGTGAAGTCGATGACCGAAGTCGGAGTGGTGCCGGGCACGCCGGAGTCGATGATGACGTCGACGTGCTTGCCGAGCGCCTCGGCGACGTCCACAGCGTGCGTCAGCGGCTCCTCGTGATCGGGCAGCAGCAGCGTTGAGGACAGGATCGGCTCACCGACCTCTTCGACGAGGGCGAGCGGGGTGGCGTTCTGCGGAATCCGGGCACCGACCGAGTGCTTCTTCGGGTGCATCATCTTCCGCGGCACCTCCTTCGTCGCCTTCATGATGAAGGTGTAGGGCCCCGGCGTCAGGGACTTGATGGTGCGGAAGGCGTAGTTGTCGACGATGACGAACTGGCCCAGCTGTGCGAAGTCGTGGCACATGAGCGTGAAGTGGTGCTTGGAGTCGAGCTGGCGGATGCGGATGATCCGTTCAATGCCGTCCTTGTTCTCCAGCGCGCAGCCGAGCGCATAGCAGGAGTCTGTCGGGTAGGCGACTAGCCCGCCATCGGCGATGGCCTTGGCCGCCTGGCGGATGAGCCGCGGCTGCGGATTCTCAGGATGGATGTCGAGTATCTGTGCCATTGCCCAAGTCTATCGAGCCACGCAGGCTGTGCACACCGTTCTCAGTCCAGTCCGGCAACCCGTCGTCTGGCCATGAGGGTGACGGCCGTGGCGGTGGCGACAGCGGCCAGTGCTGTGAGGGTCAGATGGGTGCCCTCGGGGCGCAGCTCCTCACCGGCCTGCCCGGCCAGTGCCAGGAGCACGAGGGCGGCGAGCGCGCACACGGCAACGGCGCTGACGACCCAGAGCAGAGCACTCACAATGATGCTGAGGAGGGTCTTCACGACTGCGCCTTCCTGCAGGGGCGGTCAGTCGAGGTCGATGACCGCGCGCTTCGGTGAGCGACCGGGGACTGCCGTTTCACTCATCGTCAGCCCCGGCTGGGAGTCCTCCACCGCCTCGATGTGAGACTCCTCACCTGAATTGTCCATCGACTCGCTCGGGCTGGCAAGGAGTGGCGACTCTGCCGCGCGCACATCAGAGGCGACAAGCAGGTTGATCCAGCGGGCGCGCGGATCGGCGTCGACGAGCAGCGCCTTGACCAGCAGGGTCGCCGGCAGGGCCAGCAGCGCACCGAACCAGCCGAGCACCCACACCCAGAACAGCAGGGACAGGAACGAGATGAAGGGGGTGACGCCGACGGACTGGCCGGTGAACTTCGGCTGGATGATCGCCTGGATGACGAAGTTGAGCAGGCTGTAGGTGATGACGACCCACAGGGCGTCCCACCATCCGCCTTCGATCAGCGCCATGATGGCCGGCGGCACCAGGCCGATGACGAAGCCGATGTTGGGGATGTAGTTGGTCAGGAACGCCAGCACACCCCACACGAGCGCCAGCGGCACGCCGATGATGAGAAGGGCGACGACGTCGAGGGCGGCGACGATGAGGCCGAAGACGGTGGCCACGACCCAGTAGCGGCGCACGCCGACAGCGAAGGTGCTCATCGCCTGCACGAAGCGCGGCTGCACGCCCGAGGCCAGGGTCATGCGCCGTGGGAAGGCCAGAGAGTCCATGACGATGAAGAAAGTCGCCATGATCGCCGTTGTCACGAGTGTGACGACCAGTGTCGCGTTCGACAGCACCTCGCGCAGCGCGGCGGCGAGCTGGTTGACGTCGAAGTTGGCCATCTGCTCCTTGACGAACTCGGGAGTCAGACCCAGCGATGAGCTGCCGGCGAGCAGGTCGCGGTAGAGGTTGTCGAGCTCATCGGAGTATTCGGGGATGACGAGGACGAGCTCGGCGATCGACCAGCCGGTGAGTGCGAAGAAGGCCGCCACGACGCTGAGCACCAGCAGCACGGTCACAACAGCGGCAGCGGCGGCCGGGACGCGTCGGCGGATCAGCCAGGCCTGCACCGGATAGCCGACGATCACGAGGTTGAAGGCCAGGAACACCGGGGCGATGATGAGCTGGAGGTCCTTGATGAATCCGACGGCGAAGAACAGCCCGGCCAAGCCGAGGACGATGATCGTGAACCGCGGCAGCGCCCACTCCCGGGGCCGGACCGCCTCAGCGGTTGCCGGCCGGCCTGCGCTGGTCAACGGCCTTTCCTCTTCTCCCGGATCCGCATGCTCACATCGATCGGGGTGCCGGTGAAGCCGAAGGTCTCCCGCAGCCGCCGGATGATGAACCGGCGGTAGCTGGGATCGAGGAACCCCGTGGTGAAGAGCACGAACTTCGGCGGCCGGGAGGACGCCTGTGTGCCGAAGAGGATGCGCGGCTGCTTCCCGCCGCGCAGCGGGTGCGGATTGGCAGCGGAGAGCTCACCGAGGAAAGCGTTGAACCGGCCGGTCGGGATGCGGGTATCCCAGCCTTCGAGAGCAGCCTCCATGGCGGGCACGAGCTTCTCAGCGTGCCGGCCGGTCTTTGCGGAGATGTTGACGCGCGGGGCCCAGGCGACATGGCCGAGATCGCGCTCGATCTCGCGTTCGAGGAAGTGGCGGCGCTCCTCATCGAGCAGGTCCCATTTGTTGAAGGCGAGCACGAGCGCACGGCCAGCGTCGAGGACGAGGCGGATGATCTTCATATCCTGATCGCTCAGCGGCTCATTGGCCTCCAGCAGCACGACGGCGACTTCGGCACGCTCGAGCGCGGTCTGGGTGCGCAGCGCTGCGTAGAAGTCAGCACCTGAGGACTGGCGGGCGCGCTTGCGGATGCCGGCGGTGTCGATGAAGCGCCACTGCTTGCCGCCGAGTTCGACGAGTTCGTCGACCGGGTCGCGGGTGGTGCCGGCGGTGTTGTCGACGATGACGCGTTCGGTGCCGACGAGCTGGTTGAGCAGCGAGGACTTGCCGACATTCGGCCGGCCGACGAGCGCGATGCGGCGCGGGCCGCCGACCTCTTCGGTCTGCCCGGTCGCCGAGACCTCCGGCAGCATCTCCATGATCGCGTCGAGGAAGTCGGCCACTCCCCTGCCGTGCATGGCTGAGATCGGGTGCGGCTCACCCAGCCCGAGTGACCAGAGTTCGGCGGCCATGAGCTCGCCGCGTTCGTCATCGACCTTGTTCGCTGCCAGCAGCACCGGCTTGCCGGAGCGGCGCAGCATCCGCACGACGTGCTCGTCGGTGGCAGTCGGGCCGGTGGTGGCGTCGACGACGAAGACGACGCCGTCGGCCATGCGCACGGCGATCTCGGCCTGTTCGGCGATGCGGGAGGCCATGCCGCGCGAGTCGATGTCCCAGCCGCCGGTGTCGACGAGGGTGAGCGGGCGGCCGTTCCATTCGGCGTGATAGCTCACCCGGTCGCGGGTGACGCCGGGGACGTCCTCGACGACGGCCTCACGGCGGCCGAGGATCCGGTTGACCAGCGTCGACTTGCCCACGTTGGGCCGGCCGACGATCGCAAGCACTGGGGCCGGGCCGCGTCCGCCGTCTTCGGCCTCGATGACGCCGTAGGCCTCCAGCAGCTCACGGTCCTCCTCTTCCAGTTCGTACTGGTCGAGGCCAGCGCGCAGGGAGGCGGCACGCTGTTCGGCGTCGTCGTGGTCGATCGCCTGCACGCGCTCGGGCAGCGACTCGTCGGGGTTCTCGACGAATCCGTCGCTGGGCTGGGATCCGGGCTCCTGTGCGGAGGGTGACATGGTCATCAGGCCTTCTGTGCGGCGGCGACGAGTTCGAGGACTGCGCCGACCGACTGGTTGAAATCGATATGGGTGGTGTCGAGCGTGCGCACGCCGTCTGCGGCGGTGAGGAAGCTCGTCGTCTTCGAGTCCTTGGCATCGCGGCCGAGGGTGACGTCGCGGGTGGCGGCCACCGCCTCGGCGTCGGCCCTGCCGTGGGTCTCCTTGGCGCGGCGGGCGACACGGACCTCGTCATCGGCGGTCATGAGGATGCGCACCGGGGCGTCGGGGGCGACGACGGTGGTGATGTCGCGGCCTTCGACGACGATGCCAGGTGAGGCTGCGGCGATGATCTGGCGCTGCATCTCGATGAGCTCGCTGCGCGCCTCGGGCACGGCGGAGACGACCTGCACGCTGGCCGAGACCTCCGTCGAGCGGATCTCCTCGGTCACGTCGATGCCGTCGACGGCGACGGCAGGGGCGGCCGGGTCGGTGGAGATCTCCAGGTCAGCGCCGCGGACGAGTTCGACGACGTCGCCGGGATCGGTGACGCCGCGGGTCATGCACAGCCAGCCCATCGCCCGGTACATCGCGCCGGTGTCGAGGTAGGCGTAGCCGAGCTGGGTGGCCACGGCCTTCGAGACGCTGGATTTTCCGACGCCGCTGGGGCCGTCGATGGCGATAACGGTCATTGCTGTCCTTCGTGTTCGATGACGGCTTCGGGAACCCACCAGCCGCGGGAGGTGAGGCCCTCTTCGAGTTCGCGCTGCCGTGCCGGCACGACAGCGACTTCGACACTGCCCAGCTTAACGCCGGTGGCGTGCTCGATCCGGATGTCCTCGATGTTGATGCCGAGCTCGCCGACATCGGCGAAGAGCTTGCCGAGCATGCCGGGGGTGTCGTCGATGAGGACGGTGATCTCGGCGTACTTCTGCGGGGCCTGGCCGTGCTTGCCGGGGATCCGGTCGTAGCCGTCGTTGCCGGCGGTGATCGTCTGCGCGATCGTCGCGATCGCCCCGGGTGCCAGCTCGAGGGCGCTGATGAGGGTGTCGAGGTCTGCGCGGATGCTTTCGAGCACCTCGCGGACCTCGGCGGCGTTGCCGGCCAGGATCTGGGTCCACAGGCTGGCATCGGAGGCGGCGATGCGGGTGACGTCGCGCAGCCCCTGCCCGGCCAGGGCAACGCCGTCGGCGGGCATGTCGACAAGCTGGGCAGCCATGAGGCTGGCCATCACCTGCGGGGCATGCGAGACACGGGCGACCGAGGAGTCGTGGAACTCCGGGTCGAGGTGGACGACGGCCGCACCGACGTCGGTGGCCAGTGCGACGATCTGGGCGAGGCGGGCAGCCGGGGTGTCGTCATCGGAGCAGACCACCCAGGGCCGGCCGACGAACAGGTCGTCGCGGGCGGCGATCGCCCCGGACTTCTCGCGGCCGGCCATCGGATGGGAGCCGATGTAGCGGTCGAGGTCACCCGGCGCGCAGGCCGCGCGCACCTCGTGCAGCAGCACGGTCTTAACGCTGGCGACATCGGTCACGGTCGCCTCGGGGAACCGGTCGAGGGCGGTGAGGATCGTCTGTCCGGCCACGTCGGGCGGTGTGGCGACGATGACGACATCGGTCGCCTCAGGTTCGCCGACGGTGCCTGCGCCGAGGTCGGCGGCCAGCCGCTGCGCGGTCGGTGACAGGTCGGCGAGAGTCACCTCGTGTCCGGCGCCGGTGAGCGCGAGTCCGAGTGAGGTGCCGAGCAGGCCGGTGCCGATGACGTGCACACTCATCGTCTGGCTCACAGACCGACCGCCTGCATGAGCTCTCCGATCTCATCGGGGCGCAGGTCGCGGACCTTGCCCTGGCGCTGTTCGGCCAGGGCGATCGGGCCGAAGTGGGTGCGCACGAGCCGGTCGACGGGGTTGCCGACGGCATCGAGCAGGCGGCGCACGACCCGGTTGCGGCCTTCGTGCAGGACGAGTTCGACGAGCGCGCGTCCGGGGGTTGAGTCGATGAGCTTGAAGGAGTCGACCCGGGCGATGCCGTCGTCGAGTTCGATGCCCTCGCGCAGACGGGCGCCGACGTCCTTGGCGACCGGGCCGCGCACCTGGGCGAGGTAGGTCTTGGGGATCTCATAGGACGGGTGGGTCAGCCGGTTGGACAGCTCCCCGTCGTTGGTGATGAGCAGCAGGCCCTCGGTCTCGGCGTCGAGGCGGCCGACGTGGAAGAGCCGTTCGGGCCGGTCGCGCAGGTACTCGGCCAGGCTCGGCCGGCCCTCGGGGTCGTCCATCGTCGAGACGACGCCGGCGGGCTTGTTGAAGGCGAGGTAGACGCGGTCGGGGGCGGTGACGATGCGCATCGAGTCGACGTGGACGGTCTGGGTCTCCGGGTCGATGCGGGTGCCGAGTTCGGTCACGATCTGCCCGTCGACTTCGACGCGGGCGTCGGCGATGAGCTGCTCGCAGGCGCGCCGGGAGCCAAGGCCGGCATCGGCGAGCACCTTCTGCAGGCGCACGCCGTCAGGCTGGTGGACGGCGTTGGCCGCCGAGGTGTTCTGCTGGGCGGTACGCTGCGCCTGGCTGCGCTGTCGGCGGGTCGGGCGTTTGGACCGGTGGCCGGGTCCGCGTGGATTGCTGCGAGTCATAGGGGTCATTGTCTCAAACCCGCACGTGGTTGCCGAACCGGGCGCGAGGTGTGGCTGCAGCTTGTGCTGCCGCTCAGGTCTCGGCAGGCTCCCCGCCGGCTTCCAGGCCCACCTCGGCTGGTGCTGCCGGTTCGTCGGCGTCTGCGCCGAGGTCGATGTCGTCGCCGGTGGCCACGTCGTCGTCTGCCGGCAGGAAGGGTGCGATGTCGGGCAGTTCGTCGAGGCTGTCGATGCCGAGGCTTTCAAGGAACTGGCCGGTGGTGGTGAACTGGCGTGCTCCGGTGAGCTCTTCGGTGCCGGCTTCGACGATGAGGCCTCGCATGAGCAGGGTGCGCACCACACCGTCGACGTTGACGCCGCGGATCGCGGAGATCCGTGCGCGGGTGACCGGCTGCCGGTAGGCGATGACGGCCAGGGTCTCCAAGGCCGCCTGGGACAGGGTGGCGGTCTGGCCGGCGGTGAGGAAGTCGGAGACGAGGTCGTGGTAGTCGCTGCGCGAGTAGATCCGCCAGCCGCCAGAAGCCTCCCGGAGCTCGAAGCCGCGCTGCCGGCTGCCCGGCTGCCGTCCGTCGTAGTCGGCCTGCAGCTGCCGGCAGGCGGCGGTGACGGTACCGGCCTCGATGCCCAGGCTCTCCGCCAGCGCTTCGGCGGTGACGGGGGCGTCTGCGATCATGAGCACGGCTTCGATCCCGGCCAGCAGCGTGTCCTCAACCTGCGCCCCGACCTGCTCCTCGACCTGTTTGTCAGCCTGCGCTGTGTGCTGCTCGGTCATGTCGGCTCCTCGTCATCAGCTGGGGTCGGGGCGTCCCATTCGTCGGTGTCGGGCAGTGCGATGGTCGCCAGGTCTGCAGCTTCTGCGGCGACGACGGTGAGCTCGCCGAGCGGGGCGGGCTGGTCGAAGTCGCACATGCCGGCTTTGAAGAGCTCGAGGAGTGCGAGGAACCGGGCGACGACGACCATGGTGCTCTCGGCATCGGCGATGAGGTCTGAGAAGGTCAGCTGGCCGTGCTGGCCGAGGCGGGTGAGGACGACGGTGCGCTGTTCGGCGACGCTGATCTGGGGCAGGTGCAGGTGGTCGGTGCTCACCGTCGGCGGGGTGTGGTCGCGCTGCAGCACGGTGGCGTAGATCGCGGCGAGCACCTGCGGGGTGGCGGTGATCTCGAGCGGCGGGAGGATGTCGCGCAGTCCCTCCTCCAGCGGCACAGACCGGGCGGTGCGGGTGGCGGCGTGTGCCATCTGCTCGGCGAAGACGGCGGAGACGGCCTTGTAGGCGCGGTACTGCAGCAGCCGGGCGAAGAGCAGGTCGCGGGCTTCGAGCAGTTCTAAGTCGAGTTCGTCATCGACGTCGCCGCGCGGCAGCAGCCGGGCGGTCTTGAGGTCGAGCAGGGTGGCTGCCACGAGCAGGAAGTTCGACAGCTCATCGAGGCTCTGCTCTGCCCGCAGCGCGGTGACGTAGGCGATGAACTCGTCAGTCACCTCGGCTAAGGCGACATCGGTGATGTCGAGTTTGCGCTTGGAGATGAGCCCGAGCAGCAGGTCGAAGGGGCCGGAGAAGTTCTCCAGCGTGACGACGAAGCCGCCGGACTCGTTATGCCCGGCGGCTTCGCTGGTCTCGGCATCACCGGCGGCCGGGGCCGAGGCGTCCTGCTGTGCCGTGCTCATCGCTGGGCTCAGGGTGCTCCCCCGCGGGCCACGAGCTCGCACGCCAACTGACGGTAGGCCTGTGCTCCGGTATGGGTGGGGGCGAAGGAGATGATCGGCTCAGCTGCCACCGAGGCGTCGGGGAACTTCACGGTGCGGCTGATGACGGTGTCGAAGACCCGGTCGCCGAAGGCCTCGACGACCCGGGCGATGACCTCCTTGGCGTGCAGGGTGCGGCCGTCGAACATCGTGGCGAGGATGCCGTCGATCTCCAGGCCGGGATTGAGGCGGTCCTGGACCTTCTCGATCGTCTCGACGAGCAGGGCGACACCGCGCAGCGCGAAGAACTCGGTCTCCAGCGGGATGATGACGCCGTGGGCGGCGGTGAGCGCGTTGACGGTCAGCAGGCCGAGCGAGGGCTGGCAGTCGATGAGGATGACGTCGTACTCATCGGAGACCTTCGCCAGGGCGCGGGCGAGGACCTGTTCGCGGGCGACCTCGCCGACGAGCTGCACCTCGGCAGCGGAGAGGTCGATGTTGGCCGGCAGGATGTCGATGCCCTCGACGTTGGAGGGTTCGATGACCTCGTGCGGGTCGAGCCGGGAGTTCATCAGCACGTTGTACACGCTGCGCTCGAGGTCGTGCGGGTTGAGGCCGAGCCCGACGGAGAGCGCACCCTGCGGGTCGAAGTCGACGAGCAGCACCCGGCGGCCGTAGTCGGCCAGCGCGGCTCCGAGGTTAATCGACGAAGTCGTCTTGCCGACGCCGCCCTTCTGGTTCACCATTGCGATGATCCGTGCCGGGCCGTGCCCGTCGAGCGGCGGCGGTTCAGGGTACTCGACCTGCGGTCGCCCGGTCGGGCCCATCACCTCGGCATCTGGGATGTCCAGCTTCTGCTGCGAATCAGCCACGCCAGTCTCACCTTTCGTCTCGGATGTGTTCAGCTTATCGTGCGCACCGGCACTTTCGTCGTTCCACCGCGCCTGCTGCCGCAGGCTGGGCTGTGTGCCGGTTCAGCGGGCCCGCGGGTGGGTGGTGGCGTACACCTCGCGCAGGGTCTGGCTCGTCACCCGCGTGTAGATCTGGGTAGTCGTCACGGCGGCATGCCCGAGCAGCTCTTGGACGACCCGGATGTCGGCGCCGCCTTCGAGCAGGTGGGTGGCGAATGAGTGGCGCAGCGAGTGCGGGCTGATGTCGTCATCGAGGCCGGCGTGCTGGGCGGCGGTCTTGATGGTCTGCCAGGCGGATTGGCGGCTGAGCCGGCCGCCACGCTGGTTGACGAACACCGCGCCGGCGCGCTGCCGGCCGGTCTGCTGGCCGGCACCGGCGCGGGCGGTCATCTCCGGCCGGGCGCGCACAAGCCATGCTTCGAGCGCTTCGGAGGCGTGTGAGCCCAGCGGCACGAGGCGTTCCTTGCTGCCCTTGCCGTAGAGGCGCACGATCCTCGATTCGAGGTCGATGTCGTCGATGTCGACGCCGATCGCCTCGCTGATCCGCGCGCCGGTGGCGTAGAGGAACTCCAGCAGTGCCCGGGCCCGCAGCTGAACCGGTTCGTCTCCAGCGCAGGCAGCGAGCAGCCGTTCGACCTCAGCGATGGTGAGCGCATGCGGCAGGGAGTCGACGTCGCGGGGTGGGGAGATCTCAGCGGCCGGGTCATCCGACACCCGTCCTTCGGCGTGGAGGAATCCGAACAGCCGCCTGATCGCCACGGTCAGCCGTGCCCGGGAGCGCACCGCCAGGCCGGTGTCGGCGATGAGGGCGAGGAAGGTCTCCAGGTCAGATCCGGTGACGGCGGTGAGGTCGCGGATCTGCTGGTCTTCAAGCCACGTGAGCAGGCGGGCCAGATCGCGAGCATAGGCGTCGAGCGTGTTGTGCGACAGGCCGCGTTCGAGCTGCAGGTGGGCGAGGTAGTCGCGAACCGGATCGGCCAGCCCAGCCGGCGCCTCGGGCAGCAGTTCGGCTGCGTGGCGGGCCATCAGGATCCGTCGGCGGCAGGCCCGGTTCGGGTGCGGGTGCCGCGGGCGCGCAGCTGCACGTCTCTGGCCGGCCACGGTTCGTCGGCTGCGCGCATGTTCTCCCAGCCGCGGGCGCGGGCGTGGTCGGCGTGCAGGATCGCCAGCGCGGCGGTGCCGTTGGTCACGCGTCCGGCCAGCACCGCTTCGACGGCCTCGGTCAGCGGGATCCAGGCCGGCACGATGCCGTTCTCCTCCCCGTCGCGCAGGTGGCGTTCGGCCTCCGGGACGGCGCTGAGGTCGCGGGCGGCGAAGATCCGCAGCGTCTCGCTGACCCCACCGGGCGTTGAGAGCTGGTCGGCGAGCAGGTGCCATTCTTCTGCATGCAGGTCGGCTTCCTCACCGAGTTCGCGCTGGGCTGCGTGCAGCGGTTCCTCACCGGGCACATCGAGCAGGCCGGCTGGGATCTCCCAGTCCCGGCACAGCACCGGGTGCCGGTACTGCTGGATGAGCAGGATCCGGTCCTCAGCGTCGATCGCAGCGATCGCGACGGCCCCGGTGTGCTGGACGAAGTCGCGGGTCAGCGGCTCGTCGGATTCGGGCAGCGAGAAGGTCTCGCGCCGCACGTCCCACACGTAGCCGCGGAAGGCGGTTTCACTCGAGGTCACCTCAGCGGGAGTGAACTCGTCGCGCAGCTCGGCTGACGGGCCCTGCTGTGCTGTCAGGGCTTCGGCAGCCGAGGTGGCGTGTCGGGCGTGCATCAGACGCTTTGCCGGTCGAGTGCTGCGCGCACGAGACCGGAGAACAGCGGGTGGGCCTCTGTCGGCCGGGACCGCAGCTCCGGGTGGGCCTGCGTGGCGACGTAGTACGGGTGGACGTCGGCGGGCAGTTCGACGAACTCGACGAGCTGCTGGTTCGGCGAGGTGCCCGAGATCACGAGCCCGGCGTCAGTGAGCTGCTCGCGGTAGGCGTTGTTGACCTCATAGCGGTGGCGGTGGCGCTCGGAGATCTCGTCAGTGCCGTAGACACCGGCGACGATGCTGCCCGGCAGCAGGTCGGCACTGTACAGGCCCAGGCGCATGGTGCCGCCGAGGTCGCCTTCACCGTCGACGATGTCGAGCTGTTCGGCCATCGTGGCGATGACCGGCGCCGAGGTGTCGGGCTCGAATTCCGTTGATGACGCCTCGTCGATGCCGGCGACGTTGCGTGCGTATTCGACGACCATGCACTGCATGCCCAGGCACAGGCCAAGCGTCGGGATGCCGTTCTCGCGGGCGTAGCGCAGCGCCCCGAGCTTGCCTTCGATGCCGCGGATGCCGAAGCCGCCGGGCACGCAGATCGCGTCGAGGCCGGCGAGGTGCTCGGCGGCGCCTTCAGGGGTTTCACACGAGTCGGAGGCAATCCAGTGGATGTTGACCTTGGCGTCTTCGGCGAATCCGCCGTGGCGCAGCGCCTCCGTCACCGACAGGTAGGCATCAGGCAGGTCGATGTACTTGCCGACCAGGCCGATCTCGACTTCGTGACGCGGGTTGTGCACGCGTTCGAGCACCCAGTCCCACTGGTCCCAGTCGACGTCGCGGAAGGGCATGTTGAGGCGGCGGATGACGTAGACGTCGAGGCCGCCATCGTGCAGGACCTTCGGGATGTCGTAGATGGACCGGGCGTCGACGCAGGAGACGACGGCTTCGAAGTCGACGTCGCAGGCCGAGCCGATCTTCGCGCGGATCGAATCCGGCAGCTCCCGATCGGAGCGCAGCACGATCGCATCAGGCTGGATGCCGATCGAGCGCAGGGCTGCCACCGAGTGCTGGGTCGGCTTGGTCTTGAGCTCACCCGAGGGCCCGAGGTAGGGCACGAGGGAGACGTGGATGAAGAAGCAGTTCTCGCGGCCGACGTCGTGGCGGACCTGGCGGGCGGCTTCGAGGAACGGCAGCGATTCGATGTCGCCGACGGTGCCGCCGACCTCGGTGATGATGACGTCCGGAGCCTCACCGTCGGTGCGCTCGGCCTGGGACCGCATCCGCAGCTTGATCTCATCGGTGATGTGCGGGATCACCTGAACGGTGTCACCGAGGTAGGCGCCGCGGCGCTCCTTGGCGATGACCGAGGAGTAGATCTGCCCGGTAGTGACATTGGCGCTGGCGTCGAGGTCGGTGCCGAGGAAGCGCTCGTAGTGGCCGATGTCGAGGTCGGTCTCTGCGCCGTCGTTGGTGACGAACACCTCACCGTGCTGGAAGGGGTTCATCGTGCCCGGGTCGACGTTGAGGTAGGGGTCGAGCTTCTGCATCGCGACTGTGAGCCCGCGCTGTGCGAGCAGATGTCCCAGCGATGATGCTGTCAGTCCCTTACCGAGGGAAGATGCCACACCCCCGGTGACGAAGATGTGCCGGGTTGTGTTCTGTCCGCTTGTTCGCAATCGATTCACCACGGAATTGAATTCTATCAGGGCGGAGGGCACCGCGTCCCGCCAGGGACGCGGTGGGAATCAGCGGCGCTCGTTCGGGCGGGTGCCGGCATGCATGCCGAGGACCGTGTCGTAGATGTCGAGCAGGATCAGCCCGGCGGTGTCGACGCTGGTGGAAGCGGCTACCCGGTCCTTGGCTGCGACTGCTGCGGTGGCACGGGCGGCGGGGTTGTCGACGTAGTCGGCGATGGCGGCCAGCAGTCCGGGCGTGTCGTCGGCGGCGACGTGGGTGACGCGCTCACCCCAGATGCGGGCACCGCGCTCCCGGCCGATGTGGACGACCGGCCTGCGCATCTGCATGAGCCCTTCGGTGCTCAGCCCGGTCATCCGGTCGGCGGCGATGACAAGATCGGCGGCAGCGGCCACCTCGGCGGCGGAGTATTCGCTGGCCACGCGGATGTGGTCGAAGCGGTTGGCGATCTCGCGGCTGACCTGGTCGCGGGCTGCTCCCCCGCCGGTGAAGGCGACCACCCAGCGGCGGTCGGGACGGTGGCTCGGCAGCCTGATCGCGGCATCGAGCACGGTGGTCAGGTCGGTGCCGTCGCGCATCTCGATGGGGCTGGCGATGAGCCAGTGGCCGGCAGGCACGTCGAGGTCGCGGCGCACCCGCTTGCGGTCGCGGGTCAGCGCCGTGGCGACATCGGCGCGCGGGTCGAGGTCGGGGCGCAGCAGCGGGGCGCGTTCGGTGACCGGGACTTCGAGGTCGGCGAAGTACTCGCAGACCGGGTCGGTGGTGCCGAGCACGGCAGTCGAGGTGCGGGCGACGGTGCGGGCCAGCAGCGATTCGACGGTGCTGGATTCGTCGAAGCGCTCGACAGTGGTGATGATCGCCGGCTGCATCCGCTGCGGCAGACCGGTCAGGGCGAGACCGGCGAGCGCTCCGGCGTGCAGTCCGTGGGCGTGGACGAGGTCGACGTGCCGGTAGTACTTGTGCAGTGTGAAGGCGTGCGCGGCGTCGGAGGCGCGGATGCCGCGCACCGCGCCGATCTCGATGTGGACGAGCAGCGGGTCAGCGGTGTCGAGACCGAGCGTGTCGAACACGGACCGGCGGGCAGCGATGGCGGTCGGGTAGCCGGCCTGCAGGTGGCGCGCGATGGTCTCGCGGGCCATCTCGACGACAACGGAATCGGCGGTGTCGAGAACGTGCATGATCCGGGTGCTGGGATCCGGTCCGAGGGGCGTCTGGCTGGCGAGTTCGCTCATGGCTGTCGCTCTTTCTGCTGGTCGCGGATGGGTTGCGTCTGTCTCTAGACTAGCGATGTTTCAGCGGCTGCCGGCATCGAGCAGGGACGTGTAGTGGCGGAGGATCGTGCGGGCGACTTCGGGTTCGCGCGGCAGGTCGAGTGCCTTGTGGGCCGCGCGGCGACCGAGTTCGGCGCGCATCTGCTCTTCGGCGGCGAGCATCCGGATGCCCTCGGCCATCGCCTCGGCGTCCCCGGGGGTGATGAGCAGGCCGGCGTCACCGAGCAGTTCGGGGGTGCCGCCGGTCGCGGTGGCGATGATCGCTTTGCCGGCCATCATCGCTTCCTGCAGCACGAGTGCGCGGGCCTCCCACAGGCTGGAGAGGACGAAGATGTCAGCGGCTTGGTTGAGGGTGGTGACGTCATCGCGCTGGCCGAGGAAATGCACCGGCAGCTGTTCGGCGATGACGCGCTTGCGCAACACGCGCGTCTCCTCCTCATCAGCGGCTCCGGCGATGAGCAGATGCACCCGGTCGTCATCGAGGCGGGCCAGGGCGTCGAAGAGCAGACCGTAGTTCTTCTGCGGGGCGATCCGGCCGACGGCGAGCATGAGGACGGTCTCGCGCGGCAGTGCGAGTTCGCGCAGCAGTCTGGAGCGCAGCAGCCGGTTGTTGACGTCTTCGGCGAACTGCGGGTCAGGCGCTGCGGCTGGGGCGAAGACGGCGTTGCGGGCACCGTGGTCGCGAGCGCGGACGACGAGGTCGGAACTGGCCCCGATCGTCAGGTCGGCGCCGCGGGCGACGTACATCTGCACGGCCTTCTCGGCAAGTTCGCGGATGCCGCTGCCCATCGCCTGGTTGTGCCAGGAGACGACGGTGTGGGGGCGTTTGCGCTTGGAGATCCGGTTGGCGGCCGTGAGTGTGGTGAAGCCGGCGCGGAAGCCGTGGGCGTGGACGATGTCGGCGTCGAAGGTGGCGATGAGCTTGCGCAGCCGGTTGATTGAGACGGTGTCCCTGACGCTGAGACGGGTGCCGAGCTCGAGGGGTGCGAAGACCACCTGGCCGAGAGCGTCGAAGCCGAACTGCTCGTTGGTCGCCGATGGGCCGATGACGCCGACGGTGTGGCCTGCCTGCGCGAACTCCCGGGCCAGGGAGGCGACGTGGGTTCCCACTCCTCCGGTAGAGGTGGCTAAGACCAACAGAATCCGCAGGCTGCGCATGGACGATGTCCTCTCAGTCGATCGCTCACCGGCGCCTTCGGCGCCGCTTCAGCCAGTCTAACGAATCCGGAGGGCTCTGCTGGCCGGTCGGATCAGCGGCCGGCCAGCTGGCGCAGCGAGGTCACGAGCCGGCGGTTGAGCACGAGGGTGAGTCCGGCCATGACGGCGACGGCGATGAGGCCGGAGACGAGGCCGGAGACGACGGCGCCGCCTGCTGGCGGCCAGCTTCCTGTCACGGTGAGCATGAGCTGGGCGCCGCCGTAGCCGGCGGCGGCTGCGGCAAGGGAGGTGAGCACGGTGATGAGCAGGTTGCGCGTCATGCCGTGGAGGGCCTCGGCGCCGACGGCTCGGCGCATGAAGGTCAGGTGGAGCACGGCGGCGACACTCATGCCGACGGCGTGTCCGAGGCAGACGAGGATGAGGGTGGTCGCAGCGCGGCGGCTGGGCTCGGTGGTGGTGATGACAGCGGCTCCGATGAGCACGGTGGCGATGACGGAGATCCATCCGGTGGTCGTGCCGATCGCAGCGTAGCGGGCGGATTCGAGGGCGGCGTACATGCGCATCGCCCAGGCGATCATGCACCAGCCCGGCACCGCAAGTGCCATCACGAGGATTGCGGTCGACATCGCAGCGAAGGGCACGGCTTCGGATCCGGAGGCGGCGTCGAGGGCGGTGAAGAACTGCTGCAGCGGCACGGCTGCGGCCACTAGGATCGCAGCCCCCAGACCGCCGGCGATGAGGATGGCTGCGGTTGTCGTCGCCACGGTGCGCGGCACCTCAGCGGCGGCTTCTGCGGCCTGCCGGGACAGGCGCGGGAACACGACGGTGGCGATCGGCACGGCGAGCACCGCATACGGCAGCATGTACACGGCCTGGATGTAGTTGAACAGCACAAACACGCCGGTGCCGCCGGTGCGGTTGGAGACGGTGAGCACCGAGAGGATCGCGATCTGCTGGGCGATGAGCGCGGTCATGCCGGCGGTGCCCAGGCGCACGGCACGGCGGGCGACACCGTCGGGGAAGGTGAAGGTCGGCCGCAGCCGCACCCCGGTGGCTGTGGTCGGCAGCCACAGCGGCAGGGCCAGAGCGACGACTCCGGCGGTGGTGCCCCAGGCGAGCAGGGCCAGAGGCCCGGCGGCTGCGGAGTCCGCGTCGGTGGGAACTGCGCCGTAGGCCAGGTAAGTGCCGATGACGACGAGGCTGGAGAGCAGCGGCATGAATGCCGGCCACAGGAACTTCCGGTGTGCCTGCAGCACTCCGGTGAGCACCGCTCCGACGGCGTAGAGCGGCAGCTGGGCGGCGAAGATGAGGAGGAACTGCCCGGCGTAGTGGGCAGCGGCCGGGTCAGCCCCGGCGCCGCCGGCGATGAGGGCTGCGGCCAGCGGCTGGTGGAACGCGGCCACGAGCACGGCCAGCGGCACGGTCAGGGCCAGTGACCAGGTCAGCAGCGCCGAGGCGATCCGGTTGACCTGCTCGCGGTCGGTGCGTGCGATCGGGGCGGCCAGCAGCGGCACGACCGCTCCGGCCAGGGCACCTCCGGCGACGACCTCGTAGAGGATGTTCGGCACCTGGTTGGCCGCCTGGTAGGCGGTGCCGACGACGCCGGCGCCGACGGTCGGAGAGAAGACGAGCCAGCGGACGAACCCGATGACCCGTGTCAGCAGGGTGATGACGGCGACGGCCAGTGCCGCCCCGGCTGTGGCCCGCAGCCAGCGGGGCATCAGTGCACTCGTGCCCAGGCGTCGAGCTCGCGCAGTCCCGGGGTGCTTTCGATGATCTCGGTGAAGGAGACCTTCTCGCTGGCCAGGGTCAGGCCGGCCAGCAGGGCGAGGCTGAGGGCGAGTTCGGTGCGGGAGGCGTCGAGGGCGGCGGCGGTGCCGAGCAGGCTGCCGAGTGCGTTGGCGCCGGTGTCGCCGAGCATCGTGAGCCCGGCGGCGTCATCGGCGAAGGCCGCGGCGACGACGCCGAGGCTGCCGCCGGTGAGCACGAGGGCGGCGCCGCAGCCGGCGAGCAGGCCGATGCCGGCCAGTGTGGCGCTGGCTTTGAGTGCGCGGGCCGGGCGCAGGTCGAGGAGGTTGATGAGGTTGGCGGTGCCGGCGATGACGCCGCCGGCCAGCACGGCATCGGCGAGGCTGCCGGCGATCTGGGAGCCGAACAGCTCGTCGGCGTCCCGGCCGATGAGTGCGGCGACGACCGACGAGGCGGAGATGCCGAGGATTTTGAGACCGCCGGTGGTGACCTCGCCCCGGGCGAGGGCGCTCAGGTGTCCGCGCAGTCCCTTCTCGCTGCCGGATTCGGCGAAGTCGTCAACAGCGCCGAGCACCCCGGCGGCGGTGGTCGCCAGGGTGGCGGCCAGACGGTGCGGCAGCGGGTCCGCGAAAATGGCCACAGTCGTGGCGCCGACGGCAGCGGCGGGGCCTTCGATGAGGGAGACGGTCTCTCCGGCGTGGTTGGTGCGGTCGAGGCGGTCGCTGAAGCCGAGGCGGTCACGGGCGGCGATGACTCCGCGGGTGGCGGCGTAGCCTGCAACGGCGGCGACGGAGGCGGTGACGAGCGTGCGGATCATTTCTCTGCTCCTGGCATGATGGCGTCGGCGTTGGCGGCGAAGCCGTAGTGGCCTTCGGACGTGTCGTCGTGCAGGGCAGCGACGGTGAGTGCGTTGATGACCGGTCCGGCACCGAGTTCGATGCTGTCGACGCTCGAGACGCCGATGTCGTTCTCGCGCACGTAGCCGACCAGGCCGCTCTCAGCACCGGCGGTGGTGCCGGCGACGACGGTCGGGGTGGCTTTGTCGAGGTCGGTGGCGAAGGCCGAGTAGGCGTTGGCCTCTGGACGCGGCGCCTCGGTGGCGCCGGCATCGCTTCGGCCTGCCTGTGCCTCGGGCACCGGCGGGGCGATGAGCACGATGACCTCAGCGGCGGCGTAGCTGCCGCCGTTGAGACGTCCGGCGGCACCGAATGCCTGGAGCACGTCCTCGGACTGCTTCTGGTCATACCGGGTGCCCTCACCGCCCTCGGGGGCGGCAGGGGCCTCGGTCGCGTCGCCGGTCGGAGCCTCGCTGGCGGCTTCCTCTTCGGCAACGCCGCCGGCAGACACGGCTGCGGCCAGCGCGGTGGTGAGCGCGGTCGCGTCGTCGTCAGGCAGGTTCGGGTCGATCGAGCGCAGCGTGTCGAGCAGATCCTCAGCGCCCTTCGGGTCGAAGGCGTCGGCGGAGAGCTCACCGCCGTCGTTGACTGAAGCACCGGCCTCGGACAGGCGGTCGCGCACAGCGTTGACGGCGTCGGCGTTCGTGTCGGCGGCGCGCACGAGGGTCACCGGCACCTCGGGCAGCCGGTCCTTGAGGAGGTCCGGGGCGGTGGCGGCGATGAACTCGTTGAGGTCGCTGACGTCGGTCTTCGACTGGTCGAGGTCGGTGCGCAGTTGGTCGCGGTCTGAGCGCAGTGAGTCGACCTGGCTCTGCAGGGATTCGCCGATCGGTTCCTTCAGCGGTCCTGCGCCGAGCACGATGCCGATCGCCAGCGCGACGAACACCGAGATGAGGGACACGAGGTGGTAGCGGAAGTCGATCACGTCAGAGGAGGCCCTTCGTCGAGCAGATGAGTGGCGGGCAGATGGGATTCTAGCGGCAGCACGGCCAGTGCCTCAGGGGTCGGGGCCGGTGAGAACAGGTTCTCGATCCATTGGATGAGCCCGTCGAACTGGGCGCCGATGAGCCCGAGCAGCGTCTGTCCGGCCGGGGTGGCCGACATCGCGACGAACAGCGCGAACAGTCCAGCCAGGGCGAGGATCGTCAGCTGCCAGGAGGAGATCCGCTGCCGGTACAGCAGTGACACGCCCTTGGCGTCGAGCAGCTTCGAGCCAACACGCAGGCGGGTAAGGAATGTCGAGGCCATGCCGCGGCGGCCCTTGTCGAGGAACTCGATGAGCGTGTCGTGGGTGCCGACGGCGACGATGAGCGGGGAGCCCTTGTCATCGGCGAGCAGCATCGCGATGTCCTCGCTGGTGCCTGAGGCGGGGAAGATGACGCATTCGAGGCCGAGGTCGTGCAGCCGCTCGACACCGGGCGCTCGGCCGTCGCGGTAGGCGTGGACGACGAGTTCGGCTCCGGAGCTCAGGGCGGCGTCGGAGACGGAGTCCATGTCGCCGACGATCATGTCCGGGGAGTAGCCGGCTTCGAGGATCGCATCGGCTCCCCCGTCGACGCCGATGAGGATCGGGCGGTATTCGCGGATGTAGGTCCCCAGCATCGCGAGGTCTTCTTTGTAGTGGTAGCCGCGCACGACGATGAGCGCGTGCCGGCCGGCGAAGCTCGTGCGCACGTGCGGGACGACGAAGTCCTCCGAGAGCAGGTCGGAGTCCTTGCGGATGTACTCGATGGTGTTCTCGACGAAGTCGACGAGCACCTTGTTCATCCCGGACTCGGCGTCCTTCATCTGCTTTTCGATGCTCAGCCGGGTGTGCACCCGCCCGTCGCCCAGGGGTGTGCCGTCGCGTTCGAGGACACCGTCGCGCAGCTGCAGTTCCTCACCTTCGGTGATGGAGTCCATGAGCTCTTCGCCGGCTTCGTCGATGAGCGGGATGCCGGCGTCGACGATGATCCCGGGCCCGAGGTTGGGGTAGCGTCCCGAGATCGACTTGACGGTGTTGACGACGGCTGCCGGGCGGCATTCGACGAGGGCCTCAGCGGAGACGCGGTCGATGTCGGAGTGGCAGATGACGGCGATCTCACCGGGCTGGAGTCGTTTGGTGAGATCCTTCGTGCGGCGGTCGACGCGCGTCACGGCAGGACCGATCGTCAGATCGGTCTCGATGGTCTCGCGGCTCTTGCGGATCTTCATGGTGCCGCCATTGTCGCATGCGGCATGTCAGAACTGCGCCTTCGCCTCAGCTGCGGTGTCCATGAGTTCGACGGCATGGGCGCGTGCCGAGCCGGAGTCGGCCATCCCGCCGAGCATCCGGGCCAGCTCCTCTTCGCGTCCGGCGCGGTCGAGGGCGGTGACACCGGAGACGGCCCCGCCGGACTGGTCGTCTTTGACGACGGTGATGTGCGTATCGGCCCACGCGGCGACCTGCGCGAGGTGGGTGACGACGATGACCTGGGAGTGGGCGGCCAGGCGGGCGAGCCGGCGGCCGATCTCGATGGCGGCTTTGCCGCCGACGCCGGCGTCGACCTCGTCGAAGACGAAGGTCGGGAAGGTGTCCTTGGCGGCTTTGACGACTTCGATGGCGAGCATGACACGCGAGAGCTCACCGCCGGAGGCGAGCTTGCCGATCTCCCCGGGGGCGGCTGCGTCGTGGGCGCTGAAGAGCATCGCCACGGAATCGGTTCCGAGGCTGTGCGGGGCAGCCTCGTCGATGTCGAAGACGATCTTGGCCCGCGGCATCGACAGGGCCGACAGCTCAGCGGAGACAGCGGTCGCGAACTCCTCTGCCGCCTGCTCGCGCAGCTCACGCAGCCGGGCTCCGGTCTCAGCGACTGCCTCGGCGGCGGCTGCCACCGCATCATCCATCCCGGCCGAGGAGCTCTCAGCGTTCTGCAGCTCCAGCAGCTCAGCCCCGGCCTGGGTCTCGAAGGCGAGCACCTCGGTGACGTCGGCGCCGAAAGCCGACAGCGACCCGAGCGCCGCCCGGCGGGCCTCGGTGTCCTCCAGGGACTGGCCTTCGAGGTCGGTGAAGGAGGCGACGTAGGCCGAGAGCTCGGTGGCGGTGTCGGTCAGCCGGATGCGCACATCGGTCAGCGCCTCGACGTGGGTCTCAAGGCTGGCGTCGGTGCGCGCGGCGCGGGTGACTTCGGCGATCGCCTGTTCGACGGCGTCGAGGGCGTTGTGGGTCTCCTGCCAGTCGCTGCCGGCGAGTGCGTCATGGGCGGTGCCGACGGCCTGCTTGAGGTCTTCGGCGGCGCCGAGCCGGGCGGCGAGGGCTTTGAGCTCCTCGTCCTCACCTTCGACCGGGCGGACCGCGTCGATGGTCTCGAGGCTCTCGGTCAGATAGGCGATGCGGGCGGCGCGTTCGGAGGCGGTCTCACGCAGGCGGGCGGCTTCGGCTTCAAGCTCCTGCCAGCGTTTGAAGGCCTGCTGGTAGCTGGTGAGCGCATCGGCGATCGCGGTGCCGCCGTATCGGTCGAGCAGTGCGCGCTGTTTGGCAGCTGAGCGCAGGGTGATCTGCTCGGACTGGCCGTGCATGGAGACGAGCGCGTCGCCGACGTCCTTGAGCACGGCCAGCGGTACGGTGCGTCCGCCGGCTGTGGCGCGGGCGCGTCCGTCGGCGGGGATGCTGCGGGTGAGGATGGCCTCTTCGTCGGCTTCTCCCCCGGCTTCGTCGATGCGGTCGGTGAGCTGCTCGCGCGCCTCGGCCGGCTGGTCGCTTAGGTCGAAGATCCCTTCGACGATCGCCTTCTCGGCCCCGGCCCGCACGACGCGGGGTTCGGCACGCGCGCCGGTGAGCATGTCGAGGGCGGTAACGAACATCGTCTTGCCGGCACCGGTCTCACCGGTCACGACAGTCAGACCGGCGCCGAGGTCGATGTCGGCTGCTGAGATGACGCCGAGGTTCTCGATGCGCAGACTCGAGATCATCGATCTCCTCGCTGCTGCTCCTCGGTGCTGACGACCGGCACGGCGTTCGTGTCAGCGGTGTGGCTGGGGCCGCGCCATCCGGTGACCGGCAGCTGGAACTTCGCGACCAGCCGGTCGGCGAACCGGCGGGCCGACAGGCGGGCGAGCGCGACCGGGGTCTTCGAGCGGCGGGCTTCGATACGGGCGCCTGCGGGCAGTTCGATCTCGTGGCGGCCGTCGCACCACAGGCCGGCGTGCATGCCCGGCTGGGAGGGCCGGAATTCGACGCCGAGGTGGGAGTCGGGGCTGACGACGAGCGGTTTGGTGAACAGGGCGTGGGCGGAGATCGGCAGCATGAGCAGCGCTTCGACATCCGGCCATACGATCGGACCGCCGGCGGAGAAGGCGTAGGCGGTCGAGCCGGTCGGGGTGGCGAGGATGACGCCGTCGCAGCCGAAGGAGGACACCGGTCGGGAGTCGACGCCTAAGATCACGTCGATCATGCGGGTGTCTTCGCTCTTCTCGATCGTCACTTCGTTCAAGGCCCAGGTGCGGTGGATGACCCGGCCGTCGGCGATGACGCGCACGTCGAGGGCCATGCGCTCGTCGACGTCGTAATCGCGGCTGACGGCCCGGTGGACGGCGACGTCGAGGTTCTCGCGTTCGCTTTCGGCCAGGAATCCGACGTGTCCGAGATTGACGCCGAGCAGCGGGACGGTGAGGTGGCGGAACTTCTCGGCCGCACGCAGGATCGTGCCGTCGCCGCCTAAGACCATGACGAGTTCGCAGTCGCGTTCGAGGGTGTCGATGGCGTCGTCGTCGCAGACCCTCACGGGGGTGACGAGGCTGCCGATGTGGCTGAGGAGCATCTCGTAGTCGGAGGCGAGCATGACCGGCAGGATCCCATCGGAGTGCAGCGTCTGGCACACACTCAGGGCTGCTTCGCGCGAGTCGGCTCGCTGCGGGTGAAGTACGACGACGATGCTGCGATCCACGTATCTCCCCTTCCTCGTCGTCTCGACTTTCTCCGCACGTGCGCCGGGACCTGGACGGCTGCCGGCTGGCGCGCTGATCTCAGTCAACTGTACAAGCCTGGGAATCTGCTTGGGTGATGTGGATGAAGAACTCGCGGTTGCCGCTGGGGCCGGGCAGCTGGGTCTCGACCCACTCGTGGACGCAGGCTCCGGCGGCTGTGGCGGCCTCAGCGACGGTGTCGATGGCGGCCTGGCGTTCGGCTGGGTCGGTGACGACTCCATGTTTGTTCACGGCGTAGCGGCCGCGTTCGAACTGGGGTTTGACCATGAGCAGCAAGGTTCCGCCGGGCCGGGTGACGGCCAACAGCGGTTCGATGAGCAGGGTCAGGGAGATGAACGACACATCGGCGACGATGAGGTCGACACCCTGTGAGTCTGCCGGCAGACCGGACAGCTGGTCGCGGGTCAGGTGCCTGAGGTTGGTGCCCTCCATGTTCGTCACGCGGTCATCGTCCCGCAGCTGGTCAGCCAGCTGGTCGTGTCCGACGTCGACGGCGTAGACGTGTGCGGCGCCGGCGGCGAGCAGCACCTGAGTGAATCCGCCGGTCGAGGCACCGGCATCGAGGCACACGGCACCATCAGGCAAGTCTTCGAGGCCGAAGTCGCGCAGTGCACCGAGCAGTTTGTGGGCGCTGCGGGCGACCCACGGGTCCTCACCGGAGATCTCGATGACGTCGGCAGCACTGACCTTCTGGGAGGGCTTCTGCGCAGGCTGGCCGTTGACGAGCACATGGCCGGCCGCGATCTGCCGGGCCGCCCGGTTGCGGCTGGCAGCCAGCCCGCGGGTGACAAGGGCCGCGTCGATGCGCTGCAGCGGCTGGCTCATAGGGAGGACAGGCCGCGTTCCATCTCCTCGAGCAGGCGCCCGGCCTGGTCGAGGGCGGTGGCGTCATCCGCCTGGTCGATGGCGTCGACGGCTTCCTGCCAGCTGGCGGTCTCTAAGGCACCGGCGGCTGCGGCGGGGCTGGCGGCCGGGCCCAAGGCGGTGGGCTGACTCATGGGTTCTCCTGGGAGTCGGTGGCCGGGCGGAAGAGCTCGGGCAGGCGGGTCAGGATGAGGTCGGGCCGGGAGCCGGGCTCGGCTGCCTCGACGTCGTCGACCTGGTGGATGCCGGTGAGCACGAGTGCGGTCGGGTAGCCGGCTGCCTTGCCGCCGGCGATGTCGGTGTCGAGCCGGTCGCCGATCATGAGCGGCCGGCGAACCCCGATCGCGGCAGCGGCCGAGGAGATCATGAGGGCTGAGGGCTTGCCGGTCACGGTCGGGGTGACCTCGGTGATGGTCTCGACGATGCGCACGAAGGAGCCGTTGCCCGGCATCGGGCCGCGGTCGGTGGGCATGCTGATGTCGCGGTTGGTCGCCCAGTAGGCGGCACCGGCGCGGATCGCCTCGCAAGCGGCGGCGAGGTCGTACCAGTTGAGTTCGCGGTGGAAGCCCTGCACAACGGCCACCGGGGTCTCAGCCGAGTCAGCGGCGATCGGGTTCAGGCCGTTGTCGCGCAGGCAGTCGGCCAGTGCCGGTGAGCCGATCGCCAGGATCGGGGCCGCAGCCGGGAACTCGGCGGCCAGCGCCCGTGCAGCGACCTGCGCGGAGGTCGTCACCTGGTCGGCTTCGGCCGGCAGGCCGTAGGAGCGGATCTGGGCGGCGATGTCGGCTGCGCTGCGCGAGCCGTTGTTCGTCACGAACCCGTATGCGATCCCCGCTTCGGCCAGCCGGGTGAGCGTCTCATGCGCCCCGGGCACCACCTCGGGACCGGCGTAGATGACCCCGTCGAGATCGAACAGGACGCCATCGACGTCGCCGAGGTGGGCGGCGGCTGCCAGCAGCGGCTCACCGGTGGTCGTGGGTGCGCCTGGGTTCATTCGGGTGCCTCCTGGTGTTGCAGACGGCTGGTGCTCACGGCCTCAGAAGAGGGTCTCCTCCTGCGGCGGCTCCTCTTCATCGGATGCCTGGGTGCCGGCGTCGGGTTCGATGCCGGCCTCGACGAGGATCTCCTCGAGTTCGGCTTCGATCTCGTCTTCGAACGACATCGGCGCAGCCGGCTCGGGGGCCGGTTCGTCGGCCTTCTCGGCAGCGGAGTCCGCGCCCGAGGCGTCGGCTGGCTCTGCAGATGTCTCACGTGCATCGTCAGCCGCCGGCCCGTCCGGCTGCTCGGTGTCAGCGGGCTCTCCCGGTGGCGTGTCGGCTGCTTCGTCAGCGGCAGGCGCCGCGGCCGGTTCTTCACCAGCGGAGTCGTCTGCCGTCTCAGCGTCTGCTGCGGGCTCGGCAGCGGTTTCGTCTGCGCTTTCGCCGGTGTCTTCGCTGTCGGTTTCCTCGTCGGGCAGCTCGTCGATCGTCATGATCTCGACGTCGGCGTTGGGGTCGGGCTCCTCGTCGCCGTACATAACGTTCTTCATCTTCGCTGTCCGGCGGGCCAGCTGCTCGTACTTGTCAGCCAGTTCGATCTCACCGTCGATGCGCAGCAGATCCGCGTATGCCGACAGCAGCCTCACGGTCGCTCCAGCCGGGTGGCCGGTGAAGCCGGCGCTGCTGAGCACGGTCTTGGCTTTCTCATTGTCGCCGAGGTCGCTGTGGGCCCCGGCCTTGACGATGAGCAGCTCGATGCGCACCGACGGGTCGAGATCGGCTGCCTCGAACTCCTCTGCGACTTCGATGGCCTTCGCCGGGTTGCCGCGGCCGCGTTCGCAGTCGGCCATGAGTGCGGCGTTGTCGTTCGAGCCGGTGATGCGGCGGTGGGTGCGCAGTTCGCGCAGCGCCTCACCGTAGTTCTCCAGCTGGTAGGCCACGATCCCGACGGCTTCGCGGACGGCGCCGATGCGGGCTGCACGGCCGAGGGCAGCCTGTGCGTGTTCGTAGGCGAGCTCGGGTGCGACGTCGACGAGCTGGCCTGCGGCAACGAGGTGCTTGGCGACGACCTCGGCGTTGGTCTTCTCCAGCGGGCGCAGCTGCCGGCGGGCCTCGGAGTGCAGCTCCTTGCCGGTGATGCCCTCGGGGATGGCCGGCTCGTGCCGGCGTTCGCGGCGGGTGCCGCCCCGCTCCCGATCATCGCGCTTGCGGTCGTCGCGGCGCTTGTCATCCCTGCGGAAGTCCTTGCCGCCACGCCGGTCGTCCCTGCGGAAGTCTTTGCCACCACGGCGATCATCGCGCCGGAAGTCGTTGCCTCCGCGGCGATCGTCACGTCGGCGATCGTCACGTCGGAATCCTTCGCCACCACGACGGTCGTCGCGACGCCGATCGTCCCGGCGGAACCCTTCGCCACCTCGGCCCCGGTCATCGCGGCGGAAGCCGTCACCACCACGGCGGCCATCGCGCCTGCGGTCATCGCGAGGACGGTCATCACGCCGCTCGTCGCGCCGGAAGTCCTTGCCACCTCGGCCGCGGTCGCCGAAGCCACGATCATCACGCTGCGAGCGGGGCTTCTGATGGTGCTTGCCGCCGCCGCGGGGACGCTGATGCCCGCCGTCGTCGCGGCGCGGGCGGTCCTGTGATTCGTCGTCAGACTTCGACACTGTGCTCCCTATGTGGCTGTCGGTGAGATGCCCGCCCAGTCTATCGCCCCGGTGCGGCCGGGAAAGAATTCACGCCCGCGTCATCTTCCTCTCAATTCAGCGCCCACCTGGGCTTCTAGTGTCGGTATCTGCCCATCTGCTCTCAACTGGAGAACCTGCATGCCTCGCTTCATCTCGGGGCTGACCGCGCTCAGCGTCGTCAGCCTCACCGCCCTGGCTCCCGTCGGCCTCATGCCTGCCACGGCCGCCAACCCCGACTACTTCACCTCGCATTCGGCTCCCGGAGCCGAGGTGGAGCTCTCGGTGCTCGGATCGCACCGCGCTGACATCTTCGACGCCGGGGCCGCGGAGATCGTCGCCCACTACGCGGCCAAGCAGCAGACGCTCGTCGTCAACGCCGAAGCCGGCACCGTGCAGGTCCTCGACTCCTCCGACCCGGAGAAGCCGACCGCAGTCACCGAGCTGAAGACAGCGGGCATGAGCTCTGCTGACGGGGCCTCGGTGCCAGCCGGTGCGGTGGCGAACTCGGTGGCGGTGCGTGCTGACGGCCTGGCTGCCGTTGCGCTCGAGGCGCCGACGAAGACCGACGACGGCTGGGTCGGGTTCTTCGATCTGTCCGGTGATGAGCCGAAGCCGCTGGGTGCGGTGCGCGCTGGTGCACTGCCGGATTCGGTTGTCTTCGATGACGAGGGCACGCACGCGGTCATCGCCAATGAGGGTGAGCCGGCTGAGGACTATTCGGTCGATCCGGAGGGCACCGTCAGCGTCGTGGCCCTGCCCGAAGCGGTCCAGGCTCCAGGCCAGGAGGATGTCAAGACTGCAGACTTCCGGGCCTTCGAAGGTGACGCCCTGCCTGAGGGCGTGCGCGTCTTCGGCGGCCGTGAGGATGCCGGCACCGGCACCCCGAAGCACCCGGTGTCGGAGAACCTCGAACCCGAGTACAGCACCGTCATCGGTGGCAAGGCGTATGTCACCCTGCAGGAGGCCAATGCGATCGCAGTGGTCGACCTCGCCTCGGCGACGACGGAGAAACTCATGCCGCTGGGCACCCAGGATGTGTCCGAGGTGCCCTTCGATGTGTCGAACAAGGATGACAAGATCAACCGGGCGAACTGGCCGGTGCAGTCGTTCTTGCAGCCGGATACGATCCGTTCGATCGAGATCGGCGGACGCGACTACCTGCTGACGGCCAATGAGGGCGACACCCGCGACTGGGACGGTTACTCCGAGGAGATCCGGGTCAAGGATCTCGGCAGTGAGAAGAAGGGCCTGGCTCCGATCTGCGAATCGGTCGTCGAGGGCGTGACGAACCCGGATGGCTCTCCGATGACGATCGAGGACCTGCAGAAGGAGGAGAACCTCGGCCGCCTGACGATCACCAAGGCCGATGGGCTGAATGAAGACGGCAGCTGCTACGAGACGATCTACGGAGTCGGCGGTCGCTCGTTCTCGATCTTCGACACCGACGGCAAGCAGGTCTTCGACTCTGCTGATGATTTCGAGCGCATCACCGCAGAGGTGCTGCCGAAGAACTTCAACTCGAACAACTCCGAGTCGAACTTCGACAACCGCTCCGATGACAAGGGCCCTGAGCCCGAGGCGATCGAGGTCGGTCAGATCGGTGAGAAGACCTATGCGTTCATTGGCATGGAGCGCATCGGCGGGATCTTCGTCTACGACATCACCGATCCGGCGAAGTCCGAGTACGTCACCTACCTCAACAACCGCAACTTCGCCGTCCAGCCTGAGGACAATGTCGCCGAGGCAGGGGACTCCGGTCCGGAGAGCATCGTCTTCGTCCCCTCGGCAGCTCTCAAGTCCGATGGCGCTGCAACCGCCGGTGAGGCCGGCAATGCCGGCATGCTCATCGTCGGCAATGAGGTGACCGGGTCAACGACGTTCTACGCCGTCGACTCCAGCCTCGTCGGAGACGACCCGACCGAGGAGCCGACGGCCGATCCGACAGACGACCCGACTGGTGAGCCCACGGATGATCCAACGGGTGAACCGACGGACACGCCGACCACCGACCCGACCGGCGAGCCCACCACGGAACCGACCGGTGAGCCGACCCAGCAGCCGACCGACAGCCCGTCGGCCGAACCCTCGCCGAAGCCCAGCGATGAGCCCGGTGATGACGACAAGGGCAGACTGCCGCGCACCGGTGCCCAGATCGGCGCGCTGGCTGGCCTCGGAGCCCTGCTGGCAGCAGCCGGTGGTGCCGCTGTGTGGATGGCGCGCCGCCGCAGCAGCTGATCTCTGACACCGATATCGGGTCCGCATCACGTCGATGCGGACCCGATTCGTCTGTCCCGTTGCTAGGCTTCACCTCATGCAGCACACCGATGTGATGTCCCTTGAAGAGATCTGGCCGCCGTACGCACTGACGATCGCGTGCGGGAACATGACCCTCTCCCCCGTACGCGATTCCGATCTGCCCGAATTGGCAGCCCTTGCCACCGGAGGCGTGCAGACACATCCCGGCGCATTCATTGTTGATTGGGATCAGGGAGCTGCAGCCGAGGTCGCCCGGAACCTGGCGACCTACCACTGGCGCACCCGCGCTGCGACGAACCCCGACGAATGGACTCTTGAGCTCACAGTGCGCGTCGACGGCGAAGCTGTCGGCGTGCAAAGCGCTGGCGCTCGTGCCTTCGCCAAGCGCCGCACCGTGGGCACAGGATCCTGGCTGAGTAAAACGCATCAGGGTCGTGGCATCGGCACCCGGATGCGTCAGGCGCTTGCTGTCACCTGCTTCGATCATTTCGGCGCCTGCGAACTTGCGACGTCCTACTTCGAAGGGAACAACTCGAGCCGGCGGGTCTCGGAAAAGGTCGGCTATGTCGATAACGGCTCAGTCATCGACGTCTCGGCCAGCGGCTCCCATGTCGGGCGTGAGTACAACATGCTGCTGACCCCGGATCGACTCGTCCGCCCCGACGAGGAGGTCACAGTGACCGGCGCAGAGGTGGTCGCTGAATTCCTGCAGCTGCCCACCGCTCCAGGAGTTTCTGAGCACTGAGCTGTCGGTTCAGCTGAGCTTGGACAACAGGGGCGGCAGGACGTCTTCGATGTCTCCGTCGAGGACGTCATCGGCCCAGGCGTCGAAGGGTGTCGGCTCGGCATTGACGATGTAGCCGACAGCGCCGTTCTCGATGGCCAGTGGGAACAGTGATGCCACTGGGGTGACGTTGAGGCTGGTGCCGACGGCGATGATGACCTCGCAGTCCTCGGCGGCGTCGATGGCTGCATCGAGGACGTCCCCATCGAGCATTTCGCCGAACAGGATCGTCGTGGCTCGGATGATCCCACTGCAGTCGGGGCAGCGCGGTTCGATCTCTCCGGCACGCACCCGGTCGATCATCTCCTGCATCGGCCCGGTTGCCTGGCAGTCCTCACACCGCCAGGTGCGTACATTGCCGTGGACTTCGTGGACGAGCTCAGGAGAGCTGCCGGCCATCTGGTGCAATCCGTCGACGTTCTGGGTGATGATGCCGCGCACTCGGCCGGTGCGCTTTTCGAAGTCGGCGATCGCGGTGTGGGCCTTCGTCGGTGCGGCTTCCCAGAAGCGCGACTGCGAACGGTACTGCCATGCCTTCTGCCGGATGGAGGCGCTGCCGAGGTAGTGCGACAGGGTCGAGGTGAGCCCGGCTTCCGGATCCTTCGTCCAGATCCCCTCCGGTCCGCGGAAGTCCGGGATGCCGGCGCCAGTCGAGATCCCGGCGCCGGTGAGAAACGTAATTCGATCCATGCCCTAAGAGTATGCGCACCCGGTGATCGATAGAACCGGGCTCCGGTCGACGAGTCGATGTGTTGCATGGTCAGCAGACCATGCTGTGAATGACGAAGAGCCCTGACCGCCGTGGTCAGGGCTCTTCGGGTAAAGATAATTGCGGCGGTGTCTTACTCTCCCACACCCTGTCGAGTGCAGTACCATCAGCGCTGGCAGGCTTAGCTTCCGGGTTCGGAATGGGGCCGGGCGTTTCCCTGCCGCTATAGCCGCCGCAAAACCATGTGTGTTGCTGGTTT
>NZ_JABEMC010000005.1 GCF_013004595.1 Brevibacterium luteolum
GCAGGCCAGCTTCTCGTTGACCATACGCACAGCACGGTCACGGACTTCTGCAGGGTACTTACTCGGTGCGGGCATGTTCCTATCCTCTCGGTTAGATCAAACCCTCCACCAGACCCGGGGCGATCCAGGATGATGCCGACGATGGCGGTCAGGCCGCTGGTGGCCAGGCCGACGAGCGACATGATGAGCGAGAGCAGCGCCAGGGTGTTCTGCGGCGGGGTCTGCACGTAGCCGGGCTGGCCGTATGACTGCGGCGTGCCGTAGCCGGAGCTTCCGTAGGTGTCGCTGCCGTAGCCGGTGCCTGCGTAGGTGTCGCTGCCGTAGCCGGCGCCTGCCGGCTGGTGGGCGTAGGGGTCGCCGGCAGCCGGGCTGCTGTACGGGGTGGGGGCGCCGCTGTAGCCGCCGGCTTCTGGGGATCCGTAGCCGTAGGGATCGCTGCTGCCGGAGCTGTTGGGCTGGTACTGATGCGACATCGCGCTCTCGCCTGGCCTTCTGTCATCGGGGGTGGGTGGTGCCAGCCAGCCGGTGCACCGGGTGCGTGCGACTGCCTGTACCAGCCACGGTACCCCGCGTGCTGATGGGCCGACAACGCAGATCGGCAGTTGTCACCGAATCGGCACACACCTGTCACGATTCCCTCCTCTGATGCGCTCGGTCTGGATGCCCTGCGCGCCGGCCGGCAGGTGCATGAGCCGCGGTCAGCAGGCCGGACGGTCAGCAGGCCAGACGGTCAGCAGCCCAGACGGTCAGTAGCCCAGCGCGAGGCCGCCGAAGAGGACGAAGAGGACGAGAAACCAGAACACGAAGTTAAGAACAATCAAGCCGACGATGACGTAGCCGACGACCAGACCCCAGGTGGCCAGGTGGACGCCGGTCTCACCGGAGCGCTTGATCTGTTTCTTGGCCATGTGGCCGAGGATGATCCCGCCGATCGCGGTCAGACCGCCAGTGGCCAGGCCGACGATCGACAGGATAAGCGAGAGCAGCGCCAGGTTGTTCTGCTGCGGGACCTCGGCATAGGGGTAGGCGTAAGACTGCGGTGCGCTGTGACCTGGGCTGCCGTCGGAACTGCGGGGCTGGTACGGGTGCGGCATCGCGGTCTCGCCTCCTTCTGCCGCTGGGAGCGGGGTGCGGCTGGCCGGCGCGGAGTCCGTGCGCCTGATCTCAGCGTAGCACTGCCTCGCGGTCTGCCGCGGTGACAGCCGGGATCGGCCGCTGTCACCGCATCGGCGCACGCCGCTTATGAGCCGAGTGCGCTGAGGATGACGGCGATGATGAAGGCGGCCCACCCACCGGTGATGATGAGCCCGAGGACGAATCCGGTGATCGCCGTCCCGAGGCCGCGCTGACCGGTCGCCGCGATCTGGATGAAGGCGATGATCCCGGTGATGAGCGCGATGAACGACGTCAGCCCGAGCGTGACGATCCCGGCGAGCGCCAGCCCCAGGGTCCACTTGGCCATGAGGTTGCGCGGCTCGCCGCGGTACCGCGCTGAGCTGCCGAAGGCCGGGAGGTCGTCGAAGATGTCGAGGATGTCGAAGATCATCGGGGTTCCCTTCCCGTCTCTGGCATGGCCGGGTGCCCTGCCGTCTGCCTCCACAGTAGACCGCACCCGAGGCGGTGCTCCCCTTTCCATGTCACCGGCTGGGCACATGTGGTGCCCGCCTGGGCACAGGTCGGCCTGCCACACGAGCCCGCCGGGCTGACTCGCCTACACTGGGCGCTGTGAGCCACCCGACGACCACCTCCGCGGCTGCCCCCGGCAGCACCGCGTCTGAGCCTGCCGCTAAGCAGCCCGGCGCTGCCGCGCGGCTGCGCGACCGGCTGGCCGGCCTCGACCCGCGTGTCTGGACGTGGGGTGTGCCGCTGCTGCTCGGCGTCATCGCAGCGCTCATGCGCTTCTACCGCCTGGGTTTCCCTGGCCGGCTGATCTTCGATGAGACCTACTACGTCAAGGACGCCTATACGCTCAGCCAGGCCGGCTACGAAAAGGCCTGGCCCGATGAGCCGAACCCTGAGTTCGAGGCCGGCAATACGAGCATCATGCTCGACGAACCGTCCTATGTCGTCCATCCGCCCTTGGGCAAGTGGATCCTCAGTCTCGGCATCGACATGTTCGGGGCGGACTCCTCCTTCGGCTGGCGCTTCTCCGCCGCGCTTGTCGGCGCGCTCTCGGTCGCCGTGCTCACCTACTTCGCCATCCGCCTCTTCCGCTCGGTGTGGATCGGCGGGCTGGCCGGGCTGCTCATGACCGTCGACGGTGAGCACTTCGTGCATTCGCGCACCGGCCTGCTCGACCTGTTCCTCATGTTCTTCGTGCTGCTGGCCTTCGGCTTCCTCGTCCTCGACCGGGAGCAGACCAACCGCCGGCTGCGCGACCGCCTCGCCCTCACGCCGCATGGCAAACGCGCAGCGGCCCCGGCAGCCGACCCGTGGACCTACGGCCCGGCGCTGGGCTTCCGCGGCTGGCGGCTGGCCGCCGGCGTCGCGCTCGGCTGTGCGATGGGTGTCAAGTGGTCGGGCCTGTACGCCCTGGCCGTCTTCGGCATCGCCGTCGTCGCCTGGGACATCACCTCCCGCTACCGCGCCGGTGTGCGCCGCCCGGTCACCGGGATGCTCATCCGCGATTCGGTGCCGGCGTTCCTGCTCATGGTTCCGGTCGCCTTCGTCACCTATGTCGTGACCTGGTCGGGCTGGATCTTCACCTCCGGCGGCTGGGACCGGCAGTGGGCAGCGGAGAACCCCGGCTGGTGGGACTTCCTGCCCGACTGGATCCCCGGGCTCGCGCACTACCACGCGTCTGCCTACAAGTTCCATGTCGGGCTCTCCAGCGAGCACACCTATATGTCCAACCCATGGGGCTGGATCGTGCAGTGGCGGCCGACGTCGTTCTACTACGAGTCCTACGCCGCCGGTGAGCACGGGTGCATGGTCGAGAAGTGCTCGTCTGCGATCACCTCGGTCGGCAACCCGGTCATCTGGGGGGCGGCGCCGGTGGCGCTCATCGTCCTCATCCTCGCCTGGATCGTCCGCCGCGACTCCCGTGCCGGCTTCATCCTCGCCGGCTTCGCCGCCACCTGGCTGCCGTGGTTCCGCTACCAGGACCGCACGATCTTCACCTTCTACACCATCGTCATGGTCCCGTTTGTGTGCCTGGCGATCGCCTACTGCCTCGGCCTGCTCTGGGGCGACGCCACGGACGCCGCTGAGCGCGGCCAGTCTCTGCTCGCACGCCGGCTGGCTGTCGCCGCGTTCGGGGCGGCGGCGATCCTCGTCTTCGCGTTCTTCTGGCCGGTGTACACCGGTGAGGTCATCCCCTACGACTCGTGGCGCCTGCGGATGTGGAACCCCAGCTGGATCTGATCGGCGCGGCCTGAATCGGCTGGCACACCCGGCCCACCCGGAGCGTACTTCCCTTAAGTTGATGCCTCGTTCACCTCCGCGTCACACATGGGTCGCCTCTCAGTCATCCGCGATGGTCATGGTGGTTGCCTGTGACCATGAACAACCAGACCAAGCGCACTGTCGCCATCATTCCCGCTCGCGGCGGGTCGAAGGGCATTCCGCTGAAGAACCTGCAGAAGGTTGCCGGCAAGACCCTGCTCGCCCGTGCGGTTGAGAGCGCCAGGGCCGCCAGCCGTATCGACACCGTCATCGTCTCCACCGACCATGACGGCATCGCCGAGGAGGCTCGGCGAGCCGGCGCCGAGGTGGTCCACCGTCCTGCTGACATCTCCGGTGACCAGGCGACCAGTGAGTCGGCCCTGCTCTACACGCTTGAGCAGCTGGCGGACAGCTACGACATCACCGCCTTCATCCAGTGCACCTCGCCGTTCATCCACCCGGAGAACCTCGACCACGCTGTGGAGCGCGTGGCTCGCGATCAGGCTGATGTCGTCTTCTCCGCCGTCGAGGACTTCAGCTTCCTGTGGACGCTCGATGAGAAGGACAATGCCGTAGCTGTCGGCCACGATGCGGCCTTCCGCCCGCGCCGCCAGGATCGCGCAGCGCACTACAACGAGACCGGCGCCTTCTACATCATGCGCACCTCGGGGCTTCAGAAGTACAAGCACCGCTTCTTCGGCCGCATCGAGATCGAAGAGGTGCCCGCCGAACACGCCCGCGAGATCGACTCGATGTCCGATCTGTCGCTGGCCCGCGCTGTGGCCTCCCAGCACGAGGCGATCAACGTCCTCGACGTCGACGCCCTTGTCACCGACTTCGACGGTGTGCACACCGACGACGCCTGCTACGTCGATGAGAACGGCGAGGAGACCGTCCGCGTCCACCGCGGCGACGGCCTCGGCATCAGCCGGCTCGTCAAGGCTGGCTTCCCCTTCCTCATCCTGTCGAAGGAGCAGAACCCCGTTGTCTCGCGCCGGGCCGAGAAGCTGCGCGTCGACATCGCCCAGGGCATCGACAACAAGGCCGAGGTCTTAAGCGAATGGATCACCGACAACGGCCTCGACCCGGCCCGCGTCGCCTATGTCGGCAACGACATCAACGACATTGAGGCCTTCAGCGTCGTCGGCTGGCCGATCGCCGTCGCCGACGCCCACCCGCAGGTGCTCGCCGCCGCGCGCTCGATCCTCACCCGCCGCGGCGGGCAGGGCGCCGTGCGCGAGGTCTGCGACCTCATCGATCCCGAAAAGACCAGATCAGCTGCGTGACATCCACTCACGCCACCCCGTGCAACACCTCGCACCGAAACGATTGGAGTTCCCAGCATGACTCAGAACGCTGATAACGCAGCACAGCCCTGCCCCTTCCGCCAGACCGCCGCGCCGGTGGCGATCGGCGAGCACCTCGTCGGCCCCGGCCAGCCGGTGTACGTCATCGGGGAGATCGGCATCAACCACAACGGCGATGTCGAGATCGCCAAGCAGCTCATGGATGTCGCAGCCGAGGCAGGCGCCCAGGCGGTGAAGTTCCAGAAGCGCAACCCCGATGTCGCCGTGCCGGAGGCACAGAAGTCGAAGATGCGTGAGACTCCGTGGGGCACGATGACCTACATCGACTACAAGTACAAGGTCGAGTTCGAGAAGGACGAGTACACCGAGATCGACCGCTACGCCAAGGAGAAGGGCCTGCAGTGGTTCGCCTCGCCGTGGGACACCGATTCGGTCGATTTCCTGGAGAACGAGTTCGACTCGGTGACCTACAAGGTCGCCTCGGCCTCGCTGACCGACTTCGAACTGCTCAAGGCGATCGCAGCCACCGGCAAGCCGGTGCTGTGCTCCTCGGGCATGTCCGACTGGAAGATCCTCGATGAGGCCGTTGAGTGCTTCGACCGCGACAAACTCGTCCTCATGCACTCGACTTCGACCTACCCGCTGCCGCCGGAGGAGACCAACCTGCTGGCGATCCCGGCGATGGCTGAGCGCTACGGCGTGCCGGTCGGCTACTCCGGTCATGAGACCGGCCTGCAGATCTCGCTGGCGGCTGTGGCTCTCGGTGCGGTGACCGTCGAGCGCCACATCACCATGGACCGCGCGATGTGGGGTTCGGACCAGGCCGCCTCGCTCGAACCTCACGGCTTCACCACCCTCGTGCGCGACATCCGCATCCTGGAAGAGGCCATGGGCGACGGCGTCAAGCGGATCATGCCCGGCGAAGAGACGAAGATCTCCTCGCTGCGCAAGTGATGTCAGACTGCGGTCGGGGCAGCCTCACACGAGGCTGCCCCGGCCGCGGCATCTGCGCGCGTCCTCCGTCCGCCACCTGAAAGCAGAGCATGCCCGATCCCACCCTGAGCGTCATCATCCCAGCTCACAATGCTGAGCCGTTCATCGCCGAGACTCTCCTGTCGCTGCGCTGCCAAGACCTGAGCCACGAGGAATTGGAGATCGTCGTCGTCAACGACGGCTCGGCCGACGCGACTGCCGAGATCGCGAGCGACGCCTGTCGCAGCGTCAAGCACTTCCAGCTCATCACCAATGAGCAGCCCAGCGGTGTCTCAGCAGCCCGGAACACCGGCCTGCGCGCCGCCGCCGGCGACTACGTCACCTTCCTCGATGCTGACGACTGGTTCGCCAACCGGCACCTGCGGGTTCTGCTCGACGCGATCATCCGTCTCGGGGTCGACTTCGTACGCTGCGACCAGATCCAGGCGATCGATAAGACCCGCCAGCTGCGCCGTGCCCCGGTCTTCCGCCGCAATGAGGCCCTGCGCACCCACGACTACATCGTCCACGGCTGGACGCAGACGATGGTCGACTTTCCCAACACGAACACCGGCGTCTACGCACGCCGTCTCGCCGACAACGGCACCCTGTTCTTCGATGAGTCGCTTTACAGCGCCGAGGATCGCGAATGGAACTGGCGGCTCATGCTCGAAGCCGATTCCTTCGCCGTCATCGATGCGCCCGGTGCATACTACCGTCGCGGTGTCAGCGACTCTCTGACCGCGGTCTACAACGAAACGCAGCTGCATTTCATCCCCAGCTGTGCGAAGACGATCGCCCAGACCCGCCGCTATGACAATCCGGCCTTCACCCTCAAGGCTCTGCACAACCTGTTCGCATTGGCCGACATCCACCTCCAGCGACGCGCTGAGATGCCCCGCAATCTGTATCGCCGGCTCGTCGACGGCGTGGCTGAGGCGTCAGCGACTGCCACTGCTGATGAACTCGACGAGGTGATCCTCTCCTTCCGGCCTGAGCGCGTGCGCCGGCTGCGCCCGATCATGCGCCGGATGGAAGCGAAGGGAGAAGCATGAAACAGGTCTTCGTCGTCTCCTCGTGGCTGCAGCTGCTGAGCATCAGCACGACCATCCGCAATGAGCGCATCGCCTCGGCTGAGGAGCGCGTGCTCATCGTCAGTGACACCCGCGCTGTCAACGAAGTCGGCGCATCGTTCGCCGAACAGCCGATTTCCGCTCCCCTGCTCGACGTCTTCGACCGCGTCATCGACTACAATTCCTGGATCTGGCCGCAGCACCCGTCCCAGTGGTCGCCGCTGGTCAATGAGCAGCCGATGTGGTCGAAGGCCCTCTTACGTGCATGGGACCTGGCCGACTGCCATGTGCAGCTCTTCATTGAGTCCGTGCAGGGCAACCCGGCTCAGGCCCTCAGCTGCATCTTCACCGACGCCGAGATCTTCGTCCACTCCGATGGCCTCATGACCTACGGCCCCACCCGCAGCAACCTGCCGCCACAGCTATGGCAGCGCCTGAGCGGTCTGATCTACATGGACCTCGTACCCGGCGTCGACCCGCTGCTTCTCTCAGAATTCGCCGGCCTCGACCGAATCGCTCTCGAGCCGGCCGAGCTGCGCACTGAGGTCGAACGCGTCGCCGCTGCTGTGGACACCTCCGAACTGCGCGTTCACCAGGACGCCTGCATGATCGTCGGCCAGTACCTAGCCGATGTCTCCCTCTTCACCCTGGAACAGGAGACCGAGCTGTACATGCAGATGATCGACCAGGCGATCTCCTCCGGCCACCGCCACATCTACCTCAAACCGCACCCTTCGGCCTCACAGTCGATCCAGAGCGCGCTGCAGCATCGCGCTCGCCTCCGCGGTGTGTCCTTCGATGTCGTACCGGCATACCTTCCCGTCGAGCTCGCGGCCCTCGTGCTCACACCCAACTCGATCTACAGCTGCTTCTCCACCGGGATGGTGACGGCCTGGCGGTTGTTCGGCATACCGGCGCGTGCCTTCGGCACCCGGGACGCCATGGAGGAGTTCCGCCCGTTTGAGAACTCCAACCGCATCCCGGTCACCATCTGCGACTACCTCTTCACCGACGGGACATCGGACAAGGAGCCCCTGCAGGAGGTCGTCAACGCGGTCAGCTACTGCATGCGAGCACAGATCCTGCCGCACCTGCGCGGTTCGACGGCTGACTTTTTGCACCGCAGCCTGCCGCAGTACCGGCACTGCTTCAAGCGCCGCCGGCTGACGAAGCTGCGACTGCCTGGCAGCTTGCCGCCTCCCAACCGCGCCCAGCAGGTGCGCAGCCTCGGACGCCGAACGGCTCGCAGCGGACTCGAAGCGCTGCGCAACAGCGGTCAGCTCGCCCAGAGGACCGCTGATCTGCTCAGCAGTCAGGCCAAGCGCATCCGGCAGCGGGCAGGCGAACGGAAGTGACATCGGCCGACCCCAACCCGGCAGCCAGCAGCTCGCCAGTCAGAAGAAGCTCTGCGAACATCTCGCACGCCTGGGTGGAATCGCCGTTGCAGCTCGTCTCGGCGGTCGAGGCACGACTGCCGGAAGAACAGCTGGAGATCCATGCGCGCATCGATGCAGAGGGCATGGACAGCTTTCTGCAGCGCTTCCGCAGCGAGTGGCTGCCTGCCGGCGTTACGATCGTCGCGATGGCCGAGATCGATCCGCAGATCTTCACCACCCGCAGCGGCCGGCTGCTCATCGGTGACCTGTGCTCCGGGCGCCTGCAGCGGGCCATGCTTGCCTCAGGACTGCAGCTGCGTCGGCCGGTGGTGGTCATTGATGACGGCTTCGCCACCCTGCATGCGGTGCGCGAACTCGTCAGCCGCCGGTCCCGACCGCTTGTGCGCCCGCGTCAGAAGACAAGCCGCTCCCGCCGGGCAGCCGCCTACGCCGTGGCTATGCTGCTGCGGGCAGTGATGCACGAGCGTCGGCTGTCGTGGACCACTGCCCTGCAGGTACCCGACGAGCTCATCATCTCCTTCACCGCAGCCGGCGGAACCGTGCGCCGGCACACCTTCGAGTACGTCCGCAGCCTGCCGGATGCCGGCAGCCGCGTACCCGAACGCATCATCATCGGTTCGGCGTTGGCCGCCGATGACCTCATCACCGCCGAAGCCTACTTCGACTGGCTGGCGGCGACCGTCGAGAGCCTGCAGCCCAGCGCCGAGGCCCCAGTGGCCTACTTCGCGCACCGCCGGGAGACCCCGGAGCTGCTCGCCCGAGTCGCCCAGCTGCCGCACGTCACCGTCCGGCATGCCCACCTGCCGGTCGAGATCCGCCTGACTACGGCCCCGGCCGGCGCACAGGTCCGCAGCCTGCCCACCTCGGCGGTGGCCAATCTGCCGGCCACGATGCAGGAACCGAACATCGCCGTCACCGCGATCCCGCCGTCCTGGTGGACCGGCACAGCACCTGACCGGCTGCGCCAGCAGCTGAATGCGGCCGCCGCAGCACCGGACACCGACGGCAGTGAGTACCGGATCGTGGCGATCGCCGACAGTGAGTCCTACCTCAAGTGGGCCGCCCGGGTGCTCGATTCCCTCGGCCCGGACATCGACGCGCAGCTGTGGGTCATCGACACTCCGATCCGTCCGACCGCCGGCCAGATCTCCCACGCTCTCGCCGGCTCCTCATGGGCAGGCACCCAGGTGCCGGTCGTCGAGCGCGCTGAGCTGCACGACCGGCTCGCCGCCGCCGGAACCGATGTGGTGCTCGCCGCGGCGACTGGCCCGGTCGTCCAGCAGATCGCGGCCACCGCTCACCGTCTGCCGCGGCGGCCCGGCCTGGCTACCGGACTGCCGGGCATCGGCTTGCCGGCCCGGCAGAAGGGCGTGCGGTACCGCCGCGACTGCGATCTGTTTCTCGCCCACTCCCACCACGAACGTGAGGCATACCGCGCTGCAGCCACCCGCGCCGGAGTGGCACTGGAGATCACCGTCGCCCGGCTGCCGTTGCTGACCAGCACCGATGTGCCCGAACCGGCCTTCGAGATGCAGGCTGACGGCACTGCCCCGGTGCCCACCCGGATCGTCTTCGCCCCCCAGGCCAAAGTGCCCACTGAGCGTCAGGAGCGGATCGCGATCCTACAGGCGCTTGCCGCCTTCGCCCGCCGGCACCCTGATTCCGAGGCGATCGTCAAGGTCCGGTCGCTGCCCGGTGAGCAGGAGACCCATCATGAAGAGCACAGCTACCTCTCGCTCATTCAGGAACTCACTGCCTCAGGGGAGCTCGCAGCTGGAGAGCTGTCGATCGCAGTCGGGCCCATGGATGAGTTCCTCACCGCTGGCTCGGCTCTTGTGACGGTGTCGTCGACGGCCGCGCTCGAATCGATCGACCGCGGCCTGCAGACGCTCATCATCTCCGATTTCGGGGTTTCGGAAGATCTCCTCAATGCAGTCTTCGACGGTTCCGGGATTCTCGGCTCGCTGCAGGACCTGTCTGCCGGACGCATCGGCTTTCCCAACGCGACGTGGCTGCAGGAGAACTACTTCCACCCTCCCTCGGCGGAGGTCAACCGGGCGTTTCGGATCCTTGCCGCACGGTCTCAGCAGTATCAGCTGCGGTCTCAGCCGTGGATCAAGCACATCAACAGCTGGCGAGCCGTGCGCGCCGAACTGCGCACTGCAGCGCCGCAGCCGGTCGTCGACGGCTACCGCTTCGCTGTGAAGCAGGTCAGAAGGCTCAGCCGTCGGCTGCGCTGAACTTCGCTCAACGGCGGGAGGACGGGAGCTCGTCCTCGGCCAGCGAAACGACGACTTCGGCTTCTGTGATGTCCCTAAACACCCACGTGCGGTAGGCGTAGAAGCGGAAGATCATCGCCAGCGCGATACCGATGACATTGGTCGAGAGGTTGTAGCTGATGGGGTCTCGCAGCCCCAGGATGTACCACGTGAACCCCAGCGGGATGACCGCGATGACCATGCCGATGGCATTGACAACGGCGAACATGATGAAGCCGCGCACATTCGAGCCCGAATCGCGGTCACCGTAGGTCCAGAGCTTGTTGCCCAGCCACGCGACGATGACGGAGAGCACCGTCGAGATGATCTTGGCCTTGAGCGGGCTGCCGGGCATGAGCGCAGGCACACCCAAGAAGCCGTAGACGAGCAGATTCGAGACACCGACGTCGACGACGTAGGCGAATCCGCCGACCGACAGGAACCGCAACACCTCGACAGCAAGCGTCCGCCAGCGAGAGACGGGCACAGAGGTGGCGGGGAGCGGCATGCGCACCATCATACGGCCCGAATATCCGCCTGTCGCCCGCACAGCCGCCGTTGAAGTGACATGTAGGTGAACGATGCCCAGGCACTGCGTGACGAGCTTCACGTTATGTCAGCAGATGACGCTGCAGCACAGATGAAGGGAACCAGTGGGGCTAGCCTGACGTAGCCGAATCCCTGCAATCGAAGGAACCCCTGTGATCGAACTGCGTGACCTGCGAAAGGAGTTCGCCGGTGTCACGGCACTCGACGGCATCAGCCTGTCAGTGCCGGCTGGCCAGATCCACGGCATCGTCGGCCGCTCCGGAGCCGGCAAGTCGACGCTCATCCGCTGCCTGACCGGGCTCGAACGCCCCACCTCGGGCACGGTGCGCATCGGTGACGTCGACATCACCAGCGCCCGCGGAGCTGCACTGCGCACCGCCCGTCGCACGATCGGAATGGTGTTCCAGCACGCGAACCTGCTCGATTCGCGCACCGCGCTGCGGAATGTCGAACATCCCCTGGAGATCGCCGGCGTCGGCCGGACTGAGCGCCGCCGCCGCGCTGCTGAGCTGCTGGAGCTCGTGGGCTTGGGCGATCGGTTGGACAACCATCCTGCGCAGCTCTCCGGCGGGCAGCAGCAGCGCGTCGGCATCGCACGAGCGCTCGCCGCCGAACCGCAGATCCTGCTGTGCGATGAGCCGACCTCAGCTCTTGACTCGCACACCACCCGCCAGATCCTGGCACTCATCCGCTCCCTGCGTGACAGGCTCGGGATCACGGTGCTCATCATCACCCACGAGATGTCGGTCGTCCGGGAGGTCTGCGATTCGGTGACTCTGCTCGCCGACGGACAAATCGAGCACACCGGTTCGATCATCGACGTCATCGGCCAGGCCGACTCCCCGCTCAGCCGCGCACTCCTGCCGCTGCCGTCCAGCGGCAGAACGCACGGCACTGTCGTCGAAGCCCTCACCACCGGCATCAGCCTCGATGCCGCGCTCGAGGCGGTGCGCACCTCCGGAACGGAGGCGCACCTCGATGCAGGAACCGTCGAGACGATCGCCGGCACGCTCGTCGGACGGCTGCAGTTCACCGTCGGCGGGCAGGCCGCTGCCGACACCCTCATCAGTGCGCTGGCCGCGCATGACATCCACGCGGAGGTCGCAGCATGAATGATGCCACCTGGTTCAACAACCCCGCCATCACCAGTGAGCTGCTGCCGGCTCTCGGTGAGACCCTGGCCATGACGGCGTGGGCGACGGTCATCTCCGTGGCACTCGGTCTGCCGCTGGGCATCTGGCTGTTCGTCACCACGCCGCACTCTCTGGCACCGAACCGGACGGTGCACCAGGTCGTGTCGACGATCGTCGACATCGGCCGGTCGATTCCATTCATTGTGCTCATCGTCGCAATCATCCCGTTCACCCGGCTGCTCGTCGGCACCGCGCTCGGCTGGAAGGCCGCGGTCGTTGCGCTCACGCTCAGCGCGATCCCGTTCTATGCCCGGCTGGTCGAAAACGCCCTCCACGAGGTCTCGGCCGGCAAGATCGAGGCCGCGCAGATGATGGGCGCCAGCCGCCGGCAGATCATCGGTCAGGTTCTTGTGCGCGAAGCGCTTCCCGGGCTCATCGGTGCAGCCACGGTCACCGCCGTCGCGTTGGTGAACTACACCGCGATGGCCGGCGCTGTCGGCGGCGGCGGACTCGGAGACCTTGCGATCGCCTACGGCTACAACCGCTACCAGGGCGACGTCATGATCGCCTGCATCGTCCTGCTCGTCCTCGTCGTCGGCCTCATCCAGTTCACTGGTGACCGCCTCGCCCGGCTTGTCGATCACCGCTGAAACATCCCATTCCGCTGTCCGCATTCGCGTGCAGCCCTTCTGAAGGAGAACCATGAAACATCTGCCCACCCTCGCTCTCGCGGCCTCAACCGCACTCGCCCTCACCCTCACTGGCTGCGGTCTGTCCAAGAGCGAGACCGACGTCGGCGAGAAGAACGGCGAGGTCACCACGCTGACGATCGGCACCTCGGTGACCCCGCACGGTGATATCTGGCGGTTCATCGACGAGAACCTCGCAGCCGACGCCGGGCTGGACATCGAGGTCAAGGAGTTCACTGACTACTCGCTGCCCAACCGGGCGCTGAGCGACGGCGAACTCGATGCCAACTACTTCCAGCACCTTCCGTACCTGGAGTCGGAGATCGAGGGGCAGGGCTACGAACTGCACCACTTCACCCCGGGTGTGCACGTCGAGCCGTTCGCACTGTACTCGAAGAAGATCGACGACATCGCCGACCTGCCCGACGGCGCAAAGATCGGCATCAACAACGACCCAGCCAACCAGGGCCGGGCGCTCAAGCTGCTGGCCGACAATGACCTCATCAGCCTCGGCGACGCCGACCCGATCACCGCCACCATCCACGACGTCGCTGAGAATCCGAAGAATCTGCAGTTCATCGAAGCAGAAGCAGCGTCACTGGCCCGCACCCTCGACGACACCGACGCCTCGGTCATCAACGGCAACAACGCCCTGGGCGCCGGTCTGTCATCGAAGAAGGACGGCATTCTCGTCGAGAGCCCGGCAGACAATCCGTATGCGAACATCCTCGTCGTGCGTGAGGGCACGCAGGATGATCCGGCGATCCAGAAGCTCCACGAACTCTCGCAGTCGCAGGAGGTCAAGGACTTCATCGAGGACACCTGGCCCGAAGGTGAGGTCATTCCAGCTGAGTAACCCAGCGCAATGCTGGAGCACAGGCAGGGCTGTGGGAGTTCATCCCACGGCCCTGCTTCAGCATTGAGGGCAGGTCAGAACAACCCGGTGATGCGGCCGTCATCATCGACGTCGATGGTCAGTGCCGCCGGCTTCTTCGGCAGGCCGGGCATCGTCATGATGTCTCCGCAGACTGCGACGACGAAACCGGCACCGGCGGACAATCGCACGTCACGGACTTCGAGGACGTGGCCCTCCGGTGCGCCGCGCAGGGCTGCGTCAGTGCTGAAGGAGTACTGCGTCTTGGCAATGCACACGGGAAGCTGTGCGTAGCCTTCCGCAGCGAACTGATCGAGCTTGCGCTTGACCGCCGGTGGGAACCGCACCTCGCCGGCCCGGTAGATCCGAGTGGCGACGGTCTCGATCTTCTCCGCCAGGCTGGCGTCGGGCTCGTATGCGTACTGCGGGGCGGCCTCCTCGGGGTGCTGAGCAGCTGCCATCACCGCACGCGCCAGCTCCACCGCGCCGGCCCCGCCCTCGGCCCAGTGCCGGGCTTCGACTGCGGTGACGCCTTCGGCGGCGAGGTCGTCGATGAGCGCGGAGATCTCTGCGTCGGTATCAGATGGGAACCGGTTGATGCTCACAACTGCGGGAATACCGAAGACGCTGCGCAGGTTCTCCAGGTGGCGGCGCAGATTCGGCAGTCCGGCGCGCATCGCCTCGATGTTCTCGTCTTCGAGAGCGGTCTTGTCGACACCGCCGTGGTATTTCAGCGCCCGGACGGTCGCCACGACGACTGTGGCCGAGGGCCAGATTCCGGCTGCGCGGGCCTTGATGTCGAGGAACTTCTCAGCTCCCAAGTCAGCGCCGAAGCCGGCTTCTGTCACCGCCCACTGGCCGAAAGTCAGCGCGGCATCGGTGGCGAGCACTGAGTTGCAGCCGTGGGCGATGTTGGCGAACGGGCCACCGTGGACGAATGCCGGGGTGTGTTCGATGCTCTGGACGAGGTTCGGGGCCAGCGCATTGCGCAGCAGCGCGGTCATCGCACCGGCCGCTCCCACATCGGCGACGGTCACTGGTTCCTTGTTGCGGGTGCGGGCGAGCACGATGCGTCCAAGGCGCTCCTTGAGGTCCTCAAGACTGGTCGCCAGGCAGAACACGGCCATCACCTCGCTGGCGACGACGATGTCGAAGGCGTCTTCGCGCGGGACGCCGCCGTTGTAGCCGCCGAGCCCGATGGCTGCGGCACGCAGGGCCCGGTCGTTGAGGTCGACGACGCGGCGGATGGTGATCCGGCGCGGGTCGATGTCGAGTTCGTTGCCGTGATGCATGTGGTTGTCGAGCATCGCGGCAGCGAGATTGTTGGCCAGGGCGATGGCTGCGAAGTCGCCGGTGAAGTGGAGGTTGATGTCTTCCATCGGCAGCACTTGCGCGTGTCCGCCGCCGGCAGCGCCGCCCTTCATGCCGAACACAGGGCCGAGGCTGGGCTCACGCAGGGCGAGAACGGCCGGGTGCTTACCCGGCACCTCGGGCCAGGATTCGAGTCGGGCGACTTCGTTGATCGCATCGGCCAGGCCGATGCTCGTCGTGGTCTTGCCTTCACCGGCAGGGGTCGGGCTCATGGCGGTGACGAGGATGAGGCGGCCGGGCTCGGCATCTTCTCTGTCCAGCACGGACAGGGGGATCTTGGCCTTGTCGTGACCGAAGGGGATGATGTCGGCTGCACTTAGTCCGACAGAGGCTGCGATGTCTCCGATCGGCTTGAGCTGTGCTTGGGAGGCGATTTCGAGGTCGGTGGACATGGGTTCAGTATGTCACGATGACCCGCTGACAGAACTGGTTTCGTGCGTTCTTCTTCAGCAGTCCTGATCGCCGTCTGCGACTGCTGGCTGAGGCTGCATCCACTGCGGTTCGCTGAGCAGAAACCGGACTGCGGCGAACAGCGTCTGCTCCGTGCTTGGTGAGCACAGCACCCGCGGCTGCCCCGGCGACCCGGCATGACCGGGACCGAGCTTGAGATTGTGAATTCGCCGCTTGCCGAGCAGCGCCTGGTTCGCGGCATCCATCACCTGCGCATGGGTGGGCGGCTGTCCTGTAGCGCGGAGCTCCAGCGCGAGGCTGTCGACGATGTCGTGAACAGGAACGGAAACGGTGCCAGCAGTGAAGGCGCGCTCTCCGCCGGTGTGGCGACGGGCCTGCAGCTCAGCAGCGGTGCAGCTGAGCCGCACGAGCCCGGCGAATTCCGGTTTGGCGGCGCGGTCGATCCAGCGGAAGTAGCCGGTCACCACCGCCGAGGCGTCGATGATCTCGCTTTCTTCGACGAGCGATTCTTCGCGCATCTCGCGCAGCATTCCGCTCAGCAGCAGTTCGGTCAGGGGGATCCGCAGCTTTCGTGCGCGTGCGCCTCTGCGCAGCAGCGAGGGTACCAGCAGCTGCCAGGGCCGGAAATCAGGATCAGCGTCAATGTGTTCCAGCGAGCCTGAACCGGATGCAGCGAGCGCACTGGGGGCGACGGAGTTGCCGGCGGTCTGCTGGACGAAGATGAAATGGTCATCAGCGGTGACGGCCATGATCGAGATGCCGACGATGTTCGCAGCACCGGCGTTCTCCAGTGCGCGGATGTTGAAAGAACTGTCGAGCACGTATTCCTGCACCGGCGAGACCTCCGCGGCATCGGAGTCCGCGTGAGCCGGTGGGGTCAGGTCGCTGTCGTTGACCAGACCCCAGACCTCGTTCGAAGCCTCGCCGTCGAAGTACGTCACCGGGGTGACGTCGACGTTGCCGGATTCCAGTTGCGCCACCGTCGGTTCGGTTGACAGCCGCAGCAGGCGACCGTTGAAGCGCACAGGCAGCCGCACCCGGCGCGAGGTGTTGCGGTCGAAGCGCAGGGCCGCACCTGCGTGCTTTTCCAGAGTGGCCGGCATTTCGAAATCACGGGACATCAGACGGGCGAGCATTCTGTGCTGTACAGGTTCGGCCGCGTTCGCGTGATATGGCGACTGACGCTGCAGCAGACGGTCGACAGCTTCATCCCACCAGAACTCGACAGGCACCGGGCCTGGCTGATTGGAGGATTCGGCGAGCCTGGGCTCGGCAGCCTTCCACTGCACCGCTTGTTCCGGCTGCGCATGATGATCGCGGTGCCGGTAGGGACGAGTGCGCGGTCGGAAGCGCGTGGCATGCCATTTCGACCAGATCCGGCCGGCGTCGAAGATCAGCGCGAGCGCACCAGCGACCGCCCCGGCGATGAAGACCGGTCAGACCCACGCCTCCGCCAGCGCGACGATACCGGCAGTGAACATGAAGAGGGCCCACAGCAGACGCGTCTCCTGCGCGTAGACGAATCGGGCGTAGTCGAAATGCGACTGCAGATGGCGCCAGATCACAGCCGGCTTCAATTCCGGCCTGCCGCGCTTGTGCCGCGTTCCTGAGTCCGCTGCCTGTCAGTGTGCATGCTCCAGCTCTCTCCATCGTTCATCTCCAACCGTCTATCGATTCAACCCTACGGGAGCACAGCCGGGTTCCCACCCGGCCTGCAACCGGGTTCAAGGCGGAGCCCCGGGGCGTGGGTCACGTACGGTGGCGCGCGGCCTTCTAAGAAGCGGACGCCAGCCTTGCTATGATTCTGTGAGCGTTTCGACGTTCCACCTGCCCCTGCGACCGTCTAGCAGCTTGTTTGAGCGGGTGCGCTCACTCAGCTCATGAAAGGGTTCTGCAGTATGAAGGATTGGCTCAGGCAACAGGCAGCGGGAGTCCTGAAATCGCGAGCCTGGCAACGCACCCGCACATGGATCCGCGGTTACCGGGCCCCCGCGGCCGGCCACGAGATCGACGACATCCTCGTCCCCGCCGAGGTCGTCGCGTATTTCGGTGACCACGCCGAAAAGATCTACCAGCTGGAGCAGTGGCTGCCAGTACTCGAAGAACTCGACAAGACCCACCGCGTTGTCCTCGTATTCCGGAAGCTCAATGCGCTTCGGGCTCTTAAGGGCAGGACAAAGCTGCAGAAGGTTTTCATCCGCCGTTTCGACGATCTCATCACCCTGTACTACGAAAACGCGTACGCTCTTGGTCTGTACGTGAACAACGGTGTGACGAACTTCCAGTCGCTGAGCTACCCACCGATGGTGCACGTTCATGTCAATCACGGAGAGTCTGACAAGATCAGCATGGTGTCCAATCAGGCGAAGGCCTATGACAAGGTGTTCGTCGCCGGCCAAGCTGCTGTCGAACGCCACCGGCGGGCGCTGATTGACTTCAACGAAGCGAACCTCGTTCGCGTCGGTCGCCCGCAGCTCGACATTCCGCGCACCTCCAGTCTGCCGCCGACCTCCAAGCGCACCGTGCTGTACGCGCCGACGTGGGAAGGTGAGAACGACTCGAACAACTACACCTCGATCGATGTCTACGGCCCGCAGATCGTGGAGGCGGTGCTAGCGCTGCCGAATGTGCGCCTCGTCTACAAGCCCCATCCGCGTGTGCAGGAAACGCAGAACTCGACGATGGCTGAAGCCGATGCGCAGATCCGTGCGCTCATAGCCGATTCAAACGCCGCTGGCGGTGAACATCTCGTCGAAATGCAGGGCGACATCCTGGGCATGTTCGATGCCGTGTCACTGCTCATCACCGATATCTCCAGCGTCGGCCTCGACTTCCTATACCTGCACCCCGAGGTGCCGATCGTACTGACCGATCGCCGCACGGATCGTGCGACGCTCAATGCCGAGTCTCCGGTCTCTCAGGCAGCGCCAGTCATCGATGAATCGACGATCGGGCAAACGGTGCTGCTGCTCCAGGAGGCGATCGAGCATGACAAGTTCGCTTCAGCGCGTGCGGAAATGCGCACGTTCTACTTCGGCGACGGTGAGCCGGGGTCATCGTCGCAGGCGTTCCTGTCAGCGATCGACCAGCTCGTCAGCGACCGCCGCCACCAACTGCGCAACTACGACGTCGAGGGTAGCAACATGGAAGCTGCCGACTGATATATTGCGGCAGAATTTGACTGCTCGATTCACTTCGAAACGATTTGAGACTGGACTGCTCAACCATGTTGATTTCAAACTCTACAGCCTTCGCGCCGCTTCGCAGACACATTCAACAAGCTCGCGTCAAATTCCCCCGCATACAAATCGTAAGCCTCACTTGGAATATCCCTGAAAATTTCGGTGGACTCACAAACGTTCTGCTACGGCGCACGTCCCTAATTGCCCAACTTGGTGGTTTCGATGTGCCAATCTTGACACTTGGCCCTCAGCCAGATGTGAAGGCCAAAGAGCGAGAACTTCGAGAGATTGGAATGATCGGGAAACGTGTCCACCTGCGCAACGTGTGGGTTGAAATCGCAGCGATGAATGATCGTCAGCTCGATCGACTAGCCATTTCAGGCTTACCGGTACCTCAGAGAACCCATCCTAGTCCGTCGCACATTGAAGATTCTGACGATAAATGCCGGCGGACGTCTTTCGACTCAACTGGCGCTACCCTGCGAATCGACCACCTGCGTGCGGACAATACTGTCGTCGTGCGGGACGAACGTAAGGATCCTAACGGGCACGGCGTTATTCTATATAATACTTCTGGAAAACCCCTTTGCAGGTGGGACCGAATTCGCGACCTGTACTTTGCGTGGATGGACGCGGCCATCGGTGACGAAGAAACATTCTTGATCAACGACTCGGCTTTTATTGGATCTTTTCTTGGACATTACCAGCGCCCCCACGTTCGAAAAATTCAAGCGATTCACAGCGCACACCTCGAGCCAGATGCTCCGTCGCTCTATGGCCCCGTATTTGCGGCGAAGAAGGAGATCATTACTGATCATGCTCAGTTCGACGCCTTGACACTGCTCACTGAGCGTCAGTGCAGTGAACTCCGTAAAGCATTTCCGGCTGCAAATAATACTGTTGTAATTCCAAATTCGCGACGCGTGGCCAAATCCGGCACTCAAGATATGCGTCACCGAAACCCCGGGTCGGGTATTATCTTAGCAAGATTGTCAAGCGTAAAACGAATCGACATCGCAATAGATTCTCTGCGAATATTAAAAGAAGACCGAAAGACGACAACACCGACACTAGACATCTTCGGCACCGGGCCAGATTTGTCACTACTACAAAATTTAGTATCCAACCTGAACCTCAGCAACGACGTAAAATTTCGGGGCTACAGTCACGAGACTTCGAATCTTTTGAACCAAGCATCTTTCCTCGTACTCAGTAGCAAAAGCGAAGGGTTCGGCCTCGTACTCGTCGAAGCAATGGCTGCGGGGTGCGTTCCAATCGCTTTTGACATCCGATACGGGCCAAGCGACATCATCACTCACGGTGTCGATGGGTTCCTTGTGCCCGATGGAGACTCCAGTGCGCTTGCCGCAACGATAGCCGAGTTTCTCGAAATGAGCGAGAAGGACCGTCTCAAGATGAGGAATGCAGCAAGAGCGAATGCTCGGAGGTTTGGGGATGTCACCGTGACACAAATGTGGGCTGAACTCTGCCACCGGTTAATCAAACGTCCTGTCCGTCCACTTGTAGCCGGGCGATTTGCCGAAGTATCGTTGATTCGACTGAGTTCTCAAGATTCATTTTCCGCAGTGATACTTTGCGGTAGGACTGCTGGTGGCTGGGCTTCAGCCGGTGCGGACACGTATCTGAGGGCTCGGACACGTAGCGGACTATATGGCTTTGAAGTACCAGTACGCTTGCATGATGACGAAACTTTCGATGTCTCTATACCCTTGACTCATTTTGCTGCTCAAAGCCCAGAAGTATACGATTTCTGGCTCACCGTAGCTGGCGCCCAGCAACACCGACGAGTTTCCGTTGCGACAGGCGCTGAGATCATCCCCCCCTCCTCAACCAATTCGCAGGTTGGACGATTCTACAAAACGGACCAAGGCAACCTCAGCCTTGCTATCGAGCCGGCACGGCTCTGAATCCGATCAGCGCCTCACTGCGTTCTTGATCTTCCGTGCCCAGGCCAGGATTTCACCAAGCCGACCGGTAGTCAGCTTGATGCTGATATTGCCCTGTGCTGTACAGTACGGATGCACGTTCCCGCGCGCCACCAGCGAAGCCTCGACTTCAGGCGCCGAAGCGACGCGGGCCCGCTGCACCAAATCCTTGCGCGGGTCGTCGTCATAACCCACTCGGCGGATGAGGTGAAGATCGACGACGCGTTCACTCGGAACCAGGAGTCTCCGCCAGCCCAACCGGAACTCTGCCGTGATGGTGTTGCTCTTTTTATCAGCGCCTCGGGTCAGCCGTACCGCCGGAAGCATGTAGCTCCAGTTCGAGCCGCGCTTTGAGACTTGCAGGACATGCGACTCGTCCACAGCGCCGCCAGAGAAGACCCGGGAACGGATCTGCAGCTCGGCACCGCGGGAGGTGAGTTGCCACCGCACAAGCGTGGGGGCAAGCTCAACAGCTGCGATCTGTGAACCAACGCGAATCGCCTCGATGTCGCCGGCTCTCACCCATTCGCTGCGACTGCGGAATGGCTCCTCAAGGGCGGCTTCCAGTTCGACGGGAATGAACTCCCGCTGGAACTGCTGATGCACCTCGATGAATCGCTTTGCGCGCTCCTGCTTAAGCCTGACGAACCGATCCGGTGCGTAGAACTTCAAACATTTGCGACGGTACAAATCGAGGATGATCCGGTCGGCTCGCTTAGGATCCGGATCGTAATCGCGAATGTTCCGGCTCACCTGAGCGATCGCCCAGGTGTACTCATCGGGATCGAGGTAGCGAGAGCTGATGTTCTGCCCGTCGTCGCGGGACCGGATCTGATAGTAGTCTGCGCCGGTGACCACCGACACCCGCTGCGCTAGGAAATAGGCCCGCGAGAGCATGATGCCGTCTTCGAGCCTGACTTTCTCCTCGGGGAATCGCAGTCCGTGCTTGTCGAGGAACGTTCGACGGAAGAGCTTCATCGGGCCCAATGTCTTCAGCACGCTCGAAAGGTCCGCATCGATGCGCGTACGGGCATAGAGCTTGGGTTGCACCCAGCGGCCGTTAATCGACCCCATCTGCGGCAGCACGATATCGGAGGCGTGCGCATCAGCAAAGTCACACATCACGGTGAACGCACTGGGGTCGAACTTGTCATCGGAGTCCGCGAAGAAAACATAGCGGCCGCGAGCCGCATTCAGAGCCCGGTTGCGCGGCTGGCCTGGCCACCCCCAGTTCTCCTGATGGATGACGTGCAGGTTGCTGTGGGTGGCGGCAAAGCGGTCGAGTTCGTCACCGCTACCGTCCGTTGAGCCGTCGTCAACGGCAATGACTTCGAACTCTGCGGCCGGCATCGTCTGTGAGAACACAGAATCGAGAAGCTCTGTGAGGTATGGCATCGAGTTGTAGACGGGGATGATGAGGGAGAGCCTTAGCTCGGTCATTTCCACCCTTTCCGATTCAGGTGTTTCTCCACACGAGAGCGGTTCTGGTGAGTGCTGAGCCGCACGAGCCGCGGGCCTCACACCCTTGCCCAAGTGAACCATCAGCTCTACACTACTGGCGGTCGGCCGTAGCGGGCCATCCGCAGCAGCCCGCGAGTGGAGAGCTTTTCGTGATCTTCTTCAGGACCCCAGGGGTCATCGCGCCAACCATCGATCCAGCCGCTGAACCAGGGTCGCAGCTGCTCGGGTTTGGTTGCCCAGCGCGTGGTCTGCATGAGCGTCCAGGACGCCACGTAGGCGAGGCTGAACGGCAGGGGCAAGTTGCGTCTGGCCAGCCACACGCGGTTGCGGGCGTTCATGTAGAAGTACTCTTCGTGCCGCCGCTGATCGATCACTGGGTGGGCGACCGAGACATCGCCCATGTACCAGACCTGGTAGCCAGCATCCCAGATCCGCCAGGCCAGTTCGATGCCCTCATGGGCGTACCAGAACGGCGCTGGCCAGCCGCCACAAGCGTCGAAGGCCTTGCGCTGCAGGCACACCGCCCCCTCCCACACGGAGAAGACGTTCGAGGACTGCTCAGCGCTGCCCTTCTTCAGGCGCGGAATCCAGCGTTTGGGTGCCGGTGTGCCGGAGGGGTCCTCGACGCGCGGTTGGATGAGACCGATGCTGGGCTTGGTGCGCATGAGCTGCGCCATGCGCATGAGGGTCGTGTCGTCAGGCAGCCAGGCATCATCATCGAGGAAGAAGAGGAACTCCCCCTCGACATGCGGCACGCCCTCGTTGCGTCCGGCCGGAATGCCGATGTTGTTCGGAAGCGCCTGCGTCTTGACCTGCGCCGGCAGGCCAGATGGCTCCCAGCCGTTGCCCACGCAAATGATGTCGAGATCCACGCCGCGCTGAGCGAGCAGCGAATCAATGCCGCGGCGCAGGTCATCCATCCTCTTACCCTGTGTAAGCACGACGACACCGAAGGAGTACAGACGCGACTTCTTCGCAGCAGCTTTCTCCTCCGCAGCCGAGGTGCCGGGCAGGTGGCCGTGGCGGGCGCGCACCGCACGTTCGAGTTTGCGGCGCTCCCGCGAGCTGTCACGCAGGGACCCGAGCTGCGGGGTGTCGAAGGCCCCCGTCGGGATCGGCCGAGTGGCGTCCTTGTGCGTATGGATGTGTTCGTGTGTCATGCCGACAATCTCCTTGAGGCCATGATCGCCAGGAAGTGCCCGACCACCGACAGCGCACACAGCGGCACTAGGAGGGTGATGAGCCAGCGCTCTCCAATGAGCTCTGGTCCGGCACTGGTTGAGGCGACGAGGGTGACGATCGCGGCGATGACGGCCAGGATCGACATCTCGACTGAGTGGTACAGGCGGTGAAAGGGAACGAAGCGGGCGACCAGTTTGAGGGTGGCGAGCAGACCTGAGGGAATGGCGGTGGCCTGAGCGGTGTCCGGCAGCTTGCCGAGGCCGTTGAAGGCGCGGGCGACATGCACCATGTCGTTAAGAGCCTTGTTGAGAATCACAAGGAACCCGAGGATCGCTCCGGCCAGCAGGTACGGGTATGAGCCCGCCGGGTCGTCGTGCAGGTTGGAGAACTCACCGACGGCACGGGCGCCCAGGGCGATCGCAACGAGTCCTTCGGTGGTGTAATGGCCGACTTTGTCGAGAAAGACGCCCGTGGCCCCCATCGTGCCGCGCCAGCGTGCGACCTCACCATCGCAGCAGTCCAGGTACATCTGCAGCTGCGAGAAGAACAGTGCCAGCAGCGGGCCGAGCAGCCCCGGAATCAGCAGCGAGGCTGCGATTAGCCAGCCGGAGAGGATCATGAGTCCGGTGACGCCGTTGGCGGTGATCGGGGTGCGGACGAGCAACACCGTCGTATAGATCGAGAAGTGGCGCAGGTACAGCTGTGCGGTCCAGTGCTCGGCGTTCTTCCGGGCACGCACCTCTGGAGGCTGCGCGATAGCGCGCAGCTCTTCGAGCGTCGGCCGCTGCGGCCGGACAGGACTGAGCACATTCCCTCCAAGCTGATCGCGGCTGTCCAGATCGGTCTGACCGTTCAGTTTACCGTCAATTCACCGGAAGGACATGCAGGTACCGTTCAGCCCTGTGCCTGGCTGCCTTTTGCCTCGACAGCGGAGGTGATGATGTCGGTGAGGTCGTACTGCGCCTTCCATGCGAACTCGCGCCCGATCCGGTCGACATTGGCGATGAGCTGTGGTGGGTCACCAGCGCGACGTTCGCCCATGACGGGGGTGATCGGTCGGCCTAGGACGCGTGCCACTGTGTCGATCACCTCGCTGACGGAGGCGCCGGCACCGGTGCCGACATTGAAGACGGACTCCGAAGTCGGGCCCTCACTGGCCGCGAGATAGTCGAGGGCATAAATATGAGCTTCGGCCAGATCGGCAACGTGGACGTAGTCGCGGATGCACGTACCGTCCGGTGTGTCGTAGTCGTCTCCGAAGATCACCGGCGCCTCTCCACGGCCGATCCGGTCGAGAACGATCGGAACGAGGTTCATGATCGCTGTGTCGGCGAGATCCTCCCAGCCGGTGCCAGCGACGTTGAAGTAGCGCAGCTTTGCAGCCTTGAGGCCGGTGGCGGTCATGGCGTTGTCGATCATCCATTCGCCAATCAGCTTGGTCTGGCCGTACGGATTGATCGGCTTGCAGTCGATGTCCTCCGGCACCTGCTGCACGTCCGGCATACCGTATGTTGCTGCCGAGGATGAGAACACCATGGTTCCAACGCTGGATGCTTCCATCGCGGCGAGCAGATTCGCCAGCCCTCCGACGTTCTGTCGGTAGTACCAGATGGGCTTCTCAACGGACTCTCCCACCTGCTTTTTTGCAGCAAAGTGGATAACGGAGTCGACTCCGTACTCAGTGATCACCTGCGCGAGCCGAGGTTCAGCATCGGGCTCGGCAAGGTCGATCCGCTCCAACGGCGTGCTGCTGACGCGATTCTCGACTCCGGTGGACAGATCATCCACTACCACAACGCGGTCACCCCGCTGTTCCAACATGCGAACAACGTGGGAGCCAATGTACCCGGCGCCACCGGTCACCAGTACTGACATCGCCACTCCTCCATGCGCAACTTCGCTGACGCGGCCTTACACCGAATGATCGCACACACGGCGAACTTGGCGCTCTCCAGGCCTACGACGAGAGGTCGGACTTGATCTGCGTCGTTGAGATCTCAGGTGTGCGTGGCAAGTAGACGACCTCACAGTGCTCTTCGAGTTCGTCGAACTTCCCTTGCCAGTCGTCGCCCATGACGAATACGTCGATGTGATACCGCTGTACGTCGTCGGGTTTCTGCTCCCACGTTTCCTCTGGGATAACGAGGTCGACGTACCTGATCGCTTCGAGCATGCGCTTGCGATCTTCGTAGCTGAAGTACGACTTCTTTCCCTTGCCAGCATTGAACTCATCCGTCGAAAGCGCTACGACGAGGTAGTCGCCTTGTTCTTTGCACCGCTGCAGCAGGCGGATGTGGCCGTAGTGCAGCAGGTCGAACGTGCCGTAAGTGATGATGCGGCGCATTGGTGAAGTCTCCGTTGTTTGGAAGCGACGGTAACAGGGCCTCGCCGGGAAGCAGGCCGGGATCCGCATAATGGTAACGGGTTAATTACACCTAGGTAAAATCTGTGCGAACGCCCCCGCGGGGGCCTACCGCCTTTTGCCTCTCACCTGGCTTGCACCAGTGCGTCCCGACCCACTGAGCTCACTTGTACTGCGTTCTCCGACGATTCGAATCGTCGCAGCTTCGAAGCGAAGCTGCTGCTGACCCGGTTCCGTGTTTCCGAGGTAGTGGGCCTGGGCATCGCGCACCGCACCGCTATCAGACGAACCCGCAGTTGCGATCACTAGGTCGACGATTTCACTCGGCTGACGCGCCTCACCCGCGGGCACACGGTCGAAGAGCCCACCAGGCAGCACTTCTGCACCGGGATCATCCGGCCGGACGAGTACGAGCGGCTTGCCTGTCGAGAGCCAGTCGAAGGCCAATGCCGACATTTCGGCAAGGCATGCACCAGCTGCGTCGAACTGCCACCCCAGGTGAGCATCATCGTCGAGGTATCCGCGCGGATGCTCAATCACCAACTGTTTGACCGCAGCCAGCGCCTGTGCCGTTCCGACATCCATGACCCCGGTACGCGGGTGGGGGCGGAAGATCACCCGACAGCCGGCATCAAGCAGCCCGCGCACGATTGCCGGGCCGTTGTGCTTGAGGGTGCCATACGCCATCGACGGGGAGTCACCCTCCCAGGTGGGGGCGTAGAACACGGTCAACCGTACGCTACCGCTCACCTCCTGCCAGGCCTGCGGCGCCTGGCGCGGCGCGTCGAGCTGCGGGCGACCGATGTCGATCATGCGCGCTTCGCCGCCCTGCTCCCGGAATCCGACGAGCGTGTCTAAGAGGCGCTGGCGAGCGGCCTGGCCAGCGGTGAAGATGTAATCGTAGGCCTTGAGCTGATTGGAGATCATCGAGACCTTCTCGCTCTCCCCGTGACTCAGGTGCACATGCGCTGGCCGGGTGAAGCGCAGCGCCTGGAAATTCATCGTCGCTTGGTTGACGTAGAAGACGACACGCAGACTCGGCTGACCCATAAAGGCTTCAAGGTCCTTGGCAAGCCGGCCGAAACGAACCGGAAGCTGGGTAGCCGGTGTGATGCTGCGGGCGTGCTCGGCACTGCGACAGAAGATCGCCAACGGGGCCTCACCGTGCCCTTCCTCGACAAGGCGCTCAGACAGCCTCTCAAACGGCACCAGCCATTCACGCAGCTGATAGAGGCTGGCCGCATCCCCGGCGAAATAGGCCGCAACGACGAAAGCGTCGTCCGGTTGCGGCGCATATGTCGGGGCAAGTCCGCGTTCGGCGAGACGACCGCGGACCAACGTCGCACTGGCGCGTGCGATCGACCGGCCACGATTGACAGCCTGGATGCCGACTCGACGCAACTGGTCGGAGCGTGTCGGGAAACTCATGCCCATCACCCTAGCCTGCATCCGTGCACAGCAACCGGGAATCGGCAGACCTGCACTGGTGTCATCAGGTCAGCGCTATGCGGTCCTCCGATTCCCGCCACGCGACTTCGAGCCAGACCGAACCGAGTGCTGCATCAGCGGTGCTGCCGGTGGTGAGCCGCGAGCGCAGCTGGACGGTTTCCTCAGAGGTGGCCATGGTTGCCCTGAGGAAGGAGCGCAGGATCTCATCGTTTACGTCGCAGGCAGGAATGCGCAGCTGACGGTCGATGTCTGCGTTCGGGTGCCGGTCGAGGACCGCACCCATGTCGGGGAACCGGACTTCGAGGCGGTTGGCCAGGTCGCCGGCACACTGCAGGTTGTCAGCGCATGCCCGAGCGACTGCCTCGACCGGATCGTCGATGAGGGTCAGCAGCACGTCAGGCGGGAGGTCTGGGTTCGCGGCCAGCTGGGTGCGCAGCTCATCGGGTCCCCATCCGCAGATGACACGCGCGGCTTCCTTCGCCAGTCCGGGTTTGGCCGGGTCATCGGCACCATGACTCGACTTCTCCGGGAAGCGCCGAATGACATCCTCGTAGTGCCATTCGTAAAACTGGCTGCGCGGCACGTTGAGGTAGTCCTCTTCGCGCAGAATCCGCTCCCACACCTCGCCGACGGTATCGGTGGGGATCGGTTCGCCGGCCTTCTCTTTGCCCAAGACGACCGACTCGCGCACCCCGCAGGCACGCTTCTGCCTGCGGGTGGCGATCAAGGAGCGCAGCGCGTAGGCGGGTTTGTCGATCCAGTCGGCGAACGGCGACTCGAAGTGGCGGATGATCGACATCGAGTTCCATCGACCTGTGCGCTCAGGGTCGACGGCGTTGATGACACAGTCCTGCACAGAGTCAAGGGTCAGCAGGATCTGGCGGAACTCCGGGTGGTTGTGGGACTCCCGGGCGAGCACGTATGCGATGTCCTGCGGTATCCGGCGCATGCCGGTCAGGTGTGCGATAGCCGCATCCCACTGCGCGTTCGACACGGCACTGCGCACCTCAGACCACTCGGCACTCATAATCACCATTCAACCATGAGCAATTCAGGGAACACAGTGTGCCATGTCAGCCCTCACAGGTCTGTCCTGCCGGTAGTGTGAGGAGGTGAGGCCGTGCCAGGCAGGCACCGGTCATTGATCTGCAAGAGAGGACTACCTGATGGAATTCCGTTACCTCGGCAACAGCGGACTCAAGATCTCCGAGATCACCTACGGCAACTGGCTCACCCACGGCTCCCAGGTTGAAAACGAGATCGCGACCAAGTGCGTGCATGCCGCACTCGACGCCGGCATCACGAGCTTCGACACCGCAGACGTCTACGCCAATACCAAGGCCGAGTCGGTCCTCGGCGAAGCCCTCAAAGGCCAGCGCCGCGAGTCACTGGAGATCTTCACCAAGGTCTACTGGCCCACCGGCCCGCGCGGGCACAACGACTGCGGCCTGTCGCGCAAACACATCATGGAATCGATCAACGGTTCGCTCTCCCGCCTGCAGACCGACTACGTCGACCTCTACCAAGCGCACCGCTACGACAACGAGACCCCACTCGAAGAGACGATGCAGGCGTTTGCCGATGTCGTCCGATCCGGCAAGGCCCTCTACATCGGTGTGAGCGAATGGACCGCTGAGCAGATCCGGGCCGCCCACGGGATGGCCACGGATCTCGGCATCCAGCTCATCTCCTCACAGCCGCAGTACAACATGCTCTGGCGGGTCATCGAACCCGAGGTGGTGCCGACCTGTCAGGAGCTGGGCATCTCCCAGATCGTGTGGTCGCCGATCGCCCAGGGCGTGCTGACCGGCAAGTACAAGCCCGGCCAGCCGCTGCCCGAAGGTTCGCGTGCCACCGATGAGTCCGGTGGCGCAAAGGCCGTGGCCGGACTGCTCGAGGACGAGACCCTTGAAGCCGTTGCCAAGCTCGAGCCGATCGCCCAGGACCTGAACCTGACGATGGCACAGCTGGCGATCGCCTGGGTGCTGGCCAACGACAACGTCGCTGCCGCACTCGTCGGCGCCTCACGCCCCGAGCAGATCACCTCGAACGCCGAGGCCGCCGGGGTCAAGCTCGATGCAGATGTGCTCACGAAGATCGACGATGCCCTCGCAGGTGTCGTCAAGCGCGACCCGAAGCTCACCGTCTCCCCGGAGACCCGTCCCTGCTGAGGCCTGCAGCCGGCGTCGGCTGAGACAAGCCGACAGAGACGCATACTGGGCGGTGCACTGCGGTGCACCGCCCAGTTCCATGCCCGGCCGCTGGGACCTGCGGCATGCCCGGCCGCTGGGACTTGTGGCGGACCTGCCACATACCGAGCACCCTTGACGCACCAGCCCGGGGTTGACTCGGTGGTGAGCCCTCCACCGCCGAGCCGATTGCAGGAGTCTGCTGTGTACTCACGCCCACCTCATCGGGACATCCCCCGAGACCTCTACGGCCTGCCTGCCACTCCCCCGGACACCCGCACCCCGAGTCCGGCTCCTGACCGGTCGAGCTTTTCACCAGCGGCCACGCTGCGCCGCTCGCGGGGCGCACGCACAGTGGTCATCGTCATGAGTGTCGTCATCGCAGCGGCCCTGCTCGCAGGACTCACGGCAGCTGTGCTGTCCGGTGGCGTCTGACCAGGTGACGACTGTGGCAGATGCGATCTGGTCACGACTGTGACAGATATAATGCCGTCATGACGGCTCTGCGCATCACCTCGGAATTCATCGCCCGCTATGCCCCGCGCTATGTGATCACCGAGCTCGAAGACCGCCTGCTGACCAAGGACGCGAAGAAGGCACGCAAGAAGGAGCGGCTGAAGTACAAGTCGTTGCTGCGCTTTGCGGAGTGGAAGGCGGTTGCCGTTCTGCCGATGCTCACCAGCTACTCTGACAAGGCCACGCAGAAGGACATCGAGTACCTGACCTTCCTGGCGCTGGAGGAGGACACCCCTGATCGCTGGCGGATTCCGATCCTGTCGATCATCGCCGGGGTCGGCAAGCCCTTCGCCAGTGCGATCCTCTCAGCGGTCTACCCCGCGGATTTCGCGCTCATGGACGCCCGCTCGGTCGGCGTGCTCTTCGATGCGGGCCTGTTGGAGTCGAAGAACACCGCCCGCGTGCCGTATGAAGACTACCTGGGTGTCGTGCGAATGATCGCCAGCGAAGCGAATGTCAGCCTGCACGAGGTCTACCGCGCCCTCTACGCATACGCCGAACTCGGCGAACTGGCCGCCGAAGACACTGCGGCGACGGTTGAGGGCACCGAGTCAGCCACGGCGAAGCCTTCCACGACCAAGACTGCCGAGACCACGCCTGCCACGGCGAAGAAGACGACTGCGCAGAAGAGCACCACCACGAAGGCTGCGCCGAAGAAGGCCGCTACCAAGAAGGCCACCGGCAAGAAGTCGACAGCCACGAAGACGACGGCGAAGAAGTCGACTGCGCAGAAGTCGAACAGGAATTGAGCCGCAGGCAGTGCCACGCAGCCGGATCTGTTTCGGCCGGCTGCGCGGCACTGTCAGGTCATCACAGCGCTGTCAGCGCGGCTGTGCCGGTGTGCTCGTGCCCTCGGCCAGCCAGTCGGGCAGGTTGGGGATGACGCACTCGCGAGTCAGGGAGGCGAACCGGCGCTCGGCGGTGTCGGCTGGCAGGTCATCGAAGGAGAACCAGGCAGCCTCGGCGATCTCCTCGTACACCGCAGGAGCGGAGACATTCAGACCAGCGGGCAGACCGCGGTAGGCGAAGACTGTGCCCGTGACCGCATGCCCGGCCTCATTGGCAGCCGCCGCGGTCCACGTGCCGAGCTCAACGAGCCGGTCATCGGCAAGCTCAAGATGCAGCTCCTCGGCGACTTCGCGGATGATCGCGTGCCGAGCGCACTCACCAGGTTCGGGCTTGCCGCCAGGCAGCATGAACGCCTGGGTGCCGGACTTGCGGACCATGAGCAGCTCACGGTGCTCAGGGTGGCGGATGACGAGGGCGGAGACGCGGATCTCAGGCATGAGGGCACTCTAACAACGCACGCCAGCCACCGCCTCGGGGGCGGTCACAGACTGATGATGAGCAGGGTCGCCCCGAGCACGACGCCGGCGCCGAGCAGGGTCAAGGTGGTGTAGCCGATGATGTCGCGCATCTTCAGCCCGGCGATCGCAAGCACCGGCAGGGCCCAGAAGGGCTGGATCATGTTCGTCCACTGGTCTCCGTAGGACACCGCCATGATCGCCACTGTCGGGTCGACGCCGAGCTGGTCGGCGGCATCGAGCATGATCGGGCCCTGCACGGCGAACTGGCCGCCGCCGGAGGGGACGAAGAAGTTGACCAGGCCGGCGGCGAGGAAGGCGAGCAGGCCGAAGGTCGTCGGGTTGGCGATCGAGACGAGTGCGGTGGAGAAGACGACGATGAGGCCGGTGGCCTTCATCATGCCGAGGATGCCGGCGTAGAGCGGGAACTGCAGCAGGATCTCGCCGACGTTGGCGGCGGCCTCCTTCGTCAGGTGGATGAGTTCGAAGGGGCTGCGCACGAGCAGGAAGATGAGCGCCAGGAACGACCAGTTGACGATGTCGAGGGTCAGCGAGCCGCCCTGGACGAAGTGGACGACGAGGTAGCCGGCCAGTGCGAGGCCGGTGATGAGGGTGAGGATGCGTGAGGCGTCGATCCGGTCAGCCGGTGTCACGACGTCTTCGCCGGCGGGGTCGTAGGCCTCGGATTCGACGTGGGCGGGCAGTTCGACGACCGGGTCGTTCTTCCGCGGGGCGGCCAGAGCGAACAGGGCGGCGCAGACGATGATGACGGCGGCGGCTGCGGCGATGTTCCAGCCGGCGAAGATCGTCTGGGAGACCGGGATGAGCTGGCCGCCTAAGGATTCGGCGAGGAAGGAGTCCGGGGTGGCTGCGGTCAGCGGACCTGAAGCGGAGTAGCCCATGTGCCACACGACCATGCCGGAGTAGCCGGCAGCCACGAGCAGCGGGAAGTGGACCTTCATCTGCCTGCCGCGAGCCTGAATGGCGATCTCGCGGGCGAGCAGTGCGCCGACGACCAGACCGAGTCCCCAGGTGATGAGAGAGGCGACGCTGGCGACGATGAAGACGAAGACGTAGGCCATGAGCGGGCTCTGCGGCACGGCGGCTAGCGCGGAGAGGCCCTTCCGGACGGGTCCGGTGTTGGCCAGGATGTGGCCGAGCAGCAGGATGAGCGCCATCTGGGTCATGAACTCCAGCAGCCCGGCCAGGCCCTCTCCCCAACCGGTGAGCACGTCGACGGGGCGGGCATCGGTGAGGATGAACGCAAGTATCGCGACGATGAGGGTGAGCAGGATGGCGAAGACCAGCGATGACGGCACCCAGCGCTCGAGGAAGTGATTCAGCGGTCGCATGAGCCCGCGTGAAGCCTGCGCGTTCGACTGCGCTTCCTGGGTTTCCGGGGTGGTCGGGGGCGGAGTGTGACTAGCCATGAGGTGTGGGCCTTTCTCGTCGTTGAGTTCCGGTTGTGGTGACCGGTGGTCGCGGTCGGATGTGCTCGCACCATGCTACGGGCGATGATGCCCCGGCTCTGAGGCGGGGTTCCGGGTGCTGCCTTCAGGGCAGAGACCTGGCCCGGCACCCCGGTCGGCCGGCTATCGGACGAAGTGCCGCAGATCTCGGCCAATTCACCGAATATTCAGGAAACCTGGTTGTCACCCGATGCCACTCAGGTTACTCTCAGAGAGAATTGATATTTTTCTGACCTTCGAAGGGACAGCCTCATGAAGCGCACATCTCTCCGCCGCCTGGCTGCCGGCGCCTCCGCCGCCGCGCTCGTCAGCGCTGGTGCGCTCTTCGGCTCCTCGGCCGCATTTGCGCAGCCGACGCCAGAAGAGACACAGGCTGCCACCGAGCCGGCGGCGCAGCCGGCTGACAGCGGTCAGAAGTCTGAGGAAGAGAAGCACGACGACTCGGCCGAGAAGCAGGCCGAGACGGAGACTGAAGAACAGCAGAAGCCTGCCTCTGCGAAGACCAAGGAGCTTTCGAAGACCGACGAGCCGGCTGAAGACGATGGCGACGACGATGCCCCGGCGTTCGACCCGCAGGTGAGCTCGGCTCCGGATGAGATCACCGCCGCAGACCTCACCGACCCGGACAAGGGCATCAGCATCACAGCCTCAAACCTCCAGGCCGGAGACGTTGTCACCGACAACCTCACCAACAAGCCGAATACCGCTGACGGTGACAAGCTGACGACCAGCGTCTACTACACGGGCGATGCGAGCGACTTGAAGGTCGGCGACACAGTGAACTTCACCGTTACCGTCGCTCGTGAGGGCGAAGAGTCGAAGACCTTCGACTTCACCGTCACGATCATCGGTGAAGACGACGGCGACGATGAGGCCCCGGCGTTCGACCCGCAGGTGAGCTCGGCTCCGGATGAGATCACCGCTGCAGACCTCGCCGACCCGGACAAGGGCATCAGCATCACAGCCTCGAACCTCCAGCCCGGAGACGTTGTCACCGACAACCTCACCAACAAGCCGAATACCGCTGACGGTGACAAGCTGACGGCCAGCGTCTACTACGAGGGCGACCCGAGCGACTTCGAGGTGGGCCAGAAGGTGGGCTTCACCGTTACCGTCTCCCGCGAGGGCGAAGAGTCGAAGACCTTCGACTTCACCGTCACGATCATCGGTGAAGACGACGGCGACGACGAGACCATGGAGCCGGAGCTGAAGATCTCACCGCAGAAGATCAGCGTCACCGACTTCCGCAATGAGAACAAGGGTGTCCAGCTCACCGTCACGAACTGCTACCCCGGTGAGGCAGCAGCGTTCATCATCGAACATGAGAACGGCGAGCTGAGCTACGAAGTCGACGCCGACACCAACGACGACGGCACCGCCGTCATCGAGCATATCCACGGCACGGGCAACGCACCCGACTCCGCTTACACAGGCACCTACACCGTCACCGTCATCTGCGGCGATGGCGAGAGCGACGGAACGTTCTCCGTCCACGCCGATGACAACGGCAAGGGCGGCGGTGACTCTGACAAGGGCCGTGACCGCGACCGCAACGAGCTGCCGCGCACCGGCTCAGACCTGACAGCACTCTACGGTGCAGCCAGCCTGCTGGCCGTCGGAGCTGCAGCCATGGTGGTCAGCCGTCGCAAGAGCACCAAGCAGTGATGACCGACGGCTGAGAAGCTGACATTCTGTGGTCCGCTGGGGGATTCTCCCGGCGGGCCACAGTCATGTCTGCGCACAGGTGCGACTGTGCAGGGTCGGCCGCCGGCACCGCAGTCGTCACCGTCACCCGGCACGCGAAGAGACAATGAGAGCTCAGACGGCACGCTGATCGCACGTGCCAAAAGAGTCGGCCCGCCGGGCGAACCCGGCGGGCCGACATATGCTCTGAGATCAGCTGTTCTTGTAGTACAGCTGCTTGTTGCAGAACTCGTCCATCGCCAGCGGGCCGAGCTCACGGCCGACACCGGAGCGCTTGACGCCGCCGAAGGGCAGGTACTCCCGGGACTGCTCAGGTCCGTTGACGAAGACCATGCCGGCCTGCAGCTGGTCGGCGACCTTCTCCGCCCGGCTCATATCCGAGCTGAACACGGCCGAGCCGAGACCGAACGGGGTGTCGTTGGCCAGCTCGACGGCTTCCTCGTCGGAGGAGACGCGGAAGATCATGAATGCCGGGCCGAAGAGCTCCTCGTAGTAGCCGCGCTTGCCCTTCTGCACATCGGTGAGCACGACTGGCTCGACGAAGGAGCCCTTTCCTTCATAGGCCTTGCCACCGGCCAGCAGGGTCGCACCGTCAGCCACCGTCGCCTCGACCTGCTCCATGAACCGCTCCTGCGCTGCCTTCGACGACAGCGGGCTCAGTTGTGAGTCCTCGGCCAGCGGGTCAGCCGGGGTGAACTTCTTGGCCGACTCGGTGATCTTCTCGACGAATTCGTCGTAGATGTCGTCCATGACGATCATGCGCTTGGGCGAGTTGCAGGCCTGGCCGGTGTTGCCCATGCGAGCCTGGAACAGCGTCTTGGCGGTCGCGGCGACATCCTCGGAGTCGAGCACGACGTACGGGTCCGAGCCGCCGAGTTCGAGGACCACCTTCTTGAGGTTCTTGCCCGCCTCGGCGGCCACAGCCGAACCGGCGCGCTCCGAACCGGTCAGGGACACGCCCTGGTTGCGCGGGTCGGGCAGGATGATGTCAGCGACCTGCTCGTTGGTGGCGTAGACGTTGATGTAGGCGTCGGCCGGCAGGCCGGCCTCGGCGAAGATCTCCTCCATCACCTGTGCCGAGCGCGGGCACTGCGGGGCGTGCTTGAGGATGATCGTGTTGCCCAATGCCAGGTTCGGGGCGGCGAAGCGAGCGACCTGGTAGTACGGGAAGTTCCACGGCATGATGCCCAGCAGCGAGCCGACCGGCTTGCGCAGCAGATAGGCCTCGCCGTCCTTGGGTCCCTTGAGCTTCTCCTCGGAGATGAACTCGGCGGCGTTGTCGGCGAAGTACTGGTAGATCATGCTCGACAGTGCGACTTCGCCCTTGCCCTCCGGGATGGCTTTGCCCATCTCGAGCTTGATGATCTCGGCAAGCTCCTCAGCGCGATCCGAATAGATCTTAGCGACCTTCGACAGGATTGTCGTGCGCTCCTCCACTGGGGTGGTGGACCAGGTGGCGTAGGCGTTGTGCGAGCGGGCGAGCGCATCGGTGATCTGCTCATCGGTGGCGGTCGGGAACTCCTCGACGACCTCACCGGTGGCGGGATTGACGACTGCATACTGCGACATCTGTGATTCCTTTCACTCGACCGTCGCGGACCGCGTACCTAAGGCTGCGACGGTGCAGGCCGGCCTGTGCACCGGCGGTTGATGCCCACGCTAGTCGCCGCTGGGCCTGCTGTTCAACCGGCGTAGACTGGCGCTGAGACCCCGTCCCGCCACCTGTTGAGAGGACCGATCGTGACCGCTGAGAGGCACAGCATCGAAGAACTCGCCGCCCGCTACTACGCCACTGTCGACTCCGGTGATGCCGATGCGACATCGGCGCTGTTCGCCCCCGACGCCAGCTATGACCGGCCGGGCTACCCGACGATGGTCGGGAAGGCGATCACCGACTTCTACCACGGTGAGCGGATCATCGTCTCAGGCCAGCACACCATCACCGAGGTGCTGGTGTCCGGCCAGCAGGCTGCTGTGCAGGGATCGTTCGCCGGCACGCTCAAGGACGGTTCGGAGGCCAGCGAGCGGTTCGCCGACTTCCTCACCTTCGACGATGCCGGGCTCATCACGAACCGGACGACGTACTTCTACCGCGCGGCAGTCTGAGTCAGGCCGCGCAGGCGCAGGATGCCCTCCTGCATGTGGTCGCGTTCGGCCGTGAGCGCCTCGGCTGACGGGTAGGCCCGCTCAACCTGCTCGAAGACCGGTTCCATGCCTTCGGCCGACATATCCGGTTCGGCCACGTCGATCTGCGCGAACGACGGGCCGATGTGCTCCATGAGACCGCGGAACCCGGCTTCTCCCCCACCCAGGTGCAGGCCGCCGAACAGTCCGACGGCAGCCCAGCGCATGCCCAGTGCGTTCTTCAGCACCGTGTCGACATCTTCGGCACTGGCGATGCCGGCTTCGACGATGTGGGTGGCCTCGCGCAGCAGGGCGTTCTGCAGACGGTTGCCGACGAAACCGGGGGCTTCCTTCTCGAGCACGACCGGCACACGGCCCAAGGTGACGAGGAACTCGCGGAGGGCAGCCACCACCTCGGGCGCGGTGCGCTCACCGGGGACGACCTCGACCAGGGGCATGACGTGCGGCGGGTTGTACGGGTGGCTGATGAGGATGCGGGCGGCTGCCTCGTCGGACAGACGCGCAGCGATCTTCGTCGGCAGCAGCGCGGAGGACGATGAGGCAAGCACACAGTCAGCCGGGGCGGCGTCGACGAGGTCAGCGAACATCTGGATTTTCGCTTCGAGGTTCTCCGGCCCGGACTCCTGCACCAGGTCAGCGCCGCCCACCGCCTCGGTCAGGCACTGGCAGACCTCGATCGGTGCCTCGGTCTCAGCGGCCAGCCTCTCGGCGACCGTGTCGAGATCCGGGCGGGGATCGAACAGGCGCACGCGGTGCCCGCGGGAGGCGAACAGCCTAGCCCAGGACAGGCCGATCGTGCCGGCGCCGATGATGGCGGCAGTCAACGGGGTCTCGGTGAGCATATGGGCAAACGTACACCGCCGCCTGCCACATTTCGACCCCGCCCGGCTCGCGGGACGGCCAGCACCCTGGCGGTAGTGCGCTGGCGTGGAATAATAAATCTATGAGCAACGAGAACATCATCGCCGGAGCCGAGGAACAGCTCGCCCAGGCGCAGGAGTCAGCCGGTGTCGTCATGCGCTGCCTGCACACCGCCGCTGAGGCGGCCGAGGCCTCGCTGCTGCTCGATGAGGTGTGGAACGTCGGCAGAGCCGGCACCACCCAGCTCGAGCCCGGGCTCATCGTGGCGCTGGCCCATGCCGGCAACTACGTCGCCGGGGCCTTCGATGTTGAGGACGACTCGCTCATCGGCGTGACGATCGGGTTCTTCGGCCAGCCGCTGGGCAAGATGATGCACTCCCATATCGCCGGTGTGCGCCACGAACAGGTGGGCCGCGGCACCGGTGCAGCGATGAAGCTGCACCAGCGGCTGTGGTGCCTCAACCACGGGATCAAACAGATGACGTGGACGTTCGATCCGCTCATCGCCCGCAACGCCTACTTCAATTTCAGCCGGCTCGGCGTCAATGCGCTGGACTATTACGAGGACTTCTACGGCCAGATGCGCGACGGCGTCAACGAGGGCCAGGCCTCAGACCGGATGCTCGTGTCCTGGCGGCTCGACCTGCCAAAGCGCCCGCCGCTGCCGGAGGCGCTGGAGAGCGCTGAGCCGGTCTTCGCACTCGACACCGTCGACGGTGAGCCGCGGCTGAGCGACGTGCCGCGCGAATGCGAGGTCGTCGGAGTGCGGATCCCCAGCGACATCGAATCGCTGCGCGGGGTCGACCCGGAGCTGGCGACCCGCTGGCGGATGGCGCTGCGCGACACGTTCACCGGCCTGATGGAAGACGGATGGGAGATCGTCACCTGCCGCCGCGACGGGGTGTACCTGCTGACGCACCCGTGACGGGTGAGCTGGCGCAGCCAGTCTGCGAGCCTGCGATCTGCGCGCCTGTGCTTCCGGGCAGAAGTCCGGTCACAAAGTGACGGTCCCGGGTACGGATCAGGGGCAATATTCGACCAGTCTTTGGGCCGAGAAGAGTGAGAGGAGCCATCCTCCCGATTCCTGATTGGGTATCGGAAGGATGGCTTCTCTGTGTCTGGGGTCAGTCCTGCTGCTGGTGCTGACTGCGCAGCAGCTTCTTGTCCAGCTTGCCCACTGAGGTGCGCGGCAGCTCCTCGCAGAAGACGACGTCATCGGGCAGCTGCCACTTGGCGAACCGGTCGGCGAGGACGGCGAGGATGCTGTCCTTCGTCACACCGTCCTCGCGGGCGACGACATAGGCGACTGGGCGCTCATCCCACTTGGGGTCGGGCACCGCGATGACCGCGGCCTCGGCGACCTGCGGGTGATCGAGCAGCGCATTCTCCATGTCGATCGAGGAGATCCACTCACCACCGGACTTGATGACGTCCTTGAGGCGGTCGGTGAGCTTGAGGTAGCCCTGCTCGGTCAGCAGTCCGGCGTCTCCGGAGCGCCACCAGCCGTCCGTGAACCTCTCGGCGCTGTCGTCGAGGTTGTGGTAGCTGCTCGTGATCCAGGGTCCGCGGAAGAGGACCTCGCCCTGTTCACCGGCCGGCACCTCGGCTCCGGCCGGGTCGACGATCTTGACGTCGATGCCGGTGACCGGCACACCTTGGTAGCGCTGCAAATCCCACACCTCGTCCTCGCTGAGCTCCATACCGGGCTTGAGATGCCAGTTGACGGTCACCAGCGGCGTCGTCTCCGTCGCACCGTAGGCGTGGATGACCTTGACGCCGGTGAGGTCGGTCAGACCCTTGAGCAGCGCCAGGGGCGGTTCGCTGGCACCGGAGACCACCCGGGTGCTGGAGAGGTCCGGCGGGGTGTCGAGGGCCTTGAAATGCTCGAACAGCGGAGTCAGCAGGGCCGGTGCTGCGTTGGCGACGGTGACACCGAAACGGGTGAACCCTTCGGCCACCGGGGTGATATCCGCAGCAGCGAAGCGGCCCGGCAGCACGACTCCGGCGCCGGCGGCCAGCGCAGTCTGGGGGAAGCCCCAGGAGATGACGTGGAACATCGGCGTGATCGGCATGACGACGTCGGTGTAGTCGACCTGAAGGGCAGCCAGTGAGGCCATCGTGTGCAGATACATGCCGCGGTGGGAGTAGAACACCCCCTTGGGCTTGCCGGTCGTGCCGGTGGTGTAGCCGGCATAGGCGGCGGTGTTCTCGTCGATGACCTGCCAGTCGTAGTCGGTGGGCTTGCCGGAGATGAGCTCCTCATAGGAGTACACGTTCTCCAGGCTCGTCTCGATCTGATCCAGCGGCTTGTCCGTGAGCACCACCCAGCCCTTGACGTAGGTCGATGGGGCGAACGCCTCGGCCAGCGGCAGCAGCGATTCGTCGACGAAGACCCAGTCGGTCTGCGAATGGTTGACGACATAGGCGAGGTCGGGGACCGCCAGGCGCAGATTCAGCTGCAGCATCGTCGCCGCCACGCACGGCACACCGAAGTACAGCTCGAAGTGGCGGCGGGAGTTCCAGTCCATGACCCCGACGGTGCTGCCGGCACCGATCCCGAGCTCATCAAGGGCGTGGGCGAGCTGGCTGATGCGGGCGTACTCTTCGCCGTAGTCCGACTGGTGCCACTGACCGGCCAGATCGCGGTAGGTCACCGGTGCATCGGAGAACGTCCGGTTGGCATGCCGGAGGAAGGTAGTGAGGTTGAGCTGGTAGTCATCGCCCATGGTCGAGCGGTTGCCGGTGAGCATGAGGGTGTGCCTTTCATGTCATGCGAGTGGTGCGGGTGCAGCGGCTGAAACGTCAGGAGCCGCGGAATTCCGGGGTGCGCTTGGCGAGGAACGCCGTGACGCCTTCGGCGGCATCGGCGGAGTCCTTGAGCATGTCCTGGCCGGTGGCCTCGCGGTTCAGGGCTGCGTCGAGTTCGTGCAGGGTTGCCTGGTTGATCGCCCATTCGGTCTCGCCGAGTGCCAGGGTGGGGCCGGCGGCGAGCTGGGAGGCGATCTCCTGTGCCCGGGTGAGGTACGCCTCGGGTGCGGTGACCTCGGTGGCCAGGCCCCAGTCGTAGGCCCGGGCGGCGTGGACCTTCTCGCCGGTCAGGGCCATGCGCAGGGCACGGTGGCGGCCGGCGGAGGCGGCGACGAGTGCGGTCGAGCCGCCGTCGGGCATGAGGCCGATGCGGGTGAAGGCGAGCATGAGGTAGGACTTCTCGCTCATGATGACGTAGTCACAGATGAGCGCGAACGAGCAGCCGACACCGGCGGCCGGGCCGGAGACGGCGGCGACGGTGGGCACGCGCAGGTCGCGGATCTTGCCGATCGCCTCGTTGATGACGTCGAGGCCGACGCCCTTGAGCTCGCCGTCGGTCATCGCTGAGACGTCAGCTCCGGAGCAGAAGGCGCGTGCATCGCCGGTGAGGATGACGGCCCGGGCCTCTTCAGCGGCGCGGTCGAGGGCTTCATTCAGCGCGATGACGGTGTCGCGGGTGAGCGCGTTGAGCGCCTGTGGGCGGTTGATGCGGATTGTCATGACGCCGGCGTCGAGGGTGACGTCGAGCTCCTCAGCCATGGGTGTCCTCCTGAATGTCGAGAATGACTTTGCCGATCACCGAGCGGTTCTCCAGTTCGGTGATCGCCGCAGCGGCCTGGTCGAGGCTGAAGCGGGCGTGGATGTGGGGGTTGAGCTGGCCGTTTGCGAGGTATTCGCGCAGGTGGGCCCACTGCTTCTGGGCCATGAGCGGGTCGGACGGCAGGGCTGCGCCCCAGCCGACACCGGCGACGGAGATGTTGTTGAGCAGCAGCCGGTTGACCTTGACTTCCGGGATCGAGCCTGCGGTGAAGCCGAGCACGAGCAGTGTGCCGAAGCGGGCCAGACACCGCAGGGAGTCGGTGAAGCGGTCCCCGCCGACCGGGTCGACGACGACGTCGACGCCGCGCGGGGCGACGTCCTTGACGGCGTCTTTGAAGCCGTCGGCGCCCACGACGTGCTGGGCGCCGAGTTCGGTGACCATCGCAGCCTTCTCATCACTGGAGACCACCGCGATGACCTCAGCCCCCATGGCCAGGGCGATCTGCACGCAGGCCGAGCCGAGGCCGCCGGCCGCACCGTGGATGAGGACGCGCTGACCCGGCTGGAGGTTCCCGCGGGTGCGCAGGGCGAAGTCGGCGGTCAGGACGTTCATCGGCATCCCCGCCGCAGCCTTCAAGGAGACCTCCTCAGGCAGGGGCAGAACCATCGCCTCGGGTGCGGTGGCGAATTGGGCGAAGGCCCCGTTCGGGATGATCGCAGCGACCCGGTCACCGGGGGCGAAGCGGGAGGAACGGGATTCGACGACGGTGCCGGCGAGTTCGGACCCGAGGATGAAGGGCGGTTCGTGCTTCGTCTGGTACTGCCCGTATGTCTGGAGCAGCTCGGGGAAGGTAACCCCGGCGCAGGCGACCTCGATGAGGACTTCGCCCTCGGTCGGGGACGGTGCGGGTGCGTCCTGCAGCTCGACTGCGCCCGGGCCGTCGAGGCGGGTGACGTGGATGGCCTTCATACTCTCCCTTTTCGCCGTGAGACTGTGCCGGCAGGGCGTGTGCGCCCTTGCCACGGTCGATGCCGGCAGCTAGATTGAATCCGGTATCGAACGATTGTTCAGCAGACTACTGGCTTGATCTGTCTCACACAAGAAGAGACGGGACGCAAAGCCTGCGAGGAGTGAGATGAACCGTCACCGTCAGTCCCACGTCACCCCCTATATCGCCCACACAGCGGAGCTGACCCGCGAGCTCATCGACGTGCTCGTGGCCACCGGTGACGAGGCGGCTGTGGCCGCACGGGTCGGGGAGCTGGCCGGGCAGCTTCAGGCACTGGCCGCCGATCCGTCGCAGGCGGCACCGTCGCACGGCGCCCGAGAGTCCTATCTGCCCAACGACCGCAGCCCGGTGACCTCGCTGCGCAACCCGATCGCCCCGCCGATGGAGCTCAGCTATTCAGACGGCCGCGCCGAGGGCACCGTGACGCTGAGCGCACCCTATGAGGGCCCACCGCAGCGAGCGCACGGCGGGGTCGTGGCGATGCTGCTCGATCACGTCATGGGAGCTGCCGCCAACACTGATGCCCCGCCGCCGGCGCTGACCCGGATGCTGTCGATCGACTACTTCGACGGCACCCCGCTCGGCACCGAGGTCACTGTCGTCGCCTGGGTCGACCAGGTTGAGGGCCGCAAGAAGCACATGGTCGGCGAGATCCGGCACGATGGCAAGGTGTGCGCGCGCTCGACCGGGCTGTGGATCGACCTGCCGGCCGAGGTGTACGAGAAGGCCTTCGCCGAGGCCGGACTCGCCCCGGAATCATTCGCCTGACCACCACAGTGTGACCCCGGTCGCAGAGGCCGGTTAGCGGCTGGCTACAGTTGAGCTCGGTCACACTCACTGCACCGCCGACGAAGGAGCCCACATGAACGACGCAGTCATCGTCGCCGCCCGCCGCACCCCGACCGGTAAGCGCGAAGGCGTGCTCTCCGGCATCCACCCCGCTGACCTTTCGGCCGTCGTGATCGAGGACCTCGTGACGACCACCGGCATCGACCCGGTCGTCATCGACGATGTCATCTGGGGCAATGTCACTCAGGCCGGCGAACAGACCGGTGACATCGCCCGCACCGCAGCCCTGTCAGCCGGCCTGCCGGAGTCGGTGCCCGGCGTCACAGTGGACCGCCAGTGCGGCTCGTCACAGCAGTCGGTGCACTTCGCCGCCGCCGGACTCATCGCCGGCCACTACGACGCCGTCATCGCCGGTGGCGTCGAGTCGATGTCGCGCAACCCGATGGGCTCCTCGCTCATGGGCAAGAGCCCCTACGGCGAGCGCTTCCTCGCCCGCTACGACGGTGTGTTCCCCAACCAGGGGATCGGCGCAGAGATGATCGCCGAGCAGTGGGGTTTCGACCGCACGCAGCTCGATGAGTTCGCCATCGAATCCCACGAACGCGCAGCCGCAGCCACTGATGCCGGTGCCTTCGAATCGCAGATCGTGCCGGTCGAGACCGAGCACGGCACCATCACCGCTGATGAGGGCATCCGCCGCGGAGGCACCGTCGAGGGCCTGGCGAAGCTCAAGACCGTCTTCCGCGAAGACGGTGTCATCACCGCCGGCAACGCCTCCCAGATCTCCGACGGCGCAGCAGCCCTGCTCATGATGACCTCGGAGAAGGCCCGCGAGCTCGGGCTCACGCCGATCGCCCGCGTGCACACCGCGGTGCTGGCTGGAACTGATCCGGTCATCATGCTCACCGGCCCGATCCCAGCGACCCAGAAGGCGCTCAGACGCTCGGGGCTGTCGATGTCGGACATCGGCGTCTTCGAAGTCAACGAGGCCTTCGCCTCGGTGCCGCTGGCCTGGGCCAAGGACCTCGAGGCAGACACGAAGCTCATGAACCCCAACGGCGGTGCGATCGCGCTGGGCCACCCGCTCGGCGGCTCGGGCGCGCGCCTCATGACGACGATGGTCCACCACATGGCCGACAAGGGCATCAGGTACGGCCTGCAGACGATGTGCGAAGGCGGCGGCCAGGCCAACGCCACCATTCTCGAACTCCTCTGACACCACGCCCGAGGCACAGCTGGAAACCCAGCCACCGCCTCGGGCGCGGCACCGTCACCGGTACGGCCGGGGCAGCAGGACTGCCCCGGCCGCTGCCGTCTCATCAAGCCTGCGGCGGCCACCTGTCTCGACTGTGTCACAGGTCATAGAAAGTTCTTGAAAACTGGCTGAACAATCATTAACTTGATACCAGCGTCAACTTCAGCTGACGCCGCGGCGCCCGCAGCAGCGGGCGACGAACCGTGAGACGAACCGAGGTGACACTGGTGTCCAGGCTCAACGCGCTGCTCGACAGATCCCTGTCGGTCCTGACCGCGATCGCCGTCGTGCTCATGATGGCCCACATCGTCATCCACGCACTGTCGCGGTTCCTCTTCAACGCCCCGATCTTCGGCACCAACGAGATCGTCGCTTTCTGGTACCTGCCCTTCGTCGCACTCCTCGGGATCCCGGCCGCACAGCTGCAGAAGGAGCACATCACTGTCTCCCTCCTCTCAGATCGGCTCGCCCCGCTGCCGCAGGCGATCACGAAGATCTTCGGTTACGCCCTCGGCGCGCTTGTCAGCGTCGGGTTCGCGTGGTTCGGGCTCAAGGAGGCGCTCAAGCGCATGGACATGGGCGCGACTGCCGGGGTCACCGACATCATCGCCTGGCCGGTGTACTTCCTCGTCCCGGTCGTGTTCGCCATGCTCGCCGCACTGTTCGTCGTCGACATCATCATCACCGCCCGCACCCGCAATCCCGAGGTCAATCCGCTCACCGGTGAGACGGCCGAACGGGACATCGAAGAGACCATCATCTGAGGCAGGCCATGACCATCTCCCCCGCTCAGCTGCTGCCCGCCGACAAGAAGGCCGAGGCGCGTGCCGCCCACGCAGCCCGCACCGGCCGCGGCAGCTGGCTGACTCTCGGCATCGGCCTGGCGCTCTTCGCCGGCTGCCTCGCCGGACTGTTCACCAGCCCCACCCCGCAGATCGCCGGCATGTGGTGCATTGCGATGATGCTCATCCTGCTCTTCCTCGCCGTGCCTGCTGCGATCGCGCTCGCGGCGCCCAGCCTTATCGGCGTCTATGCGCTCTCCGGCATCCCAGCCACCGTCAACATCCTCTCGACCTCGCCGTTCCATTCGGTCTCGCAGTGGTCGTACTCGGTGCTGCCGATGTTCATCTTCATGGGCATGTTGCTGACCCAGTCGGGGCTGACGTCGAAGATCTACCGGGCTGCCGATCACTGGTTCTCGTGGCTGCCCGGCGGCATCGGCATCGGCACGACCGCCGCCGGTGCAGGCCTGTCCTCGGTATCCGGCTCGACGATCGGCATGACATATGCGCTTGGCCGGGCCGGCATCCCGGAGATGCTGCGTGCCGGCTATGACCGGCGGGTGGCCGTGGGCACCGTCATCGTCGCCGGTCTGCCCGGCAACCTCATCCCGCCTTCGATCCTGCTCGTCGTCTACGCCGGCATCGCCTCGGTGCCGGTCGGCCCGCAGCTCATCGCCGGCACCCTGCCGGGCATCCTGCTGGCGGTCACCTTCGCCGTCTTCATCTTCCTCCTCGGGCTCTTCGCCCCGGCTCTGGTGGGCAAGGGCACAGCCACCGGCACCGAGGCGGTGGCCTCGACCTGGCGGGACCGGTTCCGTTCCCTTGGTGACATCTGGGGCTTCCCACTCATCCTCATCGTGCTCTTCGGCGGCATGTTCTCCGGTGCCTTCACCCCGACCGAGGCCGGTGCGGCCGCCGCATTCGCAGCCCTGCTGCTGTGCCTGCTCTACACCCGCCGCGACAAGCCGCTCGCCCGCGTGTCGCAGGCTGCGATCTCGACTGTGAGTGCGACCGCTGCGATCTTCTTCATCATGATCGGCGCAGAAATGCTGACCAAGCTGCTGGCCATCACCGGCCTGGCGCCGATGATCACCGGGTTCATCACCGACCTCGGGCTCTCGCGCATCAGCTTCCTGCTCGTGCTCGTGGTCGTCTACCTCATCATGGGCATGTTCTTCGACACCCTGTCGATGATGCTGCTGACGATCCCGATCCTGCTGCCGACCCTCGACGCGATGGACGTCTCGGCGCTGTGGTTCGGGGTCTTCGTCGTCCTGCTGGGCGAACTCGGCATGATCACCCCGCCGGTGGGCATCCTCTCCTACATCGTGCACAACATCACGAAGGCACCGGAGGTCAACCTCGGGCACACGATCACCCTCAAGGACGTGTTCACCGCCCTGCTGTGGTTCCTGCCCATCGCCGTGCTGTTCCTCGCCCTCATGATCCTCTTCCCGGAGATGGCGACCTGGCTGCCGGCGCAGATGAACCCAGCCGGCGGCTGACGATGACTTCCCGGCCCAACCGTTCGGTCTGCTGCCACCCGGCGCCAGACCCCGACCCACACCGCCGGCAGCGTTGCCGGCACAGCCTGCCGGGGCTTGACCCGGCGCAGCAAGAGAAGGAGACTCTCGTGACAACCCACCTGATGAAGACGCGGCGGGCGCAGACCACTGGTGCCCTGGCTGCCGGCGCCGCGCTCACACTGGCCCTCAGCGCCTGCGCCGGCAGCGCCGGCGGGGGCGGCGGAGGCGAAGGCGGCGGTGACGGCTTCGCGTACGGCGCCGACCAGTCCGAGGTCGATGAGCTCATCAAGGATCTCGACCCGGTCACCATCAAGTACCAGCCCTCGTCGGCCAGCGCGCAGTCGGTCATGGCCCCGACAGGCACCGTGTTCAAGGAGCTCGTCGAGGAGCGCTCCGGCGGCAAGATCACTGTCGACATCGTGTGGGGTCAGGCGATCGCCTCCTACGCTGAGGTGCATGACGCCCTGGCCGACGGCCGTGTAGACGTGGCCTATACGCTGCCGGGCTACTTCCCCGATGAGTTCCCGGTCATCGATGCGATCGGCACCGCGATGGCCGACCAGCCGGCCTCGCCGTTCTCCGGCGAGCTCGTGACCAACGCCGTCGGCAGCGACATCGCCTGGCAGATCCCGGAGGCGATCGAGGAATACGAGTCCAAGGGCCTCGTTCCGCTCACGCCGTTCGCCGCCTCGGGCGGGTACTACAACGTGTGCGCAGAGCCGACCTCTTCTGCCGATGACTGGAAGGGACGCCAGATCCGCATCGCCTCGCAGGCCCAGGCTGCGCAGGTGACGAAGCTCGGCGGCTCACCGGTCTCGCTGCCGTACCCGGAGACCTATGAGGCGCTGCAGCGCGGCACCGTCGACTGCACGCTCGGCCAGCTCGTGCCCTCAGCCGAGTCCGGCATCTTCGATGTCGCACCGAACCTCGGCTACACCACCGACCACTCCTTCTCGCGTACAGCCGGCGCCTACCTGGCCGGCCAGACGTTCACGGAGCTTCCGCTGGCCTACCAGCAGATCATCTTCGACTCGAATGCCCTGGCCGCCTCCGGCGGCATGAAGGCCGTCATCGACGGCAACGCCGATGCCATCAGCCAGGCGAAGGCGGCCGGTGGTGAGGTCGAGCCGTTCGACGATGATGTGCAGGACAACGTCGGCGAGTACTCCCAGGAGCTCATCAAGCAGGCCGTCACCGACGGCAAGCTGAGCCAGGAGAACGTCAACGCGATCGCCGAGGCGACTAAGCGCCAGCAGCGCGCGATCGAGGACCTCGGCTACGTCGACGACGGTGAGACCGGTGACTTCGACGAGTGGTACGACAAGGACACCGACTACACCGAGTTCGCCAAGCACAACTACGAAAACGGCAGGGCGATGGAGCACCGCCCGAGCTGACCGGCACGTCGCCTGGGCGGCACAGCGCCTGGGCGGCACAGCGCCTGGGCGGCTCAGTGCCTGGGCGCTGAACAGCTGACCGGCACGCACGCGCAGCGGTATGTGAGGACTCTCATAGACCGCTGCGCGTGCGCTGTCCATAAGATGTTTGACATGACACGACTGCCTGCCTCCGGATCATCACCCCGCCCGGCGCTCACTCGCCGCCTGCTCGCCACCGCGGCCGCCTCGGCGGCGGTCATGCTGGCCGGATGTGCAGGGTCGGCCGGCGGCCAGTCGACGAACAGTGCGGGCGCCGGCGGCGGCTTCGACTACGGTGCCGAACAGGCCGACGTCGATGCGGCACTGGCTGACCTGGACCCGGTGACGATCACCTACCAGCCGACGGCTGCCAGCGAGAAGTCCGTCATGGCACCCGGCGGCACGGTGCTGGCCGAGGAGATCGAGAAGCGCTCCGGCGGCAAGATCAGCGTCGACATCGTGTGGGGGCAGGCGATCGCCGGCTACACCGAAGTCCACGATGCGCTCGCCGACGGGCGCGTCGACCTGGCCTTCACGCTGCCGGCCTACGACCCGGCCGAGTTCCCCGCCTTCGATGCGATGAGCACCTCGCTTGCGCTGCTGCCGACCTCGCCGTATGCCGGTGAGCTCGTCGCCAATGCCGCCGGTGCCGAGGTGGCGTGGGGCTCCGATGCGCTGGTCGAGGAGTTCGAGGAGCAGGGGCTGAGCCCGCTCATCCCGCTCATCGCCTCCGGCGGGTACTACACGATCTGCACCGACCCGCTGGAGACTGCTGAGGACTTCGACGGCCGGCAGATCCGGATCGGATCCTCGGCCCAGTCCGAGCAGATCCAGAACCTCGGTGCGACTCCGGTGTCGCTGCCGTTCCCGGAGACCTATGAGGCGCTGCAGCGCAACACCATCGACTGCGACCTCGGCCAGCTCATCCCGGCCGCCGAATCCGGGATGTTCGACGTCGCCAAGCACATCGCCTACCCGACCGAGCACAGCTTCTCCCGCTCCCCTGGGGCGTATATGGCAGGCAAGACCTACCGTGAGCTGCCGCTTGCCTATCAGCAGGTCATCTACGATGCGATGATCGCCGCCTTCGACGGGCAGATGCAGGTCTCCGTAGGCGGCAATGCGGTGGCAGTCGGGGCGGTCAAGGATGCCGGCGGGACCATCACCGAGTTCCCGTCCGAGGTGCAGAAGGCACTCGGGGACCAGACGCAGGAGATGAGCCGTGAAGCCGGTGAGCAGGCCGGGCACGACAGCCTCGCCGATGACATGGCAGCCGCCGGTGAGAAATGGGGCACGCGCATCGAAGAGCTCGGCTTCACCGACGGCGGCGGAGTTGAAGACCTCGATGAGTGGTACGACGACGGCACCGACTACCGGAAGTTCGGCACCGCCGTGTTCGAGGAGGTCTTCACCGAGCACCGGCCGGGGTGAGGCCTGCAGATGCCAGCCGCACCATGTCCGCTGCGCCGGAGTCCCGCAGGGCTCTGAGCGCGGTTCTTCCCATCCTGGTGCGCGGTTCGGATTCTCTCGGGAGAAGGTCGGCTCGTCGGCGAGCTGACCACCTGCCCTCAAGCACGCGGTAACGCGCTGTCCACAACTGTGGGGGTCAGGTTGACTGGCTCAGCCTACCGAAGCATAATCTTGCTATAGCTCCTCGCCGTCCTCCGGGACTGGCGAGGCTTTTTCTTAGAGGAGGCAATGGTGCCGGAACTTCTGCGAGCCGTCGTTGTGGTCGATTATCAGAACGTTCACCTGACTGGGCATGGTGTGTTCGCGCCCGGTGAGCCGAAACACAAGAGCTTGATCGATCCCGGTCGATTCGGACGCAAGCTGATCCAGGTCCGCAATTCGAAACAGCGTCATTCGAAATACCACGCAGACTTGAGCAGGGTCGTTGTCTACCGCGGTCTGCCTATCCCCGAACATGACCCGGATGATTATGCGCGCAATCAAGCTCAGAAGGCTGAGTGGATGAAGGATCCCTTGGTCGAAGTAAATTACCGTCCGCTGAAGTACCAAGTGCTCCGTGACCGAGACGGACGCCCTGCATCTGACTCAAACGGCCGGCAGATAGTAACGAGCAAGCAGGAGAAGGGTATTGATGTCCTATGCGCTTTGGCACTCGTCCGCGAGGCAATGATGGAGGGTGTTGACCTTGTGATCCTGGCCTCGCAGGACACCGATCTAGCCCCTGCACTGGAGGAGGCACACTCCGTAGGCGGCGCAAAGATTGAGACGGTCTCCTGGTACGAACCGAAGAACTATCGGAGCCGCGAAATCCGCTCTTCCGCAGTCCGGTTGTGGAACACACGTCTGTCGGAATCAGACTTTCGGGCGTGTCTCGATACACGGTCCTACGCCTGAGCTTCCCATCGATTCGGTAGTTGCTCACTCCTCGTGGATGAGCGCGAGGAAGTCCGCAGCCGCCCCGCGCAGCCTGTGACCCTTCGCCCACAGCGCGTGCAGCTGCCGGTCGAGCCTGACGTCGTCGGCCACCGGAATCTCGACGAGGCTGCCGGTGCGAAGCTCCGACTCGACGGCCAGCCGTGAGATCGCCGCCGGGGCCAGCCCGGCGAGTGCCGCGACCTTGACGGCGGCATTCGACGGAAACGCCGCAGCCACCTGCACTCCCCCGGCCGCCGCCAGTGCCGCGTCGATGACGCCGCGGGTGCCTGAGCCCTCCTCCCGGACCACGAGCGGACGCGCCGCCAGTACGGTGGCGGACACGACCTCGGGACCGGCCCACTGCGCCGCGATGGCGGGGGTTGCGACGATGACCAGCGCGTCAGTGCCGATGAGACGCGCGGTGAGGTCCTCGGGCACCTCAGCCGATTCGATCAGCCCGATGTCGCAGCTGCCCTCGCGGACCGTGGCGCACACGGCTGCCGTATTGCCGATGCTCATGCCGACATCGGCGTTGGGGTGGGCGGCGCGGAAGCGCTCGAGCCAGCGCGGCAGCAGATGTTCGGCGATCGTCATCGATGCACTCACCCGCACGCGCGCGCCGACTTCGCGGCGCAGCGCGGCCATCCCGGAGAGCAGGTGGTCGTAGCCGGTCATGATCTCTGCGGCCCAGGCGGCGAGCGCCTGGCCCTGCGGGGTGAGCTTGGTGCCGCGCGGGCTGCGGTTGAGCAGCGGGATGCCGGATTCGCGTTCGAAGGCGCGCAGCATCCGCGAGGCGTTGGGCTGGGCGAGGTCGAGGGCCCGGGCGGCCTGCCCGATCGAGGTGGTGTGCCGATCGAGCTCGACGAGCAGGGCCAGCACCTGCGGGTCCGGCAGGCGGCCAGCTGGCGGGCGCACATCATTCGGCGAGGTCATGGCCCTCAGTGTGCACCCGAAGCCCGGTCATATCAAGTTCATATGAGAGTGAGACGGAACTGGGGTCTACTGCCAGCTCTCCTGCCTCCCCAGAGTGGAGGGCATGGCAGAGAACAACGACTCGGCGGCGACCCGGGCAGGCGCGACCGCCGCCCCGGCACGCCAATCCCAGACCAGCCCGGCCGCCCCGCACAGGCCGGGCCACAGGCTCACCGACCACCGCCTCGGGAAGTTCCTCCCCGGGCTTGCCGTGTGCGCCGCGGCCACGCCGATGGCGATGGGGATCGCGCACTTCGTGCCGCTGGCCTCCGCGCTGCTCATCGCGATCATCCTCGGCATCGTGCTGCGCAACGTGATGGGCGAGCTGCCGGGATCGTGGGCTGCGGGCATGCAGTTCTCCGCGAAGAAGATCCTGCGTCTGGGCATCATCCTGCTCGGCGCGCAGCTGGTGCTCGGTGACATTGTGTCGCTGGGCTGGAAGATGATCCTCGTCGTCATCGCCGTTGTCGCCATCGGCATGCTCGGCACGTTCGGGCTCGGCCGCGCGCTCGGCATGGGCCGCGATCTGTCACTGCTCATCGGCTGCGGCTTCTCGATCTGCGGTGCCGCCGCGATCGCCGGCGTCGAGTCGACGGTGCGCGCCCGCAAGGAGGACGTCGCTGCCGCGATCGCCCTCGTCGTGCTCTTCGGCACCCTCATGATCGCCGCCGTCCCGCTCATTGCCGGCCTGCTGGGCCTGGGTGAGGAGACCGCCGGCATGTGGGCCGGTGCCTCGACCCATGAGGTCGCCCAGGTTGTGGCGATCGGCGGGATCATCGGGCCCGAGGCGCTCAAGGTCGCCGTTGTCGTCAAGCTCGCCCGGGTGCTCATGCTCGCCCCGATCGTCGCAGTCCTTGCGCTCTCGGTGCGCCGCTCCTCGGCTTCGGCCCTCACTCCGGGCCCGGACTCCGAGGTCAAGGCCGCCCGCCCGCCGCTGGTGCCGCTGTTCATCATCGGCTTCCTCGCCATGGCGATCATCCGCACGCTCGGCTGGCTGCCCGACTGGGCCGTCACCGCCGCTGGCATCGGCCAGACGATCGCGCTGACCGCGGCGATGTTCGCCCTCGGCTCCGGCGTGCACATCAAATCTCTCATCAAGCTCGGCTTCATGCCGGTGCTGCTGGCCACCCTGTCGACGCTCATCGTCGCCGGTGTCGCAGGCCTCGGCATCTGGCTGGCCGCCTGAGACCGCTCATCCAGTGCCGCTCATCCAGTGAGACCCCGGGCGCATGTCCGCGGTCTCACTGGCGTCTGGCGAGCCTGCGGCTCAGCGGCGGGTGCCGGCCGGCTGGCGCGGCCTGCACACCGCCCGGGACGCCCTGCGAGCGTAGAGGGCTGCGCGCAGGCCGATGAGCACAGTCGCCAGCAGCACGAATGAGGCCGAGAGATTGATCCACAGGAATCCGCCGAGGCCGAGCACCGTGCCGGCAGTGGCGGCCATGAGCGCGCCGCCGAGGTTCATCGCCGAATCCGAGGCGCCCTGCAGGGTCAGCTTCGCCCGCGCCGGCACACTGGCGCTCAGCAGCGCCGAACCGCCGATGAGCGTCATCGACCACGACACCCCGAGCAGGAACAGCGCGGTCGTCAGCAGCGGCATCGAGGAGACATCCCGCAGCGCATCGAGGACACCGAGGATGATGGTGATGAAGAAGCTGATGATGCCGGCGATGATGACGGTGAACGGGCCGTACCGGTCGGCCATCCACCCGAACAGCGGAGACAGCCCGTACATGCCGGCGATGTGGATGCTGATGACGAGCCCGACCTCGCCCAGGTGGAAGCCGTGGTGGTCCATATGCAGCGGTGTCATGACCATGACGTTGGTCATCATCATCTGCCCGGCGACGATCGTGATGATGGCGAACAGCGGGACCGGCCGGGCGGCGACGAACCGCAGTGCGTCGATGAGACCCAGCCGCGACCCGTCGGCCGGGTGCCGGTCATCGGCGGTCTCCCTCGCCTCGGGTGCGGCGGCCTCCGGGCCCGAGGCGGTGGTCCCCGGGCCCGAGGCGGTGGTCTCCGCTGCCGAGTCAGGTTCCGTTCCGGCAGCGGTCGGCAGCTGACTGGCCACGCGGCCGGGCAGCAGGCCCGTGCACGCGACGGCCAGGGCGAAGCAGACCATCGAGATGGCATACGGTCCGGCAAGCGGGTTGAGGCCGACCTGCTCTCCGAGCCGGGCACCAGGGGCGGTGAAGTTGGGCCCGAGCACCGAGCCGACCGTCGTAGCCCACACGACCAGCGACATCGCCCTCGCCGCGCGGGCAGGGTCGGCCAGATCGACGGCGGCGTAGCGGGCCTGCAGGCCAGCGGCGGTGGCGGAACCGCACATGAGCATGCCCGCCAGGAACAGCGGCAGCCAGGCGATGATGACGCCGGCGAGCACGACGATCGTGCCGACAGCGCCGATGCCGAAGCCCAGTGAGAGTGCGAAGCGGCGCCCGCGCGCTGCGGCGAGGGTGGCCAGCGGGTAGGAGATGAGCCCGGCGCCGAGGATGACGGCCATCTGCGCGAACCCGGCCATCTCGGTGCGTCCGGTGATCTGCTCGGCCAGCAGCCCGCCGACGGCGTATCCGGAGGCGATGCCGGCGCCGGCGAAGAGCTGGGCCCCCATGAGCGTGAGCTGGCTGCGGACCCGCGGTGAGACCGGCATGCACACGACCTTTCAGATGCTGGACGGCAGGCGGTGCCGCCGAGATTCCAGCGGATTCGCGCAGCGCTGAGCGGATCCGCCCGATGCCCTCCATCTTGGCATAGGGCCCTGCCACCAGTCGGGACGTGTCAGATCCGGTCTCGGCACAGTCTCACCGCGGGGCTTTGAGGACCTTCATGGTGATGTGGGAACTGACCCGTTCGACGCCGGAGATGCCGGTGAGCACCTGGGAGATGAAGTGTTCGGCGGCCTCCAAGTCCTTGACGGCGATGCGCACGAGGTAGTCGGGGTTGCCGAACATGCGGCGCAGTTCGATGACCTCATCGCAGTCGATGAGCTCGCCTTCGAAGGTCTCGGCGATCTGCTTGGTCTTCGTGCCCATGTCGACGTGGACGATGACCTCACACGCCCGCTCGATCGCCGCCGGGTCGATGCGGGCGTGATAGCCGGTGATGATGCCCTCGGCTTCGAGCCGTCGGACCCGGCGCAGGCACGGTGAGGGGGTGAGACCGACGCGGTCGGCCAGTTCGGTGTTGTTCAGCCGCCCGTCCAGAGCCAGGTGGTCGATGATAGCGCGATCGATGGTATCCATGAGTGAATCATGCCAAGATTCTCTGCTGAAGGGCAATAGTGGCAATCGCGTGCCAGGCGATTTCTCCTACCATGAGCCTCATGGTCCACTCCCCTGCACAGCACACGCTGACGCCTGCTTCCCGCCTGCCTGTCTCACCTGCCACGGCGGTCGGTGAGCGCACCGACTGGGCCGGTGTCGCCTCGGTCGCTGCTGGTGCTGCCACCTGGGGAGTCGGTGCCGGTGTCGCCGGCTTCATCTTCGCGATCTCGACGATGTCGGCTGCCACCGTGACGTTCTGGCGGTTCCTCGCCGCCGGCATCATCCTCGCCCTTGCCTATGAGGCCCGCCGCGTCTTCTCACCTGAGCGCCACGGCGGTGAGCCGAGCCTGCTGACGATCATGCACCGGCACGGCTTCGCCCTCATCATCATCGGCTCGGCACTCGCCGCCGCCCAGTCGCTCATGTACGCCTCGGTCGCCTCACTCGGCGCCGGCCTCGGCACGATCGTGCCCCTGGCTGTGAGCCCGGTGGCGATGGCAGTGCTGTCGATGCCGCTGCTGGGCACCCGCCTCAACCTCGCCGGCTGGCTCACGATGATTCCGCCGCTGGTCGCCATGGCCTGTGTCGTCGGGCTGACGAACGGGGCGACCGCCGCCGAGGTGTCGGTCATCGGCGTGTGCCTGGCGGTCACCGCCGCGGGTGCGCATGCGCTCATGACGATCTCCTCGAAGCGCCTGTCGACCGGCGGCACCTCGGTGTTCGGCACGACGACGCTGACGTTCCTCATCGCCTCAACCGCCCTTGCCCCGTTTGCTGCCGCCAACGGCTTCCTCGGCCACACGGACCGGCCGTGGGCGGTCATCGGCTGCCTGGCCGTGCTCGCGATCTTCGCCTCGGCGGTCGCCTATCCCCTGTTCTTCACCGGGGTCAAGCGCATCGCCGCGCCGGTGGCGGCGATCGTCATGCTCGTCCAGCTCATCGTCGCGACCCTCATGGGCACGATCGTGCTCGGCGAGCCGATGCCGGCTGCCGCGTGGCTGGCCCTGGCCGCACTCATCGCCGGCATCACCCTCCACACGCTTGTGGCCCGCAGCCTGCCGCTGAGCACTCGCCGCGAACGCGTTGCGATGGGCTGAGGCTGCATCGACTACGGGCTGGCGATAGAGGCGGTTAACAGCTCCGCACATCTGTAACGGTCGAAGCCAGTGGGAAGGTCAGAATTGTCGGCCGTTCGCAGCAAATAGCGCGTGAGGCGTTCGCTCACACGCGCCGCATCGAGTCGATATCCGCGCGGCGGGCCGTCATCGAGCGACCATGTCACGGATGGGTGCTCTTCGCGTATCTCCAGAAGTAGGGCCAGATCACTCAGGTCAGCGTCGCTTCTGCGGCTGCTCCAGCTCAGCAGTTTGAGGATCACGGCTGTTTCGACATCAGGAATTTTCGTCCGATAGAGCAATGTCTGACCTCCGCTGAGCCGTACGTCTACCTCCGTGTCGATCGCTGGAGCGCTCAGAGCAAACGTCAGTTCAGGAAGGGCGTCGACGAGTCCGACTCCTGGCACGTTTCGAGTACTCAGGCCAGGGTTCGGGCTGAGTGAGGGCAGAAGGACGTTGATCTCCAGCTGCTGTCCACGGCCAGTGTGCTTGACAAGCTGATTCGCTCGCAGATTCTCAAAACCGCGCCGGCGCAGCTGAGTGACGAGAGAACCGACGGCTTCTACTGTCCCGACGGTTGCATCGGCGTCTCGCGTCACCCGCATGCTGCGATGCGTGACCGGATAGTGGGCCAGCAGCAATCGCACCATGAAGCCGCCGATCAGTCGGTAGTCGATGTCTGACTCAGCTGCACTGTCGAGTTCGCTCTGGGCCAGGAAGCCGAGATCTTCCGCTGGCCCGGCAGACTCCACAGAAACGCGCCGCACATTCTCAGGCATCGACACCGACTTCCTTCGACAAACACATGCGAGCAAGGTGTTCGGCAGCAGCGGTCACCCGGGAGCTGCCGGCTGCACGCAGGTCGGAATAGATGAGAGGCCAGTCAACGGTCGACAGCTTTCCATCGGCATGCGCATCGAAGGCTCGCACCGCCCATACCGTCGGGTCACGCGGGATTCGTATGCGAAGCGTCGCCGCCTCTAACGGCACTGGCACGAAGCGCAGCCCAGAAAGGTCTATCGGAGCAGACACGTAGATCAAGCCAACCTGCGAAACCGCGTACGGCGCCCGGGCCTCGGCTGCAACCTCACCGCTGATGAGCGGTCTGACACTCTGCCGGATCGCCTCGCCGTACGCTTCATCAACCTGGGTTGCGACTGCTTGCGGACTTCGCCATCCGAACTCGTGGGCGCCGTCGTCCCGATACTCTTCCATCCATTTTGCGAGCAGTGTGCTCCTGTCACGAACGGAGTATCCCGATTCACCGCGGTCACAATCGATCTGTGTCAAGGCCAGTGAGACAGCCTGCTGGGTCACTCCGAGCACGTCGGAGAGCTCGCGCTGGGAAACAGGCTCGCTGGTGGCGAGCAGACTTCGCATCACCGCCCACCTCACCCATGGCAGCGGGCCCCGCCGCGGCCGTTTGGTATAACTGCGCGCTCCAGCCCGGGTTTGGCAGATCTCACGCCCGTTCAGGATCAAACGTCGAGGAGTCTCAGTGAGCAGATCGATCTCGCCGTGCCGCGCCCGATCGACTACGCCTGCAGTCGCTGACCGTCCCGCGTAGAGAGTACGTAGCCCAGAACCGGTGGCCCGAAGCGTATGCGCTGTCACTCGCTCCTGGGCAGCCCACGGGTTCACCTCTACGGGTCGACCATCGGCAGGCGTCAGCCTCCAGGTCCCTGAGGTTCCAGGATCAACGCGCACATCGAGATCACGGAGCAGCTCAGAGATGTCCATACCTGCCCCCTTACAAGAGTAATCCTATAAAACGATTCTACTCTTGTAGACCGTGGTCACGCATCTCGGCGGCTCCTACCGCAGCCGCTTCTCCAGGATCGCGAACTCCAGATCGTCGCGTTTGGGGATCCCGAAGCGCTCGTCCCCGTAGGGAAACGGCTCAATCTCACCGGTATTGGCGTAGCCGCGGCGCTCGTAGTAGGCGATGAGCTCGGTGCGCTGTCGGATGACGCTCATCCGGATCCGGGCGGCATCCCAGTTCTCCTTGACCCACGCCTCGGCCCAGGCCATGAGCTTCGAACCGGTGCCGGTGCCCTGCGCGGCCGGAGCGACGGCGAACATGCCGAGGTAGGCACACGCGTCATCCCGCTCAACGAGCTGCACGGTCGCCAGCGGCGTCCCATCAGGTGAGCGCACGAGGAACACGACAGTGCGGGGTTCGGCCAGCGTCTCGGCAGCCAGCTGCGGATCGAGGCGCTGCCCGTCGAGCAGATCGGCCTCGGTCGTCCAGCCCGCCCGCGAGGCGTTCCCGCGGTAGGCGGATTCGATGAGGGCGACCCAGTCGGGAATGTCAGCCTCACCCACCTGCGCGGGTGCGAAGGCCTCCCCTGCCGGTGTCGTCACCGTTCGAGCGCCTCGTACACGGCTGAGGCGATCGCCAGATCCTCCCACGACATGCCGGAGGTCTTGAACACCACCGGCTTGTCCGGGTCGAGAATCTCGGTGCCCTTGCACACGACGTCGCGGAAGGTCACGACGTCGTCGATCGTCAGCTCGTTCTCCGCGATCGCCAGCACGAGGTCGCCGCATTCGGCCTCGGCGGTGTGCTTCGCTTCGACGATGACGGTGCCGCGGCCGAGCAGCTCAGCCGGCAGCTCACGGCAGTCCGGGGAATGGGAGCCGATCGCCACGACGATCGCGTCCTTGCGGATGCTCGCGGCATTGAACAGCGGCTCGGAGGCCGAGGTCGCGGTGATGATGAGATCGCAGTCGTGCAGCGCCTGCTCGGCGCCTTCGCTGCCGGAGAGGATCGGCGAGCCGCTCAGCCCGCGGTCCTCAAGCCCGGCGAGCACCTCATCGGCACGCTCGAGGCTTTTGACGCCGACCTTGACGTCGTGGATCTTCGTCACCGCCGCAGTCGCATCAATGTGCGGTAGGGCCTGCGGACCTACGCCGTAGAGGGCCAGGCGCACCCCGTCGGGGAACCGCCGTTCGATGACGTCCTTGACGCCGGCCAGCGAGACGGCCGGGGTGCGGATGTTCGTGATCGCGATCCCGTCGAGGTAGGCCAGCGTCGTGTGGTTGTAGGAGTCGAGCAGCAGGTAGCTGCCCTGGATGCGCGGATGCCCGTCATCAGGGTTGTCCGGGGTGACGGTCAGGGCCTTGAACCCGCAGTAGCGGCCGAGCTCGGCGGGCATGAAGAGGAACTCACCGCGGCTGAGCTCAGCGGAGACACGAGCGGAGTCATCAGCAGGGTCGAAGTCACCGGTGAGCGCATTGCGCAGCGCCTCGATCGCCTTTCCGTAATCCATGTGGGCAAGAATCGTGTCACCGTCGATGATCTTCATGGGTCCTCCCGGGTTGGGCCTGCGGCGGTTTCCCACCAGCCTAGCGGGCGGATCGCCGCGCGTCCGGGCCGCTCGCATGACGGGAGTAGAGTCGGTCGTGAGGACGCTGCCGTTCCCGAGGTGGTCGAGACTCCCAGCCGGCCGCCGGCAGGTCGATGAAAGGACGCACATGGACATCACCGTCGACTCCCAGACCTTCTCCTTGGCCCACGACGCCGAGGCCAGCCGCTACACCATCAGCCATGACGGCGAGCAGATCGGGTTCGCCGACTACCACCAGTCCGGCGAGGCCGGTGCCGGTGGCATCCGCGACTTCGACCACACCGTCGTCTCCCCTGAATGGGGCGGCCGCGGGCTGGCCGGCGCGCTCGTCGACTATGCGCTGACCGACACCGTCGATGCCGGCTTCCGGATCAGCCCGACCTGCTCCTACGTCGAGCACTACGTCGGCAAGCACCCGCAGTGGCAGGACCACCTCGCCTGATTCCCCGCCCCAGCTGACCGGCTTCTGTGCTGGTCAGCACTGCGGAGTCTCATGTGCGCTCGGCTCGGCTTCACAATGTGCGGCCGCGGTCTAGACTGGCAGCGGAACCCCGCAGTTTCAGACGAACTCTCGTTTCTCAAGGAGGCGAACATGGACATCCAGCCCATTCTGGACAAGGTCAACACCGGTCTCTTCATCAACGGCGAATGGCGCGAGGCCGAAGGCGGCAAGACCATCGACGTGGAGAACCCGGCCACCGGTGAGGTCATCGCGACTGTCGCCGACGGTTCGGCAGCCGATGCCGAGGAGGCGATCCGCGTCGCCGGTGAGAAGCAGGCCGAATGGGCTGCCGTGCCCCCGCGTGAGCGCGGCGAGATCCTGCGCAGGGCCTATGAGCTGCTCATCGAGCGCCAGGAGGACATCGCCACGGTGATGACCGCCGAGATGGGCAAGGGCATCGCCGAGTCCCGCGGCGAGGTCGCCTACGGTGCTGAGTTCTTCCGCTGGTTCGCCGAGGAGGCCGTGCGCGTCTCCGGCAACTTCATGCAGTCCACTGATGGCAAGAACCGCATTATGGTCTCCCGTGAGCCGGTCGGCCCGTCGGTGCTCGTGACCCCGTGGAACTTCCCGCTGGCGATGGGCACCCGCAAGATCGGCCCGGCGATCGCGGCCGGCTGCACGATGGTGTTCAAGCCTGCGAAGCTCACCCCGCTGACCTCGCTCATGCTCGTCGACGTGCTCAATGACGCCGGCCTGCCCGCCGGTGTGCTCAATGTCGTCACCTCGAACTCCGCTCGCCGGGTTGTGACCCCGTGGATGGAGTCGAACATCGCCCGCAAGGTCACCTTCACCGGTTCGACCGAGGTCGGTGTCGGACTGCTGGAGCAGGCCGCGCAGAACGTCATGAAGTCCTCGATGGAGCTCGGCGGCAACGCCCCGTTCGTCGTGTGCGAGGACGCTGACCTCGACAAGGCCGTCGAAGGTGCGCTGCTGGCCAAGATGCGCAACATCGGCGAGGCCTGCACGGCTGCCAACCGCTTCTTCGTCCACTCCTCGCTGGCCGATGAGTTCGCGCAGCGCATGGCCGATGAGATGGGCAAGATGACCGTCGGCAACGGCCTGGATGAGAACAACAAGATCGGCCCGCTCGTCGAGGAGAAGGCTCGCGACAAGGTCGCCAGCCTCGTCGACGACGCTGTCGAGAAGGGCGCGAAGGTCCTCACCGGCGGCAAGAAGGTCGACGGACCTGGCTACTTCTACGAGCCGACCGTGCTGACGAACGTCTCGGAGGACTCCGAGATCCGCAAGGAGGAGATCTTCGGGCCCGTCGCTGCGATCTTCACCTTCGACACCGATGAAGAGGCCGTCGAGATGGCCAACGAGACCGACTTCGGTCTCTCCGGCTACCTCTTCACCGAGAACCTCGCTCGCGGCATGAAGCTCTCCGAGCAGCTCGAATGCGGCATGATCGGCCTCAACACCGGTCTCGTGTCGAACCCGGGCGCGCCGTTCGGCGGAGTCAAGCACTCCGGTCTCGGCCGTGAGGGCGGACAGGTCGGCATCGACGAGTTCCTCGAGGTCAAGTACGTCACGACCCCGCGCAGCTGATGTGAACTCCGGCTGAGCTCAGCCGGCACATCGCCGCGAAGGCCCCGAACCGATCGGTTCGGGGCCTTCAGCGTTGGCGGGTGGTTCAGGCGCGGCGGCGGGCGAGCACGTCGTCGATGCTCGCGACCCCGGCGCCGGAATCTGTGCCGGTGGCCTTGAAGCGGATCGCGGTGCGGCCGTGGGACAGTGGGCCGGACTCGGCGTCCTCGTCACGTGCTGCGTCCTGAAGCTCGGGGCGGTAGCCGAGCTCGGCGGCGAACATCTCGGCCAGCGATTCCTTCGACTGCGGTTCGAGGGTGAACGAGGTGGCATCGGCGACGACCGGCTCAGGCTGATCGCGTTCGACGACTGGGGCGTCGACGTAGGTCGGCTTCGGCAGCGGGCTGGGCTTCCAGCCGGTGGCCTGCAGACGCTGAGCGAAGGGATCCGTGCCCACGGTCTCTGCCCGCTCGTCCTTGTCCTCAGCATCAGCCTCGGTCTCCGCATCAGCCTCGGCGGTCTCTGCAGTGTCCTTCGCTGGCTTCGGGCCGAAGCTCAGCGACAGGGCGGCCTCAGTGGTGCGGGAGACGATGACGGTCGTGTCGTTCTCCGCGTTCGAGTCCGCATCGTCCTCAGCAGCGTCAGTGACCTGGTCCTCGACCGACTCGTCAGCCGGGGACTCGGCGTCGGCGGCCTCGACCTGTGCCGGTGTTGGAGCCGGCTCTGCGGGCGCCTCGGCGGCGGTGTCGTCTGCGGTCGTCTTCTCGGCAGCCGGGGTCTCGTCGATGTCGAGGATGTGGCGCGGGAAGCGGCGGGCCTGCGAGCTGGCCGGCACCTCAGCCGGCTGGCGGGGTTCAGAGCTGTCGAGCACCTCGGCGGCATGGGCGCGGCGGGCGGAGACGACCTCAGCGGTGCGGCGCTGCTGGGCAGGATGCTCAGCCGGGCGCTGCTGACCGCGTGCAGGTTCGTAGCTGCGTGCCGTGCGTGCGGCCGGTGCGGTCGCCTCGCGGCGCAGGGTGCGCACGCGCTTGTTGAGTGAGCCGACGAGGACGACGGAGCCGGCGGCGATGACTGCCGTCAGCAGGGGCACCGCCCAGGGCACGACGCTGAAGGCGGCGAGCACGGCGGTGACGAGGGTGGCCGCGAGCATGCCGAGGAACACGACGGAGACCATCGGGATGATCGAGCGGATGCCAGCGATCTTCTCTGCGGTCTGCCCGTCGATCTCCGGAGCCGGCCGGCGGGCCGAGTGGGCGCTGCCTGCTTGCGGTGCACCGCCTCGGGCGCGGTGGCTGCCGGTTCCCGCGCCGGGGGCAGCGGGACGGCGGGGGCCGGTCGCTGCCTGCGTGCGGGCAGTGTCGAGGTGACGACGCAGGTGAGCCGGCATGGCAGCCGGGCGGCTGCGGTGCGTCGGGGAAGGTCCGGCATCGGGTGTGTTCGTCATCATCGCATCCAGGTGGTTGTCGGGGCGGCGGTCGCGCAGCGTCGCCGTCTGCGCGGCGGTGTGCAGCTGGGTCAGAGTGTGGGTCTCACCGGCGGCCAGCGGCAGCTCGATGTACTCGGCCTCCGCAGTGTCGGCTTCGGCTTCTGCGGCGGTGTCCTCGGCTCCGCCGTCGATGACGGACAGGGCCGGGGCGGGGCGGCGCAGGCTCAGCTGCGCAGGTTCGGTCACGACCTCGACACCGGGTGGCGGGGCGTAGCGGGAGGCGGGGGTGGAGGCGGCGAAGAGCTCCGGGCGGGCAGGCTCCTCAGCACACGGCTCGGCAGCCGCCGGGCGCTGGCAGATCTCCGCGGTTTCGGGCACCTCGCTGAGCTCGCGCTGTGCCACTGCGCGGTCCGTTCGCCGCAGGATTGCCGGCAACGTGAACGCGAAGAGCACGACGAGTGCGATGAGAACCGTGATGCTTGCCTCCACACCACAACTGTATGGCCGCAGCGACTGTCACGATCGGATCACGGAGGGTGTGTCGAGAAACTGCTCTTCAGGTGCCCGGCTGGTGGTCGGAGCGGTTGCGCTGCCAGTAGTCGAGCAGGCCGAAGGGGACGTCCTCGCGCAGCAGCGCGAAGCTCAGATGGTCAGCCCAGGCGCCGTCGATGTGCATATAGCGTTCGCGGCGTCCTTCATAGCGGAAGCCGAGCTTTTCGACCACGCGCAGGCTGGCGGTGTTCTCCGGGCGGATGTTGATCTCCATCCGGTGCAGCCCAAGCGCGGTGAAGCAGTAATCGGTGGCCAGCGCCACGGCGGTCGGGGTGTGGCCGCGGCCTGCGAGCTGCTCGTCGATCCAGTAGCCGAGCTGGGCGGTCATGAGCGAGCTCCACTGGAACCCGGAGACGGTGAGCTGGCCGTGCAGCCGGCCGCCGATGTCGATGACGAAGGGCAGCAACCGGCCGGTCTTCGCCTGCCGATTCAGCAGCCGGCGCAGGTGGTGGAAGTCGGCAGGTTCGCCGCCGCGCGGGTCGGTGGCCTCCCATGGGGTCAGCCAGGCGCGGTTGCGGGCGCGCACCTCGGCGTAGTCCTTGGCATCGCGGCGAGTGAGGGGGCGCAGCAGCACCTCGCCCTCGCGCAGTTCAACCGGCCAGTAGGAGCTCACGGACGCTGCGGATCGCTGTCAGGGGTGCGGTTGAGCGGGACGACCTTCGGGCGCAGGTCATGGACGACGGCTCCGGTGCCGGTGTCATCGCCGCCTGCTTCCTCGTCGTCGTCGCTCAGTTCGTCGAGCACATCGAGGATGATCGCCCCGACCTCCTGGATGGCCGCCTGCACGCCGGTGACGTCATCGGGCAGGGTGAGCACGAGGGTGTCGCCGATCCAGCCGCAGGCCGGGGACTCGAAAACCGACCGGGAGTACCCGGCATCGAGCTGGGCGCGGCGGATCGACTGGGCCAGTCCCGGCACCGAGTGGTCGAGCGCCTCACCGACATCGGTGGCGAGGTCCTCACCGAGGCCGACACCGAGCCGGCCGACGATGACGACGAGCCGGGCCCGGGCATCAGGACCGCCGAGGCCGGCGAGCCGCTCGTGCAGCGCCTCGCCCACCTCGGCGGCGCTGGTCTTGACGTCGAAACCGTACTCATCGAGCATCGTCTCCGCCGCCTCGGCAGCGGCTGTCACCTTCCGGCCCGCCAAGGGGCGGGACCGGCCGGCAGCGATGACGAGCGCGCCGTAGGTCTCGGCGGCCTGGGACCCGCCGGCAGCGCTGCCGAACAGTCCGGTCATCAGATCGCTCAGCTGTCGAGGCCGGCGACGTATTCGCGCAGCCAGCCGTTGAGTTCGTCTCCGAGGTCGTCGCGGCGCCCGGCGAGCGTGATGACGGCCTTGAGGTAGCTGATCTTGTCGCCGGTGTCGTAGCGGTCGCCGGAGAACACGACGCCGTAGACGCCGTTGGAGTCCGGGTCGGCGGCCAGGGTCTGCAGCGCGTCGGTCAGCTGGATCTCGTTGCCGCGTCCCGGCGGGGTGTTGCGCAGGACGGGGAAGATCTCCGGGGCCAGCACGTAGCGGCCGATGATCGCCAGGTTGCTCGGCGCCTCGGACGGGTCGGGCTTCTCGACCAGGCCGGTGATGCGCACCGCGCCGTCGATGTCGACCTCCTCGACGGCCGCGCAGCCGTAGAGGCCGACGTCTTCGTGCGGGACCTCCATGAGAGCGACGACGCTGCCGCCGGTGGCCTGCTGGACCGCGATCATCGATTCGAGGATCGGGTTCGATTCGTCGATGAGGTCATCGCCGAGGAGCACGGCGAAGGGCTCGTTGCCGACGTGCAGTTCGCTCTTGAGCACCGCGTGGCCGAGGCCGAGCGGATCGCCCTGGCGGACGTAGTGGATGTCGGCCAGTTCCGAGGAGTGCTGGACGGCGGCGAGCTTCTTTGTATCGCCCTTCTTCTCCAGGGCGCGCTCGAGTCCGTCGACGCGGTCGAAGTGATCCTCCAGCGGGCGCTTGTTGCGCCCGGTGATCATGAGAATGTCGTTGAGGCCGGCATGCACGGCCTCCTCGACGACGTACTGGATGGCCGGCTTGTCGACAACCGGCAGCATCTCCTTCGGGGTGGCCTTCGTCGCCGGCAGGAAGCGGGTGCCCAGCCCGGCCACGGGGATGACGGCCTTGGTCACAGCGGCGTTGCTATTCTCAGTCATATCCTCAGTGTACGCATAGGAGTGAGGGCAGTGACCGAGACCTCGAACGCGGCCGCCAAAGCCGAGCTGCGCAGCCGCATCCGCGCTGGTCGCCGCACCCGTGACGGGGCCGCTGCTGCCTTCGCCGAGGTGCTCGCCGGCTGCGTGCCGGATGAGGGTGCAGTCCTTGCCTATGCGGCCCTGCCGGGGGAGCCGAACCTCGATCTGCTCCTCGACGACCTGCATGCCCGTGGCCGGACGGTCTATCTGCCGGTCACCACCCCGGGTGAGCCGCTGCGCTTCGGCCGGCTGGAGACCGCGATGGAAAGCCTGCCCCGGGTCGGCACGTGGCAGATCCGCGAACCCCAACCGGTGCTCACCGCGCCCGAGGCGGTGGCCGGCACCGCTGATCACCCGCCGGTGGGTGTGGTGTTCGTGCCGGGTTTGGCCTACGGCCCCGCTGGTGCCCGGCTGGGCAACGGGGCCGGGTTCTACGATCGGACCTTCGGCCCGCAGGGACAGGCGCCCACTACCTCGGCGACGGTCGACTTCATCGGCGTCTGCTACTCCGACGAAGTGCTGGGTGAAATCGGCCGCGAGGAGTGGGATCTTGCGGTCACGGCAATGGCGACCGAGACCGGTCTGCAGGCGGTGTCCGGAGGCGCCGGCGCGGGCGCATGCGAGTAGGGCTATACTTCTTGACGGATTTCCGCCCGCAAGAGAGGTCTGCTGTGCCCACCTACGCCTACCGCTGCACCGAGTGCTCCAACGCCTTCGACATCCATCAGGCGTTCACCGATGATGCGCTCACCGAATGCCCGCAGTGCCACGGACGGCTGCGGAAGGTCTTCGGCTCGATCGGGGTGAGCTTCAAGGGCTCGGGCTTCTACCGCAACGACCACGGCGCGACTGCCGGCAGCGGGTCGGCCAGCAACGGCTCCGCCAACGGATCTGCGAGCGCGTCGGGTGGCGATTCCGGATCTTCATCGGCCTCGTCTTCTGACGCCTCAGCCTCCTCGTCGAGCAACTCGGACAGTGCCTCCTCTGCCAGCTCGTCGAGCAGCACTACCTCGTCGAAGACGGCAGCGACCTCCGCGTCATGACAGAAGGCCGGCGCACCGGTCCCGCTGGCATCTGGACTGGTCAGCCCCGCTGACACCCCCTGCTGCGGTTGTGGATGACAGGCACAACGCTGTCCACAGCTTCCGCTGAGCTACCCGTCTGAATGTGCCTGCCCGTCAGACTCAGCCCATGGTCCTCTCGCTTCTCACACGTCCCACCCGACAGCCAGCCGGCACCCGCGAACCGCAGGCGAGCACCGCCTCGGCAGCGGTGCACACCCGCACGGCTCTGAGGCGCCGCCGGATCCTCGGGGCGGCCGCACTCGCGGTGGCGACGATGCTGGCGGTGTGGCTGCTCATCCCGCGCACCGGCGGGACGCACGTGCTCGTGGCCAGCAGCCAGATCAGCGCCGGCAGCGAACTCTCGGCAGCCGATGTGTCCCTCGTGCGCTTCCCACCGAACCTCGTGCCCGCCGGTGCGCTGACCGAGACCGCCGCCGTCGTCGGGGCGACGGCGACATCTGAGGTGGCGGCCGGAGCTGTGCTGACCGAGCACGCACTCCTGACTCCGCGCGCTGAACCACTGCCCGAGGGCATGGTCGCCCTGCCGGTGGAGGTCGGCGACGGCGCAGCGGCGCAGGTGCTGCGCCCCGGGCACCATGTGCGCGTCTTCGCTGCCGGCATCGGCAGCGACCCAGCCGGGGACGACGAGGACCCGCTGACCGGGCTGCAGCGCGGCCCAGCGGTCGTCGAGGACGCGGTCGTCGAGTCGATCCAGCAGGCAGACGCCGGCAGCTCCCCGCTTGACCGTTCAACCGTCGTGGTGCTGCGGGTGCACTCTGATGAGGCGGCCGCGCTGGCCGATATCGCCGGCAGCTCACTGAGCTTCGCTGTGCTCAACTGACCCGACCGTGCTCACTTGGCCCGGCCGTGCTCACCCGACCCGCTGGTCACGACTCTGCTCTGATGACGGGCCTGCAACCCGCAGCTCATATGAGCTCACCGGCTATGATCGGAACGTACACAGGGCAGCCGGTGATCGCGTGCGTGCGCGCAGGCTGCCAGGTCTGGAAAGGACATGACTATGCTCAAAGGCTTCAGAGACTTCATTCTGCGCGGAAACGTCATCGAACTGGCGACCGCAGTCATCATCGGCGGTGCCTTCACTGCCATCGTCACCGCGATCTCCGACAAGATCATCAACCCGCTCATCGCCGCCATCGGTTCGCCGGAGTCCCCGGCCCTGTCGTTCTACCTGCGTGACGGCGTGGAGGCGACGAAGGTCGACATCGGAGCGGTCATCACCGCCTGCATCAACTTCCTCATCGTCGCTGCTGTGGTGTACTTCGTCATCATCATGCCGATGAACAAGATCAACGAGCTGCGCAAGCGCGGCGCCCCGGAAGACGAAGTTCCGCCGTCGAGCGAGGAGCTGCTCGCCGAGATCCGCGACCTCATCGCCCAGGGACGGCAGAACGCCGTGCCGGACCAGCGCTTCGCCGAAGGCGCCTCCGGCACCCCCGGCGTGCCCGGCGGAGCCCAGGACATGCCGAACTCCGCAGGCGACGGAAACCCGCGCCACTGACATGCCACTGAGCACACGCCTCGGCGTGTGACCGACCGAAGGGCCGGGAGGATCACCGCAATCCTCCCGGCCCTTTCGCATGTCGCCACCAGCCGCTGCCATGCTCGGCTGTCATCGTCGGGTGCGCCCGACTACTCTTGACGCCATGACCGACGAGCAGCACCGGCTCCCCCACCACCGCCGTGCACCCGAGACCGAGGCACCGGCTGCGGACCCGCAGAACCGCGCTGAGGCACCCCCAGCCCAGCCGCAGTCATTCAAGGACCTCGCCCCGTGGGAAGGCGAGGCCACGATCGTCGACAAGCTCCTGCTCGTTGCCGTGTTCGGTGTGCCGCTGTTCTACCTCGCACTGCTGCCCTTCCGCCCGCAGCTCATCGCCAACCACCCGGTGCTGCTGGAATTCCTCACCGGCGCGAAATCCGCGATCGTCGGCGCCGGCGCCTACGCCGGGATCGGCGAGTTGTCCCTGACCCTCGTGTTCATTGCCGGCCTGATCGGCATGGCCAAGTTCGACTGGATGTTCTGGCTGGCCGGCCGCCGCTGGGGTGACGGCGCGGTTAACCTCTTCGCCCAGTCCGAACGCCAGCGCAAGCGGTTCAGCAAGCTGAAGAACCTGCCGGCCTGGCTGCTGTTCATCTTCGTCTTCATCTCCCGGGTGCCCGGCATCCCCGGCACCATCGTGTGGCTGGTCGCTGGGTACTCCCGGATGTCGCTGCCGCTGTTCCTCACCGCCCAGATCTCCGGCGCAGCAGCCATGACCGCGGTCTGGACTGCCCTGGGCTACAACCTCGGGCAGGCCGCCGTCGACATCATCCAGGTCATCGACCGCTACGCGATGTGGATCTCGCTGGCGATCATCGTCGGCATCGTCGTGTGGTCGACAGCCAAGAGCGTGCACACCGAATCCAAGCGCGCCAAAGCAGCCGGTGACACGGAGGACTCCACAGCTGAGAATCAGCGCTGAGTCCGGCCGATCTCCTTTCGCCGGTGAGCCCCCGGCAGTAACCTGAACGGGCGTGGCGGGCCACGCCCGGTTCGGCCAGGTGCTCGCCGGCCGGATGGACGCCCCCGTCGGCCGGCCGCCACTAGACTGGCCGGCATGTCGATCGTTCCCACGCGTGACGAGATCACCGCCGCGCATTCGCTCATCAGCAGCCATATCCGCCGCACCCCGCTGCTCGACATCACCCTGCCCGACGGCACGCCGGTGACGCTCAAGCTCGAGCTCTTCCAGCACACCGGCAGCTTCAAACCCCGCGGCGCCTTCACCGGTGCGCTCACCGCCGCCGAGGCGCCGAAGAGCCTCGTAGCCGCCTCCGGTGGCAATCACGGCCTGGCCGTCGCACATGTCGCCTCCGTACTCGGCATCCCGGCCCGCATCTTCGTCCCCTCAACCGCCCCAGAGGCGAAGGTCTCCCGACTTCGAGCAATGGGTGCTGAGGTCACCGTCACCGGTGAGGTCTATGCCGATGCGTTCGCCGCCAGCCAGGAGGCCGCCGCCCAGCCCGGCGCGCGGGCCCTGCACGCCTACGACTCCCCTGCCACCGTCACCGGCCAGGGCACCCTCGGGCTGGAACTCGACGCACAGCTGCGCAGCCGCACCAAGGACCAGACAGGCACCGCAGAACGGACCGGCCCCGGCGCCGAGGCGGAGGTCCCGACGGTCCTTGTGGCCACCGGCGGTGGTGGCCTCGTCGGCGGGATCGCCGCCTGGTTCGGATCCGATGCCAACGTCGTGCCGGTCGAACCGGAGACGTGTGCGGCCCTGCACACCGCGCTGGAGAACGGCGAGCGCACACCGATCAGCCCCAGCGGCGTGGCAGCCGATTCGCTTGGGGCCAGCACGATCGGCGAGATCTGCTTCGCTGTCGCCTGCCAGAACGCATTGGCACCGGTGCTCGTCACCGACGCAGCGATCGGGGAGGCGCGCACGTGGCTGTGGCGCCAGACCCGCATCGCCGCCGAACCCGGCGGGGCGACAGCTCTGGCTGCGCTGCTCTCGGGTGCCTACCGGCCGACCCCCGGCGAGCAGGTCACCGTGGTCGTCTGCGGCGCGAACGCTGACCCGTCTGATCTGCCCCTAGACTGAGGCAGTGGCTCTCAAGGATCTACTGGCCGATACCCGGCCGCTGCGCACGCCGACGTTCCGGCGGCTGTGGTCGGCGAACATCGTCACCGTCATCGGTGCACAGGTCACGATCGTCGCCATCCCCGCCCAGCTGTATGCCCTGACCGGGCAGTCGAGCTATGTCGGCTTGGCTGGACTGTTCGGGCTCGTCCCGCTGGTGATCTTCGGTCTCTACGGCGGTGCGCTGGCTGATGTCATGGACCGGCGCATCCTCATGCTCGGCTCCGGCTGCGGCCTCGTCGCAGCCAGCTTCGGGCTCTTCCTGCTCTCGGCTCTCGGGTCGACGAATGTGTGGCTGCTGCTGAGCGTCTATGCGATCCAGCAGATGTTCTTCGCACTCAACCAGCCGGCCCGCAGCGCGATCCTGCCGGCGATCCTGCCCGGTGGCCAGCTGCCGGCAGCCAATGCGCTGAATATGACGCTCATGACCTTCGGCGCAGTCGTCGGCCCGCTGGTCGGCGGGATGCTCATCCCGGTCATCGGCTTCTCCTTCCTCTACCTCTTCGACGCACTGGCGCTGCTCGTGTCCGTGTGGGCGATCTGGCGGCTGCCGTCCCTGCCGCCGCAGCGCGCAGGCGAGGCGGCAGGCCCGGGCAGGCGCCGTGCGGGCGTGCGCAGCGTCGTCGACGGCTTCGCCTATCTCATCACCGCCCCGGTGCTGCTCATGAGCTTTGTCGTCGACATCATCGCGATGGTCTTCGGCATGCCCCGGGCGCTGTTCCCGCAGATCGCTCACGAGACGTTCGGCGGCCCCGGCTCCGGCGGGTTCGTCTTCGCTCTGCTCTCCGCCGCGATCCCCTTCGGTGCGCTGCTCGGCGGGATCTTCTCCGGTTGGGTCTCACGGGTCAACCGGCAGGGCCGGGCGGTCGTCATCTGCATCCTCGTATGGGGTGCGGCGATGACCGGGCTCGGATTGGTCCTGCCAGCGGCCGGAAACTGGTGGATGTTCGCCCTCATCGGCGCCGTCTTATTCCTGGCCATCGGCGGCGTCGCCGATGTCGTCTCAGCCGCCTTCCGCATGACGATCCTCCAGCAGGCCGCCGACGATGCGGTCCGCGGACGACTGCAAGGCGTCTTCATCGTCGTGGTCGCCGGTGGCCCGCGCATCGCTGATGTGCTGCACGGCTATGTCGCCACCGGTATCGGCACCACCTGGGCGACTGCTGGTGGTGGTGTGCTCGTCATCATTGGTGTGCTCATCGCTGCGGCAGCCGCCCCGAGCTTCATGCGCTACCGCGTCCGCTAGGCCTGCTGGGCGGCGGCGAAGGGCAGCACGGCAGCTGCGCCTGCCTGCAGCAGTTGGCGGGCGAGGACCGTCATCGTCCAGCGGGAGACGATGAGCGCATCGACGAGCAGCACCGTCTTCCCGTTCACGGCAGCGGCCTGCTCGTCTGTCAGCCGGAACGCACCGGCGAGGTTCCTGACCCGGAACGCAGAGTTGACGTCAGGGGAGCCGGGATCGCGCAGCAGCTCGAACTCACCGATGTCCTGCATCTGCCCGACCGAAGCGAGGCCGGCTGCCAGTGACCGGGTGAAGACCGGCCGCAGCGTGTTCGGCACCGAGATCACCACCTCGGGCCGGGACTGCCAGTCCCAGTCGGCGAGCACCTTCACGGCAGCCTGACCGATCGCCTCGGGCACCGGAGCGTCTGTCTGCCCGGTGCTGAAGGTCTCGGCCAGGCGCTGGCCGATTCCCAAATCGGTGAGCCGGGCGATGACCCGGCCCTCGGCGCACCTCTCAGCCGAGGCGATCTTGCCGCGCAACTCGATACCGAGGCGGTCGAGACCGGTCGGCCATTGGGCGCGCGGGGCGACCGGCAGTCCGACGCCTGCCAGCTGGCTACCGGCAGTCTGCAGACCGGAGTCGCTGACCTCGGTGGAGAACCACGGGCCGACGCAGTTGTCGCACCGGCCGCAGTCACCGGTCGTGTCGTCATCGAGCTGGCCGGTGAGATAGCGCATCCGGCACATCTGCGTGCGCTCGTACTCCCGCATCGCATCGGCCTCACGGGCTCGTGTGGCCGCGACCGCGGCGTAGCGCTGGGCGTCGTAGGTCCAGCCGGCCCCGGTGGTGACGAATCCGCCGCGCACCCGATCGACGGCCCCATCGACCTGCAGGATCTTGAGCAGCAGCTCGAGCCTCGCCCGCTTCTCCCCCACGACGGTCTCGAGCGCCGGAATCGACATCGGCTCCTCGGCGCTGAGGCTGGCCAGCACCGCGGCGGCGGTCTCCTCATCGGGCATCGATGCGGTGGCGAAGTACTCCCAGATCCGCTCGTCCTCCGGCCCGGGCATGAGCAGCACATCAGCTGACTCGGTTGCGCGCCCGGCACGGCCGACCTGCTGGTAGTACGCCACTGGTGAGGACGGGGCGCCGAAGTGGATGACGAATCCCAGATCCGGTTTGTCGAAGCCCATCCCGAGTGCCGAGGTCGCCACGAGCGCCTTGACCTCATTGGCCTTGAGCGCAGCCTCCATCGCCGCCCGCTCATCAGCATCCGAAGCACCGGTGTAGGCGGCGACATTCCACCCAGCCTGCGTGAGCGCCCGCGCAGCATCCTGGGCGGCGGCGACGGTGAGGGTGTAGATGATGCCCGAGCCAGTGAAGTCGCCGAGGTGCTCGCACAGCCAGGCGAGCCGGCGGGCCGGTTCGGACTTGGCCATCACACCTAGGCGCAGGGAGTCGCGGGCGAGCTGCCCGCGGATGACGAGCGCATCGTGGCCGAGCTGCTCGGCGACATCGTCGACGACCCGGGAGTTGGCCGTCGCGGTCGTCGCCAGCACCGGGATCGATCCGGGCAGCTCTGCCAGGATCGAGCCGATGCGCCTGTAGTCGGGCCGGAAGTCGTGGCCCCAGTCGGAGATGCAGTGGGCCTCGTCGATGACGATCATCCCGAGATCGGCCATGAGCCCAGGCAGCACCTCGGAGCGGAAGGACGGGTTGGCCAGCCGTTCGGGCGAGATGAGCAGCACGTCGACGGCACCGGCGGCCAGGTCGGCACGCACCTGGTCCCATGCCTCGGCGTTGGACGAATTCATCGTCACCGCGCGCACGCCGGCGCGTTCGGCGGCTGCGACCTGGTCGCGCATGAGCGCCAGCAGCGGGGAGATGATGAGTGAGGGCCCGCAGCCGGCCCGGCGCAGCAGGGTCGCTGCGACGAAGTAGACAGCTGATTTGCCCCAGCCGGTGCGCTGGACGACGAGTGCACGCCGGTGCTGGGCGACCAGCGCTGCGATCGCCTCGAACTGGCCGGGATGGAACTGCGCGTCAGCTCGGCCGGTGAGCTCGCGCAGCACCTCCAGGGCGGCCGCGTGCAGCTGCGGGTCGGAGGCCGCCGCCGAGGCGGTGGCTGGCTGGGGTGCAGATGCGTCGGTGCTCATGTGGCCGAGTCTAGGCACACCCACGGACGTCGCCATTACCTCACCGTGTGACCAGGAACGATGTCCCGCCTCTCGGCCGGGAGGGGCGGTGTCCGTACCACTCCGTATGATGGTCTGCGATACCGATCCCGTCCCCTGCCAGGAGGCTGTCGTGGCTGCGCATCCGCATGGTCATCCCGGTGCCTCAAGCGCACCGGAGGCTCCGCTGCATGAGCGGCTGCGCCAGGCTGTGCCCGGCTGGGTGCTGGCCGTCTCGACCGCTGCTGCGTGGGCGCAGGCTGCGGCGACGGCGTTCCTGTTCTTCAGCCTCGGATCGGCTCTCGATGTGCTCAGCTTCGGTAAGCGCCTGCTGCCAACGGAGATCCTCACGCTCATCCTCATCGCCGCCGCAGCTGCGATCTGGGCCGCTGCCGGTGCCGGGTTCTCCGCCTGGGCTGCCTCGGATGCCGAGAAGCAGCTGCGCGCGGCCGCGCTTGGCAGCCTCTACCGCCTCGGTGCTGTCGATGTGCAGTCGCGGGCCGGTTCCCTGCTGTCGCTGCTCACCGATGGGGTGCAGCGGACCGCGAACTACCGGGCGGCGTTCATCGGCCCGATGATCGGTGCGCTGACCACCCCGCTGCTCGTGCTGGCGATCATGGCGCTGACCGTGAGCGGGCGGATCGCCGGGTTCCTCGCCCTGCTGCTGCTCATCGTCCCGGTCGTCATCGCCGGGTTCCGGCGGGCGGTGCGCCCGATCGGCCGGTCGTACCGGATGACACAGGGCCGTCTGACCGCTGCCTTCCTCGAGGCGATCCAGGCGCTTGACACCCTCGTCTACGCGCGCGCTGCCGGGCGCACCGCTGCTGAGCTGGCCCGACGCGGGGAGGAGCACCGGTCGAGCATCATGCGGATGCTGGCCGGCAACCAGCTGCTCATCTTCGTCGTCGACGCCGCCTTCTCCCTCACCGTCGTCGTCGCCGCCACCGCCCTGGCGCTGCAGGGCCTGGCCGCCGGCACGCTGAGCCTCGGCGGGGCGCTGGCGGTCCTGCTCATGACCACGCTTGTCATCGGTCCGGTCGACATCATCGGCCGGTTCTTCTACATCGGCATCAGCGGCCGGGCAGCCCAGCGCAGTCTCAGTGAGCACCTGCATTCCGGCACCGCGCCCGAGGTGGCAGCCGGCGCGGGTGCTGTACGTCCCCGCGGGGACGTCGAGACCGCCGGGGCTGCGCTCAGCCTCAGCGAGGTCACCGCGGGCTGGCCGGGTGGGCCACCGGTGTTCACCAGGCTCAGCCTCGACATCGCACCCGGTGAGCATGTCGCGCTCATCGGTCCTTCGGGTGCCGGGAAGTCGACGATCGCCGCCCTCCTGCAGGCCCACCTGCTGCCGCGTTCCGGCGAGGTGAGCGTCGCCGGGCTCGACACCGGGGAAGCGGATCGTGCAGCGGTGCGCGAGCAGCTGGCCGTCGTTGAGCAGCAGACGTTCCTGTTCCTCGGCACGATCGAGGACAACCTGCGCATCGCCGCTCCCGAGGCCGATGACGACCAGCTGTGGGAGGCACTGGAGACTGCCGGGCTGGCTGCCGATGTGCGGAATATGCCGGCAGGTCTGGCGACACCGGTCGGTGAGCACGGTCGGCTGCTCTCCGGCGGGCAGGCGCAGCGGCTGGCGATCGCCCGGGCTGCGCTGCGTGATGCCCCGATCCTCATCCTCGACGAGCCGACCAGCCAGGTCGATCTGGCCGGTGAGGCGGCGATCCTTGAGGCCCTGCGCCGGCTGGCTGCCGGCCGCACGGTGCTCACGATCGCCCACCGTCCGTTGGCGGTGCTCTCGGCTGACCGGGTCATCGACCTGCGTCAGCTGATGGCGGAGGCGCCGTCATGACGCATGCGACTGCCCGCCGCCGGGAGCTCACCGGCTGGCTCATCAGTCAGACCCGCGGGCTTCTCGCCCCGCTCGGCCTGGCGGTCATCGCCCGGGTGCTCGGCCAGCTGCTCGGGGTCGCACTCTTCGTCGTCGCCGCGTCGCTGCTCATCCGTGCTGCGGGCCCGCAGCTGTCAGGCCAGTCCGTCGGCACCGGGGTTGCTGTCGCCGTGCTGGCCGGCCTGGCGATCGTCAAGGCGCTGCTGCGCTACGCCGAACACTATGCCGGTCACTATGTCGCCTTCACCTCGCTGCAGCGGCTGCGCGATGCCTTCTTCGCCCGGCTGATCCCCCAGGCGCCTGCTGCGACGCAGGGCCGTGCGGGAGCCGAGCTGGCGAGCCGGGCCACCTCGGACATCGACCGGATCGAGGTGTTCTTCGCCCACACCCTGCCGCCGGCTGTCTCCGCAGTCGCCGTCCCGGTGATCGCACTCCTCTGGCTCGGCATCGCTGTGGATCCGTGGCTGGCGCTGATACTGGCGATTGCCGTCCTGGCGCTGCTGGCCCTGCCACTGCTGACCCGGCGCGGGGCCGTCGACTCCGCCAACGCGGTGGCACGCGTGCGCGGCCAGATCGCCGAGCGCCTCGGCGACGATGTGCAGGGCATGCGCGAGATCCTCGGATTCGGTATCACCGACCAGCGACTCGACGGCCTCGAACGCGTTGACGACGAACGCACGACAGCTGCCGCGCAGGTCGGGACGAGTCAGGCGATCCGGGCGGGCCTGTCGGTGCTGCTGCAGGGCGGGGGTCTCATCGCCGTCCTCCTCGTCGGTGCCGGCACCGGAGCCTCACCGGCTGCGATCATGACAGCGCTGGCCGTCGGCATCGGGCTCATCGGCCCTGCCCGCGGGTTCGAGGACTACATCACCGGTCTCGACAACGCCTTCGCCGCCACCTCCCGCATCCGCGAGATCATGGACGCTGTTCCTGCCGTCAGCGACTCCGCCAGCCGCACAGCCCCCGCAGCTTTCGCTGCCACCGGTGACGCACGCGAATCTGAGGCTGGCTCCGGTCCGGCAGCGACCGCCTCACGCAGTGGTGCGGCTGCGAGTGTCGAATTCGACGACGTCACCTTCAGCTATGACCCGAACGCCGGGCCGCAAGCACTTGAGTGCGTGACACTGCACGCTGAGGCGGGGACGTGGACGCATATCGTCGGGGTCTCCGGCAGCGGCAAATCCACGCTGGCTGGGCTGCTGCTGCGCGGCTGGGACCCCGAATCCGGTGTAGTGCGCCTGGCCGGCACCGATGTGCGCGAGCTGCCGCTTGCCGAGCTGCGTTCACGCATCTCACTGGCCCCGCAGCGACCGACAACACTGCGCGGAACCCTGCGGGAGAACGTCACGCTGGCCGCCCCTGATGCCACCGATGAGCAGATCGCTGAGGCACTGACGCTCGCCGGCCTGCCCGACTGGACTGAGCGGCTGGCAGAGCCGGTCGGCGCGCGCGGTCAGAGCCTCTCCGGTGGGCAGCTGCAGCGGCTGTCCCTGGCCCGCGCACTGCTGCCGAACCCGCAGGTGCTCATCATCGATGAGGGCCTCAGCCAACTCGATGCCGACACCGCAGCCGAGGTCCGGCAGCGTCTGCAGTCGATCGAGAACCTCACGATCATCGAGATCACCCACCGGGCCGACCTCATCGACGATACGGCTGCTGTGTGGGTGCTCGACCTCGGCACGGTCGTCGAATGGGGCACCGCTGGCCAGCTGCGTTCACGCAACGGCCCGTTCCAGCGGCTTGAGGCGCGCATGGCCTACGATGCCTGAGTGATTCTCCACCTGCTCACCGGCGCGCTGACGGGCTGGTCGCTCATCATCGCCGTCGGCCCACAGAACGCTCTGGTGCTCCGGCAGGGCATCCGCCGCGAACACCTCGGCGTCGTGCTGGCCATCTGCATCATCGCCGATGTTGCGCTCATCGGCCTGGGCACCATCGGCATCGGCGGTCTCATTCTGCTGGTGCCCTGGTTGCTGACAGCCCTCAAGTGGCTGGGTGCTGCCTATCTTGTGTGGTTCGCTCTCATCACGCTGCGCTCCGCCTGGCACACCACCGGTCTGAGCGCCGATGCACAGCCGCGCACCCGCAGGCAGATCGTGCGCACGACTCTGGCGCTGACCTTCCTCAACCCCGGCGTCTACCTCGACACCGTCGTCATGGTCGGCAATCTGGCCAATCAGCAGGGTGCAGACGGGCGGTGGTGGTTCATGCTCGGGGCGATGGCCGCCTCGGTCAGCTGGTTCCTTGTCATCGGCTTCGGTTCCCGAGCGCTGGCGCCCGTCCTGGCCAAACCGCGCCTCTGGCAGGCAATCGACGTCGCGATCGCCGTTGTCATCGTCGTTTTAGCGGTCCGTCTCGTGCTCTCCTGAGCCGGTATCAGCGGACGCCTCGCCTACGTCACCGGCAGTTGCTTCACTGCCGGTCTCAGGCACATCTTCGGCTGGGCGTGTGGCGGAGTCGACTCGGCGTGGATTCGGCCGTGATGCCCATGCCGGGACCGGGTGGGATCTCGTCGCCCAATGCGGTGGCCGGTCTGCCAGCAGCCGCTCGTCGCCGTTGGCCTCCGAAGCCGGAGTGGACCCCCCGGATTCGTTGCGCAGAGTGCGCCGATAGGCCTCGATCGCAGCCTGCACCCGCGGATCCTTCGTCACGGTCTCAGCACTTCCGGTTGTCAGCCCCGGCAGCATTTCCGGCGGGCTCGTCGGCATCCGCTGCTGCTGGGGATGCGGCGTCCTCCACAGTGGAGGCATCGGCGGACTTCCGTTCGGCTCCCGTGCTGCCGCTGGATGAGTCGGCTGCCTCAGCCTCGTCCTCATCTGCCGTGGTGCTCGCAGTCGGTGTGGGGTTCTTACCTGCCGTGGTAGTCGCTCGTACAAAGCTCTCGCCTGCAGCAGTGCTCTCGCCTGCAGCAGTGCTGTTGTCCTTGCTGTCATCCGGCGCCGCGGAGCTGTCCGCTTCGTCACTGTCGACCAGCCCGGCGTCAAGCAGCTCCTGTTCGCGCAGCTTGCCGGTGTCGTACTGCGGCATGACAGCGGTCTGGTCCGGTCTGGCATCAGCGGCCGGGACGAAGACGTCTTCTTCTCGCTGACTCGTGCCCGCATGGGTGGACTTGCGTTCGTTGGCGCGGCGGCGGAATCGCTGCACGGCTTCAGTGAGCACACTGTCGACGCGGTGGGCGCGGCTCTTGACAGCCAGCGCGGAGCGCAGCTGGTCCTTCAGCCCGGCGTCGGTGCGCGAAACACCATCAGATTGGATCCAGTTGAGCATCGCATCGAAGTCCTCAGCCGAGTAGGTGTAGACCGGCAGGCCCGGGGTCACGCGCGGGCGGTTGCCCTGCCGGCCAACGACGACGGCTGCCGCGCGGGCGGCGTTGAGCACTGCCTGCGGGGAGAGCTCCTCGACGGTGTCCTTCCAGACGTCGAAGATCCGCTCGGCCTCGCGCTGCGGATCGACGAACGCATCGGTCGTCCACACCCGCAGGCTCCGCCAGCCGTGGCGGGCCAAGTTCTCAGGCCGCAGACGTTCGCGTTCGCGGATGCTCTTCCGGCTGACATAGGAGGCCCCGTCGGATTCGACGGCGACAGCCATGCCCTCATCCCCTGCAGCGGAGACGGCCACAGCCAGGTCGATGCCGGCGTATCCGGCGTGGGGTTCGACACCCATGCGGATAAGGCGCTCGGCCAGGTCATCGATGACAGGGGCGACGTCGTTGTAGATCGCCAGCTCGACACCGGCATCCTCAACGGGTGCCGCCTCGGCACCGCCAGCCCCGGCGTCGGTGGTTCCGGACTCCGCCTCCGAGGTATCGTCGTCCGACTCGACGATACGGCTTGCAGCCGTCGAGCCGTTGTCGATTCGCTGCGCCGGCGTGTGGGCTGCACCGTCGGTCTCGTCGTCACCGGCCGTCTCGGCAGCCTCACCGGCGGCAGAGGAGGTGCCCTCCGCCTCGGGTGCGGTGTCTGCCTGCGGGCTCAGCCCGCCGGCGGCCACGGCTGCCAGCAGGTCCGGCAGCACGGCGGCACCGTGGCGCAGCCGAGCGGGATCGAAGTCGTCGGCCTCGAAGCAGGAGACGAGCGTGAGCTTGCGGCGGGCGCGGGTGACGGCAGCGGCCAGCAGCTTCTCACCGTCAGGTTCGGACAAGGCGCCGAAGTTGTAGATGACCCGGCCCTGGCGGGTGCGGCCGTAGCCGAGGGAGAAGATGACGGCGTCGCGGGCCATGCCCTGGATCTGCTTGCAGTCGGTGACGACGAAGGGCTCCTTCGACCCGTCCGAGAAGAAGGAGGCGACATACGGGTATTGGCGGATTGCCTGCTGAATGCCGGCGGCCACGCGCTTGGCGTGCCACGGGGTGAGGGTGATGACGGCCAGCGACTGGCGGGCGTTGGTGCGGGCGTGTTTGAGCACGAGGTCCACGACCCGCTGCACTTCGGCATCAAGGCTCTCGACCTGGCCGGTGGCGGTGTCCGGGGAGCCGAAGGCGTCGGGCACATACGCGAACTCCAGGCCGGTGCCCTCGTTCGTGTGGGCGCTCGGCAGGCCGGTGATGGTGCCGTCGTAGAACTGCTCGTTCACGAGCCCGAGCAGGCCTGCTGGGGAGAGCCTGTAGCTGGTGTGCAGGCTGCGCACGGGCAGGAACTCGCGCAGCTCAGCGAGCACGCTCGGGGTGCCGAAGCCGTTGGGCACGGTGCGCCGGTCGACGGCGACACTGAAGTCGCGCGGCCCGAGCAGCCGGTCGTCGCCCATTGCGATGATCTGCTTGCCGCGGGCGATCGCCGGCAGCACCTCGGGTACGGACATCCGGCCGGCGTCGGCGAGGATGACGGTGTCGAACATCGGCAGGTCGGCGAAGTGCTGCGGCACGTCGAACGGGCTCATGAGCCAGACCGGGGCGAGCGCGCCGAGCACATCGGGAGCGGTGAGGCTCAGCGGTTCGACGCGGAACTGGCGCGACCGCAGGGCTGCACGCAGCGCCTGGGCCTGCTGGCCGTGTTCGCCGATCGCGTGCTTCCACCCCTGGGCGTGCGACCACTGCAGGCGCTGAGCGCCGGCAGCGACGTACTGGCGGTCGCAGATGCGGAAGTCGGCGGCGGTGCGGTGCATCGCCTCGGAGTCGTGCTGGCCGATCTGCGGGTCCTCGGCGGCCAGGCGCTGCAGCACGGTCGCCCAGTAGGCGAGGTCGAACTCCTCGCCGACGAGTTCGTGGGCGGCGCGGCGCGAGCGCAGGTCGTCGATGAGCTCGCCGAGCCCGGCTCGGCGCAGCTCGGCATCGAGGTGGGTGCGCGCCGGCAGATCAGACAGGGCCTCCTTGTCCTCCCCCATCGCCTGCAGGCGGGCGTGGAGCTCCTCGACGAGCATCTCGTCAAGGTCGCCGCCGTCCGGGGTGTCGGCCATGACCGGTGAGAGCTTGTCGAGGTCGGCTTGGACCTCCTGGTACTTCTCCTCGGCGTCGAGCAGCCCGCGGGGCACCTTGAGCCGGGTGCCTCCGCCGGCGAGATCCTTGAGGGCGGCACGCTCGTCGCGGGCGGCGATGAGGGCTGAGTGCAGGTCATCGACATGCGCCCCGGGCCGCAGGAATTCGCGGGCGGCCTTCTTCAGGCGGCGGCGCTCCATCATGCCCATCGGGTTGTCGTGCTCGGCGCGGTACTCGTTGGAGCCGGTCGCGGCGATGAGCTCGCTGAGGTTGTGCTCGTAAACATCGGGCGAGAACCTGTCGAGGGTGCGGCGCACGCCCAGCAGCACCTTGAGCGCCTGCCCCCAGCCGGCGACGGTGCGTTCGGGGTTGAGGCTGGCGTCGCGCAGCACCGGTTCGCACAGCTGAGTCAGCTGCGGGATCTTCGCAGCGACCCGTTCGGCCACGGTGCGGGCGGCCTCGGCGTCGGCATCGGAGTTGAAGCGGGCGCCGAACCACACGGTGTCCTCGACTTCAAGGGTGAAGGCACCGAGTGCTGAGAGCTTCAGCAGCTTCTCGCGCAGCCGGGAGCGGTGACCGGGTTCTGCGGTCATGATGTCGTCGCCGAAGCGCACCCCGGTCGTCGGGCCGGGCTGCTGGGCGGTCAGTCTGGCGAGGTGCTGCATCGTCTGGTAGACCGAGACTCCCCACGGCTGGCGGATCCGGTGGAGGGACTCGGCGTGCTGGGACAGGGTGTCGCGCTGTTCGTTCAGCCGCTGCAGCAGGGTGCCCAGATCGGGGCGCTCGGCCTTCTCGGCCTGGGCGATGAGGCGGATGAGCTGACGGTGGATGTCGCGGGCGGAGTCGCGGCCGTCGATTGCCAGATCCGGCAGGCCAGCGGCCCCCATCCGGGTGGCGAAGTCATCGAGCGCATCGGAGTTCTGCGCGACGTAGAGCACGCTGCGCCCGGTGTGGGCCAGGGTCGTGGCGATCGCGGTCGCCAGCTGGGTGGCCCCAGTCCCCGGCGGGGTGTCGACGACGAGTGACTGGCCGGCCACAGCGGCATCGACGACGGCCTGCTGGTCACCGTCGACGTCGATGGCGAGGAACTCCTCCTGCGGTCTGCGGTCCGGCAGCGGCACCGGGCCAGAGGCGGTTCCCGCCTCGGCGCCGGCTGCCGCCTGAGCGGTGGGTTCGGGCAGCGCATCGGTCTGGCCGGCGAGCGCCCTGAGGATCGGGTGCGCCTCGGGCAGCTCCTCGCCAGTGTAGGGGGAGACGATGTTGGCGAATGTGGAGACGATGAGCCGCTGGTTGACGAGAAGGCCGGGCACACTGCGGGCGACCTCGCGCAGCCGCTCGAAGACCGGGTTGGGGTCGAATCCGTGGCTGTAGCCGGTAGAGGCGACCCATTCATCGACGTCGATGGCGATGTCGTGTTCGCGGTGCAGGAAGTCGATGAGTGCGGGGTTGATGGTGATGCTCTCGTCGAGGACGATCTCGTAGTCCTCGACCCGGGAGCCGCGCGGAACGAGGCGCACGTGACGCAGCATCACCGGTGCGGCGTAGTCGAGACGGGCGCCGGAGTCGCTGTCCTCACTCCAGGTGGCGAAGCCAATGGCCAGATGGGCGGTGTTGATGCCGCGTTCGCTGGCGAGCTGGTCGGCCTTCTGGCGGATCGAACGGGCCCGGCGGCGGGCATCGGAGAGCTGGTCATGATCCCGGATGAGGCTCGAGAGCCGGGTCGGTCTGCCGGCCAGCAGCTGTGCCAGGCCAGAGGGGTGGGCGCCGGTCAGTTCGATGGAGCCGTCGCGGGAGTCCCGATACTGCAGCATGGTGTCGCGTCCGCCGATCTTGGCAGCGCGAGCCTTCCACGCGGCAAAGGCCTCGCCGACTGTGGACTTCGTTGCATGTTCGGTTGATGACACACTTCGAGCCTAACCATTAGCCAGCGGATTCGCGCGCTGGCGCACCGGGGAGCAGGAATTTTCCACGCCGCTGGTACACTGGGCTGGTTGCTCAGCAGTTGCCTGCATGCAGGTCGGCGACCGGGCGCTATGCCCCCGTAGCTCAGGGGATAGAGCACCGCTCTCCTAAAGCGGGTGTCGCAGGTTCGAATCCTGCCGGGGGCGCCACTCACGCGTGCAGCAGCCCGAACCGTCGCGCGTGCGACCTGGCTCGTTCCAGATGGCCCGACCGGGCTGCTCCCTCCTGTTTCGGATGAGCCGACCGGCACGCTTCTCCGTGCCCCGAACGGGTAAGGGTGACGCCGAGGCCCTGGAAGCGCCGGAGATGCCACTGCCCCTCATGCTCTAGATATGCACATGTGGTGCATAACGTATGCGATCCGCCGCCAGCTGCCCTGGCCGGCCCATCCATGGCGCCGCGCGTGACCCCGCGTTCGCGTGCCGATCAGCATGAAGGAGCTCAGCCCGTGCCCAGAGGCATAGACACGACGCAGCCCCGCATCACGAGGCGACTAGTGTGGCTCGGCCTGGCCCTGCTGACAGTCGATGCTCTCTTCCTGCTGGCCGACATGCTCCACCGTCTCCACATCACGCGGGGAATGTTCCCGGCCTTCGCCCACCGTCTGTGGGAGGGCGATCCCGACGGCAGCCTGCTGGAGATCTGGGGTTACGTGAAAGCCGTCGCCGGTGGCATCGCACTCGTCTGGCTCTGGCGTCGGCTGCTCGCAGCACCAGTGCTGTTGGTCGCCGGCTGCATCCTCTTCTTCATCGCTGCCGACGATTCCCTGCGCCTTCATGAGCAGATCGGCAGGGCGATCGCCTGGAACCTGGGCTTTTCGGCGATGTGGAACCTGGGCGGACAGGACTTCGGCGAGCTGCTGTTCTGGGCGATCACCGGCTCGGGACTGCTCGCCTGGTTCATGATCGCCTTCCGCCGGTCTGCCCCGCAGCCGCGGCGCATCGTCTGGTTCCTCGTCCCGCCCCTGGCCTCTCTCGCCTTCTGCGCCGCGATCTTCGACGGCATCGGCCCGGCTTCTCGCCAGTGGGGCTGGTCGACGCGTGCCCGTTACCTGGCCACCTGGGCGGAAGGCGCCGGTGAGCAGCTGTCGATCACCGCGGTGGTCTTAGTGATCGCCTACTTCGTGTTCCTGCACGTGCGCAGCCGCGGCCTCCGCACCACCAGGACGCAGGGCCTCACTGACTGACAGTGCCCGGCCCCTCAGCAGCCGTGCGGTTGAAGGCGACGGAGCTCTTCGCCCGTGTATCGACGCGGAGGCTGAAGACATCGGGCCGGGAGTAGTGGCCGACGGGATCGAAGTCGAGGTGCGAGCGGTGCTTGGCTGCAAGATCGACATCGGCGTACAGGATCGTCTCCTCATCGAACACCGGGCCGGCGAGCACGGCCCCGGTCGGGTCGATGATGACGCTGCCGCCGCGAATGATCGACTCGGGGTTCGGCGGGTCGAAGTCGAACGGGTGATCGTCGGGCAGCGCGGAGGCCGGCAGGTATTGGCAGGCCGAGAGCACGAATACCCGGCCCTCGATGGCGATATGCGTCATCGACGACTGCCACACATCGCGGTCGTCGACGGTGGGGGCGCAGTACACCTCGACGCCCTGGGCGTACATCGCCTGCCGCATGAGCGGCATGTAGTTCTCCCAGCAGATGACCGAGCCGACCCTGCCGGCCGCGGTGTCCATCGTGTCGAGGGTCGATCCGTCGCCGAATCCCCACACGAGCCGTTCGATGCCGGTGGGCATGAGCTTGCGGTGCGCACCGGTGAGCCCATCGTCGGGTGAGATGAGCAGGGCCGTGCAGTACAGAGTATTGCCCAGCCGTTCGATGACGCCGATGACGAGGGCTGTGCGGTGCTCAGCCGCGGCCTGGACGAGCTGGTCGACCTCCGGCCCGTCGAGCGTGATCGCCCCGGCCCGGTAGCGGGCGAACTCATCGCGGCCGCGCTCGGTGCGAAATCCCAGCGCTGCACCGAATGCAGTGCCCTTGGGGTAGCCGCCGATGAACGCCTCAGGGAACACGATGAGCTCAGCGCCCCTGCCGGCCGCCTCGCTGATCGCCGCACACGCCTTGTCCGTCGAGGCCTGCGCGTCGAAGAGCACCGCGCCGCTCTGCACCACTGCCGCTGTCGTCATGACCGTCTCCTCACATCGTGTGACCAGGTTCACTGCGCACCCTATCGAGCACCGGCCGGTGACGACAGGCGCAACCGGCCACCGCCTCGGGCGCGTGGCGTTCGGTAACGACCCGGTGAACAGTGGGGATCGCCCAGCCGCTCTTGGCCGGCGGCTGGACTACAGTGAGAGCGACAGCTCTCCGTCCTGCACGTGAAGGAACCCCCGATGTCAGCATTCCAGGCCCCTCCGGGCATGCAATCCCCGATCTACGGCGCCGACTTCTCCGTCGCGATCGTCCGCCTCGTCCGCAAGGCCCTCGTTTTCGTCGGCCGCTCCAGCCGCAGCGAATACTGGTGGGGCCTCCTCGGCCTCGTCCTCGCCAATATCGCCATCAGCATCCTCCAGTCGATCATCCTCGGCCCGGCCGAACTGCTCTCCGGGGCGTTCAACACCGGTGTCTTCTCCGGTTTCGGCAACCTGGCGACCATGCCGCTGTCGCTGCTGTCGCTCGCGCTCATGGTCCCGCAGCTCGCGCTGAGCTTCCGCCGCTTGCACGACGCCAACTACTCCGGCTGGTTCGGTCTGCTCATCCTCCTCCCGGGCCTCGGCTGGATCGCCTCGATCGCCCTCGGGTTCCTGCCGACTGTGCAGAACACCCGCTACGAGACCACGGTGTGACACGGCTCAGCCACGCTTGAGCACACAGCAGCAGCGGCCGCATCGATCGATGCGGCCGCTGTCGTCTGCTCGGGCCGGGCCCGAGGTGTGGGTTCAGTCGTCGACGGCGTCGCGACCGCGGCGGACGATCTTCGGGTCAGCGGCGTAGACGACCGAGGAGTCCTTGCCGGCGTAGTCGAACTGGTTGAGATAGAAGCGCATGGCGTTGAGGCGGGCGCGCTTCTTGTCGTTGGATTTGATGGTGATCCACGGCGCGTGGTCGGTGTCGGTGCGCCGGAAGGTCTCCTCCTTCGCCTTCGTGTAGTCCTCCCAGCGGTCGAGGGACTCCAGATCCATCGGTGAGAGCTTCCACTGCCGGACCGGGTCGATCTGGCGGATGGCGAAGCGGGTGCGCTGCTCGGACTGGGTGACGGAGAACCAGAACTTCGTGATGTGGATGCCGGAGTCGATGAGCATCTTCTCGAACATCGGCGCCTGCACCATGAACTCCTCGTACTGCTCATCGGTGCAGAAGCCCATAACGCGCTCGACGTTGCCGCGGTTGTACCAGGAGCGGTCGAACATCACGATCTCGCCGTGGGTGGGCAGGTGCTGAACGTAGCGCTGGAAGTACCACTGGCCCTGCTCGCGGTCGGAGGGCTTGTTCAGTGCGACGACGCGGGCGGCGCGGGGATTCAGGTGCTCGGTGAAGCGCTTGATGGTCCCGCCCTTGCCGGCGGCATCGCGGCCTTCGAAGACGATGACGTGGCGCAGGTCGTGGTCCTGGCTCCAGTACTGGAACTTCAGCAGCTCGACCTGGAGGCGGTACTTCTCCAGTTCGTACTCCTCGCGGCTCATCCGTTCGTCATACGGGTAGCCTTCGCGCCAGGTTTCGACCGCTTTGCCCATCGGGTCGATGAGGTCGGGGTCGGGGTTGTGGCCATCAGCGACGGTGTAGCCTTCGGTGTTGAGTCGATCGATGTATTCTCGCAGATTCTCGCGCTGTGACAGATCCACTGGTCCACTTTCTGTTCGGCAGCTGGTATTCGGCTGGAGTTCCGGTGCCGCTGGCCCCACTGATGCGGGGCCAGCGGCGGAGCTGGTGCGATGGCGGTGCCGGCCGGCACCGCCGGTGATCAGCGGGAGACCCGCACGACCATCGTCGGGCACTTGGCGTAGGGCAGCACCGATTGCGAGGTCGAGCCCAACAGCAAGCCGGCGAATCCGCCGCGGCCGCGGGAGCCGATGACGAGGACATCAGCGGTGTCGGAGGCGCGCACAAGCACCTCGGCCGGCTGCCCGTCGAACAGCGTCCAGCGCACTGTGAGGTCCGGGTGCTTCTCCTTGAGCGCGTCCCGGGCGTCGATGAGGGCCCCGGAGCTCTCGTCGATGAAGCGGCGCATGTCGCCGGTGCTCGGAAGCCATTCCGGGCCGACGACAGCCGTGATCGTCACGCCGACGACGTGCAGCGGTGTGCCGCGTTGGGCTGCCAGGGAGGCGGCTTCCCACAGGGCCGGTGAGTCCTTGCCGAGGGAGTCGACGCCGACGACGACGGAGCTGGAGAAGTCCATCCCGGGCACCGTTTCCATCTCCGAGTCGGTGTCGATGACGCCGTGCTCGTAGTGGCGAATCGGCCGTGAGGCGGTCTGCTTGGGCACGCGTTCCCCGTCCGGGGTCCAGCCCACGGGGATGACGACGGTCGGGCAGGCGGAGTGGGCTGGCAGCGCCGAGGAGACGGTGCCGAGCAGCCGGCCTGCGAACCCGCCGCGTCCGCGGGAGCCGACGACAGCCAGCGAGGCGGCCTTCGACTCCTCAACGAGGACACCGGCGGCATCCCCGATCTCGATGACGGCCTCGACGGGGATGTCGGCGGCCTTGACCTCGGCGGCGGCTTCCTTGAGAGTCGCCGTCACTGAGGCACGGATTGCGGTGTCGTCGATCGGGACATAGGAGACGTCGATCGTGGCAGCGGTGACACTTGGGATCGTGTAAGCGCCGACGAGGCGGATCGAGCGGCCCAGTGCCTTCGCTTCGCCGATCGCCCAGCGCAACGCGTTGCGGCTGGCCTTCGAGCCGTCGATGCCGACGAGAATCGCTTCCGGGTCGGCGACATCGGGGGCGGGCGTGTTCTGGGTGTTCGCGTCTTCGGTCACGGTAACTCCTTAGAGAGGATTGTGATCTCCACAATACCGCCTCAGCCGGGCCGACGGCCGCCCCAGCACACTGTCCGATCCGCCCATTCTCGCGATATGGTCACGCAGGATCCGACACACCAGGCATACGGCGACATTCTCAACTTCACGCACATGCCGTGCTACGCCGCTGCGCCTGCCGGAATGCGCGGACAATAGGCATATTGATACCGATACACCGGTCGCAACCCTGTTTGGGTGCGCACGTGCGCTCAACCGCTCAGCGATGCATCTGATAACAACCATAGGGGTTCCGCGTCTATCAGCCCCCATAATCAAGGGAACTTGATACGATCGACGAGTGAGTGCAGAATCCAGCGTCGGCCGGTCCCCGGCCGAGTCGCAGATTCCGCGAATCGAAAGGAGCAACAATGGGCTTCCTAGCATTTCTTCTTCTCGGTCTCATCGCAGGTGCCATCGCCAAGGCGATCCTCCCGGGTCGTCAGGGTGGCGGCTGGCTCGGCGCGCTCGTCTGCGGTGTCATCGGCGCCCTGCTCGGCGGCTGGCTCGGCAGCGTTCTGTTCGGTAAGGGTGTCGACGCGTTCTTCGACATCGGATCCTGGCTGCTGGCCATCGGCGGCTCACTGATCGTGCTCATCGTCTGGGGATTCATCTCCGGACGCACCCGTCGCGACTGATCTCAGCGCTTTAGTCTGAGACGCAGCGGACAGGCGGTCTGACCTTCGGGGCAGGCCGCCTGTCGGCATTCATGGGCGGCTTCCTGCTTTCGCGTGAGGCCCGCACCAGGCCGCTGGCCGCCGCAGGCACACCGAATGTGCGTTGAGTACCACATCGAGAGGCCTGAATGTTGCAGTCAACGACGTCGAAACGGCCAGAACATCGACGTTGAGTGCCACATCGAGTTCACTCGATGTGGCACTCGACGCTGACAACACCTATCAGCGTCCTCAGGCAGCAGTGGCGTAGGACAGGAACGGCCGCCACTGTTCGGCGGGATTATCGAGCTCACGCAGCCAGAACCGGCCGGTGCGCGGCGGGCCGGGGGTGAACGGCAGGGACCAGCCCATCTCCTCTGGGGTCCGGTCGCCCTTCTCGTTGTTGCATGACCGGCAGCAGGCAACGAGATTCTGCCAAGTGTTGCCGCCGCCTCGGGAGCGGGGCAGCACATGATCGACCGTATTGGCGTGACCGCGGCAGTACGCGCACGTGGCGTCGTCGCGGCGGAGCACTCCCCTGCGCGAAAGCGTCACCGAGGCGCCGCTCGGCGGACGCACGTAGCGTGTCAGCAGGATGACCGAGGGCTGTTCGAGCGACAGTGTCTCACTGCGCACCTGCACGCAGGAGTCTGCGGCAAGCACGGTCGCCTTTCCGGCCAGGACGAGGATGATGGCGCGTCTGAACGACACGATGGACATCGGCTCGTAACCGGCATTGAGCACCAGGGTCTTCACAGGTTCGCTCCTCTGCTGAGAACACACAAGGCGCTGCACATTCGTGCAACGCCTTGGAACTGGGAGATCTGCCGTGCAGGCACGGCGGGTATCGAGTCGACTATGGACTCGGCTATGGAATCGACGATGTCGAAGACAGCCACGGCGTCGGTGCGCTCGGGAAGCAGGCTCGGCGCCGGCGCGGTCTGCGCAGTCGTCATAGCCCGTCTCCCTTCTGTGCTCGCCTGCCGTGCCCGGCGGCAGGCCGCCGGGGTAGTCGCGTGGTCCATATCACTGCGCACCAGACTAGCGCAGCGCAGACGTTTTCGCCTCCCACGCGCACACAGTGGGCGCAGAGTTGCCGAATAGACGGCAACTGTTCACCGGGATTCACCAGCGGTTCGCCGCCCGCGCAAAGATCCGAGCGCGCCGGCAACGGGGGGCGGGAGCCTGGGGCCGGCGGGCCGAGAAGCGATCCGGGGGCGGGAGCCTGAGGCCGGCGGGCCGAGAGGCGATCCGGGCGCGCCGCTTCGGCATGCACAGACACCGCACGCCCGCGGACTGCCAGGACCATGGCAGTCCGCGGGCGTGCGGTGTGAGAGCCGACTCGTCAGCGCAAGGCGCTGGACTCGGCTCAAGGATCAGAGAACGCGGACGAAGACGGCACCCTTCTTCATCATCCAATCGGCGGAGTGGTAACCGGTGGTCTTGCCGCTGCTCGGAGCGTCGTACATCATGCCGTTGCCGGCGTAGATGCCGACGTGGCCGGGAGCCCAGATGAGGTCGCCGGGCTTGGCTTCGGACTTCGACACGACCGTGCCTGCACCCTTTTGCGCACTCGAGGTGCGAGGCAGGTTGACGCCGACCTTGCCGTAGATGAACGAGGTGAATCCCGAGCAGTCGAATCCGGCAGTGGTCGTGCCGCCCCACTTGTAGGGGATGCCGCTGTACTGCTTGGCCAGGCCGATGACCTGCTCGGCCTTCGAGCCGTTGGGCATCTTGACGTCGTCAGAGCTCTTCGAGGAGCGATCAGAATCACGCGATGCGGCACCCGAATCACGCGATGCGGAACCCGAGTCAGGCGACGCGGAACCCGAGTCACGCGGTTCGGAGCTCGAGTCGCGGGTCTGCGTCGGCGTGCTGGTCTGGGTGGGCTCTGGGCTCGGAGCAGCCTTAGCTGATCCGGTCTCGACACTGGCGGTCGAGGTCTTCAGAGCGTCGCTGCTGTCCTCGGCATCGGGAGCGGTGACGCTGGCCTGGTTGACGAATTCTGGGGTCTGATCGACCTCGGAGTCCTGTGCGACGACCTTGCCATCGGCTTCAGCTGCCGAGTTGGCGGTCGGGAGTGCGACTGCCGCCATGAGGCCGCCAGCGGCGGCGACGACGGCCGCGCGCCGTCCGACTGCGCCGGAGTTGGCGGCGAGGGCGTCGGTGAGTTCAGTGAGTGGAGTCTTGGCCGGACCATTTGCCCGACGGCGACCACGCGTCTTTACTGCCACGAAAGTTCTCCTCCATTACCTACGGGGTGAGCTGTCGGGCTCGAGCTGGAGTTGCCCGGTTCCGGCTTGGAACTTAGCCCCGAGCTTCGCGGCCTGTCGGCCGGTGAAGCGAAGGTGGTTCCCCCGCTGCCGCAACGGTCCTTTTGGGTTTGTCTTCTGCGCTGAGTGCGGCACTCGGATTCTCATTGCAGAAGCGGGTTGTCTCAACCCGCGATAGCTACAGTAACCGACATCGCGGCCGAATGTCACATTATTGTCACAAGGATGTGAACAGCGCCGTGACCTTGCAGATATCTGCCCTGGTCAGAGGCCATAAAAATTCTTCAAGAAAATGTTACGGAAGCGCCGCAATCGCGGCGCTTCCGTGATCTCATCCCTTGCGGCGCTCGTTCGGTAGGCGTCTGTCACTCCTGGGTGACGAAGATGTGCGCGGCGGTCTCGATCGGCAGGTCGAGGACATCCTCGACACCGGGAGCGCGCAGCGTGAGGTAGTCGCCGGTCGGCTCGCAGGCGACGGTGACCCCGGGCAGGATGCCGGTCTGCTTGAGCTGGCCGAGCAGCATGTGATCGGTCTGCAGCGGCTCGGCAATCCATGCGATCGTCACCGTGCATTGCCGGTCACCGGGACAGACCTCAGACAGGGCGACGATGTCGGCGCTGGGTTTGGGCGCCTCGCCGAGGGATTCGCGACTGGGCACCGGGTTGCCGTAGGGGCTGGTGGTGTGGTTCTCCAGCAGGCCGACGAGCTTCTCCTCGACCTGGTCGCTCATGACGTGCTCCCAGCGGCAGGCCTCGTCGTGGACGAGCTCCCAGTCCAGGCCGATGACATCGGCAAGGAGCCGCTCGGCCAGCCGGTGCTTACGCATGACCGAGGTGGCCAGGTCGCGGCCTTCGGGAGTGAGGATGAGGTGACGGTCGGAGCCGACGACGAGCAGGCCATCGCGCTCCATCCGGGCTACGGTCTGCGACACGGTGGGACCGGAGTGGTCGAGGCGCTCGGCGATGCGAGCGCGCAGCGGCACCACGCCCTGTTCCTCAAGTTCGACGATGGCCTTGAGGTACATCTCGGTGGTATCGATGAGATCATTCACGAGCTTGGTCCATTTCCTTTCCGGCTGCCACCAGTCTATCCCGAGGCAGGAGACCCCGGCGATTTTTATCTGGAACTGTTCCAGTTTACGCCGTGTGGGGTGAAAAATCATCCCGAGCGCATCGGTTGCGGCCCCTGCTCCAGCGCGCACGCTGGTGGGCGTGTGCTGGAGCGTCAGCAGGCGCCTCGGGACCGGGCCCGAGGCGCCTGCTGGGTCACAGCCGTCAGGTCGCGTTCAGGGGTTGACGTAGATGGTCTTGTGCAGGGTGAAGAACTCCCGTGCCGCCCGGCCCTGTTCGCGCGGGCCGTAGCTGGAGCCCTTCCGTCCGCCGAAGGACGTGTGGTAGTCGACGCCGGCGGTCGGGGCGTTGACCATCACCATGCCGGCCTGGGAGTGGCGCTTGAAGTGCTCGGCGTGTGTGAGGGAGCCGGTGTAGATGCCCGACGACAGGCCGAAGGTCGTGCGGTTGGCCACCGCGAGGGCCTCGTCGTAGTCAGCGACCTTGATGACGCTGGCGACGGGTCCGAAGACCTCCTCCTTGTTGATCGTCATCTCCTCGGTCGTCTCGGTCACCAGCGCCGGGGCGAGGAAGTAGCCTTCGGTGTCGGCTTCGACCCGCTCGCCGCCGTGGACGGTGCCGCCTTCATCAGCGGCCAGGCGGATGTACTCCTCGTCCTGCTTGAGCTGGTCTGCCGACACGACCGGGCCGATGACCGTCGACTCTGCACGCGCGTCACCGACGGTCAGTCCGGTCATCCGCTCCTTGAGCTTGGCGACGAACTCATCGTGGACATCGGCGGTGACGATGAGGCGGCTGGAGGCGGTGCAGCGCTGGCCGGTGGAGAAGAAGGCACCGTTGATCGCGGCATCGGCAGCGGCGTCGAGGTCGGCGTCGCCGAGCACGATGAGCGGGTTCTTCCCGCCCATCTCGCACTGCACCTTCGACCCGGCGGCCGAGGCGTTGGCGATGACGCCGGCACCCACGCCGACCGATCCGGTGAACGTGACCGCATCGACGTCGCGGCTGGTGGAGATGGTGTCACCGACCACGCGGCCGGGACCCATGACGAGGTTGAGCACGCCGTCGGGCAGGCCGGCTTCGCGCAGGATGCACACGAGCGCATGCGCGCTGGCCGGGACGATCTCGGCGGGCTTGAACACGATCGTGTTGCCGTAGGCGAGTGCTGGGGCGATCTTCCAGGCCGGGATGGCGATCGGGAAGTTCCACGGGGTGATGATGCCGACCACACCGACCGGCTCGTGGATCATCTCCACCCGCAGACCCGGGCGGACGGAGTCGACGACCTCGCCGGTGTTGCGCAGCGTCTCACCGGCGAAGAACTTGAACAGCTGGGAGGCGCGCAGCACCTCGGCGGTGGCCTCCTTGAGCTGCTTGCCCTCTTCACGGGCGAGCAGCTCGCCGAGCTGGTCGGCGCGCTCCTTGATGAGCGTGCCTGTGGTGTCGAGGATGTCGAAGCGCTGCTGGATGGGGCTGTGCGCCCAGGTCTCGGCGGATTCCCTGGCTGCGGCGATGGCGCGTTCGACGGTGGCGGCGTCGGCGCGGGCGAACTGGCCGAGGACATCTGAGGTGTCCGAGGGGTTGATGTTGCGGCTGCGGTCCTCCGATGGGACCCACTGACCGGCGATGAGGTTGTCGAACAGCTCGTCGGGCCCGTAGGCGGCCGGCTGGTTCTGTGTCATGGCAGCATCCTCTCTGATTCGCTCACGTGGCCGCGGACGCTGCGGCCGTCGCGCTCATCCTATCCCCCGCGTGAGCGGCGTCACGCACCGGTTCGCCCAGCGGCCCACCTTGGTCTGCGGCCGGCGCCGAGGCGGTGGCCGGCTCAGGGGTTGAGGCGGGTGATCGACCAGTCGGCTGCGGTGGCGAGGTCTGCGGGCTGTCCGTCGGTGCTCATGTAGACGAAGCGGTCGTGGAAGCGGTTCGCCCGGCCCTGCCAGAACTCGATCTCGAAGGCGCGCACGCGGTAGCCGCCCCAGTTCTCAGGCCGGGCCACCTCGGTGCCGTCGTAGCGGGCGGCGGCGTCATCATAGGCCTGCTGCATCGCCTCGCGGCTGGCCACCGGTGCCGACTGCCGGCTGGCGACCGCCCCGATCTGCGCCCCGCGCGGGCGCACGGCGAAGTAGGCATCGGAGTCGGCTGCCGGGATCGGCTCGGCGATCCCGCGCACGCGCACCTGCCGCTGGAGCTCGAGCCACGGGAAGGTGAGCGCGACGATCGGCTGGGCGGCGATCTGACGGCCCTTGGCCGAGTCGTAGTTGGTGAAGAAGGTGAACCCGCTGGCATCGAAGCCCTTGAGCAGCACGATGCGGGCGGCCGGGCCGGAGGCGTCGGCGGTGGCCAGCAGCATCGCGTTCGGTTCGGTCACGGCGTCTTCGGCTTCAGCGAACCAGGTGCGGAACTGGGTGTGCGGGTCGGCTGCGACCTCGTCGAGATGGTCGCTGCCGTATTCGACGCGCTGGCGGGCCAGGTCGGCGATCGCCTCGCGCCCGGCGGCCTGCGTCTCGGGGGTCTCGGAAGTCATGGCCCAAGCCTACTCCGCGACCCCGTCCCCGGCTTCTCACGCGCGGGTCGTAGAATCGGTGGGGTGAGTGATGCACCGAATTCCGTGAAGATCCCATCCGAACTCCTGCCCGCCGACGGCCGCTTCGGCTCCGGGCCTGCCCGTGTGCGCGATGCGCAGCTGACAGCACTGGCCGCTGCCGGGCGCGAGGTGATCGGCACCTCCCACCGCAAGGCCCCGGTCAAGAAGCTCGTCAGCCGCATCCGCACCGGCCTGGCCGAGCTGTTCGACCTGCCCGCCGGCTACGAGGTGGTGCTCGGCAACGGCGGATCGACCGTGTTCTGGGATGTCGCTACCTTCGGGCTCGTGCGCGAGAAGGCCGCCCACGCCCAGTTCGGCGAGTTCGGCGCGAAGTTCGCCAAGGCCACGAACACAGCCCCGTTCCTCGCGGAGTCCGCGATCCTCGACGCAGAGCCGGGCACCGGTGCCGTTCCCGAGGCGGTGGCTGGCGCTGATGTCTACGCCTGGCCGCACAATGAGACCTCCACCGGTGTCGCCACCGAGATCCGGCGGCCGGCTGGCATCGCTGATGATGCGCTCGTCGTCATCGACGCGACCTCGGGCGCCGGCGGCCTGCCGGTCGACATCCGCGAAACGGACGTCTACTACTTCGCCCCGCAGAAGAACATGGGCTCCGATGGCGGTCTGTGGATTGCGATCATGTCCCCACGCGCGATCGAACGGGCCTATGAGATCAAGGACTCCGGCCGCTGGATCCCAGCCTCCCTCGACCTCGTCACCGCGATCGAGAACTCACGCAAGGACCAGACCTACAACACCCCGGCAGTCGCGACTCTCCTGCTGCTGGCTGAGCAAATCGAGTGGATCAACGGCAACGGCGGACTCGCCTGGGCGACCGAACGGACCCGGACGTCATCGGAGCTCGTCTACCGGTGGGCGGAGAACTCCGATGTCGCCACCTGCTTCGTCACCGACCCTGCGGATCGGTCGGCTGTCGTGTGCACGATCGACTTCGACGACTCCATCGATGCGGCAGTTGTCGCCGACATGCTGCGCGCCAACGGCGTCGTCGACGTCGAGCCCTACCGCAAGCTCGGCCGCAACCAGCTGCGCATCGCCACCTTCGCCTCGGTCGAACCCGAGGACGTCAAGGCGCTTCTGTCCTGCATCGACTTCGTCCTCACCGCCGTCACGAAATGAGCGCCTGAGCCAGCAGACCTACTCCAGCAGATCTGAGAACGGCCGGTCACCCCGCGGGGTGGCCGGCCGTTTCGGCTGTCCCAGCTCAGGCGTTGACGAAATAGATGGCGTTGGCGACGACAAAGGCCGTCAGTGCGGCTGCCGCACAGCAGAACTCGACGATGATGCCGATGCCCAGCGCCTTGATCGCCGTCCAGCTCGACTGCCACGATTCCTTCGGATCCTTCAGCCGCCGGAATTCGGCGAGGTAGAGACCGGCGATGAAGCCGACGAACAGCCCGACGACCGGGATGACGAAGAAACCGATGAACGCGCAGATCGCGGCCAGCACCAGCGAGGAGTTCGGGATCTGCCGGGCCTTGAGCCGCTTGCCGGTCAGCACCCACGAGGCGGTCATGCCGATGCCGACGAGCACCAGGATGACGGCCAGCGTCACCCAGCCGGTGGCCGTGCCGATGACGACGGCCCATACGATCGCGGCGATGGCGATGAGAATGGAACCGGGCAGCACCGGGACGATGATGCCGATGCAACCGATGAGCATGGCCAGTCCGACGAGGACGGTCGTGATGATCTCTGCGTTCACTGCCAGGTGGCCTCACGTTTCGGGAACAGGGTGCGCCCTCAGTGTACGAGCACTTCCCGGCACTGACCTGGGCAGGCGCGCCGTACCGGCTGATGACCGGCCGCCCCACACCTCGGGTGCGGTTGATCTCAGGGTTTGCCGTCGTAGCTGAGGTGGATGAGGCGGCGGCGCCGGCGGGGACGGTGGACGCGCAGGTGCTTGGCGAAGATCATCCAGCCCAGCCCCACGGACAGACCGATGACACCCGAGAGCCCGCCGACGACGAGCGAAGCGCGGGGCCCGAGGAGGTCGGCGACGATGCCGGCGACCGGTGCGCCGATCGGGGTGCCGCCCATGACGACGGCGGCGTAGATCGCCATGACCCTACCGCGGTAGCCGGCCGGCGTCGTCGTCTGCACATAGGCGTTCGCTGAGGTCATCATTGTGATCGCGGAGAAGCCGACGCCGGTGAGCACGATCGCGAACGCCCAGTAGCTCGGGGCCATCGCCGCGAGCAGGCAGGCGAGCCCGAACCCACCGGCGGCACCGAAGACCATCCGCAGCCGCGGCTTCTCCCGCTTGGCGGCCGTCAGCGCCCCGGCGACCGAGCCGATCGCCATGACCGAGGACAGCAGCCCGAACCCGCCGGCGTCCTGGTGGAACTCGATCTTGGCCATCGTGGCGGTGTAGACGCTGAAGTTGAACCCGAAGGTCGAGACGATCCCGAGGATCGTGAGCACGACGATGATGTCAGGCCGGGTGCGGATGTAGGTGAACCCGCCGAGGATCCCGCGCTTGCCCATCTTCCGGGCACTCGTCGAGTGCAGCTTCGACCGGTCGAGCGTAACGAGCACCCCGATGGTGGCGGCGAAGCCGAGCCCAGAGACGAGGAACACCGGTTCGGCGCCGATGAGTGCGGTCAGCCCGCCGGCGATCGCCGGGCCGAACATGCGCGCACCGTTGAAGGAGGCAGAGTTGAGCGAGACGGCGTTGGGCAGCAGCTTCTCGCCGACGAGCTCGGAGACGAAGGCCTGCCGGGCGGGGTTGTCGATCGTGGCGACCATGCCGAGGGCGAAGGCGAGCACGTAGACGTGCCAGAGCACGAGCAGGTGGGTGATGGCGAGCGCGAAGAGCAGCAGCCCGCAGGCACCGAGGAGGGCCTGGGTGAGGATGAGCAGCTTGCGTTTGGGGAACTTATCGGCGATCGCCCCGGCGACGGGGAACATGATGAGCTGCGGCCCCAGCTGCAGAGCCATGCAGATGCCGAGCGCGGTCGCGTCGTTGTCGGTCAGCTGGGTAAGGACGATCCAGTCCTGCGCCGTGCGCTGCATCCACGTTCCGGTGTTCGACACCAGCGCACCCGAGAACCACCGGCGGTAGTTGGGCTCGCTCAGCGACCGGAACATCGAGCTCATCGGCTGGCGTGTGCCTCCTCGCGTTCGGGTTCGGCGGCGGTGTTGGCCTCTGCCGCTCCCGAGGCGGTGGCCGGCTGTGCCGTGTCCGCACCGCTGGTCTCGCTGGTGCCGGGCTGTTCACTGCTGTCGGACTGCTCAGTGCTGCCGGAGTCGTCGTCGCTGGTGGTGGCGACCATGTCGAAGTCCTCGTCCAAGTCGTCGATGACCGGGTCGGGGATCGGTTCGGGCTTGCGCCGCTCGTCGGTCTCCGAGTGCGCGCCGCATCCGTTGTCGAGGGCGACGACGCGGCCGTCGAAGGGCGACCATTCGTTGGCGCACACGCCGAACTGCGTGCGCAGGGAGCCGGTCATCGGCATGAGGTAACCGCAGGTCGAGCAGTGGGCAGAGGCGCGGCGGGCGAAGTCGCCCTCGGGGCCTGCGTCGGAGTTCTCCCAGCGGGTCGCGGCGTTGGCGATGCCCTCACGGGAGAGCACGCGGCGACGCCCGAGTCCCCATTCGAAGTTGGGGATCTGGTCGATCTCGTCATCGGGGCCGAGTCCGGTGTCCTCACCGCCGACCTGTTCGAAGCCCTGCTCGAGGTTCGGGTCGTCAAGCACCTTCGGCAGCACATCGCGGGCGCTCATGTCACCGGGCTGCAGGCGCTCAGACCACGGCACCCAGCGCGGTGCCACGAGCGCGTCTTCACCGGGCAGCAGCGCGGTCTCACACACGGTGACCTTCTTCGACCGCGGCGCCCGGGCGAGCACGGCTACCCAGTGCCAGCCGCGGTAGCCGGGCATCGTGCAGGCGAACGCGTGGGTGGCCAGGCGCTGGCCCTCCATGACAGCGGACAAGTGCCCGCCGATGTGCTCGGCTTCGGCCGCCTCGGCGATGGCCTCGCGGGCGATGTCGACGGCGGCGAGCAGCAGTGCGTCGTCGGCGATCTTCGCGGACCTGCGGGAGGTGCGCGGCGCCTCGGCGGCGGTCTCAGCCGACTGCGGATCCGCAGCTGCGGCAGCTTCCGGTTCCCCCGCCTCGGGCGCGGCGGCGGCAGCCGGCTCGCCGGAGTCAGCGGGGCTGGCGCCTGTGCGGCTGCGGCTGGCGCGCATGTCCTCTAGCCAGGCATCGAACAGGTGCGACATCAACCCTCCAGGTCATCGGCGATCGCGCGGAGCACTTCTGCCACCTTATGCGAATGTGCCGAATCGGGGTACCGGCCGCGGCGCAGGCCGGCGGCGGTGTCGTCGAGGAGGCGGATGACGTCTTCGACCATGACGACCATCTTCTCCGGGTCGCGGCGGACCTTGCGCGGGGCGTCGAGCACGCGGGCCTTGAGCACCTGCTTGCCCTTGCGGCCGTCGACGATGTCGAAGTCCAGGCGGGTGCCGGTGCGCACCTGCGCTCCGGCGGGCAGGGCGGAGCCGTGGAGGAAGATCTGTTCGCCGTCATCGGCGGTGACGAAGCCGAATCCCTTGCCTTCGTCGAACCATTTCACGCGTCCGGTGGGCATAGCGTCCTTTCACATACGTGGCTTCTGGCGGCAGGTGTGCCGCAGCAGAAGCGGATTGTTCTGAGTTGGTGGGGTGGTGCGGCCGGTGGGCCGGTGGTGCGGTGTGTGCCGCGGGTGCCGGGTGGCTGTCGTGTGCTGGCGGGCCGGCCGTTGGGCTCCGGCGGGCCGGTTCAGCTGCTGCGGCGGCGCAGTGTGGCGCGGATGAGCACGGCCAGCATTCCTGCAAACCCGATCGGCAGGCAGATCATTCCCGTGTAGGTCATGAGCGCCGAGGGTCTGGCCTGCATGGCGGCCTGGATGAGCACGACCGCGATCGCAAGCACCCCGATGAGCGAGAAGATCACCGCAGCTGCTGTGAGCGCGGCATCGGCGCGCGAACTCGCACGCCTGTGCGGCGGTGCCGTCTGCGTCTGTGCGTTCTGTGCGTGTGCGCTCACCGTGGCCACCTCCTTCTGCTGCGTTCGGGCCTGTTGCGGCTGGCCAGACCATTGTAGCCGAGGCCCGGGCCGGGTGCGGCGGCGGTACTAGACTGGGTTCGATGGCTACGCTGACCTCCTTCGCCGCCTGGCTGCGCGAGCTTCCCGATGCGGACTTCGCTGCGTTCTCCCGCGCCCGCCGGGACCTCATGCGCACCGACCTGCCCCGGCTGCGCGATGTCGCCGCGGCCGCCGGGTCGCGCACCGCGGTGGCCACCGGTCTCGAATCCCTCGACACGGCCGCCCTGCAGGCGGTGCACCGGGCGGCGTGTGCGACCCGTGTCGATCCTGCCGTGCCGGCATCCACGCTGGCGGCCGCGCCCGAGGTGGTGGAGACGCTCAAGACCCGCGGGCTGTTGTGGCCGGTCGGGGATCGTGCATATCGCACGCATGCGGAGACGATGAGCCTGCTGCCGACCTCGGCGGCGGAGCTGCGCTCTCCCCCGGACTGGGTGGCAGCCACCGCCCCGGCCGATCCGGCCGAGTACACCCGGCCGGTCTCCGAAGCGCTCGCTGCCAATGCCGAGGCAGCGGCCGCCTCGGCGACGGTGTCCGGGGTGCTCTCGGCTGTCGACTCTTTCACCTCTCATGAGGTCTCCCAGCTCACCAGCGGCGGGGCCGGCAAACGCGATATGCAGGCCATCGCCCGCGCACTCGGGGCGAGCTTTCCTGATGCGGTGATGCTGACCGAACTGGCCGCAGCCGCCGGGCTGCTGGGCATCGGCGGGACTGATCTCGATCCGCGCTGGCTGCCGACTGCGGCCTTCGACACAGTGCTCGCCGCCGAGCGCAGCGAGGTCTACGCGATGCTGCTGCAGACCTGGCTCACCGGTGCCGTCGATACGACCCATGTGCTGGCCGGGAGCACCGAGCGCGGGGACCGGCTGCAGTCGCTGGCCGCCTCGGCCGGGCTGCACCGCAAGGCCGCCTATGCCGGGTTCCCGCAGTCCCAGCCGCCGCTGCCGCACGCCCGGTACGCGCTGCTGCACACGCTGGCTGAACTGACAGACGACTCAGCTGGCGGCGGCAGCGCTGGAGACGATGGCACCCATCTGGCGGTGCCCGATGATCTGCTCATCGCCCACATCCAATGGCGCCACCCGCTGCTGGCCGCCGCCAGCACCGCCACGCTCACCCGGCTCATCGACGAAGCCGCGCTGCTCGGGCTGCTGTGCACCCCGCTGGCTGATGGCCACGCCCACGCCCTCACCCGACTCGGGAAGGTACTCACCACGCACCTCGCAGAGGCGATGGACACCGCCCGTGCCGTCACCGGCTTTGACATCACTGCGGTCTCGGTGCCCGAATCGATTCCCGCCCGGGTCGACGGGATCCTGCCCGAGCTGCAGACCCGCGTCGTCGTGCAGTCCGACCTCACCGCGATCGCCACCGGCCCGCTGGCGCCGCAGATCCATGCTGCGCTCACCGAGCTCGCCGAGGTCGACACCCGCGGGCAGGGCACTGTGTACCGGTTCACGGAGACGACGATCTCCGATGCCCTGAAGTCCGGGCTGCGCGCCGATGACATCACCGCCCGGCTGCGCGAGGTCACCGGACAGGACACGCTGCCCCAGCCGCTCGAGTTCCTCATCACCGAAACCGCCGGGCGGCTCGGCCGCATCCAGATCGCTGCCGCCCGCAGCGTCATTGTCGTCGACGACGAAGCCGAACTCGCCGCGATGCTCGCCGACTCCGCTCTCGTCCCCGCCGGGCTCACCCGCTTGAGCGCGACGGTCGCGGTCTCAAACGTCTCGCGCGAACGGCTGGCGATGCTGCTCGAAGCCGCCGAATACCAGACGATGGCCGCCGCCCCAGAGAACCCCGCTCCCCCGCGCGCAGCCAGCCTCGCCCGCCGGCCGGCCACCACCCGGCGCACCACCCGAGTGCCTGACTCGCGCTTGTCCTCCTATATCTCCTCTCTGCGCTCCGGCAGCGAGGAACCGGAGACCGAATCACCGTCGACGATCGCCGATGTGCTGCGCGAAGCCGCAGCCACCGGCACCGAGGTCGACCTCACCGTCGTCGGCCGCGAGGGTTCCCAGCGCCAGGTCCGCATCGCCCCGATCCAGGTGGCAGGCGGGCGGGTGCGCACCCGCACCGGCCCGGCCCGCGACACCGAACTGACCTTCGGGCTCGCCCGCATCATCTCCGCCGCTCCCGCCGGCACAGGTGACGGCGGCACCACACCCACCTTCGCCTCGGACACCCCCGCCTCGGACAACCCCGCCTCAGGAACCCCCACCTCGGGCACGGGCAGCGAGGACACGGACAACAAGGACAGCCTGTGAACGGTCCCCTCATCGTCCAGGCCGATCGCACCGTGCTGCTCGAATCGACCCACCCGGAGGCCGCCGAGGCGGCGATCGCAATCGCCCCGTTCGCGCAGCTGGCCAAGACGCCCGAGCTCATCCACACGTACACGATCACCCCGCTGGGCCTGTGGAACGCCCGGGCCAGCGGCCACGATCCCGAATCCGTCATCGACGCACTGCTCGAATACACCAAGCACCCGGTCCCGCACGCGCTGCTGCTCGACATCGTCGAAACAATGGAGCGCTTCGGGGTCCTCACCCTCGAGCAGTCCCCCATCCACGGGCTCGTCCTGCACAGCCAGGACGCGGAACTGCTGAGTGAGCTCATCACGCATCCGGAGATCGTCTCACTGGTGGGCACCCGCATCGATGAGCACACGGTGCGCGTGCACCCCTCGGAGCGCGGCGAGCTCAAGCACCGGCTGCTGCGGCTTGACCACCCGGTCTCCGACCACGCCGGCTACGTCGATGGTGAGAAGCATGAGATCGAGCTGTCGGCCACCACCGGGGACACCGGCACCGAGGCGACGGGCACCTCGGGTGCGGAGGGCAGCGGTGCCTCCGGAGCAGAGGGCAGCGGTGTCGTGGGCAGCCGTCAGCCGTGGCATCTGCGCGAGTACCAGCAGCGGGCCGTCGATGCGTTCACCCACGGTGAGTCCGGGGTCGTGGTGCTGCCGTGCGGGGCGGGCAAGACGATCGTCGGGGCGGCGACGATGGCCGCCGTCGGCACGACGACGCTCATCCTCGTGACGAATTCGGTGGCGGCCAAGCAGTGGAAGGCCGAGCTGCTCAGGCGCACCAGCCTGACCGCCGACGAGATCGGCGAGTACTCCGGATCGGTCAAGGAGATCCGCCCGATCACGATCGCGACCTACCAAGTTCTCACCACCCGCCGGAAGGGCTCCTACCTCCACCTGGAGCTGCTCGATGCTCGCGATTGGGGCCTGGTGATCTACGACGAAGTGCATCTGCTGCCGGCCCCGGTGTTCCGGCTCACCGCAGGGCTGCAGGCCCGCCGCAGGCTCGGCCTGACCGCCACGCTCGTGCGCGAGGACGGGCGAGAGGAGGAGGTGTTCTCGCTCATCGGACCCAAGCAGTTCGAGGCGCCGTGGAAGGAGATCGAAGCCGCCGGTTACATCGCCGAGGCCCACTGCTACGAGGTGCGCGTGCGCCTAGATACCGGCACCCGGCGCGCCTACGCACACGCAGATGGGGAGGACCGCTACCGGCTGGCGGCGGCTTCAGATGCGAAGATTCCGGTGGTCAGAAAGATCGCCGCCCACCACGCCGGCCAGCAGGTGCTCGTCATCGGCCAGTACCTCGACCAGCTCGAAGAGCTCGGCGAGGCCCTCGGCGCACCTGTGCTGACAGGCAGGACACCGGTGAAGGAGCGCACGGAGCTGTTCTCGCAGTTCCGCGCCGGGGACATCTCGGTGCTCGTCGTCTCGAAGGTCGCGAACTTCTCGGTCGACCTGCCCGAGGCCTCGGTCGCCATCCAGGTCTCCGGCTCCTTCGGCTCCCGGCAGGAGGAGGCCCAGCGCCTCGGGAGGATCCTCAGGCCCAAGCCGCATGCTGAAGCTGCGACCTTCTATACGGTCGTGGCGGCCTCGACCGTCGACGAGCACTTCGGCGCACACCGGCGCCGGTTCCTCACCGAGCAGGGATATAGTTACACGATCCTCAACGCCGAGCAGCTCGGACGGTGAGGATGGCCGGTGAGCCGGGGACGTCGGCTGGCATGTATCGTAAGCGAAAGACCACCGAAGACGATGGAGTCGTGATGCGATAGAACCGCTCACCCTGGACTGACGTCTGGGGAAATCCCCACCTGCTTCCCATCGCCCTGGCGACTGTTGCCAGCGGCCTGGGCTTCTACGTCCCGGTCAGTGCGCTGTTCCTTTTGAGCCGGGGCCAGTCTCTCTCAGACGTCTTCATCTTCGAGACGATCCTCGGTGCCAGCATCCTCGTCGCGGAGGTGCCCAGCGGCATCACAGCACGGCGGGCGACCGTGCTCAACATCGCCAGCTCGTTCGGCAGCCTCGTCGGGATCGCCGTCAACCCGATCATCGGCGCAGCAGCCGACGTCAGCGCGCCGCTGGCGTCTGCAGGGATCGTAGCGGTTCTGCTCGGCGTTGCCGTGTCCTGGATCCCGGTGGTCAACCGGTATCTCGATGACCGGAGGCCACCTGCCGAACGCGACGACGATGCCGACTGAACCGGCCGGAGGTCAGGCGCCAACTGCCTCGGCGGCGGCACTGCGGGTGCGCACCGCCTCGGGTACCGCGACATGCTCGATGACCGGCAGCGAGGCGACCGGCACATCGGAGACGACGACCTCGCGGGCGGCAGTGCGGCTCTCGCCGATCTTGATGAACACGACGCCGGCGAGCAGGAGCAGACCGCCGACGGCCTGCGCGTAGACCGGAAGCTCAGCGAGAACGGCCCAGGCGATGACGACGGAGAACGGCACCTCGATGAGGTTGACGAAGCTGGCGACCGTCGCGCCGATCATGCGGATGCCGAAGGCGGCGGTGACGTAGGCGCCGGCGGTGACGAGCACGATGAGGGCGATCGCCTGCCACCAGGTGACCGGCACTGAGCCCAGCGACATGGGCGCGGTGGTCAGCTGCTGGGCACGCGGACCGGCGAAGGCGTAGACGCCCACGGCGGCAGCGCCGACGAACATTCCGAATCCCACGAGTGCGATCGGCGGAACCGGCATCTCAGCCTTGGCCGAGTCGAGGAAGTAGCAGGCCAGGCAGACCGCTGCGCCGAGGGCCAGCAGCACCGAGCCGAGGTGGAGCTGTGCGCCGCGCGGGTCGAGGATGAAGGCCAGGCCGAACATCGCCAGGCCCATGCCGACGAAGGTGAGCGAGCTGGGGCGGATGCGGCTGCGCAACCACACCCAGACGACGATCATGAGCGGGGCCGTCATCTCCAGCAGCAGTGCGATGGCGACATCGAGGTGCTCGACCGACATGAAGAACAGCAGCTGCACTCCGGCGACGGACACGATGCCGAAGGTGATGACATCACGCCAGGTCTGCCAGCGGGCGAACGCGTGCCAGCGGCCGTGCATGGCGATGAGCGTGGGGATGAGGAGGACGAGGCCGGTGCCGAGGACGCGGAGGAACACGACGACCTCCGGGGTCCAGCCGCCGGCGTACATGACCTTGCCGATCGGTGCGGCTGCGGCATAGCAGAAGGCGGACAGCAGGATGAGCAGAAGGCCTGAGACAGCCTGACGGTTCACGGTTTCCCTCCCCACGACGAACGGAGTGGCGTGTCATGAGTGTTACCATTTTGACTCATGACGCACTGACACTCATTCTAGTGAACAGCAGGCAGAGCTCACGAGTCAACGCGACGATGGTCATGACGAGACAGATTTCGCGTGAGCTTGACCACAGGCTGTATTCGCTACACTGTGGCCAGCATGTCTCTCACCGATGAAAACCGCTCCGTCCTGGTCATGCTCGTCGACCTCATCAACTCCGGGCGCAACGACCAGGAGCTGCTGGCCGATGCCGGAGCCATCGAGGAGTTCGCGCGTCGGCACGACTTCTCGGCCCCGATCGCGGCGACGAGCTCCGACGTCGACCTGACCCACGCGGTGCGGGAGGACTTCGAGACCGTCTTCGACTCCGATGCGATCGAGGATGTGGTCGCGGCGGTGAACTCGACACTGCTGCGCTGCAACGCACTCCCCCAGCTCGTGCGCCATGACGGCTGGGACTGGCACCTGCACGGCACCGCCCAGACCGCGCCGCTGCCGGACCGCTTCGCCATCGACATCGCGTTTGCGCTCATCGACCTCATCCGCGAGCACGAGCTCTCCCGCCTGCAGGTATGCGCGGCCGAGGACTGCAACGCCGTGTTCGTCGACTTCTCACGCAACCGATCGAAGCGCTTCTGCGACACGGGCAACTGCGCCAACCGCACCCACGTGGCCGCTTACCGCAAGCGACAGGAGGAGCAACCGGCCTGAGCTGTGCGCCGACAGCGCGAAAAGCAGGGCACGTTCCTCCCTCAGGCAGCTCGGCTTTGGTCGTAGGCTAATGAATATGATCGCGATCGGTATCTTCATCGGCATACTCTTCGTCATGGCGGTCGGTGCGGCAATGGCGCTGGCACTGAGCGCGTGGTGGTGGATCCTCGTCTTAGCCGCAGCCATCCTGCTGCTCGTGGCCGTCTACGACGTGGTGCAGCACCGATACGCGGTGCTGCGCAACTTCCCGGTCATCGGCCACGGCCGGTACATGATGGAGACCATCCGCCCGATGGTCCAGCAGTACTTCGTCGAGCGCAACTATGACGGCAAGCCGTTCGACCGCGATGTCCGCGACCTCATCTATGAGCGTGCCAACGGCACGCATTCGGTCAAGTCCTTCGGCACCGAGCTCGAGGTGCGTGCACCGGGCTACGAGTATCTCATCCATGCTGCACAGCCCGGCCCGATCCCGGAGGGCGAGCACCGGGTGCGCATTGGTGGACCGCAGTGCAGCCAGCCGTACGACTCCTCACTGTTCAACATCTCTTCGATGAGCTTCGGCTCCCTGTCGAAGAACGCCGTGATGGCGATGAGTCAGGGAGCAGCCCGCGGCGGGTTCGCCCAGGAGACCGGAGAGGGCGGGCTGACGAAGTACCACCTCGAAAGCGGCGCCGATCTGATCTGGGAATTCGGGTCCGGCTACTTCGGCTGCCGTGATTCCGAGGGCAACTTCAATCCCGAACAGTTCGAGGAGAAAGCCCGCCACCCGCATGTCAAGGCGATCTCGATCAAGCTCTCCCAAGGCGCGAAACCCGGTCTGGGCGGCGTGCTGCCGGCGAAGAAGATCACCCCGGAGATCGCTGAGGCCCGCGGCGTCCCGCTCGATGAGGACTGCATCTCCCCGCCTGCCCATTCGGCATTCCAGACCCCTCGCGAGCTCATGGAATTCATTTCCCAGCTGCGCGAACTCTCCGGGGGCAAACCGATCGGTTTCAAACTGTGCGTCGGTATGCGCCGTGACGTGCTCGGCATGTGCAAGGCGATGCTCGAGACCGGCATCCTGCCCGATTTCATCGTCATCGACGGCGCCGAGGGCGGCACCGGCGCCGCGCCCTTGGAATACGAAGACCACATGGGCACCCCGCTGACCGAGGGCCTGCATGTCGTGCACAACGCCCTCGTGGGCGTCGGACTGCGCAAGCACATCAAGCTCGGAGTCGCCGGCAAGATCGCCTCGGGCAACGACATCGTCCGCCGGCTCATCCAGGGCGCGGACTTCTGCCTGGCCGCCCGGCCGATGATGATGGCCGTCGGCTGCATCCAAGCACAGCGCTGCCACACCAACCACTGCCCCACCGGTGTGGCCACGCAGGACCCCAAGCTCGCCCGCTCGCTGCATGTGCCCTCGAAGTCGGTGGCGGTGCACAACTACCACAAGGCCACCGTCGATGAGGCCAAGCAGATGCTCTCGACTCTCGGCGTCGCCCGACCGGACCAGCTCTCGCCGAAGATGCTGCGCAAGCGCGTCTCCCAGACCGAGGTGATGTCCTACGCGCACGTCTTCAACTGGATGGAGGAAGGCGAGCTGCTCAAAGCTCCGCCGCGCGGGTGGCTGGAGGACTGGAACGAGGCCACTGCTGACTTCTTCGGACCCAGCTGGGTCCATCAGGAGGAAGGCGAGGGCGAGACCGTCCACCCCGATGTCGACACCGATGACAAACCGGTCGGTTGACATGTGATGCACAACACATTTGCATCCAGCTAGAGTCCAGAAAACTTCCAGACTCATGTGCCAGGATGGGGCCATGACTTCAGGACATCTCGAACACGAAGACATTGAGGCCACCCTGTTGGTCGTCGATGATGAGCCCAATATCCGCGAACTCCTCTCCACCAGCCTGCGCTTCGCCGGCTTCGACGTCATCTCCGCTGGCAACGGCGCTGAGGCCCTGCGCCTGGCCGAGCAGAGCGAACCCGACCTGCTCGTCCTCGACGTCATGCTCCCGGACATGGACGGCTTCACCGTCACCCGCCGGCTGCGCCAGACCGGCCGGCACATCCCGGTCGTCTTCCTCACCGCCCGTGACGACACCTCCGACAAGATCACCGGCCTGACCGTCGGTGGCGATGACTACGTCACCAAGCCCTTCAGCCTCGAAGAAGTCGTCGCCCGCATCCGCGCGGTGCTGCGCCGCACCCACAGCCTCGAAGAGGACGAGGGTGCAGTCGTGCAGGTCGGCGACCTCGAACTCGACGACGACACCCATGAAGTGCGCCGCGGCGGGATCCTCGTCGACCTCTCGCCCACCGAGTTCAAACTGTTGCGCTACCTCATGCTCAACGCCAACCGCGTGCTGTCGAAGTCGCAGATCCTCGACCACGTGTGGGAGTACGACTTCGGCGGCGACACCGGCATCGTCGAGTCCTACATCTCCTACCTGCGCCGCAAGATCGACACCGCCCCGGAAACCGATGAAGCCGGCAACCCGGTGCAGGCCGAATGGCGCCCGATGATCCAGACGAAGCGCGGCGTGGGCTACATGCTGCGCACACCCGAGACCAAGTGAGTATCTGACACCTGACCCCCTATCGAGCTGAGAATCGTCACGCCTGTGAATCGTCACCGCAAGAGCAAGCAGACCGTCATCTGGGAAGAATGGTCGCTGACCACCAAGCTGCTGACGATCATGATGACGCTCATGCTGCTCGTGCTCACCGGCACGAGCGCATGGGTGCTCGAGAACCTCCGCGCCAGCCTCATCGAGCGCACCGATGAGCGGCTCATCAGCGCCTCGGATGCCCTGGCGATTCAGGCCGCTGAGCAGGTGTTCCTGCCCGCACCCCTGCAGGGCGGGGATCAGGTGCAGTCGAATCCGCAGGAGGAGTCGCTGCGCAATCTGCTGCCCGGCTCCTATTACGTGCAGTTCTACTCGAACGACGGCAATACCGCCTTCGAGCCGGTCGCTCCGGACCCGACGAATGTGCCGTACCTGCCCGATATCAATCAGTCACTCGTCAGCGAGCGCGCCGGCCACCCCTTCACCGTCGAGGGCACCTCCTCGCATTGGCGGGCGCTCGCGCTCCAAGTCGAAGGAACCCCGTGGCTCGTCGCCGTCGCCGTGCCCTTTGACAAGGACGTCGACGGCATCAGCGAACGAGCCCGCAACACCATGGTCGGCATCGGCCTGCTCGCCCTGGCACTGGTGGCAGGCGTCGGCTACTTCGCGATCACCAACACCTTCCGGCCGCTGAAGAACATCGAGGAGACCGCCTCGCGAATCGCCGCCGGCGACCTCTCTCAGCGTGTGTCGAAGTATCCCCGCAACACTGAGCTCGGCCGACTCTCAGCAGCGCTCAACACCATGCTCGGCCGCATCGAGGACTCCTTCGACGGCCAGACGCGTTCAGAGAAGCGCATCCGCCAGTTCGTGTCGGATGCCTCCCATGAGCTGCGCACCCCGCTTGTGACGATCCGCGGTTATGCCGAGCTCTACCGGCAGGGCGCACTCAAGGACCCTGAGCACATCGGCCAGGCGATGGACCGCATCGAAGCCGAAGCCAAGCGGATGGGCGTGCTCGTCGAAGACCTCGTCGTCCTCGCCCGCCTCGATGAGCGCCGTGAGGCAGAGCTCGGCCCGGTCAACATCTGCGCGATCGTCCGCGACGCCGCCGCCGACGCCGCCGCCCAGGACCCGGATCGCGACATCAGCTTCATCGGCCTCGACGGCGGCGACGCTGATGAGAACATCCCGGTCATCTACGGCTCAGAGGCCAAGCTGCGCCAGGTCATCGTCAACCTCGCCGGCAATGCCGTGCGCCACACCCCACCGCAGACGGCGATCGAGTTCGCCGTCGGCGTCGTCGGCGTGCCGGCCGAGCCTCCCGCTCCCGAGGCGGTGGATCCGAAGCCCAAGGCGCCTGGTTTCGTCACCGGCCCGGTGCGGATCTTCAAACGCGACAAGACCGACAGGACCGACCCCAAGACCAGACCGGCCACCGGCAGCGCCGCTGCCTCCGAGACCGGAACCGCCGCCTCGGGCACGGCGCAGACAATCGTCCCCGACGTCTCCGCAGCCGGGGGTGTGAGCGTGAGCGAGAAGCTCGCCGGGTTCCCCGCCGGCCGGGTGCGCTTCGAGGTCCGCGACCACGGCGACGGCATCGACGCGGAGGACGTCCCGCGCATCTTCGAGCGGTTCTACCGCCTCGATGCCTCTCGCAACCGTGACACCGGAGGTTCCGGCCTGGGCTTGTCGATCGTCAAGGCGATCGTCGAATCCCACCAAGGCCGGATCACCGTCCACCCCACTCCCGGCGGCGGCGCGACCTTCCGCGTCGACCTGCCGATCCCACTCGAGACCCCCGCTGCGTCAGAAGCGCAAGGAAAGGACACTGATGAGTCACACGCCTGAGCACCCTGCTGACGGCTATGAGCGCCCCACCGGGCCGGCACAGCCTGGCCGCCACTCCCAGCAGACCCGGCGCACCTTCCCCACCAGCGACGACCCTCTGCGTCCCGCCTCACCAACGGCCTCCTACGGCTCCCAGCCCAGCCAGCTGCCCGGTTCCGGATACGGTTCTGGTCCTGTCTCCGGTCAGGGTTCCGGCGCGGGCACCCCGGCCGGTCGGCCCTTCCCGCCCGCAGCCGAGCCGCGGCCCAGCCAGCCCCCGCGCACGTTCCCGCAGGCCCCGGCGAGAGCACCGCAGGCACACCAGCCTGGCACTCGTCCCGGTACTCATCCCAGCGGGCCGGTCGGTTCGGGGCCCGGCAGTGACGGACCCGGCCACGGTGCTGGAACCGGAGCAGCGGCTGAAGCCGGAACCGGGTTCGGCGCTGGGACCGGCCTCGGTGGTGGGCTGGGTGCGAACGCAGCCAGCGGACCGACAGCGACTGGCAGTGCAACCGGCACCGGCTCGCCGAGCTATGGCTTCGGCGGCGGACAGACACCGCCTCCTGGCGGGCCCATCGACGGGGGCCCGCATTCCGCCCCGGCACGCCGTGAGCGACGCGGTCCCGGCTGGGGTGCGCTGACCCTGTTCACGCTGCTGGCCGTACTGCTCGGTGGCGCGCTGGGTGCCGGCACCATGTACGGCATGCAGGCTTTCGGCGGGCAGGAGCAAGAATCCCAGACCGATCCGCAGAACACCCCGCAGCGCACGCAGGAGGCCCCGGACTGGGCAGCGATCGCCGACACCGCCTCGAAGTCGGTCGCTGCGATCCGGGTCGGCGTCAACGGTGAGGTGCACGGACTGGGCTCGGGCTTCGTGTACGACGGTGCTGGCCACATCGTGACGAACAACCACGTCATCGCCGCAGCCGATACCCCCGGCGGCCAGGTCAACGTCGTCTTCAACAACGGCGACACGGTCGAGGCCGATATCGCCGGACGCGACCCCGAGACCGACATCGCCGTCCTCAAGTTGCGCCAGAGACCCGAGGGCCTGACTCCGCTGCCGCTCGGTGATGACAGCCAGCTGCGCGTCGGTGACCCGGTCATGGCGCTGGGCAACCCGCTCGGCCTGGCCGACACCGTCACCACCGGCATCGTCTCCGCGCTCAACCGGCCTGTGACCACCGAGAACATCGGTGAGGACGCCGAGGACCCGCAGGGGGCGCTGACAATCACCAACGCCATCCAGACCGATGCAGCGATCAACCCGGGCAACTCTGGTGGCCCGCTCGTCGACGGCAACGGCAAGCTCATCGGCGTCAACTCCTCGGCAGCAACGCTGCGCGATGCCCAGCAGAGCGGCCAGGCCGGTTCGATCGGCATCGGATTCGCCATCCCGGTCGCTCAGGCCAAGAACATCGCCGACCAGCTCATCCAGAACGGCCAGGCCGAGCACGCCGCACTCGGCGTGGCGGTGCAGGACTCCCAGGTCGATCACAACGGCATCGCCCGCGGTGCTGCGAAGGTCACCGAGGTGCAGGGCGGCTCGGCTGCCGAGCAGGCCGGGATCCAGGCCGATGACGAGATCACCGCTGTCAACGGCACCCAGGTGAACAACGCAGTCGCACTGCAGGCGCTCATCCGCTCCCATGCGGTCGGCCAGACAGTCAAGATCACCCTGGTGCGCGGTGGCCAGGAGCAGGAGATCGACACGACGCTGCTGGCGAAGTGACCGGCAGCCTGCCGTGAACAGCAGCTGACACGATCGCGCGGCCGGGTGTGGACACGAGACGCTGTCCACACCCGGCCGTTGTCGTGTGGTGACCCGTGGTGCTCTCCCGTGGAATGGAGGACAGCAATTCTCACCACAGGAAAGGAGCCGGGGATGGCTGTCATTCAGGTCGATGCCCAGGAGATCGAAGCCACTGTCACGCGCACGCGGGAATCATGCACGGTCCTGCACAATGAGGCGGCCAGCCTCATGGGCCACCTGCGCAGTCTGGAGAACTCATGGCGCGGCGGTGCCGCTGAGAGCTTCCAGCAGCTGGCTGGCGAATGGGAGGTCGTGCAGCGGCAGGTGCAGGAGAGCATCGAGAGCATCCGCGACGCCCTCTCGGCTGCCGGCGTGCAGTACTCGGAGGTGGAGGAGGCCAACCGCAAGCGCTTCTCCCGCTGATGGTGCGCGCCGCCGGTGCGCCGGAAAGCAGCCGGATGAGGCCGGGATGATCCGGCAGATGAATCCGGCTGCAGCGTGCCGGTGGCGCCGCGTCATTCAACTCCACAGAACCCACCCGGGGCCTGGCATTCAGGCCGATCCGACTCAAGCTTTTTCCAATTTCACGCAGTAGAGTGAGGGAGAACGCAGAACTGAGCTTGAGCTCGAAGGAGACTCCCCGGGATGAGCATTTTCAAACGCATCAAGATGATCTTCGGCGCCAAGGCCAACTCGGCCCTGGACAAGGCCGAGAATCCCAACGAGACGCTGGACTACTCGTACCAGAAGCAGCTCGAGCTGCTGCAGAAGGTGCGCCGCGGCGTCGCCGATGTGGCCACGAGCCGCAAGCGTCTTGAGCTGCAGATCGGTCAGCTGGAGAAGCAGCAGGACAAGCTGCAGTCCCAGGCGCAGAAGGCCCTGGAAGTCGGTCGCGAGGATCTCGCCCGTGAGGCGCTGACCCGCAAGTCAGGCCTGCAGCAGCAGATCGGCGACCTGCAGACCCAGCACCAGAACCTGCAGGCCGAGGAGCAGAAGCTCACGACGGCCTCGCAGCGCCTGCAGGCCAAGGTCGACTCCTTCCGCACCCGCAAGGAGACCCTCAAGGCCAACTACAACGCCGCAGAAGCCCAGACCAAGATCAGCGAGGCATACTCGGGAATCTCCGAGGAGTTCGGCGATGTCGGTCTGGCGATCCAGCGCGCCGAGGACAAGACCGCGCAGCTGCAGGCTCGCGCCGGTGCGATGGACGAGCTGCTGGCCTCCGGTGCGCTCGACGATCCGACCGGTGCCCCGCATGACGACATCGACGCCCAGCTCAACGCGCTCTCCAGCGACAGCGATGTCGAGATGGAGCTCGCCCGACTGCGCGACGGTCTGCCCAGCGGCCAGTCGAACCGCCCGGAGATCACCCGCGAGGCCCCCGTCGACGCAGAGACCGCCGACTCGCAGGCCTCGGCTGAGAACCCCCGGCAGGAGGGCTGATCATGATCGTGCGCATCATGGGCGAAGGCCAGTTCGACGTCGCCGACGTCGAACAGGACGCCCTCCAGGCCTATGACGACAAGGTCGAGCAGGCCGTGCAGTCCGGAGATGAGGAGCAGACGAGTGCCGCGCTTCACGACCTGCGCTCCTACATCCTCTCCCACGGCACGCCCGTGGCAGATGACTTCCTCGGCACCTCCGACATCGTCGTCCCGTTCGCTGATGCGAGCATCGACGACATCCGACAGCTGGTCGACGGCTCTGGCCTGATCCCTGACCTGGACTCCCCCGGCCCTCAGGGCTGAGCAGAACCAGCCGTTGGCACAGCAGCAAGGCAGAAGGACTATGAAGAACCGTTTCGTCAAAGACCACGGGCTGACATTCCGGATGAGCACGGCCATGTTCCTCAATGGCCTCATCTTCGTGCTGCTCATGGTGGCGATCTGGTACATCCTGGGCCGCAGCCCAGGCGGAGTCGTCATCGCGGTGATCGTCAGCGCAGGCGCCTTCTTCTTCCAGTGGTACTTCTCCGATTCGATCGCGTTGAAGGCGATGGGCGCCCGGATTGTCACACCCGAACAGGCGCCCGAACTGCATGTCATCGTCGACCGGCTGTGCCAGCTGTCCGACACCGTCAAACCGCGGGTGGCGTACTCCGATTCGCCGGTGCCCAACGCCTTTGCCACCGGCCGGTCGCCGAAGCACTCGGTCGTCTGCGTCACCCGCGGTCTCCTCGACACCCTGGAACCCAAGGAAGTCGAGCTCGTCCTGGCCCACGAGCTCTCCCACGTCGCCCACCGCGACGTCACCGTCATGACGGTTGCCGGTGTCACCGGCGTCGTCGCCTCGCTCATGGTGCGCGCAGGCTTCTACACCGGCGGACGCAGCCGCAACAACAACGGCCTGCCGGTGATGCTGGCGATGATGATCGTCGGTGCTGTTGTCTACGCACTCAGCTTCGTGCTCATCCGCGTGCTCTCCCGCTACCGGGAGCTGGCCGCTGACCGTGCTGCCGCGATCCTCACCGGCCAGCCATCGACACTCGCCTCGGCACTGGTGAAGATCAGCGGCCAGATGACTCAGATCCCCTCGCAGGACCTGCGCAAAACCGCCAGCGCCAACCACCTCGCCCTCGTCCCGGCCATCAACGGCCGCGACGTCCGCCAGTGGTTCTCCACCCACCCGAGCCTGGAGAAGCGCCTGGAGCAGCTGAACAAGATCTCCGGCCAACTCTCCCGCCCGTCATGACCTCACCGCTGGTTCCACACCTCGGCACCGGACTCGTAGACTGAGCGCATGGGATTTCTCGACGCGATTCTGGGCCGCAGCAAGCCGAAGCGAGCCAACCTCGATGACCTGTTCGCGCTGCCGAACGTGTCGCTGACCCTGCAGTCATCCTCGACGTTCACCCCGACTGGCGTCGGCGCCGTGTGCTTCCGCGAGGTCGAAGGCCGCGCCTTCGCCGAGGCCGAGCAGGAGAGCCGCGAGCTCATCGCCAAGGACCCCGACTGCGACGTCGAACAGGTCAACGACGGCTACGGCTTCACCTGGCAGGTCATCACCGACGCCCAGGCGAACATCTCGAACCTGGCGACGAACATGCACGCCATCAACTCAGCGCTGGTCAACCAGGGCTTCGACACGATGCTGCTGTGCACCGCCCTGTACTTCCGTGACGCCGACGGCCGCGCGGCCGCGATCGTCTACCTGTACAAGCGCGGCACCTTCTACCCCTTCGTGCAGGTCGGCCAGCACCGACGCGACAACGCCCTGGAGATCCAGCTCAAGGGCCTGCTCGAAGGCGAGGTTCCCCTCGAAGAGGATCTGACGAAGTGGTCACCGCTGTGGGATGCCCCGGGCATGGACCGGACCGCTGGGCCAGAGCTGACCCGCTGAGACACACCCGCGTGCAGTTCGTGTCGACTGCTCGATCATCGAGTCGACACGAAACGCACGACTGAACTCGGCTGAACGTGTGCAGACTCGACGATTCTCGAGTCTGCACGAAATGTCAGAAAGGGGATGGCAGTGCTGCTGACGGCCGGTCAGCTGACCGCAGGAGGCTCCAGGGCCTGGGCGACGGTGAACTCGACGCCGGCAGCCGGGACGGAGATGACATCCCCGGTGACGATCTTGGCGCTGCGGCGCGTATCGACTTCGCCGTTGACGAGGACGTCGCCGGACGCGATCATGTCCTTGGCCATGACGCCGTGCTCGGCAACGCCGTGGAGCTTGAGCAGCTGACCGAGGCGGATATCGCCGGAGCTGATCTCGACAGTCTCCACGGATCAGAACCCGAAGTCGAAGTCGCCGAAGCCACCGCCATCGCCGAAGCCGCCTCCGTCACCGAAGCCTCCACCGTCGAAGCCTCCGGCGTCACCGCCGTCCATGCCGCCGGGGTCAGCGTTCATGCCGTCGTTGAAGCCGTCAGCGTAGGAGCCGTCCCAGCCGTGGCCGAAGCCGTTGAAGAGCATAGCGCCCATGAGGACGCCGGGAAGCAGGCCGGAGCCGGCGTAGGAGTTGAAGTAGCCGCGGTTGTATTCGGCGTAGCTCGGGCCGGCCTCCCAATAGGCGCGGCGGCCCAGCCCGTCAGCAGTGGCGACCTTACGCACGGCAGGCTCAGCACCGACGGCGATGCGCTCAGCGTCAGCAGCGCACACCGGCACCGGGCGCAACTGGCCGCCGACCGGAGCCCAGTCGATCTCCTCGACCGAGGGTCCATGCTGCGGGTTGAAGAAGCACGGCGGACGTCGGGTGGGCAGCGGCTCGCCGTTGACGCGGGCACGCACGCACTTGGCGGCGTAACGGCCGTCCTCAAGCGCTTCGGTCACGTGCCGGATGTCCTCGGGCTTCTGCACGCGCTCCAGGGTCTCCTTGGCGGTGTCGTAGGCGTCGAGTGCGCGCTGGTAGTCCTGGCGGCCGCCTTCGTCGAGGTCGGCGCCGGTGGTGACGATGTCGAGGTCAGCGACCTCTTCGCCGAAGGACGTGACGTCCTCGGCTGCGGACTGGGTGACGAAGCTGAGCTCCTCTGCCTGTTCCTCCCGTTCGCGCAACTTCTGGCGCCGGGAGCCGAAGAACATGAGTGAACCGACGATGATGAGCAAACCGAGAAAGACGTATCCCATGCCCCGTCCGATCCTTCTTCCATCACGAGTGCGGCTGACTGCCCCATTATCACCGGCGAACCTTAGTGCACTCTGAGGAGCACGCGTGAATACGGCGCGCGGGGTTCAGCTCACAGGCCCGCCAGTCCCTTGACGAGCGTGGCGGCACCGCCGGCCAAGGCGATGGTGATCATGCCGACGCGGGCAACCTTGACCGGGATGCGCTCGGCGGTCAGCTCGCCGATGATCTGTCCGGCGGCCAGGGCGGCAAAGACCATGAGCCACTGGCCGAGCCCGAGGTGCGGGATCGCGGTGCGGTCGAAGGCGACCTTGGCGATGATCGACATGACCGAGGCGATGGCCAGCAGAGGCTGCATCGTCGCGGCGAAGCTGCGCTGCTCCCAGCGGGTGAGCACGGCATAGGTGCTGAAGGCCGGGCCGCCGACGCCGGAGGCGGCGTTCATGACCCCGGCGACAAGCCCCGAGGTGGCGATGCCGCCGGTGTTGACCGGCAGCACCTTGCCGACGCGGCCGATGACGATCGAGGTTGCCAGGGCGATGACGACGATGGCACCGATGAGCGTCTGCAGCGGAGCGGTCGGCATGACGGACGCCAGCCACGCACCGGGGATGGTGGCGATGACCGAGGACACCGCGAGGATCTTCAACGTCTTCCAATGCACCTCGCGCCAGGTGCGGGCGAAGATGATCGCGCAGGAGATGAAGCCGACGATATTGACGAGCACGACTCCAGACAGCGGGTCGAGCAGCAGCACGAGGAACGGACCGGAGACGAGGGCGAATCCCATCCCCGTCACACGCTGGGACAGTGCGCCGATGAAGACGGCGAGCAGGATGAAGGTGATGACGGGCATGATGAGCTCAGCTTAGCGCTTCATAAGACCTGCAGCGGGAGGTTCTGCGGCTGCTGAGATTTTGGTGCGGTGCAGGTCAGGGCGCTGCTCGGGGCGTGGTGAATGAGAGCAGGCGGGGTGGAAGAGTCAGACTCTTCCACCCCGCCTGGCTGGGTTCTGACGCGCCGGCTATGCGGCCGGTCGTTCAGTTCTCAGCGGCTCAGAAGCCCATGCCGCCCATATCCGGCTCGCCACCCGGCATGGCCGGTGCCTTCTCAGGCTTGTCGGCGATGACGGCCTCGGTGGTGAGGAACAGGCCGGCGATCGAGGCGGCGTTCTGCAGAGCAGAGCGGGTCACCTTGACCGGGTCGTTGATGCCTGCGGCCATGAGGTCCTCGTACTCGCCGGTGGCGGCGTTGAGGCCGTGGCCGGAGTCGAGGTTGCGGACCTTCTCGGCCACCACGCCGGGTTCGAGGCCGGCGTTCGTGGCGATCTGCTTGAGCGGGGCGTCGATGGCGACCTTGACGATCGAGGCACCGGTGGCCTCGTCGCCTTCGAGCTGGAGCTTCTCGAAGGCCGTCTTGCCGGCCTGGATGAGTGCCACGCCACCGCCGGCGACGATGCCCTCGTCGACTGCGGCCTTGGCGTTGCGCACGGCATCCTCGATGCGGTGCTTGCGCTCCTTGAGCTCGACCTCGGTTGCGGCTCCGGCCTTGATGACTGCCACGCCGCCGGCCAGCTTGGCCAGACGCTCCTGCAGCTTCTCGCGGTCGTAGTCGGAATCGGAGTTGTCGATCTCGGTGCGGATCTGCTGCACGCGGCCCTGAATCTCATCGGCGTCGCCGGCACCTTCGACGATGGTGGTCTCGTCCTTGGTGACAACGACCTTGCGGGCGGTGCCCAGCAGGTCGAGGGTGGCGTTCTCGAGCTTGAGTCCGACCTCCTCGGCGATGACCTGGCCACCGGTGAGAATGGCGATGTCGGCCAGCTGCGCCTTGCGGCGGTCGCCGAAGCCCGGAGCCTTGACGGCCACGGACTTGAAGGTGCCGCGGATCTTGTTGACCACGAGCACCGCGAGTGCCTCGCCCTCGACGTCCTCGGCGATGATGAGCAGCGGCTTGCCCGACTGCTGGATCTTCTCGAGGACCGGCAGCAGGTCCTTCACGTTCGAGATCTTGGAGTTGACGATGAGGATGTAGGGATCCTCCAGCACCGTCTCCTGACGCTCAGCGTCGGTGACGAAGTAACCGGAGATGTAGCCCTTGTCGAAGCGCATGCCCTCGGTGAGCTCGAGCTCCAGGCCGAAGGTGTTCGACTCCTCGACGGTGACGACGCCTTCCTTGCCGACCTTGTCGATCGCCTCGGCGATGAGCTCGCCGATGGCCGGGTCGCCTGCCGAGATGCCAGCGGTCGCAGCGATCTGCTCCTTGGTCTCGACGTCCTTGGCGGTCTCGAGCAGCACATCGGAGACGGCTGCGACAGCCTTCTCGATGCCGCGCTTGAGGCTGAGCGGGTCAGCACCGGCGGCCACGTTGCGCAGTCCCTCGCGGACGAGAGCCTGAGCGAGAACGGTGGCGGTGGTGGTGCCGTCGCCTGCGACGTCGTCAGTCTTCTTCGCGACTTCCTTGACGAGCTCGGCGCCGATCTTCTCGTACGGATCTTCGAGTTCGATCTCCTTGGCGATGGAGACACCGTCATTGGTGATGGTCGGTGCGCCCCACTTCTTTTCGAGCACGACGTTGCGGCCGCGCGGTCCCAGGGTCACCTTGACCGCATCGGCCAGGGTGTTGAGTCCGGTTTCGAGTCCGCGGCGTGCATCTTCATCGAATGAGATGAGCTTTGCCATATGGCTGGTCCTCCCTGAACGGAGTGGCATGTCTTCCCGGTCCCAAGCGCCCGCGACGGCAGAGCCGGTTCTGCTGATTCCCTTCCACAGCAGCCTGTCTCACTTCTCGGGGCCGAGATTTACCAGTACTAGATTTAGCACTCTCGACCCGAGAGTGCAAAACTGCACCCACACCTCGGGAGCGGTGCGGGTGCAGGCAGGGGCGGACATGCGAAGAGCCGGGGGCAACCCGGCTCTTCTGGTGATCGGCGGGCAGCGCCGGTCGGGAGTGCTCAGAGCACCGTGACCGATTCTGCCTGCGGGCCCTTGGCGCCTTCACCGACCGTGAACTGGACCTGCTGGCCTTCTTCAAGCGAGCGGTATCCGTCCATCTCGATCGCGGTCCAATGGACGAAGACGTCCTGGTCTCCGCCTTCTACGGTGATGAAGCCGTAGCCCTTCTCAGCGTTGAACCACTTGACCGTGCCTTGCGTCATTTCTACTCCATATCATGCGTACTGCAGCGGGGCACCTATCCGAGGAACTCCGTTGTTCGTGCCGGTCACGCCGCTGCCCTGGTGAGGCAGCACCGCGATCGACGCGGGTCACTGTATGCCCGGAAGACTGTCGGTTACGGCAAGTTTCCTTGTATCTCATACATTGCCGCCAGCCTATGCCACGGCTGGCGCTCCCTGCAAACACAGGCGCGGAATGGCGCGTTTCCGAGCGGATGCGGAACCGCGGTGCTCAGTTGCCGGTGCCCTCGGTGGCACCGTCGGTCGAGTCGCCGTCGCCGCCGAGGCTGTCGAGGTCCTCATCGGCGATGTCGGAGGTGATGAGCAGGGTGACCTGGCCGGGGAACTCCGCGGACTTCTCGACGGTCTCGACACCGAGTTCGGCGGCCAGTGCGCCGGCCTGCATCTCGTACTCGTCATCGGAGTAGTACACGACAGAGGACGACTCGTTGGTCGAGTGGTTGCCGACGTCGGTGACGTTCCAGCCGTTGGATTCGAGGTGCTCGCGGAACTTCGCGGCAGCACCGGTGACGCCGGAGCCGTTGAGGACGTGGACCTCGGCGGTCTTGTCGACGACGTCGACGGCCGGATCGGTGGTCTCCTCTTCGGTCGGCTCGGCCCCTTCGGTGGCTGCCGGGGTCTCGGCGACGTTCTCCTCGGGGTTCGAGGCGGACTGGCGGATGATGTTGAAAGCACCGAATACGACGAGCAGTGCGGCGATGGCGAGCACGGCGATGAGCGCGATCGCCCCGCCCTGCGAGATCGGCCCGCCTCGGCGGTGGGCGCCCTTGCGTCCGGTGGGCTGCAGGTCGTCGAATTCGTCGCGTGGGTACTTGGCCATCGGCTACCTCGCCATGCGCGTGCGGGCGCGGTGCTGGTGACGGCTCTCGCGGATGCGGCGCAGCCGTTTGATGAGGATGGGGTCGGCGGCATAGGCCGCGGGGCTGTCGAGCAGGGTGTTGAGCAGCTGGAAGTAGGCCGGGGCCGACATGTCGAACTCCTGGCGGATCGCTCCGTCCTTGGCGCCTCCGTAGGTATGCCACTGGCGCTCGAAGCGCAGTACGCGGGATTCGAGTTCGGTGAGCTCCTGCTCGCTCATGCCACCTGCCTTCTGTCGGATAGCCACAGTCTAGCGAAGAATGACACGCATGTGCTTCAGGCGGGCGTGCCGGTCATGCAGAAGCCACCGGTGCGGTGCTGGGCTGCAGCACCGCACCGGTGGCTCTCATCTGGGCGGACCCGCGAACGGGTCAGCCGCGGGTCTGCTGGGCGGGTCAGCCGATCTTGACGTTGACCTGCTTGATCTGGGTGAAGCCCTCGAGCATGCCCTCCAGGGAGAGCTCACGGCCGATGCCGGAGGTCTTGAAGCCGCCGTAGGCCTGGCCGACGACCTGCGGGCCGCCCTGGTTGACCTGCACCCAGCCGGACTGGATCCGGTCGGCCATCCGCAGTCCGCGGCCGAGGTCGCCGGTGAAGACGTAGGCGGCCAGGCCGTAGTCGGAGTCGTTGGCCATCTCGACGACCTCGTCTTCGGTGGAGAACCGGATGACAGACAGGACGGGTCCGAAGATCTCCTCCTGGGAGGTCTTCCAGTCGTTCTTCGCCTGCGCGAAGATCACCGGGGCGTGGTAGAAGCCCGGTTCGCCGACCTCGAGGCTGTCATGGCCGTCGTAGGCGACCTCGACGCCGTCTTCGGCCTTGCCGTGGTCGATGTACTCCTGGACGAGGTCGTACTGCTTCTGGTTGATGACGCAGCCGATGTCGGAGGCCTCATCGCGCGGGTCGCCGACCTTGAGTCCCTTGACCTTCTCGACGAGCTTGCTGAGGAAGTCATCGTAGATGTCGGCGTGCAGGAACAGGCGCGAACCCATCGTGCACGACTGGCCCTGGCGAGCGAAACGGGTGGCGAGCAGCACCTGATCGAGTGCGGCTTCGAGGTCCGCATCCGGGAAGATGATGTTCGGGCTCTTGCCGCCGAGCTCCATCGAGGAGTGCGCCAGGCGGCTGGCAGCCGCCTCGGCGACGTGGCGGCCAACCGAGGTCGAGCCGGTGAAGGAGACCTTGTCGACATCCGGGTGCTGGACGAGGGCCTCGCCGATGACCGAGCCCTTGCCGGTGACGACGTTGAGGACGCCGTCGGGCAGGAACTCCGAGCAGATCTCGGCCATCTTCAGGATCGTCAGCGGTGCGTCCTCAGCGCACTTGAGCACGATCGTGTTGCCGGCGGCCAGTGCGGCCGGGGTCTTGAAGCCGGCGATCATGAGCGGCGAGTTCCACGGCAAGATGCCGGCGACCACGCCGAGCGGCACGCGCTTCGTGTAGTTGAGCTGCTGCTCACCGGCGGGAAGCGTATTGCCCTTGACCTCGCCGGCGACACCACCGAAGTACCGGAAGATCTCCGAGAGCATCGTCGCCTCGGGACGGGCCTGAGTGCGCTTGGCGTTGCCGGTGTCGAGCGCGGTGAGCTCGGCGAGCTCGTCGATGTTGGCCTCCAGGGCATCAGCGCACTTCGTCAGCATCTTCTGACGCTCCTTGAAGTGCAGGCCCGACCAGGCCGGGAAGGCTGCGCGAGCAGCCTTGACGGCGCGGTCGGCGTCCTCGGCCTTGCCGTTGGGCACGTGGGCGATGACGACGTTGCGGTCGATGGGGGTGATGACATCGGCGCGCGACCCGTCGAGGGCGTCGACCCATTCGCCGCCGATGAGCATGTGCCAGTCAGTGGGCTGCGGGAAATCTGACATCGTGTGGTCCTTTCACAACAGGGGCCCTCAGTGTGAGGGGAGGCAGGGGTTCAAAGCGGTGTGCCCGCTGCGGCTGCAGCCGGCTCAGGCGTCGAAGGAGCCGTCAACCAGTTTCTTGACAATCGAGCAGTCCTTGCCGCCGGATCCGGCATCCGAGACCTGCTTGAGCATGTCCTTGACGATCGTGCCCAGCGTCAGCTCGGTGTCGGTGTCCTCACCTGCGGCGAGCGCCAGGTTGATGTCCTTGAGCGCCAGGTCGGCGGTGAAGGTCGGGGCGAAGTCGTCGTTGGCCGGAGAGGTCTCGACGACGCCGGGGTACGGGTACCAGGTGCGCAGCGGCCACGAGTCACCGGAGGAGACCTTCGCGATCGAGTAGAACAGCGAGTGGTCGAGTCCGAGGCGGTCGGCGAGCACCGCGGCCTCGGAGGTGGAGACCATGTTGATGAAGAGCATGAGGTTGTTGCAGATCTTCGCCGCCTGCCCGGTCGTCGGAGCACCGGTGGCGATGACGTTGCCGGCCATCGGCTCGATGAACGGGCGCGCCTTCTCGACTGCCGCCTCTTCGCCGCCGACCATGAAGGCCAGGGTGCCTTTCTCAGCTCCGGCGATGCCGCCGGAAACTGGTGCGTCGACGAACTCGAAGCCGGCCTCCTTGGCCCGGTCGTGCAGCTGCTGGCAGCTGGCGACGTCGATCGTCGAGGAGTCGATGAGCAGGGTGCCGGGCGCGGCCGTGGCGAAGATGCCCTCGTCGCCACCGTAGGCTGCCAGCGAGTGCTCCCCCTTGGGCAGCATCGTGAACACGACCTCGGCGCCTTCAAGCGCCTCGGCAGCCGAAGCACACGTGGTGACCCCCGCCTCGGCGGCGGCGTGCATGGCCGGTTCGGAGAGGTCGAAGCCGCGCACAGCGTGCCCGGCTCTCAGGAGGTTCTTCGTCATCGGCAGGCCCATGTGGCCCAGCCCGATCCATGCGATCGTCGACATTGGAGTCCTTTCGGATCGATGCGGTTGTACGCGCTGTGTTGAGCATAGCGCTCGTCTGTGTTGCCGGTCACGCCGGGGTCTGCGGAGGTCGCTGCTGGCTACGATGGCGGTATGAGTCTTGAGAAGATCATGGCCCCGGACTGGGCTGAGGCGATGGCGCCGGTGGCCGGTCAGATCACCGCGATGGGCGATTTCCTGCGCGCCGAACTTGCCGCCGGCCGCCAGTACCTGCCGGCCGGAGACGATGTGTTCCGCGCCTTCCGCGAACCGCTGTCCGGCGTGCGCGTGCTCATCGTCGGCCAGGATCCGTACCCGACACCCGGTCACCCGATCGGGCTGTCCTTCGCTGTCGCCCCGGACGTCCGCCCGCTGCCGCGGTCTCTGACGAACATCTTCAAGGAGCTCGGCGACGACCTCGGGGTCTCGCCCCCGAGCAGCGGGGACCTGCGCCCGTGGCAGGCGCAGGGAGTCATGCTGCTCAACCGGGTCCTCACCGTCGCCCCCGGCTCTCCGGCCTCGCACCGGAACCAGGGCTGGGAGACGGTCACCGACCGGGCGATCGAGGTGCTCACCGCCCGCGGCGGGCCGCTCGTGGCGATTCTGTGGGGCCGGGACGCGCAATCCCTGGCGCCGCGGCTGGACGATGTGCCGATCGTCGCGTCCCCGCACCCGTCGCCGCTGAGCGCTTCGCGCGGGTTCTTCGGCTCGAGGCCGTTCAGCCGGGCCAATGCGCTGCTGGCCGAGTGCGGTGGCGAGCCGATTGACTGGCAGCTGCCCTGACCGGCGCTTTCAGCTGGAGACCTGCCCCGTGCCCGAGGTGGAGGTCGGGTGCGTGCCGGCGGTCGCCTCGGCGACGGCATCGGACTTCTCACGGCGGTCCTTGACTCGCTGGTGGATCGGGCGGGCGAGGAAGTCGCCGAAGACCGCGCCCACAGCGATCGCGGCGTTGGCCGTCACTGCGGTGAATAGCGAGGACAGGCCCATCGACAGTGGGATCGCGTCCTGCGGCTGGACGATCTGGTAGGCCGCCGAGAAGATCGACAGGCCCTGCAGCAGCGGGAAGATGCCCGGCAGCAGCAGCACGATCGGCGGCGCACCGCGGTGCAGCGCGACCGGGCGGACGATGAGCCCGACGACGGTGGCGGCGATGAAGCAGGTGACGACATTGCCCAGGCCCAGCAGCGTGCAGCCGACGTAGATGACGAAGCCGACGCCGCCGATGAGCCCGGCGATGAGGATCTGACGCTTGGCGGCCTGCATGCCGATCGCCCCGCACATGCCGACAAGGATCGCGGCGATGAGCGAGATGATGGTGGTCAGCGCCTCGACTCCGCCGGAGGTGACGATCACCTCGATGGGTGAGAGCCCGATCGCCCGACCGACCATGATGCCCAGGGCGATGCCGGAGACGATGCCGGCCAGCGTGGTGCCGACGGTGACGGCCTTGGCCGAGGCAGTGAGCGGGAAGTTCGTCAGCGAGTCCTGCACCGCGGCGATGAGGCCGGCAGTCGGCAGCAGCAGCACAATGCCGGCGGCCACGAGGTACTGCGGAGCAGCGATGAACCCGAATGTCCAGGCCGCCATTGCCAGCACGGTCGCAAACGTCGATTGGCCCATCGCGGTGAAGAACGGGGGCACGTCGAAGCGGGCGAGCAGCGCACCGAAGCGGTCGATGATGATCGCCATGCCGAAGCCGATGACCGCTGAGACTGCCGAGCCGCCGAGCAGCAGCACGAAGCAGGTCACGAGCATGCCCCAGGCCAGGGCGACGAACCAGCCGGCAAACGGCCGGCGCTGCTGGCGGATCGCGTCGATCCGCTCGCTGGCTTCGAGGTATTCGACCTTGCCGTCGACGATGTCGGTCACGAGCTTGTGGACGGAGGCGAGCTTCGAGTAGTGGATCGACTCCTCGCGGCTGACGCGCATGACGTTGAGCAGCCGGCCCTCAGGGTCGGAGTAGTGCACATTGAGCGAGTTCGAGGTCAGGTCGACTTCGACGGTCGGCAGGCCGAGCGCGGTGCAGGTGGCGATGACGGAGACCTCGACGTCGGCAGTCGGGGCGCCGGCGCGCAGCATGATCCAGCCGATGTCGACGGCCAGCTCCATGATCTTGCGGGCTTCCTCCTCGCCCTTCGCCTGGCTCTGCACCGGCGCCTGATAGGGGGTGCCCTTGAGGGTGGCGACGATCGGGATCGGGTCGGTCGCCGGCATCGAATCGCCGGTGATCTGCCCGACGGCCTTGCGGGCGAGCCGTTCGGCCATCCGCTTCGACGAGGAGCCGGCGGCGTTGGTCTTCTCGACGATGCTGCGGGAGCTGCCGTTGCGGCGGAACCGCTGGGTGGAGGACGACCGACCCGTGCCGTAGCTGCCGTCGGCGCCGCGGGCGACCGGCGGGGTGAGCGCCTCGGACGGGTCGACCGGGTCCTGCTCCAGGCGTGAGGTCGCCGGAGTCGTGGCCGTTCCCGAGGCGGTGGCCGGGCTGGCAGCAGATGCCGAGCCGGCACGCCTGCCGTTCCTGCCGCGCGGAGCGCGGGTCTTGAGCTGTTTGTGCCCGCGCCGCCGGGCGGTCTGGGCCTTCTCCGTGGCCTCGGCGACGGTCTCTCGCGGGATCCCGCCGGTGGTGCGCAGTGCGGCGCCGGCGGTCGATCCGGTGTACTCGTTGGTGTTCAGCGGCTGGCTGGCGTCCGCGCCGAGATCGCTCGTTCCGGTCTGCCGTTCGGCTCCGGCTCGCCGCGCGGCTTCGCTCTCGTGGGAGTTGCGGCGTGCGCCATCGCCTGCCGCGGCACGTGATCCGTTGCTGCGGATGCGCGGGCGCAGCAGGCGCCGGCGCGGTGGGCGATCGCTGTCTTCTGCCACTGGTCCTTCTTGTCCGTCACACTGTGTCTGATCTCGGTTCTACCTGATGGATCTGATGCTCACGTGAACTGCCGCTGGACGAACGGTCGGTGCTCACGGCTCGTGGATCCGGGTGGGGCCGAACGGGTCGGCCACGAATGCCTCACCGCTGGCGAAATCGTGCGTGTACACGTGCCGGCCGGACACGTAGACGCTGGTGACACGCGCATCGAAGTCGAGCGGATGGGCGCTCCACTGCACGATATCAGCGTCGCGGCCCACCGCTAAGGATCCGACACGGTCATCGAGACCGAGGATCGCCGCCGGGTGGATCGTCATCGCCTGCAGCGCAACCTCCGGGTCGAGTCCCTCGCGCACGGCGAACCGGGCCTGGTCGACGAAGAAGAAGATCGGCACCACCGGGTGGTCGGTCGTGAGCGCGAACCGCACCCCGGCCTTGGCATACGCTGCCGGGGTCGCCAGTGTGCGGTGGCGCAGCTCGACCTTCGACCGGGAGGTCATGAGCGGGCCGACGATGACGTCGAGGCCCTTCTCTGCGATGTAGTCGGCGATGAGGTGGCCTTCGGTGCCGTGGTTGATGATGAGCCGGTAGCCGAACTCCTCGGCCAGCCGGATCGCGGTGGCGATGTCGTCGGCGCGGTGGCAGTGCTGATCCCACACGAGGTCACCGGTCAGCACATCGGCCAGCGTCTCCAGGCCCAGGTCCCGATCGAAGGGGACCCCCACCTCGGCGGCGGCCGCCCGGTTGGCGATGTAGTTGCGTGCCTTGACGAAGGCCTCGCGCTGGACCTTCACGACCCCGAGGCGGGTGGCCGGGGTCTGCTTGCGCTCGCCGTAGATGCGCTTGGGATTCTCGCCCATCGCCGACTTGACCGAGATGTCCTGGCTGATGAGCATCTCGTCGACGACCCGCCCCCAGGTCTTGAGAGCGGCGGTCCGCCCGCCGATCGGGTTGCCGGAGCCGGGCTTGACGACGGCGGTGGTGACGCCGCCGCGCAGCGCGTCCTTGAAGCCGACGTCAGCGGGGTTGATCGCGTCGAGGGCGCGCAGGGCCGAACCGTCGGGGTCGGTCATCTCGTTGACGTCGTTGCTCTCGCCGCCCTCACCGTCCTCGTGGACGCCCATGTGGGCGTGGCTTTCGACGAAGCCGGGGGCGATGACCGTGCCCGAGGCGTCGATGACCTCGGCACCGGCGGGCACCTCGACCTCGGCGTCGGGGCCGATGGCGGTGATGGTGCCCTCGTCGAGGACGATCGTGCCGGAGGCGATCTCAGGTGCCGGGTTGCCCTCAGCGTCGGCGATCGGCAGCAGCCGGGCTCCGGTCAGGGCGACGGTGCGGCGCGGCGGAACGGCGACGGGCTGATACATGGGGCTCCTTCACGGCTGTGCGGGCGGTGCGGCGGTGGTGCTGCTCGGCCCAAACGGTGCTGGGCCGGCAGGCCACCCCTCCACCCTAACGGGAACCGCTGGAGCGCACCGGTGACCTAGGCACCGGCGGTCGAGGCGAAAGTTTGTAGAGCTATTCATATTTTCAGAGCCTCCACATATGAACAGCTCCACAAACTTTTCCCTTGAAGCATCCGCCGGCGAAAGTGAGAAAAGTTATTCATGGAATCCAGACGTGAGACCGTGAATAACTTTGCAAACTTCTCCCACGCCTGCCCGCTGCCGCCGGCCTTGGTAGCGTGGACGCATGAACAGGTACGTCATCATCGGGGCCGGCGCGATCGGCGGCACCCTCGCAGCGGCCGGCAGCGACGCCGGCCTGTCCATCACCGTCATCGCCCGCGGCGAGCACGCCGACGCCATCGCCGCCGGCGGCCTTGCGATGCGCACCCCGTCGGGCACCATCACCGCCCGCCCCGAGCTCGCCCGCTCCCCTGAAGAGGTCGAGCTGCGCACCGGTGACGTGCTCGTGCTGGCGACGAAGACGAACCAGGCGCTCACCGCCCTGCCGCAGTGGGCCGACCGCCCGGTGACCGGCGCCTCGGGCACGATGATCGGCACCGCCGGTGAGCTGCTGCCGATCGTCCTGCTGCTCAACGGCACCGAGGCCGCCCGGCAGGCACCCCGGCACTTCCGCACCGTGGTCGCGGCGACCGTGTGGATGCCGGCACTGTTCCTCTCCCCCGGCGAGGTCATCACGCGCATGCAGCCGGATCACGGCGCCTATTTCGCCGGTCCCGTCACGGCCGATCCCGAGGCGGTGGCCACCGCCCGGCAGTTCGTGACCGATGCGGGCACGGCCGGGTTCGCCGCCGAGGCGCTCGGCAGTGCCGATGAGCTGTGGCCGCATATCTGGGGCAAGCTTCTGACGAATCTGGCCAATGGGCTCGACTCGATCCTCGGGCCCGGGATCGAATACGGCGAGCTCAACGATGCGCTCAAGGCCGAGGCGAAGGCCGTCTACGCCGCAGCCGGGATCGACCACGTCGGCTCGAGTCCGAAGGCCTTCGACATCGAGGACCGGATCCAGATCGGCGGAGTCGACGGTGTCGAGGAGTTCGCCTCGTCGTCCTGGCAGTCGCTGGCCCGCGGCACCGGTTCGATCGAGACGGACTACCTGGGCGGGGAGATCGTGCGCATCGGCAACACACTCGGGGTGCCGGTGGGCAAGAACGCCTTCGTCATGCGGTGGTGCCGAGCGCTGGCGGCCGGCGACGACCTCGCCGGCCAGATCCCGGCCGACCCGCAGGAGCGGCTGGCAGTGCTCAGGCGCGTGATCCTCGACTGACCGGCCGGCGCAACTCGCGCCGCCACCGCGACTGCCGCCGGCCGACCTCAGCTGCCGAGGGCGTTCTGGATCGGCCCGGAGACGAAGTAGACGACGAACAGCGCCGCGGTGACGAACATGAGCGGGTGGACCTCAGGGGCCTTGCCGCGCAGCACCTTGATGACGACGTAGCTGATGAAGCCGGCGCCGATGCCGTTGGTGATCGAGTACGAGAACGGCATGAGGACGACGGTCATGAATGCCGGGATCGCGATCTCGACGTCGGCCCAGTCGATGCGCAGCACCTGCTGCATCATGAGGAAGCCGACGAGCACGAGCGTCGGGGCGGCCGCCTCGGTCGGGATGACGGCGGCCAGCGGCGCGGCGACGATGGTGAGCAGGAACATGAGGCCTGCCATGACGTTGGCCAGGCCGGTGCGCGCGCCCTCGCCGACGCCGACGGTCGACTCGATGAACCCGGAGTTCGACGACATCGAGCCCAGTCCGCCGCCGATCGCACCGAAGGCGTCAGCGACCATGACCCGCTTGGAGTTGGGGATCTCGCCGTCGGCGTCGACGATGTCGCCTTCCTTCGAGATCGCAACCATGGTGCCGAGCAGGTCGAAGAAGTTCGCCAGCAGGAGTGTGAACACCGCCAGTGAGGCGGCGACGATGCCGATGTGCTGCCAGGAGCCGAGCAGGTTGAAGCTGCCGAGCAGCGACAGGTCGGGCAGACTCAGCCATTCCTGGTTGAGCGTCGGGACGGTCAGACCCCAGCCGTAGGGGTTGGCGATCTCGCCGTCGGCGCCGGTCTTCGGGCCGATGCCGACGATCGCCTCGACGATGAGGGCGAGCGCAGTCGCCCCGAGGATCGAGTAGAGGATCGCCCCGCGCACGCGGGCTGACCACATGACGAACAGGCCCAGCAGCGCGATGAGGAAGATGAGGACCGGCCACCCGAAGAGGAATCCGCCGGTGCCCAGCTCGAGAGCCGCGCCCTCGCCCTTGGAGAGGAAGCCTGCGTTCATCATGCCGATGAGCGCGATGAACAGGCCGATGCCCACGCTGATGGCGGTCTTGAGCTGGCCGGGTACGGCGTTGAAGATCGCCGCGCGGAAGCCGGTGAGCACAAGGATGAGGAGGATGACGCCTTCGATGACGACCAGGCCCATCGCATCAGCCCAGGTCATGCCCGGCAGCACGACGATGCCGTACGTGAGGAAGGCTGAGAGGCCCAGCGAGGAGGACACGGCCATCGGGAAGTTGCCGACGACGCCCATGAGGATCGTGAGAATACCCGAGACGAGCGAGGTCGCCGCGGCCACGGCCGGCAGGTTCGGTTCGGTGCCGCCGCCGAGGAAGTGGCCGGTGGAGTCCATCGAGGCGCCGATGATGAGCGGGTTGAGCACGACGATGTAGCTCATCGCGAAGAAGGTCGCGAAGCCGCCGCGGATCTCGCGGCCGATCGTCGAGCCGCGCTCGGTGATGTGGAAGAAGCGGTCGAGGGTCCCGCCGGTTCCGAAGAATCCGCCTGCCGCGCCCGAGGCGGTGGTGTCCTGGTGCTGTGTGCTCACGGGGGTGCCGCGTGCCTTTCGTCTCAGATGGTGGGGTGTGTCCGACTGCCACGAGGGCGCACCTCGGCGCGGACGATGTCCAAGTGTACGCCTCGGTAGGACGAAACGGCACGAGCGGGCGACTCTGCCGTGCACAGCGGCGCAGATCTGACCCACAAGCCTGACGTCACGGCGTTCAGAGGGTGAGGCTCAGCTCGGCACCGGGTGACACCGTCGTTGGTCCGGCGCAACGACGCTCGAGTCCGAATAGTCACCACGTTCTGGGGACACCCCAACTCTCAGTTACGCCACCTGAACTCGCTGATCGCCGATGACGTATTCGACTGCCAGACTCCCGCCTACCGCTTCGAGGTAGCGGCGGACCGTTCCGACCTTCGCGCTGTCCAAATCACCGGATTCGATCTTTGACACCTGCCGCTGACCAACGCCGATGCGCTCGGCAAGCTGAGCCTGTGTCAGTCCGGCCTGCTCACGAAGCTCACGCAACCGGTAGGCACGGACTTCGGCGAGCATGCGGGCTTTGTGCGCCTCGACCGCCGCCCGATCCACGGGATGCTTCGCCTTCAGCTCTTCATAACTCAATGCCACTTCAATCACTCCCCCGCAATCGTCGTACGTGCTCATCGAATAGATCGTCGGCCACCGGGATATTCACCTTGTACCAGCGAGCCCAGTTCCTGGCTTTGTCACCAGCAACGAGCATGATCGCCCGCCTCTCCGGATCAAAGGCGAAAAGCACCCGCAACTCCGAACGGACCGACGAACCGGGCCTCAGCTCCTTCATATTCCGATGCCGCGATGCAGTCACTGTGTCAACGAGCGGCCGGCCGAGCTGCGGACCGGCTGCTTGCAGCACTTCGATTGCTGCGAACAGCTGAGCACGTGAATCTTCGTCCAACGAAGCTACCCATGGCTCAATCAACTCAGCGTCGATGCTCCACACACCTCAAGTTTAGACCATGGAAGCTCTACTCACAATAACGCGAACGAAATCGATTACGCGCACACGCCAAGAGTCCCGAGCTTCACTCGGTCTCGCGCACCGGCGGCGCTTCACCGGAGGATTACCGAGCACGTTCTGCCGGCATCCACGGCAACGCCCGCAAAAAGGCGATCATCAGCGCGACCCCTGAATCCACTCACGCCCCGCCTGGCGGCTGCCAGTCGGGGCGTGCTGTGGTGCGTGGAGCGTGAGCCTCAGCCTCACATGCCGGGCATGAAGTCCGGCGGCTCAGGGAAGTCGCGGCGCTGCTGCTGGCGAGCCTGGTCGGCGGCCCGGCGCGCCTGCTGCTGGGCGGACTGCTCGCGAGCGCGGCGGGCACGGTCGGCCTCTTCGCGCTCACGGCGCTGGGCCTCAAGGCGCTCCTGGCGGGAGTCGCTGTCGGAGTCGGAGATCGCCCGCTCGGACTCATGCGAGGTCAGCAGCGCATTGCGGATCTCGGTCGTGAGGTCGCCGAGCGCACCGGGGTTGCTCGGCAGCATGAGCACATTCGAGCGGCCGTTGCGGGCGACATCCTGCATCGTGTCGAAGTACTGGGTCATGAGCAGCAGCTGCTCGGCGGTCGATTCGATGCCGGCGCGGCGCAGCATCTCGTACTGCTCGGCGATACCGGTGGCGATCGCCTTGCGCTGTCCGGCGACACCCTCACCCTGCAGGCGCTTGGACTCGGCCTCGGCTTCGGCCTGGGTGACGCGCTTGATCTTGTCGGCCTCGGCAAGTGCCTGCGCGGCCACGCGGTCGCGCTGGGCGGCGTTGATCGAGTTCATCGAATCGCGCACCCGCTGATCCGGGGAGATGTCGGTGACCAGGGTGTTGACGATGCGGAAGCCGTAGCCGGCCATCTGCGCCGACAGCCGGTGCTCAACACTGGTGGCGATGTCGTCCTTGGACTCGAAGGCCGAATCCAGCGTCAGGGTCGACAGGGCCGAGCGGACGGTGTCGAAGACATACGAGCGGATCTGCTCTTCGGGATTCGCCAGCCGGTAGTAAGCGTCGACGACCTTGTCCTCGCTCACGAGGTACTGCACGGCCACCGGCACCATGACGAAGACGTTGTCCTTCGTCTTCGTCTCGATGTTGACCTCCAGCTGCTGAACGCGCAGCGAGATCGGCTTGGTCGTCGTCTCGATGAACGGGACCTTGGTGTTGAGGCCGGGCTTGGCGACCTTCTTGAATTTGCCGAAGCGCTCGACGATGACGTTCTCCTGCGTGTGCACGGTGAAGAAGATGCTCGAGCGCAGGCCGCCGAACAGCAGAGCTGCCACGACGATGAGGATGACGATGACAACGCCGAGGGCGACGAGGATCCCGATGATCGCGCCGATGTCCATAAGTGCTCCAGTCCTATTGGGTTGAGGGCGTGAGAGGTGTGGCTTCCAGCCTATCGCCGGTGCCCACAGGTTGAGACGACGATCGTGTAACAGTTCCCGCACATCGGTGCCGGCTCCAGCACCATCTCCCGCTGCCCTCCCCTCCCCACGCCCGAGGCGGGCGCACGGTGGACACCGCACGCCCGCCTCGGGAACGGGTCACGCACCGACCGGCCGGCAACGGCAGCCGGTCATTGCGGCTGGTCTCAGTCGTCGAATTCGACGACGACGCGGCCGTCGATCTTGCCGTGGACCATCTCGTCGAAGATCTGGTTGATCTCGTCGAGCTTGCGGGTGTGGTAGGTCGGGTGGATGTGGCCGCGGGCGTAGAAGTCCAGGGCCTCCTCCATGTCCTGCCGGGTGCCGACGATCGAGCCGCGGATGGTGAGGCTCTTGAGCACAATGTCGAAGATCGGGGCTGGGAAGTCACCGGGCGGCAGGCCGTTGAAGACGATGGTGCCGCCGCGGCGGGCCATGCCGATCGCCTGGCCGAACGCGTCGGGGTGCACGGCGGTCACCAGCACGCCGTGGGTGCCGCCGGTGGCTTCGACGATCTCAGCGGCCGGGTCGCCGGACATTGCGTTGACGACGACTTCGGCGCCGTGCTTCTTGGCCAGGGCGAGCTTGTCATCGGCGATGTCGACAGCGGCCACGCGCATGCCCATCGCCACGGCGTACTGCACGGCGATGTGGCCAAGCCCGCCGATGCCGGAGATCGTGACCCACTGGCCGGGCTTGACCTCGGTGACCTTGAGGCCCTTGTACACGGTCACCCCGGCGCACAGGACGGGTGCGATCTCGTTGAGGTCGGCGCCTTCGGGGATGTGGGCGGCGTAGCGGGCGTCGACGAGCATGTATTCGCCGAAGGAGCCGTTGACGGAGTAGCCGCCGTTCTGCTGCTTCTCGCACAGCGTCTCCCAGCCGGTGCGGCAGAATTCGCAGTCGCCGCAGGCGCTCCACAGCCAGGCGTTGCCGACGATGTCGCCGACTTTGACGGAGGTGACGTCGTCGCCGATGGCTTCGACGCGGCCCACCCCCTCGTGTCCGGGGACGAACGGCGGGCTGGGCTTGATGGGCCAGTCGCCGTGGGCGGCGTGCAGGTCGGTGTGGCACACGCCGGTGGAGATGAGCTTGACGAGGGCCTCGTGCGGGCCGGGGGTGGGGATGTCGGTGGAGTCGCTGACGTTGAGGTCTTTGCCGAATGCGGTGACGACGGCGGCTTTCATGGTGCCCATGGTTCACTCCTCGAGGTTCGGGGCGCGGCCGCAGCGCGGCTGCAGAGGGCACTTGTCACATTACCGGTGGCGCATCCGTGGCGGAACACTCTGGACGCGGCATCCCGTCTGATGGGATGCCGCGTCTGCAGGTGGTAGTGGTTCCGCTCCCGAGGCGGTGGTCCCGGTCCCGAGGCGGTGGCCGGGTTATCCCTCGGCGAGGGCCTCAGGGCTTTCGGGCAGGATCTGCCCGCCGTCGACGACGATGCCCTGGCCGGTGATGTAGCGGGCGCCGTCGGAGCCGAGGAAGGCGACGGTGTGGCCGATATCGCTGGGCTCACCGAGGTAGCCCAGTGGCACGGCTGCAGCCATCTGCTTGAGGTAGGCCTCGCCCATGTCCTTCAGGCCCGGGGTGAGCACATTGCCCGGCAGCACGGCGTTGATGGTGATGCCGTCGGCTGCCAGTTCGATGGCGGCGGAGCGGACGAAGCCCATCTGGGCGGCCTTCGTCGCTCCGTAGTGGGACCAGGCGGGGAAGCCGGTGTAGTTGCCGGTGATCGACGAGGTCACGACGATGCGGCCGGCCTGCGATTTCCGCAGGGCCGGCAGGGCGGCCTGGACGATGTGGACGGTGCCGAAGGTGTTGATCGCGAAGATCGATTCGAGGTCCTCATCGGTCATCTCGTCGATGCGGGCCTGCGGGTACACCCCGGCGTTCGACGACAGCAGGTCGAGTCCGCCGTGGTCGTTAACGAAGGAGGCGATGACCTCTTCGCAGTTGTCGCGGGAGCGCACATCGAGCAGGTAGGCACTGAGCCCGTCGTTCTGGGCGGCCGTGACCTCATCGTCGGTCACACCGGTGACGCCGACCGTGGCGCCGTGTTCGATGAGGGTTTCGGCGATGCCGCGGCCGATGCCGAGCGTGCCTCCGGTGACGAGAGCTTTCCGTCCGGTGAGAAGTCCTGCCATGATCTGTCATCCGCCTTTCGGGTGGAGTGCGTGTCAGCAGTTCTCAGTCTAGCGAGATCTGCGGTCCTGCAGGCGGCAGTAGGCGAGCACATCGGCCCAGCGCAGCTGTCCCCATTCCGCACCTGCGGGCACGAGACCGGCCAGGGCCCGGCCGAGCAGCTGCCGGTCGAGGTCGGCATCGAGGGTGTCGACGAAGACGATCGCCCGCGGCCTCGCGAGTCCGCCGAGCATCTCGCGCACCGAGCTCATGAGGTCGACGGCCAGCTGGCGGGAGGCCGGTTCGCTCGTGACGACGGCGGCCCACACGCTGCGGCCGTGCTCGGGGTCGCGCACGGCGACCGCGCGGGCGGCGTCGACGAAGGGGTGGTCTTCGAGCAGCTGGCCGACGGCGGTGAGCGAGACGAGCTGGCCGGACACGGAGATGGCCGGGTCGATCCGGCCCTGAAAGGTGAAGCCGCCGTCGGGTTCGACGAGGACGAGGTCGCCGCTGGCGAACCCGAGGTCCGGGCGGCGGGTGAAGGGCGCGCAGATGGTGTCCTCGGCGCCCGCTCCCGAGGCGGTGCTCACCATGCCGGGCAGGGGTGCGGTGACGATGAGCTCGCCGGTGTGGCCGGGTTCGACCGGCCGGTCATCAGCGTCGGTGACAGAGATGACCCCGCGGCCGAGCTGGCAGCTGCCGCCGTGGACGAAGACGATGCCGCTTAAGAGGATCTGGCCCCAGCCGTCGACGACCTCGCAGCCGTTTTCGACGAAGGCGCGCTGCATCCAGCGGCGCAGCTCGGGTTCGACCGGTTCGCCTGCGGTGACGACGCGGCACAGGGCGGCGACGCTGCCGGCGGCGGTGACGTCGTCGTGCCAGGAGCGCATCGTGCGCATGACGGCCGGGGTGGTGACGAAGGTCGAGACGTCGTAGCGGTTCATGATCTCGAAGGCCCGCTGGTGGTGGGGCACGTCGAGGGTGCCTTCGTAGACGACGATGGTGTCGCCGTACAGCAGCGGGCCGAGCAGGCCGTGCCACTGCGAGACCGCCCAGGAGACGTCGCCGGCACACCAGAAGGTGCCGCCGGTGCGCACCGCACCATGGAAGGCGGCGGCGGTGGCGAAGACGGCGGCTAAGGAGTGCCAGGTCGTCAGACTCGGAGCGCCGGGGGCTGCGAGGTGGCCGGCGCACAGGTGCGCGTCGATCGGCCGTCCGGAATCGACTGCGCTGGTCGCAGTCTCAACGTGGCGGGTGGCCGGGCGAGCAGCGTGGGTGAGGTCGTCGAACCAGTGGTCGCCGTGGAACCACGGCACGTTGAGGCCGGTGCGGCGGATGACGAGGGTGTGTTCGACGCTTTCAGCTGAAGCCAGGGCGTCATCGGCGCGGACCTTGAGCGGAATGACGGTGCCGTGCCGCCAGGCGCCGTCCTGGGTGATGAGCAGGCTCGGCTGCAGCTGAGCGAGCCGGGTGGCCAGGGCCTCGGCGGGCAGGGAGATCGGCAGCATCGACCAGCGGGCGCCGATGTCGATGCAGGCCAGCACCGCGAACACCGTCTCGGGCAGCCAGCCGGTGTGGAAGGCCACCACGTCGCCGTCGGTGACCCCGCGGCCGCGCAGCGCGGTGGCGACGGCGGCAACTTCGGTTGCAAGTTCGGCGTAGGTGAAGGAGAGCCGTTCACCGGATTCGCCTTCCCAGTGCAGGGCGATCTTCGAGCCGTTGGCGCGCGCGTGGCGGGTGACGAGGTTGAAAAGCGGGTCGATCCGGCCACCGGGGAACCACTGCCCGCCATAGGGTCCGGGCTGCCAGACACTGCTGGGAGCAGCCGTCCAGTCGAGGAGGTCGATGATCGGCTGCCAGTCGGCGGTGAGCGTGTTCGGGTCGATGCCGGTGAAGGGCGCGGGTGCCTCAGCCATTGCCGATGCTCCTTCCGCAGGAGACGGCGGTGCGCTCGAGCGCCGCAGCCGCCTTGCGCACGTGGGCCTCGTCGGCTCCGGCGGGCACATCGGCGGCCAGGGCTGCCACGACTGCGGCTTCGGCGTCGCGCAGCGGCACAGCGACTTCGTCGACGTGGTCGGCGACGATGGCCGGCAGGTGGATGTGGTTCGCACTCGCCCACTGCTGACGGTGGGTTTCTGCCAGTTCCACGGTCTCAGGTGAGGCGCCGGCGAGGACCTCAGCCCACACCTCGGGTGCGGCGTGGGCGGCGAGCACCCGCCCGGCGGCGGTGTCGAGGGCCGGCAGTGCGCGCGGTGAGCGACGGAAGGGCCCGCGGTCATCACCGTCGACCTGGTCGATGCACATGACCTCTCGGCCGGCGAGCACATAGACGCTGATCGTGGCGGCGAGCTGGTTGCGCAGCGCCACGACGAAGGGGGCGAGCGCGGCGAGGATCGCACTGCGCGCCAGGTAGTGCTTCGACAGGCGGGTGAGCTGCGGGCCGAGGCCGTAGCGGGAGGTCGCCGGGTCCTGCACGGCGTAGTCGGCCTGCACGAGTGAGCGCAGCAGCCGGTGCACGGTGGGCACCGACATGCCCGAGCGGGCGGCGAGGTCCGTCAGGTGGTGCAGCGGCGGGCCCTCGGCAAGCAGGTCGAGCAGCCTGACCGCATTGCGGATGGTGCCGAGGCCCCCACGGGCTGAGCCGTTGCCGCTGGTGCTGCCATTGGCTTCGTCGCCATTGCCCTCACCGGCCATGTGCGGTTCCCTTCCTGAGCTGAGGCACCGGCGGTCACCGCATGCCTGAGTTTCAGCTTGCCACATGCCGACGCGGCATGCAGAACCGGATGACTGAAAAGTTTTTCTCTTGCAAGTATTGATTTTCACATATTGAAAACCTATTGTCTATCGTGACAGTGATGCCGATCACAGCGGTCTGTCTCACTCTCGCTTTCGCAACGACGCAAGGAGATCACGTGCGAACACGCGCCTACCGCCACTCCCTCAGCGGGAGCACGATGCCGCCGGGCCAGCCGCTGCTGCAGGTCTCGGATCTCTCGCTGCGCTTCGGCGGTGTGCGCGCGCTCTCCGATGTCAGCTTCACCGTCACCTCCGGCACCATCCACGCCGTCATCGGCCCCAACGGCGCCGGAAAGTCCTCACTGCTCAACTGCGTGTCGGGACTGTACAAGCCCACCGAGGGCGAGATCGCGCTGCGCTACGTCGTCGGCGAGACCGGCCGCCACCTCGGCGAGCACTCACCCGAGGAGCGCGAACGCCGCGCTTCGACCGACCAGCCGCACGAGTACGCCGACCGGACGCTCACCCGCCTGTCGCCGAACCGGGTCGCCCGCCTCGGCGTCGCCCGCAGCTTCCAGAACATCGAGCTCTTCGAGCATCTGACGGTGCTGGAGAACATGATGCTCGGCCGGCACATCCACATGCGCCAGAACGTGTTCTCGGCGATGCTGTGGCTCGGCCCGGCCCGCCGGCAGGAGATCGAGCACCGCGAGATCGTTGAGGAGATCATCGACCTGCTGCAGCTGCAGGCCTACCGCAAGAAGCCGGTCGGCACGCTGGCCTACGGCATCCAGAAGCGCGTCGAGCTCGGCCGGGCGCTGGCGCTGCAGCCGGCCCTGCTGCTGCTCGATGAGCCGATGGCCGGCATGAACGCCGAGGAGAAGGAGGACATGGCCCGCTACATCCTCGACGTCCACGAACTCGCCGGCGTCTCGATGGTCCTCATCGAACACGACATGAACGTCGTCATGGACATCTCGAACCGCGTCACCGTCCTCGATTTCGGCCGCGTCATCGCCGACGGCACTCCTGCTGAGGTGATGGCCGATCCGCAGGTCATCGAGGCCTACCTGGGAACGGAGGCAGTCCGATGACCGCCGCACCTGAGCACAACACCACTGGCAGCCGCGGCTTCACCGCCGACCGGCCCCCGCACGCGATCACCAAGACGATGCCGCAGTACCTCGATGCGCTCGCCGCCGCCCACCCCGAGCGGGTGGCGATGCAGGAGAAGCGCTACGGGATCTGGCAGCCGATGAGCTGGGCGCTCTACCGCGAGCGCGTCCGCGACTTCGCCCACGGGCTCGTGACCCTCGGCATCAGCCGCGGTGACATCGTCGCCGTGCTCGGCGACAACCGGCCCGAATGGCTCATCGCCGAACTGGCCTGCCAGTCTCTCGGCGCCAGCGTCGTCGGCATCTACCCGACCTCACTCGGCAGCGAGATCACCCACATCCTGCACACCGCCGGTGCGCGCGTGGTCGTCGCCGAGGATCAGGAGCAGGTCGACAAGCTGCTGGGCCTGCACGCCGAGCTCGGCACCGAGTCCATGCTCGAGCACATCGTGTTCTACGACCCGCACGGCCTGGAGCAGTACACCGACGAGATCCTGCTCGACTTCACCGACGTCGAAGACGCCGGCCGTGCCTGGGCGGCTGAGAATCCCGGCTGGCTCGATGAGCAGATCGCCGCCGGCCACCCTGATGACCTCGCCGTCATCTGCACCACCTCGGGCACGACCTCGAAGCCGAAGCTCGCCGAGCTCTCCCACGCCAACCTGCTGTCGATGGCCGAGCACCTGACAGCCATCGACCCGATCGTCGCCAAGGACCGCTACGTCTCGATCCTGCCGTTTGCCTGGATCGGCGAGCAGATGCTCGCAGTGGCCTGCGGCCTGTACTGCGGGCTGACGATCTCCTTCCCCGAAGACGCCACCACCCAGAAGTCCGACCTGCGCGAGATCGGCCCCGACGTCATGTTCGCCCCACCCAGGATCTGGGAGTCGATGCTCTCAGAGGTGCAGGTGCGCATCGACGAGGCCGGGAAGATCAAGCGCGGCATCTTCGGCTGGGGCTATGAGATCACCGACCGGCTGGCGAGCAAGCGCACCTCCGGCAAGCGGCTGAGCGGCTGGGATAAGTTCATCGGCTCGATCGCCGATGCGGTGGCCACCCGCCCGGTGCGCGAACAGCTGGGGCTGACCCGCATCAAGCGCTGCTACACCGGCGGTGCCCCGCTGGGCCCGGACGTGTTCCAGTTCTTCCACGCCATCGGCGTCAACCTCAAGCAGATCTACGGCCAGACCGAGATCTGCGGCATCGCCGTCGTCCACCGCGACGACGGAGTCTCCTACACCTCGGTCGGCGAACCGCTGCCGGGCACCGAACTGCAGTTCGGCGACAATCAGGAGATCATGCTGCGCTCCTCCTCGGTGTTCCGCGGCTACCACCTCAACGACGCAGCCACCGCCGAGACCGTCACCCCGCAGGGCTGGCTGCACACCGGCGACGCCGGCTACCTCGACGAGGCCGGCCACCTCGTCGTCGTCGACCGGCTCAAGGACGTCGTCACCGCAGCCGACGGCACCATGTACTCGCACGCCTTCATCGAGAACAAGCTGAAGTTCTCCCCCTACATCGAAGAATCCGTCGTCTTCGCCGGCACCGGGGTCACCAACCCCGAGACGGTCGACGCCGAGCATCCGATGTGCGCGATCGTCACGCTCGACCCGGCGACCGTCTCTGCGTGGGCCGAGCACGAGAAGCTGTCGTTCACCACCTACACCGACCTGGCCGCCAAACCCGAGGTGTACGAGCTCATCGCCGAGGAGCTCGCCCGGGCGAACGAGGACCTGACCGAGACGATCCGGATCCGGCGCTTCGTGCTGCTGCACAAGCAGTTCGATCCCGATGACGACGAGATCACCCGCACCCGCAAGGTCCGGCGGTCCGTCATCGCCGAACGCTACTCCTCGATCATCGAAGCGCTGGCCTCGGATGCCGATGAGGTCACCATCTCGGCAGCCATCACCTATCAGGACGGCTCCGTCGTCGAACGCTCGATTCCGCTGCGGATCTTCGATCTTGAGTCCTACACAGTTCCCGCCGGACGGGGACGCAGAAAAGTCTGGAGTGGTCGACAGTGAGCACCTTCATCACCCTCGTCATCTTCGGCCTCTCCGAGGGCGCCATCCTGGCGCTGGCCGCACTGGGCTTCGTGCTCATCTACAAGGCCACCGGCGTCATCAACTTCGCCCAGGGCGAGTTCCTGCTCATGGGCGCCTACACCTTCTACACCGCCTGGGTCATCTTCCAGCTGCCGCTCATCGTCGCGATCATCATCGGCATCATCATCGCCGTCATCGTCGGCGGCGTGGTCGAACGCTTCATCCTCAGACCGATGGTCGGCCAAAGCCACATCTCGATCATCATGGTCACCATCGGCTTAGCCGGGCTGCTGAGCGCCCTTGTGCAGATGTTCTTCGGCACCCAGCCGCGGGCGATGCCCGCACTGTTCCCGACGAACTCGGTGTCCCTGCTCGGCGGATCGGTGCCGGCCAACCGGCTGTGGGTGCTGCTCATCGCCGCGATCGTGCTGACCCTGCTGACGCTGTTCTTCCAGAAGTCCAAGCACGGCATCGCGATGCGCGCGGTCGCCGATGACCAGCAGGCGGCGATGACCGTCGGCATCTCCGTGCGCCGCGTGTTCGCGATGTCGTGGGGGCTGGCCGCCATCAGCGCGCTCATCGCCGGCATCCTGCTCGCCGACGTCACCGCAGTGGAGATGAACATCGTCAGCTTCGGCCTGCTCGTCTTCCCCGTCGTCATCCTCGGCGGACTCGACTCGGTGCCCGGCACCATCGTCGGCGGCCTGACCATCGGCCTGCTGACCGCCTTCGTCTCCGGCTACCTCGATCCCGGCCTGGCGGAGGTCATCCCGTACATCGTGCTCGTGCTCATCCTGCTCGTCCGCCCCTACGGCGTGTTCGGCGAGAAGCGGATCGAAAGGGTCTGATCCATGTCTGCAGCTATCGAAACCGGTCGCCACCACCGGTCCTACAACTCGGAGATGCGACTGTGGCACACCCGCCCGCAGATGGTCCGGATGGCACTCGTGGCCGTCATCGCGATCCTCGTGCCCTTCGTCTTCGACAACTACTGGCTCTCGATCGCCAACACCGCACTCATCGCAGCCGTCGGTGCGATCGGCCTCAACATCCTCGTCGGCTACACCGGCCAGATCTCACTGGGCCAGGGCGGCTTCCTCGCCGTCGGCGCCTTCACCTCGGTCATCCTCACCGACCGGATGGGGATGCCGGCACCGATCTCGATCCTGTGCGCCGTCGTGCTCACCTCGGTCATCGGCGTCATCATCGGCCTGCCGGCGCTGCGGCTCAAGGGACTGTACCTGGCGATCGCGACCCTGGCCTCGCAGATGGTCATCATCTTCATCGTCCGCCGCTGGGGCTGGCTGACCGAAGGACAGGGCTTCGTCGACGTCAACCGGCTGGAGGTCTTCGGCTTCCGGATCGAACGCTCCAGCTTCGAACAGCAGTGGTACGTCATCCTGCTCATCATCACGGTCATCGTCGCCATCACCGCCACCAACCTCTTCCGCACCGGCGTCGGCCGCTCCTTCATGGCCGTGCGCGACCAGGACATCGCCGCCTCGGCGATGGGCGTCAACCTCACCCGCACGAAGCTCACCGCCTTCGCCGTCTCCAACGCCTACGTCGGACTCGCCGGTGCGCTGCTGGCGCACTACACGGAGATCATCTCGTGGGAGAAGTTCACCATCGACGTCTCCATCCTGTACCTGGCGATGATCATCGTCGGCGGCATGGGCTCGGTCGCCGGCTCCATCTACGGGGCGATCTTCATGTCCTTCCTGCCGGTCATGGTCCGCATGGTCGCCGACGCCCTCGGCGGGGTCGCACCGATGCTGCAGCGCCAGCTGCCGGCCTTCGAGCATGCGATCTTCGGCCTTGTCATCATCGTCTTCCTCATCGCCGAACCGCGCGGACTCCAACGGATCTGGCAGCGGATCAAGGACTACTTCGGCTACTGGCCGTTCCGCTACTGACCATCCGACCTCGACATCATCCACCATCACCACCCGCTGCGCAGCAGCCGCACCACTGGACCGGTGCACAACATCAGGAGGAACCATGAAACGCACCACCATCACTTCGGGAATCGCCCTGTCGGCGGCCTCCCTCATGCTGCTGAGCGCATGCGGCGGGGGCGGATCGGCCAGCGCCGACTCCGATGAGCCGATCGTCATCGGCATGATCGCCGACCAGTCCGGCGCCACCGGCGACGTCGGCGCCCCCTACAACGAGGGCATGCTCGCCTACGTCGACTACCTCAATGCCAACGGCGGCATCGAAGGCCGGGAGATCAAGGCCGAGTCGAACGACTACGCCTACGAGATCCCCAAGGCCGAGGAACTCTACCGCCGCTACGTCAACGACGAGGCCGTCGCCATCCAGGGCTGGGGCACCGGCGACACGGAAGCGCTGCGCACCCGCGTGGCCAACGACGAGCTGCCGTTCATGTCCGGATCCTTCGCCGAGGACCTGACCGATCCCGAGGAGTCGCCGTACAACTTCCTCGTCGCCCCCACCTACTCCGACCAGATGCGTGTGGCGCTCAACTGGATCGCCGAGGACGCCGGCGGCAATGCCGGTGTGGCCGTGCTGCACCACGACTCGCCGTTCGGCACCTCCCCGGTCGAGGACGGCAAGGCCTGGGTCGATGAGAAGGGCCTCGACATCGACTACAAGTCCTACGCGATGCCGGCTGGCACCACGAACTACGCCGGCCTGCTCAGTCAGGTCAGCGACGCGAAGTACATCGTCATCCAGAACGTCTCATCGCCTGCCGCGCAGTTGGCCAAGGACCTGCAGGCCCAGGGCGGGGACCAGAAGATCGTGTGCCTGAACTGGTGCGCCAACGAGCTGTTCATCACCTCTGCCGGTGATGCCGCCAACGGCCACGTCATGGTCCAGCCGATCGCCCCGCTCAACGCCGACAAGCCCGGCCACGAGCAGATCGTGTCCTACCTCGAGGAGAAGAACGAGGACCCGGACTCGAAGATCACCAGCTACGTGCAGGGCTGGTACACGATGCACGTCATGGCCGAGGGCATCCGCCACACCATCAAGGAGGGCAACGACCTGACCGGCGCGAACATCCGCGAATCACTGGAGACCATGGGCGGCATCGACACCGGTGAGGTCATCGGCGACGGCACCGTCGAGTTCTCCGCCGACTCCCACCGCGGCTCGACGTCGTCGAACCTCTACGAGGTCAAGGACGGCGCGATGGAGGAGATCGAATCGGGAGTCACCCCATGACCGCCGAACCGCTGACGGCCCCGGGCGCGAGCCCGGGGCCGGGGGCCGGCGACCAGCCCGCCGCCCTGCTGGCGATCAACAACATCGAAGTCATCTACGACGACGTCATCCTCGTCCTGCGCGGCCTGTCGCTGACCGTGCCCGAAGGCCAGATCGTCGCCCTGCTCGGCTCCAACGGCGCCGGCAAGTCGACCACCCTCAAGGCCGTCTCCGGGCTGCTGCCGAGCGAACAGGGTGAGGTCGCCTCCGGGTCGATCACCTTCGCCGGCACCGACATCACCCGGATGGACGCACCCGAGCGGGTCAAGCACGGGCTGAGCCTGTGCATGGAGGGCCGGCATGTGTTCCCGCACCTGACGGTGGCCGAGAACCTCGCCGCCGGCGGGTACACGAAGAAGGGCAACATCAGCTCGCAGCTCGACTTCGTCTACGAGTTCTTCCCCAAGCTCGGCGACATGCGCTCACGCACCGCAGGCTTCCTCTCCGGAGGCGAGCAGCAGATGCTGGCGATCGGCCGGGCGCTCATGGCCGAACCGAAGCTGCTCATGCTCGATGAGCCCTCCTTGGGCCTGGCCCCGCTGCTGGTCGAGGAGATCTTCGAGACGATCGGCCGGCTCAATGCCGAGACCGGGCTGACGGTGCTCGTCATCGAGCAGAACGCGCAGACCGCGCTGTCGGTGGCCCACCACGGCTACATCATGGAGCAGGGCCGGATCATGCTCGAAGACGAGGCCAAGGCACTGGCCGAGAACCCGGATGTCAAGGAGTTCTACCTCGGCATCGGCGGCGACGGGAAGAAGAGCTACCGCGACGTCAAGCACTACAAGCGCCGCAAGCGCTGGCTCTGATCGCTGAGGTGAGGAGAGAACATGAACGCCCAGGACACCCGTGTGCCCGCCGGTTTCACCCAGCAGCTGGAAGAGGCGCTGGCCGGCAACCCGGAACTTGAAGCCCGGTTCGCCGAGCACAGCTTCGACCCGGCAGGCGCTGCTGAGCTGGCAGACCTCGATGCGCTACCGGTGCAGAGCAAGGACGAGCTTCTCGCCAGCCGCGCGCATCTGAGCCCGAGCTTCACCCCGCGCCGGATCTTCCAGTCCCCCGGCCCGATCTACGAGGCGCAGCCTCCCGGCGCTGACCCGTGGCGCTGGGGCGAGGCGCTGCGTGCGGCAGGGCTGGAACCCGGTGATGTGGTCGCCAACTGCTTCGGCTACCACCTCTCCCCTGCTGGGGCGATGTTCGATGAGGCGATCAGCGCCGCCGGGGCGACCGTCCTGCCGGCCGGGATCGGCAGCCAGCAGCTGCAGGTCCGGGCACTGACCGACCTCGGGGTGCGGGGCTACGTCGGACTGCCGAGCTACCTCAAGGCCCTCATCGACGTCCACGCCTCTGCCGGCGGCACCCCGGGCGACTTCCCGGTCCGCTGGGCGCTCGTGACCGCCGAGCCGCTGCCCGATGAGCTGCGTGCGGCACTGACCGAGTGGGTGCCCAGCGTCCGGATGGCCTATGGCTCAGCCGAGGCTGGGCTCATCGCCTATGAGGACGGGCAGCATCCGGGCATGGTGACCGCCGACGGCATCGATGTCGCCGTGTGCAGCATCGACACCGGTGAGCGCCTCGATGCCGACGAGGGCGAGGTCGTGCTCTCGCTCGTGCGTCCCGAGGCGCCGCTCATCCGGTTCGGCACCGGGGATCTCTCGGCCTGGGTCACCGATGGTGACGGCCAGCCGGCCACCGATGCCCGCGGCCGCCGCTATTTGGCCGGTGTGCTCGGCCGGGTCGGGCAGGCGATCAAGGTCCGCGGCATGTTCCTCCACCCCCGCCAGGCGGCCGAGGTGATGAGCCGGGTCGACGGTGTCGAATCCTGCCGGTTCGTCATCACCCGCACCGGCCACCGCGATGAGGTCACGTGTGAGATCGTGCCCGCCGCAGGTGCCGACGCCGAGGCGGTTCTCGCCTCAGCGGCGGAGGAGATCCGGGCGGGCCTGCGGTTCAATGCTGAGGTCCGTGCCGTCGATGAGCTTCCCGGCGACGAGGGCATCCTCGTCGATGCCCGCAACTGGGACTGAACCCCTGAAACCGGTCTCCCATCTGGGCAGGGAGCCGGCAGACGCCGTCGCACATTCATGCGGCGGCGTCTTGTCGTCTCACCCGGCCAGCAGCCAGCCGATGAGTACCCCGAGGGCCGCGGCGGCCAGGGCGGTGAGCATCATCCCGAGCCCGTAGGTGAGCCCGGCGCGGATCCGGCCGCCGGCCAGCAGCCGGGCGGTCTCGACGCTTGCGGTGCCCAGCGTCGTAAAGCCGCCGAGGAAGCCGGTTCCGGTGATGACGAGCCAGCCAGGCAGCGCGCTGCCCGGCAGTCCTGTGCGGGTCAGGGCCATGGCCAGTCCGGTGAGCAGGCCGAGGGCGAAGGAGCCCGTGACGTTGATGAGCGCCGTCGCCATCGGCACCTGCGCGACGCGCAGACGCGCCAGCCGGATGTCGAGGGCATAGCGCAGCGCCCCGCCGCAGCCGGCGGCCAGTGCGAGGAGGACAGCAGTCATCGCACCTCCCCGCGCGGTCGGGTCCACCGGCGAGCCGCAGCAATCCCGAGCGCGGCCGCGATGACCCCGCCGATGAGCGTGATGATGACGCTGCCGGCTGCCCAGAGCAGCATCCCGGTCTCGACTCCGTGACCTGTCGCCTGTCCGGTCAGCGCTGCCGGCCTGGCGAGCGCTGCAGCGAATGGCGCGGCGGCATCGACGGTGAGGGCGCTGTAGGTGGTGAACCCGCCGAGCAGCCCGGTGCCCAGGCCGCGCTGCGCCAGCCGCAACCAGCCAGCCGGCATTCTGTCCTGCCGCCAGGCGAGTGCTTCGAGCAGCAGCCCGAGGCAGAAGCTGCCGACCAGATTCACGATGAGCACCGCGAGCATCCCGTAGCCGGCCGGGATCGCAAGCCCGAGCCCCCAGCGGGCGAGGCTGCCAGCGGCGGTGCCTGCGAAGACAGCGGCCAGCAGCAGCGGTGAGAGCTCAGAGGCCCGGCCTGTGCGCATCGGCTCCCCTCCTGCCTGCTGACTGTCGACCGGATCAGGCTATCCGATGCACCCAAGCCAGCCACCGCCTCGGGCGCGGCCCCTGGAGCAGACCCAGCGTGGCGCATCACACACCCCCTTTAGTTGAAGTTTAAATTACATGGCGTTAGAGTAGTGACTGTTCGGCCGGCAGACCGCCGCCGTCAGCACATTCCCGATCTCGTGAAGGAGCATCATGACCACTCTCACCCCTGGCATCTGGAAGCTCGATATGTCGCACACGCTCATCGGCTTCAGCGTCCGCCATGCCGGCATCAGCAAGGTGCGCGGCAGCTTCAATGACGCCGACGCCACCCTGACCGTCGGCGACTCGATCGCCGACTCCCGCGTCGAGGCCGCCGTGCAGGTCGCCTCGTTCGACTCCGGCGATGAGAACCGCGACGCCCACGTCACCGGCGAGGACTTCTTCGACGCCGCCCAGCACCCGCAGATGACCTTCGTCTCTACCGGCGTCGAGGGCACCGAAGAGGAGTTCACCCTCACTGGTGATCTGACGATCAAGGGCACCACCCGCCCGGTGACCTTCGATGTCGAGTTCGGCGGCGCGACCGTCGACCCGTTCGGTGCGACCCGCGCCGGATTCGAGGCGACGACGAAGATCTCCCGCAAGGACTTCGGCATCACCTGGAACGCCGCCCTCGAGGCCGGTGGTGTGCTCGTCGGCGACACCGTCACCATCACCATCGACGCAGCCTTCGTCCGCAGCGAGGACTGACCCTAAGGCCCGGGCAGAGTCAGTGCCTGCCCGTCCCGCACTCGGGCCCTGGAACGACCCTGTTCCGGGGCCCGAGTGCTCTCTAGACTGAGGGAGACGAGAGGACTGCGATGAGCAACACCGAACCTGATCCGCCTGAGCGGGTGTGCGCCGGGACCGAGGCGGCCGGCACCGAGATCCTCACACCCCGGGAGGTGCCGCTGGGCGGGCCGCGGGCAATGACGGTTCACCGCACACTGCCGCAGCGGGCCCGGTCGCTCATCGGCCCGTGGTGCTTCGTCGACCATTTCGGCCCCGATGACGTCGCCGCCACCGGCGGGATGAACGTCCCCCGGCACCCGCACACCGGCCTGGCGACGGTCACGCTGCTGTTCGCCGGCGAGGTCGAGCACACCGATTCGACCGGCTTTGCCAACACCGTCAGACCCGCCGAGGTCAACCTCATGATCGCCGGCTCCGGGATCTCGCACTCGGAGTTCTCCAACCCCGCCACCCGGATCCTGCACGGCGTGCAGCTGTGGTACGCGCTGCCGGAATCCGAGCGCTTCGGCCAGCCGGGCTCCCAGCATCATGTCGCCGAGTCGGTCGAACTGCCCGGCGGGCAGGTGTGGACGTATCTGGGTGAGTGCGCCGGCCTGCGCTCCCCCGTTGAGACACGGGTCGAAGCGCTGGCCGCACAGATCCACGTCGAACCCGGCGAGCAGGTACGCTTCGACGTCGACCCGGAATATGAGCTCGGGCTGCTCGTCGACCAGGGTGCCGCACAGCTGAGGGCCAGCGGCGGCGTGGCGTCTGCCGGTGGGGACGCCACCGCGGTGACGTCGCGCGAGCTTGCCTATGTGCCGCCGGGCTCAGACCAGCTGACGATCGCCGCCGGTGACGAGGCGGTGCGCGCGGTGCTCATCGGCGGCCGGCCTTTGGGTGAGCAGATCGTCATGTGGTGGAACTTCGTCGCCCGCAGCCATGACGAGGTCATCACCTTCCGGCGGGCCTGGCAGGCTGAGATCGGTCACCCCGACGCCGAGGCGGCCGGCACCGAGGCACGAGACACTGAGCTTCCGGCTGCGGCAGCAGGTATGGACTTCGGGCCGTTCCCGGCCGGCACCCCGGATCCGCTGCCGGCCCCGCGGCTGCCGAATGCCCGGCTGCGGCCACGCAGCTGAGCGACCTGCCGGCTGGTCTGCTCAGCCAGGGCTCGCGGATCAGTCGGTGATCTCGACGATGATCCCGTCGTCTGCCGGAGTGAACCGGCAGGCAGTCAGGTCGAGTACGCGGGCATGCGCGTTGGTGAGCTCATCGATCGCATGCGAGGTCGCCACTCCGAGCACATGGGCACCGGCTGCGAGCCCGGCACGGATGCCGGCCGGGGCGTCTTCGATGACGAGGCACTGGGCCGGGTCGACACCGAGCTGACGGGCAGCGGCGAGATACCCCTCGGGATCGGGTTTGCCGTTCTCGACGTCCTCAGACGTCACGAGCACCTCGGGCACCGGCAGCCCGGTGATCTTGAGCCGGGGCACCATAACGTGCCGTTCGCCTGAGGTCACGGCAGCCCAGCTGCCGGACGGAAGCAAGGTGAGGATGTCGCGGGTGCCGGGCAGGGCGATGACGCCGTCGGTGTCGCTGACTTCGAGTTCGTTGAGCCGGCGCATGGCCGCCTCAACCTGGTCTGCGTCGATGTGCTCGATGAGCACGTCCTGGCTGCGCCGGCCGTGGCTGGTACGCAGGATCGCGTCGGCGTCGATGCCCTGTTCGCCTGCCCAGGTCCGCCAGGTGCGTTCGACGGAGGCGGTGGAGTCGACGAGTGTGCCGTCGATGTCGAACAGGATGGCCCGGCAGGTCAGTCGCATGCGGTCGGTCTCCTCTTCAGCCGGCTGGTCTCAGCCGGCGTCGGTGCTTCGGGGGTCTCCGCTGACGAGGCGGGAGGCGGCTGCCGCATCGAGGAACACCTCGAGCGCGGGGTGGTCCTGCAGGGCGCTGGCGGGCACGGCCTCATCGACCGGCCCGTCGATCATCGCGGCGACCGCCTCGGCTTTGCCTGCGCCGAAGGCGAGCATGATCGCCTTGCGCGATTCGAGGATCGTGCCGATCCCCTGGGTCAGCGCCTGGGTGGGCACCTCGTCGATCGAGTCGAAGAACCGGGAGTTGGCCTCGCGGGTCTCAGCGGTGAGGTCGACGACCCGGGTGCGGGAGTCGGCCGGTGAGCCGGGTTCGTTGAAGGCGATGTGACCGTTGGGCCCGATCCCCAGGATCTGCAGGTCGACTCCGCCGAGGCCTGTGATGCCATCTTCGAAGGCAGCGGCAGCGGCGTCCGGGTCGGCGGCGTCACCTTCGGGCAGCACCGTGTGGGCAGGGTCGATGCCCCAGGGTTCGAGGATCTGCTCGGCGATGTAGTGCCGGTAGCTCTGCGGGTGCTCGGCCGGCAGGCCGATGTACTCGTCCAGGCAGGTGATGCGCAGACCGGAGAGGTCGAGACCCTCACCGGCACGGCGGGTGAGTTCGGCGTAGAGCGGTTCGGGGGTTGAGCCGGTGGCGATGCCGATGACGGCCTCGGGGTTGGCGCGGACGAGCTCTTCGACCTGGTCGGCTGCTTCGGAGATGAGTTCGGCGATGTCCTCGCCGGTCACCACGTGCATCATCGTTCACTCCTCATCTCGCGGCCGTCTCGGAAGACGCCGGTCACGGTCATGCCGTCACCCCATAGTACGAAGTCCGCCGGTCTTCGACGCCTTCATCAACAAGGGTGTCGGCAGGTTCTGCATTAAGCACGGCTCGAATCCGGACGCCAGGTTCATCATCGGCACCATCTACCGCCTGCTCGTCCCGATCGGCCCGCATCACCTGCGGCAGGTGCAGTCCGGTGTGCCAACGTACTAGCACGATCAACTCACCTGGCGGTTGTGCTCCATCGCGACGTCCAGCCATGCGGCCAGACCCTCGTCACTGTCGATCGCAGCGGCGTCGACTTCTATCCAGCCAGGACCCATCTCACGGTCGGCGCCCATCGTCGCCTGCTGCGCGCCGGGCCGGGTGAGAAGCTCCGCGTGTTGATCGGCGCCCACCCGCACGAGCAGACCGCCGGACTTCAGCGCGCTGACAGCCAGCTTCTCATTGACCACGAACGACCGGCCGTCGAACATCGACACCTCACGCAGCACCGGTTCGTTCGCGAACAGGATCCGCAGGCGTTCGACGAGAGCTTCTTGTGCAGGGGTCATGACTGGGCCCTTCGGTGCCGACCAGAACCGACATCAGGATATCGGACCGCAGGCAGGTGTCAGGGCATGAGAAGAGCCCCCTGTCAGACTCGAACTGACGACCTTCGCTTTACAAGAGCGGTGCTCTACCAACTGAGCTAAGGAGGCGCGCTCACCGCAGTGAGCCTAAGACAGTGTAGAACATCGGCCTGCCGTCCGCCACGCACGCCCCCACGACTGCGCCCCGCTCTTCTCGGCACCAGCCCCACAACCGCACCCGCCAACGACTGACGCCCGCCGGTCACGAATTCCGTGACCGACGGGCGTCTGCCAGCTCAAGCGCTCAGGCGATCAGTTGCCGCCGGCGGCGCGCAGCACCTCAAGCGGGAACTTCTGCGGATCCTGCTCGCGGAAGGACTCGGTCTCCTTGCCGTTGATGAGCACACGCGGGGTGCCGGAGAGTCCGCGCTCGTCGAACGCGGCCTTCGTCTCCTTCTCCACGGACTTCGCGAAAGCCTGCTCGGTGATGCAGCTGCGCACATCCGAGGCATCCGAATCCTCGGGCTCGACCTTCGCGCTGACATCGACGCCGGCGTCTTCGGCGATCTTGATGATCTGGTCATCCTCCATGCCCTCAGCACCTTCCTGCGGCTGCTGAGCGAACATCGCCATGACGAAGTCCGAGTATCTCTGCACCTGGCCGGAGTCGGCGACACAGGCAGCAGCGTTGGCCGCACGAGTGGAGTACTTGTTGCCGCCCGAGGCGTTGTCGAGGAACGCGACCGGCGCGTACTGCAGGGCGATCTTGCCCTCCTCGACGAGCTTATTCAGCGTCTTGCCGTGGGTGTCCTCGAAGGCCTTGCAGGCCGGGCACTGGAAGTCGAAGTACACCGTCACGACAGCAGCGTCGGAGCCGAGCGGAGATTCGGCGATCGGCGGCGGCGGGTTCTCGCCGGGCTCCTCGATGCCGGGCGCGGTGTAGGCCTTGAGCTCATCGCCGTCCTTGGCCACGGTCATCGTGCCCTCGGCGTAGTTGCGGGGGCCGGCCACCGGCTGCATGCTCTGGAAGATGAGGAAGCCGACGACGGTGAGGAAGGCGACGACGACGACACCCACCGAGGTGAAGAGGATCGTCTTGGCCTTCTTCTCCCGCCGCGCGTCGTTCTCTGCGATCTGCCGCGCCTTCTCGCGCGCTGCCTGTCGGCGATCGGCGGCCGATGAGTTCTTCGCCATGTTTCCTCACGTGATGTCGGTCGCTGCGCGGGCTTCGGCGCAGGCGCTTACTGGTTCGACAGCTATCTTAGATCCTCGGCCATCCTACGCGGTTCAGCAGTTCTTCAGGGGGATCCGCTCCCGAGGCGGTGGCTGGGTCCTACAGTTCGGAGGCGCGTGGGATGAGCTCGAGTGGGTTGAAGGTCAGCGGCCACCAGGTGACGCCGGCGGTGGAGAGGATGACGCTGACGGCCATGACGAACAGCAGCGCGAGCACCCCGAACATGATCCATTCGCCGGTGCGGTTGCGGGCGATCGAGGTGAGCGCGGCCCGTGAGCCGACGCGCAGGTTCGCCGATCCCGGCCCGAACCACAGCACGAGCGCATAGGACAGCCCGGCTGCCCACAGGGTCCATTCGAAGGACCGGCCAGAGGGCACGATGCCGGCGATGTCGAGGCGCATGAGCACGGCGACTGCGACGAAGGCGACGGCCGGCAGGATCATCGAGAACAGCGAGGTGAACACCGACCGGAACAGCGCACCGGGCAGGCTGGCGATCGAGGACCACACCGATACACCGGAGGGTCCGTCGTTGAACTGCCGCCAGTTGCGCACCTGGGCCATCGACCCGGTCGTGCGGGCGGCGACCTGCCACAGGTAGGAGGCAATGAGCATGATGACCGGCCCGAGCGCTACGAGCGTGACGGCCAGCAGGTTGAGCATGAGCAGCGGCCATGCTCCGCCGAGGCGCGGCGGACGCGGCGGGCCGGGCGGCTGCAGCTGCTGGGGCTGCCAGGGCTGCTCGGCCGGCACCGGGGCGCCGGCATGCTGGTAGCGCTCGACCTGCTGATGCGGCTGGGGCCGTGGGTCGATGCCGAGCGGGCCGTAGGCCGGCGGTGAGCCGACGGCTGCGTGCGCCGGACCCGAGGCGTGTGCCGAACCAGAAACGTGTGCTGAGCCTGAACCGGCCGGCTGGCTGCCCTGCATGCGGCCGTGCTGGCTGCCGTAGGGGGCTGCTCCCCCGTAGACGCTGCCACCAGGTGTGCCAGACGAGGGCTGGACAGGCTGCGGACGGCCGCCGGGGGCGTTGCCGTGGCGGGGCACCCCGTGCTGGTCAGGGCGGTGACCGGCGAAACCCCCGGCCTGCAAGCCCTCCATGCCGCCGGGCTCGCCGCCAAGGTGGTAGACACCGCCGGGACCGGTGCGTCCCATCGGGCCGGTCGGCGGGGCCAGTGGATCATGGGCTGCTCCGGCTGCAGCGCCGAAAGCTCCTGCCGCACCGACGGCAGGCAGATCGACCCGGGCGCCGCCGGTATCGCCGCGGCCGGGTCCGGCCGCATGACGGGGGCTCCCGAGTGCAGGCAGCTGCCCAGATTCGATGTCGACGAGGGCGTCGAGGATCATGGCCCCCGATGGCCGCCGCTCGGGTTTGGGGTCGAGGCAGGCCTGCAGCAGGGGCACGAACAGCTCCGGCGCCCCTTCGAGGTTGTGCCGGCCGGTGGCCACGCGTCCGAGCACCGCTTCGAGCGGGCCGGAGCCGTACGGGTTGCGGCCGGTGGCCGCAAACGCCATCGTCGCCGCCCAGCCCCACCAGTCGGTCTTCTCGCTGGCGTCGCGGCCGTCGGCGATCTCGGGGCTGAGATAGCCCGGGGTGCCCATGACGAGGCCGGTGGCGGTGACCTTGACTTCGTCGGCGGCCTGGGCGATACCGAAGTCGATGACCATCGGCTCGCCGTCCATGATCATGACGTTAGCCGGCTTCAGGTCGCGGTGGATGACGCCTGCTTCGTGCACGGCGTTGAGCGCATCGAGCAGCGCATGGCCGAAGTGGACGAGCTCATCCTCGGCGAACGGGCCGTTGTCGCGCACATCGTCAGACAGCGTCTGCCCGTCGACGAACTCAGTGATGATGAACGGCTGCGCGGTCTCAAGTTCGGCGTCGAGGACCGCTGCGATCCGCGGATGCTTGATCCGCCTCAGCGTCCGCACCTCACGGGCGAGCCGCTTGCGGGCAGTCTCGTCGTTGGCGATGTGCGCGTGCAGCACTTTGACGGCGACCGGGTTGTTCTCAGCATCCACCCCGAGGTGGACGACGCCCATGCCGCCGGAACCGAGTTCATTCAGCAGCCGATAACCGCCGAGTTCCTGTACTGCCACTCAACCCAGGTTAGCTGAGGCGGTAGAGTTTCTCATGAGGATCGAGTGCTGATAGGAGTAACGTGATTCACACCTCCGCCCCGTTGGAAGCTCGTTCACCCCTGGTGGCCCCGCCGGAGGACGGGGCTGACTTCATCGTCGTGGCCAACCGGCTCCCGGTGGACCGCGACACCTCAGGTGAGCCGCCGTCCTGGCGAACCTCACCCGGAGGTTTGGTCACCGGCGTCGCCCCGGTCATGCAGGCCCACAAGGGTGCCTGGATCGGCTGGGCCGGAGTGGCAGATGAGGAATTCGATCCGTTCGACATCGACGGCATGCACCTCGTGCCGGTGCCGCTGAGCTCGGAGGAAGTCCGCCGCTACTACGAAGGCTTCTCCAATGCCACGCTGTGGCCGCTCTACCACGACGTCATCGTGCCTCCGGAGTTCCACCGCACGTGGTGGAACAGCTACCGGACGGTCAACCGGCGCTTCGCCGAGGCGGTCGCGCGCACCGCCTCGGAAGGGGCGACGGTGTGGGTGCACGACTATCAGCTGCAGCTGGTCCCCTATCTGCTGCGCGGCATGCGACCGGACGTGCGCATCGGCTTCTTCAACCACATCCCGTTCCCGCCGTGGGAGATCTTCGCGCAGCTGCCGTGGCGCGCCCAGATCCTGCGCGGGCTGCTCGGCGCCGACCTCATCGGCTTCCAGCGCCCGGCCGATGCCCAGAACTTCCGCCGAGCCGTGCGCATCTGCCTGGGCCTGCCGAGTTCGGGCAATCTGGTGAAGATCCCAGCGGCAGAAGACCCGGCCAGCGAACTCGGTGATACGACGACGATCACCCGCACCGCCGAGGCGAGCGCCTTCCCGATCTCGATCGACACCGAACATCTGGCCGAACTCGCCCGCGACCCGAGGATCTGTGCGCGGGCCAAGGAGATCCGCGCCGAGCTCGGCAACCCGGAGACGATCCTGCTCGGTGTCGATCGGATGGACTACACCAAGGGCATCCGCCACCGGCTCAAGGCCTACGGCGAGCTGTTCAACGACGGTGTGCTCGATCCGGGCACGGTGACCCTTGTGCAGATCGCGACCCCGAGCCGTGAGCGCATCGACCAGTATCAGCAGATCCGCACCGATGTGGAGCTGGCGGTCGGCCGGATCAACGGCGAGTACTCCGGGATGGGGCATCCGGTCATCCACTACTTCCACCACTCCTATCCGCGCGATGAGATGACCGCGCTCTACATCGCCGCCGACGTCATGCTCGTGACCGCCCTGCGCGATGGAATGAACCTCGTGGCCAAGGAGTACGTCGCCTGCCAGACTGATGACGACGGAGTGCTCGTGCTCTCCGAGTTCGCCGGTGCCGCCGAGCAGCTGACCCAAGCGGTGATGGTGAATCCGCATGACATCTCCGGCCTCAAGTCCCGCATCGCCGCAGCGGTGACGATGGATCCCGGTGAGAAGCGCGCCCGCATGCGCGCCATGCGCGAGGGCCTCGCTGAGGAGGACGTGCGCGCCTGGTCCGATGCCTTCCTCGCCCGCCTCCAGCAGACCGACCGGGCCGGCCTGGCCGAGGCCGCAGCCCACATGCGCACCGACCAGCACCCGACCGACGCTGATGCCCAGCCGGATTCCGCCCCCGGCTACTCGGATCCCGACGACATCGACATCACCGCGCTGGCAGCGGCCGACCGGCTGCTCGTCGGCCTCGACTTCGACGGGGTCATCGCCCCGCTGGTCGACAATCCGATGGACGCCGCGCCGCTGCCGGCCTCGGCTGCCGCGGCCGAGGCGCTGGCTGCTGAACCGAACACGGTCGTCGGCTACATCTCCGGGCGCAACCTCTCGGTGCTCAAGCATCTGTCGAACGCACCCGAGGGTGCGATCTTCATCGGCTCGCACGGGGTGGAGAGCGATTTCAGTGCAATCGGCGGGGAGGACATCGGCGCTGCCGACGGCCGCCGCTCGGGCGGCAATCCGGCCGCAGGCACCTACGCGAGCGGGCCGAGCAATGATGAGCAGGCGCTGCTCGATGAGCTTGATGCCGCCTTCACCGACATCCGCACCCGCACCCCCGAGGAGGGCCACGGGCTGCTGCGCATCGAGCGCAAGCCGCTCGGCCGGACCTTCCACACCCGCGGCTGCTCGGAGAACCGCACCGCCTTCTACGCCACCGAGCTCGAAGCCCTGGCCAAGCGGCTGGGCCAGCTGCGGTTCCTCACCGGGCACGAAATGTTCGAGTTCGCGCTGCGCCACCAGACCAAGGGCAACGGCCTGGAGCGGATGATCCGCCAGACCGGTGCGACTGCCGCGCTCTACATCGGTGATGACCGCACAGATGAGGATGCGTTCAAGAAGCTGCGCACCTACCCGGAGGACTTCCCGCGCCTGTCGATCAAGGTCGGGCCCGCTGGCACCGCCGCCGAGGTGCGCCTCCAGTCCCCCGATGACGTCGCCGTGTTCCTCGGCCGGCTCGCCGCCGCCCGCGCCGGCCGCTGACCACCGGGTTCTGCAGTTCCGGCTGGTGCTGACCGGCTGGTTCAGCGCCGGCCGATGGCCCGTTCGGAGGCCCGCAGGACGAGTTCGGGGCTGACGCGGTAGTCCGGCAGCTGGGGTGTGCGTCCACCGCCGGCACCCGCCGCGCCGACACCGGACCCGCCGGCACCGGATCCAGCAGCCCCTGCACCATCGGCGCGCATGAGCCGTTCGAGCTCGCGCAGCGCAGCCTCAGCCAGGGCGGCCCAGTCGAAGGTCACCTGCGACATCGGCGGGTGGATCACCTCGGCGTCGGGCATATCCCCGACCGTCAGCAGCGAGAAGTCCTGCGGGACTGCCAGGCGCAGCCGGCGGGTCGATTCGAGGAACCCGAAAGTGATCGCCGGCGCGCAGCTGATCGCCGCCGAGCATTGCGCCTCCAGCAGCTCATCGGCTGCCTGCGAACCGGCCAGGATCCCCGGACCTGCCACGACGACCGGGGCCTGGTCGCGGGTGGCGGGGATGTGCAGCACATCGGCCATCGCCCGCCGGAACGCGCTCACCCGGGTGGAGGCAGCCGAGTCCTCGGGTACGACGAGCCCGATGCGCCGGTGACCGAGGTGGATGAGGTGGCGGACTGCGGTGCGGATGCCCTCCCCGGAGTCGAGGACGAGCTGGGCGAAGCCTTCGTGCCGGGCGTTCGAGACGCGGATGACCGGCACTCCGTGGGCGGCGAGCCGCTGAGCCTCGGGACCGGCCGAACCGCCGCCGAGCACCACCGCGCCGGCGACGCCGAAGGACTCGAGCACCTCGGCGGCCGATGCGAGGTCCGGGCCGGTCTGGATGCGCACGGCCACCCAGCCGAGGGCGAAGATCCGCTCGACGATCTCCAGATAGAGGCTCTCGAACGGGTCGACGTCACCGGCGAGCGGGGCGGCGTGCACAACCGCGATGACGGTGCCGCTCCGGGCCGCCTCATCCCCGTGCCGCACACCGAGCGTGCCGAGTGCTACGGCGACGGCACGGCGGGCGGCCGCCGACGTGCCGGACTGCTCTCTGAGCACCCGGGAGACCGTGGAGACCGACAGCCCGGAGGCCACCGCGATCTGCTTGAGCGAGATGTCCGAACGCATCAGGTCCTCGCCGCCGCAGTCGACTGACGGGCCAGGAGCCTCGGCCGCAGCGTCGGCGGAACCGAGGCGAGCTGCCGGCCGGGCAGGCCGAGCACGCTGCGCACGCCGGCGGCCAGCGCCTCGGCCAGCGCCTGGTTGTCCAGCCGGAGCACGGTGGCCGGCGGGTCTGTGTAGCGCATCGTCGAGAAATCCCCGAACCCCACCACGGACAAGTCGCGCGGGATCGCCAGGCGTCGGCGGCGGACGGCGGCGAAGACGCCGTGCAGCTGCAGGGCGGATTGGACGATGACAGCCGTGCAGGTGGCGTCGCGCAGCTGGGTGGCTGCGGCGATCCCGCCGGAGTGGGACTTCGGGACGGCAGCGATCCACTCATCGAGCCGGTCGGTGACATCGCGCATCGGGTGCTCACGCCGGAACCGGTTCTTCAGCCGCTCGGCCAGCGCGCCGGAGTCGTTGCACACCAGGCCGATGCGCCGGTGGCCGAGCGCGTGCAGATGCTCGAACGCCAGGCTCATCCCACCGGACAGGTCGACCCGGGCGGCGATCCACTCAGCGTCGATCGCTGGGCCGGCCACCGCCTCGGGACCGGTGTCCCCCGTGACCGAGGTGTCGCTCGCCTCGGTGCCGGTGGCCGCGGTGGGCCAGGCGGCGGTCGCCTCGGCGAAGCGGACGACGGGGACGTCGACGTCGAGTGGGGTGAAGGTGGGGGTGACGACGAGGGCGGCGCCGGCGTCGATGCAGGCGCGGACCTCGGCGATGTCCTCGTCAAGGAACGGAGTGGCGGCGATGATGCCGGTGTCCTGGAGCTGCATCGACAGCGAGCGGCACACCTCGATCTGCCAGTGCTCCGGCTGGGCCGGTGCGCACACGGCTACGAGCCGGGCCGCCTGCCGATGCAGCAGGGTCGAGCGGTCGTAGCCGAGGGAGCGCACGGCGTCGAGCACCCGGGTGCGGGTCGCCTCGGCGACGGTGCCGCGGCCGCCGAGCACTCGCGAGACCGTCGTGACCGACACGCCTGCCGCCTCGGCGACGTCCTCCAGCCGAACTCTCATAGCGCCAGTCTACGGCGGGCGCACGGGCGGCAGCGGTGGCCCGGCCAGCGGTTTCGCTACGATGGGAGCGCAGCTGCGGCCGCCGACGCCTGGCGGCCAGCCGGCCTGCGGGAGGACACGTGAAGATCCACGCCGATCAGTTCGCTGAGCTCGTCGAGACGCTGCCGTGGGATGTGCCGCTGCAGCGGTGGAAGCCCGAGCTGCTCATCGGCCTGCCACGCGGCATCTCCCGGCATGTGGTGCGCTTCGTCGAGTTCGAAGGCACGATCCTAGCGGTCAAGGAGACCCAGGATGCGATCGCAGTGCGCGAATACGAACTGCTCACCGCACTCGCCGATCTCGACGCGCCTGCCGTGCGGCCGCTGGGGTACGTCACCGGGCGAACCGATGCCGACGGCCAGCCGCTGCCTGGGGCGCTGCTGACTCCGCATCTGTCGTATTCGCTGCCGTTCCGCGATCTGTGCGGTTCCCAGGTGCCCCCGCACATGGCCGATCTGCTCGTCGACGCCCTTGCGGTGCTCATCGTCAGGCTGCACCTCGTGGGGTTCTTCTGGGGTGATGTGTCACTGTCGAACACGCTGTTCCGCCGCGATGCTGACGCGCTGGCCGCCTATCTCGTCGACGCCGAAACCGGGGAGCTGCACGACTCGCTGTCAGCCGGGCAGCGCAGCCACGACCTCGATCTGGCGCGCACGAACATCGCCGGGGAGTTCCTCGACCTGCAGGCGGGTGGCCTGGCCGACCCGGATGTCGATCCGATGGCGATGAGCAACCGGCTGTGCGAACGCTATGACGAGCTGTGGGCCGAGCTCACCACCGTTGAGGCGTTCAACATGTACGAGCGCTGGCGCATCGACCAGCGCATCGAACGGCTCAACGAGCTCGGCTTCGATTTAGGCGAACTGACGGTCACGACCGACCTCGACGGCGTCACCACGCGCATCGAACCCAAAGTCGTGGCACCGGGGCACTTCCAGCGCCGGCTCAGACGGCTGACCGGGATCGAGGCGGAGAAGCAGCAGGCCCGCCGGATGCTCAACGACCTCGATGTCTACCGGGCGGCGAATGGGCTCGATGATGAGGACGAGGCAATCGTCGCCGAGCGCTGGCTGGCTGATGTCTACCGGCCGGTGCTCGAGGCGATCACCGATGAGTACAGCGGCCGGCTGGAGCCGCCGCAGGTGTTCCACGAGTTCCTCGACCACCGCGCGGAGATGGCCGAGGCCGCTGGCCGGGATGTCTCCACGCCCGAGGCGGTGGCCGCCTACCGCGACGAGAAGCTCGCCCATTACCCGCACGAGGCCCACCTGCTCCGCGATCCGGACACCGCGGTGCTGCGGCGGCTCGCAGAGGCAGAATTAGCGCAGGCAGACCCTGCTTCGGCAGAATCAGCGGAGACAGACCCTGAACCGGCAGAGTCCGGGCATATGCAACCGGAGACACCGGAACCGCCGGCTGCGGCGGATGAGACGAGAGAAGGACCCCGATGAGCGCATCTCCCCGCATTCCCGACCTGTTCGACCTGACCGGGCGCACCGCCGTTGTCGTCGGTGCCGCCTCGGGCCTGGGCCAGGCCTCGGCACTTGGGCTGGCCGACGCCGGTGCCCACGTCGTGTGCGCCGACCTCGACCTCACCGGCGCCGAGGCGACCAGCATGATCATCGAGCAGCGCACCGGCAGTGCTGCGACCGCCGTCGAACTCGATATCACCTCGACTGCAGCCGTCGACGCGGTCGTCGAGCGCTTCCCCGCTGCCGAGGTGCTCGTCATGACCCCGGGCATGAATGTGCGCAAGAGGATGACTGAGACGACCGATGACGAATTCGACCGGGTCATCGACATCAATCTCAAGGGCACGTACCGGCTCATGCGCAGTTTCGGCCGTGAGATGGCCAGCCGGCAGCGCGGTTCGATCATCACATTCGCCTCTTTCCGCGCGATCGTCGTCGAACCCGGACAGGGGATCTACGCCGCCGCCAAGGCCGGGGTCGTGCAGCTGACGAAGACGCTGGCCAGCGAGCTCGGCGCCGCAGGCGTGCGGGTCAACTCGATCCTGCCCGGACCGTTCGAGACTCCGCTGACCGAGCAGATCAAATCCGATGAGGAGTGGTGGGACGCCTACGCCCAGAAGGCCGCGCTCGGCCGCTGGGGCCTGCTGCACGAGATCGCAGGACCGGTGCTGTTCCTCGCCTCAGATGCCTCCAGCTACGTCACCGGGCACTCGCTGCTCGTCGACGGCGGCTGGATGGCCCAGGACGGACGCTTCACCCCACGGGTGTGACACCTCGGGACGGGTGACTGCGACCGGCAATTATGACCCACATCTGTGACCAGCGTCTCATTTAGTGGGACACGGGCGGCGGCAGCGAGCCGGCGGCGATATACCTGACGGAAGCCAACGCGGACGGCGGGCGAAGGCACGATCTGCGCTCACTGCCGGGCCGCGCACTTCTGCCGACAAGGACCGCCCTCGATGACGACGTCCCGCCACCCCGCACCGACCGCAGCCCACGCCGAGCTGCGCAGGCGAACCCTGCGCAAAGTCGCCCTCCGGCTCACCCCGTTCCTCGGGCTGCTGTACTTCATCAACTACCTCGACCGGACGAACATCGGCTTCGCCGGACCCAACGGCATGAACGACGAACTCGGCCTGACGCAGACGATGTTCGGCCTGGCCTCCGGCGTGTTCTTCATCGGTTACCTGCTGCTGGAGATCCCCTCGAACCTCGCGCTGCACAAGTTCGGGGCCCGGCGCTGGATCGCCCGCATCCTCGTCACCTGGGGCATCATCGCAGCCCTCATGGCGTTCATCCCGGCCGGCAGCTGGCTGGGCATCGGCGGCGAGTGGTGGCTTGTCATCCTGCGCGTGCTGCTCGGCATCGCCGAGGCCGGATTCTTCCCCGGCATCATCCTGTACCTGACCTTCTGGTTCCCCAAGCGCGAGCGGGCGAAAGCGATCTCGTTCTTCATGCTCGCCATCCCCGCCTCCTCGGTGCTCGGCGCGCCGCTGTCGGCCTGGCTCATCGAGCACGGCGACGGCCTGCTGTGGGGCATGACCGGCTGGCGGTTCATGTTCCTCATCGAAGGCCTGCCGGCAGTGCTGCTCGGCTTCATCTGCTGGTTCTTCCTCACCGACCGCCCGCACGATGCGAAGTGGCTGGCCGATGACGAACGCGCCTGGCTCAAGGCCGAGATGGACCGCGAGGAAGAGGAGACCGCAGCGACCTACCATGTGCCGCTGCGCACCTCGCTCACCAGCGGCCGGGTCTGGGCGCTGGCGTTCGTGTACTTCGGTGTGGTCTACGGCCTGTATGCCATCAGCTTCTTCCTGCCGACGATCATCAGCGGTTTCCAGGAGCGCTTCGGGGTGGAGTACTCGCTCATGGAGCGCGGCCTGCTCACCGCCGTGCCGTTCGCCTTCGCCGCTGTTGCGATGATCTTCTGGGCCCGCCACGGCGACAAGACCGGCGAGCGTGTGTGGCACGTCGCCCTGCCGACCCTCGTGGCCGCCGCGGTCATCCCGGTGACCTCGTTCGTCAACTCGCCGTTCCTGGCGATGGTGTGCGTGTCGATCTTCGCCTGCGGTGTCATGTGCGCTCTGGCGACGTTCTGGCCGCTGCCCACCGCGTTCCTCTCCGGTGCCGCAGCTGCTGCCGGTGTCGCCCTGGTCAACTCGATCGGCAATATGTCCGGTTTCTTCGCCCCGTACATCACCGGCTTCCTCGCTGACACGACCGGTTCGCAGTCGGCGGGCATGTGGGCGATCAGCGTAGCGATGGTCATCGCTGCGATCATCACGATCTCACTCGGCGCGCTGCCGAAGACGAAGACTGGTGGCACGCAGCCGGCGGTCGACCCGCGCAACGTCGACGTCAGCTGAGCAAGCGGCGGGCTGGGATCGTCGGCGGTGCGCCGGGGCTGGGTAACGGTCGGCGCTGGCCGGCCCACCCATGATGGTTCTGGGCCGTGCGATCGCACCAGTAGTCGTTGAGTGCCGAATCCTCGCTCGTGGATTCTGCACTCAACGGCTATATTTTGGCCGATTCGTAGCCGTTGAGTGCAATATCGAGTGTCGTCGATTCAGCACTCAACGCGATCCGCTGAAATGGCGGACACTCAAGCCCCGGCGGGCACAGCACGTGGGCGTGCACTTCGTGCCGACTCGAGCACCGTCGATTCCACACGAGAAGCACGCTGCAAGCGCCGAACCCGTGCATTTCGTGTCGAATCGAGAGGCGTCGGTTCCACACGAACGACACGCTCAGGTCGCCGTGCAGGTCAAGCCGTCGGCGTTACCCCTCGGCAAGCCCTTCGGCCCGGCGGGTGCGGGCGACTTCGTAGAGGCTCACGGCTGCGGCGACGCCGGCGTTGAGCGACTCCATCTGCCCGGCCATCGGGATCGAGACAATCTGGTCGCAGATGTCGCTGATGAGCCGGGACAGCCCCTTGCCCTCGGAACCGACGACGATGCACACCGGCTCCCGGGCGAGCGCGACCTCGGGCAGTTCGACGTCGCCGTCCATGTCAAGGCCCAGCACGAACACCCCCTGCTTCTTCAGCGCCTGCAGCGCGCGGGCGAGGTTGACGACCTGGGCGACCTTGATCCGGCCGGCGGCACCGGCGGCGGTCTTCCACGCCGAGACGGTCATGCCGGCCGAGCGGCGCTCGGGGATGATGACCCCGTGCCCGCCGAAAGCGGCGGTCGAGCGCACGATCGCCCCGAGGTTGCGCGGGTCGGTGATCCCGTCCAGCGCCACGAGCAGCGGCGTCTCGACAGCCTCGGCGGCAGCCTCCATGAGGTCGTCGGGGTGCGCGTACTCGTAGGCCGGCACCTGCAGGGCGATTCCCTGGTGGACGGCACCGTCGGTGAGGCGGTCGAGATCCATCTTTCCCGCTTCGAGCATCGGGATGCCGCGGTCGGCGGCCAGGGCGATCGCCTCGCGCACCCGGTCATCAGCATCGGCCTTGTGGGAGATGTACAGCGCGGTCGCCGGCACCGCCTCCCGCAGCGCCTCGACGACGGAGTTGCGGCCGGCGATGATGTCCGAACCGGGGTCCTTGCGCCGCCGCTTAGGCTGGACGGCCTCTCGCCTGAGTTTGGCCTGCTTGGCCTTGTACGCCTTGTGGTAGACGCGGTCCTCGGCTTTGGGCGTCGGCCCCTTGCCAGCCAGCTTGCGGCGGCCATGGCCACCGGTGCCCTTGGCAGGGCCCTTCTTCGTCGCCATCGCGGCTCCTTCGGTTCGTGTCGGTGGGCTGGGGTCGTGCGGCCGGCCTGTCTCTGTCGCCGGCCTGTCGCAGCAGGCCAGCAGCGGTCAGGTTCGGCGCCGGCCGGCAGGCACCTCAGCCCTTGAGGCTGTAACGGTAGCCGCCGGGGGTGTCCTCCAGCTGCACGCCGGCGCGGGTGAGCAGATCGCGGATCTCATCTGCCCGCGCATAGTCCTTGGCCTGCTTGGCGGCCAGCCGCTCGGTGGCCAGTTCGTCGACGAGCACGCGCAGCCCGGCCTCTGCCGCACTGTCCGCGCCCGAGGCGGTGGTCCAGTTGGCAGCCAGCGGGTTGACGCCGAGCACATCGAGCATGAGCTCGAGTTCGGCCACCGTGCGGATGAGCGCCCCTCGGTCGGGGTCCCCGGACTCCAGCAGCCGGTACCCCTCACCAACGGCACTGAACGCAACCGAAAGCGCCTTGGGCACCGACAGGTCGTGGTCCATCGCGGCGGCGAAGTCGGCCGGCACATCGAAGGCCCGGCGGCGATAGCCGTCCTCCACCTCGGGAGCCGGCGGAGCGTCTTCGCCGAGGATCTCTCTGGCGCGGGTGAGGAAGTTCTCGAAGCGCTCGAGCGCATTCTCCTGCTTGGCGACCAGTTCTTCGGAGAACTCGAGCACTGAACGGTAGTGCGCGGTCGAGAGCGCATAGCGCACCGCCAGCGGATTGGAGGCGGCGAAGAGATCATGGGCGAAAACGGAGTTGCCCAGGGACTTCGACATCTTGTCCCCGCCGATGTTGAGCAGTCCGGAGTGCATCCAGATCCGGGCGAAAGGATCGCCGGCGGCATTCGACTGCGCGCGCTCGTTCTCATGGTGGGGGAAACGCAGGTCGAGCCCGCCGCCGTGAATGTCGAACTCCGCACCGAGGTACTTCGTCGACATCGCCGAGCACTCGATATGCCAGCCCGGCCGGCCGCGTCCCCACGGCGACGGCCACGAGGCGGTGAGCGGATCGCCGTCCTTGTGCGCTTTCCACAGCGCGAAGTCCCGCGGGTCCCTCTTGCCGCGCAGCGGGGCGTCATCGGCTGCGGCCATGTCGTCGAGCTGCTGGTTCGTCAGCGAACCGTAGTCCGGCCAGGAGCGCGCATCGAAGTAGACATCAGCGGAGCCGTCGAGGGCCGGATAGGCGTGTCCGGCGGCGATGAGACGGTCGATGAGCTCGATCATCTCCGTCATGTGCCCGGTGGCCAGCGGCTCATAGGTCGGGCGCAGCACGCCGAGGGCGTCGTATGCGGCGGTGAATTCCTGGAAGTAATGGTAGGCGTGGGCCCACCACGGGCGGGACTCCTCGACCGACTTCGCCAGGATCTTGTCGTCGATGTCGGTGACATTGCGCACGAAGGTGACGTCATAACCGCGGTAGAGCAGCCACCGGCGCAGCTGATCGAACACGACAGCGGTGCGCATGTGGCCGATGTGGGGCGAACCCTGCACGGTGGCCCCGCAGACGTAGAGCCCGGCATGTCCGTCGGTGACGGGGGTGAAGGGTTCGAGGCGGCGCGTGGCGGTGTTGAAAAGCTGTATGGTCACAGCCCCAGTCTAGCCAGGCACGCGGGCCCGCCGCGATGCACTCTCAGGATAACCCCGCCGCGACGGCGACAGGCACGTATAACTTTTCGAGCTCAACTTCCAGTGCCCGCCGTCTGAGAAGTGACAATCCCCGCCCGCCGAGTTAACTTTGGTGTGAGTTCAATCTCAGCTGTGAATTTCGTGAACATCCTCCCGAAATCCTGGACTGCGAGGGCCAGGTCTGCTTCAGCCTGCTGGACACAGCGCTGTGTCTGTCCTCGCTCACCACCAGAAAGGACACCATGTCGAATAAGTCGCTACAGCGCGAGGTATTCCCGACCCGAATGGCTTTCATCCTGGCCGCCGTCGGCTCTGCCATCGGCCTGGGAAACATCTGGCGCTTTCCATACGTCGCCTTCGAAAACGGAGGCGGAGCGTTTCTCATCCCATACCTCGTCGCGCTGCTGACGGCGGGTATTCCGATCCTGTTCTTCGACTATGTGCTCGGACACCGTTCGCGGTCCTCAGCACCGATGTCGTTCCGCGTACTGTCGAAGTCCTTCGAGCCGCTGGGCTGGTTCCAGACCGGTGTCGCCACCGTCATCGGCATCTACTACGCCGTCATCATCGGCTGGGCGCTGAGCTACACGGTGTTCTCCTTCACCGAGGCCTGGGGCGATGACGCCGGCACCTTCTTCGAGGCGACCTACCTCAACGCCGGTGAGTTGTCACTGGGCAACGCCTTCAGCTTCGTGCCCGGCATCCTCATCCCGCTCATCATCGTGTGGGTGATCGTGCTGGGCATCCTGTTCCTCGGTGTGCAGGGCGGCATCGCCCGGTTCTCGAAGATCTTCATCCCGGTGCTCGTCGTGCTGTTCCTCGCACTCGTCATCCGCTCGCTGTTCCTGCCCGGTGCCGTCGACGGCCTCAACGCCCTCTTCACCCCGGACTTCTCAGCGCTGACGAAGGCTGATGTGTGGGTGGCCGCCTACGGGCAGATCTTCTTCTCGCTCTCGGTCGGCTTCGGCATCATGATCACCTACGCCGCCTACCTGCGCCGTCGCACGAACCTCACCGGCTCGGGCCTCGTCGTGGCGTTCTCGAACTCCAGCTTCGAGATCCTCGCCGGTGTCGGTGTCTTCGCAGCCCTGGGCTTCATGGCCCACGCTGCTGGCACCGGTGTCAACGATGTCGCAGCCGGCGGCGTCGGACTGGCCTTCGTCGGCTTCCCGACGCTCATCTCGCAGATGCCCGGCGGGCCGCTCTTCGGCGTGCTGTTCTTCCTCAGCCTCGTCTTCGCCGGCCTGTCCTCGCTCATCTCGATCATCCAGGTCCCGGTGCAGGCGGTCGCGGAGAAGCTGGGTATCTCCAACCGCGCCTCGCTGGCGATCGTCGGCGGCGGCATGGCGCTCGTCTCGCTGCTGACCATGCCGACGGCCACCGGCCTGACCGTGCTCGATGTCGCTGACGCATTCGCCAACAACATCGGCATCGTCGGCGGCGCGCTGCTGGCGATCATCGCCGTCGCCTGGTTCAAGCGGGCCACCCCGCTGCTGCGCGATCACCTCAACGCGATCTCCTCGTTCCGCATCGGCAAGATGTGGACCATCGCGCTGACGATCATCACCCCGATCGTGCTCGGCTTCATGCTCATCCAGCAGATCTGGACGTATGCGACCACGGGCTACACCGAGTCCTCGGCCGACATCATCGGCTGGATCATCATCGCCGTGCTCATCGTCGCAGCGGTCGCGCTCTCGGTGCTGCCGTGGCCGCGCGCCTCGGAGGAGTTCACCGCCCGCGCTGTGGAGGCCAACGATGCTGACACCAAGGCGCATCCGGAGCTGTACACGCCTGCGCACATGACCGGCTTCGACGACAACCCCAGCACCGGCACCACCGGTGCGGATGCGGCCCGCCGCACGGAAGGAGACAACCGATGACACCTGCAGCAATCATCATGATGGTCCTGGCGCTGTTCATCGTCTGGGGCGGCCTCGTCGCCTCCCTCGTCCACCTCAAGGGACACCCGGACGAGATGGGCCACGAGGACATCATCTGATCCACACACCCTGACAAGCGGAACCAGCCGCCACCGCAGCCGAGGCGTCGGGAACCTGCCATGGTTCCCGGCGCCTCGGGCGTGTACAGGGGTTTCCTGCCTGGTGAGAACGCACGCGGATTTTCCTGCAGGCCGCACGCCGGTTCCGTAGACTGACCGATGTACGCATGAGCACGTATTCATCTCTGCTGAAGGAGGCATCATGCCCACGACCGTCAAGGGAATCGTCGCCATGGCCAAGGGGAAGCCGGTCGAGCTGACTGACATCGTCATCCCGGATCCCGGCCCCGGTGAGGTCATCGTCGACGTGAAGTCCTGCGGGGTGTGCCACACCGACTTCCACTACCGCGAAGGTGGTATCGGCGATGACTTCCCGTACCTGCTCGGCCACGAGTCCGCCGGCATCGTCGCTGAGATCGGCGCAGGCGTCACGAATGTCGATGTCGGCGACTTCGTCATCCTCAACTGGCGGGCGATCTGCGGTGAGTGCCGGGCGTGCAAGCGCGGCGAGCCGTGGTACTGCTTCGACACCCACAACGCCTCGCAGAAGATGACCCTGGCTGATGGCACCGAGCTCGAAGCCGCACTGGGCATCGGTTCGTTTGCCGAGAAGACGCTCGTGGCCGCCGGCCAGTGCACGAAGGTCGACGAGGCCGATCCGGCCGTCGTCGGACTGCTCGGCTGCGGCATCATGGCCGGCATCGGCGCTGCCATCAACACCGGCGAGGTCACCCGCGGCGACTCGGTGGCAGTCATCGGCTGCGGCGGCGTCGGCTCGGCAGCCGTCGCCGGAGCGCACCTGGCCGGAGCCAGCCCGATCATCGCCATCGACTTCGATGAGCGCAAGCTCGATGCCGCCAAGGAACTCGGCGCGACCGAGACGATCTGCTCGAAGGGCATGAGCGAAGACGAGCTCGTCGAAGCCGTCCAGAAGCTCACCGGCGGATTCGGTGCCGATGTCGTCATCGACGCCGTCGGCCGTCCCGAGACCTGGCGGCAGGCCTTCTACGCCCGCGACCTGGCCGGCACGGTCGTGCTCGTCGGCGTGCCGACCCCGGAGATGGAGCTGACCGTCCCGCTGCTCGACGTGTTCGGCCGCGGCGGCAAGCTCAAGTCCTCCTGGTACGGCGACTGCCTGCCCGAACGCGACTTCCCGATGCTCACGCAGCTGTACAAGGAGGGCCGCCTGCCGCTGGAGAAGTTCGTCACCGAGCGGATCACAGTTGACCAGGTTGAGGAAGCCTTTGACAAGATGGGACGCGGAGAAGTCCTTCGATCGGTAGTGGAGTTTTCATGAGCGCACGCATTGACCACCTGGAGACATCCGGCACGTTCTCGCTTGACGGGGGCACCTGGGATGTCGACAACAACGTCTGGATCGTCGGCGACGACTCCGAGGTCGTCGTCATCGACCCGGCCCACTCGCCTGAGCAGGTCGCCGAGGCCGTCTGCGACCGGAAGGTCACCGCGATCCTGCTGACCCACGGGCATGACGACCACATCCGCGCGGTCATCGAGACGCAGAAGCTGCTGGGCAACCCGCCGATCCACCTCAACCCCGAGGACATGGTCCTGTGGGAGATGGTCTACCCGGATGCCAAGCCGGAGGAGAAGCTCGAAGACGGGCAGACGATCACCGTCGGCGACGTCACGCTCACGGCCCTGCACACCCCGGGCCACTCCCCTGGTTCCACGTGCTTCTACATCGCTGATGGGGTCGCCGTTCCCGAGGTGGCCGCGGAGGCCGCCGGAAAGGTCAGGACGGGTGCGAACAACCCGATCCTCATCTCCGGTGACACCCTGTTCGAAGGCGGACCGGGTGCCACGGGCCGGTCGTATTCGAGCTTCGACACGATCATCGAGTCGATCTCGACCCGTCTGTTCCAGCTGCCGGAGGAGACCGTCGTGCTCACCGGCCACGGCCCGGCCACGGCGATCGGGCTGGAGAAGCCGCACCTGCAGGAGTGGATCGACCGCGGCGAATGAGCCGCTGGCCGGATTCCTGAACTGAGAAGACCGGCGGGTGAGAGCGTAGCAGCGTTCTCACCCGCCGGTTCTGTATCTGGGTCCGGTGACTGCGTCCCCGCGGTGACGTCGCCGGCTTCAGGGGGCGCGCATGAGCTGGGCGGTCAGGTGCCGGGTCATCTGGCAGCCGACAGCGGCCATGTCGAAGTTGACGGTCAGGTCGTTGCCGGCGAAGACGAATCGGCGCTTGGTCATCTCCACGTTCTTCGCCGTCGAGGTGTTGAGCACCCGGCCGGTGAGGTGCAGGACGATCCGCTCGTCGGTGAGATCGATGTGCCCTTCGAGCAGCTCGGTCTGACCGGTCGGCTGGGCGATGGTGAACTCCGCCCAGTCACCGACCAGCCTCAGGTAGCCGGTCTCGACGTGCATCGTCTTGCCATCAGGTGACCAGGTGCGCTGGGAGTAGGCGAGGAACGGCTTGCCGACATCGCGGAACTCCGTCTCCTCCCGGTACTCGAAGTCATCGATCGTCGGGTACTCGCCGAAACCGCTGCCGCTCCAGGCGCCGGCGATCCGTTCGAAGGCGGGGTGTGAGGTCATAGCAGAATCGTATCTGCGGCCCTGCCCGGCCGGTAGACTGAGGCGCCGGGAACCCCGGCCTGGATCCCGGTCTCGGGAATGTGGCACGGGTGGATCCGACCCGCCCTTTGGGAATCGATCGGGTCGTGAAACTGTTGTTCCTGACAGCTGCTGCTTCTCATCGCAGCGGCTCTGTTCCCAGCGGCGGTGTGCGAGCACCGCTTCGATCACTAGGAGTGATTCCGTGAGCACCCCGCAGGCACCACTCAGCCGCAATGAGCAGATGTGGGTCACCGAACGCGTCAACGCCCCCGGATGGGGTGTGTTCTACGGCATCGTCGCGATTGTCTTCGGCATCGTGCTGGCGATCTCGTCCTGGATGGCCGACATCAGCCAGGCGGCGCTCATCATCTGCCTCATCGCCTGCGCCTTCATCACCGGCCTCGGCGTGTGGATCACCCTGCGCGCAGCCACCCGGATCACGCCGCTGCAGCGGCTGCGCAAGGGCCGCGAACCCGATCACGTCGATGACGTCGAGATCGTCTCGATCTCCGATCTGCGCGGCATGGTGCTGCGCTACGCCAACGGCGGAGAAGTCACCCTGCGCGGCCCCGCCCCGACCCCGGCCGAGGGCAGGGATACTGTGCCGGTCAGCCTCGGTGAGACGGTGACGCTGAGCTCGTGGGTGCCGGCGAACAGGTCGGCGCCGATGATCGGCCGCGTCGACTTCAGTGATGGCGCCCGGGCGATCGGCGAACTCGAAGAACCGCTCTGAGGAAGCGCCTCAGCTGCGCTGGACCACGACGGCGGTCGCGATCGCTGCGATCCCCTCGCCGCGGCCGGTGAGGCCGAGCCCATCAGTCGTCGTGCCGGAGACTGCGACCGGTGCACCGGCGGCAGCCGAGAGCACATGCTGGGCCTCGTCCCGGCGCGTGCCGATCTTGGGCCTGTTGCAGATCGCCTGCACGGCGATGCTGCCGATCTCGAACCCGGCTGCGCGCACGAGCCGGGCGGCCTCCGTCAGGAGCTCCGCTCCCGAGGCGCCGGCGAGTTCCGGCCGGTCGACGCCGAAGTGCGCGCCCAGATCCCCGATGCCGGCGGCTGTGAAAAGCGCATCACAGCAGGCATGGGCGACGGCATCGGAATCCGAATGTCCCTCAAGCCCGACTTCGCCTTCCCACAGGAGACCGGCGAGCCACATCGGCCGGCCGGGATCCTTCGAGAAGGCATGGACGTCGGTGCCGATGCCCACCCGCGGCAGGATCGGAGAGTTCTCGCTCATCGGTTCTGCCCTCCAGCAGTCGCGTCTTCCAGCAGCAGTTCGGCGATGCGCATATCGAGCGGGTGGGTGATCTTCAGCGCCCGCTCATCACCGGCAACCGCCCGCACGTCGTGGCCGAGGCGTTCGGCGAGCATCGCGTCATCCGTGGCAGTGATCGGGTCGCGGGCCTGCAGGGCGTGTGCCTCTTCGAGCACCTCGACGGCGAAGCCCTGCGGGGTCTGCACACGCCTGAGCTGCTCGCGGTCGATGTCGCCGATGACGCGTTCGTCTCCGGCGGCCGCGCATGGGCTGCGCAGCGTCTCGACGCGTTTGATCGTATCGGTCACCGGCAGCACCGGCACGACTGCCTGGGCACCGGCGCCCAGGGCATCGGTGACGCGGGTGAACACCTCGGGAGGTGTCAGGCAGCGGGCGGCGTCGTGGACGAGCACGGCTTCGATGCCAGGATCGGAGCGCTGGGCGGCTACCAGGGCTGCACGCACGCTGGCGACGCGATCAGCGCCACCGGCCACCACCTCGGCGGCGGTGCCGAGGGTGTCCCGTGCGGAGGCGAGGAACGCCTCGGGAACGGCGACCACGATATGATCGGCGACTCCCGAGGCGTGTGCACCGCGAACACAGTGCTCAAGCAGGGTCGTTCCGGCCAGTTCGGCAAATGCCTTCGGAATGCCGGCTCCCAGGCGGGTGCCAGAGCCGGCGGCCGGGATGACGATGCAGGTTCTTAGGATGCGAGGACCTCGTCGAGCAGGGCCTCGGCTTCTTCCTCTTCCTTCTTCTCAGCCAGGGCAAGCTCGGAGACGAGCACCTGGCGGGCCTTGGCGAGCATGCGCTTCTCGCCGGTGGAGAGCCCCCGGTCCTGCTCGCGACGCCACAGATCGCGGACGACTTCAGCCACTTTGATGACGTCGCCGGACTGGAACTTCTCGAGATTTGCCTTGTAGCGGCGGGACCAGTTGGAGGGCTCTTCTGAAATGTCAGCCCGCAGCACCTGGAAGACCTTCTCCAGCCCCTCTTCGCCGACCACATCGCGCACGCCGACGAGATCGCAGTTCTCGGCTGGCACTTCGATGGTCAGATCGCCGTGGGATACCTGAAGCTTCAGATAGAGCTTGTCTTCGCCCTTGATCGCCCGGGTCTTGATCTCCTGGACTGTGGCTGCCCCGTGGTGCGGATAAACAACTGTGTCGCCGACCTGAAAACTCATGTTCTTCATTTCCCCTTTCGCGGACTTCCAGTTTACCACGAACACGCCGCGTAAGACGGTGTGCCGGGGGCCGAATCGTGCTAAGGTGCACGCCTTGCATCGGCCGGATCCACGCGCTACGCGGGCGCGCGTTGGACTCCCGGGCACGCGACCACCTCGGGCACCGGGCTGGGGATGGGGGTGCGGTCAGCGGGTGAGTTCTACGTGCGGTCAAAAAGCAGGTAGGATATCCAGTGATTCTGTCATTTCACTCCGTCGTCACTCCAAGGAGCTTGAACGTGAAACGGTCCACTCGTGCGGCACTCGCTGCCGCTGCCGTCGCCCTCGTGATCCCTGCCAGCGGCTGTGCCAGCCTGCTGTCGGCGCAGCAGACCGCGGAGTATCAGTACAACGGCGGCGACGGAGCCTGGAACGTCGAGAACGAGCAGGTCAAGGTCCGCGGACTGCTGCTCATCGCCAATGACGACGATGTCGCGCAAGTGTTCTTCACTGTCGTCAACAACTCCGATGAGGACGCCGACGTCCAGATCTCCGTCGGCTCCGCCACCGCTTCGGAGACCGTACCGGCCGGCGGCCGCTGGGTGCAGAACCCGGAGAACGCCGCCGCTGAGTCCGAACCGCTGCTGACCGAGAACTACGGCGGCAAGCCCGGCGACAAGGTCGATGTCGAGGTGACGATCAACGGCGAGACCGAGATCGTGCGCACCCAGGTGCTCAACGGCGCCCACCCTGACTACCAGGATCTCGAGCCCACCGGCGCTCCCGGTGACGATTCCGCCACCGGCGTCGTCGAGACCCCCGGGCCAGAGGAGTCGCCGACCGCGACCCCCTGATCCGCTCAGACATAGAAGGGGAGGCAGAGCAGATGCTCTGCCTCCCCTTCTTCGTGCGCTCACCGCCGGGTATTACTCTCGATCGTTTCGCGGATATGAGCCCCAGTGATCACGATCTGGCTCCCACCCGATCGGCGGCTCAGGCGAGGGATTGTCAATGCCTCGGCGCAAGTTCCAGAGTTTCCATGCCTCAACCAGAAGCTCGACTGGAACCGACCATGTATCGATGAAGTCGAATTGATGGTCTATGCCGTACGGCGTGTTCCAAGTCCATGATCGGGCGTGTGCTACTCCCGAAGCACGGTTCCAAAGCTCGAAGACTCTGGTGACTGACTGATCGGGATCTCCAGGCAGCTGAGGAGCGACGACCCGAAACATATCCGACTCATTTACGGAGGTCCGTTCTTTAAGCCCCTCACGTACTAGTATTCGACCCGCGCTTTCCGCGAGCTCCGACGTATGTTTGTCCAGTGAGGCTAGTAGGCCCGGAACCATTGCTGTCCGGTCACTCCATGCATCGAGCATCCGGCGCGCGTCTTTTGCTTCGTTATTCGCAAGCTTCGCGGCCCGAGATATTCTCTCTCTCGCGGAATCGGGCTGCAGAACAAAAATCGCTCTTGCGGCGCCAAGCAGGGTTGCGCGCGCCAAGCTCGCCTGTGGGCGATCGAGAATTCCTCCACCCGTCACAAAGCGGAGGTGCTCCGCTATTCCAGCGTGCTCACCTGCGCTGGCAATAGACCTCCACGCAAGATACGCAGGGTTGAGGTGCTGTTCTAATTCGCCGAATTTCCGCATGTGAGTAGCGATTGCACTGTTCGCATCCCGCTCCACTGAGGCTGGATTCTCGACCAGGCGTCCGAGGTACGCCATGGTAATTCCATACCCCTCGTCGAGACTATTGATATCCTGCTGCAGCTCGCTCTCGGCCATTGGCTCCTCTATTCAGACCGCGTGCTCATCATTAAGAGCTTCGCGTCCAGATTTCTCGCTATCGGCGGGCTCAGCCTTCGAACTTGTAGCCGAGTCCGCGGACGGTGACGAGCAGCTGCGGGCGGGAGGGTTCGACTTCGACTTTGGCGCGCAGGCGCTTGATGTGCACGTCGAGGGTCTTGGTGTCGCCGACGTAATCCTGGCCCCAGATCCGGTCGATGAGCTGGCCGCGGGTCATGACGCGCCCGGCGTTGCGCACGAGCATCTCGAGGAGTTCGAACTCCTTAAGCGGCAGGGACAGCTCCTCACCGCGCACACTGGCGACGTGCCGGTCGACGTCGATGCGCACCCCGCCTGCTTCGATGACGGAGTCCATCAGGTCATCGGGTTCGGCGTTGCGGCGCAGCACGGCGCGAACGCGGGCGAGCAGCTCACGCGAGGAGTAGGGCTTGGTGACGTAGTCGTCAGCGCCGAGCTCAAGGCCGACGACCTTGTCGATCTCGGAGTCCTTGGCCGTGAGCATGATGATCGGCACGTTCGACTTCGCACGCAGCTGGCGGCACACCTCGGTCCCGGAGGCGCCGGGCAGCATGAGGTCGAGCAGCACGAGGTCGGCGCCCACCCGGTCGAATTCGGCGATGGCCTCCAGGCCGTCGGCGGCAACGGTGACATCAAACCCTTCCTTGCCGAGCAGGTACGACAGGGGGTCGGAGAATGATTCTTCGTCTTCGACGAGCAGAATGCGGGTCACGTCGTCTGTTTCCTTTGTTCTTCAGTTGTCTCACGGTCGACCGTGCCGTCCACGGCGCGTCCGTCCTCTTCCTTCTCCGGCGCTGGGGCCCGGCGGGCTTCAGGTTCGTCGGCGATGAGGATGCCGGATTCGGCAGCCTCGGCGATCACCGGATGCTCCTCAGTGTGAGCCAACGGTAGCACCACGGTGAAGGTCGATCCCTGCTTGGGCTTCGACCACACGCGCACCTCACCGCCGTGGGTGGCGACGATGTGCTTGACGATCGACAGTCCCAGACCGGTTCCGCCGGTCGCCCGGGAACGTGCCGGGTCGACGCGGTAGAAGCGCTCGAAGACCCGTTCGGTCTCCTCGCCGGTCATGCCGATGCCCTGATCGCTGACGGCGATGAAGACCCGCTCGTCGCTGACCCGCACCCCGATGCCGACCTGGGTGCCGGCATTGGAGTAGTTCACGGCATTGTCGACGAGGTTGCGGATCGCATTGGACAGCAGGTCCGGGTTGCCTTCAACGGCCCAGGCCGAGGGGCAGTCGACGGTGAGCGAGATGTTCTTGGCATCGGCTGCGGTCACGGCACGGTCGACGGCGTCGTCGATGATGTCGGCGACCGGGATGATCTCACCTGAGGGTGCCTCGTGGTCCTGGACGGCTGAGAGGTCGATGATCTCCTGGACGAGCTGGGAGAGCCGGTGGGATTCGCGCTGCATGCGACCGCCGAAGCGCTCGACGGCCTCGGGGTCGTCGGAGAAGTCGGTGACCGCCTCGGCTAAGAGCGCGATCGCCCCGATAGGGGTCTTGAGCTCATGCGAGACGTTGGCGACGAAGTCGCGGCGCACGGCCTCCAGCCGGTGGGCGTCGGTCTGGTCGTCGCACAGCACGAGGACGAATGCCGCGCCGAGCGGGGCGACGCGGGCGTGCAGGTAGCGCAGCGCCTGGCGGGAGCGGCCGCGCTGGGTTTCGAAGTTCGTCTCCTCGATGAGCCCGCGGGTGCGGACCCGGTCGATGACTGCGGCGAGTTCGGAGGCGACGATGCGGTGGCCGCGCACGAGCCCGAAGGTGTAGGCCGCCGGTGAGGCCTTGATGACGTCATTGCCGGCGTCGACGACGATCGCAGCGCTCGGCAGCACGGCCAGCACCTCGGCAATGCCGTCGGGAAGCTCGTTGTTCGAGTGCAGATCAGCGGAATCGCGCGTGCGATCGGAGAACCGGAACGCCAGGATGGCGACGATTCCGATCGCCAGGCCCACGAGGCCTGTCACTGCAGCTATGAACAACGGATCTTCCACACACACCAGCATACGGGCCAACGCATGAGACGCCTGTCCGATATAATGACGGCGGTTCTGACATTAGCGAACTGTTCACCCAGCCGTCAGCATGGATTCACTGCTGACTGGGAAGGTGAGAACGATTCACGGCCCCGTGGCCGCAGCCGTGCATGCGCTGCAGCCAGGGGTCTGACGCTTCAATCTGAAAGGAAGCATTCCGAATGCGCGAGGTCTTCAAGGCCGAGCTCGAGAACATCGCCGACGAGCTCGTCGAAATGGCAGCCAAGGTGAGCGAGGCGATGCGCTCAGCGACTGAAGCTCTTGAGAACAACGACCTGGAGCTGGCGGAGAAGGTCATCGACGCCGATACTGAGATCGACAATATGACCGCCGATCTCGACCAGCGCTCCGCTGAGCTGCTGGCGCTGCAGGCACCGGTTGCCGCTGACCTGCGTGTTGTCATCTCCGCACTCAAGATGAGCGTGGCCCTCGAGCGGATGGGCGACCTCGCCCGTCACATCGCCTCGCTGGTGCGCATCCGCCACCCACAGCCGGCGCTGCCGGAGGGCTTCCGCGACGTGTTCCTGCGCATGGGCGAGGCCGCGATCCGGATCGGTGAGGAGATGGAGCAGCTGCTCGACAACCCGGGTCTGCGCGGTGTCCCGCTCATCAACGCCATCGACGAGGAGCTCGACCAGCTGCACCTGCGGGTCTTCGCGCTCATCGCCGACTCCGACCACGGCGCGCTCTCGCCCGCCCAGATCGCTGACATCACGCTGCTTTCGCGCTACTTCGAGCGCTTCGGCGATCAGGCCGTCAACGTCTCCCAGCGGGTCGAGTACCTGCTCACCGGCAGCTGGGTCCCGGATCTGTCCGCCAAGGACTGAGGCCTTCTCGCTGAGATGAGGCTCAGCTGCCGGCCGGTTCGGCATCATCGTCAGGGTCGCACTCAATCTGGGTGCGGCCCTGACGTTTCTGTGTGCGCCGGCGGCCGATGATCCCGGTGGTGACGGCCACCCCGAGCAGCAGCAGGCAGCCGCCTGCCACCTCGGCGGCGGTCGGCACATCGCCCTTGACCACCCACGCGGAGGTGACCCCGATGACAGGGACGAGGAGGGTGAACGGGGCGACCTCGGCGGCGGCGTAGCGGCCGAGCAGTGTGTTCCAGGCGACGTAGCCGATGAGTGAGGCGCACAGTGCGGTGTAGGCTGTCGAGGCGACGACACCCCAGGTGGGGTTGGCCAGTGCGGTGCCGACGGCGGCCGGTCCGTCGATGATGAGGGAGAGGACGAACAGCGGGATCGGCACGACGGTTGCCGACCAGATCGTCAGGCTGACCCCGCCGACGCCCGCACCACGGGCGGCGACGTTGCCGATTCCCCAGGACAGCGCGGCGGCGAGCACGACGACAACCGCAATAGCCGGGACGCCTGCGGTGCGTCCGGCGATGATGACCGCCAGCCCGGCGACACCGATGATGATGCCGATGACGCTGCGGGAGCGCGGCCATTCGCGCAGCACGATGACGGCGACGATGGTGGTGAACACCGCCTGCATCTGCAGCAGAATCGAGGCCAGGCCTGGCGGCAGGCCCATGGACATGGCGACGTAGAGCAGACCGAACTGGCCGGCGGACATGAACAGGCCCACGAGCAGGACCCGGCCGAAGCGCCCGCGCGGGAATGGGACGAAGAACACGGCGGGGAAGACGACGACGATGAAGCGTGCGACGACGAGCAGCAGCGGCGGCCAGTCCTGGACGCCGAGGTCGATGAAGAGGAAGTTGATGCCCCACAGCACGACGACGCCGAGGGCGATGAACACATCGCGGACGCTCATGCCCTGAGGCTACACCCGCCGGCAGCGACGCGAAGACGCCATCTCACCTGCGCGTGTGCTCGCGAGGTGAGATGGCGTCTGCGATGCTGGTGCGGTTCAGCGTCCCTGGTTGGCGACCTGGCCGATCGCCGCTTCTGCGGCTGCGGCGTCGATGTAGGTGCCGCCGGGGTTGAGCGGTGCGAAGCTCTCGTCGAGTTCGTAGTGCAGCGGGATGCCGGTCGGGATGTTGAGGCTGGGGATGTCAGCGTCGGAGATCCCGTCGAGGTGCTTGACGAGTGCGCGCAGCGAGTTGCCGTGGGCGGTGACGAGCACGGTGCGGCCGAGCTGCAGGTCCGGCACGATCGAGTCGTACCAGTACGGCAGCAGGCGCACGATGACATCGGCGAGGCATTCGGTGCGCGGGATCGCATCCCCGAGGTTGGCGTAGCGTGGGTCGCCGGCCTGGGACCATTCGGAGGAGTCGTCGAGGACTGGCGGCGGGGTGTCGAAGGAGCGGCGCCAGGTCATGAACTGCTCTTCGCCGAACTCGTCGCGGATCTCCTTCTTGTTCTTGCCCTGCAGGGCGCCGTAGTGGCGCTCGTTGAGCCGCCAGGAGCGCTTGACGTCGATCCAGGCGCGGTCGGCGTGCTCGAGGGCGATGTCAGCGGTGATGATCGCGCGCTTGAGCCGGGAGGTGTGCAGCACCTCGGGCAGCAGGTTCTTCTCTGCCAGCAGCTGGCCTGCGCGAGCGGCCTCGGTGCGGCCCTGTTCGGTCAGCGGCACGTCGACCCAGCCGGTGAAGAGGTTCTTCTGGTTCCATTCGCTCTGCCCGTGGCGCAGCAGCACAAGGTTGTACGTCATATCTCCATTGTGGCACAGCGCCACCATGCAGAACGGGGGCAGGTCAGGCGGCCCAACGGCGGGCGGCATCAGCCGCCGGCTGCCTCACACCTTGAGGTATTCGTTGTCCTCGGCCAGCAGGTGTTCGAAGGCGGCGAGGTTGCGGGTGGACTCCCCGCGGCTGACCCGCCAGGCCCATTCCTTCTTCATCGAGGTGAGGAACCCGATGACGAGGAGTTCGTTGAAGCTCTCGTCGGCAGCTGAAAGGAACTTGCCGAGGATCTCGTCGATGAGGTCGTCGTCCCAGGCGCGCGGCGGGATCGAGGCGTTGAGGTAGACGTCGCCGAGCTTGTCGGTGGCGAACGCCAAGCCTTTGAGGCGGGAGTTCTTGTGCAGCAGCCAGGCGTGGAACTCGCCGTGGTTCTCATCGGCATGCCGGATGACGAAGGCCTGCAGGTCGATGCTGCGCGGGCTGCATTTGACCGACACAGTCGTCTTGAGCTTCTTCTCCCCCGGCAGGCTGACGACCGCGTGGGTGTCGGCGAGCCGGTCGACTTCGAGCCCGGATTCCTCAGCCCAGGTCACCAGCCGGTCGGCGGCGGCAAGCGGGTCGGTCGTGCGCATCTGTCGCTCCTGCCTCAAACGGTCGAAACTGCTGTTCTCAGCCTACGCTGTGGCACCGACACCGGACAGCCCATTGAGCACAGTGTCGACACAGTGCTCCCAGGTGAACCGGGCGGCCTGACGCACGGCTGCAGCAGCCATCTGCGCCCGGGTGTCGTCATCACCAAGCAGCCTGGCGATCGCCTGCGCCCACACCTCGGGGTCGTGCGATTCGAGGAGGACGCCGGTGGCGGGTGTGACGATGTGGCGCAGCCCGCCGACGGCGGCGGCGATGACCGGCGTGCCGCAGGCGGCGGCCTCGGCGGCGGCGAAGCCGAAGGACTCGCTGCGGCTGGGCACGAGCACCGCATCGGCGGCCCGGTACCAGTCGGCCAGCCGCTCGGCCGGTTCCGGGGGCAGCACAGTGATCGCCGGTTCGGCTGTGGCCGCCTCGGCCATCGCCCCGGCGGTCTGGGTGTCGGTGCCACTGGCGGCCCCGAGCATGTACAGCCGCGCGGACGGCAGCTGATCGCGCAGCTCTTGCATCGCTGCGATCGCGACATCGGTGCCCTTGATGTGCTGCATCCGCCCAACGGCCAGCAACACGGGGTCTGTTCCGAGCCCGAGGCGGTGGCGGGCGGCGTGACGGTCGCCGGGTGTGTAGACGGTGTGGTCGATGCCGGGCACCGCGGCGATGACGCGTGCCGGTGGCGTACCGAGCAGGTCGATGATGTCGCTGCGTTCGGCAGGAGTGTTGGCGATGGCGAGGTCGGCAGCAGCCGCGATGCGCGGTTCGGCTGCCAGTCGGTCGGCCGGTTCGCGCCGGGTGCCGGTGTCGCGGTCCTTGACCGCGCCGATCGTGTGGAAGGACACGACGAACTTCGCGCCCGTACCGTGGGTCTCGCGCATCCGCAGGACGGCGGCGGCCGAGATCCAGTAGTGCGCCCAGATGACCTGGCAGTCCGCGAGCTGCGGCAGCTCGGCCAGCGCGGAGGCGATTCCATCGAGGTGTGTCAGCAGGTCCTCTTTGGTCCGGGCGGGGGTATGCAGCCGGTGGACCCGCACGCCGGGCCCGAGGTGGGAGCTGGCTGCCCAGGTGATCGGCGCCTCGGGCGCGGGGTCAGGGCGCGCAGTTGCCTCATCGACACTCAGTGCGGGGTCGGCGGTGATGATCTCGACCTGGTGACCGCGGGCTGCCAGTTCGGTGGCTGTGGCGCGGACGTAGACATTGAGCCCGCCGGCATCGCCCTGCCCGGGCTGGGCGTCGGGGGCGGTGTGCAGGCTGATGAGCGCGATGTTCACGCTGGTGGGGTGTCCTCTTCGTTGAAGAAGCCGGTGAGGATGCGGCGGACTTCTGAGCGGCCCTTCCACAGGATGGATCCGGCTGGCAGCACGATGAGCTCGGCGGTCGGGAAGGCTTCGGCGTACCGCTGGGCCATCTCGACGGGGTGGGCGGGGTCGTCTTCGTGGGTGAGAACGAGAACCTCGCCGGAGAACTCGGCAGCGGCCTCCGGATTGTCGACGGCGATCTCACCGGCGAGGCCGACGCCGTCGGACATGTCGGTGTCGAAGAGAGCGTCGACCTTCTGACGCACCCAGTCCTGGACCGGTTTCGCGGCGGTGAGGTCCTCCGGTTCAGTGGCGAGCAGCGCCTCGTACAGGCCCTCGCGGTCACCGGTCTTGAGCAGGCCGCGCATGAGGTGCAGGTGTTCGGCGTTGCGGGCGGCGATGTGGTCGGGGAAGCCGTCGAAGGACGCCGGCAGCACAAAGGCAACCTTCTCCAACTTGGTCGCTGCCGGGTGGCGGCTGGTGATGAGGCGGGCGAGGCCGCCGGCACTCATGGAGACGCCGAGGGCGCGGGTGGCCCGCGTGCGCTCGAGGGCGTCGGCCAGCTGGTCGGCGATCGTCTGATACGTCCAGGGCCGTCCCGGTGAGGGGCGGCCGCCGTGCCCGCCGAGGTTGACGAGCGCTCGCGTGCCGTCGACACCGGTGGCGAACGGGCGGGTGTCGCGGATCGCGCCGGAGAACCCGTGGCCGAACAGGGTCACAGGAGCGCCGTCGCCGAAGGTCGAGACATAGCCGGTGTCAGGACCGGGATGGTTGCGATCAGGTGCTGTCGCGGTATCGGTCATCGGCCGCGGAACCGGGGGTCGACGGAGCGCAGAGCCTTGCGCACATCAGCGAAGTACACGGCTGCAGCGACGAAGCCGAGCAGGGAGAGGAAGAACGGAAAGCGCACGCCGGCACCCAGCGGCAGGGCGAGGAATCCGACGACGGCGGCAACACCGAGCAGCACCGTCCAGAACACCTTCGACTTCTTATCCGCAGCACGGTAGACCTCGTCCTTGTAGCGCAGCGAATCGAGGAATGCGGCGATCTCGACGACGAAGGCGACGACGACGATCGCCAGGTAGAGAAGGCTCTGGATGTTGGCGAGGACCTGCATGCCCTCAGCCTAGCAAGCCAGACACCCGCAGCCCGCCGGTCACAGCCATGGCGATGATCACGGCGATGAGCATCGGCACCCGGCAGATGAGTGCCGCAACACCGGCACCCACTCCGATGAGCCGGGCCGGGTCAGCCAGCTCCTGACCGTCGAAGACCGCTGTCGTCAGAGCCACGGCGGCGATGAGGACGACGGCAGACCTGTCGAGCCAGGTGCGGGCAGGGCTCGGGGCGGTCTCATCGGGACCTGCGGTGCGGGTCATGCCGCCCAGGCGCACGCCGGTCAGGCGCAGCAGATAAGTGCCGCCGGCTAAGCCGGCGAGGCTGATGAGGAAGACGAACGGGCTCACCGGCGACCACCGCCTCGGGAGCGGAGCGCTGCCCAGATGCCGAACGGCACCAAGGCGAGCAGCCCGGAGACCGGGCCGAGGCCCAGGGGCAGCAGCGGGGTGAGAGCGAAGGCGATGGCCATGCCGAGCAGAGCGGCCGGGCCGGTGATGCGGTGTTTGAGGTCGGAGGTGATGAGGGCCAGCAGGATGACGGGGAAGGCGGCGTCGACGCCGAGGGCGTCGGCATCGACGATGCGGCCGAGCAACTGGCCGGTGGCTGCGCCGATCGGCCAGCAGATGAAGATCGCCACACCCATGATGAGGAATCCGTGCCAGCGGGCGCGTTCGGTGGACTGAGCGCGGGAGAAGGCGACGGTTTCGTCGTTGACGAGATGGGCGGCCAGCAGCGAGCGGCCGTCCTGCGGGATCCACGCGCCCACGGTGAGGCCGAAGGGCAGGTTGCGGGTGTTGACGAGCAGGCCGGCGAGCACAGCGAGCATCGGTGCTCCGCCGGCGGCGACGACGCCGACGAAGGTGAGTTCGGCCGCCCCGCCGAGGGCGAAGACGGCGAGCATGACGGTCTGCCAGACCGGGAAGCCGGCGGCCCCGGAGATCGCGCCGTAGGAGACTGCGACGGCGAAGATCGTCAGGGTGATGACCGCGATGGTGCGGTAGGCGCTGGCGGGCAGTGCGCTGCCGGCGGGTGTCGGGACCATGAGCACATGGTGCACGAGTCCTCAGCGTTCGTCAAAACGAACAGATGTCCATTACGCTGTGTGCATGACCTCGTCCCCGCTGCCCCAGATCGCTGCCGCCCTGCGCCGTGAGCGCGCCCGCCTCGGGCTGAGCCTGTCGGAGGCAGCTAAGCGCGCAGAGGTGTCGAAGTCGACGCTCTCCGGCCTGGAGTCCGGCACCGGCAATCCGAGCATCGAGACGATGTGGGCTCTGGCGACGGCCTACCAGGTGCCGCTGGCCCAGCTGCTCGATCCACCCGCTCCCGATGTGGCGGTCATCCGGCGCGGGGAGCCTCCGCAGCTGGCCTCGGGGTCGGCGGACTATGCTGCGGTGCTGCTGAGCTCGTGCCCGCCGCATGCGCGCCGGGACCTGTATCTCATCACAGCCGAGCCGGGTTCGGTCAAGCATTCCGAGCCGCATGAGGCTGGCACGGTCGAGCACGTCATCATCGGCTCCGGATCGGCCCGGGCGACGGTGGCTGACGAGACGATCGAGCTGGGCGCCGGTGACTACCTGCGCTATCCCGGCGATGCCGCCCACAGCTTCGAGGCACTCGAGCCCGGCACGCTGGCCGTGTTCGCCGTGCAGACCGGATGAGCAGACAGGGCCGGGTGAGCCAGCGGTCCAGGTGAGCACCGCCTCGGGCGCGGGTCACTCGACCGGTGGGCCCTCCGAGCTGTCGCCTTCCAGGGTCGGCAGCTGTTCGCGGGCGTGCCCGCCGGTCATACCGGCAGCCTGCAGCAGGTCGGTGGCCAGCGGGCGGAGCAGCAGCACGAGTGTTTCGTCCTGCGAGTCGCGCACGGCCTCACCCTTGGGGTCGAGCCTGCTGGCCGCCTGGGACAGATACTCCTCCGCCGGAATCCGCGAGGTGCCGCGGCGCAGCGCGACCCGCAGCCGGTTGGCACCCTCGCCGAGGTCGGCGACGATGGCGGCCATCTCCGGGCGCGGCTGGCCGAGTTTGGCCACGGCGAGGATGCGGCGGGCGATGACACGCACCAGCCGCATCGCCCGGTCGGCGTACTCGCAGGCCTTCGCCAGGCGCGTGACCTCGGCGGCGTAGCGGCGGGAGCGGGCGTTGATGCGGGCGGCCTCCTGTGAGATCCGCAGCGAGGAGCGCCAGGAGTCGATCATCGCCTGGGTGTCACGGGCACGTGAGAGAGTGCGCTCCGCAGCCTGGGCGTCAGCGCGCTTGAGCGCATCGGCGGCTTCGATGAGCAGTTCGGAGATCTCCTGCAGCAGCGCCGAGGCGCGATCGCGCGGAGCCTTGCGCGCATCATGGGGCACGATGAGGGCCATGATGATCGACACGGTCGCACCGACGAGGGCATCGATGGTGCGGTCGAAGGGCTGGGCTGCCACCGCCGGGGGCACGGTGACGACATAGACGGACTGCACCCCGATCTGGGTGATGAAGATGCCCCCGGAGTTGATCATCGTGCCGATGAGCAGGCCGATGAACAGCACGATCATGAGCTGGATGATCCCCTGGCCGAACAGCTGGACCATCACCTCGCCGGTGAGCACCCCGAGCGTGGCACCGAGCCCGATCTCCATCGCCCGGCGCAACCGGCGATCGGCCATGACACCGGTGCCCACGGCTGCGGCGACGGCAGCGAGGAAGGGGTATTCGTGGCCGAGGACGAGGTAGCAGAACGCGTAGGCGGCTGTCGCGCCGATCGTGACCTGCAGCAGCTGGGAGATGTTCGTCCGGATCCGGCGCGCGCCGATCCGCGAGCGGTTCTCCGCGACGCTGCCGAGGTGGCGGGGCCAGTTCGACGGGCGGGCCCACGACTGCTGCTGCATCAACTCTCCTCCTGCCTTTCGACCCTGGCGAATGCGGCCATCAGCCAGCCGACCAGCGTCAGTCGCCTTGCTGCACATCCTGAGTCTACTCGGATGAGCAGGGCCGGGAGCACGGACTGAGTGTCCTGGCTAAGGGCGGCGGGCGGTGAAGAGGACTGCGATCCTGCGCATCAGCGGACTCGCCGGGCTGCGTTCGCAGCGACCGCACATCACCTGGTCAGAGCTCTAGGAGACCGGTTATCGAGGACCGCTGCGGCAGATCCGGTCGGTGGGACTGGGCGGAGTTCTGCGCGCAGGCGATGCAGTGCCCGTTCGAGGTGCCCCACGGCTGGCCGGCATCGCCTCCGCAGGCTTGGGCAGGCCACGTTGACAGACAGGCCGATGATCTCGGCGGCCTCACCAGCGGTCCCCGCATCCGATGCGACGGTTCCCCTCCGCTGTGCTGCGAATCCCAGTTCTCACCTGCCCGGCACGGTCGGTTATGTGACATGCTGGGACTCGGCGACAGGAGGACAGATGACCACGAATCTCACGCGCGCGCAGGCGCGCTCCCGTTCGGAGCTACTCAGTGTCGAGCTCTACACCGTCGACCTCGATCTCAGTGCGGCCACAGATCCTGATGCGGAGACGTTCGCCTCGACGACGATCGTCGATCTCGATGCTGTGCGCGACGGTGAGACCTTCATCGACCTCATCGCCGACTCGGTCTCATCGGTCACGATCAACAATGAGCCGCTCAATCCGCGTGCGGCCTTCGACGGCGCCCGCGTCCACTTCCCTGTCACCGCCGGGGCGAACCGGCTGGAGATCACCGCCGCCTGCCTGTACTCGCGTTCCGGTGAGGGCCTGCACCGGTATATCGACCCGGCCGATGACAAGGTCTATCTCTACACCCAGTACGAGCCCACTGACGCCCGGCGGGTGTTCGCGAACTTCGACCAGCCCGACCTCAAGGCCCGGTTCCAGTTCACCGTCACCGCGCCGAAGGACTTCTCCGTCCTCAGCAACTCCCCGGTTGCCAGCGTCTCGGCACCGGCGCAGGGTCTGCTGCGCCACGAGTTCGGTGTCACCGGCGTGCAGTCCTCCTACATCACCTGTGTGACCGCTGGCCACTACGCCTCGGCGACGGACACCTACACGCATCCGAAGACCGGGCAGACGATCGAACTCGGCATCCACACCCGTGCCTCACTGGCCGAGCACATGGATGCCGCGTCGATCTTCACCGTCACCAAGCAGGGCCTGGACTTCTTCCACGAGCACTTCGACTACCCCTACCCGTGGGGCAAGTACGACCAGATCTTCGTGCCTGAGTACAACCTCGGCGCGATGGAGAACCCTGGCCTGGTGACCTTCACCGACTCCCTCATCTTCCGCGACAAGGTCACCCGCGCCTCCTATGAGGCGCGCGCCAACGTCATCCTGCACGAGATGGCGCACATGTGGTTCGGCGACCTCGTCACGATGGCGTGGTGGGATGACCTGTGGCTCAAAGAGTCGTTTGCCGACTACATGGGCGGGCTCGCCCTAGCCGAGGCGACCGAGTTCGATGACGGCTGGGTGACCTTCGCCCTGCAGCGCAAGGGCTGGGCGTACCGGCAGGACCAGTACCCGACGACGCATCCGATCGTCGCCGACATCCCCGATGTCGAGGCCGCCAAGCTCAACTTCGACGGCATCACCTACGCCAAGGGCGCCTCGGTGCTCAAGCAGCTCGTCGCCTACGTCGGCCAGGACGCCTTCATGGCCGGCACCCGCCAGTACTTCCGCGCCCACGAGTTCGGCACCGCCACCCTCACCGACTTCCTCGCAGCCCTCGAAGCCGCCGCCCCGGACCGCGATCTGGCCGCCTGGGCCGACGCGTGGCTGAAGACGACCGGGGTCTCCGAGCTCAGCTTGGAGATCGACACGGATGACGAGGGCACGATCACCGCCGCCGAGGTGGTGCAGCGCAATTCCGGGACCGGCACCTCGGGTGCGGCAGACGCCGGCGCCGAGGTAGTGCGCCCGCACCGGCTGCAGCTCGCCGGGTTCACACGGAAGGGCAAGGTGCTGGAGCTGACGCAGACGTGGGAGATCGACTTCGGAGATGCCCGCACCGAGGTGCCCGGGCTCGTCGGCACGAAGCGCCCGGATCTGCTGCTGCTGAATTACGGTGACGACGATTTCGTCAAGGTCCGCCTCGATGAGGCCTCGAGGCAGACGGCGCTCAAGCATGTGTCCCGGTTCGCCGATCCGATGGACCGGGCGCTGGTGTGGTCGGCGCTGACGAATGCGATGCGCGACGGGCTACTGCCGGTCACCGACTTCCTCACCGCCTACAGCCGGTCGCTTAGCCGCGAGACCCATGCCGGGATCTCGGCTGCGCTCATGCGCACGATGCTCACCGCGCTCGATGAGTGGCTGCCCGAGCGCTTCGTCGACCCGGCCCTCGACGGGCTGCTCGGTGTCAGCTTCGATGCGCTGGCGGCTTCGAAGCCGGGTTCGGATGAGCAGCTGGCGCTGGCCCGCACGCTGCTCTCCCTCGTGCTGCGCAGTGCGAAGGTCCGCACGTCGACCCCGCCGGTGCGTGCGGGCCGGGAGCTGGCCCAGGCGATGCTCGCCATTGAGGCCGGTTCCGATATGCGCCCGGACTTCCCGGGCCTGACGATCGACCATGCGCTGCGCTGGCATGCGCTCACCGCGCTGGCGACCCTCGGCTGGGCCGATGTGCCGGATATCGACGCGGCGCTGGCGGCCGATCAGACCGGTTCGGGCCGGCTGCACGCCCTGACCGCCGAGGCCGCCCGGCCGCTGCCGATCGCCAAGCAGCGGGCGTTCACCGCAGCGACGAGTGATGAGTCGCTGAGCAATGACGTCATCTCTGCGCGCATCGCCGGGTTCACGGTGTCCTCCGGCCTGCCGATCACCGAGCCGTTCGTCGAGGAGTACTTCCGGCTGCTCGCAGGCTTCTGGGATCGGTCGATCGAGATCGCCCGCCGGCTCGTCAAAGAGCTCTACCCCAGCTGGTCGATCCGCCCGGATGAGGTGCTGCAGATGACCGATGACTGGCTGGAGTCGAACCCGGATGCCCCGGCCGCCCAGCGGCGCCTGCTCATCGAACGCCGCGATGACCTCGCCCGTTCGATCCGGCTCCGGGCCGCCGATGAGGACACCGCTGGCAAGCACTGAACGATCGCCAGCAGACCTCCCGCTGGGAGCCGGTGGTGACAGCCGTGTTCATTCGGCCAGATGACCCGCGGTGCCGGTTCGCTGGAGTGCGGCTCAGGCGCGACGACAGGAAGGCAGTCGAACCAGGCGACAGAACCACAGCGTAGAGAAACCCCACCGACCCCTGTCTGCGAATCGGGAGCGATGGGGTTGCTCGACGGCATCGGCTCATATTCTCGGGAAGCGGCGCTTCTCGTCGAACGGCTTGACTTCGAACATGTCGATCCCGCGATCTTTCAGCCCCTGAAGTACGCGTTCGCTGACGATCCACGCATAGCTGTGGGCTCGCTCGCGCCAGGCGTATGAGCTGATCTCGCTCGTACCCTCGGTGTTCTCAGCGAATCCGACGTAGCCCTCGACTCGCCCTTCGTTCACGCTGAAGAGGTCAACATCGAACGTTGAGCACCCTGTCACACCGAGGTCGGCCACTGCGTCGGCGAAGCGCTGGGACACAAGCGTCGGAGGACCACCCCAGAGAATATCGCCGCGGCGCTTGCCGCGACTGTCGGTACTGCGTTCGAACCACACAGGAAACGGGATCTCATCGAGTTTCCCGTCAGCCACGACATCGAACACCTCTCGTCCGTCCTCAAGCGTGGGAGAGCCCAGATCCGGACGGCCCTCCCAGGTCGTGTGAATCCAGAAGTCCCGCTGAGAACTCAGCGGCAAGATTTTGTACCACGCGGTCACCATGCACTCCTTCCGTCAACACTGATAGTACGTGTCGGAAGCGTTGTGCGTTTCTGCGCGCGGATCTGGAGACGCAGCCCGGCCACGGCTCCTGGAACAAACCGAACCGGGTCTGCGATCACGGATCGGCACCCGTGTGGCTGAGGTGCTGAGTGCGTTCCTCGCCTTCACAGGGGCGTGGCTTACTCCCGTGTGTGCGAGCTTCAAGCAGGCTCACGCAGCAGTCTGGCCGAGCCGCGTCCTGCTTCCGAAGCTCACGTTGAGAAGGCTGGCCGCCGAGTCTCCGTGTGTTGCCAGCGCCGAAACCGCAGAGCACCTGCGCACGGATGGAAGCGCCGGTGCGGTGTACGCATCTGCCTCAGTCGGCGAGCGCCTCGGCGACGAGCTCGAGGGTGCGCACACGCGCCGGTGCCGCATCGAGCGGATCGGACTCGTAGGAGCCGGCGACCGGCTGGAGCATGATCTCGTCGACGCCGAACCGCTCGGCATCGGCCCGCAGCTTGGCTGCTACCTGATCCGGAGTGCCGATCGCCCACGGGGCGGTCATCTGCTCCGCCAGCGCGCGGTGGCCATCGGTCATGAGCTCATCGACGCGCGCGCCGACGGTCGGCAGCGGGCGCATCGGGTCGCCGACGCGCAGATTCGCCATCGTGTACTGGTAGGGGCCGGCGAGCTTCCACGCCTCTTCTTCGGTCTCAGCGGCGATCGTGTTGACGGTGACGAAGGTCTTCGGCGTGCTGCCGTACTCGGTGGCGGTGAACTCGCTGCGGTAGAGCCCCAGCGCCGTCTCGGTGCCGCGGCCGGCGAAGTGGTGGGCGAAGACGTAGGGCAGTCCGAGGGCGGCAGCGAGCTGAGCGGAGTACCCGCTCGAACCCAGCAGCCACACCTGGGGTGCGGCATCGAGATGCGGAGTCGGTGAGAGCCGGTGCACCCTGTCGCCGAACATCGGGATCTCCGCACCACCGGGGCTGAAGAGGCTGAGGATGTCGACGATGTGCTGCGGGAACTGCTCGACCGGGTCGAGGGTGTTGCCGGCGCGGTCGACCATGCGGCCCTCGCCGAGGTGACCGCGCATCGCCGCTGAGGTGATCGGGTCGGTGCCCGGTGCACGGCCGATGCCCAGGTCGATGCGGTCGCCGTAGGCGGCGGTCAGCAGGGCGAACTGCTCGGCAACGGCCAGCGGTGCGTGGTTGGGCAGCATGACGCCGCCGGAGCCCAGCCGGATCTGTTCGGTGTCCTGGCCGAGGTACATCAGCTCGGTGGCCGGGGCTGTCGAGGCGACTGAGGGCATGTTGTGGTGCTCGGCCACCCAGTAGCGGGTGAAGCCGAGACGGTCGGCGGTGTCGACGAGCTGTTTGGAGGCGCGCAGGGCCTGACCGGTCGTCTGGCCATCGCGCACAGAGATGAGATCGAGAACGGAGAGCTTCATATCCGAACGAACAGTGTGCGCAGGCCGAACATTCCCGCTCACAGTGCGGACAGCAATGGCCTGATTGTGAGACACATGGCACCCTCGGGGACTATGACGAAACCGCCCGAATCCACCGCCGCAGACTCTGCGGCCGTGCAGCCGCCGATCGCCCGCGACCCGCGACAGGAGCGCAATGCCCGCATCGCGGTGACGGTCTTCCCGCTGCTCGTCCTCGGCGGCGGCATCATCGGCTTCCTCGCCCCCGGTGCCTTCACCCCGATGGCTGCGGCGGTGCCGTGGCTGCTCGGCGTCGTCATGTTCTTCATGGGCCTGACGCTGACGCTGCCGGACTTCACCCGCATCGCCAAACGGCCATGGGTCGTGGCGATCGGCCTGGGCGCCCAGTACGTCATCATGCCACTGGCCGGCTGGCTGGTGGCCACCGCGCTCGGCCTGCCGCCGGAACTGGCCGTCGGCGTCATCCTCGTCGGCTGTGCACCCGGCGGCACTGCCTCGAATGTCGTGACCTACCTCGGCCGCGGCGATGTCGCCCTGTCGGTGACGATCACCACCTGTTCGACGCTGCTCGCCCCGCTGCTGACACCGATCCTGACGCTGTGGCTGGCCGGGCAGTTCATGGAGGTCAGCGCTGCCGCGATGATGATGTCGATCGTCAAGACCGTCTTCGTCCCGGTCGTCGCCGGTGTCCTCATCCGCGCCTTGGCCGGACGTCTGGTCGATGCGATCATGCCGGCGCTACCGTGGCTGTCGACCCTGGCGATCACACTCATTGTCGCGATCGTCGTCGCCGGCTCCGCCGGCGCCCTCGTCTCAGCCGGCGTGCTCGTCATCGTCGCGGTCATCCTGCACAACTGCGTCGGCCTCAGCATGGGGTATGCCGTCGGCCGACTCACCGGCCTGAGCGCACCGGAGCGCCGCGCACTGACCTTCGAGGTCGGCCTGCAGAACTCCGGTCTGGCAGCGACCCTGGCCACAACCTACTTCTCACCGCTTGCCGCCCTGCCGGGCGCAGTGTTCTCGGTGTGGCACAACGTCTCCGGTGCCGTCATGGCGGCATTCTTCGCCCGCCGCGCCGACTGAAGGCCGAAACGCGATACCGTCTGAGCACCGGCCTCAATACCACCGGCCTCAAGCGCACTGACCTCCTCGAGCATGGGCACCCGGTGCGCGCCTGCGCACGGGCAGGACACCGTGCGAAGGCGGCCGCCGGGATTCCCCCAAGCGGCCGCCTTGTCAATGCCTCAGCTCAGCTGAGCTCAGCTCACTTGGCTGCCTCGTCGAAGGCGGCTTCGAGCACATCGAAGGCATCAGCGAGCAGCTCATCGGAGATCGACAGCGGCGGCAGGAAGCGCAGCACGTTGCCGAAAGTTCCGGTGACGAGGACGAGCACGCCGTTCTTCGCGGCGTAGTCGGCCACGGCCTTCGCGAGCTCCGGCTTCGGCTCGGAGGTCTCGGCGTCGACGAGCTCAACGGCCTGCATGGCACCGCGGCCGCGGATGTCACCGATCTCCGGGTGGGCCGACTGGATCTTCGTCATCCGGTCGACGATCGTCTCACCGATCGCAGACGCGCGCTCGACGAGGCCGTCGTTCTCGTAGGCCTCGATCGCACCGAGGGCTGCGGCCACGGCGGTCGGGTTGCCGCCGTAGGTGCCGCCGAGCCCACCGGCGCCCACAGCGTCCATGATCTCCGCACGGCCGGTGACAGCCGAGAGCGGCAGGCCGCCGGCGATGCCCTTGGCGGTGGTGACGAGGTCGGGCTCGATGCCCTCCCATTCGCTGGCGAACATCTTGCCGGTCCGGCCGAAGCCGGCCTGGACCTCATCCGAGATGAAGACGATGCCGTTCTTATTGGCGTATTCGACCAGTGCCGGCAGGAAGCCCTCGGCCGGGACGATGAAGCCGCCCTCGCCCTGGATCGGCTCGATGAGGATCGCGGCGACGTTCTCGGCGCCGATCTGCTTGTCGATCATCGTCATGACGCGCTTGGCCGCGTCCTCACCGGAGACCTTGGTGCCGTAGGTGAGGTTGTCGCGGTACGGGTACGACATCGGTGCGCGGTAGACCTCGCCGGCCAGCGGGCCGAAGCCTGCCTTGTACGGGTGGGCCTTGGCGGTCAGTGCCATCGTGAGGTTGGTGCGGCCGTGGTAGGCGTGGTCGAAGGCGACGACGGCGTTGCGCTTAGTGTGGGCGCGGGCGATCTTGATCGCGTTCTCCACCGCCTCGGCACCGGAGTTGAACAGCGCCGAGCGCTTCTCGAAGCTGCCTGGGGTCAGGCGGTTGAGCGCCTCGGCGACCTCGACGTAACCCTCATACGGGTTGACCATGAAGCAGGTGTGGGTGAAGGCGCCGAGCTGCTCGGTGGCGCGCTCGACGACACGCTCATTGGAGTTGCCGACGGTGGTCACGGCGATGCCGGAGCCGAGGTCGATGATCTGGTTGCCGTCGATGTCCTTGAGGATGCCACCACCGGCGGCGACGATGTAGGCCGGGAGGCTGACGCCGACGCCGCCTGCCACAGAGGCCTTGCGACGCGACTCGAGCTCCTGGGACTTCGGCCCGGGGATCTCAGTGACAAGTTTGCGTTCCTGCGGCAGTCCAGCGCCGCCCTTTTCCAAAGTGGTCATATCCGCATCGTAGACCCCGCACGCCCGTCGGGGCACGTCAGGTACCAGCACGCGAAACGCCGCCTCTCGTCTGGCTCCCGCACCCGAGGTGCCGGTCACGTTTCCGTGCCCGAGGTGTCAGCGGGCTCCGGGCAGCCGGCGCGGGTCGATGGCCGGGTTGCGTGGGATCCTGGGCGGGGCCTCGCGGGTGCGGGTGGGGGTGACGATGACCTCGGCGTTGGCGGCGATCCGCTCCTCGGCCTCCTTTCCTGACCCGTCTGCTTCGGTGACGCTGGTGGCGACCATCAGCTCGGCATCGACAGGCAGGCTGCGCTTGATGAGGGCCAGGGCGATCGGCCCGAGCTCCCAGTGCACCGCCGCCGAGGTGACAGCGCCGACGGCCCGCTGGGCGCCGCGGACTTCCGCGTAGATCGGCGAGCCGGGCTCAGGCAGGGTATGGGCGGACCCGTCGAGGTGGAGGAAGACCAGCCGGCGCGGGGGCTGGCCGAGGTTGTGGACGCGGGCGACGGCCTCCTGACCGCGGTAGCAGCCTTTGGCGAGGTGAACGGCCGAGCGCAGCACATCGAGTTCGCCGACGAGGGCCTTGTGGTCGGCATCGGCTGGGCCGGGCCGCCAGGCTTCGATGCGCAGCGCTTCGAAGGCATCCCGGCCGACGACCTCGACGCCGTCGGCTGCCGGATCCCAGTCGAGCAGCTCCCCCACCGGCACGACGGCGATGCGCATATCGACGAGGTGGCCCGGATGTCCGGGGCTCGGCGTCGCCTGCTGGGCGGAGACGTCAAGCTCGGCGTCGACCGCGGCGTAGGTAGCCGAGCCTGCGCCGATGTTCGGCCACGGGTCGTCGAAGACGAAGGCGGCCGGCAGGGAGGCCGGCGGCTCGCCGATGACACCGAGGCACTGGAAGTCGCTGCTGCGGTCGGTGAGTTCGATGCGCATCATGAACTTCATCGATTCGAGGAACGCGATCGCCTCAGCCGGGTCGGTCTCGCTTAAGAGCCACAGGGTCTCGCCGTCTTCGTAGAGCTTGAGCCAGTGCTCGATGTGCCCGGTCGGTGAGAGCACGAGCGTCTCGCTCGACTGCCCGGCAGTCAGGGTGTCGATCTTCTGGGTGGTGAGCGTGTTGAGCCAGTTGAGCCGGTCGGGGCCGGTGAGAGAGAGGACGCTGACAGACGACAGGTCGGCCACAGCCTTGCCGTCGGCCAGGCGGCGCTGTTCGCGCAGCGGGCTGCCGAGGTGGGCGACCTCGTTCTCCCGGTGCCCGGTTCCGAACACGGCGGCTGAACGGTTGAAGCGCAGGGCGTTCACGGCATTCTCCTCTTCACTGGCATCGGTCCTTCCGGCTCCACCGTACGCGACTGCGGTGGGCGCGGCACTCAGTCGTGAGGTGTTCGTCAGCCGCCGCGGCCGATGGGTGTGCGGACCTTCTTGAGCTGCTCTTCGAGCTCCCGGAACATGCTGTCGAGATCGATCTTGCCGATCGCATCGCCGATCCCCTCGATTGCCCCGGACAGCAGCCGGTAGAGGTCGCTGTCGGCCAGCTTGCGCATGACATTGAGCAACGGGCGCAGCTCGTCAGCAGCCTCGGTGAGCGTGGTGTCGAGTTCGTCGATGGCGTCACGGACCGGCGGCAGGAGGCCTGCGGTGTCGATGTCGTGGATCTTCTGCTGCGCCGCGTCGAAGGCCTCGATCGCGGCCGGGGCGTCGCGAATGACGTCGGTGGCCTTGTCGATGGCCTGGCCGGCATCGTCGATGGTGTCGAACCAGGTGCCGGAGTCCGGCAGCGGCCGCAGCTTCTGGGCCCGGAAGTCGACGACCTCAGCGGCGGTTGAGAGCACCGGGCCGGCATCGCTGAGCAGCGTGTGCATCTCGTCGGTGACGGTGCGCACCGCGGCGACGTTGTCGCCGAGCTTCGGGGTCTGCGACAGTCCTGTCAGCGTCCACGTGTCGAGCCCATGCTGGGCGGATTCGAGTTCGTCGATCGCACTCTGCAGGTGTCTCGGGGCTGCCTCGGGTTCGTCGTAGAGCGCGGCGACGTACTTGTCGGCGGCATCCGAGGCGTCCTGCAGGTCCTGGGCGACGGCGCTGATGCGCACATAGGCGAATGCTGCCAGCGCCGCGACGGCGAGCAGGATGACGATGAGGGTGAGGCTGATGCCCAGCGTGCGGCGACGCACGTCTGCTCAGCTCACCTTCTTCAGCCGGGCGGAGGCGTGGCTGGTGAGTTCGGTGCCGAGGGCGGCCATGTCCCACGCCCACATGAGCTCACCGTTGACGAGCCCGTACATGCGGGTCGAGGCGGTGTACTCCTTGGCGCTGCGGGTGCGGGCGACGACATCGGTGCTCAGGTCGATGCGCGGGCCGTTGACCCGGCCTGCGTAGAGCTCCATGATCCCGTTGGGGTGCACGATCGAGACGTCGAGGTCGAAGTCGCCGTTGTCGTTGCGCAGCCCTTCGACCGCCTCGGCGGTGGTGTAGGGCGACTCACCGGTGGGCACCATGAGGCCGGGGCCGGCGTCGAAGTCCTGCCGGTCGCGCACGAGCTGCCAGATCCCGGTCTCGATCGAGAGCGTGTCGGCAGGCGTACCGTCCTCATCGAGCGTCCACGCGTGTGCGGAGTACGCCAGATAGGGCACGTCGCCGGGCACGGTGAAGTCGACGCGCTGGCCGAACTGCTTCTCCGGGGTGCCGGGGTAGCCGACGACGCCCACGCCTTCCCAGGAGCCGATCAGCCAGGACAGCGGGACGAGCTCGCGGTTGAGGTTCGCGTCGATCTCAAGCGGCATGACTGCCGATCACCGGTTGGTCTTGAACAGGTTGGTGATGACCTTGACGGCCACGCCGAGCGTGCCGAGGGCGGCGAGGCCGACGAGTCCGGTGAAGACGATTTCCAAAGCAGCAATGTTGTCCATGCGCTCGATTGTACCCACCGGTCAGCAGCGCTGCACTCGCGGCTCAGCGGTAGAGCAGGATCCGCTCCAGCAGGTAGACGACGGTGCCGCCGAGGGCCACCGGGGTGGCGCCGACGGCCAGCTGCACGGCGAACCGGCGGGCCTTGTCGCGGCGGCGCTCGCGCTGGATCCGCACGGCCTGGAACTTCGCGACCGCCATAATCGACAGCATCCGGTCGACGGCTGCCACGAGTAAACCCATCGCCCCGCCGAGCACGAGTGAGACGAAGAGGGTGACCGATCCTGAGTGCATGAGGGCTGCGACAACTCCGGCGCCGAGCACCGCGACAGCGAGTGCCAGCGGGGAGGTGTAGCGGGCCGGGAACGGCAGCGCGGTCGCAGCCTGGGCGAGGATGATCGCCACCAGAGCGACGACCACACCCTCCCGGTCACCGGGCACACTGAGGGCTGCGATCCAGCTGGCGGCCGAGAGCACGATGACCAGGCCCGCGACCTGGGCGGAGACGTTGGCGACAGCGTGGGAAGCATCGACGCCGCGGGCGAGGTTCTGCACGAACGCCCACAAAAGTCCGATGCCGGTGATCGTCGGCAGCCATTCGACATAGGGGGCGGATTCCTGCGCCCAGACGGCGGCCATCCCGGCCAGGCCGAAGAGCAGCAGCATGACGCCGGTGGCCCGCGGCTGCGGCGAGTCCGTCAGCCTCGGCCAGCCGTAGGCGAGTGCGGCGACGAGCACGGCAGCGGCAGCAGCCAGCGGCCCATAGCCGAGGAAGCTGGTGACACCCAGCCCAACGGCCAGGCCCAGCGCCACAGCAACACGTATCCATCTCATCAGCTTCATTGTGCCGTACACCGCACTGATCCGACACTCAGGCACCGGCCTCACCGGCGCACCCACCTCGTTATACTGACGCCAGAGCGTCTCCCTCCACCGGGCCCGGCGGCGGCCGGCCCGCAGTGTCCGGGGAGGCAGGGAATGCGTCGCGTGGAGGAGATTGCCCATGGTTCCATCCGCTCCCGAGGCGGTTCTCACCGAAGCCGCGGAGCTCACCGATGAGGTGCGTGCGCTGCTGTCGCAAGCCGCTGCCGCTGACGGCATCGCCCCGATCTCCGATGGGCTCTTGGAGGCCGCCGGTGACGACCCGTGGATCATGCTCGAAGCCCGGGCCGGTGATGAGCTCATCGGCTTCGGCATCGCCGCAGCCCAAGGCGAGCGCGGTGCGCTCGAAGCCGTCATCGCGCCCGCCGCCCGCGGCAACGGCTACGGGCGCACCCTCATCGATGCGCTCATCGCACGCGCCGGCCACCCGGTGTGGATGTGGTCGCACGGCGACCATCCGGCCGCCGCGACGATCGCGACGACCCACGGCTTCTCCCGCGCTCGTGAGCTGCTGCAACTGCAGACCGGGCCAGTGGGAGAGCTCTCGCTGCCCGACCGCCCGGCCCCGGACGGGGTGACGCTGCGCTCCTTCGCCCCCGGTGATGAGCCCGGCTGGCTGGCGGTCAACAACGCCGCCTTCGACTGGCACCCCGAACAGGGCCACCAGGAGCTTGCCGACATCGAGGCGATCGTCACCGCCCCCGGCTTCGACCCGGATTCGGTCATCATCGCCACCACTGCTGGCGAGGATGGCCGCGAGCAGATCATCGGATTCCACCAGACGAAGCTCTCCGACGACCACCCGTCGGGTCAGCGGGTCGGGGAGGTCTACGTCATCGCCACCGACCCCGCCGTCCATGCCCGCGGCGTCGGCCAGGCGCTGACCGTGGCCGGGATGCGCTACCTCATCGACGCCGGTGCCGAGTTCATCGAGCTCTACGTCGAATCCGACAACGACCCGGCCCGCCGGCTCTACGCCCGGCTGGGCTTCGACCGGGAGATCATGCACGTCAGCTACGCCCCACCGCAGGAGTCCTGACATGTACGACGTCTCCGCCTTCGGCGCCACCCACGACCTGCCGGCACCGGCCGACCGGTTCCTCGACCGTGAGCTGTCGTGGCTGGCGTTCAACGAACGCGTGCTCGCCCTGGCTGCTGATGAGACTATCCCGCTTTTGGAGCGGGTGAACTTCCTGTCGATCTTCGCGTCGAACCTCGATGAGTTCTTCATGGTCCGCGTCGCCGGGCTCAAACGCCGCATCGCTACCGGTTTGGCCGTCCCCTCTGTCACCGGCGCGCAGCCGCGGGCGGTCATGCGCTCGCTGGGCAAGCACACCCACGCGCTCATGGAGCGCCACGCCGCCCTCTTCACCGAGGACATCGAACCAGCCCTCAGCCGCGAGGGCATCCGGCTCGTGCGCATGGACGAGCTCACCGGTGAGGAGCAGACGATCATCGACGAGATGTTCGACACCCAGGTGTTCCCGGTCCTCACCCCGCTGGCCGTCGACCCGGCGCATCCGTTCCCCTACATCTCCGGGCTCTCGCTCAACCTCGGGGTGCTGCTGCGCCACCCGCAGACCGGCAATGAGGTCTTCGCCCGCGTCAAGGTCCCGCAGTCGCTGCCGCGCTTCGTCGACGTCGCCGCCTCCAACCGCACCCAAGGGGTCTCGCCCGAGGCGCCGGCCCGGTTCGTGGCGATGGAGGACATCATCGCCGCCAACCTCGACCGGCTCTTCGAGGGCATGGACGTCATCGGCCATTCGCTGTTCCGCGTCACCCGCAACGAGGACCTCGAAGTCGAAGAGGACGACGCCGAGAACCTCCTCAAGGCCCTGGAGAAGGAACTGACCCGCCGCCGCTTCGGTCCCGCAGTGCGCTTGGAGGTCACCGAGGAGCTGCACCCGCGAGTGCGCCGCATCCTCGTCCAGGAACTCGAGATCGACGAATCGGAGATCTACGAACTGCCCCGGCCGCTCGACATGCGGGGCTTGAGCGAGCTGGCCTCGATCGCCCGCGAAGACCTGCACTTCCCGCAGGCGGTGCCGGCGATGAACCGCTATCTGTCCCAGGCGGAGACCTCCGACCAGGTCGACATCTTCGAGGCGGTCAAGGAACGCGACATCCTCCTGCACCACCCCTACGATTCGTTCTCCACGAGCGTGCAGGCCTTCATCGAGCAGGCGGCCAACGACCCGAATGTGCTGGCGATCAAGCAGACGCTCTACCGCACCTCTGGCGACTCTCCCATCGTCGATGCGCTCGTCGACGCCGCCCAGGCCGGCAAGCAGGTGCTGGCCGTCGTCGAGATCAAGGCACGCTTCGATGAGGAGGCCAACATCACATGGGCGCGCAAGCTCGAACGCGCCGGCGTCCACGTCGTCTACGGCATCGTCGGGCTGAAAACACACGCCAAGCTGTGCCTTGTCGTCCGGCAGGAGGCCACCGGGCTCGCCCGCTACTGCCATGTCGGCACCGGCAACTACCATCCGAAGACCGCCCGCCTGTATGAGGACTTCGGACTGCTCACCTGCGACCCGGAGGTCGGCCAGGACCTGACGAAGCTGTTCAACCAGCTCTCCGGCTACGCCCCGCAGTCCGAGTACGCCCGGCTGCTCGTCGCCCCGACCCGGGTGCGCGAAGGACTGCTCGAGCTCATCCGCGCCGAGACCGCCCATGCCGAAGCCGGCCGGGAGGCGTCGATCCGGCTGAAGGTCAACTCGATCGTCGACGAGCGGATCATCGATGCCCTCTACCTCGCCAGCCGAGCCGGGGTGCGCATCCAGCTGTTCGTGCGCGGCATCTGCGCGATCCGCCCGGGCATCCCGGGGTTGAGTGAGAACATCGAGGTCCGCTCGATCCTCGGCCGCTACCTGGAGCACTCCCGGGTGTTCGTCTTCGCCAACGGCGGGCACACGATCGCCTACATCGGCTCCGCCGACCTCATGCACCGCAACCTCGACCGCCGCGTCGAGGCACTCGTGAAACTGCGCGACCCCGAGCACATCGCCGAGGTCAGCGGGCTGTTCGACCTCGCCTTCGACGATCGCACCGGTTCCTTCCATCTCGGCTCCGGCGGCATCTGGACGCGTGAGGCCAACGGCGAGGATCCGATCGACTATCAGGCCGAGCTCATCCGCCGGCACCACCGCAAGCGCGCGACCGCGCAGGCGTGAGCGCACCGTCATGAGAGGAGTGCTGTGAGCCCGACACCTGTCTCGACCGCCGGCGAATCCGCCCGGCTGAAGGCCGATGTGCTGGCCGGGGGCGCGGTGTGTTGGCGGGAGACGAGCGCTGGGCTGGAAGTGCTGCTCGTCCATCGGCCGAAGTACAACGACTGGTCGTGGCCCAAGGGCAAGGTCGAGAAGGGTGAGACGCTGCCCGAATGCGCTGTGCGCGAAGTCGAGGAGGAGACCGGACTCAAGATCCACCTCGGGCTACCGCTGCCTGCTGCCCGCTACACGGTCGGCAAGAACCTGCAGAAGCACGTCGCCTACTGGGCCGCCGAGGTGACCGGAGAGGCGAAGCTCACGGCGAGTGATCCGAAGGAGATCGACGACATCGGCTGGTTCTCCGTCGAACGAGCCCGGCAGATGCTGACGCTCTTCGCCGACCGGGAGCAGCTCGACAAAGTCGAGCACGCCCGCCGCACCGGGTCGCTGCGCGCCTGGCCGCTCGTTATCGTCCGCCACGGCAAGGCCTTCCCACGCGCCAAGTGGCATGAGACCGAGCATGTGCGCCCGCTGCTGGCTGTCGGAACCCGGCAGGCGATGGCGTTGACGAACCTGCTGGGAGCCTGGAACCTCCAGAAGCTCGTCTCCAGTCCGTGGAAGCGGTGTGTTGCCACCCTCAAACCGGTCGCAGCAGCGACGGGCTTTCGAATCAAGCAGGTTTCCGCACTGTCGGAGAAAGGCAATGCGGACTCGCCGAAGAAGACCGTCAAAGCGCTGACGAAGCTGCTGTACAAGGGCAGGCCGGTGGCAGTGTGCACGCACCGGCCGGTGCTGCCGACGGTGCTCGACTTCATCGCCGATCACGCCCCGAAGGGCCTGGCTGCGCACCTGCCGGATAAGGATCCGTACATGAATCCCGGTGAGATTCTCGTCGCCTATGTGCGCCCAGGTGAGGTGCCGCGCATCGTCGAGGTCGAACGCTACCGCCCGATCGACACGTGAAAAGCCCACCAGCCGTCGGCAGCGGCGTGTGTGTCAGCCGGTCGAGTCAGGAGTACCCGCCTTCATCCTCCCAATCGTTGAGCCGCATGAGCTTCTCTCGCGTGTAGCGCCGCCGCACACCGTAGCCAGCGAGATCGTCTTCCGGGATGAACAGCGCACCGTAGAATTCGAGTGAGGCGCGCACCCGGCTCTTCTCGTCGTCGGAGAGGTTGCCTCGTCCCCTTTCGAACTCCTTCACCTGCCCTCGGGTCACCCCCGCCTTCTTGGCGATCGTCGCCGCCGACACCTTTGTGAACGCACGCGCAGCACGGGCAAGATCGCTGGTGAGAAATACCTTTTCAGTCATATCCCTCTCCTTTCGCTAGGGTTGGCTCTCCAACTCTAGGCCACCTGCCTGCAAGCCGCGCGGGAGTCACAAGCCAGCCACCTGCCCCGCCGGACGCAGACGCGGCACAGGGTGGGAGCAGACGCGGCACAGCACAACCTCCGGCGCCGCCATGTGAAGCGCGTCACTTCCTTTATCAAACTGTGAGCAAATAAGCACTGACTTTCGGGCGCGTTAACCGTTTGTTCACCTTCGGACTGCTTTGCCGTCACAGACCACTCGTAGCTTTGGAGCGTACGCGGGCGAGATGATGTCGAACGCCCTCCAATTCCAACGAAAGGCAACCCTGTGAAACTCAACCGCTTTGCCCCTGCGGCCATCCTCGCAGCCGGTGCGCTCACCCTCTCGGCCTGTGGCGGCTCGTCGGCAACCGGCGAAGAAGGCAACGGCGGCGGTGGCGGCGAGGGCAGCAACCTCTCGGGCACCCTCACCGGAATCGGCGCTTCCTCCCAGAAGGCCGCCATGGACGCCTGGATCGCTGACTTCACCAGCGAGAACTCCGACGCTCAGGTGCAGTACTCGCCGGATGGCTCTGGTGCTGGCCGCGAGCAGTTCCTCGGCGGCAATGCCCAGTTCGCGGGCTCGGACTCCTACCTCGATGAGGATGAGATCGAGACGGCCAAGGATGTCTGCGGGCCCGACGGCGCCTACGAGTTCCCCGTCTACATCTCCCCGATCGCTGTCGCCTACAACCTCGAAGGTGTCGACGAGGTGAAGCTCTCGGCTGAGACCATCGCCAAGATCTTCAAGGGCGAGATCACCAAGTGGAACGATGAGGCGATCGCCTCGGAGAACGAGGGTGTCGAGCTGCCGGACGAGCAGATCACCCCGGTGCACCGCTCCGATGACTCGGGCACCACCGAGAACTTCACCGAGTACCTTGCCGACGCCGCCGGCGACACCTGGGACGAAGAGCCTGCTGACGCCTTCCCGTCGGCCTTCGGCGGCGAAGCCGCACAGGGCACTGACGGCGTCGTCCAGACCGTCAACGACACCCCGGGCGCCATCGGCTACGCCGACGCCTCGGCTGTCGGCGACCTCGGCACCGTCCACGTCAAGGTCGGCGAAGAGTACGTCGAGTACACCCCGGAAGCCGCTGCCAAGGTCGTTGACGCCTCGGAGCCGGTTGAGGGACGCGGCGACGGCGACCTCGCCATCGACCTCAAGCGCGACACCACCGAGTCCGGCGCCTACCCGATCGTCCTCGTGTCGTACCACCTCGTGTGCTCGACCTACCAGGACCAGGAGACCGTCGACCTCGTCAAGGCCTGGGAGAACTTCGTCGTCTCCGAGGAGGGCCAGCAGTCGGCTGCCGAGTCGGCCGGTTCGGCCCCGATCTCTGACGATCTGCGCTCGCAGATCACCGAGATCCTCGACACCATCGAGGTCAAGTCCTGACCCGGTCGGGAAGCTGCGCCTGCGCAGCTGACGTATCCTGAGGCGGTGTGCTGCTGACGCTTTCGGCAGCACACCGCTTCGGCGGGTTATTGAGACCCACACTATCGCCCACCTCACAGTTTCTGACCGAGGAGACCTTCTTGGCCACCACCGCCCCGGAGAAGACACCCCCGGCGTCACAGCCGAAGGCCGTTGTCCGCGTCGGCGATGCCGTGTTCTCAACGGCAACCCTGGCCGCCGGCATCCTGATCCTGCTGATCCTCGCCGGCGTCGCACTGTTCCTTCTGTTCCAGTCCTGGCCGGTCCTCAAAGCGCAGGCAACCGACCCGGAGTCGATCACCGGCGGCGGATTCTTCGCCTACGTCTGGCCGCTCATCATCGGCACCCTGGTCTCCGCGTTCATCGCACTCCTCGTGGCAACGCCGTTCTCACTGGGCATCGCACTGTTCACCACGCACATGGCTCCGCGCAAGCTCGCCCCGGTCCTCGGCTACACCATCGACCTGCTCGCAGCGATCCCCTCGGTCGTCTACGGCCTGTGGGGCCTCATGCTCGCCAGCCACCTCGTCCCGATCTACGCGTGGCTGGCCAAGTACTTCGGCTGGATCCCGATCTTCGCCCCGACTGAGGACGGCGGCATCTCACAGACCGGGCGCACCATGCTCACCGCGTCACTGGTCCTGGCCATCATGATCCTGCCGATCATCACCTCCCTCATCCGCGAAGTGTTCCTGCAGACCCCGCGCCTGCAGGAGGAGGCCGCCCTGGCTCTGGGCGCGACCCGCTGGGAGATGATCCGGATGGCCGTGCTGCCCTTCGGCACCTCCGGCATCGCCTCGGCCATCATGCTCGGCCTCGGCCGCGCGCTCGGCGAGACCATGGCTGTGGCCATGATCCTGTCCTCTGGCCTGCTGACCGCCTCGCTCGTGCAGGCTGGCAACCAGACGATCGCCTCGGAGATCGCGCAGAACTTCCCGGAGGCTGCAGGGCTGCGCCTGTCCGAACTGATCTCGATCGGCCTCGTGCTGTTCATCATCACGCTCATCGTCAACATGGCCGCCCGCGCCATCGTGGCCAAGACCTCGGTGAAGGGAAGCTGACATGCAGAAGTCGAACACCTCGCTGCAGCCTCAGACGCAGCAACCGGCAGACACCGGCACACCAGCACCCCGGCAGAAGAAGAAGCGGACCGCCATCGAGCTGAAGTCCAAGCAGCTGCCCAAGTGGGCGCCGTGGGGCGTTGCCGCGGCCGCGATCATCGCCGCCATCGCGCTGTCGTTCATCTTCACCGGAGGCTTCAACATCGCCCTGGCCGCTCTGCTCGCCGGCCTCATCAACCTCGCCGTGATCTTCGCCTGGTCGTTTGCCGTTGAAGGTCAACGCAAGGCCACCGACCGGGTGGCGACAACGCTGGTGACCTCCGCCTTCGCGATCGCCTGCATTCCGCTCATCTCGCTGCTGTGGACGGCGCTTGAGCGCGGCGGCCCGGTGCTGCTCGAGCACCCCTCAGTGCTCAACCGCACGATGCAGGGCATGAAGGGTGTGCTCGACCAGGAGTACGTCGCCGGCGAGACGAGCCTGGCCGGCGGCTTCTACCACGCGATCGCCGGCACCGTCCTCATCACGCTGGCCTCGTGTGTCATCTCGATCCCGATCGGCGTGCTCACCGCGATCTACCTCGTCGAGTACGGCCGCCGGAATCCCCTGGCCCGCGGCATCACTTTCCTTGTCGACGTCATGACCGGCATCCCTTCGATCGTCGCCGGCCTGTTCGCGTTCTCGCTCTTCGGCACGATCGCCGCGATCGTCAATCCCGGTGCGATCGGCTCTGCCAAGACCGGTATCGCCGCAGCGGTCGCACTCTCGGTGCTCATGATCCCGGTGGTGGTGCGCAACACCGAGGAGATCCTCCGACTCGTGCCGATGGATCTGCGTGAGGCGACCTACGCGCTCGGTGTGCCGAAGTGGAAGACGATCGTGCGAATCGTCCTGCCGACGGCGATCTCGGGCATCCTGTCCGGCATCACCATCGCCATCGCGCGTGTCATCGGTGAGACCGCGCCGATCATGGTGACCGCAGGCTTCGCCAAGAACCTCAACTGGGACCTGTTCTCCGGCTGGATGTCGACGCTGCCCACCTATATCTACGACTCGCAGATGCGCCCGGTCTCACCCGGCGTGGCAGCAGCGGCCTCCAGCGAGCGCGCTTGGGCGGCGGCCCTCGTGCTCATCATCATCGTCATGCTGCTCAACCTCATCGCACGGCTCATCGCCAAGGCCCTCGCCCCCAAGGCCGGACGCTGACGGCTGCCTGGCAGCTGAAGAAAGGGAAAACTCACTCATGTCCAAGCAGATCGACATCGAAGATCTCAACATCTACTACGGCGACTTCCTCGCCGTCGAGGGCATCAGCATGCACATCGAGCCGCGCTCGGTGACGGCCTTCATCGGACCGTCCGGATGCGGCAAATCGACGGTGCTGCGCACCCTCAACCGCATGCACGAGGTGATCCCCGGCGCACACACGCAGGGCAAGGTGCTCATGGACGGCCAGGACATCTACGCCCCCGGCGTCGACCCGGTCAACGTCCGCCGCGAGGTCGGCATGGTCTTCCAGCGCGCCAATCCGTTCCCGACGATGAGCATCAAGGAGAACGTGCTGGCCGGCGTGCGGCTGAACAACCGGCGCCTGTCGAAGTCCGATGCCGACGATCTCGCCGAGCGCGCCCTGCGCGGAGCGAACCTGTGGAACGAGGTCAAAGACCGTCTCAACCTGCCTGGCTCGGGCCTGTCCGGTGGTCAGCAGCAGCGTCTGTGCATCGCCCGTGCGATCGCCGTCCAGCCCGAGGTGCTGCTGATGGACGAGCCGTGCTCGGCACTCGACCCGATCTCGACGCTGGCCATCGAGGACCTCATCAACGAGCTCAAGGATGAGTACACCGTCGTCATCGTCACCCACAACATGCAGCAGGCCGCCCGCGTGTCCAACCGCACGGCGTTCTTCAACATCGCCGGCACCGGCAAGCCCGGCAAGCTCATCGAGTTCAACGACACCAACCAGATCTTCTCCAACCCGGACAAGGAAGAGACGCAGAACTACGTCTCCGGCCGCTTCGGCTGAGCCACCCGTCTGCTCCCCCGCACACAGACGACCGTTCCCGAGGTGGTGGACACCACCTCGGGAACGGTCGTCTCTGCATGCGGTCTGCAGGTGGTCGGTGCCTGCAGATCAGTGCAGCACGTACAGCGGCAGGGCGACTGCCGCGCCGAGCAGGCCGGCGATGAACAAGGCGGTGGCGGCGACGGCGACGACCGGGATGAGGAAGCGGCCGCGCACATGCGGACGGGGTGTGCCCAGCTCGGTGCCGATGTTGGAGGCGATGACGAGGTAGCTCATCGAGACCGGCAGCCGCAGCAGGGCCGCGGCGACGAAGAGGAAGCCGGCGGAGACGGCGTCGGCGACCGTGGCCTTGACCGGCTCACTCATGGTGACCATGCGGACACTGACGGTGCGCACCATCCGCCAGCCGCTGAGGAAGGTGCCCAGCCCGAGGGCGACGGCGATGAGGATGCGAACCGGCCAGGCGATGCCGAGCACATCGTGGCTGATGCCGACCGGGTCGGTGTGGGCGAGGATCGCGATCATCATGACGACGCCGACCTTCTGCGCGTCCTGCATGCCGTGGGCCAGGCCGAGAAAGGCCGAGAGCACGTTGTTGGCGAACCGGCTGTGGCGAAACAGCGGCTTGGGCGCGTGGCTGGCCAGTACGCGGGTGGTGGCGCGGCTGGCGGCGTAGGCGATGACGAGGGCGACGACCGGGAGCAGGAAGGCCGGGGCGATGAGCGTCCAGAACACCAGACCGGCATCGGTGGCGATGCCGAATACGAGGGCTGCGCCGATGATCCCGCCGAACAGACAGTGAGTCGAGGACACCGGCACTGCGACCAGGTAGGTGGTGATGTTCCAGACCAGGGCGGCGAAGATCCCGGCCCCAAGCACTAGCAGGACGGTGTTCTCCACCGGCGGGAACTCGACGAGGGCCACGGCAACGCTTTCAGCCACGCCCTGGCCGAGCAGAGCCCCGATGAAATTGAACACCGCTGCGATGATAAGTGCCAGGCGCGGGTGGACGGACCTGGAGGCCACGGCATTGCCGACGGACAGGCCGGCGTCGTGGAAGCCGTTGACGAAGGCGTAGCTGATGGTGAGGACGATGACGACAGTGAACAGCACGTCGGAGGAGACGACATCCACGTCCGGCCTAGGATTCCTTGAGGGCGATGGCGGCAGCGATGCGGCCGACGTCCTTGAAGGATGCCGAGGCCTGGGTGAAGGCGGACGCCAGCTGCATCGAGGCTGCGGTGTAGGTCAGGCCCCGGCGCGACAGCGGCACGGCGTCGGCGATCGATTGGCTCAAGGAGATGGCGCGCAGGTGCAGACGATCCATCGTCTCGACGTAATCCCACTGGTCATAGTGGCCCTGCAGCCGGCGGGTCATGCGCAGCGTCTGGTCTGATTGGTGCGACAGCACTGCGAGCATCTCCGGCACGCCGGCCGGCAGCTCGTCGAAGACCTGGGAGGTCATGGCGAAGCTGACGGACTCCAGTTGGTAGCAGACCTCGCGCAGGCGATCGGCGAGGGCGAAGATGTCTCCGCGGTCGAGCGGGGTGATGTAGTTCTCGCGCAGCTGCCGGGTGATCACCCCACGTGCGGCGTCGGCCTGGTCGGTCAGCTCCTGCATGCGGGCACTGGCCTGCTGGCGGGCGTCTGCTGGGATGCCGGAGAGTTCGGCGAGGACGAGGTTGCAGCCCTGGATGAGCTCGGCGAGCTCGGTGCAGCGGGCGAAGAGCTGGGTATCCTGCGGTGTCCGTCTCAGGCGCACGCCGTCCTCCGGTGTCTGTCTCAGCGGGATCGTAGGGTGAGGGCCGGCAGCAGGACGCGGGAGGACCGGTTGGTGCCGAAGTGTGGCGGTGCCGGACCGAGAGCGCCTCTCGGCGTGTGGCCGCTCGAAGCGGCTGATGTTGGAGCCCGGGGCTTCAGCGATCCGGCACCGTGCGCCCAGGATACAAGCTCGTCTTGAATTGCCCAACCGGGCAGATCCCGGCACGGACCCCGGTGCGACACGAGACCGGCTGGAGGCTGGCCGTCTGTTGTGCAGAAGGCCGCCGGCAGAGCCCCTGGTGAGAGGATCGCAGGCGTTCTCTGCAATACTCAGCGCTCTCGATGTGGCGCTCAACGTCGATCAGTCGAGGCGGCCTTGGGTGTAGGCCCGCGCGGCGGCGGCGAGGTCGTCTGCGAGGCGTTCGAAATCCCCCGCGCCCGAGGTGTCGGCTGGGCTCTCGGCCCGACGTCCACGGGCGGTGACGGTGATGAAGGCTGCGGCCCGGGCCAGTGCGATGGCGTAGTCGCCGCGGAAAGCGCCGGCGAGAATCTCATCGGCGGCCCGGGCAACCTCGTCTGGACCCGGCGGGGAGGCGATGCCGGCGATCACCTCGGGTGCGGTGCGGCCGTCCCGGCCGGACGAGAACCAGTCCGCGGCCTGGCGCGGCGAACGGCGGATCCACTCGCGGATGGCGTACAGGCGCCACAGGGAACCGGGCAGGCTCACCGCCGGGGCGCTGGCCCACACCTCGGCGATGGCTTCCAGACCGAACTCCTCGGCCAGGTGGACGAAACGGGCGGTGGCGGCGTCGTCGCGGTCAGGATCAGTGCTGGAGTCGCGGTGCGGGGAGATGAGCAGGGCAGCCGTCGAGTGCGCGAGCTCGGTGCGCGCGGCAGGATCGGGGGCGGTGTCGAGCGGATCCATGTCCGGCATCGGCAGGGGCTTGTGAAAACGAGGCTGTGACACGCCGCCCAGTCTACGCGGGCTGGCAAGGCGCCCTGTCGGGAATCCTACATCTGCCTCCCAGCCAGCGGCGCTACCGTATGGCTATGACCAACAGTGCGAAGGTCCAGACGGGTCTCAAGACTGCTACGAAGTTCGCGTTCACGAAGGACGGCGAGCTCAAGCCGCATGCGGAGGGAACAGTGCGCAGGCTGCTGGCCGTGCAGCGCCCTGCGGTGCTGGCGTACCTGCGAATGCTGCGGCGGAAGAACCCCGAGGCCTCGCCTGCGGAGATCGCCGACATCGTCCGCAAGCACTACCTATGGGCAGCCACCGGTGGAGGTGCTGCAGTCGGCGCAACTGCCGTGGTGCCCGGGCTCGGGACGCTGGCTGCCGCTGGTGTCGCGGCTGTGGAGACGGCCGGATTCTTAGAAGCTTCAGCACTGTACGCGCAGGCGATCACCGAACTGCACGGGCTGCCGGTGCGCGATCCGCAGCGGGCGAACGCGCTGGTGATGGGTCTGATGCTCGGCAACGCAGGCAAGGACCTGGTGAAGAAGTTCTCCGCCCAGGCTGCCGGTGAGGGTCCGGCACTGACCTCGCATTGGGGCCCGATGGTCGCCAAGCAGATCCCGGCACAGATGATGGACACGCTGACCAAGCGGATGCGCAAGACGATGATGCGCAAGTACGCTGCGCGCACCGGCGGGTCGATGGTCGGCCGCCTCATGCCTTTCGGCATCGGAGCGGTGATCGGCGGTGTCGTCAACCATCAGATGGCGCGCACCGTCGTCCGGCATTCGCGCAGCGCTTTCGACCCGTACCCCGGCGCATTCCCCCACGACCTCGACCCGAAGATCAGCACGCCGAAGGCCGACGCCGACCTCATGGGCGGGCTCAAGCACCTCATCCGGCTGCTGCAGCTGCGCAAATCCAAGGGTCAGGTGATCCCCGGCGAGGTCATCGACCCGGTGACCGCTGACAGCCAGATCCTCGTCCACGAGAGTGCGGGGGACTTCGACCCCGAGGCGCCGCGTACCTATCAGACCGGCAACAGTGAGGCTGGCGGCAGAGGCAGCCGGTGGTGGGGACGCAAGACGGGCCAGCCTGCAGACGCTTCCGGGCGCAGGAAGCGCGGGATCAGCCCGTGGAGCGTTGATTGGCGGCTGTGAAGCCGCAGCTCAGTCTGTCGAGTTGGGCACCGTGGGACCAGCGGTCTACAATCAGTCTGCGGGCCTCTAGCTCAGTTGGTAGAGCAACGGACTTTTAATCCGTGGGTCGTGGGTTCGATCCCCACGGGGCCCACCAGGAGGTCGTTGTTCACACCGGTGGCATTACCGGTTTGAGACCTCGTTACAGCGGCCCGCCCCTCGTGGCGGGCCGCTTTCGCGTGAGATTCGGGGTCGGAGAACGCGTTGAACGGTTCTCCCTGATGACCGTCTGCGGTGCGCCGCGCTGTGCTTTGCCCACAGCGTCGAGACCACGGGAGTATCACTGTGCCTATACGACATGACGTCCTCGTATTTCGCAACCGAACACGAAGACGAGCTGCGACGAGGCGGCTGGGCCCAGGAGCATCGTGGATCGCCGCGAGTTCGGTGAAGGGTTCGCAGCGATACGTCGGCCATCATTGCCCCATCATGAGGCGGAGCAGGCCGGAGGCGCGCCTCCGCTTGGCGCGGCAGGTCTGCCGGTAAGCTGAGAGCTCTGTTCTGCCAGTCTCACGCGCAAGGATGGTGTCGATGCCTTCCCCTCGGCCTCTGAAGACCCGCCGGGCTGCCGGGGACCGGAGGCGGCACCGGCTGTGGTGGACCGCGGCTGCGATCATCGTCTTCGCCGTCATCGGGGCGTTCGTCGACTCCGATGACGGCGAGCAGTCAGGCAGCGCGGTGCCGGAGGCCGGACCGTCATCGAACGCCGGGGTTCCGACGAGCGAGCCGACAGCCGCGGCTGGCACCGATGCGAGTCCCACCTCGCCGCCTACCAGCACCGAAACGGCCTCGCCGGGCAGCGCTCTGGCGATGCTCGCCGAGCTGGAGGTCAAAGGCCGCGCACCGAAGACCGGGTACGACCGCGAGTTCTTCGGGTGGCGCGACGACACCGACCGCAACGGCTGCGACACGCGTAATGACGTGCTGCGCCGAGACCTGCGCGACATCACCCTGCAGCACAGCGGTTGCGTCGTCCTCGGTGGAGAGCTCACCTCGAAGTTCTCAGGCGAGACGTTCGACTTCATCCGCGGCGACGGCAATAACATCGACATCGACCACCTCGTGGCCCTGTCGAACGCCTGGCAGACCGGAGCGCAGTCCTTCGATGCGGCAACGGCAGTGGAGTTCGGCAACGATCCGCTGAATCTGCTGGCCGTCGAGTCACGGCTCAACGCCCAGAAGGGCGATGGTGACGCCGCCACGTGGCTGCCGCCGCGGAAATCCTATCGCTGCGAATACGTCTCGCGGCAGATCGCAGTCAAACGCAAGTACGAGCTGTGGGTGGTTCCTGCGGAGAAAGAGGCGATGATTCGGGTGCTGTCCGCCTGCGATGACGAACCGGCCTTCACCTCCGATGCCAGCTGGCCGAGCACCTCAGGCGGGGACATCGCCTCCTATGCCGATGCACCGACGAAGAACGGGTCGAGCGGTTCAGGTTCGGGCCGATCGAGCTCAGGCGGTTCCGGACCGGGCGGTTCGGGTTCCGGCGCCTCCTCGAACGGGTCCGGTGCGAAGTCAGATTCCAGGGGCTCGGGTGGCTTTGGACCAGGGTCGGGCACCGGCGGTGCCTATCAGAACTGTGCCGAAGCGCGTGACCGGGGCGGAGCGCCGGTGCACGTCGGGGAGCCGGGCTACGGCTCGCATCTCGACCGCGACGGTGACGGCATCGGCTGCGAATGAACCGGTCGCACCGGGGCACTGCCGCTCCGCCTGCGTGCGCACTGAGCCCCGGGCCGATATCGAATCAGACGTTCCACAGCCCACGGGCGCTCGGTCTCCTGCGGGCGTCGGCGCGGCTCATCATGATCGTCCGGGCCGCCGCCTGGGCAGCCCTGGTGGAGAGCCCGATGAGCACGAGCAGCGAGGCCCCCGGCGCCCAACTCCGACCTACGGTCGCAGCCGAACCCGGCGGCCAGCAGCAGTCCGAGCCAGCGGCAGCCCGCTGGCCCGAGTGCCATCGCAACCAGCGAAGGCCACCCCGGCGGACGCCCCGAGCCGGCCGGTAGCCTCGGCCGGGGCGGGTTCGGTCTATGGCGGCTCAGTGCCGTCACCGGCGGGAGCCGATGATGCTCAGCAGCCCGCCGATGATGGCGGCGTTCTTGGAGAACTGCAGCTGCTGGCCGGCACGCTTGTCCGGTTCGGTCTCGTTCCAGAAGTCATGCCCGGCGATCGTAGTCGGCACAAGGGAGGCCAGCAGCACAGCTGCTGAGGCCTTCGGCAGCACACCGAGGCCGAGTGCGGTTCCGGCAGCTGCCTGAACGATGCCGTTGAGGCGGACGACGAGTTCGTCGTTCTCGGGGATCGCTGGAACGTATTCGCGGAGAGTGCCGATAGTGGCGGCGGCCTTGTCGGGTCGGCCGGCAGGGTTCTTGGCGGCGTTGATGCCACCGGTAATGAAGATCGGGGCCAGGGCCAGACGGCCGCCTATGCGGACGAGAGTGGAGAGCATTCTTCCTCGATTCGCTCAGCTGTCGTTTCGTGGATGCAGACTGCGCTCTTCACTCTACGCCTTCGCACTGTCACCGAGATGCGCGTGTGCCGTCGTGGCCGAACATCGACAGGGTCTCCGCCAGGCCGCCGGCGAGGCGGAGGGCATGGCGCTGACCTCCGTCCGCGACGGTGTGGGCGAACGTGCCGTCGGTGAAAACAGCAGCAGCATAGTCGTCGACCGCATACCCGAAGGTGCACTCGCCGCCGGAGATCCATGCGCACAGCAGGCCCCGACAGTCGGGCTCACGGGTCCGGACCGAACAGGGAGAGCACCGAGGGGCGGGCCCGGGCGCTGAAGGCGGCTTCGAACCGCTCGGCGGACAAGGCGGCATCACCGCTGGCGGTCGGATGCAACACCCCCGCAGCTGCAGTGAGCCGGTGAGCGCCAGCAGGCAGTCGCCGATGACTGGTGCTCCGTCTTCGGTCAACGAGAAGCCGCCTCCGTCGAGAGTGACGCCTGTGCCTTTCATAGGCTCTCCCGTCCGATGACCACCGGTCGGCTCGATCGGACTCTGGAAGTTCGCGTGATCTGAGATACTCTGCTGTCATGACCGGCCGCGGAAGTCCCTGGGAGCAGTTCGCGCATGACCCGCGCCGCAATCCCGATCTGCGGGCTTCGACTGCCGACCGCTCGACGGTCTGCGACTTCCTCGCCGAGGCCTACGCGGATGGCCGCCTCGACCGCGAGGAGTTCGAGGAGCGCACCGATGCCGCCAACGCGGCCAAGACCCTCGGGCAGCTGCCGCCGCTGCTGTCCGATCTCGCCCCAGATGTCGACCCGCAGAAGTCGGGGCTGGCCGAGCTCGATGAGGGCATTCCACTCACCCGCGAGGAGATCGACGCGGCAGCACTCGAGCACTACCGGTCGCAGCGGCGCAAGGCGCTCCTGGGGATCGTCGCAGGCCCGGTCGGCATCTGCGTGGCGATCTGGGCTTTCACCTCGATCGTCTCCGGAACGGTCATCTGGTTCTGGCCGCTGTTCGTCATCCTCGGCACCGGTCTGGGCTCATTCGGCGTCCTCGCCCGTCGTGACGAGATCATCGACGCCAAACGCGTCAAGCTCACCGAGCAGGCCCGCCGGCAACTCGAAGGCGCCGGCCGGGCACCGCAGCCCGAGCTCCGGGAATCCGATCCTGAGGAGGACGCGGACCCCGATCACCGCACCGGCTCAGACCGCTGAGCCAGCGCGGCGGGAACTGCGGATCAGTCCTCGGAGTCGGTAAGCCCGAGCCGGGTGAGGAACTGCTCGAAGGTGCCCGCACCCAGACCGGGGACTGCGGTATAGGCAGCCTCGAGCTCCTCACGGGAGTGGGCGGCCGCATCAGCTGCGGTCGATACGCGCGGGTCGAGGTTGGCGAACGTCATCGCGACGTCCATGAGCGCTTCGCTCTTGAGCCGGCCGGCCATCTGGTCCTCGCCCATCACCTCGCGCACGGGCGCCTCACCGAGGTTGATGAGCGCCTGCAGGTCATCGCCGACGTTCGGGTAGGTCTCGTGGAACGTCTCCAGCCGGTGCACGACATCTGTATCGGCATCCGATGCGCGGTCGGCAGGTGTCGTGGCGAAGACCGCTTCGAGCAGGGCGAAACCGATCCCCTCCCCTGAACTGCGGTCTGTGGTGCTGTGCTGCGATTCCGTGGCCATGGGACCCCCTGGGTCAGATGACGTCGCTGTCAGCACCATCGTAACCCGGCTCCTCCGCGCGGCACGGGGTTTCGCAGAATCGCTGCGTCTGCAGGTTCTTCAGCTCCGCGTGCGCGGCGATGACGATACGCGGCCGGCCTGCTGTCGTGGGGTGTAGTCGACGACAGCGGCATAACGGTGCTCAGCGTCCTTCGAGAGCGCCTCGGCCTTTGGCCGTGCGGTCGGAGTTGAGGGCTGACACCCGCCTCTTGGAGTGCCGGGAGCTGCAGCGGGTGCGCCACCGGTCGTTGCGACCGATCCGGGGGCGAGCGTCGTGCCGTCTGGCTTGCTGGCGGGGCCGAAAGCGCGTGGGACCCGGTATCCGCTCATCGGGGCCTTACCGTTGCCGGCGATGCCGTGCAGCAGGCCAGCGGAGGCCACACCGGTGATAACGGTCCCAGGTGCGGGCGAAGTTCACCCCCGCAAGGCTGCGATGAGGTCGTCTTTGTTCATCTTCGAGCGGCCGGCGATATCGAGTTCGGCGGCGCGCTTGCGCAGCTGCTCGACGGTCCAGTCCTCGTAGGAGTCGGCATGACCGCCGCGTTCGCCCACGTCAGAGCGGGAATCCTGCGCGGCGGCGTTGGCGATGCGCGCGGACTTCTCCTTGCTGTTGCCCTCACGGCGCAGCGCTTCATACATCTCGTCGTCTTTGACCGATGGTCCTGGAGTCTTGCGATCCGGTGCAGCCATGCCCTCAGTCTACGTCATGGGGCGACAGACAGCCGGGTCAGCGTCGATCAGGCGCAGGCGCGGGCCGGCTGGCCGGCGGCGGCAAACCGGCGAGCTTCGACCACATCGGTGGGAACGATGCGCTCGCCGATGCTGACATACGGCGGGATGGTGGCAGCGGGGTCGGCGGCCGCAAGCTTGCGGCGCACGGAGAAGCGCAGGCACACGGCATCGAGCGTCAAGCCCTCGACGACCTTGTGGGCGATGTCGATGCCGGTGATATTGTCATCGGCCAGCCACTGCTGTCCGGTGGTCTCGATCCAGGTGCGAAGAGTCGAAATCGTTGCATCCATACTCCCGAGAGTGACAGATCGACATGGCCTGTCGGTGACGCTGACGTAAACAGGGACACATGAGCCCAGGCGGTCGCAGCCCTCACATTCAGCTGCGAACCGGCTGCGGAGGGTGTGCGTTCGCCTCCGCCCGGGACCGCACACCGGAATACCGCACTTCACACCAGAGCACCGCACCTCATCGCACCCCGCACCAGACATTGCAGCACAGCAGCTGAGACATCAGTCAGTGTGGCAGCGCATCAGTGCGGCTTCAGCGGCTGCACCGTCGCCGTCTGCAAGCGCGGCCAGCAGCTCCCGGTGAGTGGCCAGCGTCGCCTGCCGCTGGGCGCGGTCGGCTCCGGCCCGGGCGCCGATGCGCTGCTGGACCGGATGGTCCCACACGCTGGTGAGCACTGAGCGCAGATAGGAGTTCGCGCACGCGTCGACGAGCTCGATGTGGAAGCGGCGGGAGAGTTCGAAGAACTCCGCCGGGTCGTCAAGGGCGAGTTCGGCCTGGTCGAGCCGGTGGGACAGCTCCAGCCGCGCCCGAGGTGTGAGCTGGCCGGTCAGCGAGCGCAGGGCGAGCGCCTCGAGGCTGAAGCGCACCTGCTGGACATCGGCGACGGTGGTGTCGTCCAGTGGGCAGACTTCGAAGCCGCGGCCGCTGCGCTGGCTCACCACCCCGGCGGCAGCCAGCTGCACGAGCGCCTCGCGGGCAGGGGTGCGCGAGACGCCGAAGCGCTCAGCGATGTGCTCCTGGCGCAGCACCGTGCCCGGGGCCAGCTCACCGCTGGCCACCGCGGCAGTGATTTTGCCTTTGACCTCAGCGGTCAGGTTGGCCATCGGCGCCTCCTCTCCTGCGGTGTCTGCGCTGTCGTCGTTCCCATGCCCTTGCGTTCAGCTGTCCCGGCGCTCAGATGTCGAGGACGAGTCGGTCGCCGGTGCAGCGGGAGACGCAGATCATCATGGTATCTCCGGCCTGCCGCTCAGCCTCGGACAGCAGGGAGTCGCGGTGATCGATTGCTCCTGCGAGCACATCGGTCTCACATGATCCGCAGATGCCCTCCCGGCAGGAGTTGAACGGCCGGTAGCCGGCCCCTTCGAGAGCTTCGAGCACACTGCAGCCCACCGGGACTCTCACCTCGGCTCCGGTGTTCGTCTCGACGAGGAACTCCCGGTCATCGGCCATGACGGTGACACCCTCGCCGGTCTCGTTGACGAACCGCTCGGTGTGCAGCCGGTCAGCGAAGCCCTCCTGTTCGGCGATGATGGCCAGCCCGTCGAGCAGCGCATCGGGCCCGCAGGCGTAGACGCGCGCGCCGGCGGGCAGTCCGGCAAGATCAGCGGCGATGTCTCGCCGGCCGGCGATCGCGGATTCGTGGACGGTGACGTCGTCGCAGAGCTCTTCGACGATGTCGACGAACGGCAGCCGGCCCCGGCTGCGGCCCAGGTAGTACACGCGTGCCGGCTTCTTGCGCCACCACGCCTGCCGCAGCATCGGCAGCAGCGGGGTGATGCCGATGCCGCCGGCGATGAAGACGTAGGCGTCAGCGTCGTCGAAGGCGAACCGGTTGATCGGCACAGTCGCCCGCAGCACCGCGCCGGGGGCGAGCTGATCGTGTACGAAGTCCGAGCCGCCTCGGGAGCGGGGCTCGCGGCGCACCGCGATCTGCCAGGTGCGCGGGACGCGCGGGTCCGAGCACAGCGAGTACTGGCGCACCAGCCCTGCAGCCAGTTCGATGTCGATGTGGGAGCCGGGACTCCAGGTGGGCAGCGGGCCGCCGTCGGCGCGTTCGAGTTGGACGGCCATGACGTCCTCGCACACCGCCTGGGTGCCGATGACCTTCATGTCGATGAGTTCGGGCATGATTCCTCCTTCTGCACTGGCCGTTCAGGGCACCCAGCGCAGCGGGCCGCCGTCGGCCGCGGCGATCTCGATCGCCTCGACGCGGGTGCGGGCATCAGCGGCGGAGATGCGCAGGGTCTCGGTCTCCTCCCCTTCGGCGATGTAGACGTCGCCGGGGGTGATGTCGCGGGCCCATGGGCCGCCGGCGATGCTGATCTGGCAGGCGCCGGCGACTGGGACGATGACGAACTGGCGGCCTGCGGCGCGGTCCAGGTCCTTCTCACCAGGGCCTTCGACGGTGGTGCGGGTGATGGTCACCTGGGCAGGGTCGTGGTCGATGTCCACGCCGGCGTGGGGTTCGGCCCCGGTCAGCCGGATCGTCCACTTCCAGCGGTCTCCGCGCTCCGGGGAGTCCGGGCACGAGGCGAGCACCCGCCCGTTGCCGGCCCGGGCGGTGTAGTCGGCGCCGATGGTGGCGGCCTCACCGGAGGCGTCGAGGGCGCTGCCGCGCGAAAGCATCCACATCGCTCACACCTCCTGACCAGCCGGCTGGGCGGCGCTGTTTACGGGGTCGGTGTTCGCGGTGCTGGCGGTCCCGCCCGAGGCGGCGACGGCGTTCTTCTCAGACGCCTCGCGCTTCGCATCCGCCTCACGCTGCTCAGCGCGGATGAGGGCGTTCATGATGCGGCGCGCCTTGGCGACCCCGCCGTCCTGGGCGATGAGCACGTCGAACTCATCAGCCGGGCGGGTCTTGAGCCCGCGCTCCTGGTTCTCAAGCGCCCACGCGTCCTCCTTGAGGACGGTGGCCAGGCCGACTTCGAGGTCCTTGGTCGCCTGCTCGTCATCGACGGCGAAGTTGCGGGCGAAGCAGTAGTAGTACCAGCAGTGGTCGGCGTCGATCGGGGTGATCGCGTTGGTGACCTTGATGAGGTAGCCGTCTTCGCGCGGCTGACCCTCGGCGGTGATGCCCGAGTGCAGGGTGTGGTGGTTGGGCACATGGAATTCGGTGCAGTGGAACCGGTCGTAGGGCCCGGAGATGCCCATCGTGTCCTTGTACAGCGGCGGGGCCTCGACGCTGGGCATGAATCGGTCGACGCTGACGGTGTTGCCCTCGACTTCGACGGTGACGCCGTATTCGTAGATGTAGTCGTCGCCGACGGTCGTCTGGTGGATCCACGATTCGTGGGTGAGGTCAAGCAGGTTGTCGTGGACGAGTTCCGCCCGGCAGTTGATGCCCAGGGAGTGGAACACCGGTGCCCATTCAGGGTCGTTGTGCCAGTGGGTGTCGGGAATGTCGCTGATGTCAGCACGTTCCGGATCGCCGGTGTAGACCCAGATCCAACCGTCCTTCTCGTAGACCGGATAGGTGCCGACGCGAGCCCGGTCGGGCAGCGCGGTCTGACCAGGCACACGCGTGCAGCGGCCGTCGCGGCCATAGGTGAAGCCGTGATAGGCGCACTCGACCGAGTCGTTGACGACCCGGCCCTCCGAGAGCGGGAAGCCGCGGTGAGCGCAGCGGTCGACGAGCGCGTGTGCTTCGCCGTCCTGGGTGCGGAAGAGCACGAGCGGCAGCTCGCAGATGGTGCGAGCGGTGGGCTTGTCGGTGACTTCGGAGCTCCAGGCGGCGACGTACCAGGTGTTATAGACGTACACGACTACTCCTTTGAGCGTGAGTGAGACGGCGGGCCGCGCTGCCCTGCCTATGTTTTGTATACAGTGTATTCACTGTAGGTGACGAGAGTGATCCGGCGCAAGAGCCAGCCGGGGCGATCTGACTGACCGGACAGGGGGTTTCCAGCGGGACCGCAGGCGAAACGGTCGCGGGAAGTTGCAGCCGCAGGGACCGTCGACACGGACACGCAGGAGTTCGTCACCTATGACGCGACGGCCAGGGAGCTGCGGACGACGACGTCGCGGATGCGGCGGCGGATTCGCAGGTGAAGCCGGAGCTCGACCAACAGGCAACACGTGCCACGGCTCCCGACCGCAGTGGCCTGCGGTGATGCACATCAAACGCCGCTTTAGGCATATTCCATGCCAGTAGAGCATGATTGATTCCATGCCGGTAAAGCATGATTGATTCCATGCCGGTAAAGCATGATTGCTGATGAGCGCATTGGGCGTCGGGTCGAGTCGAGAGCTCACTCCGCCCGGCGTCTTGCGGGGACCCGCAGGCGGTGATGAGATAAGAGCTGTCAGCCGCACGGCAGCGCACCGCCGCGCCGACGACCCCTGACACGCGGGCTCCGGCCGGTCAACCCCATGCCCGGCCGACCGCTGACACAGCCGACCCGCGGCAGTGACAACGCAGCTTCAACTGAGACACGCAGCGCCAGCTGATGAGAGAAAGCAGAGAACCGATGACGAACGGCGCCGACAGACTCCTGGCCACCCTTGAACACAACGACATCGAGGTGTGCTTCGCCAATCCCGGCACCTCGGAGATGCACTTCGTTGCCTCCTTGGACAAGGCGACGAAGATCCGCGGCGTACTCGGGCTGTTCGAGGGCACGGTCACCGGTGCGGCTGACGGTTACTCTCGTATGACCGATCGCCCTGCCGCGACTCTCCTCCACCTCGGGCCAGGTCTGGCCAACGGCCTGTCGAACATGCACAACGCTCTGCGCGCCCGGGCTGGGATCGTCAATGTCATCGGCGATCACGCCACCTACCACCGCGACCTCGACGCGCCGCTGACCTCCGACATCGAAGGCACCGCGCGCCCGTTCAGCCACTGGGTGCGCAGCTCTCCATCACCGGACACCATCGCAGCCGACACCGCCGATGCCATCAGCCAGGCCGAGGCCGGTCGTGTCGCCTCGCTCATCCTGCCGGCTGACACGGCCTGGAACCCGGTCACCGGCGACCCGGCCGTGCCGACTGCCGCCGCATTGCCGCGTCCGGTCCTCGATGAGCGCGTCATCGCTGCCGCTGCCAAGCGCCTGCGCGCCTCCGGTGAGCACACCGCGATCCTCATGGGCGGCCGCTCGCTGCGGGCCGATCAGCTCGCTGTGGCCGGGCGGATCGCTGCTGCCACCGGCGCCCATCTGCTGTCTGACACCTTCGCCCCTCGCACCGAACGCGGCGCCGGGCGGGTGACGACACTCAAGGTGCCGTACCCAGTGGGGCCGTCCCAGGAGCTGCTCGCCGATTTCGATGCGCTCATCCTCGTCGACTCGAAGGAGCCGGTGGCGTTCTTCGCCTACCCGGACAAGTCGAGCGTGCTCACTGCTGCCGGCACGACCTTCTTCGAGATCTGCCCGCGCGAAGGCGATGCGCTCGCCGCATTGGAGGCTCTCGCCGAGGCGGTCGGTGCCACCGGTGCTGATGTCCCCGGCGATGGGATCGCCTCCGGTGCTGGCACCGCCGAGGGCCGCGGCCATATTGCCGAGCTGTCTCTGCCGGGCATGCCGAGCGGCACGATCACCCCGGAGAAGATCAGCGCGTTCCTCGGCAATGCGATCCCTGAGGGCGCGATCGTCGTCGATGAGTCCCTCACGACCGGCGGGAGCTTCTGGGCACAGACCGCCACGGCGCGCCCGCACGACTGGTTCTCCGGCACCGGCGGGTCGATCGGCTATGCGATGCCGGTGGCCGCAGGTGCCGCGATCGCCTGCCCGGATCGGCCGGTCATCACGCTCGAAAGCGATGGTTCGGGCCTGTACCAGCCGCAGGCGCTGTGGACTCAGGCCCGCGAAGGCCTCAACGTCGTCACGCTCATCTTCAACAATGCCAAGTACCAGATCCTGCGCAATGAGATGGCCAATGTCGGGGTGCCGGACTTCGGCCCGAAGGCCAGCGCACTGCTCGACCTCAGCGACCCGGTGCCGAACTGGTCCGCCATCTCCGAGGGGATGGGCGTGCCGGCCCGTCGTGTCGAGACCGTCGAGCAGCTCGACGCCGCGTTCTCCGAGGCACTGGCTGAGCCGGGACCGCGGTTGATCGAAGTGATGGTCTGAGCCCCGCTGAGTCCCCCTGAGCCCTCTGCGCTGAGGTTTCCGACCCCGGTTTGCGCGCGATCGTGCGAACCGGGGTCTTTCTCTTCTCGAGTGCCCCCGGGCGGTGCGTGGCACGCGTTTCGGGTTCAGGGCGTGTGGTCGAGCACGGCTCCGCACAGCCAGCGCAGTCGTCTGCGGGCGACATCCAGCGTCAGCTCCAGGTCGGTGGCGCCGAACTGCGACATGAGCCCATCGCAGGCCGCGCTCAGCAGCGAGGCGCGGTCGGGGATGTCCACTTCGGCAAGATGCCCTTCGGCGGCGAGGACGTGCAGCCATGACTCGACCCTGGCCAGCCCGATCTCGTAGAGCCGTGAGAGCATCCGCGTACTGGAGTCATCAGCCTCCGGGCCGAAGGCATTGGACATCTGGGTGACCCAGATGCCGAGCAGCGAGCGCGTCGATGCGTCATCATGCGGCAGGAACTGCAGCATGCACTCCGTCAGCCGCTCGGCTGGATCCCGCGAGGAGTTCGCGATGTCGAGATCGGGCACCTCACGCGAATAGGCCCGCTCAGCCACTGCGCGCAAGAGCGCACTTTGGGTCGGGAAATAGTACCGAAGCGTGCTCGCGCCGATGCCGGCGCGCTCGGCAACAGCGCGCACGCTCGCAGCACCTGGCCCGCCGGACTCGACGAGCTCAAGGGCGGCCTCGACGATCTGCTCCCGCCTGTCAGCCATCGGACTCCTCCCGTCACGCGCCTCTTCCAGCGCTTCGTTCACGACTCTCAATCGCCACTTGACAATCTAGCACACCGTACTAGTACATTGAACTAGCACGCTGTACTAGACGAGTGCAGCCCTGCGTGAAGCCACCCCTCGTGAAGGAGAGACCATGTTCGAAGCACTCCAGGAATTCACCACCTCGCTGCCGGTGTGGGCCCGCTGGGCCGGCATCATCCTCATCTCCGCACTGCCGTTCGTCGAGTCCTACTTCGGCTCAGTCATCGGCATCGTCGCCGGCGTCCACCCCGTCGTCGCGATCCCGGCTGCGATCCTCGGCAACGTCCTGTCGATGCTCGCCCTCGTCTACGGCGCCCACAAGATCCGCGCCCGGGCGACTGCCAAGAAGCCGGCTGACTCACCGAAGAAGGCACGGCTCAGGAAAGCCTTCGACCGGTGGGGCGTACCAGGCGTCAGCCTGCTCGGCCAGACCGTGCTGCCCAGCCAGATCACCTCGATGGCGATGGTCTCCTTCGGCGCCTCCCGCAACGCTGTGGCGCGCTGGCAGATCGTGTCGATCATCGCCTGGGGCGTGCTCTTCGGCGGGCTTGCGATGGCCGGTGTGCAGCTGTTCGGCTGAGGCACGCGGTCGGCTCTGGCGTCCGCCAGGTAGTGCTCCCAGCCGGTTCGGATGCCGATAGGGCACACTTAGAAGAGCACCAGCACGCGCACCTGTTCGCGAAAGGAGCTCGCATGTCGCCCTACGCCACCGAACCGGCCAAGGATCCCGGCCTCGCCCTCGTCCTCACCCTCCTCGGCTTCGTCCTCATCGCGGGCCTGCAGTACTTCTACATCGGCAAGATCGTCATGGGTCTGCTGTTCCTCTTCACCGGCGGATTCTTCTTCGTCGGCACCGTCATCTCCTGCTTCACCATCCGCGGAGAGACCCGCCGGGTGAATGAGCGCCGGGCACGCCGCGCCGCCCGCTACTGAGACCCGCCACCACCCATCAGCTGAGTCACCGCCCTCGGCGCCGACCGTTTTCCCCAGCCCCTCCCGACGCCAAACCGGCTCCCATCCCGTAGAATTGTTCAACAACGATCAGGGGACTGCGGCCCGCCGAGGCGAACTGGAGGAGAAGCTATGAGCAGCATCGACGTCAACTCCGACCTGGGCGAATCGGTCGCCGGCATTCCCGTCGGCGATGACGAGGCGATCCTCGACGTCGTCTCCTCGGCCAATGTCGCCTGCGGCTTCCATGCCGGCAGCCCGCACGGCATCTCGGCCACCGTCAGCCAGGCCGCTGCCCGCGGTGTGACGATCGGGGCGCACCCGGCCTACAACGACCCGTCGGGCTTCGGCCGCCGGTTCATCGACTACGACCCCAAGCAGCTGGCTGACGAGGTGCTCTACCAGATCGGCGCCCTCGATGCGATCGCCCGCGCGCACGGCTCCGAGGTCCGCTACGTCAAGCCCCATGGCGCGCTGTACAACGCGCTCGTGCGCAATGCCGAGCACGCTCAGGCCGTCATCGACGGGCTGCGGTCCTTCTCCCGCAGCGTCCCGCTGCTTCTGCTGCCCGGCTCGATCGCCGCGGAGATGGCCGTCAAGGCCGGTCTGCAGGTCATCACCGAAGCCTTCGCCGACCGCAATTACAATCCCGACGGCACGCTTGTCTCCCGGTCGGAGGACGATGCGGTCGTCACCGACATCGACACCGTGCGCTCCCGGGTCATCGAGATGGCCACCTCGGGCACGGTCACCGCACGCGATGGCTCGACCCTGCGCGTCGACGCCCAGTCGATCTGCGTGCACGGCGACTCGCCGGGCGCTGTCGAGATGGCCAAGGCCATCCGCGAGGCCCTCGACGAAGCCGGCGTGACGGTCACGAGCTTCGCATGAGCCCGGCCGACCGACCCGGCGCAGTGACGAGCACCCCGGAGTTCCGACTCATGGGCACCCGCTCGGTGCTCATTGAACTGCCCGACACCGCCACCGTCATGGCCTGGCACGCCCACCTGAGCGCCCACCCGCTCGACGCGCAGATCGAGGTCATCGCCGCCGCCCGCACGCTGCTGTTCAAAGCCGCCACTCGCCGCGGCCTCGACACGGCCCTGACCGCCCTGCGCGAACTGACCCCCGATGACGCGGCCGCAGGTGCGCACAAGCGCATCGACATCGACGTAGTCTACAACGGCGAGGACCTCGAGGCAGTCGCCGAGCACTACGGCGTCTCGACCGAGGCGCTCATCGCCCGGCACACGAGCGAAGACTGGTTGGCCGCCTTCGGCGGGTTCTCCCCCGGCTTCGCCTACTGCACCGCCGCCGGCAGCGGCTGGAACACCCCACGCCGGGCCTCCCCGCGCACCAAGGTGCCGCGCGGTTCCGTCGCCCTGGCCGGGCCGTTCTCCGCCGTCTACCCGATCGACTCACCCGGCGGCTGGCAGCTGCTCGGCTCCTCCCCCACCCCGGTGTGGGACGTGGGCGAAGACCCGCCCAACCGCATCAGTCCGGGTGATGAGATCCGCTACCGGGCGGTGGCCGAGGAGGTCACGCTCTCCCCGGCCACCGCCTCGGCGCCGGCGAGCCAGCCGGCCCGCCCGGCGGCGACCGTCACCGCCGTGGGTCTGCAGGCGCTGTTCCAGGACCGCGGGCGCACCGGCCACGGCGACACCGGCGTGCCGACCTCCGGGGTGCTCGACCGCGCCTCAGCCCGGCAGGCCAACCGGATCGTCGGCAACCGCGGCGACGCCACTGTCATCGAATGCCTCTTCGGCGGGCTCGCGCTGCAAGCTGAGACCGACCTGACGCTGGCCGTTACCGGAGCCGAGGCGCCTGTCAAAGTGGGTGGCAAGCCCGCCCCGCTGCGCACCCCGCTCGTCGCCCCGGCTGGTGAGAGTGTGGAGATCGGTGCGCCGACGCATGGGATCCGCTCCTATGTCGCGGTGCGCGGCGGGTTCGTCACCAGCGAGGTGCTCGGCTCGACGGCCACCGATACGCTCTCCCGGCTCGGGCCTGAGCCGATCAGCGTCGGCCAGCAGCTCAAGGTGCCCGTCACACCCGACGTGGTTGCCGTCGGCGGGCCGGAGCCTACGAACCTACCGGAAGGTAATCTCACGACCGCAGAGCTGCGGGTGGTGCCCGGGCCGAGAGATGACTGGTGCGCCCCCGGTGAGCTGGAGACGCTCACCAGCCAAGTGTGGACGGTCAGCCAGGAGTCCAATCGCATCGCCCTTCGCCTGCAGGCAGGCGAGGACGGCCGGCCGCTGCGCCGGGCCGAGGACACCGGGGAGCTCGCCAGTGAGGGCATGGTCTCCGGTGCGATCCAGGTGCCGCCGGAAGGCCAGCCGGTGCTGTTCCTGGCCGACCATCCGGTGACCGGCGGGTATCCGGTCGTCGCCACCGTCATCGCCGAAGACCTCGACCTCGCCGCCCAGCTGCCGCCGGGTGCCGAGGTGCGCTTCACCATCCACGCCGCCGACCTGCCAGGAGAACCGTCATGACGCTTGCTTCCGTGCTCATCGCCAACCGCGGGGAGATCGCCGTGCGCATCGCCCGCGCGGCAGCCGACCACGGGCTGCGCTCAGTGGCCGTGTACTCCGATGCCGACGCCGAGGCCCTGCACACCCGCATCGCCGACGAGGCCTACCGGCTGCCGGGCACCGCCCCGGCCGAGACGTACATGAACATCCCGGCCCTCATCGAAACCGCGCTGCGCGCCGGTGTCGAGGCCGTCCACCCCGGCTACGGGTTCCTCGCCGAGAACGCTGAGTTCGCTGCCGCCGTCGCCGAGGCGGGACTGACGTGGATCGGCCCGTCGCCTGAGGTGATCGAGAAGCTGGGCAACAAGGTCACCGCCCGCGAGATCGCACTCTCCGTCGACGCCCCGCTCGCGCCCGGTTCCGATGGCCCGGTCGAGGACTGGGAGGAGGCGCACGCCTTCGCTGAGGAGCACGGGCTGCCGATTGCGATCAAGGCTGCCTACGGTGGCGGCGGACGCGGCCTCAAAGTCGTCCATGAGCTCGCTGACGTCGAGGATGCCTTCGCGGCCGCCGGGCGCGAGGCGGTGGCCGCGTTCGGCCGCGGTGAGTGCTTTGTCGAGAAATTCCTCGTCCGCCCCCGGCACGTCGAGGCGCAGATCCTGGCGGACACGCACGGGAACACGGTCGTGATCGGGCTGCGGGACTGCTCGCTGCAGCGGCGCAACCAGAAGCTCGTCGAGGAGGCACCGGCGCCGTTCCTCACCTCCGAACAGGAGGCGACGATCCGTGAGGGCGCGGTCAAGATCTGCCAGGCTGCCGGGTACGTCGGCGCCGGTACGGTCGAGTTCCTCATCGCCGAAGACGGCACCATCAGCTTCCTGGAGGTCAACACGCGCCTGCAAGTCGAGCATCCGGTGACCGAGATGACGACCGGCGTCGATCTTGTCGGCGAGCAGTTCCGGATCGCCGCCGGCCTGCCACTATCCTTCGCCGACGGCGATGCTTCTGACGGCAATGCCGCATGTGGGGACAGCGAGATCACTGTGCCGCAGCTCGGGCATGCGATCGAGTTCCGGCTCAACGCCGAAGACGTCGCCAACGGCTATGTCCCCTGCCCGGGCACCATCACCCGATTCGAGGCCCCGACCGGCCCGGGCATCCGCGTCGACACCGGGGTCACGAGCGGGTCGACGATCCCGGGTGCCTATGACTCGATGATGGCCAAGCTCATCGTCTTCGGTGCCGACCGCGACCAGGCGATCACGCGTGCCCGGCAGGCGCTGCGCGAACTCGTCATCGAGGGAGTCGCCACGGTCGTGCCGTTCCACCAGGCAGTGCTCGAACACTCTGACTTCGCCGATGACTTCGCCGTCCACACGACCTGGATCGAAAACGACTTCGCCGAGCAGTTCGAACGCACCGAGGTCTTCGCCGATCAACGTGACGGTCAGCCGTTCACCCGGTTCGGCGTCGAACTCGATGGCAAGCGCGTCGAGCTCGGTCTGCCTGCTGAGCTGCTGAGCCGGCTCGCCAGCCCAGCCCCAAGCGGTGCGTCCACCGGCGAGGCCCAGCCTGCCGGCACCACGGGCGCGGACACCGAGACCGAGGCGAGCAGCACCGACAACGGCGCCGACGCCTCGGGAGCGGAGGTCACGAGCCCATATGCCGGCAGCTTCGTGACGTGGAAGGTGGCAGACGGCGACGCGGTCGAGGCCGGGCAGACGGTCGCGGTCATCGAGGCGATGAAGATGGAGTCCAATGTCTCCGCCCCGTCCGGCGGAACGATTGCATGTGAGTCCCTGGATGCAGGTGACAGCGTTTCGGCAGGTCAGGTGCTCGCGCGGATCTCCTGAACCGTGCCGAGGATGCGGCGCGAGGCTGGTACTGAGGGCGTATGGGAACGGTAAGGGAACATGACAGAAAGATCACAGCCGCCGCTACCGCGATTGTCTCCTACTATGGCGGCGTGACCATGGAATTCGTATCGGCACAGCAGCGGGTGACCCACACGCTACTGGAGGAGATCTCAACCGGCCAGCTCGCCCCTGGCGAGAAGCTCCACGAGGTTGCCCTGGCCACCCGGCTGGAGGTCTCCCGGAACACGCTGCGCGAGGCGTTCGTCGCACTGCAGGGCTACGGGGTCGTCGTGCGGCTGCCGCACCGCGGGGTGCATGTGACGCTGCCGGAGATCTCGCACGTCGATGAGATCTACCAGTGCCGTTCGCTGCTCGAACCGGCCGTCCTGCAGTGGTCGGACCGGCTCGACACGGCCACGCTTAAGGACTGTGTGGCCGCCGGGCGGGCCGCACGCGAGGCGGGCGACCCCCATGCGGTCGGCGATGCCAACCAGCGGTTCCACTCGGCGATCATCGCCTCGGCCGAGTCCTACTACGCCAACGAGGTCATGACCCGGGTGCTCGCGCTCATGCGGCTCGTCTTCATCCGCGGTTCAGCCGAGCGCCGCGGCTTCCACTGCCCCTATATCGAGCTCAACGCCACGATCGCCGACCTTGCCGCAAGCGGCCGGCGCCGCGAGGCCGCTGAGGAGATGCGCAGCTACCTCGACCGGGCGCGCAGCGAGGTCCGCGAGCTGCTGTCCTGAACTTGGTCTCCTCACGCAGGTACGCCCGGCCTATGAGGAACCGACCTCGGGAACCTGGACTTAGGGGACCTGGAACTCGGCATCCCGGGCGTCAGTGATGAGCATCTTCCCGGGTGAGTGGGCGATCGCGATCTCCGGGCGGGCGGCCAGCAGCGCGGCTTGCGGGGTCACCCCGCAGGCCCAGAACACCGGCAGATGCCCATCCGGGATCGTCACCGCATCGCCGTAGTCAGGGTTGCCGAGGTCGCGGATGCCGATCTCTGCCGGGTTGCCGATGTGCACCGGTGCTCCGTGCACGGCCGGGTAGCGGGAGGTGATGCGCACCGCCTCGGCGACCTGGTTCGCCGGCAGCGGGCGCATCGACACAACAAGCGGGCCTGAGAAGATCCCGGCCGGTTCGGTGTCGATCGAGGTGCGGTACATCGGCACGTTGACGTTCTGGCTGATGTGAGCGATGTCAATGCCGGCGGCCAGCAGCGCGGTCTCGAAGGTGAACGAGCAGCCGATGAGGAAGCTGACGATGTCGTCTCGCCAGAACGCGGTGGCATCCGTGACGGTCTCGGCGAGCTCACCGTTCCGGTAGATCCGGTAGGCCGGCACATCGGTGCGGATATCCCCGCCTTGAAGCAGCGGCGAGCTCGTCTGCCCGGCTTCGAGCACTCCGACGATCGGCATCGGCTTGGGGTTGCGCTGGGCGAAGAGCAGGAAGTCGAAGGCATGCTCGCGCGGCACAGCAAGCAGGTTCGTCTGCGTGAACCCCGGGCACAGGCCGGCGGTCGGCCGGTCGAGACCGGCCCGGAAGGCCGCCCTGGCCTGCGCAGGTGAGGTGAACGGGGAGCCCGCCGGTGCCTCGGGAGCGGTGTCCATCGTCATCCCTGCCAGAGTGCGGCGATGCCGGTGAGCGAGTTCCAGCCCAGCCAGATCGTGACCAGCCAGGTGAGCGTACCGAGGGCGGCGAGCCACTTGGGGTACTGGTAGCCGTGCAGCAGGTCGCGGCGGGCCCAGGCGACCCACAGGACGACGGCGAAGCCGATTGGCAGGATGAGGCCGTTGAAGGCGCCGGCGAAGATGAGCAGTGTCTGCGGGGCCTGGTCGAGGATGAGGAAGGCGGTCGCGCACACGGCAATGAAGGCGATGGTGAGCAGGTTGCGGGTGCGCGCGCTCGTCCGCTGGGTGGTGACGAAGCTGATCGAGGTGTACGAGGCGCCGATGACCGAGGTGAGGCCGGCGGCCCACAGCACGACACCGAAGACGCGCAGGCCGACTTCACCGGCGGCGGCGAGGAACGCATCGGCGGCGGTGTTGTCCTGCGACAGCGTCACGCCGCCTGCGACGACGCCGAGGATGGCGAGGAAGAGCAGCACGCGCATGACGCCGGTGATGATAATCGAGAGCACCGAGACCTGGGTGATGTGGCCGACGTTCTCACGTCCGGTGATCTTCGAGTCAATGAGGCGGTGGGCGCCGGCGAAGGTGATGTAGCCGCCGACGGTGCCGCCGATGAGGGTAGTGACGACGAGGAAGTCGACCTCCTCGGGCAGCACGGTGTTCTTCAGCGCCTCGCCGACCGGCGGCTGGGAGACGATGGCGACGTAGAGCATGAGCAGGATCATGATCGCGCCGAGTGCGACGACGATGCGGTCGAGTGCGACGCCGGCGCGCTTGGACAGGAAGATGAAGATCGCGATGAGCGCTGAGACCGCGCCGCCGATCTTCGCGTCGATGCCGAGCATCGCGTTGGTGCCCAGGCCGGCACCGCCGATGTTGCCGATGTTGAAGATGAGCCCGCCGACGAAGACGAAGGCGGCCATCACCCAGCCGATACCCGGCAGCACCCGGTTGCCCAGTTCGTTGGCACGCAGCCCGGTGACGCCGAGGACGCGCCAGACGTTGAGCTGGATGGCGATGTCGACGAGCAGGGAGACAAGAATCGCAAACGCGAAGGCCACGCCGAGCTGGACGGTGAACACCGAGGTCTGGGTGATGAAGCCCGGGCCGATCGAGGAGGTGGCCATGAGGAACATGGCCCCGAAGATCGCGGTGCGACCGGTCGCCCCGATGGTGACGGCCTTCTTCGCATCGGCCGGTGTGCCGTTTGCCGGGGCGGTGTCGCCTGGCTGGGCTGTGTGGGCGCCGGTGTGATCGGGCGTGGGGTCCGGGGTGTGGCTGCTCATCGTGCTTCCTCGCTCGGGTGGGCGCGGGCGGCACCGGTGCGGTGGCTGCCCTGTGACGCGACACACTCTAGCAATTGTTCAACAATGAGCGCGAGGGGAGGGGGTGTGGACAGGGACCGCTGCGCGGTTCGGTTCGCGCCGGCGCCGAGGCGGTGGCTGGGTAGTCAGGTGAGCTTCTGAAGTGCCAGGTGGGTGAGCCATTCGAGGGGGCCGCGGGTGGCCGGTCCGCGCACGCCGCGGCGGGCGGCGATCGCCTGCCAGACGAGTGCGAAGGCAATGACGGCTGCGAGCACGGCAACGAAACCGGTGATGGTGAGCGCCAGGCGGGCATCGGGGAACCGGCCGGCGAGGTCGAGACCCCAGCCGAAGAACAGGGCGCCGGCGAGCAGGTTCTGGCCGACGTAGACGCTCAGCGACATCCGCCCGGCGGCCGCGCACGCCGTCTCGATGACCCGGGGGATCCAGCGGTGCAGGCTGGCATGGGCGATGAGGGCGAGCAGACCGACGGCGACGAGGCTGGCGGTGAGGTAGCGCTGGGCGACGACCGCCGCCGGGGAGCCGATGATGCCCAGCAACAGGTCGACAGGTGCGGCAGCGGCGCCGATGAGCAGGCAGCGGCGGCGCAGCCGGGCGCCGCCTGGGGTGAAGATGCCTCCTGCGAACAGGCGGGCACCGATGAGGAAGAGGCAGATGCCCATGGCGAGGGTGAAGATCGGTTCGGCGCGGAAGATGAGGCTGTTGTCGAGGCGGAAGACGGCGAGTTCAGTGAAGCCGGCCTCGCGGTAGGGGTTGACGCCGTGCCACAGCGGCCAGTCGGCGGCCGAGCCGGTGAGCTCGGAACCGGCATCACCGTTGGCGCTTCCCGGCTGGGTGAGCAGCAGGAGGCTGAGCAGGCCGATGCCCAACACATGGAGGACCCCGGTCACCCAGGCCCAGATGCGCGTGCTGCGTGGGGAGGTGGCGATGATGCCGGCGATGATGAAGCCGGTGACGGCATAGCCCATGAGCACGTCGAATTCGGCGATGAGGATGAAGTTGATGAGCCCATCGAGGAACAGCAGCCCTGCGCGCGGGGCGTAGGTGCGCAGCCAGCCGCGGCGCCCGCGGCGCTTGCGCCAGGCGGTGAACTGCAGGAACACGCCGATGCCGAACATCATCATGAGCAGGGAGAGGAACTTGCCGTTGCTCAAGGAGCTGAGCACCTGGAAGGCCAGCGTCTGAGCACCTGCGGGAATCCCGGCGAGGGGATCGAGGAGGGAGCCCAGCAGGCCAGCGGGGTGGGTGAAGAGCCAGATATTGGTGCCGAGCGTGCCGAGCACGGCGGCACCGCGGGCGATGTCGAGTCCGGCGATGCGTCGGCAGCCAGGGGCAGCTGCGACGTCACGAGCGGAGGCATCAGCGGGACTGGCTGGCCGGTCGTCACGAACGGCGGGAGCCGCTGCCCCGCGGGTGGGTGAGGTCTTCATAGCCGAAACAATACAGTCGTATGGTCAGGTGTGCAATACGCTTGTATTCCCGGTGCGTAAGCACCGTGACCGCCGACAGAGAAGGATCCATGAGCACCAGCAGAGACCACATCGTCGAGGCGATCGTCACCGTCATCGCTGCAGGCGGCATCGAGAAGGCCACCGTCCGCACGGTCGCCAGTCAGGCCGGGGTGTCGATCGGCGCGGTCCAGCACCACTTCCCCAGCAAGGCCGCGATGCTGACCGCAGCGATGGAGGCGATCTCGGATGCTGTCACCGCCGACATCGAGGACTACCTCAGCACTTTGGAACCAGCCGGCACTCCTGCCGAAGCGGCCGGGCAGGCCGCCTCAGTGCTGCGCCACCTGTCCTTCATGCTCTGCTCGATCAGCGAGGACGACCTCGCTGCCGCCGGCATCTGGCTCGACTTCGTCGCCCTGTCCCGTGTCACCCCCTCACTCGCCGAGATCCACGCCCGCACATGGGCCCAGCTGCGGAAGCAGATGAGCGAACTCGTCACGGCAGCCCACCCGCACCATCCCGATCCCGAGGCGGCGGCCGGGTGGGCGCTGGCGACCTTCGACGGCATCGCCGTCTCCAGGGTGGCCGAGCCGCAGTTCATGACCGGCCCGCGGGCTGCAGCCCTGGCTGAGCGGACACTGGCGGCGATCGCCACGGAGGCAGTCGAGGCCCCCGGAACCGGCACCTCGGGAGCGGAGCCAGCCACCGCCTCGGCACCGGTGACCGGCACCGTCTGAACCACCGCCTCGGGCACGGGGATGAGCGGACACGATTTGGACACAATCACCGGTGCCGCACAGCCGCCAGTGACTTGTGACATGCTTCACGATAAGCTCATCGGCACACCGCACTTTCGGTGGGCGCCGGAGCACCGGCGCCGGGTTCGCACCACCCGGTGACAACCTCACCGCACCGCAACCAGGAGGAATTCCGTGAAGCGATCCTTGAGCATTGCTGCCCTGACGGCGGCATCAGTCCTAGTCCTGTCCGCCTGCGGCGGCAGCGGCGGAGACGACGGCAACGGCGCCGAAGGCTTCCAGCCCGTCTCCGGCGGCAAACTGACCCTGTGCTCCGACATCCCCTATGAGCCGTTCGAGTTCACCGACGAGAACAACGAGACCGTCGGCTTCGACATCGACCTGGCCAACAAGCTCGCCGAGCGTCTCGACCTCGAACTCGACGTCGTCACTACCGGCTTCGAAGCCATCGAATCAGGCTCCGCACTCGACACCGCGCAGTGCGACCTGGCGCTGTCGGGCATGTCGATCACCGAAGAGCGAGCGACGAAGTTCGACTTCTCCCACAAGTACCTGCTCGACAACCTCGGCCTCATGGTCACCAAGGAATCGGGCATCACATCACTCGATGAGCTCAAGGACAAAGAGGTCGGGGCTCAGCAGGCGACGACCGGTGAGGCGTATGCCAAGGACGCCGGAGCCAAGGTCGTGCAGTTCGAAGATTCCGGCCTGCTGACCCAGGCGATCACCTCGGGCCAGATCGACGCTGCGGTGGCGAACCTCTCGACGATCTACGCCGCCACCCAGGCCAGCGACAAGCTCGAGCTCGCCGAGGACTACGACACCGACGAGGCACTCGGCGCCGGCTTCAAGAAGGGCAACACCGAACTTGCCGATGAGTTCAACACGATGCTCGGCGAGATGTTCGAAGACGGCTCGTACGACGAGCTCGTCGACGAATGGTTCGGCGAGGTCGCCGATGCCGCGAAGGTCCCGGAGGACCAGCGCGGATCCTGATCCTGCTGCCCCGCACCCGAGGCGGGCCGACGCACTGACGCCGGCCCGCCTCGGGCACGGCAGGGTTGACACACTGAGCGAGCGGCCAGCCGGCGGCGCGAACCGCAGCCGGGGCGGCAGCACGACTCCACCCACCCCACAAGGAGCTTTACGGTGGCAATGACTATGCGCCAGCGGGCACGCATGTCCCGCGGCATCCAGTACGCGATTCTCATCATCGCCGTCATCGTCGCGGCATTCCTCGCCGACTGGGGCACGATCTTCGGGAAGTTCTTCAACCCGCAGGTCATGGCCGACCAGTTCCCCGGCATCATCACGATCGCGCTGAAGAACACCCTCATCTACACCGCCCTGGGCTTCGTGCTCGGACTGGCGCTGGGCATCCTGCTCGCGCTCATGAAGATCTCCTCCGTCGGGCCCTACCGGTGGCTCTCGACCCTGTACATCGAGTTCTTCCGCGGGGTCCCGGCTCTGCTTGTGTTCATCGCGCTGGGCTACGGCATCCCATACGCCTTCGGCATGCGGATGGACACGTACCTCACCGTCATGCTTGCGCTGGGCATCGTGTCGTCTGCCTACATCGCCGAAACCCTGCGCGCCGGCCTGCAGGCCGTACCCAAGGGCCAGTACGAGGCGGCCCGCTCACTGGGCATGACGCACTCGCGGGCGATGATCACGATCGTCATCCCGCAGGCGTTCCGCATCATCCTGCCGCCGCTGACGAACGAGATCATCCTCATGACGAAGGACTCCTCGCTCATCTACCTGCTCGGCCTTGCCGCCAGCCAGTACGAGCTGACGAAGTTCGGCCGCGAGGCGATCACCGCTCCCGAGGCGGGCCTGACCCCGCTGGTGGTCGCCGGTGCCTGCTACCTCGTCATCACCGTGCCGCTGGGCATCCTGGCCCGGAGGTTCGAGTCCCGTACCGCCAAGATCAAGAAGTAGGTGCCACCTGTGTTCAACAACGAAGCGAATGCCGCGGCGGGCGGCACCGGATCCCACTCCGCCTCCGAGGCCCAGACCGCCTCCGGTGCCCAGGCCGCCTCCGGTGCCCGCGCAGCCGCCGCCACCGCCGAGCAGGCCGCCCGTTCGGGCGTGACGATCAGCGACCTGCACAAGTCCTACGGCGATGTCGAGGTGCTCAAGGGCATCAGCCTGACCGTCGCTCCTGGAGAGGTCGTCTGCCTCGTGGGCCCGAGCGGTTCGGGCAAGTCGACACTGCTGCGCTGCATCAACGTGCTGGAGACCGCGAACTCCGGCCTCATCGACGTCGGCGGGTTCATCGCCACCGACCCGGACATCGACCTCGACGTCATGCGCCGGCACGTGGGCATGGTGTTCCAGGCCTTCAACCTGTTCCCGCACATGACCGCCATCGAGAACTGCTCGATCGCTCAGCGCAAGGTCCTGGGACGCTCGCAGTCGGCAGCCGATGAGGTGTCACGGGCGAGCCTGGAGAAGGTCGGCCTCGGCCACCTGGCCGATCGCTACCCCGACCAGCTCTCCGGCGGTCAGCAGCAGCGCGTGGCGATCGCGCGTGCGCTGTCGATGGAGCCCTCGCTCATGCTCTTCGACGAACCGACCTCCGCGCTCGATCCCGAGACGGTCGGTGACGTCCTCGACGTCATGCGCAACCTCGCCGATGAGGGCATGACGATGATCGTCGTGACCCACGAGATGCACTTCGCCCGCGAGGTCGCCGACAAAGTCGTCTTCATGGACGGCGGGGTCGTCGTTGAGGAGGGACCCGCCGCCGAGGTGATCGGCAACCCCCAGCACGAGCGCACCAAGTCCTTCCTCGCCCGCGTCCTGAACCCCGGCGGACTCGACGAGCACTAGGCAACCACCGCCTCGGGAACGGGACACCCGCCTCGGGAACGGGCCCGGGGCGTGAAGTCCACCAGCACAGGAGACGACATGACACGCACACGGCACCTCACCACACTCACCGCACTGGCTGCCGCCGGAGCCCTGATGCTCTCCGCCTGCGGCGGAAGCGGATCCGGCGCGACCGACGGCGGCAGCGACTACCAGCTGGCCAAGGACGGCAAGCTCATCATGTGCTCAACGCTGCCGTATGAGCCCTTCGAGTTCACCCGCGATGGAGAGTCGGTCGGATTCGACATCGACCTGGCGAAGAAGCTCGCCGAGCGGCTCGACCTGGAGTACGAGCTCGTCGACACCGGGTTCGAGGCGATCGAGTCGGCCTCGGTGCTCGACACGCAGCAGTGCGACATCTCGCTGGCGGGCATGACGATCACCGATGACCGGGCGACGAAGATGGACTTCACCGACGCCTACCTGCTCGACAACCTCGCGCTTATGGTGCGCAAGGACTCCGGCATCACGTCGATTGCCGAGCTCAGGGGCAAGGAGGTCGGCGTCAAACAGGCGACGACCGGTGAGAAGTACGCCCAGGAGCAGGGCGCGGAGACCGTGCAGTTCGAGGACAACACGATCATGATCCAGGCGATCAGCTCCGGGCAGGTCAACGCGATGGTCTCGAACGTGTCGATGATCTACTCTGCCGTACAGACTGATGACAACCTGGAGCTCGTCGAAAGCTACGACACCAACGAGCAGCTCGGCGCCGCGGTCGTCAAGGGCAACGACAAGCTGGCCGAGGAGTTCAACACGATGCTCGGCGAGATGTATGAGGACGGGTCGTATGACGAGCTCGTCGACGAATGGTTCGGCGAGGTCGCTGATGCCGCGCGGATCCCGCCAGACCAGCGCGGCTGAGGGCGCGTGGCTGCTGGGCCGTGGGTGCTGGGCCGAGGGTGGCTGGAGCTGCCGATGGCCCTGAAACTGGCCGCGGCTCAGTGCCGTGAGAAAAGTTAGTAAAGTTGTTCATGGTTTTTCGAGCAGAAACCATGAATAGCTTTACTAACTTTCTCTGGTGATGGCCGGGGCGGCTTCTGACAGGACACGTTCGATGCAACTGTGGAGGAACCAATGACCGATAACGCTTACGCACATCCGCGATTGGCGAAGCTCTACGACGGCTTCGAAGGTGACCGCTCCGATCTCGACTGCTACGTCGAGGTGCTCAGCGAGGCGGGCGTGCGCTCGGTACTCGACGTTGGATGCGGCACCGGAGTGTTCGCACTGCGGCTCTCCGATCTGGGCTTGGAGGTCACCGGGGTCGATCCCGGCGCCGGCATGATTGATGTCGCGCGTGCCAAGCCTGGCGCGGATGCGGTGAGGTGGATCGTCGGTGAAGCCGCAGACGCCCTGCCGATTCAAGTCGATGCGGTCACGATGACGGCCAATGTCGCGATGGTCTTCACCTCCGACGATCACTGGGAAGCGACGTTACAGGCCATTCATGCCGCGCTGCGGCCTGGCGGGCTCCTCGCGTTCGAGTCGCGCAACCCCGCCGATCGCGGTTGGGACCGGTGGGGCCACCCTTATATGGAGATGGACGTAGCAGACGAGAGGATCGTGACATCGCAAGAGGTCACCTCCGTCAACCTGCCGCTCGTGACGTTCGTCGACACCAACCGGTTCCTCAGCGACGGAGAAGTGCTGACGTCCACGTCGACGCTGCGGTTCCGGGAGGAGGCGGAGATTCGCACGTCCCTGAAGGAGTGCGGATTCACCGAGATCGACGTTCGCGATCTGCCCTATGCCCCGGGCCGCGGCTGGCTCGTCGTCTGCCGGAAGCCTGCGGGAGAAAGTTTGTAGAGCTACTCATCTGATCCGGCCCTCAGAATATGAACAGCTCTACAAACTTTGCGCGGACAGGGTTCGCTCCGGGGATTCGCTGGTCAGACTTTGGCCCTGCTGAGTGCTTCAGAGGGTCAAAGTGTGACCAGTCTTCAGAGAGCCCCAAGCAGGCCTGAACCAGCCGAGTTCAGCGATCAGGCAAACGCGGCGAGCACCTGGCCGACGGCCAGTCCGAGGAAGGTGCCGGCGAAGGCGCCGATGAGGGCGAAGAGCACACCGACCGGGACGAGCTGCCGGTTGAAGGCGCTCGCAACGACCGGGGCTGAGGCCACTCCACCGATGTTGGCCGTCGACGCCACGGCGATGCTGAACAGCTCGGTCTTCGTCGCCTTGGCGTACAGCACCATGAGCACGAGGTGGATGAGCACCACCATGACGCCGGCAAGCAGGTACAGCGGCGCCTCGACGAGCGAGGTGAAGTCGGAGTCGGCGGCGATGACGCCGATGATGATGTAGAGCATGATCTGGGCGACTTCCGAAGAGCCGGGCATCTTGCCCCAGCGGGTCGAGCCGATGATGAGGCCGAGGACGGAGACGATGAGGATCGTCCACGTCGTCGAGGTCACGACGACGCCGATCTCCGGCAGCAGACCGCCGATCCATGTCGCCGCAGCTGAGGCGAACAGGCCCAGGGCGAGCACCCGGAACAGGGAGACGAGATCGAGAGTCTCCCCCGCCTCGGCGCCGGTGGCAGCGGGCGCGCCGGCGGCGGTAGACGCACCGGCCGCGGCAGGCGCGTCGGTGGCGGCGGGTGCACGGGTGGCGGCGGTGGAAGCGGTCGCGCCGGTGGCGGCGGGTGCTGTGGCGGAGGAGTGGACGTCGAGATAGGATGTGTCGGCTTTGGTCCAGGCGTTGAAGCGGTCGGAGACGGTGACCGAGGAGAACATCACGAGCAGCCACACGGAGTAGATGATCGTGTCGACGATGAGCACGTGGCCGAAGACGTTCTCCGGGGCATCGAGGATCCCCTGTACGGCGACCATGTTGGCCGATCCACCGGTCCACGAGGCGGCGAGCGCGGACAGGCCCTTCCACGCCTCGGGGTCGAGCAGGCCGCGGAAGACGAGGAACGTCAGCACGAAACCGAGCAGGATCGACAGGGCCGAGGCCGCATAGGTCAGCAGCAGCTTGGGGCCGAGCTTGATGATCTGGCGGATGTCGCACTGGAAGAGCAGCAGCATGATCATCGCCGGCAGGAGCGCGTCCTTGACCCCGCCGCCGACGTCGGTGATCGAGTCGGATTCGCCGAAGACGCCGATGGTGTTGAGCAGCGCGGCGATGAGGTAGAGGAACACGAAGCCGGGCACGAATCTGAAGACACGCACTCCGCGGCGCTTCTCCAGGTAGACGAGGACGGCTGAGATGGCGATGAGCAGGCTGAGGAAGAGGAATCCGTCGGTGATCATGAGGGGCTCCGGTTGGGGATGTGAGGGGCGGGTGCTCGGTAAGCGAAACCGGAGCTGAGGAGCCGCCGGCGTCACTGCCGAGCACGTGCCACGTTAGCAGGTGCGGGCATGTGACGCTGAGAGGAGCTGGGATGACCGCGCACAGTGCAGCTGCACAGTGCATCGGCACAGCATTGCGGTTCGGATCTCATGTTTGTGCATCGGCACAGCTTCGCGGTTCGGATGTCACGTTTGTGCTTCAGCCCACACATGAGCCGGGCAGAGAGAGTAACGTGGTCCGGGGATACGCCTGTGCTCACGGCGCCCCGGCGCCCTCGCGGCCAGCCGCAGTCACCTACGCTTCAGGAGATCCAATGTCAGATCAGGCCGGCCCGTCCGAGACCGCCTCAGCGCGCGCCCCGTACATCGAGGTCGATGAGACCACCGCGCGCAAGGCCGCGACCGCCGCGCTCGTCGGCACGGCGATGGAGTGGTACGACTTCTTCCTCTTCACCACTGCGGCGGCCATCGTCTTCAACGTCCAGTACTTCCACTCCGAGGACCCGGCGATGGCCACCATCCAGTCCTTCGCCACGATGGGTGTCGGCTTCGTCGCCCGCCCGATCGGCGCTTTCGTCTTCGGCCACCTCGGCGACCGGATCGGCCGTAAGGCCGTCCTCATGATCACGATCATCGGCATCGGCGTGGCCACCGGCCTCATCGGCCTGCTGCCGACGTACTTCCAGATCGGCATCTGGGCGCCGATCGCGCTCGTCGCCCTGCGCATCGTCCAAGGTCTGGCCGTCGGCGGCGAATGGGGTGGCGCGGTCACCGTCGCCGTCGAGAACGCCCCGCCCGCCAAGCGCGCCCGCTACGCCGTGTTCCCGCAGATCGGCTCCCCGATCGGCACACTCATGTCCTCCGGCGGGTTCTTCCTCATGGCGGTCATCGTGCCCACCCAGGCCTTCGACGCCTGGGGCTGGCGGATCCCGTTCCTCGCCGCGATCCCGCTGCTGCTCGTCGCCGTCTACATCCGCAAGCAGCTGGAGGAATCCCCGATCTTCCGCGAGCTCGAAGAGGCCGGTGAGAAGGAGTCCGCCCCGGTCCTCGAACTGTTCCGCAAGTCGTTCCCGCAGGTGCTCGTCGGGATGGGCGCGAACTTCCTCGGCGTCGGCGGGTTCTTCCTCGTCACCACCTTCGTCGTCTCCTACGGCACCGGCGTGCTCGGCATGACCAAGCCGCTCATGCTCGGCGCAACCCTGGCCGCCGCTGCCATCGAGATCGTCGTGCTCATCTACTTCGGTCGCCTGGCCGAGCGCCTCGGCGTCTCCCGCGTGGCGGTCATCGGCAGTGTCGCGACGATTGTCATCGCCTTCCCGATCTTCCTCATGATCGAATCGACCGTCCCCGTGCTCGTGATCCTCGGCGTCACCATCGGCGTGGCCTGCCTGTCGATCCCGTACGCCGTCAACGGTGCGCTGACCACCGCACTGTTCCCGCCCTCGCACCGCCTGTCCGGTGTGGCGATCTCAGCGAACCTCTCAGCGATGGTCTCAGGCTTCGTGCCGATGCTCGCGACGGTGTTCCTCGCCGCGACCGACAACGCCTGGTGGCCGGCCCCGGCGATGCTTGCCGTCATCGCCGCGATCACCGGCATCTGCTCGCTCATCGCCCCGCGGGTCTCCGAGGACATCCCCGGCTACCTGCGCTGAGTCGATTGGCTCCGGCGGCCCGGGGGCTGCCGTTCCCGAGGCGGTGGCCGACGGCCGACGCTGCGCCCGGCGTCACGGCCCCAGCAGCGCAAGCGGCACAACGGCGATCCCATCGGGACGGCGGTATGCCGTCGTCCCTGTGGTGACGACCACGAGGTCTGCAATCCGGTCTGGAATCTGGTCGCGCAGCCACAGTAGATGTCTGACGTCTGCAGGGGAGACACTGGGCGTGAGTTTGACCTCGCAGCCGACGACCTGCCCATCGACGCCTTCGACGATGAGATCGACTTCGCGATCTCCGCCATACATCCGCAGATGTCTCACGCGGGCTTCCGCGGCTTGAGCAGCGACTTTTACGCTCAATGTGACAAGCGATTCGAAGAGGGGACCCAGCATATGCGAACCCGTTCTCCCTACCAGGGAACCAGCAGACAGGCCCAGCAGTCGTGCCGCCAGCGCAGGGTCGGCGAGATGGTGCTTGGGTGCTTCCTGGAGTCTGCGCAGATCATTGTGTGCTGGCAGCCAACCAGGAACCGGGTCGAGCAGCCACAGCCGGGTGAGGTGCTCCCGATACGCCATTGTGGTCGTCTTCGCCGGCTGTGAACCGTCGCCTCCGGTGGTGGCATCGAGTATTTTCGAGTAGGCCGTCGTCGTGGACACAGCCGCCGCATAGGCGGCAAGCCACCGGCGCAGCACCTCTGGACGACGCACACGAAAACCCGAATCCGGAAGCTCACGGTCGATGATTCTGTCGATGTAGGAGTCGAGCATTGCTCGTCTGACTCGCGGCGCGGCCGTCATGACGCCCGGGAATCCACCAGCGGCGATGGACTCTGCATAGTCGGCGACGGTGAACTGGGACTCCCCTTCGATCGCGCGCTGCTCCCCGCTCAGCAACGCAGCCAACGACACGGTGGGTGTCACGGCGCCTCGCTCATGCAGCGCCATCGGCCGCATCCGGAGCGAGAGGATCCGTCCTGCTCCGCTATGCGTACCAGCGGCATCCGTTGGAGTCGCCGACCCTGTCAGGAGAAACCGGCCGGGTTCAGCTCCGGCATCGACCCGCCGGCGGACTGCATCCCATACCTGCGGGAGCTTCTGCCATTCATCGATGAGCAGCGTGCCTTGTGGCACTGCTGAAAAGGTGAAGTCGGCGGCGGCGATCTCTCGCTGCCCAGGGTCATCGAGCATCCACTCTGTGGAAGCCCGCCGAGAAGCGGTATCGGTCTTGCCGACGCCCTTGGGGCCGTCGATGGCGATAGCCGGCGCCATCGACATGAGATCGTCCAGCTCCGTATCAATCGTTCGACGCTGATAATCCATGCACTGCCCTTTCCGCACTCTGCGCGATCACCCGCACTCGTTGCCCGAGTGCCAACGGCAGCCCGTTGACACTACCATCTACGACACTCGAACACTCCCTTACACGACACTTATACACTACCATCCACGATACCTGAACACTACCATTCACGATCGCACGTGAAGCGGTTCCGACCTGAACCCAGAACAACCCGGATTCTCCATCCAGACGACGGCGGGCGCGCTGCGCGCCGGACGGCACGGCCCTGCACGCGGGCTGGAATCTGTGATTGAGTGTGGGTATGACGCGCATCACCTCCACTGCTGACTCCTCCCCTGCCGCCTCCGCCCAGGACTCCGCCGCCGGCCCCGATGCCCCCGCCTCCCGTTCGGCTGGGCACCTCATCGTCGCCCAGCTCGAAGCCGAGGGCGTCGAGCGCATCTACTGCGTGCCCGGCGAGTCCTACCTCAATGTGCTCGACGGCCTGCACGATTCGACCATCCGCACCATCACCTGCCGGCAGGAGGCCGGTGCCGGGTTCATGGCACTGGCCGAGGGCCGGATGACCGGCCGGCCGGGCATTGCGATGGTCACCCGCGGGCCGGGTGCGGCCAATGTCATGATCGCCGTGCACACCGCCTACCAGGACGCCACGCCTCTCGTCATCTTCGCCGGCCTCATCCCCACCGACCACCGCGGCCGCGAGGCCTTCCAGGAGTTCGATCTGGCTGGCTGGTTCGGCACGACGGTGAAGAAGACCCTCATCCTCGACCACCCCGATGAGGCCGCAGCCCTCGTCGCCGATGCGATGCACACCGCCGCCTCCGGCCGGCCCGGCCCGGTCATCGTCGGTCTCCCCGAGGACCCGCAGCTCATCACCACCCAGGCGGACACCGTCACCCCGCGCCCCGTTCCCGAGGTGGTGCCCACCGCCGCACAGATCGCCTCAGTCGCCGAGGCGGTCGCCAGAGCCCGCCGCCCGGTGCTCATCGTCGGCGGCGAGCGCTGGGATGAGCAGTCCTCCCGCACGGTCGCTGACTGGGCGGCCGGGCTCGGGATGGGCATCATCGCCGACTTCCGCGCCTACGACGGCATCGACCATGATGAGCCGCACTACCTCGGTGCGCTCGGCTTCGGTTCGGCACCCCTGACCCGCAAGGCCTTCGACGAGGCCGACCTGCACGTCTACCTCGGCTGCCAGCGCACCGATGTCTCAACGAACTCGTACTCGATCGGCTGCAGCCCGGACCACACGATCGTCATCAGCCCTGATCCTGACCTGCATGCACACTTCGGGCCGGTCGATGAGCAGATCATCGCCACCACCCGTGGCTTCGCCCAAGCACTCACCAGCACTGACGCAACGACCGGCACCGAGGCGACCACCGCCTCGGGAACGGAGACGAACCTGCCCGACTGGGTCACCGAGACCCGGCAGCGGTTCCAGCAGTGGCGCGAGATCCCAGCACCGACTGGTGATGAGGACCCGGCCTATGTTGATATGGACACCGCCTTCGGCGAGGTGCGCCGCCTGCTGCCGGATGATGCGATCATCACGTATGGGGCGGGCAACTACTCCGGCTGGGCCTCGCGCTACCTGCCGGTGCACAGCTTCCCGTCAGTGCTCGGCCCGCGCAACGGGGCGATGGGCTTCGGGATGCCGGCGGCGGTGGCGGCTGCGCTCGTGTGCCCGGACCGCCCGGTGCTCGCCGTCGCCGGCGACGGCTGCTTCCTCATGAACGGCCAGGAGTTCGCCACCGCGGTCGCCCATGACCTGAATATCACCGTCATCATCAACGACAACAGCGTCTACGGCACGATCGTCGGCCACCAGGAGCGCGACTATCCCGGCCGGCCGGAAGGCACTGGGCTGAAGAATCCGGACTTCGCCGCCTACGCCACCGCCTTCGGCGGCGCCGGATTCAGTGTGACCCGCACTGAGGACTTCGCGGCCGCCTTCGAAGCGGCGCTGAACCATCCGGGTCCTGCGCTCGTGCAGGTGCGCACTGACCCGGCGATCCGCTTCACCCGCAGCTGAGCGGCCGGCAGCCAGACGAAGGAGGTCTGAGATGCGACTCGACACGATCATCCGCAATGCCCGCATCCACACGATGGCCGGTGATGGCGCGCCCGCGCCCGAGGCGGTGGGGATCGCCGGTGGCCGGATCGTCGCCTTCGATGATGAGCTGGAGGGCTCGTACGCCTCGGCCGGCGAGGTCGTCGATGCCGCCGAGCTGACCGGTGATGCAGGCGGTGCTGGCGGTGGTGCGGGTGCGGGTGTGCCGACGGTGGTGCCCGGGTTCATCGACGCGCACTGTCACACGACGTGGTTCGGGCTGACGCTTGCCAGTGTCGATGTCGAGAACTGTCCCGGCGGCCTCGATGAGGTCTACGGCCGGCTGGCCACGGCTGCCGAGAAGCTGCCTGACGGTGAGTGGGTGCAGGCGACCGGGTACTCCCACCACGACTACGGTGGCGCCTATCCGGACCTCACCGTCCTCGACCGGATCACCGGTGGCCGGCCACTGTTCATGCGGCAGGTGAGCGGCCATTCGGCGATCGTCAACACCGCCGCCCTGCGTGCTGCCGGAATGCTCGAACCCGGCTACACGGATCCGGCCGGCGGCAAAGTCGTCCGCGACGCCGACGGCCGCCCGACCGGGCTGGTCGAGGAGACCGCGCAGACGCAGGTGCAGGATCTCATCCGGCCGTATTCGGTCGAGACGATCGTCCACGCCCTCGACCTGGCCACCGCCCACTACGCGAAGGAGGGGATCACGAGCTTCGGTGAGGCCGGGATCGCCGCAGGCTGGATCGGGCATTCGCCGCTGGAGGTCTACGCCTACCAGCAGGCCCGCCAGGCCGGGCTGCTGCGGGCGCGTGCCCAGCTCATGCCCGTCATCGACGCCCTCCACCCAATCCACGGCCACGCCGCCGACACCCCGGAACTCGGGCTCGACCTCGGCATGGTCACCGGGTTCGGGGATGACGAGATCCGCATCGGCCCGGTCAAGATCTTCATGGACGGCGCACTGTCGGGCCGAACCGCGGCACTGCACGAGCCCTATGTCGGCCAGTCCGATGCCGGGTACCTGCAGGACGACCCCGAAGTGCTGCGCGCCCAGACCCTGGCCGCCTACCGGTCCGGCTGGTCAGTGGCCGTCCACGCGATCGGCGACCGGGCTGTCGATGAGGCGATTCACAACATCACCGCAGCCGTCGATGAGTGCGGGCCACGGGCGTTTCCCAACCGGATCGAACACGCCGGGATGATCCGCACCGAGCAGCTGCCTGTCCTTGCCGAGTACGGCATCGCGGTGACCCCGCAGGCGGCGTTCTTCGACAACATCGGCGACGGCATGCTCGACGCGATCGGTGAGGAGCGCGCCCACCTGCTCTACCGCGGCCACTCCTTCCTCGAGGCCGGCGTGACGCTGGCCGGCAGCTCGGATCGGCCGTGCGCGGAGGGCAATGTGCTGCGCGGCATGCAGTTGTTCATGACCCGCCTGACCCGCTCCGGCCGCGTCTCAGGACCCAGCCACGAACGCCTGTCCGCGCACGAGGCGCTGGCAGCCTACACCTCGGGCGCGGCTGCCGCGATGGGCATGACCGGCACACATGCCGGCCGGGCCGGTGAGCTCACCCGCGGGGCGCTGGCCGACCTCGTCATCGTCACCGGTGACCCGCTGGACACCGCTGCCGAGGCGGTGACCGGGCTGGGTGTGAAGGCGACGATGCGCGGCGGGCAGTGGACGCACCGGTGAACCGGCCGGCACTCCAGCGTCTTCCCAGCGCGTGAGTCGCTGGCGGCTACAGTGGCACCCATGGGCTATCAGACACTGCGTCGGGAGGCGCATGCCGAGATCGAGATCAAGCGCTCGCGCTTCATCGCCCGCGTCGTTCCAGTCGAGACCGAGGAGGCCGCCCGTGCGGTCATTGAGGAGCAGCGGGCTGCGCATCCGAAGGCTCGCCATCACTGCACGGCCTTCATCCTCGATGCCGATGGGCGCACACAGCGCTTCAACGACGACGGCGAGCCGGCCGGTACGGCCGGTGCCCCGATCCTGGAGGTGCTCACCGGCCATGAGCTGACGTATGTGGTGGCGGTGGTGACCCGGTACTTCGGCGGCACGCTGCTGGGCGCCGGCGGGCTCGTGCGCGCCTACGGCGGGGCGGTCTCCGCGGCACTCGAGGACGCGCAGGTGGTGACCCGTACGCTGCTGACCCCGGTGACGGTTGAGTTGAACTATGCCACGGCGGCTGCCGCCCAGCGGCAGGCCCAGCAGGCCGGATGGGAGGTCATCGACAGCGACTACAGTGCCAGCGTGCGGCATGTCTTCGCGGTGCCAGCTGACGAGGTGGAAGCGTGTGCAGCGATGCTCGCTGACGTCTCGGCAGGACTCGCCGCTCCCGAGGTGGGGGATCCGGTCTATCGCTAGGCCGGCTGCAGTGCCGGATCGGTTGGTGTCACTGCGCCGGCTGGTCGGTGCTCGGCTGGGAGCAATGCCGGTGGGGATCAGTGCCCGTCTGGGACCGGTGTTCGGCTGGGATCGGTGCGTCGTCAGTCGAGGCTGGCGATACGGGCGACCTGTGCATTGGTGAGCATGACGAGGTCATCGGGACGCAGTTCGATCTCCAAGCCGCGGCGGCCGGCTGAGACGTAGACGGTGGAGAAGTCCTGAGCGGAGAGATCCATGACCACCGGCGAGGAGTTGCGCTGGCCGAAGGGGCTGACGCCGCCGATCATGTAGCCGGTGCGGCGCTCGGTTTCGGCGATGCCGGTCAGCTGAGCTTTCTTGCCGCCGCACACGCCGGCGATCGCCTTGAGATCAAGCTGTCCGGAGACGGGCACAAGTGCGACGACTGGTTCCTGATCGACGTGGATCATGAGCGTTTTGAGGATTCTGCCGGATTCGACGCCGAGCTTCTCTGAGGCTTCGGTGCCGTAGCGGCGGCGGGCCGGATCGTGGTCGAACTCATGAACCGAGTAATCGATGCCGGCGAGGTTGAGCACGCGCAGGGCGGGGGTAGCCGCGGCGTGTGATCGAGCTGCAATCGACATGGGTGTTCGCTGCCTCCTGCCTGCCGGGTCAGTCGGGGACCTGACGGTTCGGCGGGCCGGTGTGTAGGTGCTGATCGGACGGGTGGACGACAGCTACTTTAAATGACCGATCAGTCCGATGACCAATCTTTTGTCCGTCCCCGACAATCCGGTAGGAGATCAGGGGCGGATCCAGAAGCGTTTTTGTCAGCCCCAGCCGAGTTCGTGGAGGCGTTGGTCATCGATGCCATGATGGTGGGCGATCTCGTGGACGATCGTGGTGAGGATCTCCTCGCGCAGCCGTTCGGCCGTACGGGAGAACTCGATGAGGTTGATGCGGTAGAGGAAGATGACGTCTGGGGGCACAAAGGCCCACGGGTCGCCGCGCTCGGTCAGCGGGATGCCGTCGTAGACACCGAGGATGTCCGGTTCCTCCGGCGGGGGCTCGTCCTCGGCGAAGAGGACGACATTGTCCATGTAGTCGAGCACACCTTCCGGCAGCTCGCCCATCACCTCGTCGACGAGGTCGTCGAAGATCGCGTACAGCGCATCGAAGGTCGCATCGTCGATCGGCTCGAGTGACTCGTGCTCGCCGGGACCCGCATGATCAGGGTGACCGCATGTCATGGCCTCAGTCTACTGAGACACCTCAGTCCACTGAGGCGAGCCGACTGGCAGGCGGAGTGAGCGAGGGAGCGCGGACCACCTCGGGTGCGGTGAGCGACATCACAGGAAAAGTCCGCCGACCCGTTTTGCAAATCCACCGAGCGGTGCGCTAAGCTATCGGAGGTTCATGCGCCGGACAAACCGGAGCTGACAGCCTCATCGGGAGACTGATGCGGGAGGCCCCCATCGTCTAGTGGCCTAGGACACCGCCCTTTCACGGCGGCGACACGGGTTCGAATCCCGTTGGGGGTACGTGTAGGATGGAGTTCGCCCCATCCGGCACACAAATGAATAAGGCCCTGTGGCGCAGTTGGTTAGCGCGCCGCCCTGTCACGGCGGAGGTCGCGGGTTCGAGTCCCGTCAGGGTCGCGGAGCAATCGGCTCTTCTGTTTCAGAAGAGCCTTTGTTCTATCAGCAGGCAGACGAGCTGCGCTCGCTGCCAGCGGATCTGGCTCTGTAGCTCAGTTGGTAGAGCGTTCGACTGAAAATCGAAAGGTCACCGGATCGACGCCGGTCGGAGCCACCAGAAGAACCGAAACTAGGTGTCTAGAGCAAAACCCCTGGTCAGAGCGGAAATCACCACCGCACAGGCCGGGGGTTTTCGCTTGCTCAGACCTCATCTGCCACTGACTCACCGTGACCTCCTTGCGTAAGCTCAGACATGGACCCGTAGAACCGTTCGACCGTGCGCCGCGCAGCCTGCTTGCCCGCTGTCGTGTAGAGACTCGTCACCGCGAGAGACGAGTGACCCATGAACTCGCGGACATCGTGGGCAGGGATACCGGCATCCAGCCACGCCGTCGCCGCGTGATGCCGCAAGTCGTGCCAGCGGAGACCCGGACGTACCTCGTCCCGCAGCTGTCGCCAACGCAGCTCGCGCGCCAAGTTCGACGGGTGCACCGGCTTACCAAGAGGACTCGTGCACATCAGCGTGCGCGGGTCTGCCGCAGCGAGGTCAACCCCGTGGGCCTCGATGCTATCCAGCAGCTCTGGCAGTATCGGCACGTAACGCGGCTTCCCGGACTTCGTTGTCACTCGGTGCCCTTGCCGGTCCAACTGCGCATTGACCAACAGCAACCGCCGTTCCAGCTCGGCCTGCCCAACTGTGACTGCGGTAGCTTCCGAGAGCCGCAGCCCGGCGTATGCCATGAACCCGAACAGCAGCCGATAGCGGCGCGGGACCACCGTAAATAGCTGCGACAACTGCGTTTCTGTCAGCGCGTACGAGTCACGCGGTTCCGCCTTCTGCCGGGGCAGCTCAATCTGCTTCGCAGGATTCGCCCATATCAACCGTTCGCGCACCGCCCGCTGAAGAATGCGCGAGAGCACAGCCCTCGCATCCGTCTTAGTCGAACGAGCCCCTGACCACGAGAAGTACGCGTCCTCAATATCCATCGGTGACAGCTCATCCAGCCGATAATCACCCAGCGACGGACGGACGCGCAGCCGCCAGCCAATTTCGTATGACGTCCGTGTTGACTTCGAGACCTGACGGAGCACCGCAGGCAGATGCTCAGCGCCAAAATCTGCGAGAGTTGGTAAGGTCGCCGCTCGTGTCCCTTTTAGTGTTTGCTCATCGACTCGGGTGAGGGCACCCGGCAAAATGCTGCGCATTTCACCGGCTATCGACACGGCCCCGGTCATTCGCTCTGCCGCACCCACAGCAGACTCCCGTCCTCAAATTTCCCCATGAGGTTGCGTGTCAACGACGGCTGAATTTTGACCCCTTAGCGACGGCTGAATTTTGACCCCCTGTTGTTGTGGTTGTGTTGGTTTCAGTCGTTTTCGGTTAGTAGTTCGCGGCGTGTTTTGGTGCGGTAGGTCGCCACATGGACGCGGTTGGCGCAGTTGCGCAGGTCGCAGAATCGCTTCGACTTGTTCTTTGTCAGATCAGCGAGCGCCGCGGTGCAGTCGTCCGCCGCACAGGTGCGGAGACGTCCCAGGTCGCCTGAGCGGATCAGGTCGGTCAGCACCAGTGCAATGTCAGAGGCGACGCGCTCGCCCAGAGGAGCGGCGTTCCCCGCTGCGTGCAGATGCCAATCCCACTCGTCGTGACGCACAAGTTGCGGGAACGTGCGGATCTCTCGGAATGTCGCGTTGATCGCGTCGACCACCGCGGTCACATCATCGTCTAGAACGACTCGGAAGCGCTCACGCATTGTCGCTACCGCAGCGACATCGAACGCTGAGGCCTCCAACGACCCGGTGAAGTCATGCACAGTGACGAAGCGCTCCAGTTCCTCCGGTGCGGCGAGCCGATCGTCCGGGCCCCTCACTCCGGGCCCGGTGTTCAACAGATCGACCAGCATGGACAGGTTCGCCCGAACATCGTGACTGAAGCGCATACCTCTATGTTACCCGAGTGAGACCGGAGGCTACCAGCTTATAGACAGTGTTTTTACGGCTTCTGATAGAATACAAACAGTGTCTATCAGTTAATAGTCACTGTCTATGTCAGCTCGAAGGGATGGTTCTGTGCACTATCGCGTGGTGGCTGGGTTCGTGTTCATGCTGGCCTCGGCGTTTTTCTTCGCCGTGTCCGGCCCGGTGGCCAAGGCCCTCTACGAGATCGGCTGGACGCCCGGCTCGGTGGTGCTGACCAGGCTGACCGGCGCAGCACTGATCCTCCTGATTCCCACCCTGATCGCCCTGCGAGGGCTCTGGGGCGAGGTGCGACGCAACTGGAAGCCGATCGCTGTCTACGGCGTGGTCTCGATGGCCGGGGTGCAGGCGTTCTTCTTCCTCGCCGTTGAACACCTCAGCGTCGCCGTTGCCGTGCTGCTGGAAGTGATGGGTGCCCCGTTGATCGTGGTGTTCTGGCTGTGGGCACGCACGCGCCAGCGCCCCAGCGCGGTAACGGGCATCGGGGTCGTCATCTCGCTGATTGGTGTGGTGCTGGTGCTGGACTTCCAGAACTCGTCACTGAGCTGGTTCGGGGTCTTCATGGCCGTCGGTGCGGCAGCGTGCTTCGCGTTCTACTTCCTCATGGCCGCCAACCAGACCATCGAGATACCACCCATCGCATTCACCGGACTGGGTATGAGCGCGGGCGCGCTCGCCGCGCTCATCATCAATCTCAGTCAGGTCATGCCTGCCCAGTTTGCCAACGCCAGCGTAGACTTCGCGGGCACGCGCATGTCCTGGTTCATTCCCGCCCTCCTGCTGGTTGTGTTCACCGTCGGGGCGTACGTCTGCGGGTTCCTCGGCCTGCGCTACCTCGGAGCCACCGTGGGATCGTTCGTGAACCTCACCGAAGTGCCCGCCTCAGCCATTGCCGCATTCATCCTCCTCGGCGAACTCCTCACCCGGCAGCAATTCCTCGGCGGAGGCATCATCCTCGCCGGAATCGCACTCGTCAAATGGGGTGACCTGAAGGCACAGCCGCGACAAGAGCCGCCCAAAAGAGTGACACTCCAAGAGGGCGACGCGGACACCAGCACACGCGCCACGACCGCTCCACTCACGACGCTTCCGACCCCGTCCGACAAATACCTCAACGGCTCTTAGCCTCGATCCACCGCTATAAGGGGCTTCGTTGAGAATTCGGGCAAGGACTTTGCGCTGGCCCGGCGACAGATCAGCCACGTTCTTGCCTTCGCAGGCCAGCGCCCACCACACCGTGTTCTTCATCGCGCACGCGCCGCACGTCCGTGGCGAGACCACGCCGAACTCGCCCATACGCGGAGGGAAGTCCCAGCCTGCGCTATAGGCCTCATCCGGGGTCAGCACGGCGCTTGTGCTGCACACCTCGCACCAGTGCTCGAATGGGTCCATACGGCCACGTTATCGCCACAGGGGGCACTCTGCTGTTCCGGTTAGGGCTCCGACCCCGAGGCATAGACGCCGTGGAAGAACACTTCCCGATGGATAGCCAGCGCCTCATCCATGCTCATGCACGCCAGGCCCGCGGGTTCGTCACTGAGACTCATCGCGTGCGCCTTGGCCCAGGCACGCCGCTGCTCCTGGAAGAACTTCCGCCGCAGCACAGTCCACCCCTTCGACCGCGAGACCGCATGAGAACCGGCACCCATCGACCGATGCCGCCGATGACCACAATCTCGCCCATGACACTCCCGCGTGCACGCCATCTCATCCCGCGCAGCACGGGTGAGAGTATCCGCATGGGCTACAGCCTCCGGCGACCGGTTCGATACCGCCTCAGCGGCCAGGTCTTTCGCCACGTAACCGAGCACCTTGCCGAGATAGCTGATCGCCCGGCGGGCCTGGTCCGGCTCAATCCCCAGAATCCGAGCGTCAACCTGGCGTCCCCACCGGACTACCGAATCATCCACCGCGCTAGAGGCCACCACCCCGGCACACGTATCTTCCAGCAGCGACACCAACGACGACCGCGACACAGACAGGTGCTCAATCCGCAGCAGCACATGGAAGTGCAGGACACCCCTCACCTGCCACTCACGGACAGCGCCATAGTCGAACCGATCAGGCAACGCACGGCGCAGCGCAATCTGCGTATACCGCCACAACTCGCTCACATCACGGTTGAACCTGACCTGCCCGGCATAGTCGTAGGCCTTGGCATCGACCGGCACCCCACGCAGCACCCGCTCACTCTCGCTATGCCGACGCCCGCACGCGCACCGCTTCGCCGCCTGGCCTGGCTTCGGTACACGATGAACCTTCCCTGAACCGTCCTGGGTTTCGTTCCTAGATGGTTGGTAAAGACAGTTCATCGTTGGTGAGGCTTTCGGCGTATTGGGCTTCGACTTCTGCTGGTGTCTTGTAGCCCAGTGCTTCGTGCAGCCGGGTGGTGTTCCACCAGTGGACCCAGTTCATGGTCGCGAACTCGACATCGGTCAGGCTGTTCCAGGCCGGCTGGGAGTAGATCAACTCGGCCTTGTACAGGCCGTTGACGGTTTCGGCGAGGGCATTGTCGTAGCTATCGCCGACTGTTCCGACTGATGGGGTGATTCCTGCGGTGATGAGGCGTTCAGTGTAGGCAATGGGGACTGCTGAAGGTTTGGTTGACTTCACGACTGGACAGATTCCAGGAAGGATAGAAGTCATGCCCAAGATCTACACAGATGAGTTCAAGCAATCAGCGCTCGATCTCGTCAATGACGGAATGACCC
>NZ_JABEMC010000006.1 GCF_013004595.1 Brevibacterium luteolum
ACCAGACCATGCGGCCAGTAGTCATATCCGGTATTAGACCCAGTTTCCCAGGCTTATCCCGAAGTCAGGGGCAGGTTACTCACGTGTTACTCACCCGTTCGCCACTCATCCACACCCAGCAAGCTGGGCGCTTCAGCGTTCGACTTGCATGTGTTAAGCACGCCGCCAGCGTTCGTCCTGAGCCAGGATCAAACTCTCCATAAAAATATGAAAAACAATCCCAGCCGAAATCAAAGAAAAAGACAAGAGACAAACCAAAAATGGTCATCAAATGTCATTACATCCTTGCTTCAACCAGAAACAAAAACATTCTGGCATCACAAAAAAAAACAAACACGCTATTGAGTTCTCAAAGAACAGACGCTCATCGACTCCGCCTGGCTTGCGCCGGCCTCATCGAGGCAACTTCTCTATCTTACCTCCCACTCAGACTTTGCCAACTCGACACTCGGCCGGGTTTTGAAGTTCGTGTGGGTGGCCCCGCTTTCGCTGCGTTTCCGCAGCCGCCCTGCGAGGCGGGCGGTTTTCTACTCTAGACGATCTGCGACCCGATGTGCAAGTCGCTGTCTGCGGTCTCGCTCACCTGCCTGTTGGTCCGTCTTCCGGGTGATGTTTCCATCCCCTCCGACATGGAGCAGAGTTACCCGTCTTTCCAAGCGTTTTGCCTGGTCAGAGCACTTGGACTTGCGTCCGTCGCGCTGGGCAACGAGTACTAACTTAGACCCCTGCGAAGCGCCGATGCAACTCCGAACGCTGTGCCCTTCGTCACAGGAGTGGCCGCAGGCTGCGGATACACCGCCACGATCGGCTTGCTGACGCCATTTGCGCCTGCCGGGCGGGTGTCATTCGACAGGTTGCGCGACCTCAGGATCTTGGTTTCTCACGTTTCCGACCGCTGCTCCGACTTTGACGCGTCCAACCGATGCTGGGTCGAAGCCTGCGATGAGGCCGTCGAGAACCGTGCGCGCGCCTTCGCGCTCATGCGATGGATCCAGCCAGTCACCGAGGGCCTCGGGCTCGGCCATCACCGGCATGCGGTCATGCACATCGGCCAGGTGCCCTGTCGAGGGGCAGGTGATGATCGTGGTCGAGACGAGCCATCCGTTCTTGATCGCCGGGTCTGTCACGACCTGTCCGTCGAGGTCAGGGCGGCGCCGGAACTCGAAGAGCCCGGCCATATAGAGGGGCCGCTCGGTCTGAGCCTGCATGAGCCACGGCTGCTTGCCGGTCTCGGTCTTCTCCCATTCGTAGTAGCCGGTGACTGGGATGATGCAGCGCTGGGAGGCGAAAGCATGACGGAACATCGGCTTCTCGTGCACGGTCTCACCGCGGGCGTTGAAGGCCTTGAAGCCGATCTTCTCCTCTTTCGCCCAGCCGGGCACGAGTCCCCAGCGGGCGGTCTCCAGCCGGCGGATGACCTCTCCTGTGTCCTCGACCCGTTCGGCGACGATCGGCAGGGCGGCGCCAGGAGGGACGTTGTACCGAGGCGCGAACGTGTAGTCGACGACATCGATGCCGAGCTCACCGACGATGTCGTGTGGATCGGTCGCCATGTTCAGTCGTCCGCACATATGTTGATCGTGCCACGTCAGTATGCTGGTGCCAAGTGTTCGCAGGTGAGCAGATCCAGCAGGAGGAACGACGTGGAACGGGAGTTCGACCCGATCGACGAATCGCGCAGGCAGTGGCTTGCCCATGGCTGGACCGACGCTGCCGACGGCATGACGCTCGTCATCTCCATCATGCGCGCCCACCAGCTGCTGCTCGCCCGGGTCGATCAGACGCTGCGGCCGCTGGGGCTGACCTTCTCCCGCTATGAAGTGCTTGCTCTGCTGTCCTTCACCCGTCGCGGCAGCCTGCCGATGAACAAGATCACCAAGCGCCTTCAGGTGCACGCGACCTCGACGACGAACTCGGTCGACAGACTGGAGGCCGCCGGCCTGGTCGCCCGCCGCCCGCATCCGGCCGACGGGCGCACGACGCTCGTCGAGATCACTGAGGCCGGCCGTCAGCTCGTGACCGAGGCGACTGCCGACCTCAACCGGGACGTGTTCGAACAGCCCGGTCTCGCACCAGCCGATGTCAGCCGGCTGCTCGGTGAGCTCAGCGCTCTGCGCGCTGGTCTCGACGGCTCCGCCCGGGACTGATGCCCCTCATCGGGCGCATCAATGCGCGCAGGCGTAGGCCTGGATGATGGAGATGACCTGACCGCGCACGCCGGTCGTCAGCAGCCCGGAGCCCAGCGGCCCGCCGTCGTCGGTGCCCAGCCGCGGCAGCTGACGCAGCGCAGTGCGGGCATGGGGTGTCAAGACGCCGAGCTGCCAGCGCACCTCGTCATCGACTGCCTCGGGATCGGCCGGCAGTGCAAGCCCGGCGGCCTGTGCCGCATAAGCGGCAGCACCGAGGGCGTGGGCTCCCATATGCGCCACCGCAGCTGCCTGCGCTGCAGCCCGGGCTGCAGCCGCCCCCGCCGGTGAACTCGCGGAGCTGGCCGCGCGCACGGCGTCGACGCGGCACTGGATCTGACCGGCGGCCCCGAGCTCGCCGCGACTGAAGGCGTAGGCGCGCTCGATCGCATCGCGAATCCGCTCATCGGATGTCTCGGCCTCGAACAAGGGCAGCACACGCGCGGCGCAGTCGGCAGCCCAGGCGGCGGCTGCCCGCCGGTGGGCGAGGCTGAGAGTCTGCGAGGAGACCATGGGGATGACCTTCCGGGGATGTCTCTGGGGATCGAGTGGGCCGGCAGACTGCGGCAGGGTGACCGCGGTCGCACCGACAGCCTACCGCCACCACCTGCCAGACCCCAGTCCGCAGCACCTGGGTGACCACCGCCTCGGGGCGGATGGCACAATGGTGCCAAAGCAGAATTAGTTGGACGTCCAAGTAATCTTCACTACCCTGGACACAGACCGGTCGTGCATTCCGCGGCTGCCGCACACCCGCTGGTGCACGGCACGACCCACAGCAGAAGGAGCCACGATGGCACGCTCAACCGCGTCCGCTCTGACTTTCGGGCTGACCGACGACCAGATCGAACTGTCCAATATGTGCCGCGATTTCGCCGATGCCGAGATCGCTCCGCACGCTCTTGACTGGGATGCCAACAAGCACTTCCCCGTCGACGTCATCCAGAAGTCTGCCGAGCTCGGCATGGGCGGCATCTACGTCTCCGAGGAATCCGGCGGCGTGGGCCTCGGCCGGCTCGATGCCGCGCTCATCTTCGAGGCCCTGTCGACCGGCTGCCCGTCGTTGGCCTCCTACATCTCCATCCACAACATGGTCGCGTGGATGGTCGACAAGTACGGCAATGAGGAGCAGAAGGAGAAGTACCTCCAGCCGCTCGTGGCCTTCGAGAAGCTCGGCTCCTACTGCCTGACCGAACCCAACGCCGGCTCCGACGCCGCAGCCCTGCGCACCACCGCCCGCCTCGACGGCGACCACTACGTGCTCAACGGCGTCAAGCAGTTCATCTCCGGTGCCGGCACCTCGGAGATCTACCTCGTCATGGCCCGCACCGGCCAGGAGGGATCGCGGGGCATCTCGACGTTCATCGTCGAGAAGGGCACCGAGGGCTTCGACTTCGGGCCCAATGAGATCAAGATGGGCTGGAACGCCCAGCCGACCCGCCAGGTGTTCATGGAGAACGTGCAGGTCCCCGTCGAGAACCGCCTCGGCGAAGAAGGCGAGGGCTTCAAGATCGCGATGTCCGGCCTCGACGGCGGCCGCCTCAACATCGGCGCCTGCTCGCTCGGCGGCGGGCAGTCGGCACTTGAGAAGGCCATCACCTACATGGGTGAGCGGCAGGCCTTCGGCACCGAGCTCAACGGCTTCCAGGCACTGCGCTTCCGCCTGGCCGATATGCAGACCAAGCTCGAAGGCGCCCGCTCGCTGCTGCGCCGCGCAGCGGCCGCCTACGATGCCGGGGACCCCAACACCTCGCTGCTGGCGGCGATGGCGAAGCTGGCGGCCACCGACGCCGGCTTCGAGGTCGCCAACGACGCCCTGCAGCTGTTTGGCGGATACGGTTATCTCAACGAGTATGGGATCGAGAAGTTGGTGCGCGATCTGCGCGTCCATCAGATCCTCGAAGGCACGAACGAGATCATGCGGGTCATCATCTCCCGCAAGAGCACAGGAGTGGGATAAATGACGTCATCTGACGACGCGCTCGTCATCACACGCGTGGTGAACGGCCTCGGCCGCATCGAGCTGAACAAGGCCAAGGCGATCAACGCCCTCGGCCGCGACATGGTCGCCTCCATCGACAACGCGCTCAACGAATGGCGCGACGATGACGCGGTGGCCGCTGTGCTCATCACCGGCCGCGGCGACCGCGGCCTGTGCGCCGGCGGCGACATCAAGGCGATCTACCAGGATCTGGTCGCCGGCACCTCCGAATCCCAGGACTTCTGGGCTGAGGAGTACCGGATGAACTTCGACATCGCCAACTACCCCAAGCCCTACATCGCGATCATGCACGGCATCACGATGGGCGGCGGCGTCGGCGTGTCCGTCCACGGCTCGCACCGCGTGGTGACCGAGACGACGAAGCTCGGCATGCCCGAGACCGGCATCGGCCTGTTCCCCGACATCGGCGGCACCCACCTGCTCGCCCAGACCCCGGGTGAGATCGGCATGTACATGGGCCTGACCGGCCTGCCGATCGGACCGGGTGCGGCACTGGCCTATGGGCTGGCCGACACCTTCGTCCCCCAGGACAAGGTCGACGAGCTCGTCGCAGCCCTCGAGGCCGACGGCACGAAGGCCGTCGAGACCCTGGCGACCTTCGCGGCAGACGCGCCGGCCAATGAGCTGGCCGAAGCCGAGGCGTGGATCAACACCTGCTTCGCCCACGACTCCGTCGAGGCGATCATCGCAGCCCTGCTCGCCCACGGCGATGAGGATGCCGCGAAGACCGCCGAGGTCATCAAGTCGAAGTCGCCGCAGTCGCTGGCGGTGACCTTCGAGATGATCCGCACCGCCAAGACGATGACCCTGCAGGAGGTCCTCGAACGCGATCTGCGCGCCGGCACCGAGATCGCCGCCCGCCCGGATCTGCGCGAGGGCATCCGCGCCCAGGTCATCGACAAGGACCGCAACCCGCGGTGGAACCCGGCCACCCTCGGCGAGGTCGAGCAGGCCGAGGTCGACGCGATCCTCAACACCGAACAGGACAGGAAGGTTTTCTCATGACCGACTTCGAGACGATCCTCACCGAATCCGCCGACGGCATCGCCGTCATCACGATCAACCGCCCGAAGGCGCTCAACGCGCTCAACCAGCAGGTGCTCGAGGACATCGCCACCGCCGCCGAGCAGTTCGATGCCGATGATTCCGTCAAGGCGATCATCATCACCGGCACCGACCGCGCCTTCGCCGCCGGTGCCGACATCAAGCAGATGGCCGAGCTCGACTTCGCCACCGCCTTCAAGACCGACTTCTTCGCCGGCTGGAGCCGCCTGACCTCGGTGCGCAAGCCGACGATCGCTGCCGTCAACGGCTTCGCGCTCGGCGGCGGCTGCGAGGTCGCGATGATGTGCGACATCCTCATCGCCTCGGAGAAGGCGAAGTTCGGTCAGCCGGAGATCAACCTCGGCGTGCTGCCGGGCATGGGCGGCTCCCAGCGCCTGACCCGGGCGATCGGCAAGGCCAAGGCGATGGACCTGTGCCTGACCGGCCGGATGATGGACGCCGAGGAAGCCGAGCGCTCCGGGCTTGTGGCCCGCGTCGTCCCGCACGACGAGCTCATGGACGAGGCCCGCAAGATCGCCGCGACGATCGCTAGCAAGTCGCGCATCGCCTCGGCGATGGTCAAGGAGGCCGTCAACGCTTCCTTCGAGACGACGCTGCAGCAGGGTCTGCTCTTCGAGCGCCGTCTGTTCCACTCCTCGCTGGCGACCAACGACCAGTCTGAGGGCATGGCCGCCTTTGTCGAGAAGCGCGACCCGAACTTCACCGACACCTGATCGGTCCCGCCGGCTTCAGCCGGCAACCGCGCCCGAGGCGGCGGTCACCTGAACGGGTGGCCGCCGCCTTGCGCGTGGTGTGGGTTACAGTAGTGGGCGACAGTGCTTAACAATCGTTCGGTCACCCCGATATTTCCGAGGAGAAACATGGCTCTTCCCGAGGTCCTCACCCGTCCCCTGCGGCTGCCGGTCATCGCATCGCCGATGTTCATCGCCTCCGGCCCCCAGCTCGTCACCGCGCAGTGCCAGGCCGGTGTCATCGGCGCGTTCCCCACGCTCAACGCGCGCCCGGCCGAGCTGCTCGACGAGTGGCTGCACGAGATCGAAGAATCCAATGCGGCCTTCGCCAAAGCGAACCCGGACAAGCCGGTCGGCGCGGTGGCCGCGAACCTCATCGTGCACCGGTCGAACAACCGCATCGAGGCCGACCTGGAGACGATCGTCAAGCACCAGGTGCCGATCGTCATCACCTCGCTGGGCGCGCGCACCGAGGTCAATGACGCCGTGCACTCCTACGGCGGCATCGTGCTCCATGACGTCATCCACAACGGCTTCGCGCACAAAGCGATCGAGAAGGGCGCCGACGGGCTCATCCTCGTCGCCGCCGGCGCCGGCGGACATGCCGGAATGCTCTCGCCGTTCGCCTTCCTCAACGAGGTCCGCGCCTGGTTCGACGGCCCGATCGCACTCTCCGGAGCTCTCGCCCACGGCCGGTCGGTCCTCGCCGCCCAGGCGGCCGGTGCCGACTTCGCCTATGTCGGCTCGGCGTTCCTCTCGACCCCGGAGGCGCAGGTGACCGACGGCTACCGGCAGATGATCGTCGACTCCACGGCCAGCGACATCGTCTACACCAACCTCTTCACCGGTGTGCACGGCAACTACCTGCGCGGCAGCATCGAAGCCGCCGGCCTCGACCCGGACAACCTGCCCGAATCCGACCCCTCGAAGATGAACTTCGGCTCCGGCGGCTCGGAGAAGTCGAAGGCCTGGCGCGACATCTGGGGCTCCGGCCAGGGCATCGGCACGATCGATGAGTCCTTGCCCGCCGGTGAGCTCGTCGCCCGCTTGGCCGATGAGTACGAGGCTGCCAAGGCCGACATTCTCGCCACCCTCGGGGCCGGATCATGACCGAGCAGCCCGCGGTGCTCACCGAGGTCCGCGGCGGCGTCCTCGTCATCACCCTCAACCGGCCCGAGGCGAAGAACGCAGCGACCGCCGAGATGGTCCGGCTCATGGCCGGGATCATCGACGATTTCGATGCGGACGACAGCCTCAGCGTCGCCGTGCTCACCGGTGCCGGCGGAACGTTCTGCTCCGGGATGGATCTCAAGGGATTCGTGCGCGGTGAGCTGCCCGGCCTGCCCGGCCGCGGGTTCCTGGCGCTGACCGAGGCACCACCTGCCAAGCCCCTCATCGCCGCGGTCGAAGGCTACGCGCTGGCCGGTGGGTTCGAGACGATGCTCGCCTGCGATCTCGTCGTCGCCTCGGAGTCGGCGAAGTTCGGCATCCCAGAGGTCAAGCGCGGCCTGGTCGCTGCAGCCGGTGGTCTCGTGACTCTGCCGGAGCGCACCCACCGGGCGGTGGCGATGGAGATGGCGCTCACCGGTGACATCTACCCGGCGGCCTTCGGTGAGAAGCACGGCTTCGTCAACGCCTTGGTGCCTGAGGGCCAGGCACTCGACGGAGCGCTCGCGCTGGCTGAGCGGATCGCCGCGAACGGGCCGCTGGCTGTGCGCGCCTCGAAGCAGATCATCAGCGACAGCCCCGGCTGGCCGGCCGGTGAGAAGTTCACTCGCCAGGCTGCCATCAGCGACCCGGTCATGGAATCCGACGATGCCCGCGAAGGCGCCACGGCATTCGCCGAGAAGCGCGCGCCGCGCTGGACCGGACGGTGAGAACCACCCGCACCTGTTGAACGACGAAGCGCCCCGCACTGTGTTCAGTGCGAGGCGCTTTGCTCATTCACGAGTTCGAGACGAGCTCTGAGGTGTCTCTGACGGTGATGGCGTTCCAGCCCGGCGTCGCGCCGCCGGCCGCGTGCACGGCTGCCCGAACTGCGGAGTCGGCTGTCTGAGCCGCCGCTTCGAAAGTGTCACCTTCGGTCGTGACGGTGGCGGCAATGAGACTTTCGTTCGCGTCCATGGAGACGGTCGAATCGAGCAGACCCATTGTCGCGTCCTCCAACGACGCAAGCTCATCGGCGAGGGCATCGAAGACTGATTCCAGATCAGTATCGCCACTGATGGAGACGCGGAACTCGATCTCGGAAACTACCATGACGCTCTGTTGCTGACTCATGTGCCCTCCTCCCAGGGATAGCAAGGCTGTCTGTACAACCACCCAAGTGTGTCCCTGACGTAGTTCGGATTACTCGGCGAGAGGTGGATGGTTCGAATGTGCTTGCCGCAGGGGCACTTCACCTTATAGTACTTCTTCCGCGGGTCAACGATCTTCCAGTTTGCTTCATGAAACTCTCCCAGCAGCGCTTCGAGCTCCTTCTGCGGATGCCTCTTCCAGTATCGCCCCATACTCCAAAACGGTACTTTCCCAAACCTGCACCGCAACGCATCGGACAAATCTGTGGATATCCCTCGTTCAACCCGTCCGCGAGAAGGAAGCTTCGACCGGTACCGCTTTGATCCGCTCTATCGCCTCCCGCCTTCTGCTGACAGCGGATCGGCATTGTGACTGGTCGCCCCGAGCCCTAGCGTGAGGGCATGAGTCTCTCAGTGCTTCTCTTCGGCGGCAACGGCATGCTCGGCCGTCAGCTCGTCACCGCTTTCACCGACGCCGGTCATCACGTCACGTGTGCCTGCCGCGGCACGACTCCCGTGGACAAGGCCGCCGAGTTCATCACCGTCGACCGCGACTCCGCTGACGCGCTGAAGCCACTGGCCGGCCGCACCTGGGACGTCGCGATCGACCTGACGAGCCACCCGGGATTCGTCCGCGACGCGCTCGGGACCGTCGACGCCGCGCACTGGATCTACATCTCCTCGGCCAGCGTCTACGCGCGCGGCGACATCTTCGAACCTGACGAGACCGCCCCGATCCACCCGGCCATGGCCAACGACAAGCTCGAATCCATGACCGACTACGGTGCCGCGAAGTCAGCCTGCGAGGCAGCTGTCGAACGGCTTGCTGCCCAGCACCTCATCATCCGCCCCGGCCTGCTCGGCGGCGCCGGCGATGACACCGGCCGCTCGGGTTACTACCCGTGGCGGTTCGCACATCCCACCGGGCCCGAGGTGGTGGTTCTGATGGACATCGGATTCCCCCTCAGCCTGCTCGACGTCACCGACCTGGCCGACTGGATCGTCCACTGCGCTGAGCATCGGACGACGGGGATCTTCAATGCCGCCGGCCCCACAGCCACCCTCGGAGAGCTGCTTGACGCCGCACAGCAGGCGGCCGGCACGGAGGTGGAGTTCGTGCCCGTGGACGCTGGTCTCCTCACCGATGCCGGCGCGGGCATGTGGATGGGGCCAGAGAGTCTGCCGCTGTGGGCCGAGATCCCGGACATGCCTTTCATCGGCACCGTCGGCGCTGATGCCGCACGCGCCCGTGGGTTGACACACCGACCGCTGGAACAGACCTTTGCCGACGCCCTGGCCTTCGAAGAGTCCCGCGGTGGTCCGATCTCTGCCGGCGCTGCGGGGGTGAGCGATGACACGGAGGAGACGCTTCGCCGGCTGGCGCGCGGGGACTGACCCGCCACCTCCTATGTGCTGCACCTGCCCCGGCTGATTCCGTCTGCCGGGGCATTTCTATGCGGTTTGGACACTGTCACCGCAAATTCACCTTCCCGTGGTCGCTCCGTTCACATAGTCTATTTATCGTGGACGGTACGTCCACAGCTGTGGTCGTACAACCCAAAGGAGCCCCGTGGCAGCAAGCATCATCTTCGACTTCGATGGCACTCTGGCGATCGGGCATGGCCCTGTCCTGGCCTACGCCGACGAAGCCGCCGCATTCGCCGGCGCGGATTTTCGCTCGCGCGTCGATGAAGCACTTGCGGACTTCGACTCCGGCGACCGCACCTACCGCGACGGTTATGACATCGTCGGCTCGCTGGCTGCAGCTGATGGAGTCGATGAGGACACGCTGTCCGGTGCGTATCGACGCAGTCGGGTGAAGCTCGGCACCGCCGATGCACCCGTGAGAACCATCGAGGACCTCGATGGCTTCCTGGCCGCGCTCGCACCGCACGCCGAACTCACCCTGGCGACCAACGCCCCTGAGCAGAGCATCCATCAGGTGCTCGACTCCTGGGGAGTGCGCGAGCGCTTCGACGCCGTGCACTTCAACGTCGGCAAACCCCTGGGGCTCGTCGACATCGCCCGGCATGCTTATGTGCGCGGTCCTGTACTCGCCATCGGCGACATCGTCGAGTTCGATCTCGCGCCCGCCTGGGCGATGGGCGCAGACACCGCCCTCGTCGGGGCGACCGCGTTCGACAGTGCAGCTCCCGTCACCATGCGCGGAAGCTCGCTGGCCGATCTGCGCGATGGAATCCTCAATTGGGCTCGGGCCCACTCCGCGTCAGTTTCCTCCACTCCACTGCAAACCAAAGAAAGCAGGCTGTCATGATCCGTCCTCTGCTCGCTTCCACCGCAGCACTCGCCTTTGCCGTCACCGCAGCAGGCTGCGGTTCGGCCTCCAGCGCATCCGACAACCCCGACTCCATCACGATCTCGCTCGTCCCCTCCATTCAGGGTGAAGATCTTGCTGAAGCCCTCGACCCGCTGACGAAGTACCTCAGCGAAGAGCTCGACATTGAGGTCAACGGAGTCGTCGCCAACGACTACGCCGCCACCGTCGAAGCCCTCGGCTCGGATCAGGCGCAGGTCATCATCACCGATGCTGGCTCGATCTACAACGCCATGAACCAGTACAACGCCGAGCTCATCCTTCGCGACGTCCGGTTCGGAGCCACCTCCTATGCCTCGATGGCCGTCACCAACGACCCTGACAAGTACTGCGAAGACGAGCCGGTCAAGGCGACGTACCAGGCGGCAGATGCCGAGCTGACGTACTGCAACGGCCTCGAAGAGGCCGGTTCCACCGCCTCGGGACAGGGGCCGAAGGGTCTCGAAGCTCTCAAGAAGGCCAAGGGTGCGAAGGTCGCAGTCCAGGCCACCACCTCGCCAGCGGGCTACCAGTACCCGGTCGTTGCGATGAAGGAACAGGGCCTCAATCCTGACTCCGATATCGAGCAGATCCCGGTCGAGGGCAACAACAACGCCGTCATCGCTGTGGCCAACGGAGATGCCGAAGTCGGGTTCGCCTTCTGGGACGCCCGCTCAGAGGTGCTCCAGGAGACCCCGGACATCGGCGATAAGGCGGTCGCTTTCGCCTACTCGGACATGATTCCCAACGGCGGAGTTGCTGTGGCCCAGGATCTGCCAGAGGACCTCAAGAAGAATCTCACCGATCTGATGGACAACTACGCGGATTCCTCCGATGAGGCCAAGACCGTCATGCAGGATCTCGTCAACCTCTCCGACTGGACCACTGAGCTGGAAGAAGACCAGATTCAGCGCTACGGCGAGATCCTCGAGGAGTTCTCGCAGTGATCATTCTGCCGTCCCAGACGCGGCACCTGAAGAAGGGCATTCTGCATGCACTCTGATGCAGGCCGTGCGGCGGCCGGAAGCAATCCGGCCGCCGCACCGTGGCATATCGAACTCGACAACGTCTCCGTGACGTATCCCAACGGCACGCGCGGGCTGCGCAATGTGTCGATGAGCATTGCTCCCGGTGAAATCGTCTCGATCGTCGGTCTTTCCGGATCGGGCAAGTCGACCCTCATCCGCACGATCAACGGTCTCGTCGCCGCATCAGAGGGCACCGTGCACGTCGGTCCGCACGAGATCACCTCCATCAGCGGTTCGGCCCTGCGTCGAGCGCGCGGCGGAATCGGCATGATCTTCCAGGGCTTCAATCTCGCCGAGCGCACCTCCGTCATGGACAACGTACTTGTCGGACGGTTCGCCTATACGCCGTGGTATCGCAGCCTGTTCGGCCTGCACACCCAAGCGGACCGGGACCTCGCGCTGCGCGCCCTCGACTCGGTCGGGATGCTGGAGAAGGTATGGAGCCGCGCCGGCGCGCTCTCCGGTGGGCAGAAGCAGCGGGTGGCCATCGCCCGCGCGCTGACACAGGAACCGCAGGTGATGCTCGCTGACGAACCGGTTGCCAGCCTAGATCCGCCCACCGCGCATGCGGTGATGGCCGATCTGCAGGGCATCAACGCCGAGCGGCACCTAACCGTGCTCGTCAACATCCACATGATCGACCTCGCCCGCCAGTACACGACCCGCATGATCGGGCTTCGCGCTGGAGAGATCGTCTACGACGGTCCAACCGCAGACGCCACCGATGCGGTGTTCGAAGAGATCTACGATCGTCCGATCCAGGCCCGCGACACCCTCGGCGACGAACCTGTCGACGCCGCCTCTTTGGGAGAGCATCCATGAGTTCCCAGCTCCCCGCCACAGCCCCGGCAAACGCATCTTCGGCGCCGTCAGCGCGTTCGACGCCAACCGTGCCGCCGAAGCCGCGCAACCACGTTCGGACAGCCTTCATCGCCGCGGCGTTCGTCGCATTCACCGTGCTTGCCTGCACACCGGCGATCGGCGGGGTCGATATCGATCTGGGCGCCTTCGTCCAGCACTGGCGCAACGGCTGGAACAAGTTCGTTCAGCTGCTGCAGCCGAACTTCGCGTTTCTGCCGCGGACCGTCGGCCCGATGCTGGAAACTCTGCAGATGGCCATCGTCGGCGCTTTCGCTGCCGCGCTCGTTTCAGTGCCACTGACCCTGTGGGCCGCCAAACCAACGAACCCGTCCTGGCCCGTGCGCACGTTCGTACGCACGGTCATCAATGTCATCCGCTCGATTCCAGACCTCGTCTACGCCTCAATCCTCGTTGTCATGGTCGGCACCGGCGCCTTGCCTGGTGTGCTTACGCTCTTCCTCTTCGACATCGGCATCATCGTCAAGCTCGTCTCCGAGGCCATCGATTCTTCGGAGCACGGGTACATGGAGGCCGGGCGAGCAGCCGGGGGAAGCCAGCTGCAGATCAACCGGCTGACGGCCCTGCCGCAGGTGATGCCTCTGTTCGCGAATCAATGGCTCTACGTCCTCGAGCTCAACGTCCGCATTTCCGCGATCCTCGGGCTCGTCGGCGCAGGCGGCATCGGCCGCCTCATCGAAGAACGACGCTCCTTCTTCCGCTATGACGATGTATCGGCGATCATCCTCGAAATCCTCGTCGTCGTCATCATCATCGAAGTCATCTCGAACCTGCTGCGCCGGAGGCTGGTATGAGCGCTCCAACCACCACCGCACGCCAGCCCGCCGCACACACGGCCATGCCGGAGGCACCGGCACGCCCCAGCCGTGGCCGCCAGACGATCATCACCGTCATCGTCGGCGTCATCATCCTTGCCGCTGCTTCCGGTCTGCGCATCGACTGGACAGATCTGGGCCGGGTGCCCGCGCAGGTCGTGCACTACCTGCAGCTCATGTTCGGCCCGCCAAACTGGGAGAAGCTGCCGCGTGCGCTCGAAGAGACGTGGCGTTCGATCTCCATGGCATGGGTCGGGGCGATCATCTGCGTGGTCATCTCAATCCCGCTCGGCATGCTCGCCGCGCACGGCATCGGCCCGGCCTGGCTGAGGTTCGTGCTGCGCGGTCTCTTCGCCGTCATCCGCGCCGTACCCGAGGTGATCATCGCGCTTCTGCTGCTCGCCGTCACCGGCCTGACGCCGTTCACCGGTGCACTCGCGCTCGGCATCGCCGGCATCGGCACCCAAGGCAAATGGGTCTACGAAACGATCGAATCAGTGCAGGACGGCTCCGCTGAAGCGGTTCGAGCCGCCGGCGGATCCACAGCGGAGGTGGCTCGCTGGGCACTCTGGCCAGCTGCGAAGGCATCGCTGCTGTCGTTTGCGCTCTATCGTTTCGAGATCAACATCAGAACCTCCGCGGTGCTCGGTCTCATCGGTGCCGGCGGCATCGGCAGCATGCTGTCGAACTACACCAACTACAGGCAGTGGGACACTGTAGGCATGCTGCTCATCGTCGTCGTCCTGGCGACGATGCTCATGGACACCATTTCCGGTGCCATTCGCCGCCGAATCATGGAAGGAGCCAAACCTCGTGGCATGGAACGGAGCTCCTGACACCCTGCCCAGCGTGCGCATCATGACGCTGGCGCCCTCCCTGCACCCGACCGAGCGACAGGTCGCCGAAGCGGTGCGCGCTGATCCGGCGGCCTGCATCGAGAACACCGCGCAGGAACTCGCGACCCGGGTCGGCGTCGGCCGCTCAACCGTCGTGCGCACAGCGCAGACACTCGGTTATGACGGGTATCCGCAGCTGCGGGTCGCTCTCGCACAAGAGCTCGCGCTCGGTTCCTCGGCCCACGCTGGAGCCGAGGTGACAAGTGGCTCTGCACTCGACCAGCTTCGTGCGCGGACTCAGCGGTTCGCCGCCCAGCTGCCGCATGCGATCTCGGCACTGACTGAGGAAGCGGTGGAACAGTTCATCACCGCCGTCGACAACGCCGACCGGGTGCTCGTCGTCGCCAATGGTCTCTCCAGCCCCCTCGGGCTCGACCTCGTTCTGCGGCTCACGGCGGCCGGACGTTCAGCCGAGCACTTCGCCGACCCGGTTGCTCAGCAGATTGTCGCCCGCCAGCTCGGCAGAGATTCAGTCTGCGTTGTCATCTCCGGCTCTGGGATCAACCGTTCGACGGTCGAAGCGATGCGCAGTGCACGCGACAGCGGGGCAACGGCAATCGCGCTGACATCGTTTGCCGGCTCCCCCGTCGCCGATCTTGCCGACGTGCTTCTGCTGCTGCCGTCTGACAGCGATAGTTTCCACGATGAGCTGCTGCACACCTCGCGGGCGTCTTTCATGCTGCTCATCGAGAATCTCATCGACGTGTTCCACGAGCATCGCGGTGAGCGCGGCCGTGCGGCACGCACCCAGATGCTCGGTGTGCTCGGTGGCATGCTCCAAGAGGAGTGAGTCCGCTCAGCTGTGCAGCCGGATGAGCGAGCGGATCCGCTCCAATCCCGGTGTCGCCGGGCCATCTGCTGGCAGCTCGGTCAGCGCAGTAGTCGCCGCCTCCCGGGCCGCCTCTTCATCCAACTCTGCGCCGATGATGACGAGCGCACTGCCCTCACTCGGCCCGTCGGAGACGGCGGCGAAGACGTTCGGGCCGACAGCCTGAACCACATACGAGCGCGTCCCGCGACCTGTCGGCACAGCGATGACACCCTTGGCCCGGTAGGCACCGGCCGGCAGGTTCTCCAACAGGTCGAGCACGGCATCGGCGTCGACAGCGCCGGGGACTTCGACGGTAACGGCGTGTGCATGGATGTGGTCGTGGACTGGGGTGTCCAGTTCGGCCAGCATCGCCTCGTCACGGGCGGTGTAAGCATCCATGAACAGCTCGTGCAACGGCAGCTCCCCCTGCTGCCAACTCTCTGCGCCGTCAGGTGACCGATCTGCTGTGGTGCCCTCCGCCTCGGGCGCGGGAGCCCCGTCGAAGAGCAGGTGCGGGTCGATGCGGCCGAGCACTGTGCCCAGCACCGCGGCACGCGGATTGCGGGCATGCACCCGGTCGCGGATGCGATCAAGACGGGCACCGCGTTCGGCTTCGGGAACGAGGTCGAGCTTGTTCACCAGCGCAAGGGTGACCGCGGCATAGCGGACCGGCGGGAGGTCGCCGTCGTCGATGGTGGTGAAGTGCTCGCAGGCGTCGATGACGTCGATGAGCCCGCCGAGGCGGAAGCGGCTGCGGCCCCAGCGGGAGATCATGCGGGCGAGGATGAGGGGTTCGGCGAATCCGCTGGCTTCGACAATGATCGCGTCGAGGGCGAGCGCGGGTGCGGCCATGGCGATGAGGGCGTCTTCCATGCCGCCGGCGTCGGTGAGGCAGCAGATGCAGCCGCCGGAGATCGAGACCGGTTCGTCTACCTGGCCGCTGATGAGTCCGGCGTCGACGTTGAGCTCGCCGAAGTCGTTGACGATGACACCGATGCGGGCGGCTGGATGGCGCAGCAGGTGGTTGAGGACGCTGGTCTTGCCGGCACCGAGGTAGCCGGTGAGCACGATGACGGGCACGGCGGCGCGGGCGTTCGGCAGCTGATCTGTCGCCGTTGTCCGCGGGCTGTTCGTCGTCTCCTCGGGTCGCACGCTGTCCAGGGTAGTGTCCGCCAGCTGGTGAGGGGAATGCGGCTGGCGGCATATGTGCTGGGTCAGCGGCTGGCCATGCGGCAGATGGTGGCGGCGTAGTCGTCGAGGACGTCGAGGATGCCGCGGTGCTGCCAGACGCGGCCGCGCGCTCGGCCGGAGATCTCGGTCAGCACTCCGCGTTCGGTCAGCGTGGCCAGGGCGCGCAGCGCAGTCATCTCCCCCAGGCCGAGCCGGTTCATGATGTAACGGGTGTTGACCACCGGCTGTCCGATGAGGACGGGCAGGATCGTCCAGGCGGCGGCATCTGCGCGCAGGCCGGCGAGCTTGGCTCGGGAGTTCTCCAGTTCGGCTGCCAGGTTGTCGACGAGGTCTGCACCTGTGACGGCAGCCGTTCGGGCAGCGTGTGTGAAGGCGCGGATGATGGGGCCGGCGTCACCGAGGCGGTAGGCACCGAGGGTTGCGAAGTACCGGTCGATGTCGGTCAGCAGGCCAGCTGAGACCGGAACGGCAGTGGACGTCACCAAGCCGGTCCGGCGCAGCATTGCGTGGACCAAGGCCCGTCCGGTGCGCCCGTTGCCGTCCGTGAACGGGTGGATGGTCTCGAACTGGGCGTGTGCGACTGCCACCTGAGCGAGCACAGGCAGATCCTCACGCCGGATGAATGCCGCAAGGTCCTCGACTGCGTCCGGAACCCGTGCGTGGTGCGGAGCGACGAAGTCCGCAGTTCGCGGGCCGGCATCTCCGCGTCCGATCCAGACCTGCTGTTCGCGGAAACGTCCCGCATCAACAGGTGCGAACTCGTGCTGATGGCGCATGAGCTCGGCGTGCATGCCGAGGATGTCCTCGGCTGTGATGTCGCCTGCAAGCTGGAGTGCGGTTTCCATCGCGTGCACATTGCCCAGCACGGTGACGGCGTTCGTCTTGTCTCCTTCGTGGATCTCGGCGAGCGCGAGCTGCTTTGCGGATGTCGTCAGCTGCTCGATCTGTGAGCTCGATGCTGATTCGGTGCGCAGCAGGATGGCGGTCATCGGGCCGAGTGCCGGGCTGTCTGTTCCGAGTCGCTTCTGTGCGTACGCGTCGAATTCGACGAGCTGCCGGGTCGCGTCCTCGATGTCGGCTGTCATCTCACCGGCCATGTGGGGTTCCCAGCTGGCGATAGCGGCCGGAACAGTTGCGTCATAGGGACCTGTCTGGCGTCGAACCTCAACACGGGAGTACAGACCGGGCGCCCGAGGCACCCAGCCGAACGTCTCCGAAGAGACCGGGTCGATCGGTACGACCGTGTCCGAGGCTGACGACATGATCTGATCTTACCAACACTTAAGAGAATAAGTGTTGGTAACGCGATAGCGTGCCCTCAGCTTGCCGTTCAGGACTGAATGACGAAAGCGGCCCACCCCGCTGAGGAGGTGAGCCGCTGAGCCAGGAATCAGAAATCCCAGTCTTCGTCTTCGGTGTTTTCGGCCTTGCCGATGACGTAGGACGAACCGGAGCCGGAGAAGAAGTCATGGTTCTCATCGGCATTCGGTGACAGCGCCGACAGGATCGCCGGGTTCACGTCGGTGACCGATGACGGGAACATCGCCTCGTAGCCCATGTTCATCAGCGCCTTGTTGGCATTGTAATGCAGGAACTTCTTGACGTCCTCGGCCAGCCCGACGGAGTCGTAGAGATCGTGGGTGTACTGCACCTCGTTCTCGTAGAGCTCGAAGAGCAGCTCGAAGGTGTAGTCCTTGAGCTCCTGCTTGCGGGCGTCGTCGACCTCGGCGATTCCGCGCTGGTACTTGTAGCCGATGTAGTACCCGTGCACGGCCTCGTCGCGGATGATGAGGCGGATGAGGTCAGCGGTGTTCGTCAGCTTCGCCCGGCTCGACCAGTACATCGGCAGGTAGAACCCGGAGTAGAAGAGGAAGGACTCCAGGATCACCGAGGCGACCTTGCGCTTGAGCGGATCGTCCCCACGGTAGTACTTGAGGATGATCTGCGCCTTCTTCTGCAGCGACTGGTTCTCCGTCGACCACCGGAAGGCGTCGTCGATCTGGCGGGTGTTGGCCAGCGTCGAGAAGATCGACGAGTACGACTTGGCGTGCACCGACTCCATGAAGGCGATGTTCGTCAGCACCGCCTCTTCGTGCGGGGTGCGTGCGTCCGGCAGCAGGGAGACTGCGCCGACGGTGCCCTGGATGGTGTCGAGCAGGGTCAGTCCGGTGAAGACGCGCATCGTCAGCGTCTTCTCATCCTCGGTCAGCGTTGCCCACGACTGCACGTCGTTGGACAGCGGCACCTTCTCCGGCAGCCAGAAGTTGGCTGTCAGCCGATCCCAGACCTCGAGGTCGACATCATCCTGGATACGGTTCCAGTTGATTGCGTCCACATGGGACACGAGCTTGAGCTGCTCGGTCATGTTCACTCCTGATAACTCAAAGATGTGGTGAGGTTGCCTCGTGCCGACTCACAGCATGCAGGAGACGCAGCCGTCGACTTCCGTCCCCTGCAGGGCGAGCTGACGGATGCGGATGTAGTACACCGTCTTGATGCCCTTGCGCCACGCGTAGATCTGCGCCTTGTTGACGTCGCGGGTGCTCGCGGTGTCCTTGAAGAACAGCGTCAGCGACAGCCCCTGATCAACATGCTGAGTGGCCTCAGCGTAGGTGTCAATGATCTTCTCGTAGCCGACCTCGTAGGCGTCCTGGTAGTACTCCAGGTTGTCGTTGGTCATGAACGGAGCCGGGTAGTACACGCGGCCGATCTTGCCCTCCTTGCGGATCTCGATCCGCGAGGCGACCGGGTGGATCGACGAGGTCGAGTTGTTGATGTAGGAGATCGAGCCGGTCGGCGGAACGGCCTGCAGGTTCTGGTTGTAGATGCCGTGCTCGGCGACCTGCGCCTTGAGCTCCTCCCAGTCCTGCGGGGTCGGGATGTGCACCTCGGCGTCGGCGAAGAGCTGCGCGATGCGATCGGTGCGCGGCGTCCAGTCGCCCTTGATGTACTTCTCGAAGTACTCCCCTGTCGCGTACTTCGAGCGCTCGAAGCCCTCGAAGGCGCGGCCACGCTCCTTGGCAAGCAGCATTGAGGCGCGCACACAGTGATAGGCGACGGTGTAGAAGTACATGTTCGTGAAGTCCAGGCCCTCGTCGGAGCCGTAGTGGATGCGCTCACGAGCCAGGTAGCCGTGCAGGTTCATCTGCCCGAGCCCGATCGCATGCGACATGTCGTTGCCGCGGGCGATCGAAGGCACCGAGTCGATGTTCGAAGCCTCCGACACTGCCGTCAGGCCGCGGATGGCGGTCTCGACGGTGCGACCGAAGTTCTCCGAGTCCATCGTCATGGCGATGTTGAGGGAACCGAGGTTGCACGAAATGTCCTTGCCGACCTCGTCGTAGGACAGATCAGCATGGTAGGTGCTCGGCGAGGAGACCTGGAGGATCTCCGAGCACAGGTTCGACATGATGATCTTGCCGTCGATCGGGTTCGCGCGGTTCACGGTGTCTTCGTACATGATGTACGGGTAGCCGGACTCGAACTGAATCTCTGCCAGAGTCTGGAAGAACTCACGGGCGTTGATCTTCTTCTTCTTGATGTGCGGATTGTCGACGAGCTCGTAGTACTTCTCGGTCACCGAGATCTCGCTGAACGGCACCCCGTACTCGCGTTCGACGTCGTACGGGCTGAAGAGGTACATGTCCTCGTTCTTCTTCGCCAACTGGAACGTGATGTCCGGGATGACGACGCCGAGGCTGAGGGTCTTAATGCGGATCTTCTCGTCGGCGTTCTCGCGCTTGGTGTCGAGGAAGCTGTAGATGTCCGGGTGGTGGGCGTGCAGGTACACGGCACCGGCACCCTGGCGTGCGCCGAGCTGGTTGGCGTAGGAGAAGGAATCCTCCAGCAGCTTCATGATCGGGATGACGCCCGAGGACTGGTTCTCGATCTTCTTGATCGGGGCACCGGACTCACGGATGTTCGTCAGGGCGAAGGCCACACCGCCGCCGCGCTTGGACAGCTGCAGAGCAGAGTTGATCGAGCGGCCGATCGACTCCATGTTGTCCTCGATGCGCAGCAGGAAACACGAGACGAGCTCGCCGCGCTGGCGCTTGCCGGCGTTGAGGAAGGTCGGGGTGGCCGGCTGGAACCGACCGGAGATGATCTCCTCCATCAGCTGGGTCGCCAGCTGCTCGTCACCGCGGGCGAGGAACAGCGCGACCATGACGACGCGGTCCTCGAAGCGCTCAAGGTAGCGCTTGCCGTCGAAGGTCTTGAGCGTGTACGAGGTGTAGAACTTGAACGCGCCGAGGAAGGTCTGGAAGCGGAACTTCTTGGCATACGCCTGCTTCGACAGCTTCTCGATGAACTCAAACGAGTACTGGTCGAGGACTTCCTTCTCGTAGTAGTCGTGCTCAACGAGGTAGTCGATCTTCTCCTTGAGGTCGTGGAAGAAGACGGTGTTGTTGTTGACGTGCTGCAGGAAGAACTGCCGGGCCGCCTGACGGTCGCGTGCGAACTGGATGCGTCCCTCGGAATCGTAGAGGTTGAGCATCGCGTTGAGCGCGTGGTAGTCGAGGTCGGTCTCCTCGCGGATGATCGCTTCTAGGTCGCGGTCTTCAACGGTTGTTGACACAGTGAATCCAATCCTTTGTTGACTTTCTCGACGTCCTCGGGCATGCCGAGCAACTCGAAGTTGTACAGCAGCGGCACCTGGCACTTGGCAGCGACCTTGTAGGCCGCAGCGCAGTAGTACTCACCGAAATTGGTGTTGCCTGCGCCGATGACGCCGACGAGACGATTGCGGTTCTCCTCGACGTTGAGGAACTTGACGACTTGTTTGGGCACCGCTCCCCGGTTCTTGCCCGCCCCGTAGGTAGGGGTGATGAGCACGAAGGGCTCACCCACGATGGGAGTCGGCTCTTTTGTCAGCAGGGGAAGCCGCAGGCCGGGATGGTCCAGCTTGTTGACGAACTTGTGGGTGTACTCAGATCCACTTGAGTAGTAGACGACGAGCACGACTGCATCACGAGGCCACGACAGAGGCAGCGGCTCCGCTGCCGGCGAGAGTCGCGATCTTGTCCGGGCGGAAGCCCGACCAGTGATCGCTGTCGGTCACGACGACCGGAGCCTGCATGTAGCCCATTGCCTTGACGACATCGAGCGCACCGGGCTCCTCAGTGAGGTCGACGGCTCGGTAGTCGATTCCCCGCGAATCAAGCGCGCGGAAAGTTGCGGTGCACTGCACACATGCTGGCTTGGTGTACACGGTGATCATGGCGTCTTCCTCCAGAGGAATTCGGTGTCTGATGCGGTGTTCTGATGGGCGGCCATCCGGTGCTCTCCCCGTCCTGACGGTGATCGGAGCTATCGACCCGCGCCGGCAGTTCAACCACTAGATGTTGTGTCTGCCCACCAGCGTACCCCTAGATCATGTGTTACACCAGTGTGATTTGAGGCAGGTCAACGGTTTTGCACAAGCGGTGCGCACCGCCCACACCGGGCATCCACACCATGTGAACAACACGCGTGTAGTTCGCTTACCAGCACACATGCGGGCAGGCACGAACCGCGCCTGGCAAACACCCACGCCTGACGAGCCGCTCTATCCACAGCTGAAAATTCTCGCGAATATTTTCAGCCGCGTGTCGCAGACCCTCCGCCAGGCATGAATCCTGTGACCGGACCCGCCGTCGGTGCGTGACCGGACCCACAATGGGCACGCAGCCGGCGCCACAGCAGGCGACCACCGCCTCGGGACCGGAAAACCGACCATGTCACACATGTGGCAGGCCTGTCACACCACGGTCAGCCAGACGTCAGTGCCGGCCGATAGTGTGGGAACCACGCAGATGACCCCGCTGCGCCGGGCCGGGCCCGGGCAGGCAACATGAGGAGCACCATGGCACCCGATGAGCGTCCGGCCAATACGCAGGAGATCACCCAGGCACAGGCGATCCTGTCACGGATCCAGAAGTACCTCGACTCACTTGTCGTCGGACAGGTGCGGCTGCGCGAGACCCTGCTGCTGGGACTGCTGACCGGCGGGCACCTGCTGCTCGAAAGCGTGCCGGGACTGGCGAAGACGACGGCGGCTGCCGCGCTGGCCGATTCGGTCGAGGCCTCCTTCAACCGCATCCAGTGCACCCCCGACCTGCTGCCCAGCGACATCATCGGCTCCCAGATCTACAACTCCTCGACCGGTGCCTTCGAAACGCAGCTCGGCCCGGTGCACGCCAACCTCGTGCTGCTCGATGAGATCAACCGCTCGAGCGCGAAGACGCAGTCGGCGATGCTCGAGGCGATGCAGGAGAAGCAGACGACGATCGGCGGGAAGACCTATCCGCTGCCCGAACCGTTCCTCGTTATGGCCACCCAGAACCCGATCGAGCAGGAGGGCACCTATCAGCTGCCCGAGGCCCAGCTCGACCGGTTCATGCTCAAGGATCTGCTCGACTACCCGAACCCGGACCAGGAGATGGAGATCCTGCGCCGGCTCGATGCCGGGGTGTTCGACAAGGCCGCGAAGATGCCGCCGGCGTGCTCGCTTGAAGACGTGCACATGCTGCGCAGCTATGCGCGCAGCATCTACATCGACCCGGCGATTAGCCGCTACCTCGTCGAGATCGTCACCGCCACCCGCTCAGCCGGCCGCTACATCGGGCCGCTGGCCGGATTCATCGAGTGCGGCGCCTCCCCGCGCGCCTCGATCGCCTTCACCAACGCCTCGCGTGCTCTGGCGATGATCCGCGGGCGCAACTACGTCATCCCCGAAGACGTCAAGGACATCGCCCACCGCGTGCTGCGCCACCGCATCCTGCTGAACTTCGAGGCCGTGGCCGAGGACGTCAAGGTCGAGCGGATCATCAACGACCTGCTCGCTGCGATCAGGACTCCGTGATGACTGCCCTGCTGACGAAGGTCAAGGCGAACATGACGATCCACGCGCACCGCAAGATGCGCGGGCTGCTCGAAGGCGAGTACGCCTCGATCTACCACGGCCACAGCATGGACTTCGATGACCTGCGCGAATACGTCGTCGGCGACGAGATCCGCGACATCGACTGGAAGGCCACCGCCCGGCACACCTCTCCCCTGGTCAAGCGCTATGTCGCCCACCGCCGGCACGCCCTGGGCATCATCGCCGACTCCGGGCGCAACTTCGATGCCATCGCCGCCAGCGGTGAGAGCAAGCGCGAACTGGCGATCCTGCTCGCGGGCATGACCGGGTATCTGGCAGTGCGCCACGGCGATGACGTCATGCTCATGCACGGCGATGCCGAGCACACCGCGGCCAGCCGGCTCAAGGGCACCGAAGCTCACCTGGAGCAGCTGCTGCGCGGCATCCAGTCCGCCGGCGGCCGCGGGCGCCCCTCGGATGTGCGCAGGCAGCTGACCTGGGCGGCAGAGCACCTCAGGCGGCGGATGATGCTCCTCGTCATCGCCGATGACATCGGCCTGGTGCGTGAGGACATGCCGCTGCTGCGCCGGCTGAGCGCCCAGCACGAGATGATGTGGCTGACAGTCTCCGATGCGCAGCTGACCGGCTTCGGCCGCGGCGCGGTGCCCTTCGACATCTCCGATGACCGGCACCTGCCGATCCCGCACGAGCTGCTCGGCGGCAAGGAGCTCGCTGAGCAGTACGCCCACGCCGAGGCCGAACGCAAGCACCGCACCGAGGGGTTCCTCCGCTCGGCCGGCATCGCCCATGTCCGTGTTGACGACTCCCGGCACGCGCTGCGCCAGCTGCGCCGGCTCATGAGGAAACAGCATGCTCTTCGCCGCTAGCCTGCACCCGGCCCTGGGACCCAGCGACTGGTGGTATGCCGCAGTCGTGTTCGCCGCGCTGGCCGCTGCCGTGCTGCTGCTGTGGCCGCTGGGCGCGCGCGTCTACCGCGCCGGGCTGCGCGGTGGCGGCACCGCCAGAGTCCCGGAGCGCGTCCGGCACAAGTACCTGGTGACCGTCGACGAGGTCGGGAAGTCCTGGCAGGCCGGCGAGCTGTCCGACCGCGAGGTCGCCCACCGGCTCTCGGAGATCGTGCGCGACTTCGCCCGCGACGCCTGGAACCTCAACATCCGGCACATGACCCTGCGCGAGCTCAAGGCCTTCCGGCTGGGCACCGTCGCCGAGGTCGTCGAGCGCCTGTATGCCGATGAGTTCGCCCGCGAGGAGCCGACGAACGCCGGCACTCAGCTTGCGCGTGTGAGGGGGCTGGTCGACAGATGGTCCTGACATTCTGGTGGCTGCCCTTAGCCCTCCTGCCCGTCCTGGCCGTGCTCATCTGGCTGCTCTCCCGGCCGCGCAAGCACGAGCGCCACGGCCGCGTCCCGGTTGCCCACATCGGCCGGCTCACCGCCCTGCCGGCCTTCGCCCGCGGCCGCAAGCGGCTGCTGCTCGGCGCACTCGCGGTCTTCCTCGTCACGCTGCTGCCGCTGCTCAGCGCGCTTGTCGGAGTCTCCCGGCCCTCGACCGTGCAGACGATCACCCCTGATCAGCACCGCCGCGACGTCGTACTCTGCCTCGACGCCTCAGGGTCGATGCTCACCTACGACGCCGACATCGTCGACTCCTACATCCAGATGCTCGACTCCTTCCAAGGCGAGCGCATCGGCATGACCGTCTTCAACTCCACCGCCGTGACCGTCTTCCCGCTCACCGACGACTACGACATGGTCCGCGAATTCCTCGAAGAGGCCAAGGACGGTTTCGAGTCCTGGGGCACCGAGGGCACCGGCTTCATGGCCGGGACCATCGACCCGAACGTCAGCGGATCCTCACTCATCGGCGACGGGCTGGCCTCCTGCATCGGCTCCTTCGACAAGAAGGAGGACGAGGAGCGCTCCCGCTCGATCATCTTCGCCACCGACAACGAACTGGCCGGAGTGCCGATCTACCAGCTCAATGAGGCCACCGAGCTCGCCGTCGAACGCGACATCCGCGTCTACACCCTCGCCCCGCCGTTCTCCTTCCTCGGCGCCGGCCCGATGGACGAGCTGAAGAACACCGCGAACAGCACCGGCGGGGAGCACTACTCACTCGGCGGGCAGTCCGCCGTTGACGGCATCGTGCGCTCGATCCAGGAAGAGGAGGCCAAGCTGACCGATGCCACCCCGGTCACGCTTGTCCACGACCGGCCAGTCGTGCCGCTGACCCTCACACTCATCGGCGTCATCATCGCCTTCGTCTTCGCATGGAGGTTCCGGCTATGAGCATCGCCCCGATCATGCCGTGGCCGCTGCTGGCCGTGCTCGCCGTGCTGCTCATCGGCGGGTGCATCACCCTGGCGATCCTCATCCGCCGCCGGCGCATCGCCTGGATCCTGCGCGCCGTCGCTGCCGCCCTCCTCATCGGCGCATGCCTGCGACCGGGCGTACCGACCGAGGTCACCACCGAGGTGCCCGTCGCGGCAGCCGACGTATTCCTGCTCGTCGACACCACCGCCTCGGCGGTGGCCGAAGACTGGGACGGCGACAAGCCGCGGCTCGAGGGTGTGCGCGCCGATGTCGACGCGCTGCTCGAACAGCTGCCAGGCGCGCGCGTCAGCGTCATCACCTTCGACTCCCGTGCCAGCGTGCGGGTACCGCTGACGACCGATCATGCCGCAGTGCGCTCCGCTTTCGAGGTGATGCGCCCGGAGCGGACCACCTCGTCGACCGGCAGCTCGGTCACCGCCGCCCGCGGTGAGCTGGCCTCCCGGCTGGACAAAAGCGAGGAGAACCATCCGGACAACCAGCGGTTCGTGTTCTACTTCGGCGACGGTGAGCAGACCTCCGATCAGCAGCCCGAGTCGCTGGCCGACATCGGCGACCGCATCGACGGCGGCGGGGTGTTCGGCTACGGTACCTCTGCTGGTGGGCGGATGCTGGAGACCGCCGGCTTCGACTGGTCGATCGACGGCAGCACGACCGATCCGGAACCACCTGAGTACATCCAGGACCCGGAGACCGGCAAGGATGCCCTGTCGGTCATCGATGAGGACCAGCTCAAGGCCATCGCCAAGGACCTCGGGGTCGACTACACCCACCGCACCGCCGGCACCGAGCTGAAGGCGGCGGTGACGATGCCGGAGCTGGAAGAGCAGCACAACGACGAGCACGTCGCAGACGGCCGCAGCGACTACTTCTGGATTCCGCTGCTCGGCGTCATCGCGCTGCTGACCGTCGACGCCGGGCGATCCCTGGGCCAGTTCCGGTCCCTCAACCGACTCTACGCACTGCTGAGGAGGTCACGGTGAACAACTCGACTGACCGGCAGCCACAGGACCCGAAGAAGCATCCGGTTGCACAGCAGCCGGCAGAGTCCGCGCAGGCGAAACCGGGTGAGACAAAGCCAGGCGAAACGAAGGTTGATGCACAGGCGAAGCCGACCGCGGAACCGGAGAAGAAGCCGCGCCGCCGGCTGTGGCCGCACCTCATCCGCGGGACGCTGGGCGCTGCCTTGGCGCTCGTGTGCATCTACAGTCTTGTGTGCGTCTGGACGCTGCACAGCGCATCCCGGGCCTACAAGCAGGCGGACTACGACGAGACTGTCCGGCTCTCAAAGCGGTTCGAGAAGATCAGCCTCTTCGAACACCACAAGCCGCCGTTCAACATCGGCACCGTGGCAGCCGCCGAAAGCCGCTACGACGATGCCCAGCCCCTGCTCGAACGCGCCCTCGACCTCACGCCGGTGCGCGATGAGTGCGCTGTGCGGGTCAACCTCTCCTACGTCTACGAGCAGCAGGCCGAGGAGTTCAAGACCGCTGAGAGCACTGATGAGGCCAATGAGAAGTTCGATCTGGCCCGCACCACCCTCCAGGAGGCTCCTGAGGAGTGTCGGCCGGAAGGCAGCAGAAGCGACCAGCAGATGGACGAGTCCGAACAGCGCATCGATGAGTCCCAGGAGGACATGAACAACCCCGGCGACGGTGGCTACGGCGGCGACGATGGCGGTGACGGCTCCGGTGGAGACGACGAAGGCGGTGACGGCGGAGACGACTCCGGCGACGGCGGCGGTGGCGAGCCCGGTGACGGCGAGGGCTCTGGCGGCGATGGCAGCGACGGTGGTGGTCAGGAGACCGAAGCCGAACGCAAACAGCGTGAGCTCGAGGAGCGCAACCGGGAGGCCGACCAGCGTCAGCGCGACGATGAGGACGACCGGGGCGACAACAGCAGCGGCAGCGACACCAAACCCTGGTGACGAGGCGCCCGCACAGCCGCATGGCTGCGGCCGGGGCCGGGTCTCAGCGGTGGGCTGTGGTGGTCTCGCGCAGCAGGAAGGCGATGCCGATCGCCTGCAGGTGGCCGGGTTCGCGCGGGTCGTAGCCGAGGATCTGGCGGATCCGCTCCAGCCGGGCGCGCACCGTGTGGCGGTGCACGCCGAGGGCCTGAGCGACCGCATCACGGTTGCCGCCAGCTGAGGCGAAGTGCTCTAAAGTGCGCATGAGGATCCCGTCGTCATCGGCTGCAGTGAGCGGGCCGAGGGTGCGCTGGACGAAATCGGCGGCGGCCTCGCGGCTGACAGAGGCGAGCAGCTGCCCCAGCTGTGAGCGGCGATCGCCAGCACCGTAGCGCCACTCATGCCACCGATCATGCACCTGGTCGGGGGTGCCGTCCGACCAATCGGTCACCGGGATGCCGAGCGCACGGCAGATGGCCTCGACCAAGCCGCGCAGCCCTGGCGGGCAGATGAGCGCCGTTCCCGAGGTGGTGGGATGGTGGAACACGCCCGGGCTGAGATCGGTGAGAAGCGCGTCGAATCGGGAGTTCGCCCCGCTTTCCTCGCTGTGCTCTGCCGCCCGCTCGCCGCCGGCAATCGCGAAGCTCAGCGCGGCTGGCAGGCTGAAGCCGGTGGAATCTGCGAAGCGCTCAGGCAGTTCATCGGCCCCGATGAGCCCGGTGCACAGCTGTGCGGCCAGCTCTCGGCGATCGGCCAGCCGGGTGTCCTGCAGCGCCAGCAGCGCTGCCGCGGTCGCCAGCAGCAGGGTGCGAGAATTGTGCCGGTCCCCACCGGGCCGGGTGCCGGCGACCGGGGTGAGCAGCCAACCGGTCACCGTCTCCGAGCCGACCGGGATCGCCTCCAGATCCGAACCGGCCACCACCTCGGGCGCGGTGGCCCGCAGCAGCCGGGGCGCGGTCCCACCGGCGGCGGCAGCGGTGATGAGCTCCTCGCGCAACAGGCCCGGCAGCCCCTGGCGGGCGGCCACACGTTCGGTGGTGCCGAGCAGCCGGCCGGTCGGTGAGGCGAGCGCGACCGGGGCGCCAAGCGCCCGGGAGATCTCGGCCAGCAGGGCGTTCGTGCCGCGGGCGGCCAAGGCGGTGGCGAAGCGGCGCTGGGTGCGCACGAGCGCTGAGACCTCGTGGGCGGATTCGCTTTCGCGCAGACGGGTGAAAGCCTCGACAACAGCGACGAAGGGCACCGGTTCGGGCACCATGAACAGCGGCAGCCCGACCGCGCGGGCGTGGGTGATGAGCTGCTCGGGCGCGCGGGCGTTCGGCAGGTGCTCGCCGAGCCCGATGCCCAGTGCGACGGCTCCTGCGGCGTGGACGCGGCGGATGTAGTCGGCGGCGTCCGGGGAGTCGAGGTCCTGCAGCGCGCCGATGGTGAGCAGCACCTCGCCGCCGGCCAGCCACTGGTCGACCGAGGGCAGCTCGGACGAGTGCACGATCGTCACCGGTGCGCTGCGGCAGCCTGGCGGATCGGAGACGACCTGCAGGTGCAGTTCGGGCAGGGAGAGCAGCTGTCCAAGAGTGACCACAACGCTGATTCTATCCGTGGTGGACTGTGATTGCCCACACCCTGCCATGGTGGACATATCGGTGGTTGTGCACATACCCGTAGGGTGGGTCTGCCGTCAGCGGGCAGAGCTGCCTGCGCACGCGGCCGAGCATTCCGAGACGAGAGAGGATTCGCGATGACGAATGAGACCACCCCGCTGGGTCCAGCGGACTACAGCCTGACACCCCGGTTTGCCGGACCGCCGACCTTCGGGCTGCTGCCGCGCATCGACGAGGTCGAGGCCGCCCGACCCGGCGCGCCGATCGACGTCAAAGTCCTCGGCGTGCCCTTCGACGCCGGTGTCAGCTACCGGCCCGGCGCCCGCTTCGGCCCGGCCCACATCCGCCAGTCCTCGAAGCTGCTGCGCCCATACAACCAGGCCACCGGCATGCACCCGTTCTCCGCTCAGCAGGTCGCCGACTGCGGCGACCTGGGCGTCAACCCCTTCAACATCGAAGAGGCCATCACCACCGTCGAGAACAACGCCGATGCGCTGCGCGCTGATGGCGCGAAGCTGCTGACGCTCGGCGGCGACCACACCCTGGCCCTGCCGAACATCCGCTCGGTGGCCAAGACCCACGGGAAGATCGCCGTGCTGCACTTCGACGCCCACCTCGACACCTGGGACACCTATATGGGTGCCCCGTACACGCACGGCACCCCGTTCCGCCGCGCCAGCGAAGAGGGTCTGCTCGATCTGGAGCGCTGCATGCACGTCGGCATCCGCGGCCCGCTCTACGGTGCCAAAGACCTCGAAGACGATGAGGTGCTCGGCTTCCAGATCATCCGTTCCGATGACTTCCAGTTCTCCCCGGTCTCCGACATCGTCGCCCGGATGCGCCGCCGCCTCGGCGATGCCCCGGTCTACATCTCCATCGACATCGACGTCCTCGACCCGGCCGCAGCACCTGGCACCGGCACCCCGGAAGCCGGCGGGCTGACGAGCCGTGAGCTCATGAACGCCGTGCGCGGACTGCAGGGCCTCAACGTCGTCGGCGCTGAGATCGTCGAAGTCGCCCCCGCCTACGACCACGCCGAGATCACCGGCCTGGCCGCAGCCCAGCTCGGCTACGAGCTGCTGAGCCTGTGGGCCGCCGATGCCGGCGGACACAGCGAACCCAGCGGCCCGGCCGCGACCGGCCTCGGCTTCGGGAAGGAGGACGCATGACCCAGGAGACCACACTGGCCGCGGCGACCACCGCCTCGGCGACGGAAAAGCGCTTCCACAACGGCGGCCTGGCCGTCGTCGCAGCGCTGGCCGCCCACGGCGTCGACATGATCTTCGGGATCCCCGGCACCCACAACCTGGAGTTCTACCGGCACCTGCCCGACTTCGGGATCCGGGCGATCACCCCGCGCCACGAACAGGGCGCCGGCTACGGGGCCGACGGGTACTTCCTCGTCTCCGGCAAGCCCGGGGTCGTCATCACCACCTCGGGGCCGGGGCTGACGAACGTCATCACCGCCGCGGCGACCGCCTACGCCGAATCGCGGCCGATGCTCATCCTCTCCCCCGGTGTGCCGATCGGCTTGGAACGCGCTGACATCGGCATGCTGCACGAGACGAAGGACTCCTCCGGGGCGCTGTCGCACCTGCTCGTGTCCTCGCGTCGCACCCGCACCGCCGAGGGCGCCGCGCAGGCGGTGGCCGATGCGTTCGCGCTCTTCGCCTCCGAACGGCCCGGACCGGTCCACATCGAGGTGCCCCTCGACGTGCTCGAAGGCCAGTGGTGGGGTGCCGTCCCGGCCCCGCAGGCCCCGCGCCGCCCGGTACTCGACATGGACATGGTCGCCACCGCCGCCGAGGCGCTGGCCGGTTCCCGGACGCCGCTCATCGTCGCAGGCGGCGGGGCGCGCCGGGCTGCTGCCGAGGTCAGGGCGCTGGCCGAGGCGCTCGACGCGCCGGTCGTCACGACCGCCAACGGCAAGGGCATCCTCGATGAGGACCATCCACTCTCACTCGGCGCCAACGTCAGGTTCCCGGCCATCCAGCGCGCCTCGGCCGAGGCTGATGTGCTGCTCGTGCTCGGCTCCGAGCTGGCAGATTCCGACCTGTGGGGCGGGCGCATCGGTACCGATGGCGACAGTGCGGCCGACGGCGCGGAGGCTGGGGCCGGTTCCACGGCCGCGCAGACGGTCATCCGCTGCGATATCGACCCCGATCAGCTGAACAAGAACCTGCGCGGCAACATCCACGCCTTCGCCGACTGCACCGACTTCCTCACCGCGCTGCTGGAGCATGAAGCGCTGCACGGTGCCGGCGAGCGCCACGGACAGAACCGGTCCACGGCGCTCACCGAGGCCTACCAGGCCGATTTCGACTTCGCGTCGACGAACGTGCACCTGCACGAGGTCATCACCGCAGCCGCCGGTGCCGATGTCATCATCGCCGGTGACTCCTCGCAGATCACCTACGACGGCACGGTGCACGCGCTGACTGCCCACACCCCGGACCAGCTGCTGTACATGCCAGGCTTCGCAACCCTGGGCTACGGCATCCCGGCAGCGATCGGAGCGAAGCTCGCCGCCCCGCCTCGGCCGGTCGTGTGCGTCGTCGGCGATGGTGCGGCGATGTTCTCCATCCAGGAGATCGTCACCGCCGTCGAACTCAGGCTGCCGATCCCCTTCGTCATCGTCGACAACGGCGGCTACGCGGAGATCGAACACCAGATGGAGGACCGGGACATGGACCCCTATGCCGTCAGGCTGCACCGGCCCGACTTCGCCGCCCTCGGCGAGTCGATGGGCGCCCGCGGTGTGACGATCAGCGCTGATGCCATCGACACCGAGCTCGCCGAGGCGATCCGCACCACCCTGGCCGGCGACCGGCCGGCCGTCATCCGGGTCACCTTGCCCGGTGCCTGACCGCGGGGCCGGCAGTCCCCGGGCCGGCAGTCCCCGGGCTGACAGCTTCAGGCTGACGGACCCGGGCCTGCGGTGCCCGCAGCTCACCCCTTGAGCACCGGCGCTTGCGTCGTTCACAGCTCCATCCCCCGGCGCGAACACCCGCCTGCGGGCACGCCACGCACCACCGACCCGCTGCCTCCGGGCACAGAAAGGACACACCATGGACATTGCAGTCGTCGTCCTCTACCTCATCGGCATGCTCGCCGTGGGCGTCTGGGGACGCATGCGGGCGAAGAACCAAGAGGAATACCTCGTCGCCGGCCGCCGCCTCGGTCCCCTGCTCTTCACCGGCACCATGGCCGCCGTTGTCCTCGGAGGGGCCTCGACCGTCGGCGGCATCGGGCTGGGCTATATGAACGGCATCTCCGGCATGTGGCTGGTCTTCTTCATCGGCTTCGGCATCATCGCCCTATCCCTGCTCTTCGCCCCGCGCATCCAGCGTCTGGAGATCTACACGGTCTCCCAGATGCTCGAACTGCGCTACGGGAAGGGTTCGCGCATGGTCTCGGGCATCATCATGACCGGCTACGGGCTCATGATCTCGACGACCTCGACAGTCGCCTACGGCACGATCTTCCACGCCCTGTTCGGCATCGACAAGGTCCCGGCGATCCTGCTCGGCGGTTCGATCGTCATCATCTACTCGATGCTCGGCGGCATGTGGTCGATCACCCTGACCGACTTCGTGCAGTTCATCATCCAGACCATCGGCATCTTCCTCATCCTGCTGCCGATCGTGCTGACGAAAGCCGGCGGCCTCGGCACGCTCAAAGCTGAGCTGCCCGACGAGATGTTCAACCCGCTGGCCACCGGCTGGGACACCATCCTCATGTACTTCCTCGTCTACGGCCTCGGCCTGCTCATCGGCCAGGACATCTGGCAGCGCGTCTTCACCGCCCGCACCCCCGGCGTGGCGCGCTGGGGCGGCGTCTCGGCCGGTGTCTACTGCCTGTTCTATGCGGTGGCCGGAGCGCTCGTCGGTGTGGCCACACAGAAGATCGTGCCCGGCATCGCCGAACGCGATGACGTCTTCCCCGCCGTCGTCGACGCCACGATGTCACCGCTCATCGCCGGCTTCGTCCTCGCCGCCGCACTCTCAGCTGTCATGTCGACGTCCTCAGGTGCGCTGCTGGCGGCCTCGACAGTGTTCCGCCAGGACGTCATCGAGCCCGTCTTCGAAAGCCGCCGGATCGCCAAGTCCGGTTCCGACGGCGGACTCGGCGGCCAGCTGGCCGGTGCACTCGTGCGCGAGACCGGCGACGAGGTCCGCGACTCCCGCGTCTACCTCGTCCTGCTGGGCATCGTCACCCTGCTGTTGGCGATCGCGATGCCCGATGTCGTCATGGCGCTCACGGTCGCCTACAACCTGCTCGTCGGCGGCCTGTTCGTCCCGATCGTCGGCGGGCTCATCTGGAAGCGCGGCACCATCGTCGGCGTGCTCGCGGCAATGGTCGCCGGTGCGGCCACCGCGATCGGCATCATGGCCTTCGTCGACGTGTTCGCCAACTCCGCGATCTACCTGGCGCTCACCGCCTCAGCTGTCGCCTACGTCATCGGCTCGCTTGCCTCCAAGCCCACCGATCCTGCGGTCATGACCGCGTGGCGGGAGCGCCTGGCACGCTGATACGGCGCTGCGCGCCGCTGCTGGCGTGAATGCAGGCGGGCCCGGTGACTCTCAGAAGTCACCGGGCCCGCTGTCGTCTCAGCTGCCGGTGCCGATGACCTCTTGCGCAAACGCGTCGAAGAGTGCCTGGGCGTCGCGGGCGCTGGTAGCTTCGACCGCGTCGGCTTCGGCGACGAGGGTGTCCTTGTCGAAGCCGAGGGCGGCGAGCTTGTCAGCCTCCCAGCCGCGCACGGACTCGGCCGAGGCTTCGGGGTGGAACTGCATGCCCCACGACCGGCCGACGCGGAACGCCTGGACCTCACACAGTTCGCTGCTGGCCAGCAGGGTCGCCTCCGGCGGTAGTGCGGTGATCCGGTCAACGTGGCTTTCGATAAAGTGCGTCCGCCGGCTCACCTGGCCGAACACCGGATCCTCGACTGCGGCTGGCAGCATCGTGATTGCTGTCGCGCCCTTCTCCGGGGCGCCGGTCTGGGCGCGGACCTCACCGCCGGTGATGTGGGCCAGCAGCTGCCCGCCGAGGCAGATGCCCAGCTGCGGCTTGTCAGCGTCCAGTGCGGCCTGGGCGAGCGCTGCCTCGTTCTTAAGCCACGGCGCCCGGTCGGTCTCATCGGGCATGAGCCCACCGCCTAAGTAGACGAACCCGTCGTAGGCGTCCACCGCCTCGGGCCCGGGCACCGCATTCCACGTGCCGTCACGGCCGGGGCCGATGCGGATGTCGACGTCGATGTGGTGGGCGATGAGCCGGGTGAGCAGCCGGCGCGGCTGGGAGTCGATGTCGTTGACGATCATGAGGACCCGGGTCATGCGAACTCCTGACCTGCGGCGATGAAGCGGCGGTAGTTGTCGTCGTTGGCCTCGAGTACCCGCAGCACATTGTGGAACCCGAGCTTTGTGAGGTCTGCCTCGGACCAGCGACGGTTGCGCAGCTCGTTGATGAGTGCTGGGTAGGTGCCGGCGTTGTCGAGGCCGGTGGGGAAGGCGTCGGTGCCGCAGAAGTCGGAACCGAGCCCGAGGTGGTCGACGCCGATGCGTTCGCGCACGTAGTCGATGTGGTCGGCGACATCGGCGATCGTCACCTCTGGGGCGGTGCCCTTCTCGCCGTCTTTGACCCATGCGTAGCGGGCTTCGGAGACGAAGGAGGGCACGAAGGTGAGCATGTGGACGCCACCGTTGGCCGGCAGCCGGTCGATGATCTCATCGGGGACGTTGCGCGGGTGCGAGCACAGCGCCTGGGCGTTCGAATGGGTGAACAGCACCGGCAGCTCGCTGATCTCCAAGGCCTGGTCCATGACGGTGGGGGCGACGTGCGAAAGGTCGAGGATCATGCCGATCCGGTTCATCTCGGCAACGACCTCGCGGCCGAAGTCGCTGAGACCGCCGTGGACGGGATCGTCGGTGGCCGAATCCGCCCAGCTGTGGGTCGTCGACCACGTCAGGGTCATGTAGCGGGCGCCGAGCCGGGCGAACATGCGCAGGGCGCCGAGGGATTCGTTGATCTGGTTGCCGCCTTCGATGCCGAGCAGCCCGCCGATCCTCCCGGAGGTGCGGGCGGCACGGATCGCCTCGGCGGTCGTCGCCCAGGCGAGTTCGTCGGGGTAGGCGGTGATGAGCCGGTCGACGAGGTCGATCTGCTCGAGCGTGACGCGCACGGCTTCATCCCCGGTGACATCGGAGTGGACGAACACTGACCAGAACTGGGCGGCGACACCGCCTGCGCGCAGCTGCGGAATGACCGTCTGCGGAGCGGTCGCAGGATCAGTGAGCCCGGCGACGGAGGAGTCGCGGGTCTCGCGCAGGTAGTAGGGCAGGTCGTTGTGGCCGTCGAAGATCGGGATGGGCTCTGCGGTCATCGGGGTCCTTTCGGTCGGTGGCGCAGGTGTGGGGATTGGAGCCGGCGCAGGTCAGGTGTGCGAATCAGGCGCGGTTCAGGCGTGCAGATGGTCGCTGATGAGGCCGCCGGCTGCGCGCATGAGCGGCATGACCTCCAGCACCCGGTCGGTGCCCGGCGCCCAGTTGGCGAACACGGCGTAGGCCACCCGGCGCTGGCGGGTGAAGGCGATGCCGGTGTCGGCGCGGACGGTGTCGTCGGTGCCGGTCTTGTTCACGATCCACTCCCCGCGCGTGTAGTAGTAGTGCGCCAGCGGGTCGGGCTCAAAGTAGGAGGCGACCATTGATGTGTCGGCTCCGGCGCCGAGCCACCGGCGCATGATCTCCGAGGTCGAGGAGTCGAAGAGCTCATCGAGCGACAGCCGTGCCATGTAGTCGCTCAGCTCACCGGCGGTCCCAGACGACAGGCGAGCCGGGGCGCCTGCCGGACGCGGCCAGCGCAGGAAGTCGTGCAGGGCGGAGTCGGTGTAGCCGAGTGCGGCGACCTCCTCGGCGACGCGGTCGAGGCCGATGCGGGAGATGAGGACGTTGGTGGCGTAGTTGTCGCTGAAGGCGCCGATGAGCATGCCGATGTCGTGGACCGTGAGGTCCGGCTGATCCAGCAGGTACCACAGCCCGGATTCGTGCACCCGCTCGGCAGCGGTGCGGGTGAGGCGCTCCTCGAGTCGCAGCTCGCCGGCCTCGCGCATCCGCAGTGCGGCGTGGAGTAAGAAGATCTTGGCGATCGAGGCGGTCGAGAGCACCCGGTCCGGCTGGTGACTGAAGACCTCATAGCCGGTGTCGATGTCGATGGCGCGGGCGGAGAATTCGACCCCGTCGAGCTGGGTGAAGATGTCGGTCATCGAGTCCTTTCCATCGGGGCGATCGTGAGGCTCACCGCGCCCGAGTCGGTGGCTGGGCTGCCGGCGGTGAGCTGGGCGGGCACTCCCAACGGTATCGAACCGGCGTGCGGATGGTGGCCGAGCTCGGCCTCCCACACCACCGGGATACCGGCGTCTGCGAAGTACTCGCGCAGCAGTTCGCGCTGGGCGGGCTTCTCCCCGCAGTTCTCCCAGGAGCCGAGCACCACCGCACCGGCGCGGGCGAGCCAGCCGGCGCGCTTCAGCTGCAGCAGCAGGTTGTCGAGCCGGTAGACCTCCTCGTCGACGTCTTCGAGGATGAGGATGCCCGGTTCCTCCGGGGCGCCGGGCGCGAACTCCGGGGAGCCGAGGCCGGCGGCGAGCAGACTGAGGTTGCCGCCGTAGGTGATGCCGAAGTGCTCGCCGGGCACGAGCGCCTCGGCGTGCTCACCGAGGCTGACCGGCTGGTCGGCCCATGGACTGAACAGCCAGCGATGCACGTCGGTGCGGATCCGCTCGCTGCTGCGGAAGACGTCGTTGCCGACCATCGGGCAGAACAGGGTCGGGATTCTCAGGTGGTGCGCCCAGGCCTGGTGCAGAGCGGTGAGGTCACTCGAGCCGGTCAGCAGCTTCGCCCGCCCGTCCGGGCGCAGCGCAGCAGCGGCGAGGGCGTCGAAGTCGAGGCCGTCGATGAGGCGCATCGCCCCGAACCCGCCGCGCAAGGCGATGACCGCGGCCGCATCTGGGTCGGTCCATGCCTCGATGAGGTCTGCTGACCGTTCGGCGTCGCTGCCGGCAAGGTAGCTCGCCCGCCGGTCGACTGACCGCAGGTGGGTGCCGGCCTTCACTTCCAGACCCCAGTCTTCGAGGCAGGCGATGGCCGGTTCGACGGTGCCCTCAGGTGCCGGCCCGGAGGGTGCGATGAGCCAGACCCGGTCGCCGGCTGCCAGGGGTGCCTGAGCGGTGTGCCCGGTGGGGTCCGTCACTGCGGGTTCACCGCCTGCGCGACACCGCCGGAGTGCTGGGAGGCACCCGTGCGCTCAGTGGCGCTGTGCTGGGAGGCACCCGGGCGCCAGGGGGTGCCCGGCGCCTCGGACGCGGTCATCGCGACCCGCTGGGAACGGAAGCTCGGCACGGCGGCCAGCAGCTGGCGGGTGTAGTCGTGCTGCGGATCGAGCAGCACCTGTTCGACCGGCCCGCGCTCGACGATCTCACCGCGGTACATCACCGCGACCGTGTCGGCGATGTTCCAGGCCAGGCCGAGGTCGTGGGTGATGACGAGCGCGGTGAGCCCGAGGTTCTTCTTCAGCGCGAGGATGAGCGAGAGGATCTCCCCGCGCACGGAGGCATCGAGGGAGGCGACCGGTTCATCGGCGATGAGGATGTCGGGGTTGAGGGCGAGCGCGCTGGCGATGACGACGCGCTGACGCTGCCCGCCGGAGAGCTCCTGCGGAATCGGTTCGAAGAAGTCCTCACCGGGGATGAGCTCAGTCGATTCGAGGCTCTCGCGCACGCGCTCGCGCTCATCGCCGGTGAACTTCTGCACCCGCAGACCCTCAGCGACCGATTCGTACGCCGACAATGCCGGGTTGAGTGATCCTGACGGGTCCTGCAGGATCATCTGCACGTCCCGGCGGAACGCGCGCAGACCCTTCGCCGAGGTGGGCAGCGGCTTGCCGCGGAAGGTGAGCGTCGAGCCGCGATCCGGTGGCTGCAGACCGAGCAGTGCGCGAGCCAGGGTCGTCTTGCCCGAACCGGACTGGCCGACGACGGCGAGGATCTCCGAGCGGTGCAGGGTGAGGTCGACGTTGCGCACAGCACGCACGGTGCGCCCGCGGGCGGAGAAGGTGACGTTGAGGTTCTCGGCGGCGAGCATCACCTCGTCGGTCATCTCGTGTGGGGTGTCGGTGGTGATGCGGGCGGGGTTGCGGGTCATCGGGTTGAGCCGGGAGTCCGGGTCGCCGATGGTGGGGAACGCGTCGGCCAGCTGCCGGGTGTACTCCTCCTTGGGGTCGTTGCACACCTGTTCAGACGGGCCGAGTTCGACGATCTCGCCATCGCGCATGATCGCCAGCCGGTCGCAGGCGGCGGCGAGGACGGACAGGTCGTGGGAGATCATGAGCAGCGAGATACCGCGGGCTTCGACGAGTGCGCGCAGGCGGGTGAGGATCTGTTCCTGGACGATGACGTCGAGGGCGGTGGTCGGCTCGTCGGCGATGATGATGTCCGGGTCGCAGGCCAGCGCCATCGCGATCATGACGCGCTGCTTCTGCCCGCCGGAGAGCTCATGCGGATACGATTTCGCGATCTCGGGTCCGAGGTCGACGTGGCCGAGCAGCTCGTGCATGCGCGTGCTGCGGGCGGCATCGGTGCGCCAGTCGTCCTTGACGTGGAGTTCAAGGGCTTCGAGGATCTGCTTGCCGACCGGGCGGACCGGGTTGAGCGAGTGCAGGGCGCCCTGGAAGATGATCGCGGCCTGCGACCAGCGCACCGCGCGCATCTGCCCGAAGTTCAGCTCCGCGATGTCGGTGCCGCCTAAGCGCACCTGACCGGTCAGCGCCGCATTGTGCGGCAGCAGCCGCAGCGCCGAAAGGATGAGCGTCGATTTCCCGGAACCGGATTCGCCGGCGATGCCGAGGGTGCCACCGGCAGGCAGTTCGAGGGTGACGTTCTTGACCGCGGCGATGTCGCCGCGGGAGGTGCGCGAGGAGTACAGGATCGAGACGTCGTCGAAGACGAGGTCGCTGCCGGCCGGCTGGGCTCCCGAGGCGGTGGCTGGGTCGGTTCTGCTCATCAGCGGCTCCTCAGGGTCGGGTTGGCGATGGCTTCGATGGCCCGGCCCACCAGGGTGAAGGCCAGGACCACCGCGACGATGGCGAGCCCGGGGGTGAGGATGTACCACCAGTAGCCCGAGGTCGCGGCCGAGACGTCCATCGCGTTCTTCAGGATCGTGCCCCACGACTGCTGCGTGGTGTCGCCCAGGCCCAAGAAGGCCAGCGTCGATTCGGCGATGATCGCCGAGCCGACGGTCAGGGTGGTGTTGGCGAGCACGAGCGGCATAACGGCCGGCAGCAGGTGGGTGCGGATGATGTGCCAGTGCCCGGCGCCGAGCACTTTGGCCCGTTCGATGTAGAGCCGGGACTCAGCCGACAGCGTCTGGGCGCGCACGATGCGCGCGGTGCCGGCCCAGGAGGTGATGCCGATGGCGATGACAATCGTGAGGACGCCGCGTTCGAGCACTGAGGACAGCACGATCGCCAGCAGCAGGGAGGGCAGCACCAGGAAGAAGTCGATGATGCGCATGATGAGCCCGCCGAACAGCCCTGAGAAATGGCCGGCGGCCATGCCCATGATGGTGCCGATGACCATCGACATCGCAGTCGCAGCCAGGCCGACGATGAGGGAGACCCGGGCGCCCCACACGAGGCGGGCCCACAGCTCGCGGCCGTAGTTGTCGGTGCCCAGCGGGTGTTCGGCCGAGGGCGGTGCGTAGCGCGGCTGGTCGAGGTTCTGGGTGACGTCGAGCATGGACCGGTCGGCGATGAGCGGGGCGAATGCGGCGACGAGGACGACGAGGATGAGGACGATCCCGCCGGCGGCTCCAGCGCGGTCCTCCAAGAAGACCTTCCAGTTCTTCTGTGCGGCGGCCAGGCGGCGGTTCCAGGCGAGTGCCCGCGGGCTGGCCGGACCCGAGGCGGTGGCTGGGCCGGTCCTGCTGGTGCCTGGCTGGCTGGTCTTACTAGCGCCGGGCTGGCTGGTGCTGGGCTGGCTGGTGCTGGGCTGGCTGGTGCTGGAATGTGCCATCTCATGCCCTCCTGACACGCGGGTCGAGCTGCCGGTAGATGAGGTCGGCGAGCAGATTCATGATGATGATCGCCGAGGAGAACACGACGAAGGTGCCCTGCAGCAGCGGCAGGTCCGGACCCGAGATCGCCTCATAGGTCAGCTTCCCCAGCCCCGGCCACGAGAACACCGTCTCGACGGTAACCGCACCGGTGATGAGCCCGCCGATGTGCATGAACACGAGTGTGACCGTCGGCAGCAGCGCATTGGGCACCGCATGCTTGAGCCGCACATCATCCTCGCGCAGGCCCTTGGCGCGGGCGGTCGTGAGGTAGTCGGCGCTCATCTCGCCGAGCAGCGAGGCGCGCATGACCATGAGGTACTGGGCGTAGACGACAGCGGTCATCGTGATGACCGGCAGGATCAGATGCTTGGCGACGTCGACGACGTATTCGAGGCTGCCGGACTCGACACCAGGTGAGACCATTCCGCCGGTCGGCAGCCATTGCAGCCGGCCGGCGAAGATCATGAGCAGCAGCAGCGCCAGCCAGAAGGTCGGCACCGACCAGAACACGAGGCTGGTCGAGGTGGTGAGCTTGTCGAACAGCGAACCGCGCTTCCAGGCCGCCAGCTGTCCCATCCACAGCCCGAGGGCGATCGCGAGGATCGCCGCCGTGCCGGTGAGCAGCAGGGTCGGCCAGGCGTACTCGGCGATGAGCTGGCTGACCGGCTGCCGGTAGACGTAGCTGGTGCCCAGATTGCCGGTGAAGATGCCCACGAGGTAGTCCCAGAACTGCACGACCAGCGGCTTGTCGAGGCCGTACTCGGCGCGCAGCAACTCCATCTGCTCCGGGCTCATCTGGCGTTCGCGGGCGATCTTCTGCACCGGGTCGCCGGGCAGGATCCTGAAGGCGAAGAAGCCCAGCAGCACGACCATCAGCAGGCTGATGAGCGCCCCGCCGACCTTGCGCAGCAGGTATCCGCCGAACGACTGCCCCGGTGGGGGTGCGTCGATGTCCTCCCGCCCGTCGGCCGACTGCGGGTCGGCTGCCTCGGTCTCTGCGTTCACTGACACGTCAGTCTCCTGCCTTCCACACGCTGCCGCACACGTGCGCAGCGCAGTCATGGTGCTCATAGTGACCGGAGCCCGGTCCCGAGGCGGGGCGCACGCGGGTGCCGCCCACCGCCTCCGGCACGGGGTGTCCTGTCACCGGATCAGCCGGCCACCTGGTCAGGCGCGGTCCTCGGCCTTGCGGCGGCGCAGCGCCAGCGGGATGCCGATGGCGCCGGCGAGCACAGCGATGCCGATGCCCACCCAGGCGATCGCGGAGAGTCCTCCCCCGCTGTCACCGGTGTCGGCCTCAGCGGCCGGTTCGGCGGACAGGAAGCCCCAATAACCGGACTGGTTGCCGATGACGCCGCCGTCGGTGGGCTGGGTGGTGAAGCCAGTAAAGCGGTCCGAGCGGAAGGCCTCGAGCTGGCTGGGGTACCACAGTGTGATCTGCGCGACGTCGTCATAGTGCTGCTGCAGGGCCTGGGGCTGTTCCTCACCTGGCCGGTGTGTGCGATCTGGGCTGGCGTCGCGGCTGGCAACCACAATGCGCGGGCGCGTCAGCAGGCGTACGCGGCGATGAACCGGCCGCCGGGATGGTGAGGCGACCACCGCCTCGGTCCGGGTGAGCATCGCGGCCCAGCGGACATGACAAAAGCCCTGTGGGCCGGTGATGCACCGGCCCACAGGGCTTTTCGAAAGTGGAGATGGCGGGAATCGAACCCGCGTCCGTCGGCAAGTTATCGGGACTTCTCCGGGCGCAGTTCGTGAAAACGTCTCTTAGGTCCTGGCCCTCGCACGAACACGGTGGCCAACGAACGGAGTTGAGTAAGTGTTCCACTGACATCCCCAACATATGCCAGCGGCAGTGGCTCCCTAGCTGATGCCAGGAACTAGAGCGGAAGCGACTCTAGGCTGACAGAATCGCAGCTCGCTGAAATCAGGCAGCGAGGGCGAATTCGGTGCGGTCGTTAGACTTAGCACTTATTTTTTTGCAGAGAACGTTAACGAGATGACTCTACATTCTCGGCCCGCTTCTCCCGACGCATTGAACGACGTCGAAACCGATCATCCCCGTATTCACTTTCCAAACAACCCGCTGGCGGGGCCACCCTGGGGCGACTGTCCGTCAACGGCAGACCGTGAGTCTATCAGCACAACATGCGGCCGCCCAAGTCTATTCCTGGCGGTAGGGTTCCGGCCGGTGCATTGCATCACCGCGACGGGCGGCGGCAGTCAGAACCGCTGGTTCGATTCCCACGTCCGCAGGTGGCGCAGACGACCATAGGTCACACTCTTTTCCACAAGCCAGCCCACTGTCCACAGCCCCCGTTCAAAACTGTGGAAACCCGGCTGTTTCCTTACAGGGCAAGGCTTTGCGGCGTTTGCACTCGACCTCAGCGTCGGCCTCTATCACAGCCCGCGAAATCCTGCATCGATACTGGTCAGAGAACTGTCAGGTGGGGGTCTGCGCTTAGCTGGGATGAGTCCGGATGAGCTCATACACAGCAGCGAGGATGTTATCCACACATATCCACAGATACTGTGGACAACATGTCTGCAATCCACACCTAACCACAGGCCAGAGGTGGGATGGCATGCTGTGGATGGCCCGCCTCGGGAACGGCCCCACGAGAGGTCACAGGCACGTATGGACCAGGCGGCAGCGCCACTGCCGCCTCCTCAGAATCAGGCCTGGCGACGCAGCGACATTGCGCGCTGAGCTTCGCGCTCATCCTGCTTGCGGCGCAGCGTCTCGCGCTTGTCCCAGTCCTTCTTACCGCGCGCGACCGCGATCTCGACCTTCGCCCTAGAACCGTCGAAGTACAGCTCCAGCGGAACGAGCGTGCGACCGGATTCCTTAAGCTTGTGCGAGATCTTGAGGATCTCGTCCTTGTGCAGCAGCATCTTACGCTTACGGCGGGCCGAGTGATTCGTCCACGTGCCCTGCAGGTACTCGGGAATGTAGACGTTCTCCAGCCACGCCTCACCCTGGAAAATAAGCCCGAAGCCGTCGGTCAGCGAAGCGCGTCCCTCGCGCAGCGACTTGACCTCGGTGCCGGTAAGGACGAGCCCGGCCTCATAAGTGTCCTCGATGTGGTACTCGTATCGGGCGCGGCGGTTCTTGGCAATCGTCTTCCTGCCCTGTTCCTTGGCCATGCTCCTCCTCTCACGTCTTGGGCGCACGTGTGTGCGCACGAAGGCACCATTGTACCGGATGGCTCGCGGGGCCCTGTGCTCGCTGGGCGGGCCGCTCCCGAGGCGGTGGCCGGCGTGCGGTCTCGCTGTCGTTTTCGTGTGTTTGGGCTGGTGAGGTGGCGATGTCAGTGCCTCGTGCTGTGATGGAAGCAAGGCAGGAGAAGCACGGAAGCCAGGAGCACAAAGGAGTGGTGGCCATGATCGTGAATCCAGTGGCCGTCACGGGTGCTGCTTTCCGGCGTCTCCCCTGGTCAGGGGGCGCTGTCAGTGCCTCGTGGTGTGATGGAACCACTGCACCGGTAAGCGGAGGGAGGCGACGGCGATGACTGCGACAGTTGAAGCGCCCGTGGCGGTGGCTGCTGGGGCGTACCGGACCCGGTTCTGCGCCTTCGAGAAATCCCTCAGCGCGCTCGAGCGAGTCCAGCTGCAGGGTTATGAGGAGATGTTCGGCGTCGTGCTCGAACGAGTGCGCGCCGACAGCCGCGACAACATCGACACCCAGGTCGATGCACTGCATTCCCTTGCCAGTGCCGACCCGACCGACGCCACTGCTGAGCCGCAAACGGCAGGCGAGGCTTCCGACGCAGCGCGCGCGGAGGCGCTGACCTGGCTGCGGGAGCGCATCGGCACACCGACCCTGACCGCCCTCGCACATGCTCTCGACGTTACCTCCAACACGGCATGGTCACGGGTGACCGGTGCTGCCACGGCTTTCATCGGACTGCCGAAACTCACCGCACAGGTGCGCGCGGGCAGATTGAGCTTCGATCGCTTCGTCTTCGCCGCCGGGCAGGCAGCATCAGTCGACCCGGCCCTGCTCGGGCAGCTCGACACGCTGCTCGCCTCGATCACCGCGACGAAGAAGAGCGTGTACTTCTCCGAGGTCAAGGCCGCCATTGCCGCGCTGGTCACGCGCGCCGAACAGGCTCAGCAGATCCGGGAGCGCCGCCGCGTCGAGGCATTCTACGACCAACATGGCCGCGGCACACTCATCGTGCAGGGCCCGTCCCATGAGATCGCACTGCTGCACGCCCGCCTCGAAGGCATGGCCCGCTGTGTGGTCCGCGGCTACACTGCCGGCTTCGACCTGCCGGACAACCATGTCTTCGCTGACTCCCGCTCCTTTGAGCAGCTGAAGTACGACTTCCTCATCGGCGCAACGATCGGCGGGGATGTCAACACCCTCGACCTCGCACAGGAGGCGCTGGCCAAACGGCAGGAAGCTTCGGGACACATTGGTTCGCCACTGGATCCGCTGGCGGATGATCTCGCCGACCTGCTCAGTGATACGCCCGTCTCATGCCCGGCCAGCGGCCAATGGCTGGCACGCCAGGCCAAGATCACCATCACCGTACCGGCCATGGCACTCACCGACGGTCCAGCCGCTGACGAGCTGCCCGGTTCGGTCGACGGTAGCCCCGTCAGCGCTGATGTGGCCCGCCAGCTGGTCGGCTCCGCCGGTGATACCGTCTACCGGCTGCTCACCGACCCGAACACCGGTGAAGTCCTCGACCATGTCGCAACCACCTACACGATCGGTGCACGCATGCGGCACGCACTCGTGGCTCGCTGGCGATACTGCACAGCCCCCGGCTGCGACCGGCCAGCAACAAAAGCAGAACTCGATCACATCGAACCCTTCAACCATCGGCACCCCACCCGCGGTGGGCCAACAACCATGGAAAACCTGCATCCTTTGTGCAAGCAGCACCATCAGCTCAAGACGCAAGGGGTGTTCAGACTCAGACGCGAGCCCCGAGCAGGGGTGCTGACATGGACGCTGCCAGGAGGCACAACAGGGGGCTGATGCAGGAACGGGTGACAGATGCAGTTTCCTGTTCAGGCCGTTAGCGTCAGCGCCTGCGTGAGTAGTTTCTCCTCGTAGGCGACCGGGGTCAATTTCTCCAGCCCCTTCTGCTTCCTCCTTCGGTGATAGGTCCTCTCGATCCAGGAGACGATCCGCGTCCGCAGCTCTTCCCTGGTCCGCCACGGCTGCGCGTCGAGCACGTTGTTCTGCAACAGGCTGTAGAAGGATTCCATGGCTGCGTTATCCCCGGCGGCACCGACTCGACCCATGGATCCGACTAGGCCGTGGTATTCCAATGCGCGGAGGAATTTCTTCGCTCGAAATTGCGATCCTCGATCGCTGTGGACGATGCATCCGGCCACCTCAGCCCCGGTGCGGGCCCGGTTGGCAATGGCGTTGTTCAGTGCCCGTACCGCCAGCGAGGCCTTCATCCTGCTATCGATGCTGTAGCCGATGATCCGCCGTGAGCAGGCGTCCTTGACCGCACAGAGATAGAGCTTTCCCTCACCGGTGTGGTGCTCGGTGATATCGGTCAGCCACACCTCGTTCAGAGCCTTCACGGCGCTGAACTGCCGGGCCACTAGATCATCGTGAACCGGTGGCCCGGGGCGAGTGCCCTTACCCTTGCGCCGACGGCTGATCACCGAGAACACCCCCTGAGAGCGGCAGAGCCGCCAGGCGGTGCGGTGGGCCATCGGGTAGCCGGCTGCTTCTGCTTCATCGGCCAGGTATCGATACCCGAACTCAGGATCCTCTCGGTGAGCATCGATCAGGGCATTGAGCCGGTGGGCCTCTTCCCACTCGGTATCGCTGATGGGGTTGGCCAGCCACCGGTAGTAGGGCTGGCGGGCGATCTTCAGCACCCGGCACGTCACCGCCACAGGGATTCCCGCAGCGGCGAGATCGCGTACGAGCGGGTACTTCATTTTGACCGAATCTGAGCTTGACCGAAGTAGGCCGCAGCCCGGCGCATCACCTCTAGCTCCTGCTCCAGGCGTCGGATCTTGCGGTTGGCAGCAGCCAGCTGGGACTTCTCATCGGTAGTCGGTCCAGGCTTACGGCGCTCAGTGTTGCCGGAGTCTAGATCGGCTTGGCGCATCCACTTGGTCAACGTGCCTTCATGGATGCCGAAGTCCTTAGCGACCTCAGCGATCGTGACATCATGATCGCGTTGCTGAGCAACACGCACCACATCGTCTTTGAACTCCTTCGGGTAAGGCTTGGGCATGATGACAATCCTTCCAGGCACGGGGTGACCGAGCCAGATCAGTTGTCACCTATCCCTGCATCAGCCCCCAGAACGACCCATCCACCAGGGTCAGTGCTGCACCGCCGGCATGCCGAACTCATCGCCAGCACCACACCAGCTGAACCCCACCAGCCAGGCTCGCCAGACCCACACAACGAACCAAACGACGGGCTCTTCTCCCCTGCCGAAGCATGCCCGTCATGAAAACCTCGCCGCCCTCACACCTGGGCCCGCAGCGACACGTCGGCACAGCCAGTGTCAGCCGATGTCGCAGCAGCGCAGGACAGGGGCTGAGCGACCGTTGTTTGAAAACCGCACAGTGAAACACGTGGCCCTTCGGGTGTGGCTGGGCCGGCTTTCCGGCTCGGCCGCACCCATAGGCAGGATCAGCTGATCCAGGGCATCGGGTTAACGTACGAGCCGTTCTGCATGATCTCGAAGTGCAGGTGACAGCCAGTGGAGGCACCAGTCGTGCCAGAGGAGGCGATAACCTGGCCCTGCTTGACCCGCGAACCGGATCGCACCTTCAGGCTGGAGTTGTGGCTGTAGGTCGATGCGATCTTGGAGCCCTTCATCTTACCGTGGGAGATCACGACCCGGTTGCCATAGCCACCAGCCCAGCCGGCTGAGACGACGACACCATCACCGGATGCGCGCACCGGCGAGCCGCAGCCCATGCCGAAGTCGGTGCCGGTATGCAGTTTGCGCCGCTTGGAGATCGGGTGGATGCGGTAGCCGAACGGTGAGGTGATCGGGTAGCCCTGTGCCGGGTTGATGAGATCGCCGTTGCCGGTGGGCAGTCCCTTCTTCTCCTGCTCCTTCTCCCACTCCTCGACTTCCTTGGCAAGCCGGTCCTGCTCTGCCTGCTGCTCCTCAAGCTGCCGTTCGGCCTCGTCACGGCTGTCCTCGATGCGCTTGGACGCCTCGTCCTTCGTGGTGATGAGCGAGTCAAGGTCGTCGCGCTTCTGCTTGGCGTCGCGCTCAGCGGCTTCCTTGCGCAGCACCACCTTCGCAGCTTCTTCTTTCAGGTCGGCGATCTCGTCGGTGACTGCATCGAGGCGGTCCTTGTTGTTCATGTTGAGCGAGCGCTGCTCCGACAGCTGGGTGATGCTGCGCTGCTGGGCGCGCACCGCCGAGTCGACGCGTGTGGCCCCCGAGGCTCCGTTCTGCTTGCTGGCCATCTGCAGCAGCATCGCGACATCTGAGGTGACACCGGAGTTCTGATAGGCCTGGCGGGCGATCTTCGTCACCGACTTCTGCTTCTTGTCCAGGTCGGCTTCGCCCTTGTTGATGTCATCCTGCAGGCTGGACTGAGCGTTCTCGGCCGACGTCAGACGGGCGCCGAGCTCTTCATCTTCGCGCTGTGCGTCTTCGAGTTCTTCCTGCGCCTTGTCGAGGGCTTCCTCCGCCCCGGGCATCTCCTCTTCGGCCGCTTCCTTCTCAGCAATGGTACGGGCGAGGTCATCGTCGAGATCGCGGAACTCCTTCTGAAGCTCCTCGACACGCTTGTCGATGCGGTTCTTCTGCTCCTTGGGATTCGCCACTGCCGAGGTCACGGGCATGAGCAGGGTGAGGAACATGGCGATCGCTGCCAACAGTAGCGCGGGGAGGATTCGTCCGTTCGTCTTCAGCATCCCACTCAGACCTTCATGTACCGGCGCAGTGTCACAAGCGAGGACAGTCCAGCCATGAGCACGCCCACCAGCACCAGGAACGGTGCGATGAGAGCGACGTCGGCGACTGAGACCAAGTCGAAGCTCGCCAATTGCGATTGTAGCCAACCAGTGATGCCGAAGTGCACGATCACAGCCAATCCCAAGGCTGCCATCAGGGATCCGATCGCCGCGGCGATCACGCCTTCGAGCACGAACGGCAGCTGGATGAACATGTTCGATGCGCCGACCAGTCGCATGATGCCCGTCTCTCTGCGTCTGGAGAAAGCCGACAATCGAATCGTCGTGGCGATGAGCAGGACAGCGCACAGCAGCATGATCGCGGCGATGCCGATAGCGATCGCCGTCATGACGTTCATAACGGAGAACAGCTGATCGAGCAGCTGATTCTGATCGACGACCTCCTCGACACCGGGCGTGGCGGAGAAGTACTCGTTGATGATCTCGTACTGCTCAGCATCAGCGAGCTTGACGCGATAGGACTCCTGCATCTGGTCTTGTGGGATGGAGCCCTCCAGCGACGTACCCGCGAACTGCTCCTGAAAGAGCTTGTAGGCCATCGCCTTGTCCTCGAAGATGACGTCTTCGACATAGGGACTCAGGTCGGCACCTTCGAGCGCCGTCTCGATCTGCTGCTTCTGCTCGGCCGTCGCCTCACCCGTCGCGCAGGTCGGTGCCTCGGAATCCGGCGGGCACAGGAAGATCGCCACCTGCACACGGTCGTACCAGTAGTCCTTCATGCCCGAGATCTGCATCTGCAGCAGTGCGGCCGCGCCGACGAAGAGCAGGGAGACGAACGTGACGAGGATGACCGAGACGACCATCGACATGTTCCGGCGCAGGCCGTTCCACGTCTCGGAGAGGATGAAGGAGAACCTCATGCGCTCACCCCGTAGCTGCCGTGCTCGTCATCGCGGACGATCCGGCCCTTGCTCAGCTCGATGACGCGGCGGTTCATCCGGTTGACGATGTCCCCGTCGTGGGTGGCCATGAGCACGGTAGTCCCGGCGCGGTTGATGCGCTGGAGGACCTCCATGATCTCGTCGCCGGTAATCGGGTCGAGGTTGCCCGTCGGCTCGTCGGCAAGTAGGATCGCCGGCTTGTTGACAACGGCACGGGCGATGGCCACGCGCTGCTGTTCACCACCGGAAAGCTCGTGCGGATAGCGCTTATGCTTGCCCTCGAGACCAACGGTTTCGAGCACATCGGGCACGAGAGTCGAGATCGCAGCCCGGGTCTTGCCGATGACGTGGAGGGTGAAGGCGACGTTGTCGAAGACGGTCTTGTTCGGCAGCAGACGGAAGTCCTGGAAGACGGTGCCGATGTTGCGACGCAGATACGGCACCCGCCAGGAGGGCATCTTGACGACGGATTTCCCAGCCACTCGGATCCGGCCGCTGGTGGGCACCTCTTCGCGCAGCACCAGGCGGATGACGGTCGATTTCCCCGAACCCGAGGCGCCGACGAGGAAGACGAAGTCGCCGGCCTCAGCGGTGAAGGAGATGTCGTTCAGGGCTGGCTGAGCCTTGGAATCGTAGACTTTGGTGACCGATTCGAAGGTGATCAAATGAGGTTCGCAATCGCAGAGGGACAGTGGCAATCGCTCCCACTGTACGAACTTCCACCGGCCAATGCGCGCACCTCATCTGGCGAGTCGCTCACGGTTCGGTGTGAGATCGCCTGCGGTGACCGGTCAGATCAGGCGAGTTCCGCCTCGGCTTCGGCGGCTTTCTGCTGCTCCTTGCGCCAGCGGATACCGGCTTCGAGGAACGCGTCGATGTCGCCGTCGAAGACGGCAGGCGGGTTGGACTCCTCGTGCCCAGTCCGCAGATCCTTGACCATCTGGTACGGGTGGGTGACGTACGAGCGCATCTGATCGCCCCAGCTGGCCTTGATGTCACCGGCGAGGTTCTTCTTCTCCCGTTCCTCCTCCTCGTGCTTGAGCTGCAGCAGGCGGGACTGCAGGACGCGCATCGCAGCGGCACGGTTCTGGATCTGGGACTTCTCGTTCTGCATGCTCACCACAGTGCCGGTCGGCACGTGGGTGATGCGCACCGCCGAGTCAGTCGTGTTGACTGACTGGCCGCCAGGGCCTGAGGAACGGTAGACGTCGATGCGCAGGTCGTTCTCGTCGATCTCGATGTGGTCGGTCGCCTCGATGAGCGGGATGACTTCGACGGCGGCGAACGAGGTGTGGCGGCGGGCGTTCGAGTCGAACGGGCTGATGCGCACGAGCCGGTGCGTGCCGGCCTCGACCGAGAGCGTGCCGTAGGCGTACGGGGCGTTGATCTGGATGGTCGCCGACTTCACGCCGGCGCCTTCCGCGTACGAGGTGTCGAGTTCCTGGACGCTGTAGTCCTTGCTCTCAGCCCACCGGATGTACATGCGGGTCAGAGTCTGGGCGAAGTCGGTGGCGTCGTCGCCGCCGGCGCCGGAGCGCACGGTGATGACCGCGGCGCGCTCGTCGTATTCGCCCGAGAGCAGCGTGGCGATCTCCAGGGAGTCGAGTTCGCGGCGCAGCTTGCCGATCTCGTCTTCGGCTTCGGCAAGGGTGTCGGCGTCGTCTTCGTCCTCGGCCATCGAGACGAGCAGCTCGACGTCCTCGATGCGGGAGTCGAACTTCTCGAGCTTCTCCAGGTGCCCCTGCCGGTGGGACAGTTTCGAGGTCACCTGCTGTGCCTCATCCGGGTTGTCCCACAGGTCCGGTGCCGCCGCAGCCTCGGTCAGCTCTGCGACCTCGGAGCGCAGCTGGTCGATGTCGGAGACATCGCGGATCGAGGCGTAGGTCTGTTTGAGGGCAGCGATCTCGGAAGAAAAGTCAATGGCCATAGTGCTCCCTAGCGTAGTGCATGATGCCTGCGGCCGCGGTGGCTCACCCGGTTGCTGCTTCAGCGCCACGCTGTGCGCAGCACCGTCGTCAGCTCCAGCGGCGCGTGGGAGCGCACCGCGGTGAGGATGCCGGCTCCCTCAGGACTGCGAGTGTAGACCGGTGCCCCGCCTCCGACCCACATCTCCCACGCTTGTGCATAGGCCTCTGCCCGGGATCGGTTCGCTCCCAGCACTGCCGGCACGGGATGCCACACCGGTGTGTGTTCATGTGCCGTTCCGGCCCCGGAGCGCAGATCCTCCCAGAGCCCACGCAGCCCTGGACGCCGCGGTTCCAGATGCCAGCTGGGAATCAGATAGCGCGGATCTGAGATCGGCGAGACGGCCTCGTCGAGGGCAAGCGCGAAGACCTCAGCTGATCCAGGATCGGCGTCGAGATGGATCCGCTGGTCCCCGCAGGCATCGATGCTCACACGCACCGCGTCCGCACCTGCGGAGCTTGCACCTGTGTCGTGCAGAGCATCGGCGATTGCTCCAGCGATCTCAGCGACAGTCGGTGCACGCCCATACAGACGCCGGCGCCGATGTCCAGCGACAGACAACGTCACCGGCAGGCTGGCGAGTGTGAGTGCAGCGATGACACTCAGCGCTGCGGCGAGCAGACCACTGCTCGCGACCGCGCCGACAGCGGCAAGCAACCCGATGCCGCTCCATGCGCTCAGGGCTCCGAAGCCGAGGCGGAATGGCAGCAGGTTCCCGGGGTCGCCGGAACGGTGACGAGGCGACACGGTGATGGCGTCGATGCCCGAAGCGTCGCTGTTCGGTCGGTTCCCGGCATCGGGCGCGGAGACGATGCGCACCGTCCTGATCGGCTCGTCCCGATACTCTCCGCCGACGTTCCAGCGCTGGGCCACCTCAGACCGCGCCTGAGCTCGCGTGATCATACGAGCGTTGATCTCGTCGAACATCGCGTCGGCGGGAGGTTCGAAGGCGGAGAACGACGGATCGATATGGGCGACGCCGTCAACGACGTCTCCGTCGGCATCAGTGCCGAAGAAGCCGTCGTGTTTGCGGACGAGTCGGATCCAGTCCTGGTCTCCGCGCGGGTGGTTCGAGCTGGAGCAGACGACAGTCCAGTTGAGTGCCACCTTCTCCGGCCATGCGGGGTCCTTTCGCAGCGCACGTCCGCGGGTCTGTGTGACTGCTGTCGGAGTGGTCGCGGTGGACAGGTCGATGATCCCGGTGGCCGCTGGGGCGTCCCAGCCCTCGCCGAGCAGCCCCCGGGTGCCGATGAGGATCTGAGCATGCCCGCGGCTGAAGTACTCGGTGATGAGCGGCAGCCAGGTGCGGGCGGTCCAGCCTCCTTCGAGGCGGCTGACCCCGTTCGACGGCTCGCTCATGGCCAGCCGTGACGCCAGAGCTGTGTCGCTCTCGGCGATCCACGCGTGAAGGTCGGACAGCACACCGGCAGCGCCGGCGACCGTGCGCCCGGACACCAGCAGCGGGCGCAGCGGCTCGGTGCGCGGATCGGCGATGAGCGTTTCGAGGACGAGGAGTGCAGAACCGGATTGTTCGCTCAGCACGGCGCTGACGTCAGCAGACAATCGCGCGGTGGCGGATTCGAAGTCACACAGGATGAGCATCCGCAGACGCTCGGACAGCTCGGCTGCTTCAATGGCGATGATGTCGGCACACGCCTGCGGCTTGGCAGCCGAGCGGGCGATGACCCGGTCGGCCGGCGAGCGACCGGCACGGATGCCGTGCCGGGTCCACCGGTAGCCGAGGGCCGGCAGCGCGCGGCGGATCGCCTCGGCGTTGGCCGCATCACCGGCGTGACCGGAGACGCGCAGGCTGTTGCGCATCCAATCGTCGACCAGCCTCATCCAGTCGTCGATGTCGGGGTCCCGGCGATGCTGTTCGCCGACTCTGGCACCCGGGGGAAGACCCAGCAGTCCCGCGTGGTGGAGGCGCAGAGCTGCGTCGGCCAGTTCGGGAGCGGCCCTGCTGAGGTCCGTCCAGCTGACTGTTTCAGCGCGGGTGCCGAGGAACCGCTGATCGGCCCATGTGAGGAATCCCGAACTGCCATGGGTGTGGCCGAGGCTGAGGATGCTGGTGATGAATTCGTCGAAGTGAACGCTGGTCGCTGCCAGCCAGTCCGCTTCTTCGCGGGTTGGGGTTGTCAGCCAGACGAGGTCGGCGAAGGGCGCCAGATCGCCTTCCTTGACCGCAGCCGGGATCGAGGCTGCGTAGCGAACCTCGGAGAAGAGACTGTCCACCAGCTCGTTCTGCTGTCGCGTCATCGTCGCCGGAGGTGTGGCGGTCAGCCCGAGCACCCACACCTCGGGAAGCATGTCGAGCAGCTCAGCCAGCAGCGAACCCCACACGTCGAGCAGGTGATGGCACTCATCGAGGATGAGCAGCACCGAGCCGGCAGCTGCGATCCGGTCGACGAGCGCCCTGCCGCCCGGCGCGAGCTCTTCGAGCAGGCTGCCCATGCTGCGCTCGTCATCGAACACAGCCAGTGACTGATAGGTCAGCGCAGTGAATGTCGCGTGCAGCCCCCGGTCCGTGCCGGCGGCGCCGAAATCGTCATCGCCGCGACCGTTCCACGCATGCGCCCACTGGCCTTGGATCGCGGTGTTGGGACCGAAGGCGACCACGGTGTCAACGGTGTGCTGAGCCAGTAGCGTCTGAGCGTGCTCGATCCCGACGCGTGTCTTGCCGGCACCGGGAGGCAGGACGATCCACGACCGGCGTTGATCAGCAGCGCTCGCGGCGGCGAGAGCGGCGAGCGCTTCCCGCTGGTGCCGGCGCAGAGGCGGCAGAGCTCCTGCCGTCATCATCTCCCCTCTCGTCGAGATGCCCGGGGCCACTCTACGCGCAAGCGTCTCGCCGTACAGCCGTGGTGCGTGTGTCATCGATCAGTCCCGGACGAAGGCGAAGCGCTCCGGCAGAGCGGTGCGCTCGGCGAGCGCTGCAGCGACCGCCTCGCCGGTGGCTGGGGCGAGCTTGGCGCCGTGGCCAGAGCACGCGGAGACGATCGTGATGTCCTCGGCGGTGTCGATGATGAAGTCCTGGTCAGGTGTTGAGGTGAACAGGCAGGTGGCCCCGGCGTACGGCTCGGCCACCAGCCCGGGGATGCGGTCGCTGACGAAGTCGATCATCCGCGCCTGCCCGGCCTCGTCGAGCCGTCCGGTCTGCTCCTCGGCATCGCCGATCACCTGCCCGCCGTTGAACTCAGCGAGCTTGATGCCCAGGCGGGCGGTGCCAGACGTATCGGTGTAGGCGCCGTCGCGGCCGCCGGGCAGCCCGTAGGCCTGCATCGCAGCATCCTTGTGGATGAAGGTCGGCCAGTCGGTCGGCATCCCGGCTGCGATGGGGAAATGGTAGACCTGCTCCTGGCGGACAGTGACCCGGTTGAGCGCGCTCTGCGCGCGATCACAGACCGGCAGCCCGGAGCACAGCCCGGGCAGCCCGCCTCCGGCGGCGACGATGACATGGCGGGCACCCAGCTGCTCCCCCGTCGCCGAGGTGAGGGTGAGGTTGGCACCGGGCGGAGGCCCGCCTCGAGCGCGGGAGCCGTTGTCGACCTGCCATTGGGTGCGCAGCTGCGCGCCGTGGGCGAGCGCAGATTCGAGTGAGGCGGTCACCGCTGTCCCAGCGTCGATGACGCCGGCGTCGCGGTGGAAGAGGACGGGCCCGTCGAAGCGGAACTGCGGCCAGCGCTCCATCGCCGCCTCCGCGGTGAGGAGTTCGTAGTCGACGCCGAGGTCGGCCAGGACTTCGGCGAGGCGATCAGGTTGGCGGACCTGGCCGTGGTCGAGCGTGCCGGTGGCGGTGATGAGCTGGTGACAGGTTTCGTCGGCGAGTTCGTCGAACAGGCGGCGTGCCCGCAGCGCCATGTCGGAGTAGAAGGTCTCAGGGTAGGTGATGCGCAGGATGCGGGCCGAACCGTGGGAGCTGCCGCGCGGGCCGGCAGGTTCGTGCTGGTCGACGACGATGACCTCGCGACCGCGCTTGGCGAGGCTGCGGGCAATCGATGCACCGACGAGCCCGGCTCCGATGACGACGTATTCGGCGGAATCCACGCGGGGCCCCCTTGCTGGTGGCCAGTCACGATGCGGGCCGGCAGCCGAAGCTGCAGGCCTGTGTCCCATCTTCTGCGAACGCATGCGCATGTGTCCAGAGGAAAGCCCCAGATCTTTGCGCCCTCGTAGACTCCGTGGGTGACCTACACCATTCGATTCGCGCGAGCTGGCGAGGCAGCGACTCTGTCGGCTCTAGCCCTGCGGTCGAAAGGCCACTGGAACTACAGCGAGGACTTCCTCGAACTGTGTCGAGATGAACTCACCTATTCGGCCGAAAAGTGTGCATCGGGAGACGTCTTCGTCGCCAAACAGGACGGCCAGGTTCTGGGCTTTGCAGCGATCGACGGAACTCCACCCGACGGCGAATTGGAAGCGCTCTTTGTCGACATCGGCGCAATGGGCCGCGGGGTCGGCGGAGGGCTGCTCCAGCACCTTTTGAAGATTGCACGAAATCGAGGCTTCACGTCGCTGACGCTTCAAGCCGACCCCGGGGCCGAACCGTTCTATGCCCATCATGGCGCGATTCGGATCGGTGAAGCACCCAGCGGGTCGATTCCAGGGCGCATGCCGCCTGAACTCACGTTCTGCCTGACATGACCCACATGCGCAGGTGTAGCTGTGACCCAGCCTTCCGGTTCATCAGACACATCGTGGGCGCCAGTCATGGCCAGCGGCTGGAGGCGGTGCGACGATGGAGTCCTCGCAGGTGCGTGGTGTGCGCTGAGAAGAGGGAGTGCCGATGACACTGATGACAGATCCGGCCGAGGTGCTGCGGCAGAAGGAGATCACGTTGCCGCTGCCGCTGTCGCCGGCAGGTCAGTACAGTCCTGTCCGGCAGGTCGGGAACCTTGTGTTCCTCTCCGGGATGGGCCCGACGAATGCGCCGGAGGGTGTTCCGGTCACCGGCAAGGTCGGCCGCGATGTCAGCCTCGCGCAGGCGCAGCATGCTGCTTACCTCACGTGCCTGAATGCACTGTCCTCGCTGGAGGCACACTGCGGTTCCCTGTCGGCAGTCGCCGGGTTCGTCAAGGTCAACGGCTACGTCAACTGCGCACCGGGATTCATCGACCTGCCGCCGATCATCGACGGGTTCTCCTCACTCATCAACGAGCTGTGGCCGGAGAGCATCCCGCATGCGCGGGCGGCCATCGGGGTGGCAGAGCTGCCCTTCGACATCTGCGTCGAAGTGGAGTGCGTGGCAGAGCTGCGCTGAAGCTCAGCGCCCGGCGGTCCGGCGGGACAACTCCGGTGTAGTCGCGGTGGCGGGCGATGAAGGAGCCCATACCGCCTGAACCGTGGACGACGCGATGAGCGGGCAGTCCTGCGGTGGCGCCTGCGCCCGATCCGAGTCCTTCCGACCAGACTCTTCGCTGTGGCCCCAGTTCCAGCCTGCCGCTTCAACCGGGGGAGACAGGGCCGCGACAGCAGGGACGCCGGTCGCGACTTCTTTCCACAGTTTGGGCGCAGCCTCTTGAAAGGCTGGGAGACACCCGTTAATTTGATTAACACCCTTATATGTCTGATGGCATATAGGTCTCCCCTCAAACAGTGAAGGTACCCCAGATGAACGCAGCTGAGATCATCGCCGCAGAGGTGCGCGAGGAGATCCGCAGACGCGGCATCGACCCGCGCACCGAACCGGCGCCGACCCGAGAGCTCGTCGTGCAGGCCGTCCACGACTACGACGAGCGGACGCTGGCAGGCTCCCTTCCTCTGCTTGCCGACGTCGAACAGACCTGCCGGGAGATCTTCGACCAGGTCTCGGGCTTCGGGCCGCTGCAGCAGTACCTCGACGACCCCGAGGTCGAGGAGATCTGGCTCAACTCCCCGCACCAGATCTTCGTGAGCCGGCGCGGAGTCAGCGAGCTGACGACCACCGTGCTGAGTGAGGCGGATGTCGACGAGCTCATCGAGCGGATGCTGCGCACAACCGGCCGGCGCGTCGATCTCTCCAGCCCTTTCGTCGACGCCTCGCTGCCCGACGGATCACGGCTGCATGTCGTGCTGCCGGACATCACGCGCAAGCATCCGGCGATCAACATCCGCAAGTTCATCACCCGCACCCGCAACCTCGGCGACCTCGTCGCACTCGGGACCCTCACCTCGGCGGCGGCTCAGTTCCTCTCCATCGCCGTGGCAGCAGGTGCCAATGTGCTCGTCTCCGGGGCCACCCAGGCCGGCAAGACGACCATGCTCAACGCGCTCACCGGGGCGATCCCGGTCCGCGACCGGGTGGTGACGTGCGAGGAGGTCTTCGAGCTCTCGGTTCCCTCCCGCGACTGGGTGCCGATGCAGTGCCGGCAGGCCTCCCTGGAGGGCACCGGCGAGGTGACGCTGCGCAACCTGGTCAAGGAGGCACTGCGAATGCGGCCCGACCGCGTCATCGTCGGCGAGGTCCGCGAGGCTGAGAGCTTCGACCTGCTCGTGGCGATGAACTCAGGGCTGCCGTCGATGGGCTCGATCCACGCGAACTCCGCGCGCGCGGCAGTGACGAAGCTGTGCACGCTCCCCCTCCTGGCCGGCCCGAACATCGGCTCGTCGTTCGTCACCCCGACTGTCGCCAGCTGCGTCGACCTCGTCGTGCATATGCGGCTCGATCGCAGCGGGCAGCGCCGGGTCGAGGAGATCGTCGCCGTGCCCGGCGGCATCGAAGGCGAGGTCATCGAACTCGAAACCGTCTTCACCTCCACTGCCGACCGGCGGCTGGTGCGCGGCCACGGCTATACCCACCTCGGTGAGCGGTTTGCGCAGCTCGGCCATGACATCCACACCGTGCTCGAGGCGGCGTGATCGCCCATGACGACGTCGCTGAGCGGAGCGCTGTGCGGGCTGGGCATCGGGGTGGGGCTGTTCCTCATCTGGTGGTCGTGCTGGGAGTCCCCGCCACGCCAGACCGAGCCGCCGCGCTTCATCCGCGACGCCCAGGACATGCTCACCACCGCCGGCCTGCCCAGGCTGCGGCCCTACCACCTCGTGCTCGGAGGACTGGGGGCTGCCGGGATCGCGTTCCTCTTCGCCTATGCCGTCACGAACGCGATCGCGATCGCCGGCTGCTTCGCCTTCTTCGCCGCACTCGTGCCGTCGTACGCGGTGCGGCACCGGGCACGGTCGCGCACCGTAGCCCGCCGGGCCCTGTGGCCGGAGGCGATTGACCACCTCAACTCCGGTGTGCGGGCCGGTCTCGCCCTGCCCGAGGCGCTCGGCGGGCTCGCCCAGCGCGGGCCCGAGCCGCTGCGTCCGCTGTTCGCTGTCTTCGCTGAGGAGTACCGGGCAACCGGATCGTTCTCCATGGCGCTCACCGCCTTCAAGTCCGCCTGTGCCGACCCGGTCGCCGATCGCATCGTCGCCGCACTGGCAGTCACCCGCGAGGTCGGCGGCACCGATCTTGGCACGATGCTCAAGACGCTCAGCCAGTTCCTGCGCGATGACTCCCGCACCCGTGCGGAGATGCAGGCAAGACAGAGCTGGACGGTCACCGGCGCCCGGCTTGCCGTCGCCGCCCCATGGGTGGTGCTCGCCCTGCTGGCCACCCGGCCGGAGACCGCCCAGGCATACAACTCGGCCACCGGCACACTGCTGCTGCTCGTCGGCCTCGCCATCTCACTGGTCGCCTACAGCGCGATGAAGCGCATCGGCCGGCTGCCCGCTGAACCGCGAGTGCTGCGATAGGGACGGTGCACCATGCCCTTTGAGATTCCCTTCGGCCCGCTCGGATCAGTGCGCATCGATCCGACGCATCCTGCTGTCATCATCGTCACCGGGCTGGTGCTCGGGCTGTCGCTCGCGTTCTTCGTCACCAGCTGGCCGATCTTCAACCGCATCACGCTCGCTGACCGTATCGCCCCGTATCTGCGCGATCAGCCGCGGATCGCGGCCCTGTTCGCAGAGACCGAACCCGCCGATGCCGGTGTGCGCGGCATCCTCACCTCCTGGCTCAACCGCGGAGGGTCCTGGCTGACCTCCAGGCTGACGACCAATGCCGGGATCACGGCACGCCTCGACCGCCTCGGGCCCGGAGAGACGATCGAGCGGTTCCGGGCGCACCAGCTGCTGCTCATCGCCGGCGGGTTCGGAGCCGGGGCGCTGCTGGCGGCGTTCGTGTCCGTCAGCCGCGGCCCACACCCAATCATCATCCTCGGCTGCCTCATCTTCGGTGCCGTCGCCGGGCATCTGCTCAACGACTGGTGGCTTTCGCACCGGGTGCGGCAGCGGGAAGCGCGGATCCTCGCGGAGTTCCCGACGATCGCCGAGCTGCTGGCCCTGTCCATCACCGCCGGTGAGGGAACAGTCGATGCGCTCGACCGAGCCTGCCGGGCCACCGAAGGCGAACTGAGCCGGGAGCTGGCCTACACCCTCGCCGAGGCCCGCACCGGCACTCCGCTCGTTGAGGCGCTCGACCACCTCGGCAAGCGCACCGGCATCCAGTCGATCGCGCAGTTCGTCGACGGGATGGCCGTCGCGATCGCCCGCGGCACTCCGCTGTCCGAGGTGCTGCGCGCCCAGGCCACCGATGTCCGCGATGAGGGACGCCGGCAGCTCATGGAGCTCAGCGGCAAGAAGGAAGTCGGGATGCTCGTTCCCGTCGTCATCTTCGTGCTGCCCATCACCGTCCTATTCGCGATCTTCCCGTCCCTGGCGGTGCTGAATCTGTCCTACTGACCTTCTGTCCTGACCGCGCGCGTCTGCCGCGGCACCTGATACCGGCCGCCAGCCGGCGGCACACCGAAAGGAGAAACCATGACCACCCCGACACGCACCCCGGCCGCGCACTCCCCTGCCGAGGCGCCCACCCGCCGGTGGACCAGCTGGCACCTGCTCGTCATCGCCTTCGTGATCGACCCCTTCGCCTACCTGCCCGGGAGGGACGAGCGGGGCCGCAGGGAGACCAGCCCAGACCGCGGCGACGTGCCCGGCTGGGTGCTCATCACGATGATGACCGCGGGGCTTGTGGTGGCCCTGTGGGCGCTGGCCGGGGATGCCTTCACGTCGATGTTCGAGGACTCGATGTCGAAGGTGCGCGGTTCTGGCGGGTGAGTGTGGCCCGCACAGCTGAGAGCCTCCCCGGCAGCGGCCGCAGCAGTCACCGCAGTCTCGGTCTCGGCAGCGACGATGGTGTCGCTGTCGCTGAGTTCGTCATGGTGGCTGCCCTGCTGAGTCTGGTGTTCCTTGCGGTCATTCAGCTCGGGTTGGCGATGCATGTGCGCAACACTGTCATCGACTCGGCCGTCGCCGGGGCCCGGCTCGCCTCCCTGCCTGACGCCGCACCACGGGAGGGCGCCGAGCTGACCCAGCAGCTCATCAGCGATGCTGTCAGCAGCCGGTATGCCGAGCGCATCGACGTCGATTACAGCACCGTCGGCGGAGAGGACATCGTCACCGTGACGGTCACTACGCCTGTGCCGGTCATCGGTCTGCTGGGACCCACCGGCACCTGGCAGCTCAGTGGCCGCGCTCTCGTTGAGGACATCGACGGATGAGGTCGCCGATGACGTCCGCGCTGCGCCAGCGGCTGAGAGATGATGAGGGAACCGCGCCGATTGAGTTCATCTTCGCCTCGGTCGTGCTGCTGATCCCGCTCATCTACCTCATTCTCACTCTCGGGCACCTGCAAGCGGGGTCCTATGCGACGAACACGACGGCGATCAACGCCGCCCGCGTGGCAGCCGAACACCCCGGCAGCGCACAGGCCCGAGCCGAGGCGCTGGCGCAGATGCACTTCACCGATTTCGGTGTCGAGGACGCCACCTATGACGTGACCTTCCGCTGCTCGGACTCGTGCACCGAAGCAGGCGGCATCGTCACCGCGCACGTCCGGGCGCGTATCCCGGTCCCCGGCGTGCCGGCGATCTTCGGCCCGCAGCGCACCCCGCACCTGACGGTCACCGCCGAGCACTCCGACGTCATCTACCCGCACCGCGATGCAGGCGCGCAGCCATGATCGCCCACGCCCCGAAGCCCGGGAGACTCAGGCTCACCAGCGACGACGGGTCGATCACGCCGCTGGCGATCGGGTTCACCGCGATCGGCCTGGCACTCATCTTCCTCGCCGTCGTCATCAGCGACATCTATCTCGCCCAGCGCAAGCTCTACGCGCTGGCGGACTCGGCTGCGCTCAGTGCCGCTGACAGCTTCCAGCCCTCCTATCAGGGCTCGGGACCGCGGATCGAGTTCTCCGACGCCGAGGTGCAGGCCCGGGCCCATGACTACCTGCGGCAGGTGCCCCGGTCCGAGAGGTTCTACCGGGTGGGCGTGCGCGGCCGGGCGGTCGATGACTCGACTGTCGAAGTGTCGATCTCGACGCGGTTCCGGCCGGTGGCGCTCTCACCGTTCGTCCCGGATGGGATCCCGCTGGAGGCCACGGCCACCTCCCGCGGCGGCCTGCGTCTCGACCGGTGATCCGCCGCCGAGGCGGTAACTGGCTGTGGACCGTCGAGCTGGCTGGTGTGCGCGCGGGTGTGGACACTCCCGGTCGTCCACAGCGCTCTCGTCTCGGTGACCGGAGGGGTGGCCGCGTTCCTATCGTGCAGGCATGCCGAGTGGAATCGTCTACGTCATCGCCGAGTTCTCGCTGCACAGCGCGCGCGTCGTCGCCGCTGGGCGGCCGAGTGCCGAATCGGTGCTCGGCGCGTTCCTCGATGACTTCCTGCCGCGCGTCGGATTAGGTCACCTCACCGGGCAGCCACGAGTCGTGCCCTGCGGGGCCGAACCGCCGCCGGTGCTCACCGATCCGTGGCGCACGTGGGCGCAGGCAGCGGCAGCCACCTTGGTTATCTTCGATGACGGCCCCGCCACCGGCGACGCGGTCGCCGCGCCTCCGCCTGGTCCGGTTGCCGACCAGCTCGCTCCCGTCGCCGTGCTGCCAGCCGAACGCACCGGCATCATCGAATACCTCACCGGCCCGGATTCCGGTTTTGCTCACCCGCTGCCAATCGGCGCGTGGACGATGGGCCGGACACCTGCGGCCGATATCGCAGTCGCCGACCCGTACCTCTCGCGCGAACTCCTCACCCTGCGAAACGCGCCCTCGGGCATCCAGGTGAGCGATTCGGGCGGGATGAGAAGCATCCCACTGGCGTCCACTGCTGCCGTGACGGCATTCGGCAGCACCGCTGCACGCCTCATCCCGCCGCAGACGCTGCCCCACGCCGGTCAGTCGACCAGCACTTCACCGGTCAGCTGGCCGCGGATCGCCACCGTCGCCCGGCCGCGTGCGCCCTCGTGGCTGATGTACGCAGCACCGATCGCGATCGGTATTGCGCTGGCGGTCTTCACACAGATGTGGATGTTCCTGCTCTTCAGCATCTCCGGGCCCATCACCGCTGGGATCATGTACGTCACCGGTCGGCGCCGCTACCGACGCGACGTGCTGTGCGCCTGCCAGGATTACCGAACAGCGGTCCGGGAGTGCCTGTACCGTCTTGCAGAGTCCAACCGGCTGACGCTCGACGCCGCCCACCGGCGCAGACTCACCGGCGGGGAGACGACCATCGGAATGGGTCCCGCGCTGCTGCCCGGCGGTATCCGCGACATCCCGATCACTGCCCAGGAGACCACCACCTCGGCGACGGAGGATCCGCTTGCCCTGGCCGAACGCCAGCAGCTGGACCAGTACCTGTCGACAGGTGCGCAGTTCGGGCAGCGCCACTACTCGGCGGCTGACACCGTGCCGCTCATCATCGACCTCACCTGCCTGCAGCTCCGGGCCGAGGGGTCGCTGGCGCAGGTCTCTGCGGTGCTGCGGGCGGTGCTCTCACAGCTCACCAGCCGAGGGCTCGCGGTCCACGTGACGACTGCGCAGCTGCTGGCCGTCTGCCCGGAGCTCGCAGCACTCCCCCTGTCGTTAGACGGTGGGGAAGCCTCCGTCGAAGTGAGCGGCCGGCCAGCGGCAGATGCTCAGGACGGGCAGTGGGAGGTGCAGATCGGGCCGGGCGGCGATCCGGTTCGCAGCGTCGAGACTTGGCTGCTGCGCCTCGGCGACGACGGTGCGGCACACCTCCGGGTGCTGGCAGAGGCACCCGAGGACCTCCCCCGTCCGCTCACCGGCGAGATTGAGCCGACGCGGATGCGGCCGGAGCGGTTCCTGACTCTCAACCGGGCGTGGCAGCCTCCGCTGCCTGATTGGCAGCAGGAGTGCACGCTCGGTGAGCTACTCGCCCAGCAGGAGCTGACCGGCGGCACTGCTGATGCCGCCGCCCGCCGGTCGGCGGTGCCGCTCGGGCGCGGTCCGGGCGGGGCTGCGCTCATCGACCTGTTCGCCTCCGGCCCGCATGCGCTGCTGGCCGGCACGACCGGCAGCGGCAAGTCTGTGCTGCTCCAGACCTGGATCGCATCGCTGGCGGCCCGGTACAGCAGCGCCGAGCTGCGCTTCGTGCTCATCGATTTCAAGGGCGGGGCGGCTTTCGCGCCCTTCACCGCGTTCGCCCACACGGATGCGGTGGTGAGCAACCTCGATCCGGCGGCCGGGATGCGCACGCTGCGCAACCTCGGTGCTGAGATCCTGCGCCGGGAGCGGTTGCTCGCCGACCACGGCGCGGCTGACATCGACGCGTTCAACGCCGGCGCCGGCACTGGGTCACCGGAGCAGCGTCTGCCGCGTCTGGTCGTCATCATCGATGAGTTCCACGCGCTCATCACCGAGCATCCGGCTGGCACCGAGGTGCTGGAGTCGCTGACTGCGGTGGGCCGGTCGCTGGGCATCCACGTTGTGCTCGCCACCCAGCGGCCGGCCGGGATCGTCACCCCGCGGATGAAAGCTAATATCAATCTGCGCATCGCCCTGCGGGTGCGCGACGGCGTCGATTCGCGTGAGGTCATCGAGTGTGAGGACGCTGCCGGCATCCCGCCTGACCAGCCGGGCCTCGGGTTCCTCAGCGACGGCGGTGCGCCGGTCCCGTTTCGCACCGCGACCATCGATATCGCCGCTGACGAGGCGCGGGCACAGACGGGCGCGCAAGCTCCCGGTGGCCCGGCGGCTGAGCACTGCGAAGTCCAGTGGACGCGCCTGGGCGACGGGCAGTCAGCGTCAGGAGGTGTGACGGCTGGTTGTGTACGGCTACGATTCGTGCCACCACCCGAACCGCCGGCGCTGACCGTCAGTGCGCTTGCCGATGCCTCGCATGAGGCCGCACGCCATCTGCCTGCGCCCCACCGCGTCATCCCGCCGCCGCTGCCGGTACGCGTCACTTATGACGGAGAGCCCACGCTGCTCGGCATCCTCGACTTCCCCGACGACGGAGTGACAGAACCGTGGCACTACGACCCCGGTCGTGATGGGTCTGTGGTCATCACCGGCGGCAGTGGTGCGGGAGCGACGAGTGCGCTGCTGCGGTGCGGGCAGGCGGCCGCAGCACACGGGAAGTCAGTGATCATGCTGTCGTCAGGGCCGTCCGGTTCCTCAGAGGCGGCTGGTTCCGGGTTCGTGACGTTCAGCCACAACGAACCGTGGACGCTGGAGTATCTGCTGGCACTCTTCGACATCGGCGCCCTCGACCCAGGTGATGTGTGTCTGTGCATCGACGACTATGAGGCGCTGGCAGCCCGGCATGAAGCCTCGCGACGACTGGAGAGGCTCACACAGCTGCTGACAGCCGGAGGCACGGCGGCACCGATGTTCGTCGTGGTGGCTGGGCGCCGGTTCCTCCACTCCCCGGTCGCGGCACGAGCTGCCACCCGGATCGTCTTCCCGACCAATGACGCCCAGGATTCCCTGCACTACGGACTGCCTGCTGGGCGCTTCGCTGGTGTGTGGCCGCCGGGCCGTGCCGTCGTGCTCGGCCCGGCGGCCCGCAGCCAACCGGCCCCGGCAAACGCGCGAGAGGGTGTTGCCGTCCAGCTCGCACAGCCACGCACCGACCCACCAGCCGGCAGCCAGACGGCCCAGGCCGACCGGGCGGACCGTGTTGGTTCAGTCTGGATGGGTGGATGCGGTGACGGAGGGTTCCAGCGAACCGAGACCGGAGCGGCGTCGTTCCGGCTCGGGCGAGGGCCGCTTGGTGAGGACATCCTGTGGGTCCCCGACGTCGACGGGCCTGTGCTCTGCTTGCGCGGTCCGGCCGAACTGTGCCATCCGCTGCTGGCGGACCTCGCTCAGCCACCGGCCGATGGTCAGTCCCCGGAGGTCATGGCGCTCATCGATGCGCATGAGGCAGACCCGGCTGCCGCCGCGCTCGCCGCCTCGGCAGAGTACTGCGCGATCAGCTATCCCCTGACGGGTCAGCTGCCCTACGGTTCTCCGCTGGCGGCCATCACGAAAACCGGGCCACAGCTGCTGCTCGGGCTGCGACAACAAGGGGAGCTTGCAGCTTTGGGGATGCGCGACCTGCCGTTGCCGCCTGCGGGCTGGGCGTGGTTCGTCTCCGGGTCACTCGCCCTGCCTGTCGATATCAGGCCTGCTGCCGGTCAGGACAGTGAGATCGTCTTGTAGGTGTAGAGCACCTCGGCCACACCTGCGGAGATGAGCCCGTCCATGAGTTCGGAGACCACCGGCATCTCGTCGGTGACCTCGACGACGACCTCACTGTCGGTGGACAGGCGGGCCAGCAGCGCACCGGTGTCCTCGAGACCTGCCTGGAAGCCAGGGTCGTTGCGGTCGACGGTGAACTCCGCGGCGTTCTCACCACGATTGGCCGCCCCCACCTTGCCGTCATACGCGGCCGCGAGGGTGAGCTCAGTGGCGCCGTCCTCGTGCGGGTAGGAAACCGCGAATGCCGAGACCTCGCCGTCACGGCGCATGAGGGCAGCACCGTGGGCGCCGGTCGGTTCGGAGAGGAACCGGCGGTTGACCTCGCCGATCGACATCTCAGCTGCCGGGTCAGCGGCGTTGACGCCTGCATACCAGGCAGCGAACGCCTGGGTCAGCGCCACCGAACCGGTGGCGGTGACCTCGAAGTCCTCCAGCCGGTCAGCGCCCAGCCCACCGAGTGCCGAGGGCTTGACCTTGATGACCCGGGTCGTGAACAGAAGGTCGGCACCCTGGCTTTCGGCAGCGTCCGCACCGACGGAATCAGCGGCCACCCGGCCACGCAGCGGCAGGTCGATCAGATCCGTGCCAGCCACCGCCTCGCGCGCGGCCTGCAGCAGAGCTGAACCCACGCCTCGGCGACGTTCGGTCTCTGCGACCTCGACGTGCGCCCACGCACGGTGAGGATGGGCAGGAGAGGCGGCGATCGCAGCGGCACCAATGAGCACCTCGGCCCCAGGGCCTTCGTCTTCGAGCGAGGCGACAACACAGCGGGAGAGCGGGGACTCGGAGTCGGCGCGGAAGAGGTTGCGCGCGGCATGCTCGGCGGGGTTCGCGGCGTCGTGCAGGACGTCGTTGAGCCGCAGGTCATCACCGTCGGTGAAGGGGCGGATGTGCACGGGCGCGTTCCTTTCCTCAGTTCCGGCAGGCTGCGAGCGCCGCTGATAATCTCAGACCATGAGCGACTCACACATCAGCGATCCTACCGCCGCCGCCAAGCAGGCAGCCACCGTCCTCAACGACGCTGCCGGCATCGACCACCACGACATCGCCCTCGTCCTGGGCTCGGGCTGGGGTGAGGCCGCCGAGCTCATCGGTGAGACCATCTCCGAGGTGCTGGCCGCCGAGGTGCCCGGCTTCCACTCCCCCGTCGTCGCCGGCCACGGCGGCACCCTGCGCACCCTGCGCATCGACGACCCCGGCTCCGGTGCTGAGGCCAAGCATGCGCTCGTGCTCGGAGCCCGCACCCACTTCTACGAAGACCGCGGCGTGCGTGCAGTCGCCCACGGTGTGCGGACCGCAGCTGCCGCCGGCTGCCAAACGCTCGTGCTCACCAACGGCTGCGGCGGGCTCAACCCCGAATGGGGCCCCGGCACCCCGGTGCTCATCTCCGATCACATCAACCTCACCGCCGCCTCCCCGCTGGAGGGCGCGACGTTCGTCGACCTGACCGACCTGTACTCCTCGCGGCTGCGTGAGCTCGCCCGCTCGATCGACAGCGACCTGCCCGAGGGTGTGTACGCCCAGTTCCGCGGACCCCACTATGAGACTCCGGCCGAGGTGAGGATGGCCGGTGCGCTCGGCGCCGACCTCGTCGGCATGTCGACCGCACTCGAGGCGATCGCCGCCCGTGAGGCGGGGCTTGAGATCCTCGGCATCTCGCTCGTGACGAACCTCGCCGCCGGTGTGAGCGCCGAGCCGCTCGACCACTCAGAGGTCATCGCCGCCGGCAAGGCCGCAGGACCGCGGATCTCGCGGCTGCTGGCCGAGATCGTCGGCAAGATCGCCCAGGAGGACTGATGAGCCCCGCCCAGCCCCCACAGTCGCAGCCCCCACAGCCACCTGCGCCGACGGTCTTCACCGACGGCTTCGATGCCGACATCGTCGAGTCCTGGATCGCCGACGACCCAGACGAGCAGACCCGCACGGAACTGGCCGCACTGCTGGAATCTGCAACGGCCGGCGATGCGGCCGCGATCGCGGAGCTGGAGGACCGGTTCGCCGCTCCCCTGACCTTCGGCACCGCCGGGCTGCGCGGGGCACTCGGCGGCGGGCCGAACCGCATGAACCGGGCCGTCGTCATCCGCGCGGCCGCCGGTCTGGCCGGGTTCCTGCGCGACACCCTCGGTGAGGGATTCCGGGTTGTCATCGGCTGCGATGCCCGCCACGGCTCAGCTGACTTCGCCCGCGACACCGCTGCTGTCGTCACCGCCGCCGGTGGGCAGGCGCTGCTGCTGCCCGACAAGCTGCCCACCCCGGTGCTCGCCTTCGCGCTCGGTCATCTCGACTGCGATGCCGGGGTCATGGTGACCGCCAGCCACAACCCGCCGCAGGACAACGGATACAAGGTCTACCTCGGCGCCCGCCCCCTCCAGGCGGTCCTGGACCGGCAGGGTGATGCGCAGGCTGCTGCCGCCGCCGAGGCGGGGGCTGGTGCGCAGATCGTCCCGCCCTTCGATGACCTCATCGCCGCCCACATCGCCGGCATCGCCACGGTCGCTGACACCCCGCGTGCCGAGTCCGGCTGGAAGACGGTCAGTGAGCAGATCGTCGAGGACTATCTCGCCTCGATCGATGCGCTCGGCCAGCGGCTCGGTGCTGTGCGCACAGCACCGGTGCGGATCGTCATCACGAGCCTGCACGGGGTCGGCGGGGCGACGATGTGCGCGGCACTCGAGCGCGCCGGTTTCGACGATGTCCATGCGGTGGCCTCTCAGGAGCAGCCGGACCCGGACTTCCCGACGGTGACTTTCCCCAACCCTGAGGAGGACGGTGCCCTCGATGCCGCGATTGCCCTGGCCGATGCGGTCGGTGCCGATCTCATCATCGCCAACGACCCGGATGCCGACCGCATGTCGGCAGCTGTGCCGGTGCATCCGGCTGCCGGTGCTGAGGAAGGTACAAGCGGCTGGCGGCAGCTGACCGGTGACGAGGTCGGTCTGCTGCTCGGTGAGCACATCGCTGCCCGCAGCCCACAGGATGCGGTGCTGGCCAATTCGATCGTGTCGTCTCGCGCGCTTGCCGCTGCGGCGAAGTCCCATGGGCTGGAGCATGCGGCCACGCTCACCGGCTTCAAGTGGATCTCCCGTGTTCCGGGTGTGGCGTTCGGCTATGAGGAGGCGCTGGGCTACTGCGTCGACCCGGATGTCGTGCGCGATAAGGACGGCATCTCGGCCGGCGTCGTGTTCGCCTCGCTGGTCTCAGCATTGGCCGAGCAGGCCCGCAATGTCGACGATGAGCTGAAGCGCATCCGGACGCGTGATGGCGCGTTCGTCACGCAGCCGCTGACGTTCCGGCTGACCGACACCTCTCTCATCGGCGAGGCGATGGCCCGCCTGCGAGCTGCGGCGCCTGAGCAGCTGGCCGGCCATGACGTCACCGAGGTCATCGACCTGGCTGAGGGCTCAGGACAGCTGCCGCCGACTGATGGGATCATGCTGCTGATGGCTGCCGGTGACCGGGTCATCATCCGGCCCTCGGGCACTGAACCGAAGCTCAAGTGCTACCTCGAAGCAGTCGGGGCGCTCGAGGAGATCGAAGCGGCCCGTGCACGACTGGAGCAGATGCGGGCGGACCTGACATTGTTCTTCGGGCTCTGACCTCGGCAAAGCCACCGCGCGCGAACGCGCCCGAGGGATTTCCTCGGGCGCGTTCCGCGATCTGGGCGGAGTGTGGGCGATCAGTTCACGAAGCCGTCGAGCACGGCCGCGGAACCGGAGAGCCCGAGGCGGGAGGCACCGGCGTCGATCATCTGCTGAGCGGCCTCAGCATCGCGGATGCCACCGGAGGCCTTGACACCGAGGCGGTCGCCCACGGTCTGGCGCATGAGCTTGACCGCATGCGTCGAAGCGCCGCCGGCCGGGTGGAAACCAGTCGAGGTCTTGACGAAGTGGGCGCCTGCGGTTTCGGCGGCCTTGCAGGCGGCGACGATCTGATCGTCGTTCAGTGCCGCAGATTCGATGATGACCTTGACGATCGCCTCGGAGCCGGTGGCGCGGCTGGATTCGGCGCAGGCGTTGACGACTTCGCGGATCTCGGCTTCGACTCCCTTGAAGTCACCGGCGAGCGCGAGACCGAGATTGATGACCATGTCGACCTCTGCCGCCCCCTGACGCACCGACAGCGCGGCCTCGGCGGCCTTGACCTCACCGTGGTGGGCACCGGAGGGGAAACCGCAGACGGTGGCGACGACGAGATCGCCGGTGTTCATCAGCGGCAGCATGTTCGGTGAGACGCACACGGCGAGCACACCGAGCTCCTGGGCTTCAGCGACGAGTGCCGCGACGTCCTCGGCGGTGCTCTGGGGCTTGAGCAGGGTGTGGTCGATCATGCGGGCAACGTCGGTGCGTGCGGTCATCGCATCTCCTTCAGGTTCGGGGTCTCGTAACGGATGTCAGGGGTGGTTCGGGTTGGAGTTCAGGCTCAGGCGGTGATGCGGCCGATGACGATCGAACCGGCAGCCGCCTCGGCGTCGGCTCCTTCGGCGGCCGGGGTGATCTCGACGGCTTCGGCCAGTGCTTCCTGGGCGCGGGCGAAGAGCGCCGGGTTGTCGGCGTGCAGCGTCATGAGCGGCTGACCGGCGGTGACGGCTTCGCCGGGCTTGGCGTGGAGTTCGATACCGGCGCCGAGCGAGAGCTCATCGCCCTGCTTGGCACGGCCGGCGCCGAGGCGCCAGGAGGCCACACCGACCGACAGCGCGTCGAGGCCGGTGAGGACGCCGGCGAATTCGGCGCGCACCACCTCGGTCTCGGCTGCCTGCGGCAGCGCGGCCTCCGGGTCGCCGCCCTGGGCGCGGATCATCTGGTTCCACTTGTCCATCGCGCGACCGTCGGCCAGGGCGGCGCGGACGTCGGCGTCGGGCTTGCCGGCCATGCGCAGCATCTCCTCAGCCAGCGCGACGGTGAGGTCGACGACGTCGGCGGGCCCGCCACCGGCGAGCACCTCAACCGATTCGCGGACTTCCAGCGCATTGCCGACGGTGAGCCCGAGCGGGGTCGACATGTCGGTCAGCAGCGCGGTGCAGTCGACGCCGGCAGAGGTGCCGAGGCGGACCATCGTCTCAGCCAGTGCGCGGGCGGAGGCTTCGTCCTTCATGAACGCTCCTGAGCCGACCTTGACGTCGAGGACGAGGGCGGAGGTGCCCTCGGCGATCTTCTTCGACATGATCGACGAGGCGATGAGCGGCAGGCAGTCGACGGTGGCGGTGATGTCGCGCAGCGCGTAGAGCTTCTTATCCGCTGGTGCCAGGCCGGAGCCGGCGGCGCAGATGACGGCGCCGAGGTCCTCGAGCTGGGCGACCAGCTCCTCGTTGCTCATATCGGCCTGCCAGCCGGGGATCGATTCGAGTTTGTCGAGGGTGCCGCCGGTGTGGCCGAGGCCGCGGCCGGACAGCTGCGGGACGGCGACGTCGAAGACGGCGACGAGTGGGGCCAGCGGCAGGGTGATCTTGTCTCCGACACCGCCGGTGGAGTGCTTGTCGACAGTCGGCTTGGACAGCGAGTCGAAGCTCATCCGCTCACCGGAGTCGATCATCGCCTGCGTCCAGCGGGCGGTCTCAGCATCGCTCATGCCACGCAGGAAGATCGCCATCGCCAGGGCCGACATCTGCTCATCGGCGACGACACCGCGGGTGTAGGCGTCGATGATCCAGGCGATCTGGTCATCGTTCAGGGTGCCGCCGTCGCGTTTGGTGCGGATGATGTCGACGGCGTCGAAGGCTTCCGTGGTGGTCTCTGCGGTCATGGGGAGTCCTTTCACGAGGTGGTGTCGAGGTGGTCCGGGCCGAACGCCTCGGGCAGGACGTCTGCCAGCGGCCGGATGCCCGACGGCATGTCGAGGACGAGGTCGGGGCCGCCGAACTCGTAGAGCAGCTGGCGGCAGCGGCCGCATGGCACCAGCTTGTCACGGTTCTGGTCGACGCAGGCAAATGCGATGAGCCGTCCCCCGCCGGTGCGGGCGAGTTCGCTCACGAGTCCGCATTCGGCGCACAGGCCGAGCCCGTAGGAGGCGTTCTCGACATTGCAGCCGGAGACGATCCGGCCGTCGTCGACAAGTGCGGCTGCCCCGACGGGGTAGCCGGAGTACGGTGCGTAGGCGCGCTCCATCGCCACGGTGGCGGCGTCATGCAGCTGCTGCCACACCTCGGCGTCGAACTGTCGCATGTGCAGCCTCCTTCCCTGCCTGGGCAGGGTCACTGGGTGGAGTACGGCTTGCCTTCGGCGGCCGGCGGGCGGACGCGGCCGACGAATCCGGCCACGGCGAGGATCGTGACGATGTAGGGCAGCATGAGCAGCAGCTCGCTGGGCACCGGGGTGCCGATGGCCGAGAGCGTGTTGCCGAGGTTCTTCGAGAATCCGAACAGCAGTGCCGCTGCCAGTGCGCCCACAGGGTTCCACTTGCCGAGGATCATCGCAGCCAGGGCGATGTAGCCCTGCCCAGCCGACATCTCCTTGCCGAAGGCCAGGCCGGAGCCGATCGTGAAGAACGCCCCGCCCAAGCCGGCGATCGCACCGGCGAAGATCGTGTTGGCCACCCGGTTGAGGTTGACGTTGATGCCGACGGTGTCAGCGGCCTTCGGATGCTCGCCGATGGCGCGCATCCGCAGGCCCCAGCGGGAGCGGAACACGAAGATCTGCAGCAGGATCACCGTGATGTACATGAGGTAGACGAGGATGTTCTGATTGAACAGCACGTTGCCGAGCACCGGGATGTCGGACAGCAGCGGGATCGGCAGGTTCGGCAGCTGCTGGCGTGAGTTCCACTTCTCGGCGTTGGCGGTGAGGACGGTGGAGAACAGGAAGCTGGTGACGCCGATGACGAGCACGTTGAGCACCACGCCGATGATGATCTGGTCGACCCAGTAGCGCACCGCGAAGAACGTCAACACGACCGCGACGAGCGCGCCGGCGACAGGGGCTGCGATGAGGCCGGCGTACGGGCTGGAGAACAGCGAGGCGACGACGGCGGCGAGGAATGCACCGGCGAGCAGCTGGCCTTCGATGGCGATGTTGATGATGCCTGAGCGCTCACCGACGAGCCCGCACATCGAACCGAAGATCAGCGGCACTGACAGGGCCAGCGAGCCGGCCAGCAGCGCGGTGATCGGGATGCGGCCGGTGTCTCCGCCGGCCCAGTTGAGGAAGCTGAGGACGAAGATGATGCCGAAGGACACCATCACCCAGGCGGGGATGCGGCGCCGGTTTGCGGCCTCGAAAATGGCGTAGGCGGCCAATGCCAGCAGGACCACGCCGAGGACGATGCCGGTGAGCTTCGTCGGGACCGTCACCTCGGGGATGGCGAAGAAGTCACCGGAGGAGGCGAAGGCGAACGTGGTGTGCTTGCCGGCGGCGGCCAGCAGGCCGAAGAACAGCAGCGCGAGGACGGCGAGGACGCCGAAGATGATGGGGAACTTCCAGGCGATCGGCGCCCGGACGTCGGCTGCGGCGTGGTCGAGGCTCTCAGCAGCCGCGGTGGCCTTCTTGGCGTTCATCGCGCCTCCTTTGCAAGGGGTGCCGGCAGGCGGAAGATCGTGCGCACCAGCGGAGGTGCGGCGATGAGCAGCACGATCACGGACTGGACGACGAGGACGATGTCGATCGGGGTGCCGGTCTGGGACTGCATGAGGTAGCCGCCGGCGCGGAAGGCGCCGAACAGCAGACCGGCGAGCAGGGTGCCCAGCGGCCGGGACCGGCCGAGCAGGGCGACGGTGATGGCATCGAAGCCGAGCGTGCCGGCGATGCCGCCGGTGAGCTTGGCCTCGGTGCCGAGGATGAGCGAGGCGCCGGCGAGTCCCGACAGGGCGCCGGCGGTGACCATGACGAGCAGGGTGACCCGGCCGACGGAGATGCCGGCGGTGCGGGCGGCGTTCGGGTTCTCGCCGACGGCGCGGAATTCGAAGCCGAGGGTGGAGCGCTCCAGCAGCCACCAGACGAACAGCACGGCCAGCAGCGCGACGATGAAGCCGAAGTGCAGGCGGAACGGGTCCGGCAGCAGCTGCGGGAGGAAGGCGGACTCGTCGATGTTGCGGGTGGCGGGGTTGGCCGAGGTGGTCTGTTTGAACCAGCTCTGCTTGAGCAGATAGGCCAGCAGGTAGCCGGCGATCATGTTCAGCATGATCGTGACGATGACCTCGTTGGCGCCGGTGCGGGCCTTGAGGAAGCCGGCGATACCGCCCCAGCAGGCGCCGGCGACGGCACCCATGAGGAGGGCGAAGAGGAAGTGGATGACCGGCGGCAGGCCGACCGCGTAGCCGAAGTAGCCGCCGAGGATCGCGCCGAGGATGAGCTGGCCCTGGGCGCCGATGTTGAACAGGCCCGACCGGAAGGCCAGGGCGATGCCGAGGCCGGCGAGGATGAGCGGGGTGGCGTTCACCATCGTCTCGGTCAGCGGGCGGATCGCGCGCACGAAGCTGGAGGCCTGCCAGTCGATGAACGCGCCGCGGAAGAGCGCCAGATAGGCCTCGCTGACGGTGCGGAAGACGGTGACGAAGAAGTCGGTCGGGCGGGCGAAGAAGTAACCGAGGGTGGCTTGGACCTCGCGGTTGGCAGCGGCGATGAGGATGCCGCCGAGGATGAGGGCGATGACGACCGAGAGCACCGAGACCATCGCCGAGGACGACAGAATGCGGCGGATGATCGTGCCCTGGGTGGCACCCGGGCCGCTGGCTGCGGTCGAGCCGCCGCCGGAGCCGGGACCGTCGGGGGTTGCGGGGCTCTTCGGGCCGCTGGGGCCGGTGGCGGTGTCCGTGCCGGTGGCTGCCGCAGTGGGCTGGTCCGTCATCAGAGCTCCTCCTTCGCTGCTGCAGACACGGCGGTGGCACCTGAGCCGTCGCGGTAGCGGGCAAGGGCTTCATCGGCGGGCACGCCCGCCATCATGAGGCCGAGCACGTCGCGCGGGGTGTCACCGGGGACGATGCCGATGATCGTGCCGCGGTACATGACCGCGATCCGGTCGGCGAGGTTGAGAGCTTCATCGAGCTCGGTGGAGACGATGATGCAGGGGGTGCCGGCGTCGCGTTCGGCGATGATGCGCTTGTGCACGAACTCGATCGAACCGACGTCGAGGCCGCGGGTCGGCTGGCTGGCGATGAGCAGGCTGAGCTTGCGGCCGAGTTCACGGGAGAGCACGACCTTCTGCGCGTTGCCGCCGGACAGGGTTGAGATCGGGTCGTCGATCGAGGTCAGCCGGATGTCGAACTCCTCGACCTTCTCAGCGGCCTTCTCGCGGATGACTGTCGGGCGCAGCGCCAGGCCCTTGGCGTAGGGCTCGCGGTCGTACTGGTCGAGGATCATGTTCTCGCGGATGGAGAAGCCGGCGATGACGCCGTCGGTGGAACGGTCCTCGGGCACGAACCCGATCCCGGCGTCGAGGCGCTTCTTCACTGACTTGCCCAGCAGCGACGTACCCTCGAGGGTGATGGAGCCGGCGTGCGGCTCGTCGAGGCCGATGATCGTTTCGGCGACCTCGGTCTGGCCGTTGCCCTGCACACCTGCGATGACGAAGATCTCGCCGCGGGCGACGGAGAAGGAGATGTTGTCGACGGTGACGGTGCCGTTCTTCGACAGCACGGTCAGGTCCTTGACGACGAAGGACTCCTCACCGGGGTCGGCAGGGGTCTTCTCGGTGGCGAGCTTGACGTCGCGGCCGACCATGAGGCTGGCGAGCTCCTGTTCCGAGGACGTCGGCTCCGCCTCGCCGACGACCGCCCCGCGGCGGATGACGGTGATCTGGTCGGCAACCGCCCGGACTTCGCGCAGCTTGTGGGTGATGAACACGATCGAGGTGCCCTCAGCCTTGAGCTGGCGCATGATCTCGATGAGCTCGTCGGTCTCCTGCGGGGTCAGCACCGCGGTCGGCTCGTCGAGGATGAGGACCTCGGCATCGCGGGACAGCGCCTTGATGATCTCGACGCGCTGCTGGGCGCCGACCGGCAGGTCCTCGATGACGGCATCGGGGTCGATGTCGAAGCCGAACCGGGCGGAGATCTCGCGGACCTTCTCGCGGGCCTGGTTGAGGTCGAGCAGCCCGAGGCCCTTCGTCGGCTCATAGCCCAGAGCGACGGATTCGGCAACGGTGAAGACGGGCACGAGCATGAAGTGCTGGTGGACCATGCCGATGCCGGCGGCGACTGCATCGCCGGGGCCGGTGAAGCGGCGTTCGGTGCCGTCGATGAGGATCTGGCCGCCGTCTGGGGCGTAGAGGCCGTAGAGGACGTTCATGAGCGTCGACTTGCCGGCCCCGTTCTCACCGAGCAGGGCGTGGATCTCGCCGGGTTCGATGACGAGGTTGATGTCATCGTTGGCGACGAGGGATCCGAACACCTTGGTGATCCCGCGGAGCTCGAGTTTCACGTGGACTCTCCTTTATTCCGCAGCCGAGGCGGTGCTCACCGTAAGCGTGTGCGCTGGCGCGCGCACGCGGTCAGGCGAGCACCGCCTCGGGCGTGGGAAGGAACTTACTGCTGCGGGGTCGAGGGCGACTCGACGGTGATCTCGCCGTCGATGATCTGCTGCTTGAGATCTTCGACTTCCTTCTTCAGGCCGTCGTCGACCTGGTCCTCGAAGTCGTGGTACGGAGCCAGGCTCACACCGTCGTTCTCCAGGCTGCCGACGTAGGGCTTGGAGTCCCAATTGCCGTCCTTCGCTGACTCCGCAGTCTCATAAACGGCCCGAGCAATTTCCTTCTTCACCGAAGTCAGCATGAGCTCCTTGTACTCAGGAGCGTACTCGTAGCCGTCGGAGTCGACCCAGATGATCTTGGTGCCATCAGACTTCGATGCGGCCGAGGCGGCGCCGAGGCCGACCGGTCCGGCGACCGGCATGATGATGTCAGCGCCCTGCGAGATGAACTGCTCGGTCAGTGCCTGGCCCTGTCCCTGGTTCTCGAAGTCACCGGAGAACGAGCCCTCCTGCTTCTCCTTGTCCCAGCCCAGGAGCTGGACGTCTTCGCCCTTGTCCTCGTTGTACTTGTCGACACCGTCGGCGAAGCCGTCCATGAAGATCGACACCGACGGGATCTGCATGCCGCCGAAGGTGGCGACCTTGCCCGATTCGCTCATGCCCGCGGCCAGGTAGCCGGCGAGGTAGGAGGCTTCAGCGGTGTTGAACACGAGCGGCTTGGCGTTCTCGAGCTCGACCGGCTTGCCGTCAGTGTCGGTGAAGGTGGAGTCGATGAGCGCGAAGTGCATGTCGGTGTTGGCCTCAGCGGCCTCCTGCAGTGCGTCTTCGAGGAGGAAGCCGACACCGAAGGTCAGGTTGCAGCCCTGCTGGACCATGTTGTCGACGTTCGGACCATAGTCTGAGTCATCAGTTGACTCGGCAAGAGCCTCTTGAATATTAAAGTCCTCCTTGGCCTTGTCGAGACCCTCGCGGCTCGACTGGTTGAAGGACTTGTCGTCCCAGCCGCCGGAGTCGGAGACCATGCATGCCTTGAAGTCGCTTGCCTCTCCCCCGCCGTTGGAGGATTCCTCCGGAGCCTCACCACAGGCCGACAGCAGCAGTGCAGACGCTGCCGCGAAGGCAGTGGCCGGAACCATGATCGATTTCTTCACAGGATGTCTCCCAGTCTCGTGTGTTCTGCAAACAGGTGTACCTGGCCGTTTCGTGAGAACGGTCTGCACCTATCATGAGTCATTTTTGCACACTTTCATGCTTTCGGAGCGGGTGTCGGGCGGACGTTGCCCAGCCGTAACCTGCGCCGACGCCCGGCGGCGGCGCCTCGGGTGTGTCAGTCCTGTAACGCCGGGTGCGCAATCCTGCCATAACGGGCGGTCTGCCCTGTCTGCGGCGTCGCGGTGAGGCTAGTGTGCCCGATAGGACCAGTTCCACAAGACCAGTTCCACTCACCCCGTCGTGCAGCTTCGGCTGCCTGTTCGAAAGGCCTGCTGATGACCGCTTCACGCCGCACCCGGCGCGTGGCCTCACCGCCGTCTGGGGAGGCCACGCGCAGACTCGCGGCCATCGAGTCGATCGTGCGGGCCAACCAGCGTCAGCTCATCAGCCTGCGCTCGGCGACCGCCCGGTTCCTGCGCAGCGAGCGGCTGAGCGTGACGGACTTCCACGTCCTCCAGCTCATCTCGATGTCCGCCGCTGAAGCGCGCCCGGCCCGGCCCCAGGAGATCTGCCGCCAGCTCGACATCTCCGCCTCGACGCTGACGTCGATCACCGAGCGTCTGGCTGCGGCCGGCTTCGTCGACCGGCAGCGGCAGGCCTCCGACCGGCGGCGCACCGCACTGCGGCCCACTGAGGCGGCCACTGCCCTGCTGCAGCGGCACCACCGGCTGCTCACCCGCTCCTACGCCGAGGTGCTTGCCGCCCGGTCCGGGCCGGCACTCGCCGCCTGCATCGAGGTCGTCGATGCCCTCGACGCCGGCAATGCCCGCTGCGCGGCCGCACTCAGCCGCAACGGCAACGGGGCATAGATTCCAGCGCGCCGGGCCACGCGTACCATGGGGCCGTGGCACATCTACTCGGCGCGGAAGCGATCGCACTCGAATACCCGACCCGCACAGTCTTCGACTCCGTCACCCTCGGCATCGACGCCGGTGACCGGATCGGCATCGTCGGCCGCAACGGCGACGGCAAGTCCAGCCTCATGGGCATGCTCGCCGGCACCATCGCCCCCGATGCCGGGCGGGTGACCCGCCGCGGCGGCACCCGGCTGGGACTCCTCGACCAGACCGACGACCTCGACACCTCGGCGACGGTGCAGGCCTCCATCGTCGGCGATGCGCCCGAACACGAATGGGCATCAGATCCGCAGATCCGCGATGTGCTCGCCGGGCTGACCGGCGACATCGACTTCCAGGCGAGGGTCGGCGCACTCTCCGGCGGGCAGCGCCGCCGGGTGGCGCTGGCGAAGCTGCTGGTGGGCGACTGGGACATCCTCGCCCTCGACGAGCCGACCAACCACCTCGACGTCGAGGGCATCGCGTGGCTGGCCGAGCACCTCAAGCGGCGCTGGCCGGCTGGGTCCGGGGCGCTGCTCGTCATCACCCATGACCGATGGTTCCTTGATGAGGTGTGCACGACGACGTGGGAGGTCCACGATGGGATCGTCGAGCCGTTCGAAGGCGGGTACGCCGCCTACGTCCTCCAGCGTGTCGAACGCGACCGGCAGGCTGCCGTGGCCGAGGCGAAGCGGCAGAACCTCATGCGCAAGGAGCTCGCCTGGCTGCGCCGCGGGGCACCGGCACGGACGTCGAAGCCGAAGTTCCGCATCGATGCGGCCAATGCGCTCATCGCCGATGTGCCGGCGGTGCGCAATCCGATCGAGCTCACCCGCTTAGCGACCGCCCGGCTGGGCAAGGACGTCATCGATGTCGAGGGCGCCTCGGTGTCCTTCGGCGAGCGCGAGGTCCTGCGCGATGTCACGTGGCGGATCGGCCCCGGTGAGCGGACCGGGATCCTCGGCGCGAACGGGGCGGGCAAGTCGACGCTGCTCGGGCTCATCGCCGGCACGATCACACCGAGCGCCGGCCGCATCAAGCGCGGCAAGACGGTTAAGCTCGCTGTGCTCGATCAGCAGTTCTCCCAGCTGGCTGAGATCGGAGGCGAGCGGGTGCGCGAGGTGCTCGGCAGGCAGAAGAGCTCGGTCGAAGTCGAGGGCAAGGAGCTCACGCCTGCGCAGCTGCTCGAACGCCTCGGGTTCTCGAATGCTCACCTTTCCGCCCGGGTCGGGGATCTCTCCGGTGGGCAGCGCCGGCGCCTGCAGCTGCTGCTCGTGCTGCTCGATGAGCCGAATGTCATGATTCTCGATGAGCCGACCAACGACCTCGATGTCGACATGCTCGCTGCGATGGAGGACCTGCTCGATTCGTGGCCGGGCACCCTGCTCGTCGTCTCCCACGACCGCTACCTGCTTGAGCGCGTGACCGACCAGCAGTACGCGATCATCGACGGCAAGCTCCGCCACGTCCCCGGCGGAGTCGATGAGTACCTCAAGCTGCAGCGCCAGGCCGGTCCGGCCGAGGCTTCCCGCTCCCGAGGCGGTGCTGGCGCAGGTGCCGGCGGCGGTGGCGACGGGATCAGGACTGATAGCGCCGAGGAGCCGACGGGACTCACCGGTGCCGAGCGGCGGGCAGCGGAGAAGGAGCTGGCCTCGCTCGAGCGGCGCTTGGACAAGCTCAGTCAGCAGATCAGCCGGGTGCATGAGCGCATGGCTGATCACGACCAGACGGACTTCGAGGGGCTGCAGTCCTATACGAATGAGCTGCGGGAGCTGGAAACGGAATCGTCCGAACTCGAAGACCGGTGGCTGGAGCTTTCGGAGGAACTGGGCTGACTGAACGCTGAGCTCCTGCTTTCGGGGCACGGTCGATGCGGCGGCCGCCGCGCTGCCGGGTGGCCTCGACGCGGTCAGGATCCGTGCACCGACTGCCCATCTGCATGTGCCGCCGCAGCCTGACGGACGTTCACGGCGCCGATGAAACCGAGGATGAGGAACATAGTCGCCGTCAGCAGCGTCCACCGGGTGGCGTCGGCGAATCCGGTCGCGAGCGCGTCGACGACGGCGAAAGTGTGCTCCCCGAACTGACTGCCAGATCCTTCGGCCCGCAGCTGGACGATGGTGCCGCCGGCTGACTGGCGTGTCGCCTCGGCAAGCGCGTCACCGGCCTGTCCGGGCATGCCGGCAGAGCCGAGGGCGCTCGGCAGGGTGAGGGCCAGCGACAGGGACAGGGCAGCACCGGCGAACGCGGTGCCGAGTGCCGAGCCGACCTGGCGGACGGTGCTCTGGGTGGCCGAGGCCTGCCCGGAGCTGCCGACCGGGATCTCATTGAGCACGGTGCTGGTCAGCTGCGCTGATGCCAGGCCGAGGCCGAGTCCATAGGCGACGAGCGGGGCCGCAATGATCCAGGCCGGTGTCTGGCCGCCGATGACGAACGTGAGAACGAGCACGCCGCTGACTTCGAGTCCGAGGCCGATGAGCACGGTGGCCGGAGCCCCGAGCCGGGCGGCGACGTGCCGCGCAGCAGCCCCGGAGAAGAACGCGCCGAGTGCCATTGCGGCAAGCACCAGGCCGGCGCTCATGACGCTGAGAGCCAGGGCGTTGATGAGGTAGAGCGGCAGGACGAAGATGATGGCGAACTCGCCGATCGCGACCATTGCGGCAGTGACGTTGCCCCACGAGAAGGTCGAGTAGGAGAACAGCCCGAGGTCGAGGATGGCTGACCGGTGCCGGCGCTCGCGGCGCCTCTCCCAGCGGATGAAGACGATGAAGGCGAGAACGGAGACCGCCAGCGCGACCGGCACGGCAGAGATCGGGGCGCTGGCCGGCCAGGTCCAGCCGAGGATGACGAGGTCGGCCGTGGGTGTCCACCAGCCGAGGTCGGAGCCTTCGATGACGGCGAAGACGAGGGTGCCGAAGGTGAGGATGCTCAGGATCGCACCGTCGATGTCAGCACCGGGCAGGCGCTGATCGCTGCGGGTCTCGCGCACCGTGAAGACTGCGGCGAGCGCCACGAGCAGGCCGAGGGGCACATTCACAAGGAAGATCCAATGCCAGGACATCCATTGGGTCAGCGCACCGCCGGCCAGCGGGCCGACAGCGGCGGCACCGGAGATCACCGCACCCCAGACGCCGAAGGCCGCGGCTCGGTAACGGCCGCGGAAGATGGCGTTGACGCTCGACAGCGTCGAGGGCATGATGAGCGCCGCGCCCACGGCCTGGACAGCGCGCGAGGCGATGAGCGGTCCGGCCGCTGTCGAGAGCCCGGCGAGGATGCTGCCGGCGATGAAGACAGCCAGGCCGGCGATGAACGTGCGCTTGCGGCCGAATCTGTCAGCGAGCTTGCCAGTTGGCAGCAGCAGGGCCGCCAGCAGCACCGCATAGAGGCTGTTGACCCACTGCGCCTGTGTCAGGTCGAGGCGGAGGTCGGTGATGATCGCCGGCAGCGCCACCCCGACGATCGTGCCGTCGAGGACGATGAGTCCGAGCCCGACCGACAGCGCAGCTAAGGCGAGCCAGTCGCGACGTTCCGGACGCCGACCGGCCCCCTCCGCCTCGGGAGCAGTCATCAGGCGCTCACGGCCGTTCCGGATCCGGCAGGAGCGGCGGTGAGCGGGGCGGAGATGGCCCGGCGCAGGGCGATGATGAAGACGATGAGTCCGGCAGTGATGAGGATGTGGCCGATGCCGGCGATGCCGGCGATCATGGCGTTGGATTCCCGGCCGAGGACGGTGAGGCTGCCGTGCCAGACCATCATCGCCACGGTGGTCAGCACGCCGGCGTTGTAGAGCCAGAAGAACCAGATGAACAGCTTGCGGCTGTGGGAGATCGCGAAGAGCTTCTCGAGGGCGAGGAAGATGAGGAACATCATGAAGCCCAGCGCCAGCAGGTGGGTGTGGGTGGCCGAGAGCTGGGTGAACTCCCCTGCGGCGAAGTCGTTGGCCTTGGTGAATTCGCGGTAATACAGGCCGGAGGCGAGCCCAAGGATGAGGTAGGCGGTTGCGGCTCTGAACAGTGCGGTCATGGGCATCCCTTCTCTGGTGATCCTGGTGCGGGTACGGGAGTGTTCGATTCCATTCCACCAGGATGACCGACGCTTGGGATCGTGCAGGAGGTCGAATCCGGTGTCAACCGAACGGTCGATTCTCAGCTGCAGGCGTACAGCGGTGCTGCCGGTCACGAGGCGGGCGAGCGCTCAGACGCAGGTGCTCAGCCATTCACCAGGTGTGCGCCGCCGGCCGGCGCGGTGGTGCGCACCACGTCACGGACTCCGCGGGTGGCTTCGAGCAGCACGGTGAGGTCAAGGGCATGCGTCGGATCGGCGACGAGGAACCCGACCGTCGGCCCCGAGCCGGAGACGAGTGCGGCGAGGGCTCCTGCCTGCCGCCCGGATTCCATGACATCGGCGATGCCGGGCAGCAGCTCGATCGCCGCGTCGGTCATGTCGTTGTGCAGCACGCCGGCCAGAGCGTGCGGGTCACCTGCGGTCAGTGCGGTGACGACGTCATCGGGGTCGCGCAGCGTGTCATCGGTCGCTGTCGAGGTCTCGCGGCGCAGCTCATCGAGGGTGCGGTACACCTCGGGTGTGGACAGGGACGCCACCGAGGTGGCGAGCACCCAGTGGAATGCACCGGACCCGGCGACGGGAACGAGTTCGTCGCCGCGGCCAGTGCCGATCGCGGTGCCGCCGGTGAGCGCAAACGGCACGTCGGCGCCGAGTTCCCCGGCGATCCTGGCGAGCAGCTCTGCGTCATCGCAGCCGATGAGCTCGGCGTAGGCGACCAGTGCCGCAGCCGCGTCGGCTGACCCGCCGCCCATGCCGCCGGCGACCGGGACCTGTTTGTCGATCGTGATGGCGACCGGGATGTGCGTCTCGGTCGCCTCGGACAGTGCCGCGACGGCTTGGACGGCGAGGTTGCGGTCATCGAGTGGGACGGTCGTGTCCGCCCGGGGGCCGGTGAGCGTCACCGCGGTCTCGGCCGCCGGTGACAGGGTGATCGTCTCGGCCAGGTCGAGGGTCTGGAAGACGCTGACGAGGTCGTGGTAGCCGTCGGCGCGCTGCGGGCCGACGGAGAGGAAGACGTTGATCTTGCCGTAGGCGCGCGCGGTGACCGAGCGGGCGCCGAGCTGGGAGACTTCTGCGTTCATACCCGGTCCTCCTCCCCCGTTCCCGAGGCCGTGGGCGCCGGTCCCGAGGCCGTGGGAGCCGCGCCCGAGGCGGCCGGCGCCTGGACGCTGGTCGTCTCCGCCGCCTCGGCGATGGCGATGAAGTCGGTGATCGTCAGCGTCTCCCCACGTGCCCGCGGGTCGACGCCGGCTGCGGTGAGGATCTCCTCGGCGCGGGTGGGCGAGCCGGCCCAGCCGGACAGGGCTGAGCGCAGGGTCTTGCGGCGCTGGGCGAAGGCGGCGTCGATGCAGGAGAACACCGCCTGCTTCTCAGCGGTGTAGGGGTGTGCGTGACGGGTGATGCGCACGAGCCCGGAGTCAATGTTGGGGGCCGGCCAGAAGACGTTCTTGCCGATGGTGCCGGCCCGGGTGACGGTGCCGTACCACTGGGCTTTGGCGCTGGGCACCCCGTAGGTGCGCGAGCCGGGGCCGGCGGCGAGCCGGTCGGCGACTTCGGCCTGGACCATGACGAGGACCGTGTCGATGGTGGGGAAGGCGGCGAGGAAGTGCAGCAGCACCGGCACGGCGACGTTGTAGGGCAGGTTCGCCACGAGCGCCTGCGGGCCAGGTGCCGCACTCCCGGCGGCATCGGGCAGGTGAGTGACGTGCAGGGCGTCTGCGGTGACGAGCGCGAAGTCGGCATCGGTGCCGTGGTGGGTCTCGATTGTGGCCGGCAACCGGGCGGCGAGTGCCGGGTCGACTTCGACGGCGGTGACGGCGTGGCCGGCTTCGAGCAGCGCGAGGGTCAGCGAGCCGAGTCCGGGTCCGATCTCGACGACCCGGCAGCGCTCGGGCAGCTCGGCGGCTGTGACGATCATGCGCACCGTGTTGGGGTCGATGACGAAGTTCTGCCCGCGCTGCTTGGTGGGGCGCAGGCCGATCTCGACGGCGAGTGCCCGGATGTCGCGGGCACTGAGGAGGTTCGTCACGATTCTTACCCTAAACGACTCAGCGGCACTGTCCACCACCTCGGCCCAGGCCACCCGATAGGGTGGCATCTATGGATCCGCAGACGCTGGCCGCCGTGCTCGACCCCGAGGTGTACCGCCTGCTCGATGAGCTGGAGTACTCGCGTGCCGGTGAGCTCGCCCTCGCTGAGCGACTGCGCAGGCAGGGGCTGAGCGCTGAGGCCGCGACGGCGGTGCTCGCCCAGGCCGAGCTGCGGCAGGAGGCGGAGGCGAAGTTCGGGCCGTTCGCAGCCGATATGCTCTTCACCCGCCCTGGCCTGGAGCAGGCGACCCGTCTGCCGGTCGCGGCCCATCATGCCGCCCGGATGACCGCCGCGGGCGCGCAGGTCATCGCCGACCTGGGCTGCGGGATCGGCGCCGATGCGCTGGCCTTCGCTGGTCTCGGCGCCAGCGTTGAGGCTGTCGATGCCGATGAGGTGACGGCGGCGATCGCGGCATTCAACCTGCGGCACCTCGACACCGTCACCGTCTCCCACGCCCGCGCCGAGGACTACGATCTCTCCCGCGCCGATGCGCTCTGGCTCGACCCGGCCCGGCGCGACACCGCCTCGGGCAAGGCCAGCGGCGCCTCTCGCCTGAGCGATCCCGAGGCGTTCTCGCCGTCGCTGTCGTGGGCGTTCAAGGCCGCCGCCGAGGTAGCGGGTGCTGGGATCAAGCTCGGCCCGGCGCTGGATCATGGCCTGGTTCCCGACGGCTGGGAGGCGCAGTGGGTCTCGCATGACGGTGATGTGGTCGAGGTGGCGCTGTATCACGGTGCGGTGTGCCAGCGGCCGGGCCGCAGCGCCCTCGTCATGCGCGACGGCGGGACCCTGGCCGTCCACGAGTCCGAGGTGCCGGCAGACGATGAGGAGGGCATCGGCGAGCTCGGTGCGTACCTCTTCGAACCCGATGGTGCGATCGTGCGCGCCGGTCTCGTGCGAGCGCTCTGCGCGCCGCTGGATGTGCGGCGGATCTCCGCCCCGATCGCGTATCTGACCGGGGACGCCCTGCCGGATGGAGCTGCCGCCCGGGCGGTGCGGGCCTGGCGGATCGCCGATGTGCTGCCGGCCGGCATCAAGCCGCTGCGCCGGGCGCTCATCGAACGCGGCATCAGCCGGGTCGTCATCAAGAAGCGCGGTGCTGATATCGCACCCGATCAGGTGCGCCGCCAGCTCAAGCTGCCCAAGGGCGGTCAGTCCGCCACTCTGTTCTTCACCCGGATCGGTGAGCAGCATGCGGTGCTGCTGGCCGATGACGTCGAGCTGGGTTCGGCGGCCGAGCCGTGACCTGCCCGCCGCACCGAGCCCGCCTGTGTCCTGTGCTCCCCTCCCCTGATCGCATGTCCCTGACCAGAACTGTCCCCCAGCGAGAGGAATCCGATGTCCCGCGCCGACCACCTCATCACCGTCGACCAGCTTGCTGCTGAGCGCATGTCCGCCTCGCCGCCGGTGCTGCTCGATGTCCGATGGAGCCTGCAGCAGCCCGATGGCTCCGGTGCATTCGCCGCCGGCCACATCCCCGGTGCACTCTACGTCTCCCTTGATGACGATCTGGCCGGGTCCAGCGATGACGCCCGCGAAGGCCGCCATCCGCTGCCGAGCCCGAGCCGGTTCGAGCAGACCGTCCGTTCGTGGGGAATCGAGGCCGCCACCCCGGTTGTCGTCTACGACGCCGGCCCTGGCCTGGGTGCCGCCCGCGCCTGGTGGCTGCTGCGCTGGGCAGGTGTCGGCAATGTGCGCCTGCTCGACGGCGGCTACGCCGCGTGGACGCAAGCCGAGCGCGAGGTCGAGGCCGGGTCTGCTGAGCACGCCGCTGCCGAGGTGCCGGCCTCGGCCTTCGAGATTCGGCCCGGTCAGCTGCCGGTCACCGATGCCGATGGGATCGCCGAGCTCGCCGCTTCGGGCACGGTCATCGACGCTCGTGCCCCGGAGCGCTATGCCGGTGAGTCCGAGCCGATGGACTCGCGTGCCGGGCACATTCCCGGCGCCCTGTCAGCACCTGCGCCAGGCAACCTCTCCGATGGGATGTTCTTAGAAGAAGACGGGCTCAAGCAGCGTTTCGCCGCCCTCGGCATCGATGTCGAGGCCGGCAGCGGCGCCGGCGAGGGCGGTCAAGCGCCGGTGGGCGTGTACTGCGGTTCGGGTGTGACGGCGTGCCATAACGCACTGGCGCTGGCGACACTCGGCATTGACTCGGTGCTCTACGCACCGAGCTGGTCGGGCTGGTCATCGGATGCCGAGAGGCCGGCTGCCACCGGATTCGAGGAGCCCGTCGACAGCTGAGCGCCGCACTCGTTCGGGCCGACGCTCGTTCAGCCCGCTGGAGGCGTTGACTGCCACACGTCGCGCCATTTGGCGGCAAGCGTGTCGATGTTCTCGTGCGCGTTGAGGCCGCTGGGCTGCGGAACCACCCACAGCTGGGTGTCTTTCGGCCACCCGTCGATGAGTGTTGTGTCCTGTTTCCCGAGCACGGCTTTGGGCTGCCGGAACGCGGTGCGGAAGGCGGTGATCCCGGCGATCGCTGCGGCCTGCGGGCGTAGCGTCTGGATGCGGGTGACGAGTGTGGTGGCACCGGTTCGAAGCTCGTCTCGGTTCAGCTCATCGGCGCGGGCGGTGGCTCGGCCGACGATGTTCGTGATCCCGATGCCGCGCTCGATGAGGTGGCGTTCATCAGCGAGGTCGAGTCCGCGTGAGGCGTCGATGAGGTGATCGGTCAGCGCTGCGCGGTGCAGGGAGGGCCAGAACCGATTGCCGGGCCGGGCGAAGGGGGCGTTGACCGCAGCGGTCCACAGGCCGGGGTTGATGCCGATGATCAGCAGCCGCAGCGGCGGGTCGCCGGGCCCGGGCAGGACATCGTCGATCGAGTCCGGGTTGTCGGTGGCGAAGGCCGGCAGGTCGTCCTTCGTCGGTTTACGGCCGCCCATCGGTGAGGGTCGCCGTGACGATGACGCCTGCTGGACGGCCTGAGGATCCGGTCGGCTCACCGTGGGCTGTCGGCCGGGGTGGGGGTCTGGCGCTGACGGCGCACAGCGTTCTCCTTCTGCGCATCGCGGTAGAAGGCGTAGAGGACTCCGGCCAGGACGACAGAGCCGAGGACGGCGAGGAAGCCGTAATCCTGCAGATAGGCCATCGTGTCCGGTGCCATCCATGCGTAGATGCCGGTGATCGCAAAGGAGACTGCGGTCAGGGTCGCCCAGATGAGGATGAAGTCGGACTTGTGACGCGGCCTCTGGGTGAAGAACCGGGCGAGGCGACCCTTCTCTTTCGCGGTCTGCTGCCGCTCGGCCGAGTGGTGCGGGGCTGCCATGATGCCGTCACGTCCGTTCGCGGATTCGGGGCTGATCTGCCCGGGTCAGGCAGATCCTGGGGTTCTCCTCACTGTACTCCCCCGCTCCGTGGCTCTCAATGATTCGCGCTGGTCAGCGCTGCCGCCGGCCGGTCGTGTGGGCGGCTTTCGGCTCAGCTGCAGTCCGGCGGATTCACTCCCTCGACCTTCACCGGCAGGGAGCCAGTGGCCTCAAGGTCACCTGTCAGATAGCGGGCCACAGCGGTCATGCCCGGCTGCCAGTCGTCGTAGATCGCCAGCTGGGTACCGGATTCGTAGCCGTCGAGCTCCCACGGCCCGGACAGGGCGACGGCGACATCGGCCTTCTTCGAGTTGCGAGCCTTGGCCTGCTTGACGGTCTCGGAGCCCAGCAGCGGACCGGGCACGAGCGCGACCGTCGTCTCTGCGCCGTCGGTGACGTTGAGTCCGGCTTCTTTCGCTGCCTCGGTGAAGGCTTTGACGCCCAGGTCGGAGCCGGTGACCGAGACCTCGTCGACGGGTTCGGCGAACCGGCATTCACCGTTCATGACCGTCAGCGCGGCTTCGGCGAGTTGCTGGCGCTGGTCGTCCTCTGACTTTCCGGCATCGTCACCGGCATCGCCAGCTGTTGCGGTCTGCCACAGCTGGGCGGCCACCACCCGGGTGGCCGATTCCTCCAGGTCCGCACGCTTCAAGGTTCCGTCGCCCAGGGCGGTGCGCACCGCCTCGGCCGCGGCCGCGCTGTCCGGGGGCAGGAGCGCCAGGTCAGCGCCGGCGGCGAGCGCCTTGACGGTCTCCTGGCCGGGGCTGCCGGCCGTGACCGCGCCCATATTCAGGGCGTCGGTGACGATGAGCCCCTCGAAGCCGACGTCCTCGCGCAGCGCCTGGTAGGCCTTCGGATTGAGCGAGGCCGGCAGCGTCTCATCACCAGGCAGGGCAATGTGGCCGACCATCATCGAAGTCGCGACACCGGCCTCGGCGGCATCGGCGAAGGGCGCGAAATCGCGGTCGGCGAGCTCGTCGAGGGACTTCTGTGACACCGGGAGCGTCTCGTGGGAGTCCTCGGTCAGCGCCCCGTGGCCGGGGAAGTGCTTGAGCGAGGAGATGATGCCGGCGTCGTCATAACCGGTGACAGCCGCCTCGACGACGGATGAGACGCGCTGCGGGTCGTCACCGGCGGACCGGACGCTGATGGCCGGATCGCCCTTGCCGACGGTGACGTCGGCGACGGGGGCGAAGTCGGTGGTGAAACCGAGTTCGATGAGATCACGACCCTGCAGAGCCGTGATCTGGCTGGTCAGCGCCGGATCGTCTGCCGCACCGTGGGCCATGAGCGGCGGCAGTTCGACGGCCGCGCTGCCAGCACGGGTGACCGGACCGCCCTCTTGGTCGACGCCGATCATCGTCTGCCAGCCGCGCTCACCGGAAGCTGTGCGGAACTGGTCGGTCATCGTCCTGAGCGTCTGCCGGTCGACGTCCTGCGGGAGGTTGTAGGGCATGACGATGACGCCGGCGAGCTTGTCATCGCGGATCAGCTTGGCCCCGGCTGCGGCATCGGTGCCGTCATAGGAGCCCATGATGACCGCCCCGGCCAGCGCCGTGTCGTCCATCTCGGCGACGATGCCCTTCGCCTCGTCGGTGAAGTCGGCAGGCCGGGCGTCGGGCTGGGCACTCGTCGTCGGCGAATTCGCCGCCGGGGTCTCAGCAGCCACAGGGCTGCTCTGCTCCTGGGGTCCGTCAGTTTCGCCACGGCTGCAGCCGGTGAGTGTGAGGGCGCCGGCGAGCAGTCCGGCGAGGACGATCGAAGAGGTGCGAGCCATGAGGCCATCGTAACGGGCCCGAGGCGGCGACCGCCTCAGGAGCGGATGGGCAGGAAATGACAAGGGTTCTGTAGGATTTGCGCATGGTTGATTTCGCGCGCTCTCCACGGTCGACCCTCGGCGTCGAATGGGAACTCGGGCTTGTCGATACGGCCTCGCTCGACCTCGTGCCGCGTGCCGGCGAGGTGCTCGCTGCCGTCGAGGAGCGCGCCGCGCTGCGTGGGCGGATCGTCGGGGAGATGCTGACGAACACCGTCGAGGCGGTCACCGGCGTGCACCGCACCGTCGCTCAGGCCAGTGCGGAGCTGGCCGAGACGATCGGCCAGCTGCACGAGATCACCGAGCCGCTGGGCATCCGGGTGCTCTCAGCCGGCACCCACCCATTCGCCCGCTGGAAGGATCAGCAGGTCACCGAGGCCGAACGCTACGCCGAGCTCATCAACCGCACCCAGTGGTGGGGCCGGCACATGCTCATCTTCGGGCTGCATACGCATGTCGGGATCGATGACCGGGACAAGGTGCTGCCGATCCTGAATGCACTGCTGGCCTACGTGCCGCATCTGCAGGCGGTGAGTGCATCTTCGCCGTTCTGGTCCCGGCAGGACACGAGCTACGCCTCGAACCGGGCGATGATGTTCCAGCAGCTGCCGACGGCCGGGCTGCCGTATCAGTTCGATGCCTGGGCTGATTACGAGGCGTATACGCGCGACATGTTCACCACCGGTATCATCGATGAGATCAACGAGATCCGCTGGGACATCCGCCCAGCGCCCAAGTGGGGCACGATCGAGGTGCGGGTCTGCGATGCGATGCCGAGCCTGCGCGAAGTCGCCGCTGTCACCGCGTTCGTCCAGTGCCTCGTCGATGACTTCTCCGCCCGTCTCGATGCCGGTGAGACGCTGCCGACGATGCCGGATTGGTTCCATGTGGAGAACAAGTGGCGGGCGGCGCGCTATGCGATGGAGGCGATCATCATCGAAAACGCCGCCGCCGATGAGCGGCTCGTCACCGATGTCATCGCCGATGAGGTCGCGCGCCTGCAGCCGGTGGCTGAGAGGCTCGGCTGTGTCGACGAGCTGGCCGACATGCTGCGGTTCGCTGAGACCGGGGCGAGCTACCAGCGCCAGCGCGCGGAGTTCTACCGCACCGGCAAGCTGACCGCTGTGGCCCGCCAGCTGGCTGAGGAATTCGACGCCGGGGTGCACGGCAGGCTCTGACCGCGGGGCCGGGTCGCCGTTCCCGAGGCGCTCGCCGGCAGGTTTCCGCCCGCCGGCAGGTTTCCGGTCGCCGGGTGCCGTGTTTCAGTCGTCGAGCACTGCGCGCAGCTGCGGCCAGGCGGCCGCGAAACCGGGGTGCAGCGGATAGTCGGCGACCTCGTCAAGGGGCACCCAGCGCAGGTCGAGGCTTTCGATATCGGCGATGAACGCCTCGAGGTGTTCGGTGGCTTCGGAGATGACGGTGGTGTACGACCAGCCGTCTTTGTCGACGACGTGCGTGTCGAGGATCTTGATGCCTGAGCCGTCGAGAGCCGGCACACCGGCTTCTTCATGGCATTCGCGGATCGCCCCGGCAGTCGGAGTCTCATCGGCGTCGATCGCCCCGCCGGGGATCCCCCACGTGTCGCCGTGGGCTGACCAGGGCACTCGGTGCTGCAGCAGCACACCGCGTTCGCGGTCGTGGATGAGCAGTCCTGCGGCACCGAATCTGCCCCAGAAACGTCCCTGCGGGGTTTCGATCCAGCCGTCACCGGACCGGCGGCGGGCGCGCAGCTCGTCGATCGGCGGCATGGACCGGCGCGCCTCGGCTGGGGTTGGCGCATCGGCTGGGCTCGGGTTGCTGTCTGGCGTCGGGGTCTCGTTGCGGTCAGGGTCGGATGTAGACATCGCGCACCTCCAGTGAGGAGAAGACTGCGAAGTCCTCTGGTGAGGGCGGCAGTCCGCGGGTGACGAGTTCGGCGCCGAGGGCGGCGACCATCGCACCGTTGTCGGTGCACAGCTTCAGCGGCGGGATCCGCAGGGTGACGCCGGCCTCGCTGCAGCGTTCGGCCAGGGTCTCGCGCAGCCGCCGGTTGGCCGCCACTCCCCCGCCGAGCATGACGTGGTCGATGCCGTGATCCTCACACGCGAGCAGCGTCTTGGTCACGAGCACGTCGACAACGGCTGTCTCGAAGGATGCGGTGACGTCGGCTAAGCGCAGGTCTGTCAACTGCCGGCTGGTCTCCCGGTTGCCGGCGGCGCGTGCGGCCTCGTAGGCGGTGACGAAGCGCAGGGCTGCGGTTTTGAGCCCGGAGAAGGAGAACGAGTAGCGGCGCTGAGGGTCGCGGAGGTCCTTGGCGGCGGAGAGTCCGCGCGGGAATTTCACGCTGGCCGGATCGCCCGGCTGGCCGGTGCCGTCGAGGATGCCGGCGGCGGCTTTCGAGATGTTCGGCCCGCCCGGATAGCTCAGGCCCAGCAGCCGAGCGGTTTTGTCGAAGGCCTCACCGGCGGCGTCGTCGATGGTGGCGCCGAGCAGTTCGATGTCGTCGACAAGGTCGCCGATGCGCAGGATCTCGGTGTGCCCGCCGGAGACGAGCAGCGCGATCGACGGGGTCACCGGGCCCGAGGCGGTGGCTGGGTTCTGCAGATCGTCGGCGACGAGGTCGACGGCGATGTGGGCGGCTAGGTGGTTGATGCCGTAGAGGGGCAGCCTGGTGGCCGCTGCGAGGCCTTTGGCGGCGGCGACGCCGACCATGAGCGCTCCGGAGAGCCCGGGGCCTGCGGTCACGGCGATCGCATCGATGTCATCGAGGGTGACGCCTGCGTCGGTGAGCGCTTCGTCGATGGTCGGGCCGATGGCGTGGATGTGGGCGCGGGAGGCGACTTCGGGCACGACGCCGCCGAAGCGCACATGCTCGTCCATCGAGGAGGCGACGGTGTTCGTCAGCAGGGTGCGCCCGCGCACGATCCCGACGCCGGTTTCGTCGCAGGAGGATTCGATGCCGAGGACGAGCGGGCGGCCAGCAGCGCTCATCGGCTCGCCTCAGCGGCGTTGGCGCGGGCTTCATCTGTTAGGGCGGTGAAGGCCTCGGCGTGGACGTCAGGGTTGCCCTGGCGGTCCATCGGATGGCCGAGCTGTGCGGCCAGCAGCTCGAGGTGGGAGGGCCACAGTCCTTCGACCTGGCTGTCGATCGAATCGGCGGCGGCCGTGCAGTCGGGGTGTGGGCGGGTGACGATGACCTCGGTGGTGCTCTCGTCATCCTCGGCGGGCCGGAGGCTGAAGCCGGTGAGCCCGAAGTCGGCGAAGTCGAGCATGACATCGGATTCTTCGGCGCAGTGGATGATCTCGGCGGTGAAGGTCTCGCCGTCGCCGGCGTCGAAGGTCAGTGTGTCGCCTGCCCGCGTGTACGGCGCGAACCACGCGCCACAGGCGGCAGGGTCTGCGATCTGTGCCCACACCTCGGCGGCGGTCACCGGCAGTGTCGTGCGGATGTCGAGGTCGACGCCGTCTTCCCAGGGCACGAGTGAGAAGCGCAGGACAGGCGAGGATGTCATGGCTTCAGGCTACCAATTCCGGGCCGCGCAGTTCGGTCAGTTGAGGAGTGTCACAGCAGTGCGCGCATGAGCACGGCGTCGGCGTCGCGGTAGTAGCCGGGGCGGCGGTCGAGTTCTACGAATCCGTCGGCGGCGTACATCGCCTGGGCCGCTATGTTGTCGGCGCGGACGTCGAGGTGGACGGCTTCGACGCCGTTGGCGCGGGCGTGGTCGAGCAGGGCGTCGAGCAGCCGGCGGCCGATCCCCTGCCGGCGGGCGTCCGGGTGGGAGGCGATCGTGAGGATGTCGGCCTGCGGGCCGGAAACGCTCAGGCCGGCGAAGCCGAGGAGTCCCGGGCTGGCGGCGTTGCCGGCAGCTGCGGCGTCGAGGACGATGAAGTGCCGGCCCGGGGCTGCCAGCTCCGACCAGAAGTAGGCCTCTGACCAGGCATCAGCGCCGAAGATCGCGGCGTCGAGGGCGGCGATGGGTGCGATGTCGAACCAGCGCATCCGCCGGATCACTCCGGCGTCGGCACCTGTGGCCGCAGCGCCAGCGGCGGGGTTGGTTCCTGCGGCTGGGTCGGCTCCCGTCGCCTCGGCTTGTGCCTCAGCTTCTGCGGCAGGGCCGGTTCCTGCAGCGGGGTCAGCTCCTGCGGCGGGGTCGTCGCTCATCGCAGGCTCGTCTCGCGGCGGGCGGCCGGGGCGGCGTCGGGGGCGCGCAGGTACAGCGGGGTCGTCGGCCACAGCTCGCCGCCGGATGCCAGGATCCGGGAGGCGGCGATCGCGAGGTCGGCAGCCGCCGGAGGTGCGGTGTCGAGGATCGGGTCGGCCACCTCGGGCACGGCGAGCAGCTCAGGATAGAGCTCGAACCCGCCTCCGATGCCCGCCGGCGTCTGCTCCCCTGCCGTCTCGGTCAGACGGGCTGCCAGATCGGCCGGTGCCGACACCTCGGGCCCGGTAGCGATGACGGGCACGCCGTGCTCGTCGAGTCCGGCGAAGCGGGTCCAGTAGACCTCTCTGCGGCGCGCATCGGTGGCGGCGAGCAGCGCGGCTGCGGGGTCGAGGCTGCGGTAGGCGCGCACGGCGAGCGCGAGGTGGCTGGGCACCCCGGCAGCGGTGATGCCGGCGCCGAGGCTGTAGCCGATCGCGGTGGCGATGCCGGCGCGCAGGCCGGTGAACGGGCCCGGCCCGACTCCGGTGACGACGAGTTCAGGGGCCGGCTGGCCGGCGGTGAGTGAGCGGATGGCCGGGCCGGTGAGCTCGGCATGCTTGCCGCCGGCGGCCGCACTCCACTCGGCGAGGACGGTCTCGCCGTCGGTCAGCGCCGCAGTGGCGGTGGCCGAGGTGTCGATCGCAAGGATGATCATGCGGGCTCCTGCTCTGCGAAGGCGGCGGCGATGGCGCTGATGCGCGTCTTCCAGCTCGGCCCGGTCGGGATGAGCCGGATCGTGCGGGTCTCGTCCTCATCAGCCTCGGTGAGGTCGACGGGGCCGGGGGTGTCGCCGAGGAGATCGGAGACGTCGAGGGACCCGGTGTCGGGGCCGGCAGCCGGGTCGCTGCCGGGGTCGTCTGCGCTCGTGGCTGGGTCGGCGTCCGGTGCCGCCTCGGGGTCCTCGCCTGCGCGGGTGATGACGATCTCGAGGCGATCGGCCGAGAGTTCTTCGGCCAGGCCGCGGCCCCATTCGATGACGGTGACGGCTTCGTCGTGACCGTATTCGAGGTCGAGGTCGGAGAATTCGGCGGCGTCGCCGAGGCGATAGGCGTCGACGTGCACGAGCGGCGGCCGGTCGTCGTGCGGGTTCGCGTGCGCGCGGGCGATGACGAAGGTCGGTGAGGACACCCGGCCGGTCACCCCGAGGGCGGTGGCGAGGAACTGGGTGAGCGTCGTCTTCCCGGCACCGAGGTTGCCGGTGAGGATGAGCACGTCACCGGCCTGCAGCTGGGCGGCGAGCAGCGAGGCGAAGCGCTCCATGTCCTCGCGGTCGCCGATGGCAAGGTGGGTGGAGTCGGTCACCGGTCACCGCCTCGGGCGCGGTCACCGGGCGCGCTGGCGGCATCCGCGCCCACGGCGATGCGGTCGACGCGGGCGCTGATGCAGGTGACGATCTCGTAGTTGATCGTCTCGCACCAGTCCGCCCACTCTTCAGCGCTCGGGCCGGTGGTGCCGTCACCGATGATGATCACCTCGTCGCCGATCGCCACCTGGCCGCCGTCGACGGCCGGGCCGATGTCGAGGATCATCTGGTCCATCGCGATGCGCCCGACGATCGGGTAGCGGCGCCCGCCGATGGCGACATCGCCGCGGTTGCCGGCGATGCGCGGCAGGCCGTCGCCGTAGCCGCCGGCGACGAGTGCGAATCGGGTGTCGCGCTCACACCGGTAGGTCAGGCCGTAGGAGGCGCCGTGACCGGCGGGGACGTCCTTGACGTTGAGGACCCGGGAGGTGAGCGTCATGACCGGGGTGAGGCCGAGCTGCGCGGCGGTCTTGTCTTCGAATGGGCTGATGCCGTAGAGGCTGATGCCGGCGCGCACGTGGCTGCCGGGCACCGGGTCGAGCGAGAGCGCGGCCGGCGAGTTGGCGAGGGTCACCATGAGGTCGTCTGCGCGCAGGGCGTGCGGCAGTTCGGCCTGCAGGCGGCCGTAGAGGGTGTCGAAGCGGTGCAGCTGGTCGACGGTCGCCGGGTCGCCGGGGATGTCGGCGTTGGCGAAATGGGTCATGATGCCGGTCACCCGCACCGGCGCCGAGGCGGGCGGTTCGGCGGTTCCGGCAGTTCCGGTGGCGGCCGTCCCGGCGGTTCGGGCAGTTCCGGCGGTGGCCGTCCCGGTCGTTGCCTGCGCACCGGCGGCGGTGCTGGGCTCGGCGGCAAGCGTGCGCAGTCGTTCGATGACAGTGTCGAGCTGGGACAGGGAGAGGCCGTTGCGGCCCAGCCCCGTGTCGAGTTTGAGGTGCACGTCCTGAGTGCGCCCGGTCGCCCGGCCTGCGGCGATGGCGGCCTCGAGGGCTTCGGGGGTGGAGATGCCCAGTTCGATCCCGGCGCGTGTGCAAACAGTGAGGTCGGCAGCCGGGTCGAAGAGCCAGCACAGGATCCGAGCCCCGGAATCCGGGCCGAGCAGCTGGGACAGGGCCACCGCCTCGGGCACGGTCGCCACGGCGAAGTCCCGCAGTCCGGCGGCATACAGCGCAGGGGCGACGATGTCGGTGGAGTGGCCGTAGGCGTCGGCCTTGACGACGGCCATGAGCTGGGCGGGAGCGACGCGCGCGGCGACGGTGCGGGCGTTGTCGATGAGTGCCGCGGTGTCGATGCGGGCGGTCATGACCGATCCGGTCGCTGCCTGCGCCGCTGCTGCCATGGGCTGTCTCCTTCGTTGTCGGTGGGTGGTGCTGCCGGGTGGTGCGGCTGGGTGCACGTGGCTGTCGTGGTGCTGCCGGGAGCGTGTCTCAGGCCTGGTCGAGCACGGCGAGGACGTCGGCTTCGAGAACAGCCGGCAGATGCGAGGCGTGGGTCGCGTGCGCGCCTGCGCGTGCGTGCATGAGCACTGCCAGCCCGGCCAAATCGGCCAGATCGACATCGGTTCCCGCGGTGGTGGCCAGCAGGGCTCCTAGGATACCGGTGAGCACGTCGCCGGTGCCGGCGGTGGCCAGCGTAGCGGGCCCGGGTTCCGGTGCGACGACGGTGCCGTCGGGCCGGGCGATGATCGTTCGGTTGCCCTTGAGCAGCACGATCGCTTCGAGCACCTGGGCGGCCCGCACGGCGTGGGTGACCGGTTCGGCTTCGACTTCGCAGCGGTTGGGCGCGCCGGTGCCCAGCCGGGCGAGCAGCTCGGAGAGCTCACCGGCGTGCGGGGTGAGGATGCAGCTCGTCTCCAGCGGCCGGGTGAGCAGCGACAGGCCGCCGGCGTCGATGACGAGCGGCAGCTGCTGGGATTCGGCGGCGGTGATCGCGTGCTGCATCGTCAGCCGGTCCGGAGCACCCGGCCCGATCGCCCAGGCCTGCACGCGCCCGGCGTCGGTGACGACCTCCGGGTAGGTCTGCAGGACGGTCTCGGTCACCTCGGCCGGGGCGAGGAGCCGGAGCATGCCCACACCGGTGGCGACCGCCGCCGAGGCGGTGAGCACGCCGGCACCCGGGAAGCGGGCGGAGCCGGCGACGAGGCCGAGGACGCCGCGGGAGTACTTGTGGTCGCCTGCCTGCGGGCGCGGCCAGAGGGTCGCGAGGGCGGCATCGTCGGGGACGTGGACGGCCGGGACATGGGGCGACATGTCGAGGCCGATGTCGACCATTGTCACCTCGCCGGCGGCATCGGCACCGCCGGGCAACAGGAGGCCGGCCTTGTCGGCGCCGAAGGTGACGGTGTGGGTAGCGCGCACATGGGTGGGCCCACAGGCCCCGGTCGAAGCGTCGACGCCGGTGGGCGCGTCGACGGCGACGACGAACTGGGAGGAGGCAGCACTTCCCTGCCAGTCGCGGATGAGAGAAACGAGGTCCTCGGGCAGGCCCGGTTTGGCGCCGGTGCCGAGCACCCCGTCGATGACGAGATCGGCCCGCCGCAGCTGGGCAGCGATCACGGCAGCGGTTTCGGGGCTGAAGGCCTCGGTCCGCCCACCGGCTGAGATGAAGGCGGCGCTGCCGGCCGGGTGCTGCTTGCCGAACACGTCGACGGCGGTGACGTGGGCGCCGCGGTCTGCGAGGTTCGCGCCGGCGTAGAGGGCGTCTCCACCGTTGTTGCCGGCACCGACGAGCATGACGACGCGGCTGCCGGGGATCTGGCCGCGTTCGCTCAGCAGACGGCGGCACACGGAAGCGAGCCCAGCAGCGGCGGCGCGCATGAGCGCCTCCCCGCGGCCTGCCGCCAGCAGCGGCGCCTCTGCCTCTCGGACGGCGGCAGCGGTGTACCCGAGTCTCATGTCAGGTTCCCTTCGGTCTCAGTCTCCCCCGCCTCGGGATCGGTGCTCCGTGCCCCAGCACCGTCACCGGCAGCTGCTCCCGCATCGACAGCTGCACCGGCACCCGGCCAGGCGGGTGCCGCGGCGGCATGCTGGTGGAGTCTGCCGGCGGCGAGCGCTGCGAGGAAGCGGGCGTGGTCGGCGAGTCCCTCATCGGTGTGGCGGGCGCGCGGTGAGTGGTTCGAATCCTGTTCCTCGGCCACTGTGCCCGGAAGTGCTGCGCCGAGGTGGCCGTAGGTGCCCGGCACCTGTTGGAGGATGCGCGAGAAGTCCTCGGAGCCCGGTTTCGGCACCGTCACAAGGTGCGTGCGGCTCGGGCCGAACACCTCGGCGGCGGTGTCGAGATAGAACGCGGTCTCGGTCTCATCGTTGATGACCGGCGGCAGCACCGACCGGTAGTCGACGTCTGCCTCCAAGCCGTGGGCGGATACGAGGGTGGACACGAGGTTCGGCAGCTCAGCTTCGGTGCGGGCGGTGGTGGCCTGGGAGAAGCAGCGGATCCCGACGGTGAGCTCGGCGGTGTCGGGGATGACATTGGGTGCGGTGCCGGCATGGAACTGGCCGACGGTGATGATGACCGGGTCGAAGGCATCGAAGCGGCGGGTCGCATACTCCTGCAGCTGGCCCACCAGCATCGCGCCGGCCTGGATCGGGTCGCGGCCGGTGTGCGGGCGGGAGGCGTGTCCGCCCTTGCCGCGCACAGTGATGTTCATGATCGAGAACGCCGACATGTACGAGCCCGGCCGGCAGTACAGGTTACCGAGCGGCTGATCAGCTGACACGTGCACCCCGAAGGCGGCGATGACCGGCACTCCGGCGGCCTCGAGGACCCCTTCGCGCAGCATGTGACCGGCACCGTCGTAGCCCTCCTCGCCGGGCTGGAACATGAAGATGACGTCGCCTGCCAGCTCGTCGCGGACATCGTGGAGCAGCCGCAGCGCTCCGTACAGACCGGTGGTGTGCAGGTCGTGGCCGCAGGCGTGCATCGCGCCGTTGGTGGAGGCGAAATCGAAGCCGGTCGCCTCAGTCACCGGGAGGGCGTCCATGTCCCCGCGCAGCAGCACCGCCACCGGCTTCTCAGGGTCGCGCTTCCCGCCGCGCAGCACGACCGTCAGCGAGCTCAGCGACTGCCCATAGGTGACCTCGACATCGAGGCCGTCGAGCCCGGCTGCGACCCGGGCCTGGGTCTTGGGCAGGTCGAGGCCGAGTTCGGGTTCGCGATGCAGATCGCGGCGCAGGCGCTGGAGTTCGGGCAGGAGGGTAGCCGCTGCGGCGGCGCTGATGATTGACATACTCCCAGCCTAACCCCGCCGCACCCGCGATCCGGAAGCGATGTCAGTGGGTCCCGATAGCCTGAAACCACGACGAAATCAGCAGCCGCTGATCGGCTGCACCCTCACAAGGAGGTGAGAGGAATGGACCCCGATGACGACCCGCAGCTGGCCGTCGAGGTGCCGGCGAGCCCGGTGTCGCTGCTGGCTGATCATGTGGCCGCCTACAACCGGCAGCTGGGCCGCTATGAGGCGGTGCAGATGTACGGGCTGGCGCAGCTGGCCTTCGCGGTGCTCAACATCGACGACCGGCTCGCGACCCTGCCGCTGCAGCATCGGCCGGCCGATCCACCGGAGACAGGCGGGCCACCCGGCCCCGAGGCGGTGGCATGCGCGCCTGCATTCGATCCCGCGCGCATGGTCGGGTTCGTACCCGCGATGCCCGGGGTGACGGCGCCCGAGGCGGTGCTGCCCTCCCCTGCGGACGTCGCCGCAGGCCTGCGGCAGGTGCGCTTCAGCGGCTCGCTCATGTCGTGGTTCTGCGCCAATGACCGGGCTGAGAACGCGATACGCGTCGTGGTCTCGACGATGCACGACTGCTCGCTGCAGAAGGCCTACACCCTGGTCTCGCGGGCGCTTGTAGCGTTCGTCGGCCTACCGCGGCTGACCGCGCTCGTGCTGCGTGGACAGGTGCCCTTCGAGCGGCTGGACTACACCGCCCGCAAGAGCAGCGACCTCACGCTCGCGCAGCTGGAGGAGATGGACGCGTCTATCTCTGCGATCCCGGCACACCGGCCGATGCGCGAGGTGCGCCGGCATGTCGACATGGAGCTGGCGACGATCGAGCCCGAGGACGAGGCCGTTGAGCAGATCCACGAGCAGCGGGCGGTGCTCTTCGAAGCGCTGCCCGATGGCAGTGCGACGCTGACCCTGCGCGGGCCGCTGGCTCCGCTGACGGCGCTGTACAAGCGCACGCTCGCCTGTGCCCGCGGGGTCGTGCGCCAGCAGCTCGACGCCTTCGGCCTCGACCGCGGTGACACGGCAGGCAACGATGCGGAGCTGCAGCTGGTGGAGGATCGCACGATCCCGCAGACGATGTTCGACATGCTCACCGGGATGGCTCCAGCTACCCAGCTGCGCGTCGAACACGGCGACGGCGGAACGCAGCTTTTGGAGGTGTCGTGTCCCACGAGTGCCGAATGGTTGCGCCGACAGGCCACCGTCAACGTCACCGTGCCGGTGATGACACTGCTCGGCCGTGCCGAGCTGCCCGGTTCGCTGGAGGGCCAGCATCCGATTCCAGCCGTGACGGCCCGGCAGTTCGCTGCCGAGTCCTCGACGCTGTACCGGTTGCTGACCGACCCGCTCACCGGTGAGGTCCTCGATGAGCCCGCGCAGAAGTACGCGGTGCCGCGGGCGGTGCGCACGACGGTGCAGGCGGCCTGGTCGTGGTGCACGGCACCGGGCTGCAGCCGCCGGGCCTCGACGTCGGAGACCGATCACATCGAGTCGTTCAACCACCGTGACCCGTCTGCTGGCGGGCTGACGCAGGTGGGGAACATGCAGCCGCTGTGCAAGACCCATCACGACCTCAAGACGCGCGGGCATCTGCGCGTGGTCAAGGGCGATGATGGTGTGCTGCGGTGGACGATGATGTTCGGGCTCACCGGTGAGGCGCGCAAGCCGCGCAATCCGGTCGAGCAGCGACAGGCGCGGATCATCGGTGAGGCACTGCCGGAGCCGATGCGCACCCTGCTGCACGATGACGCCACACCCGGTTCGCACTGGGCGACAAGCCCACCGGCCGAAGCCGAGCGGGCAGCCAACGCAAAGACTGCTACCGCGCCGGCAGAGCCTGATGCGGTGTATCTCGATACGGCCACTGAGCTGGCCCAGTATTACCTGGGCCTGGCACGGGCGGACGAGCTCAGCGATGCCGCCAGGCGCGAAGCACTGCGGGAGGAAACGCAGGAAGAAGGACCGCAGGAGGACGGGTCCTCAGAGGAGGGAACCAGCGGAACGCCGTCAGACGACGCTCCCCCGTTCTGACCAGCAGGCTCAGTCGGCTTAGCGCTGGCGCTTCTCTTCGGCTAGCCGTTCTTTTTCGGCTCGTCGCTGCTTCCGCCGCTCTTCCAACGCGGCGAGTGCCTCCGGGCTGCCCGGCAGCAGCGGAGGCGGCTGGTCGACCGGCGGTGACAGCGGCGCACCGGAGCCTTCGACGATGACATAGGTCATCGTCACCCGGGCATCATGGGTGATCGACAGGTGGATGTTCTCTCCGCCGATCTTCCGGAAGTGCTCGAGCACCGGCCCGGAGAGCCGGAACGACGGCGCACCCGAAGGCGCGGAGACGACTTCGGCGTGCTGCCATTCGATGATGCCCGGATACTGCATCGCCTTGACGAGCGCTTCCTTCGCGGAGAACCGTGCGGCCAGCGACTCCGGTGTGCGCAGCTTGCCGTTGCGTTTGAGCTGCTCGGCAGGGGTCAGCAGCCGGTCGAGCAGCTCGGGCACCCGCTCGATGTGCTCAGCGAAGCGCGGCACATCGGCGATGTCGAGGCCGATTCCGATGATCCCCATAGCTGCCTGCCTGTCTTACTCGACGGTGACGGACTTGGCGAGGTTGCGCGGCTGGTCGACGTCCAGGCCCTTCATCGTCGCCAGTTCCATGGCGAAGAACTGCAGCGGGATCGTCGTCAGCAGCGGTGCGAGCAGCGTCGGGGTCTGCGGGACGTAGAACACCTCGGAGGCGTACTCCTGCACAGCCTCGTCACCCTCTTCGGCGATGACGATCGTGTTCGCTCCGCGGGCACGGACCTCCTGGATGTTGGAGATGACCTTCGCGTGCAGGGAGTCACGGCCTTCCTTGCTCGGCACGATGATGAACACGAGCTGCCCGTCCTCGATGAGGGCGATCGGCCCGTGCTTGAGCTCGCCGGCAGCGAAGCCCTCAGCGTGGATGTAGGCGAGCTCCTTGAGCTTGAGCGCACCTTCGAGCGCAACCGGATAGCCAACGTGCCGACCGAGGAACAGCACCGACTGGGTGTCCTGCACACTGCGGGCAAGCTGCTCGACCTGCCCCTTGAGCTGAAGGACCTTTTCGATCTTCTCCGGGATCTGCTGCAGCTCATCGAGGATGACGCGCACCTCATCGGTGAACTTGTTCCCACGTAGCTGCGCCAGGTACAGGCCCAGCAGGTAGCAGGCGACGATCTGAGACAGGAACGCCTTCGTCGAGGCGACCGCCACCTCGGGTCCGGCATGGGTGTAGAGCGCCGCATCGGATTCGCGCGGGATCGTCGAGCCGTAGGTGTTGCAGATCGCGACGACCTTTGCACCCTGCTGGCGGGCGTGGCGCACCGCCATGATCGTGTCCATCGTCTCGCCGGACTGCGATACGGCGACAACAAGGGTCTTCTCGTTGACGACCGGGTCACGGTAGCGGAACTCGTGGGCGAGTTCGACCTCGACGGGGATGCGGCACCAGTGCTCGATCGTGTACTTGGCGACCTGGCCGGCGTAGGCGGCGGTGCCGCAGGCGATGACGATCATCTTGTCGATTGACTTGAGGATCGTCTCATCGACGTGGATCTCATCAAGGGTCAGCTTGCCGTCGGCATCCATCCGGCCGAGCAGGGTGTCGGCCACGGCCTGCGGCTGGTCGTGGATCTCCTTGTCCATGAAGGAGGCGAAGCCGCCCTTTTCGGCTGCGGCGGTGTCCCAGTCGACGTTGAAGCTCGTACCCTCGACAGGGTTGCCCTCGGCGTCGATGATGGCGACGGAGTCCGGGGTGATGGTGACGATCTCGTCCTGGCCGATCTCAACAGCCTTGCGGGTGTGGTCGATGAAGGCTGCGACGTCGGAGCCGAGGAAGTTCTCGCCCTCGCCGAGCCCGATGACCAGCGGCGAGTTGCGGCGGGCAGCCACGACAGTGCCCGGCTTGTCGGCGTGCACGGCCAGCAGCGTGAACGCTCCTTCGAGCTCGCCGGCGGTCAGGCGCATCGCCTCGGTCAGGTCCTTGGTCGTGGCGTAGTTCTTCGCCAGCTGGTGGCCGGCGACCTCGGTGTCGGTCTCGGAGAGGAACTCGACGCCATCGGCCTGCAGCTCGGCCTTGAGGGAGGCGAAGTTCTCGATGATGCCGTTGTGGATGACCGCCAGCTGGCCGCCGTCGGCAAGGTGCGGGTGCGCGTTGTCGTCGGTCGGCCCGCCGTGTGTGGCCCACCGGGTGTGGCCGATGCCGGTCATCGCCGCCGGCAGCGGGTGGGCTTCGAGCTCCTCGGTCAGCGCCGAGAGCTTGCCGGCCTTCTTCGCACTGGCGACCTGGCCCTCATCGGTGACGAGCGCGACGCCGGCTGAGTCGTAGCCGCGGTATTCGAGCCGCTTGAGGCCGCCGAGCACGACGTCAAGGGCGCTGTGGCCCGCTGCTTCGGGGGTTGACGATGAAACGTATCCAACAATTCCGCACATAGATTTCAGTCTAAACCCGCCAGCGCCCAGCACCTGCACCTTCGCGCCCGCCCGGCGCGTGACGTCTGCGACTCTGCGCCGGCTGGTCGATCCCGCTCCCGAGGCGGTGATTGCGCTCAGCTGAGTGCGTCGCTGACCTCGTTGGCTGCCCGCCGGCCGCTGCGGACTGCCCCGTCCATGTAGCCGTTCCATTCGGTTGCGGTTTCCGCTCCGGCCCAATGCACAGGGCCGACGGGCCGGCGCAGCTCCTCACCGACGTGCGTCCACAGCCCCGCTCCGAGCCGGCCGCCGTAGCAACCGCGCGTGAACGGCTCAGCACTCCAGTCACGCTGCAGCACTTCGAGCGGCTTGCGCGCATTTTCACCGAAGAAGTCGGCTAAGCACTCAAGCACTCGCGCGGTGCGCTCATCCTCCGGAACACCGGCGAAGGCCTTCGCGTGGTGACCCTCGACGAAGGCTACGAGGATCCCGGACTCCTCGCCGGGAATGCAGTTGTCGTAGACGAGCGCTACATCGTGATCAAGGCTGAGCACCGTGCCCCGCAGGCCTGCATCGCGCCAGAACGGCCTGGCATACCGGAGCTGGAACTTGATGACGTTTCCGCCGGGCATCTGGGAGGTGAGAACGTCGCGGTTCGGCGGCATCGGCGGGTCGTACCGCAGCCGACCTGCCAACGTCGGCGGCAAAGTCACGACAGCCCGGCGAGCGCGCACATCATTCGTGGTGGTGTGCACTGTGACGCCGTCGTCGCCGTATGTCAGTCCTGTGACCTCGGTGCTGAGATGCACACGTTTCCCCAGCCGGCTCGCCAGACGCTCGGAGATCTGGTGAGTGCCGCCTGACACGCGCGCCTCCTGCGCCCCGCCGATCGTCGCCATCATGCGATGCAGCCCACCGCCAGCGGCAAGGTAGAAGAGACAGTGCAACGCGGAATACTCTTCGGATTCGGCTGCGAAGATCGTTGCGAGAAGCACGTCGAGCACGTTTCGAACTTCAGGCGTTGGGACGTTCTCCGTCAGCCATTGCTGTGTTGTCATGCGATCCAGCTCCATGGCTCTGTCCGACAGCCATGGTCGCTCGATGTCGATACCAGCACAGGTGCGGTCAATCATGTCCACGGTGGACTGGAACTCAGCGGCCAGTTCGTCGGTCAGTCCGATCGCGTCGTCGTCGCTGGAGTAGATCTGTCCGCCGATCGCCAGGAGCGTCTTGCCTTCGTCGTAGACCGTGAACGTCTCCAAACCGAGGTCGTCGATCAGCTCCAGTACGGCGTCCTGAGTCGGCCCGACCCATTGCCCGCCGAGCTCGATCGAGAGCCCGCCTGAGAATGTTCCGTTCTCATTTCGGCCGGCGACCCGGTCTCGGGCCTCGAGCACAATGACGTCGTATCCAGCCTCCACGAGCTGTGTCGCAGCGGTGAGGCCGGAAAGCCCAGCGCCAACGACCACCACGTCGTGGTCCGGCGCGACGTTCTGCGTCTTCATAATCTCTGTCTCCGATCTTTGAGATGCCCATTGCATATGCCCTGAGCGAAAGTCCTGGGGAGGTGTCTCAGCTGCACAGGTCTTCGGGAGAGAGACCCAGGCTCTCTCCAATTGCCTTTGCCAGTTGACGTCGCAGAGCCTCGCGGTCGCGGTACTGGACGAGACCATGCGCGTTGAGGCCATCCGCCACCGCAATGATGTGCCACGCGGTGGCGTCCGGATCTCTGCATTCAACGTCACCGGCATCGACGGCGGCTTCGATCAGCTGTTGGATGAATGCTTGCCACGCGTCCATATGCGCACGTACTTCTGCGGCGATGGGCAATACCCGTAGGCCGTAACTCCACGCGTCGAGCCAGAGTGCTGAGGCCCCTTCGCGGCCCGCTCTCGTGAGCAGCTCGGTCAGCAGTCGCAGCCGGTTGCGCGTGCTCGTCTCTGTCTCCACCACCTCGCGGAAATCTTCCAGCTCGGCAGTCAGCACGCGACCGACGGTTTCGGCTCGCAGAACGTCCATCGAATCCACGTAGTGGGCGATAAGCCCCGGCACCACACCCATCCGCTGCGCCAGCGAGCGCACCGTGACCGCAGCAAGACCGTCAGACACCGCAATGGCATCTGCAGCCTCGCGCATCTCGGCGCGACGCTGCTCAGCAGACTTGCGCACTCTCGGGCCCGCCATCTCTTGACACCGTCCTGTACGTTGCCTAGGTTGTGACACACGCCATATTGGTCACCTGACCAATATGACTGCTCCCGCTTGACGCGTCAACCCGGCAACCACTGCTCACACCGACGTCGAAGCTGGTGCAACGCAGCACCGCACTCGAGAGGAACTCTCCGCATGACACCTGAGAGCACCACCATCCACAGTCCGACGCTGCGCCGCTCGCTCGGCATTCCGACTCTTGTCATGTTCGGCCTTTCGTACATGGTGCCGATGACTGTCTTCACCACATACGGCATCGTCAACGAGATCACTCAGGGTCATCTGTCACTGGCCTATGCGGTGACCTTGAGCGCCATGGTCTTCACCGCGGTCAGCTATGCCGTGCTCAGTCGCGAAGTGCCCGCCGCTGGCGCCGCCTATGACTATGCGCGCGCTGGTTTCGGCGGCCATATCGGCTTCATGACCGGCTGGGTCATCATGGTCGACTACATTCTCCTGCCGATGCTCAACTACCTGCTCATCGGCCTCTATCTCCACGAACAGTTCCCCGCCGCACCCGCCTGGATGTTCTCAAAGGCTGCCCTCCTGCTCGTCCTCGTCCTCAACATCGTCGGCATCAACGCCGTCAAGCATGCCAATGTTGTGCTCGTGTCGCTGCAGGTTCTCTTCTTCATCATCTTCGCTGTCATGGCGCTGCGGTCATTCGACCCGAACATCAGCCTTCTCGATCCGTTCATCGGCGGGGATATCGACGCTTCCCTCATCATGGCGGGAGCAGCGATCCTATGCCTGTCATTCCTCGGGTTCGACGCAGTCTCGACGATGTCGGAGGAGGCCAAGGAGCCACGGCGGACAGTACCCGTCGCCGTCATCCTCACGACCTTGGCAGGCGGAGGGATCTTCATCGTCATCTCCTGGCTGGCACACGTGGCCCATCCGAACGTCGTCACCGGAGAGAACGCCGACACCGCAGCCCTCGCCATGCTCATGCACATCGGCGGAAACCTGCTCGTCGCGCTCTTCCTAGCCGCGTATGTCACTGGCGCCCTCGGCTCAGCCCTCGCCTCGCAGGCAAGCGTCTCACGGATCCTCTACAGCATGGGTCGCGACGGCGTGCTGCCGCGTCGCATCTTCGGTGTCCTGAGCGAGCGGTTCCGCACTCCAGTCGGAGCGATTCTCGTCGTCGCGGTCATTTCAGTCTCGGCCGTCTTCGCCAGCGTCGATTTCGTCGCCTCCATCGTGAGCTTCGGCGCGCTCACTGCCTTCACCGTCGTCAACCTGGCCGTCGTCTCGATCTTCCTCGTGCAGAAACGTCACCGAGGAGCGCCGTCGATCCTTCTCTACGGTCTCGTGCCGGTCGTCGGTTTCGGCCTGACGTTGTGGCTGTGGACGAGCCTTTCAGGTTCAACGCTGTTCTTCGGCTTGCTATGGGTCGCGCTTGGCGTCGGATACTTGGCCGTCCTCACCCGCGGGTTCCGCGAACCGCCCCCATCCCTCAACCTGCGGGAGTAACCGCTTCAGCTAGGCCGTCGGTCCCCGTTGCCGAGTCGATAACCGGTGCCTGTGCTGGTATCGGCAGATCTGCCAGCCTCGCACCCGCCCACCCGAGGAACCGCGCCACAGCTTCTGGGCTGCTCGTGCAACAATGTCGGCATGACCCCAGGCACCCACGCCCCTGACGATGATGGCAGCACCCGGTTCGACAACTTCTCGACCGCAGCCAGCCCTGCCGGATCGTCCCTCGACGCCGAACGCGAACTCGCCGGCCTGACGTCGGCGCGCGCCGGTGAGGCTGAGAGCGTCGCCACCCCGTACTGGGAATTCGACCGCGCCTCCTGGTCGCTGCTGGCCGAGAACTCCGAACTGCCGCTGTCTGCCGCCGATGTCAACCGGCTGCGCGGCCTCGGCGACACCATCGACCTGGCCGAGGTCGAGACGATCTACCTGCCGCTCTCACGCCTGCTCAACCTCTACGTCGCCGCCCGCGGCCAGAAGCACCAGCTCACCCGCGAGTTCCTCGCCCCGCTGCGCAACACCGGCAAGGATCCCGCGCCCAAACGCACCCCATTCGTGATCGGCGTCGCCGGCTCGGTCGCCGTCGGCAAGTCGACGACTGCGCGCGTGCTGCGTGAGCTTCTCGCCCGCTGGCCCTCGACCCCGCGCGTCGAGCTCATCACCACCGACGGATTCCTCTTCCCCAACGCCGAACTCGAACGCCGCGGACTCTCCGGCCGCAAAGGCTTCCCCGAGTCCTACGACCGGCGCGCCCTGCTGCGGTTCCTCTCAGCGGTCAAGTCAGGCGCTCCCGAAGTGCGGGCCCCGATCTACTCGCACCACACCTACGACATCGTCCCCGGAGCACAGGTCACCGTCCGCTCCCCCGACGTGCTCATCGTCGAAGGACTCAACGTCCTGCAGCCCCCGCGCCCGCGCTTCGATGGCCGGGTCGGCATGTCCGTCAGCGACTACTTCGACTTCTCCGTCTTCGTCGACGCCAACACCGCAGATGTGCGCGACTGGTACATCCGCCGGTTCATGAAGCTCAAAGCCGGTGCCTTCCGCGACCCCGACTCCTACTTCCACCGCTACTCCACGCTCGGTGACGAGGAGGCTCGCTCGCTGGCCGGCGAGATCTGGGATTCGATCAACGCCCCGAACCTCGCCGAGAACGTGCTGCCCTCGCGCGGCCGGGCCGACCTCGTCATGCGCAAGGCTCGCGACCACTCGATCCGCCGCATCCGGATGCGCAAGCTCTGAGCTGAGCAGCCCCGCCGGGAACACGTGAGCGCCTCCCCGCAGTTGTACCCACTGGGCGTGCCGCCCCTTCACCCCGCCGGCACCAGCGCCCACCCCTGCCCGGCCCGCACCCTTGAGGAGACTCCATGACGACACCCTCACCCCTGGCGCTCATGCACCGCACGATGGCGTCGCAGCGCCTGCACGGCCAGGGCTCACGCTCCGGCGGGCTCTCCGCCGACATCCTCAAGCGGATCTGGCGCTTCGCGGCCGGCCACCGCCACCTGCTCATCGGCTTCATCGTCCTGTCCGTCGTCATCTCCGCCATCGGCGTCATCACCCCGGTGCTCGCCGGCCGCGTCGTCAACGCCATCACCGACACCCAGGACATCTCCGCGATCATCACGATCGCCCTCATCATGGCCGGCCTGGCACTGGCCGACGCGGCACTCGGCCTGGCCAGCCGCTACCTGTCCGCCCGCGCCGGCGAAGGCCTCATCTACGACCTGCGCACCGCCGTGTTCGACCACGTGCAGACGATGCCGATCGCGTTCTTCAACCGCACCCGCACCGGCGCGCTCGTCTCCCGCCTCAACACCGACGTCATCGGCGCCCAGCGCGCGTTCTCCAACACGCTCTCAGGCATCGTGTCGAACTTCGTCTCCGTGCTGCTGACCGTCGCCGTCATGGTGACCGTCTCCTGGCAGGTCACGCTGCTGTCGATCCTGCTGCTGCCGATCTTCTTCATCCCCGCCCGCATGTTCGCCGGCCGGCTTGCCGCCCTGCAGCACGAGGCCGCCGACTACAACGCCGCGATGTCCACCCGCATGACCGAGCGCTTCGCTGCCGGAGGCGCGACCCTCGTCAAGCTCTTCGGCAGGCCTGCCCGCGAATCCGAGCAGTTCGCCGCCCGTGCCGCCCGGGTGCGCAACATCGGTGTGAAGACCGCGATGCTGCAGACGAGCTTCGTCACCGCCCTCACGCTCGTCTCCGCGCTCGCACTCGCCCTTGTCTACGGCCTCGGCGGCGTCCAGGCCGTGCTCGGCACCCTCAACGCCGGCGCCGTCGTGACACTCGCGATGCTGCTCACCCGCCTCTACGGCCCGCTCACCATGCTCGCCAACGCCCGCATGGACATCATGAGCGCCGTCGTGAGCTTCGAGCGCGTCTTCGAAGTCCTCGACCTCAAGCCGATAATCGCCGAAACCGAGCATCCCCGCGCCCTGCCGGCCGGTCCCCTGCCCGTGGAGTTCGACAGCGTCTCGTTCACCTATCCCTCCGCCGCCGAGGTGTCCCTCGCCAGCCTTGAAGAGGTCTCGATCCTCGATGAGCGCACCGATCACGAGGTGCTGCATGACCTCAGCTTCGAGATCTCACCCGGGCAGACGGTCGCCCTCGTCGGCAGCTCGGGTGCCGGTAAGTCGACGATCGCCTCGCTCGTCCCGCGCCTCTACGACGCCACCGAAGGCAGCGTGCGCATCGGCGGTGTCGACGTCCGCGATCTCAGCTTCGATGACCTCAAGTCCGCTGTCGGCATGGTCACCCAGGACGGGCACCTGTTCCACGAGTCGATCCGCGACAACCTGCTCATCGTCAAGCCGGAGGCAACCGAAGAGGAGCTGCGCTCGGCGATCTCCCGGGCCCGGCTCGATGACGTGCTCGCCGAGCTGCCCGACGGGCTCGACACGATCATCGGCGAGCGCGGCTACCGGCTCTCCGGCGGCGAGCGCCAGCGGCTGACGATCGCCCGGCTGCTGTTGGCCGCCCCGCCGGTCGTGCTGCTCGACGAGGCGACCTCCGCCCTCGACTCGACTTCAGAGGCCCATGTGCAGCATGCGCTGTCGGAGGCGATGAGCGGACGCACCGCGCTTGTTATCGCCCACCGGCTCTCCACGGTGCGCGGGGCCGATGCGATCCTCGTCGTCGAAGACGGCCGGATCGTCGAACGCGGCACACACAGCCAGCTGCTGGCAGCAGGCGGCCGCTACGCTGAGCTGTACCGCACCCAGTTCGCCGACCAGGAATGAGACATGAGCGCCGAGACTGCCGACACTGGCACCGCGGAGCCCTCGCCGGCCCCAGCCCCGGCCACGTTCGCGGAGCTGACCGAGGCGAAGCGCGTCGCGTTCCCGCTGCACACTGAGCGGCTGAGCCTGAGCCTGCTGGCGCCATCCGACGCTGAGGGTCTGTGGTCCTACTGGCAGCTGCCGGAGACCTCGGAGTGGACGTCATCGCGACCGGCCAGTGCCGAGGAGCTCATGTCCGAGCGGCTGGCTGCCGGCAACACACTCGTCGTGCGCCGCAGAGACGATGAGAGCAGCCACCCTGAGACAGCCCCGATCCTCGGCGAGGTGCTGGTGAAGATGCAGAATGCCTGGTCCCACCCCGAGGTCGCCCACCTAGCCCGTGGCACCCAGGCTGAGATCGGGTGCGCCTTCCACCCTGAAGCCACCGGGCACGGCTTCGCCCGCGAAGCGGTCACCGCCGTCCTCGACCTCATCGTCGACCTCGGGATCCGGCGCATCGAGGCGTTCTGCATGGCCGACAACACCGCCTCCTGGCGGCTGCTCGACCGGCTGGGCCTGCGCCGCGAAGGCAGCTACATCGGTGAGACCCTCCACCGCGATCACGGCTGGGTCGATGCCTACTCCTATGCGATCCTCGCCTCCGAATGGCAGGCCAAGCGCAGCTGATCAGCGCACGTCGCGCTGACGCGGCCCCAAGGGCAGCCGGGCGATGATCGCAAACAGGATGCCTGCCGGGATGCAGATGAGCAGCAGCGACATGAACACGTACAGCGCAGACGGCATCCACACGACGCTGACCATGTAGACGATGACAGGGAAGGTCAGCGCGAGAAACACCGCGGTGATGAGGGTGCCCTTGAGACCGCCAGCCGGGTTCTTCCACCGCACGATGCCGATGGCGAAGTTCGCCAGTGCCGCGACCATGCCCAGCAGCAGGAATGAGTTCATCAGCTCGCCGAAGATCCAGGCGATGCCGCCAGCCGGGCGGCTGGCCTGCACCGCCGCCGAGGTGCCGGTCACCAGCAGCGTGATGACGGCAGTCGATCCGGCGGCGACGATGCCGGCACGCACCGGCGGGGTCGCCACATTCAGCAAAGGCAGGTGCCGGGGCGCACTAGTGGCGTGAGCACGATCGCTGCGGTCGGGCTGGTCTGGCGACGCAGAATCAGGAGGGGTCTGAGCCATACCTCTACGGTAGCGGCTGACAGGCCGGGTGATGCACAGCGAGCCGCTGTATCAGCGCCGTCGCTCGGACCGGTTGATCCGGTTCCAGAGGAGCCCGACGGCGATGAGCCCAGCCAGTCCGATGCAGAACAGCACCGCCTCGAGCACACCCCACGATTCGCCGCGCAGCAGCGGCAGCAGCTGGACGAGCATGACGATGGCGAAGACCGCGCCGATGAGGATGCGCAGCATCTCAGTGACACCTCCAGTTCAGTGATCAGGGACTCCTGCACCCTAACGCGAGCCACCGGGGCGGTGTCGAAAAACCGCCCTGCATAGCGTGCCCACAGCGTCAGATGCGGCCGTAACGATCGTGTCTCATCCCCCACTGTTCGCTCAGCTTCCATGCAGATGCATCACATCTGTGCCCATAATGGATGGCACGCACAGCAGCATCGACGGCGATGAAGAGATGACGACTATGACGAGATCCCCAGCACGTGCACCACTCCTGCGTCGCCTGGCCAAGGCGATGACCGCCTCGGCGGCGGTCGCGATCCTCGCTGTCATCAGCGGCTGCTCGCGTCAGAGCGTCGACCTCGGCACCGCTGACTCGGACGACGTCATCGTCGCCTCGATCTCCGGTGAGCCCGACCAGCTCGACCCGCACTCCACCACCTCCTACTTCGCCTTCGAGGTCCTCGAGAACGTCTACGACACCCTCGTCGAACCCGATGAGGAGTTCAACATGCAGCCGGCACTCGCCGAGTCCTGGGAGGTCAGCGACGACGAGCTGACGTGGACGTTCCACCTGCGCGAGGGCGTCACCTTCCACGACGGCTCCGACTTCACCGCCGACGACGTCGTCTACTCATACCGGCGCATCATCGACGGCGAACTCGCCAACGCCTGGAAGCTCACGATGCTCAAAGACGTGCGCGCCGTCGACGACCACACTGTCGAGATCGAAGTCGACGCCCCCAGCCCCACCCTGCTCTCAGCGCTCGGCGGGTTCAAGGGCGTGGCGATCGTCGAGGAGGACAACGCCGAATCCGGTGACATCACCACCGAACCGGTCGGCACCGGCCCGTTCGCAGTCGACTCCGCCCGGCCCGGCGACTCCGTGACGCTCAAAGCCAATGAGGACTACTGGGGCGGGGCACCCGAGGTCGCCGGCGTGCAGTTCCGCTACATCACCGAGCACAACACGGCTGTCGCCGCCCTGCGCTCCGGGGAGATCGATTGGACCGACTCGATCCCACCCCAGCAGTTCGGCACGCTGGACAAGGACCAGTCGCTGCACATCGAATCGGTCATCTCGAACGACTACTGGTATGTGGCGATGAACCAGGCGAAAGAGCCCTTCGGCGACCCGAAGGTCCGCCAGGCGATCGCCTACGCCGTCGACCGCGACTCGATCGCCCAGGCCACCGGCTTCGGCACCTCGGAGGTCAACCAGACCGCGATCCCGGGATCGAGCCCATGGGCCTACGACTACGCGCCCTTCGAACGCGACACCGACAAGGCCCAGCAGCTGCTCGACGAGGCCGGTGTCGAAGATCTGTCGATGGAGCTCATGGTCACCAACGAGTACCCCGAGACCGTCACCGCCGCCCAGGTCATCGCCGACAACCTCTCCGACGTCGGCATCACGGTTTCGATCACCACCCTCGACTTCGGCTCCTGGCTCGACCGGCAGGGCCAGGGCGACTTCGATGCGCTCATGCTCGGCTGGCTGGGCAACATCGACCCCGATGACTACTACTACGCCCAGCACCACTCCGAGGGCCCGTCGAACTCGCAGGGCTACTCGAACCCCGAGGTCGACGAGCTCCTCGACGCCGGCCGCGTCGAAATGGACGCAGGCAAGCGGCACGAACTCTACGAGCAGGCCGCCCAGCACATCGTCGACGACGTCTCCTACCTGTACCTGTACAACCCGGCGGTCATCCAGGCCCACACCTCGCGCCTGGAGGGCTACACGATCCGCTCGGATCGGGCCGTGCGGTTCCGCGACGCGAAGCTGACAGAGGACTGATAGGCATGAGCGATCCGAACACCCATGGCAGCAGCACCGCTCCCGAGGCGGAGGACCGGTCTGCAGACACCACGCGTTCTGCAGACGCGAACCAGTCCAGCCAGACCGAGCAGACGCAGAAGGCGGGCTTCTTCACCCGGCATCCGCTGCTGACCTTCATCCTGCGGCGCATCCTGCTGACCTTCGTCACCCTGCTCGGCGTCATCGTCGTCGTGTTCTTCCTCATCCAGCTCGTCCCCGGCGACCCGGTGCGCATCGCCTTGGGCACCCGCTACACAGATGAGGCCTACCAGGCCCTGCAGCAGGCATCGGGACTCGACAAACCGCTCATCGTCCAGTTCTTCACCTACATCGGCAGTGCGCTGATCGGCGACCTGGGGGTCAGCTTCCGCAACGGCGAGCCGGTCATGATGCTGCTGCTCGAACGCCTCCCGGCCACAATCTCCCTGGCTCTGTGCGCCATCTTCGTCGCCCTGCTCATCGCGATCCCGCTGGGCACGATCGCCGGTCTGCGCGAAGGCGGCGCGGTCGACTCGATCGTCCGCGTCATCAGCCAGTTCGGTGTTTCGATCCCGGACTTCTGGATGGGCATGATGCTCATCAGCATCTTCGCCCTCGGCTTCGGCTGGCCCTCCTCCGGGTACACGCCGCTGACCGAGGACCCGATCGGCTGGGCCCAGCACATGGTGCTGCCGGCCATCACCGCAGGTGTTGTCTCGGCGGCGATCCTCACCCGGTTCATCCGCACCGCCGTCATCGACGTCTCGCATGCGACCTTCGTGCGCACGGCGACCTCGAAGGGCCTGAAGTACTGGACGGTGCTGGCCAAGCACATCGGCCGCAACGCCCTCATCCCGGTGCTGACGATCTCCGGCATCCAGCTGGCCACCCTGCTCGGCGGCGTCATCGTCGTCGAGGTCGTCTTCGCCTACCCGGGCCTCGGCCGCCTCATCTACGACGCCGTGGCCGCACGCGACTACCCGCTGCTGCAGGGCGCGATCCTGTTGATCGCGTTCATCTTCCTCACCATCAACCTGCTCGTCGACGTGCTCTACGCCATCATCGACCCGAGGATCCGGATCTCATGAGTGCAGAATTGCCGACCCGGCAGAACTCAGACACCAACGCCACGAAGAACACCCGCGCTTCGACGCTGTCGCTGCTCATGACGAACCCGACAGCCGTGTTCGGCCTCATCGTGCTCGCCGTCATCGTCGTCCTCGCGCTCTTCGGGCAGTGGATCGCCCCGTACGGCGCCAACGACATCGACGTCCCGCGCGCCCTGCAGGCACCGAGTGGCGCCCACTGGTTCGGCACCGACGAACTCGGCCGCGACGTCCTCTCCCGCGTCGTCATCGCCGCAGCCACCTCGCTCAAGGTCGCACTCATCTCCGTCGGCATCGCGCTTGTCGTCGGCGTCGGCGTCGGTGTGCTGTCGGGCTACCTCGGCGGGGTCATCGACTCGATCCTCATGCGCATCGTCGACGTCGCCTTCTCCTTCCCCGTCCTGCTGCTGGCCCTGGCGATCGTCGCGATCCTCGGCCAGGGCATCGGCTCGGCCATGATCGCCATCGGCATCGTCTACATTCCGATCTTCGCCCGCGTCGCGCGCGCCTCGACCCTGTCGGTCCGCCAGGAGCCCTACGTCCAGGCCGCCCGCACCATGGGTGTCTCGTCCGGCCGGATCGTGTTCAGCCATGTGCTGCCGAACATCTCCGGGCCCGTCATCGTGCAGACCTCGCTGTCACTGGCATTCGCGATCCTGACCGAAGCCGCCCTGTCGTTCCTCGGCCTCGGCGTCCAGCCGCCGGAGCCCTCGTGGGGCAAGATGCTCTTCGACGCGCAGGGCTTCATGGCCGACGCCTGGTGGATGGCGGTCTTCCCCGGTCTGGCGATCTTCGTCGTCGTGCTCGCCTTCAACCTGCTCGGCGACGGCCTGCGCGACGTCCTCGACCCCCGCCAGCGCACCATCATGCAGAACCGGAGGAAGAAGTGAGCCACACCCCTGATCAGGCTCCCGCTCCCGAGGCGGTGGGCACCAACCGTCGCTCCGCGCCCGAGGCGCCGGTCCTGGAGGTCTCGGACCTCACCGTCGGCGTCGGCCGCAACGACATCGTCCACGGCGTCGACTTCGCCGTGGCCAAAGGCCAGACACTCGGCATCGTCGGTGAGTCCGGTTCCGGCAAGTCCCTGTCGGTGCTCTCGGCCACCGGCCTGTTCGAAGCCCCCGGTGGTTACGTGCACGGCTCCTCGACCCTTGACGGCGAGCAGATCGTCGGGGCACCGGCCGGGCTGCTGCGCAGCATCCACGGCCGCCGCATCGGCTTCGTCTTCCAGGACCCGTCGACGAGCCTCAACCCGCTCATGACCTTGGAGGCGCAGCTGGCCGAGGGCCCGATGAAGCACCTCGGGATCTCCGCATCCGAGGCCCGCGAGCGGTCGCTGAAGTTACTGACCGAACTCGGGCTGCCCGACCCGGAGCTGCGGCTGGGCTACTATCCGCATCAGCTCTCCGGCGGGCAGAAGCAGCGCGTCATGATCGCCGTGGCTCTCGCGTGTGAGCCTGAGGTGCTCATCGCCGATGAGCCGACCACCGCTCTCGACGTCACCACCCAGGCCGGCATCATCGACCTCGTCGCCGGCCTGCAGCGGTCCCGGGACATGGCCGTCATCTGGATCAGCCACGACCTCGGGGTCACCGGCCAGATCGCTGATGACGTCGTCGTCATGCGCGAAGGCGAGATCGTCGAACGCGGCAGTGTCGCTGACATCTTCGAGCGCCCGCAGCACGAGTACACGAAGACGCTGCTGGCCGCCCGCCCGCTGCTGCGCACCCAGCAGGACGCCGGCACTGAGGACACGCACGCCGACCGGGAGGAGACGGGCGAGCCGATGCTGCGGATCGAGGATCTGACGGTGGACTTCGAGGTCTCCTCCCCCACCGGCAAACGCACCATCACCGCCGTCAAGGATGTCAGCCTCGATGTCTACCGCGGCCGCACGCTCGGCATCGTCGGCGAGTCCGGTTCGGGCAAGTCGACGATCGCCAATGTGCTCACCGGTGTCGTCGAACCGGCCTCCGGTGATGCGCGGATGAGCGGCGACCCGGTGCTCGGGCTCACGGGTGCCGATCTCAAGACGATGCGCCGGCGCATCGCGATGGTCTTCCAGGATCCGTTCGCCGCGCTCGACCCGCGGATGACGGTGCAGCGTTCGATCGCCGAACCGCTCATGGCCCACAACCTCGTGCCGCGGCGGCAGCGCCGGCAGCGCTGCGCCGAGCTGCTCGACCAGGTCGGCCTGGATGCGTCGTTCATCGAACGCTATCCGCATGAGCTCTCCGGCGGGCAGCGGCAGCGTGTGTGCATCGCCCGCGCCCTGGCCGTCGACCCCGAGCTGCTCATCCTCGATGAGTCGACCGCCTCGCTCGACGTCTCCATCCAGGCGCAGGTCCTCGATCTGCTCGCTGAGCTACAGGACGAGCACGGCTTCGGCTACATCTTCATCGGCCACGACCTGGCTGTCGTCGAGCAGGTCAGCGACACCGTCGCGGTGATGAAGGACGGCGAGGTCGTCGAATACGGCACCGCCGAACAGATTCTGCGCGAACCCCAGACCGACTACACCCGTCAGCTCATCGACGCTGTCCCACCGGCCGAGCCGGCGCGCGCCTGACCCCACGGAGCTCTCTCCCAGAGAACCGGTGTTACTGCCTTACGGATGCAGCTGGCTAGATCCGGCCCGCCCGCCAGGCTACGGTCTTCCCACCCGTCTTCCGGCGATCGTCAATTGCGCAGCGCGGCTGCAGGCTGAATGCGTCCGGCCCGCCACGCGGGGATGAACCCGGCCAGCGCAGACACCACAATCGCGGCCATGGGAACCACGATGATGTGCAGCGGAGACACTACGGGAACCCAGCCCTGCACCAGGCTGACGAGCAGCACAATGGCGGTGCCCAGGATAGTTCCTATGAGCCCCGCGGCTACCCCGAGGAGCGCAGACTCGAAGAGAATCTGTTTCAGCAGGTCGCGCGGCCGTCCCCCGATCGCGCGGCGCAGCCCGAGCTCACCCGTCCGCGCTGAAACTCCGATGGTGCCGGTGATGGCAATGGATGCTGCACCGATTACAGAGGCGAGTGCCGCTACACCGATGCCCAGATTGACGAGGAGTGAATCCACCGAGCGTCGGTTGGCTTCGGTCTCACTCGGAGGGGTGACGCGAAGCGCATCCGGTGTGGTGGGGAAGACTGCTGTGGGCATCGCCTCGGCAACATTGGCCGCTGCGCCCGGAGCGACAGTCACCAGCATCGAGGCTCCATCCTGCGGTGGCCCGAAGTGCTTGAGCGCGGTCTCTGCTGGTACGATCACTGCCCCGCCCAGCTGCGGCAGCCGCCCGGAGCCGTGGACGACCCCGGCGATGAGCAACGGTTTCCCACTGACGAAAATGTAGCGACTCTCGTTGCTGAGCGTCTCTTCTGAGATTCCGAGGGTCTGAGCTGCGCTTGCGCCAAGATAGGCGATATCAGCTGATCCGAGTTCGGTTCGAAACTCTGTCCCATGTACGTTCACCTCAGCCGCTTCGAACAGGCCCGGGCCTGCCACCATCACCGGTGGCGCTGTGGGTGCTGCCGAGTCGGGCAGAATCGACGTGCTGACAAGCAGAGACTGCCCGTAGCTATCAGAGAACACGCCCGCATGACGCACCCCGGACAGAGCGCGCACCCGCTCGGCAGACTGCGCTGGGAACGTCGTTCCCTGCACTGGCAGTATTCCTTCGTCAGCGGCGCCCACCGGTTGTGGCGCATCAGTGTCGACCGGACTGACATGTGCGATTACTTCGGTCGCTTTGCGCACATCGAAATCGTCTGCAACTTGAAAGCGCACTGTGGACACGAGGCTCAGCACAGAGATGACTGCAGTGACTGAGATGAGCAGTCCAACACTGCCGAGCAGAGACCGCACGGGCGTCGACATCACGGTCTTCCATGCCTCGCCCAGCAGGAGTCGGTCAATGCGCCGGTTCACAGCGCACGGTCCCATCGAAGACGACGATCGCCCTGTCCATTTGTGCGGCTACATCCTCGTCGTGTGTCACGATCACCTGAGCGCCTCCGTCCCGGTGGAGAGCCGCAAGGAGCTCAAGCACGCGGGCCGAATTACGGGAGTCCAGGTTTCCCGTCGGCTCATCCGCCATAAGCACCGAGGGTGAGTGCACAACCGCTCGGGCAATCGCCGCGCGCTGACGCTCGCCGCCGGACAGCAAACGGGCTGGCGTGTGCATCCGATGTGTGAGACCGACACTTTCAAGTGCCTGAGCTGCACGGTCGTTCCACTCGCGCTGCGGGACCTCGGTGAAGAACAGCCCGAGCTTGACGTTTTCCAGCACGCTGCGCCGATCGAGCAGATGAAAGGCTTGGAAGATGAACCCGAACGTGGAACTTCGCAGCTGCGCGCGCGTCTTTTCAGACGCGGATGCGGTCGGTTGACCGTCAACCCAGTACTCACCTGCAGACGGCACTTCGAGCAGGCCCAGGACATTGAGCAGACTCGATTTTCCTGCGCCCGAGGGTCCGATCAGCGCGATCCGTTCGCCGTAGCCTACGGTGAGATCGATGTCGGTGAGGGCATGCACCGGTGTGGCACCGTCATATGTCAAGGTGATGCTTTCCGCCCGAAGCAAGGCTGCCGCCTGATCTGCTGCTGTGCGGCTGTCACTCGAAAGACGACCGAAAACGATGTCATTGAAGGACAATGGTGTCTCCTTCGACCACGCCACCGCCGGTGATCTCAGTCCACCCGCCAATTGTCTGACCGACTTCGATGTCCTTGCGTGTCGGCCCGTCCTCGGTCTGAACGGTCACGTATGAGCTTCCGTCAGGGTCTGAGCGCACGGCGGTGACCGGGACAGCCAGTACATCTCCTCTGGACGCTTCGATCTCGACTGCGATGGTCAGCGCTGTGTCTGGCGGCAGCTCATCGCTGTCCGCCGGATCGATGATGATGCGTTTGGAGCCCTCCTGTTTCGATTCGTCAATGCTCGCTACAGTGCATGCGGACGTGCCCTCGCGCGAGGACGCAGTGATGGTGCACGCCATACCGGGTCGGATCGCAGAGGCCGTTGTTTCCGGCACCTCAGAGGCGATCTGCACTCCATCAGCCACCAGCGTGAGAACGGTGGCGTCAGCTTCGAGAACTGCCCCAACTCGGGCATCGACGCTGCCGACAGTAGCTGGCAGATCCGAGATGAAGGCGAAGACGCCTTCGGGAACCCGAACGGTTTTCGTGTCACCTTGAGGCGCCGTTGCAGTTGATTTCTGTCCGGCGTCCGCGTCGTCAATTTCGCTGTCTGCATCGCTAGCTGAGTCTTCATCGCTGTAAAGAATGGACGAGTCGAGTTGACGATTCGCGAAGAGCTTCACAACTGCACGCGCCGTCGAGCTGCCGAAGACACCGTCCGAGTCGGTGACTGAAAAGCCGAGTTGCTTCAGAGCTGACTGCAACTGACCGACGTCAACACCTTTGTCGCCTTCACCGACAGATCGGTACATAGGGAACTTGCCCGGAACGGTGACGATGGGGAAGCCGCTGACCTCCGCCACGACCGTTCCAGCAGAAACCGTGTCTCCGGGTACGACCGAAGTTCCGGTGACGACCAGCTTGCCGTCGGAGGGCAGCGAAGGCACCGCGACCTGGGTGCCGCCGGTCGCTTCTACGGTTCCCGACAGGGTCGCTTCGACAGCTAGCCTCCGCTGCTCCACTGCCGCCGTGACAACAGGTTTGGGCGGTGGTTGAGCGTCCGCTACGCGTTGCGCCGGCGACTGCGTCATGCGTAGGAGGATGAAGCCGGCCACGAGCACACCTACGATGACCAAGATGACGCTTCCAGTCAGCAGCACACGATGCCGACTGCCAGGTTCGTTATTCGAACCGCGGTCACGAAACAGACCCACAGGATCGCCTCACTCGACGGCCTTGCTCAAGTGAGCGAGTTCAGCCGCGTGCTGCTGGACAAACCTGTCCTTCGGTTCGTCCAGCGCTTCCTGCCACTGCTTCCACAGCGGCTCTGCACACGTCACCATGAGTTTGCCCGCTTCCTTCGAGTTCTCATCCGTCATCGCATCGAGGCTCGCCGCACCGAGACTGAATTGGCCCTCCCAGCCGTGCGCGGTTTCACCTGCGTCGTTCTTCCCCACGGTGGCGCCGCCAGCGATGAGGCAGTCGTTCACCGTTTGCTTCTCGGTGTTGTACCGCGGATCGTCCAGGACTTTGTCGAGCTCGTCACCCCATGCGTACTGCAGGTTCTCAAACTTCTGGTAGTCCTCGCTCTGAGGGGATGGGATCTCATCAGACCCAGCATCTGCACAATCCCACAGCACGAGATCACTGTCCTCGACCGTGGCATTGGCTTCGGGGGCGCGCCGCCAATCAAGCCCAACTTCAGTCAGCATCTTCGGCGAGGGCACGCGGAAGTCTGGAATCTGCAGATGACGCGTCGCAGCTTCATCGGCACGCGGCCACAGATCCTTGCGTCCGTTCTGCTCTAGGCAACTGCGAATTCCTTCTACCCGCCAGGAGGACAGGCGCTCACCCACCCATAGCGCATCATAGTGAGAGTCCGTTCCCGGGATCTGCACAATCGCACTTTCCACGCGTGGGTCAACACTCCCGTGGTCACTCGACCCGCTTGATCCATTCCCTGAACACCCACTGAGCAATACCGCGCAGCCGAGGAGAACACCGGCCATCAACCGCTTCTCCACGACTGCACGAAGCTCAAGACGCGATCTGTTCATTAATGCAGAACCTTCACCGTTGCGCCGTTGGTGGCCCGAATTCGATAGATGGTCCCTGGCTTCAATCCTCCAATGATCACTTTCGTTCCAACCTTGCCGTTCTTCAACTCAAGCCTGGCGGATGCCGTCTTCCAACTATTCCCTGACTTGTATTCGCCAAAGTAAACCGATTTTGAAACCTTCTTAGCCTTCACTTCAGTAAGATTAACGTCTTTACATTTGGTGCTCGGCTTAACATGTTGGTGTTTGAGCTCTGTCCAGAAGCTGTGACAAGGACCAGCAGCCGCAACTGGCTGGGCCGCTGCGATCCCCCCGCCAAGTGCGACGGCGAGAACTGCCGCCAAGGAGGCAGCCTTCGCTGACTTCATTATAAATACCCCTTACTACATGAGACGACACGCCACTCTAGTGCGATGACGCTAAGAACATAGTCCCAATACACCCAGTGCTCATGGAATACGTTGTCTGACGTATGTTCTCAATTCCGGTTACGGCGGGAAGGGCAGTTGCCGAGGACTCGCTGACCCTCCCCTCAACTCATTGAGCAGGATCGAGAATGCTCGACCGCACACACAGCTGTGGCCCGCCAGCGCATAGCTCACCAGGAGCTGTCTGGTGGGGTGCCGTCGGGCACGCGCCCAGACGATGCCCCCGTTCAACACGATCGAGCGTCCCGGCCCACCAGTGAACGGTTCATCGGGCTAAGTCTGTCTTGAGTAGACAGCATCCGCCCACCTGCGCCACCTTCGTAGGTAGCCACCGGCTCGGTGCGCTACCCGGTTCTGAACGAGAGTCTCGCCTACCCGTTCCGTTCTGCCGGCGGATTCAGGGACTGCTACAGAATCGGAACAGACAAGACTTAACGGAAAGCTCACAGTGCCCCAGGGTCTGAAGAACAGCAATCCGTGAGTCGATCACAGACGATGCAGAGCGCTGAACCGAGCAACATCTGCGTACGGCGGAGAAAGGAGACGTCCTCGCGATTCTTGACAATCAGGAATTGTTTCAAGACAGAAGTCTGCACTTGCGCGCCCGCGACTGCACAAGAGAGCGAGACCCTCACTCCCGCACTCAAGCGCACATTCGATTCCGAAGATGACATCCACGATCGAGTCAAGTGACGAGATCGTCGCGACGAACGCAACCGAAGCCATAGGGAACCGCGTATCATCTCACCATGGACCCAGTGAATCGCAAGAATGGAGGCCCCAGCAACGCGCGGGTCGCGCTATTGAGGAACCTGTCCGGAGACAGATTCATCGATCCGGCTGTCAGACTCAGTAGCGTCCTCATCGCTGTCACGTTAGTTTCCTATGGCGACGCGGGGCCGGATCCATTCGCGCTCGCTATCCAAGCCTTGGCTGCAGGCGCGGTCGTTCTATGTAGCTTCAAGCCGCTGCCGGGCATGGCCCTTGCAGCCTCCGCCCTAGTTCTTGAACTCGCGACAGGTCTCGACATCGGAGTTCATATCGCAGTGTCCGCCTGTATAGCGATTTCGCTTACGTACCTGCGATGGAAGGTCGCGACGATCGGCTCCGCATTCATTTGTCTGAGTGTCATATGGAAGCTCTTCATGACGTCCATCAGCCTGACAGCACTCGTTCAGGTGGAAGGCTACGTTTTGGTGCTCGCGCTGATTCTAGGGGCAAGTGGAGGGCTCGGCCAGCAGCGCCTCGACGCTGCGATGTTCAAAGCCGAGGTTGCGGGTCGTGACGCAGAGCGAAAGCGCAGCCAGGAACGAACGGGAATCGCAAGAGACGTTCACGACTTGATCTCATTCAACTTGACGCGCGAGACTCTGATCCTGAACTCGATTCGGCTTGACACTACGGTGATGACAGATGATCACTTGGCTGAGCTACGAATAGCTAACCACGCTACGCAGAGATCTCTTCGTCAGCTCACCAAAACGTTGACCGGACCAGCAGCACTAGGAAAGATCGCACAGACAGATGATCTCCAGACCATCTGCGAGGACGTCGAACACACTTTCAACGGATTGGCAACACCGTTGACCGTCTCATGTCACATACCAGCACGGTTCTGCTCAGTGCACGCTTTCCGGCACCTGGAGTGCATCATCACCGAAGCGGCCTCGAACATCCTTCGGCATCATGACAAGAACCGGCGAGACCCCGCCGCGATCGATATCTATTTTGATGAGCAGACAGCAGAACTAGCAATTCGGACGTCGAACCCATGTAACCCGGCGAGCGAGAAACGCGAGCCACATTCGCTTGTCAGCAGGGTTGCCGAACTTGGCGGCGCTCACTCTATCCACGTGAACTCAACTTTCAGCCTGGAAGCACACATCCCAGGGGAGCTTCAATCACTCGCTCACTACTGCGGTGAGCATCTTTCCGATATACGCGATTTAACGGATGCGTCATCATCAGACTTAGTGTTCAGATTCCGGCATGAAGATTGTGCTTTCGCTGATCCTCGCCGGATCCGCTTCGATCGCTCTGACGGAGACACCGAATCCCACTGATGCAATCCCTCCTAGCGCCTCCCACACAATTGTTGATTCCCGTAGCCACCCCAAGCCTGACTTTCTATGTGCATTATGGAAGCGGACAAACCCAAAACTGTACAAGGAACGGTGCACATGACTCGCGTAGCAATCATCGATGACGACGCGTGGGCAGTCCGTGGCATTGCCTCTGCGCTCGAAGATGCAACGGGGTTTGATGTCGTCGCCGAGGAATACAACGGAAGCAACGGCGTAAAAGCGGTGCTCGAGCACCACCCAGATGTCGTCCTGATGGACGTGAATATGCCGGGAGGCACCAACGGCATCGCAGCTACTGCCCAGATCCGACAGATGTGCCCGACAGCAAGAGTCATCGTTTTGACGACGCTGTCCCCTGGGCCGGGGCTTGCGAGGGCGCTAGAAGCAGGTGCGATCGGGGTGGTGACGAAGTCAGACCCACCGGATGTTCTCGTCGCAGCGATCCGTCAGGTGATGGACGATGATGAACCTGGTGCGCTTAAGAACCTCGCCGAAACCATCTTCATCAGCGGCGATCCCATGCCAGATTCGCCAGCAGTCCCGCCGCGTCTCACTTCCGCTGAACAGAGCATCCTTGAGTACATCGCTCGGGGCATGAGCTATGCAGACATTGCCGAAGAGCTCACGATCTCTCCGGCGACGGTACGGACACACGCGCAACGTCTACGTGAGAAGCTCAATGCCCATTCACTGTCACAGCTGGTCTATCGGGGCCTGCAGATGAGATTCATCAGCGTCTACTGACCTGGCTATATCTCTTGCCTCTGTCCAGCTACCGGTGCTGTCGAGAGCGGTGGCCCAGAGTCCCCTGGGGCTCTGGGCCACGACGATGGTCTGCGAAACCGGTCAGGCGCTCACAACGCGAGTTCGCGCTTGACGACCTCTGCCAGGCGTTCGGCTTGCTGCTGGGCGAAGTCGTGTGTCTCTGCTTCGACCATGACGCGGATGACCGGCTCGGTGCCAGACGCGCGCAGCAGCACGCGGCCGGTCTTGCCGAGCTCGGTCTCCACTGCTTCGACCTCGGAGGCGACGGCGGGGTCGCCGGCCCGGGTCTTGTCCACGCCCTTGACGTTGATGAGCACCTGCGGCAGCCGCGGGATCTCGGCAGCCAGGTCGGCAAGTGAGCGTTTCGTCTGCGCCATCCGGGCCAGCAGGTGCAGGGCGGTCTGCACGCCGTCGCCGGTGGTGCCGTAGTCGAGCATGAGCACGTGACCTGACTGCTCACCGCCGAGGGCATAGCCATCGGCGAGCATACGCTCGAGCACATAGCGGTCACCGACCTTCGTCTGCACCGTCGTGATCCCAGCCTGCTCCATCGCCAGATGCAGGCCGAGGTTCGACATGACCGTGGTGACGAGCGTGTCGTGGGCGAGCTTGCCTGAGTCCTTGAGGCTCAGCGCCAAGATGCCCATGATCTGGTCGCCGTCGACCTCGCGGCCGAGTGCGTCGACGGCCAGGCAGCGGTCGGCGTCTCCGTCGAAGGCGACACCGGCATCGGCGGAGTGCTCCTTGACCGCAGCAACGAGCGAATCGATGTGGGTGGAGCCCACGCCGTCGTTGATGTTGTAGCCGTCCGGGTCAGCGGCAGTGACGATGACGCGGGCGCCGGCTTGGCGCAGCGCGGCAGGTCCGACGACCGAGGCGGCGCCGTGGGCGCAGTCGACGACGACGGTGAGTCCGGCCAGCGGCGCCCCGATGATCTCCAGGGCACCGGTGACCGGCGCGACCGGCGCATCCGGGTCGGAACCGGCAGGCTGCTGGCCCTTGAATACGCCCATGACCAACGATTCGACGTATTCGTCGGCAGCGGACGGAAAGTTGCGGATGCGGCCGACGGCGTCACCGGTCGGGCGATCCCAGTCGGTGCCGATGAGGCCCTCGATCTCGTCTTCGAGAGCGTCGGGCAGCTTCGTGCCGCCGCGGGCGAAGAATTTGATGCCGTTATCGGGCATCGGGTTATGGGAGGCGGAGAGCACGACGCCGAAGTCGGCGCCGGTGTTCTTCACCACGTGGGCGACACCGGGGGTCGGCAGTTCCCCGACGAGCAGCACGTCGACGCCGGCGGCGGCGATGCCGGAGGCGACGGCATGGGTGAGGAACTCACCGGAGGCGCGGGTGTCGCGGCCGATGACGGCGAAGGGGCGCTGGCCGTTGGCGGCGACGCCGGCACCGGAGGGTCCGGCGACGGCGGCATGCTGGCCGTTGCTGCCGCGGCGGGCGAGCACACGGGCGCCGGCTTCGGCGATCTGCAGGGCAAGGGTGGCGGTGATGTCGGCGTTGGCGAGTCCGCGCACGCCGTCAGTGCCGAAGAGTCGTGACATGGTCGTCCTTGTGGGTGATGTGACAGGTCAGAGGGCCCAGCTGGCCTGGCTGCAGACACTCGAACCCCCGCACCGCGCAGGGCGGGTGCGAGGGTCCGAGGTTCAGCATAGGGCCGGCACAGCGGCTGAGCGCATCAGCGCTTCGAGAACTGCGGTGCCTTGCGGGCCTTCTTGAGTCCGGCCTTCTTGCGCTCCGGGACGCGGGCGTCACGGGTGAGGAAGCCGGCCTTCTTCAGTTCGGCGCGGTTGGACTCGCGGTCGATCTGGTTGAGCGAGCGGGCGACGCCCAGGCGCACGGCGCCGGCCTGGCCGGAGGGTCCGCCGCCGGAGATCCGCACGAAGACGTCGAAGCGGCCTTCGAGGTCGAGCAGGCGCAGCGGCTCGTTGACGAGCTGCTGGTGCAGCTTGTTCGGGAAGTAGGTCTCCAGGTCGCGGCCGTTGATCGTCCACTGGCCGGAGCCGGGGACGAGGCGGACGCGGGCGATGGCCTGCTTGCGGCGGCCGACGCCGGAGCCCGGGGCGGTCAGCGACTGTCCGCGGCCACCGGCCACGGACTCGCCCAGACCAGCCGAAGCCGGGGTCTCGGTGGAGTATTCGGTCAGTTCGACGTCGTCGACGTCAGGGGTGTTGGTGGTATCAGCCACGGTTCTCCTCTTAAAGTCTTGGATGCCTGGTGCTTACTGCGCAACCTGGCTGATCTCGAACTGCTGCGGGTTCTGGGCGGCGTGCGGATGCTCGCCACCGGCGTAGACCTTCAGCTTCTTGATCTGGGCGCGACCGAGGCGGTTCTTCGGCAGCATGCCGGCAACAGCCTTCTCGACGGCGCGCTGCGGATCCTTGGCCAGCAGCTCAGAGTAGGACGTGCTCTTGAGGCCGCCCGGGTAGCCCGAGTGGCGGTAAGCGCGCTTCTGCTCCAGCTTGGCGCCGGTGAGCGCGACCTTGTCGGCGTTGATGATGATCACGAAATCACCCGAGTCGACATTCGGTGCAAAGGTCACCTTGTGCTTGCCGCGGAGCAGGCGGGCAGCCTGCGAGGCAAGACGGCCGAGGACGACATCAGTGGCGTCGATGACGTGCCACTGGCGCTGAACATCGCCGGGCTTGGGGGTGTACGTACGCAAAAGTAGCCTTCTTCTTCGTCTATTGAGTGAACAGCTCGATGGCCGCCATTTCCACAGGTCGTGATCCAGGAAACGGCGTCCGGCTTGTCTGGCGCGCATACGTTCCCACACAGCTGACCCTCATCCCAGTGCCTGCAACGCGAATGAGGCTTCATGAGGAGCGTGTATAGACGTATACAACAACAGGCTAATCTACCGGAATCGCCTCCCCGGGCGCAAACCGGGCCTGCGCCAGCTGACAGCAGGCCTCTCAGCAGGCGCCATGCTCCAGCCGATAAGCTGGGCGAGTGTCAGCCGCCTCAACTCCCGCCCGCGCGCGAGGTGCCGCTCCGGTGAGCATCCTCACGCGCTTACTCGTGTGCCTGGGTGCGATCGCAGCCCTCGTACTGCCCACCACGGCACCTGCCGCAGCCGGCCAGCCGGCCGACGCCTCGGGAGCGGAGCACCCGGTCGTCTTCATCGGGGCCTCGGGTCTGTCGCTGTCCGACATCAGCCCGGAGAGCACCCCGCATCTGTGGAAGTTCGCTGAGCGCGCCGACATGGCCAATGTCACCGTCCGCTCCGTAGTCTCGGTCACCTGCCCGGCTGCCGGCTGGCTGGCCGTCGGGTCTGGGGCGCGCATGCACGCGGTCAACATCTCCCCTCATGTCACCGGTGAGCAGGCCGCTGCCGAGGCCGACGGCACGCTGAGCAGCGAGGACGAGGAGCGGGCCGCAGAGGAGCGCCGCTCGGCGTGCCCGGACCTGCGCGCTCCAGAGGGCACCGGTGAGGACGTCACGGTGGAGAACTTCGACCGAGTCGTGGCAGCCAATGCGCAGAACTCCTACAGTTCAGGGATCGGCCAGCTGGCTAACACCGCCCGGGAATCCCGGGTGTGCGTCGAGGCGATCGGCCCGGGGGCTGCGTGGGCGGCAGCCGATGAGACCGGCCGCATCGACACGTGGGAGCCGGCCGGCACGAAACCGGGCAGCTCGGCTCGCGCCCAGCAGGCCGACACCGCCGGGACCGGTCTGTGCCCGCTGACCCTCATCGACGCCGGCACGATCGGTTCGGAGCGCTGGACGGCCGACGCCCCGGCCGGGGAGCACGATGAGCAACTCACCGCGATCGACGAGCACATCGGCGAATACCTCGCAGGCCTCGATCTGAAGACGACGACCGTGCACATCGCCGGGGTCGGCGACCTCGGCAACCCCTCCCGGCTGCGCGCCCTGCTGCGCTCCACCCCTGAGGTCGCCACCGGTGATGCGTCCCCGGGGATCTTGGAGAGCTCCTCGACGCGCAAGCCGGTGCTGCAGCTGACCGACCTCACCGGATTGCTGCTCGCCGCCGCCCCCGGCATCGATTCCGAGCTCGCCCCGAATCCCGCCCAGCTCACCCGCATCGACGCCGGTGAACCGGCCGCTGAGCGCATCGACTCACTTACCGGCGATGCGACCGCGGCAGCGACAGTGCATCGCAGCGCCCAGACCTTCTCAATCGTCGTGACGACCGCCTTTTACGTCCTCACCGTCACCGTCGGCCTGCTGCTCTTCCGCCCGCTGCAGCGCTGGTGGGCGCGCCGGGCGGGAATCGCCCAGCCGGTGCTCGCCGGGAGGATCCGCACCGGCCTCGGCTGGGCCGGCCTCATCCTCGGCACCGTGCCGATGGGCTCGTTCATCGCCGCCCTCCTGCCGTGGGAGCAGATGCCCGACCCGGTCCTCGGCCTCGGCCTGGCGATCGCGGCCGGTTCCGCGCTGCTGCTGGCCACCGGCTTCGCAGGTCCCTGGCGGCGCACCTTCGCCGGACGCGTCGCCGCGATCTGCACGGTCACCGCGGTGCTGCTCGGCGTCGACGTCGCGCTGTTCGGCTCGCAGCTGCAGTACAACTCGCTCATGGGCTACAACGCGATCGTCGCCGGCCGGTTCTACGGCCTCGGCAACCAGGGCGCGGCTCTGTTCATCGTCGCCCTGTTCCTCGCTCTGGCCTTCGGTGCCCGGGCACTGGCGGCACGCACTGACCGGCGCGGGCCGCTGATCCTGTTCCTCGCAGGTCTCGGCGCGATCGCCGTCGGCACGCTCGGCAACCCGGTGTGGGGTGCGAAGTTCGGCGGCACCGTCGCAACGCTCTCAGGCCTCATGGTGCTCATCGCGCTCAGCCTCCGCGCCCGCCTGTCGCTTCTGCGGCTGGCTGGGATCGGGGCTGTCTCGCTCGGCGCGATCCTCGGTGTCGCTGCCCTCGACTACCTGCGCGCGCCGGCAGCCCGCTCGCACTTCGGCAACTTCTTCGCCCAGCTGCTCAGCGGTGAGGCCTTCGAGGTCATCTCCCGCAAGCTGAGCGCGAACCTCAACATCATCGTCGTCAACCCCGGCATGGCGATCATCGTGCCGTTGGCCGCCGTCGTCATCCTCATCTTCCTCGCCTACCTGCGCCGGTTCGCCGCCACCGCGGCGCTGACCCGCCGCTTCGACGGCGTGCTGCCTGCGGCCTTGGAGGATCGCTGCGTCCACGCCGGGTTCCTCGCCGTGTGCACCGGCCTGCTCGTCGGCCTCGTCATCACCGACTCCGGGGTCGCCGTACCCGGCACCGGGGCGATGATGTTCGTACCGTTCCTCCTCGCCCTCAGCGCCGATGTCCCCGCCGGCCGCACGCCCTCAACGGCGGCGACCATGCCCGAGGCGGATTCTGGACGGCAGGAGTCGGCTGGGGCCAGCGTGGCTGGGGAGGGTCGATGACCCGTCTGCGCCCAGCCCTTCTGGCGGTGCTCACCGCCGTGCTCATCGCAGCCCTCGGACTCGCCGGCCCGCTTGCCGCCGCCGCGCAGACCCAAGGCGCCGGAGCGCCGGGTGCGCAGGTGCCGGGCGCCCAGGCACAGGGTGCTCTGGCGCAGCCGGCCCCGGCTGCCGGTCAGCCGCAGTCCCAGCCGGTCATCTTCGTCGGTGTCTCCGGCCTCGAGCACGAGGACCTCGATCGATGGCGGACCCCGCACCTGTGGTCACTGGTGGAGAACGGATCGATCGGCACGATGACCCCGCGGTCGGTGCGCTCGACGAGCTGCCCGGCCGACGGCTGGCTGGCGGTCAGCTCCGGGCGGCGTGCTGCCGATGAATCTGCCGCCCAGTGCCGGGCGCTGCAGCCGCCGCTGTCAGGCTGGACCGCTGACTGGGACGTCTACCAGGAGAAGGTCGCCCACGACCGCTATGACGCCGACCTCGGTGCGCTGGCCGCAGCCGTCCCCGATCTCCATGCGATCGGACCCGGAGCGGCGATCGCCGCAGCCGAATCCGATGGCCGGGTGCGCTCCTACGAGAGCCTCGACGCCGACCTCGGCGACCAGGTGCGCACAGCAGCCGAGCACCATCCGCTCGTGCTCATCGACCTGGGCAATGTCCGCACCCCCGGCTACTCGATCACCGAACTCGACGACCACCTCGGCGACATCCTCTCCGTCTACGAGGAACAAGCCGCCGGCAGCACCGGTACCGCGCAGCCGATGCTCATGGTCGCCTCGATCGCCGACGGCTGGACTGAATCCTCCAGCATGCAGTTCGCTGCGATCCAGCGGCCCGGTGAGCAGCCGGGCATCCTCACCTCCCCGTCGACCAAGCAGCCGGGCCTCATACAGACCACCGACATCATGCCCACCCTCGTGCGCGCGACCGGCGCGCAGACGGATGCGAACCTCGCCGGCGCCCCGGTCACCACCGCCTCGGCGCCGCCCAGTGCTGGGGATCGCTACCAGCTCATGCTCGACCGGCAGGTCGCCGTCGCCACGCAGGCGGCGATGTCGGTGTGGTTCTATCCCGTCTTCGCCGGGCTCATGGCCGCACTGCTCGCGGTTGCCGCGCTCGTCGGTCGGCGCGCCTGGCCGCGGGTCATCAACCCGCTGCGCGTCGGCGGGCTGTTCTTCGCCGCGATCCCGGTCTCGACCTACCTCGTCAACGTCATCCCGTGGGAGCGTTCGACGAGCCCGGATGTTGCGATGCTCGCAGCCTTGGCCGGGTGGGCTCTGGCGCTGACGCTGGCCGGGCTGCTCGGGCCGTGGAAGCGCTTCACGCTCGGCCCGCTCACCTTCGTCGCCGTCGCCACCGTGCTCATCCTCGCCGGTGATGTCATCACCGGTTCGCACCTGCAGATGTCGACGCTGCTCGGGGAGCCGCTGCTCATCGCCTCCCGGTTCTACGGCATCGGCAACTCAGCTCTCGCGCTGTTCCTCACCGCGCTCGTCTTCGCGCTCATCACCGCCTGCTCGCTCATCGCCAACCGCTGGGTGCGGCTGAGCGTCGTCCTCGTGACGATGGTGCTCGCCTGCCTGCTGCTGGCCACCCCCGGACTCGGCACGAAGTTCGGCTCCGTGCCGGCGCTCGTCGTCGGCCTGGGCGTGCTGGCGCTGGCGGCTGCCGAGATCCGGGCCTCGATCAAGCGGCTGGCGCTCATCGTCGGCACGACGGCCGGCATCATGATCGCCGTTCTCGTCATCGACTGGCTGCGCCCGGCCGATGACCGCACCCATTTCGGCCGGTTCTTCGCCTCGATCATCAGCGGTGAGGCCGGCGCGGTGCTCATGCGCAAGATCGGCATGAACATCGACATCCTCACCCAATCGTGGATGACGCTGCTGCTGCCGCTCATCATCGCTGCGGTGTTCTGGGCGGCGATCGCTCCGGGCCGGTTCCGCATCCCGGCGCTGCCCCGGCTCTACGCCCGGTTCCCGCATCTGCGCATGGGCATGATCTCCTTGGCGGTGCTGCTCGGCGTCGGTGCCGTCGTCAACGACTCCGGCATCATCGTCCCGGCTGTTGGGCTGCTGTTCCTCATTCCGGCACTCGCCCATCTCGTCGGACGGCAGGCAGCCGAATGCCAGCTCGCAGACCGCGCCTCGCACCCGGTGGCCGCAGCACCGGAGACGCCGCGGCGGTGACGCCGGCCCAGCAGGCTGCTGCGGTGACGCCGGCGCAGCAGGCTGCTGCGGTGAGGCCGGCGCAGCAGGCTGCGGCCCGTCACGCTGGTTCCACCAGACGCGGCCAGGCGCTCACGCCGCTGCCTCTCCGCTCCCCTGGACTGCTGACGCGATCGGCCCGCCTGCCGGTTCCCGGGGATTCCGGGTTCCGGCAGGCGGGCCGATGCTGGTGGCCGCAGCCGATCAGCGGTTCAGCTGACCGGTCTCACCTTCTGCTCAGAGCTGTGAGCGGCGGCGCACGGCGTAGACCGAGGCTACACCTGCACCGATGAGTGCCAGTGCGACACCGAGGGCGGTGGCGAGTTCGGCACCGGTGCGCGGCAGCCGGCCCTTGTCGTCCTTGCCCTTGCCGTCCTTGTCCTTGTCCTTGCCGTTGTCGTCCTTGTCCTTGCCGTCATCGGACGGGTCGTCGGAGGGCTCATCACTCGGATCGTCAGACGGGTCATCGCTGGGGTCGTCAGACGGGTCATCGGACGGGTCATCCGAGGGGTCCTCTTCGGGCACCGTGACAGCTGCCTCGACCTCATGGATGAGCGGCATCGGGTTGTCATCCCAGAACGCGTGCTTCGGATCAGCTGTCAGGCTCACGGTGAACGGGTACTCACCGGGCTTGGTGCCCTCCGGTGCCGTGATGGTGAAGGGGTACTCCGAGTCCCCGGCGGGAATCTCGTCGATCCGTGCACCGGCTGCCTGCTGTGCGCCTTCCTCCGCACCCGCAGCGCCCTCGGCGGCGTGCTCACCGTAGTCGACGGTGAAGCCCTCAGGCAGGTCCTTGACCTCGAAGACGACCGGACCGGTGACCTTCTCCTTGGCCTTGAGAGCGACCGCGAAGTTCATCGGCTTGTCCTCGCTGCCCTTGAGCGTCGCTTCGACGGTGCCGTTGCTGATGACGTCGAGCGCGGCGTCAGCCTGACGCTCCTTCTTGTCCGGGCTGACCGGCGTGTTCTCCTCGAAGTACTTCTGCCAGATCTCGAAATCGGTCATGCCCGACTGCTCGAAGGTTCCCTTGGCGAAGGACTCGAAGTTGTCACCACCGGCTGCCAGGAACGACAGCGTCGCGACCTTGTACTCCTTGCTCTCGTCAATCTGCTCGCCGTTGACGGTCACCGACTCGACGCGCTTGCCGGCTTCAGCCTCGGAGTTGTAGACGACGTTGAGCTCCTTGGAGATGCCCAGGTGCAGGAACGGGCGCGAGGCGCCCTCAGGCTGCCACTGCTCCTCGAACAGCGCGATGACATCGGCGCCCTTGAGCGTGACGACACCGTGGTCATTGGCGAAGGGCAGCACGCCGTTGAGCTCGGCGACGGTGACTTCGCACTTCTCTTCGGTGTTGTAGATGTCATCGCACTTGAGGTCGGTGCGCAGACCGCCGGGGTTGGTGATGCCGAAGTCGGCTTCCCCGAGCTGGGTGTAGGACGCGCCCTCCTTGAGGGCATCGGCGACGAGGTTGCCCAGCGTCGATTCAGCTCCGCGGTCCTCCTTGTCGTCCTTCTCAGCCCGGGTGATGTCCTCGGTGATCTTCCCGACGACCTCCGAGCCCTTCTCCTTGGCGACCTCTTCGGCATCGGCGATGACCTTCTTGGCCTTCGTCACCCGCTCGGAGTCGTAGTCCACGCCCTTGGTCGGCAGCACCTCGTTGGTGTCCACGCTCCAGCTGCCGTCGCCTTCGGAGGTGAGGATGAGCTTCGAGACGGCCTTGGCGTAGTGATCCGCCTGGATGACCGGACGGGTGCGGTCGGTGCCGGGCACCGGCGCTTCGAGGGTCATCGGCTTGTGCGAGTGGCCGAAGTACAGCGCGTCGATCGAGGCGTCGGCCTTGTCGACGAGGGTGGCGAACTCCTTGTTCGACGCACGCGCGCTGTCGATCGTATCGGTCTCCTCGGGGCCGAGGTGGGCCTGCACGATCGTGAGATCCGGCTTCTGCCCCTCAGGAAGCGCTTCGAGACGCTCGGCTTCGGTGTTGACGGCTTCGGTGGCGTCACCGAAATCGAGGTCTGCGATGCCGTCGGGTGCGACGAGGCTGGCGGTGTCCTGAGTGACGACACCGATGACGGCGATCTTCACGCCGTCGACCTCGTACTGGTGGCTGGCCGGCAGCTCCTCGAAGTGCTCCTTGGTGCCGTCCTTGTAGACGTTCGCGCCGAGGGTCGGGAAGTCGCTGCGCGGCACAACCCGGTTGCGCAGGTCGTCGAGCCCGCGGTCGAACTCGTGGTTGCCGACGGCTGAGGCGTCGAGGTCCAGCGCGTTGAGGTAGTCGATCGTCGGAGCGTCGTCCTGGGCAGAGGAGGTGTAGATCGATGCGCCGATGTTGTCGCCGGCTGACAGCAGCGTCGTAGCTGCCTCACCGCCGTCGAAGGCAGCGCGCTCACGCTCGATGACCGAAGCGGTGCCGATTCCATCACCGTTGAGGCGACCGTGGAAGTCGGCGATGCCCAGGATCTGGATCTTCTTGCCTTCTTCGACATCCGCGAGTGCCGGGAGGGCGCCGAGCGGCACCACCAGACCGGCAGCGGCTGTGGCGCCGATGAGCAAGCGGGGGAGGGATGAAGTCATTTTCGTCCTTCGTCAGGTACCTGAATCGTCTCCGCGCCGGGCCCGCTCAGGGCCGGAGGCGCACCGTCCCAGCCTGCCGTCTGCCGATTGCGTGCCGGCGAACTGAAGCTGAACGCGCTGTGAAACACCCAGGTTCTTCGCATGGTCCAGGAATCACTCTTTCATAGACCTGGGCCGGCTGTAACCCCTCTCACACAGATGCGTCGGGTGATGCGTCGGCACCCGGATCGGGGCCGGCACCCGGTTCGGTGTCGCGGCGGGCGCGGGTGCGCTCAGCGCGGGCCCGCCATTCCCGAGGCGGCGGGTACTCGACGTGCTCCATCACCAGGCCGTGGGCGGGGGTGACGAACATCGGGCCGAGGTCGGTGTCGCCTGCCTCGGCGCGGGCGATGAGCTCGGCCGGCCGGGTGGCCGGCCAGGCGCCGGTGCCGACCTTCATGAGCCCGCCGACGAGCGCTCGGACCATGTGGTGGCAGAAGGCGTCAGCGCGCAGGTCGATGACGATGATGCCCTCAGCATCGCGGGTGACGCTGCACTCGAGCAGGGTGCGGATCGTCGTCGATTCCGGGCGCGGCTTGCAGAAGGGCAGGAAGTCGTGCAGGCCGAGGATCTCCTGGGCCGCGGTGTGCATCGCCGCAGAATCGAGGCGCTCCTTCGACACGGTCGTGTGTCCGGCGGCCAGCGGGTCGAGGAAGGAGTGGGGGTCGGCGATCCGGTACGTGTAGCGGCGCGAGACCGCAGCGAAGCGGGCATCGAAGGCGGCATCGACCTCGCTGGCGGCGTGGACGACGATGTCGTCGGCGCCCAGATGGCGCAGCGCCCCGCGCAGCCGGGCGGCCAGCGCATCACCGACGGTGCGGTCGGAACGGCCGATGAGCCGGGTCGCGATCGCATCGGTGATGTCGAGGTGGACGACCTGCCGGCGGGCATGCACACCGGCATCGGTGCGCCCGGCCACGACGGTGCGCACCGGGGTGCCGCAGATCATCTCCAGTCCCGCTTCGATGAGACCCTGCACGGTGCGGGCCTCAGGCTGGCGGGCCCAGCCGTGGAAGTCTGTGCCCCGGTAGCCGAGGTCGAGGCGGATCCGCCTGCGCGACTCCGCTTCGGCGCTCACCGGCCCTCGCTCAGCCGGCCGGGCCGGTAGTCGGGATCGCTGCTGGGCACGATGTCCTGGGAGTCGGTGTCGAGGTCGAGGTCGAGCTCGGAGTACGGCACCGGAGTGAACTCCGGGAAGCGGCGGGGCATGAGCACCGGCAGCACCCCGCGCCGGCGCCTGCGGTAGCGGGCGACGTTGGCGTTGTAGTAGCGGGAGTCAGCGGCGATGCGCGATTCGACGACGCACATCTGGATGAACAGCGCACGGGCGACGTACTCGGCATCCGAGGCTGACTCCCCATAAGCGACCTGCTGGGTGCCGAGGCGCTGGTGCAGCTGCGCAAGAGCCACGGTGAGCTGCTCTTCAGCCGCGCCCACCGCCTCGGGCCCGGCCGCCTGGCGAGCGGCGGCGAAGGCATCGCCGACCGCATCGACCCGGGCGCGCAGCTGCGGGTTCTCCTCGACCAGCGCCGCACACGATTCGAGGAAGGAGGGGATGAGGGAGCGGCGCTCGTGGATGTCGGCGCTCAGCTGCCGGTGCCCCTCCGCGCACAGGTCGCGGGCGAGGCTGAGCTGGTTGAACCGGATGACGAGGATGACGACCGCGACGAAGATGAGCAGGCAGGCCAGTGCGGCCAGCCACCACAGCAGCGTCGGCATCGTGTTCCTTTCCTCAAACCTCGAGAATGCGCCGGCGCACCGCACCCCCGGCCGTGTGCATCGCCGGCTGGCAGGAATGGCGCCGCCAACAGTTTACCCCGAGTTCGCCTGGACCTCCGGGCTTCGTCTGGTGTTGCCCGACACGTCACATCATGGCCGCACGAGCGTCACGCACACCCGGTGCACTGGAATCATGCGCGTCGCTATCCTGGCCGAATCATTCCTCCCGCACATGAACGGGGTGACCCATTCGCTGCTGCGGGTGCTCGATCACCTCGCCGACCGCAGCGACGACGTCCTCGTCATCGCCCCCGGCACCAAACGCGACAGACCCCACGAGGTGGCCGGTGCGCCGATCGTGCGCGTACCCTCCTTCGCACTGCCGAAGTACCGGCGCGTGCGCGTGGCCCCCGGCGGTGTCGCGCGAATCCGCCGGCTGCTCGCCGAGTTCGAACCCGATGTCGTGCACCTGGCCTCCCCGTTCGTGCTCGGCTGGCGCGGCGTGCTCGCCTGCCAGGACCTCGGGCTTCCCTCGGTGGCCGTCTACCAGACCGAGGTGCCGGCCTACGCCGCCCGCTACGGCATGCACGGGCTGGAGCAGATGCTGTGGCATCACGTGCGCAACATCCACCAGCATGCCTCGCTCACCCTCGTGCCCTCCAGCTACGCCGCCGGCCAGCTGACCTCCCACGGAGTCGGCACGGTGCGCACCTGGGCGCGCGGCGTCGACGCCGGCCGCTTCGACCCGAGCCGCCGCAGCGAAGCCTGGCGGCAGACGGTCGCCCCGAACGGTGAGAAGATCATCGGCTTCGTCGGCCGGCTCGCGGTGGAGAAGCAGGTCGAGGATCTCGCGGTGCTCGCCGGCGACCCGTCGCTCAAGCTCGTCATCGTCGGCGAGGGCCCGCAGAAGAAGCGCCTCCAGCAGGTGCTGCCCGGCGCCCACTTCACCGGGTTCCTCGGCGGCGACGCACTCGCCCAGGCGGTCGCGAGCTTCGACGTCATGGTCGCCCCCGGTGAGCTGGAGACCTTCTGCCAGACGATCCAGGAGGCGATGGCCTCAGCCGTGCCGGTCGTCGCACCGGCCCGCGGCGGCCCCCTCGACCTCGTCGACTCCTCGCGCACCGGCTGGCTCTACCAGCCCGGCGACCTGCGAGCGCTGCGCGGTCACGTCCGCGACCTCGCCGGCGATGACGCCAAGCGCCGCGCCTTCGGCCAGACCGCCCGCGCCACCGTCCTCGGCCGGTCCTGGAAGTCTGTGTGCTCCCAGCTCATCGGCCACTACGCTGCGGCGATCGAGAATCCCGCCCCGCAGGTCATCGGCCGCTCCGGGGTGGGTGCGCCCCGCTGGGCGCAGGATCGCGTCGGCTGAGTCCCACCGTCGCCGAGGCGGTGGTTCAGTCCCCGGCCGGCGGCTCAGTCCCCGAGTCCGCGGGCGTCGAGTGCCCGGCCGGTGTCCTGGGCGAACTTCACCGCACCGAGCACCACGGGCACTGAGCGTGCCCGGATGCTGCGCTCCAGCCCGCGCGCCCGCGCGGCATCCGCTGACTGCCCGACGAGCTGGGCCATGAACGGGATCGAGCGCACCGTCAGTGCGGCGGTCAGCGCGACTCGCTCGGCGTCGATGCCGAGGAATCGCAGCGGGCGGACGAGCACTGCGAAGGCCTCGAGCAGCTGGCCGATCGACGAGGTGAGCATGAGCAGCCCGGCGGCCTGGACGCACACGATGAGCTTCGACACCATCGCCAGCGCTTGAGCGGCATCACTGACGATGAGGTGGAAGGCGATGATGAGGGCGACGAAGATCCAGATCGCCCGCAGCGGGGAGAGCACCTGGCCCAGCCGCAGCCGCGAGGTCAGCCCGCAGGCGAGCAGGACTGCGAAGACACAGGCGTCCACAGCCGGATTGCGCAGGGCGAGCACGACGACGCTGATCGCTGCGACTGCCCCGAGTTTGAGCAGCACCGGGGTGCGATGCAGCCAGCCGCCGGTGGGCACATAGGTGCCGAAGAACCGCGACTGTCGTCTCATGCCTGCTCCTCGCCCGAGGCGGTGGTCCCGTCTGTGGGGCGGCGGGCTGCCGAGACGGTGGCAGCGATGAGCTGCCGGTAGGCGGCAACCGCCTCGGCCGGGGCGGTGTCGGAGACGATCCGGCCGTCATGGAGCACCAGGGTGCGTTCGGCATCACATGCGAAGTCGAGGTCGTGGGTGGAGACGATGAGCTGCACACCGCGGCGGGCGGCGAGATCGTCGAGGGTGGCGCGCAGCAGCTCCCGGTTGGCCAGATCGAGCAGCGTCGTCGGCTCATCGAGCACCAGCACCGTCGGGGAGACCGCGAGCACGCTGGCCAGAGCGACGAGCTGTCGCTGGCCGGAGGACAGTTCGTAGATGGAGCGTTCGGCCAGATCCTCGACACCGAACTCTGCAAGTGCCTCGACGGCTGCCTGCCGGCAGGCGTCCTTGTCGCGGATGCGCCGCTTGAGGGAGAGTTCGACGTCTTCGACCGGGGTCGGCATGACGAGCTGAGCGGCCGGATCGGAGAAGACGAATCCGACCTCCCGGCGCACGGCAGCCCCATCATCGACGGTGTCGAGGTCGCCGAGGCGCACGCGCCCGCGGGTGGGTGTCGTCAGCCCGTTGATGAGCTGGAGGAATGTCGACTTGCCCGAACCGTTGGCACCGATGACGCTGATGCGCTGTTCGCGCAGCGTCAGGGTGAGGTCGGTGAGCAGGGTGCGGGTGCGCAGCCGGCTGCTGACAGGATCCATGTCCTCGACGGTGACGGCGACATCGTCGAACACGACGCCGGCCCGGGCCCTGTCCTGGGGCCCGGGCACCGGAGCGTGTCGGTCGATCATCTGGTCAGCGCCTCACGAGGATGCTGGGGAAGGCGCGGTGGATGAGCAGGGCGAGTGAGGCAGCGACGATGTTCTTGACGACATCTCCGGGCCAGTACGGCAGATCGGCGACGAACGCGGCCGAGAGCGGGATGCCGGCGTTGAGCGAGATGCCGAGGATGCCCAGCGGGTGGGTGGTGAGGAAGCTGGCGATCAGCCCGCCGATGAACAGAGTGGCCCACAGTCTGCCGCCGGTCATCCGCTTGACCGCCCAGCTGGCGACGGCACCGGCGAGCAGCGCGAAGAGCGGGAAGGCGATGAGGTAGCCGGCGGTCGGCCCGGCGAGCACGCCGAGACCGCCGGAGAAGCCGGCGAAGATCGGCAGCCCGATGAGCCCGAGCACCAGATAGAGCAGGGTAGCGAGGAAACCGCGCAGCGGGCCGAGTGTCAGCCCGGTCAGCCCGATGACGAGGGTCTGCAGGGTGATCGGCACACCGACGTTGCCGACCGGGATCGGCGGGGTCATCGCGAAAGCGGCGATGAGCGCGGCGAACACCGCGATGAGAGCGACGTCCGTCGACGTGAAGCGGCGCGCCGGCCGGCGGGTGCCGGATGCCTCGGCGGCACCGGAGGTGGCAGAAGAGGTCATGGAGACTCCAGTCTGTTCTCAGTCAGGATGCAAACCAGAACACCATAGCTGAACACTGTTCATCTCTGTGCGATGGGCACAGCCGAACGGTCCCTGCGCTGGCGGTCGCGCACACCAGCTGCCTGCTGGAGCTGACCGGCACCGGCGTGTGGCCGGGCCGGCTCACTCCCACTCGATGGTGCCCGGCGGCTTCGAGGTGACGTCGAGGACGACGCGGTTGACCTCTTCTACCTCGTTGGTGATCCGGTTGGAGATCGTGGCGAGCAGATCGTAGGGCAGGCGCGTCCAGTCCGCAGTCATCGCATCCTCGCTGGAGACCGGACGCAGCACGATCGGGTGGCCGTAGGTGCGGCCATCGCCCTGCACACCGACCGAGCGGACGTCAGCCAGCAGCACGACCGGGCACTGCCAGATCTCAGCATCGAGGCCGGCGGCGGTGAGCTCGGCGCGGACGATCGCATCAGCTTTCCGCAGCGTCTCGAGGCGGTCCTTCGTCACCTCACCGATGATGCGGATGCCCAGGCCCGGGCCGGGGAACGGCTGCCGGGAGACGATCACCTCGGGCAGGCCGAGTTCCCGGCCGATGGCGCGGACCTCGTCCTTGAACAGGGCGCGCAGCGGCTCGACGAGCGTGAACTGCAGGTCCTCGGGCAGGCCGCCGACATTGTGGTGGCTCTTGATGTTCGCAGTGCCCGAACCGCCGCCGGACTCGACGACGTCGGGGTACAGGGTGCCCTGAACGAGGAACTCGATCTCCTCACCGGATCCATCAGCGGCGTTCTCACGAGCTTCGAGGACGAGGTCGGCGGCAGCGTTTTCGAAGGTGCGGATGAACTCGTGGCCGATGGCCTTGCGCTTGTCCTCGGGGTCGGTGATGCCGGCGAGCTGGCCGAGGAACTGCTCGGAGGCGTCGATGGTGACCAGGCGGATGCCAGTGGCGTCGACGTAGTCGTTCTCGACCTGGGTGCGCTCATCCTGGCGCAGCAGTCCGTGATCGACGAACACACAGGTGAGCTGATCGCCGACGGCCTTGTGCACGAGGGCTGCGGCGACCGCGGAGTCGACGCCGCCGGACAGTCCGCAGATGACCTTCTTGTTCCCGACCTGCCGGCGGATGAGCTCGACCTGCTCGTCGATGACGCTGGCTGGTGACCAGTCGGAGGTCAGGCCTGCGACGCGGTACAGGAAGTTGCGCAGCACCTCCTGCCCGAACTCCGAGTGCATGACCTCCGGGTGCCACTGCACGCCGGCGAAGCGGCGCTCGGGGTTCTCGAACGCAGCGATCGGCGCACCGGCAGTCGAGGCCAGCACGGTGAAGCCGTCTGGAGCTTCGGTGACGGAGTCGCCGTGACTCATCCACACGGTCTGGGTCTCCGGCTGCCCGGCCAGCAGGGTGCCGGATTCGGTCACGGTGAGCTGGGTGGAGCCGTATTCGCGGCGGTCGGTCTTGGCGACTGTGCCGCCGAGTGAGGTCGTCATGATCTGGAAGCCGTAGCAGATCCCGAAGATCGGCACCCCGAGGTCGAAGACCTCAGTGTCGAGGGCCGGCACGCCCTCACCGTAGACCGAGGACGGCCCACCGGAGAGCACGATCGCCACCGGCTTGCGTGCGGCGAACTCCGCGGCCTTCGCGGTGTGCGGGATGACCTCGGAGTACATGCCGGCTTCACGGACGCGGCGGGCGATGAGCTGGGCGTACTGGGCGCCGAAGTCGACGACGAGAACGGGTGGCACCTGCGTTGCGGTGGGAGTCTGGGTCATGTGCTCAATCCTAATGTGCTTGGCGACTGCGGGGTCAGCCCTCGACAGGGGCGACGACGACGGCGGCGTCGAGTTCGTGCTGGACGCGGTGGTGGACACGGCGCTCAAGGATGAAGGACATGACCGGGACGACACCGGCCAGGGCCATGAGCAGCAGCCGGCTGAGCTTCCAGCGCATCGTCTGGTTCAGCCACAGGCACGAGATGAGGTAGACGACGTAGCACCAGCCGTGGCTGATGGCGATCGCGGCGGCGAGGTTGAAGTTGCCGATCATGAGCGCCTGGGAGGCGTCGCCGTTCATGATGAGCCCGACGATGATGTACTTGTAGATCATCTCGACGGTGAGGATGAGCAGCAGGGTGCCGGTGATGATCGCCATGACCCGGTAGAAGCGCGAGGCGTTGAGCGCTGAGGTGTAGCGGCTGTAGAGCCAGACGTTGTCATCGGACAGGTCGGGCCGGGCGTCGTCGGGGTGCTGGCGGGCATCATGGGGGTCAGTGACCATCGGTGTCCTTCGTCGGGTGCTGCTGAGGCTGCGCGTCCTGGCCGGGCCGACTCGCTCCGGCGGGCTTGACGACCACATAGTCTACTGTCTTCCCGGCCGCGGCGCGCTGCTGGGCGAGGTAGGCGTCGCGCAGCAGACGCCACCAGATGTAGAACGCGAATCCGGCGAAGAACAGCCATTCGAGGGCATAGACACCGGACTGCAGGTCGAAGCCGCCGGATTCGTCTGCGTTGAGGTCCACGCGGGTGAGCCCATCGGCCGCTGCTGAGGCGCCGGGCCCGGTGTCCTGTTCGGGGAAGAGATAGCCGGAGTAGGTGTAGACGTCGAAGAGGTTGACCAGCTGCGAGGTCGACACGGTGCGCACCTGCCCGGCTGGCAGGCCCTCGGTCGATTCGGGTCCTTCGATCGGGCCGAGCCGGGCGGTCATCTCGACCGCACCGTCCTTGGCACGCGAGTTCATCGCCGCCTCTTCGTTCTCCACCCAGCCGCGCACCACGGGGATGGCGATCGGGCGGGTCTCATCCGCCTCGGCGCCGGTGAGCTGGGCGTCCTCGCCGATCGTCGCGCCGTCGGGGGCGAACATCGTGACGACCCAGAAGCCCTCGGTGCCGTCGTGGTAGCGGCCGGTGACGACGACCTGCGCATCGGGCAGGTAGTGGCCGGTGAGCGTCACTCGCTGGTCGGCGACGAGCCCGGGCTGCGGGACCTGGGCTTGGACGACCTCGTTGAAGTCCTTGACGGTTTCGATGTCCTGGGAGCTGATGGCGTCGTTCTTGTGCTGGGCGCGGTTGAGCTGCCAGTAGGACAGCCCGACGAAGACGGTGGCGAGCAGCAGGACGAGGGCGAGGAAGCCCATCCAGCGTGGGGTGAAGGCGAGTCGGAGCATACGGATCGCTCAGCGCTGTGCGGCGCGCCGGCTCAGAACCCCGCGTTCTGCGGCTGGTATGGGGAGACGACGACGTCGACGCGCTGGAACTCCTTGAGATCCAGGTAGCCGGTCGTCGCCATCGCCCGGCGCAGCGCCCCGGCAAGGTTGACTTCGCCGATCGCGGTGTGGCCGGGACCGAAGAGCAGCTGTTCGAGCGGGGCGACGGTGCCGATGTCGACGCGGCGTCCGCGCGGAAGCTGGCTGTGGTGGGCTTCAGCACCCCAGTGACAGCCCTTGCCCGGAGCCTCTTCGGCACGGGCGAGCGCGGAGCCGAGCATCACGGCGTCAGCGCCCATCGCGAAGGCCTTGATGATGTCGCCGGAGGTGCCGAGTCCGCCGTCGGCGATGACGTGGACGTAGCGGCCGCCGGATTCGTCCATGTAGTCCCGGCGGGCGGCGTGCACATCGGCAAGTGCGGTGGCCATCGGTGCGTGGATGCCCAGCGTGCGCCGTGTGGTGGCCGCTGCTCCCCCGCCGAAGCCGACGAGCACACCGGCGGCACCGGTGCGCATGAGGTGCAGGGAGGCGGTGTAGGTGGCGGCGCCGCCGACGATGACGGGCACGTCGAGTTCGTAGATGAAGCGCTTGAGGTTGAGCGGTTCGGCGTTGGAGGAGACATGCTCGGCCGACACGGTGGTGCCGCGGATGACGAACAGGTCGACGCCGGCGTCGACGACGGTGCGCCAGAACTCCTGGGTGCGCTGCGGGGTGAGCGCGCCGGCGACGGTGACGCCGGCTTCGCGGATCTCTGCCAGGCGGGCGGTGATGAGCTCTTCCTTGATCGGCTCGGCGTAGATCTGCTGCATCCGCTCGGTGGCCTGGTCAGACGGCAGTGAGGCGATCTCGTCGAGGTAGGGCTGCGGGTCCTCATAGCGGGTCCACACGCCTTCGAGGTCGAGCACGCCGAGGCCGCCGAGCCTGCCGAGGGCGATGGCCGTGGCCGGGGAGGCGACGGAGTCCATCGGGGCGGACATGAACGGGATGTCGAAGTGATAGGCGTCGATCTGCCATTCGAGGGAGACATCCTGCGGGTCGCGGGTGCGCCGGGCCGGGATGATCGCGATGTCATCCAGGGAGAAGGCCCGCAGGCCGCGCTTGCCTTTGCCGATTTCGATTTCGCTGCTCACACCTCCAGGGTATCGCAGGCCCCAGACGCATCTCTCATCGGCTGTTCAGGCACGCAGCCGGCGCTGCTGTGGTCAGTCGCCGGTGGACCCGTCGAGGTGTTCGCGGATGAGGTCGGCGTGGCCGAGGTGACGGTTGTACTCCTCGATCATGTGCACGAGCATCCAGCGGATGCTCCACGGCTCGCCTTCGCGTGGTGGTGCGGCAACGGGCGCGGACAGGTCGGTGATGCCTGCGGTGATCCCACGCGAACGGGCGGCGGTGTCGGTGAACAGGGCCCGCGCCTCGGCGGCGGGGATCTCGGCTGCGAGGTCCCAGTCCCAGTCGCTGCTGTCCTCCCACGGTGCGGTGTCCCACGGCGCGGCGGGCGGGCGGCCACACGGTGGCCGAACCAGTAGTCCTCGACGAAGGCCATGTGGGTGAGCAGCCCGGCCAGGGTCATCGTCGACGGTGCCAGCGGCGTGCGCAGCGGCCGGCGGTGCGATGTTCGCTCAGTCGGTCATCGTGGCTGCCAGCTCGGCGAGCTGCTGGGGTGTGCCGGTCATGATCGCGGCGGCGTGTGCCGTGATCGGCTCGATCGGCCAGTCCCACCACCGCACGCGGCGCAGCAGGTCGACCTCGTCTGGTGTGAAGCGGCTGCGGATGTGCCGGGCCGGGTTGCCGGCCACCACCGCATAGGTTGCGACATCGCCGGTCACCACCGACCTCGCGCCGATGATCGCGCCGTCGCCGATCGTGACGCCGGGCAGGATCATCGCCTCGCGGCCGATCCACACATCATTGCCGATCGTCGTGTCACCGGCCTGTTCCAGGCTCGTGAAGGCGTTGAGGGTGTTCGCGGTCCAGTCGCCGCCGAACATCGTGAACGGGTATGTCGACGGGCCGGCCATCGGATGCGTGCCGCCGGGCATGAGGAACTGCGCGCCGGGGCCGATCTCGGTGAAACTGCCGATCCGCAGCCGCTGCGGCCCGTAGAGGTAGGCGACATTGGCCTTAGCGAACGGCGGTCGCCACCCTTCATCGTCGTAGTAGGTGTAGCGGCCGATCTCAATGAGCGGTGAGCTGACGTCGTGTGCCAGGAAGACGACGTTGGTCAGCTCCGGCCGGGTCGTCGGGGTGCGCGCGTGGGCGTCGGGGATGCCAGTCATGGGTTCTCCTCTGATTCGGGCGGGTCGATGCGGTGCAGGCCGGAGGTATCGAGCTCCAGCCAGGTGTCGAGCTGGCAGCGGGCGAGGAAGGCGCCGTCGTGGCTGACGATGATGAGCCTGCCGCGATAGGACTCCAGCGCGGAGACGAGGGCGTCGACGCTGGAGAGGTCGAGGCTGTTGGTCGGTTCGTCGATCAAGCTCAAGGGGCAGAGGGAAGGCAGACACACCTGATGTCCATGAACACCACCACGACAACGAACACCAACACGACCACTACGAACAGGCTCTTGGAGCTACCACAGCTCACGCCGGAGCTGCGGGCCGCAGTCGAGCGGCTGCGCGAAATGGCCGGAGAGAACTGGACCGCTTCGATCCTCTATGGCCGGGCCTCCCAGGACCGGCACAAGCTGATGCGCTCGATCGATGACCAGCTCACCGACATGGTCGGCTGGTGCCTGCCGATCGAATGGTACCCAGAGGCGATCGTTCGCGACGCTGACCGGTCGGCCTCTCAGTGGCGCAGGCGGGAACGCGAAGGCTTCGACGAGGCCATGGCCTTGATCGAGTCCCGCAAGTACGGCGGCTTCGCCTCCTGGGAGCCCTCGCGTGCCGGGCGCGATATGGAGGTCTACGTGCAGTTGCGCAAGGCCTGCCAGCGCGCCGGAGTCCTCTACCTCACCCACGGCAGGGTGTACGACTTCTCCCGCTCCGATGACACGTTCATGATGGGCTTCGAGTTCCTCCGCGCCGAGGCCGATGCGAACACGATGCGGGAGCGGCAGTTGCGCACGGCCAAGATCAACGCGGACAAGGGCCGCCCCCACGGTCGTCTCCCGTACGGGTACCGGCGGGTCTACGACCAGCACACCGGTGTCCTACTGCGCCAGGAACCCGACCCCCACACCGGGCAGATCGTCCGCGATGCCGCCCGTGACGTGCTCGCGGGTAAGAGCATGTACTCGATCGCGATGCGGTTGCAGGATGCCGGGGAGCCCACACCGAAGAAGCCGTGGGCCGAGAGTCCCCGCGGCTGGGATACCTACACCGTCCGCCAGGTGCTCCAGAACCCCACCATCGCCGGCAAGCGCGTCTACCGTGGCGAGGTTATCGGGGATGCGCAGTGGGAGCCGCTGATCGACTGGGAGGACTTCCAGAAGATCCAGCGCCTCTTCGCCGATCCCGGTCGTCTGGTCAAGGGCGGGGGCGGGATGGCCGCGAAGACGCTCATGGTCCACATCGCCCGCTTCCACTACTGCGGCCGCCCTTTGAAGCGGGCCACGATGCGGAAGAAGGAAAGGACTCCTGCGGTGAAGTACCAGTGCCAGTTCCGGGGGTGCTACAAGACGATGATCTCCCAGCCGGGCCTGGACGCCTATGTCGAGCAGGTCGTGCTCGAGTGGTTCCAGAACCCGACCAACCTCGCCTGGCTCACCGGCGACGACGACGGCGATTGGCTCAAGGTTGCCGAAGCCGCCGAACAGAAGCGGGCGGCCTTGCAGGCCCGGCTGGACGAGGTCATCGCCCAGTATGCGGTCGGGAGTCTGAACCTCGACACGCTGACCAGCTGGAAGCCGCGTTGCGGCCCCAGATCGCCGAGGCCGAGCAGGCGCTCATCCCCCCCCCCGGTGACCGAACGAACGCGTCCGCGCTCTCGTCACCGCCGAGGATGTGCCCACCGCGTGGGCGCGCTTGCCGTTGGCGGAGCGGAGGAAGATCATCAAGGCCACGTTCAACGTGCGCATCCAGCAGACGAAGAACCGGGGCCAGAACGCGTTCGAGCCCGAGCGGGTACTCATCGAGCCCCGCGCCCTCTAAAGGACGCGAGGCTCGATGCCGGACCGGTCAGAGTACCGGACGGGTCAGGAGGCGCCGCCGCGGAGTTGGTGACGGATCATCTCGGCCTGCTCGACACTCATAGGCGGGAACCGGCAGGCCGTGGACTTCGCGGCCTGCCGGATCGCCTCCCGGTCGGTCTCGGTCAGTGCCTCGTCGTCGATCGCGAGACGAGGTTTCGTTGTGGGGCTGTTGGTCTGGGTGTGGGATGCCGGCGCGCTGCTCATATCCGACAGGTACGCTCTTGCACCCGCGGCCAGAAGAAGGCGACCGCTACATCTAGCCATCTCCGCCGATTCGAATCACTATATCTAGATCCTTGGCTCCTCGCCGGCTATGCGTTGCCTTGCGGCGATCGCGGTGAGCTGTCGTTGTCTCTCAGTGTTGATAGTCCGAACCGGGATTGTCGCGACACCTTCCCTATGACGGTGATCTGTATGATCACGAGCGAGAAGACACGCCAGAGGAGCTGCCCTTACCGGGTCTCTCCGGCGGCTGCGGGAATGAGACCCGCGCTCCGCGAGTCAAGGTAATCACGTGCATGCTGCTGACCGGTGTCGAGGAGCTTTCGACTGTCGGAGATGCCGAGGTTGTCCAGCATTTGCAGCCATGCTTGCTCCACGCGATGCCCGAGCTTGCTGAGTGAGCCAAGCCGGTCAGCGAGCTGGTAGGTTCCGTAGAGGACCGAGATCATCATCCAGGCTTCGTCGTCGAGGTCGATGTCCTGAGCGATCTGGCCAGCTTCCTGCGCTCGTATCAGCTGGCGCTTCACAAGCGTCATCCACGTCGTACAGGGCTGGAAGTCTCCGCCATCGGGTGCGGTCCGGTCGCCTTCCAGGGCCATTGCTGCCTGAAAAATGGACATGTTCTTCTCATCGGTGATGACGATGAACACCGTCGCAACCAAGGCTTCAAGACCCGAAACTCCTCGGCGTTCGAGTCCTTCCGCGCAGGTATTGAGCAACTGGTCCTGGCGAGACAGGACCGCGTGGGCGATGTCGGCCTTGGCCGGGAAGTGGTAGGTGATGAAGTTTGGGGTGCTCTTGCCGAGCACCTTGAGGATGCCAGTGTGGGTGGTTCCTCCGTAGCCGTTGCGCGCGAACTCACCCGCTGCGGCGCTGACGATCAGATCACGAGTTGCAGACGAACGCGACTGTCGAGTCCGCATCGGCATCCGCTCCTTCCCGCTTCATCGATCGCTTCCGGCCGTCGTCCAGTCTACCCTTCCCGTTCCCCACGCACTTCAATCGCGAGCGAGCACGGCCACCTGATCGCAGCTCTGCCGGAGGCTCACGCGCACGCAGGAAATGGGCGGGTGACCAACGTCACTCCTATCTCACCACCGACGGTCCGACAAGGCTTGCGGAGGGCTGTCTCGCACCAGGTGCGACCAGCACCTTCACGGCTCCCGCTTCGTCGAACACCACCAGCTGCCACCCGGCGCCATGCACTCGACGGCAACAACGTTGTGCCACAGAGTTTAGATGCGCGTCTAAATCGGTGTTAGGCTACTTCTCGGCCCGGCTGGGGTCCTGCGACACGTGCCGGGTTTCTCCTCATTGGAACAAAGAAAGACGGACAACCATGCCTCATGTGAATGTGACGGAAGAGAAGCTGCGCTCGGTCGTCTTCGAGATTCTCGACGATGCCTCCGGTGTGGAGAACGCCGATCTCAACTCGAATCTCGACGACGTTGGCGTGGACTCTCTCGGTCTGACCGAGTTGATCGTCGAGATCGAGACTCGTCTCGACCTCGGCGAAGAACTCGACAGCAAGCTCAACGGCCTTGATCGCACCGGAATTCTCGGCACGCTCATCGAGCACCTCCATGGCGTCATCAACTCCCTGCCAGCCCCGACCAGCTGAGCACCGGCAGAAACCACGACAAGGACAGATGACTCATGACTGACACCCTTCTTGACAGCCCGATCGCCGGGGAATTCGCCGCCTGGGAGAACGAAGGAGTTTCCCCGTTCCTCCCCACGGTCGAATCCAACACCGGAAACCGAGTCCGCATGAACGGCCGCGATGGCGTGCTCATGTTCGGCTCGTGCGACTAACTCGGACTCTCCCAGAATCCCGCGGTCGCCGAGGCATCGATCCAGGCGATCCGGCGTTTCGGAACGAACACCTACGGCGCACAGGCCCTGTGCGGACACACCGTCCTCCACGAGGACATCGAGAATCGTCTCGCACGCCTCCACGACAAGGACGCCGCGCTCCTGTTCCCCTCGGGCATGTCGGCCAACCTCGCCGTGCTCACCAGCCTGGCCGGTCCCGAGGACGTGATCATCAACGACCGGCTCAACCACGTCTCGATCTTCATGGGCGCCCGCCTCTCCGGCGCGAAAGTCCGTACGTACCAGCACAACGACATGCGCCGCCTCGAAGCCATCCTGTCCTCGACGACAGACAAGCGACGACGCATCATCGTCACCGACGGCTTGTTCTCCGCCGACGGTGACCTCGCGCCCCTGGACACGATCACCGGCTTGGCCGAGACCTACGACGCGATGGTCGTCGTGGACGAAGCCCACTCCTTCGGCTGCCTTGGCCCGCGTGGACTGGGCGCAGCCGATCACTTCGGGGTGCTCGACAAAGTCGACGTGATCGTCGGAACCATGAGCAAAGCCATCGGCAGCACCGGAGGCTTCGTCGTCACCAGCCATGACATCCAGTTGCTGCTGCGAACCACCGCCCCCTCGTACACGAGTTCACGAGGTGCGTCCCCCGCCGTGGCCGGAGCCACCCTGAAAGCTCTGGAGATCATCGAGCACGACGGACCTGAACTGAGAGCCAGACTCGCCGAGAACGTCAAGTACATCTCGTCGAGACTGCGTGTGGAGGGTATCGACCTGGCCGACACGTCCAGCCAGGTCCTTCCGGTCATGATCGGATCCGAGGACACGACGATCCGGGTCGCACACTGGCTCATCGAGCACGGAGTGTTCGCTGCCGCGTTCACGTTCCCCAATGTCCCCAGAGGCAAGGGGCGCCTGCGAATCGGAGTCACCGCCGCCCATACCCGCGCTGAATGCGACGAACTCATCGACAGGCTGCTCCAGGCACGGGAGGACTACCCGTTCTAAATGAGTGACAAGACCAGGCCCACCTCGCTAACCCCCATGGACACTCATCCTGCCCCGATGGCCGCCCGGTCCGGACCGGCTGGATTCTCGCGGCCATCGCCACTGCTTATCTTGTCGTGATGATGGACTACTCCATCATCAATGTGGCGTTGCAGACCATCCAGGAAGACTTCGACGCCTCGAACGCGCAGATGCAATGGATGGTCAGCGGATACGAGATCTTTTACGCCGCACTACTCCTGCCCGCCGGATTCCTCGCCGATCGGTACGGACGCAACCGCGTGCTCATCACCGGTCTGCTCGTATTCCTCCTCGGCTCCGGCCTCATGGCCACAGCGGCCTCGGCCAACCAGATCATCGTCTGGCGAGTCCTCATGGGCATCGGCGGAGCCGTGGTCCCAGCGACCACGCTCGCGATCATCAAGCACATCTTCCCCGCGGCCAAACAGGCACGGGCCATGGGCGTGTGGTCGGCAGTCGGCGGGGCGTCTGTCGCGGTCGGTCCCATCCTTGGCGGGCTCCTGGTCCAGTTCTTCCCCTGGTGGTCCATCTTCCTCATCAATGTGCCCATCGTTGCCGTCTTCCTCATCGTCATCGCGAAGGCCACGCCCGAGTCCAAGACCCCCACCGGGAACAGGCTCGATGTCATCGGCATCGTTCTCTCCGCGGCCGCTGTCGCAGCGCTGACCTTCGGTCTGATCCGCGGCGGCGAGACTGCTCAATGGGTGGGATGGGATACGGCCGGGATGATCACACTCGGCGTGCTCCTGCTCATCGTCCTGGTGATCGTCGAACGGCACCGGCTCGCCCCGATGCTCGATGTCAGTCTGTTGCGGCACCGGGCGTTTGCCACAGGCACCATGTCGATCTCCCTGGCCTACTTCGCATTGACCGGCGGCACGTTCCTGCTCGTGTTCTATATCCAGCTCATCCGTGGACAAACACCCCTCGAACTAGGTGTACTGACCGGACACGTTGATCGACGGTCAGGAGCTTGACCTTGACGCAGCGTCAATGTTTAGCGTCGCGAGCATGACAGTGACGATGATTGACAGTGCCGCTGGGATGCGGGCGATGGTGAGCAGTTCTCCGGAGCAGTGGAAGGACGCAGCTCGCAGACTGTGGGAGCCGATGGCGGGGATGTACTTCTTCATTCCCGGTGGACCTGATCTGGCCGCGGTTCACAGCCAGAACTTCGGTTTCAGACCCTCCGTAGCGGCAGACAAGATCCTCGGCGCGGTCGACGCTTTGGAACGCGCCGATGCTTGGGGCCGTGTCGAGCGAGCGCTCGAAACGGGGCTGCGGGAGCTGAGTGCCGCCGATCCGACTGTGGCGATGCCTGACCTGAAGGTGTTGCTCGTGCTCGGGGATCCCACCAACAAGCACTTCATGGATGAGATCCGCGGCCTGTCGGCCTTCGGTGGGATCAGCGGGTACATCGCCATCACGATCTGGCCCACCGACGAGGTTCTGGCGCGGTTGGAGGGCATCGCCCTGCACGAGCTCCACCACAATGTGCGGTACTCGCCAAGACATGTGGTGTGGAACCCGCAGACGGTGACGGTTGGTGAGCACGTGGTGGCTGAGGGTCTCGCGGACCTGTTCGCCGCCGACATGGTGGGCGAGCAGGGATTCACGCACTTCGTCAGCGACCAGACCCGTACCAGTGACGAGGTGCTGCGCCGCGTTGTGGAGGGCTTGGACGTGACTGGCATGCAGGATTTCGCGGCTTGGGTGTTGGGCGATCCGAGCGCTCGCCTGTTCGGCGCGACACCGGTCGGGCTGTCCACCGGCGCTGGTTACGCTGCCGGGGCTCGCATCGTGTCCGCCTTTCTGGAGGCCACCGGACAGTCACCCGCCAGGGCTGTGGCCACGCCCGCCTCCGAGATCCTGGCCGTGGCACTGCCACAGTTGGGTCTGACAATGCCTGCCCGCTGACGAGAGAGGCCGAGATGGTGGAGTGGACCGTCCAAGAACTCGCTGACCGCGCCGGCATCAGCGCCAGGACATTGCGTCACTATCACCAGATCGGCCTGCTCGTCCCGGACCGGATCGGTGCGAACGGCTACCGCTACTACGGACCCGTCGCCGTGGCACGCCTGCAACGCATCCTGCTCCTGCGTGAAGCTGGCCTGGCTTTGAGTGCGATCAGCGAAGCACTGGCAAGTGACGCGAACCCAGGAGACGAGATCACCGCCCTCGAGGCGCACCTGACACACCTCGAGCACGAGCGGGAAGCACTGGGACGTCGTATCGCGTCCGTCGAGCACACAGTGGCGATGAGACGCGAGGGGCGCCAGCCGCGGATGGACATGATGCTCGAAGGCTTCAACGACCGCTACGAGGCTGAGGTGACCCAACGATGGGGACGCGTGGTCTTCGAGCAGTCCAACCGGTGGTGGCATGCCAAGAGCCTCACCCAGCAGCGCCAGTTCCAAGCCGATGCCGAGCGACTCTTGGCGCGGTGGGGCGAACTTCACCAGTCGGGTGTCTCCCCATTCTGCGACCCGGCCCAACAGCACGCAGCCGCCCACGCCGCCTGGTTCGCCCAGATCCCCGGGACGCCCGGGCATGCCGGCGATCTGGACAAGACCCGCGCCATGAACCGTCCTGGGTTTCGTTCCTAGATGGTTGGTAAAGACAGTTCATCGTTGGTGAGGCTTTCGGCGTATTGGGCTTCGACTTCTGCTGGTGTCTTGTAGCCCAGTGCTTCGTGCAGCCGGGTGGT
>NZ_JABEMC010000007.1 GCF_013004595.1 Brevibacterium luteolum
ACGAACTCCGGCCCCACGAGGCCATCTCATGGAACCGGCCCAAGGAGGTGCACCTGGGCCTAGCCGACCCCACCACCCCGACATTCAAAACCAAGGAAATCCTGCCAACTACTTGACGCGGGACAGTCGGATCGATGGGCCGGGTCGGTGCTGCCGGTGATAATGCTGCGATGGAATCGTTCTTCGCCGTGCTGCAGAAGAACGTCCTCGACCGGGGCCGATGGGACACGCGAGCGAGCTTACGTACAGCGATCGTGCACTGGGTCGAGCGGACCTATCACCGCAAGCGTCGGCAACGGCGTTTAGGTAAACTGACCCCGGTTGAATACGAGCTTGTTCATCACAAGGCCGTCGCCCTGGCGGCATAAACCCCGGAGTCAACCAAACCTTCAGCAGTCCCCAGAGACCATCGCCTGGCACCTGCAGCAGGAAGGTCTCCAGGTCCCGTCTAAGGCCACGATCCACCGGGTGCTTAAGGACGCTGGCCGGGTCACGCCCGCCCCGCACAAGCGCCCGAAGTCCAGCTACCGACGATTCGCTGCCGAGTTGCCAAATGAGATGTGGCAAACCGACATCACACACACCTTGCTCAGTGACGGCAGCCGAGCTGACATCCTCGACTTCCTCGATGATCATTCCCGCTATCTGTTACGCATCCGCGCGTTCCTGCCCTGTACCGGTGCTGACGTTGTCGCCGTGATGGACGAGCTGATCAGCACCTTCGGCCCGCCAGCAGCCACCCTCAGCGATAACGGCTTAGTCTTCACCAGCCGCATGACCGGCCGGCCTGGAGCCAAGAACGGTTTCGAAACCCTGCTGGCAGCCCACCACATCAAACAGAAGAACGGCAAACCCGGCCACCCACAGACCCAGGGCAAGATCGAGCGCTTCCACCAGACCCTGAAGAACCGCCTACAGGCCCGCTACAGCCCACCAGCATCCCTGGACCAACTCCAGCAACAGCTCGATGCTACCCGGCACTGGTACAACAACGAACGCCCCCATCGAGCTATCGGCATGCGTACACCCCGGCAAGCTTACGAAGCACTGCCCAAAGCCAGCCCTGCCACCACTTCCCAGATCGAGTACCGCACCCGCGTCGACGCCGTCGACAAAGACGGCAAAGTCACCGTCCGATACGCCGGAAGACTGCGCCATCTAGGCATCGGCCGAGCCCACCGCGGACGCCTAATACTCATGCTCATCCACGACCGCGACGTCATCACCAGCGACCGCACAACCGGCGAAATCATCGCCTACCACCACATCGACCCAGCCAAGAACTACCAGCCCAAACGAGACACCCTGTAACGAACCCCCAGCCCAGACACGACGACGGCCCCCAGGGTTTTCCCTGAGAGCCTTCCTCGTTGTCAACGATGTCCCAAGACATCTGTCAACTATGTCCCGATACAGGACACTTGTGGAGCTAAGGGGAATCGAACCCCTGACCTTCTCATTGCGAACGAGACGCTCTACCAACTGAGCTATAGCCCCAAGCCGCCGTCATCTGGACGGCGGTGACACCAGTACTTTACTCCCTCCCACCAACTGCAGCCAAGATGGCAAGGGTCGGGGGCTGCGAAACGTACCGGTGGGCGTTCTCTGCCCGATATCTCGGAACACCGCGCCTGCCAGCTGCCTACGCGGCTAGTGTGGGAAAACAGCAGACGCCAGTCCGCCAGCGCCGGCGGCGTCTGTGCGATGATTCCCAGCGGCAGCGACGGCCGACAGTGACGAAGACAGGTGATGGCATGAAGATCTCCGAGGCGCTGAGTTTGGTGCGCATGGGGCGTCCCGAGCTCAACCGAGTGCAGCGCTTTCGCGCCCGCTGCCGCACGGTCGCCGACGTCGAGGCGGCCGCCCGCCGAGCGCTGCCGCGGCCGGTCTTCGATTACATCGCAGGTGGAGCCGATGACGAGGTGACGCTGGCGGAGAACGTAGGCGCTTATACCGCGTGGCGTTTTCAGCCGCAGGTGCTGCGCGACGTCGCCGAGGTCGACCTTTCCACCGAGATCTTCGGCCGCCGGTCCGTGCTGCCGTTCGGGCTCGCGCCGACCGGATACACCAAGATGATCGCCTCGGCTGGTGAACCCGCCGTCGCTCGTGCCGCCGCCGATGCGGGGATCCCCTATGTGCTCTCGACGATGGCCTCGACGTCGCTGGAGGATCTGGCTGCCGTGCCGCCGGCCGGCCGGGCGGACCGGTGGTTTCAGCTCTACGTGTGGAAGGACCGCGGCCTTACCGCAGGACTCATTGCACGTGCCGCAGCCGCGGGCTACCGGGTGCTCGAAGTCGCTGTTGACACCCACGTCTCCGGGTTCCGCGGCCGGGACGTGCGCAACGGCCTCACCATCCCGCCGCAGCTGACCCCTGGCGCGCTGCTCGACATCGCCAGTAGGCCCCGGTACTGGACGCAGATGCTCGCCCACCCGATGATCGAATTCGCCAATGTCGCCGGATCCGATGCCGGGTACACGATTGAGAACATCTCCCAGCAGTTCGATCCGAGCCTGGACTGGGACACGCTGGCCTGGATTCGGTCGCTGTGGGACGGCCCGCTTCTCCTCAAAGGACCCGTCAGCGCTGCCGATGCACTGCGGGCGCAGCAGCTCGGCGTCGACGGCGTCCACCTGTCCAACCACGGCGGCCGGCAGCTTGACCGCTGCGTCGTCCCCCTCGACCTCGTCCCTCTCGTTCGGGCCGCGGCCGGGGAAGAGTTCACGATCCTCGTCGACTCCGGGATCCGACACGGCACCGACATCGCCGTCGCACTCGCCCGCGGCGCTGATGCAGCATTCATCGGCCGACCCTACCTCTACGGTCTCGCGGCCGCCGGCCAGTCGGGAGTCGCCCATGTCATCGACATCCTCCGCACGCAGCTCACCCGTACCCTGCAGCTAGCGGGAGTCGCGACTGTCGACGAGCTGCGCACCCACGGCCACGAGCTGCTGAACCCGACAGGGCGATGACGCGACGGCACCGCCCGTGGTGCGCTCAACCGGTGCTCTCGCCGGGCCCGGAGGTCACGCTGAGGCTGCTGCGATCCTCCGCCCAATCGCAGAACGCATCGAGCGTCTCGAAGATGGCCGCCTCTGCGTAGTGGTCAGGTTGCCAGGGCGCCCATTCGGCTAAGGTCACCGGCCTCCCGCGGCGCTTCAGCTCCCAGGGCGGTTAAGCTCAGGCCATGAGCTCTTCTCTGCTTGACGACTGTGCCCTCAGTGATGCTCACGCCCGCACAGCCGCAGACGTCGTCTCTGCACTCGACACCTCGGCGACCGCCGGACTGACGCAGGCCGCAGCCGCTGAGCGGCTCGAGCGCTGCGGTCGCAACGAGCTGGCCGCAGCGCCCTCAGAGCCGATCTGGCGGCGGGTGCTCAGGCTGCTGAACGAACCGCTGACCTACCTGCTGCTGGCGGCGATCCTCGTCTCCCTCATCGCCTGGGCCGCCGAGGGCCGGCACGGGGCGCCGATCGACGCGATCGTCATCGCCGCGGTCGTTGTGCTCAACACCGTCATCGGCTTGGTCCAAGAGCTCAAAGCCGCTGATGCGGTCGCCGCACTCAAGCAGATGACCAGCCCCACCGCTGCCGTCACCCGATCCGGGCGCCCCCAGACCGTACCTGCTGCAGACCTCGTGCCCGGCGATCTCCTCCATCTGAGCGAAGGCGATGCGGTGCCGGCTGACGCTCGCCTGCTCACCGGCAGCCGGCTGATGGTCGCCGAAGCCGCGCTGACCGGGGAGTCCGTGCCCGTGCACAAGCACACTGAGCCCGTCTCAGCTGACACGCCGCTGGCCGATCGCCTGTCGATGGTGCATGCGGGCACCGCTGTCACACAGGGCGGCGGCACGGCCGTCATCACCGGCACCGGCGCCCGTTCCGAGATCGGCCGGATCGCCGGCATGATCTCCAGCGCTGGTGAGACCGACACGCCCCTGCAGAAGGAGATGGCGGCAGTCGGCAAGATGCTCACCATCGCCGTCATCGTGATCGCGCTGGCCGTCATGGCCACCGTCTACCTCACCACCGCCGATCATTCGACGGCTTCCCTCGTGACGATCCTGCTGTTGGGCGTCTCACTGGCCGTGGCTGCGGTGCCCGAGGGACTGACGGCGATCGTGTCGGTGATCCTGGCGATCGGCGTGCGCCGGATGGCCTCCCACGAGGCGATCGTCAAGCAGCTCGACGCCGTCGAATCGCTCGGCTCAGCCGGTGTGGTGTGCACCGACAAGACCGGCACCCTGACGCTCAACCAGATGACGATCGACCAGGTCATCACCGCCGACGGCCGCCACCACATCTCCGACCCTCAGGCCGCTGGGACCCTGGAGCTCGGCTCGATCGCCTCGAACGCCCGGCTGACTGCCGATGGCCCGATCGGCGACCCGACCGAAGCTGCGTTCCTCCTCGCCTGCGCTGACGCCGGCATCGCCGTCCCGCAGACCCACCGCTTCGACGAGCTGCCGTTCTCGTCTGAGCGCAAGCGCATGTCCGTGCTCGTCGCCGGCGACACCGGTGACAGCCGGCAGCTGGTGATGAAGGGCGCACCCGATGTGGTGCTCGCCCGCTGCACCCACGTGCGCACGGCAGAAGGGGACGTCGAGGCCACCCCCGAGGTGCTCGAACGTCTCGATGAGGAGGTCACCGCACTGGCCGGGGAGGCCTACCGGACACTGGCCGTGGCCGCGCGCGAGGTGCCCGCCGCCTCGGGCGCGGGGGAGAATCCCGAGGTGAGCCTGGGAGAGGAGATGGAGCACGGGCTGACCTTTGTGGGCATGGTTGCAATGATCGACCCGCCCCGACCCGAGGCGAAGGCGGCGATCGCGCAGGCCCAGCAGGCCGGGATTCGGGTCATCATGATCACCGGTGACCACCCGCTGACGGCCGAGCGGATCGCCGCAGACCTCGGCATCGACGACCCGAAGGCGCTCACCGGCGCGCAGCTGAGCGAACTGACCGACGCGCAGTTCGCCGAGGCGGTCGAGACCACCTCCGTGTTCGCTCGCGTCGACCCGAGCCACAAGCTGCGGATCGTCGAGCACTTACAGGACCACGGTCACGTCGTGGCGATGACCGGCGACGGTGTCAACGACGCACCGGCGCTCAAGCGCGCCGACATCGGCGTGGCGATGGGCATCACCGGCACGCAGGTCTCGCATGATGCGGCGACGATGGTCCTCGCCGATGACAATTTCGCTTCGATCATCACCGCCGTCAAACAGGGCCGCGGCATCTACTCCAACCTCAAGAAGGTGCTGCGCTACCTGCTGTCGTCGAACATGGGCGAGGTGTTCACCGTCTTTGGCGGTGTCGTGTTCGCCGGGGTGCTCGGCCTCGTCCAGGCCGACGGTGCGGTGATCCTGCCGCTGTTGGCCACGCAGATCCTGTGGGTCAACCTCGTCACCGACTCCACGCCGGCGCTCGCGCTGGGCGTCGATCCGGTCGATGAGCGGGTGATGACGAAACCGCCGCGCCGGCCCGACCAGCGAGCGCTCGACGGCCGCGAATGGGCGCGGATCCTCAGCACCGGATTCGTCATGGCTGTGCTGTCGCTGCTCGCCCTCGACGCGTGCCTGCCCGGCGGGCTCATCGCTGGTGACGACGATGCGGCCACCGGCCGGACGGTCGCGTTCACCGTGCTCGTCGTCCTGCAGCTGGTGAACACGCTGTCGGTCCGGCACGCACACACGACGATGTTCGCCGGCCTGTTCACCAACCACTGGCTGTGGCTGGCGCTGGCCACCGGCCTGCTGCTGCAGCTGCTTGTCGTCTACCTGCCGATTCTTAACACCGCGTTCTCGACGGTGCCGCTCGACGGGGAGCACTGGCTGCTCGTCATCGGCTGGGCGGTCGTCTTCATCATCGTCGAAGAGCTGCGGCGGGCGGTCGTACGGATCGCCGGGCGGGGCTGAGTCGGCTCGCTGCTCATGTGCTGATGGCAAGACGGCTGCCGCACCAGTGCGGTGCGGCAGCCGTCCGCCGTTCCCGAGGTGTGGGGCCGGAAGCTCAGACGCCGGCCCAGCCGCCGTCGCTGGCGATGATCGCCCCGGAGATGTTGGTGGAGTCGTCGCTGAGCAGGTAGGTGATGAGCGCCGCCTGCTGCTGTGCGGTCGAGGGCAGGCCCGGAACGAGGCTGAAGTACTTCGGCAGGCGCGCGGCAGCGAACTCGGATCCGAAGTTCACCTCGATGCTTGTGGCCACACCGCCGGGACAGACCGCATTGAAGCGCAGGCCTTCCTCGGCGTACATGAACGCACTGTTCTTCGTCAGCCCGTTGAGCGCATGCTTCGAAGCGGTGTAGGCGGCACCGGCGGCTGAGCCGCGGAGACCAGCCTCGGATCCGACATTGACGACGTTGCCGGCCTTCTGCGGCAGCATCACCGTCACGACCGCACGGGTTAGCTTCATGACGCCGGTGAGGTTGACCCGCAGGACCGCGTCCCAGATGTCGTCCTTGACGTCATGGACGGGGGAGAAGTCGTCCATGATGCCGGCGACATTGGCCAGACCATCGATGCGCTCGCCGGCCGCGTCGACGATCTTCGCAACGTCGCCGTCGTCGCTGACATCCCCGGCGACAGTCGTGATCGCCAGTTCGGATGCCTCCTGCTCCAGGTCTGCGAGTCGGTCAGCGGAGATGTCGCAGGCAATGACCTTCCCGCCTTCGCGGGCGATGCGCAGAGCTGCTGCACGGCCGATGCCGGCTCCTGCCCCGGTGACGATGACGGTCTTGTTCTCGAATCGGCCGGGGGTGATCTTCTCGTCCCACTGCTGCACCTGCGGTGCGTCGGTGGCCTGGGTCTGCTGGGTTTCGGGTGCGTCGGTCATTGGGCGTCCTCCCTGGAGGCAGTCGTAGCCATGAGCCGTCTCGCGCAGTTGCGCGATGCAGTCGATCGACTGGAGTCGATCGGGGGTTGTGGGCCGGCTCACACGCAGTCTATCGAGAGGCTGTGCCTAGTCTGCCGGGGTGAACAGCTCGCGGACATCGTCGGCAGTCAGCGCGGTGCTGAAAGCTCGTCCGTTGTCCATGAGGGCGTCGAAGAGCCGCGCCTTCTTCTGCTGCAGGGCGAGCACCTTCTCCTCGATGGTGCCGGCAGCGACGAGCCGGTAGACCATGACGTTCTTCGTCTGCCCGATCCGGTGTGTGCGGTCGATCGCCTGCGCCTCGGCAGCCGGGTTCCACCAGGGGTCGAGGAGGAAGACGTAGTCCGCCTCGGTCAGCGTGAGCCCGAATCCGCCGGCCTTGAGGCTGATGAGGAACACCGGTGCGGTGCCGGAGCGGAATCCGTCGATGACCTCGCCGCGGTTGCGTGTGCTGCCGTCGAGGTATGCGTAGTCGACGCCGATCGTATCGAGCCGCTCGGCGACGAGTCGCAGGCACGAGGTGAACTGGGAGAAGACGATGATCCGGTGCCCTTCGCTCAGCACCTCGTCGAGGCCGGAGAACAGCGCTTCGAGCTTGCTGGAGGGCACATCGGCGTATTCATCGCTGACGATCTGGGGTGACAGCGCGAGCATCCGCAGGAGGGTGAGCGACCGGAAAACCGTCATGCGGTGCTTGTCGAGATCGCCGACCATGCCGAGGACCTTCTTGCGCTCACGCTGGAGAACGAGGTCGTAGAGCTTCTTGTGCTTGGGTTCGAGCGGCACATGCAGTTCGTGCTCCTGCTTCGCGGGCAGCTCCTTGGCGACGAGGTCCTTCGTGCGCCTGAGCATGAACGGCCGCACCCGCCGGCGCAGCCGCTCCAGCCGAGCCTGCCGTCCGACATTGAGACGCTCCTGCACCGCCGCATCGTCGTCCGCAGAAGTGAGGACGCCGGACTCTGCAGTAAGCGCAGCGCCCTTCTCAATCGGCTTGACGTACTCCTCTTTGAACTTCACCGGTGAGGCGAACAGCCCCGGTGCTGTCAGGGAGAGCAGCGACCACAGATCCGTCAGCGAATTCTCCATCGGCGTACCGGTGATGGCGAGCGTGAACGGGGAGCGGACGTCACGGGCGACGCGGTAGGTCTTGGCGGTCTGGTTCTTGACGAACTGTGCCTCATCGAGGACGAAACCGCCCCACGGCAGTGCGGTGAATTCCTCGCCGTTGATGCGGAAGATCGTGTACGAGGTCAGCACGACATCGGCTCCGGCAATCGCCTCGGCGACCGGCTGCTTGCGTTTGTGCGTCGTCGTATCGAGCACTGCCACCTTCAGGTCCGGGGTGAAGCGGGCGGCCTCAGCCTGCCACACCGACACCACCGATGACGGGGCAACGACGAGGAACGGCGGCATCGTCTCACCGGTCTCAACGGCTCGCGCGCGAGCGTGAGTGATGAGGGTCAGAGTCTGCAGCGTCTTGCCCAGGCCCATATCGTCGGCGAGGATCCCGCCGAGGCTGTGCTCCCACAGGAACGCCAGCCACCGGAACCCTTCGAGCTGGTAGCCGCGCAGCTCGGCACGCACCCCAACCGGCACCTCGGGCGCGGGAAGCTCCTCCAGCGAACCGAGCCGGCCGATCGACTCCCGCCACTCACGCGCGGGGACCGCCTCATCGGCGAGTTCGACGAGCTCATCCCAGATCGAGACCTGGTGGCGGCTGATCTTCGAGCGCTCCGGCTCCCACTCGCCGAGTGCCTCGGCCTCCTGCAGCAGTTCGCGCAGCCTGTCGAAGGCCGGATGGTCGAGGGAGAAGAATGTGTTGTCGACAAGCTGCAGGTGCGACTTGTGCTGGGCGAGTGCCGCGAAGAGGGGAGCGAATGGGATCCTCTTGCCGTCGATCGTGACCTCGAAGGCGAGGTTGAACCAGTCGCGGTCGTCTGTCGCCTCGGTCGTCACCCGCACCTGCGGGGGTGCGGTGAGCTCGGTGTAGTCGACGCGCTCGCCGCTGATGTCGACGACGACCTCGGGATGGTCCTCGAGTCGCGGCAGCGCCCGCACCGCGAACTGGGCGGCGTCGATTCCGATCAGATGCTCCTCATCGACGGTGGCGGCCGTCGGCCAGATCCGGCGGATCTCCTCGAGTACGGCGAGTTCGAGATCCGGCTCCCGGTGGTGCCAGCGATTGTGCGCGATCGGAAGGCGGCGTTTGGGGCCGTAGTACTCCCACGACCAGGTCAGCAGCAGGGACTGCTTGGGTTCGAACTCAACCTCAACGTGCAGGCGCGGGTCCCGGAACTCCGGCAGCTCTGCCGAGGCATCGTGGCTGGTGAGCGTGGCCAGACCGCGCAGCTCGGGGAGGAACTCGGTGAAGAACACCTCGGCGTCGTGATCGGGGACGCCGAGCGTCGTGCGGGAGGCGAGCATCTCACCGAGCGGTTCGGAGACTGGGGTGGATGTTTCGGCCAGGGTCAGGCGGAGGGTGTTGCCCGGCAGTCGGTCGATGAAGGCGATGGCGTTGTCCCCGATGCGGAACACGTTCTCCGGTACGGTGCCGGCGAAGTCGATGAGGGCGGTGAAGGCGTAGCCGCCGGGCTGGCGCACGACGTCGACGATGACGTCGGCGGTCTCGATCGTCTTCTCCGTTCCCGAGGCGGTGGTGAGGGTGAGTGGGGAATGGGAGCTGACGACCCGCACTTCTGAGACGACACCGTGGCCGGTCAGCTCGATGCCGGTGTCCTGAGCGCGGGCGAGCAGCAGCCAGACGAGGGAGGGGTCGAAGGCAGAGAATACGGCGGTGTCGGGGTCGCTTCCGTAGGTGTAGCTGCGGGTGGTGTTCTGAGCGTGCAGCTGGCTCAGCGCTGCGGTGTGGTCACGGCGGATCCCGGGTGGGTCGGCCAAGCCGCGGGTGAAGTTGCGCCAGCCGAGCCCGCCTTTGATCCAGTTGTTCCGAGCACCGCGGCGCAGCGGTCGCAGGGTGACGCTGAGGCTGCCGAGGTCGATGTCGGAGAGGTTGACGACATCGGCGCTCGCGAGAGGGCTGCGGTGGCGGCCGTGGAACCAGCGGCTGGTGGTGCGCTCGATGTCGAAGCCGATCGCCAGCGGTGTGTCCTCGGGGCGCGATGTGTGTGCGCGGCGGCGGACCTGCAGCTCTGTCAGCACGGTACGCCAGTCGTCGGGGCGCTGTGGGGTGACGGCGCGGTGCGGCATCACATGCTCAAGGCCTGTGCGCGGGCTTGCGGTGTCGTCGCTGTCCCCGTAGTCGGCGATGGAGTACAGGACAGCGCCGACGTGCTTGCAGTCGTAGCCGACCGGGCAGCTGCAGTCGCTGCTGGTCGGTTCGAAGCAGTCCGGCTCACTCAGCACAGCCTGCGTCAGGCGGATGGCCACGCGGTAGATGTTCGAACCGCTGCCGAGGACCTCGCCGCTGAGAGTCGACTGCTCGGCATCCCAGCTCACGCGGCGCACGCGCTGGTCCTCGGCATAGTCCCGGCCGCGTTCGGCCATGACGTCGGTGAGGTATTCATCGACATCCGGGGCGAGCACGCGCGGCAGCTTCGAGATCACGGAACCATCGTGCCACGAGGCGCGGACATCACCATGCTGAGCACGACGGAACTGTGGACAGCCCTGCCGATCGCACACATGGTGTGGAACGACAGGGCTGCCGTGGTTCAGGCGATCAGATGATCGAGCGGTGGATCGACAGTGCCCGCAGCTGAGCGGCAAGGCGTTCGCGTTCCACCTGCTCGCTGGCGCTGCGTCGCAGGATCGCTGCGCGGTGCAGCTCGGCGTGGCTGGGGGCGCGACGGGATTTCGGCTTGCGACGAGCCCACCGCAGCACCGAGACGGCAGCGAAGATGGCCCACCGGCGGTGTATCGGATAAGCATGAGCAAATGACATGAGAAAGTCCTTGGATGACCATTTCAGGCAGGACGAATAGCCTGCCGTCGAAAACGGAAGTGATGAAAAGAAAGGGAGTCGGCGCGTTTCAGGAAGACAGCAGTGAATGGCAATTCATGGCATTCGATCACCTATTGATCTGTGTTCTCAATGGTGACGAAGTCGATGAATGACAGATCTTCGACGATGCGTGCGGAACGGGTCCGGAGGTCGTCAGGAAGGGGGTGCTCGCTGTGTACCTGGCGCCGAGTTCTACGCGGAGAAGCGAGGCGGGACGCGGCGGCTGCCCGCCGGGTTGCCGAGATCGGCAGCTCCCGTGGCCGTGAACGTGGTGAAGATCATCATCGTGCCCGCCTCCTTTCAATTCATTCAGGCGATGTCATTAAGCGACAGCGAATGATGTGGAATCTGTCTGCCGGTCGCATCAGAATGATGTCAAAGAGCATAAGAAGATTCTGCGACAACGGTAACACGGATCTCTGAGTTTGCACACCTGGATTCGAGATTTTTTGAATTACTCGCCCGTACCCGGTCCGGCGCGATTGAGCACGTGCGGTCACGGGCGGCGGAAGAAGCTGCCGTCTCTTCAGGTGAGAACACTCGTGGGGTTTACCGGAACTGCCGTACGGTGATCGAACAGTGATGCGCATCACAGTGAGTGGCGAGTCAGGCGCGCGAATCGAATGAGCACGACAATGCGGTCGTGGGAAAGCAGCGGGATGTTCGACATCAGGATTGTAGGCGGCATAGTTGTCGACGGCACCGGAGTGCCGGCCGAACCCGGTGATCTGGGCATCACAGATGGAAAGATCACCGCCGTGGCTGCGCCTGGCGCCATCCCCGCAGAAAGTGCGGCCGAGACGGTGGATGCCTCCGGCCGGATCGTGACTCCTGGTTTCATCGATCTGCACAATCACGCGGACTTCACGATCCACGGCTGCCCGGAAGCGCCTTCGCAGATCAGTCAAGGAGTGACGACGCTGCTGCTGGGCAACTGCGGATCGTCCCCATTCCCAGCGCCCAGCCTCGATGAGGTGCGGCACACATGGGGCCATCTCAGCCCGGTCTTCATGACCGAGGCCACGGATGCGGCAGGCTTTCTCGCGGCCACGGCTGCGCTTCCCCTCGAAATCAATGCTGCCTTCCAGGTCGGTTTCTCAGCTCTGCGCCGCATGGCCATGGGCAACGCCTCTCGACCCGCTGCCGCCGAGGAGAGGCAGCACATGATCCGCGGCGTCCGCGCTGCCGCTGAGGCTGGAGTCCGCGGATTCTCCACCGGTCTCATCTACGCGCCGGGTGCCTATGCGCAGCCTGACGAAGTGGCCGAAGTCGTCGCAGCTGCCGCCGAATGTGACCTGTTGTACTCCACCCATATGCGCGATGAGGCCGACCATGTGCTTGCGTCGGTCCGCGAATCGATCGACGCCGTGGCAAGCACCGCAGGGCGCCTGCAGATCTCCCATCTCAAAGCGACCGACCGCCACAACTACGGCCTCGTCTCTGACGCGCTGACCCTCATCGAGCAGGCACACGCTCGCGGCATCGACGTGACCGCTGACGTCTACCCGTACACTGCCTCAAGTACGACGCTGACCTCTCTCCTGCCGGGCTGGTCCCTCGAGGACGGACGCAATGGCCTGCCGAGCCGGCTTGCCGACGCGGATCAGCGAGACCGCATTCGCACAGCCCTGGCAGACACCATCGACGGGCGTTCCGGGGCTGAGGCCGTCGTCATAGCCGCCGTCAGCCCGGACGGCCCCGGAGGGTACGAGTGGGCCGTCGGACAGAGCCTGGCCGAGATCGGCGAGCGGGACGGCTGCACTCCGGCCGAAGCCGCGCTGCGCATGCTCGCCGCTCACGCCGGAGCTGTCGGCATCATCCACCATTCGATGTCCGAAGACGACATCCGGGCCGCTCTCGCCCACCCGCTGGTCGCCGTCGCCTCTGACGGTCACCAGCTTGCCGCAGAAGGGCCCGGCCGACCCCATCCGCGCAGCTTCGGCACATTCACGCGGGTTCTCGGTCACTATGTGCGCGACGTCGGTCTGCTCAGCATCGAAGAGGCAGTGCGCAAGATGACGTCCCTGCCCGCCTCTCGGATGAAGCTCGACGACCGCGGAGTCCTTGCACAGGGAATGGCGGCCGACATCGCGGTCATCGACCTCAACGCCGTCGCTGATCGATCAACCTACGATGACCCGTGGCAGCTCTCCGCTGGCGTCGACGACGTCATCGTCGGCGGCGCGTTCGCTTCCCGGAACGGCCGACTCGTGCGCGGTCACGGCGGACGCGTCCTGTGATCACGAGAAGACAACGAATCTGCGTGTCGGTTGCCCCGCCTGCACCGCTGATGCCAGTATGTGAGCTACGTCACTCGAATGTTCCCCTTGGAGTTGCGACATGCTGAGCTATATCGTCAAGCGCATCCTCGCACTCATCCCTGTGCTTGCCGTCGTCGCGATCGTCGTCTTCTCCCTCGTCCACCTCACCCCCGGTGACCCGGCCTCGGTGATGCTCGGGCCCAACGCCACCTCCGACCAGGTTGAGGCGCTGCGCTCCGAGATGGGGCTCGACCGACCGCTCGTCGTCCAGTTCTTCGCGTGGCTCGGCGGCGCGCTGACCGGTGACCTCGGGTACTCCCACTTCATGGGAGCGGCCGTGACATCAGTCCTGATGGACCACCTGGGACCGACGCTGTCACTGGCGATCCTCGCCGAGGTCGTTGCGCTCATCATCGCGATTCCCGCCGGCATCATCGCCGCCCGCCGACGCGGCTCGGCTGTCGACCAGGGCTTCATGGCCTTCTCACTGCTCGGCATCTCCGTGCCCAGCTTCCTGCTCGGTCTGTTCCTCATGCTGATCTTCGCCGGCTGGCTCGGCTGGCTGCCGGTCGCCGGCTACCGCGGCCTGGAGGAAGGCCTCGGCACCCATCTGCGCTATCTCATCCTCCCGGCGCTGGCCCTCGGCGCAATGCAGGCCGCACTGACCGCCCGCATGACCCGCTCGTCGATGCTCGACGTGTTCCGTGCCGGATATATGAAGACCGCTCTGGCAAAAGGCGTGTCCGAACGCAGCCGCGTGTACAAGCACGGGCTGAAGAACGCCTCGTTCCCCATCCTCACCGTCGTCGGCCAGTCGATCGGCACCCTCATCGCCGGCGCCGCCGTCATCGAAACCGTCTTCAACATCCCAGGCATCGGGCAGCTCATCGTCAATTCGGTCGAACGCCGCGACTTCATGGTCATCCAGGGTGTCGTGCTCATGATCACCGTGTCCTACATGCTCATCAACCTGCTCGTAGACATCCTCTACGGCTTCCTCGACCCACGGGTGCGACTGTCATGACGAAACCAGCCCACACCACACCACAGCGCCCCGAGCCCGAGGCGGGCCTCACCGGTGAGACCACCGGCGCCTCGGGACCGGCAGGAGCACCCGCCGCCGCCCAGCCCGGATCGACCGTCGGACTCGAGCGCCTCAGCATGCGACAGCTGATCTTCCGGAGGGTGACGAGCAACGGCCTCATCATGACCGGCGGCATCATCGTCATCATCATCGTGCTCCTGACGACGTTCGGCCCCATGGTCATCTCCCGCGGGCCCCTTGAGCTCAACATCCAGGACCGGCTGCAGGGCCCCAGCGGCGACTACCTGCTCGGCACCGACAACTACGGCCGCGACCTGCTCTCGCGAGTGCTGCACGGGGCACGGGTATCGCTGTTCGTCGGCTTCGCCGTCGCGATCCTCTCCACCGTCATCGGCTACATCATCGGCATGTACTCGGCCTACTTCCGGTGGGCCGACGCGATCCTCATGCGGATCTGCGATGGCTTCATGGCCTTCCCCGCCATCCTGCTGGCCATCGCGCTCATGGCTGTGCTGGGAGCCAAGACCTCGAACGTCGTCATCGCGCTCACCGTCGTGTTCACGCCCTATGTCGCGCGCGTCGTGCGCTCCTCGGCCCTGGTGGTCAAGGAGCAGACCTTCGTCGAAGCACTGCGCGCGCAGGGCGCCTCATCGAACCGCATCATCTGGCTCAACATGGCGCCCAACGTCGTCTCCCCGGCGATCATCCAGGCGACCTTCATCTTCGCCGACTCGATCATCACCGAGGCCGCACTGTCCTTCCTCGGCGCCGGCGTGCCGCCGCCCGCGCCGTCCTGGGGCAACATCCTGCTCGACGGCAAGACCCTGATCTTCAACAACCCGTGGATGACGATCGTGCCCGGTGCAGCCATCATCCTCACCGTGCTCGGCATCAACCTCCTCGGCGACGGCCTGCGCGACCTCTTCGACCCGCACACAGGCAAAGCCGTGCGGAAAGGCGGTGGACGGAAATGACGACGACAGTCGAGCCGGGCGGCGCCCACGGCGCCACCGGTCCCGAGGCGCCGGCCCGGGTGATCACAGTCAGCGGGCTGACGACACGGCTGGCGACCGAGCAGGGCGATGTCACCGCTGTCGAAGACATCGACTTCCACGTCGACGCCGGGGAAGTGCTCGGAATCGTCGGCGAGTCGGGCTGCGGGAAGTCCGTGACCGCGGAGTCCGTTATGCGGCTGCTCGATGAGAAGACGGCTGCCTACTCCGGCACCGTCGAATTCGACGGAACGGACCTCCTGTCAGTCAGCGAGGCCCGGATGCGTCAGTATCGCGGCGGCCGCATCGCGATGATCTTCCAGGATCCGATGAGCTCGCTCAACCCGGTGTTCACCGTCGGTCAGCAGCTCATCGAGACGATCCTCATCCACCAGCCGATGTCGAAGGAGGCTGCGAAGCAGCATGCCATCGATGCGCTGGAGCAGACCGGCATCGCCGACCCGCACGCGCGCATCGACGACTACCCGCACCAGCTCTCCGGAGGCATGCGCCAGCGCGTCATGATCGCCATGGCGCTCATCTGCGAACCGGCCCTGCTCATCGCCGACGAACCGACGACGGCCCTCGACGTCACCACCCAGGCCCAGATCCTGCGGCTCATCGACGATCTGCGCCGGGCACACGACATGGCCACCATCCTCATCACCCACGACCTCGGAGTCGTGGCAGAGGTCTGCGACCGGGTGATGGTGATGTATCTCGGTGAGGCTGTCGAGGCCGGGCCGGTGCGCGACATCCTCGACAACCCCCAGCACCCCTATACGCGCGGGCTGCTGGCCTCCACCCCGGGAGTGGACACCGACCGCACGCATCCGCTGCCGACCATTCCCGGACGTGTGCCGACTCTCTACGATGTGCCAGCCGGGTGCCGGTTCGCCGCTCGGTGCCCCTTCGCGGAGGACGCCTGCCGCGAGAACCGCCAGCAGCTGATGGAGATCGCGCCGGGCCGGTCGGTGCGCTGTTGGAAGGCAGTCGATGGTCTCATCGACGCCGAGGCGGAAGTGCCGCACGATGCTGCTGAACCGTCAAGGGCAGGCCGCGGGGCTCAAGGAGGCGAACGATGACCGAGAACGCGGCTGTGCTCGAGGCTCAGCAGCTGACGAAGACGTTCACGCTGCGCAATGCGATCGGCTTCCGAACGTCAGAGGTCCACGCCGTCGACGGTGTCAGCTTCTCCATTCAGCCTGGAGAGACGTACGGTCTCGTCGGCGAATCAGGTTGCGGCAAGTCCACAACGGGCCGGATGCTGCAGGCCCTCATCGAACCGACCTCGGGGAACATCCTGTTCCACGGTCAGCCGATCAGCGAATGCAACCGCGCCGAACAGCAGACCTACCGCTCGAAGGTCCAGATGATCTTCCAGGATCCGAACTCGTCGCTCAACCCGCGCAAGCGCATCGGCTCGATCCTCAACGAGACTCTCGTCATCCAGGGGATCCGCGATCGAGGGGAGCGGAACAAACGCATCGTCGCGGCGATTGAGGAAGTCGGATTCGGTGAAGAGCATCTGGTGCGCTATCCCCACGAGTTCTCCGGCGGTCAGCGTCAGCGCATCGGCATCGCGCGTGCGCTGGTGACGCACCCGGAGGTGATCTTGTGCGATGAGGCCGTCTCGGCTCTCGACGTCTCGATCCAGGCACAGATCCTCAATCTGCTCAATCGCATCCAAGACGAGCACGGTCTCAGCTATCTGTTCATCTCACACGACCTGTCTGTCGTCCGCTACATCGCTGATCGGATCGGAGTGATGTGCAAGGGCAGACTCGTCGAAGAAGCCCCGGTCGATGAGCTCTTCGCACACCCGAAGGACGACTATACGAAGAAGCTGCTCGACTCGATTCCACACGCCCACCCACGTGCGACAGCGGCGGTCTCAACCACCTCGGGCGCCACTGCAGGGGAAGGAGGAGCGCTATGAGCACGCACCGACCACGCCTGCTGCGCGTTCTGGCCATCGCTGCCACTGCGGCTGTGCTGGCTGTCAGCGGTTGCGGAGCCAAAGCGAGTGACCCGACCTCGGAGTTCCATTATGCGCTCAATGCCCAGCCGCCGCTGCTCGACCCGCTTCTGAGCACTGCAACGGCCACCGCAGAAGTGGCCCGCCTGATGTTCGAGCCGCTGCTGACGCAGGATGCCGACTTCCAGGTGCAGCCGCACATCGCCGAATCCTGGGAGGAATCCGACGACGGGAAGACCACCACCTTCACCATTCGTGAAGGGCTGACCTTCCACAGCGGCGCTCCGGTGACAGCCGAGGACGTCGAAGCCAGCCTCGACCGGTGGATGGAGATCTCAGGGGTCGGCCAGCAGTTCTTCGCAGGAGCCGACGTCGAAGTCGTCGGAGACCGCGAAGTCGCCGTGCACACACCCGAGAAGATGTACACCCTGCTGTACTTCCTGTCCGACCCGGGCCAGATGACCGCGATCATGCCGAAGAAGGTCATCGACGAAACACCGGCAGAAGGCCTGACCGAGTTCGTCGGAACAGGGCCATTCGTGTTCGACACGTGGCGGACGGACCAGTACATCCAGCTGCACAGATTCGAGGACTATCAGTCCCCAGAAGGCGAGCCGAGCGGACTTGCGGGGCATCGAGAGGCGAAATCCGACACGCTCATCATCGATCTCGTGACTGACTCCTCCACCCGGCTGGCCGGTCTGCAGACCGGCGAATATGACGCGGCAGCCGGCATCCCATTCGACAACTCCGGACTGCTCGAGAAGGACACGACCCTGCAGTCCATCGTCGGAGAGAACGGCTTCAACGGTGTCGCCTTCAACAAGAAGGCCGGCATCATGGCCGACAACACTATGCGCAACGCCGTGGCAGCTGCGCTCGACCACGAGGACATCCAGCTCGCGGCATTCGCCGCCGACGAGTTCTACGACGTCAACGGAGCTATCAGCCTGCCCGGACAGCAGTTCTACACCGAAGCGGGTCTCGAGCTCTTCAACCAGCAGGACCCAGACCTGGCGAAGCAGCTGATGGAGGAGGCCGGTTACAACGGCGAACCGGTTCGCATCCTCACATCGCGCGAGTACGAAGACCACTACAATTCCGCGGTCGTCGTCGAGGAGAATCTCAAAAAGGCGGGCTTCAACACGCAGATGGTCGTCGTCGACTGGGCGACCCTGCTGAGCATGCGCGCTGATGAGAACGCCTTCGAACTGTTCACCACCGGGTGGTCGGTCAACGCCGTGCCGGTCACGCAGGTGTTCCTGCTCGGGTCGTGGCCCGGCTGGACAGACGATGATGAGCTGAGCCAAGCCATGAATGAGCTGACCTTCGCCGCTGACGACGAGGCGGCGGCTGAAGCCAACGATCGACTCCAGACCCGAGTCTACGAATACCGGCCGATCATCAAATACGGCAACAAGCGCACGATCGTCGGCGCCTCGGTCGATGCCGAAGGAGTGCAGTTCGTCCCCGGTGCCGGCATCGTGCTCTGGAACGCCCATATGACGAAATGATCTGACGCGCCGGTGGACGCCGGCGCGTCAGACAGAGGAGGAATGGACAGGGAATGGCGCAGTCGACCGTGCTCAGCGGAGCCACCGTCTACGACGGCACAGGATCTGCTGGTCAGCCGTTGGACCTGCTCATCACCGGAGACAGGATCGCTGCGATCTCACCGCCCGGGCGCTTCCGGGGAATGACGCACTCTGCTCGCACGATCGACGTCACAGGGCTGAGCATTGCGCCGGGATTCATCGATGTGCACAGCCATTCCGACAGCTCTCCGCTCATCGACCTGGACGACACCTCGAAGATCCTCCAGGGGGTCACCACCGAGGTCAACGGCAACTGCGGTTTCGGGCTCGCCCCGATCAACCCGGCGTTCGCCGACGACTTCACCACCCTGGCCCTCCGCATCTTCCCGCCGCTCGACTTCGACTGGCGGAGTCTCGACGAACTGCACGAGCGCGCTGCGGCAACGGGCTTCATCACCAACTTCGCCTTCCTCGCTGGGCACAACACGCTGCGTGTCGCCGCCATGGGATCCGACGAGCGCGCACCGACTCCAGCTGAGATGACGGTGATGAAAGACCAGCTCTATCGCGCGCTCGAAAGCGGCGCCGCCGGGCTCACCACAGGGCTCATCTATCCACCGGGAATCTTCAGCACAACCGAGGAGATCACCGAGCTCGCCTCCATCATGCCGGCGACAGCCGTGTATGCCAGCCATATGCGCAACGAATCGTCACGCGTCCGCGAGAGCATCGAGGAAACGGTGAGCGTCGCCTCGCACGCCGGTGTGCGCTGTCACGTCTCCCACCTCAAGGTTGCGGGCCGACACCTGTGGGGGCAGATGGGCGAGATCATCGAGACACTCGACAGCCATCGCGCCACCGGACTCAGCGTCACCCACGATGTCTACCCCTACACGGCCTCCTCGACGATGCTGACAGCTGTGCTCCCTCCTTGGGCCCACGACGGAGGAGCTCCGGCGCTGCTGCAGCGACTTGCCTCACCGAGTGAGCGTGCCCGGATGGCGCAGGACATCGCTGAACCGTCCGGGAGCTTCGAAAGCCATGTGCGCTCGACGGGCTGGGAGAACATCGTCATCGCCAGCACCGCCAGCCACCGATACGAAGGGCTGTCGTTAGCCGCGCTCGGAGCCCAGCACGACAGACATCCACTCGATGCCGTCGCCGACCTGCTCATCGACGAACAGCTCAAAGCGACGATGATCATCCACGGTATCGGTGAGGAAGACGTGCAGACTGCGCTGCGCAGCCCCTACACCGCGATCGGCTCCGACGGCCTGCCGGTGGGAACAGGCGGCAAACCGCATCCGCGAGGCTATGGAACCTTCGCACGCATGCTCGATGTCTACGTGCGCCGCGAGAAGCTGATGGGCATCGAGGAGGCGATCCGGCGGATGACCTCGCTGGCCGCAGACATCTTCTCTCTGCCTGACCGCGGCCGCATCGCAGCAGGCAGCAGTGCCGACCTCGTCATCTTCGACGCCGAGGGCCTCAACGACCATGCGACCTTCGATGACCCGATGCGCTCACCGTCGGGAATTCACGCTGTGTGGGTCGGAGGCGAACAGGTGGTGAAGGACGGCGCTTACCTCGGTCGGCGAAATGGCACTCTGCTCAGCGCCCGCCACTGAAATGGAGAATACCGGTTGATCTTAGAATCCAGATCAACACCATCTGATCTGGATTTCTTGATCATGCTGGTATGATCTGATTTATCCGATCAATTCGGTGCGACAGTCGGAGGTGCCCATGGACCGCTGGTCGAGGATCATCGCCCCAGAGGACCTGGGGGAGACGATCCAAGCTGCGCGGATGGACAGAGGTTGGTCCCAGCGGGACCTCGCACGGATCTCAGGGATCGCGCAGAGCGCCATCTCCGACATGGAATCCGGCAAGCACACTCTCTACGCCGAACGGCTGTTCGCCCTGCTTGAGGAGTGCGGCGTCACCCTGCGTGCAGAATGGACGACCGACGATGCGCCTGGCAGTTGAGCTCTACGGCGTGATCGTCGGTCATATCGATGCGCAGGGGCCGCAGGACTTCGATTTCACGGCGAGCACAGAAGCCATCAGCCGCTTCGGCATCAACAGCGATGTGCTCTCAGTCGCCGTTCCGCTGACCGATCGACCGCCGCGCCACCACGCCGGCAGGCGGCGGAACTTCTTCAATGAGCTGCTGCCCGAAGGTGACATCCTGACCTGGATGCTTGAGCGCAGCGGCCTCCGCAGAGGCGATACGCCGGCGTTCCTCGCCCGCTACGGTCGGGACATCGCAGGGGCCGTGCAGATCTGGGATGTCGACGATCCCAGTGAACCGCCGACGCCCGAAGCCAGTCCCGTGAGCGACCGCGAGATCCGGTCACTGCTCGAAAGCCCGATGGCCGACCCGCTCGCGAACCGACGACGGTCGGGGAGGACCTCGCTGGCCGGTGTGCAGCCGAAGATCGTCCTGGCTCAGCGAGACGGCCGCTGGCATCGTGTCGCAGGCGGCTATCCTTCAACGCACATCATCAAGCCGAGCCTCTCGGCGCACCCGACGGTCATCGGTGATGAGGAATACGGCTGGCGCCTCGCCCGCGCCCTCGGTCTGGCGGACTATCGAGTCGAGCTGACCGCGTTCGCAGAGCTGCCAGCGCTCGTCATCGAACGCTTCGATCGAGGCGCTCAGGGTGAGCGACTCCACCAGGAGGACTTCAATCAGGCACTGGGAGCCGCCGGTGATGAGAAATACCAGGAGGTCGGCGGAGCAGTGACGCTCAGACGAATCGCTGAGACCGTCCGCCGCCGCTGCCCGAGGCCAGAGCTCATCCAGCTGGCCCGCCAGGTCGTCCTGTGCTGCGCGATCGGCAACCTCGACATGCACGCGAAGAACCTCGGCCTCATGCATCTGCCAGACCAGAAGACGCTGCTGGCTCCCGCCTACGACATGGTGCCCATGGCTCAGCATCGCGATGCCGATGGCCGGCTGGCGCTGACCGTTGACCGGCACTACCGGCTGGCCGACGTCAGCCACAGCAGCCTCGTCAGCGAAGTCGCATCATGGAAGCTCAGCGATGCCGAACGGATCGTCACTGAGGCCCTCGAAGAGATCCGCACAGCCGTCGGGGCGGAGACACCCGACCCCTCAGCCTCACCTGACCTGCAGGAGTCGATCGGGCAGCGCACTCAGCGGCTGCTCGAGCACTGACCCTGTGCGCTCGGCCGCCTCAGTGCTCGCCGACGAGCGGGTCGCGCAGCACCGGCTCCCGGAGCGCCGCCGTCCCGGCAGGGGAGGCGCCGCCGCCGAAAGTCGGCTCGCGCAGCGCCATCTGGCGGCGCAGCTCCTTGGCCTTGATGCGCTGCTCGGCCGACTCGAGATCATCCGAGGTGGGCCGCTGCGGCACCTGGGCTGTCGCCTCGGCGCCGGCCGCAGCCCAGGCATCTGCCTCACGCATGGCGATCTCACGCAGCTCATCGAGCGTCAGCGTCCCGCTCGTGCGGCCGTCGACGGCCAGCCGGCCGAGGTCGACGAGCCTGGTGGTCGGCAGGCGCATGTAATGGCTGATGATCGCCTCGAACTCCAGCTGCTCGCGCAGGTCGAGTTCGGGACGCCTCGGCATCGCCTGCGGAAATCCGTCATGGGCAGCGGCCACAAAGGGTCCGTATTCGCCGATCGCCGTCTCGTCTTCGAACAGCGGCTCCTCATGCCACGCCAACCACCAGGCCTGCGCGCAGACGAGCAGCAGATCGGCTTGAGTCTTCGTCACACCCGGCTGCAGGAACTTCAGCCAGGCGAGCACTTCACGCGCGGTGCGCATGGCACAGCTCCTCTCGCCAGCGAGCTCTCCATTGATGTCTCGCCTGATACCACCCTAACCGCCCCGCGCAGACGGTCGATCCTCAAAGCCGCATGATCGGCTGTGATTTTCGTCCAAGGCCACCTGCCGACTGACGGACACAGAGCCGTCATGGAGCCGCTGAGGCTGATTGCAACCTTCGTGCAGGTCTACGCCAAAGGTGCAGTGCCGAATCCATTGACGCAGACATCCCGTCTTGCTTCCATGAATATGTGAGCAGTTCGGCCGTCCCCTCCACCTCAGCTGAACGCCACCGCCCCGATCATCCCTCGAACACCCCGTCCAAGGAGAGATCCCCCATGCGTCACGCACGCACCATCCCCACCCTGGTCGTCGCCGGCACCCTGGCTGTCGGCAGCCTGCTCGGCACCTCGGCAGCGGTCCTCCCGACCGCCGAGGCGGCCCCCGCCTCGGCGGCGGTCGCCACCCAGGCCGGCGAGAAGGTCCTCGACTACCGCTGGGAGCAGCAGGATGACTACTACAACTGCGGGCCCTTCGCCATGCGGATCGCGCTCTCGGCCTTCGGGCATGACGTCCCGGCCAACGACCTGGCCGCCGAGGCCGGCACGACGACTGCCGGCACGAACTTCGGCGCCATCGAGCAGGTGATGAACGCCCGCCTGAACACGACGTTCTACGAGACCAAGTGGATCAGCGAGGAGCCCACCCAGGAGCAGAAGGACCTGTTCTGGCATGATGTGCAGTACGACATCGACCGCGGCCACCCGGTCATCGTCGACATCATGACCGGCCCCGGCGCCTCCCCGGACTGGTACCCCAAGGACCAGGGCCTCATCTACCACTTCTTCACCGTCGTCGGCTACAACACCGACACCCGCGAAGTGAAGATCGCCGACCCGGCGAACTTCGGCGGCGTCGGCGAGTTCTGGCTGCCGGCCGACCAGGTCGCGCTCATGGCAGGCGGCCGCGGCTACACCGGCTGACCCCTCTGACCCCGCGCCCGAGGCGGTGGCCGGCACCTGTGCCGGTCACCGCCTTCCGCTATGGTGACGGGCCGGCGGCTTCGCTATTGTCAGGTCATGGGAATCGGGCGCATGTTCAAGCGCAGGTGGCGGACCGTCACGCTGCTGGCATGCGCTGTCGTCATCTGCACGCTCTTCGTCATCCGCCCGTGGGCGCAGGAGCCGGCAGCCGGCTGGGAGCTGCTCGTGCAGATCGCCGCTGTGCTCACCGCTGGGCTGGCGCTGTTCGGGCTGTTCGTGCCCGCCGCGCCTGGAGGCAGAGCCCGCCGCGAGGGCCCCGGCCGTGAGCGGTGAGCTTTCAGTTCAGGCGTGCTGCCGGTCTTCAGCACCGCGGTGCCTCACCTCTCCAGATGCTCGAAGGCCCTCCGGTAGAACCACTCGACGTGCGCGGTGACCGCGTCCGCGGCAGCCTGCGGGTCGCTGCCGGTTACAGCCGCGAGGATCTGCCGGTGCTGCTCCTGCAGGCGCAGCCTGACCTGCGGCCAGTCGGTCAGCAGCCGCACCCCCTCCTGCACATAGCCGACGGTCGCCTGGCGCAGCGAGCCGAGAATCGTCGTCGTCACCGCATTGCCGCCCAGTGAGGTGATCGTCAGGTGGAACTGTGCATCGAGTTCGTGGAACGTCTCATCGGGCAGAGCCGGGTCATCGAGGGCAGCGAGGATCTCAGCGGCCCGTGCAAGAGTCTGTTCCGCCTCGGGATCGGAGGCGGCCTCACGCCGGGCGGCTGCGGCAGCGGCATCGGCTTCGAGCAGCCGGCGCACCGCGACAACGTCGACGACCGGCAGGAAGCTCGACGCCAGGTGCATCCGCAGCCCCCAGCCGAGAGCGGCCGAGGGTTCGGAGATGACGATCGCCCCAGCGCTCGGGCCTGAGCCGACCCCCGAGCGCACGAGCCCGAGCGCGTCGAGGATGCGGATCGCCTCGCGCACGGAGTTTCGGGAGATGCCGAACTCCTCGGCCAGCGCCCGCTCCGAGGGCAGCCGGTCGCCGATGCGCAGCTGCCCTGTGCGCAGCCGGTCTTCGACAGCGTCGAGGATGGCGGCATAGGACTTCGCGGGAGTGCGGCGTTCGGGGCCCATCTGGTGAATGCTCAGGGAAGCATCCACGCGAGCACATTCGACTGCAGGAACACGAGGCTGCAGATGATGAACAGCAGCCCGATGCTCCACGGGATGACCTTCTTGAAGATCTCGGACTCCTTGCCCTCCATCTGCACCGCCGTCGCTGCGATCGCCAGGGATTGCGGGGAGATCATCTTGCCCACGACCCCGCCCGAGGTGTTGGCCGCCAGCAGCAGCTTCGGGTCGATTCCGGCGTTGGTCGCCGCGGTGTGCTGCAGGTTGGAGAACAGCGCGTTGGCGGAGGTGTCGGAACCGGTGACGGCGGTGCCGAGCCAGCCGAGGATCGGGGAGAGGAAGGCGAAGATCGCGCCCAGCGACGCGAGGTAGGCGCCGATCGAGACAGTCTGGCCGGAGAAGTTCATGACATAGGCCAGAGCCAGCACGGCCGCGATCGTCAGTGCCGCCCACCGCATCCGCCAGGCGCAGGTGCCGATGAGCCCGAGTGCTGCACCCATCCCGAGGCGGTAGCGGCCGTGTTCGCTGAAGATCGTGTAGATCGCCGCGACGACGAGTCCGGTGATGAGCAGGATGGTGCCCGGTGAGGACAGCCAGGCGAGCTTGTAGGTGGTGGACGCGACGACCGATCCGTCGGCGGTGAGCAGGTGCTCGGACAGCCCCGGCCACGGGATCTCCAAGGTGGTGGACGCCAGGGCGGCCGGGACGTCGATGCCGAGCTTCCACATGTTCGCCACGGCGAAGAAGGCGACGACGAGCAGGTAGGGCAGCAGGGCCATCCACACGCGCACCGGCTTGAGCTCGGTGGTGCTCACCGGCGCGGTGACGCCGAGGCGCTCGCGCACCTCTGCGGTGCCGCGTGGGGTCCAGACCTTGAGGAACAGCACTGCGGCGCCGAGCGAGGCGAGGCAGGCGACGATGTCGGTCATCTCGTAGGAGAAGTGGGTCGCCGACCACCACTGGGCGATGCCGAAGGACAGGCCGATGACGAGCGCTGCCGGCCAGGCGTCCTTGATGCCGCGCAGTCCGTCGAGGACGAAGAGCAGCACGAAGGGCACGATCCAGGCGACGAACGGAGCCTGCACACCGACGATCGCACCGATCGCTGCCGGGTCCTCACCGGTCAGGGAGCCTGCGGTGGTGATCGGAATAGCGAGTGCACCGAAGGCCACCGGCGCGGTGTTGGCCAGCAGCACGGCGATGGCCGCGCGCAGCGGAGCCACGCCGAGGGCCATCACCATCGTGGCGGTGATTGCGACCGGGGCGCCGAAGCCGGCGAGGGCTTCGAGCAGGCCGCCGAAGCAGAAGGCGATGAGGATCGCCTGGATGCGCAGGTCGCCGCCGCCGATGCGGTCGAAGAGCAGACGCAGGTCCTCGAAGCGGCCGGACGTGACGGTCAGCTCGTAGAACCACAGTGCCATGACGATGATCCACACGATCGGGAACAGCCCGAAGGCTGCGCCCTGTGTTGCGGACAGGGCCGCCAGTCCGAGGGGCATCTTGAAGCCGAGCCAGGCGACGAGCAGCGCCGCGGTCAGCGCGGCCAGCGCCGAGGTGTGGGCGCGGGCTTTGACGCCGAGCAGCATGGCGAAGAAGGTCGCAAGCGGGATGAGGGCGACAAGGGCGGACAGACCCAGTGACCCGCCGACGGCGTCGGTGGCTGCGGTGAAGTTCTCCACGGGGGCTCCTTGAGACGGGAGGGCGCTCGGATGCGGGCGCGGCCAGTGAGGTGCGTTCAGCAGTGAACGTGATCCACGCCGGTGCTGTGTGCTACATTACAGTATGTGGTGGGACCACAGCTTACACGCGTTCGGGACGAGCACAAATCCGTGTCAGGTTAAAGGCGTACGATGGCACACAGCAGCACCTCATCAGAGCCGCTCCCGGCGCCGACCTCGCTCCGGAACCATGAGCGTGCTGCCGCCGAGCTCCTGCCGGCAGGCGGGACGTCAGAGGGGAGTAGACAATGACATCGGCCACCCGGCCCAGCCCGCCCGGTCCTGTGCAGTCAGCCCAGGCCCCGACACCGGGGCAGACCGCCGCATCGGCGCAGCCCGCCACATCGGCGCAGACCGCGCTGCGGATCGCGATCTTCCCGACCTGCATCGTCGACGCGATGTACCCCCGAGTCGCCGAAGCCATGGTGCGGATCCTCGAACGCCTCGGCCACGAGGTCGTCTTCCCGCCCCAGCAGACCTGCTGCTCGCAGATGCACGTCAACTCCGGTTACTTCGCAGACGCCTACGACATCGTGCGCAACCACGTCGAGGCCTTCTCCGACTACGACTACGACGTCGCCGTCGCCCCCTCTGCCTCGTGCGTCGTGTCCCTGCAGCACCAGCAGCCCGACATCGCCCGCCGCGCCGGTGACCCAGCCTGCGCCTCGGCGGCGGAGGCCATCGCCGGGCGGACGTTTGAGCTCTCGAAGCTGCTCATCGACGTCCTCGGCATCACCGATGCCGCCACCCAGCTCGACTCCTACTTTCCGCACCGGGTGACCTTCCACTCCAGCTGCCACGGGCTGCGGCACATGAAGCTCGGCACCCGGCAGTCCGATCTGCTGCGCACCGTCGCCGGCATCGACTACGCCGAGCTGCCCGGGCTGGAGGATTGCTGCGGCTTCGGCGGCACCTTCTCCTTCAAGAACGCCGGCACCTCTGGGGCGATGACCGCCGACAAAGTCGCCGCGATCCAGTCCACCGGGGCCTCGATCTGCGCCGGCGGCGACGTCTCATGCCTGATGAACATCGGCGGCGCCGCACAGAAGCAGAAGACCGGCATCACCACCGTCCACTTCGCTGAGATCCTCGCGAGCACCCGGGAGAATCCCCTGCAGGTCTCCGGCGACGTCGCCGTCTCCGGGGGCGGAAGGAGCTGCGCATGACCACCGTCAACCTCGGGATGCCGACGATCCGCCACGGCCGCGGCAACCTCTTCGCCGACGAACCCTTCACCTCGGGCGCGGCCCGGGATCTGAAGAACGAGACCCTGCGCGGCAACCTCAATTTTGCGATGCGCAAGATCCGCGGCAAGCGCGCCGCCGTCGTCAGCGAGATGCCCGACTGGCAGCAGCTGCGCGCCGCCGGCTCGGCGATCAAGCAGAACGTGCTGGCCGACCTGCCCGAACTCCTCGAGCAGTTCGAGGCCTCCTTCACCGCTGCCGGCGGCCACGTCCACTGGGCCCGTGACGCCGATGAGGCCAATGCGATCGCCCTGCGGCTGATCCAGGAGCAGGGAGTGGACGAGGTCAACAAGATCAAGTCGATGGCCACCCAGGAGACCGGCCTCAACGAATACCTCGAAGCCCACGGCATCACCGCTGTTGAGACCGACCTGGCCGAGGAGATCGTGCAGCTCGGCGGCGACAAGCCCTCCCACATCGTCGTGCCGGCCATCCACCGCAACCGGGAAGAGGTCCGCGACATCTTCCTGCGCGAGATCGACGGCGTGCGTCCGGATCTGACCTCCGAGCCCACCGACCTGGCCGACGCATCGCGCGAGCGCCTGCGCGCGAAGTTTTTCGACAACCGCGTCGCCGTCTCCGGGGCGAACTTCGGGATCGCTGAGACCGGCACACTGACGATCGTCGAATCCGAAGGCAACGGCCGCATGTGCCTGACCCTGCCGGACACCCTCATCACCTTCATGGGGATCGAGAAGGTGCTGCCGCGCTTTGCCGACCTGGAGGTGTTCCTGCAGCTGCTGCCGCGCTCCTCAACCGGTGAGCGGATGAACCCCTACACCTCCCTGTGGACCGGCGTGACTCCCGGCGACGGGCCGCAGAACCTCCACGTCATCCTCATCGACAACGGCCGCACCGCCACACTGGCCGATGAGGTCGGCCGCCAGGCCCTGCACTGCATCCGCTGTTCAGCCTGCCTCAATGTCTGCCCCGTCTTCGAGCGCGCCGGCGGTCATGCCTACGGCTCGGTCTATCCGGGCCCGATCGGCGCGATCCTGTCCCCGCAGATGACCGGCATCGAGGCCGCGGCGAACAACTCGCTGCCCTATGCTTCGTCCCTGTGCGGGGCCTGCTACGAAGTCTGCCCGGTCAAGATCAACATCCCCGATGTGCTCGTCCACCTGCGCGGCGCCGACGTCGAGGCACGCCACAGCGCGCGCAGCACCGCGCCCGAGGCGGTGGACGTTTCGCCTGCCACCGACGCCTCTGCTTCCGGCGCCTCCCGGCGCTCCCGCCTGACAACGGCCGCCCGCACCGGGGCTGCCCGCATCGCCGGGGCGGTGGCCCGTCGGGTGCCCGATCAGATGGATGCCCTCATGGCGGCTGCCAAGACCGCCTTCGCCAAGCCCGGGCTGCTGAGCATCGGTGAACGGGGACTGCCGCTGGGCAGGATCCTCGGCGGCAGGGACGGGAAGATCTCCTTCCTGCCCGGTCTCATCGGCGGGTGGACCGAGCATCGGATCATCGACGCACCGCCTGTGCAGTCCTTCCGCCACTGGTGGAAGCGCAACCGCACGAGCGCCCCAGTGCGCCGCGCCCCCGAGCAGAGGGCCGATGTCGCCGCTCTCATCGCAGCCAACCGCGGCAAGGCCGCCGAACTCCATGCGCGCTTCGCCGCACCTGCCGATGACTACACCCGGCTCATGGCCGCCGAACGGGCAGGGATCCAGCACCACGACGCCACCGGTGCCGCCGTGGCCGACTATGCCCGCGGCACCGAGACCTCGGCGACCACCGCCTCGGGCACGGACGACGGACGGATGAAAGGCGAGAGAGCATGAGTGAGCAGACCACCTCAGCGAAGGCCGAGATCCTCGCCCGCATCCGTTCGGCGCTGGCCGACAATCCGCAGCCGGCCGCACCCGTGCGCAACTACCGGCAGCGCAGCAGCGCCGATGCGCAGGCGGTGCGCGAGATGTTCATCGATCGGATCGTCGACTACAAAGCTCGTGCATTCATCGAAACCGCAGAGACGATCGCCGGGCGGATCGCCGAACTCCTCGGCGAAGATGCGCGGCACGTGGTGCCGGAGGGATTCCCGGTCGGCTGGCTGCCCAGTGACGGCTCTGCTGGTGAGAGGATCGTTGACACAGCAGACCAGCCGCTCAGCCACGCCGAACTCGACGCGGTCGACGCCGTCGTGACGTCTTCGACGGTCTCGTGCGCGGAGACCGGGACCGTGTTCCTCAACGCGGGGCCTGCCGAAGGGCGTCGGGCGATCAGTCTCATCCCCGATCACCACATCTGCGTGGTGCCGGCCGAATCGCTCGTCGAGCTCGTGCCCGAGGCGCTCGCCCGCATCGACCACAGGCAGCCGGTGACGATGTTCTCCGGACCGTCGGCGACCTCGGACATCGAGCTGCAACGTGTCGAGGGGGTCCACGGTCCGCGGAAGGTCGACATCATCATCCTCGACTGAGCTGCAGATCTCTCCGGCAGGCAAGCCGCGACCCGAGCTCTCGGACCGGGGCGGCGCGGACACCGGGGCGGCACAGACGATGAAGGCGCGGTTCGAGGCAGCGAAAACGCCGCATGAGGCCGCCGCCTGTCCGAGATTCCGGACAGATCGTGCTTCGGCTCACTTTCGGCTGCTTCCACCTGCGCGCAGACTGGAAGCAGAACCGTTCGCACCCCGCGCCTGACTGCAGGCGTCCCGAGAGCCGGAGGAAGACGCATGACGACGTCACACGCATCCGAAACCACAGACACCGCAGCTGCGAAGGAAGCAGCCGCGAAGCAGACGTTCACCCGCCACGACCCGGAACGCGTCGTGCGGGCTCCGCGCGGCACCGAGATCACGGCCAAGACCTGGTCGACCGAAGCCGCCAAGCGGATGCTCATGAACAACCTCGATCCCGAGGTCGCCGAACGCCCCGAAGACCTCGTCGTCTACGGCGGCACCGGCCGTGCCGCCCGCTCATGGGAGGCCTTCGACGCGATCGTCAAGACTCTCGACGACCTCGAAGCCGATGAGACCCTCCTCGTCCAGTCCGGCAAGCCGGTCGGTGTGCTGCGCACCCACGAATGGGCCCCGCGGGTGCTCATCGCCAACTCCAACCTCGTCGGCGACTGGGCCAACTGGGAGCACTTCCGCCACCTCGAAGCTGAAGGCCTCATGATGTACGGCCAGATGACCGCCGGTTCCTGGATCTACATCGCCACCCAGGGCATCCTGCAGGGCACCTACGAGACCTTCGCCGCGGTCGCCCGCAAGCGCTTCAACGGAACCCTGGCCGGCACCCTGACCCTCACCGCCGGCTGCGGCGGCATGGGCGGTGCCCAGCCGCTGTCGGTGACCCTCAACGGCGGCGCCTGCCTCATCATCGACGTCGACAAGTCCCGCCTCGATCGCCGCCAGTCCAAGCGCTACCTCGACGAGGTCGAGACCGACCTCGAGGTCGCTCTCGAAAAGGTGCTCAAGGCCAAAGAGGAGAAGCGTGCGCTGTCCGTCGGCCTCGTCGGCAACGCCGCAGACATCGTCCCCGAGCTGCTCGCTCGCGACGTGCCCGTCGACATCGTCACCGACCAGACCTCGGCTCACGACCCGCTGTCCTACCTGCCGCTGGGTGTCAGCCTCGAGGACTGGCAGGCCGAAGCTGATGAGGATCCGGAGAAGTTCACGCTGCGGGCTGAGGAGTCGATGGCCAAGCACGTCGCCGCGATGGTCGGCTTCCAGGACAAGGGAGCCGAGGTCTTCGACTACGGCAACTCGATCCGCGACGAGGCCCGCAAGGCCGGCTACGATCGCGCCTTCGAGTTCCCCGGCTTCGTCCCGGCCTACATCCGCCCGCTGTTCTGCGAGGGCATGGGGCCCTTCCGGTGGGTCGCGCTCTCCGGTGACCCGCAGGACATCAAGGTCACCGACCAGGCGCTCAAGGAGCTCTTCCCGGAGAACGAGTCGCTGCATCGCTGGCTCGACGCCGCCGATGAGTACGTCGAGTTCGAGGGCCTGCCCGCCCGCATCTGCTGGCTGGGCTACAAGGAGCGCCACCAGGCCGGTGTGCTCTTCAACAAGCTCGTCGCCGAGGGCAAGGTCTCCGCACCGATCGTCATCGGCCGCGACCACCTCGACTCCGGCTCCGTCGCCTCGCCCTACCGTGAGACTGAGGGCATGCTCGACGGCACCGACGCGGTCGCCGACTGGCCGCTGCTCAACGCCCTGGTCAACACCTCCTCGGGCGCGACGTGGGTGTCGCTGCATCACGGCGGCGGCGTGGGCATGGGCCGTTCGATCCACGCCGGTCAGGTCTCGGTCGCCGATGGAACCGAGCTGGCGGAGCAGAAGCTCACCCGCCTGCTCACCAACGACCCGGGCATGGGCGTCATCCGCCATGTCGACGCCGGCTACGACCGCGCCGTCGAGGTCGCCAAGGAACGCCACATGCGCATCCCGATGAATCCTGAGCTCGACAAGCGCGACGAGGAATCCGCCGCGAACTGAGCCCGCCGAGGCGCACACTGACGCCTCCGGAGGGCAGTCCAGAGAAATCTGCGGAGCCACTCATCTGCTGCAGACCCGCAGCAGATGGGTGGCTCTGCGCACATCGTCAGGTAACCGCAGGCCCGCCACACCCGAGGATCCGGAAAGTTAGCAAAGTTATTCATGGTTTCAGGCGCGAAAACCATGAATAACTTTCCTAACTTTCCCCCTCAAGCCCACGTTCTCTCCCCTCAAGCTCAAGCCCGCGGGCCCCACCTGCGGAAAGCCGACTCGCCGGCGCGGAGCGCACCTGCAGGTCGAGCGCGTACATTGGAACCATGGCCTGGGAATTCTGGATCGAAGAGGCACGCCGCGGCCGCTGGCGCGAGGTCGACGAACCGCACGCCGCCAGTGGGCAGCTGCGGGTGCGCACCACCGCCTCTGCTATCTCCCGCGGCACCGAACGCCTCGTGTGGGAAGGCCGGGTCCCCGACTCAGTCGCGGGTCTCATGGCCGCCCCCGCTCAGCGCGGCACCTTCCCCTTCCCCGTCTCCTACGGGTATCTGGCCGTCGGCACCATCGACGAGGGCCCGGCCGACCAGCTCGGCCAGCGCGTCTTCGGGCTGCTGCCGCACCACACCCATCACATCGTCGGCCCGGCTGACGTGCATCCCGTGCCCGAGGCGGTGCCCACCTCGCGTGCGCTGCTCGCCGGAGCGGCCGAGACCGGGATCAACATCCTGTGGCAGGCTCCGCCCCGATTCGGCGACCGCGTGGCCATCATCGGCGCCGGCATGATCGGTGCGGCCACCGCGCTGTTGGCCGACCGGATGGGGCTCTCCCGCCTCGAAGTCATCGACACTGACGCCGCACGCCGCGAGATGCTCACCGGCCTCGGCCTGTCCACCGCGACCCCAGATGAGGCCAGCGGCGACTGCGATATCGTCATCCACACCTCGGGAACGGAAGCCGGCCTGGCCACGGCACTGGCCCTCACCGGCGACGACGGCACCGTCGTCGAAGCCTCCTGGTACGGCACCGACGCCCCGCGCGTGCCGCTCGGCGCGGACTTCCACGCCCGCCGGCTTTCGATCATCGCCAGCCAGGTCGGGCAGGTCGCCGCCGGCCAGCGCGCCCGCCGCACCCGCGCCCAGCGGCTTGGCCAGGCACTTCACGCCCTGCATGACGAGCGCTTCGATGCGCTCATCACCGGTTCCACCGACTGGTCCGAGCTGCCGGTCGTCATGGATCGCGTGCTCACCGACCCCGCCAGTCTGTGCCACATCGTCGACTACCGCAGCCTGCCCTGCTGAGAGGAGAGCCATGTTCCGCCTGAGCATCAACGACCACATCATGATCGCCCACAGCCTGCCCGACCCGTTCTTCGGCCCGGCGCAGCACATGCACGGTGCCACGCTCGCCGTCGAGGCCCACTTCGAGACCGCCGAACTCGACTCCCACGGCGTCGTGCTCGACATCGGCCGGGCCGGTGAGATCCTCTCCGCGGCCCTCGACCCGCTGCGGTATGCCAACCTCGACGAGCACCCCGACTTCGCCGGGAAGATCTCGACGACCGAGGTCATCGCCGCCCACATCGGCAACCGTCTGCGCGAAGCGCTCGCCGACCGGCCCGACATCAGCATCGCCGTGACCCTCGATGAGAACCCCAACGCGCGGGTCACCTACACCGTCCCGCCGGCGCCTACCCTGCACCCGGCTGACCCGGGGCCCCGGCAGGTATGAGCTCCCGGCCGGTCCACCTGCTCGAACCGGCCCTCGGCCGAGCCTCCGGTGGGGCCCGCTACAACTGCGCCGTCACCGATGCCGCCGCCCGGCTGCGCCTGCACTCCGTGCCCGGCGGCTGGCCCGACCCGTCTGCCGCCGATGAGGCTCGCGTGCACGACCTGCTCGCCGAGCTCGACGGCCCGGTCGTCCTTGACGGGCTGCTGGGATGTGCGCTGCGCACCCCGCCGGTGTACACTGGCCCGCTGCTGCAGCTCGTCCACCTGCCCCGTGGCCGAGGCGGTGGCGAGGCTCTCGCTCGTGAGCGCGCCTGCCTGCAGGTCGCTGATGGCATCATCGTCACCAGCCAGCACGCCGTCGAGGACATCGCCGGTCTCTACGGGCTGCGCGCCGCTGTCGCCCGGCCGGGGACCGAGCTTCGTCCGCTCACCGTGCCCGAGGCAGCGGGCACCCGCCTGCTGTGCCTCGCCTCTGTCGAGGAGCGGAAGAACCAGCTGCTGCTGGCCGAAACACTCACCACCGTGCAGGCAGCCATGCCGGATGCCGGGATCAGCTGCGTGTTCGCCGGCCCGATCACCGAACCTGACTATGCCGAGCAGCTGCGGCAGGCCCTGACCCGCCTGCCGGCCGGCAGCTGGAAGATCACCGGCGAACTCGACGAACACGGCGTCGACGCCGCCCTCGCGGCCGCCGATCTGCTCCTGCTTCCCTCGGTCCACGAGACCTTCGGGATGGTCATCACCGAGGCCGCTGCCGCCGGCATCCCCGCGTTCGTCACCGCAGGCACCGGCGCGCAGGAGGCCCTGCAGGCGGGCCGGTCCCTGCCGCCGGAACCGGGAGCCTGGGCTGAGGCACTCATGGCATGGCTCGGCGATGAGCATGACCGCACCCAGCTGCGGGAGCAGGCGCAGCGCACCCGCAAGGATCTGCCCGGGTGGGACGAGACCGCGGCGGCGCTGCTTGCTGCCGTCGATGCGGTTGCTCGTACAGCGGATGCGTCTGCGGCTGGCCCGTTCTCTCCCGAACACGGGGACTGGCTCGACATGCGCATCGCGTATGACAACACCGCGCGCACTGCCTCCCTGCCGCTCGTCGACGCCGCGCTCGAGGCGGTGGCAGGCCGCCGGGGGACCGCACCTGCCGCTCCTGCCATGCCGGCTGCTCCTGCCGTGCCGGCTGCTGAAGACCGACGGCTGCGGATCTGCGACATCGGCGCCGGCACCGGCAACTCCGCACTCTGGTTCGACTCCGCGTTCGGCGAGCGCGGAATCACCGACCGGACATGGCTGCTCATCGACGACGACCCAGACGCACTCACCCAGGCTGCTGCCCGCATCGGGGCTACTCCCGACCGCCGCGCTGAGACCCGGCGCGCACCGATCGCCGAGCTGCCACGCATCCTCGACGTCAGCCAGCCCGTCGACCTCATCACCGGCAGCGCCGTGCTCGACGTGCTGCGCCCCGCTGATGCCGCAGCCCTCGTCGACACGCTGGCAGCGACCGGGGCGCCGGGTCTGTTCCTGCTCACCATCACCGGCGACTGGCACCTCAACCCCGTGCACCCGGCAGACCGACAGATCGCCGGTGCCTTCGCCGCTCATCAGCAGCGCGAGGGCCGGCTCGGTGCCGCTGCCGCTTCCCACCTGCAGGACGCTGCCGAAGCCGCCGGCATGCGCGTGCAGTCCACCGCCAGCCCCTGGCAGCTCAGCGCCCGTGAGGATCACGTGTTCCTCACCCGGTTCCTCACCGACCGCGTCACCGCTGCCAGCGAACAGGATCCCGGCTCCGCGGCCCTCTTCTCCGCATGGCTGGGCGACCGGCTGGCTGACGAGACACTCACCGTCACCGTCGACCACCGCGATCTGCTCATCCTGCCCACCACTCCAGGGGAGGGGCGATGACCCAGGTGCCCGGCACCTCGGCGGCGGCCCGCACACGCACCGGCTCGCGCGCCTTGCCAGCAGGCGAGGCGCCGAGACGCACGCGAACCCAACGGGGTGGGCGGTGGATGCGTGTGCTCGCAGTGATCGCCAGTGTCGTGCTGCTCGTCATCACCGCCCGGCTCATCGGCGCGCAGGCGCTCACCGCCGGATTCACCGCGCTCGGGCCAGTGAGCGTCCTCGCCGCCGCTGTGCTCGGGTTCGCAGCCACCGGTGCGCAGGCTCTGCGCTGGCACCTGCTCGCCGCCGCCGGCGGGATCCGGCTCGGGCTCGGCCGGGCGCTGGCCGACTGCTACGCCTCCAGCTTCGCGAACATGGTGCTGCCCGGCGGGCTGGCCGGCGATGCCGTGCGCGCAGCGGTCTACCGCGACCGCGGGCGCCGTCGCTGGCTCTCACCGCTCCTGGCGGTCGGGGCGGAGCGGCTGAGCGCGACAACGCTGCTCTTCGCAGCCGCCGCCGTCATCCTCTCGCTGCACACCTCGCCGGCGCTCATCGCCGCAGCCGCAGCTGCGACTGTGTCCTTCGGATGTGCGATCGCCGCCGTCGTGTGCATGCGCGGAATGGGCACCCGCCGGCAGCTGGTCGTGTGGGCGACCTCTGCGCTCAGCGTGGCAGCACTCGTGGCGCTGTTCCTCGTCGCGATGCGCGCCCTGGGGGGCCGGATCGAACCGATCGTGGCGATCATCGGGCTGGCGGCGATGAGCCTGCCGGTCGGGGTCGGCGGGTGGGGTCCTCGTGAACTGTCCGTCGGACTGCTCGCCGGACCCCTGGCCCTGCACGCCGAATCCGCCGTCAGCGCCGCAACCGCCTATGGGCTGCTCGCAACTGCATCGACCCTGCCGGGTCTGGCCGTGCTGCTGTGGCATTGGCTGCGCCAGCCGCGCCAGCAGGGCTGAGCTTCAGCTCTCCAGCAGTCCCGAGGTGCGCTGCTGGGCAGCCGCGCTGAGGACGAACTCCGTGCACACATCGGCGTCGAACAGGTGCCGCCGGAACGGCACCCGCAGCGCCTCGGCCATCACCGGCGAACCGGAGAACCGCAGCCCCGGCACCCCATCGCCGATGAGCACCGGCGCCAGGGTCAGGAACAGCCGGTCGAGGACACCTGCAGCCAGGAAGTCCGACACGGTCCGGCCGCCGCCCTCGATGAGCACTGCGCCCGGCACCTGCTCACGCACGACCGCCAGCACCTGCTCTGGCGACACCGGCGCACCGCCGGTCTGCGGCAGCCGGACGACGGCGACATGACCGGCCAGGTCAGCCGGCACCTCGGCGGCGGGACCGACCAGCCACAGCGTCCTGGCCGCCCCATCGGTGAGCACCTGCCGGTCGGCCGGGATCCGGGCGTGCGGGTCGAGCAGCACCCGCACCGGGTTCTCGCCATCAACCGCCCGCACGGTTAGCTGCGGGTCATCGGCGACGACAGTCTGGGCGCCGACGACGACTGCGGCGACAGCGGCGCGCAACCGGTGCAGATGCGCCCGGTCGGCCTCCCCGGAGACGAACGCCGCATCCCCGCTGCGGGCGGCGATGAATCCGTCAGCGCTCTGCGCCAGCTGGGCGACGACCTCGGCGCCGGCGGTGATCGCTGCGTAGTCCGGGCCCGAGGTGCCGGTCGCCTGGGCAGCCGCGACCGGCACCTCGGGCACGGCGCGCGGCCGGTCGTGGTGCATCCGGCGGCGCTTCGTGTCGAGGTAGCCTGCGTTCTCCGGCCGGTCGGCGACCGGGAGCATCCGCCGCTCGATCACCTCGATGCCGAGCGCTTCGAGCGCGGCGGCCTTCGTCGGATTGCTCGACAGCAGCCGCACCCGGGTGATGCCGAGGGCCTCGAGCATCTGGGCGGCGGCGGTGTAGTCGCGAGCGTCATCAGGCAGGCCGAGGCGCCGGTTGGCATCGACGGTGTCGAGCCCGGCATCCTGCAGCTCATAGGCCTCCAGCTTCGGGCCGAGCCCGATGCCGCGGCCCTCATGTCCGCGCAGGTAGAGCAGCACACCGCAGCCGGCATCGGCGATCGCGGCCAGTGCCGCCTGCAGCTGGTCGCCGCAGTCGCAGCGATGCGAGCCCAGCGCATCGCCGGTGAGGCACTCGCTGTGCATCCGCACGAGCGGGGCGGTCGCAGCAGACGGGTCACCGGCGACCATCGCGACATGCGTGGTGCCGGCGGCGTCGAAGGCGTAAGTGGTGAAGACGCCGTGATCGGTGGGCAGCATCGTGCGTGCCCGCTGGTGAAGCGCGGTGCCGGATTCGGAGATGGCCATGGATGACAGTCTAGGCCTGGTTGACCTCGGCGGCACGGCCGCGTTCGAGGATGCGGATGTCGAGGGCGAAGGAGACGAGGAGGCTTGCCACCGCTGCGATCGTGCACACCCACCCGAAAGCCGGCACCGCCAAGCCCGGCGGGGAGCCAGCGGCCAGCAGCAGCGGGCCCTGGAAGGCGGCCACCGTTTTGCGCCGCCACGACGGCGGCAGCTCGGCTCTCCAGGCCGGCCGGATCGCGGCTCCAGCCCGGAACGCGAAGTGCGCCAGCCCGCTGATGAGGCACCAGGCGCCGTAGAGCGGCACGAGCGCTGCGGAGAGCACGAGCACGACGGTCGCGTCGACCTGCTCATCGAAGCGGGCGCCGGCGGCAGTCGTGACGGTCGCCCGGGCGATGAGCCCGTCGACGAGGTCGAGGGCGAGCATCGGGATCGCGATCGCGACCGCCAGCCACCCGAAGCCCGGGTCCGGGTGCACGGCGATCGCGGCGATGACGACAAGCAGCATCCCCAACCGGAAGCTGGTGACGCAGTCGGCCCAGTGCCAGCCGCTGGCCGTTCCCGAGGCGGTGGCCGGCTCACGTGGCGCGAGCAACGGCCACGCGCCGAGGATCCCGGTGCCGGCAGCCAGGATGACCGGCACCGTTGTGGCGGCCAGCCACCCGGCCGTGCCGAGTGCGACCGTGAGGATGAGGATGACGGTGAGCCGACGCATCAGCACCCGCTTGACGGTGTGCCCGGGGACAAGTGGGCAGCCAGGCCGCGCTCGCCTGCGGCCATGACATGGCGGTGCGCCCAGCCGGCGAGCAGGCTGCAGGCGTTGACTGCGATTCGACGGGAGCACACCGCCCACTCGAATGTCATCTGGGTGCCCGACCCATCGGGTGCGGCACGCCATGTCCCGGTGCCGGTCAGGTCACCGCTGACCGCCAGCTTCGCGGTATGCGGGGCGGTGGCAGACGTGAGTCTGAGCAGGAGATCGAGATGGAAGCCCAGCGGGCTGCCGACGACCACCCGGGCGCGGGTGTTCGGGGCAACCGTGCCGGTCGCAGCGTACAGCTGTGCCTCCCGTACGCCAGGCCACCAGGCTGGCCAGCCGTCAACGGCACACAGCGCCTGCCAGCACCGGTGCGTCTCAGCTGGGATCTGCCACTGTGAGACGAACCGGTACCGGCGCGGCGCTGTGAGGGTCATCGTCCCAGCCTATGCCCAGGCGCGGGGCTGCCGGCACCGGAGTCGTCATTGTCCTGACCCTCGGGTAGGGACTCCCACGAAGTCGGCAGCAATGTGGTGGGGGAGCAGGTGAACGCCTTCTCCTGGGCCGTGAAGCCGCGGATGCGGAACTGCTGCGGGTTGCCCTTGAACGTCTGGAGCTTGTGCGCGAAGGCAGCGTCGTGCTCTGGGTTTCGCCGATGATGCGGCCCAGGGGGCGGACCCGGATCGGCGTGTGCGCTGCGGATGGCTCGAGGGGCCCAGCTCATCTGAGCTGGGCCCCTCGGTATTCGGGTGTGCGAACAGTCTCTCAGCTTGCTGAGGCTGTCCAGCTGCCGTCGGCTTGCACGATGAGAATCGACGGGCCTGACCTCACGGGAACCGAGCCGTCGTAGCTGCCGATCTCGTTGATGAGCAGGTCGGGTCCGAAGTCGGAGCCCGAATTCTCGTACACCACGAAGTTGCTCTCCCCGTCATGAGTGAAGCTGATGGTTGCCGCGCCCTCGGTGTACTGCATCACCGTGTCCCCCGAGCCTGATTCGGAGAATGCGGCTGCCGTGGACACCGGTGACAGCGTGATCTCAAAAGCGCCGGTGGCAGTGACCTGCAGCTTCGATGTGGCGTCCCAGCCGTCTGCGCTGACGAAAGTCGTCCCCTCATAGGCGCCGATCGCATTGACCGGCAGCGCTCCGCTGTTCCCATTCGACTCGTCGAGGCCTTGGATGATGAAATTGCCATCGCCGCTGTACTTCGCGGTGATGAGCACGCCGGAGGCGCCGGCGGGCATATCGATGACCGTGTCACCGCTGCCGGTTTCGGTCACCGGGTCGAACGTGCCGAAGGCTCCGTCGGCCCAGGAGGCGAAGTCGGCGCCCGAGCTGTCGGCGTCATCGGTTTCAGCCGCCGATTCCTCCTCGGCGTCGGCCTCCTCGACTGCAGGCGGTTCTTCTTCCAGCGCTGAGTCGGCAGGATCTTCTGGTGCTGACTGCGACGCCGGCTCGTCAGCCGGTCGCACGGTCGAAGCGCTCTGCGCACCGAAAAGGCCGGCGACTCCCATGATGATGCCGAGGACGAATCCGAGTGCGACGAGGATGGCGGTGACGATCCACGCGGTCTTCTTGTGCTGCTGGTAACCGGCCAGCGGGCGGCCCTGCTTGTCGCGAGTGGCGCCGACGAGGACCATGATGAGGTCGACGAGCGCCCAGATGCCCAGTCCGCCGGCGGTCAGCAGCTTGGCGATCGCCGTGCCGATTTTGCCGAGGTAGAAGCGATCGGCGCCGAAGGAGCCGAGGAAGTATGCCAGCAACCAGGTGACGAGGAAGCTCTTATCTGATTCGCCTGCAGGGTGCTCCGGTTGCGCACCGTAGCCCGGAGTCTGCGCGCCCGGGTGTGGGGAGGGTGTTCCGTATGCCGGTTGCGGCTGCGAACCATACTGAGGTGCGGGGCTGTAACCGGGCTGGCTGCTGTGTGCATCGGCTGGAGGCTGATAGGCGGACGACGGGTCGTGAGGCGGCTGCTGTGGGAAGCGGTCGGTCTCGCCGTCACCGGGCTGATACGACATCTGATGCTCTCTTCTCTCGACTGCGCATTGCACAGTTCCTACTCAGTCAGCTTTCAGTTTATATCCAGATTCGACTGCTGTCCCTGGCGGCCGGCGGTAAGCGATTCACAGGTGCTGGGTGCCGCGTCGGCACTCGCTGCGAGGTTCTCGATTCCGGCATTTCAGACGATAATGGCATGAGACCGGTGCCTTCACGCCGCTCAGGATGGCACCCTGAAGACGACTGCCGTGTGCACGCCATCCACGCGGCTGGACGCCGAATGGCTGGGGGTGATGACGCCGCCGGCCAGTGCAGAAGGGAAACCATGGGCACCATTCTCGTGACCGACATTTCGGAGCTCGTGACCAACGACCCGTCAGCCGCCGCTGCCGGCCCGGCCCCCGCCTCGGCGCCGGACGGCTATGAACGTCTTGGCATCATCACCGACGCTGCGATGCTCATCGACGGCGACATCGTCCGCTGGGTCGGCCCAGCTGACGAGGCCCCCGCCGGCGCCACCACGATCTCCGCGGCCGGCGGCGCGGTCATCCCCGGTTTCGTCGACAGCCACAACCACCTCGTCTTCGCCGGCGACCGCTCCGCCGAGTTCGCCGCTCGGATGGCCGGTCAGAAGTACTCCGCCGGCGGCATCGCCACCACCGTGGCCGCCACCCGCGCAGCCAGCGACGCCGAACTCGAAGACAACCTCACGACGCTCATGCGCCAGGCCGAGCACTCCGGCACGACGACGTTCGAGATCAAGACCGGCTACGGCCTCACGCTGGCGGACGAGATCCGCCAGCTGGAGATCATCAACCGCCACACCGATGAATCCACCCTCATCGCCGCCCACGTCGTCCCGCCGGAGCACAAAGACAATCCCGAGCGCTACGTCGACCTCGTCATCGACGAGATCATCCCGGCCGCCGCCGGCAAGGCCAAGTGGATCGACGTGTTCTGCGAAGAGGGCGCCTTCACCGAAGACCAGACCGCCCGCATCCTCAATGCCGGCGTCGCCCACGGCATGCGTCCGCGCCTGCACGCCAACCAGCTCACCGCCGGCGGCGCCCTGCAGCTGGCCGCAGCGCACGGCTGCGCGTCTGCCGACCATGCGACCTTCGCCTCGGACGCGGACCTCGCAGCCCTCGCCGAGGCCGGCACAGTGGCTACCCTGCTGCCCGGTGTCGAATTCTCCACCCGCCAGCCCTACCCCGATGCCCGCCGCTTCCACGCCGCCGGCGTCACCGTCGCGATCGCCAGTGACTGCAACCCTGGCTCGTGCTTCACCAGCTCGATCCCGTTCTGCATCGCCCTGGCCGTGCGCGATATGCACTTCACTGTCGAACAGGCGATCTGGTCGGCCACCGCCGGCGGTGCCGCGGCACTCGAACGCAGCGACATCGGCCGGCTCAGCCCCGGCGCCCGCGCCGACTTCTCCATCCTCACCGCACCCAGCTACCGGCACCTGGCTTATCGGCCCGGCGTCAACCTCATCCGTGAGGTCCACCGCGCCGGCCGTCCGATCGCCGCCAACCCATCGTGAAAGGCACCCACATGACCGTTGACACCCCCACCGTCGCCCTCGATCCTGATGCGCTGACCTTCGCCGACGTTCTCGCCGTCGCCCGCCACGACGCGCAGGTCACCGTGCCCGAGGCGGTGGCTGAGAATGTGGCCGCCAACCGCTCCGCAGTCGAGGCCCTGGCCGAGGCGCCCCGCCCGGTCTACGGCGTCTCCACCGGGTTCGGCGCGCTCGCCCAGCGGCACATCGCCCATGATCTGCGCGCCCAGCTGCAGAAGTCCCTCATCCGCTCGCATGCCGCCGGCGTCGGCACCCCGGTCGAGCGCGAAGTCGTCCGGGCGCTCATGCTGCTGCGCGCCCGCACGCTGGCCACCGGCCGCACAGGTGTGCGCCTGGAGACGCTCAACACCTATGTCGCGATCCTCAACGCCGGCATCACCCCGGTCGTCTACGAATACGGCTCACTCGGCTGCTCCGGCGACCTCGCACCGCTGTCGGCCTGCGCACTCGTCGCGATGGGCGAAGGCGAGGTCCACGCACCCGACGGCACCACCGCCTCGGCCGCCGACGCCCTCGCTGCAGCCGGCATCGAACCGCTCGAACTGGCCGAGAAGGAGGGACTGGCGCTCGTCAACGGCACCGACGGCATGCTCGGCATGCTCATCCTCGCCCTTCACGACATCGAGAACCTGCTCACCACCGCAGATCTCACTGCGGCGATGAGCGTGGAGGCGCAGCTGGGCACCGACCGGGTGTTCATGCCCGATCTGCACGAGCCGCTGCGCCCGCACCCGGGCCAGGCCGCTTCGGCAGCGAACATGCTCAAAGCCCTCGACGGATCGCCGATCGTCGCCAGCCACCGCGAGTCCACCCACCTCGTCCAGGACGCCTACTCGCTGCGCTGCACCCCGCAGGTCACCGGTGCCGCCCGCGACGCCGCCGCCTACGCCGCCCAGGTCGCCGCCCGCGAACTCCGGGCAGCGATCGACAACCCGGTCGTGCTGCCTGACGGCTCGGTGTCCTCCAACGGAAACTTCCACGGCGCACCGCTCGCTCACGCGCTCGACTTCCTCGCCATCGCCGTCGCCGATGCCGCCAACATCGCCGAACGCCGCACCGACCGGATGATGGATGTGGCCCGCAACGAGGGCCTGCCGCCGTTCCTCGCCGATGACGCCGGCGTCGACTCCGGGCTCATGATCGCCCACTACACGCAGGCCGCCCTCGTCTCCGACCTCAAGCGTCTGGCAACCCCTGCCAGCGTCGACTCGATCCCCTCGTCTGCCATGCAGGAGGACCACGTGTCGATGGGCTGGTCGGCTGCGCGGAAGCTGCGCACCGCGGTGACGAACTTCGCCTCCGTGCTCGGCATCGAACTCTACGCAGCCGCCCGGGCCACCGACCTGCGCGAGCACGACCCGGCCGCCGTCACCGGCGCGGTCATCAGCCTGCTGCGCCAGACCGTGCCCGGCCCCGGCCCCGACCGGTTCCTCTCACCGGAGCTGGCCGACGCGATCGAGCTCGTGTCCTCCGGGAAGGTGACGGCCGCCGCCGAGGCGGTGGCTGGCCTCACCCATACGCTCACCGACACGGATGGCACCGTGCTGAATGGACGGAGTGAACAGTCATGACCGATGTCACCAGCCTCATGGGCCAGATCGAAACGGTCGGCACCGACCCGCGCGGGCCCGGCTACCTGCGGCCGGGCTACTCGCCGATCGAACGTGAGCTGCGCGACTGGTTCGTTGCCGAAGCCGAACGCCGCGGCCTTGACGTCGAGATCGACGCCAACGGCATCGTGTGGGCCTGGGCGACCGCTCCGGGTGAGAACGCCGTCGTCACCGGTTCGCATCTGGACTCGGTGCCCGGAGGCGGCCAGTTCGACGGCCCCCTCGGTGTCGCCTCGGCGCTGGCCGCCTACGACGAACTCGAAGCCCGCGGCACCTTCGATCGGCCCACTCGGCCGTTCGCGCTCGCCGTGTTCCCCGAAGAAGAGGGCTCCCGGTTCGGGCTCGCCTGCCTGGGCTCGCGGCTGCTGACCGGTGCGGTCGCCGCCGCGGACGCCCTGGCGCTGACCGACCAGAACGGCGACACACTCGCCGATGTCGTCACCCGCTACGACCTCGACCCCGCCCGGATGGGTGCTGACCAGGACCGGGTCAACCAGATCGGGTCGTTCATCGAACTCCACGTCGAACAGGGCGTCGGGCTCATCAACACCGACCAGCCGGTGGCGATCGGCTCTTCGATCGTCGGCCACGGCCGCTGGCACTTCCGCTTCACCGGCCAGGGCAACCACGCCGGCACCACTCCGATGGCCCACCGCGCCGACCCGGTTGCTGCCGCCAGCCGCCTCATCGGCGACATCCCGGCGTTGGCCGACGGCTTCGATGAGGCCGTCGCGACCGTCGGACGCACTTCGATCCACCCTGGCGGCACGAACGTCATCGCCTCGGCGATGGACTTCTGGCTCGACATCCGCCACGATTCCGATGACGTCGTCGCAGAGGTCCTCGAGGCGATCACCACTCGCGGCAAGGAGCGCGCCGCAGAAGCCGCCGGTACCGGTGCGCGGGAGAACGGCGTCGAGGTCGGCCTCGATGTCAGCCGAGAATCCTACTCACCGACGACGCACTTCCATCGCGAACTGAACGACCGGCTGCGCGCCGTCCTGCCCGAGGCGCCCCTGCTGGCGACCGGCGCCGGGCACGACGCCGGGATCCTCGCCGCACATGTGCCCTCGGCGATGCTGTTCGTGCGCAACCCCACCGGCGTCTCCCACGCCCCGGAGGAAGCCTGTGAAGACGACGATGCCCGTGCCGGCGCGAAGGCGCTGGCCGATGTGCTCGCCGCCGAACTCACCCACGGCCTCGACAACGGAACGGCATCATGACCGGCTCGCTGCACTTCGAGACCGCCTGGTTGGCCCCGGGCCGGTACGCCCGTGACGTGCGCGTCAGCATCGACGATGACGGCATCATCACCGCGATCGAGGAGGGGGCAGACCCTGCCGCTCCCGAGGCGGGGGACCGGCTGGCAGGGTTCGCGATCCCAGGCGCCGTCAACGCCCACTCGCATGCCTTCCACCGGCTGCTGCGCGGCCGCACCCACGGTGACGGAGGGACGTTCTGGACGTGGCGCGAGGTGATGTACCGGGTGGCCGGCCAGCTCGACCCGGAGAACTACTACCGGGCCGCCCGCGCCATCTACGCGGAGATGGTCACCGCCGGTTACACGGCCGTCGGCGAGTTCCACTACGTCCACCACGCCCCCGGCGGCGCACCCTACGCTGAGCCGCACGCGATGGAGCGCGCCCTCGCCCAGGCGGCGCTTGATGCCGGGATCCGGCTCGTCCTCCTCGACACCTGCTACCTCACCGGCGCGATCGGCGAAGAGCTCAATGCAGAGCAGCAGCGCTTCGGCGACGGCACGATCGACGGCTACCTGCAGCGTCACACCGGCCTGGCCGAGATGCTGGCCGCTGACTTCCCAGCCCATGCCACCGCGGGGGGAGTGACCCTCGGTGCTGCGATCCACTCGGTGCGCGCCGTCCCCGCCGCAGCTCTGCCGGCCTTCACGGCACTCGAGGGCCCGCTGCATGTCCACCTGTCCGAACAGCCGGCCGAGAACGACGCCTGCCGGAAGGCCTACGGCACGACCCCCACGCAGCTGCTCGCTGACGCAGGTGTCGTGACCGACCGGCTCTCGGCCGTCCACGCCACCCACTTAACCGACGAGGACATCGAACTGCTCGGTGACGCCGCCTCCACAATCGTCATGTGCCCGACAACCGAAGCCGACCTGGCCGACGGCATCGGCCCGGCCCGCGCCCTCGCTGACGCCGGTGCGGTCATCAGCCTCGGCTCCGACCAGCACGTCACCCTCGACCCGCTGCTGGAACTGCGCGGGCTCGAAGCCGGCGAACGACTCGGCTCCGGCCAGCGCGGCCGCTTCAGCCCTGCTGAACTGCTCGCCGCACTCACCTCCGGCGGCAGCCGGTCTCTGCACCTCGGCGACACCAACGCAGAGCCGGCCATCGCCTCGGGCGCGGGACTGACCGTCGGCCAGCCTGCCGACATCGCCGTCATCGCCGCCGACACCCCGCGCACCTACGGATCCAAAGGCGAGCAGATCATGCTCGCCGGCACCGCCGCCGATGTCACCCACGTGTACTCCGCCGGCCGGCTCGTCGCCGCGAACGGCGTGCACACGAGCCTCGGGCCAGTCGGCGAGCTCTACCGGGAGGCCTACCGGGCCTTCGACTTCGGAGACTGAGATGGCCGAAGTCCCAGCCCTGCGCCGCGCTGTCGCGATCCTGCGCGCGCTGGCCGGATCGAACCGGCCGATCACCGCAGGTGCGATGGCGCGTTCGCTGTCGATCCCGCGCTCATCGATCTACGAGATCCTCTCGGTGCTCGAAGAACTCGGGCTGGTGGCGAAGACCGGCGGCGGGTACATGCTCGGCGCCGGTGTGTCCGAACTCGGCAGCGCCTATGTGCGGGCCAACCCGCTGCAGCGGCTGTCGGCTCCGATCATCCGCCAGCTCGCCGAGGCGACCCGCGGGACGGCGCAGCTGGCGGTGCTGCGCGGCTGGGAGACCGTCTATGTGCTCAAGGAGCAGTCGGTCGAATCCGTGGCCGTCATCACCGCGACCGGCGTGCGGATGCCGGCCTACCTGACCGCCACTGGCCGGGCGATCATGTCCGCGCTGCCCAAACGCGATGTGCTCGCACTGCTCAGCGGCGAGGACGTCTTCGTCTCCCGCACCGGCGCCGGGCCCACCTCGATGCGGCAGCTGCTCAGCCAACTCGCCGAGACTCGCCAGCAGGGCTTTGCGCTCGAACGCGGGGAGATCACCCCAGGTGTGTGCACGGTCGCCGCGCCGGTCTTCGATGTGCTTGACCGCCCGGTCGCCGGCGTCGGGGTCAGCATCCCGGATGCTGAGCAGAGCGACGCGCGGGTGAGCGAAGTCAGAGACCGTGTCAAGGCCGCGGCCGATACGATCACCTCACGGCTGCGCTGACACGCCGACTGAAAGGCCAGCGTCAGCTGCTGACCAGGACGGACGGGTGTTCACGTCGATGCGGTGCTGCGCGGTGATGACATCTGGTCGTGGAACGACCCACAGCCCCAGAGCTGAGGGCAGCGAAGACGAACCGTCACCGCTGCGGCCAGGGCAGGTCGAGCACCTGTGCCTGCTCGCCGGCGCGCAGACCCGCAGTCGGCACGGTGAGGAACCCGTCGGCCTCGGTGAGTCCGCGCAGCATGTTCGCCCCACGGGCATCGCAGGGCTCCCAGCGGTTGCCCTCGCGCTGGCGCGCCGGCATGAGTGTGCTCACGCGCACCGGCCGCACCTCGACGGCGACCTCCACCGAACGTGCCGAGCGCAGAGGGCGGCCGAGCATCCCGCACAGCAGCGGTTCGACGACGACGCGCATCGCCGTCATCGCCGCCAGCGGGTTGCCCGGCAGCCCGACATGCCAGGCTCCCGGGTGCCCACCGAGCTGCGCGAACGTCGTCGGATGTCCTGGCCGCATCGCCAGCTCCGGGAAGAGCAGCTCACTGGCCAAACGTGCCGACTCCCGCCTGACGTGATCGGCATCCGAATGTCCGGTCCCGCCGGTGGTGAGCACGACATCAGCGGCAGCCAGCGCCTCGTAAAGCGCGACCCGGGTCTCCTGCGCATCGTCTGCGATCCGCCGTACATCGATCACGTCTCCGCCCAGGCCTGCTACGAGTCCCGGCAGCGCCGGTCCGAAGGTGTCGCGCACCTGCCCGGGTGCGGGCTGACCTGCGGTGATGACCTCGTCTCCGGTCATCAGCAGCGCCACCCGCGGCCGTCTGCGCACCGGCAGCGCATCGAGCCCGGCAACGGCCGTATAGGCCAGATCGGCCGGTGAGAGCACCCGTCCGCCTTCCAGCAGCACCTCACCGGCGCGGGTCTCCCGGCCGGCTCGCCGGATGTTGCGCGCCGGTGCCAGATCCGTTGCCGGGGCATCAGCGCGCAGCCGCAGCACTGTCTGCCCGGCCGCGTCGGCTCCCATCACCTCGGCGTGTTCGCAGCGCACGATGCTCGTGGTGCCTGCCGGCACTGCGCCGCCGGTGAGGATCGGCCGTGCCCACCCTGCCGCCAGCGGACGGGCGCCGGATGCGGCGTGGGCATCCGCTCCCGAGGCGGTGCTCGCCTCGAGCTGCCAGGGGGGTGGGCCGGACACGGCGAAACCGTCCATCGCCGAGGAGTCGAAATGCGGGATCGCGCGGCCGGCTGTCACCGTGTGTGCGAGCACCCGGCCCAGGCATGCCGGCAGCGGCTGTGCTGCGGTCGGCTGGAGTGTCGAGGCACCGGCGCGCGCGGCGATGGTGATCGCCTCGGCCCAGTCGGGGTGGGTCATGGTGTCATTCTCACATGACCCCGGCCGGCCGCACATGATCCCGGTCAGCGCCGCACCCGCTCAGGCCACCGCAGGCGCTGCCTGTGCCCGCTCACCCGCCGGCGAACGGCGGCAGCACATCGACCCGCTGACCAGGGTTGATGAGCGTGCCGTCGAGCACGACGAACCCGTCGACGAAGCTCGAGCTCTCCGCCAGCACAGTCTTAAGCGCCGGCTCCCCAGCCGGTGGTTCCGGGTGCCGTTCGGCCAGCAGCTCGAAGAGCTGCGCCTCACTCACCGGCTCATTAAGCGGCACCTGCTCTTCGGCGATCCCACCGGCGGCAGCCCGGGCGGCGGCGAAATACCGGACGGTGACCTCCCAGCCGTCCCCCGCCTCGGGCGCGGTGTGCTGCTGACCCATGCTCACCCTCCGATCGCGCTCATCGAGCGCTCCGGCTGGACGTACTCGTCGCTGTCGAGGCCCGGCCGGCCCATCCCGTGGGCGCGCGGCTTGAGCCACATCGCCTGCCGCCACGCCTGCCCGACAGCGGCATCATCGGCATCCGAGCGCAGCAGCAGCGAGAGGTCGAACTCCTCATGCGAGAACAGGCACGAGCGGATCTTGCCCTCGGCGGTGATGCGAGTGCGGGTGCAGTCGCCGCAGAATGGCTCGGTCACCGAGGCGATGATCCCCACCCGGCCCAGTGGTTCCCCGACCGTTCCCGAGGCGGTGCTTGCGTGCGGGTAGACCCGCCACCGCTGAGCTGGGGCGCCGGCGCGCGGGACGTCGTCGGCGATGAGATCCCAGTGGGCGCTCAGCTGGGTACGGATCTCCTCGGCGGTGACCATGTTCGCCCGCGTCCAGCCGTGATCGCCGTCGAGTGGCATCTGCTCGATGAACCGCAGCTCCAGACCGCGGTCGAGCGCGAAGGCAAGGAGGTCGGCGGCCTGATCGTCGTTGACCCCGCGCATGAGCACCGCGTTGATCTTCACCGGAGACAGGCCCGCGGACTGCGCGGCGTCGATGCCGTCGAGCACCTCGGTGAGCCGGTCCCTGCGGGCGAGCTTCGCGTAGGTGTCTGCGTCGATCGTGTCGAGGGAGATATTGATCCGCGACAGCCCGGCCTCGGCGAGCTTCGCTGCGCGGGCGGCTAAGCCGATGCCGTTGGTGGTGATGGCGATCGGCAGCGCGGCGTGCTCGGCGCGGATGCCGGCGATGATCGCCTCCAAGTCGGGTCGGATGAGCGGTTCGCCCCCGGTCAGTCGCAGCTGGGTGACCCCGAGGTCGCGCACAGCGATGCGCACAAGACGCACCACCTCAGCGGCGGTGAGCAGGCTCTTCTGCGGCATCCAGTCCATGCCCTCAGCAGGCATGCAGTAGGTGCAGCGCAGATTGCATTTGTCTGTCAGGGATATGCGCAGGTCGGTGCCGGCCCGGCCGAACTGGTCGAGCAGCGGCCCGGAGGCAGGGGCATCGGCGGCCCGGCGGGCCAGCGACGCGGCGACGCTGCCAGCAGTGGGCCTGACGGTGGGAAGTCCCAGCTCAACAGACATGCATCAAGTCTAGCAACGGCGCATGTGTCTCGGCTAGAAAGGCCCGGGGCGTCCACCGGGCGTGGAGCTTCGGGGACTAGGCTTGAGTCCATGATCACGACTGCAGACGGCTGGCCGGCGACGGGTGCACGCTCGGTTACCGCCCACATCCGTGCCGTCGCCGAGGCGGTGGCCGCCCAGGCCAGCGCGCGCACCGCCGGCGGGGAGCGCGTGCGCACCGAAACCCTGCCGCTGGCGGCAGCCGCCGGCCGGGTGCTCGCCGCTGATGTCACCGCCACCGGAGACCTGCCCGGTTTTGACAACTCCCAGATGGACGGCTTCGCCGTCTGCGCAGCCGACACGCCCGCCACCCTGCCGCTGGCACCGATGATCCCGGCCGGCCACTGGCCCGACCCGCTGCCGGATGCTCACGCCGCCCCGATCATGACCGGCGCGCCGATCCCCGCCGGGGCCGATGCCGTCATCCCGATCGAAGACACCGACGCCACGAGCTTCGACGCTGCCGTGACGGCCGGTCAGGTCACCGTGCCCGAGGTGTCAGCCGGGATGTTCGTGCGTCCCACCGGCTCCGACGCCCGCACCGGGGACCTGCTGCTGGCTGCCGGCACGCGCCTGACCGTCCCGGGGCTCGGCACCATCGCCGCACTCGGACAGACCGAGGTGGCAGTCCACGCCAGGCCGCGGGCCGTCATCTACACCGGCGGTGACGAAGTGAGCGCCCCGGGCACCACCCCGCTGCGCCCGGGCGCCCTGTACGACGCGAACCTCACGATGCTCGCCGCCTGGCTGGACCGCAACGGCGTCACCGTCGCCGCCTCCCGGCTCATCTCCGACACCGTCGCCGACTTCGCCGCCGTCCTCGAAGCCGACGTCGCCGCCCACGCGCCTGATCTCATCATCACCTCCGGCGGGATCAGCGCCGGCCGCTACGAAGTCATCCGCCAGGCACTCGAAGGGTGTGCGGCCTTCGGATCGGTGACCATGCAGCCCGGCGGCCCGCAGGGCCTCGGAACCCACACCTCGGGCGCAGTCATCATCTGCTTCCCCGGCAATCCCGTGAGCACTTGGGTCTCAGCCGAGATGTTCCTCAGGCCAGCGCTCGCCGCCGGCTACCGGTGCACGTCGGCCCACCGCTGGCAGCCGGCGGAGCTGAGCGGGGACGTCACCCCCTTGGCCCGCCGGGAGCAGATCCGGCGGGGCACCTGGCACACCGACGACACCGGTCACACCACCGCGGCCGCCTTCTCCGGCACCGGCTCCCACCTGCTCGCCGGGGCCGCACAGGCCACCGCACTCATCCGCATCCCGGCTGGTGACGAGGTCGTCCCCGCCGGGTCCACCGTCCAGATTCTGCCGCTTGAGGAGGCCCACGGTGAGTGAGCTCAGCCATGTCCGCGCCGACGGCACCGCCCATATGGTCGACGTGTCGGACAAGCCGGTGACCGCCCGCACCGCCGCCGCCGAGGCGGTCGTGGCCACCACCGCCGACGTCGTCGAGCAGATCTTCGCAGGCACCGCCCCGAAGGGCGATGTGCTCGCCGTCGCCCGGGTCGCCGGGATCATGGCCGCGAAGAAGACCCCCGAGCTCGTGCCGCTGTGCCACCCGCTGCCCATCAGCGGGGTCACCGTCGACTTCACCCGGCTGCCGGCCGGCGTGCACATCCGCACCCGCGTCAAGACCACCGCGGTCACCGGAGTCGAGATGGAGGCCCTGACCGCCGCCTCGGTCGCGGCCCTGACCGTCTACGACATGATCAAGGCTCTCGACAAGGCCGCCGAGATCACCACCACCCGCGTCGTGGCCAAGACCGGCGGCAAGAGCGGCGACTACCACCGCGCCGCTGATGAGAAGGGAGGCCTCCCATGAGCAAGGCTGATGAGTTCGCCTTCCAGCCCGGCCGCCGCATCAAGCGCAAGCCGGACTTCGGCGCCGGCGACTGGGCGGCTGTCATCGTCGTCTCGACCGCCGCCGCCGAAGGTCGAGCCGCCGATACGACCGGGCCGCTGCTGACCGACTGGCTCACCGGCCACGGCTACCGCGTGCCCGATCCGATCATCGTCGCCGACGGAGCCCCGGTGCGCACGGCACTGCAGCGCCTGCTCGTCGACCTGCCGGCAGGCGAGCGCCCGCGGTTCATCTTCACCACCGGCGGGACCGGCACCAACAGCGACGACACCACCCCCGAGGCGACGGCTGAGTTCATCGACCGGCCCGCCCCCGGGATCATGCACGCGCTGTGGGCCTATGGTCTGCAGAAGCTCGACGAGGCGATGATGAGCCGCGGGAGGGCCGGGCTGTGCGGGCAGACCTTCATCTGCAACCTTCCAGGCTCACCCGGCGGGGTGCGCGACGGCATCACCGTCCTCGACTCCGTCCTCCACCACCTGCAGGCACAGCTCGCAGACGTCCGCGACCACGACGACTCCCACCGCCACCCTGCTCAGCCGGCCCCCGCCTCGGGACCGGCAACCGGAGTCGTCCACACATCCATCACCGAGGACCCTCTCACAGACGACGCCGCCGTTGCGGTCTTGAGCCCGCAGATGGGTGCGGTCGCGAGCTTCCGCGGGGTCATCCGCAACCACGACTCCGGCCGCGACGACGTCACCGGGCTTGACTACACCGCCCACCCGCAGGCCGGTGAGATCCTCGCCGCGACCTGCGCGGCAGTCGCCCAGGAGTTCGCGGCTGAGTCCGGTGGGGTGCGGATCTGGGCTGCTCACCGGATCGGCAGCCTTGCCGTCGGTGAGGACGCACTCGTGGTCGCGGTCGCCGCCGCTCACCGGCGCGAGGCGTTCGCCTGCTGCGCCGAACTTGTTGACCGGATCAAGGCCGAGGTGCCGATCTGGAAGCAGCAGCACTACGCGACCGGCGGCCACGATTGGGTGGGGATCGGCTCATGAGCCACCCCCGCTATGCGCGGCAGATCACCGTCCCCGGTGTCGGGGTCGCCGGCCAGCATGCGCTCGGCCGGGCGCGCGTGCTCATCATCGGCGCCGGTGGACTCGGATCGCCGGCAGCCCTGTATCTCGCTGCCGCCGGTGTCGGCACGATCGGCATCGTCGATGACGATGAGGTCGAACTGTCGAACCTGCACCGGCAGATCCTGCACACCACCGCCGACGTCGGCATCGAGAAGACCGTCTCGGCTGCCGCGACCGTCAATGCGCTCAACCCCAACGTCACCGTCGAGATGCACCCGATCCGCCTCGACGCCGGCAACGCCTACGAGATCATCAGCGGCTACGACATCGTCATCGACGGGGCGGACAACTTCGACACCCGCTATCTCGTCTCCGATGCCACCACGGTCGCCGACATCCCGCACGTGTGGGCCTCGGTGCTGACGACCGGCGGGCAGCTGAGCGTCTTCCACGCCTCCCGCGGGCCCGTCTACCGCGACCTGCTGCCCAGCCAGCCGGCGCCCGGGGCGATCCCCAGCTGCGCGGAGGCCGGCGTGCTCGGGGTGGTCCCCGGCATCCTCGGCGTCGCCCAGGCCGGTGAAGCGCTCAAGCTCATCCTCGACTTCGGTCGGCCGCTCATCGGCACCGTGCTCATCTACGACATCCGCACTGCCGGCTGGGAGCGGCTGCCGCTGCGCGCCAACCCGGCCGTCCGCCGCCCGGCCACCGCCGCCGAGGTGGGTTTCGACCTCGTGCCCGCCCTCAACTGCGCCCAGCTGCAGGAGGAGGTCGATGCCCTCGAAGTGCAGGGACGGCCGCTGGTGCTCGTCGATGTGCGCGAACCCTATGAGACCGAGACCGGGATCATCCCCGGTGCCCGCCTCATCCCGGTCGGCGAGTTCACCCAGAAGTCTCCCGCCGGCAGCGAGGCGGTCGCTGAACTCCTCGACGAGGCGAAGTCCTCTGACGCCGAGGTGGTGCTGTACTGCAAGTCCGGCGCCCGCTCCCAGGCCGCCGCCCGTGTCCTCCTGCAGTCCGGCGCCCAGGTCAAGCACCTCACCGGCGGGATCGACGCCTGGTACAAGCACCTCGACGAGGGGCTGTGATGCGCCGGGTCGTCCGCTCCCGCGTCCATCGCTTCGACGCCTCCGGCGAGGTCCGCGCCCGCGCCGACGCAGTTGCCGGTGAGGAGCCGCTGGAAGTCCGCCTCGACGGTGAGCAGTTCACCGTCACCATGCGCACCCCCGGGGACGACGTCGAGCTCGTCGCCGGCTTCCTGCTGACCGAAGGCGTCATCACGTCGATGGCTGACATCGTCGAGGTCGACTTCGCCTCGGGACTCGACCCCGATGGCAGCCGCAACTACAACGTCGCCGCCGTCCGCCTGCAGCCCGGCGTGTGGGACCGCGAGACCTTCCGAGCCCGCCAGGTCTACACCTCGAGTGCCTGCGGCATCTGCGGCACCGCCTCGATCGAAGCCGTCCGCAAGGAATCCGCCTACCCTGTCGCCGCGCCGGAACCCGGGTTCATCAGTCCATCCGCAGTGCTCGCCCTGCCCGAGCTGCTGCGGTCGCACCAGGGTCTGTTCGATTCCACCGGCGGGGTGCACGCGGCAGCCCTGTTCGCCGCTCCCGAGGCGGGGGAGGATGGCAGGGAACCGGACCTGCTGGTTCTGCGAGAGGACGTCGGCCGGCACAATGCCGTCGACAAGGTCCTCGGCTGGGCACTGGAGCAGAAGCTGCTGCCGGCTGACCGGGCTGTCCTGCAGGTCTCGGGCCGGGCCTCCTTCGAACTCGTGCAGAAGGCCGCGATGGCCGGCATCCCGGTGCTCTCGGCAGTTTCGGCCCCGTCAGCACTCGCCGTCGACCTCGGGCGAGAACTCGGTGTCACCGTCATCGGCTTCAACCGCGGTTCCACCTTCAACGCCTACTCCCACGAACAGCGCCTGCACTGATTCCAGCAGAGCCGGTGAGACCAGGCCCCTCACACCTGAATGTCCAGCCCGATGTCGAGTACCGCAGCCGAATGGGTCAGCCAGCCGGCGGAGATGAGATCAACGCCGGTCTCAGCGATCGCCGGTGCCGTCTCGACTGTGATCCGCCCTGAGGCCTCTGCTGTCAGGCGGCCGTCGATGAGCTCCACGGCTTCTCGCAGCTGAGCTGGCTCCATGTTGTCCAGCAGCACCGCGTCAACACCATCGGAGATCTCCAGCAGCTCGCGCAGCTGATCGAGCGTGTCGACTTCGACTTCGACGGCGACGAGATGTCCGACCTGGGCGAGCACCTGCTCGACTGCGGCCGTCACGCCGCCGGCCAGCGCGATGTGGTTGTCCTTGATGAGGACCGCATCGTCGAGCCCGGTGCGGTGGTTCATTCCGCCGCCGCAGCGCACTGCATACTTCTCAACCGCCCGCAGCCCAGGCGTCGTCTTCCGCGTGCAGGCGACTGCACACCTCCCGGCGACTGCATCGACGAGGGTCGCCGCGGCAGTGGCGATCCCCGACAGATGTCCGAGGAAATTCAGGGCCACCCGTTCACCGCTCAGCAGCGCGCGGGCATCGGCGGTGATCGTGGCGATCTCCTCACCAGCACCCACCCGGCAGCCGTCGCCTTTCGAGACCACCACCTCGGCGGCGGGGTCGAGCAGCTCGAAGGCGAGAGCGGCCAGGTCGAGACCGGCGACCGTCCCAGGCTGGCGGGCGGCAAGGACAGCGCTCGCCCGCATCCCGGCAGGCACCGTCGCCGTCGTCGTCAGGTCGCCTGCGCGGCCGAAGTCCTCTAACAGCGCATTGCGGACGAGACCTTCGATCATCACCTTCGGCAGCGCAGCCCGCTCACCGGTCATGAGATCGCAAGCATCCGGTCAACGGCGGCGCGGGCGCGGTCGGCGACCTCGGGGTCGATCGTCACCTCGTGCTGCATGCCCTCGAGCGCGTCCCGGATGTTGGCCAACGAGTTGCGCTTCATGTGCGGGCACAGATTGCACGGCCGGATCATCTCGACGTCGCGGATCTCGGCGGCGATGTTGTCGCTCATCGAGCATTCGGTGATGAGCGCGACGCGCTTGGGCCGCTGCTGCGCGACGTGGGCGAGCATCTGCGCGGTCGAACCGGCCATGTCGCTGGCGGCCACGACATCCGGCGGGCACTCCGGGTGGGCCATGACGAGTACGCCCTCGTGGTCGCGGCGCACCTGTTCGATGTCGGCGGCGGTGAACCGGTCGTGGACCTCGCAGCGGCCCGGCCACGTGATGACCTCGACGCCGCAGTCGCGGGCGATGTTCGCCGCCAGGTGCTCATCCGGGATCATGATGACCCGGTCGGTGCCGAGGGACTCGATGACTGCTTTCGCATTGCCCGAAGTGCAGCAGATGTCCGATTCTGCCTTCACCGCCGCCGATGTGTTGACGTAGGTGACGACGGGAACGCCGGGATTGTCCGCCTTGAGCTGCCGGACGTCGGCTGCTGTGATCGATTCGGCCAGCGAGCAGCCGGCGCGCAGGTCGGGGACGAGGACGGTCTTCTCCGGATTCAGCAGCTTGGCGGTCTCGGCCATGAAGTGCACACCGGCGAGCACGATGACATCGGCATCGGCTCTCTCGGCCTCGCGGGCCAGTGCCAGGGAGTCGCCGACGATGTCGGCAACCCCGTGGAAGATCTCCGGGGTCTGGTAGTTGTGGGCGAGGATGACGGCGTTGCGCTCCTCCTTGAGTCGCCAGATGGCGGCGATGTCGTCTTCCATCGTCGCCCACTCGATGCGGGGGATGACGGAGTCGACGCGCTGGTATAGGGCATCGGTGTCGATCGTCACGGTCGGCATGCGGCTCCTTCGCTCGGGCTGCCTGAACTTATTATGCTCAGTATGAGCATAAAGGCGCGAGGGAGCAAACCGGCTGGTCAGCGTGGGTGGGCTGACGGTTACTTCACGCGGGGGATCGGCAGCTTGGTGCCGGCTGCGGCGCGCTCATCGAGGACGCTGCGGCGGAACCGGACGAGTTTGGCGGGCCTGCCACCGGTGCTGGAGGCGACCTGACCGGAGTCCTCGACGAGCTGCTGCTGGGCCACGAGCCGGCGGAAGTTCTGCGTGTGCAGCTCCTGGCCGGCGATCGCCTCGACAGCAGTCTGCAGACCGGAGAGCGTGAAGGTCTTCGGGAGGAGTTCGAAGATGACCGGCTGATATTGGATCTTCGAACGCAGCCGGGCGATCCCGCTGGCGAGGATCCGCCGGTGATGCGGAGCCATCGGCCGGCCCGGCACAGGATCTTCGGCGCCGGCTTCGGGGACGAGCCCGGCCTCGTACAGCAGCTCATAGCGCGCTAATGCCATGTCCGGATGCCACGGCCGGCCGGCCAGCCCGAAGGCCGCCTCACAGCGCACCCGGCGACCCTCTCCGGCATCCCCGTCAGTCGTCTCCTCGGCCCAACGTCCGAGAGCCGGCGCGATGATCTCGTCGACGACCACAGTGCCGTCCCTGCGGTCCTCCCAGGGGAAGAACTCGTACCAGCTGCGCCACGCCTCGGCGCCGGGCTCCATCGTCGTCAGCCCGAGATAGGAGACTTCGAGGGCGGGACCGGAGCCGCGGTTGCGGTCGGCGAAGGTGTAGAGCTGCTCGATGTAGCCGAGCTCGCAGCCAGTCTGGCTCAGCACCCACGCTCGCATGCCCTCCTGCATTGAGCGGTGGCTGCGCTGCAGTGGACCGGCCGGCAGCGTGGTGCCGCCGCCGGTGGTGAGGACGAAGGGGACGCCGTCGCGCACGGCGGTGATGACGGCGACGAGGTTGCCGCTGACGAGGTAGGACTGGCCTGCGCTCATCGTCTCGACTCCCTCTCTGCATGCGGCAGGCGTTCAGGGCTCCCGGGGTCTAACGTGGCACGTCCTCGTTGGGCTGCTCTTCCGGAGCCTCATTGTGCATGCTATCTGAGTGAAGGGGATCGTCGAGATTCCGAGGTGGCCGGGTCACGCATGATTGGACACCATCGACGTGCTCGTAGAGGCTTTCGGATACTTGCGCCCACATGGGGTCGAGGACGAAATCGATACCTTCGCGACGAGCGTGCTTTGCTGCAGGAACGAAATCGCTGTCTCCGGAGATCATGATGATCTGATTGACATCTCGTCTTTGAGCCAACGAAGCGATGTCCAAACCGATGCGCATGTCGACACCCTTTTGTGTGATATCCAAGCCGAAGTCAGTCTCGGCGAGTTCGGAGACGGTAATCTTTTCACTGCACAGGCGTTTTAGGGCTTCGTGCTTCAAATGGTAGCCGTGTTGGGTTTCGAGCTCCTCACCGCGGCGAAGAGCTACTTTGCGCTTTCGGACGATTGCGGCGAGGAAGTCGGTCATCCATTCGTATTTGGGAGTCTTGCGCAGATTTACGTTGGTGCGCGTTAAGGGGTGAAAGAGCACTTTGTCCGACGGCGGGCAGTCGTAGTAGAAAATGCGGTATAGGTGGCTTTGGGATCGTAGTACATGACGAAAGCAGTAAGTGACGAGCTCTTGAGCACGTTGATCCGGTTCCTTGTCGCCAAACAACCGACGTGCGCGCCGCCGGTAGAAACCACCGTCAACGAGGATCGCTGTGACAATCTCTCGAACGGGAGCTGAAGCAGGCGGCGCGGCCTTTTTCTCTTCGTTGACGCTCATGTACAACCACCTGGTGGAGAATAGTAAAAGCTTCTGTCATCGACAACGCTCCCTATCAGCGGAGGGTCAACGGCAGAAGCTGTTGACGCTAATGTAGCAGTTGCAACCCGGGATGACAATGTTCAAACCCAACCTCGTGGATCAGAACAGCGCGGCGGCCTTGATGACCGTCTGCACGAGTCCGTAGAGCAGGCCGGCGCACACGACACCGGCGAGAACCACGGCGATGGTGGCGTGGAAGCCGCCGTTCTGCGCGTTCTCATCGCGCCTGTGCGCACGCGTCTCTTCAGCTGCCACGGCGCCCGGACCCGGTCGGCCCTGCGCAGCGGCGACGACCTCCTCGGACTCATGGTGCTTGGCATCAACCGGGCGGACGAGCGCGTTGGCGATGAAGCCGATGGCCAGCACGCCGACCATGATGTACAGCGAGAGGCTGTAGAGGTCCTGGCCGGATTTGCCAGCCGCGGCCTGCGACTCGACGACGAGGTTGACGATGAGCGGGCCGGCCACGCCGGCAGCCGCCCAGGCGGTCAGCAGGCGGCCGTGGATCGCACCGACCTGGTACACGCCGAACAGGTCGCGCAGGTAGGCCGGGATGGTGGCGAAGCCGCCGCCGTAGAACGACAGGATGATGAGGGTGGCGATGAGGAACAGGAACAGCGATCCGCCGCCGACGACGGCCACCGCGAGGTACAGCAGCAGCCCGAGGCCGAGGTAGACGATGTAGATGTTCTTGCGCCCGATGTAGTCCGACAGGCTCGACCACACGAAGCGGCCGGCCATGTTCGTCAGCGAGAGCATGCCGACGAATCCGGCGGCTGCGGCCGCGGTGATCTGCGGGAAGTAGTCCTGGATCATCGGCGCGGCGTTCTCCAGGATGCCGATGCCGGCGGTGACGTTGGTGAACAGCACGATCCACAGCATCCAGAACTGCGGGGTCTTGATCGCCGAGTTCGCCGAGACGTTCTTCGTCGTCTGCAGCGGCTTCTCCTTCACCGTCGTCGGGTCCCAGCCGGCCGGCTTCCAGTCCGGGTGCGGCACGCGGATGCAGTAGGCGCCGCCGGTGATGACGAGCGCGTAGACGATCGCCAGGGTGATGAACGTGGGGATGATGCCGTTGACGAGCTGCTCGGGATCGGGCCCGCCGCCGAAGTGAGTCATGAGTGCGTTCGAGGCCGGACTGGCGATGAGCGCACCGCCGCCGAAGCCCATGATCGCCAGGCCGGTCGCCAGGCCCGGACGGTCGGGGAACCATTTGATGAGCGTCGAGACCGGGGAGATGTAGCCGATGCCCAGGCCGATGCCGCCGATGAATCCGTAGCCGAGGTAGACGAGCCACAGCTGTCCGGTCGAGATCCCGAAGGTCGCGACGATGAAGCCGCTGACCCAGCACAGTCCGGCCAGCGCCATCGACTTGCGCGGCCCGGCCTTCTCCACCCAGGTGCCGCCGAAGGCGGCGGAGAGCCCGAGCATGAGGATCGCGAGCGAGAAGATCCAGCCGACGGCCACCTCGCGCACGGCGAAGTGGTCCATGAGCGGAGCTTTGAAGACGGAGAAGGCGTACACCTGGCCGATGCACAGGTGGATGGCCAGGGCCGCGGCGGGAATGAGCCACCGATTGAACTTGGGAGAAGCGACGATGGCTTCGCGGTCGAGAACACCCACTGAGGAGACCTTTCAGAAGTGGTGGGGCACGCAATCGCCGCTCGAGAACCACTGCGGTGTGGGAATGTCGCCGGCGCATGCGCTGGGGTAGTGTTTCGACGTTATCCAGCTTCTCGGACGCCGGTCAACAGCGTTCGGTTTCAATCCGGTGACGGTTCTCACCTGCGCCGCCGGCCCGACTGACCGCGCGCAACGGCTCAGTTCTCGATGGCGCGCAGCCGCACTCCCGCCGGGTAGGCGTCCAAGGCGTCGGGCAGCCCGGCGCGCCGGCCGGACATGTAGGTTGCCAGCACCCGCCCGGTTTCGGTGGCTTCCGGCGCCGAGGCGTCGGTCACCGGGGCGAGCCCGAGGCGATTGAGGGTCTGGCGGGCGACGGCGTGGGGGGAGTCGAACAGGGCGCTGGTGCCCGGCCGCTGCTGCAGGATCCGGTCGGCGACGAGCCCGAAGTGCGTGCAGCCGAGCACGATCCCCGAGGCGGCCGGGGGAGTGGCGGCCACGGCGGCGGCGATCGCTTCGTCGATGCGGGCCTCATCGGCGGCATCGATGGCGTCGGCTAAGCCGTAGCAGGGCACCTGGTGGACGGTGGCATCGGAGGCGAATTCGGCGATGAGCCCCTCCTGATAAGCCGAGCGGGTCGTCGCTCGTGTCGCCCAGACGGCGAAGTCCTCCCCGGTGGCAGCGGCGGATTTGATCGCCGGCACAGTGCCGATGATCGGGGTGCCGGGCTCGTAGACTTCGCGCAACCGCTCCAGGGCGTGGACGGAGGCGGTGTTGCAGGCGACGACGATCGCATCGGGCTGCCAGGGGCTGAGCGCATTGGCCGACTGCAGTGCCCGCTCAGCCACCACCTCGGGGTCGAGTGACCCGTAGGGCATCCAGTCCGGGTCCATTGCGAGCACAAGGTCGGCGGCCGGGCACTGGTGGTGAAGTGCGTCGGCGTAGCTGACGAGCCCGAGCCCGGAATCGATGATCCCGATGACCGGGCGGGCGCGCGTTCCGGGACTGGGTGTCATGTCAGGCCTTTCCATGGTAGGTCGTGCCGATGCCGGCGGGGAAGTCGTTGGTGACCGCGGCGTTGTCGCCGGCGAGGCTGTCGGTGCTCGTCAGGCCGGGTGCCGGCACCTGGACGGCCGCAAGCTCGCCGGTCGGCTCTGTGGTCAGGAGTGTGCGGCGTGCTGGAGCCGGCACCGCGCGGCGGTAGGTGAAGTTGCGGATGAGGGAGAAGTGGTCTTCGCTCAGCCCCTGGGAGAACTCGGGGGCGATCATGAGCAGCCGTGAACCGTACTTCTGCTCGAAGTGCGCTCGGGTCTCAGGGGCGGTGAGATCGTCGTCGATCCAGATCGCGCGGCCCTCCTCGTGCGCGGCGAACCACTCCTCGACGGCGCGGGCTTTCCACCATTCGTGCGGGTCGTTGGCGAACCGGTTGTAGGTGTCATCGGGCATCGGGATGACCTCGAAGCTGGAGCGGAATCCGAGCTTCGGCTCGATCTCGGTGCGGCAGCGCTGCGACCACGTCGACAGCCACACGATGTCGACGAGCCGGCGGCGGGTGAGCCGGTCGAGGAAGCGCACGACCCGCGGCCGGAAGTGCAGTTCGTAATGCCAGGCGCGGACCTTCCGGCGGCGTTCGCGCAGGAACCGCAGTCCAGTGACGGGGTAGGAATTCAGCACTCCGTCGACGTCGAGGAACAGGGTGACATGACGGGCGGCACGGCGCGCTGAAGCGCCGGTGTCTCGCAGGTCTTCGGACGTCACGCCATCTCCCTCCTCACCTATAGCCTAGTTCGGGCCCGGCTGCGAGCGAAGCCCCTGGGTCAGAGGCCGGCTGTGCCATCATTCGGGTATGACGATTCACGATGCTTCCCTGCACACACTCACCATCGCCGAGGCGGTGGCCGCCTTCCGCACCCAAGATCTCACCCCCACGGCGTACCTGGAGGCATGCATCCGGCGCATCGAGGCCCTCGATGACAGCTTCAACGCCGTCATGGACATCATGGCCGAACCTGCCCGCGAGGCCGCAGCCACCGCAACTGAGGCCTACCGTGCTGGCGGGCGCGACCTGCCGCCGCTGCTGGGGATCCCGCTGCTCGTCAAGGAGCAGCACGACGTCGCCGGCTGCTCGGCGACCCGCGGGTCGCAGGCGCTCGCCGGTCGCATCGCGGCTGCCGACCATCCGATCGTCGCCCGGTTGCGGGCTGCTGGAGCGATTCCGTTCGCCCGCACGACCACGCCCGAGATGTCGTGTGCGACCTTCACGCAGACCCGTGAGTGGGGCATCACCCGCAACCCCTTCAATCCCGAGCGCACCCCCGGCGGATCCTCCGGCGGCTCCGGTGCAGCGGTCGCGCTCGGCTACGCGCCGCTGGCCACCGCCAGCGATATCGCCGGCTCGACCCGCATTCCGGCGGCGTTTTGCGGGCTGCCCGGGTTCAAGACCCCTTTCGGCCGCACCCCGGCGACCCCGCCGCTCAACCAGGACTGGTACCGCGGTGATCACATCCTCGCCCGCACCGTCGCCGACACCGCCCTGGCCACCGGCATCATCTGCGGTCTCGACCCCACCGACCACGGCACTGTGCCGACGCCGCAGCCCTACCCCGGCGCTGAGCTCACCGGCGACCTCGTCTCAGGCGAGCTCACCGGTCTGCGGATCGGCATCAGCCCGGACCTCGGCTGCTACGACGTCGACCCGGATGTCGCCGCCGGCCTGCAGCGTGCCGCTGATGCGCTGGCTGCCGCGGGTGCGCAGGTCGCCGACATCGACCTCAACCTCAGCCTCGCCGACATCACCGATGCGTCGATGGCCCACTACGGGCACTTCCTGGCCGGCAACATCCGCCGCATGAGCGACGGACGCACCGAACTGCTCGAACCGTACACGCAGCGCTTCCTCGAACTCACCCAGCGCTGGGCCAGCCGGTTCTCTGTCGTCGACTCCCTCGTGATCGAGAACCGCATCCAGACCCAGATCGCTGCCGTGCTCTCCGACGTCGACGCGTTCCTGACTCCCACCTCGGCGGTGGCGAGTCTGCCTGTCGACGACTTCTTTATGGACGGCCTCGATGGATGCGAGTTCTACTGGCAACGGCACATGACGGTACCGTTCAACATCGCCAACCGGCTGCCGGTCATGGCGATGCCGACCGGGGTCGCCGCCGACGGCGTGCCGACGAGTGCGCAGGTCGTCGGCCGCGCCTATGACGATGCCACCGTCTTTCGGATCGCCGCCGCACTCGAAGCCCGGTTGCCGGCCCTCACTCCTGAGGCGTCACCGCGGTGATGTCGGTGACGACCCTGTCGTCGCCGTCCTCTGCGCAGATCGACCTGCCACACCTGCCCGCTGCTGTTGACAGTCAGCAGGGCTGGGCTGACTGCCCGATCGTCGAGATCCGCTCACTCGGCAGCTCCTCCGCTGCGACCCCGGAGCCGTCGGGTGTGAAGGCGAGGTAGCTGTCGCGCGGGATATCGCGGTCGATCGAGTTCTCGGACACGACGACGCTGAGGGTCCCGTCGCAGTTCGACAGGCTGGTGAACTCTCCGCACAGCACGTGCCGCTTGAGCTCACCAGGAGCGTTCGTCGCCATCGCCACCGACTCCGGTTCGGGGTGGTCGTAGGTGACGAGCTCGTCTGAGAGCACAGAGTCGTGCCCGGCATCGGAGTGGAAGATGTGCCCGTCGGCAGAGGCGACCGTGCCGGTCTTGATGCCACCGGTCCGGTGCACCGAACAGGTGCCGTCGGCATGGACGAGGTGGAGCGTCCCGGCTTGGCCGCCCGGCCACCGCCTCGGGCCCGGTTCACCAGGCGGGACCGTCGGTGCCGCGGCGGGCCCGGATCTTCTCCAGCAGCTGGTCCTCAGCATCGGGGCCTGCGTGGATGCCGCCGGGGACGCGGAGCATCAGCGCGACGCCCACGAGCATCCAGACGCCGAACATGAGGTAGGACTGCCAGTCGAGGGTGACCGAAAGCGGGGTGAGCTCCGGGATGTACATGACGAACAGCACCGCGGTGAGCACAACAGCGATGACGCCGATGACTATGCCGCCGTTGCCGGCGCCGCCGATGCGCATCGGGCGTTCCATGTCAGGTTCGCGGCGGCGCAGGATGAGGAAGGTGATCGAGACCATGCAGTAGGTCAGCACGATCATCGGCGAGCCGGCGTCGACGGCCCAGCCGAGCATCGCGGTGCCGAGGAACGGGGCGGCAGCGGAGAGCACGCCGATGAACAGCAGTGCGTTGACCGGGGTGCCGTACTTCGGGTGGAGGACGGCGAACCACTGCGGGATCATGCCCGAACGTGCCATCGCCCACATGAGGCGGGAGGAGCCGATGAGGAATGCGATCCACGAGGTGATGATGCCGGCCAGACCGCCGGCGATGACGATCTTGCCCATGAGGTCCGAGCCGAACATCGCCGCGACCGCATCGGCGGTGGCGAGATCGAGGCCGACGAGCTGATCGGCCGGCAGGGCGAGTGAGGTCGTGAAGATGACGACGAGGTAGAAGACGACGGCCATGACGACGGAGAAGACGACGAGGCGGGCGATCCTGCGCGGCGGGATGCGGATCTCCTCAGCCGACTGCGGGATGACGTCGAAGCCGACGAACAGGAACGGCACTACGGCCAGCACGAGCATGAACCCGCCGACTCCGCCGTGGAAGAGCGGCTGGGTATTGGCGGTGTCGCCGCCGACGAATGCGCCGGCGATGAGCACGAGGGCCACGAGCAGCAGGAAGGACACGACGAAGGTCTGCACCAGCGAGGTCATCTTGATGCCGCGGATGTTGAGCCAGGTGAGCAGCACCGCTGTGATCGAGCCGATGAGCGCCCAGGTCAGGTGGACGTCGAAGCCGGCGACCGTCCACAGGTGGATGTGCTCGATGTTGGGCACCAGGTAGGTCATGGTGCGCGGCACGGCGACGGCCTCGAACATGACGACGCCGATGTATCCGCCGGTGATGCCCCAGGAGCCGAGCATCGCCAGGCGCGGGCCCATGCCGCGCATGAGGTAGTTGTGCTCACCGCCGGCATGCGGCATCGCGGCGACGAGCTCAGAGTAGACAACGCCGACGAAGCCCATGATGACACCGCCGGCGGCGAAGGCGAGCAGCGCGCCGAGCGTTCCGGCGTCATCGAGCCAGCCGCCGGTCAGCACGATCCAGCCGAAGCCGATCATCGCGCCGAAGCCGATGAAGAGGACGTCGATCGTGCCCAGTGCCTTGACGAACCCGTGGCCCCGATCCTCGGATGCAGAGTGTTCGTGAGTCATGAATCCAACTTCCTTGTCGCTCTCATCGGCCGAGGCTTGCCGTGGCCGAGAAAAATCACCGTGCTGCTGAGCACAGCGGCCAGTCTGTGACTAGGATTACGCTGTGCTGAGAGAAACGATAGCCCATCGCCTATCCCGGTCTGGACAGTAGTGTCCCCTCCGGCTCGGATCATCGTCGGCTTCGCCGTGGTCATCACCATCGGCTCGGCCCTGCTCATGCTGCCTGCAGCCACCACGGCCCCGGGCGGCATCGGCGTCATCGACGCGCTGTTCACCACCACCTCGGCGTTCTCCGTCACCGGGCTCGTCGTCCTCGACACGGGTCAGGACTTCACGCTCTTCGGCCAGCTCGTCATCCTCGCGCTCATCCAGATCGGCGGGCTCGGCGTCATGGTCTTCACGATGCTGCTGGCGATGCTCGTCGCCCGCCGCACCGGCCTGCAGCTGCGTCAGACGGTCGCTGCCGAGACGAAGACCGAGGACTTCGGCGGGCTGCGGCCGATGGTGCTGCGGATCCTCGCGTTCTCGGCCGTGACCGAGGCGGTGGTCGCCTGCCTGCTCAGCGTCCGGTTCGCCACCCGGTATGCCGACACACCCGGTGAGGGGATCTACCACGGCATCTTCCATGCGATCTCGGCGTTCAACAACGCCGGGTTCGCGCTGCGGGCCGACTCGATCATGCCCTATGCCGGGGACCCCTTCATCAGCCTGCCGATCTGCTTGGCCGTCATCATCGGCGGGATGGGCTTCCCGGTGCTCACCGAACTCGCCTACCGCTACCGGTTCCCGATGCGCTGGTCGATGACAACCCGCATCGTCGTGTGCCTCACCCCGATCATGCTCGTCGCAGGCACCCTCTTCCTGCTCGCCCAGGAATGGTCGAACGAGGCGACAATGGGTCACCTCAACGGCTGGCAGAAGCTGCTGGCGGCGTTCTTCCAATCGACGATCGCGCGGACCGCCGGCTTCAACTCGATCGACATCGCCGAGATGCACCCGGTGTCGTGGTTCGGCCTCGACATCCTCATGTTCATCGGCGGCGGCCCGGCCGGCACCGCCGGCGGTGTCAAGCTCACCACCGTCGCGGTGCTTGCGGCGATGACGTGGGCGGAGATCTCCGGCCGGCGCACCGTCGTCCTCTTCGGCCGACGGGTCTCCCGCTTCGTCCATCGTCAGGCGACGACGGTCATCGTGCTGGCGCTGACCCTCATCGTCTCGGCGACGATGGCGATCATGCTCATCGACCCGCACCTCGGGTTCGATCAGGTGCTCTTCGAAGTCGTCTCCGCGTTTGCGACTGTCGGTCTGTCGACGGGGATCACCGGCGACCTGCCGCCGGCTGCGCAGTGCATCATCATCTTGGTCATGGCCACCGGCCGCATCGGCCCGGTCATGCTCGCCTCGGCGCTGGCGCTGCGCCGCCACCGCGAACAGCACGAACTGCCCAAGGAACGCCCGCTCATCGGCTGAGCGGCGCTGAGAGGAAACCTGTCATGACCGACCCGCACGCACCCTGGCACTCCCGCGCCCGCACCTTCTTCACCGGCGACCCGACGCCGATGGCCGAGCACGGCGCGGTCGTCGTCATCGGGCTCGGCCGCTTCGGCGCCTCGCTGGCCCGTGAGCTCACCTCGCTCGGCGTCGACGTTGTCGGCATCGACTGCGATGAGGCCATCGTCGAGAGCCTGCGTGATGAGCTTCCCTTCGTCACCCGCGCCGACGCGACCCAGGATGCAGCGCTCACCCAACTCGGAGTGCCCGAAGCCAGTAGGGTCATCATCGCGATCGGCTCAGACCTGGAGGCGAGCATCCTGGCGGCCTCCCGCATCCTGCGCAGCGGCAACGACCGGGTGTGGGCCAAGGCGATCTCCGAACCGCACGCTGAGATCCTCGCGCAGCTGGGCGTCAAGCAGATCGTCAACCCAGAAGACGATATGGGCCGCCGGCTGGCGCATCTCATCCGCGGGCACATGTCCGATTTCCTGCGCATCGACAGCGATTACGCCATCGTGCGCACGACCCCGCCGGTGCGGGTGCTCGGCCAGCCGCTGAGCGCGCTCGGGCTGCGCGGGACGCATGGGGTCACCGTCATCGCCGTCAAGCATCCCGGTGCCGGGTGGGCGAACACGGACGGTGGGACGGTGCTGGAGGCTGATGATGAGATCATCATCGCTGGTGCCCCCGATGCCGTCGAGCGCTTCAGCGCCCTGGACAAACACGTCTGAGCCTGCGGTGCAGCTGAGCCCGCCGCGACCTCGGCGGCGGGCTCAGCGCAGGTGGACTCGGCGAACGAGTGCTCAGGACAGCGCGACCTCGACGGGGGTGGAGAAGAAGCCGCCTTCGAAGATCAGCCGATCGGGCGTCACATCGGCGGGGACGTCGAAGACGATCGTGCCCGAGGCGGTGTTGCCCGGGTTGATCTCCTCTAGCAGCAGCGAATCCTCCCCGGCGTAGATCCCGGCCTCGGAATCCGAGGAGTAGGTGTTGCCGGCGTCGTCTGCGAGCTTGATGCTGTCCTCGAAGAAGTACTCCGGTGAGCTGGAGGTGTTCTTCACCGACATCTTCACGGTGACGAACTGTCCCTGCGCCTGCGCGTTGAGGAACTCGTCACCGACTGTCGAGATGCCGTCCTCGACGCTGCTGACGGTGATCTCCCAGCCGTCGGCTTCAACGGTGTCGCCGATGCCGTACGTCGCTGCCGCCGGCTCCTCGTCGGCAGCGTCGGCCTCACCGGCTCCGGATTCCTCGGCCGAGGTGTCGGCTTCCTCCGCAGCGCCCTGCTCGTCGGCTGGTCCGGAGGTGTCATCGCCGCCGGCGATCGAGCTGATGATCGCGATGAGGACGATGCCGATGATGAGCCAGAACCACCAGCGCTTGAACAGCGGCTTCTTCTGCTTCACCGGCGGCTGCGCGCCCCACTGCTGCTGGGTGCCCACGGGCGCGGTCTGCCCATCGACCTGCCCGTACGGGCCCTGCTGACCATACGGTCCGGTCTGCGCGTGCTGAGGGTGCTGTGGGCCCGGCTGGCCCGGCTGGGAATCCGGCTGCGGCTGTGCGGGGTCGTAGGGGTTGGACATGACGCTCCTTGATCGAGTCGAGCCCGGTGCCGCCGAGTGGCCGCGCTGCGGGCGCTGGTGGCAGCTGGAGTCCAGCTGCCGGGGTGATGATTCTGACCTCTCCAGCCTCATCGAGCGCCGGGTGCTGCGCGTCCGCCGATCGGCTCGACTGCGCGAGCTCATCGGTGGACACAGCATGAGCCGGTTGGCCGACTGGCAGGTCTGTGCCGGCGGATACGATGCAGTTGTGTCAGGTCATCCATCCCAGCCGCCAAGCCGCAGGCCAGCAGCCCCGCGGTATGCGCCTCCAGCTCACGGTCCGGAGGCGCCTGCCGGCGTGCCAGGATCACCTGCGCAGGGCAGCGGTGGGCACGCGGGCAGCGCACCGCACCCAGCCACCGCCTCGGGCCCGGCTGCCGCGCCAGCACCTCCAGCCCGGACGGCGGACCGGCAGCTGCCGGGCAGCCGGTTTCCGCGCTGGCTGCGCATCGCCACGAGCATCGTCGTCGGCATCGTCACCTACCTCATCGGCCTCATCATCTCGATGATGGCGCTCATCGCTGCGCCCTGGGCCTTCGATGACGGGCAGCTCGGCAACCTCGGCGTGATGACCGTGCTCGTCCTCGTGCCGCTGTGGGCAACCGTCTTCGTCCGGCATCGGTGGCCGTGGGCGCCGTTCATCGTCGGTGCGATGCTCGCCGCCGGCTGGGGCGACTGCCTGCTCATGCTCATCGGCATGTTCCACCTGCTCATCCGCAGCCCCCGTCGGCAGGCTCTCATCGCCGCCATCGCAGGCGGTCTGCTCACGACGGTCTCCACGCTCCGGCTGTGCCTGAACCGCACTGAGCTCAACCCGTACTCCATCCTGTTCATCGACCCCGGCATCCAGCCCACCGGGCTCGCCACCGCCGCGCCGCCCCCGGAGTCCGCCACTGCCGTCAACGGGCTGACGATCGCCGTTGCGGCGGTGGCGTTCGGGCTCAGCCTGGGATTCGGTCTGCTGCTGCGCCGCACCCGCCGGATGCAGGCCGTCGAGGCCTTCGCCTCCCATGAAGTCGAGCTCAACGCGGCACTGACAGCCGAACTCGCCCGGCAGTCCGAACGCGAGCTGCTCGCTCGCGAACTCCACGACACGCTCTCCCACCGGCTGTCGATCATCTCGCTGCACAGCGGCGCATTGGAAGTCGGCTCAGACTCCGCAGCCGATGTCACCTCCACCGCCTCAGCGCTGCGCCGGGAGGCGCACGCCTCGCTTGAGGAGCTGCGCCACCTCGTCGGCGGGGTGCGGGCTGGGACGCTTGCCGGCGTGCAGGCCCGGCGCCACGCCTCGACCCCGCCCAACCTCGCCTCGATGCGGTCCCTGCCTCAGCTCATCGCCTCCGTGCAGGCGACCGGCACCGTCATCCGGCAGACGATCATCATCGAAGACCTCGACAGCGCCCCGACTCCCGTCGACCGCGCCGCCTATCGGATCGTGCAGGAGGCGCTGACCAACGCGATGAAGCACGCGCCCGGTGCGCCGGTCGAGCTGAGTGTGACCGCCTCGGCGGCTGCCGGGGTGCGGATCCGGGTGTCGAATCCGGTTCCCGCGGCCGAGGCGGCAGGCACCTCGGATCTCTCGTACACCGGTTCAGGTGCGGGGCTGGAGACGATCCGCGAGCGTGCGGCCGCGTTCGGCGGGCACGCCCAGCTCGGGGTGCACGGCGGCGAGTTCGTCGTCGATGTCGTCTTCCCGCCGTTCAACCGGCCGGCACCTCCGCTCGCCCCGGCCGACCCTTCGGGCCCCTGACCTGTCTCCACCCAGTCCTCGCACCTCCCGTGCTGCTCCGGAGTGGGCCGGGTCCTCCGGTAATGTTGCAGTCATGACCGACACCGATGCCCCGATCCGTGTCGTCGTTGTCGACGACGATCCGATGGTCGTCACCGGCATCAAAGGCATCCTGGCCGCCGCTGCCGGCATCGATGTCGTCGGCTCGGCGCTCAGCGGCGAAGAGTCTCTCGAACAGGTCGCCCTGCACTTTCCCGATGTGGTGCTCATGGACATCCGGATGCCGGGCATCGGCGGCATCGAGGCGATCGAGCGCCTCGTCAACGGAGTCCGCCCGCCCACTGTTGTGGCACTGACGAGCTTCGACAGCGACGACTACCTCTTCCGCGCGCTCGCGGCAGGGGCCGCCGGCTATCTGCTCAAGGACATCGGCCCGGTCGACCTCGCCGAGGCGATCCGCACCGTCCATCGGGGCGAGCCGATCCTCTCACCGCATTCGCTGCGGCAGGTGCTCAACACCGTCGTGGCGAACCGCGATCAGCAGCTGCAGCGCGACGCCGTCGAGCTGCTGGCCGAACTGACGGACCGGGAGCTGGAGATCGCCGCGCGGGTGGCCGAAGGGCTGTCGAATCAGGAGATCGCTGAGGCCACCTTCATGAGCCCGGCGACGGTCAAAACCCACCTCAACCGGATCAACGCCAAGCTCGACACGAGCAACCGCGTCCACATCGCCGTCATGGTTGAGCGGGCGCGGATGTCCGGGACTGCCCCGCCGCGGCTGCACCCTGCGCCTCGCCGGCAGCCCTGAGGCTCGCAGCATCCAGGTCGCAGCCGGCCACCGCGTCACCGGCAGCGTCAGCCTCACTCTCAGCGCGGCCCTCAGCCTCGCCAGCCGTCACGGTCACCGCGATGAAGTCTCCGCTGGCCCGCTTCACCCGCTCGGCCATGAATGCGCTGATCGTAGGGAACTGCGCGACCGCCTCGGCATCGGCGTGTGCGCCCACCCTGGCGCCGCCGGCGGCCCGGATGGGCTCGGGCTGCTGGATGAGCACGAATCGGCGCGAGCCGCCGTCACGTCTGTTGAGCTCGATGACGGCCTGCGCGGTCGTGCCGGAGCCGGCGAAGAAGTCGAGCACGATCGCCTCGGGGTCGAACATCGTCTGGGAGGCGATGAGAGCGGTGAGCAGCTCGACGGGTTTGGGGTAGGCGAAGATCCCGCCGAGACCGAGGTCGATGAGGTCCTGCCGGCCGGTCTCGCCTAGTGCGCGGATGATCGAGTACATCTTCGAACTCGCCAGATGCGCCGGCGTCAGCCGCACCACCGCGTGCTTGCCTTCGCCCCATGGCCGCAGCTGGTAGTGCCCGGCAGCGATTCCGGCATCGACCTCGTCCTTCTTCGCCTGTCCGCGTACTGCGACGATGTCCTCATACATCAGCCGTCGCTCGGTTCCGCGCGTGTACTTGCCGAAGCTGACCCTGAGCACATCGTCTTCGACGAGCATGAGCTGTCCGTCGATGCGCTCGTACTTGGCCGGAGGCCGCTTCTCGGTGGTGAAGCCGCTGGCCTGTGCAGCGTCCTTGGCCCAGACGTGGACGTAGTCGTGGCCGCGGACGAAGAACTTCGCGTTCCCACCGCCCTTGGCGCGCTGGTGGACGAGCGTGCCGAGGAAGTTCTCCTCGCCGAAGATCTCATGGCACAGCAGCTGCACGGCTGCCGATTCCCGGTCGTCGATCGAAACGAAGATGACTCCGTCGGCGCGCATGAGGGCACGGGCATGGACGAGCCTGGGATACATCATCGCCAGCCACGCATCCCTGCTGGTGACAGAGGCATCTGCACGCGCGCGATCGGCGTAGCTCAGACTGCTGCCGGTGTTGTACGGCGGGTCGATATAGACGACCTTGACCCGCCCGGCAAGCGTGGGCTGCAGCAGCTTGAGGGCTGGCAGATTGTCGCCTTCGATGAGCAGGTTCGCATCCGCACCCACCCGGGTCTCCACCTCGGGCTCCATGGCCGTTTCCGAGGCCCCAGGCACCTTCCAGCCGGTGAGCCGGGCGCCGGCCTGGGAGTGCACCTCGGCTGCGGCCTGCTCTCGCAGCGGCCACAGCAGCTGCGGGCGGCCGATCGGTGTCAGCTCCACGTCAGTCATCTCGCTCATAATAAGGCGACGTGCATCGCTCGGACTCAAGGCGGGGTGCATCCGGCTATCGGGGTGTGGTCGGGCGCCTGCCATCGCTGGCCGGCGCCCGACCGTTGCCTCATCTCTATGGAGTTACTGAAGAACGTTCTGTCACTGCCCGGTGGGGCAGGCAGACGCTTGGGGCGGGGAAGGATAGGTGGAGCTGTCGGTCACACTCGGTTGAGCAGTTCCGCGTGTGCCTGATTGATGGGGTGGCTGGGCGGTTCGGATGTGGTGGTGACACCTCCGGGCAGCTGCCAGCTGAGCAATCCAGTCAGAGAGTCACGGGTGACAGAGATCTTCCGCTCGGTCTTCATCTGGTGGTGCTGGCGGCAGAGCGGGTGGAGATTCTGCATCGTCGTCAGCCCGCCTTCCCTCGGGCTGCTGTGGTTGAACGGGATGATGTGGTCTAGTTCGGCCTTGACGGCGGAACGGTCGCACCCCGGAAGAGTGCAGAACTGCCACTTCTCGACGAGCGCGGTTCTGAGCGGATCGGGAATCGTGTACTTTTCCGCTGCGTGGTCCAGCACGACTCCAGTCACTGGGTCGGTGAGGAGCCGGTACACGGTTGAGTGGCCGCTTCCTACCAATTGCCGGGCGGCGTCCGGTGCCACAGGGGCGCCGTTGACGGTGCCCGGCACCCCGACTGCGGATCGGTCTCCTGTGCAGCGTTCGGTGCTGGGGTTGCCACTGAGGAGTGTGAGCGCCGGTACGGTGATCGTGACGCGCGCCTGGCGCTTGAGCCAGTCGGATTCCGTCGGGCAGCTGATGCCGACTTCGCGGTAGTGCCTGCTGTAGTTCTCAGCCGTGGCATCGATGTCGATGCCGGCCGGATTCGCTGCCGGCACCGTCAGCCTGTCTGCCGTCGGTGGATCACCCGTGGCACCCGCACGAGCGGAGCCACCCGGGTTAACGGGTGCGCAGTCGTCGGCGGCAACCGTGACGGTTCCGGCCGGCAGGGAGTTGGCCAGGAAGTCGAAGATGAGCTCGCGCAGGGAACGATCGTCAGCGAGTTCGCCGGCATTGACGATGCCGAGACTTGAGGTGTTGCCGGTGATGACTGCCCGGGCGACACCGGTGAGGCGTGCTTCGAGGAGGGCGATGGCAGGCGACGGCCCACGAGCCACCATGGTGGCTTCTCCATGCGGATCGTAATGGAAGCTCACCCCTCGGCGCTGGCGGATGTGCTTGGTCTGGGATTCGCGTGTTGAGAGGCGGGCGACGAGCTGGCTCACCGCACGTTTGAACGCGGCCATGTCAGAGGCGCGGATGCGCACGAGCCCGTCGTCGTACTCCGGCAACACTGACGTGTCGAGGCTGCGCGCTCGCCGGGTGGCATGGGCATACCGCTCAAAGGAGAGCAGCTGCTTGGCGGCCTGCTCGGTCGCCTGGGGCAGGCAGATCATCCCGAGTGCCGCCGACCGGACCCGGTTCCCGATCTCGCTGGGCGTCACATCAAGCAGCTGAGCCGCATGGATGAGACTCGTGGCAGGGATGAGGGACTCGATCCACTCGTATGCTGCGCGTCGCCGGGCGTTGACAGCCTCACGTTCGGCCGGTGCCGTATTGACGGACGGCGCCACAAGTTCGCGCACAGCGGCCAGCTGTTCGGCATGGCTGTCGGGGTTGTCAGCGCTGATGCGGCTGAGGAAGAGCTCGAAGAGGTTCTTCAGCTGCGCGAGGAGGTAGCTGTCGATGCTCCTGTGCGTCAGCTCGATCGTCGTGAGTGCGGCACTGAAATCCGACAGCTCGTCAAAGGCGGGATCATCGCGGTGGGTTCTGCGCGTGAGTGTCGGCACGTCCATCAACTCCATCGTTCGGTTTGTGCGTTCGATAACAACAATCGTACAGAGATGGTGTATCTCTGTCTATATATGTCCATGAATATTTTCTTCTCCCAAAAAACTCATATATTGCGACTTGTGGTCATTAGGTGCTGTGGATAGGGAATTCGCTCCGCGCCCGGAGCGGTGGCGCAAGAGCAGTGCACTCGAGTCGATCTCATCACCGCAGGTGAGCGAATCGCAGGGGAGGGCCGCTGGCTCGCCGTGTGAGGGCGGAGCGCCGTCCCCGAGTCGCCGCAGGCTCGACTTCGGGCCGCGAATCAGCCTTTCCATCCACACCCGCAGACGCCCGCATCCACACCCCCAGCCCGGCGCATCCACACCCGCCACCTCCCCCACGACGGCGACCGCCGCCTCGGGAGCGGGCGAATCCGCGGTGCGCGCACGCGGTCGTGGAGGGCTGGGATGACCCTGGCAGGGGAGCGGGGCGGGTGACATGATGGCGTCATGAAGATCTCACGCATCGCCGTGGTCGGCGGCGGCATCATCGGCACGGCCGTCGCCCGCGAGCTCGCCCACCGCTTCGACGACGCCACTGTCACCCTCTTCGAGAAGGAACCGCATCTGGCCGCTCATCAGACCGGCCACAACTCCGGTGTCGTCCACGCCGGCCTGTACTACGAGCCCGGCAGCCTCAAAGCGAAGCTGTGCCGGGCCGGGGTGGAGAAGCTCGTGCGCTACGTCCACGAGCGCGGCATCCCCTACCAGGAGTGCGGCAAGCTCGTCGTCGCCCACGACACGATGGAGGTCGAGCGGCTGGAGAAGATCCACGAGCGCGCCACCGCCAACGGGGTCCCGCACGTCAAGCTGCTCGACCGGCATGAGATGCGCGAGGTCGAACCGAATGTGCGCGGAGTGCTCGCGCTGCACTCGCCGCACACCGCGATCGTCGACTTCGCTGCGCTGACCGAGGCGCTCGGCGCCGATGTCGAGGCCGCCGGCGGGCAGCTGCGCTTCAACTCCGAGGTCGCTCAGCTCGACACGCTCGGCAGCGAGGTCCGGATCCGCCTGGCGATGCCCGGCGCAAGCGAGTCGATGGTGACCGAGGACGCCGGGTCCTTCGACCTCGTCGTCACGTGCGCCGGCCTGCAGTCGGACCGGCTGGCGGTGAATTCCGGCCTTGATCCGGTGCCGAAGATCGTGCCCTTCTACGGCGACTACTTCATCATCGATCGTCCCGCCGCCGAGGTGGTGCGCGGGCTGATCTATCCGGTCCCGGATCCGAAGTACCCGTTCCTCGGCGTGCACCTGACCCGGCGGGTCGACGGGGCGCTCATGCTCGGGCCCAACGCCTTCCTGTCGATGGGCCGGGAGTCGTACTCGAAGGGCGGGTTCGACCTGTCCGACATCGGCTCGACGCTGGGCTTCAAGGGGTTCTGGAAGTTCGCCTCGCAGAACATTGGGGCGGCCGCCCGCGAGGTGCGCACCGCGCTCAGCCCCAAGGCCTTCATCGAGGAGGCCCGCAAGTTCGTGCCCGACATCGACCCGATGACGGTGCGCAAGGGCCCGCGCGGCGTGCGCGCCCAGGCGATGGACGCCCAGGGCAACCTCGTCGACGACTTCGTCATCACCACCCGCGGCCGGCTCACCCAGGTGCGCAACGCACCGTCGCCGGGAGCGACGAGTTCGCTGGCGATCGCCGAGCACATTGTCGACCAGGCGGTCGCCGACCTGCGCTGAGCCCGGTCAGTGCCGAGGCTCGGGGAGGTGCGCCTGTGCGGCAGTTGACCGGCCGGCCACAGGCCGGTGGTTAAGCTGGAGAGACCCGCACCCTCGACCCCAGGAGCACCGTGATGGCAGGCACCCGACAGAACTACCCGGCTGAGTTCAAGGCCGATGCGGTCCGGCAGGTGCAGTCGTCTGCCCGGCCGGTCGCCGAAATCGCCCGGGACCTGGATGTCAATCCTCGCACGCTGCGCGGCTGGGTGGCAGCTGCCGAGCGCACGGCTGCCGGTTCTGCCGAGGCTGCCCGTGGTGCGGCATCGGATGCGATGCGCGAGGAGCTGGCCGCGCTGCGCGCTGAGAGCGAGCAGCTCAGGGCCGAGAACGCCGAGCTGCGCCGGCAGCTGGAGACGCAGCAGCGCTCCCGCCCGGCAGATGCCTACCGGCTGCGGAAGCGCTGAGTTGCCCTGCTCTCGGCGTGATCAGAAGTCGACGCCGGGGAACTTCAGTTCGTACTTGACGTAGTTTCCGTCGATGCTGGTGACCTTGGCCAGCGGGAAGTACTTCTTGTCACCGGGGACGTCCATCGTGCAGCTGGTCGTTGCGCCGACGTAGTCGGCACGCAGGTCGTTGCAGTCGACGGTGATGCCGCTGATGCCCGACTGCTGCTCAGCCTGCTCCTTGATCGACTTCTCCAGCTGGTAGTCCTTGATGACCGGGGTGCCGTCGGCAGCGGTCGAACCGCTGTTGGAATCCGAGTTGGTGTTCGTGCCCGTGCCGGTGCCTGATCCGGTGCCCGAGCCGGCTCCGCTGCCTGCGTCGGAACCAGAGCCCGATCCGCTGCCCGAGCCCGAGCCGGAGCCAGAACCGCTGCCGGAGCCCGATCCCGAGCCGGTGTTCTGGTCGGTGCCGGAGTCGGTGCCCTGCTGGTTCTGCTGGTCCAGGCTGCTGTTCTGGTTCTCGTCGTTCTGCTGCTGGTCCTCGGGGTTGCGGTCGCGGGTCTGCTCTTCCTGCTGCTGACCATGGGTGTTGCCGAAGCTGATCTGGAAGCCGCAGGCCGACAGGCTCAGGGCGGCGGCTCCGCCGGCGATGACGGTGGCGGTCTTGGTGATGATGGACTTACGCATGGTCGTCTCCTCACGGTGGTGGGAGATCACTGGGGACCTCCACTCATTTCTTCAACTGCCTCCACCGTATGAAGACCTCAGGTGCTGCCTGCGTCGCCTGTGTGCCCGTCACGTGTTCCGTGTGTCAGGCTCGTGACATCCCGCCCACTGGCGGTCTGATCAAGCAGAACCTGCCGTCGACCGAACCGCGAGCAGCCGGCCCGAACCGCGTGCAGCCGGCTCGCGCCTCGTTGGCTCGGACCGGCTGCACTCACGCCCGGTCAGTCGCGGCGGGTGGCGGTGAGGATCAGGTCGGTGAACTGCTCGTCGCGCACCACTGTGTCGACCTGCACCGCAGTGAGGAATTCCACCGCCGAGGCCTCGGCGAGGATCTCCTCGGCGCTCGGTCGCGCCACGGCAGGCGGCGGACCGTGCGGGGACTCCGGTGCGTGCAGGATCCACAGCAGCTGCCCGCCGGGTGCCAGCAGTCGGGCCGCGCGTGTGATCGCCGTGTCGATGCCGTGCAGATAGCCGGCGACGACGAGGTCGTAACGCTCAGCGGTCGTCTCCATCCACGGCACCAGGTCCGCGGTGATGCCGATGAGCGACTCATCCCAGCCCTCGGACTCCGCCCGCTCGCACAGCCGGGCGATCGCTGAGGGTGCGAAGTCGATCGCGGTCGTCTGCAGGCCAGCCCGGGCCAGCGGCGCGGTGTTGCGTCCGGCGCCGCTGCCGAGGTCGATCGCCTTGAGGGTGGCAAGCGCGTTGCCGCGCTCCTCGCCACCGGGGCGAGCCGAGGCATCGGGGAACAGCCCGGCGATCGCCTCCTCAACCTCGGGGTTGGGGTCGGTGCCGTCGACATCGGAGTCGTGATCGGCCCATCGTTCATTCCACATGCTGCGGTTGTCTCGGTCCATCCCCCGATTCTATCGCTCGATACCCTGACGGGTATCAGCCGTTCTCTCAGCCGGTTGTCATCACTCTCAGTCGCCGGACCGGCGCTCGAGGAACTCGTAGACTTCAGTCGTATCGACACCGGGGAACACGCCCGGCGGCAGCGCGGCCAGAAGTGAGGCGTGCATGCGCGCCGACGGCCACGAGGCGTCGGCCCACTTCTCCTCCAGCTCATCTGGAGCCTGGCGGCAGCAGCTCGGGTCCGGGCAGCGGGACTGCGAGCGCTTCGTCGTCTCGCGGCCATCGAACCAGCGCACATGCTGGAACGGCACTCCGAGGCTGACGGAGAAGTCGCCGGCGCCCGGCAGCACCCGGGCGGTGCACCAGTACGTGCCCTTCGGGGTGTCGGTGTACTGGAAGTACGGGCTGAACCGGTCAGAGACCGTGAACACCTGCCGGGAGGTGAACCGCTTGCACCCGTACTGGCCCTCGATCGCTCCGAGCGGATCGGTGGGAAACGGCAGCCCGTCGTTCGAGTAGGCCTTGTGGATGGTGCCCGACGAGTGCACCTTCATGAAGTGCACCGGCAGGCTCAGGTGCTCGGTGGCGAGGTTGGTGAACCGGTGGGCGGCGGTCTCGTAGCTGACGCCGAAGAAGTCGCGCAGCTCCTCCAGAGAAATCCGGCGATTCTTCTTCGCCTCCGTCAGGAACGGCACCGCGGCCGATTCCGGCAGCAGCAGTGCGGCTGACAGGTAGTTCGCCTCGACCCGCTGGGAGAGGAACTCGCCGTAGTCGTGCGGCGGTTGATGGCCGAGGATGTGCGAGGCGAGTGCGGTGAGCAGGTAGGAACGCGGGTCGTGCTCGGCCAAATCCTGATTCGACAGGTACAGCCGCTTGTTCTTCGTATCGGTCACCGACCGCGTCGACTTCGGCAGGTCCGAGACATAGTGCAGGCTGAAGCCCAGATGTTCGGCCAGCCGGGCGGCCTGCGCCTGCCGCAGCGGCCCATCGTCGTAGTCGATGACGTCGAGCAGCTCGGCCGCCGTCTGCTCCAGACCGGCGAAGTAGTTGTTCCTGGCGCGCATGTCCTCGCGCAGCCGCTTGTTCGCCCGCCTCGCTTCCTCCGGTGTGGCCGCGCGCCGGCGCACGAGCTGACTCAGCTGCCTCTGCAGACCGACGATTGCTTCCAGGGCATCCTGCGGCAGCGACTTCGCCCGCACCTGCGGCAGCTGCAGGGACGTATAGAGCGGCGAGGACTGCGCGCGCTCCAGCTCCAATTCCAGGGCGCTGCGCTCATCGACCGGCTCCGGATCGAGCAGCGCATCGGTCGTCGTGTCGAGCGCCTTGGCCAGGGCGGACAGCATCGACAGCGAGGGCTCGCGCTTGCCGTTCTCGATCGTCGAGATCTGCGAGGCCGCGCGGTCGACCCGACGGCCGAGCTCATCGAGCGTGAGCTTCTTGCGCCGCCGGTAGTGCCGGACCTTCTGCCCGATGCTCAGCGCGTCGGCCCCGGCCTGGTGCTCACCGGAGACGCCCGCGCCCCAGGCGGTGGCTGGGGTGCGTGAGGCGGCGATCGCCTCGGTTTGGATGATGTTGCTCATGCTCTTCATTGTGACACACGGCACGAAAAAGCGTGCAGAAGACCAGAATTTCTAACCAGCAGAAGAATGATAAATCTTCTATCCATTTTCGATGGAAATCATGTGGTGCGGGGCACAAGACTAGGGAACACAGCAGAAGAACCGGCCACCGCCTCGGCGGCGGCCACGACTGACAGAGAACCTCAGCGCCAAAGATCCGGCGCAGCTCGCAACAGGAGGACACCATGGCACAGGACAACCAGCAGAATCTGCACGACGTCGACGCGCTGCGCCGCGAATGGGCATCGAGCCCGCGCTGGCAGGGCATCGCCCGCGACTACAGCCCCGAGGACGTCGTCACGCTGCGCGGCTCGGTCATCGAAGAGCACACGCTCGCCCGGCGCGGTGCTGAGCGCCTGTGGGACCTGCTGCACAGCGAGGACTTCGTCAATGCCCTCGGTGCGCTGACCGGCAACCAGGCCGTCCAGCAGGTCAAGGCCGGCCTCAAGGCCATCTACCTCTCCGGCTGGCAGGTCGCCGCCGACGCCAACCTCGCCTCGCAGACCTACCCGGACCAGTCGATCTACCCGGCAAACTCGGTGCCGGCCGTCGTGCGCCGCATCAACAACGCGCTCATGCGCGCCGACCAGATCGAGCGCTCTGAAGGCATCTCCAGCGTCGAGGACTGGCTCGCCCCGATCGTCGCCGATGCCGAGGCAGGCTTCGGCGGTGCACTCAACGTCTACGAGCTCATGCGCGGCATGATCGCAGCCGGCGCCTCGGGCGTGCACTTCGAGGACCAGCTCGGCTCCGAGAAGAAGTGCGGCCACCTCGGCGGCAAGGTCCTCGTGCCGACCGCCCAGCACATCCGCACCCTCAATGCCGCCCGCCTGGCCGCCGACGTCGAGAACGTCCCGAGTCTCATCATCGCCCGCACCGATGCCGAGGCCGCCACCCTCATGACGACCGACATCGACGAGCGCGACCAGAAGTACCTCACCGGTGAGCGCTCGGCCGAGGGCTACTACAAGGTCACCAACGGCATCGAGCCCTGCATCGACCGCGGCCTGGCCTTCGCCCCGTACTCCGACCTGCTGTGGATGGAGACCTCCACCCCGGACCTCGAGGTCGCCAAGCGCTTCGCCGAGGCGATCAAGAGCGAGTACCCGGACCAGATGCTGGCCTACAACTGCTCGCCGTCCTTCAATTGGAAGGCACACCTCGACGAGGACACGATCGCGAAGTTCCAGCGCGAGCTCGGTGCGATGGGCTACAAGTTCCAGTTCATCACCCTGGCCGGATTCCACGCACTGAACTACTCGATGTTCGATCTGGCCCACGGCTACGCCCGCGAGCAGATGAAGGCCTACGTCGAGCTGCAGGAGCGCGAGTTCGGCAGCGAGGACCGCGGCTACACCGCCACCAAGCACCAGCGTGAGGTGGGCACCGGCTACTTCGACCTCGTCTCCACCGCCATCAACCCGGAGTCCTCGACCACCGCCCTGAAGGACTCCACCGAAGCCGCGCAGTTCTGATGCCCATCAGACGGTTCTGACCCCGCCAGAACTGCCGCGCCGCCGGCCGGTCCACCCGGCCGGCGCACCCCACACTCGTTCGACCTCGGCCCTGACGTTATTAGGGGTTCCGTCAGGGCCGGGGTCGATCGGACCTAGGAGAGATTTCCCATGTCACACATGATGATCACCGGCCCCATGCAGCGCGGCTACGAAACTGTGCTGACCCGTGAGGCTCTCGACTTCGTCGCCGCGCTGCACGCGAACTTCTTCGCCCGCCGCCGTGAGATCCTCGCCGCCCGCGATGTGCGCCGGGCCGCGATCGACCACGGCCGGCTGCCGGACTTCAAGGACGAGACCCGCGAGATCCGTGAGGATCCCGGCTGGCAGGTCGCCGGCCACCGCGGCGCCCCTGGCCTCGAAGACCGCCGCGTCGAGATCACCGGACCGGTCTCGGCACCGATGGCGATCAACGCACTGAACTCCGATGCCAAAGTGTGGCTGGCCGATCTCGAAGATGCCACCAGCCCGACCTGGGACAACATCGTCACCGGCATCGGCAACCTCAGCCAGGCAGTCCGCGGCACCCTCGAATTCACCGATGAGGCCAAGGGCAAGCACTACGAAGTGACCAATCCGGCTCCGCCGACGATGGTCGTGCGACCCCGCGGCTGGCACCTGCCGGAGAAGCACCTGCGCTACGTCGACGACCACGGCACCGACACCTCGGCATCGGCCTCACTGGTCGACTTCGGTCTGTTCTTCTTCCACAACGCCCAGGCGCTCATCGACGCCGGCCGCGGCCCCTACTTCTACCTCGCCAAGCTCGAGGCCGCCCGCGAGGCGAAGCTGTGGGACGACGTGTTCAGCTTCGCTGAGGACTACCTCGGGCTCAGCCACGGCACGATCCGAGCGACCGTGCTCATCGAGACGATCACGGCTGCCTTCCAGATGGAGGAGATCCTCTACGAGCTGCGCGACCACTGCGCCGGACTCAACGCCGGCCGCTGGGACTACATCTTCTCGATGATCAAGAACTTCCGCAGCCACCGCGAGTTCGTGCTGCCGGACCGGTCGCAGGTGTCGATGACGGTGCCGCTCATGCGCGCCTACACCGAACACCTCGTCAAGGTCTGCCACAAGCGCGGGGCGCATGCGATCGGCGGAATGAGCGCTTTCATCCCCAACCGCCGCCAACCGGAGGTCACGGAGAACGCCTTCGCCCAGGTGAAAGCCGACAAGGACCGCGAGGCCGCTGACGGATTCGACGGCTCGTGGGTCGCGCACCCCGACCTCATCCCGATCGCCAGGGAGTCCTTCGACGCGGTGCTCGGCGACAAGCCCAACCAGCTCGACCGGCAGCGCGACGACGTCGAGACCACCGCAGCCGACCTGCTGTCGATGGAGGGCCTCGATGCCCAGCCGACCGAAGCCGGCGTGCGCGCCAACATCCGGGTCGGGCTCGGCTACCTCAACGCCTGGCTCTCAGGCACCGGGGCGGCAGCGCTGAACAACCTCATGGAGGATGCTGCGACCGCTGAGATCTCCCGCTCGCAGATCTGGCACTGGATCCACCACGGCGTCATCCTCGAAGACGGCCGCCCGGTCACCCGCCGGCTCGTCGAGCGGATCATGGCCGAGGAGCTCGCAACGATCCGCCGTCACCCGGCCGACCACTACTGCGACGCCGTGCAGATCTTCCGCGAGACCGCACTGGACGACGACCTGCCCGACTTTTTCACCACACCGGCCTACAAGCAGTTCCTCGTCCACCGCCACGCCCGGGAGTACGGGGCGCTGGCCGCATAGCTGAGATCGACCGTCGGAGGATGTCTCCGGCCCTGCAGACAACAGCTGCCGCACCGTGCGAGCCGGTGCGGCAGCTGTTCTGCGTCCAGCAGCTGGTGAGTGCGTGCCGGCAGCGCGCGGCAGGGTGCGTGCCCGCAGCGCGCGGCAGGCCGCTCAGTTGCCGGAGACTCCCGGCTTCCAATAGCCCATGAACGAGCACTGCCGCTTGTCGAAGCTGTGGTCGTTGAGCAGGATCCGCCGCACCTGCTTGACCGTCGGTGCGTCGGCGGCTACCCACGTATACAGCGCGCCGGCAGCCTCGGCTTCCTCCCACAGAAGTGCCTCGCCGCTGTCAGGTTCGGTCTCGCCCGTTCCCGAGGCGGGAGTCGCCATCCGTGCATCCCCAGCCGCCGCATCCGGCCCAGCCCCCGCCTCGGCGCCGGCTGCGGAGTGTGCTGCGGCCCAGGCCGCGACGGCTGCGCACAGCTGTTCCCCGCGCGCGGCTGTCGGCGCGCCGGATTCTGCGAGGCGCGGCAGCCAGGTGATGACATCGTCAGCCCGGCAGTCGAGATCGAGGATGTCGGCTGAGGTGGGCACCTCGATGAAGGCCCGCAGGCGAGCCGGACTGCCGTCGCGCTGTTCGCAGGCGTTGGCGATCGCCGGGACGGCAGTCTCATCGCCGATGAGGACGATCTGCTCGGCAGCACCGGGCCGATAGGCCACGCCGCTCGTGTCATGGCCCGGCACTCGCGCGTCGGGGCCGACGAGGATGACCTCCTGCCCCAACGCCGCGGTGAGGGCGAAGCGGCTGGCGGGACTGGAGGTGCCGTGGGTGACGAAGTCGACGACGACCCGGCCGGCGGCCTGGTCGACTGCCCGCACCGTATAGGTGCGTATCTGCGGGCGGTCCTCCGCCGGCTGCTCACGCCACCAGGTCAGCCAGTCGGGCGCGGCCAGTGCGGCGGCACGCTGACGGTCATCGGCGAGAACGAGCTTCATCCGCTGGTCGAGGCGGGTGCCGCCGAAGGCCCGGAGCGCATCGCCGGCGAAGGTCAGCCGGGTAAAGTGCGGGCTGAGCTGGGTGCGTTCGACGAGTGCGGCAGGGAATGCCGTGTAGGGGTTCTGGGAGCGGTCGGCAGTGGTCATGAGCGGCGCATCCTCCATAGGAGCCAGATGAAGTAGGGACAGCCGATGACAGCAGTGATGAGGCCGGCCGGGATCTGCGACGGGGCGATGACGGTCCGGCCGATGGCATCGGCGATGGTGAGCAGCAGCGCGCCGAGCAGCCCGGCCAGCGGCAGCAGGTAACGGTGGGTGCGCCCGATGAGCAGGCGCGCGGCGTGCGGTGCGACGAGGCCGAGGAAGGCGATCGTGCCGACGCTGATCGTGGCCGCGGCGACGAGGACGAGGGCGCAGGCGACGAGGACGCTGCGGGTGCGTCCGACGTGCACACCGAGCACCTGCGGGGTGGTGTCGTCCATCTGGACGAGGTCGAGGTCGCGGGAGACGGCGGCGAGCACGGAGCCGGTGACGACGATGGCGATGATCATCGGCAGGCACTCGACGGCGGTGGCGCCGTAGGTCGAGCCGGCCAGCCACGTCATCGCCTTCGTCTGATTCCACGGATCGGTTTGCACGAGCATGAGGGTGGTGAGTGCGGTTGCGGCAGCGGAGATGCTGATTCCAGCGAGCACCATGCGGGCATGGTCGAGGCCGGTGCGCGCTGAGATGCCGAAGAGCACCAGACCCACTGCCGAGGCGCCGGTGAGTGCTGCGCACAGGATCGCCCAGAAGCTGGTGGTCCCGGTGATGACGATGACGGCGACCGCCCCAGTGGCTGCGGCGGCGGAGATGCCGAGCACGCCGGGGTCGGCGAGGGGATTGCGGGTGACGCCCTGCAGGATCGCACCGGCCAGTGCGAGGCTGAGCCCGCCGAGAACGGCAGCGAAGACACGCGGCACCCGGGTCTCCAGGATGATCTCGATGCGCACGCTGGCCTGGTGGGTCAGCCAGTTGACGACATCGCCGCCAAGCAGCATCGCATCGCCGACGAGCACCGAACCAGCGATCGCCGCCATCAGCAGGCCAGTGCAGATGGTGATGAGCAGGACGGGGTGGCGCAGACCGAATCCGGTGCCGGCGCGCATCGTGACAAGGGAATCGGAGTCGAAGCCGGAGCGGGCGGTGCAGGCGAGTGCGGCGAGGAAGACCGCGCCGATGATCGAGGTGACGACACCGGTGGGGACCGAGACACCTTGCTGGGAGCCGAGCAGTGCGCGCATGAGGACATCGGCACCGATGACGAGGAAGGCGCCGAGCAGCGCGGAGACGACGATGAGGCTGCGCTGGCGGGTCAGGCCGGGGAAGAATCCCACGAGCAGGCGGGTCAGAGCCGGAGCACACAGGCCGACGAAGCCCACCGGGCCGGCGATCGTCACCGCCACCGCCGTGCACACGACGGCGATGACGAGGAACACCGCCTGCCAAGCCCGCACCCGCACGCCCAGGCTGGTCGCAGCGTCGTCGCCGAGCTGGAGCGCATCGAGGCGTCGGCCGAACAGCAGCAGCGCCGCAGTCGCGCAAGCCAGGACCGGCAGCAGGGTGGTGACCCCCTGGATGCCGGCCTGGCTGAGGCTGCCGGCCCCCCAGGCGAAGAGCCCCTGTGTCTGCCAGGGGAAGAACAGCAGCAGCATCGAGGTCACGGCTGCAAGGCCCAGGGCGATGACCGAGCCGGCCAGCACCATCCGGATCGGTGAGCTGTGCGGTCCGGTGGAGAGGCCGATGACGAGACCTGCGGCGAGCAGCCCTCCGGCGAACGCCACTCCGGCGCTGGAGATGAACGGCAGGCTGACGCCGAAGGCAGCGACGGCGGTGAGAGCGAAGTAGGCCCCGGCATTGACTCCGAGGGTATCGGGCGAGGCCAGGGAGTTGCGGGTGATCGACTGCAGGATCCCGCCGGAGAGCCCGAGGGCGGCACCAACGGCCAGCCCGGCGAACAGCCGCGGCAGCCGCGCATCGATGATGACCGCGCTCGCCTCAGCCGTGGAGCCGGTGAGGGTGCCGGTGAGCGCCTGCCACACCTCGGCCGGACTCAGCTCCGATGTGCCCTGCAGGAGATGGAGCAGGCTCAGCAGCGCCAGCAGCACCGCGACCGGCGTGGTCAGCAGCCCGAGGCGCAGCGCGCGCCGCGACCGGACTGCCCGCGGCGCTCGAGCCGCAGCCCCGGCGTCCATTCCGGCCCCCGCCCCGGCTTCTGCTCCAGCCCCTGCCCCCGCCGGCGCGGCCGACCGACCTGCTGTCGTGGTGCGAATCGTCATGTTCGTGTGATGCCTGTCGTGTGTCGGCTCTGCGTTTCAGCCCTCGGTTCCCCGCCGCGTCACTGCTCGGCGACGATGCCGGCCACCTCGTCGGCGAAGGCTCCGAGCGAGGTGGTGCCGCCGTAGAGCCAGATGCCCGTCCCGGCTGGGGCGACGCGGTCTGCGGTGACGAACGGCAGCCCGGTCCACACCGCGTTCTTCTTCAGGGTCTCCATTGGGTCGCCTTCGTCTGCGTCGACCCAGTACAGGAAGTGCGTGTCGTCCGGCAGCGTGCGCAGACCCTCGACATCGGTCGTCGTCAGTCCGTAGGCTTCATCGCCCTGCTCTGTCGAGGCATCGGTCAGGCCGATCGCCCGGCCCACCTCCGAGGACGCCGATCCGGGGCCGTGGAGTCGGAAGGTCATCGAGTTCGCCTCGTTGTACGGGTACGCGAAGACCATCGGGTCGCCGGTCTTGCCGGCCTCCTCGACACTCTCCTTCGCCTTCTGCAGGGCGGCGTCGAAATCCGCCTCGAGCTCGTCTGCCTCGGCTTCCTTGCCCAGCAGCGTGGCGACATCGTGCTGGTTCTTCTTGACGAGGTCGAACAGGCCATCAGCAGTCGCGGAGTTGAACACGGCGACGGGGGCGATGCGCTCCATCTGCTTCATCGCCTCCTCGGGGATCGAGGAGGTGTCGGCGAGGATGAGGTCGGGTGCGAGGTCGGCGATCGCGTCGATGCTCGGCTCGGTGCGCATCCCGACGTCGACCGGGTCCCCTGACAGCGGCACGCGCGCGGACCACACCCCGTACCCCTTCGGGTCGGCCACGCCGATTGGGTCGACGCCGAGGGACACGGCGTATTCGGTGACGGACCATTCGAGTGTGACGACCTTCTGCGCGGGGGCGTCGAGGGAGACGGGGACTCCGCGGGCGTCGGTGATCGAGACGGGGTCGCCGGTGGCGGCAGTCGGATCGCCGGCCGGCGCGTCGGTCGTGCCGCAGCCGGTGAGGGCGAGGGTGCTAATGAGGGCTGCAAGCCCGAGTGTGCGCAGTTTCATGCTGTTCCTTCTGATGAGGGTTCCCGCCAGCGCAGCTGCCGGCAGGTGGGTGCGGTCGTGGAGTGAGGGTGCCGGTTCCGGCGCCGAGGTCGCAGCGCCGGTGGCATGCGGGCCGGCGCCGAGGCGGTGCTTCCTGGCGCGGCCGTATGTGTGCCGATGCCCCGCCCAGGGCACAGGCGCAGGTGGCGTTTCGGTTTCAGGCCGAGGCGGCGATGGACGGGCCGGCGATCGGATCAGCGGCTCTGTGTGCAGCGGCGCTGTGATCAGCGATGCAGGGCCGCCCAGGATCGAGATCCGTGGCGCTGGGCCGGGCTGCGCCGCTGCGCCGGGGCGGGCGGGGACGCACCTCGATGCGCTCGGCTGCGCGGCTGTAGTCGGTGGTGATGTCGATGCCGTAGACGGTGCTGAGCACCTGGCCGTCGAGCACCTCGGCCGGAGTGCCTGCGGCGGCGATGCGCCCGGCGGAGAGCAGGACGATGCGGTCGGCGACGGCGGCGGCGTGGTTGAGATCGTGAAGCACCACGCCGATGCACACGCCGTGGTCGTGGGCGAGGCTGTGGAGGAGTTCGAGGAGTTCGACCTGATACTTCAGGTCGAGGTGGTTGGTCGGTTCGTCCAGAAGCAGCACCTCGGTGTTCTGCGCCAGGCAGGAGGCGAGCCACACGCGCTGGAGCTGGCCGCCGGAGAGCTCGTCGACGGGGGAGTCGGCGACGGCGGTGACGCCGGTGAGCGCCATGGCGCGCTCAACGACGGCGGCACCATCCGGATCACCGGTGCGGATCCGGCCCTGGTACGGGTGCCGGCCGAGGGCGACGGCCGCGCGCACCGGCAGTCCCTGAGGGACCGGCCGGGACTGCGCAAGCATCGTGAGCCGGCGGGCGAGCTGGCGAGAGGGAAGAGCGGCAGCATCGGTGCCGTCGGAGAACGTCACGCTGCCAGCCGACAACGGCTGCAGTCGGGCGAGTCCGCGCATGAGCGTGGACTTCCCCGAGCCGTTGGGTCCGACGAGGGCGGTGACCCGGCCCGGCTGCAGTTCGAGGCTGACATCGGTGACGACGTCGCCGCGGGAGTAGCCGATCCGCAGCTGTGTGCCGTGCAGACCGGAATGAGTCGAAGATAGTTTCACGTTAGTAAGTTAGGCCTTACTAACGAAGACTGTCAACCGCTGTTCAGGCGCTGTCCCGCCCTGCGGACGACTGCGCCCCGACGGCGCTCAGGTGCGGGCGACCTCGTGAGCGGCTTCGAGACGCGAGTTCTCCAGCACCGGGATCCGCGCCCGGATCTCAGCGACGGAGTCGGTGTCGAGTTCGGCGACGAGCAGCTCGGTGTCCTCCCCGGCGGCGGCGAGCACGCTGCCATCCGGTGCGCTGATGAAGGAGTGGCCGACGCCGGTCGGAGCCTTCGGGTGCACCTCGACGCCGGTGACCTGCGGATCCGCCTGATCGCAGGCGAGGACGAAACTCGTCGAGTCGAGCGCCCGCGCCCGCCCGAGCAGCTGCCACTGCTCGACTTTGCCCTCACCGGCGCCCCACGACGCCGAGGCGACGATCACCTCGGCCCCGGAGCGCGCCAGGGCGGTGAAGAGGGCTGGGAAGCGGATGTCGTAGCAGATCGTCAGCCCGACGGTGACGCCGTCGATGTCCACCGCGGCGAGCGTCTCGCCCGGGGTGACATCATCGGATTCGCGGTGTCCGAAGGCGTCGAAGAGGTGGATCTTGTCGTAGTGCGCCTCGACTCGTTCCCCGGTGGAGTCGACGCCGGTGAGGAAGAGGGTGTTGATGACGCGCTCGCCGGTGCCGGGCCGGAACATGCCGACCGCGGCCACCAGTCCGGCCTCGGCGGTGAGCTCGCGCAACCGCTGTGCGAACGGCCCGTCGAGCTCCTCGGCGTTGGCCTCGAGGTCCGCGCCGAAGGGCACCATCGTCGCCTCCGGGAAGACGACGAGCCGCACGTGCTGAGCTGCCGCATCCTGCAGCTTCTCGGCGATGAGCGCGAGGTTGGCGTCTTTGTCCGGAGTGGTGTTGATCTGAGCGATGGCAACCTTCATTGCGGCTCCTCTTCGGTGGATCTGGGTGCGGATGTGTTCGGTGGACCTGGGTGCGGATGCGGTGCAGGGCTCAGCAGAGCATGTATGACTGCCAGGCTAGGCTGAACAATCCGGTGATTCCAGTGGGGCCCGCTGGGCGGTCGGCGGCACAGGAACGTCGCCGGGTGATTGTGCTCGCAGACCTGAGTATGCACGTCACCTCTCTGGTGAAGTCCTCTCGGGCCACGGGTCGTGGGAACCCGACGGCCTGTTCCTGTGGGCAGGCGCCCCGACGCATATACTGAAGCTATGACGATCCTCATCGGTTACCTGCCCGCGCCGGAAGGCGAGGCCGCCCTCGAAACCGCGTTCGCAGAAGCGAAGCTGCGCAACACTGACGTCGTCGTCCTCAACTCGCCGCGCCGCGGAACCACGGACAGCATCACCCAGATCCAGCAGGAGGATGCTGAGCGCATCCTCGCCCAGGCCTCCGAGCACGGCGTCACCGCTCGTGTCGAACAGCCTGCTCACGAAGACGATCTCGTCCAGACCCTCAACGAATGGGCCGAACAGGAAGACGCCGACCTCATCGTCATCGGCCTGCGCAAGCGCAGCGCGATCGGCAAGTTCATCCTCGGCTCGCAGGCCCAGCGCATCCTGCTCGAAGCCGATGTCCCTGTGCTGACCGTCAAGGCCTGAGCCAGCACGCTACCTGACTCAGCCGCCGCTGGGCTGCCAGTCGCTGCCTGTCGAAGACGGCGCCGGCGTCGACGGGTCATCGAAATCAGCGCCGGGGCTCACGAGGAAGAAGGCAACCGCGATCGCGACGCCGAGGACGATGAGGGCTACGACGGCAGCGACGAGACCGATGAGGCAGCCGCAGCCGCGGTTGCCGCGGCGCCGGTCGTGGGTGTAGCCGCCGTAGGGATAGAAGCTCATGACCCCATTGTGCCCACTCGCAGGCGTGCGCGCTCAGCTGCCGCAGCACCCGCCTGACTCACCCGCCGCTGGGCTGCCAGTCGTCGCCCGTCGACGACGGCGCAGGTGTCCTTGGGCCGGTTCCGGAGGAACCGTCGTGCGTCATCGCCGTGATGAACACGATGACGGCAATCGTGATCGCGAAGATGAAGGCGATCCCCAGCATGACGATCGCACAGCCGCAGCCGTGCATGCCGCGCCGCCGACGATAGGGACCATGCCCCTGGGGATAGAAGCTCATGCTCCCATTGTGTCCAGCTCAGTACCGATCCGCGGCACTCGGCGTGTGCCAGTCCTGCGACAGCCGTGAGGCCAGCAGCTCAGCCAAGTGCACACCCTTGCGCTCGCTCAGATCGCTGATCTGCGTCCGGCACGAATAACCGTCGGCCAGCACCACCGTCTCCGGCTCGGCCGTCCGCACCGCCGGCAGCAGGGCGACCTCGCCGACGGCCTCGGAGACCTCGTAGTGGCCCTCGGTGACCCCGAAGTTCCCGGCCAGCCCACAGCAGCCCCCGAGCACCTCGACGTCCATCCCGGCCCGGGTCATGAGCTCGCGGTCGGCGGCGAATCCCATGACCGCGCTGTGATGGCAGTGCGGCTGCACCACAGCCGAGACCCCGGTCAGGTCGGGCAGCTCGGCGCCGGAATCGAGCAAGAACTCCGCCAGCGTGCGCACCCGCCCGGCCACCCGCGCGGCGGCCTCGGTGCCGAGCAGCCGCTCGGCGTCCTCACGCAGGGTGGCAGCACACGAGGGTTCGACGACGATGATCGGCACGCCGGTCTCGCCTGCATCCGTGCCCGAGGCGGTGGGCGCGGTGGCATCGAGAGCAGCGACGGCAGACGTGAGGCTGGCACGGGCGGTATCAAGCTGACCGGTGGAGATCCACGTCAGCCCGCAGCATTCGGTGCTCGGGATGACGTGCACGTCGACACCTGCGTGGCGCAGCACCTCGACGGCGGCAGCGAGCACCCTCGGGGCGAAGAAGTTCGACCACGTATCGGCGAACAGCACCACCCGCTGCGGGGCACCCTCATCCACCGCTGGCATCACCCGCTCGACCCCGGCACGCTGGGCGAACCAGCGGGTGAACGGCAGGGACGTGAACGTCGGGATCTGCCGGCGCACATCGATGTTCGCGGCCTTCTTCGCCCACCGGCCGAGTGCCGGCAGTCGCTGCGGCAGGTTCGCGAGGCCGGCGATCGGGGCGGCCAGGCGGGCGAGCTTCGGCAGCCAGCCGAGCACATAGTGATCCATCGGCCGGAGCCTGCCGCGATAGCTCTGATGCAGCACCTCGGCCTTGTAGGTCGCCATATCGGTGCCGGTCGGGCACTCCGAACCGCAGGCCTTGCACGACAGGCACAGGTCGAGCGCCTCATGCACCTCCGGGGACTGCCAGCCGCCGTCGACGAGCCGCCCGTCGACCATCTCCTGCAGCACGCGGGCGCGTCCACGGGTCGAGTGCTTCTCGTCCTTCGTCGCCTGATACGACGGGCACATGACCGCTCCCGAGGCGGCGGCATCGGCTCGGCATTTGCCCACCCCGGTGCAGCGGTGGACGGCAGTGGCGAAGTCGCCTTTGTCCGAGGCGAAGGAGAAGCCGAGCTCCCGGCGGGCCGGCGGCATGTCCCCGGGCCGGACGGTGGCCAAGCGGATGCGCTCATCGAGCGGATCGGGATCGACGATGATGCCGGGATTCAACAGCCCGCGCGGGTCGAAGAGATGCTTGACGGCGGCGAAGAGCGCGATCGCCTCGGGGGAGTACATGCTCGCCAGCAGCTCACCGCGGGCGCGGCCGTCACCGTGCTCACCGGAGACCGAACCGCCATAGGCGGCCACGAGCTCGGCGGCAGCGAACATGAAGTCGCGCATCACTTGCCGCCCACCGTCGGCATCAAGCGGGAAGTCCACGCGCATGTGCAGGCAGCCATCACCGAAGTGCCCATAGGGCAGCGCCCACAGGCCGTGCTCCTCAAGCAGGCTCATGAGATCGCGCAGATAGTCACCCAGCTTCTCCGGTGGGACCGCGGAGTCCTCCCACCCGGCATGGCAGTCCCGCCCATCCGGAGTGCGCGAGACCAGGCCGGCGCCATCAGCGCGGATCTTCCAGATCGGCCCGGACTCCTCCCCGGGCAGCACCATCGCATCATCGGCATGGGAGGCATTGATGAGCTCAGCGGCCTGCCGCTCCAGTGCTGCGGGATCGTCACCGGCGAGCTCGACGAGCATCCAGCCGCCACCGGCAGGCATCGGCGGGACGGCATCCGGGCCCTTCTCCTCGATGAGCCGGTCGACCATCCGCCGGTCCATCCCCTCACAGGCGGTGACCGGGAACTGCGAGAGCACCGGCACATCATCAGCAGCCGTGGGCATATCCGCATAGCCGAGCACCACAGCAGTGACATGCGCCGGATCGGCCACCAGCTGCATCTTCGCAGCCAGCACCACACCCCAGGTGCCCTCGGAACCGGCGAAGGCCCGCCGGGCATCACAGCCGTTCTCCGGCAGCAGGTGCTCGAGCCCATACCCGGAGACCTGCCGGGAGAAGGTGCCCAGCTGCGTGCGGATGAGCCCGAGGTGGTTATTCACCAGCTGGCGCAGGCGCGGGAAGACATCCCCGTCATCACCGGTGAGCGTGACGACCGAACCATCGATGAGCATGACACGCAGCGCAAGGATGTTGTCGACGGTGCGCCCATAGCCCATCGCCCGCGGACCGCAGGCGTTGTTGCCGATCATCCCACCGATCGTGCACCGCGAATGCGTCGAGGGATCCGGGCCGAACCGCAGCCCGTAGGGCTTGACCGCCGCCTGCAGCTGGGCATGCACCACCCCTGGCTCCACCCAGGCAGAGCGCTCCTGGGCATCGATGCCCAAGATTCGGTTCATGTGCACAGCGAAGTCCAGGACGATGCCCGGCCCGATCGCGTTGCCCGCCAGCGTCGTCCCGGCCCCACGCGAGGTGACCGGCACCCCGAGTCGCCGTGCGACACTCAGCGTCCGACCCACCTCGGCGGCGGTGCGCGGGAAGACCACAGCAGCCGGAACCACACGGAAGAGCGAACCATCAGAGGAGTACGCGGCCCGTTCGACGGCCGCGGTGCGCACATCGGCGATGCCCGCCGCGCGCAGGGCGGCGCCGACCTCGTTCACGCGCGCGGCAGACGCCTCGGAATCAGTGGTCTCGCGGGAGAGTGCAGCGGCAGGTGCGTTGGCGTCCATGGCCTCATTGTGCCAGGCGGCAGCGGGCCCGGCTTGGAATCTGCATGATGGATGCGTCTGCTGTCGATTCCGGGGGCACCGAACGTCCCGTCTGGCTGAGTGGCACCGACCTCCCAGTCTGGTTATACTTTGTGTCTCAGACTGTTCCGATGTCGCCTCGGGCCGCAGCCGGGCGGACGAACAGCAACACGCGCGGGTTCCCTCCCGCAGGCCGGGCTCTGCTCCCCGACGGGCAGCTGGCGGTCGATGATGCAGCACTGAAGTGGGTAGATTTAGAAGCATGGCACGCCGACCCCGGGCACTGACAGCCGAACAGAAGGCCGTCGTTCAGGCAGTACGCCGGATTGCGAAGCAGCGCCAACGCGTGAATTCCAACTACGTATCGGCGATCCTCAGAGCCCGGGAAGAGGGCGTCACCTACGCGGCGATCGCTGAGGCGGCCGGCACCTCATCCCAGGCAGTCCAGGAGATCATCCGCCGGCACTCCCCCCGCCAGGCCGTACACCCCTCCAGCCTCTCCTCTGCCGGCGACATCGCAGCCGTCGCCAGCCCCAAAGTGGAGGACGACAAGGACAACCTCAACGGTCCCACCCTGCTGTGAGGCGCTACGGTGGAGGCGTGGACTCCGCCGATCTCCTCGCAGACCCCCTGCTCGCCCTCTGCCGCGACGCTGCCCACATCGCCACCGCCCGGATGCGGCACTGGCGTCAGGAGCTGAGCGCAGCCGACGTCGAGGCCAAGGGCGACCGCAACAACCTCGTCACCGCCGCCGACGCTGAGATCGAGGCACTCGTGCGCTGGTACCTGGCCTCCCGGCGTCCCGGTGACGCCATGATCGGCGAGGAGAACGCCGCCGCGCTTTCCGTGACCGAGGTGGCAGGCGGTGAGCAGATCGCCGCCGGCCTGTGCGTCCCATCGGCCGCCGGCGCTGCCGCCGGAGATCAGCCGCTGGACTGGCATGTCGACCCGATCGACGGGACCGTGAACTTCGTGCGCGGCATCGAAGATTACGCCTTCTCCATCGGGGTCCGAACCCCCGACCCAGGCGACCTCGACGCGACCGGTCCGGACACCTGGCTCGCCGGCCTCGTCGCCGCCCCGGAGCTCGGCAAGGTCTTCCTCGCCCGCCGCGGTCAGGGCGCGTGGATGTTCGAAGGCCAGGTCAGCGACCTGCAACCGGTCACCCATGATTCCGGTGGTCTGTCCGCTCCTGAGGTAGCGCTCACCCGTCTGCAGGGTCGCAACCCTGGCCAGCGCGGCCGGCTCGTGGCCACCGGCTTCGGTTACGCGCGCGCCCAGCGCGATGAGCAGTTCGCGGTGCTGCCCGAGGTCATGGAGGGCTTCGACGACATGCGCCGGGCAGGCTCTGCTGCGATCGACCTGTGCCAGGCCGCAGCGGGCCGAGTCGATGTCTACTATGAGCGCCGGCTGGGCCTGTACGACTACGCCGCCGGCGCCCTCATCGCCGAAGAGGCCGGCCTGCACGTCCGCAGGCCCTCCCACCACCACGGCACCGGTGATGGCAGCGACCTGTGCATCGCCGCCGGCTCGCTCGAGGACGTCGAGCGGATCGAGGCGATCCACCGCCAGCAGCGCACCGGTCAGCCCTGAGAACCGGTGCGCCCTCACCGCCGCACACCGCGCCTGGAGTACCGTGAGCAGTGACGGCCGGCAGGCTCGCCTGCCCGGCCAGCCCTGACCGACGGACTCTGGAGACCCGTGCCCACACTCCTCACCGGTGCCAATGTGCACACGCTCGACCCGGCCCATCCCCACGCCACCGGCGTCCTCATCGATGCAGGACGCATCGCCGCTGTCGGTGACGATGCGCAGCTGCGCGCCACCACCTCGGGCGCGGACATCATCGACTGCCGAGGCCAGACCGTGCTGCCCGGCCTCGTCGACGCCCACATCCACGCCACGATGTACGCCGACTCACTCGCCGAGGTCGACTTGCGCCAGGTGCGCAGCCTGCCGGACGCCGTCGAGGCGGTGCGCACCCACGCCGAATCCCTGCCACCGGGCGTGTGGGTCACCGGCGGGCGCTGGGACTGCAACACCTGGGAGACCCCCGGCCAGCCCGACCGGGAGCTGCTCGATGCCGCCCTGCCGGATCGGCCGGTGGCGCTGTGGTCGATCGACTACCACACGCTGTGGTGCAACGGCGCGGCCCTGCGCGCGGCCGGGATCGACGAGCACACCCCGAGCCCGCGCGGCGGCGAGATCGTCCGCGACGCTGATGGGCAGGCGACCGGAATCCTGCGCGAGGACGCTGCGACGATCGTCGAACGCCTCGTGCCCGCCCCGCCGATCGAGATGCGCATGCAGCGGATGCGCGCAGCCCAGCAGCAGTGGCTGTCCGAGGGCCTGACCGGCATCCACGACATCGACGGGCAGATCTCCTCGGGCACCTGGGCGGCCCTGCGCGAACAGGGGATCGGTGCCGGCGGCGGCCAGCTCATGCGGGTGGTGAAGTACCTGCGCCTCGACGAACTCGACTGGGCCAAGGGGATCGCCTGGCGCACCGGCGACGGGGACGCGTGGTTCACCCGCGGTGGGCTCAAACTGTTCTCCGACGGGGCGCTGGGATCCCAGACCTCGTACATGTCGAGCCCGTATCCGGGCACCTGCGATCACTACGGCATGGAGATCGCCAGCGAGGATGTGCTGTGCGAGCAGATCACCGATGCGCTCATGTCCGGGCTGTCACTGGCCATCCACGCGATCGGCGATCAGGCCAACCACCACGTGCTCTCCGCCTTCGCCCGCACCCGTTCGATCTCCCGCGAGGCTGAGCGGATCTACTCACGGCGCCTGCGCCACCGCATCGAGCACGTCCAGTTCGTCCAGCCCGATGACATCGCCCGCTTTGCCGAGCTCGGCATCGTCGCCTCGATGCAGCCGAGACACTGCATCTCCGATCTGCACCTGCTGGAGGCGCTCAGGCCCGATCCGCAGCTGGCCGCCTACGCCTGGGGTGAGATGGCCGCTGCCGGCGTGCCGGTGGCCTTCGGCTCCGATGGGCCGGTCGAGCCCTCCGACCCCTGGGCGGCGATCTACGCGGCGATGACCCGGGCCGACATCAGCGGTGATCCTCCCACGACCTTCCAGCCGCACCGGCGCATCAGCGCTTATGCCGCCATCGAAGCCCACACCGCCGGCGCCGCCTACGCTGCCGGGCGGGAGAAGCAGTCCGGACGGATCATGCCGGGCATGGACGCCGACCTCATCGTCGTCGACACCGACCCGATCACCGGACACGCCGGCTCAGACAGCATGACCGGGACGTACGAGTCCGAGGAAGCGCTGTTCGAGCACGCCTGTGCGGTGCGCGATCTGCAGGTCGACCTCAGCATCGTCAACGGCGAGGTCGCCTTCGCCCGCTGAACCGCAGGCTCAGTCCCGCACCGGCACACCGGCGGCAGCGAGCTCACCGGGCGTCGCGGTGGTGAAGAACCAGTCGCGGAAGTCCTCATCGGGCACGATCCGCTGCCGGTGCTCCAGCACGCCCTCGCCCACCAGATAGTAGGAGTACCCGTGCGGGGCCAGCAGCTTCTCGAGCTCGCGCGGCTGCGCGCGGGCCGGCAGCACCTCGCACAGGATCTCCGGGCGGTGGGCGGCCAGCAGCTGCTGGCCGAAGCCGAAGACAGTGTTCTCCGCGCCCTCGACATCGACCTTGAGCAGCACGCGATCCCCAGGACCGAACTGCTTAGCGAACCCATCGAGGCTGCGGCAGGACACCTCGGTCCCGGAGGAGAACTCCATGTCGACCGAGTAGAACGACGGCAGCGCGGACCCGCCGTCCCCGCACGGCACGCTGAGCACGACATCCGGGTCGCCGACCCCGATCCGGTGCAGGGCGATCTGCTGACCGAAGCCGTTGCGTTCAATGTTGGCCTGGCACGCATCGGCGACCGCGGGCACCATCTCGAAGGCGTGGATCTCCAGGTCAGCGTGGGCAGCAGCCAGGGCGAGGGAGAAGATGCCGGTGTAGGCGCCGATGTCGAGGAACACGTCGGCACCAGCGGCGCGGGTGGCCATGAGGTCGAGGGCGAAGGCATCGGCAGCTGAGGTCCGGCGGCCGGCGCCCCAGTACATCTCCTTGGCGATCTCGCACCGATCGGGGCGCAGCAGCACGAACTCCGCCGCATCATCCGGTGCCCCGAGTGTCCGCACCCGGCCGGTCACCTCGGTCAGGTGGGCCGGCGCCGGCAGGCGGCCGATGGTGATGCCCGGCAGCCGGGTGGCCGGCCTGAGCAGCGGGTGGAGGAGCGGGCTGGCGAGCGCGCGCTTGGCCGCAGGCTTGAGACCGAACCACTGCTGGCGTCGGCCGAGGAACGTGCGCCGGTAGTCACCCATAGGTGTCAGCTCCTGGTGCTGGGGCCTGGTTCTGCCAGTCTATCGACTCTCGGTCCCGGCGACAGGTGTCCGGTGGTCCCGGCGACAGGTGTGCCACCGCGCCCGAGGCGGAGACGGCGACAGCCTCCCGGCGCACCGTGGGTGCGGGGAGGCTGTCGATTCCGTTTGCTCACCTGAGGTGTTCAGGTGCCGGTGGGCTGATCAGGCGGTGGCGGAGCGCTTCCAGTTTGACCAGCCTTCGAAGCTGCCGTCGATCTCGATGACCTCGTAGCCGGCGCGGCGCAGGGCCTGTGCTGCGACCGTGTTGCGCATGCCGGACTGGCAGTAGCTCACGATCGTACCGTCTGCAGGCAGCTCGTCGAGGTTCCACAGCAGGCGGCCGACATTCAGCTGCGCCGAACCGGGGATGTGGCCCTCGGCGTGCTCGGTCTTGTTGCGCACATCGAGCAGCAGGTCGTAGTCGGTGTGGTCGAGCTCGGCCGGGGAGATGACCTCCGGCTTGTAGTCGGCCAGCGTGTCCAGCGAGGTGATGTAGCCAGACACGTCGTCGATGCCGACGCGCACCAGGTGATCCCAGATGCGCTGGGCCTCGGCGGCATCAGGTGCCAGCAGCACGATCGGCGTCGACTCCGCCTCAGGGTCATACGACCAGGCGCCGTAGGTCGCCGGCTTGTTCGCCGGGATGGCGAGCGCGCCCTTGACGGTGCCGTCGTGGATCTCATCGGGCGTCCGCGTGTCGGCGATGACGACCTTGCCTGCCTCGAAGTCCTTGGCGACCTGCGCGAGGTCGAGCTCGGTCAGCGGCTGGCGGCCGCCCATGACCTTCGGGCCGTCGCGGTTCTCGCGCTTCATCCGCCCGAAGTAGGCGTGCGCATCCGGCTGGCCGTCGAGCAGCTCGTCGATGAAGCCCTGTTCGTCGTCGTTCTTGACGTGCTTGGCCCACCAGGCGAAGGCCTTCTCGTAGCCGACCGTCGATGTCGGCACGGCGCCGAGCGCCTTGCCGCAGGCCGAGCCGGAGCCATGCGCCGGCATCACCTGGATGTAGTCCGGCAGCGGCATGAACTTCTCCTTGAGGCTGCGGAAGAGGTCCTTTGCGCCCTGGAAGCGGGTGTCGACGCCGCCGGCTGCCTCGTCGAGCAGGTCGGGCCGGCCGAGGTCGCCGACGAAGACGAAGTCGCCGGAGAGCAGGAAGCCGGGCTCATCTGTGAAGCCGCCGTCGGTGAGCAGGAAGCTCAGGTGCTCGGGGGTGTGGCCGGGGGTGTGGACGGCTTCGAGGGTGAGGTTGCCGACGGTGATGGTGTCACCGTCATTCAGGCGCTCGGCTTCGAAGCCGTACTGCCAGTCCTGGCCGCCTTCGCCGGAGACGTACATCTTCGCGCCGGTGGCCTCAGCCAGTTCGCGGGTGCCGGAGAGGTAGTCGGCGTGGATGTGGGTTTCGGTCACGGCCTTGATCGCCATGTTGTTCTTCGCGGCGTACTCCTGGAAGAACTCGACGTCGCGTCGGCCGTCGACGACGATTGCCTCGCCGGTCGCCTGACAGCCGATGAAGTAGGCGGCCTGCGCCAGGTCCTCGTCGTAGATCCGTTCGATGAGCATGTGTCCTCCTCGTCCGTCCCGCTGCGCGGGCCGGAGGTTGATCACGGTTTCGCTTTCCTGCGCCACAACAATGATACCCCCAGAGGTATTCCCGGATGTGCTGCGGAGGGGGCCGCAGGGCTGTGGCCGCGTGGCCGGTTGCCCTCAGTGTATCGACGCCGGAGGGGTAATGACCAGACATTTGCGGCGGCCGGATGAATGCATCTCGGCCGGCAGCAGCGTCTGCTCCTGCCGGCCGAGAATCTGGTCATGCCGCGGTGATCACTGCCGCCGCATCACCGCCTGCGGCGTCGGGCGGCGAGAAGGAGGGCGCCGCCGGCGCCGAGCAGCGGAAGGGCCAGCCCGAGGGCCATGAGGCTGCCGCCGGTGCGCGGCAGCGCACCGATGGAGTCACCACCCGCCGAACCGCCGGCCTTCGCATCGCCGTTGGAACCGGAACCGGATCCGCCGTTGCCGGAGCCGTCACGATCCGAATCGTCACCGTCCGGGCCCGAGGTCTCGGTCGCCTTGGGCGACTCAGACGGATCGGCGGTCTCGGTCGGCTCGGCGCTCTGGCTCGGATCCGCCGTGGGCTCAGTGCTCTCGGTCGGCTCCGACGTCGGTTCAGCTGTCGGATCCGAAGTCGGATCAGTCGTTGCCGTCGGCTCCGCCGTCGGTTCGGGCGACGGCGTCTCCGTTTCGGTTCCGGTGCCTAGGCACTTTTCGATCGCTGCCTTGCCGACGTGCACGTGCAGCGTCTGCTTCTCGCCGATCAGGTTCTTGCCGTCTGCTCCCGTTGCCGAGGCCTGGAAGGTCAGCTCGTAGGCGCCGGGCTTGGTGAACACCCACATCGGGTGGGCGTGGGTGGCGAAGGTGACCGGGAATGAGGTCTTATCCGTGCCCGACTGCAGGCGCAGCTCAGGCTTGCCGCCGAAGCCCGATCCCTGCTCTGCGAGCGCGAAGTGCGCGCCCTCCGGCGTCTTCGCATCCGTCAGCGACAGCGTCACTGGGCCCTTGAGCTTGGCGAAGTCGATCTCCTGGGTCTTGTATCCAGGCCACAGCAGCCCGCGCTTCTGCACGAACGGCAGCGCATAGTAGGTATCGCCCTGCTTGCCGAGGAAGTCGAAGGCCGGATCGGCCTGATCGGCTCCGCGCTTGCCCACACCGGAGTCGCGCACGCCGAAGGCGACGTCGGCAACCGCGTGCTCAGTCGGCTTGCCCGAGGTGTGGATGCCGGAGTCGTCATGCATCTTCAGCTCGATGCCGGATCCGGCTTGGCGCATCTTCAGATCGACATGCCCGTCATCGAGCAGTTTCCGCCCGTCGGTGCACACCGGCGGGATCGACGGATCCTCGGTCGGCGAGGCGGTCGGGGAACCTGTCGGCTCAGCCGTCGGAGAGCCCGTCGGGCTCGGTGAGGGGGAGAGGTGCTTGTCCGGTGTCAGCTCACCGGAGTGCGTGATGCCCTTCTCCTTGGTGTACGGTGTGTCGAGCTTGATCGTCGCGCCCTCGGCGCGGACCTGCGCGTGCGGGATGATCGTGATGTTCGGGGTGTATCCGGCATCGGGCTTGCCGATGAGCCAGTCGTCCTCGTTGTGCTCCCACACGCCGTTGACGAGCGTGCCCTGGAACTCCTCGGTCGGGTACTTGGAGTCTGGCGTTTCCATCATCCCGCCGGTGACATAGCCGCGGAAGCTCTTGTCATGCATCTCGACGCGGGCCTTGTAGGTGCCGTTGCCGTTGTCGGTCAGCGAGAAGTCGTAGCCGAGGTCGTCAAGCGTGATGTCATCGGTGTTCAGCCGCGTATTGGCTGGGTCGTTGACCTTGCCCATGAGCTCAGCCGAACCGTTCGCGGAATCCACCTGGGTGCTCTGCTGACCCGGACCGTAGCCGAGCTTCGGTGAGATCCACTTGCCCGGCTTGCTCCCATCGGGGGTGAAGACGACCTGGAAGTCCGAGGTGCGCGGGCCGATGTGCTCATCCCACGTCCCAACGCCCTTCTCCACGCGCATATCGGTCAGGTGGTAGCCGTTGATGAGCACGGTCGCCGTGCCCGTGACCGAGGCGTCGCCAGCGTCGAAGGTCAGCGTCGTGAGCTTGTCGTCGCCGTCCTTGGCCTTGTCCGCCTTGGGTGCGGCGGTGAAGGTGTAGGTGCCGGGCACCGGTCCATCCGGGGCCGAGGCGTAACGGTCCTCTAGACTCGGGCTCGCCTCGGCGGCCGGTTCTTGTCCACCGACCTGCCAGCGGAACTTCGTGTCCTTCGAGGCGATGATCTTCCCGGACGTGTCGTCGCGGGCTACAGCCCGGTAGGTGATGTCGTAGGTGCCCGGACGGGAGAATGTCGTCGTGTTGTGGGTGTGGTCGCCGCCGACGAGGCGGGCCGAACGCAGGCCGTTCTCCGAGGAGGACATCAGCCGGTTGACGAACACCTTCTCCGGATCCTCGTAGGTGGTGAACAGCTCGAAGGTGCCCGGCCCGTCGACGTCGAGGACATCGAGGCTGAAGGAGGCGTTGCGGAACCGCTTGGCCGGGATCCCGGCCTCAGCGCCGAACCCGATCCACGTCGGCAGGTGGTTGCCCTCCGGCAGGATGGGCGCCTGATAGAAGGTCTCACCGGGCTTGCCGAGGAACTCCAGGCCTGGCTTGTTCGGCACCGTGAACTGGTACTGGGACTTGCCGCTGCGGGCACTCCACCCCTTGCCGACCCAGTTGACGGTCGTCGGCGCCTCATAGGCCTTCGAACCGACCTTCGTCTTGAGGTCGAAGCCGTTCGCCTCGGAATCCCAGTACACCTGGGGGCTGTCGATATGCGCGCGAGCGGCGACCTTCATGCCGTCGCTCGGCCCGGCGTGAGCCGGATCGGCCGTCAGCGGCAGTGTCGCTGCGGCCGGGCTGATGAGGGCGGCTGCCACCAGCGCCGCCGCGGCGACCCGGAGTCGCCTGGAGGGCGCACGGAGCGTGCGCGTGAGAGGAATTCGCATGATCTGCTTTCTGGCTCGAAGCCCGGCGCTCTGCCAGGCTCAGCTCGGCTGCGCCGCGTCGGCGCGGCCAGAGTATGAAGAGTATGAGCTGAAAGGTATCGGCCCAGCTCACCTATGGTCATGTCGTCATATGCCGATGGATACATGGACGCGTGATGCGCATGAGGCGGGGTCCCCGGCGGGGTGTCCGGTCTCACAGGAGCTCCTGTAAGACCGCCGCCGAGACGTGTAGAATCGTGGGAGCCGCGACGACATGCTTCGGGAGAGCCGCCCTCAGGCGGCGCCGTAGGTGCAATTCCCTCCCCGGGAAACTCTCAGGCCCAGTACCGGAGCATGCAGGCACCTCTGGAGGACTACCAGCAGGCGGGCAACCGCCTCACCGGCACAGGTTTCGCACCTGCGCAGGTCTGACAGAGCGGGGAGGAACACCCGGCACTCGTGTGTTCGTCACCGCGACGGACCATCAAGCGTGAGGATAAGCATGACGACTGGTTCCCTTGCCCATACGACTCCCGCCGCCGGAGACGCGCCCCGGCCGTTCTCCGACCGGCACATCGGCCCGCGCGCCGCACAGGTCGAGCAGATGCTCGCGGCCCTCGGCTACGACTCCCTCGATGCACTCGCCGCAGCCGCGCTGCCGAAGAACATCGCCCAGGAGCGCGCCCTCGGCCTCGATGCCGCGCTGACCGAAACCCAGGTCCTCGCCCGACTCAAGGAGCTCGCCGGCAAGAACGTCATGCGCACCCAGATGATCGGGCAGGGTTACTACGACACGATCATGCCCGCGGTGATCCGCCGCAACGTCGTCGAGAACCCCGCCTGGTACACCGCCTACACCCCGTACCAGCCCGAGATCTCCCAGGGCCGGCTCGAAGCGCTGCTGAACTTCCAGAACGTCGTCCAGGATCTCACCGGCCTCGATATCGCCAACGCCTCCCTGCTCGATGAGGCCACCGCCGTCGCCGAGGCGGTGCTGCTCATGCGCCGGGCCAACAAGAAGGGCTCGGTCGTCGTCCTCGACTCCGAGACCCACCCGCAGACCATCGCCGTCGTCCGCGCCCGTGCCCGGGCAATGGACTTCGAAGTCCAGGTCGCCGACCTCTCCGAAGGCCTCGTCGGCGAAGATGTGTTCGGCATCGTGTGCTCCCAGCCGGGCACCTCCGGAGCGATCCGCAGCTTCGACTCCGCTGTCGCCACCGCCAAGGAGCGCAGCGCCCTCGTCACCTTCGTCTCCGACCTGCTGGCCCTGACGATGCTCAAGGAACCGGCCGCCCAGGGTGCCGACATCGCCGTCGGCTCCGCCCAGCGCTTCGGCGTGCCGCTGTTCTTCGGCGGCCCGCACGCCGGCTTCATGGCCGTGACCGAGAAGCTCAAGCGCATGCTGCCCGGCCGGCTCGTCGGCGTGTCCGTCGACGCCGACGGCAAACCCGCCTACCGGCTGGCCCTGCAGACCCGCGAACAGCACATCCGCCGCCAGAAGGCCACCTCGAACATCTGCACCGCCCAGGCGCTGCTGGCCGTATGCGCCGGCATGTACGCGGTCTACCACGGCCCCGTCGGGTTGGCGAAGATCGCCTCGCGCATCCACCGCCTCGCCACCGCCTTCGCCGAGGCGGTCGGCACCTCAGGTGCCGGCACCGGCGCGGCAACCGGCGCCTCGGGTGCGGTCAGCGTCATCACCGCGGACTTCTTCGACACCGTGACCGTGCGCGTACCCGATGCCGATGCCGCGATTGCGGCTGCCGATGCCGCCGGAGTCAACCTCGGCCGCTTCGACGCCACGCATGTCACCGTCTCCTTCGGCGAACCCCACACCCCCGCCGATGCCAACGCCGTGCTCGCAGCCCTCGGGATCGAGGCGCGCGTCGATGAGAACCTGCTCGGCGCCTCGGGCGCGGGCACCACCGGGGCAGGCGGTGCCGGCCACGGCGGCTTCGGGCCTGCCCAGGTGCCGGCCCCGCAGTTCGCCGCCAGCCTGCACCGTAAGAGCGACTACCTCACCCACCCGGTGTTCAACACCTACGGGTCCGAGACGCTCATGATGCGCTACCTGCGCACGCTCGCCGACCGCGACCTCGCGCTTGACCGGACGATGATCCCGCTGGGCTCCTGCACGATGAAGCTCAACGCCGCCGTCGAGATGGAGGCCATCACCTGGCCGGAGTTCGCCAGCATCCACCCGTTCGCACCCGAGTCGCAGACCGCCGGGTGGCGCGAGCTCATCGGCGAGCTCAACGACATGCTCGTCGACATCACCGGCTACGATCAGGTCTCCATCCAGCCCAACGCCGGCTCCCAGGGCGAACTGGCAGGCCTGCTCGCGATCCGCGGCTACCACCTGTCCAACGGCCAGCCGGAGCGCCGCGTGTGCATCATCCCGCAGTCCGCCCACGGCACGAACGCCGCCTCGGCCGTGCTCGCCGGGCTGAGCGTCGTCGTCGTCGGCACGGCTGCCGACGGCTCGATCGACCTCGACGACCTCGATGCGAAGATCGACCAGCACCGCGACACCCTCGCCGGCATCATGATCACCTACCCGTCGACCCACGGCGTGTACGAATCCGATGTGCGGCTGGCGTGCCAGAAGATCCACGACGCCGGCGGCCAGGTCTACGTCGACGGCGCCAACCTCAACGCGCTGTGCGGCCTCGCCCAGCCCGGCGAGTTCGGCGGGGATGTCTCTCACCTCAACCTGCACAAGACCTTCTGCATCCCGCACGGCGGCGGCGGACCCGGAGTCGGCCCGGTGGCGGTGCGCGAGCACCTCGCCCCGTTCCTGCCCGGTGACCCGCGCGCAGCCGCGCTCGTCGCCGGTGAGCGCGACAGCCTCGACCTGCCGGTCAGCGCCTCGCTGTACGGCTCGGCCGGCGTGCTGCCGATCTCCTGGGCCTACCTCAAGCTGATGGGGCCCGACGGGCTCGTCGAGGCGACGAAGACCGCGCTGCTGAGCGCCAACTACGTCTCCCACGCCCTGGCCGAAGAGTTCCCGACGCTATACACCGGTGAGAGCGGACTCGTGGCCCATGAGTGCATCCTCGACCTGCGCGAGATCACCGCGAAGACCGGTGTGACCGCTGAGGACGTCGCCAAGCGGCTCATCGACTACGGCTTCCACGCCCCGACCCTGGCCTTCCCGGTCGCCGGCACCCTCATGGTCGAACCGACCGAGAGCGAGGACCTCGGCGAGCTCGAGCGCTTCATCACCGCGATGAAGTCGATCCGCGCTGAGATCGACGCGATCGGCGACCAGTACTCCTACGAGGCCTCGCCGCTGGCCGCCGCCCCCCACACCGCCACCTGCGTGATGGACGACTGGGACGCCGCGTACAGCCGCGAGACCGCCGTGTTCCCGGTGCCGGGTCTGAAGCTGACGAAGTACTTCCCGCCGGTGCGCCGCATCGACGGCGCCTACGGCGACCGCAACCTCGTCTGCTCCTGCCCGCCGCCCGAAGCCTTCGAAACCGATACCGACACCGAGGCGGAGCTTGCCGATGCCGCCGATGCGAAAGGTGACAACGCATGACCAAGCACACCCCCCTGCATGATGTCCACGCCCGCCTCGGCGCCTCGTTCACCGATTTCGGCGGCTGGGACATGCCGCTGAAGTACGGCTCCGAACTCGCCGAGCACCGCGCGGTGCGCGAGGCCGCCGGCATCTTCGACCTCTCCCATATGGGTGAGGTGCGGGTGACCGGTAGCGATGCCGGCGCGCTGCTCGACTACGCGCTCGTGGCGAAGTACTCGTCGATGGCCGTCGGCAAGGCGAAGTACGGTGTCCTCCTCGACGCCGCCGGCGGGCTCGTCGACGACCTCATCACCTACCGGATCGCCGACGACGAGTTCCTCGTCGTACCCAACGCCTCGAACACCCCCGCCGTCGTCGAAGCGCTTGAGGCCCGGGCCGAGGAGTTCCGCACCGAGATCGTCCCCGACGCCGCCGCCGAGGTGGCCGACGAGTCCGCAGACACCGCCCTCATCGCCGTGCAGGGACCGCAGTCCCAGGCGGTCCTCGAAGCCGCCGGCGCGAGCGAGGGCGGCGCACCGCTCGACGAGCTCGGCTACTACGCCTGGCAGCCGCTGACCCTCGACGGGGTCGAGATCATGCTCGCCCGCACCGGTTACACCGGTGAGGACGGTTTCGAGCTCTACCTGCCCAACGCCTCGGCCGAGGCGATCTGGGAGCTGCTCTTCTCCGCTGCCGAGAAGGTCGACGGGGAGGTGCTGCCGTGCGGTCTGGCCGCCCGCGACTCGCTGCGCCTGGAAGCCGGCATGCCGCTGTACGGCAACGAGCTCAGCCTCGAGCACAGCCCGCTCGATGCCGGACTGGCGCGGATGGTCGAACTCAATGTCAGGAACAAGGAGCACCTGTTCGCCCGCGAGGCGCTCGAAGGACTGCTGGCCCAGCAGCCGGCACGCGTGCTCACAGGCCTGACCTCACAGGGCCGGCGTGCCGCCCGCCAGGGCGCGACCGTGTTGCTGGACGGTGAGCAGATCGGTGAGATCACGTCCGGTCAGCCCTCGCCGACGCTCGGCCACCCGATCGCACTGGCCTACCTCGACCGCGAACACACCGAACCCGGCACAGCCGTCAGCGTCGACATCCGCGGGAAGTCCTACGACTTCACCGTCGCCGAACTGCCGTTCTACCGCCGCGAGAAGTGACAACCTCACCCATCTGAAAGGAACCCATCATGGCTGAACTGCCCCCGCTGCCACAGGACTTCACCTATTCGAAGGAACACGAATGGGTCAACGCCAAGGCTGATGCGATCGTCGGCAACACCGTGCGCATCGGCATCACCGCCGTCGCCGCCGATGCCCTCGGCGAGGTCGTGTTCGTCGACCTGCCCGCCGTCGGCGACACCGTCACCGCCGGTGAGACCTGCGGTGAGGTCGAGTCGACGAAGTCGGTCTCGGATCTCTACTGCCCGGTTACCGGCACCGTCACCGCCGTCAACGACAACGTCGATGACAACCCCGGTCTGCTCAACTCCGATCCGTACGGCGAGGGCTGGCTGTTCGAAGTCGACGCCACTGAGCTCGGCGAGGTCATGGACGCGGCCGGCTACGCCGAGGCCAACCACATCTGATCGGCTGGGTGCCGCCGCTCCACCTCGGCGGCGGCACCCGTCCCGGCCCGGTGCGCACTCTGCGCCCGGCCGGCCCGGCGAGCGGCCGGGAACCCACTCCTGGGCAGCGCTGCCCACCCTGAGCGAAAGTTGGTGTCACCATGGCGATCAGCGTATTCGACCTGTTCACCGTCGGAATCGGCCCCTCCAGCTCCCACACCGTCGGGCCGATGCGAGCCGCGGCGACCTTCGTCGAGCTCATCGGTGAGCGCGTCGACGACGTCGCCTCCCTCGACGTCGACGTCTACGGCTCCCTGGCTGCCACCGGCGCCGGCCACGGAACCTTCGATGCCATCCTGCTCGGCCTGGAGGGCTGCCAGCCCGAAGCCGTCGAACCCAATGAGGTCGACGAGCGCACCGCCCGGATGCATGAGACCGGCACGCTGCAGCTCGGCGACCGCAAGGAGATCGCCTTCAGCGTCGACGACATGCGCCAGCGCCCGCTGACCGTGCTCGAACGCCACACCAACGGCCTCACACTCGCCGCCCGCGACGCCGCCGGCGAGGTCATCGCCGAGGAGACGTACTTCTCGATCGGCGGCGGCTTCGTCGTCAGCCAGTCCGAGGAGGACGCGCTCATCGCCGAGGCGCGTGAGCAGCACCCGGAAGACGACAACGTCTCCGCCGATGAGCTCGCCGCGGTGGCCGCGGCCCATGATGAGGGACCGCAGATCCCCTACCCGTTCTCCACCGGTGCTGACCTGCTGCGCATCAGCAAGGAGACCGGGCTGGCGATCTGGGAGATCATGCTCGAGAACGAGAAGGTCCACCGGTCGGTGCCCGACATCCGCCGCGGCCTGCTGCACATCTACGGGGTCATGGACCAGTGCGTCATGAACTCCCTCGACCGCTCCGGCAATCTGCCCGGCGGGCTCAAAGTGCGCCGGCGCGCACACGACTGGTACCTCAAACTCAAAGAGGAGGACCCGAGCGGCGACCCGCGCTTCTACCAGGAGTGGGTCAACCTCATTGCCCTGGCCGTCAACGAGGAGAACGCCTCCGGCGGGCGGATCGTCACCGCCCCGACCAACGGCGCGGCCGGGATCGTGCCGGCAGTGCTGTACTACGCGCTCAACTACGTTCCCGAGGTGGCCGACGCGCCTGCGTCGTCGAACGCCCGCGAGCATGCGATCGTGAAGTTCCTGCTCACCGCTGGGGCGATCGGCGTGCTGTACAAGGAGAACGCCTCAATCTCCGGTGCCGAGGTCGGCTGCCAGGGCGAGGTCGGATCGGCCTCATCGATGGCCGCCGGTGCGCTGGCACAGGTGATGGGCGGGACGACCGAGCAGGTCGAGAACGCCGCGGAGATCGCCATGGAGCACAACCTCGGGCTCACCTGCGACCCGATTGCAGGGCTCGTTCAGGTGCCGTGCATCGAACGCAATGCGATCGCTGCCGGCAAGGCGATCAATGCGGCGAAGATGGCGCTGTTCGGCGACGGTGAGCACCGGGTGAGCCTCGATGAGGTCATCGCGACGATGAAGGCCACCGGCGAGGACATGAGCCACAAGTACAAGGAGACAGCGCTCGGCGGCCTGGCCGTCAACGTCGTCGAATGCTGAAGTGCGGCTGCCCGGTGCAGCACTGAGGCCGGGCTTTCCGGTGGAGCGCTGAGGCTGAGCTGCCCGGTGCAGCGCTGAGGCGAAGCTGAGAGCCGAGGCTCAGCGGTAGAACTTCAGGCCCGCCGGGAGCTCCTCGATGAGGGTTCTCGGCGGCTGCCGCAGCGCCGCCCCGGCCAGGACCACATCGCCGACGCAGCCAGCCAGATGCACGGCCGCCGGCACCACCAGCCAGCCACCGAACGGGACAACGGCGACGATGAGCGCGCACCCGCCGCCGATGACGACGAGCGGTGCCAGCGCGATCGCAAGATACTGGAGTCTGGAGAACCGGGTGCCGGGGGCAATGCAGTAGACAGCCGGGATCTTCCCGCCGATCCGCGTGAGCCCGACCCGCGGCCGTGCGCCGAAGACCCGCATCGACACGGCGTGCATCGCTTCATGGGCGACGAGCAGCACCGCGATGAGCGCGAGGGTCACAGCTATCCCGAGCAGCAGCTGGGCTATGCCGAAGCTCCCGCCGCCGGCAGCCCGGCCGCGCGCCCACAGGAAGAAGTAGAGCACGAAGCCGGCAGGCACCACGAACACGCCGATGATGTTGACGAGGGCCGCAGCCGTGCGTCCGGGGATCCACTGCCGGGCGGCGGCGCCGGGTGGCTCGTGATCGGGTGCGCTCAGAGCTCTCATCTCCTTCACCCTCACGATAACGCCGACAGCCTATTGTCGCCGGCCAACGCCGCGGTCACGGGAGTGGCACTGACCAGCTCGCGGAATCAGGCGGCCGGCAGCTCAGCCCTCGTTCATCGACTGCGCCCACTCGGCGACACGGGCGGCCGACTCCTCATCCGAAAGATCCTCGACGCGGGTGAGGATCGCCCAGCGCCGGCCGAACGGATCGATGATCGAACCGTACCGATCCCCGGAGACGAAATCGGCGATCGGCTCGCGCTCCGTGGCACCGGCCGCCTCGGCGGCGGCAACGACCGCATCGGCATCAGCGCAGTACAGGCACAGCGACGCACTGACCGCATCCCCGGCTTCGGGGAGCGCGAGCCCGTAGTCCGGGTTCGCGTCCGCCAGCTGCAGCCGGCCCTGACCGAAGTCGAGCTCGGCGTGGAGGACGCTGCCGTCGGGAGAATCCATCCGGCTGATGAGCCGGGCTGAGAAGACGCGGGTATAGAAGTCGATGGCGGCCGCGGCGTCGGTGACGACGATGAACGGGGTCAGCGAGGTGAAGCCGTGCGGGATGCCGTTGGTCGTGTGTGCGCCGGTGGCCGGCGAAGCAGGAGGAGTCATGCACCTATCGTGGCGGCCAGCTGCGCCAGCGGTCTTGAAGATTCGCGACACCGCACCACGGCACCCTGGATGAAGGCTGGCTCTTCGGCTGCAGCTGAGCTTGAATGCATCTATGGATGCCCGGGACCGCAAAGCGATCGACCTGCGCGGACACCTCACCCCGCAGCCGGTTGAGCTGCTGCGCTGCCCCGCGCCCGAGGCAGTGGCGGACCGGGTGCGATGGGCGTGGGTGCCGCGGTGGTCTCTGCCGGACGGGCAGTCTGTGACTCAGCAGGTCATCGAGTTCCCCGGCGGGAACCTCGTTGTCGAACCGCATGAGACCCGCTTTCACCCACCCGCACCGGCGATGTCGAAGAAGGACCTGACAGGTGCTGGCTGGGCGGTCGGGCTGCTGCTCCAGCCGGCGTGCGGCGCGCTGCTGCGCAGCACGGCCGCATGGGCCGAGGGAGCAGACCTGGATGGCCATGTGCCGCATCCCCGTGCCGAACTGAGCGGCCGGGCAGAGCTGCAGGCCGTGAGCCGGAGGATCCGGGCGCAGATGGCCGCCACGGCAGACGACCACACCGCGGAGGCGGCAGCATGTCTGCTCCTCGACTGGGCCGACTGCCACCTCCCCGCCCCCGATGCGGACGGGCAGCTGCTCAACGCGATCGTGGACAAGGTCGAGACGGATCCCGAGATCCTCACCAGCAGTCAGCTCGCCGCAGCAGCTGGGATCGGGCAGCGCCGTCTGCAGCGCCTCGTCTCGCGGGCGCTGGGCTATTCGCCGACGTGGCTCATCCGTCGCAGACGCCTGCAGGATGCCGCCGCGCGCATCCGCAGCGGTGAGTCAGCGGCGGAACTGGCAGCTGCGCTCGGCTACGCCGACCAGCCGCACTTCCAGCGTGACTTCACGACCGTGACCGGGCAGACGCCGGGAGCATACCGTCGACTTGTCAGCGGCAGCAACCGCCTCGGGCACGGCGGCTGACCAGGACAGACGCGGTCGTCGGCGGCTAAGCCGACTCGATCAGCGGCCGAGGGGTGCCGAGCACCGAGGCCAGCCGGCGCACACCCTCACGTGTTGCCTCGACGCCGTTGGAGACGAACGAGAAGCGCAGCGTGCGCGGGTCCGGGTCAGCGACGTAGAACGGCGGGCCGGGCACATAGAGGACCCCGGCCTGGGCGGCTTCGAAGACGAGGGCCTGCGTGTCGAAGCCCTCCGGCAGGCGCGCCCACACGAACATCCCGCCAGCCGGCTGATTCATCACCGATCCTGCAGGCAGCACCAGTGAGAGCTCCTCGACGAGCGTGAGCATGCGCGCCTGGTACTCCGCGCGCACCGGTGCGAGTACCTCTTCCATATTGTGGGTCGCAAGGTAGTGGGCGGCGGCGAGCTGGTCGACCGTCGAGGTCTGCAGTGCGGTCGCCTGCTTCGTCACGCCGATCCGCTCACGGGCCTCCTCATCAGGGCAGCGGATCCAGCCGACGCGCACACCGGGGGAGAGGACCTTCGAGAGGCTGCCGAGCAGCAGCGAACGGTCATCCAGCCGCGGGTCGGCGCTGATCGGGGTGAGAATATCGTCGGTGAAGCGCAGCTCCGCGTACGGGTCGTCTTCGATGAGCCAGACATCGGAGTCGGCAAGCACATTGGCGATCTGCTGCCGGCGCGAGGCCGGCATCGAGATCCCGGTCGGGTTCTGGAAGGTCGGGATGAGATAGACGGCCTTCGGGTTCCACATCTCGATCGCCGCCGCCAGCGCCTCGGGCACGATCCCGGCTTCATCGCCGTCGAGTGCCTTGAGCTCGACGCCCTGGACGGCGAAGGCCTGCAGTGCGGACATGTACGTCGGGTTCTCCACGAGCACGACGTCACCGGGATTGAACAGGGCCTGGGCCACGAGCCCGAGCCCCTGCTGTGAGCCTGAGGTGACTATCACCTCGGCGGCGGAAGCCGGCACATTCGCCTCCTGCAGGCGACGGGCGGCAGCCTCGCGCATCTCCGGCTCACCGTCGGTCGAACCGTACTGCATGGCGCGCGGGCCGTCGGTGGCGAAGACATGGGCGTAGGCCGCAGCGAGCCCGTCGACGTCGAAGAGCTCAGGAGCCGGATGCCCGCCGGCGAAGCTGATGATGGATGGATCGGCGGCGATCTCGAACAGCCGCCGGATCGGGGATTCGCCCACCGCCATGACATGGTGGTTGAGCGTGTGGCGCAGTGGTGTCATGAGGTCATCGTAGAGCCGGAACGCCACAGGTGACGACCCCTCTGAGAGGGTTTTTCGGCGGCTGTCGACGAGCGCCAAAAGGGGGTGGTGAATCTGTGGCTCAACGCATGTGCTACAGGCCCGCCCGGTGGGGGTCTCCTTCCTGGTCGCAGGGCCGCCGATGCCGATGTCTGTGACGTGTGGCACGATAGGCGGCAGGCGTGCTGGGCGGGTGCGCTGGGCACGTGCGAGACAGCCGGCGATGCCGGAACGCGACAGTGGAGAGCGAGGATGCGATGGCTGAGCTGAAGAAGTCACTGGGCATGCTGCAGCTGCTCGCCTTCGGCGTAGCAGGTGTGGTCGGCACGAGCTGGATCTACACGAACTCCACCCTGTTCGGCGAATACGGTGCAGGCGGTGTCGTCTTCGGCCTGGCCGCCGGAGTGCTGCTCGCCGCGTGCGTGGCACTGGCGTACTCGGAGCTGACGACGACATTCCCGCGCGCCGGCGGCGAGGTGGTGTACTCGTATACGTCGATGGGCCGCGGGGCGGCGTTCTTCACCGGCTGGATGCTGCTGGGCGCCTACGTCTCCTCCTTGGCCTTCTACGTCACCGCCTTCGGGTTCCTGCTCGGCAACTTCTTCCCGTCTTCAACACCATCCCGCTCTACACCATCAACGACGAGACCGTGTACCTGCCGGTGCTGCTCGTCGGCATCGCGCTGACCGCGCTGTTCTTCGCACTCAACTGGTTCGGCATCGAGATCGGCGCCCAGGTGCAGCTCGCGATGTTCGCCGCCATCGTCATCATCGGCGCAGCGCTCGTCGTCGTCGGCTTCTCCACCGGCTCGCCGGAGAACTTCTTCCCCGCCTACTATCCTGACTCGATCCCGGTCTCCGACACGCTGCGCTTCATCATCCCCGGCATGACCTTCCTCGCCGGCTTCGGGCTCGTCGCCGTGCTCGCCGAGGACGCCAAGATCTCCGCCCGCAAGGTCGGCCGCGCCGTCGTGCTCACCGTGCTGGCCGCCGGCACCTTCTACTGCCTCGTCCTCGCCGCCACCGCCTGGGTGCTGCCCTGGGAGGACGTCGCCCAGATGGACCTGGGCACCGTCTCGGCCTTCCGCGAAGCAGGCTTCCCGCTGCTCGGCGCCGGCGCCTACCTCATCGCCTTCCTCGGCCTGCTCACCAGCTTCCTCGGCCTCTTCGTCGCCAGCTCTCGCATCATGGTCGCCATGGGCCGCGCCCATCTGCTGCCTCCGCAGCTGGCCGACATCCACGACCGCCGCGGCACCCCGCACAAGGCACTCATCGCCACCGCCGCCATCACGCTCGGCCTCGGCTGGCTCGGACCCGGCGCGGTCGTGTGGTTCCTCGACACCGGCGGCGTCTACCTGGGCATCGTGTGGTTCATGGTCGTCCTCGCCAAGTACCTCACCCCGCGACGCTACCCCGAACTCGAACGCCCCTACCGCACCCGGCTCGGCTTCCTGCCGGCGATCGGCGGCGTCGGCGCGCTGCTGGTCATCATCTGGGCGATCGTGCCCGGCACCAGCTCGTCTCTCGTGTGGCCGGCCGAGTACATCATCCTCGGTGTCTGGTTCGCCATCGGCACCGTGCTGTACTTCGTCGCCCGCGCCAAGCAGATCGATCGCACCGAAGGACTCCACGCCATCCTCGGTGACTCTTACGACCACCTGCACCGCCACGAGATCGCCGCCCAGCAACGCCGGGGAGAGGACACATGAAACTGACCGACGACGCACTGACCGCCGCACGCGAGGTGGTGGTCGCCGAAGCCGCGGCCGCATCCGTTCCCGAGGTGTCCTACGGCATCGTCTCGGACGGCCAGCTGGCCGCCGGGCAGGGAACCGACCGGATCTACCGGATCGCCTCGATGACGAAGTCGTTCACTTCCGCAGCGGTGCTGGGCATCTGCCGTGGGCTCATCCCCGTCGTCGGCCGCAGACCCAGCCTCGATGACCTGCTCGCCGACTGGCTGCCAGCACTGAGCACCGGTGAGTGGGCTGCGGAGATGACGATCCGCGATGCGCTGACGATGTCGACCGGCCTGCCGAAAGACGACCCCTGGGCCGACCGGCTCGAATCGATGCCGATCTCCCAGATGCAGCGGCTCATGCAGGGTGAGGCGCTGGCGAACTTCCCGGCCGGGGCCGGGTTCGAATACGCCAACTACGGCTACGCGATGCTCGGTGCCTTCGTCGAAGGCGCCACCGGACATGCCTTCACCGAGGTCGTCCATCTCCACCTGCTCGCACCCCTCGGACTGACCTCGACCGGGTTCGATGTCCGCCAGCTCGATGCCGACCGGCTCGTCACCGGCTACCGGCGCACGAGCGACGGTGAGTTCGAAGCGCAGCCGATCAGCCTGCCCGGAGCGTTCTCCGCCATCGGCGGGCTCGCCTCGACCGTCGACGATGTCGCGGTCTGGGTGACCGCGCTTATCGACGCGGTGACCTCGACTGAGCCCGGGGATGCCTGCCGCGCTCTCGGACGCACCGCGGCGGAAGCCCGCGCCTGGCGGCGGGTGCTCGCCGACCTGCAGCAGACCCAGCGGCCGATCAGCATCCAGCACGCTGACGATCACACCGTGTCGATCGGCTACGGCTACGGGCTGCGCTGCTCCTTCGACACCCGCTACGGGCACATGGCCGGACACTCCGGCGGCTACCCCGGCTTCGGGCTGCACATGCGCTGGCATGCCGCCACCGGTACCGGTGTTATCGTGCTGGCCAACCTCACCGACTTCCCCGCCGAAGCCGTCGCCACCCGCGCACTCAATACCGCACTCGCCATCCAGCGAGACCACGACCCGAACTCACGCCTATGGCCGGCCTCCCAACCGGTGCCGCTGACCCCGGCACAGAAAGCCAGCGCCTCAGCTGACTCAGACACCCAGCCGGTCAGCATCCCAGTCACACCGATCACCAGTTTCACCGCCTCGGAACTGGCCCGCACCCGCCAGCTGCAGGCCGAAACAATGATCGCCACCGGCGACGACTCTGAGGCCGAGCGCATCTTCTCCTCCAACATGGACCTCGACATGCCGCGTGCCGAACGGCTCACAGCATGGCAGCGCATCCGCGACCACGTCGGCACCCCAGTCGCTGATGGCACCACCGCTGAGGTCGAATGGCTGACCGCGCTGTCAGCCCGCTGGGAAGTCTGGGCAGAAGGCGAAGCGGGAACCGGGCACGGACGGCGGATGGAGATGATGCTCAACCCCGCCGGTGAGATCCAGAAGCTCGCCGTCACCGCCCTGCCACAGACGCAAACGCCCACCAACGAGGGCGGGAACTGACGCCGATGATCGAGCAGCTGTGGCCGACGATCACCGCAGTCCTCGTGCTGCTCGCCGTCGCCGTCGCAGTGCTGACGCTTGCCGGTGTCCGCCACCGCTGGGCCGCCGGCATCGCCGTGTTCCGCGGCGCACTGCAGCTGGCGGCGATCAGCTTCATCCTCGCCGGCGTCATCACCGACCCCCGCTGGGTCGCCGTGGCCCTTGCTGTCATGTTCAGTGTTGCCGCCGTCACCGCCACCCGGCGCATCGGCTGGACGCTCACCCGATTCGGGATCGTGGCAGGCGCGATGGCCGCAGGTGTGGCCATCACCTTGGCCGTCATTTTCCTCACCGGGGCACTCGAACCATCAGCCCGGTATGCGCTGGCAATCGGCGGTATCGTCATCGGCAACGCGATGACCGCCGTCACCCTCGCCGGCCGCCGCACCGCCCAGAGCACCGCCGACCGGTTCCCGGAAGTCGAAGGCTGGCTGGCCCTGGGCGCCACACCCCGGCAGGCCACCCTTGATATCGCCCGCGAAGCCGTCCGCGAAGCACTCATCCCCTCAACCGACCAGACTAAGACCACCGGCCTCGTCACCCTGCCCGGCGCGTTCGTCGGCGCGATCTTCGGCGGCGTCAGCCCCCTGGAGGCCGGCCGCTTCCAGATCGTCGTGCTCGCCGGCATCATGGCCGCCGGTGCCGTCGGGGCCACCATCGTCGCCTTCACCCTGGCCCCGACACTCATGCTGCCAGCCGACACCGTGCGCCATATGGCCAAGCGCAACCAAGTCCAGTCAGCAACTCACAGCTGACCCTCTGACCTGGGGTTTTCAGGTTTCTGTCGGTTTCCATCCGGCGTTCACTCAGAGTTCGTTCGTGCCGACCAGGCTCAAGACGGTGCTCTTCAAGCACCTGCGAATGCACGCCTCTTGAGTCGAAATGAGAGACATGATCCGACTGACATCCCTCCGCGCAGCCTGCGGTGGACTGCTGTCCCTGGCCTTGGCCGGCGCCGGTGTCGCCGCGGCCGCAGCCCCGCCTGCAGCCGCCCTCGACACCGAGCTCATCACCAGCGGCACCACCGAATGGCGCTACCTCGATGACGGCACCGACCCCGCCGATGGGCTGCCCGGCCGCACCGACTGGACCGCCGCAGACTTCGACGACACCGCCTGGCAGACCGCGGCCGGCAGCTTCGGCGCGCTGCGCGGTGAGAAGAAGGCACTCTCCGGCGGGCACACCCCGGACAACCTGCTCACCCAGTACAAGGACGGCACGGTCGAGAACCACGAGGCGTTCTTCTTCCGCACCACCATCGACGTCGACGCCGCTGACCTCGAAGGAGGCAAGCAGCTGACCGGTTCGGTGCTCTACGACGACGCCGCTGCAGTCTTCGTCAACGGTGAGAAGATCGCAGGCTTCGACGACGGAGGCATCGACTACCTAGCTGTACTTCCTCGGGAGGTTGTGATCGGGATTTGAGGTGAAAGAAGACCTCCGATATCGAAGTGGGTAACCACACTCACTCGAACCGGAGGTCTTCCATGACTCACCGTAATGCACCGATGA
>NZ_JABEMC010000008.1 GCF_013004595.1 Brevibacterium luteolum
CCGGATCGGCCTGAGCATGGATGACAAGCTCTACGGCACGAGCCTTAAGTTCGTCGGTGTATTTCACTGGCAAGAGAGAATCTCCTTCTTCCAATCTCCCTGCCTCTATTATCCCCGGGGCGATTCAAAACCCAGGACGCTTCAAGGGTGGTCACGACCTCGTGGCGGTGCGCATCACCGCCGGTGTTAAGGATCAGCCCACATACACGGACGGTCAGGAGGGCAAGCCGCGGTTCTTCTTTGGCACTCAGACGCACTCGCGCGAGATTATCACCAGTGAGATGGCCTGGCGCTTCGCTAGCGAGATCATCGGAGGTTACGGCAAGGACGCCCAGATCACCTCTCTTCTCGACTCGACCGAGGTGTGTGTGGCGTTCCAGCACAATGCCGACAGCGTCGACGTCGTCGAGAAGGCATTCGCCGACGGTGTCGACACGACTCCTGCCGGTGATGGCAATCCGGATTCGCGATCGAAAGCATGGCAGCGCAAGAACCAGAACGCAACGGGCTTCGAAGACAAGGGCGCCCCGTGGTCGCGCAATCAACCCAGCATCGACCTCAACCGCAACTGGCCCTACCAATGGGGCGGTGCTTAAACGAGCAGCGATCCGGCGAGCATCCTCTACAAGGGATCTGCTCCGGCCTCCGAGCCCGAGGTGGCAGCGCTGAAGAAGCTGCTCGAAGGCCTGTACGGAACCTACAGCGTCGAAACGTCGACGCCGGCCCCGAAGGACCGGAACGGAACCTACATCCACCTGCACTCGTACTCGAACCTCGTTCTGTACCCGTACGGTTTCGACAACTCAGCCAAGGTCCCCAACTCGGACGCGCTGAGGGCTGGAGCCTTCCGCCAGTCCCACGGCAATGACTACGCCACCGGCGCACCGGGTGACGTTCTCTACAACGCTTCCGGCGGGGACTTCGATTGGGTCTACCGCAAGCTCGGAGTGCCGGGATATGTCTACGAGATCGGCACCGGCGAGGAAGGCGGATTCTTCCCCGGTTTCCAGCGCGCTGACAACTACTGGAAGAAGGTGGGCCCGGCCTCCGCTTCGCTGCCGAGGCCGCGTACGAGCCGTACACCACCTCGCTCGGCGGAGCCGTCTCCGAGCTCAAGACTGAACGTCAGGACGACGGTTCGATCACCGTGACCGGAACCGCAACAGACGAGGCCTACGGCAATGATGCCAATTCCTCACCGCGACGTCCGAAGGTCACCGACATCTCCGACGTGGAAGTCGCCGCGGCTGTCGACCGCAACGCGCTCGACGCGGGGGAGAAGACCGGTGCTGATGGGAAGACGGTGCCCACGCTGGCGAAGACCGTCAAGTTCGACACCAGCGTGCCGAAGGCAGGGTCCGAGAAAGCGAAGTACGTATTTGCGCGGGCCAAGAACGGCAGTGGTGAATTCGGCTCATGGCAGGCCGTCTTCGTCGACCCCGCCGGTGACGAGGGCACACCCGAGCCCGAGCCCATCGACACTGAGACCCCGGATCCGGACCCGACCGACACACAGTCGCCGAATCCTGAACCGACACCGTCAGATGACAGCAAGAACGACGGCTCAGATGACAACGACAGCGATGGCGGCCGGGATAATGACAAACCCTCGCGCGACAACGATGCACGGGGCCGCGACGATCGTTCGTCGCTGCCCCGGGCAGGCACCGGACTCTGACCGCTTGCCGCCGGAGCCGCGCTGCTTGTCGAAGGTGGACTCGGCGTCTGGTCAACTCGGCGCAGGAGCTGACCGCTCTCTGCTGAGGAGCTGAACAGCTGATAAACGGCGGGTGCGGTGTCGCAATAGGGCGACGTCGCACCCGCCGTTTCATGTCATCGATGAGTTACCCGCAGCGAAGCGCGCAGGTGGTGGCTACGAGGTTGCGCCGATGTCGGTGCGAAGATCGCCGTCGCGGACCGAACAGCTCAGCTTTGCAGCACTCACGACTGCGGCATCGATGAGATGTTGTTCGACCGAGGGCGTACCCGTGTCTGAGCCGGGCTCAGTCGCCGACGGAACGTGGACGAACCCAGTCCGCACGTCCATGCCCGTCGTCTGTGCATGCTCCGCCGCCGCATACGCGACCGCATTGCACACATATGTCCCGGCGGTGTTGGAGAGGCTCGCCGGGATGCCCTCATCCCGGAGCGCCTGGACGATCGCCTTGTTCGGCAGCGTCAGGAAGTGCGCGGCCGGACCACCTGCAACGACCGGTTCGTCGATCGGCTGTGCGCCCGAATTGTCGGGGATCGGGGCGTCCATGACGTTGATCGCCACGCGCTCGGGCGTGATCTCGGTCCGTCCTGCCGCCAGACCCAGACTGATAACCATATGCGGCTGGTGCTCGTCCATGAGCTCGCGGACGCGCGTACAGGCGGCATCGAACTCAACCGGCAGCACCTCGGTGACAGCACCGGGGCACTCGCGAGCCACCGCCTCGGCGGCGGCGATCGTCGGGTTTGTCTCATGCTCGCCGAACGGTTCGAAAGCCGTGACGAGCACACCCTCGTACGGCAATTGGTCGCGTGCCATCAGCGCCTCCGCCACGACGGCGGCAGGGGCCGGCGCACTTTGCGCCTCGGATCGGCGAACCCTCCAGCCTTCTTCACCGGCTCCTCGGCAGCGGCACCGGCAAGCTGACGCACAGCCACAAGTGCTGCCGCCACAGCAGCACGGGCCAGGCGGCGCTCCTCGTCAGCCGACAGCGTCGTGCTGCCGGCCTGCTTGTCGAAGCTGACCTCGATGCCGTCGAGATCCGTGTCGCTGGCCATGATCGGGTTCTCTGCCTGCTCGTCACTCACAGCGGGATGTTCCCGTGCTTACGAGCTGGCGGATCGATGTGCTTGTTCTTCAGCGCGCGCAGCCCGCGGATGATCCGCTCGCGGGTCTCGCTCGGCTTGATGACCGCGTCGATGTAGCCCTCCTCGGCGGCCTTGTATGGATTCAGCAGCGCATCCTCGTAGTCCTGGATGAGCTCATCGCGCAGCGCGTCGACGTCCTCGCCGGCCTCACCTGCGGCCTTGAGCTTGCGGCGGTAGACGATGTTGGCAGCCCCCTGGGCGCCCATCACGGCGATCTGGGCGCTCGGCCACGCGAGGTTGAGGTCAGCACCCAGTTGCTTGGAGCCCATGACGCAGTACGCGCCGCCGTAGGCCTTGCGGGTGATGACGGTGATGAGCGGGACGGTCGCCTCACCATAGGCGTAGATGAGCTTCGCGCCGCGGCGGATGATGCCGCCGAGCTCCTGGTCGGTGCCGGGCAGGAACCCGGGCACGTCGACGAACGTGAGGATCGGGATGTTGAAGGCATCGCAGAGACGGACGAACCGGGCGGCCTTCTCCGAGGCGTCGATGTCAAGCGTGCCAGCCAGCTGCATCGGCTGGTTGGCGATGACACCGACCGTCGTGCCCTCGACGCGTCCGAACCCGGTGCACACATTCGGGGCGAACAGCTCGGAGATCTCCAGGAACTCACCCTCATCGAGCACCCGGGTGACGACATCGAGGATGTCATACGGCTGGGAAGGCGAATCCGGCATCAGCTCATCGAGTGCCAGATCCTCATCATCAACCGTCAGATCGGCCGGGGCATCGAAGTCCTGGGCATCGTCGAGGTTGTTCTGCGGCAGGAACGACAGCAGATCGCACACGAAGTTCAGCGCATCGGTCTCATCGGCTGCCAGGTAGTGGGCGTTGCCGGACACCGAGTTGTGCGTCCGCCCTCCGCCGAGCTCCTCATGGCCGACGTCCTCACCGGTGACGGTCTTGATGACATCCGGCCCGGTGATGTACATGTGGCTGGTCCCATCGACCATGATCGTGACATCGGTCAGCGCAGGGGAGTAGACCGCACCACCGGCAGACGGGCCCATGATGAGCGAGATCTGCGGGATGACACCAGACGATGCGACGTTCCATTTGAAGATCTCAGCGAACAGCGCAATCGAGCCCACGCCCTCCTGAATGCGGGCGCCGCCGGAGTCGTTGATGCCGATGATCGGGCAGCCGAGCTTGAGCGCGAGCTTCTGCACCTTGACGATCTTGCGGCCATTCGCCTCCGCCAGCGACCCGCCGAGGACCGTGAAGTCGTGGGCGAACACCGCCACCGTGCGTCCGTCGATCGTGCCGAGACCGCAGACCACCCCATCGCCGTCGGGCCGGTTGTTCTCCATCCCGAACTGCGTGTTGTGGTGGCGGACGAACTCGTCGATCTCCTGGAACGACCCGTCATCGAGCAGCTGATCGATGCGCTCGCGGGCAGTCTGCTTGCCTCGCTTGTGCTGATTGGCAACGGCACGCTCATTTCCGGCATGCGCGGCCTGACGACGGGATTCGAACGCGGCGATGCGTTCGGCGGTGGTACGCGGCACAGTGCTTTCGGTCATGGCACTAATGTACCGCCCGCCTCCTGCGTTGTGCGAAGCCGCCAAAAGCCATACAGTGATCTGGTGCACACCGTTCCTTCCCGCCCTTCTTTTGATATCCCTGCCCTGCGATCCGCGCTCGCCCGCGCCGAGGTCACCGTCCCGCGCATCGAGTGGCCAGCCGCCTGCCCGTCGACCAATGATGCGCTCGTCGAGGCGATCGCCACCGCTCCCGAGGAGTGGCCTGACTATGCCGTCTACGGCACCGATCATCAGACCGCCGGCCACGGCCGGCTCGGCCGTACCTGGACCGTCCCGGCTGCTGCCAGCCTGACGTTCTCGACCATCATGCGGGTGCCCGTGGGGTTCGATCTGGCCGGCCTAGGCTGGCTGCCGCTCATCGCCGGCTGGGCCGTCGCCGAGGCCGTGGGAACCGCCGGTGTCAACGCGCAGGTGAAATGGCCCAATGACGTACTCGTCGACGGGAAGAAGATCTGCGGGATCCTCACCCGCGCCACCCAGCTGCCGAAGACCGACGAGGCCGAGATGGCCGTCATCCTCGGCATCGGCATCAACGTCGACATGACCGCAGACGAACTTCCGGTCGAGACTGCCACCTCGCTCACGCTGGCCGGCGGGTCGATCTCCCGGGAGGTGCTGCTGGCCGAGGTGCTGCGCCGTCTGCACCAGGCGACCCCGTTCCTGCTGGCCTCCTCAACCGCCGAGGCGTTCTCCCAGTCCGTGGCCGCCGATGAGATCCGCAACCGCATGGCGACCCTCGGCATGGATGTCCGCGCTGAGCTTCCCGGTGACACCCAGGTGCGCGGCCGCGCCGTCGGTGTCGATGCCGGCGGCAACCTCATCATCGACACCGGCACCGGCCGCGAGGTGGTCAGCGCCGGCGACGTCACCCACCTGAGGCCCAGCCGATGAGCGAAACGCCCAACGACGACGAGAACCTCGCCTCTGAGGAACTCGGCGACGAGGCGCTCGACGCTGTCGCCGCAGCTGCCCAGGAGGCCTTCGCCGCCCGCCTGGCCGGATCCCGGCCGGTACCCGAGACCGTCGACGAATCGATCGTCGACGAGCGTGAGAAGGCCGAGATCGAAGACACGATCTACCACCTGCGCTCAGCCGCCCAGAAGCTCGAGGAAAGCCTGCTCGGCGGCAAGCGCGTGCTCACCCGCAAAGAGGTCGCCCAGCTCGCCGGCGTCTCCACGGTTGCGGCCCGTAAGTTCTGGCGCGCCCTCGGTATGTCCCGCGTGCCCGAAGGCCAGACCGCCTTCACCGTTGAGGACGCCAAGGCGCTGCGCGAGATCGCCTCGGTCGTCGATGCCGGTGTGCTCGATGAGGCGACAGTGCTTTCGCTGGCCCGCGCCATCGGTCAGACGAGCGACCGGCTTGTCGTATGGCAGATGGAGACGCTCGTCGAGTATCTGTCCGATACCCGCGGGCTGGAGGAGACGCACGCCCGCCAGCAGGCGATCGAGCTGTTCGAGAGCAGTATCGAGCCGCTCGAACGGGTCCTCGTATACGCGTGGCGCCGCAATCTCGCCGGCGCACTCGGGCGCATGAACGTCAATGTCGCAGAAGGCCTGGCGATTGAGAACCGGCAGGGCTGGTACGACTCCCAGATGCCGCTGGCCCGCGCCGTCGGCTTCGTCGACCTCGTCTCCTACACCCGTCTGTCCCAGCGGCTGGAGCCCAAGCAGCTGGCTTTCCTCGTCAAGCGCTTCCAGGACATCGTCTTCAACGTCGTGGCCACCGGCAACGGCCGGGTCATCAAGACCGTCGGCGATGAGGTCTTCTTCGTCGCCGAGACCCCGCAGGCCGGTGCGGAGATCGCGCTGACGATCCGGGACCTCATCATCGACGACAAAGAGTTGCCTCAGGCCCGCCTCGGCCTCGCGTGGGGGCGCGTGCTCTCACGGCTCGGCGATGTCTTCGGCTCGACGGTCAACCTCGCCGCGCGTCTCACCGCGATCGGCGAGCCCGGAACCGTCGCAACCGACTGGGAAACCGCCCGCATCCTCGAACGCTCAGGGGAGTACGTCTTCTCCAACCGCCAGACCATCACCCTGCAGGGCCTCGGTGAGATCTCGATGTTCCAAATGGACCGCGGCACCGCCGAAAGCCTCGACCTGTCGATGGATGGGGACGAGTAGCAGCTCATCAGTGGCTGTGAAGGACGTCTGAGTCTGCGTTGATCCTCCGAACGGGGCGACGCTTGATTCGCTCCCATGTCTTTCTGCTGGCGTTCTGGAAGCGGACCCGAAAGGTTTCAGTCGCGCCGAGATTGCCGTCGGGGAACTGAATGACCACCTGAAGTTCTGCAGGTGGCGTGATGGCGGGACAGGAGTCGGGTGCAGAAGCTAGCCCACCGCAGAGCTAAGGCGTGCTCGTCGCACGGGTGCTACACTTGAGTCATGAGTGTTGCCCAGCCCGAATCCGAAAGCCTGTCTCAGCGCGAACTGCGAAATGAGTCAAGTCGTGTCCTGCGCGAAGTGAGCGAAGGTCACTCCTTCGTGCTGACAAATCGCGGAGTCCCGGTCGGTCGCGTCATCCCTTTGGATGCGCCTGCGCCCGGACTTGAGATCACCCGTCCTGCCAAGCGCATCGGCGGCTGGTCGGACCTCAGTATCAAGCGCAGGCGCAGCGAACGATCTGTGCAGAAGCTCATCGATGAGCAGCGTGAGGATCGGGTGTGAATGCCAGAGTCGTCTACGTTGATACCTCCGCGCTGGCAGCACTCCTGAAGCCTGAGCCGCAAAGCGAATCTTTGGAGCGCTGGCTCGACGACACTTCGGCGACGCTGGTCTCCAGCATCCTGCTTGAGACTGAGCTCCGTCGCGTCGCCGTCCGCGACGGGCTGAGCCAAACTGATGTGACAGCGCTGCTCGACGGAGTGGCTCTCGCTTCGCTCGACCGGGCAGTCTTTCGCAACGCTGGGTTCCTGCCGATGGAGATGCTGCGGACTCTTGACGCGCTGCATCTTGAGGCCGCTATTCGCCTCGATGCCGACGCCATCCTGACGTACGATCATCGTCTCGCGCAGGCGGCCGAATCCGCTGGACTGACAGTCATCGCGCCCGGCCGCTGAGCCGCTCAGAACAGCGCGCCGCCCGCATCGTCCTCGTCACTGGAGACGATCACGACAGGGGAATCGTCCTCATCACGAGCCTGAGCGATCTCCTCCTTGCGGCGCGCCAGCTCGGCGGCACTGAGCCCACCCGCTGCGCCAGCATCCGCGGCGCTGCCAGCTCCCGCCTCGGGAACGGGCACCGCACCAGCTTCTGCACCGTAGTCATGCGCCACGGTGCCGATCGCATCGACCTTCGACTCCAGCGGTTGACCGGAGCCATCCCGCCTACCCAGCTCTGTGGGCAGCTTGCGGGCACCGCCGCCGGTGGCTGCGCCCTGCGGTTCGGGCCCGGCGAAGGCGGTGACGAGCTCGGTCTCGCCCTTGAGGAAGCGATGCGCACGCACGCCGGCGGTCGCGCGTCCCTTGGTGGGGAACTCGGCGAGATCGGTGACCTTGACGCTCAGCGCGGTCTCACCGTAGAAGTTCTCACCCGTCGCGATTGTCACAACGCGGTTCTCCGCCGCGGGATCGACAAGGCTGAAGGCGATGACCGAGGCATCGGCGGCGACCTTCATGCCGGTGACACCTCCGGCGTTCCAGCCCTGGGCGCGCAGCAGATCGGTGCCGAAGGTCAGCAGCTGGGCGTTCGAGGTGATGAGCACCGCGCGGGCGGCGTCGATGTCGGGCAGCTGGCCGGCACCGATCACCGTGTCACCGGACTTGAGGTTGATGACATCCCAGGCATCCTTGCCCTTGGCAGGCTCCGCACCGGCAACGCGCTTGATGACCCCGCGGGCGGTGGCGAGGACGAAGTCCTTGGTGATGTCGACGAGCCCGAGCACCTTCTCCCCGGAGTCGAGGGTGACGAACTCACCGACCTTCACACCTCCGGCCAGGCCCGGCCGGGTGGCCTGCGGCGGCAGGGCCGGCAGGGCAACAACGTCGACGGTCAGCAGACGGCCCTTCGAGGTGATCGCACCGATGATCCCGCGGGTAGTCGAGGCGACCTGAGAGACCAGCGCGTCATGAGCTAAGCGCTTGCCGCCGGTCGGCAGAGCCGAACGGTCAGAGGTGCGGGCGATCCGACCCGAGGTTGAGAGCAGCACCCACGTCGGTGAGTCGGCGACCTGCAGCTCCGGTGAGCCCTTCTTGCGGCCGCGGGCAGTGATCTGCTTGTGCGAGCCTTCGACGAGCACGGTGCGGCGCGGGGAGTCGATCTGCTCGGCGACGGCGCCGAGCTCCTCAGAGACGACCTGGCGCAGCTTCGCCTCATCGTCGAGGATCGACTGCAGGTAGTCGATGCGCTTCTTCAGCTCATCCTGCTCCGCCTCAAGTTCGAGCCGGGAGAACTTCGTCAGCCGGCGCAGCTGCAGGTCGAGGATATAGGTCGCCTGCACCTCGGAGAGGTCGAAGACGCTCATCAGCCGGGTGCGGGCGATCTGCGCATCATCTGAGGATCGGATGAGTTCGATGACCTCGTCGATGTCGAGGATCGCGGTCAGCAGGCCCTCGACGAGGTGGAGGCGGTCCTTGGCCTTGCCGAGCTGGAAGACTGTGCGCCGGCGAGTGACGGCGATGCGGTGGTCGACGTAGACCTCCAGCAGCGCCTTGAGCCCAAGCGTGCGCGGCTGCCCGTCGACGAGGCAGACGTTGTTGATGCCGAAGGAGTCCTCCAGCGGGGTGAGCCGGTAGAGCTCTTCGAGCACCGCATCGGGGTTGAAACCGTTCTTGATGCCGATGACCAGCCGCAGGCCGTGCTTGCGGTCGGAGAAGTCGTCGATCGAGGCGATGCCGGCGAGCTTCTTGCTCCCGACGACGTCCTTGACCTTCTCGATGACCTTCTCCGGGCCGACGAGGTAGGGCAGCTCGGTGACGATGATGCCCTTGCGGCGGGCAGTGATGTTCTCGATCTTCACCGTCGCCCGGGTGCGGAAGGACCCGCGGCCGGTCTCGTAGGCCTCACGCACACCGGACAGCCCGATGATCCGGCCGCCGGAGGGGAGGTCGGGGCCAGGGACGTACTTCATGAGCTCCGAGAGCTCCGCTTCGGGGTTGTCGATGAGGTGCTGGGCTGCGGCGATGACCTCGCCGGGGTTGTGCGGGGCCATGTTCGTGGCCATGCCGACCGCGATTCCCGAGGCGCCGTTGACGAGCAGGTTCGGAAACGCACTCGGTAGGACTTCGGGCTGGGTGGTCGAGGAGTCGTAGTTGGGCACGAAGTCGACGACGTCCTCATCGAGGCCGGCGATCATCGTCAGCGCTGCGTCGGTCAGGCGGGCTTCGGTGTAGCGCGGGGCGGCCGGGCCGTCGTCAAGCGAGCCGAAGTTGCCGTGGCCGTCGACGAGCGGGGTGCGCATGACGAAGTCCTGGCTCAGCCGCACGAGGGCATCGTAGATGGCGACATCGGAGTGCGGGTGCAGTTTGCCCATGACGTCGCCGACGATGCGGGAGCTCTTGACGTGCGGACGGTCAGGGCGCAGGCCCATCTCGCCCATCTGGTAGATGATGCGCCGCTGCACGGGCTTGAGACCGTCGCGGGCATCTGGCAGTGCCCGGGAGTAGATCACCGAGTAGGCGTACTCGAGGAACGAGGTCTCCATCTCCTCGGAGACGTCGATATCGACGACCTGGCCAGCGACCGGCTCTGTCATGGAACTCCTTCGACGGGCGAAACGACAGGCCTATGCTACCGGCAAACCGACGCGAAGCCCGGGATTTCGCCGGGTGCGGAGGTTCTCACCCCATGCTCATGCGCCGGCGCAGCGAATCCATCCGGTCGGCTTCAGCGGCGAGTTCGACTTTGACGGAGAGCAGGTACGCATCGCCTTCGGTCACCGAGATCGGCCGCAGCTCGATCTCACGCACAGCCGGGAACTCCTCGACGAGTGCTGAGAGCCTGAGGATGACCTCCTCGGCCGGTGCCATGTTCATCACCGGCAGGCCCTTGTAGCCGAACAGCCGTGGTGAGGACTTCAGCGAACGGACCATCTCCCTGGCGTCGACATCGGTCAGCGGTGCGACCCGATGGGCGACGTCATCGAGCAGCTCAGTCGTATCCCCGGCCAGGGAGAAGGACACCATCGGCCCGAGCAGCGGATCCTCACCGGCGGAGATGACACACGCGGTGCCGGGCGGGGCCATCGGCTGCACATCGATGCCGTGGTCCTCGTCCTCGTTAAGCAGCGAATCGATGACCTCGGCGATGCCCTCCCAGTCCTCGGCGAGCTCTTCCGGGGTGTCGATGTTCAGCCGCACCCCGCCGAGCTCCATCCGGTGCCGCAGCCGTTTGTGCACGGCTTTGAGCGCGACCGGGTAGCCGAGCTTCTCAGCGGCGGCGATGCCCTCCTCGACGGAGTACGAGGTGATGTAGGGCAGGCATTCGACGCCGTAGTGGGCGAGCAGCTGCCGGGAGTCGTCCCGGCTGAGGATGACCCGTTCACCGGCGTCGACGCCGTCGAGGTTGCGTTCGATGATCTTGCGGGCTGCGCGCACATCGAGGTCGTCGAACTCCGGGTAGACGCCGTGGTCGGCCTTCTTCCACATCGCATAGTCGGTCGCCCGAGCCAGCGCCCACACAGCATCTTCGGGGCCGATGTAGCTGGGCACCGTGTGCGCGGTCGTGGTGCCCTCACCGTCGTCGATGCGGGCGGTGAGCTCGTCCTGCACACCGGTGATGCCGAGGAAGCAGGCGACGGTCGTCTTGCCCGAGGCCGCGGCCGTCTCCGCCAGCACGGTGGCGATCTCCCGCTCATCAGCACCGGCCGAGGGGGTGAAGGTGACGACGACGGTGTCGATCGAGCTGTCGGCGTACATGTCCTCCAACTGTCGGCCGAACTCCTCGACGCTGACCTCCGGGTGCATCGACACAGCAGGCGATTCCACCCGCAGCCCTTCGGAGCGGGCGCGCTGGATGATCAGCGTCGAGAGAGCCGCGGAATTGCCGATCACTCCGACCCGCCGGCCGCGCGGTGCCGGCTGGGTCGCGAAGACCTGGGCTGCGTCGAAGAGCTGGTGGATCGTATCGGCGCGGATCACCCCGGCCTGCCCGAGCACCTGGTCGAGTGCCTTGCCCGACAGACTCGACAGACGCACCTGGTGCCCGGGCGGCAGCTCCCGGCCGGTGAGATCGGATTTGATGACGATGACCGGTTTGACCCGGGAGACCCGGCGGGCGATGCGGGAGAACTTGCGCGGATTGCCGATCGACTCCAGATACAGGCCCACCGCCTGCGTCGCCGGGTCCTCCTCCCAGTACTGCAGCATGTCATTGCCCGACAGATCCGCCCGGTTGCCGGCAGACACGAACGTCGAGATCCCCAGCCCGCGGGTCTTCGCCGCAGCCAGGAGCGCGGTGCCGAGCGCCCCGGACTGGCTGAACAGGCCCAAGGTTCCCGCCTCGGGCAGGAACGGGGCGAGCGAGGCGTTGAGCGAGACCTCGGGCGAGGTGTTGGCCACGCCGAACGAGTTCGGGCCCACCACCCGCATGCCGTGGGAGCGGGCGGTGGTGACCATCTGCCGCTGCAGCTCCAGGCCGTGCTCGCCGGTCTCAGCGAAACCAGACGAGATGACGACGCAGGCCTTCACGCCGTGGGCGGCGCAGTCGCGGACCACCTGGGCACACGATTCGGCAGGCACGGCGATGATCGCCAGGTCGGCCGGGTCGTCGAGCTCATCGAGCGAGCGCACCGCGGGCACACCGGCGACCGCATCGGCTTCGGGGTGGACGACGGAGAGCGTGCCGGTGAAGTCGGCGCCGACGAGGTTGCGCAGCAGCAGGTTGCCGGTCGAGTTGTGGGTGCGGCTGGCGCCGATGACGACGACTGAGGTCGGGTGCAGGACCTGGCGCACCGAGATCGCCTCTGCGCGGTGCTCGCGGGCCTCCTGGACCTGCATCGACTTCTCGGTCGGGTCGATGTCGAAGCGCACGGCGACGACCCCGTCGTCGAACTCGCGGGAGACCTCGTAGCCGGCGGCGGCGAAGACCTGCAGCATCTGCCGGTTCTGGGGCAGCACCTCGGCGGTGAAGACGCTGATCCCGCACTCCCGCGCAGCAGCGGCGAGGTGCTCTAAGAAGATCGAGCCGATGCCGCGGCCGTGGTGGGCGTCAGCGATGTTGAACGCGACCTCCGCCGAGGTGTCGTCGAGCCGGTCGTAGCGGGCGGTGCCGATGATCTCCTCGCCGATCGTCATGACGAAGGCGACCCGGTCGTGATAGTCGACGTTGACGAACCGGTCGAGGTCCTTGGCCGGGATCACCGGCAGGGGAGCGAAGAAGCGCAGATAGATGGACTCCGGGGACTGCTTGGAGTGCATCTCCTGCACACCGGCGGCATCCTCCGGCACAATCGGGCGCAGATGAGCCGTGGCTCCATCGCGCAGGACGACATCGGCTTCCCAATACGCTGGATATGCTCCCATGACGCCAGCATAGTGACTCGGCTGCACCCGGTGGTAGTGGCCGGTGGGGTGCAGGCCGGGCTGTGGGGCACAATGGGGGCATGCCCACGATCCCGCAATCACTTGCCCACGACCTGCAGTCAGCCGGGTACTATCCGCAGCTGGCCGCTGAGATGCTGAGCGAATCGCTGTTCGGTGAGCCGGTCGTCTCACACCTGGTGCACATGGAGACCCACGTCGATCTCGACGCGATCCACCGCCACCTCACCGCCTTCGTCCTCACTCCGACCCGGCTGCTGCTCACCCACATCGACGACGAACCGCAGACCGAGCTTGGCAAGATGCCCCGAGGGCTCACCACCACCGAGGACATCGCGCTCGCCCGCGTGAGCAACGCCCTCATCTCCCGCACCTACGACAATCCAGCCGACTTCGAACCCGGTGAACGCCCCGTCGAGGTCGCCCTCACCTTGGGCTGGGGATCGATGCGCCGCATCGACACGGTGCCCGAATCCTGCGGCGACCCCGACTGCGACGGCGACCACGGCTACTCCGGCTCCAGCTATCCCGAGGACGTCACCCTGCGGGTCTCCGCCCAGGCCGAAGGGCAGGCCGCTGTCGACCAGGCGCTCGACTTCGCCCTCAACCTGCGCCGTCTGGTCTTCGAGGCCCGCCGCAGCGCTGGTCTGCCCGGCGGGCTGTGAGCATGCAGACGCGCCAAGCCCCTGACTACCGGAACTCCCCGCTGCTCTCCGATGTCATCCCGGCTGCCGCGATCAGCCTCGGGGCCCGGGAGATCCTCGACGACGGAGCTGCTGAGCGGGCGCTGAAGCTCGGCTTCGATGCCGAACCGCGGGTGGTCGTCGTCGCGCTCATCGACGGACTCGGCGCCGAGCTGCTGCGCGCCCGTGCTGCGCACGCCCCGTTCCTGCGCGGGCTGCTGCCGGACATGCTCGCCATGAGCGCAGGCTTCCCGTCGACGACGGCGAACTCGCTGTCCTCCCTGGGCACCGGGATGCTGCCCGGCGCCCACGGGGTGGTCGGCTACCAGCTGCTCGACCCGGAGCGCGAGATCGTGTTCAACCAGCTGACCTGGGACCCCGAGGTCGATCCCGAGGTGTGGGTGCCGGATGCGACGATGTTCGAACGCCTCGTCAGCACCGGGGTCGACGTCGTCAGTCTGGGAGAGCCGAAGTTCGCCGGCCGCGGGCTCAACCAGGCATCCCTGCGCGGCGGCCGGTTCCGCGGCTCACGCACGATGAGCCAGCGCGTCGATCACGCCCTCGAAGAGATCCGCCGGCCCGGCAGGCGCCTCGTCTACTTCTACTGGGGCAACCTGGACAAGACCGGCCACGTCCACGGCGTCGACTCATGGCATTGGCTCGAAGAACTCGAAGAGGTCGACGGGCACCTGTCGCGACTGGCCAACGGCCTGCCGCATGACGCCCAACTGGCCATCACCGCCGACCACGGCATGGTCGACATCCCGCATGAGGGCCGCCTCGACCTCGCCGACCATCCGCACCTGCGCGAGGGGCTGCGTGCTGTGGGCGGCGAACCGCGTGCGGTGCACCTCTACGTGCGGCCCGGCGCCTGCGAAACCGTCCACACCGCCTTCGCGGAGGCTCTCGGTAACCGGGCGCTGGTGATGACCCGTGAGCAGGCGATCGCCCGTGGCTTCTTCGGACCCGTGCGCCCGCAGAACCTCCAGCGCATCGGCGATGTCATCGTCGTCTGCGAGGCCGGCACCGGCATCGTCGATTCGGAGCACGACTCACCCTCGGCGCTCGCCCTCATCGGTCACCACGGCGGCATCACCAGCCAGGAGCTGGCGATCCCGCTCTTACGCACGTAAGCCGGCCACCGCCTCGGGCGCGGGGAGTGACACGCGGTCAACCGCCGTCGACGTTGAGCACCTCACGGCGGTGCTTCCGGCGCCTGGGGGTCACGCGGTAGACGACGAGGCGGTACATAAGGTAGCGGAAGATGTTGCCCAAGCCGACGCCGACGACATTGGCGGAGATGTTGTCGGCCAGTGCCGAGCGGAAGCCGAGCAGGTAGTGCGAGACCCACAGACACGCCATCGCGATGAGCAGGCCGATGGCGTTGACGACGAAGAACCACACCGCCTCACGGGTCGCTGAGCGGTTCCTGCCGTCTCTGAACGTCCAGTAGCGCGAACCGAGCCAGGCGACGAGGGTGGCGAGGGTGACCGAGATGATCTTCGCCCACATCGGGCCGATCCCGAGAGCCTCGGGGCGCAGCAGGTTGAAGACGAGGAAGTCGACGCCGAAGGCGACGAGGCCGACGACGGAGAACTTCGCGACCCGCTTGGCCTCCTTGCGCATCTCCATGACCGCGCACCTGTCTGTCGTCGGGATCCGTCATTCCTGCCGTTTCCGAGATTACCGGACGCGCATGCCCGGCGGTCGCAGACCCTCCGGCTGCCCACGGTGTGGTGACGGGTACAGTGGTGCTGTGACTTTTCCCAAAGTAGGAGTGATCGGCGGAGGCCAGCTGGCGCGCATGATGGCCCCGGCCGCCGAGGCGCTGGGCGTGGGATTCCACGTGCTGGCCGAAAGCGACGACGTCTGCGCCACCGAGGTCTCCGCCCATGTGACCGTCGGCGACTACCGCGACTATCCGACGCTCAAAGCCTTCGCCGAGACCGTCGATGTCCTCACCTTCGACCACGAGCACGTGCCGCCGGAGCACCTGCGTCAACTCGCCGCCGCCGGCCACCCGTGTCATCCCGGTCCCGAGGCGCTCATCCACGCCCAGGACAAGCTCATCATGCGCGCGAAGATGGACGAACTCGGCCTGCCGAACCCGCGCTGGGCGCAGGTGAGCTCGACCGAGGAGCTCGAGGCCTTCGGTGCCGAGATCGGGTTCCCGCTCATCCTCAAGACCCCGCGCGGCGGCTACGACGGCCACGGCGTGCGCGTCATCGACGCCGCCTCCGAGGCCGCCGACTGGCTGGCCGAGGGCGCACCGCTGCTGGCGGAGGAGAAGATCGACTTCACCCGCGAGCTCGCCGTCATGGTCGCCCGCTCGCCGATGGGCCAGACTGCCGTGTGGCCGGTCGTGGCAACCTACCAGCAGGACGGGATCTGCAAGGAGGCCCTCGCCCCCGCTCCCGGTCTCGACGCCGAGCTGGCCCGGCAGATCTCTGCCGATGTGCTGCGGGTGGCCGGCAGCCTCGAGGTCACCGGCGTCATGGCGATGGAGATGTTTGAGACCTCAGACGGCTACGTCGTCAACGAGCTGGCGATGCGCCCGCACAACACCGGCCACTGGAGCCAGGACGGCTCGATCACCTCGCAGTTCGAACAGCACCTGCGCGCCGTCCTCGACCTGCCGCTGGGCGACCCGGCAGCCCACACACCGGTGACCGCGATGGTCAACGTGCTCGGCGCTGACCGCGACGACCTCTACCACGCCTACCTGCACGTCATGGCCCATGACCCGCAGGTCAAGATCCACATGTACGGCAAGCAGGTGCGGCCCGGCCGCAAGCTCGGACACGTCAACCTCACCGGCACCGACGCCGCCGAGGTGCTGCGCCGGGCCCGGCATGCCGCCGACTACATCGCCGGCACCGACCCCGACCCGCACCCGGACCACCGCACCGGGGGAGCAGAGCACCTCGTCGGCGGGGGCGCCGGCCCAGCTGCAGAAGGGAACCGTTCATGACTGAGCCAGCCACCGCTGCGAAAGCGGGCCCGGTCGGCATCGTGATGGGATCGGACTCCGACTGGCCGACGATGCGCGCGGCCGCCGAGGTGCTCGGCGAGCTCGGCATCTCCGCCAGCGCCGAGGTGGTCTCAGCCCACCGGATGCCCCACGAGATGATCGAATGGGGCACCACCGCCGCCGAGCGCGGGATCCGGGTCATCATCGCCGGCGCCGGGGGAGCGGCCCACCTGCCCGGTATGCTCGCTTCGGTCACCTCACTGCCGGTCATCGGCGTGCCGGTGCCGCTCAAGCAGCTCGACGGGATGGATTCCCTGCTCTCAATCGTGCAGATGCCCGCTGGCGTGCCCGTGGCGACCGTCTCGATCGGCGGTGCCAAGAACGCCGGCCTGCTCGCCGCCCGCATCCTCGGGGCAGGCGAGTCAGAGGACGCTGCTGCGATCCGGCAGCGACTCGATGGCTACCGCAACGAACTCAAGGCCACCGCCGAGGCCAAAGGCCGCGCGCTGCTCGACCAGCTCGACGGCTGACCCCCACTCGACCCGACCCGGCACCTGGGTGCCGGAGCATCACCTGACAAGGAGAGACATGTTCGACATCTATAAGCTGAGCGAGGACCACGAAGCGATCCGCGAAGCCGTCCGCGAGGTCGTCGACGCCAAGATCGCCCCGCACGCAGCCGACGTCGACGCCAGCGCCCGCTACCCGCAGGAAGCCCACGACGCGCTCGTGGCCACCGACTTCTTCGCCCCGCACATCCCCGAGGAGTACGGCGGCGTCGGCGCTGATGCGCTGGCCACCGCGATCGTCATCGAAGAGGTCGCCCGCGGCTGCATGTCGTCGTCGCTCATCCCAGCGGTCAACAAGCTCGGCTCGATGCCGGTGCAGATCGGCGGATCCGAGGAGATCAAGCAGAAGTACTTCCCGGCTGTCGCTTCAGGTGAGTCAGGATTCTCCTACGGCCTGTCCGAGCGCGAGGCCGGCTCTGATACCGCGAGCATGAAGACCCGCGCGGTGCGCGACGGGGATGACTGGGTGCTCAACGGCGTCAAGACCTGGATCACCAATGCGGGTGTGTCCGACTTCTACACCGTCATGGCCGTCACCGACCCCGATGGGCCGCGCGGACGCAACATCTCCGCCTTCGTCGTCGAGAAGTCCGATGAGGGCTTCTCCTTCGGTGAGAAGGAGCGCAAGCTCGGCATCAAGGGCAGCCCGACCCGTGAGCTGTTCTTCGAGAACTGCCGCATCCCCGGCGACCGGATCGTCGGCGAGGAGGGCCAGGGACTCAAGATCGCACTGCAGACCCTTGACCACACCCGCGTCACCATCGCCGCGCAGGCACTCGGCGTGGCCCAGGGTGCGCTCGACTACGCGATCGGCTACATCAAGGAGCGCAAGCAGTTCGGCAAGCCGGTCTCGGAGTTCCAGGCGCTGCAGTTCATGGTCGCCGACATGGGCATGAAGCTCGAAGCCGCCCGCCAGCTCACCTACGCCGCCGCGGCCAAGAGCGAGCGCAACGACGACGACCTCGGCTACTTCGGTGCTGCTGCCAAGGCGTACGCCTCGGATGTCGCCATGGAGATCACCACTGATGCCGTGCAGCTGCTCGGCGGCGCCGGCTACGTGCAGGACCACCCGGTCGAACGGATGATGCGCGATGCCAAAATCACCCAGATCTACGAAGGCACCAACCAGATCCAGCGCCTCGTCATGGGCCGCAAGCTGCTGGGGTGATGTGACGCTGATGGGGCCGGTGCGGACGCGTTACGCGTTCACACCGGCCCCATTATCGTCTCCGGATTACTCTCCGTCCTGTTGGGTCAGCCGATCGCCGACAAGATGAGGAGATAGGTGCTGACGACGCCGATCATGACGAGCACCGGCGGCACCGTGTAGCCGACGACCTCACCGAACTTCAGCTTGAAGTTCGCGAGGTACGGCAGCGCGAAGAACGGGATGAGGAGATTGAACACCGCGTCACCCATCTGGTAGGCCTGCATGACCAGGCTGAAGTCCGCCTGCAGGTCGAGTGTGGTGGGAACGATGTACGGAGCCTCAATGACGAACTTGGAACCGCCGGACGGGACGGCGATGTTGAGGATTCCCGAGTAGAGGAACGCGATGAACGGCCAGGTCGTCGCGTTCGAGATGGCGGTGAACGCCTGCGAGATCAGGACGCCGAGTCCGGTGGCACTGATGAGGCCGAAGATTCCTGCGTAGAACGGGAACTGCAGGATGAATCCCCACGTGCCGGAGATGCCCTCACGCACGAGTCCTGCGTAGTATTCAGGGCCCTGATTGGCGCACAGCAGAATGCCGAGGGTCAGGAACAGGAAGTTGTAGGCGTTGAGGTCGAGGCCGGCGATGCCGGTTGCAGCGATATTGAGGATGCTGAAGGCCAGACCGATGCCGCCGACCACGATCATGACGATGCGGCTGGCGTTGGCGCGCTGTGCCGGGGTGTTGCGTTCGACGATCGCCGAGGCGGCACCTGACTCAAGCTCCTCGAAGACCGAAGCGTCGACCTGCTTCATCTTCGTCTGGTCCTTCGGGTGCATCAGCAGCATGAAGATGATGCCGACGAGCATGCAGGCGACGAGCAGAAGGCCGAAGTCCGGACGGACGACGGTGTCGGTCAGCGGCACGGAGACCGGGGTCGCTTCGACGTGGGAATCAGGCACCAGATCGCGCAGGTACTCCGGGGTGGCTGCATACAGCACTGCGGCTCCGGACATGCCGGCTGCTCCGGGGACCATGCACATGAACAAGGTGGCCACGAGGACCGGTGCGTGGAGTTTGATATCGCGCTTCTTCGCCTCGGCCAGGAGCTCCTTGCCGAGGACGATGCCGCCCATCATGCCGAGTCCCCAGTGCACGAAGCCGAGGAGGCTGGCAACGGTTCCGGCCAGGATGATCACCTGTGTGCGGTTCTTCGGGATCCGGGCGACCCAGGTAAGCAGGCGCTTGGCCGGGGGAGAGGTGGCGACCGCGTTGCCGGTCGCCAGCAGCACTGTCATCTGCATCGTGAATTCGAGCAGGTTCCAGAAGGAACCCGTCCATGCAGACACGAGCGTGACCTCTTCGGCATCCGATGACCAGAACGAGGTCCCGGTGAGGAAGAAGGCGAGCGCGCCGACGATGATGGTCAGGGCTAAGCAGATGACGAACGAATCCGGCATCCAGCGGATGAACCAGGCAAGGTACCGGTCGAGGAACTTTGGCTTACGTTCGAGGTTGGTGGTCGAGCTCATGTGTGAAGTTCTCCTTGGAAAATGTGCGTGCCGGCGGGCATGCGCGAATGACGCTGGGCTCAGCTGTGCTCGCGCAGCTGCTTCTTGTTGATCTTGCCGACGGCCGTGACGGGCAGAGCGTCGGTGAGGTGGACGTACTTCGGCCGCTTGTAGCTGGAAAGCACGTCCCGGGAGGCGTTGATGATGTCGCCGGGCTCGACACCCTCACGTGCGGGTACGACGTAAGCGGTGACCGCCTCACCCCAATCCGGGTGAGGAGTGCCGACGACAGCGACGTCTTGGACGAGATCGAGCGCAGACAGCGCCTGTTCGACCTCGCTGGCGTAGACGTTGAAGCCGCCGGTGATGATCATGTCCTTCTTGCGATCGACGAGGTAGACGTAACCGTCTTCGTCCATGTAGCCGAGGTCGCCGGTGTAGAGCCACCCGTTGCGGACTGTCTCCTCTGTCGCTTTGGGACGGTTGAGGTAGCGGTCCATGACATAGGGCGCGCTTCCGATGACTTCGCCGACCTCATGCGGATCGCAGTCGGTGTCGTCATTGCGCACGACGCGCACGGCGGCCATGAGCGAGCGCTGGCCACAGCTGCGCAGCCGTTTGGGGAAGCGGTCGGCGTCGTGGTCGTCTTTGCGAAGGCGTGTGAGGAAGTTCGGTGCCTCGGTCTGTCCGTAGAGCTGCATGAACACCGGGCCGAAGATCCGCAGTCCCTGACGCAGTCGCTCCTCCGAAATGGGGGAGGCGCCGTAGAGGATCGTCTGCAGTCGGCCGGGATCGAATTTCGGGCGTTCCTCGGTCGCATCCAGAAGCCGGTTGATCATGGTCGGCACCATGAACAGATACGTCACGCCACCGGTCTCGATCTTGTTTAGGGTGGACTCCATGTCGAACTGCTTCATCACCTCGACAACGGCTCCCTGCAGCAGACCGGCGAGTGCAAGGACGCCTGCGCTGTGGGGGAGCGGCGAGGACAGCAGCAGGTGATCGTCAGCCGTGATCTCGGTTTCGATGACGTGCGAGAGGAGATTGGAGGCGAAGCCCTTCTGCAGGTGGACGACACCCTTCGGCCGGCCGGTCGTGCCTCCGGTGTACATGATCAGCGCGATATCCTCGGCGCTGACAGCAGGCAGCTCCTGTGCGGCATCTGCTGTGAGCGGGCCGTCGGCGTCGGCCACCGCGACACGTCGTTCGTCGGAGACGCTGAGGATGAGCTTCTCCAGAACGGATTCGCCTGTCGCATCGGACAGCGTGCCTCTGCGAGCATCCGATGTCAGCACCAGCTTCGCACCGGAATCGGATAGGATGTAGGTCATCTCTGCTGGCGAGAGCATCAGGTTGATGGGGACTTTGGCAGCGCCGACGGATGCGATCGCCAGGTCGGCGACGAGGTATTCGGCGCTGTTGTCCAGCATGATGGCCACCGGGTCGCTGGCTTTGACCCCTCGTGCGATTAGAATGCTGGCGACTTCGCGTGCGGCATTGTGCAGCTCCCGGTACGTCCAGGTTCGTCCGTCGGCGATGACGGCTGTGCGGCTCCCGTGCTTCTTGACTGCCGGCAGAACCAGGTCCCGGATGACATCACATTGCATCGTTGCGACTCCCTCTCCCTTGAGCGATGTGGCCCGCGCCACGTTGTCAGTCAGGATGTCGCACGCATGCAGGGCTGGCTATGTGAATCGGGTACAGACTTCCGGCCGTCGCCTGTCAGATCGTCACAGGGCTGTCGTTGGTGTCGTGCGGGCCGCTAGCACGGCAGCCATGCGCACGGCAGTCTCCGCGCGATACCGGTCGTCGGTGCGGGCGAAGCTGAGGTCGAGCAGTTCTTCGATGCGGGCGATGCGGTTGCGCACAGTGTTGTAGTGCACGTGGAGCTCGGCTGCGGTGTCGCCGAGGTGTCGGTCGTTGGCCAGGTACGAGCTGATGGTTGTCATGTAGTGCGTTCCGTGGCGCTCGTCATGGGCAATGATCGGCCCGAACGTGTCCGTCACCATCGCCTGGAGCTGGGCATTAGGGATGCTCGCCAGCCCCTGAAGACCCAGAGCCCGGGCGCTGGCGAACCCGTCGATGCTGGTCTGCGGGTTGGACATGCCCACGGTGCATGCGGCCCGTGCTTCATCGTAGGAGATGGACACCTCATGCAGCTGTTCTGTGCGACGTCCGATACCGGCGACGAATCTGCGGCTGTCGCCTGGGCTTCCTTCGGCCGTGCCTTTTCGCTTCCGACGATGCTCTTCGCGGCCAAGCAGATCTGCGATCTGAAGTGAGAGCTCTTCTTCCGACCCGCCGTTGCCGATGATGACGACAGTGGACTCATCGCGATGATCGACAAGATAGTCCGGGAACGTCGTGCGCAGGTCGCTGTGGAAGCGCTCAGAGATCTGATCGGCCTGGTCCCGTGCTCTGATGACGATAACCCGTGCATCTGATCCGATCGGTGAGCACCCGATGAGCGCGAGTCGCCGCTGAATATGGGCCGAATTGGTAAAGTTGCCGGTCAGCAGCTTCTCCTGGAGGTCTCCGCGTAGCGTCTCGATTGTCGCCGACCGCTCGCAGAGGCGCAGCAGCTGAAGCTTGAGCGCATGAAGAGCGATCCGGGCAGACGGCTCGGTGAGGGTCGTGTCCTCATCGACGCAGGACAGGTGCACCGTCAGTCTGCTCTGCGGGCTGAGCCGGCTGGAGATTTCTACTCCATGGCATGATGCCCGGTCTGGACCGGATGCTCCGATGACTGAATTGTGGCGGTCATGCAGTTCGATCCGGGCGTTGAGGTAAACCGCGACTGCATCCAGAGCGTGATTGACCGCCGATGCCGAGCTCAGCAGCTCGACCAATTCGATGGCCGACGTCAGGTGGGAGTCGGCTGCTTCGGCTCGTCGCCGGGCGTCGCTGGCCCGAGCTTCTGCCAGGCGGACGCGATCGAGCTGCGCCAGGCGCACCGAGAGATGGTCGGCGATCGACTCCAGCTCGTCGATGTCCTCTGAAGTCCAATTCCGCTGCCGTCGGTCTGCGGCATACAGCACCCCAAGCGCTGCGTCGTGTGCCATGAGCGGAGACACGAGCACTGACCCGATCTTCTCGTTGTCGATCAGCCGTTTGGCGGGCACCCTGCGTGAGTCGTGCAGATAGTTGCTGCTCTTCTGCGTGCGCTGCAGCGACGCAGCCTTCCCGCCGATTCCCTCACCGACGGCCAGATGCCAGTCCGCTGCCATCTCTGGCGTCTGAAGTCCGTGGTGGGCTCCGATGTGCATCTCAGCATCAGCCTTGACCACACCCGTCCATGAGATGTCGCACTGCACCACCGCGACGACATGGCGGACCGCCGCCTGCATCGCCTGAGTTGAATTGTTCGCTGTCAGAAGGGACGAAAGAAACTGTCCCGTTTCAGCTGCCATCGAAGTCCGATCTGCGAAGTGCCAGTGGAGCCCTCATCTTAGGGGAGCCTGCGGCACAGCGAGGGGGCTTCTCACAGCTTGTACACGACCGACTGACAGCAAGACACGCGGACACTCGCAGCCGGATTCTCCCAGGCAGTCTCAGGCTTGAGCGCTAACCTGGTTCAGTACCGACGCGACGTCCCCGTGCGGCGCAGTTGCCGCACCCCGCGTCACACCGCCTCCGGAGCGTGCGACCTGCCCCATGACGAGGACGTGAGAGCGCACGCCAGCAGACGGGAGGCAGCCGATGGCCGAGCGCAGGCCCCTGAAGTACATCGACCCGGTGCGCTATCCGGAGCATGCCAACCAGCCGGTGCGCAACGCCCGCGGCTGGATCCTGCTCGCGTCAACGGTCCTCGTGCCCGGCTCCGTGCAGTCGCTGTTTCGGGTACGCCGCTGGGCGAAGATCTCCCTCATCCTCACCCTCATCGGCTGGGCGCTGCTGCTCATCGCCGCGCTGACGGCGATCTTCGCCCGCGGCTTCCTCATCACCTTGGGCACCAACCCGTTCGTGCTCACCGGCGTCACCGCCTTCCTCGCCGTCTACACGCTCAACTGGATCGTGTGCCTGCTCGACACTGTGCGCCGGGTGAAACTCGTGACGCTGTCACCGAAGGTCCGCCGCACATTCCTGGCCGCCAGCCTCGTGTGCACGCTCGTCATCGGCGGGGGACTGGCGTGGGGGACGATGATGATCAACAGCCAGCGTCAGCTCATGACCGATGTGTTCGCCGCCGGCTGGGGTCAGCGCGCCGTCGACGGCCGCTACAACATCCTGTTGCTCGGCTCCGACGCCGGCAAGGGCCGCACCGGCATCCGGCCTGACAGCCTCTCGCTCATCTCGATCGATGCGAAGACCGGCAAGGCTGTGAGCATCGGGATGCCGCGCAACATGCAGAACGTGCCCTTTCCCGAGGAGTCGCCGCTGCACAAGCACTATCCGCAGGGATTCAACTGCGGCGACGAGTGCATCCTCAACGCCGTCTACCAGCAGGGTGAGAAGCACGCCGACGAGTTCGACGGCAAGACCCCCGCCGGCATCCAGGCGACCAAGGACGCCGCCGAAGGCATCACTGGGCTCAAAGTGCAGTATTACGCGATGATCGACCTCAAAGGCTTCGAGCAGCTCATCGACGCCATGGGCGGCATCGACATCGTCTCCGGCAAACGCGTGCCGATCTCCTCGAAGGTCAACCCGAAGACCGGCAAGCACGGCCCGGTCAAAGGCTGGATCGAACCCGGCGAACAGCACCTCGACGGCTACCACGCGCTGTGGTACGCCCGCTCCCGCGAGTTCTCCAGCGACTATGAGCGCATGGTTCGGCAGCGCTGCGTGCAGCAGGCGATGCTCAAGCAGCTCGATGCCTCGACGGTGATGCTGCGGTTCCAGGACATCGCCAAAGCCGCTCCCGAGGTGGTCTCCACTGATATCCCGCAGCTGCAGGTTGATAAGTTCGTCGACCTGGCGATGAAGTCGCGGGAGCACCAGATGGAATCGCTCAACCTCACCCCGCCGAAGGTCAACCCGACCCACCCGGACTTCGGTGCCGTCCACGAGCTCGTCTCCTCGACGATTGAGGCCTCCGAGAAGAACGCCGAGGACACCGCCGCGGGCCTCTCCGCTCTGGCTGGCGTGGCCCTGGCCACCGGCGGCATGCACATCACCGCAGCCCAGCCGGAGGGCGGCAATGGCACGGACGAGGACGACAAGGCCATCTGCCACGTCCCTTGACCGGTCGTCCAGCCCGGTTTCCGCACTGACTCCCCACCGCCTCGGCGGCGGTGCTCCCGTGACCCGGATGTCAGCAATCTCACCGAGTTCGCAAGGGGATCACAAAAAATTTTCAGCCCTCTCGAAGCGCATGAACACGCGGAACGACATCGTTGTAATTCTTCTCACGAGGGATTTTTCAAAGCGACACGCCGCGAAGTATGTAACAATTCTGTCATGTTGAGCTGATTCGTCATCTTGCCAATGACGGCAATCACTCGTGAAGCCTATCTTCCCTGTCTTCCTCGCAAAGGCTGAAACGATGAGAATACTGATACCCGCTGTGGCGACGTGTGCCGCAGCCGTCATGACCTCGACCCTGGGACTGGTGTTGCCGGCCTCGGCCGACACCGTCACGCCCGACGTCGAGAAGAAGTCGCTGACCGATGTCAGCGAGCCAGGTCTCGAAGCCCCCGGCGCCCGCGCAGCCTCCGGCAGCGCAGCCGATGCGGCGAATCAGTCGATGACCAATCTGCCCAACCTCATGAAGTCCGATGCGTTCATCCAGCAGATGAGCGTCGGCAGCTCCGGCGTCTTCGGCGCCAGCGCCGCACCGATGAGCACCGCCCCGGGCGAGCTCGGCGGCGGCGAGGCCCCTGAAACCGGAGGCGGCTCGGACGAATCCACCGAGGCCCCGACTGAGACGAGCAAGCCGGACATGTCCGGCAGCGTCCAGGAGAAGACCGAAGACGGCGTCAACATCGCTGCGATCTCCGACGTCCTCGACGTGCCCGCCGGCCGCTCCTCGGTCATCGGCGCGGCCTACCAGGGCACCACCAACGTCACCATCGAGGTGCGCGTGCAGTCCGCCGACGGCTGGTCGCCGTGGGAGGAAGTCGAGCACGAGAACGGCCAGGGAGAGGGCACCGAGGGCACTGAGCCCTTCATCGTCAACTCCGCCACCGCCGTGCAGATGCGCGTGCTGGGCGAGGCCGCGCCGCAGAAGGCCGAACTCGTCCTCGTCGACCCGAAGTCCTCACCGGCAGACGCCGATGCCGTGGCCAGCAACGCCCCGGTCGTTGACGCCGCTGGCGCGACTGACGGCGCTGAGACTGAGGGAACTGCTGACACCGGGGCCGGAGATCCGGCCGGGGAAACCGATGCGCAGCAGCCCGAGCACGACGCACAGAACGCCGCCTACGTCCCTGGTGACGCCGCTGTGGCGAACACCTCGTTGAAGAAGGTGCCCAAGCCCTCGATCGGCTCCCGCAAGTCCTGGGGTGCCAAGGAGAGCCTGCGCAAGGGCAAGCCGAGCTACGCCAACGGCGTCAAGGCCACCGTCATCCACCACACCGCAGGCTCGAACAACTACAAGGCCTCCGATGTGCCGGGCATCCTGCGCGGCATCTACAGCTTCCACACCAAGGGCCGCGGCTGGTCCGACGTCGGCTACAACGTGCTCGCCGACAAGTACGGCCGCCTGTGGGAGGGCCGTGCCGGAGGACTCGACCGGGCCGTCATCGGCGCCCACGTCGCCGGCTACAACACCGGCACGTTCGGCATCTCGGTGATGGGCACCTTCGAGAAGTCCGCACCGCCGAATGAGACCCTGCGCGCCGTCGAGCACGCGATTGCCTGGAAGCTCTCGGCCAACGGCGTGCCCGCCAAGGGCAAGACGACCGTGGCCGGCAAGCGGATCAACACGATCGTCGGTCACCGGGACCTCGGCAACACCTCGTGCCCGGGAGCTGCTTTCTACTCCAAGATCGGCGGCATGCGCAATGCCATCGAGAAGATGCAGAAGGACGGTTCGGGCCCGAAGGAGGAGAAGCCAAAGGAGGACAAGCCGAAGCCGAAGCCGCCGAAGCAGACTCCGATCGACAAGTACGCCGAGAAGAACGCCGACAAGCTCGGCAAGGCCACCGGCAAGGAGTACGGCTTCCAGGGCGGCACCGCCCGCGACTTCGAGAAGGGCGCGGTCTTCCACAAGAACGGCAAGACCTTCCTGCTCAAGGGCGCGATCCGGAGCATGTACAAGGATTCGATGCGCGACACGCTCGGCTTCCCGACCTCCGATGAGCGCGGCGGCCTGAAGAACGGCGGTGTCTACCAGAAGTTCGAGAAGGGCTCGGTGCACTGGACGAGCGCCACCGGCGCGCAGCCGACGCACGGCATCCTGCAGAAGTACTGGGGCTCGAAGGGCTACGAGAAGGGCCACCTCGGCTACCCGACTGAGGCGCCGAAGTGCTCCGACGGCCGCTGCGAGCAGGTCTTCGAAGGCGCTCGCCTGGTCTGGGCCAACGGCTACGGCACCACCGAGTTCTCGCCCACTGGTTCGATCGAGGGAGGGGCCCGGGATCACAACCGGGCCTCGCCCCCGGGCGACGACAACGATTCGCCTGCTGACGACGGGGAAGGTCCAGCAGACGACGACAAGAACAACAAGGACGATAAGAAGAAGGACGATTCCAAGAAGAAGGACGATTCCAAGAAGAAGGACGATTCCAAGAAGAAGGACGATTCCAAGAAGAAGGATGATTCCAAAAAGAAGGATGACTCCAAAAAGGACAAGCCCAAGAAGGATGAGAAGAAGTCCAAGGCTCAGCAGGAGAAGGAGCTGCGGGACAACATCATCAAGACCGCCCGCAAGGGCATGGGCGTCCGCTACGTCTGGGGCGGCAACACCACCAAGGGCTGGGACTGCTCGGGCTACACCGTGTGGGTCTACAAGCAGAACGGCATCAACCTGCCGCGCCACACCTCGGCGCAGAAGGCTGCCGGCAAGGTGATCCCGGCCTCGCAGGCCAAGCCCGGTGACCTCATCTGGGTCCCTGGCCACATCGGCATCGTCTCCGAGACGAAGGGCCAGATGTACGACGCCGGCTCCAAGCGCACGGGCACCACGAAGCGCTCGTACAGCTGGATGCTCAAGCGCGGCGCGGTCTTCGTCCGAGTCATCGACTGACACCACTGCCACAGGCGCCTCGCACCCTCCCGGTGCGGGGCGCCTGTTGCATTCCCAGGACACCTCGGCGTCACCTGCGGTTCACAGCTGCCGCCTACGGTTGGTCTTCGTCCTCGTGCAGCCCTAGGCTGACACCATCGAAGCGAAGGGAAAGACGTGCGGTTCCTGTCAAACACAGTTCAGCGCTACGCCTGGGGGGCACCCAGCGGCATCCCCGAGATCCTCGGCCAGCCTGTCACCGGCGAGCCGGCCGCAGAGCTGTGGATGGGCGCCCATCCTGTCGCCCCCTCCCAGCTGCTCGACGCCGACGGCCAGCCGGTCGCCTCGCTGCTCGAATGGGTTGAGACCGCACCCGAGGCGACACTTGGGAAGGCATCGATCGGCGCCTTCGGCAACCGGCTGCCGTTCCTGCTCAAGATCCTCGCAGCGGAAACCGCCTTGTCGATCCAGGCGCACCCATCGCTGGACCAGGCACGTGCCGGCTACGCCCGCGAGAACGCCGCCGGCATCCCGCTCGATGCTCCTGAGCGGAACTACAAGGACGATTCGCACAAGCCCGAACTCATCTACGCGCTCACCGAATTCCACGCCCTGTGCGGTTTCCGCCGTCCGGAAGCAATCACTGCGATGCTCGACCGCTTCGCCTCAGCCCTCGACGCCGCTGGTGAGCAGACTCAGCTGCCGGCCCTGGCCGATTGGCGCGACGCCCTGGCGTCTGAAAATCTGCAGCAGGCGACGGGCCTGCTGCTGCGTGAACGCGACACCTACGGCAGTCTCGCCGACACGCTTGCACACATCGCCATAGACCCGGTGGCTGCCGACGATCCGTCACATGCAGGCTCGGCCGTCGACCCGGCCCTGACCCTGCGGGAAGTCCAGGCCGATTTCCCGCACGATCCCGGCGTGCTCGTCGCGCTCATGCTCAACCGGCTGCGGCTCGAGCCGGGCCAGGCGCTGGCCCTTGACGCCGGGATCCTGCACGCCTATCTCGGCGGGCTCGGCATTGAGATCATGGCCTCGTCTGACAATGTGCTGCGCGGCGGACTGACGAGCAAGCACATCGACGTTGAGGAACTCGACGCCGTGGTGAGCTACACACCCGGCCAGCCTGAACTCGTCACTGCTGATGATTCCGGCGTGCTGCGCGGGCCGAGCGATGATTTCGCCCTCCAGGTCATCGACACCGCCGAGGACCAGGAGATCCACCGGGCCGGGCCGGCCCTCCTGCTGTGCACCTCGGGCACCTTCACCTGCAGCGACGGCACCCGCCTGCAGGCAGGCGACTCCGTGTTCCTCGCTGCCGAGGCCCCGGCGCTCACCGTCACCGGCTCCGGGCGGCTGTTCGTCGCCACCACCGGACTGCCTGATCAGTCCTGAGCTACGGGAACGCGCGCACTGTCGCGGATCGCCTCCTGGTCGTCTTCCGTTCTGAATTCGACGACGATCTCTCCGCCGATTTCGGAGCGGGGGAATCCCACGAAGCCGAGCTGGTGGGAATCGGGGAGGAGACGTCGCGGGAGGACGGAGTTGAGGCCGTGGTCGACCTGCTCTCCACCGGGATTCCGGTAGACCGCTGACGTGACCGGTTCGATGCTTCGGTCGTAGGAGTGGAATCTGATGACGACGACGAGCAGCTGTTCGTCATCTGCTGACTGGGCAGCCGACAGCACCTCGAAGCCAGCGATATCGCGGGACGTGACCATCTTTCCGTCGCCGATCACGAGGCGCTCGCCGACGCTGGTGCCGTTGGCTGAGAAGTCTGACAGCTTCCCGTCTTCGAACGTGAAGTCTGCGTAGTCGGTGCACCTGCCGTGCTGACACACCGATACCGCATCGTCAGCGACTTCGACATCGCTGCTGCGATGATCCAGCCCGTTGGCGTTGTTTGCCCTGGCCACATTCAGCTGATGAGCGAGATAGCGGGCCGCCGTGGAATCCTCGACAGCGGTGTCCGCGGCGTTCTCGATCTCCGCCGGATCGCTCGAGGCGAATGCGGTGAAGTACGCGTCGACGACTGCCTTTTCCGATTCCGGTTCAGGCTCCGGAGCAACCCCGCTGCATCCGGCCAGCAGCAGTGCGGACCCGGCGGCTGCGGAGACGAGTGCGCTGATCTTCATGACGTCCTCACAGAATGGGAGCTGATCGGGAGCCGGCCGCCTCCGGCGAGGCGGCCGGCAGCCGACAGCGTCTAGAGCTGCATCTCCGGCACATCGCCGTCGACGTTGAGGGTGGCGCCGGTGGCCTCGCGGATCTCCTCGATACTGACACCGGGGGCACGTTCGACGAGGGTGAACGAGTCGCCCTCGACGTCGAGCACGGCGAGGTTCGTGATGACCCGCTGGACCACACCCTTGCCGGTCAGCGGCAGCTCGCACTCTTCAAGCAGCTTGTGCGAGCCGTCCTTGGCGACGTGGTCCATGATGACGAGGACCTTGCGGGCGCCGTGGACGAGGTCCATCGCTCCGCCCATGCCCTTGACCATCTTGCCGGGGATCATCCAGTTGGCGATGTCGCCGTTGACGGCGACCTGCATCGCCCCGAGGATCGCGACGTCGATCTTCGATCCGCGGATCATCCCGAAACTGGTGGCCGAGTCGAAGTACGACGAACCCGGCAGCATCGTGACGGTCTCCTTGCCGGCGTTGATGAGGTCGGGGTCGAGCTCGTCCTCCGTCGGGTACGGGCCCACACCGAGCAGGCCGTTCTCGCTCTGGAGCACGAGGTGGACGCCCTCGGGCACGTAGTTCGGCACGAGGGTCGGCAGCCCGATGCCGAGGTTGACGTAGGCGCCGTCGGGCAGCTCCTGGGCGGCCCGTGCTGCGATCTGCTGTCTGGTCAGTGCCATCTCAAGCCTCCCGTAGGGTCTTCTTCTCAACCGGCTTGTCGGCGGCCTCTTCGGGGCTGAGCACGACGATCCGGTGGACGTAGATGCCCGGCAGATGCACGTCATCGGGTGCGATCTCACCGGCTTCGACGATCTCCTCGACCTCGGCGATCGTGATCCGTCCGGCCTGGGCGACCGGCGGGTTGAAGTTCCGGGCCGAGGAGTGGAAGACGAGGTTGCCGTGGCGGTCGGCCTTGGCCGCGCGCACGAGCGCGAAGTCGGCCGGCAGCGACTCTTCGAGCACGTACTCCTGCTTCTCACCGAAGGTCTCGAAGGTCTTCGTCTCCTTGGCGGGGGATTCCTTGACGACGTTGCCCTCGGAGTCGTACAGCCACGGCATGCCGCCCTCGGCGACCTGCGTGCCCGCGCCGGTGATCGTGTAGAAGGCCGGGATGCCCGCACCTGCCGCGCGCAGCTTCTCGGCCAGGGTGCCCTGCGGGGTGAGCTCGACTTCGAGCTCGCCGGAGAGGTACTGGCGGGCGAACTCCTTGTTCTCACCGACATAGGAGGCGATCATCCGCCCCACCTGCCCGGATTCGAGGAGCATGCCCAGTCCGCGGCCATCGAGGCCGGCGTTGTTGGAGATGAGCTCGAGATTGTCCGCGCCCTGGTCGCGGAGTGCGCGGATGAGGTACTCGGGCACGCCGACGACCCCGAATCCGCCCACTGCGATCGTCGACCCGCTCGCAATGTCCTTCACAGCCTCAGCTGCTGATGCAACTACTTTGTCCATGCCACCATTCTGGCATGACCCGGATCACATCGAGACGGCAGGTCCGCTCAGCGTCACCGTCCCCGCCACCAGCGCCGCAAGCACTGCTGCCAGCTCCTCACCATCCACCGGGATTCCGGTGGTCTCAAGCTCCGTTCCCGAGGCGGTGGGCACCTCCCGGCTGTCGCTCGCCACCTGCTCGCCGCGAGGCAGTGTCAGGCTGATCTGGGTGCCGGGGATCGGGCACACGTCGGGGTGGGCCCGGACCTCGGAGTTGAAGTCGATGCAGCCCTCCGGCGCCTCGGCTGCCAGCGCAAGTGCCGGTGCCGCGTAGACGAAGACCTCATCTGCCTCAGTGGTGATCTCATCTGCGGCATGCGATTCATCAGCAAACGCGACCCATTCCGCCTCGGGCGGCTCCGAATCCGCGCCGAGCAGCGCCACCGGCGCATCGAGTCCGAAGGCGGCCAGCATCGCCGCCAGTGCCCGCCAGTGCAGGGGACCGGTCTCGTCGAGCACAATCCCGACACCCAGATCCGGGCCGACTCCCGCCTCGGCGAACAGGCTCGTGGTCTTGTACACCCAGTTCGCCACCACCGTGCCGGTGAGTTCCAGCCGCTCACTGCTTTCCGGCAGGTAGGTGAGCACCGGGTAGCGGCGAGAGGAAAGTGCGTCGATGAGCTGCTGCATGGGGTCCTTTTCTTCTCAGGGCTGCGGGTGGGCGAGTTCGATCGAGAGTCTCGCACCGGTCGGGGAGCCGTTGTCAGCCCAGGTGTACTGGGTGCTGGCCTGCAGGTCCTCGCACCACAGTGCGGACTGCAGGCGGTCGACGAGGGCGCCGAGGCCGAGGGTCGCTTCGATGAGAGGGTGCCCGCCGGCGACCGACCGTGCTGGGGAGTCGGCAGGGGAGATGAGGATCTGTCCGCCGGAGCCTGCGACGCGCATCCGCCACGCCGACTGGCCGGGGGTGCGGGCCGCACCGCGGCGCACGACCGCCAGGGCACGCGAGACCTTCGTGAGGATGTCGTCATCACCGTCAGCCGAGGCCGGTGCGACGTCGAGGCGCCCGCACCCGAGTGACCGGTGGACGGCTTCGACGTGACCGTAGCGGAACCAGTCCTCGACGAACTCCCGGCCCAGCTCCTGTGCGCTTCCCCCGTCTGCACGCACATGTGCACCCATGCCGCGCACGACGGCAGCCGGCAGGCCGCGCGCGGCGCCCTTGACGAGGTCGGCAGCAGCGGCGATCTCATCGGCGATCGCCCGCACCGTCACGCCCTGCCGCCGCCCGGAGTCATCGAGCCGCCCGCGCTGGTCATCGAGCACTTCGATTCCGGCCGCGCCGATGGCGATGTCGGCCACGCCTGCCCGCCATGGCCGGGAGGTCGAATCGGAGATGACAATGCCGAGCGTCGCGCCCAGCTCGCGTGAAAGCTTCGCCCGCAGCTTCTCAGCCGCCGCATCCGGATCATCCGGCTGCAGCAGCACAGTGCCACCACCGCCTGCACCGTCCCGGGTGCCGGTGTTCGAACGATCGAGCCCGCCGGCGGCCTGCACGGTGCCGATCGGGGTGCGGGTGATCGCCACGGTCGCAGGGCCGCGGGCAGTGTGAAAGGTCCGCGCGGCCACAGTCCCGGTCGAATGCTCGGTGACGAGGCGTTCGAACTCCGTGCGGTCTGCTGCGGTGCGGATGAGCCCGTCGGCCTTGGCGACGAGCTTCGAGGCTATGACGAGGATGTCGCCGTCCTTGATCTGGATGCGGTTGTTCGCGATCGCCCAGGAGATCTCGACGGCCAGGTCGTCACCGGGTGAGATCTGCCGGATGCCGGGGATCGCGTAGGCGGTCAGCAGCCGGCTGGAGGGCGGCGGGGTTGGTGCGGGGCCGTTCATAGCCTCCATCATGTCACCTTGCCCTCAGCGGTGCCCGCGCCAACAGGTATGGCGAGAAAAACCGCAGAGATCACAGAATGGCACCAGTTGTGGTCAGTGCATGCCACGGGCACCATATGTAGTGATAAAGGGCACTCTGGGTTGGAACACCCGTTCGAATGGGCTGCGGCTGGGTCCTTTGAATACCAAACAGGCGCTTGACTAATAGGTAATGACACGCGTGTAATTTTAGGTACGGGAAGGCCGGATGTCCGTACAGAAGCAGGGGAACGGCACTGAGGTTCTCCAGCGCTTCACGGCATCCGGCAAGCGAAAGGGGAAGACCGTGACTACTGCACGCAACTACGCGAGACAAGAGCAGCCGGCACTGCAGCCGGCCGTCTCCGCACCGGGTGTGACCGCGCGAACCGCCGAAGACTGGTTCGTCGATCCGACCCGCGCCACTCCGACCATTGTTCCGGATCCGCTCCAGCTCGATCCACTCGACCTGAGCCCAGTGCCGGGTGAGCCGACCCCATCGGAGAGCCTGGCGGCCGTCTCACCGCTGTCGCTGCTGCTCGGCGACGCCGACGAGACTGCGCTGAGCTGGCAGGACCAGGCGCTGTGCGCCCAGACCGATCCCGAGGCGTTCTTCCCTGAGAAGGGCGGCTCGACGCGCGAAGCGAAGAAGGTCTGCGCCTCCTGCGAGGTCCGCTCCGAATGCCTCGAGTACGCGCTGCAGAACGACGAGCGCTTCGGCATCTGGGGCGGGCTGTCCGAACGCGAACGGCGGCGACTGAAGAAGCGGGTCGTGTGAGTTTCAGTGTTGCGGCCGTCATCCGCACCGGCGGCCACACCGTCAGCCGAGCCTGGCTGACAGCACTGCGGCACCATTTCCCTCAGATCACCTCGGTGGCGCTGCTCGACGACTCTCGGACAGCGCAGAAGCTCGCCCGCCGGCGCCGGCGGAATCCCGAACTGCCGGCGGGCGAGACCCTCACCGCAGCCGAACTGGTGTCCTCCCCGGACCTCGAGCGCGCTGACTACGTCTGGTTCCTTTCCCCTGACTCCCTTCCGGAACCCGACTGCCTCACCCAGCTGCACACCCGGCTCAGCGCCGCCGACACACTGGCCGTCGTCGGTCCGAAGATCCTGTCTGCCGACGGTGACCTCGTTTCCGTCGGCGTGACGACCACCGCTGATGGCGCCCGCTACTCACCGGTCAGCCCCGGTGAGGAGGACGCCGGACAGCACAACCGCCGCGAGGACGTCTTCGCCGTCGACGAACCCGGCATGCTCGTCGCCGCCGCCGTCGTCCGCCAGCTCGGTGTGCCCTCTGAGACCCTGTCGGTGAGCTACCGCGGCATCGAATACTGCGACCGGCTGCGCCGAGCCGGCCACCGCGTCGAAGTCGTTCCCCAAGCCCGCATCGCCATCCCGACCGAGGGAATCGGCCGCTACTACTCGTCCCCGCGCCCGCTGCCGCACAAGCACATCGTCCGCCACGAGCACCGCTACCGGCTGGCGACCGCCACCCGCGGCCGCTCGAGCATCATGCAGCTCAAACTCACGCTGCTCGCCGTTCTCAAAGCACTCGGCAACCTACTCGCCAACTCACCCGATGAAGCCTCCTGGTGGCTCGGCGCCGCCTGGGCGCTGCCGCAGGACGCCCACGCCACCCGCCGGCTGCGCCGCTACCGCACCGGAGGCAGCCTGCCGGCCAGCGTCTACGCCAGCAAACACGACCTGCGCTCGGCCCGGCGCGAACTCGCCGGAGTCGGCGGCGAGGTCGCGGCCGACCACCTGCGCGAAGACGGCGCGCTCAACACCGCCGGCGACCTCGCCGAGTTCTCCGGCATCGACATCCGCACCAAGCGCAGCCTGCTCTTCCACCCGCTCGTCGTCATCATCGTCGTCAGCTCGATTGCCAGCGCGCTCATGTTCTACCGGCTCATCGGCCCCGGCGCGATCACCGGCGGCGCCTGGGCCCGCCTCGACGTACCCTTCGCCGAGGTCGTCACCAGGATCTTCTCACCGGTCCTCGAACTCGGCCTCGGCAGCTCGACGCCAGCCGATCCGCTGCTGAGCGTCCTGGCCGTCCTCAGTCTGCCCTTCGGCGGCAGTCTTGACCTCATGCTGCGCAGCCTCTGGCTGCTCGCCCTGCCGCTGGCAGCGACCATCATGTACCTGTGTGCTGGCCGCGTCGTGCCCGCCGCCGGACTGCGGGCTCTGCTGGCCCTCATCTGGATCGCCCAGCCCGCCTTCCTCATCTCCTTGCACGACGGCCGCGTCGGCACCGTGCTGTCCTGGATCGTCGCCCCGGCCGCACTGTGGGCACTCGACCGCTCGATCCACTACCGGTCGGTCGCCGCAGCCGCAGCCTGCGGGCTCGCCTTCGCCGTCATCATGGCAGGCTCACCCTTCCTCATCGTCCCGATCATCATCGTCGTCATCACGGTCATGATCCTCTACCGCTCCACCAGCTTCATCTGGGCGCTGCTGCCCGGCATCGGCCTGTCCTGGCCGTGGCTCATCGCCGCCATCCGCCAGCCCGATGCGCTGCTGACCAACCCCGGCCGCGTCCTCGACTACGCCCAGCCGCACAGCTTCCAGCTCGCCCTCGGCTGGGCCACCCGCCCGCAGCTGGCCTTCCTGGAGAACTGGCTGCCCGCACCTGCCGTTCCGTGGGTGCTCGCCGCCCTGCTGCTGCCGCTGCTCGCCGCTCTCGTGCTCGCAGCCCTGCGGGTGCGCAACAACCTCGCCGTCCTCGCCCTGGCCGTTGTCTGCTACTCCGCAGGACTCGCCGGCGCGATCGTGCAGGCCGCGCTCGAAGGACAACTCACCGCCGACGGACTCGTCGCCTCCTTCACCGGCGACTCGATGCTGCTCATCGGCCTGGGCTTCTGTGGCTTCACCGCCGCCGCGCTGTGGCCGGTGGCCCTCGACCGCGGCTCCCGGGTGCGCAACTACGCGCTGCGCGGCCTCATCCCAGCCGGCGCACTGCTCATGATCACGGCCTTCACGCTGCAGTCCCTGCTCGTCGGCACCCCGATCCACCGCACCACCGCCTCGCCGCTGCCGGCCTTCGCCGCCGAACGCCACACCGGTGCGCTCGGCCAGCAGACCCTCATCCTGCAATCGGATGACGACCAGCTCTACGGACAGCTCGTCACCCCGGAGTCGAACACCATCCTCACCACCTCGACGATGCACGAAGCGCGCAGCATCAGCGGCCACCCCTTCGACCGCCGTCCTGTCGCCATCGACGACGCCGACATCGCACTCGCCCGCGTCATCGGCCGGCTCACCAGCGGCAGCGGAGACGACACCCGCACCGCGCTCGACCAGCTCGGCATCGGCTTCGTCGTCATCCGCGGATCCGGGGCCAGCGAACTGGCCCAGACCGTTGCCGTCTCCCCAGGGCTCACCCGCCTCGGGGCCACCGATCAGGGGCTGCTCTACCAGGTGGTGCCCGACGGATCACCGCTGTCCTCAGCCTCCGTCGTCGCCGATGACGGCAGCCTCAGCCCCGTCGAGATCGTCGACGGCCGCGGAGAAATCCCGGCAGGCACCGGCCAGCGCACCCTCATCCTCGCCGAGCGAGTCGGACTGGCCCGCGTGCAGATCAACGGTCAGGACGCCGTGCGCGAGGAGGCCCGCACCGGCGCGCCGAGCTGGCAGGCCGCCTATCAGCTGCCCGACGAGGCATCGACGGTGACCATCAGCTACACCTACCCGCAGTACGCGATCGGCGTGGGCATCGGCTGGGTGCTCGTCTTCGTGTCCGTGCTCGTCGCAATCCCCTTCGGCAACCGGTCGCGTGCCCGCACCGCCCCACGGCCGGCGACCACCGCCTCGGGCACGGCTGAACACCGGACCGACGAAAGGGTCAGCGCATGAACCGCCGCAACCTGCGCTCCGTGCTCACCTTCACCGCGATCGGGCTGCCAGGCCTCATGATCGCGGTGACCGGGTACCTGCAGCCGCTGGCCGGCGGATCCGTGCCGCGCGGGGCCGAGCAGGTGCGGCTGCCAGCCACCGACACCGTGTCGATGTGCCCCGGGCCGTTCAAGACCGAAGACGATGCTGCCGGCACCGATGAGGAGTTCCAGACCAGCGAGGTCCCGACCCCGACCGTGCGCACCGCCTCGGCGCTGACCCAGGCCCCGGACTCGACGATCCTCGCCGCAGGACTCGAATCCCGGACGCTCGGCGGCGAAGACAACTACACGGTCGGGACGACCAACGGATTCGTCTCCGGTGCCGACGAGCAGCAGGATCCGACGACCGTCACCGGTGTGGCCGAGGGTGAGAACCCTGCCCTCGTCTCCGCTGTGCAGGTGACCCGCGCCGATGACGGCGACTGGGCCGGGGTCGCAGCCCTCGAATGCGTCCGCCCGGCCACCCACGCCCGGTTCGCGACCTCCGGTGCCTCGGCGACCGACGATGTGCGCCTCGTGCTCACCAACCCAGGCGAGACGACGATCACCGCGACGACCGAGGCGACCGGCGCGCACGGCCCGATCGACATCGGCGGTGATGCGACCGTGAGCCTGCAGCCGCGCGAGCAGCGAGTCATCCAGCTCGGTGCGATCGCAGCTGAGGAACCCGAGGTGGGCCTGACGGTGAGTGCTGACGGCGGGCTCATCGGAGCAGCCCTGCAGCATGCGAAGCGCTCCGGGCTCACCGCCGAGGGCATTGAGATGAGCGGGCCGGTGGCCGATCCGGCGCGCGAGGTGTACCTGCCCGTGGCTGTCGGGGGACCGGCACGGCTGCGGCTGAGCAACCCGAACGGCGAGCCGGTCAGCGTCGATGTCAGCGCTGTCGGCGTCGACGGGCCGGTCGATCTGGCCCGCTCGGGCACCTCGATCCCGGCACACGGCACCGTCACCCTCGACATCGGCGAGATCCCGCCTGCCGCCTTGACGATCACTGCCGGAGACCGGGTCACCGCCGCCGTCGAGGTCACCCGCGACGGAGACGGCGGAGCTGACTTCGCGGTGTTCCCGGCCGTCGAGAAGCTGAATTCGCGTCAGCTGCTCATGCTGCCGGAGAACACCGGCGCGACGATGCTGTTCGGCCCCGGTGAGGGCACGCTCGGGGTCGTCGGCCTGCGCGGTGACGGCTCTGCGACCGGGCAGTTCCCTGTCGACCTGTCCGGCGACCGGGCCACCGAGGTCAACCCCGCCGAGCTGCTCGGCGACGACACCGCTGCGGTCATCATCGAAACGCCCGCCGATGTCAGCGCCTTCGCCGCCGGCGTGGCCCTGACCGGCCGGGGCATCAGCTCGCTGACCGTGCCCGATGCGCCATCGGGCATCGGCTATCGCAATATCCGGCTGACGGACTGAACGTCAGGGCAGCAGATCGTCGGGGTGGCGGCCGCACAGCACTGAGGCCTGCTCGGCGAGCACCTCGGCGACGAGTTCGTTGAGCTCCTCGAAGTCCTGGCACCGGCTGACGACCGGCAGCCGGTAGATGACGATCGTGGCCGGGCGGTCGCGCCGGGCCGGAAACACCCGGCCGAGCTCCACCTGGCGCGCCGGCGGCGGAACCTGGTCGACAGCCAGCCGCACCTCGGAGAGATCGCCGTCGGCGCGCAGCCGGATCTGCTCGAAGATGCGGGCGGCCAGGGCGGCGAAGCGCTGGGCGCGGGTGCGCTTGGCCGGCACCTCGGCGAGGAACAGCTCACCGCGCACGCCACGGCCGTGACGGTCCCGGGGGAGGCGGCGGGCTGGCATACCGCGATTGTATTAGACTCGTGGCGTGCCTGGAGTGAGACTGTGCTCGAAGATGAACTGCAACCGTTCAGCAGCGTGGACGCTGACATACGTCCACGCTGATGCGTGTATTGTCATCGGTCCGCTGTCCATGCACGCCCAGCCGGGAGCCCACGATCTGTGCAGCATGCACGCCGAGAGGCTGACCGCACCCGTCGGCTGGCAGCTCATCCGCCTCGGGCAGGGGGAGGAGACCCCGGAGCGCAGCCGCGATGACCTGCTTGCGATCGCCGACGCCGTGCGCGAGGCCGCCAAACCCAAGCCGGAGCCCGAGGGGCGCACCCACGGGCATCTGCGTGTGATCGGAAACGGAGACTGATGACGACCCGAGCCGCACAGCTTTCGCGCGCCCTCAAGGCCTACGACATCCGTGGCCGGATCGGCATCGACCTCGACGACGACGTCGTCTTCGCCATCGGCTGGGCGACAGCCCACGTCATGCACCGCGAGCACGGCAGCAGCCGGGTCGTCATCGGCCGCGATATGCGCCCGGACTCCCCGCGGTTCGCCGAGGCGCTGGCCGCCGGGGTCGAAGCAGCCGGGTTCGAGGCCACACGGCTGGGCATGACGTCGACGGACCAGCTGTACTTCGCCTCCGGGCACTGGAATGCCCCTGGCCTCATGGTCACGGCGAGTCACAATCCTGCTGACTGGAACGGCATCAAGATCTGCGGCCCGGCCGCCGCCGGGATCTCCCGTGATTCCGGACTCGACGCCATCCGCCTGCTCGCCCTCGAAGCGCCTGAGCACCCAGGTGAGACGACTGGGCAGGTGCCCGTCGCCTCGGGCGCGGCCGCCAGCGAACTCGCTGAGGCCTTCGCCCGCCGGATCCGGTCGCTCACCGGGATTGAGGCGATCGACCGGCCGCTGCGGATCGTCGCCGACTGCGGCAACGGGATGGCTGGCAAGCTGCTGCCCGAGGTGTTCGGCACCGGAGCTGGGCTGGCGGCTGCCCCGATCGACGTCATCGGGCTCTACACGGAGCTCGACGGCACCTTCCCCAACCACGAGGCGAACCCGCTCGACCCGGCGAATCTGCGCGATGTGCAGGCTGCAGTCGTCGGCCACGACGCTGACCTGGGCCTTGCCTTCGACGGCGATGCCGACCGCTGCTTCTTCATCGACGAACACGGTGAGGCAGTCTCGGCGTCTGCGATCGGCGCGCTTGTGGCCGTCCGCGAGATCAGCCGAGCCCGCACCGAGCGCGGCGAGGAGACCCCGGTCGTGCTGCACAACCTCATCACCTCACGCGCCGTGCCCGAGGCGATCACCGCCGCCGACGGACAGGCCGTGCGCACGCCGGTGGGTCACTCGCGGATCAAGCAGCTCATGCGCCAGCACGATGCCGTGTTCGCCTGCGAGCACTCCGCGCACTACTACTTCCGCGACTTCTACGGCGCTGATTCCGGAATCCTTGCCGCCTGCCACGTCATCGCGGCGCTGGCCGAGACGACCCAGCCGCTGAGCGAGCTCGTCGCCGAATGGAACCCGTACGTCGCCTCCGGGGAGATCAATTCCGTTGTCGACGACCCCGAGGCTGCACTCGCCCGGATCCGGCAGGCCGCCTTCGAGGGCGTGTTCGACGAATGCCAGGTCGATGACCTCGACGGGGTCATGATCGAGATGCCCGAGGCGTGGTGCAACGTCCGGCCGTCTAACACCGAACCGCTCGTGCGCCTCAACTGCGAGGCGCCAACGCAGGAGCGCACCGATCAGCTCGTGTCCACAGCTCTGGAACTCATCCGCCGATAGCCGAGAGGAATCTCCATGCTCGACCACCGCATCGCAGACCTGTCCCTGGCCGAAGCCGGCCGCCATCAGATCCGCCTGGCCGAACGGGAGATGCCCGGACTCATGGCCCTGCGCGAGGAGTACGGCGCCGCGCAGCCGCTGGCCGGAGCGCGGATCGCCGGTTCCCTGCACATGACCGTGCAGACGGCTGTCCTCATCGAAACACTCACCGCGCTCGGTGCTGATGTGCGCTGGGCGTCGTGCAACATCTTCTCCACTCAGGACGAGGCGGCTGCCGCCGTGGTCGTCGGGGACGGCACCCCGGAGGCGCCCAACGGTGTGCCGGTGTTCGCGTGGAAGGGCGAGACGCTGGAGGAATACTGGTGGTGCACCGACCAGATCTTCCGGTTCGCCGACGGCCCGAACCTCATCCTCGATGACGGCGGGGACGCCACGATGCTGCTCATCGAAGGTGCCCGTGCAGAAGCCGCTGGCGGAGCGCCGGAGGCAGGGGAGGACGATCCGGAGGAGAAGCACGTCTTCCTCGACCGGGTGCGCCAGTCGCTTGCCGAAGACGCCCAGCGGTTCACGAAGATGAGCGAGCAGATGCTCGGCGTCAGCGAGGAGACGACGACCGGTGTCAACCGGCTGTACCGGATGGCTGCAGCAGGTGACCTGAAGTTCCCGGCGATCAACGTCAACGACGCGGTCACGAAGTCGAAGTTCGACAACCGCTACGGCATCCGCCATTCCCTGCCTGATGGCATCAACCGCGCCACTGACGTGCTCATCGGCGGCAAGGTCGCGCTCATCATCGGCTACGGCGACGTCGGCAAGGGCGCTGCCGAGGCGATGCGCGGGCAGGGCGCCCGGGTGCAGATCACCGAGATCGACCCGATCTGCGCACTACAGGCTGCCATGGACGGCTACGAGGTCGTGCGCACCGAGGACGCGATCTCCTCAGCAGACTTCATCATCACCACGACGGGCAATACGAAGGTCATCACCGCCGAGCACCTCGCGCTTCTCAAGCCGGGTGCCATCGTCGGCAACGTCGGGCACTTCGACGACGAGATCGACCTGGCGGCAATGCGCCGCCAGTCCGGAGTCGAGGTCGTCGAGATCAAGCCGCAGGTCCACGAATGGACGGTGCCGGTGCCGGCTGAGGCCGGTCTGGATCGGAATGAGACGTCGTTCATCGTGCTCTCCGAGGGACGCCTGCTCAACCTCGGCAACGCGACCGGGCACCCGTCATTCGTCATGAGTGCCTCGTTCACGAACCAGGTGATGGCCCAGATCGAGCTGTTCACCTCGCACGAGGACTACCCAGCCGGTGTGCACCGGCTGGCGAAGGAACTCGATGAGAAGGTCGCGCGACTGCATCTGCCGGCTCTCGGCGCTCACCTGAGCGAACTGACGAAGGAACAGGCCGAGTACATCGGCGTCGACGTGGCAGGGCCGTATAAGCCCGAGCACTACCGCTACTGAGTCATCTGCGAATACACAGACGGGGCTGGTCGCTGCTGGCGGCCAGCCCCTGTCGTGTGTGCCGCCGGTCCAGGCTGGTGAGTCTCCGGGCGTGGGGCGTCGAGCGACAGGCCGAAGGGCAGCTGGCCGACGCGCTGCTGGAAGCGCTGGGCTGTGCGAGCGGTCTTCTCCATCTGCCGAGCGTGCTCAGCGCGGGTGCACCCGACGACGGCTGCGAGGAACTCCTCGGGCAGAGTGCCCTCTGGGGGAGCAGGGGCGATGTAGGGGTTGAGCTCCTCGGCCAACTCGACGGCACGGTCCCAGCGCGACTCGGGTTCGCGCAGGTGTGCCGAGATGAGGAACTGGGTGATGCGGTAGTACAAGCCGTTGGGGATCGCAGAGATATCCGCACTGCGTGCCCAGGCATGGAGCCGTGGCGGTACGTGGATCTGGGCGATGGGCGGCATCTTCGCACGTTCGTTGACAGCAATGGTTCCTGCCAGGTAGTCACCGAGGCGTTTCGACTGCGGTGAGAGCAGGCCGACGAGTGCGGCGAGTCCAGCAGCGGTGCCGAAGATCTCGAATCCGTAGAGCATTGCACGCAGGAACGAATGCCGTGCGCTGATCGCTCCGCCGTCGTCTCGTACGATGCGCAGACCGCAGATGAGCTTTCCGATCGACCTGCCACGGGTGAGGATCTCGACGGTGAACGGGACGATGAGCAGGCAGAAGACTGACAGCAGCAGAATAACGGTCCGGAAGATCAGGGGTTCGCTGATCATGAGTTCTTCTATCAACCACGTGGCTGAGACCAGGACGGCGATATAGAGCACCGTGATGATGACGTAGTCGATGGCACACGACACGGCGCGCATCGCCAGCGATGCTGGGCGAATGTCTAGGGCGATCGCCTCGCCGGTCACAAGTGAGCTCACGCAATCATCCTGGCACAGGTGGGCACGCCCAGCCAGTGACCGGTCCGGTCACCGCCAACAGGATTCACTTGTGGGAGCACTCATGAGTAGAGCCGGGCACTATGGAGTTATCAAACATCGTTCTGTCACTGCGGTGGTGCTGCAGGCAGCGCTGGTAGAGAAACGACTGAGAATCGTTTCGGGTAAGTCGGTGGCGGCGGTGTGGTCTAGTCAGTGGTGAGATTCAGGAGCTGTTGGGCGTGTGCCTGTCCGATGGGATTCGTCGGTGGCCTTGCTTGGAGTTGGTGTCCGCCGGGCAGTGTCCAGGTCAGCATCCCAGTGTCGGGACTGCGGGTGACTCTGAGTCTGTCTTCGGTTTTCATCTGATGATGCTGCCGGCACAACGGGTGGAGGTTTGCCATTGAGGTGGGTCCACCTCGTCCAGGGTCTTCATGATTGAACGGTTCGATGTGATCGAGCTCTGCTTTCACGGCGGAGCGATCACAACCAGGCAGAGTGCAGAACTGCCACTTCTCCACGAGAGCGATCCGCATCTTCTCCGGGATCGTGTACGTTTCGGCCGCGTGATCGAGGACAGTGCCGTCGGTCGGGTCGGTCAGAATCCGGTAGACCGTCGGATGCCCCGTACCGGTGAGCTGGCGGGCGGTCTCGGGTGAGATCGGGTGACCATTGACCATCCCCGGAACACGTGCAGCATCGTCTTCCTCGTCGGTGTTCTTGTCGAGCAGGGTCAGTGCCGGGACCGTGATGGTGATGCGAGCTTGGCGCTTGAGCCACTCGCTATCGACCGGGCACTGAACACCGGTCTCAGCAAGAGTCTCGGCGATCTTCTCAGCGGTCGCGTCGACGTCAATACCGGCTGGATTGGCAGCCTCGACAATCGTGGAGTCACTGTCGGTGGGCTGTGTGGTCAGCGTGCCTGCAGGTTGGGAGCCGGTGAGGAAGTCGAACATCAGCTCACCCATCCCCCGGTCGTCCACGATCTCGCGTCCTTCGGGCACCCCAAGTGGTGCGCCGAGGCCCTTGATGACGCTGCGGGCCATGCCAGCCAACCGCGCTTCTAAGAGCGCGATCTGGTGGGATGGGCCGCGGGCGATGAGGATCCCCAACCCGTGCGGCTCGTAGTAGGTCTCAACGGTGCGGCGATCCCGGACTTCTTTCGCGCGTTCCTCGCGCGTAACGAGTGTGGAAATCAGTTGCGTGACTGCTCGTTTGAACGTCGTCATATCCGACACCCGGATCCGGACAAGCCCGGCATCGAAGTCCGCCAGATGCTCAGGCTCCAGACTCGTGGCGCGCCGGGCGCCGTGAAGATACCTGTCGTAGCCGATGACCCCGGCTCTAGCTAGGGACGTGAAGGCTGGCAGCCCGACGAGTCCTGCTGCAGCGACCTGCACACGGGAGCGAACATGCTTCACGGTGGTATCGAGTGCGTCTGCCATGTGCATCAGCGACGTCGACGCTGTCCGTTCAACAAGCCAGGCGTAGGCGTTCCGGCGCTGCTCGGCCTCGTTCTTAAAGTCCGTGCCGTCACGGTCCGGGCGGCCGAGCGCACGCGGGTCAGCCGCGAGCTCACGGACCGCATCGACCTGCAGGGAGACATCCTCTGGTGAATCGGAAGCCGCACGGGCGAGGAAAGCATCAAAGAGGAATCCAAGCCCAGTCATGCGGCGGTCGTCGATGTCCCGGTTGGTGGATTTCAGCCGGTAGAGGCAGTCAGCGAAATCAGACGTGTCGACCACTGTATCGTTGCGGCGGGTCGTGATGACCTGTTCTTCCACGAGCATCGCGGCCACCTCCCTTGTGATCTACCGTGATCTTTGTTGTTTTAAGTCTAAGTGTGTTCGATATGCTGGAACAATAGTTTCGACTGCGTTCACATGAAACTCACATAAACATATGCCTGCTTCGAATCTAATCTCAGTCTGCCAGCACCCACTGACATCCCTTCCCGCGAGCACCACCGCAACCACCACCTCGGGCACGGCCTGCGGCCTGCCCGCCGGAGGCACCCCTCACTTGCGGTTATGCTGGGATCCTATGGACCCCGCACTCGTCGCCGAACGCCACGCTGGCGAATGGGAGCGCCTGTCGCGCCTGGCGAAGAAGAACACCCTCAGTCCCCATGAGGCTGAGGAGTTCCTGCGCCTGTACCGGGCGGCGTCGAAGGACCTCTCGCGCATCCAGACGGTCGCCCCGGACTCGGAGATCTCGGTACGGCTGTCGAACATCGTGCACCGCTCGCGCACCCAGCTCACGGGCGTGCCGACCGGGGCAGGCGGGGCGCTCGCGCGGTTCTTCACCATCTCGCTGCCGGCCGCGCTCTACCGGCTGCGGTGGTTCTTCGTCTTCACCTTCGTCTTCTTCGTCGGCATCTCCGTGCTCACGACCCTCTGGGCCTACCACACGCCCGGCGTGCTGCCGGCCCTTGCTGATGAGGAGATGCGCCGCCAGCTGGCCGAACGCGACTTCAAGGAGTACTACTTCGAGCACCGCAACGAGGTCTTCGCCGTCGGTGTGTGGACGAACAACGCCTGGATCGCGCTGCAGTGGGTGGCCCTGGGCATCACCGGGATCTACGTCATCTACGGGCTCATCGTCAACGCCGTCAACGTCGGCATCTCCGGGGCGATCATGTTCGAGTTCGACAAGGGCGGGGACTTCTTCTACTACATCCTGCCCCACGGCATCCCCGAGATCACCGGCATCCTCATCGCCGCCGCTGCCGGCCTGCGCATCTGCGTCGCCTGGGTCGTCCCCGGCCCGGAGCTGCGGCGCACCCGCTTGGCGCGGGAAGCCCGCACGACCATCACCGTCGGCCTCGGCCTCATCATCTATCTGTTCTTCTCCGGGCTCATCGAGGGCTTCATCACCCCTTCCGAGCTGCCCAACGTCATCCGCATGGGCTCCGGGATCCTGCTGACGGCGGCGATCTTCGCCTATGCGATCTACTTCGGCCGCCCTGCGCTCAAGGCGGGCCTGAGCGGGGACGTGTCCTCGGACAAGGCAGGCTACGACATCGTCGCCACAGACCGCTGATCCCGCGCCCGAGGCGCCGGGCCGGGTGGCGAGGAACCGCGCCCGAGGCGTGCCTCACCTCGGTGCCGGTGACCGGTTAGAGCTTGCCGCTTGCCTTGAGTGAGATGTAGAGGTCGGCCAGCTGCGGGGCGAGGTCCTCGGGCTCGGCGTGCACGGTGTGGATGCCGGCGTCGGAGAGGGCATGGCCGAGTGAGCGGGCGGCGAGCAGGTCGTGCTCGGCGGCTGCGGCGCGGTAGACCTGGGCGGGGGAGTAGACCTGGGATGCGAGGTCGCCGAGGTCGGGATCGGCGACCGAGGCGATCGCCAGCCGGTGCCGGGCGCGCAGCACCGGCAGAGCCGGCAGCATGTCCTGGGCGATGGTCCGCTCATCGAGGGCGGTGAGGAAGACGACGAAGGCCCGCTGCGTGCTCAGCCGCAGCGTCTGGGTGACGATCTCGTTCCAGTCGGCGTCGATGAGCTCGGGGAACACATCGGCTAAATCGTTGGTCATGATGCCGAGCGGATCGGATCCGGAGATCGGGCCGATGTGCCGGCGCACGCGCGCATCGGCGACGAGGATGTCGACGCGGTCGCCGCCTCCGGAAGCCAGCGCTCCGAGGAGCATTGCGGCCTCCATCGCGGCATCGAAGGCGGTGCCGTCGCCCATCCGGCGGGCGGCCAGGCGCGAGGAGTCGAGGACTATGACGACCCGGCGGTCGCGTTCGGGCCGCCACGTCTTGACCATGAGGTGCTGGGCGCGGGCGGTGGCCCGCCAGTCGATTGAGCGGACGTCGTCGCCGCGGACGTATTCGCGCAGCGAGTCGAACTCGGTGCCCATGCCGCGGGTCATGAGCAGGGTGCGCCCGTCGAGCTCACGCAGCCGCGCGAGCTTGGACGGCAGGTGCTTGCGGGAGACGAACGGCGGCAAGACGCGGATCGCCGCCGGCACCTCGACCGACTGCTGACGGAGAGACAGACGCAGCGGCGAGGCCACCCGGACGGTGACGAGATCGGCCGGCAGCTCACCTCGGCGGGTGGGCACCAGCCGTGTCACGTGCTCATGCTGCTCACCGGCTGCCAGCCGAACCCGCAGCCGGTTGTCCTTAGCACCTGCCGACGGCGGCCAGGCATCGCGGATGTGCAGACTGGCGGCCCACTTACCGGCATTGATGACCGTCAGCGTCGAGTCCGTCTCATGGCCCAGCCGCACGCGCCGGCCGGGGGTGCGCTGCAGCCGGATCGTCGCAGGCGAAGCGGTGACCAGCCAGTCGAGGAACGCCACGAGCAGCACAGAGCCTAAGGCGATGCCGGTGGTTCCCCAACTGGGGAAGACCATGACCGGGATCGCCGCCAGCGCGACGAGGACGACGAAGCGCCAGGTGACGATCATCGCGGCACGCGGGTGGTGTCGATGATCGAGGCGAGCACCTGGTCGACGGTGATGCCGTCCATCTGCGCCTCCGGCCGCAGCATGACGCGGTGGCGGAAGGCCGGCGAGATGAGCGTCTTGACGTCATCGGGGGTGACGAACCCGCGCCCGGACATCCACGCCTGCGCCTGGGCTGCGGCCAGCAGCCGGGTGCCGCCGCGCGGGGAGATGCCCATCGCGAACGACGGTGCGCTGCGGGTGGCCTGCACGAGGTCGACGATGTAACCGAGCACCTCGGGATCGACGTAGATGTCACCGACCCGCTTCCCGGCCTCCAGGATCGTCGCAGCATCGGCGACGCGCTCGATCCCGGCATCGGACAGGCGCCGGCCGTCGAAGCCGTGGGCGTGGCGGGTGAGGATGTCAAGCTCGGTCTCGCGCTCGGGCAGCGTGAGCATGAGCTTGAAGAGGAACCGGTCGAGCTGCGCTTCGGGCAGGGGGTAGGTGCCGTCGTGCTCGATCGGGTTCTGGGTCGCGGCGACGACGAACGGCTGGGGCAGCCGGCGGGTCTGCCCGTCGACGGAGACCTGCCGCTCCTCCATCGCCTCCAGCAGTGCGGACTGGGTCTTCGGCGGGGTGCGGTTGATCTCATCGGCGATGAGCAGGTTGGTGAACACCGGGCCTTCGCGGAACTCGAAGTCGCCTGAGCGGGTGTCGTAGATCATCGAGCCGGTCACATCGCCGGGCATGAGATCGGGGGTGAACTGCACGCGCGTCGAGTCGAGTTCGAGCGCCTCAGCCAGCGCGCGCACGAGCAGCGTCTTCGCCACGCCGGGCACGCCTTCGAGCAGCACATGCCCGTGGCACAGCAGGGCCAGCAGGATCCCGTCGACGGCCTCATGCTGGCCGACGACCGCCTTGCCGACCTCCGTGCGCACCGCGAGGAACCGCTCGCGCAGCTCGTGATCGCGGTCGGCCAGCTGGTGTTCGGCGGCCAGTCGCTCGTTAAGTCCCGGCTGCACCGTGCCCGAGGCGGTGGTCGCCTGGCCGTGGGCCGGCACCTGGCCGTGCGGCTGGCCTGGCATCTGTCCGGGAGCCGGCGCGTGCCCCGGTTGCTGGCCGGGCTGCTGGATCGGCATCTGCCCGGTCTGGGGTGCGTGTTGTGGCGGCAGCGGCGCCTGACCCGGCTGCACACCGGGCTGACTGCCGACCGGACCACCGGGCTGGCTGCCGACCGGTACGCCGGGCCCGCCCGGCTGACCGCCCGACCCGAACGGACCAGCGGGCTGTCCCGGCTGCTGGCCGGGCTGCTGCGGATGGTGGGGAGTGTCGGTCATGTCGGGGAGACCTCGCTTTCGATGGCGGTGATGAGGACGGCGATGTCGGAGAGCTGCCGGTCGTTGGCCGGCACTCCCTCAAGATAGGCGTAGCGGACTTCGGCCAGGTCGCGGCCGGTGTGGGCGGCGATCGCAGCGCACAGCTGCTCGGGCCGCTCCTGGGAGGGCCGGGTGAGCCGCGCGGCGATGCGCAGCAGTGAAGCTGTGCGCAGCGAGTGCAGCGATGCGGTGCGGGCCCCGGCCCGCTGCATGAGTGCGGCGCGGCCGTGCACGGTCTCAACCGGCGGGACGACGACCGGCAGTCGTTCGACAGCCAGCGGCCCGAAGCGCCGGACCCGCCACCACAGCAGTGCGGCGGTGAGCGGGATGAGCCACAGCAGCGCGACCCCGAACCACGGCGGGATGAAGGTCAGCGCATCCGGTGTCTCCTCCTCGCTGGCCGAGGGCTGGTCGCCGGCCTGCGGCAGATAGACGACGAGGTTCTCGTGCTGGCCAAGCGCGTGCAGCATGAGCGCGGCATGACCCTCCTCGTCAAGCTCGGCGTTCGTCATCCACGCCCGCGCACCGAGCACCGTGACATCGGCGCCGCCCGCCTCGGCGCGGGCATAGGCACCCGAATCCGGCGGGACGCCGGGGAACGCGTAGCAGGTGGTGACTGCGTCTTCGTATCCCGGCGAGGCCGCGTAGAAGCCATCGGCGCCGCGCAGCTGCCCGGCGGCCACGGCGGCCGGGGATTGGCAGCCGGGCTGCAGCAGCTCGTTCTGCGCCTCGTTCTCGAAATAGGGCGCCATCCGCAGTGCTGGGGTGAAGTCCTCGACGTCATAACCGGGATCGGCGAGCACGAGCGAATTGCCGCCGGAGCGCACCGCCTCGCCGAGCTCTTCGCGCGTCTCGGTCTCGCCGTTGCCCTCAACGTCGAGGTAGAGCACCGTGGTGTCTGCCCCTGCGGCGGCCGTGCGCGCCTCCTGCCTGGATTCGGTGACCGTGACCTCGACGCCGCGCTCGCGCAGGATGTCCATGAGCGCCTTCGTGCCCGAGGGCTGCACGGACTCCGGGTGCAGCTCGCCGGTCTCCTCATCGAGGATCGAGAGGAAGAACCCACCGATCGCGGTCACCAGGATGACAACCGCGGCGATGACCCACAGTGCTGCCGCCCGGGTGCCGCTGCGCAGCCGGTCGACCCGGCCCGGCCCGGTGTGCGCAGTCGTGCCGCGTACGGCGAGGTCGAGACTCGTGCTCATGCGCCGGCCTCCCCGCTGCCCGCGCCCGAGGCGGTGGTCGCCTGCGCAGGCTCCGCGCCCGAGGCGGTGGCCGAGCTGGCGGCTCCCGAGGCGGCGGACCGCGTGGAGACGGCCTGGGAGGTAGCGGCGGTGATCCGCTCGGCGCGGGCGAGCAGGTCCTGCCAGTCAGCGGCTGTGGCTTGGGCTTCGCCGAAGGTCACGGCGTCGAACAGCCCACCGGCGGCATGCGCATCGGCGGTGGCCGGCGGGCAGGCAGAAGCGGCCGCGCGGGCCAGCTCCGAGGCGGTCGAGGCGGCGGTCATGTCGATGAGACTCAGCGAAACGAACTGGGCGAAGATCGCCCGCACTCCGTTCTGCACTGCCAGCGTGTAGTCACCCCCGGCGGCTGCCGCATGCGCGGCGTCCCAGAAGGCCTGCGGGTTGATCGTCTCGGCCCGCTGGGCGGGGTCGAAGGCGGCGAGGTCGACGCCGCCGCTGGTGCCGCGGCGGACCCGCCAGATGACGAGCACGACGAGCCCGATGATGAGTGCGGCGATGACGAGCAGCGTCCACGGCGAGTCGATCGCGGCAGCGCTGCTGATGAGCCCGTCGAAGAACCGGTCGATGGCCCGGCCGAGCTTCTCCAGCGGGGACAGGTCGGCGTCGCGGTAATCCGGTTCGGACAGCTTCTTCTCAGCCCAGCGGCGGGCCTCATCGCGCTCAGGGGCCAGGGGAGTGCTCATGTGCTGCGATCCAGCTCCTCGGCCTCGCGCAGCAGCAGGAGGTCATAGCCTTCGAAGCGCATCCGACGGTCGAAGTACAGGCCGGTGATGACCCCGGACTGGTAGGCGTAGAGGACCGCGGTCGCCGCCGAGGTGAGCGCGAGCCCGAGGATCGTGAGGGTGGCGATCACGACGGCGCCGAAGGTCTCGGCGCTGCCGGAGTCGAGGATGGTCAGCGAGATGACGATCGCGGCGATGAAGAAGATGAGCAGCAGCGGGGAGACGATGATGCTGATGAGCTGCGAGGACAGGTAGCACGACAGCAGCAGGGTGCCGGTGGTGGCCCAAAAGCGGCGGCGCGTGAGCTGCCAGGAGCGGGCGAAGGCCTGCCGGATCGTCATCCGCTCGACGGCGATCGCGCAGCCGACGAAGGCGGTGCGGACCATGAAGAAGACGGTGAACACGACCCAGCCGAGCGCCCCGAGGCCGGCGAGCAGGAACCCAATGACGGCCTGTGAGGTGAACACCGCGATGATGACGCCGGGGGCGAGCAGCAGCGCCAGGGCTGCGAAGTGCGCCCCGCCGAGCAGGGCGGTGGCGGCGATGAGGCGCAGCCGCTGGCCGGCGAGCATCCCCCATGTGCGGCGCAGGGTCGTCGTCTTCTGCCCGCGCGCATCGACCGCACGCCCACCGGGCGGGGTGAAGAAGGCCTGCCGGGCAGGGATCGAGAGCAGCCCGGAGAGGAAGTGAAGGAAGCACAGTGAGAGCAGCGAGACCGCGGAGGCTGCGAACTGCATGAGGAAGGACAGCCCACCGGCGGCATCGGAGCTGGCGAAGACCCCGACGAGATAGCCGAAGCTCAGCCAGATGAGCCCGGCCACAGCGGCGCTGACGGCCAGCAGGAACAGCGTCAGCACGATCATCGCAGTGCCGACTGAGACCCCGGGGCTGAAGCGCAGCAGCCGGAACCCGGCATCGAGTGACTCGGCGAAGCGCATCGGCCGCTTCGACAGCACCCCGGGCTTCGGCGCCGGCTGCCAGGCGGGGCGGGTGCGGGTCTGGCTGCGCGGCTGCCAGCGGCCGGTCGTCCAATCCGTCTGCGCATCCCAGGCGGCGCGGTCGGTGACGAACAACGGCACCTCCTGCCTTGGGGTCAGATCACGCCCCATTCTATGCACACGACCCCGGCACGCAGGCGACATTCGGGCACTCACTTGCATCACCGCCTCGGCGCCGGACCAGCAGGCGCGCCACGCGGGCCCGTCATGCAGACTCACCGTGTGAACCTGCCGACACCTGCCGCCCCCTGCGCTGACTTCTCAGCCGGATAGGTGACAATGGATGCTATGAACGCACGGATCCTGGTAATCGACGATGACACCGCGCTGGCGGAGATGATCGGCATTGTGCTCAAGAGCGAGGGCTTCGACCCGCACTTCTGCGCCACCGGCGATGGTGCGATGGAGGCCTTCCACAGTGTCAGGCCCGACCTCATCCTGCTCGACCTCATGCTGCCCGGCAAGGACGGCCTCGAGGTGTGCCGGGAGATCCGTGAGGAGTCCGGGGTGCCGATCATCATGCTCACCGCCAAGTCCGACACCGTCGACGTCGTCCTCGGACTCGAATCCGGTGCCGATGACTACGTGCCCAAGCCGTTCAAGCCCAAGGAGCTCGTCGCGCGCGTGCGCGCCCGCCTGCGGATGTCAGAGCCCTCCGCGCCCGAGGTGCTCAACGTCGGCGACGTCTCGATCGACGTCGCCGGGCACACCGTGACGAAGGGCGGCAAACCGGTGTCGCTGACCCCGCTGGAGTTCGACCTGCTCGTCGCGCTCGCCCGCAAACCCTGGCAGGTGTTCTCGCGCGAGACCCTGCTCGAGGAGGTGTGGGGCTATCGGCACGCCGCTGACACCCGGCTCGTCAACGTCCACGTCCAGCGGCTGCGCTCGAAGATCGAGAAGGATCCGGAGAAGCCCGACATCGTCGTCACCGTCCGCGGTGTCGGCTACAAGGCGGGCCAGGCTTCGTGAGTCGCTCCGCATCGGCCGTGCGACTGGGCCGGAGCGCCTGGGGCGGCCTCATGCGGATCTACCGGTTCCTCGCAGCGGCTTTCACCCGCTCGCTGCAGCTGCGCATCGTCGTGCTCACCATCCTGCTCACCATCATCGCCGTCTACGGCGTCGGCAGCTTCATGGCCCAGCAGATCTCCCGCGGCCTGTTCGAAGCGAAGCTGTCCTCGGTCTCGACGCAGATGTCCGGCTATGCCGGTGAGCTCGAATCGCTGTCCCCAGGTGAGGACGACAGCGCGCTGTCCGAAAGCCTCAACGTCCAGCTGCGCGGGATGCTCTCCCGGTCCCCGACCCCGCTGCGCTCGATCGCGCTGGAACCGCGGGAGCGCTCCTCCCAGGTCCAGCCGACGACCGCGGTCGTTTCCGGGCGCGAGGCGATCGCTCCCTCGGCGATGCCGGATGCGTTCCGCAACGCTGTGTCCCAGGCGCAGGCCGGCGAACAGCTCTACCAGTCCGTCGAACTGCCTGGACCTGGCAGCTCACCGGGTCTCATCCTCGCCCAGCAGGTGACCGTGCCCTCTGCCGGCCAGTTCGACCTCTACGTCGTCGCCGACCTGCAGGAGGAGCAGAACACGCTCGACTTCGTCCAGCGGGTGTTCATCGTCGCCGCCCTCGTGCTCGTGGTGCTCGTCGGCGCGGTCGCCTGGCTCGTCACCCGGCTCGTCGTCGTCCCGGTGCGCACCGGCTCCGAGGTGGCCCGCAAGCTCTCCGACGGCGACCTCGACCAGCGCATGCCGGTTCAGGGCAACGACGAGATCGCCACCCTGGCGCAGAGCTTCAACGACATGGCCGACACGCTGCAGGACCAGATCATCCGCATGGAGCAGCTGACGGTGCTGCAGCGCCAGTTCGTCTCCGACGTGTCCCACGAGCTGCGCACCCCGCTCACCACCATCCAGATGGCCTCGGACGTAATCTACGAGTCCCGCGACGAGCTCGACGAATCCCATCGCCGCATCGCCGAGCTGCTCAACTCGCAGGTCGAGCGCTTCGAGGCGCTGTTGAATGATCTGCTGGAGATCTCCCGCCACGACGCCGGTGCCGCCCAGCTGGTGACGAAGCCAGCCGATGTGTGCGAGGTCGTTTCCGGGGTCATCGACACGCTGTCGATGGTCGCCGATCACGCCGACACCCGCATCGTGCTGCACGCTCCCTCGGCCCCGGTCATGGCCGAGATCGACCGGGTGCGCATCAACCGGGTGGTCCGCAACCTCATCGTCAACGCCATCGAGCACGGCGAGCAGCGCCGGATCGACGTGTTCGTCGCCGCCAACGCCGAGGCGGTGGCCGTGAGCGTGCGCGACCACGGGGTGGGCATGACAGAGGAGCAGGTCGAGCACGTCTTCGACCGGTTCTGGCGGGCCGACCCGTCTCGCCGCCGCACGCTCGGCGGCTCCGGGCTCGGCCTGGCGATCTCCCTGGAGGACGCCCACCTGCACGGCGGCTGGCTGCAGGCCTGGGGCCGGGCCGGGGAGGGCTCGTGCTTCCGGCTCACGATCCCGCGCCGGGAGGGCCAGTCGATCACCACCTCGCCGCTGCCGCTGCCGCCGGCCGATGCACGCGTCGGCGGCACCGCACTCGTGGCAGGACCGGCCACCTCGGACGGTTCGCTGCGCATCCAGACCGGCAGCATCCCGATCGTCGTCGAGACCCAGGAGGCCAGCGATGAGACCGCGTAGCCTGCTCGCCGCCATCCTCACAGCCGTGTTCCTCATCTCCGGCTGCGCTTCGATCCCGAAGGACGGATCGGTCGGCCACCGTGACGTCAGGGGCGATGACCCGCACGTCCAGTCGCGCATTGATCCCGACGGTCCTGTCCCCGGGCAGAGCCCGAACGAGATCGTCCGCGGGTTCCTCGCCGCCGGAGCCGGCTACAGCAACAACTTCGAAGTCGCCCGCTCCTACCTCACCGACAGCTTCGCCGACGAATGGAACCCGCTGTCCTCGGTCACTGTGCTGCAGCCTGGGCGCACACTGGATTCGGTGACGAGCGAGGTCACCACCGACTCGCAGTCGGTGTCGCTGACGATCCCGGTCGGCGGTGTGCTCGACGACCGCCGCATCTACCGCGAATCGGCCCGCGGCACCCAGGTCGATATGGACTTCACGCTGCGGCAGGTCAACGGCGAATGGCGGATCTCGCAGGCCCCGGCGGGCATGGTGCTCACCGCCGTGAACTTCTCGACCCTGTTCCAGCCCTACCCGCTGTACTTCTACTCACCGGGTTACGAGCTGCTCGTGCCCGACACCCGCTGGTTCATCCGCTCACCGGCGACGGCCAGTGAGATCATGACCGAGCTGCTCGGCGGCCCGGCCGACTACCTCACCGGTGCCGTCGTCTCCGCGATCCCCGACGGCACCCAGCTCGACCCGCGCTCCGTTGCCGTCTCCGACGGCGTCGCCCGCGTCGAACTGTCTGCGACTGCCTCGGGCCTGGATGAGCGCACCAACGGGCGGATCGCGATGCAGATCCAGACAACGCTCAAAGAAGTCGGGTCGATCACCGCGGCGCGGGTCTCCGGCACGAGCGGCGAACTCGACTACGGCTCCCTGCCCGATGTGCCCACCACGCTGAACATCTCCGGCAACCCGATCGCGATCTCCGACCGGCGGCTCGTGCGCATCCTCGGCACCACCATCGAGCCGATCGACGGGGCCCCGCAGCTCGTCGACGGAGCGGCCCGGCCTGCGATCGCCCTCGACGAGTCGATGTACGCCTACATCGCCGACGACGCGCAGGCTGTGCGGCGCCTGTTCGCCGACCGTCTCAACGACGAGGAGGTGCTGCGCGGTGAGAGCTACGCCAGCCTGTCCTTCGACAAGGAGGGCTGGCTGTGGGCGGCGGAGACGGCCTCCGACGGCAATATCCAGGCCATCAGCCGCAACAGCGACCTCACCGAGGTGGCGGTCCCGTTCCTGGGCGGCCGCACGGTGACGAGCATCGGCGTCTCACCCGACGGCACCCGCCTGGCAGTGCTCAGCAGCGACGGCGACGACACCCGTCTGGAGGTCGTCGGCATCTCCCGGGACTCCCAGGGCGCCCCGACCGGGGTGTCCTCGGCGACGCCCCTGCAGGTGGCGACGGGCTTCTCGAAGATCACTGACTTCTCCTGGTTCGGCTACGACGCCCTCGTCCTGCTCGGCGCCGAACAGGGCACGAGCGTCGAACCGCTGTCCGTGCCGGTCTCCGGGCCCTCGACCTCGCTCGGCTCGATCGAGGGCGGCACGCAGATCACCTCCGGTGAGGAACAGCGCTCCGTGCGCGTCGGCACCGCTGACGGCGAGATCTACAGCTACGGGGCAGGCTCGTGGCAGAAGCTCGTCGACGCCCAGACCTACGACCCGGCAGCGCCGGGCTGACGGCCGCCGACCTGAGGTCACAAACGCCGTCTCCCCGTTGCCCGCGCCCGAGGCGCCGGGCAGGCTGGGACGATGGGCGCACCTCGGGCACGGGGCCCGGTCACAGCGTGGGCGGCCGCAGCCGCCGATGAGCTCGCCGAGCTCGTCATCCCGCGCGCCTGCGTGGGCTGCGGGGCCGACACCGTCTCCGTGTGCGGACACTGCCTGACCGGGATGGCCACCGAGACCATCACCGCGGTGCCGCGCTACGGCACCGCAGCTGTCACCGCCGCAGGGCCCTACACCGGGGTGCTGCGGGCAGCGCTGGTGGCCTTCAAGGAATCAGGCCGGAAGGACCTCGCCCCGCTGCTCGGCCTGCAGCTGGCCCGGTCGCTCACCGCCTGCCTGCAGGAGACCCCGGCACCCGGCAGGCTCGTCATCCTCGTCCCGGTCCCGGCCACACCGCGGGCGCGCCGGGCACGCGACGGCAACCACGTCGCCCAGCTGTGCGCGGCCGCCGCAGATCTGCTGAACACCGACGGGCTGCGGGTGCACACCGCCGAGCTGCTGACAGTCAGGCGGCACCGCGACCAGGTCGGCTTCGGCGCCCGCAGCCGGCGCCGCAACGTGCGCGGCTCCCACGCACTCGACACCCGCCTGACACCTCGGGCCCGGCACGCGCTGTCGGAGGCGACCACGATCCTCATCGACGACATCTGCACCACCGGGGCAACCCTTGCCGAGTCGGCACGCGCGCTGCGCACCGGCGGCATCCTGCCATGTGGAACAGCTGTGATCGCACTCGCCCCCGGCAGTGGTTCCCTCGAGCGCTGAGATGGTATGTAATGGAGTAACCCCATCCGATCGGATGGGTACGGAGCGATCCGTCTCCCCGACGTGTAAAGGAAGTCACCATGGACATCGTCGTCAAAGGTCGCCACACGACCATCTCCGACAGTTTCCGGTCACATATCGAGGACAAGGTCTCCAAGGTCGAGCAGCTGGCGCCGCGCGCCCTGCGCACCGAGGTCGTCGCCACGCACGACGCGAACACCAGCCAGCCCGACACCGCCGAGCGCGTTGAGATCACCGTCATCGCCAAGGGCCCGGTGCTCCGCGCGGAGGCACACGCATCCGACCGCTACGCGGCCCTCGACCTCGCCTGGGCGAAGCTGCTTGAGCGACTGCGCCGGGCGCGCGATCGCCGCAAGGTCTCCCGCAAGGGCGGACACCGCCAGGCCTCGACCGCCGAGGCGCTCGCCGAGCTCGAAGTCATCGAGCCGCTGGCGCCGAGCCAGGAGGACGACAGCCAGACCGAGCAGCCCAGCACCGACAAGACCAACGGGCGCATCAAGTCCGAAGGCGATTCGCCGGTGGTGCTGCGCGAGAAGAACTTCCCCGCCAACCCGATCGGCATCGAGGAGGCCCTCAACCGGATGGAGATGGTCGGCCACGACTTCTACATCTTCATCGATGAGGAGACCTCCAAGCCCTCGGTCGTCTACCGCCGCCGCGGCTGGAGCTACGGCGTCATCACCCTCGACGAGTCGCTCAACGACACCGCCGAGGCGCCGGCCGAGCAGCCGGCAGCAGCGGAGGGATGATCGAGCAGAGCTGAGACCCCGATGAGGGTTCCGACACTCAGCCCGGAAGCGGCCAGGCGATGCGCCCTGGCCGCTTCCGGCTTCTCCAAGCCCCGCCCGTTCACCGTCAACGCCGGGCACCTCAGACGCACCTTCGAACGCCTCGGCGTCGTGCAGATCGACTCGGTCGCGCGGCTCGTGCGCGCCCACTACCTGCCGTTCTTCTCCCGGCTCGGGCCCTATGACACGACCCGGCTCGACCGGCTCTTCAACTCCGCTCCGCGGATGGGCGTCGAATACTGGAGCCACGAAGCCGCCTACGCACCGATCGAGATCGTCAACGGCTGGCACCGCAGGCGCGCCGAATGGTTCCGCCGCGACCTCGGCCAGCGGCACCCGGACACCGGCGCGGACTTCGTCGCACTCATGCACGACGTCGAAGACGCGCTGCAGGCCGGACCGGCGACCGCCCGGCAGCTGGCTGAGCGCGTCGACCACGCGATCCCCGAACGCCCCAAGGACCACTGGGGGTGGAACCACAGCCACACGAAGCGGGCGGCCGAGGCGCTCTTCCACGCCGGGCGGATCTCGGCGGCCGGGCGCAACCAGCACTTCGAGCGCCTCTACGCCCTGCCCTCATACGTCGACCCGAGACTGACCCGGCCGCCGCTGCGCTTCGGCCCCGACGACGACCCCACCCTCGGGCTGCGTCCGGGCACCGGACGGATCCCGCGCGGCATCACCGGCATCAGCGATGACATGCTCACCCCGATGCGCACCGCCGCCCGGGCGCTGGGCGTCGGCACGCTCGACTGCTTCGCCGACTACTACCGCGCCGGCCGCGCCGACACGGCCGCCGCGATCGCCGCGCTGACCGGCGCCGGGGAGCTCATCGAGGTCGAGGTCGCCGGGCAGCGCGCCTACCGCTGGCACAAGGCCCCGGTCCCGAGGCGGGTCGAGGCCTGTGCACTGCTGGCGCCCTTCGACCCGCTGGTGTTCAACCGCCGGCGGATCAGCTGGCTGTTCGACTTCGACTACCGCATCGAGATCTACACACCTGCCGATAAGCGCATCTACGGCTACTACGTGCTGCCGTTCCTGTGCGGCGACCGGCTGGTCGGCCGCGTCGACGTGGCCGCAGACCGGCAGCGCGGCGAGCTCAACGTCCACGCCGTGCACTGGGAGGACTGGCTTGAGGTGGGCCAGCGTGCTGCGTGCCGGCAGGCGCTGGAGGCCGAACTGGAGCAGATGCGGCACTGGCTGGGCCTCACACGCACGGTGTTCGGCGTCAGCGAACAGGAAAGCGCCTGAGGTTTGCGCCGCCGTTGAGCTCTCAGGCGCTAAGCTAATGGACGGACGACAGTCAGAAGCAAGAACCACACCCCCTGCACACCGGGTGGGTGACAAGGAGAATCGTGGCCAATTTCCTGGAAAAGCTGCTGCGCACCGGCGAGGGCCGGACGCTGAAGAAGCTGCGCACCTACGTCACGGCGATCAACAATCTCGAAGACGAGTTCAAGGAGATGACCGACGCCGAGATCCGGGAGGAGACCGACCGCTTCAAGGAGCGGATTGCCGATGGCGCCACGCTCGACTCGCTGCTGCCTGAGGCGTTCGCGGCAGTCCGCGAAGCCTCTGTGCGCACCCTGGGCATGCGCCACTTCGATGTCCAGCTCATGGGCGGCGGCGCCCTGCACCTGGGCAACATCGCTGAGATGAAGACCGGTGAGGGCAAGACGCTTGTCGCCACCGCGCCGGCCTATCTCAATGCGCTGACCGGCAAGGGCGTCCACGTCGTCACCGTCAACGACTACCTCGCCAGCTACCAGTCCGAGCTCATGGGCCGGGTGTTCCGGTTCCTCGGCATGGAGACCGGCTGCATCATGGCGCAGATGTCGAACACCGCCCGCCGTGAGCAGTATGCCGCCGACATCACCTACGGCACGAACAACGAGTTCGGCTTCGACTATCTGCGCGACAACATGGCCTGGAGTGCTGAGGAGATGGTCCAGCGCGGCCACAACTTCGTCATCGTCGATGAGGTCGACTCGATCCTCATCGATGAGGCGCGCACCCCGCTCATCATCTCCGGCCCAGCCGAAGGCGATGCTGACCGCTGGTACGGCGAGTTCGCCAATGTCGTCAAGCGGCTCAAGTCTGAGCGCGACTACGAGGTCGATGAGAAGAAGCGCACCATCGGCATCCTCGAATCCGGCATCGAGAAGGTCGAGAACTACCTCGGCATCCAGAACCTCTACGACCCGGACAACACCCCGCTCATCAGCTTCCTCAACAACGCCATCCGCGCCAAGGAGCTGTTCAAGCGCGACAAGGACTACGTCATCCTCGACGGCGAGATCCTCATCGTCGACGAGCACACCGGCCGCATCCTGCGCGGGCGGCGCTACAACGAGGGCCTGCACCAGGCGATCGAGGCCAAGGAGAACGTCGACGTCAAGCCGGAGAACCAGACCCTGGCGACGATCACGCTGCAGAACTACTTCCGGCTCTACGACAAGCTCTCCGGCATGACCGGCACCGCCGAGACCGAGGCTGCGGAATTCATGTCGACCTACAAGCTCGGCGTCGTCCCGATCCCGACGAACAAGCCGATGCAGCGCGTCGACCAGTCCGACCTCGTCTACAAGACCGTCGAGGCGAAGTTCGATGCCGTCGTCGACGACATCGTCGAACGGCACGCCGACGGCCAGCCGGTGCTCATCGGCACCACGAGTGTGGAGAAGAGCGAATACCTCTCCAAGCAGCTGTCGAAGCAGGGTGTGCGCCACGAGGTGCTCAACGCCAAGAACCATGAGCGTGAGGCTGCGATCGTCGCCCTGGCCGGACGCAAGGGTGCGGTCACCGTCGCCACCAACATGGCCGGCCGCGGTACCGACATCATGCTCGGCGGCAATGCCGAGCACATCGCCGTTGCCGAGATGGCTGAGAAGGGCCTCGACCCGAAGGAGAACGAGGAGGAGTACGAGGCGCTGTGGCCGGAGGTGCTCGCTGCTGCCGAGGAACGCGTCGAGGCCGAGGCCGAGGAGGTCCGGGAGGCCGGTGGCCTCTACGTGCTCGGCACCGAACGTCACGAATCGCGCCGCATCGACAACCAGCTGCGCGGCCGCTCCGGCCGTCAGGGCGATCCTGGTGAGTCCCGCTTCTACCTGTCGCTGCAGGATGACCTCATGCGCCTGTTCGGCTCCGGGGCCGCCGAGCGGATCATGTCGATCGCCGATGTGCCCGACGACGTGCCGCTGGAGTCGAAGATGGTTACCCGTGCCATCCTGTCGGCTCAGACGCAGATCGAACAGCGCAACGCCGAACAGCGCAAGAACGTCCTGAAGTACGACGACGTCCTCAACCGCCAGCGCACCGTCATCTACGGTGAGCGCCGCCGCGTGCTCGATGGCGCGGACCTGGCCGAGCAGGTGCAGCTGTTCCGCGACGACGTCATCGACGCCTATGTCTCCGGCGCCACGAACGGTCCTCCTGAGAAGTGGGAGATCGACAAGCTCTTCGAGGCCCTTGAAGAGCTCTACGACCCCTCCATCACTCCTGAAGACCTGGCCGATGACGCCGGCGGCAAGGAGAACCTCACCCGCGAGAAGATGCTCAAGGAGATTCGCGCCGACGCCGACCTCGCTTACGACAACCGCGAGGAGGAGCTCGGCGAGGAGGCGATGCGCGAGCTCGAGCGCCGCGTCGTGCTCTCGGTCATCGACAAGCGGTGGCGTGAGCACCTCTACGAGATGGACTACCTCAAGAACGGCATCGGCCTGCGTGCGATGGCCCAGCGCGACCCGCTGGTCGAGTACCAGCGCGAGGGCTTCGAGATGTTCAACACCATGCAGGAGGGCATCAAGGAAGACGTTGTCCGCCTGACGAACAAGCTCGAAGTCCAGGTCCGCATCAACCCGGGCGAGGACCCTGAGGATCCCAGCGACGACTTCGTCGAGGTCGAAGCCGAAGAGCTCAAGCCGAAGAAGCCGAAGATGCAGCTCTCCGCCCCGAGCGAGACCGGCGACGCCCAGGTCATGCGCTCCAACGGCCAGACCAGCGGCGGCTCTGCCGCCGGATCCGACGAAGACTCCGCACCGGCCCCGGCCAACCGGGCTGAGCGCCGCAAGGCCAAGAAGAAGCGCTGATCACCAGCTCGTGATGGCGGTCTGTCGGCAGCATCTGCTGCCGCAGGCCGCCATCAGCATTCACGGACGAATCGACGGTTGCCTCAGGCGGTCTCCAGCGGTTCAGGCGGTTTCCAGCTGGGTGACGAGCCACCGGTTGCGGATGTGCTCCAACCGCAGGGCGACCGCACGGTGGCGCCGGCCGGTGTTGACGACGACCGCCGCCTCGGCCACGCGCGGGCCGACAAGGCACACCCGCGGGTTGCCAGCAGAGAGCATCGCAGGACGCGGTGGTGCCGCCTTGGCCAGCTGCTGCCGGTATGCGGCATGCGCGCGGATCCGCTCGAAGAGATCCGGGGCCACCCATTTGCCGACCGATGACGGGGCACGCGTGCCGCCGAAGATTTCGATGATCGCCACCGACAGTGACGACGCGGCCGCCTGCAGCGCTTCGATGAGGTCCTGTTGCTCGGCCTCCGCTGCGCGGCTGGTCTCGGGTTCCGGTCGCCGCGTGGCAGCCGGAACTGGCGACGGTGCCTGTCTCGGTGCAGTCTCGGCGCGCGGCCTGGGGCGGGTGAGGGTCAGTTCGCCGGGTGCGGCGTCGGTCATCATCGTGGTCATGGCATCTCCAATCGCTGTCCAGGCATGATGAGGTTCGGGTCGGCACCGATGATGTGCCGGTTGGCGTCGTGGATCGCATCAACGCGATCAATGAGCTCTGCGCTCTCGGCCCCGGCGTAGTGCTCGGCGGCGATCGTCCAGAGGGAATCTCCTGCGCTCACCGTTGCAACGTCAGGCGAGGCCGGGGTTCTGTGATCATCTGAGTCCCTGCCGTGGTCCGTTCCCGAGGTGCCGGGCTGCTGCGTGGGAGCGTCCGGATAGGGAGTGGTCGGGTCCTCGTCATCGGCAGTCGGTGACGTCGATTCCTCCGATGGCGGAGCCGGGCTGTCAGTCGGGCCGGCGGACGGTGAGTCCGGCGACCGGGTCGGCCAGCCAGGGGAGGAGGGCGCTGTCGTGCTCGACTCTGCAGGGCGGGTCGGCCAGCCGGGAGACGGCGCATCGGGTGCTGCCGCGGCGGCCGTCGCGAAGCCGGTGCCTGTCAGGATGAGGCCGGCACACGAGGCGGCGACAACACGCCGGAACCTGGCCGGGCTCATCGCAATCGCCGCCTGGGCGCAGCGGTCGGCAGCCACGTGACCGAACAGCCGAGCCGCATGGGCGAGACCACTGAGCACCGTGGCGCACGTGAGACGCGCACCGGCGAGGACTGCTGCACTGCCGGCGATGAGCACCAGACCGGCGCCGATGTCACCTTGACCGAGCGCCACCATCAGCTCCGGGGCGCTGGCACACAGCCACAGGGTCATGACGATGTGTGTGAGGCTCAGCAGCCGTGTCAGCCAGATCAGCATTTCAACTCCTATCAATGTGCTTATAAGAATGACAAAGAACAGCAAACGAAGTCAATAGATACTAAAAAGTAGTATTGAGATTCGACTGGATTCGAATGACAGAGATTGAGCTGAGGTGTGTGCGGAACCCGTGCCCGGCGTTCGCTGTTCTGCGATCATGGGCTCATGACTGAGCCGACATCACCGCGCGGAGACGACACCTCAGGTGCCGATCGCGTCGAGGCGCTCTTCGCCGACCTCGCCGCTGAGGAACAGGGGCGCACCGCTCATGAGCGGATGGGTGAGCTCGGGGATCTTGTCGCAGGAGAGTTCGCCGATCACGGTCTCGCCCACCGGCTCGCCGGTGCTGTCGGCGCTCCGGTCGAGGTGCATGTCGCGCGCACATGGTTCGACGGCATCATCGATGCAGTGGGGCAGCAGTGGGTGCTGCTGCGCGGACGGGTGCCCGGCGCCCCACGGGCGCTGGTGAACCTGGCTCGGGTCGACCATCTGCGCATGCGCCGGGTCGCTCACGGCTCTGATGCCGTCATCTCCCGGCTGTCGATCCGCTCCCCGCTGCGCAGGTTCGGCGAAGGCCGACGCGAATGCCGGGTGTTCTGCGGATCCGACGGCCAGGTGTTGGAGGGAATGGTCGATGCCGTCGGCGCTGACTACCTGCAGATCCGCCGCGGAGCCGCCGTCGATCTTGTGCCGCTGCATGCGCTGGCAGCAGTGCAGGACCTCACGCCAGGTGACAGTGTCTGACGCTCAGACGTCGACGCGGCCTTCCCGGATCTCCTGCTGAGTCTGGGAGTACATCCGCTGAATGTAGTCCTCCAGCTCAGCCTTCTCGATCCGCCACTGCCCGCGGCCACCGACCTTGATGGCGCGCAGCTCACCGGAGCGCACAAGAGCGCGCGCCTGCGTGACGGTGACATTCAGGATCTCCGCGACGTCGGTGAGGGGGAGGAAGCGGACTTCGGCAACCATGATCGGCACTCCTTTGCAGCTGCGCACGCAGGCGCTCGCGCCCGGTGCTCTGCAGCTCATTGTGATCGCCTCCATCATAGACGACTTTGCTGTCAGATCGTGGCGTTCGCTGTGACTTGTGGACAGTGGTGTTGTCCACAGCCCTGTTCCCATGCGTCGCCTTATATGTAAGGTAGTCGGAGATGGCGGGCCGGCATCGACCGACCCGCCACTGCAGTCCCCTCGAGCAAAGGAGCTCCATGTCCTTCCGCGAACCCAAGCGCGCCGAACGGCTGCGCCCACCGCGCTGGCGCGACCCCAAGCTCATCATCGGAGCGCTCATCGTCGCCGCCTCGATCCTCGGCACCTGGTTCATCGTCAACCAGGCAGCCAACACGATGACCGTCTGGACCGCCTCCCGCCCGCTCGTGCCCGGCCACGCCATCACCGCCGATGACCTCAGCGCCACAGAAGTGCGGATGACCGAGGCGGAGGAGCACTACCTGCCGACCAGCGCAGAGATCCCCGCCGGAGCGACCGTGCTCTCCAGCATCGCCCCCGGCGAACTCATCCCGGCCTCCCAGGTCGGCACGGCCGACCAGCTGGCCGGCCGCGTCATCGCCCTCGATGTGCCAGGCGGACTGCCCGGTCAGGTCGACGCCGGGTCGACGATCGACCTGTGGGGCACCGACACCCGCATCGAAGACTCAGCACCCGAGCTCATCCTCAGCAGTGTCGCCGTCATCTCCGTCGATCGCGACAGCGGCGGGTTCGCCGGTGCGAACACCAACCGGATCGAGGTCTTCGTCCCCACCGAGGACATCGACGCCGTGCTCACGGCCCTGGCCGGTGAGCATCACATCTCCGTCGCGGCAGTCCCGGAGCATGGATGAGCGCCCATCCGCCTGTGCCCACCGGCGTCATCGTCGCCGTCGACCGGGACCACGAACCGACCGTGACCGCACGGCTGAGCGACGCACCCGATTTCACGATCGTGCGCCGCCCGGCCGATGAGGTCGAGCTGCTCGCCGCAGCCAGTGCGGGGATGGGCGCTGTTGTCGTGCTCGGCCGCGAATTCCCGGGTCTCGACGCCGAGGTGGTCCGCCGCCTCCATGGCACCGGCGCCCGCCTGCTGGGCCTCGGGGACGACGAGGAGCAGTTCCGCGCCTGGGGTGTGCGCAGCCACGTCTCCCCGTGGGACCCGCCCGAGGTGTTCCTCGCCGCGGTGCGCGACTGCGCCCAGTCGGTGGCCGTCCCGCCCAGGCCTGCCGAACCACCGCGGGCTGCCCAGACCCGCGAACCCGGACCGGTCATCGCCGTGTGGGGAACCGGCTCAGCCCCGGGCCGCTCGACCGTAGCTGCCGGACTTGCGCATCTGCTCAGCAGCCAGGGCACCTCCGTCGTCCTCATCGACGCCGACACCGTCACCGCCGGACAGGCGGCCATGCTCGGCATCGTCGACGATGCCCCGCAGCTGGCAGCACTGTGCCGCCGCGCAGCCAGCGGCGTCCTGACCCCGGAACTGTTCAGCCGGCACCTGACGGCGATCAGCCCGCGCCTGCATCTCGTCACCGGTCTCAGCCGCGCCAGCCGCTGGCCGGAAGTCCGCCCAGCGCTGCTGAGCACGATCCTCGATGCCGCAGCCGCCACCGCCGATGTCGTCATCGTCGACATCACCGATCGCATCGACCCCGATGACGAATTCGCCGACCCGCACTACGACCGGCACGCCGCCACCCGGGCGGTCCTCGACCGCGCCGACCACACGCTGCTCATCGCCCAGGCCGACCCGCTGGGCATTCAGCGGCTGGTGCGGCTGCTGGAGACCGAGCGCGGTGAGGAGCTGCGCGAGACCGCCACGATCGTCATGAACAAGGCCCGCGCCTCAGCGGTCGGTGCTGACCCGCAGACGGCGATCGACGCGACACTGTCCCGGTTCCTCGGACTCGACGGCTGCCACTACCTGCCCGATGACCGAGCGAATGTCGACGCTGCGGTGCTGGCCGGGCAGGCGATCACCGAACACTCCCCGCGCAGCCCGCTCAGCCGCGCGCTCGGTCAGCTTGCCGCAGCCCTGCCCGGGCTGCCCGAACCGCAGCTGCGCCGCCGCGACCGCAGCTCCAAGCCGGCGGCCGCGCGTCGGGTTCGCCTTCCGCGGCTGCGCCGGAGGACAATGGCCACATGAGCTCATATGTGCGCGCATACGTCCCCGTGACCTCTCACCATCTCGTCTCCGCCTGGCCGGCGATCACCGATGTGCTCGCCTTCGCCCCTGACGCCAATGGGCGCGCACTGCGCTCTGATGCCGGTGAAGAAGCCGAATTCACCGCACAGATGACAGCCGCCGAAGCCTGCCTCGACGAGGCGTTGCGCACCGGCGGCTCCCGCGTCGTCATCGCCTGCGACATCCCGATACTCGGCACCCAGGTTCGCTCCGTCGGCGCCGGCCTGGAGGCCTTCGGCCCGTTCAGCGTCGACCGGAGCCGGGTTGTGAGCTTCCACATCGACGACCCCGAAGTCGTCGCGGCCCTGCCGGACGATCAGGAGGCGGCTGCTGCGCTGCTGCGGTCCTCGCCGCTGCTGTGGTTCGACGCCTCAGAGGTCGGCGATCTCCTCGAGGCGTTCGCCCAGCAGCCGTTCGACGGTCGGGACGATCGCGGCCTCGACAGCTGAGCCGAACAGCGGAATCGACGAGGTCACCTCGGCGACAACGGAGATCTCGGTGCCCGAACCGCTGATATCGGCAGGATCGGCGGCAGCGAAGTCGATGACGGCGCTGACCGCGACCGGCACCCCGGGCACCTCGGTCGACTGCTGAGCCCGCGCTGAGGACGCATCGGCAGCGGTCGCCGGGAGTGAGAAGTCCTGTTCGATGCGCGCCGTGTCCGGCAGGAACCGGCGCGCGGAGTCCGGCACTTCGTCAGCCGGCAGCGGAGCCGAAGTGCGCACCTGCAGACCCTCGGCGACCGAACCGGTGACCGTCGCCTCGGCGGTGGCATGCTCCCATATCTCACGTGATTCCAGGCGAGCGAGAATACGGTGCAGCGGGGCGGTCGAACGGCGCTGTGCGGTGATCGTCTTCATGGTGTCAGTCTGCCATGTCGGGTACTGGCGAGCCGACCCGGCTGCGGGCATGAAAACCGCCTCATTCGCGGTTAGGGTAGAGGCGGGCGGCGAGGACGCTGCCCATCGCCTCATGTACTGACCAATGAGAAGGTGACATAGTGACCGAGGTCCGCTCGACCGAGATTGCACAAGCGTGGACAGACCTGACGGGATCCATTCCTCCCGCCGACCTCATCCCCGCGTACTTCCCCCGCATCAGCGACGCCGAGTATGAGACCTACGGGCCCAAAGCCCTCGCCGCGTCCGCCGCCCGGCACTACGACGTCGCCCGCGGCTTCGACGGCACCACCCCCGTCGTCTCCCTGACCAACCTCTCAGCCAGCGATGACGACTACGCCGGCAACCGCACCGTCATCAACATCGTGCTGCCCGACACCCGCTACACGCTGTCGTCGATCATCTCCGAGCTCACCGGCGCCGGACACAACATCCGCGCAGTGCGCCACCCGATCATCGTCACCGAGCGCGCCGGCGACCAGCTGCAGATCGTGCCCTCGGCCGAACTGTCCCGGACCACCACCTCGACCTCGGCGCTGCCGACCATCACCCCGGGGATGTCGTCGACGACCCGGGCGAAGGAGTCCTGGGTACACCTGGAGATCGACCAGGTGCCCGAGGAGCAGTTCGACGAGCTGCGCGCCCAGATCGCCCGCGTCCTCGAATACGTCATCGCCGCCGAAGCCGACCGCGAGCAGATGCGCTCACGCGCCCATGAACTGGCCGAACAGCTGCGCAGCACCCCACCGCGGCCCGAGCTGGCCGACGAAGCCGCCGAATCCGCCGAGCTGCTCGACTGGCTCTCCGGCCGGTTCGCCTTCCTCGGCTACCGGGAGTACTCGCTCGACACCACCGGCGAGCAACTCGCCCTGCACCCGATCGAGGGCACCGCGATGGGCATCTCCGCGCTGCGCCCGGCCCGGTCCTCGCAGCTGTCGAAGAACGTCGCCGCCCGCGCCGAAGAGTCGCGTGTGCTCGTGCTGACGAAGGCGAACTCGCGCTCGCACGTCATCCGCCGCAGCTACCTCGACTACCTCGGCGTCAAGACCTACGACGAGAACGGGGCGGTCATCGGTGAGCGCCGCTTCGTCGGCCTCTACACCTCGGGCATGTACAACGCCTCCGTCCTCGACATCCCGGTCATCCGGCAGAAGGTCGCCTGGGTTCTGCGCGAATCCGGCGTCGAACGCGACACCCACTCCGGTGACGAGCTGCTCTCGATCCTGGAGACCTACCCGCGCGATGATCTCTTCCACGCCGATGTCGAGGAGATCTTCGAGGTCGTCATGCAGGTCCTCGACCTGAAGGAGAAGCGCGAGTCCCGCGTCTTCATCCGCCGCGACCCCTACGCCCGTTACGTCTCCGTGCTCGTCTACGTCCCCCGCGACCTCTACGACACCGACTCGCGCCTGCGGGTGGAGAAGGTGCTGCGCGACGCCTACCAAGCCGACACCGTCGATTTCGATGTGCTGCTCAGTGAGTCGGCGCTCGCCCGCCTGCACTTCGTCGCCCGGGTCCCGCGCAACATCAGCCTGCCCGAGGTCGACGCGCACACCGTGTCCGAGCGGATCACCAGCGCGCTGCGCTCCTGGTCCGAGGACGTGTGGGAGTACCTCGCCCCGCACAACGCCCGCCACACCGCAGCAGAGCTCGACCGGGCGCGCACCTGGTCCGAGGCGTTCCCGCCGTCCTACATCGAATACAACACGCCGCAGGACGCCGTCGAGGACATCGCGCTGTTCGAAAAGCACGACAGCGATGACGAACCGCTTGTCAAGATGGCCCGGCCCAGGGGAGTGCCGCGCAACCAGGCCCGCCTGTCGTTCTACCGGCTCAACCCGGCCGGGCTGTCGGAGATCCTGCCGTTCCTGTCGAACCTCGGCGCCTCCGTGATCGACGAGCGGCCCTACGTGATCGACCTGCCTGATGGCAGCTGCCGCTACATCTACGACTTCGGTCTCGAGTTCGAAGACGAGATCTCCTCCCAGGACTTCGAGCGGATCGAAGAGGCCTTCGCCGCCGGCTGGAAGGGGCTGCGCGAGACCGGCAGCATGGACCGGCTCATCGTCGCCGGCTTGCCGTGGCAGGACCTCGCCGTGCTGCGCGCCTTCACCCACTACCTGCGCCAGGCCGGCTTCTCCTACTCCGACAAGTACCTCGGCTCCGTGTTCACCTCGAACCCGGACCTCTCGGCGCTGCTGCTGGGCTACTTCCACGCGAAGTTCGACCCGGACCTGACCCCGGCCGTCGGCACGCGCGACGAGCACATCTCCCAGATCCACGACCGCATCGAGCAGGCGCTGTCCGAGGTCACCAGCCTCGACGCCGACCGCGTGCTGCGCGCAGTGCTCTCACTCATCGACGCCACCGTGCGCACCAACGTCTTCCAGCCCGAAGACGGCTCGCTGCCGCGGGCGGCGGTGTACAAGATCCTGCCCCCGCAGCTCGACTTCGTGCCCAAGCCGAAGCCGGCCTACGAGATGTGGGTGTACTCACCCGAGGTCGAAGGTGTGCACCTGCGCTTCGGCAAGGTCGCCCGCGGCGGCCTGCGCTGGTCGGATCGCCGCGATGACTTCCGCACCGAGGTGCTCGGACTCGTCAAGGCGCAGATGGTGAAGAACGCACTCATCGTGCCCACCGGCGCCAAGGGCGGATTCGTGCCCAAGCAGCTGCCGGACCCGGCGCAGGACCGCGATGCGTGGCAGGCTGCCGGACAGGCCGCCTACGAGGTGTTCATCAACGCTCTGCTCGATGTCACCGACAACCTCGAATACACCCCCGAAGGCAATGTCGTCGTCCAACCCGAGCGCACCGTCATCCACGATGACGACGACTCCTACCTCGTCGTCGCCGCCGACAAGGGCACCGCCCGGTTCTCCGACGTCGCCAACGGGATCGCCGCCAGCCGCGGCTTCTGGCTCGGCGACGCGTTCGCCTCCGGCGGCTCGGTCGGCTACGACCACAAGGCGATGGCGATCACCTCCCGTGGTGCCTGGAAGTCCGTCGAACGGCACTTCCGCGAACTCGGCGTCAACACCGCCACCGACGACTTCACCGTCGTGGGTATCGGCGATATGAGCGGTGACGTGTTCGGCAACGGCATGCAGCGCAGCGAGCACATCAATCTCGTCGCCGCCTTCGACCACCGCGACATCTTCATCGATCCGGACCCGGATCCAGCCCAGTCGTTCGCCGAGCGGCGGCGGCTCTTCGAGCTGCCGCGCTCCTCCTGGCAGGACTACGACCCGGAGCTCATCTCCGCAGGCGGCGGCGTCTACCCCCGCTCTGCGAAGTCGGTGAAGCTCAGCGAGCAGGCCGCCAAGCGTCTCGGCATGAGCCCCGGCCAGTACCGGCCCAACGACCTCATCCGCGGCATCCTTTGTGCCCCGGTCGACCTGCTGTACAACGGCGGCATCGGCACCTACATCAAATCTTCGCAGGAGACGGCCGCTGACGTCGGCGACAAGGCCAATGACGCCATCCGCGTCGATGGTGCTGAGCTGCGCGTGCGCGTCGTCGGAGAGGGCGGCAACCTCGGCGCCACCCAGCTCGGCCGCGTCGAGGCGGCACTCGGCGGCGTCAAGATCAACACCGATGCCGTCGACAACTCCGCCGGAGTCGACTCCTCTGACCAGGAAGTCAACATCAAGCTGCTGCTCGACACCCTCATCAAGAACGGGGCGTTCAGCTCCGATGAGCGCGTCGACGTGCTGCTGTCGATGACCGACGAGGTCGCCGACAAGGTGCTGGCGAACAACTACAGCCAGAACGTCCTGCTCGGCGAGGCCCGCGACGGAGCCGACGTCATGTCCGGCACCCACCGGCGCCTCATGCGCTACCTGGAGAGGAACGCCGACCTCGACCGGGCTGTCGAGTTCCTGCCGACGACCAAGCAGCTGGCCAACCGCACCTCGACCGGCGGGGGCCTGACCTCGCCGGAACTGGCCGTGCTGCTGGCCTACGTCAAGATGAACGCCGCTGATGCGATCCTCGACAGCGACGTGCCGGGCGAGGAGTGGATGAACGAGCACCTGCTCGCTTACTTCCCGGCCAGCCTCGCCGAGCGCTTCGGCGAGCACTTCGCCGAACATCCGCTGCGCCGCCAGATCGCCACCGCACGCCTCGTCAACCGGATGGTCGACCGCGGCGGACTGACGTACATCTTCCGGATGGTCGAGGAGACTGGTGCGACGATCCCGCAGATCGCCCGCGTCTTCACCGTCGTCAGCGAAATCTTCGACCTCGACAGCCACTTCGACGACATCTGCGCACTCGACAACGTCGTCGACTCCAGCGTCCAGGTCAAACTCCAGCACGGCTACGTGCGGCTGCTCGACCGCGCCTCCCGGTGGCTCGTCCACCAGGCGCCGACGCACCTCGACGTGCCCTCGGGCATCGAGCGCTACGGCTCGATCCTCGAACAGCTGCGCCCGCAGGTCCCGCAGCTGCTCGAAGGCACCGACGCCCGCGAGCTGGAGTCCAACGCCCAGGCGTTCATCGCCGAAGGCGTGCCGGAATCGGTCGCCTACCGGGCGGCGGCGCTGCTCGACGAGTTCGCGCTGCTCGACGTCGCCCAGATCGCCAACCGGCTCAGCATCCACGGCGAGGACGTCGCCGAGGTGTACTACCAGGTCACCGACCTGCTCTCCGGTGCCGAGCTGCTGCAGCTCATCGGCGAACTCGACCGCTCCGACCGCTGGTCGGCGCTGGCTCGCGGTGCGATGCGCGATGACTACTACCAGGCCGTCTTCGCCGTCGTGCTCACCGTGCTCTCGGCGACCGAGGCGGAGGGGGCGACCCCAGCCGAGCGCGCCCAGCACCGCATCGCCCAGTGGCGTGAGAACAACGAGGCATCGCTGGGCCAGGTGCTCGAGACGATCGATGAGATCCGTCAGCTCGACACCGTCACCCAGACGCCGCTGTCGGTGCTGCTGCGCATGATGCGCGGCATCGTCCGCTCGACTGTCTGGCAGTCAGAGGAGAGCTGAGACCGGGGAGAAGACGATGCACCCGCACAGCGACATCGACGCCACTGAGCACTTCACCGACCAGCGGGATTTTGAGTGGCTCAGCACCCTCGTCGGCGACTGGCAGCTGTTGGCTGACCTGTCGTTCGCCGACCTGCTGCTGTGGGTTCCCGCCACCGAGGCGCCGGGCAGGTTCCGGGTGGCCGCCCACTGCCGGCCGACCACCGGGGCGACAGCCTACCCCGAGGACGTCGTCGGGCTCATCAGCGTCGGCATCGAAACAGAGCTCATGCAGCGGGCGTGGGACAGCCAGGAGATCATCATCGCTCCCGGCCAGGACGAGATCCACGATTCCAGCGCTCCGATCGCCGGTGCCGAGGTGGTGCCGGTCGTGCGCGAGGGCCGGGTCATCGCCGTGCTCACCCGGCACACTGAGGAGCTGCGCCGCAGCGTGTCCTCGCGGCTGGAACGCAACTACCGGGCATGCGCTTCGATGCTGCTGACGATGATCGCCGAGGGCGACTACCCCAACCTCGACGACGATGCCGCCGGCCACCACGGCGACTCCCGCGTCGGCGACGGGATAGTCGTGCTCAACCGCGAGGGGCGGGTGCGCTATGCCTCGCCCAACGGCATCTCCGTCCTCCACCGCCTCGGCCACGATGACGAACTGGAGGGCCGTTACCTCAACGAGGTCGTCGCCGGCCTCGTCGAGCAGCTCCGGCCGGTCGATGAGACCCTCCCGGTTGTGCTGACCGGTCGCGCACCGTGGAGCACCGAAGTCGAATCCGGCAGCGTTATCGTGACCCTGCGCGCAATCCCGTTCACCCGTGCCGGCAACCGGATCGGGGCGGCGATCCTGCTGCGCGATGTGTCCGAGATCCGCCGGCGGGACCGGCAGCTGCTCAGCCGTGACGCGATGATCCGTGAGATGCACCACCGGGTGAAGAACAATCTGCAGACGGTTGCGGCGCTCCTGCGCCTGCAGACCCGCCGCATCTCGTCGGCCGAGGCGAAGGGTGCGCTGGAGGAGGCGACGCGCCGCGTGTCGATCATCGCCGTCGTCCACGATGTGCTCAGTCAGGGCCTTGACAGCGAGGTCGATTTCGATGAGATCGTCGACAAGGGCCTCAAACTCACTCCCGAGCTCGCCAGCCCGCACGTCGAAATCACCCTGCAGCGCACCGGCAGCTTCGGCAAGATCTCCTCGGTCGATGCGACGTCCCTGGCACTGGCGCTCACCGAGCTGGTGACCAATGCCGTCGAGCACGGCTTCCCGCTCGATCTCAAGAAGCCCGCCACCGATGAGCGTCTGCAGGCCACCGTGTGGGTCGAACCCGAACGCGTCGGCAACCGGCTGCGTGTCACCGTCGCCGATGACGGCGTCGGCCTGCCGGAGGAACAGGGGCCCGGCAGCGGACTCGGCACCCAGATCGTCAAGACGCTCGTCTCCACCGATCTGGGCGGGGAGATCACCTGGCAGGCTCGCAAAGGAGGCGGCACCGCCGTCATCATCGACGTGCCGCTCGGCCGCGACCGCTGAGTGAACATACAGCAGCGCCCGCCGTCGATGAACGGCGGGCGCTGCTGTCATGTCTGTCGAGGTGGCGGTTCTGACCGGCGGGCTGCGTGTCAGCCGGCGCGGCGGGCGCGAGCGGCACGGCGCTTGAGGGCGCGGCGCTCATCTTCGCTCATGCCGCCCCAGACTCCGGCATCCTGGCCGGATTCGAGTGCCCACTGCAGGCAGATCTCGGCGACTTCGCAGCGGCGGCAGACACTTTTGGCCTCTTCGATCTGCAGGAGCGCAGGGCCGGTGTTGCCGATGGGGAAGAAGAGTTCGGGATCCTCATTGAGGCAAGCCGCGCGATGGCGCCAATCCATGGTGTCCTTTCCTGGAGCGGAGGTCGCCGGAGCCCGGGGAGCTGGTGGGCCCAGATCGGCACACAGCAGGCTGGCGACAGCAAGTGGTCGCTATGTCAACCAGATTCACATATGAGACAGGACAGCACAAGAGGGTCGAAGTGTGAAATCACCGACAATCTTTTATTCTGCGGGGTCTGCCGCAGCATCGCAAATCGATCCTCAGCCTTGCCCGCTTCGCACCGTTCTGCTTGGCTGAGGACATGGAGAACATCAGCGACCTGCGCGACGTGCGCATCATTGCCATCGGCGATCTCAAGCCGCAGATCCACACCACTGCCTTCGTCGCACCCGGCGTCACGCTCATCGGCGACGTCCGCCTCGGGGCCGGCAGCAGCATCTTCTACGGCACCGTGCTGCGCGCCGAATCGAGCCCTATCACGATCGGTGAGGGGACCAATGTGCAGGACAACTCGGTCATGCACTCCGATCCCGGCCGTCCGGTCACTGTCGGCGCCCGCGTGTCGGTCGGCCACCGCGCGCTCGTGCACGGCTGCACGGTCGGCGACGACTGCCTCATCGGCATGGGCGCAACCCTGCTCAACGAATGCGTCATCGGCTCCGAGACCCTCGTGGCAGCCGGCGCTCTCGTCCTCGAAGGGATGGAGGTCCCCTCCGGCTCCCTGGTGGCAGGGATGCCGGCGAAGGTGCGCCGCGAGCTGACCGCGGAGAATATCGAGCACATCCGCACCAACGCCGCCTCCTACTCCGAACTGTCGGCCGCGCACCGACAACAGGGCCGCATCGTAGGTCCCGCAGACGTGCTCACCGAGGCGATCGGCTGAACCAGCCTCCCCCTTTTCCGGCGAACGAAGGTTGTCCACGCCTTCCTAGCCGCCCGCGGCGCCGTTGGGCATGATGGCCGTATGGCTTTCATCCGTGCTCTGCGCCGCTACCCGCTCGCGGGGCTGGCCGTCGTCGCCTTGGCGACGACGCTCATCCTGCTCGCCTCAGGGTTGCCCGGCGTCGCCCAGATCCTGGCGACGAGCGTCATCGGCATCGTCGTCCTCCTCACCGTCTGGGACATGATCAAGGACATCATGGCCGGCAAGTGGGGTCTCGACATCCTGGCCGTCGTCGCGATGGTCGCCACCGTGCTCGTCGGCGAATACGTCGCCGGCCTCATCATCGTGCTCATGCTCACCGGCGGCGAAGCGCTCGAGGAGATGGCCGCAGGCCGGGCCGGGCGCGAACTCGATGCGCTCATCAGCCGCGCCCCGCAGTTCGCCCACCGGGAGGGCGCTGACGGCCAGCTGACCCAGATCCCGGTCGACGAGGTGGCCATCGGCGACATCCTCGCCGTCCGGCCGAATGAGACGCTGCCGGTCGACGGAACCCTGCTCGACGCATCGGCGACCATCGATGCCTCGGCGATGACCGGCGAACCGCTGCCGGTGACCTTCAGGACCGGGGACACCCTCGCCTCGGGCACGGTCAACGAGACCCGCGCCTTCCGCATGCAGGCGACCGCCACCTCGGCGGACTCCCAGTACGGCTCGATCGTCAAGCTCGTGCGCGAGGCCGTCGAATCCCAGGCCCCGATGGTGCGCCTCGCCGACCGCTATGCGGTGCCGTTCACGATCGTGTCCCTGGCGATCGCCGCCTTCGCCTGGTTCATCAGCGGCAACCCCACCCGGTTCGCCGAGGTCCTCGTCGTCGCCACCCCCTGCCCGCTGCTCATCGCCGCCCCGGTCGCATTCATGGGCGGGATGAGCCGGGCTGCGCAGATCGGCGTCATCATCAAGAACGGCGGCGCGCTCGAAACGCTCGCCCGCGTCCAGTCCGCCGCCCTCGACAAGACCGGCACGCTCACCCGCGGCAATCCTGAGGTCCGCCGCGTCATCCCCGGCACACACAGTGAAGACGAGCTCATCGCCCTGGCTGCCGCGGCCGAGCAATTCTCGCTGCACGCCTTCGCCCAGTCGATCGGCGCGGTGGCCAGCGAGCGCGGGCTGACCCTGCCCGAGGTGGCAGGCGCCGACGAGACAGCGACCAACGGCGTGCGCGCCTACCTGGCCGACGGCACCGAGGTGCGGGTCGGCAAGATCACCTACATCGAAGAGGTCGCAGGCCCCCTCGAACCGGCCGAGCTGGCACCCGGGGAGACCTTCGTCTACGTCTCCCACGGCAGCGACCTGGCCGGCATCATCATCCTCGCCGATGAGCTGCGCGCCACCGCCGCCGGCACCGTCGCCCGGCTGCACGAGCTCGGCGTCACCGACATCGCGATGCTCACCGGCGACAACGCCGCCACCGCCCGGGCGATCGCCGGTGAGGTCGGCATCGACGAGATCGAAGCCGGCTGCACCCCGCAGACGAAGGTCGAGCACCTGGCCTCGATGCGCAACCGGCCGGTGCTCATGGTCGGCGACGGCGTCAACGACGCCCCGGTGCTCGCCGCCGCAGATGTCGGCATCGCGCTCGGTGCGCGCGGGGCGAGTGCGGCCAGCGAATCGGCCTCGGCGGTCATCACCCAGGACGATATCGCCAACGTCGCCTATGTCATCGAGATCTCCCAGCGCACCGTGCGCATCGCGCTGCAGAGCATCTGGCTGGGCATCGCGATCTCGATCGGGCTCATGATCGTCGCAGCCCTCGGCTACCTGCCCGCGGTCGTCGGCGCGATCCTGCAGGAGGGCGTCGACCTCGTCGCGATCCTCGGGGCCCTGCGGGCACTGCGTGTCAGCCACACGCCCGTGCCCGAGGCGGTCGAGACTGCCGCGGGCCGCCAGGCCGCTTAGGGCAGCCGGTGGCCCAGCCACTAGGATGGGAAGCGAACGACAGGGCGGCCGCAGCGCCGCCGCTGTCATGCCATCGACTTGCCTGCCGCTGAGAGAATGAGACTGTGAAGAACGTACTTGATCCCTCCCAGAACCGCGTCGTCATCATCGGCGGTGGTCCCGGCGGCTACGAGGCCGCACTCGTCGCCGGCCAGCTCGGCGCCGATGTCATGCTCATCGAACGCAACCGCTGCGGCGGATCTGCGGTGCTCACCGATGTCGTGCCGTCGAAGACCCTCATCGCCACCGCCGAGCTCATGGGCCAGATCGAGGTCTCCGGGCCGCTGGGCATCCGCCTGCGCGGCACCGAGGACGGTGAGCCCGCTGCGATCGAACGCGGCGCCGCCCGCGCCGACCTCGACACCATCAATAAGCGGATCAAGCACCTGGCCAACGCTCAGGCGACCGACATCTACGACGGGCTTGTGGCCGCCGGCGTCAAGGCGATCAAGGGAACGGCCCGGATGTCGGGCCGGCACACCGTCCACGTCGTCGAGGAGGAGGGCAACGAGTACGAACTCGAAGCCGATGTCGTCCTCATCTGCGTCGGCGCGCACCCGCGCGAGCTGCCGAGCGCCCAGCCCGACGGTGAGCGGATCCTGACGTGGACGCAGCTCTACGACCTCGACGAGCTGCCTGAGCACCTCGTCGTCGTCGGCTCCGGTGTCACCGGTGCTGAGTTCGCCTCCGCCTACCATGCTCTCGGTTCGAAGGTCACGCTCGTATCCTCCCGGGACCGGGTGCTGCCCGGCGAGGACAAGGATGCTGCCGATGTGCTGGAGAAGGCGTTCCGCTCCCGCGGCATGAACGTGCTCTCCCGTTCGCGTGCCGAATCGGTCACGCGCACCGACGATGGTGTGCTCGTCACCCTTGACGACGGGCGCAAGGTCAATGCCAGCCACTGCCTCATGGCCGTCGGCTCGATCCCGAACACCAAGGACCTCGGTCTCGAATCGGCCGGCGTGCAGCTGGAGGACTCCGGGCACGTCGTCGTCGACGGCGTCTCGCGCACCTCCCGGCCGGGCATCTACGCCGCCGGTGACTGCACCTCGGTCATGCCGCTGGCCTCGGTGGCCGCGATGCAGGGCCGAATCGCGATGTGGCACGCCCTCGGCGATGCCGTTGCTCCCCTCAAGCTGCGCAATGTCGCCTCGAACATCTTCACCAGCCCGGAGATCGCCACCGTCGGCTTCTCCCAGAAGGACTTCGAGGAGGACCGCAAGGAGATCGACTGCGTCACCCAGCCGCTGAGCACGAACGCACGGGCGAAGATGCAGGAGATCAGCGACGGCTTCGTCAAGATCTTCTCCCGCCGCGGCTCCGGTTCGATCCTCGGCGGTGTTGTCGTCGGTCCGAAGGCCAGTGAGCTCATCCTGCCGATCACCCTGGCCGTGGAGAACCGGCTGACCGTCGACCAGCTGGCCTCCAGCTTCACCGTCTACCCCTCGCTGTCGGGCTCCATCACCGAGGCGGCGCGCAAGCTGCATCACCACGCCAGCTGAGCCAGCCGGCGCAGCCGGTGCCTGCCGGGCAGGACCGGCGGCTGAATACACGACTGCGGGTGCACTCGATTCGAGTGCACCCGCAGCTGTGTTTCGGGGGATCGGGAGCTGGCGTCACCGGCAGACTCACTGTCTCATGCGCACCGAGTCGGCACAATTGGACTTTGGTGCAGTCGACTACGACTTTCGTCTAGGTCTGCCTGAAGCCGGCCCGCTGACCTGCGGCTGTGCGCGGCTCAGTCCTCGAACTCGATGAGCACGGTGCCGGCCTTGACGGCCGAGCCGGCCTCGACGGCGATCTTCGACACGGTGGCGGGACGCGACGCCTTGAGCGGCTGCTCCATCTTCATCGCCTCGATGACCGCCAGCGTGTCACCGGTCTCGACGACAGCACCGGGCTCGACATCGACGGACACGATCGTGCCCTGCATCGGTGCGGTCAGCGCTGAGGCGTTGTCGGTGCGGCTGGAGCCGCGGCGGCGCAGCCGGCCCTTGCGGGGGCGGGCGCCGGCTTGCGCCGGGCGGGCCAGCTCGGCCGGCACCTTGACCGTCAGCCGGTGGCCTTCGACCTCGACGACGATGTCGATGACGTCGCTGCCGTCCTGCGTCTGCTGTGCCATGGGATCCTCCGGATCGTCGAATGTCGGCATGTATGTCTGCTGCAGCCAGTGGGTGGAGACGCTGAATTCCTCGGCGAAGGCCGGTTCGTTCACCAGCCGCCGGTGCAGCGGCAGCAGCGTCTTAACACCGTCGAGGGTGTACTCGCCGAGCGCACGGCGGGCGCGGGCGAGTGCGTGTGCGCGGTCCTCTCCGGTGACGATGAGCTTGGCGAGCATCGGGTCGAAGTCGACTCCGACCTCAATGCCGTGGTGCACGCCGGAGTCGACGCGCACGCCGGGACCGGCCGGCTCGATGTAGCGGCCGATCCGCCCGGTGGCCGGGAAGAAGTTCAGGCGCGCGTCCTCAGCGTTGATGCGGAACTGGATCGAGTGACCGCGCGGAGCCGGGAACTCCTCAGGCAGGCTCTCGCCGGCGGCGATGCGCAGCTGCCAGGCGAGCAGATCGACACCGGTGACCTCTTCGGTCACGGTGTGCTCGACCTGGATGCGGGCGTTGACCTCCATGAAGGTCAGCGTCCCGCCCTCGCCGAGCAGGAACTCACACGTCGCGGCCCCGACGTAGCCGACCTCGCTGAGGATGTCCTTCGAGGCCTGAGTGACCGTGGCGATCTGCTCGTCGGTGAGGAACGGCGCCGGGGCCTCTTCGATGATCTTCTGGTTGCGGCGCTGCAGCGTGCAGTCACGGGTCGAGGCGACGAGCACGCGGCCGTTGCCGTCGACCATGCACTGGGTCTCGATGTGGCGCGGATTGACGATCTGCTGCTCGAGCAGGCACTCACCGCGCCCGAACGCCGAGAGCGCCTCACGGGAAGCACCGGCGAGCGCATCGGGCAGCTCGGCCGCGCTGGCCGCCGTGCGGAAGCCGCGCCCGCCGCCGCCGTAGACGGCCTTGACCGCGATCGGGTAGCCGATCTTCTCAGCGATCGCCAGCGCGTCGTCGATGTCGTCGACGGCACCGTCGGAGCCCTTCGTGATCGGCGCGCCTGCCGCCTCGGCGACGGCACGGGCACCGGACTTGTCACCGAGCCGGTCGATGGCCTGCGGGGGAGGACCGACCCACACGAGACCGGCATCGAGCACCGCCTGCGCGAAGTCCGGGCTCTCGGCGAGGTAACCGTAGCCGGGGTGGATGGCGTCGGCGCCGGCGCGTTGGGCGGCGTCGATCATCTTCTCGATGCTGAGGTACGTTTCGGCCGGGCCGGCGCCGTCGAGGGCCCAGGCGTCGTCGGCCAGGCGGACGAAATCGGCGTTGGCATCGGGCTTGGTGTACACGGCGACGGCTTCGAGTCCGAGGTCGTGACAGGCGCGGATGATGCGCAGCGCGATCTCACCGCGGTTGGCGATGAAGACCCGCTCGATGGGGCGGTGCTCCACGGTTGCGGAGTACTGCCGCATGGGCTCGGTCATCTGGTCTCCTGGGCATGAAACGGGTGAACGATATCAATCTAGAGACCAGTGCCAAAGCGTTGTGGACTATCGACAAAATCGGTGGGCGAAATTCTCAACCGGCACCGGGCGCGTCGTCACCGGTGTGACCTGCGGCATCGGCGCTGACATCCCACAGCTCATGCCAGGCCAGCCCGAGCTCGCCGACAAGCGTGCGCGCCAAAGGGAGGCTGAGCCCGATGACGTTGTGGTGATCGCCTTCGATGCCGGTGACGAAGGCGCCGCCGAAACCGTCGATCGTCAGCGCGCCGGCGACCTCGAAAGGTTCGGCGGTGGCGATGTAGGCGTCGATCTCCGCATCGGACAGCGCTGCGGTGTGGATCGTCGTCGACGCCGTCTGTGCCCGTGTGCCGGCGACCTGCCAGCCGTCACCGGTCGGGTCGAGGCGGGCGAGGAAATGGCCGGTGTGCAGGTGCGCGGTGCGCCCGCCCATCTGCTGCCACACCTCGCGGGTGCGCTCAGGTGTGTGGGGCTTGCCGACCGGCTGGCCGTCGAGTTCGAGTATCGAATCGGCAGCGATGAGCACCCGCGGCCGATCCGGCGCACCGGCGAGCAGCCCGGCGTTGCGTGCGGTGATGCGGCCCAGGACGTCACGGCCCTTGGCCTCGGCGAGCACGCCGGCCAGCTCCGCGACCGAGGCAGTGGGGTGCTGGTCCTGGACGGCCGCCTCGTCGACGTGGGAGACGATGACCTGCGGGGTGATGCCGGCCGTCGTCAGGGTCGCATACCGCGACGGGGATCCGGAGGCGAGAATGACAGCGCTCACGGGCGGTTCTCCTCGGTATTCGGGTTGGCAGCACTGGGCACAGCAGTCGGGGCAGCAGGCTGCTGCGGCTCGGTCTCCTCGTCCTCAGGACGCGGGTCGCCGTCGGTCAGCTCCGCCGGCCAGTGCGGGCGGGTCTCAGGATTCTCCTCGACATCATGGGGCAGGTCGAGGTCGACGGTGATGCGCTGGATGACAGCGGTGGCCAGCTGCGCGTAGCCGAGCGGGGTGGGGAAGCGGCCGTCGGAGCGGATGAGGGACTGCTTCGTCGTGCCCGACAGCACCGTGTTGAGCGACACCGGGATCGCCCCGGCGGAGACGGCGAGCATCCACTGCGAGCCGGCGAGCACGCGTGAGGAGCGGCGCAGCTGGGTGCGCAGCGGCTGCGGGATGCCTGGCAGGCTGCCGAGGTTGGGGCACGTGAGCACGATGACGGTGTAACCGCCTTCGCGCTGCAGCCGGTTGAGCGCGGTGGTGAGCACCGGCAGGCCGATCGAACCGGTGATCGGGTGGATGACATCGGCGCTGCCCATCGCGATGACGGCAAACCGCGGCGGCTGTTCGCCGATGCGTGAGCGGCGCAGCAGCGGATCGGCCAGGATCGAGTTGACCTGGGTGAGGATGTCATCGGCTCGCGCACCGGCCTGCGCGGTCGAGCGCAGCCGCACCGGCCGGCCGGTCAGGGCCGCCAGCCCGCGGGCGATGAGCATCGCTGGGGTGCGGCGGCGCCGGCCGACGGCAATGCCGGCCAGCCAGGAGTCGCCGATGACGGCCAGAGCCGGCAGATGCTCGGTGTCACCGTCGACGTCTTCGAGCGCCCGGCTGTGCGGAGCGCTCAGCTCGACGAGCCGGGACTGCTGGGGGACAGCGGCCGCGGCGACGTCGTCGTCGAAGGCCTGGCGCAGCCGCATCGACTGCAGCCGCATGAGTCCGTAGACACCGGCGGCGAAAGCCGTGGGCATGGCCAATCCAAACCCCAGTGCGGTCGCGGTTCGTCGCTGCATGAACTTCCTTCCCTCGTCCCGGACGAGTCTAGTGCCTCGAACCGATGGCAGAACTTCGGCCCAGATGCGCGCTGATTCAGCTGGTGAAGCGCTAAGCTGGCCTCATGCCAGAGAACTCTCAGCAACGCATCCCCGGGCGGCTGCGCAACGCCTGGCAGGGATTCCGGTCCCGCCGCGAGCAGGCCGCGCAGACCCCGACGGGGTCCTTCACCGCGTCGCCGCCTGTCCCCGCCTACATCGAGGTGCCAGCCCACGAGCCCACCGAGGAGGAGAAGGGGCGCGGAGCGTACGAGCCGTTCGTGTCTCTGCCGATGCGCCTGGCCGCCGCCTGGTCGTGGCGGTTCCTCATCGTGCTGGCCGCGATCGGCGTCGCCTACTGGCTGCTGTCGAAGATCTCCGTCATCCTGCTGCCAGCCCTCATCGCGCTGCTCATCACCGCACTCATCTCGCCGTTGTCGAACTTCCTCATGCGCCACGGCTGGAAGCGCGGGGCGGCAGCTGGTGTCACGTTCGTCGGCTTCATCGTCCTGGTGCTCGGCCTGCTGACGCTTGTCGGCCAGCAGATCGTCGTCGGCATGGGCGAGCTGACCGGGCAGGTCGTGGCCGGTATCCGCGCGATCGCCGACTGGCTGCAGCACAACCCGTTCGGCATCGACTCCTCGCGGATCTCTGTGGCCATCGACGACACCCTGAACAAGGGCATGGCGATGCTCGAAGAGCGCTCCGGCCAGATCCTCGGCGGCGTCGCCGGTGCCGCGATGTCGGTCGGCAGCTTCTTCACCGGCCTCATCCTCACCCTGTTCACCGCCTTCTTCTTCCTCTACGACGGCCGCAAGATCTTCTCCTGGTTCATTGGGATGCTCCCGCGCCGCGCCCGCGGCCGCGCTGAGGGCGCCGGCCTGCGCGGCTGGCAGTCGCTCGTGCAGTACGTCCGGGTGCAGGTGATCGTCGCCGGCGTCGACGCGATCGGCATCGGCATCGGTGCCTTCTTCATCGGCATCCCGCTCGTCTTCCCGCTCACGGTGCTCGTCTTCCTCGGCTCCTTCGTGCCGATCGTCGGTGCGGTCGTGACCGGCATCATCGCCGTCATCGTCGCACTCGTCTCCAAGGGCCTGGTCGCGGCGATCATCATGACGCTCGTCGTGCTGGCCGTCCAGCAGCTGGAGGGCAATGTGCTCCAGCCGTTCATCATGGGCAAGGCCGTCTCCGTCCACCCGCTGGCCGTCGTGCTCGCGGTGGCCGCCGGTGCGGCCCTGTACGGCATCGTCGGGGCGCTCTTCGCCGTGCCGGTCATCGCCGTGCTCAACACGATCGTCCTCTACCTCGCAGGAGAAGACGTCTACGCCAAAGACGGCAAGGCCAAACAGGAACACCAACCCGACGATGAGGACGGCAGGACCTCCCCGCAGCTCGAACACGACGAAGAAGATTCGCCGCTGGCTCCCGACGTCTCCGAGGGCGACCCGACCGAGACCGCCGAGCCCTCCGGCCAGGCCAACGGGTCGACCGCCTCGGGCGCGGGCAATGAGCGGCGCACCGACGACTGAGCCTCCCGGCGCGGCACGGCTGCGGACATGAAGAAGGGGCGGGCCCGCTGCATGCGGGCCCGCCCCTTTGCATCAGCCGGGGTGGCTCAGCCGGTGTAGGCCTCCACACCGGTGACCTTGACGGTCATCTCCTTGCCGTTGGGCGCTTCGTAGGTGGCCTCGTCACCGACCTTGCAGCCGTTGACGGCAGCGCCGAGCGGGGACTGCTCGGAGAAGACGTTGATCGAGTCGTCCATCGCGATCTCGCGTGAGCCGAGCAGGAAGCGCATCTCCTTGCCGTTCATCTTCACGACGACGATCTTGCCGGGGGCCACCTTCGTCGTGTCGGTGTCGGCCTCGCCGACCTTGGCATGGCGCAGCAGGTGCTCGAGCTGGCGGATGCGGGCCTCGTTCTTGCCCTGCTCCTCGCGAGCGGCGTGGTAACCGCCGTTCTCGCGCAGGTCGCCCTCATCGCGGGCAGCTTCGATGCGCTCGGCGATCTCGGCGCGACCGGGCCCGCTGAGGTGCTCGAGCTCCTCCGTCAGCCGGTCGAATGCCTCCTGGCTGAGCCAGGTCTCTTCGGCTGTGGTCTCCTCGGTCATATTCATCTCCTCAACACGATGCCGCAGACGAACCGGATGCCGTCAGCGGCGGATGCGTGCCCAACCGGGCACCGGACAATGAGAATTCCCGGACACCCGCAGGTGACCGGGAATCAGATTGACTGCCTATTTTAACTCACATACCAGCAGGATTCCACGTGTCCGCTGGCAGCAAGCTGGGTTGTGCGAATATCGACGTCGAGCTGCACCGGCTCCGAGGTCGAGGTCCCGGCGCGTGCCGGGATGGTCACCTCGCGGAACCCGACGACCGCTTCCTGCAGGTTCGTCGCCTGGACTGCGCATTCGATGTCACGGGACTCATCGGGCACGATCGAGAACCGGGTGACGGTCAGGGAGGCGTCGACGACGTCGTAGCTGACGGTCTTCGGCGTGTCGGGCACACGGGCCGGGGCGAAGGCGAACCAGGCGGCCAGGCCGATCATGATGACGAGCGCTGCGGCCAGTGCGGCGATGATCCACGGCCGCTTCCCCCGGCCCGAGGCGGTGGCCGCGTGAGTGCCGTTGTGCGGCAGGCGTGAACGGGAACCGTAGCGGTCGGCGACGGCGGTGCGGCGGCCGACGGCGCCGGCTGGGCTGCCGGTGCCTCGGTGGTCCTGGGGCATGCGGTCCTTTCTGGCGGCCGGATTCGTCCCGAGCGGTCAGGGCTACTAACCTATAGTCTAGTCCGCACCCTGCCCGCGGCAGTGCCCCGGGCTGTCCTGTGAGAGGTTCCCACGTCTATGTCCGTTTCGTCCGGTCGGCCCTTCCACGGCCTGCGCATGCTCGCCGTGCACGCGCATCCCGATGATGAGTCATCGAAGGGCGCTGCCACCACCGCGCTGTACACCTCGCTCGGCGCCCGGGTGATGATCGCGACGATGACCGGCGGTGAAGCCGGCGACATCCTCAACCCCGCCCTGCTCAACAGCCCGGCCGCCCGCCGCGACATCGCCGGGCTGCGCCGCGATGAGATGGCCGCCGCCGCCGAGGAGCTGGGTGCTGAGCACCGCTGGATCGGGTTCGTCGACTCCGGCCTGCCCGAAGGCGACCCGGCCACCGAGACTCCGCACGGGTCGTTCTATCAGGTGCCCACCGATGTTGCGGCCCGTCCGCTCGTGCACCTCATCCGCAGCTTCCGCCCGCACGTGCTCACCACCTATGACGAGCGGGGCGGCTACCCGCATCCGGACCACATCAAGAACCACATCGTGTCGATGACTGCTGTCGAGCAGGCCGCCGACGCGGCGGTCAACCCCGAGCTCGGGGAGCCGTGGCAGGTGCAGAAGGTCTACTACAACATGGACCTCTCGCCGCGGAAGTGGCTGGCCATCCACGAGAAGATGACCGCCGAGGGTCATGATTCGCCGTTTGCGGACATGCTGGAGAAGTACCGCTCCCGCGATGGGGAGCGCAACAGCTGGCTGACCGCCCGGATCGCATGCGGGCAGATGCTGGAGCGCTCGGACCGGGCGCTGCTGTCGCATGCCACCCAGATCGACCCGAAGGGCGGCTTCTTCTCCGAGGCCCGGAAGATCGCCAAGACCTTCTGGCCGACCGAGGAGTTCGAACTCGCCATCGACAACACCGGCCGCGAGCCGCTGGACCGCGGCAGCGACTTCCTCGAATCCGACCTGTTCGCAGGTGTCACCCGCGACGACGGCCGCCGCATCCCGGATGCGGGACTGCTGGAGCCCTACGTCGAAACCCGCGCAGCGGTGCCCAGTGCCGGGCAGACCCCGGCTGAGAAGGAGAACGTCTGATGCTCATGCTGCTGGCTGCCAGCCCCGCCCCGACCGAGGACGTCCGCTACCCGGATCCCTCGATCGTCACCCCGGGCACGATCGGCTTCCTGGCGGTCTTCGCCCTGGCAGTCGTGACGATCTTTCTCATCCGCGATGCGCTGCGCCGCGTGCGCCGGGTGCGTGCCAAGGACCGGGCCGTGGACGCGTACCCGATCCCGATGGCCACGGACCAGAAGCGCCGCTACCAGCCGGAGACCCATACCGCAGAGGCCAATGACTCCTTCGTCACCGAGGAGCCGGCCGCCGGTGAGACCGGCACCGCAGAGCCGGGAGCAGAGATGCCCGGCGAGGACACGTCACGCCCCTGACCTGAACTCCGCCCGTGCCCCCGGCGCCAGAGCCCACCTCGGGAACGGGACCCGCACCTCGGGAACGGGACCCGCGCCTCGGCAGCGGGTGCGTGACCTCGCATCAGCGGCTGTTCAGCTGTGCAGTTCGGGGCTGGCGTTGACCGCGGCGATGAGCAGGGCGGCCAGGTGGCTGCCGAAGCCGAGCACCGTGAAGGTGTGGAAGATCTCGTGGAAGCCGAAAATGTGCGGCAGCGGGTTCGGCCGCTTGAGTGCGTAGATGATCGCCCCGGCGATGTAGCACAGGCCGCCGGAGACGATGAGGATGCCGACGGCCAGGTTGTGCTCCCAGATCGCCGGGATGTAGCCGATGCCGGCGACGCCGATGCCGATGTAGACCGGCACGAACAGCCAGCGCGGGGCCGTCGTCCACAGCACCCTGAACAGCACGCCGATGAGCGCACCGGACCACATGATCGACAGCAGGAGCACCCATTGGCGGGTCTCCAGGGTCAGAATCGCCAAGGGCGTGTAGGTGCCGGCGATGATGAGGAAGATGTTGGCGTGGTCGATGCGGCGCAGGATCAGGCGGATGCGCATCCGCCAACGGCCGCGATGGTAGAGCGCTGAGGTGCCGAAGAGCATCATGCCGGTGAGTGCGAAGATCGCTCCGCCTAAGCGCGAGACGATCGTCGGGGAGATGATGACCAGCGTCAGTCCGCCGAGCACGGCGAGCGGGAAGGCGCCTGCGTGGATCCAGCCGCGCCACGACGGGCGCACCTGGCCGGCGAGCTTGCCCAGTTCGTGGCGCAGCGCGCGGCCGCGACGGGAGAGGGCGAGCCGGTAGGCCCGTGACATCGGGTGGCTCGGGTCGAGACTGGTCGGCTGGGCTGTGCGCTTCGATGCATGACGGCGCGCCCCAGCATCGTGGTGCGGCTGGTCAGGTTCGGCAAGGCGTGACGTCATGCCTCAATGATAGTTCCCGCGGTTGGGAATTCGCCGGGCGGGAGCAGGCGAGGGCGGCGCGGGCAGACAGTTATGCTGGTGGCACGCGGGGGTGCCTGTCAGACACCGCCGCGCTGCCCCGACTGCGGGCAGCTGACCCCACGCAACACCTCAGGAGAGTCGATGGCCGGATCCCCGCTCGGGTGGCTCTACCGCCTGTACGACCGCCGGGTCAAACGGCAGCTCGAGCACGGCGATGACGCTGCCGCGATCCCGCGTCACGTCGGGGTCATCACCGACGGCAACCGACGCTGGGCCAAGGAGTTCGGCAAGACCACCGCTGACGGACACCGGATGGGCGCAGGCAAGATCGTCGAATTCCTCGGCTGGTGCGAAGAGCTCGGCGTCGAGGTCGTCACTCTCTACGTGCTCTCGAAGGAGAACCTCGCCCGGTCTGCCGACGAGGTCGCGGCGCTGACCGAGATCATCTCCGACCTCGTCGACCAGATCGCCGGCAAGCCGAGCGTATCCGTCCAGCTCGTCGGCGACCTCGCCACCATCCCCGAACCCCTGCGCACCCGCCTGGCCGACGCGCAGGAGCGCTCAAACGCCGAGGGCCGCGACAAGCGCATGACCGTCAACGTCGCCGTCGGCTACGGTGGCCGGCAGGAGATCGTCAACGCCGTCAAGTGCCTGCTGCGCGAACACGCCGCAGCAGGGGAGAGCATCGAGGAGATCATCGAGGCGCTGAGCGAAGAGGAGATCTCCAAGCACCTCTACACCAAGGGCCAGCCGGACCCCGACCTCATCATCCGCTCCTCAGGCGAACAGCGGCTGTCGGGCTTCATGATGTGGCAGTCGGCGTACTCGGAGTTCTACTTCTGCGAGGCCTACTGGCCCGACTTCCGCCGCACCGACTTCCTGCGCGCCGTGCGCGCCTACGGCAACCGCAACCGGCGCTTCGGGCGCTGAGCTTCCACGCCGGGCCAACCACCGCCTCGGGCTCGGTGGCGACACCCGGCAGGTGGATTCATCTGAGATTCACCTCCGTATCATGAGACGTCCGAGTGTCGGAGCGCACATCAGCGGCATCGGGTTCATAGATTGGAACCAGTTGGCTGACACCAACCCGGAGTGTTCGACTCGTCGGGGAAGGATTGAGCTGGGGCACTTCGGCACACGATGCATAGGGGAGCCCCATGGCCGAGATAAGCGACACCCACACGTACGTGCTCGACACGTCGGTCCTGCTGTCTGACCCGCACGCAATGATGCGGTTCGCCGAGCACGAGGTGGTGATTCCGCTCATCGTCGTCAGCGAGCTCGAGGCCAAGCGCCATCACCCCGAACTCGGTGTCACTGCCCGGCGCGCGCTCAGCGTCCTCGATGAGCTGCGCGAGGACTTCGGGCGCCTCGACGAACCGCTGCCGATCGGCGATGACGGCGGATCGATCCGGGTCGAGCTCAACCACATCGACGCCTCGACGATGCCGGTGGGCTTCGACCGCACCGAGAACGACACCCGCATCCTCGCCGTCGCCCGGAACCTGCAGGCCGAAGGCGATGACGTCATCGTCATCACCAAGGACGTGCCGATGCGCGTCAAAGCCGCAGCGGTCGGGCTCAAGACCGAGGAGTACCTTGCCGAGCAGGCCACCGAATCCGGGTTCACCGGGCTGAGCACGCTCGATCTTGACGAAGCGCAGATGAACGAGCTGTTCGACTCCGGCGTCGTGCACACCGACGCGGTCGCCGACGAGATCGTCAACACCGGGCTTGTCATCTCCTCACCGCGCGGATCCGGGCTCGGGCGGGTCTCTGCGCCGAACACCGTCAAGCTCGTCCGCGGTGACCGCGATGCCTTCGGTCTGCACGGCCGTTCGGCTGAGCAGCGCATCGCCTTGGACATGCTGCTTGACCCCGATGTCGGGATCGTGTCGCTGGGCGGCCGGGCCGGGACGGGCAAGTCGGCGATGGCGCTCATGGCCGGTCTGCAGTCGGTGATGGAGGAGCGCACGCATAAGAAGATCATGGTCTTCAGGCCGCTGTATGCCGTCGGCGGGCAGAACCTCGGCTACCTGCCCGGCGCCGAGGCGGAGAAGATGAATCCGTGGGCCGAGGCGGTCTTCGACACGCTCGGGGCGCTTGTCTCCAAGCACGTCATCGACGAGGTCATCGACCGCGGCATGCTGGAGATCCTGCCGCTGACGCACATCCGCGGCCGGTCGCTGCACGACGCATTCGTCATCGTCGATGAGGCGCAGTCGCTGGAGCGCACGGTGCTGCTGACCGTGCTCTCACGCATCGGGCAGAACTCCCGTGTCGTCCTCACCCACGACGTCGCCCAGCGCGACAACCTGCGCGTCGGCCGCCATGACGGCATCGCCGCAGTCATCGAGCAGCTCAAGGGCCACCCGCTCTTCGGCCACATCACGCTCACCCGCGCTGAGCGCTCGGCGATCGCCGACCTCGTCACCGGAGTCCTGGAGGACTCCTACGTCGCCTGAGCGACACACCCGAACGCGAGGGCCCGTCTCCTACCGCTGATTGCGGTGGAAGACGGGCCCGCGTTTGTGTCAGGTGGATGCGGGTTCCCGGCTCAGGTGTAGGAGCCGATCATCGTCGAGACGTCAAGCGCCTTGTCGAGGTCCTCTTCGCTGATCGAACCGTCCTTGACGAAGCCGAGGTCGATGGTGGCCTCCTTGACGGTCATCTTGTTGGCCACGGCGTGCTTGGCGATCTTGGCGGCGGCCTCGTAGCCGATGACCTTGTTCAGCGGGGTCACGATCGACGGGGAGGCCTCGGCGAGGAACCGGCAGCGCTCTTCGTTGGCGGTCAGCCCGTCGATCATCTTCTCGGCCATGACGGTCGAGATGTTGGCGATGAGGCGGATCGACTCGAGCAGGTTGGCGGCCATGACCGGGATGCCGACGTTGAGCTCGAAGGCACCGTTGGTGCTCGACAGGGCAACGGTCGTGTCGTTGCCGATGACCTGGGCCATCGCCTGGATCGCGGCTTCGCAGATGACCGGGTTGACCTTGCCGGGCATGATCGACGAACCGGGCTGCAGGTCCGGGATGTGCAGCTCGCCCAGGCCGGTGTTCGGCCCCGAGCCCATCCAGCGCAGATCGTTGTTGATCTTCATGTAGGAGTAGGCGATCGTGCGCAGCTGACCGGAGACCTCGACGAGCCCGTCGCGGTTGGCCTGGGCCTCGAAGTGGTTGCGCGCCTCGGTGATCGGCAGGCCGGTCTGCTCAGCCAGCAGCTCGACGACCCGCGAGGAGAACCCGTCGGGGGTGTTGATGCCAGTGCCCACGGCGGTGCCGCCCTGCGGGACCTCGGCCACGCGCGGCAGTGAGGCCTCGATGCGCTCGATGCCGTAGCGCACCTGCGCCGCATAGCCGCCGAACTCCTGGCCCAGGGTCACCGGGGTGGCGTCCATGAGGTGGGTGCGGCCGGACTTGACGATGTCCTTGAACTCCTTCGCCTTGGCCTCGATGCTCGCGGCGAGCTTCTCCATCGCCGGCTTGAGTTCGTGGACCAGAGCGGAGGTTACAGCGACGTGGACGGAGGTGGGGAAGACGTCGTTGGAGGACTGCGAGGCGTTGACGTGGTCGTTGGGGTGGACCTCGACCCCGTCGCCCTTGAGCGCATTCGTCGCCAGGGTGGCGAGCACCTCGTTGGTGTTCATGTTCGATGAGGTGCCCGAACCGGTCTGGAACACGTCGATGGGGAAGTGGTCGTCATGGTCGCCTGCGATGACCTCATCGGCAGCGGCCTGGATGGCCTTCGAGCGGGTCGCGTCGAGGACGTCGAGCTCCTCGTTGGCGCGCGCGGCGGCCTTCTTCACCTGCGCCAGGGCGGCGATGTGCTGGCGCTCAAGCGTCTTGCCCGAGATCGGGAAGTTCTCCACTGCCCGCTGGGTCTGGGCGCGGTAGAGGGCGTCGGCGGGAACCTTGACCTCACCCATGGTGTCGTGTTCGATGCGGAACTCTTGTGCCATCGTGTCTCCTTGTCTCATGTGCGCCCCTGGGCGGGGCTGGTCGGCCGTTCCCGAGGCGGTGGGCGCCCGGGCGGCGGCAGGTGCAGAATGCTGGCGGTTACTGGTTGTCGGCGTGGGCAGGGTCGGCGCGCGGGATGCGCGGGGGATGGGACCCCATGCGGCTGACGACTTTCACCCGTCCGTCGGCGAGGTGGTAGGTCAGGCCGAGCATGACGAGCCGGCCCTCTTCGACGGCGGTGCGCAGGATCGCCGAGCGCTGGTAGAGGCGCTTGACGGTGTCGACGGTGTTCTGCGCAACCGTGCTGTTGACGTCGGTGCGCCCGGCCGCGCGGGCGTGGACGACGGCGGGCAGCAGGCGGGCGACGACATCGGAGATGAACCCGTCTGGGGTCTGCCCTGAGTCGAAGGACTCGATCGTGGCGGTGATCGCCCCGCAGTTGTCGTGACCGAGTACGACGAGCAGGGGAGTGCCGAGGACTTCGACGCCGTATTCGAGGCTGCCGAGGGTGACCGAGTCGGTGACCTGGCCGGCGGTGCGCACGACGAACATGTCGCCGAGACCGACGTCGAAGATCATCTCGGCGGCCACACGCGAGTCCGAGCACCCGAACAGGGTGGCGAACGGCGCCTGGGCGGTCTTGAGGTCCTCACGGCGCACAACGTCCTGATTCGGGTGCTGCGGGGTGCCGGCAACGAAGCGCTCGTTGCCGTCCATGAGTCTGAGGAACGCGGCGGCCGGTGAGTTGTATTCGCTCTGGGGCATCAGACCAGCCCCCGGCGTGCTGCCTCTTCGGCGGCCTCCACGTAGGAGTCCATCTTCGCCATCTTGTGCTCGGCGTTGACGGTGCGCACGGTGCCGGAGCGTGAGCGCATGACGAGTGAGTGGGTCAGCACGTGCTGGCCGGTGTAGCGCACACCGTCGAGCAGGTCGCCTTCGGTGATGCCGGTGGCGACGAAGTAGGTGTTGTCACCGGTGACGAGCTCGTCGGTGTTGAGCACCGCATCGGGGTCGAGGCCGGCGGCGACGGCGTTCTGCCGCTCCTGTTCGGACTGCGGCCACAGGCGGCCCTGGATGACACCTCCCATCGCCTTGATCGCACACGCGGTGATGATGCCCTCGGGGGTGCCGCCGATGCCCATGAGCATGTCGATGCCGGTGCCCGGGCGGGAGGCGGCGATGGCGCCGGCGACGTCGCCGTCGCTGATGAGGCGGATGCGCGCGCCTGCCTGGCGGACCTCTTCGATGAGGCGCTCGTGGCGGGGCCGGTCGAGGATGACGACGGTGACCGAGGAGTTGTCCTTGCCTTTGCCCTTGGCCTTGGCCACACGGCGGATGTTCTCGGCCACCGGCAGGCGCAGGTCAACGAAGTCAGCGGCCTCAGGTCCGGTGACGAGCTTCTCCATGTAGAAGACGGCAGACGGGTCGTACATGGCTCCGCCTTCGCTGACGGCCATGACGGAGATGGCATTCGGCATGCCCTTGGCGGTCAGGGTGGTGCCGTCGATCGGGTCGACGGCGACATCGACGCGCGGCCCCCGGCCGCTGCCGACGGGTTCGCCGTTGTAGAGCATCGGCGCTTCGTCCTTCTCGCCCTCGCCGATGACGACGGTGCCGGTCATCGAGACGGTGGAGATGACATTGCGCATCGCGGCCACGGCTGCACCGTCGGCTGCGTTCTTGTCCCCGCGGCCCACCCACGGGGCGGCAGCGAGAGCGGCTGCCTCGGTGACGCGGACGAGCTCAAGGGCGAGGTTGCGGTCGGGGCCGCCCTCATCCTGCTGGAGCCGGCGGGACCATTCATCGGTCACAGCCACCGGCGGGGTCTCTGCCCGGCCTCCGGAGTGGTGGGCTTTTTCCTCTGTCGGATTCTCAGACGGGGTCTCAGTCATGTCTTCATTGTGCCATTAGTGGCCGCGCACAGAAGGCGCGGGTAACGGGCTGTCTGCGGTTTTGTCCCCGGGCGCGGGCCGGGGGACAATGGATCGGCTGACAATCGTGTTCGACATCAGGTGAGGCAGTGACACAGCAACAGACGCAACCACCCCGCAGCGAGAACGTCCGGGCTCTCAAGCTCAGTTCGAACTGGGTCAATATGGTCATTGCGCTCGGGGCCTGCCTCGCCGTCGTTCTCATCGGCCTGGCATTCGTGCCCGAGCCCAAAGAGGGTCAGTTCGAACGCGAAGTCGACTACGAGACGATCGCCGAATCGGTCAAGACTCGTGCTGAGTTCCCTGTCGTCGTGCCGAAGCTGCCAGAGGGCTGGGTGGCCAATGAGGCGATGTTCAAGCCGATGGGTGCACCTGCCTATGACACCTGGTACCTCTCCTCGGTCGGACCGCAGCGGGGCTGGATGACCCTGCGCCAGGCCGATGGCGACGAGCGCTGGGTGGAATCAGAGCTCGATGACTTCGTCGAGGTCAGCACCAATGACATCGACGGTGTCACCTTCACCTCCTATGACGGGTCTGACGGCAAGCAGGCGATGGTCGGCCAGCTCGATGGCAGCACCGCGGTGCTCATCGGCCGTGCCGATCCGCAGACGTATGAGTTCTTCGCCAAGCAGGCCGTCGAACAGGCCGGCAAGCAGGGCTGACTTACCCAGACCAGTCCGGGATCTTCCCGAGCAGCCGGGGCTTATTCCTCGGCTTTCTCCTCACGGGCGGCCTGTGCCTGCTCCAGCTTCTTGCGGGCTCCATCGAGCCACGCCTGGCAGTGATCGGCCAGCGCTTCTCCGCGCTCCCACAGTCGCAGCGACTCCTCCAGCGGCAGGTTTCCCGCTTCCAGTGAGCGCACCGTGGTGACGAGCTCTTCGCGCGCCTGCTCATAGGACAGCCCGGAAACGTCGAGGTGCTCGGCGGTGGCCTCTGCGGTGGTCGTCTTCTTCTCTGCCATTGCGGTCCTTTCAGGATGCTTCGTCAGTCAGGGTGCGGTCTGCCGCACGAGGGTCATCTCAGTCGAGGGTGTCGGGTCCGGGTGCGTCTGCGTGGATGGTGGTGACATCGGCGTCGAAGCGGCCGCGGGCCAGGCGCACATGGACGCCGTCGCCGGTGGATAGCTCAGCGGCATCACGCACAGCCGAACCGTCTGCGGTCTGCACGACGGCGTAGCCGCGCTCCAGGGTGCTCAAAGGTGAGAGCGCGCGCACCTGGGCGCGCAGGTGCTCGACTTGGGCGGCGCCATGGGTCAGGGCGCTGCGCTGGGCCTGCCGGGCGCGGGTGATGAGGGCCGTGAGCTCCTCCTCACGCGCACTCACCATCGTCATCGGCTGGGCCATGACCGGCCGGGAGCGGACACTGTCGAGCCCTGCCTGCTCGCTGCGCAGCAGGCGGTCGAGCGCGCCGTCGAGGCTGGCGCGCGCCTGGAGTAAGTCCATGCGCTCTTCGTGGATATCGGGCACCAGGCGCTTGGCCGCGTCGGTCGGGGTGGAGGCGCGCAGATCGGCGACATCGTCGAGGATCGGCCGGTCGGCCTCATGCCCGATCGCGGAGACCACTGGGGTGCGGGCGGCGAACACGGCGCGGATGAGCGACTCGTTCGAAAACGGCAGCAGATCCTCCAGGCTGCCGCCGCCGCGGGCGATGACGATGACATCGACAGCCGGGTCGGCATCGAGCTCAGCCAGGGCGGCACGCACCTGCGGGACCGCGTCCGGGCCCTGGACTGCGGTGTTGCGGATCTCGAACTCGGCAGCCGGCCAGCGCAGGTGGGCGTTGCGTACCACGTCCTTCTCCGCATCGGAATTGCGGCCGGTGATGAGCCCGATCCGGTTCGGCAGGAACGGCAACGGCTGCTTGAGGTCCGGGTCGAAGAGCCCCTCCTCAGCCAGGGTGCGGCGCAGCTTCTCCAGCCGGGCGAGCAGCTCACCGAGGCCGACGGGCCTGATGTCATTGGCGCGCATCATCATCCGTCCGGCCTTGAGCCAGAAGTCGGCCTTGACGTTGACGACGACGCGCGAGCCCTCGCTCAGGGGTGTCTCGACCCGGTCGAGGACGTTGCTGAACACCTGGACCGGCAGCGACATCTCCTCATCGGTGTCGCGCAGGGTGAGGTAGCTGGCCTTGCCGCGGCGGTTGAACTCGATGACCTGCGCCTCGATCCACACCGCCGACATCCGGTCGATGTAGCTCTTGATGTTGCGGCTGAGCAGGCTGAGCGGCCACGGGTTGTCCGGGGTCGTCTCGGCTGCCTTGCGCGGCAGCTCCTCGATCGGTTTCTGGCCGAGGGTGCCGGGGGTGCCGCTGATCCGCTGTGCCACGCCGGGACTCCTTCCATGTACTGCTGTGCAGTCTAACGGGAGGGACGGACACCGCCTCAGGTGAAGGGCAGTGCGGCCTTTGTGGTGGTGTTCAGCCAAGCCGCCTACCATGGGAGACGTGACTACTGCAGTGAATCTCCCGGTCCCGTCCGTTCCTCGTGTGCGCAAGGATCCGTCTGAGATCCGCCAGCCGGCAGGCGAGAAGAAGGTGCTGCTGGCCGCCCCGCGCGGCTACTGCGCCGGCGTCGATCGCGCCGTCATCGCCGTCGAACGCGCCCTCGAGCACTACGGTGCCCCGATCTACGTGCGCAAGGAGATCGTGCACAACCGCCACGTCGTCGACACGCTCGCCGAACGCGGCGCGATCTTCGTTGACGAGACCTCCGAGGTGCCCGAGGGCGCGCGTGTCGTGTTCTCCGCTCACGGCGTGTCCCCGCAGGTCCACGCTGAGGCCGCCGAACGCAGCCTCGACACCATCGATGCGACCTGCCCACTGGTGACCAAGGTCCACCGCGAGGCGATCCGGTTCGCCCGCGACGGCTACTCGATCCTGCTCGTCGGCCACGCCGGGCACGAAGAGGTCGAGGGCACGATGGGCGAGGCACCTGATCACATCACCCTCATCCAGAATCCCGAGGAGGCCCGCACCCTCGACATCCCGGAATCGGACAAGATGGTGTGGATCTCGCAGACCACGCTCAGCGTCGACGAGACGATGGAGACCGTCGACATCCTCAAGGAGCGCTTCCCGCAGCTCATCGCGCCCCCGAGCGACGACATCTGCTACGCCACCCAGAACCGCCAGGTCGCGGTCAAGAAGATCGCCCCGGACGCTGACCTCGTCATCGTCGTCGGCTCGGCGAACTCCTCGAACTCCGTGCGTCTTGTCGAAGTCGCCCTCGAGCACGGCGCGAAGGCCGCCTACCGCGTCGACTTCGCCCGCGAGGTCGACGAGGAGTGGTTCAACGACGTCGCCACCGTCGGCGTCACCTCCGGCGCCTCGGTTCCGGAGACACTGGTCGAGGACGTGCTCAAGCTCCTGGCCGAATACGGCTACGGCGAGGTCGACGAGGTCCGCACCGCAGAGGAGGACCTGATGTTCTCGCTGCCGCGCGAGCTGCGCAAGGACCTCAAGGCCGCCGGACAGAAGACCTCGAACAAGCGCGACGGCGCTGACCGCCAGCACGAGATCGTCTGACCCGTCTGCGCCCTCGGCTCAGCCGAGATAGCCCGGTGCGAAGATCCCCACGAGGATGAGCAGCGCACCGATGAACGCGAACACCGCCGCCGAGGCGGCCAGCCCCTTGGCAGGCTTCCGCTCGCCTCTGTCTGGGCGCACCTGATCGACCTGCGTCGGTGCGAATCCCGGGGCGGGGCCGCTGCCGAGCACCGGAGCCGCGTGCGCTGCCTGCGCAGCGGGCTGACTGCCCGGCTGGCTGCCCGGCTGCGGTGGCCCACCTGAAGGGGAGCGCCGGAAGTCGACCTGCGTCGGATCGGCCTGGGGCACGAGAATGAGTGTGGGTGCCGGATCCTGGGGAAGGGCCGGTGAAGCGATCTCACGCTGCGGATGCCACGGCGTGCCATCAGCGAAATGGAACGGCCCGCGCAGACCCAGCCGGCTGAGTGCTGCCGCCGCGATCTCCGGACTCGGCCGCTTGCGGGCATCAGCGGCAGTGAGGTCATCGAGCAGGTGGACGAGGCCCTGGGTGAGCGGATCAGCGCTGGCGCGCACCGCCTCGGCGACGGCGTCATCGTCCATCCCGAGCATCCGCTTGCCGATCTGCCCGGTCGCCCACACATCCTGAGCAGGGGAGATGTCCCCGCCCATCATGATCTCCGGGGCGACGAAGCCCGGCGTGCCGTGGACGATGCCCGACTGCGTCAGGCGCGGGGCGTTCGTGTCGACGGCGATGCCGAAGTCGGCGAGCAGCAGGTGCAGATCCGGCTGCTCAGCATCGATCATGATGTTCGCCGGTTTGATGTCACGGTGGATCCAGCCGGCGGCATGCACGGCGGTGAGTCCGTCGAGGATCTGGCGGACCGCCTCGGCCGTGGCTGCAGCTGAGAACCGGCGCCCCGAGCGCAGGATGTCAGCCAGCGTCCCGCCGGTCACCAGCGGCATCGCGATGACGACGTGGGCATCCTCAGCCGCCCACGCATACGGGGCGAGCACGTGCGGATGATTCAGGCGCACCGTGTTCTCGCGCACGAAGCGCAGCAGGTCACCCGAATCGCGCTGGCGCAGCACCTTGGCCGCGCACAGATTGCCGAAGCGCTCATCGCGGGCGATCCACACAGTGCCCGAACCACCGCTGGCGATGGGATCGAGCAGCGTGAACCGGCCTGCGATAGTGTCACTCATGGTGCCTACTGTAGCCAGAACCCGGCCGGCCAGTCGTGTCCTGCTCAGGGCGCCAGCTGAGACGACGGACACCTGCCGCCAGGAGCACCGAGTAGGGGACAGGCATGACACGCGCACCGCTGGCACAGCGGCTGGCAGCAGGCATCGCCAGCGCCGGCCTCGTCGCCGTGCTCGCCCTGGCAGGCGGGACGACCCTGCCGGCCCCGGCGCTCGCCACTGAGCGTGGTGAGCCCGGCGGCACCGAGGTCACCGGCGGCAACAGTGTCGATGATGCCGCTGAGATCGAACCGGGCAGCTACGCCGATGAGATCAGCTACGAAGACGTGGACTTCGGGGAGAACCATCCGGCCAGCACCTACCGGATCAGCCTCGAAGACGGCCAGTCCGGTTATGTGTCAGCGAGCATGCTCCGGCCCGAGGACGCAGGCAGCGACGCCTTCGGTGCTGCGGAGCTGGAGATCACGGTTGCCGCGCCGGCGGACCCGTCCTGCTCGGTCAGCCAGAGCAGCCGGGTCTCCGGCAATGAGACCGGCCCGGTGTCGGTGTCCATCAGCACTGGAGTGCTCGATGGCAACAACCCCAACGACTCCTGCTTCCAGCGCGGCGGCAGCTTCATCGTCTCCGTCGCCTGGTCCGAGACCTATGACGGGCTGCCTCAGACCCTGCCGCTGGAGCTGCAGTACGTGCGCCAGGCAGCGACTGTTTGGTCGCAGCTGCCTGAACCCGAGGAGAATCCGGCGCTCGCTGAGTTCCTTCCCGAATCCCGCGGAGAGGCCGAAACGCTCAGTCCCGGCTGGAGCTTCAACACCGCCACCGAACTCACCGAAGCCGACGCCATCGTCGACGCCGAGGTCGGCCGGCCGCTGTTCTTCCGCGCCCCGCTGTCGACCGGCCAGCAGCTGAGCCTGCGCGCCCGCGCTGCCAGCCCGGCAGACCACACGCTCACCCTGCGGGTCTTCGACCCGAACCTGCGCCCGGTCGCAGTCGCCCGGCCCGGTGATGAAGGTGCACCAGCCTCGGATATGCCCGATACCAACGGCACCGGCACGGATGCCTCCATCTCGATCGCCGACAGCGGCGGCACGACTGCGCTCACGACCCGCTACCCGGTCAACCCGCGCCACGAGTTCGTCGAGTTCGACGACGCCAAGGCCTCCTCGATCGCAGGCGACTACTACATTGTCGTCACCATCGAGCCACCCCTCATCGACGCCCCTGCCACGGGAACGCACCAGGTGCGCCTGTCCTGGGAGTCCCAAGGCGAGCCCTTCGACTCCGCGCCCGAGGTGGAAGGCGCCGGGGCAGCCCCGTCCTACCTGGGCATGGAGCTCGGGACGTGGGTGCGCATCGGCGGTCTGGGCCTGGGTTCGGTGTTCCTCGCGATCGCCGGGCTGCTTGCGATTCTGGCCATCCGCCGCGCCCGTCGCTGACCTGTCACGTGTCCCGTCGCTGCACCTCCTGGAACTCGGGTGCCGTCAGACTGCGGGCATAGGCATCGAGCGGTTCGGCGACGGGGATCTCCGTGGCGCCGGCGCCCATGTCGGTCAGCCGGCGGGCGGTGACGAGCAGGCGGCTCTCAACAGAGCCGACGAACCGGTTGTAGTCCTCCACACTGCGATTCATCGACTTGCCCAGCTGCACGATATGACCGGCCATCGTGCCGATGCGCCCATGCAGCTCCTGCGCGGTGGCCAGCAGCTCACGTGCTGAGCGGGCGAGCTCGTACTGACGCCAGCCAAGAGCGACTGTGCGCAGCAGAGCGACAAGGGTGGCCGGGGAAGCCGGGATGACGTCGACGGCGAAAGCCTCATCGAACAACCGCGGGTCCTCCTGCAGTGCCGCTGAGAGCGCGCCCTCATTCGGGACGAAGCAGACAACGAAGTCCGGTGTCTGTTCGAAGGCGTTCCAGTATGCCTTCGAGGCCAGCGTGCGGATGTGGGAGCGCAGCCGTCCTGCCGGACCGGAGCCGTTGCCGGCACTGGTGTCCTGGCCGGGGTCGAGCGGGGCCTTGGCGTCGATGACGATCTGCCGGTCACCGGGGAGATGGACGACCATATCCGGGCGCAACCGCTCGCCGTTGCGGCCCTGGACGGTGACCTGGGAGTCGAAGTCGACGTGTTCGAGCATCCCGGCGGCCTCGACGACGCGTGTGAGCTGCAGCTCACCCCACGACCCGCGGGTGCCTGAGGCATTGAGCGCGGTCAGCAGGTTCGACGTCGAGGCCTGCAGCTGCGCATCGACCTGGCTCATATGCCCGAGCCGGGCATCGAGACGGGCGAACTGGTCGGTGCGCTCGCGCTCGAAGCCGGTGACATCGCTGTGCAGGCGATTCACCTGGGCGGCCAAGGGACCCATGAGTTCGGCGAGCTCATGCGTCATCCCGGCATCGGCCTCCAGGGCCTGGACGCGCTCGGAGTGCAGCCGCTCAGCCGTCTGCGCCTGCGCGAGGGCTGCTGCCATGCGCGAACGCGCCACTGTCGCACCGAGGAAGAAGCCTGCGACCGCTCCGATGAGGAGGACGAGGACGGTGATGAAGATCGTGGGTGCATCCATGCTCACAGTCAACCAGGAGCCACGGACAACGGTGCCCGGTCACGGCTGCCGGCCACCGCCTCGGGCACGGGGGACTGGCCGGCATGCTGGCACCCAGGCCAGCGGCTACACTGGGGGATCGTGGCTTTAACTATCGGAATCGTCGGACTGCCCAATGTCGGCAAGTCGACCATGTTCAATGCATTGACCAAGAACCAGGTGCTGGCAGCGAACTACCCGTTCGCGACGATCGAGCCGAACATCGGCGTCGTCGAACTGCCCGACGAGCGGCTGACCCGGCTGGCCGAGATCTTCGGCTCAGCGAAGATCCTGCCGGCAACGGTGAACTTCGTCGACATCGCCGGCATCGTCCGCGGCGCCTCGGAGGGTGAGGGACTGGGCAACCAGTTCCTGGCCAACATCCGCGAAGCCGACGCGATCTGCCAGGTGATCCGCGGATTCAGTGATTCCGACGTCGTCCACGTTGACGGCAAGGTCAACCCGGCTGATGACATCGACACGATCAACACCGAGCTCATCCTCGCTGACCTGCAGACCCTGGAGAAGGCGCTGCCGCGCATCGAGAAGGAGGTCAAGCAGAAGCGGGCTGAACCCGAGGTGCTGGCCGCGATGCAGGGGGCACACGGGATCCTGGAGGAAGGGCGCACCCTCTACCAGGCGATGCAGGCCGATGGGTTCGACGCCGCGCCGCTGCGCGAGCTGCAGCTCATGACGACCAAACCGTTCCTCTACGTCTTCAACGTCGATGACGATGTGCTGGCCGATGAGGCGAAGAAGGACGAGATGCGCGCACTCGTCGCCCCGGTCGAAGCGATCTTCCTCGATGCGAAGTTCGAGTCCGAGCTCGCGGAGCTCGACGACGAGGAAGCCGCAGAGATGCTCGAGATGAGCGGACAGGACGAGGCCGGCCTCGACCAGCTCGCCCGCGTCGGCTTCAACACGCTCGGTCTGCAGACCTACCTGACTGCCGGGCCGAAGGAGGCGCGCGCGTGGACGATCCGCAAGGGTTGGACCGCGCCCGAGGCCGCCGGCGTCATCCACACTGATTTCCAGAAGGGCTTCATCAAGGCTGAGATCGTCTCCTTCGAGGACCTCGATGCGCTCGGTTCGATGGCCGAAGCGCGCGCGGCCGGCAAGGTGCGCATGGAGGGCAAGGACTATGTCATGGCCGACGGCGACGTCGTCGAGTTCCGAACTGGGCTAACGTCTGGAGGTAAAAAGTGACAAAATCACGCAACCTGCACGCCAGGGTCCGCAACTTCATCGACGGAGAGGTCAGCCACATATGGGCGTGTGAGCTGGGGGCTCCTCGATGATCAAATCTGCCAACCAGTATCCGGTGCACACGCTGTTCAGTCACGAAGGCAACGTGCTTTACCGGATCCCGCCCTACCAGCGCGAGTACTCCTGGTATAAGTCCCACTGGGAAGACCTGTTCGAAGATCTCATCGAGGCCGAGGGCGCGCACTTCCTGGGCACCATCATCACGCTCGACCAGACCACGGACACGCTCGAGGGCAACATCCTGCAGGTCATCGATGGGCAGCAGCGACTGACGACGCTCACCTTGTTGTTGGCCGCCGTCTATTCGGTACTCAAGGAACACTTCGACGATCTCGACGAGGACACACGAACGGACGTCATCAACCTCGGTCGGCAGTTGGTGCGGAAAGCAGACCAGCAGCCGAGGGTGACACCGCAGAAACAGGGCCACAACCTCTCCGACTTCCGCAAGGTGCTCGAGGAAGCCGGCTTGCCGGTGGAGGGAGAATGGAAGCCGTACTTCCCCAGCCGCAGGATTGCCAAGTGCTACCGCTACTTCCGCTCCGCGATCCAGAGGCTCGCCGAGACTGAGGAGATCACACAGCCGGAGGCGGCCCTGCGGGTGCATGAGGCGGCCCTACAGGCGGTGATCGTGAAGATTGAGGTGGCCAACCACGCCGACGCCTTCGTGCTGTTCGAGTCCCTGAACAACCGCGGGATGCCCCTCTCGCCGGTGGACCTGATCAAGAACCACCTTCTCGCCGAGTCGGAGAAGAAGCAGATCATGGACGTCGACGAGGCGTTCAAACACTGGAACGACATGCTGACCAGCCTCGGTGACAGCTACTCCACCCAGGAGCGCTTCCTCCGCCAGTACTACAACGCGTTCAAGTCAGAGCTGCCCGAAGTCTCAAACGCCTCGGTCGCCACGAAGTCCAACCTGATCAGGGTCTACGAGAAGATTCTCGAGCAGGGCCTCAAACGCGTCGTCGATTCGCTGGTGACGGCGAGCAAGATCTACGGGCGAATCAACTGCGTCGTTGAACTCGATCAGCCGACAACCCTTGACAGGTCGTTCCAGCGCCTGATGCGCGCTCAGGGCGCGCCGTCCTACGTGCTCCTCATGTGGCTGATATCGAAGCAGTCCGATCTGGCTCTGACAGATGCACACATCGAGACGGTCGTAGACCGCCTCACGAGCTTCTTTGTCCGACGCAACCTAACGGGATACCCGCAGACGTATGCACTGGCGAAGCTGTTTATGACGACCATCGACGCTGTGGGTGATGCCCGAGGTGACGAGGTGGTGGTGATCGTCGAGGAGAAGCTAAGTGCGGCCTCAGTGTCCGACGAGGAGTTCCGCACCCGCCTCCTGGGGCGAATCTACGAGGAGAACAGCGACGTCGCCCGGTTCGTCCTCGCGACGCTGGCCGAGGACGCCATGACCAAGGAGACGCGCATCGACCTGTGGCGCCAGGAAAAGAACCGTTTCGTTTGGACGATCGAGCACATCCTCCCGCAGGGCGAGAACCTTCCGGCTGAGTGGCAGGAGATGCTCGGGGGTGAGGAGGTCGCTGCCCAGGTTCAGGAGGAGCACAAGCATAGGCTCGGCAACCTCACCATTACCGCGTATAACAGCAACCTCAGCAACAAGTCTTTCCTTGAGAAGCGCGACCGCCAGGACTCGAAGGGCAGGCGTATCGGCTATCGAAACGGCCTGTCACTGAACGCTGACCTGGCCACGAGGGAGTCTTGGACCCCTAATGACATCGAGAATCGCACCGAAGAATTGGCGGAACGGGTGATACAGCGCTTCCCACTGGCCATTGTCAGATAAAGTATCAATGGTGACGCGGTTGAGTTCAGGTTTAACGTGTAGCGTTATTGACGCTGTGCGTTATTGGTGGGTATGGTTAAGTTGTGATCCAGTCATTCGCCGACAAGGACACCGAGCGACTTTGGAATCGAGAGCGGGCGCGTTCAATCGATTCCCGAATCCACTCAGTGGCGTTGAGGAAACTGCGCCAGCTCGGTTACGCGCAGAGTCTCGAAGATTTGCGGATTCCGCCAGGTAACCGTCTCGAAACACTTAAGGGCGATCGCGCGGGTCAGCACAGTATCCGTATCAACGACCAGTGGCGGATTTGCTTTCGGTGGACCGTTGCTGGGCCAGAGGAGGTTGAGATCGTTGACTACCACTGACAAGCTCCCTCCGGTTCATCCCGGAGAAGTCCTCATGGAGGACTTTCTTAAAGACATGGGTATTACACAGCACAAGCTCGCCGTCTCCATCGGAGTTCCGCCTCGCAGGATCAACGAGATCGTCCATGGTAAGCGTGCGATCACCGCTGACACTGCACTTCGGTTGGCGAAGTTCTTTGGTATAAGCCCGCAGTTCTGGCTTGGGCTGCAGACTCAGTACGACCTTGATGTGGCAGAAGACAAGATCTTTCCCGAAATCGAGCAGATTCAAACCATCGAAGTTGCCTGAATAAGAAACAGGCGATCCCACTCGGCGAGATCGAGGAGTTGACGGAGGTGCCGAGAATGTCAAACTTGGCGACTACCACTGAAGCCGATGTGATCGAGCCGATTCATCCGGGCGAGGTCCTCATGGCGGACTTCATCAAGGGGCTCGGAATCACGCAGAACAGGCTTGCCGTCTCGATCGGTGTTCCGCCTCGTCGAATCAATGAGATCGTGCACGGAAAGCGTGGAATCACTGCCGATACTGCAATTCGTTTGGCGCGATACTTCAGGACTTCCGACGAATTCTGGATGAACCTGCAGTTGAACTACGAGTTGAGGCGCGGGCGTCTTGCGCTGCGTGATCAGGTTGCCGAGACCAAACCCCTTGAACTTGCCTGACGATAGGTTCGAGTGAGATCGTTCGACGATGGTCGTGGTCGCTTTGCCAGAACTGCGAGTCATCATGCTCATTGCAGTGTCAGCTGCTCGGTCTGATACTTGAGCCATGACGATCGGGAAAGTGTCCGACGACCGGTTTGATCGGCACACGACTCAAGACCTTGCTTACCGCGTCCGAGTGCGCGTCATCACGCCGAACGCGCTGGACTGCGTGGGCGCGCATCGTTGAAGAATACGGTTCTGACGGTGAGGGCGTTGTGCCCATCGGCGGGGCCGCGCTCATTCGAGTGAATGACTGCGAGGCCGAAGCCATCAGCGGGGGAGAAGACGCTCTTGACTCGCTCGAGTGGGCGGTCAATGACGTCCTCGGGGAACCCCACCCTTCGACTAAACCCCTCAGAAGGTCCTGTGGGTGTTGAGATCACAGCGGTAGACCACCTCGTGTTCAAACTGCTCCGACGTCCGTTCCACTGCCGAGTGGTACCAACGCGCCCTCGGCGTCGAGGTTGAAACTCACGATGACCCTTGCCTCCAGCTGGGTCGGTGGCTGACTGCTCTCTAAGTTGGGCGCGAAGGTCGTCATCATCTCCGGTGCCGCGGTCACGACCGCAGGCCTCCTCTTTCTCCAGGGGCTGGCAGTGGACTCGTCTTACACCGCCGTACTCTTTCCCGCGCTGATCCTTGTCGGTTTCGGCATGGGTACAGTCTTCACAGCGGCAATCGCGACGGCAACGACGGGTGTCGACCTCGCCGACGTCGGCGTCGCCTCAGCGACCGTCAACATGGTCCAGCAGATCGGCGGCTCTATCGGCATCGCCCTATTCATTGGCCTTTATGCCTCCGCCGTGGCGCGACGCATCGCAGCGACGGGAGCCGGCGCCGCAGAGGCAACTGTCCATGGCTACTATTTCCCGCCCTGCGGGGAGACGCCGAATACAACGCGATCAGCAACATCATGGACCCGCTCATGGGGCCTGCGGCTATTTCACTGGCCACAAGCAACATCGGGTTCGTGGCTGAGCGATTTCCGTCTCTTTCCACATGGTCAAAATAGACCTCATCAGCCGGTCAGAACCAAGGCTCTGAAAATGAACGCAGTGTCAAGCCCCGGGTTTCGTAGAGGCTCCTTTTCTTGGTTTCCTAAGCGGCCGCGAGTTCTGTCGTGGACTGGTTGATCCATTCGGAATGGACCTCGAACGGTGGTCGGTGCCCGATCGCTGAGTGCAGTCGGGTCTGGTTGTACCAAGCCACCCACTTCGACGTCTCCGCCATCACCTCAATCAACCCCGACCACGCTTTCCGGTCGATAAGCTCGGCCTTGTAGACCGAGTTCAGCGCCTCCGCCATGGCGTTGTCATACGAGTCCCCACGCGACCCCACAGATGCCACGACCTTGGACTCCGCCAGGGTCTCGCCATAGCGAATCGACCGGAATTGCACCCCGCGATCCGAGTGGTGGACGAGCCCGGAGACGTCTTCGCCGGCCCGGTATTTCGCAGCCAGAGCCATGGTGAGTGCGTCCCGGGCCAGGGACTCTCGCATATGGTTCGTCACCTGCCAGCCGACGATCTCCCGGTGGAAGACATCGAGGATGAATGTCGTGTACACCCACCCAGCAGACGTCGGAACATAGGTGATGTCCGCGACCCATAAGCAATTGGGTGCCGGTGCCGCGAACTCACGCTCGACAAGATCATCCGGACACTCCTCAGCCCTAGCCGAAGCCGTCTTCGGGCGCTTCCTCCTGCGTCGGATCCCGTCGATGCCTAACAGGCGCATCAACCGCTCCACCGTGCAGCGGGCCACCGGACCGAACTGATCGGCGTACTCGCGGTTGATCGCCTTCCACATCTTCCGCACCCCATAACAGGAATAGTTCGCCTCATAGACATCCTGGATGATCACCATCAGCGCCTGGTCCCGGCGGGCTCTGGCTGATGGTTGACGCTTCTTGTAGGCGTAATACGAGCTCACAGCAATCCGTGCCGCAGTCCCGGACAGGGCGCGCACGATTGGCTCGACTCCGAACTCGTGACGATTGTCATCAATGAAGGCGACAATCACTTCGATGGGCGGTCGAGCTCCGCCGCGAAGAAAGCCGACGCTCTCTTCAAGATCTCGTTGGCCCGTTTCGCTTCGGCCAGCTCAGCCCGCAAACGGCGATTCTCCGCTTCCAAATCCACGGATTCAGTCGGTGTGGCCTTACCGGAGTCCGGGACTGCTGAAGGTTTGGTTGACTCTGGGGTTTATGCCGCCAGGGCGACGGCCTTGTGGTGAACCAGCTCGTATTCGATCGGGGTCAGTTTACCTAAGCGCCGTTGCCGACGCTTCTGGTGATAGG
>NZ_JABEMC010000009.1 GCF_013004595.1 Brevibacterium luteolum
GTCATCGGTGCATTACGGTGAGTCATGGAAGACCTCCGGTTCGAGTGAGTGTGGTTACCCACTTCGATATCGGAGGTCTTCTTTCACCTCAAATCCCGATCACAACCTCCCGAGGAAGTACACCTAGCCAACAACTCGAAGCTCGGCGCACTCCTCGTCATCGCCGCCGCGCAGGCGGTCTCGATCTGGAACGTCGGGATCAAGACGGCTGCCGCGCAGAACTTCGTGGCCACCGGTTTCATCTCCTCGGAGATGGGCGTCGACGTCGCCTGGGGTTCGTGGTTCCTGTGGGCAGCCCCATGGTCGGTGCTCATGTCCATCACCCTGTACTTCGTCATGCGCTGGGCGATCAAGCCCGAGGCCGACACGATCGACGGCGGCCGCGAGATGATCCGGCAGAACCTCTCCGAGCTCGGCCCGATCTCCGCCCGCGAGATCCGCCTCATCATCATCGCCGTGCTGCTGCTGATCCTGTGGTCGACTGAGGAGGTGCTGCACCCGTTCGACTCCTCGACGGTGACGATCGTCGCGATCGCGGTGATGCTCACCCCGAAGATCGGCGTGTTCTCATGGAAGGCCGTCGAGAAGCTCATCAACTGGGGCACACTCGTCGTCTTCGCCGTCGGCATCTCACTCGGCTCCCTGCTGCTCAAGACCGGTGCGGCCGCGTGGCTGTCGTCGAAGACCTTCGGGGCGGTCGGCCTGTCGGAGATGCCGATGCTGGCGATCATCGCTGTCGTGTCGGTGTTCACCATCCTCATCCACCTCGGCTTCGCCTCGGCGACCTCGCTGGCCTCGGCCCTCATCCCGGTCTACATCGCTCTCGCGATGAGCCTGCCGGGTGCCGCGCAGGGCGGATTCGGCTTCGTCATCATCCAGCAGTTCGTCATCAGCTTCGGCTTCCTGCTGCCGATCTCGGCACCGCAGAACATGCTCGCCTACGGCACCGGCGCGTTCACTGCCAAGCAGTTCCTCAAGACCGGCATCCCGCTCACCATCGCCGGCTACCTGTTCGTGCTGCTTCTCTCGGCGACGTACTGGAAGTGGCTGGGACTTGTGTGAGGGCTCGGGTTCAGGCAGGCACGCTCCGAGGTGGGACGTTAAGCTGAGGACATGGCAATCGATGCAGATCAGCTTCAACGCGACCTCGACCTGCGACTCCTCGGCGAGCAGTTCTTCCTGCAGGCACTCGACCAGCTCTCCCGCGCCGATCTCGACCAGCCCTCATTGCTGCCCGGCTGGACCCGCAAGCACGTTGCGGCACACGTCATCCACAACGCAGAGGCGTTCATGCGGCTGCTCGAATGGGCCCGCACCGGCGAGGAGAACCGGATGTACCCCTCGCGGCAGGCCCGCGATGAGGAGATCGACTCGACTGTCGCCCTCATCTCCAACGGTGATGTCATGACGATGGCCCATGAGGTCGTCGACGAGCTCAGCGACGAGTTCGACGACATGGACGATGAGGCCTGGAACGCAACGGTCGTCAACGGGCGGGGCGAGGACATCCAGGCCGCGCAGATCCCGTGGTCGCGGGCGCGGGAGGCCTGGATGCATTCCCTGGACCTCAACATCGGGATGACGACCCTCGACTTCCCGGCTGCGATGGTCAACGCACTGCTCGATGAGATCACCGACACGTGGATCGCCCGCGACGAACCGGTCAACTTCACGCTCAACATCACCGACCGCGACGACTCCCCGCGCACGGTCGTCGCCGGGCCGAAAGACAGGCGTCCAGCTGAGCCGATCGAGGTGACCGGCGAGGCAGCCGAGATCGTCTCCTATCTCACCGGGCGCGGCTGGCCGAACTCCGGGCTCGAGGACAACGACAAGGGCGCCTCGGGAACGGCGACTCCGCAGGACCTCCCCCAACCGCCGCCCTGGATCTAGCACCGACAACGACGAGGAAGAGGACGAGCGTCATGAGCTACCCACCCCAGCCGCCCCCGCCGAACGGCTCGCCAGCAGGCGGGCCGCCTCCGGGAGGTCAGCAGCCGCCGGGTGGCCAGCCGCCGGCACCGCAGTACGGCAGCCAGGCACCTCAACCGGGCCAGCAGCCGCCCCAGTATCCCGGCCAGGCGCCGCAGTACGGCGGCCAAGATCCGTATGCCACCGGGGCTGGTGCCCCGAAGCCGAAGTCGAAGATGACGCTGATCGGCAAGATCCTGACATTCATCGGTGCCGGCATCCTCGCACTCACCATCATCGGCGGCATCATCATGACGATCGCCGGCGTTTCGTCCCTGTCAGGGTTCTCCGATGAGGCGATCCGCGTCAACGGCACTACGAGCCAGTTCTTCGAGGCGGAGTCTGAGTGGCAGGTCTACGCGCCGGAGGACTCCGGCTTCACCAGCTGCACGATCACAGGGCCCACTCCGGTGGGCAAGGGAACGAATCAGACGTCGTCCTACTCCTTCGACGGCAGGACCTATGAGTCGATCGACGGGTTCTCGGTCCGGGAAGCGGGCACCTACTCGATCACGTGCAACCAACCCGATGTCATCATCGCCCCACCCCTGTCGGTCGGCGGGATCTTCTCCACCGTCGGCGGCATTCTCATCGCTGTGTTCGGCGGCCTGCTCGGCGTGGGATTGACGATTCTCGGCATCATCCTGTGGATCGTCGGCCGGAAGCGAGCACAGCGGGCATGACCGACGCCCCGGTTCGACACGGGCCGACTGTCGTGCTGCTCAAGTGGTTCGCGTTGGCACCACTGTTTCACGACACCCTCATCTGAGGCGATCAAGTCCGGGCGGTACGACCTGGGCAGCGGGGCCGCACCACCGGGACAGCGTAAGCGGCGCCCAGCTGCTGAGCTGGGCGCCGCTTCGCATGGTCAGGTGCGAAAGATCGCCTCGCAGGCTGCCGCGTCACCGGCGGCGGAAGAGGAGGATGTCGCGGGAGGCGCGATCGGCCTCACTGCCGCCGGGCCGGGCGCCGGCTGCTGAGGGAAGAGCCCCGGCGATGCGCACCCGCGGGCGCCTGCCGTGCATGACGGAGACGATGTCGCCGCTCTGCCCGGCGGCGAAGACCCGGGATTCGGCCTGCACGCGCTGCCGCAGTCCTTCGACCTGCTGGCGCAGTTCGTGGACGACAGCATGCGCCTGGGTGGCGGCGTCGCGGGCTTCGTCGAGGTCGCGGCGCAGGGCGAGGATCTCCTTGATGCCAGCGAGATTGATGCCGTCTTCCTTGCTCAGCTTCTGGATCAGCCGCAGCCGCTCGATGTCGCGCGGTGAGTAGCGCCGCCCGGCACCGGCGGTGCGCTTGGGCACCACCAGTCCCATCCTGTCGTACTGCCGCAGCGTCTGCGGGTGCATGCCCGCCAGTTCAGCGGCGACGGAGATGACGTAGACGGCGGCTGTCGCTCCGATGGTCATCGTCGCTCACCCCGCTCATCTCTCCCGGGCCCGGTCGAGCAGCCCGGATCGCGGATTTTCACCGCTGGTGGCCTCACGGAAGGCCTCGACCGCTTCCTTGGCCTTGGGCGTCAGGTTCTTCGGAACGGCGATCTCGACGGTCACCAGCAGGTCACCGGTGAGCTTCTTCGTCTCGATGCCCTTGCCGCGCACCCGCAGGGTGCGGCCTGACGGTGTGCCGGCCGGGATCTTCACCCGCACCGGCATCCCACCGAGTGTCGGGACCTCGACCTCGGCGCCGAGGGCGGCCTCGTCGAAGGTCACCGGCAGCGTCATCCGCAGGTTCGCGCCGTCGCGGGTGAACACCGGGTGGGGTTCGACCTGCACGGTGAGGATGACATCACCGGGTTCGCCGCCGTTGGGGCTGGCCTTGCCTTTGCCGCGCAGGCGGATCTTCTGCCCGTCTTTGACGCCGGCCGGGGTGCGCACGGTCAGCGGCTTGCCCCCGGGCATCGACAGTTTGACTGTTGCGCCCTTGGCGGCTTCAGTGAAGGACAGCTTCGTGCTGGCCTTGATGTCTCCGCCCTTGAGCGGGCCGGTGGAGAACCCACCGCCGTAGGGGCTGTCATAGGGGCTGCCGCCGTAGGAGCCGCCGAATCCGCCGAACAGATCAGCGAACTCCGGCGGGATGTCCCCGCCAGCCGAGCCAGCCGGCCCGCCACCGGGGCTGCGGGTCGTGTAGCGGGTGCGGGTGCCGCCGCCTCCGGTATTGAACAGGCCGGAGAAGATGTCCTCGAACCCGCCGGCACCGCCGGCACCGCCGGGTCCGCCGGCACCGGCGGAGAACCGGGCACCGCCGCGGCCCATCGCCCGCACCTGGTCGTACTGCTCGCGGGTCTCCTTGTCAGACAGCACCTGGTTGGCCTGCCCGATCTGCTTGAACTTCTCCTCTGCGGCCTTGTCACCGGGGTTGGTGTCCGGATGGTACTTCCGGGCCAGCTTCCGGTAGGCCTTCTTGATCTCGGACTGCGAGGCGTCCTTGGAGACGCCGAGGATCTGGTAGTAGTCCGTGTCGAACCATTCGTTCTGAGGTCCGGAATTCACCTGGCACCTCCTTTCCGGCTCGCGCCGTCATCGTCTGTCGTGTGTGTCTGGATGTCTGTCCCTGTCTGCTGTGCGGCAGCCGCGGCTGCCGGTCTGTCGTTCCTCACGCACCGCATGCGCAGGCCGTCTGCCTGCCCATCCGGTCCGTGCCCGAGGCGATGGCCGCCTCGGGAACGGAATCCGCAGCTCACGCCGCGGTCGGCTCATGCCGGGTGCCGGCTGTGCAGATCAGTCTGCCGGGGCCTGCACGCCGACGCGGGCGGCGCGCAGCACCCGCTCGCCGAGCATGTAGCCCGGCTGCATGACGAGGAACACCGTGGGTGTCTCGACCTCGTCGCTGGGCTGCTGCATGAGCGCTTCGTGGATGTTGGCGTCGAACTCCTCACCGACCTCGCCGTACTGTGTGACGCCGAGCTTGGCCAGCGTGTCGAAGAGCTTCGTCACGTGCGTGTCGAAGGGGCCCTCGACGTCGCCGTTCTCACGCGCCAGGCGGACCTCGTCGAGCACCGGGAAGAGCGCCTCGACGACGCTGGCGACACCGGCTTCCTTCGCGCGGTCCTGCTCCCGCTGGGAGCGCATCCGGTAGGCGGCGTATTCGGCGTTGATCCGCTTGAGGTGATCGAGCAGCTCGGCCTCCGTGTCGTTGGCCGGGCTGACGTTCTCAGGATCGAGCGCGCCTTCGCCGGTCTCCGCGCCCGAGGCAGTGGGCGCCTCGGCCTGCGCGGTTCCCTGAGCCTGCTCGGCTCCCTCAGACTGCGCGGCAGCCTCGGCCTGCTCGGCTGCCGGTTCGGTCTCGGCGGCTGGTTCGCCGCCGGTGGCGACCTCCGGGCCGTCGCTGTCGAGGCGGCCCCCGGCTGCTGCGGCCTGCGCCTGCTCCTGAGCCTCGCTCGGCTCAGCGGCTCCGGTGTCCCCGGAGCCGGCCTGGGGCTGGCGCACCTGGCCGGTCTCCGGATCCACCCGACGCTTGTCGGTGAACGAGAAGCCCTGTTCAGGATTCTCGGCGGACATCACTTCTTCTCCTCGTCTTCGTCGACCACTTCGGCGTCGACGACGTCATCCTCAGTCGCATCGGAACCGGCGTCTGCGGTTCCCTCGGCTCCGGCAGCACCCTCAGCGCCGCCCTCGGCGCCGCCCTGCTGGTACAGTGCCTCGCCGATCTTCGTCTGAGACTGGCTGAGCTTCTCGACGGCGGTCTTGACCGCCTCGTCGTCCTCGCCCTTGAGCGCTTCCTTCACCGCGTCGACATCGCCCTGCACCTCGGTCTTGACATCCTCGGGCAGCTTGTCGTCGTTGTCGGTGATGAGCTTCTCGGTCTGGTAGGCGAGGTTCTCAGCCATATTGCGGGTGTCAGCGGCCTCGCGGCGCTTCTTGTCCTCATCGGCGTGCTCTTCGGCCTCGCGGACCATCCGGTCGATGTCCTCCTGCGGGATCGCCGAGCCGCCGGTGATCGTCATCGACTGCTCCTGACCGGTGCCCTTGTCCTTGGCGGACACGTGCACGATGCCGTTGGCGTCGATATCGAAGGACACCTCGATCTGCGGCATGCCGCGTGGCGCCGGGGCGATGCCGGTGAGCTCGAAGGTGCCCAGCGGCTTGTTGTCCCGGGTGAACTCGCGCTCGCCCTGGAAGACCTGGATCGACACAGACGGCTGGTTGTCCTCAGCCGTGGTGAAGGTCTCGGACTTCTTCGTCGGGATCGGGGTGTTGCGCTCGATGAGCTTCGTCATCACACCGCCCTTGGTCTCCAGTCCGAGAGACAGCGGGGTGACGTCGATGAGCAGCACGTCCTTGCGCTCACCCTTGAGGACACCGGCCTGCACGGCGGCGCCGATCGCCACGACCTCATCGGGGTTGACGCCCTTGTTCGGCTCCTTGCCGCCGGTGAGCTCCTTGACGACCTCGGCCACGGCCGGCATGCGGGTCGAACCGCCGACGAGCACGACGTGGTCGATCTCGTCGACCGAGATGCCGGCATCGGCGATGACGGCCTTGAACGGGGCCTTCGTGCGCTCGAGGAGGTCCTTGGTGAGATCCTCGAACTTCGCGCGGGTGAGGGTCTCATCCAGGTGGACGGGCCCGTTGTCGCTCATCGACAGGTACTGCAGAGAGATGTTCGTGCTGGTCGCCGAGGACAGTTCCTTCTTCGCCTGCTCCGCGGCCTCCTTGAGGCGCTGGACAGCGGCGGCGTCCTTGGTCAGGTCGACGCCGTAGCCGTTCTTGACCTGGCTGACGAGCCAGTCGACGATCTTCTGATCCCAGTCGTCGCCGCCGAGCTCGTTGTCGCCGGAGGTCGCACGGACCTGGATGGTCGAGAAGTCATCGTCATCCTTGCCGACTTCGAGCAGGGACACGTCGAAAGTGCCGCCGCCGAGGTCGAAGACGAGGATGAGCTCGTCCTCCTTGCCGCGCTCGAGGCCGTAGGCCAGTGCGGCGGCAGTGGGCTCGTTGATGATGCGCAGGACGTTGAGGCCTGCGATCTTGCCGGCGTCCTTGGTGGCCTGGCGCTGCGAGTCGTTGAAGTAGGCCGGGACGGTGATGACGGCGTCGGTGACCTCTTCCTGCAGGTACTCCTCAGCATCGTGCTTGAGCTTCTGCAGGATGCGGGCAGAGATCTCCGGTGCAGTGAGTGTCTTGCCGCCGAGTTCGGTGGTCCAGTCGCTGCCCATGTGGCGCTTGACCGAGGCGACGGTGTTCTTGACGTTGAGCACAGCCTGGCGCTTGGCGATCTCACCGACGAGGGAGTCGCCGTTCTTGCTCACGGCCACGACCGAGGGGGTGGTGCGGCCGCCTTCTGCGTTGGCGATGACCTTGGGGTCGCCGCCTTCAAGCACGGCCACAACCGAGTTGGTGGTGCCGAGGTCGATTCCTACTGCACGAGCCATAGTGTTTCTCCTTGTCTTCTGAGTCAGGCCCAACCCGGCTGGCGCCGGCATTGAGCGCATCTGACTCAAGTCTGGTCACGCTGAATCTGACTGTCAAACCCAGCATCATGAAAGTTGCGTACACCAGACTCAACTTTGCGGGAAGGGAGATTATTCCGCAGGCAGGCAGAATTCTTTCAGCGACCCCCGTCGCGCTCCGCGCCATCCCGGCGTGTCAGTCGTTGCAGCCGGTCGCGTGCGCGGGCGAGCCGCTCATCCTCGGTCAGCTCCCACCACGGGGTGCCGCGCTCACCGAGGCCCTATTTGGCCCAGGTGACGCGCTTCCGCAGCGCTGCAGTCTGCTCGTCGTTCAGCTGGCGAGAGCGGGAGAGCTGCGAGCGGGCAGTGCCGAGGGCACTCAGCAGCGGGGCGGTGAGCGCCTTGGGCAGCACAGGATCCTGGGCTCGCCAGCGCCTACCCCTGACGATGATCCAGCGGCCGTCTGCGGTCCGCTCCGGCGTGCTCATATGCGGCTCCCCGCGCTCACGCTGCCCACCTCGGCGCGACCCGCCTCGGCGCCGGGACGCCGCGGCGCGGCCGGTGGTGGGGCGATCCAGGCGACCATCAGATGCCTCCCGGCACGGGGGCTGCGAGCGGGAAGATCCCGACCATGGCGATCGACCACAGGCCATGGACGATGAGCGGAGCGAACCAGCGGCCAGTCGATTCGCGGGCCCAGGCTGCGGCGAGTCCGACGACGGGGGCGGCGGCGATGAGGCCGGGGTTGAGCGTTGCGCAGGTGACGAGCGTGTAGATGACGGTCGGGGCGATCCAGCGGGCGTGGCCGCGGAACAGGTCGGCCAGGCCGAGGCGGAAGAACACCTCTTCCGACAGCCCCGTGACGACAGCCGCCGCCAGCGTCAGCCCGGCCGCCGAGCTCCCGGCGGTCACGAGGGCGGCGGTGATCCATGGCGCGGTCACCGGGATGAGGCTGAGGATCCAGCCACCGAGGAGCGACACACCCGCCAGCACCGCACCGATAGCCAGCGCCCGCCACCCGGCCGAGGCGGCAGTACGGTGCGCCGGCGGGCCGGGCGCCGGATCAGCGGAGCGGTGACGTGTGACATGCGCTCGCGTGAGCAGCAGGAGGGCGATCCCACCGAGTGTCCACACCGCGGCGAGGGCAAGGCTCCACAGCGGCAGTGCCGCGGTGCCGGCAGATGTGCCGAGGCCGAAGGCCTTGCGCAGGATGAGAGCGCCGAGGACAATGGTGACGGCCGCAGGAGCCCAGACAGCAGCACGTGAGGTGAGCACCAGCTGCGACGTCATGGCACCAGTCTAGGAGATGACTGCAATGCGAGTTCTGCTCATCGGCGCCACCGGATACGTCGCCTCGCGTACGATCCCCGTCCTGCTCGGTGCCGGGCACACCGTCATTGCCGCTGCCCGCTCACCGGAGAAGCTCAGGGCGTTCTGGTGGGCAGACCGCGTCACCGCCGCCCGACTCGACGTCACCGATGACGCATCCGTGTCTGCGGCGGTGGCTCACAGCGCTGCCGATGCCATCGTCTACCTCGTCCACGGGATGGGCGGGTCTGACTTCCGCACAGTTGACCGGCAGTCAGCTCAGCGCGTGCGCCGGGCAGCCGATGCTGCAGGCATCAACCGAATCGTCTACCTCTCGGGGATCATCCCGGCTGTCGGCGAGGAGCGCCTGTCCGAGCATCTGATCTCGCGGCTCGAGGTCGAACAGGAGCTCTCCCGGGCCAGCGCCACGGTCATCACGCTGCGTGCGGCGATGATCATCGGGGCGGGCTCGACGAGCCTGGCACTCGTCCGGCAGCTGGTGACCCGGCTGCCGGTCATAGTGGTGCCGTCGTGGATGCGCCACCTCGTCGAGCCGATCGCCATCACCGATGTGGCCGCCGCGATCGAGGCGGCGCTGCGGGTCGATCTGCCGACCGGGCAGTTCTCGATCGGCGGCGGGACGGTGATGTCGTACCCCGAGCTCATCGATCTGCTCACCGAGCTCAGCGGGCTCATCCGCCCGCAGCTGCCCGGCGGACCGCTGCCGGAGCCGCTCGTGGCGAAGGCTGCAGCAGTGCTGACGGATCTGCCGGGATCGACAGTCGAAGCGCTCATCGAATCGCTCCAGGAGGACATGGTCTCCTCCGGTGACAGCTGGCGCAGCGAGCTGTTCGCAGGGGCGCCTGCCCATCAGCCGCTGACACCGCGGGCCGCCCTGGCGCGGGCGCTGGCGCAGCCGGATCTCAGCCTGCCGGCCGCCGAACGGGATCCGCTTGCAGTGATGCCCGGCGACCGCTGCTGAGTGTCATCAGCCTTGGCTGAGCTCGGCGCGCAGAGCCGCCAGGACAGCAGTCAGCTCCGGGCTGGTGAGCGAGCTCAACGCGATCTCGATGCCGGTCTGCTGCCCGCCGGTCCATTTGCCGGCCAGGTCGTCGACGAGGATGCCACGCTCAGCGAGGGCGCGCCGCAAACGCCGCGCATCCCCGGCCGGCCGCTCGAGGATCACCCGCCCGCGCACCTGGGTCACCGGCAGGCCTGCGGCATCGACCGCCTCGGCGGCGGCTGCCAGCCGCTTGCGCATCCGCAGCATCCGCCTGCGCAGCCCGCCGGAGTCCAGGTAGTCGGCGAGCGCTGCCTGGATGAGCGGTGAGGCCGCAGGACCGAGCATCCGGCGGTGGGCGGCGATCCCAGCGCTGAGCGGGCCGGTGGCGATGATGTAGCCGATGCCCAGGCGCGTGCCGAGCAGGGTGGCGAAGGATCCGAGGTGCAGCACCCGGCCGCTGCTGTCGAGGTCGGCGAGAGTCGGCGGCAGGCTGCCGGCGTAGCGGGCTTCGGTGTCGTAGTCGTCTTCGATCAGGTGGCCGCCGCACGATTCGGCCCAGCGCAGCAGCTGCACGCGCCGGGTCGCGCTCATCGAATCTCCATGCGGATGCAGGTGATTGGGCGTCAGCAGCAGGGCGCGCAGCTGCACCGGGGTCGCAGCGGGGTCGATGCCGTCGGTGTCGACGGGCACATCGACGGTGGCGGTGTTCGCCAGTGCCCGGCGCAGACCGGGAAAGCCCGGGCTCTCGACTCCGAGCGCTGCGGGAGCGAGGACGTTGAGGACGGTGCGCAACCCGTCGCGGGCGCCGGCGGTCAGCACGATGTCGGCGGGCTCGACCTGCATGCCGCGCACCAGCCGCAGGTGCCCGGCGATCGCCTGGCGCACCGTCTGGGTGCCGCAGCCGTCATCGCTGACGTCGCGGGTGTCGAGTCCGCGGCGCCAGGCAGCCCGGAAATCGGGCTCATCGCGCGGGTCGGGGCGCACGCTCACACCCCGGGCATCGATGCGCACCTCCGCCGCGATGTCAGTGGAGTGGTGGGAGGGCATCGCTCGGCCCGTCACGGCCCGTGACCCCGAGCGGCGCGCGGCCGAAGCGCGACCAGTCCGCGCCGTCTGCAATGCCGGGTTGACGCGTGTGCCCGAACGGGCGGCAGTCACGAGCTGCCCCTCGGCGATGAGATGCTCATACGCCGTCTGCACGGTGCCGCGGGCGACACCGAGCTGCGCGGCGAGCACCCGGCTGGAGGGCAGACTGTCGCCCGGGCGCAGACGGCCGGTGACGATCTCGGCCCGGATGCCGGCGACGATCTGCAGCGGCAGACCGATGCGCGAGCTGCGGTCGAGCCGAACCGTGAGATCCGCGTCGTGCGCCATGAGCACCCCTCCCCCACCTGGTCTCTGGTCTCGCGGCCATCCGGAACCGCGCGCAACTGGACTACAGAATACCCCTGGATCTGGACCATATCTGCAGTCCAATGCTCGCTAGGCTCACGAATACCCCGTCGGGCGCCTGGACGTCCGGCTCACCACCAGCGGGTGTCCGGCACCCGCCACAACCCAGGAGACTGCATGACTGCCACACTGACCGACACCACCGCCAACGCCGCTGCGGACACGCACACTGCCGGGACTGCCGACGGCGCCGCGCAGCAGCGCGCCACCGGCGCCCAGCTGAGCTCTGAGCTCGCACGCTCACTGGCCGGCGGCGTCATCATGGACGTCGTCACCCCTGATCAGGCCCGCATCGCCGAAGATGCCGGAGCAGTGGCGGTCATGGCGCTCGAGCGGGTGCCCGCCGATATCCGCGCCCAGGGCGGCGTCGCCCGGATGAGCGACCCGGACCTCATCGCCGGGATCCTCGATGCCGTGTCGATTCCGGTCATGGCCAAGGCGCGCATCGGCCACTTCGTCGAAGCGCAGATCCTGCAGTCTCTCGGCGTGCACTACGTCGACGAATCCGAGGTCCTCTCCCCTGCCGACTACGTCAACCACATCGACAAGCGTGCCTTCGAGGTGCCGTTCGTGTGCGGGGCCACCAACCTCGGAGAGGCGCTGCGCCGCATCAACGAAGGTGCCGACATGATCCGTTCGAAGGGTGAGGCCGGCACCGGCGATGTCTCCGAAGCGACCCGCCACATCCGCACGATCAGCGGTGAGATCCGCCGCCTGGCTGCGCTGAACGAAGATGAGCTCTATGTTGCGGCCAAGGAGCTGCAGGCGCCGTTCGACCTCGTGCGCACGGTCGCCCGCGACGGCCGCCTGCCGGTCGTCACCTTCGTCGCCGGGGGCGTGTCCACGCCTGCCGATGCGGCGATGATGATGCAGCTCGGTGCTGAGGGCGTGTTCGTCGGCTCAGGCATCTTCAAGTCCGGCAACCCGGAGGCACGGGCCAAAGCCGTCGTCAAGGCCACAGCGAACTACGACAATCCCGAGGTGCTCGCCGAGGTCTCCCGCGGACTCGGTGAGGCGATGGTCGGCCTCAACGTCAGCGACCTGCCGGCCCCGCACCGCCTGGCCGAACGCGGCTGGTAAGATGCAGCGCGGCTTTACCGGCGCCGCACAGCGGCGTCGTTCAGCCGCCGGTGACGGTCCACAGCGTGGTGGACTCACCGGCGGCTGCTGCGAACCAGCGGCCGGTGGCACTCGGCTCGGCATACTGGCCGACGGCGTGGGCCTCGGGGTGCTCCTTGCCGTCAAGGGTGAAGAAGTGCACCGCGTCGTTGAGCAGCACTGGGATGAGGCCGAGCTGCGGGAGCGCGCCGTTGCCGCCGAATCCGTAGCTGCCTTCGACCGGATCGAACGGATCGGCGTCCTCTCCTGCCTCCCAGAGCGTCGATCCGTCAGTGGCGCTGACGGCCCGGACGCCGGCATCGAGACCGGGCATGATGACCAGCGGCGCGTCGGTGCCGTCGACGGGTGTGTGGAGGCGACCGTACTGCTCGTCGAACAGCCCGAACTCGAAAGCGTCCCCGGAGATGTCGGTGTGCCAGGCCTCGCCGTCGAGCAGTGAGCCGAGCACCAGGATCCGGGAGGCGAACAGCTGGGTGCTCGCGCACACGAAAGTGCCCGTGGCGGTGGAGACGGGCCGGGCGGCACAGTAGTCGACCGGTTCCTCACTGAAGTCAATTCCCGCGGCGAGGTCAGGATCGTCGGCAGCGCTGAGCGGAGTGAGCACCCCAGAGCTCTCCGGCAGGTCCATCGGCACCCTCAGCAGTGCGGTGCGGGTGATGGACCCGGAGTACGGGTCGTCAGGATCGGCGGTGCCGAAGGCGTAGACAAGCGTGCCGGGTGCCTTCTGCGGGTAGATGCCGAAGCCGAGGTCCTGCTCCCCGTACGCGCTGAGATCGACTGTGGCATGCTGACCCGATGGCAGGTCGAGGCGGGTGAGGAAACTGCCGTCGCCATCGCGCCACGGCAGGTAGGCGTGCGTGCGGTCCGGGGTGATCTGCAGGTTCGCCCCGCCCATGGGCTGCGCATCGGAGGCCGCCTGCACGGCCGGCCACGCCGGCTGGCCGGAGGCCGGATCGAGGCCGAGGACCATGGCCTTCTGCTCATCACCGGTGCAGCTGCCGCGATCGGCATCGATCATCCCGTATTCGAGCAGGATGATCCCATCCTCGCCCAGGGCGCTCGTCCCGGTGGAGGAGGACGAGTAGTAGTCACCCGGTTCGGTGCAGCCGAGATCGGCATCGGCAGGCGTATAGGTCCAGGCTTCGCTGCCATCGCCCCAGTCGAGTGCGCGCAGATGGCCGGTCCCGTCGTCGACGATGACGATCTCACCGTGAGAGTAGGCGGCCACGCTGTCGGGCCGGTCCATATCGACCTGCGCCTGGTGGCTCCACAGTTCAGCGCCATCAGCGCCGACGGCGACGAGCCTGCCGCCCATCGCGTCGGCGACCAGCGCCCGGTCGGTGTCGTTGTCGGCCAGCAGGCTGGCGTAGAAGTCGAGGGTGATCGCCTCGCTCAGCTGCGGCGGTTCCGGTGTGCTGGGCGCAGGTGAGCTGCCGGGTGCATCATCTGCCGCTGTGCATCCGGCGGCCAGTGTGAGAGCGGCGCCTGCGGCGATGAGGGCGAGCGCGGGGCGGGAGAACGGGTGCATGACTGTTCCTTCGCAAGCAGGGACACCGTGATGATCTCCCTGGTGAGCGTCCTGTCTTCACTATGCCAGACGGGCCGGACAACGGTGCTGGCAAAGCACGGGAGGCGCCCACCGCCTCGGGTGCGGTGACCGGTGTGTCTGTGACGCGTGCTACGGTGTGGGCAGATGTTCCGGGGACGGTGAGATTCCGTACCGGCGGTGACAGTCCGCGACCCGAACGCCGAGGCCCAGACGGGCGGAGGGGTTCGGCTGACTCGGTGCGATTCCGAGACCGACAGTGAAAGTCTGGATGGGAGGAACACACGGTCCAGGGCACCCGTGTCTGCCTGGACCGGCAGCGGCGCACCCGTGTCTGCGCGGACGCCTGCCGCCTGTCTCCCGTCTCCCCGGTAGGAGGAGAGGGAGAATGCACCGCTCATCTGCACCCGCCGCGCCTGCCGCCGGGATCACTGCCCGTGAACGCCGGGCCATGTCCGCTGCTCTCACCGCCGCCCGCCGCGGCCAGCGCGGGGCCACCCCTCTCGTCGGTGCGGCCGTCATCGGCGCCGACGGGACGATCGTCACCGGCTACCACGCAGGTGCTGGGCACCCGCACGCCGAACCGGCAGCCCTGGCAGCCGCCGTCGCAGCCGGCATCGACCTCGGCACCGCCACGCTCGTCGTCACGCTCGAACCGTGCGCCCATGTCGGCCGGACCCCGTCGTGTGCGCATACGATCGTCAGGGCCGGGATCCCGCGCATCGTCTACGCGGCAGCCGACCCGAATCCGGTCGCCACCGGTGGCGCCGAGGTGCTGCGGGCGGCCGGACGCGAGGTGGTCGCCGGGCTGGCAGCCGATGAGGCGGCGGTGCTCAATCACCGGTGGGTGGCCGCGCAGCGTGAGGCCCGGCCATTCGTGACGGCGAAGCTCGCCCAGAGCCTCGACGGGCGGATCGCCGCTGCCGACGGCACCAGCCAGTGGATCACCTCCGATGAGACCCGGTCCCGCGTGCACGCGCTGCGCGCCCGGGTCGACGCCGTCATCGTCGGCACCGGCACCGCCCGGGCCGACAATCCGCGGCTCACCGCCCGCATCGACGGCCGCGCTGCGGCCCGGCAGCCGGTGCCGGTCGTCATCGGCACCCGCGATCTCGACGCCTCCAGCCACCTCGCCGCCGACCCGCGCACCATCCACCTGCGCACCCACGACCTGCTGCACGCGCTGCGGCAGCTGCGTGCGCGCGGAGTCGAGCACGTGCTCGTTGAGGGCGGGGCGCACCTGCTCAGCGGCTTCCTGACCGCCGGGCTCGTCGACGAGCTGTTCCTCCACCTCGGCCCGCAGCTGCTCGGCACCGGCGGGCTCGCCGCCACCGCCGGCCTTGAGGTGCCGACACTCGCAGCCGCCCCGCGCTTCATCCCCGACGACCTTGCCGCCCCTGCCGCTGCCGCGAGCGGGACCGACACCATCCTGCACCTGAGACCGGCACCCGCCGCCCCGGCCCCGGCACCGCCAGCCCCATCCACCACCGACCACAGGAGTCACCACATGTTCACCGGCATCATCGAAGCCACCGGCACCGTCCTGTCCGTCACCTCCGTTCCCGGCACCGACACCGCCCGCATCAGCATCAGGGCCGGCAGCCTCATCGACGACCTGCCAGCCGGCGGGTCCCTGGCCGTCAACGGCGTCTGCCTCACCGCCACCCGCACCTCCGCCGAAGCCGCGCCGGCAGATGAGAACCCGGCCAGCACCTCGGGCCCGGGGATCTTCACCGCCGACATCATGGGCGAGACGCTGGCGCGCACGAGCCTGGGTGCGCTGAGGGCGGGCACGCAGGTGAACCTCGAACGCTGCATGCCGGCCAGCGGGCGCTTCGACGGGCACATCGTCCAAGGTCACGTCGACGGGGTCGGGCGGATCAGCGTCTTCGAGGACTGCGGGGCGTGGACGCGGATGCGCATCGAGCTGCCAGCCGCGCTCGCCCCGCTGTGCGTGGAGAAGGGTTCGATCGCACTCGACGGGACCTCGCTGACGATCACCGCCGTCTCCCCGGCAGGTGCCGGGCAGCCGTGGTGCGAAGTCGGGCTCATCCCGGCGACCCTGGCCGCGACGATGTTCGGGCAGGCGAGCGTCGGGGACCTCGTCAACATCGAAACCGATGTGCTGGCCAAGTACGCCCAGAGCCTCGCCGGACGCCACGTGCGACGTGCCGATCCCGTGCAGGCGCCGCCGTCGCCGTGGCAGGACAAGCCGTGGGAGACCACCGCAGCCGACGCGTCCCCGGCACACGGGCTCGACTCGATCGAGGAGGCGATCAGCCGACTGCGCCGCGGTGTCCCGACGATCGTCGTCGACGATGCCGACCGCGAGAACGAAGGCGACCTCATCGTGCCGGCCGAGCTGCTGAGCCCGGAGTGGATGGGCTTCATCGTCCGCCACACCTCCGGCGTGGTGTGCGCGCCGATGACCGCTGAGATCGCAGCCCACCTCGATCTGCCGGCCATGACCGCGGTGAACGAGGACCCGAAGGGCACGAACTACACCGTCAGCTGCGATGCCCGCGGCCTGGACACCGGCATCAGCGCCGGTGAGCGCACGACAACCCTGCGCATGCTGGCCGACCCGCAGGCGGGCCCGGAGCAGCTGACCCGGCGGGGCATGTGTTCCCGCTCATCGCCGCCGCCGGCGGGGTCCGCGAGCGCGCCGGGCACACCGAGGCCGGAGTCGAACTCGCCCGGCTGGCCGGCTGCCGGCCGGTCGCAGCGATCGCCGAGGTCGTCGACGACACCGGCGAGGTCATGCGCCTCGACGCTCTGCTGGCCTTCGGGACCCGGTTCGGGCTGCCGGTCATCTCGATCGCCGACCTGCGCACATGGCTCGACACGCACACCCCAGCCGCCCACCAGAACTGAACCGGACACCGCACCAGAACTGAACCGGGCACTGCACCGGACACCGCACCGAACACTGAGAGAAGGGATCACATCATGGCATCGAGCGGAGCACCGACGATGAAGCCGCAGGCCGCACCGGGCACCCGCGTGGCGATCGTCGCCTCCTCCTGGCACACCGAGGTGATGGACGGGCTCCTCGCCGGCGCCCAGCGCGCCCTCGCCGAGGCCGCAGCTGAGACGACTGGGATGGAGGTCAGCGTCTTCCGGGCGCCGGGCAGCTTCGAGCTGCCGCTGCTGGCCCGTGCGGCGGCGGAACGCTTCGACGCCGTCGTCGCACTCGGCGTCGTCATCCGCGGCGGCACCCCGCACTTCGACTACGTCTGCCGGGCCGCCACCGACGGGCTGGCCAAGGTGGCGGCCGAGACCGGCACACCGGTCGGGTTCGGGCTGCTGACCTGCGATGACGACGAGCAGGCTCGCAACCGGGCCGGGCTGCCGGGCTCACGGGAGGACAAGGGACACGAAGCGGCGAGCGCAGCCCTTGCCGCACTCGCCGCTCTGACAGAGATCAGGACCGCCTGAGCGGCCGGGGGTCAGTACCGCATCAGTGCTGCGACGTTCTCGACCCGGCCGTCGGAGATGATGACGATCGTGCCGGAGTTCTGCAGCGTCGACAGGATCGCGGAATCGACATCCCCGCTGCCCTCTGAGGCAGAGAGCGACGGGTTGATGAACAGCGTGTCGACCCGCCCCTCGGCAGCTGCTTCGCGGATGACATCGGTCTGGGTGACGCCGCGGCCGGTGCCCTGCGCATCAGCGAAGCGGGCGTAGGCTGCGTCGTCGCGTTCAGCGAAGGCCGGCATGACGACCTCCCACGCATCGGCGTGCAGCTGACCGGGCGTACGGTCGTCGGGGTTGCCGGTGACCATCTCGTCAAGCAGCGCCGGGTAGGTGCACACGGGCTTGAACAGCGGCATCGCCTCAGCGACAGCTGCGAGGATCAGCGGCTGGCTGCGGGCTTTGCCGAGCAGCGTTCCGACTCCTTCACCGACAGCCTTGACGAACTTCTCGACGAAGATCCGGTCGACCTCACCGCCGGCGCCGTGGCCGTGGAACATGGCACGGTCCCCACCGACCGAACGGCTCTGCAGCTGCCGTTGCCGCTCATCGGGGTCGACGACGTCGTCCATGCTCTGCGGCACGGTCTCACCGAGGTCGAGTTCGACGATCGAGTCCTTCGTCGCGTCGAACAGGCGCACCTTGTTCCGTGACAGAGCCAGGATGTAGAAGGCATGGGACTGTGCGAGCGCCGGGGCGATCGGGCGGACCGTCATCGAGTCGCCGACGCTGACGTGCTCGCTCAGCGGCACACCGAGGCGGTAAGTCAGCGTCATGCCCGTGGCTGCGTAGAGAGCCAGCCCGTCGGCCTGATGGCGCCAGAACGGGCCGTCGTTGACGAGGTCGTTGAGCGGGCCGAGGATCTCCTTGGCTTCCTTCGCCTCGACGCCGGTCTCAGCGAGCTTGCGGCCTGCCTCATCGAGGAGCGACTTGAGCCGGGTGGAGGATTCGCGGGATTGGTGGTCCGCTCGCGATGTCGGCATCAGGATGGTCACCTTGGGCCCTGAGGCCTCAGCCATCCTCTTGAGATCAGTTGGGTCAACGTAGTCAAATGAACCGAGAGTATGAGTGACGTCCATACACAGAGCTTAGCGACGCAGGTCACACTTGTGAACTGGTGCCAGCAGGCGAGACCTTTTGTTTCTGCTCCGCATGCGTTCATATCCCGCAGATGCGGACTCGGATACGATGGATATCCATTCGGTTGCGCGCCTTTTCGCCGTTGTCACGGCATCTGCGCCGGCGCCCTGTTACTGAAGGGATGTCACTGTGAAGACCGTTCACCTCAAGACCAAAGAGATCCGCAGCCGCGACGAGCTCGCCGACCTGCTCCAGCAGCTTGCCGACCAGATCGCCGAGGGCACGCTCGCGTTCCGTCAGGGTGCTGAGGAGACCCGGCTGGAGATGCCGAGCTCGGTGCGCCTGTCCGTCGAGGTCGTCGACGAGGAGAAGCCGGCGACCGAGCAGAAGCCGAGCAAGGGCACCAAGCGCGAGGTGGAGGTCGAGATCTCCTGGCGGGTCGGCGAGGACGGCCCGATCGCAGCCGACGAGCCGCTCACTCTCGGCTGAGCCCTGTGTCCTTCGCGCGGCCGAGTCCGCGCTGCAGCTGGTGGCGTGCCCGCACCTGGAAGAACCGCACAACCGCATAGACCGAACCGATGATCGGGGCGAACAGCGCGGCCATGACAGTGAGCGGGTAGCGGGCGGTGTCACCGGGTTCGCGCCGGGTGCCAGCCGCGCAGGCGATGCCGATCAGCCAGATGATGAGCACCGTGCCTTCGGTGAGATTCAGACCCAACATCGCCGCTTCCTTCCGTCACGAGCCGCTTCCTTCCGTCACGAGCCGGCGACAAGCCTACCGTCTGGCCGCCGAGTCACCGTTCGGTGACGAAGCCTTCGTCGACCATCCAGCGCAGTGCCACGTCGACGGGGTCGTCACCGTCGACGTCGACCTGCCGGTTGAGCTCCTGCATCTGCTCGGTGGTGAGCTTCTCGGCGATCGGCGCGTAGACCTCTTCGAGCTGCGGGTACTCCTCGAGCGTCTGAGTGAAGAACACGGGGGCTGCGTTGTAGGCGGGGAAGAACTGCCTGTCGTCTTCGAGGACGACGAGGCCCATCGCCTTGATCCGGCCGTCGGTGAGGTAGACATTGCCGAAGTTGCACTGCCCGGCCGCCGTTGCGGAGTAGATCGGGCCGGCATCGTAGATGCCGATGTTGTCCTCCGGTGTGCCGTCGGCCTCCCCGCGCGGAATGTCGTAGGCCTCGAGCATCGGGGTGAGCCCATCAGGCCGGGAGTTGAATTCGGCGGCCACGCAGATCGTGCGGTCCTCCGGCTTGAGATCGGCCAGCTGCGACATCTTCGTCACCGCGCCGAGCTCCCCGGGGGCATCGGGCCGGATCGCCATGCCGTAGGAGTTGTTGAGCTCAGCCGCCGGGCCCCAGGTCAGGCCGTTGGCAAGGTCGGCATCGTGGACCGCTTGCCACTGCTCGTGCGGATCCGGGATGCCCTCCTCCTCATTCAGGTACGTCAGCCAGGCGGTGCCGGTGTACTCCCAGGTCAGGTCGGCCTGCCCGCTCGTCATGAGTTTGCGGGCCGAGACGCTGCCGGGCACGTTCGTGAGGTCCTTGACGCTGAACCCGGCTGCTTCGGCGGCGATGACGGAGATCTTGCCGAGGATGACCGCCTCGGTGAAGTTCTTGCTCGTGACGGTGAAGACCTTTCCGTCGGCGGCACCGGGGATCTCCTCGATCGACCCGGGGTTCACCGGCGGGATGTAGGCGGCCGAGGGCTGCAGTCCGCAGGCACCGAGCGCCAGGGTGCTCAGCAGTGCGATCCCGGCGCCGAGGCGGCCGAGCCTCGTGCGTGTGCGGCTGGCTGGGGTGATGATCGGGTGGGGTGTCATGCCAGTCCCTTCGGCCGTACGGCCAGTTCGACGACGCGTCCGGTCCAGTCGACGACGAGGGCGAGCAGGGCAACGAGGATGGCTCCGGCGATGAGCACCCGGGTGAGGTCGAGCGTCACCCCGGTGGTGATGAGCAGGCCGAGTCCGCCGCCGTTGACGAAGGTCGCCAGAGTGGCGGTGCCGACGAGCAGGACGAGTGCGGTGCGGATGCCGGAGAGCATGACGGGCACCGCAAGCGGCAGTTCAACGCGGAAGAGCACGGCGGCAGCGCTCATGCCCATGCCGCGGCCGGCTTCGATGAGCTGCCGGTCGACCTGGGTGAGGCCGACCATCGTGTTGCGCAGCACCGGCAGCAGCGCGTAGACGACGAGTGCTGCGATCGCGGCCTGCAGGCCGAAGCCGAGCCAGAACCCGAAGAGCACGATGATGCCGACGGCCGGGGCGGCCTGGCCGATGTTCGCTACGGCCATGACCGGTCCTGCGGCCCGGCGCAGGGCTGGGCGGGTGAGCAGGATGCCGAGCGGGATCGCCACGGCGAGCACGATGACGGCGGATATGACGGTGAGCAGCAGGTGCTCCACGGTCAGCGACCAGACCGCGCCGGGTGCCAGAGTGGAGGATTCGACCTCGGTGAGGTCGGTGGTCAGCAGCCACCAGATGAGCACGCCGAAGGCCGCGACGATGATCCCGGCCTGCACGAGCAGGTCGCGGATGTCTCTGCGCTGTCCGACGGTCAGGGTACTCATGGCCGGTCCTCGTCTGCACGGTGCGCGCCGGCCGGACGATCGGCGGGTTCACCGGCAGCCGTGTCGCCTGCCGTTTTGCCTGCCGTTTCGTCGGCAACCGTGCCGCCTGCCGTATCGTCAGCAGCCGTGCCGTCACCGGTGTCGCCTGTGTCTGCGGTCGGGTCTTCGCGTTGCTTAGCGGCGATCGCCTCGTCAGTGTTGCGGCCGGTGCGCCCATCGTCTTCGGGGATCTCGAACTCCTCGGGTTCGTTCTGCCCCAGCGGCGCCTCGGCGGCAGTGTCGTGGGCGCGGCCGTTGAGCCCGGAGATGACGTCCATGATCGTATCGACGGTGACGAGGCCGAGCATCTGGCGGCGCTGGCCGACGACGATCGCCGATGACGTCGTCGTCACGAGCATCGAATCGAGTGCGTCGTTGAGCGAGGCGCGGTTGTAGACCACCGGCAGGTCCTCATTCACCTGCGTCGGCATCGTCTCCAAGCGTTCGAGCTGGCTGGCGATGAGCCAGTCGACGGGCCGGTCCTGGTCGTCGACGACGACCACGTAGTCATCGCCTGCCGCACGCATCGTCTCCACCGCCTCGGCGGCGGGGGCACCGGCACGCACGCGCACCGGTTCGGTCAGCTCAACGTCATCGAGGCGGGACAGGGACAGCTGCTTGAGCCCGGCGCCTGCGCCCATGAAGTCCTCGACGAAGGAGTTCGCCGGCTGGGCGAGGATCCTCTCAGGTGAGTCGTACTGGGCGAGGATGCCGCCTTCGCGGAAGATCGCGATCCAGTCGCCGAGCTTGACGGCCTCGTCGAAGTCGTGGGTGACGCACACGATCGTCTTCTTCAGCTCCGAGTGGATGGCGATGAGCTCATCCTGCAGCCGCTGGCGGGTGATCGGGTCGACCGCGCCGAAGGGCTCATCCATGAGCAGCACCGGCGGGTCTGCTGCCAGCGCCCGGGCGACACCGACGCGCTGCTGCTGGCCGCCGGAGAGCTCGCGCGGGAACCGGTCGCGGTAGGCGGCCGGGTCAAGGGACACGAGTTCGAGCAGCTCGTCGACGCGGGCGCGGATCCGGCTGGCATCCCAGCCGAGCATCTTGGGCACCAGTCCGATGTTCTTGGCCACCGTCATGTGCGGGAACAGCCCGCCGGCCTGGATGACGTAGCCCAGCCGGCGGCGCAGCTTGTCGGCATCGAGGTCGGTGACGTCCTCACCATCGATGAGCACCCGGCCCGACGTCGGTTCGATGAGCCGGTTGATCATCTTGAGCGTCGTCGTCTTCCCGCAGCCGGACGGCCCGCAGAACATCACGATCGAACCGGCCGGGATCTCCAGATTCAGCCCGTCGACAGCCGGCGGCTTGCCCGAGTCGTAGCGTTTGGTGATCCCCTCCAGGGTGATCGACACGCCCTGGGTGCCGGTCTCATGCTCGGTGCCGGCCGCCTCGAAAGCGGTGGATGCAGTGCGGTGGTTCTCAGACACGGATACCCCTCGGGATGGTCAAGCGGCCGACTGCCACAAGCAGCAGGTCGAGGATGAAGGCGAGGATGATGACGCCGACGACGCCAATGACGACGGATTCGAGTGAGTTCGCGCCGCCGAGGCGGTCGAGGCCGGAGAAGATGAACGCGCCGAGGCCAGGGCCGAGTGAGTAGGCGGCGATGGTCGCGATCCCCATCACCATCTGCCCGGAGACGCGGACGCCAGCGAGGATGACCGGCCAGGCCATCGGCAGTTCGACGGTCATCAGGGTGCGCAGGCGGCTCATGCCGATTCCGCGGGCGGATTCGACGACGTCGCCGGGGATGCCGGCGAGCCCGACGAGGGCGTTGCGCAGGATCGGGAGGGCGGCGTAGAAGGTCACGACGATGACGGCGGGAATGACGCCGAAGCCGACCGGGGCGATGAGCAGGCCGACGAGCGCGAACGACGGGATCGTCAGGCCGATCGCCGAGACGCTGTTGGCTGCTGCAGTCAGCGCTGAGGAGCGGTACGACAGCACGGCGATGACAACGGCGATGAGGGTGGCGAGCAGGAGGCTCTGGCCGACGAGGCTGAAGTGCTGCCAGGAGGCGAAGAGGATCTGGTCAGAGCGCTGCGTGAAGTACTCCCACACGTGTGTGGCTCCCCTCGGCTGCCGTCAGTGGATCGTGCCCTTGGTCCGCGAGTCTACACCTGCCGGTGGATAATCTCAGGCCGCCTTGCCGGTTGCGGGGTCTGCTGGGGTGGCTGCCGCTCCCGAGGGGGCGCCGTTGCCCCGATGGGGGCCTCCGCTGCCGAGGCGGCGGCTGAGTCGGGTCTGCCGAGGTGGTGGCTGGCTCGGGTCTGCCAGCCCCTTGCTCAGCACCCGTCGAGTGTATATTTGCTGGTGAGCGAGCGATGTCCGTGCCTCGTGCTGTGATGGAAGCAAGGAAGGAGAGCCCTGAGGGCTCCAGTTGGACAGAGGGGTGATGGGCATGACGCGGACGGCGGTGGCGGGCACGGTCGCTTTTGCACCCATGGTTCGGCGTTGTCCCTGGTCAGTCTGCGTTGTCCGTGCCTCGTGGTGTGATGGAACCATTGCATCGATAAGCGAAGGGAGGCGACGGCGATGACGGCGACAGTTGAGACTTCCGTGCCGACGCCTGCTGGGGCGTACCGGACCCGGTTCTGCGCCTTCGAGCAGTCCCTCAGCGCGCTCGAGCGGGCACAGTTGCAGGGGTATGAGGAGATGTTCGGCGTCGTGCTCGAACGGGTGCGCGCTGACAGCCGTGACAACATCGACACTCAGGTCGATGCGCTGCACTCCCTCGCCGGTGCTGGCTTCGCCGAGACTGCGGCTGAACCGCAGGCAGCCAAAACTGCGGTTGAACCGCAAGCAGCAGGCGGAGTTTCCGATGCAGCGCGCGCAGAGGCGCTCACCTGGCTGCGCGACCGCATCGGCACACCGACGCTGGCCGCTCTCGCCCACGCCCTCGATATCACGTCGAACACCGCGTGGTCACGGGTCACTGGCGCCGCCACGGCATTCATCGGACTGCCGAAACTCACCGCACAGGTGCGCGCGGGCAGATTGAGCTTCGATCGCTTCGTCTCCGCCGCCGGGCAGGCAGCATCCGTCGACCCGGCCCTGCTCGGTCAGCTCGACACGCTGCTGGCCACGATCACCGCGACGAAGAAGAGCGTGTACTACTCGGAGGTCAAGGCCGCCATTGCCGCGCTGGTCACGCGCGCCGAACAGGCTCAGCAGATCCGGGAGCGCCGCCGCGTCGAGGCGTTCTACGATCAGCACGGTCGCGGCACGCTCATCGTGCAGGGACCGTCTCATGAGATCGCGCTCCTTCACGCGCGCCTTGAGGGCATGGCCCGCTGTGTGGTCCGCGGCTACACTGCCGGGTTCGACCTGCCGGACAACCATGTCTTCGCTGACTCCCGCTCCTTTGAGCAGCTGAAGTACGACTTCCTCATCGGCGCGACGATCGGCGGGGATGTCAACACCCTCGACCTCGCACAGGAGGCGCTAGCCAAACGGCAGGAAGCTTCGGGACACATTGGTTCGCCACTGGATCCGCTGGCGGATGATCTCGCCGACCTGCTCAGTGATACGCCCGTCTCATGTCCCGGCCAGCGGCCAGTGGCTGGCACGCCAGGCCAAGATCACCATCACCGTACCGGCCATGGCACTGACCGAGGGCCCAGCCGCTGACGAGCTGCCCGGTTCGGTCGACGGTAGCCCCGTCAGTGCTGATGTGGCCCGTCAGCTGGTCGGCTCGGCAGGGGACACAATCTACCGTCTGCTCACCGACCCGAACACCGGTGAAGTCCTCGACCATGTCGCAACGACGTACACGATCGGTGCACGCATGCGGCACGCACTCGTGGCGCGCTGGCGATACTGCACCGCCCCCGGCTGCGACCGGCCGGCCACAAAAGCAGAACTCGACCACATCGAACCCTTCAACCACAGGCACCCCACCCACGGCGGACCGACAACCATGGAGAACCTGCACCCACTGTGCAAACAGCACCACCAACTCAAAACCCAAGGAGTCTTAGACTCAGACGCGAGCCCCGAACAGGGGTACTGACGTGGACGCTGCCAGGAGGCACAACAGCAACGACCCATCCACCGGGGTCAGTGCTGCACCGCCGGCATGCCGAACTCATCACCAACACCACGCCAGGTGAAGCCCACTCCCAGCCGGACACGCCAGGCTCGCACGACAATGTGAACGACGGGCTCTTCTCCCCTGAAGAGGCACACCCGTGATGAGAACCTCGCCGCCCCCACACCCGCGGCAGCACCTGCACACCGACACAGCCAGTGTCAGCCATGGTCGCAGCTGCACAGAACAGGGGCTGAGCGACTGTGGTCTGGCAATTGCATAGCGAATAAGGCACCCCCCGGTTTCGCAGGCCGGAACGGCCGGACAGGCCCGTTCGACTGCTCCGGCCTCCCAAACCGGGCACCTTGGGCAGGCGGGACCCTGCCGGCAACCATGTGCCGTGGCGCGAAACGAAACTGCCGGAAGTTAATCTCAGCGCGTCTTGCCGGACGCGGCATCAACCGGTGCATTTTCCGCGCCCGAGGCGGCGGCCGCCTGACCGGCGTTCGACAGCGGACAGCTGCGCTCCTTGCGCACGCGGGCGACGAACGCCCAAGCCAGCAGCGCAATCGACCCGAGCGCGAGGACCGGCTGAACGGGTTCGAAGTACTGCATCGCCCCGGCATAGCCCAGTGCTAGCAGCACGAGCTTGTTGCACCCCGGGCAGCCAACGGCGAAGAACGTGATGACCGCTCCGGCCGCACCGAGCCGGCCGCCGCGCTCCTCGGAGTTCTCACCGGTATCGCGTCGGGCGACGTACGTGGCGGCGACGAGGCCGGCGAGCACGGCATTGGCGATGAGAACCGGCCAAGCCCACCAGGTCGGCGGGACATCGCGGGTGAACAGCGGCGTGTCGATGAGGTCAGTTGGGACAGCGACGAGGAGGATGGTGGCAGCAGCGGTGCCGAGAGCGAACAGCCAGCGGCGCGGCTGCCAGGTTGCCAGCTCGGCCAGCATCGACCCTCTCCCTTTCCTGGTGTGTGCCGCGGCTCGGTCCGGGCCGCAGCTGTCGTGTCCGCTGGCGACGATACCGTAAGCTCCATAACCGAACCTGAGTGCATTGCAGCACCAGTTGCACCTGCTGTGCCTCACCGCCGTGGTGTCGTTCCGATCGGAGGGCAGCTGTGACCGTCACCATTCCGCCGCCGAATCCGCGTCGGCACCCCTCGCCGTTCAGCCCGAGTTTCGGGACCACCCCGGCTGCCGTCGTCGGCATCCAAAAGGAGGTCAACCTCTTCGCCCGCGCTCTCGACGGTGCGGTCCGCGGTCGCGCGATGCTCGTGACCGGCCCGCGCGGGGTCGGCAAGACGGTGCTGCTCAACACCTTCGGCGAGGTCGCTGACTCCCGCCAGTGGGTGACAGTGCGAGAACAGGCCTCCCCGGGTGTCGTGCAGCGGCTGACCGAAGCACGACTGCCGCAGCTGCTCGAAGACCTCGATGCCGCCCAGACCTCGACGTCCTCCACTGTCGGGTTCACGCTGCCGGTCATCGGCGGCGGACTGACGGCCCGAGCCGATTCGACGAATCCGCTGACCCCGGATCTGCGTCACCGGCTCATGCAGGCCCTCGACATTCTGTCTGCTCACGGCACCGGTCTGCTGCTGACGCTTGATGAGGTGCACCGGACGAATGTCGCTGAGCTACGGGCCATCACCGATGCAGTGGCACATGCAGTGTCCCAGGGAGCGCCGCTGGCGTTCGTGGCCGCCGGACTGCCGGCGACGATGAACAAGCTCGTCAACGACGACGTCTCGACGTTCCTGCGCCGGGCCGAACGGATCGCACTGAAGAACTTCACCGCCGACGACACCGCCGTCGCCTTGCGCCACCCGATCGAGAACGCCGGCAAGTCGATCGACGCCGATGCTCTCGAAACCGCAGTCGAGGCTTCAGAGAACTACCCGTATCTGGTGCAGCTCATCGGCGATTTCGCGTGGGAGGCCGCCGCCGAGGCACCGGTCATCACCGCAGAGCATGTCGCCTGGGCGGTCGAGCAGGCCAGACCCGCCCTGTTCCGGCAGATCCACGAACCAACACTGGCAGGCCTGTCGGATCGGGACAAGGACTACATCTTCGCGATGAGTGCTGATGACGAGCCCTCGCTGACCCGTGAGGTCGCCAAACGCCTCGGGGTCAGCATCCAGCATGCCGGGGTGTACCGCAGCCGGCTCATCATCGATGGGGTCATCATGGAGTCCGGCCGCGGGAAGGTCGAGTTCGCGATCCCGTACCTGCGCGACTTCCTGCGGTCCGAAAGCGCCCGCCGCTGAGCTGCCGAGCCTTACTGACCGGCTTCAGCCAGTTCCTTCTCGATCGTCTCGCGGAACACCTCGGCTGGCTGGGCACCGGAGATGACGGAGTCGTTGATCGCAAAGGTCGGCACGCTTGTGACGCCGAGGCGCTGAGCCTCTTCGAAGTCTGATTGCACCTGGGCGTGCAGGTCTTCGCTGTCGAGGTCGGCTTCGAACTTCTCCATGTCCGCAACTCCGGCGGTCTTGGCATGCTTGATGAGCACTTCGCGCGGCAGGTCCGGGTGGCCGCTGTCCGGCGCCTCACCGAACACGGCATGCTGGTACTCCCAGAACACGCCCTGCTCAGCTGCTGCCCGGGCAGCGACAGCGGCGTCGACGGACTGGTCGCCGAAGACCGGTGCATCGCGCCACTCGACGCGCATCCGGCCGTCCGCAACATACTCATCGACAAGGTCGCCGAGCGTGTCGCGGTGGAACTTGCCGCAGAACGGGCAGCGGTAGTCGGCGAACTCGATGAGCACGACCGGGGCATCGACCTCGCCCATAGCGGTCGGGTCGCCGTCGATGCGGCGGGAGAGGTCGAACTCCTGCTGCTGGGCACCGGTGGCTGCGCCCTGGCTGCCGGACTCGTCCTCTGCCTGCGTGCCGGAGTTCGTACCCAAGCCCGAACCAGCGATGATGCTGATGACGAGGATGATGACGAGCAGGCCGGCCGCGATCGTCCACGGCCAGTTCCGGGCCAGGAATCCCTGGGATCGTGTGGCTCGGGGCCGGTTCATGCGTGCTCTCTCCTATGCTGATATCGAGTCGGATGTTTCCGCTGTCCGCCTGCCACCATACGCGGCTCCGGTGAGTGGTAGCCAGAAGAGACGCAGGAACACAGAACAGGCGCGGGAACACTGTGGGAAGGGGACGCAATGGCAGCCAACGCTCCGCGGTGGAAGCAGATCCACGACGACCTGCGCGCCCGCATCGCCGCCGGCGAGTTCCACGCCGGGTTCCCCGGTGAGCTGCAGCTCGCCGCCGAATACCAGGTATCCCGCGGCACCATGCGTCAGGCGCTGCGCCCGCTGCGCGAAAGCGGTGTGCTCACAGCCAACCGCGGCAAGCGCCCCCACCTGCTCACCACCAGCCCGTCTGCCTACGGGGCGATCTACTCGCTGTTCGAGGTCATCTCCCGCTCCGGTCTCGAACCGCTTTCGGACATCCTCGCCCAGGAGATCATCACCGATGCGCAGGCCGCTGACCGGCTCGCCCTGCCAGCCGATGCGCGGCTGTTCCATCTGGCGCGCATCCGCCGGGCCGGTGACACGCCGGTCGCCGTCGACCATGTGTGGCTGCCGGCGGCCCTCGGGGAGCCGCTCATGAGCGCCGACTTCACCCGCGAGGCGGTCTACCATGTGCTCGCCGAGACCGCGAACGTGCGCATCGACGGCGGTTTCGAGGATGTCGCCGCTGTGCTCGCCGGGCCCGATGAGGCCCATCTGCTCGGATGCGCGACCGGTGAGGCGCTGCTGCGCTTCGAACGCCTCGGCACCTCCGGCGGGCAGCCGGTCGAGTTCCGCACCGGGGTGCTGCTCGGCACCGAGCTGAGCATCACCCACCGATTCTGAACCGGTACTCCAGCCCCTGCGAATGACTGCGGGCCCCGCTTCTGCAAGAAGCAGGGCCCGCGAGAGATTCAGCTGCCGATCACTGATCGATCTTGCCGCTGCCGTCTTCGAGGTGGGCGCGCAGGAACCACTGGAACTGCTCGAGCTCGAAGGACTGCCCGGTGAGCATGTCCTCGGTGACCGGGTCGATCTCGCCGGTCTCCTCGATGGCGTCGCGGTGGGACTTCACAACACCGTCGTAGACGCGGTTGAGCGCCTTGATGTGCTCGATCGTGCCGGCACGGTCGACGTCGTAGTCCTCCCACGGCCGCTGGTAGGTCAGGCGGCCGGGCACACCGACCGGGCTGGAGCCGAGTGCGGCGATCCGCTCAGCGATGGCATCGGCGAAGCCGCGCACGGTCTCGACCTGCGGGTCGAGCATCTCGTGGACGCCGATGAAGTTGGGGCCGACCACATTCCAGTGGGCGTGCTTGAGGGTCAGGTGCAGGTCGTTCATCGAGTTGAGCCGGTCCTGCAGGATCTCGCAGACCTTCTTGGCATCTTCGTTCGTCAGTCCGGGAACGGTGTACGGGCGCTTCGTCACTGCTTTACCTCCACGATCGAGAACATTCGCTAACCATGGGAACAACATCCTCCCACCTGCGATTATTCCCCACCCCGCAGACAAGGCTCCCTGCCACGGCCGGTGAGCGGCGCCTCGAGAGCGGGAGAACCCCGTCGCCGAGGCGGGGGTCACCGGCTGCGGGAACGCCCACCTCGGGCACGGGCGATCGGCATGCTGGTGCGGCTTGCGCGGCCTGGGCGACAACGATTCCATAACAGCGGCCCGGTGGGCGTCCGGGAGCCGATATTGCAATTGAATCTGTGAGTTTCACGACAGTATCGTTAGTAATCCGCACCACAGGGGGTGCGGCATCTGCGCACACCACGCGCAGCTGCGCCACCCACCACGAGGGGATCCACTTTCTATGCGCACACGTACTCTTCCCACAGTCCTGGCCGGCGCCGCAGCTGCCGCGCTCGTGCTCTCCGGCTGCGCCGGCGGCGGAGGCGACTCAGGTGAGGGCGGCGGCGACGCCGGCACCGAGTTCATCACCGTGGCCACCGGCGGCAACTCCGGCGTCTACTACCAGGTCGGAGCCGGCATGTCCCAGCTGCTCAGCGACGAGCTCGGCTCGGACTCGACCGTCCAGGCCACCGGCGCCTCGGTCGAGAACGTCACCCTGCTCAACGACGGCGACGCCGAGATCGCCTTCGCGATGGCCGATGCCACCGACCAGGCGCTCAAGGGCGAGGGGCCGTTCGAGGACAAGGTCGAGAGCCTGCCGGCGATCGCGAACCTGTACGAGCAGTACCTGCAGGTCATCACGCTCGAGGACAAGGGAATCGACTCGATCGAGGATCTCAAGGGCAAGCGCGTGTCCGTCGGCGACGTCAACTCCGGCGTCGAGCTCAACGCCCGCACTGTCGTCGACGCCTACGGCATGAGCTACGACGACTTCACCGCCGACTACCTGCCCTATGCCGAGGCCATCGACCAGATGAAGAACGGCCAGGTCGACGCCGCGTTCGTCACCTCCGGCCTGCCGAACTCTGCGGTCACCGACCTGGCGACCACCCACGACGTCAAGGTCGTGCCGTTCGAAGGCGACGGGCTGAACAAGCTGCTCGAATACGAGTTCTTCGGCGAGGGCACCGTGCCCAAGGACACCTACGACAGCAAGGAGGATGCCGCGACTGTGACCATCCCGAACCTGCTGCTGGCCAGCCCGGAGCTGAGCGAAGACGCCGTCTACGACATCACGAAGACGATCTTCGACAACCTCGACCAGGTCCACGCGACGCACAACGCCGCCAAGGACATCACGCTCGAGAACGCTCCCAACGTCGTCGTCACCGAGCTGCACCCCGGTGCCAAGCGCTACTTCGACGAAGCCGGCACGTCCTGAGCCTGAGCCCGTCGCGTGCCCGCCCGCCGCAGCCTGCTGACGGGCCGGTGCGGCACACGCGACGGGCGGCGCTCGGCCGGTTCGCCGGCTGGGCGGCGACGCTCGCGGCCGTGGCGATGACCGCCTCGGCCGCGGCGCAGGCCACCGTCCTCATCCGCCACCAGCGCCGGCCGCACGAGGTCTACCGACACGTGACGGTCAGCCGCCAGGCGACAATCGCCCTGGCGTGGATCCACTCCGTCGATCACACACCCTGGATCGAGTACTACACGCTCAGCCGCGGCGGGTTCCTCCTCGACTGCACCGACATCGCCCTCACCGGCGCCGGGGCACCCTCGGAGGCCCCGCACGTCGTGAAGGTCGGGGACATGCTCCGCTACTGCGGAATTGCCCGGCACTTCGATGCCGTGCGCTGGATCCACTCCCACGACGTCGAGCACACCCTCAGCATCGACGGCCACCGCCTCCTGGCACCGGCCGACATCCCCCACCGCAGCCCGGTGGAGATGGTCCTGGCCTGACAAGGAAGAAAGCACACACGATGAGCACACCGCACACTCCGCCGACCGGAAACGCCCGCGACGCAGCCGCAGACGACCCGCGCCCGGGCACTGGATCGACCGCCGCCGGGCAGGCTGACGCCGACACCGGCGTGCTGCACGCCGACACCTCCGACGCCGACCTGGAGACCCTGGAGAAGTACGACCGCGAATCGCGCACCCGCGATGTCTTCAGCACATGGCTGGCCTGGCCGGTCGGAGTCGTCGCCGTGTCGCTGTCGGTCTACCACATCTGGACCGCGCTCTTCGGCGGGCCGCCGACGCTCGTGCACCGCGCGATCCACGTCTCAGCGATCCTCGTCCTCGCCTTCGCGCTCTACCGGCCCTACGCCAAGGAGAAGCGGGCGACGACACCCTGGTTCGACTACATCCTCATCGCCGCCTCCGCCTCGGTGGCGATCTATCTGGCCACCCAGTACGCCGAGCTCGTCACCCGCGGCTCGCGGTTCACGATGACCGATGTCATCATCGGCGGCATCCTCGTCTTCGCCACCCTGGAGGCCGCCCGCCGCGTGACCGGCTGGTTCCTGCCGGCGCTGGCAGTGCTGTTCATCATCTACGACATCTACGGCCGGTCGATGCCCGGGCTCATGCGCCACCGCGGCTACGACCTCGACCGGATCCTCAACTACATGCTCACCTCGACCGAGGGGATCTTCTCCACCGCGATCGGGGTGTCATCGACCTACATCATCCTCTTCATCCTCTTCGGCGCCTTCCTCCAGCGCTCAGGGATGGGCCAATTCTTCAACGACATCGCCCTCGCCATCGCCGGGCAGACCCGCGGCGGGCCGGCGAAGGTCGCGGTCATCGCCTCAGGCTTTCTCGGCTCGATCAACGGCTCGGCAATCGCCAACGTCGTCACCACCGGCGCATTCACGATCCCGCTGATGAAGAAGATCGGCTACCATCGCAACTTCGCCGGCGCTGTCGAATCCGCTGCGTCGGTCGGCGGGCAGATCCTGCCGCCGATCATGGGTGCAGCAGCCTTCATCATGGCCGAAACGCTCGGCATCCCGTACCGGGAGATCGCCCTGGTCGCGATCGTGCCGGCACTGCTGTACTACCTCGGCATCATCATGCAGGTGCACCTGCGCGCCACCCGCCGCGGACTCGAAGGCATCTCGCGGAAGAACCTGCCAGCCGTCATGGACGTCATGCGCGAGCGCGGCCACCTGCTCATCCCGCTGGCCTACCTGCTGTACATGCTGTTCTTCTCCGGCCGGACGATCCTGTTCTCAGCGGTCACGACGATCTTCGTCACCGTGCTCGTGGCGATGCTGCGCAAGACCACCCGGATGAGTTTCAAGGACATCATCCTGGCCCTGCGCGACGGCGCCATCACCGCAGTCTCGGTCGCTGTGGCCTGTGCGGCGGTCGGCATCATCGTCGGTGTCGCCAGCCAGACCGGATTCGGCGTCAAGCTCGCCAACGCGATCGTGACGATCGGCGGCGGCTACCTGCTGCCGACGCTCATCATGACCGCGGTCGCCTGCATCATCCTCGGCATGGGCCTGCCGTCGATCCCGGCCTACATCGTCACCGCGACGATGGCCGCCCCGGCACTCGCCCAGCTCGGTGTCGAACCGCTGGCCGCCCACCTGTTCGTGTTCTACTTCGGACTGTTCGCCAACATCACCCCGCCGGTTGCGCTCGCCGCGTTCGCGGCAGCCGGACTGTCAGGCGGCACACCGATGCAGACCGGATTCACGGCGATGAGACTCGCGCTGGCCGGCTACATCGTGCCGTTCGTATTCGTGTACAACCCGGTGCTCATCATGCAGGACGCCGATGTCATGACCGCCATCCGCGTCATCGCCACCGCCTCGATCGGCGTCATCCTGCTCGCTGTGGCCGCCGAGGGCTTCCTCATGGTGACCGTGCCGTGGGTGCTGCGGATCTCGCTCATCATCGGCTCGGTCCTGTTCCTCACCCCGAACCTCGTCCTCGACCTCATCGGCACTGCGGTGCTCGTCGTCAGCCTGCTGGCGATCATCGCACTGGCGAAGAAGGCCGACAGGCTCTCCTTGAGGAATATCTGACGCCCTTGCCGTGAACGCCGATCGCCGCCGCACCTGCAAGAGATGCGGCGGCGATCCGCTGTTAGCGGGCCTGTGCCTCAGTCGTCTGAGCGGTGGGCCTTGCCGGACTCGGCATCGACGACGACCTCGAAGGTCTCGCCGTCCTGCTCCGGTGAGATGTCAATCGTGTAGGCGGCTTTGCCGTCGCTGCTGGTGCCCAGGTGGATCTTCGTCATCCGGCCCGGCAGCACATCGAGGGCCGAGGACTTCGCCTCATCGAGGCCGACGTAGTCATCGAGGGAGAGCACCTCGCCCTTGCCCTCGTGCTTCTCCTTATCAGTGGAGATGACGTCCCCGGTCTTGGCGTCGTAGGCAGCGGTGTACGTCTGCTCATCGGAGGCCATCTCGATGTCGTAGCGGATCTCCCCGCCCTCGGCGAGTGCGATCTGGATCGCCCGGAAGTCCCCGTCGAAGTCCTCCTGCGCCTTCTTCTGCGCGTCCTCCCAGCTCAGCGCCGGCTTGAAGTTCGCCAGGTCGTCCTCCTCACCGGAGTTCGGCGGGCCCTCGGTGCCGCGCGGGTCAGCCGGGGTCTGTGTGGCGGGGCCCTGCTTGGGCTCGGAGTCGTTCTGCGAGCAGTCGGAGAGCGCCAGCGCGGCAGCGCATAGAGCTGCCGTCGCGGTCAGGGTCCGACGGGTCATGAAGCGTCCTTTCGGGTTGCCGGTCAGACGGGCACGCCGTTCAGTCTACTCACGGCCGCGATCCGGGCTACTGAGGACCGCGATCCCGGCACTGAGCTTCCACCCAGCTCTGTCCTGCGCAAACGCGGCCCGCCTGCCGGGCCGCCGATGCCCGAGGCGGTATCGTGGAACCACACGCCCCGCCCTGCCGAGAGAGGAACCCAGCGATGTCGACACTGGTGAAGATCGCCGAGGCGACGCTGTTCTTCCTCGAGACGCTGGCCTGGCTGGCGATCGCCTACGTTGCCTTCATGCTCGTCGGCGGCGGCGCGCTCGCCTGGCTGGCCGGCATCGGCGCGCTCGTTCTCGTCATCATCGTCTGGGCGCTGTTCGCCTCCCCGAAGGGCTTCCTCGCCTCCCGCACCTCGGTCATCGCCGTGCGTGCGATCGTCTACCTCGCCGCCGTCGTCGGGCTCATCATCGTCGGCCCGGCCTGGGTCGGCATCGTGCTCGGCGTCCTGCTGCTCGCCTGCGAGGGCCTGCTCATCTGGCAGAACAAGCACGAGGCGCTCGCCGCCACCCGCCGGACCGGTCGGCACTGAGGGGTGGTGCGCTGATGTTCCGCAGAACACGGCCGGCCGCTGCCAAAGCGCAGCTCCCACCTGCACCGGTGGAGTACACCCGCACCTGCCGGGCTGCCGCCGCCGAGGTGCTGGCCCGGTATTCGACATCGTTCTCCCTGGCCGTGCGCACCCTGCCGCGGGTCGTCCGCATCCACATCACCGCGATCTACGCGATGGCCCGGGTCGCCGATGAGATCGTCGATGGCAGCATGCACCGGCTGCCGGCCGCCCAGCGCTCGGCCGAACTCGACGCCTTCGAACACCGCATCGCTACTGCGGTGGCGACCGGCGCCTCGGCCGACATCATCGCCCACGCCTACGCCGCGACCGCCCGCGAGGTCGGCATCGGGCCGGCCGAATGGGAGCCGTTCTTCGCCTCGATGCGCGCCGACATCTCCCCAGCTGTCCACACCGAGGAGTCGATCGCTGACTACATCCACGGCTCCGCGGAGGTCATCGGGCTCATGTGCCTCAAGGCCTTCTTCCTCGGTGCCGTGCCCGAGGCCGATCACGAGCGCCTGCGACGCGGAGCGATGGCGCTCGGGGCAGGCTTCCAGAAGGTCAACTTCCTGCGTGATCTCGCCGAGGACACTGCCCTGGGCCGCAGCTACCTGCCCGGCATCAGCACCGACGGACTCACAGATGCCGACCGGGACCGGATCGTCACCGACATCGACGCCGATCTCGCCGCAGCCGATGAAGTCATCGAGCTGCTGCCGGCCCGTGTGCGCCCGGCCGTGCGGATCGCCCACGCCCTGTTCGCCGAACTCAACCGGACGCTGGCCACCACGCCTGCCGTGCAGATCCGCACGCAGCGGATGCGGGTGAGCAACCCGCGCAAGCTCGCCATAACCGCCTGTGCGCTGCGCCGCCCATCGACCGGCGGTGAGAGCCGGTGACGCGCACCATCGTCATCGGCGGCGGCATCGCCGGCCTCGCCTCCGCCGCGCTGCTCGCACAGGGGGGCCATGCGGTCACGCTGCTGGAGAAGAACGCGACCCTCGGCGGACGCGCCGGCATCCATCGGGAGGCCGGGTTCACCTTTGACACTGGCCCGAGCTGGTATCTCATGCCCGAGGTGTTCGACCACCTCTTCGACCTCACCGGCGCCCCGAACCCGCTCGAGCTCATCGACCTCGATCCTGCCTACCGGATCTTCCCCGAACCAGTTGGCGAGTCAGCATCCACTCGGCTTGACGTGCCGGCCGGACGTGAGAAGGTCCTCGACCTCTTCGAGCGCTTAGAGCCCGGCAGCCGGGATCGGGTCGACGCCTATCTCGACTCCGCCTCCCGGACCTACCGGCTGGCACTCGGCCACTTCCTCTACACCACCTTCTCCACCCCGGCCGGGTTCGCCCACCCGGAGGTGCTCACCGGGCTCGGCGAGCTGACCGAACTGCTGAGCACCTCGATGCAGGAGAAGATCGACCGCACCGTCAGCGATCCCGTCGCCCGGCAGATCCTCGGCTATCCGGCCGTGTTCCTCGGCACCCGCCCGGAGACCGCCCCGGCGATGTACCACCTCATGAGCCACCTCGACCTCGTCGACGGGGTCCGCTATCCGGCCGGCGGCATGCACACGCTCATCACCGCGATCGCCGAACGCGCCCGCGACCTCGGGGTCGACATCCGCACCGAAGCCGAGGTCGTCTCACTGACCCGCCATGAGCCCGTCCGGTGGCGGGGTCGTCTCGGCCTGCCGGGAAGGCGAGCGCAGCTGAGCGAGGTGCTCGCCCGCACCCGGGACGGGCTCGAAGCCTTCGATGCCGATGCCGTCGTCGCCGCCTGCGACCTCCACCACTTGGAGACCCGGCTGCTGCCCCGCAGACTCCAGACCCGCCCGGCAGCCAGCTGGAAGCGTGCCGACCCGGGGATGGGCGCGCTCGTCCTGCTGCTCGGCGTCGAGGGCCGGCTCGACAGGCTGGCGCATCACAATCTGCTCTTCACCTCTGACTGGGGCAAGAACTTCGACGCGATCTACCGCGACCGGCAGATCCCCGATCCGGCCTCGATCTACGTCTGCGCACCCTCGCGCACCGATCCCACGGTCGCACCGGACGGCTGTGAGAACCTCTTCGTCCTCGTCCCCTGGCCGGCCGACGCTTCCCTCCGCGCAGACGATCCCAACGTGCAGGCGTGCGCCGAGGCGACCATCCACCAGATCGCCCGCTGGACCGGCCACCCGGACCTGGCCGAGCGGCTGCAAGTGCGCCGCGTCATCGCCCCAGCTGACTACACTCGTGACTTCCACGCCTGGTCCGGCACCGCTTTGGGGCCTGCGAACACGCTCATGCAGTCGATCTTCCTGCGCGGCCGGGTGCGCTCTGCCAAGGTCGCCAATCTCTTCTATGCAGGAGCCTTCACCGCACCCGGCGTCGGTCTGCCGATGTGCGTCATCAGTGCCGAGAACGTCCTCAAGGCCTTCCGCGGCGACCGCACCTCCGGTCCCCTGCCCGTTCCCGAGGCGGTGGACAGGTGAGCTTCGTTTACCTCGGCTGCCTGCTGTTCTCCATCGCGGGCATGGCGCTGCTCGACTGGCGCCACCAGCTGTTCTGGTTCGCCGACTGTAAGCGCGCGGCAATCGTCCACGGTGTCGGTCTGGCGACGTTCCTCCTCTGGGATGCCGCCGGGATCGTCTTCGGGGTGTTCTACCGCGGTGACAGCCCGTACATGACCGGCATCGAGCTCGCCCCGGAGCTGCCGGTCGAAGAGGTCTTCTTCCTCTTCTTCCTGTGCTGGGTCACGATGGTCGTCTTCACCCGTTCGATGCGCATCCTCACCCACCTGCGCAGCACCGATGAGCCCGGCCCCGAGCCGACGGGAACAGGCACACCAGGAACAGGCGGTGGCCGGCCGTGACCTATACGCTCATCAACCTCGTCTTCCTCATCCCCGCGCTTGGGCTGCTGTTCGCCGCCCTGCTGCGGCTGCGCAGCTCCGATCCCTCCTCAGCCCGGCTCGGCAGCCCGACCGATCCGGCCCACCGGCCCGCCACCTCGGCGCCGGCCGACCCGTCGATGACCGCCTCCCGGTCCCGGATCCACCAGCGGGCCCTGGCCATCACCGCAGCGCTGCTCATCGGGCTGACGATGATCTTCGACAACCTCATGATCGCCGCCGGCCTGTTCACCTACGACAACCATCTGGGCATCAGCATCGGGCTCATGCCGATCGAGGATCTCGCCTACACGATCGTCGCCGTCGCAGCGCTGCCGAGCCTGTGGCTGCTGCTCGGCAACCGCCGGAAACCACGCCGGCCCGAGGATGCCGACGGGCGGGCCGGGTCGTGAGCACACTCGGACTCCTGACCCGCACCTCGCGCCCGGTCTCCTGGGTCAACACCTCCTTCCCATTCGGGGCGGCCTATCTGCTCACCGGCGGCGGCGTCGACGCACCGTTCGTGCTCGGCTGCCTGTTCTTCCTCATCCCGTACAACCTGGCGATGTACGGCATCAACGACGTCTTCGACTACGAATCCGACATCCGCAATCCGCGCAAGGGCGGCATCGAAGGCCACGTCACCGCCCCCAAGCACCACCGCACGATCCTCATCAGTGCGGCCGTGTCCTGCCTGCCGTTCCTCGCAGCACTCGTGGTCCTCGGCGACTGGCGGGCGAACCTCGTGCTGGCGATCAGCATGTTCGCCGTGGCCGCCTACAGCGTGCGCGGACTGCGGTTCAAGGAGATCCCGTTCCTCGACGCGGTGACCTCCTCAACCCACTTCTCCTCCCCGGCCTGGTACGGCCTGGCGCTCACCGGGGCGCCCCTCGACCGCAATGTGGCCGTCATCTTCGCGGCGTTCTTCATCTGGGGTGTGGCCAGCCAGGCCTTCGGTGCTGTGCAGGACATCGGACCCGACCGAGCCGGCGGGCTCGCCTCGATCGCCACCGTCATCGGGGCCCGGTCGACCGTGTGGCTGGCGACCGCGGCCTACATTGTCGCAGGCGTGCTGCTGCTCTACGCCGACTCGTTCCTTGTGCGCATCGCGGCGGTGCTCGCGCTGCCGTATGCGATCAACACCGGCCGGTTCGCTGGGCTGACCGACGAGAGCGCCGAGCGTGCCCGCGCCGGCTGGCGGGTGTTCCTGTGGCTGAACTACGTCGTCGGCTTCTGCGTCACGATGCTCATGATCGCCTCCGTCATGGGGTTCTGAGCCGGAGATCGGGCGTTCGCTGAGACGGCTGAAACGCCTGGCCAGACGTCCGTATACTGAAGCCCATGGTTCTTGTGCATCGCGCCCAGCAGGCGTTCCTGACAGCCCGTGCCCGCACCAAGCGCGTCGTCACCGACGTCAAGAACAATCCCGCCGCCCTCAAGGCGGCGATGAACGCCTGGCCGGTGTTCCTCGCCTCCGGTGTGCGGGTCCGCCACATCGCCCCCGACTGGACGTCCGCCCACATCGAGCTCAAGCAGGGCCGGATGAACATGAACTACGTCGGCACCCACTTCGGCGGCACGCTGTTCTCCATGAGCGACCCGTTCTGGATGATCCTCATGATGCACCGCCTCGGCAAGGACTACATCGTGTGGGATAAGGCCGGTGAGATCGACTTCAAGCGCCCCGGCCGCGGCACCGTCACCACCGAGATCCGCCTCGACGACGCCGCCGTCGAGGCGATGCGCGCCGAATCCGACGCCGAGGGCAAGTCGCTCATGTGGTTCGAAAACGACATCGTCGACGCCTCCGGCACCGTCGTTGCCACGGTCCGCAAGCAGCTCTACGCCCGCCCGAAGAACCGCTGACCCCCTCCCCCAGGAGCTCCATGTCCCGCCTGCACGTCATCGCCCTCGGCGGCACCATCGCCGCCACGAACTCCGGCACCGATTCCGCTTCAGGCGTCACCCCCTCGGTGAGCGCCAGTGAGATCGCCGCAGCCGCTGGCCTCGACACGCTGCCCGGCGGGGCCCCGGAGGTGACCTTCGACCAGGTCGCGCAGGTCGGCTCGGGCAGCATCACCCTCGGCATGCTCGACGCGGTCGTCGCCTCCGCCCGCCAGGCGCGCACTGACGGTGCCCGCGGTGTGGTCCTCACCCAGGGCACCGACACGCTGGCCGATTCCGCGTTCGTCCTCGCCCTCATCAACGACTCCGGCCTGCCGATCATCGCCACCGGCGCGATGCGCAACCCAACCCTGCCCGGTGCTGACGGCCCCGCCAACGTCCGCGCGGCAGCCCTGACCGCCCTCGACCCGAGCCTGGCCGGCCTGCCGAGCCTGCTCGTCTTCGCCGACGAGATCCACAGCCCGCTGACCGTCACGAAGGCGCACACCACCTCGGTCGCGGCCTTCGCCTCACCGGCGGCCGGGCCGCTGGGCTGGGTGAGCGAGGACCGCGTCATCCTCCAGCACATGCCCGCCACCCTGCCCGGCACCCTCACCGTGCCCGAGGCGGGCGGCACCGAGTCTGTCGAGGAGACTTCCGAACCGATCCCACCGCGGGTCGCGCTCGTGAGCGTCGGCTTCGACGACGACCTCGCCTACCTCGCAGGCCTACCCGCGGCAGGATATGCTGGCGCGGTCATCGCCGGCGTCGGCGGCGGGCATGTCTCGACCCGGGCGATCGACGCTGTTGCAGCACTCGCTGAGAAGATGCCGGTGGTGCTCGCCAGCCGCACCGGAGCCGGGGCGGTGCTCGAGCGCACCTACGGCTATCCGGGGGCGGAGATCGACCTGCTCTCCCGCGGCCTCATCCCCGCCAAGATGCTGGACGCCGACCGGGCTCGACTGCTGCTCATCCTCGCGCTGCGCGCCGGTGTGCCGGCAGAGAAACTGCCCGAGGTCTTCGCCGCATTCCGCGGCTGACCCCGGGCAGTCCCGTGAAGCTCAGTCAGCTGAGCTGGTTCCGTCAGCTGTGATGACTCAGTCGGCGACCTTGATGATGGTCTTGCCGAAGTTCTTGCCGTTGAGCATCCCGATGAAGGTCTCCGGGGCGTTCTCCAGACCCTCGGTGACGTCTTCGCGGTAGCTGATCCTGCCTTCAGAGACCCACTGACCCATCTCTTCCAGGAAGTCGCGGTACATGTCACGCACGAACTCCATCTGGATGAAGCCGCGCAGCGTCAGGCTCTTGGTGAGCACATTGGCCATGAGCGCAGCCGAGCGATCCGGCCCCTCGGGGGCTTCGGTGCGGTTGTAGTTGGCGACGAGGCCGCACACCGGCACACGGGCGTAGGTGTTCAGCCGCGGCAGCACGGCATCCCACACATGCCCGCCGACGTTTTCGAAGTACACGTCGATGCCCTCGGGGACTGCTTCCTTCAGCCGGCCGCGCAGATCCGGCTCCTTATGATCGAGTGCCACGTCGAAGCCGAGCTCCTTGAGGTATTCGACCTTCTGCGGCCCGCCGGCGATGCCGACGGTGCGGCAGCCCTTGATCTTGGCGATCTGCCCGACCGCCGAGCCGACCGGTCCGGTGGCTGCGGCGACGGCGACGGTCTCGCCCTCCTGGGGCTTGCCGATGGCCAGCAGGCCGGAGTATGCGGTGAAGCCGGTCATGCCGAGGATGCCGAGGTAGGCACTGGCCGGGGCGACGGACTCGTCGATGGCGAAGGCCTCCTTGCCGGTTGTGAGGCTGTACTCCTGCCAGCCGCCGTAGTTCTGCACGAGGTCGCCGACCTTGAGTTTCGGGTCATTGGATTCGACGACCTCGCCGACGGTGCCGCCGATGATGACGTCGCCGATTTCCAGCGGGGCGGCGTAGGACTTGGCATCGGACATCCGCCCGCGCATGTACGGGTCGAGTGAGAGGTAGCGGGTGCGCACGAGCGCCTGCCCCTCACCGGGGGTCGGGACTTCGCCCTCGTCGAACTGGAAGTCGTCTGCGACGGGCTCGCCGTGCGGACGGCGGGCTAGGCGGATGCTGCGATTGACGGTCATGGGTTCTCCTTTGCTGCGCTCGGCTGTCCTGCATTCGCAGAAATTTAGCGATCGAACGACTGTTCAAGACTCTAACGGTCGTTGCGGCCGGCGTCGAGAGGCAAGGATGTGACTTCCGACCTGCTAGCGTCGAGATCATGACGAGTGCCCCCGCCCCGCGCGCTGATGCCGAGATCCCAGCCTTCATCGCCGGCCTCGGCCTGCCCGGTCTGGCTGACATCCACATCCACTTCCTGCCCGAGCGGATGCTTGAGAAAGTGTGGGCGGTCTTCGACAACGCCGGTGAGGTCTACGGCCAGGACTGGCCGATCACCTACCGCTTCGACACCGCCACCCGGCTCTCGATCGCGCGCAGCTTCGGGATCCCGGCGATCCCGGCCCTGACCTACCCGCATAAGCCGGGCATGGCCGTCTGGCTCAATGGCTGGAACACGGACTTCGCTGCGGCTCATGACGATGTCATCCACTGCGGCACCCTCTATCCGGAGCCCGGCGTCGGCGACTACGTCCAGGCCGCCCTCGATGCTGGGGCCAGGCTGTTCAAGATGCATGTGCAGGTCGGCGACTACGCCCCGGACTCCGCACTGCTGGACCCAGCCTGGGAGGCACTGGCCGCAGCCAGGGTGCCGGTCGTCATCCATGTGGGCTCCGGTCCGCGGCCGGGCACCTATACGGGACCGGAGCATATGCGGCAGGTGCTGCGGAACTTCCCGCAGCTCACGGCGGTCATCGCGCATATGGGAATGCCGGAGTATCACGAGTTCGCCGACCTGGCAGAGGAGTTCGACAACGTCCACCTCGACACGACGATGTTCGCCACCGACTTCATCAACCAGCTCGCCCCCTTCGACGACCGCTACGTCGACCGGCTGGCGGAGCTGCGTGAGCGGGTTGTGCTCGGCTCGGACTTCCCGAACATCCCGTACCCGTATGCCCATCAGCTCGAGGCTCTCGTGCGGCTGGGCCTGGGGGACGAGTGGCTGCGCGCGGTGCTGTGGGACAACGGTGCCCGCCTGCTCGGCCTGCCGGCCCGCACACAGCCTCGCCAGTGAGTGCGCTCATGCCTGCTGGGCGCCGGTGGAGGCACGCAGCAGCTGCCACTCCTCCTGCATCCACGGGCTGAACATGAACGGCATCCCGGCCACAGCAGCGTCGAGGTGCTCGGGTTCGACCCAATCGTATTCGGCGACTTCGTCAGCAGCCGGGTCGAGGTCGCCGGTGAGCACAGCGGTGAAGACCGGGCAGATCTCGTTCTCCACCACGCCCGAGGCGTCGGTCGCGCGGTAGCGGTAGGCCGGCAGCACCGTGGTGAGGTCGCGCAGCCGGCAGCCGAGCTCCTCGGCGGCACGCCGGTGCACGGCAGCGGCGAGCGGTTCGCCGGGGCCCGGGTGTCCGCAGAGGGCGTTGGTCCACACGCCCGGCCAGGTCTTCTTGCTCAGGGCGCGGCGGGTGAGCAGCACCCGGCCGGCGGTGTCGAAGACGAAGCAGGAGAACGCCTGGTGCAGCGGCGTTTCGGCGGTGTGCACCGTGGCTTTGTCTGCGGTGCCGAGCGCGGCACCGTCATCGGAGACGAGCACCACCTGCTCGACCGGGTTCTGCCCGGTTCCCGCATCCGCAGCGCCTTGCCCGCCGTCCAATCCACCCCCGCTCGCTCCATCGCCCCGCGCCTCATCTGCGCCGGCGGTGATGATCTGGGCGACGATGTCGACGAGCGCGCTGTCCTGCCACGGGGCTGCGGCGATCTGCACACTGGCAGGGAACTGCGCCGTCACCTGCCCGTCAGCACCGGGCAGCAGCCGCGGCAGCGCGTCGATGGGCACGCTCACCGCCGGCCAGCCGAGCACGTTGAACAGCTGCGAATAGGCCCGGAACGCCCAGCGCACCCCCTGGTCGGTAGCCTCCCACGGCACTGGCTGGCAGCCCATCGTCGGGGTGAGGATGACATCGACCCGGGCGAACACCTCGGCTGCGGCGGCACGCAGCTCCGCGCAGCCGGCCACCGCGCGCTCATAGTCAGCAGCGCTGACCGTCTGATCGTGTTCGATGTTCGCCCGCACCTGCGGCTGATAGTCGCGGTGGCCGGCCTCCCATGCCGGGCGGTGGATGAGCCAGCTCTCCCGGGCGCGCATGGTCGAGTAGCTCTGGGCGGTCGCCGGGAGGTCGAAGGCGCCGGTGAGGTCGACGAGCTCGATTTGCCACCCCGTGGCGGCTGCGGCCGCGCAGCGCTGCTGAAGCCACGGCCGCACGCGGGCCTCGAACCACGCGCGATCATGGGCGAGGCCGCCGCCGGGGTGCGCCCCGGCACCCAGGTCGTCGGCGGCGAAGACGCCGATCCGCAGCACGCGGCGCCCCTCACCGGAGGCGAGGTCCGCCAGCCGCTGGTCCCCCACCTCGGGGGCGGGCACCGTGGCCTGTCCGGGAACCGGGCCGGGGCAGGCTGCGGCGAACCGGGGCCACAGGGCGGCAAGCTCAGCTGGGGTGCGGGTGAAGAGGCCGACGGTGTCGAAACTGCCTGACAGCGGGGCGACACCTGCGGTCGGGAGCCGGCCGAGCGTCGGCTTGAAGCCGACGATCCCCGCACACGCGGCTGGCACGCGCACAGATCCGGCTGTGTCCGTGCCGAGGGCGGCGGGCACGATGCCGGCGGCGACGGCGAGCGCGGAGCCGTAGCTGGAGCCCCCGGTGGTATAGCCGGGCCAGATCGGGTTGACGCCGCGGCCGTGCGTGCTCTCCTCGCCCATGATGCCGTAGGAATGCTCCTGGCAGGTCGTCTTGGCCACCGGCACCAGGCCGAGGCGCTCGCACAGTTCGATGACCGCCGCCGAGGCAGCGGCCGGCTCCTCGGGTCGGACGTGGGAGCCCATCGTGGTGAGGGAGCCGGCGATGTCGATGACGTCCTTGACCGCGATCGGCATGCCGGCAGCGCGCGGGTCGACCGGGAGGGTCTCGACGATGGCGTTGAGGTCGCGGCCGATCGTCTCACACGCCGCCAGCGCCTGGGCGACGGTGAGGGCGCGGATGGGCTGGCCGGCGGTGGTGCCACGGGGATTGTCCATAGTCCATTCGTACAGCATCTGCGGCCTGAGTGGGCGCTCATCCGATGGGGAGTATACCCGTTGTGCAGAAGTGTCCGGCACGGTGGTGTTCGGCTGGCAGATGTGTCTAGCTTCGAACTTGCGTTGACGACCGGTGCGGTGGGTTCTTGTCGGCAGGCTTGATCGCGGGATGGACCCTGGATGCCTGAGCTTTGAGGGAGCGTTGCGCCGCGGTGCAACTGAGGGATGTCCGACCAACTGCGTGCTTAGCGAGAACAGTGAAAGGTGGAGCATGCGTCTGTTTGACGGTCGCCCCTCACAACCCCTCCGGTCGGACTTGAGCCACTCAGCCACAGAGCTGGGGTCAATTGCAAAGGGTCCCTGTCGGTGGGCAGAACGGCGGCCTGGTCGATCGTTGTCGGATCGACCAGGCCGGGTAGTAGGGGTCAGCCGATCGCGGCCAGGAGGTCGGCGCAGGCCTGTTCGCATCGGCGGCAGGCCTCGGCGCAGACGCGGCAGTGCTCGTGCATGTCCGCGTGCTTCTCGCATTCGGCGGCGCATTCTGCGCACGCTGCCCGGCATGCCTCGAGTGCGGCTTTGACCGTGGCCAGGTTCTGCCCGGTGCGGCGGCTGAGAATGCTGCCGGTGGCCGCGCAGAGGTCCGCGCAGTCAAGGTTGAGACGGATGCAGTTGCGCAGATCGGCGACCATGTCTTCGGCCAGGCAGGCATCGGCGCAGGCCGTGCAGGTCTGGGCGCACTCGAAACAGGCGGCGATGCAATCGGCGAGTTTCTGCACGTCCAGACCGGTGGTGTCGTTGGGGTGGGTCTCGATCATTGAAGTGATGTGAGTCATCGCTGCGCTCCTTCTTCTCCGAGGCGGTGCTAGGAAGCACCCGGCTACCATCGACGCTAGGTGACCCGCCGACCAAAGCGAAGCCGCCAGAAGCTGATCTTCGCAGAATCTTCATGAACCGCAGTCCGGTCCGATGCCCGGTTCCCCTTCCGGAGAAAAAAGTTCAGAGGTTTTCGAGCATCGTCTTCATCTCCTGGATCTCTGCTTCCTGGTCTTCGATGACCTGCTCGGCCAGGGCGACGGCCTGCGGGTTCTGCCCGTCGGCGACCTGCTGCTCGGCCATGTCGACGGCACCCTCGTGGTGTCTGGTCATCTGTTCCAAGTACAGCTTCGCGGCGTCGGTGCCGGTGGCGTCTTCGAGCTGTTGCATGTCGTCTTCGCTCATCATCCCGCTCATGCCGCCGTGACCGCCCATGCCACCCGTGCCGTCCATGTCGTCCATGTTCATGGGTTGCTGGCCCCAGGCTTCGAGCATGGCGTTCATCCGGTCGATCTCGGGCCCCTGCGCGTCGATCACGCCTTGGGCGAAGTCGGCGACGTTCTGCGGGATGTCGTCCTTGGCCAGCAGGATCTCGCTCATCTCGACGGCCTGCTGGTGGTGGGGGATCATCATCTGCGCGAACATCACGTCGGCGTCGTTGTGCTCCGCGGAGATCTCCTCTCCGGTGCCAGCGGTGTCGGTGGCGACCGAGGTCTCAGGGACGGGAGCCTCCCCGGTGCTGCCGGGGTCGGCGTTCCCGGCGCATGCCGAAAGAATGAGCGTGCCGGCGACGGCTGCTGCAACTGCCAGTGAGGTGCGCTTCATGAGGTGACCTTTCCTTGCTGGTGGACGGTTTCCGGTCGGGACGTCTCGGTGGGGGTCGGTGCCAGCCGGGCCGGGTCGAGTTCGGTGCGGCGCAGCAGCTGTGCGTTGAGCGCGACGATAATGGTCGACAGGGACATCAGGATCGCGCCGACGGCCGGGGAGAGCACGAACCCGATGGGGGCCAGGACTCCGGCGGCCAGCGGGACGGCGAGGACGTTGTAGCCGGTCGCCCATGCCAGGTTCTGGATCATCTTGCGGTAGCTGGCCCGGGATAGGTCGATCATCGACAGCACTGCTCGCGGATCGTCGCTGGCCAGTACGACGCCGGCCGATCCCATCGCCACGTCGGTGCCGGCCCCGATCGCGATGCCGACGTCTGCCCGGGCAAGGGCGGGGGCGTCGTTGACGCCGTCGCCGACCATTGCTACCGACAGTCCCCTGTTCTGCAGGTCGGTGACGGCGGAGTCCTTGTCCTGCGGGAGGACTTCGGCGAAGACCTCGTCGATGCCGAGGTCGCGCCCGACGGCGTCGGCGACCTGCTGGGCGTCGCCGGTGATGAGGGCGACCTTCACACCGCGTTCCTGCAGGGCGTGGACTGCGGCCCGGGATTCCGGCCGTACCTGGTCCTCCAGGGCGACCGCGCCGATAATGGTCCGGTCCTGCACGATGTGCAGGACGCTGGCGCCGCGCTGGGTCCATTCCGCGACGTCGGCGGCGATCTCGGTCGGGGATTCCAGCCCGTAGTCGCGCAGCATGTTGGGCCCGCCCACGGTGATCTCGGAACCGTCGACGATGGCGCGGACCCCGCGCCCGGCGGCGGTGGTGAACTCACTGGCCTGCAGACGAGTCGAGGCCGCTTCCGGGTGTTCGGCTGCCGCTGCGGTGATCGCCCGTGCCACCGGGTGTTCGCTGTTGGCTTCGGTGGCGGCGGCCAGCGCCAACACGCGGCTTTCACTGATTCCTGACACATGCGCGGTCCCGGTGACGGCGTGCGCGCCCTGCGTGAGAGTGCCCGTCTTGTCGAAGAGCACGATATCGATCGAGCGCATCCGCTCCAGCGCGAGCCGGTCCTTGATGAGCAGGCCCGACCGGGCGGCCTTCTCGGTCGAGATGGCGATCACCAGCGGGATCGCCAGTCCGAGTGCGTGCGGGCAGGCGATGATCAGCACGGTGACGGTGCGGATGACTGCCTGGTCGGGCGCGCCCAGCAGCGTCCAGATGAGCGCAGTGATGATGCCGGCGCCCAGCGCGAACCAGAACAGCAGCGCTGCGGCACGATCAGCCAGCGCCTGCGCCCGCGACGACGATGCCTGCGCGTCGGCGACCATCCGCTGAATGCCGGCCAGGGCAGTCTCGCCGCCGGTGGCTTCCACGGTTAGACGCACCGCGTTGTCCGTGGCGACGGTGCCGGCCACGATCTTGTCACCGAGTTCACGCAGGACGGGTTTGGACTCACCGGTGATCATGGACTCGTCGAACTCGGCGTGCCCGTCGATGATGCGTCCGTCGGCCGGGACCCGGGCCCCGGACCGAACCAGCACCGTGTCACCGGTCTGCAGTTCGGCGATCGGGACGGTGATGGTCCCGGACTCGGTGACCTTCTCCGCCTCGTCGGGCAACAGCTCGGCCAGCGCGTCGAGGGCACCGGATGCCGCACCGAGGGCGCGCATCTCCAGCCAGTGCCCCAGCAGCATGATGGTGACCAGCAGCGCCAGCTCCCACCAGAAGTCGAGCATGAAGTCGCCGATGCCCAGGCTGGTGGCCCAGGAGGCGACGAAGGCCACGGTGATGGCCATCGCGATCAGCAGCATCATCCCCGGCTGCCGTGATTTCAGCTCATTGAGCCCGCCCTTGAGGAAGGGCATGCCGCCGTAGACGTAGATGACGGTGCCCAGCACCGGGGCGATCCAGGCCGAGCCGAAGAACTCGGGCACTTGGTAGCCGAGCAGGTCGGCGACCATGTGGCTGAAGATGACGACCGGCACCGACAGGATCAGGCTGACCCAGAACCGGTTGCGGAACATCGCGACACTGTGCCCGGCGTGCTCCCCGTGGCCTGCGTGCGCGTCATGGTCGTGTCCGGCGTGACTGTCGTGGGCGGGTGCCGGGGCTTCGTCAAGGGCGGAGTGGCCGTGGCCCTGCGGCATCGCCTGTCCGTGGCTGTCTGCGTCGAGGTGGTCGTGGTGGTGATGGGCGTGGGTGTGATCTGCCGGTTCGGGCTGGTGGTGGTGCTCCGGATTGCTCATCGTTGTCCTTCACAGTCAGGGGATGGGTAGCCGATCAGGCTTCTGTTCCGGGGTATCCGGCCGCGGCAAGCGCTGATTGCAGCGCCGCCGTGTCCACCGGTGCGCTGCTGGTCACCGTGACGGTGGACCGGCCGTGGGCTACCAGCGTGACGTCCACCTGGGCGTTGCGGTCCACCGCGTGTATGGCCTTGGTCACGCGCGAGGCGCAGCCCTGGCAGGTCAGCCCTTCTACAGCGAGTGTGAGCGTGGAGGCCGGCCCGGCACTGCTGCCAGTTGCGTTTGTAGTGGCGGTGTCGGCTGGTGCGCAGCAGGCGCAGCCTGCCGATGCGAGGGGCAGCTGACGGGAGGATGCGGTCATGGTGTGCTCCTGACTTGCGGGCTCGGTGAGGCCGCGCGGGTTTCGCGCGCCTCCGACTATACCCTGTAGGGGTATATGAGTAAAGGTGTTCATGCTCACGCGGGGCGGGCCTTTCCGGGGGTGCGGGGCAGTTCGATGGTGAACTCCGAGCCGTGTCCGGGGCCGGCGGAGGTGGCGGTGAGGGTACCGCTGTGGGCTGCGATGAGGGCGTGGGAGATCGTCAGGCCGATGCCGGAGCCGCCGTGGTCGCGGTCGCGGGCGGTGTCGCCGCGGTAGAAGCGTTCGAAGATGTGGGTGAGCTGGTCGGCGGTCATGCCGTCGCCGGTGTCGGTGACGCGGATGGTCACGGTGTCCGTGGTGCCGGTGGTGGTGAGGGAGACGGTTCCCCCGGGTGGGGTGTGGCGCAGCGCGTTCGACAGGAGGTTGTCGAAGACTTGCGCCAGCCGTTGCCGGTCGGCGATCACGGTGCCGATTCGGGTGTCGGTGGGGATGGTGAGGGTCACGCCCTTGGCTGTGTAGCTCTCCTGGACTGCGGCAGCAGTGCTGTCGAGCAGGTCGGCGATGGGTACGGGGGCGGGGTCGAGGTCGATGCGGCCTTCCTCAGCGCGGGAGACATCGTCGATGTCTTCGACAAGGCGTGTCAGGCGTGCCAGCTGTTCGGCCATCACGGCGTGGGTGGTGGGGTTCCACTCGACGACCTGGTCCTGCAGCCCCTCGAGGTAGACGGAGATGACCGAGGCCGGTGTGCTCATCTCGTGGGCGAGGTCGGACAGGATGCGTTGCCGCGTCTCCTCGGTGCGGGTCAGCTGGTCGGCCATCGTGTTGAACGCTCGGGCCAGGGAGTCGAGTTCGACGCCGGCGCCGACCACCGGGACGCGCACATTGTAGTTGCCGCGGGCGACTTCGGCTGCCCCAGCGGTGAGCTGTTCCAGCGGGGTGCGGATCGTGCGGGAGAGCAGGAAGCTGGCCAGGAGCGCGCAGGCCAGACCGGTGCCCAATGCCACCGCCAGGGTGATCAGGTTCGCGTCGCGGTAGGCCTGCTCGACATGGAACAGTTCCGAGGATCCCCCCGGGATGCCGGCCATTTCCAGGTGTTCGTGGAACAGCGGGGGCCCGGCCAGGGTGGCGACTGCCACCGCTCCGAGCAGGCTTGCCGCCACCACGATCAGCTGCGTGGCGAACAGGCGGGTGGCCAGGCCGGAGTTGCGCAGCCTCATCGGAGCACCATGCGATAGCCGACGCCGCGGACGGTCTCGACGAGGCCGCCACCGTCGGGCTCTTCACCGAGCTTGCGCCGCAGGTGGCCGATGTGGACGTCGACGATCCGTTCATCGCCGACCCAGGATGTGTCCCAGACGGCGTCGATGAGCTGCCGGCGGGAGAGCACGCGGTTGGGTGCTGCAGACAAGGCGACCAGCAGGTCGAACTCGGTGCGCGTCAGGGGAAGCACCGCATCGTCGCGGCGGACCTCATGGCCGGCGAGGTCGATGGTGAGGTCGCCGACGACGCGGACGGAGTCCTGGGGTGGGATTCCGGTGCGGGGACGCCTGAGCACGGCATGGACCCGGGCGACCAGTTCCCGGACGCTGAAGGGCTTGGTGATGTAGTCATCAGCACCGGCGGCAAGGCCCATGAGCTTGTCGTTCTCACCACCGCGGGCGGTCAGGATCAGCACGTAGCACTCCGACATCGCCCGCACGCGACGGCAGACCTCGATGCCGTCCAGCCCGGGCAGTCCGAGGTCGAGGATCAGCACGTCAGGCTCCTCGGCCCTGACGCTGTCGAGCGCCTGGACTCCGGTGTGTGCCTGCTCAACGTGGAAGCCGTCTCGACTCAGATAGGTCGCCACCATCTGCGCCAGAGGCTTTTCATCCTCGGCAACGACGATGCGCCCGCCAGAGTGGTGGTCGGTTCGTTCAGCCCGCATGTACCCAGTCTGCCCCCAGTGCTGGCGGCGCACAGCCCTCAGCGCCCGCTGCGGCCGAATCTTCGTCAAACCTTCAAACGCTCGAGCCTGTCCCGCGCTCGGACTGTCGGGTGATGTCGATGCTCGTGGCGGTCTCGGCCGGGCAGGTGCGCTCGATCTGCAGCGTAGAGAAGTAGGTGCCGAACCGGTCGGTGAGCAGGTCGGTCGCCTGTTCCAGCACGGCCTCATGCTGGGACGGGTTGACCACGTGCAGGTGCGCGGAGAAGACGGTGCGCCCCGAGGTGATGGTCCAGGCGTGCACGTGGTGGACGTCCTCAACCCCGTCGATCTCCTCCAGCGCGGCGATCGCCGCCGGCAGGTCGAGGTGCTCGGGGGTGCCCTGGAGCAGGATTCTTAAGGCCGACCGGATGATGGTCCACGACGCCCACAGCAGCACCACGCCGAACACCATGCCCAGCAGCGGGTCGATCGCGAGGAAGCCTGTCAGTCGGATGACCACCGCGGAGATGATGATGATGATGCTGCCGACGAAGGTCTGCAGGATGTGCCAGAACGCGCCCTTGATGTTCAGGTTCGTCTTCTGCCGTCGGTAAAGCAACCAGAACGCGATGAGCTCGGTGACAATGCCACCGGCGGCCACCCAGAGCATCACCGTGGTGGGCAGCTCGATCGGATCGGCCAGCCGCATGGCACCCATGTAGAACACGTAGACGGCCATCAAGGCGAGGAAGAGTCCGTTGAACAGGGCCCCGATGATCTCCGCGCGGGCCCACCCAAAAGTCTCCTGCGCAGTGGCGGGGCGTTGGCTCAGACGCTGAGCGACCAGCGCGATCAGCACCCCGCCGACAGCCGAGAACGTGTGGAAGGCATCGGAGACCACCGCAACCGACCCGGACCACAGCCCGATGACCAACTCGATGACGAAATACACTCCCGTCAACCACCCGGAGATCCGGAGGGCTTTGCGGTCTCCGTCGACCGGCAGATGTCCGCTGTGTTCGCTCATCCTGGCCTCCTAGTTGACCTGTCAGGGAAATGAACTTCCGGGGACAGCACACGGCGCCGTCGAGCCACGCGCTGATTCGAATGTAACCCGCCTCACCTCCACGAGGCTGTCACCAGGGCAATCTTCGCCAAATCTTCAAGAATCCTGGTCCCTTCACCCGTGGCGATCCCGCCAGAATGGAGGGAGTCGTTTCCTGCGAGTTGAAGAAGAAGAAGGATGCTCTCACCTCTGTCACGTCGTTCGATGATCCGCCGGTCAGGCTCGTTGACCGTCCTCCTCGCACTTGGTCTGGCCGGGTGCGGCGCCAATACCGACGAGCTGGCCGACCAGGTGCCGGAGGTCAATGAGCAGGGCTACATCTCCGGGGCCGGCGTCATCACCCAGCTGCCCCTCGGCGAGCGGGGGGAGCCGATCAAGTTGGCCGGTGAGTACACCGACGGCACCGCCTTCGACCTCGCCGACTGGCGCGGGGCCCCGGCGGTGCTCAACCTGTGGTACGCCGCCTGCCCCCCGTGCCGCAAGGAAGCCCCGGCGCTGCAGGCCAACTACGAGCGGTACCAAGAAAACGGCGTGAAGTTCTTGGGCATCAATGTCCGCGACGAGGCGCCGGCCGCCGACGCGTTCGCCAGGACCTTCGATCTGACGTTTCCCTCCATGCTGGATAAGGACGGCCTCGGCGTCGCCGCGCTCGGTTCGGTGCTGCCCCCGCAGGCGGTCCCGTCCACCGTTGTCCTGGACTCCCAGGGCCGGGCGGCAGCCCGGGTGATGGGAGCCGTGGACGAGTCCACCCTCAAAGCGTTGATCGGTGACGTGTTGGAGGAACCGGCGTGATGCTGCTGGCCTCCATCGGGGAGACCTTCTCACAGACTGCGTTGTCCGGTCCGATGCTGCTGGCGATCCCGGTGGCGATCCTCGCCGGGGCGGTCTCGTTCTTCTCCCCGTGCGTCCTGCCGCTGGTCCCCGGCTACGTCGGCTACGTCACCGGGTTGGGTGCCGCCGCGCTGACTGACCGGAAGATCAGCCGGGTCGTCATCGGGGTCTCCCTGTTCATTGTCGGCTTCGCCGCCGTCTTCGTGTCGATGGGCCTGGCGTTCAGCCTCGCCGGTGTCTTGCTCAGCCAGTGGGCCGATGTCCTCAACCGCGTGATGGGCGTCGTCGTCATCATCGCCGGCATCGTGTTCATGGGCGGCATCGGCATGTTCCAACGCACCGCCCGGATCAGCAAGCGTCCACCCGCCGGCCTCTGGGGCGCCCCCGCCCTGGGCGCCACCTTCGCCCTCAGCTGGGCACCGTGCATGGGCCCCACATTGGCGGCGGTGCTGGCACTGTCGACCAGCTTCGGGGCGACCGGCGCCGACGGCATCTGGCGGGGTGCCCTGCTGACATTGATGTACTGCCTCGGACTGGGAGTGCCGTTCATCGTCGTGGCCGTGCTCATCGTCAAGGGCACCGGCAGGCTGCAGTGGGCCAGAGACCACCACCTCCTGATCAGCAGGATCGGCGGCGCGATGCTCATCATCATCGGCGTGCTGCTCGTCAGCGGCGTCTGGACCCAGTGGGTCAACAGCCTGCAAGGCATGATCGGCGGCTTCGAGACCATCATCTGACACCCCCTGACCACTCAGCGAGACCACCCCCGCGCAGCCGTCACTGCTGTGCATGCTGACCCTCGGGCACCCGCCCGAACGACAAGGAGATGAAAGTGAAACGGACAGCAATCATGACAGCCGCTCTCTCGCTGGTGCTGGCAGGATGCGCCCCGGCAGCAGACTCCCAACCAGCACCCGGCGCCGGCTCGCAGGCGGAGCTCCTTGCCACTTTCGATCTCGAAAGCATGGATGCCGTCGAGATCATCGATCATCTGGACCAGCTCGAAATCGCCGACAGGCCAGCAGATCTGATCGCATCGGTCTATCCCGATGAGCTGGTGCTGACCGACAACAGGCAGGAAGTGACCCTGGACCTGCCGCAGAACCTGTCCTACCTGTCGATCGCCCCCTACGTCGAGCAGACACACGACTGCTTCTACCACAGCCTGACCACCTGCCAGGGCGAGCTCAGCAACGAAACCATCGACGTCCAAATCACCGACAGCACCACCGGTGAAACCGTGGTCGATGAACAGATCACCACCTTCGACAACGGGTTCGTCGGCTTCTGGGTGCCCAGCGACATCAACGGCACCATCGAGATCAGCCATGACGGCCGGACGGGCACCTCGGACTTCACCACCACTGACGACGGTGCCACCTGCATCACCGACCTGCAGCTCGCATGACATCCGGTGAGCGAACGCGATTCCAGCAGACCCGGATGTCATGCGAGCTGCCCATTATGAGGCAGAAGCAGTGAGCTGATCGGCGAGCTGTTCCCAGATTGCATCAGCCCACAGGGCGTGGCCCGTCGCGTTGGGGTGAAAGTAGTCGCCCGAGAACGTCGCCAGATACTCGCGAAGCGACAGTGCTTTGGTTGCAGTATCAATGTCAGCAATGGCGTGACCGTGCAGGCTGGCTGCTTGTCGTATCGCGTGGTTCGCTCTAATTGCGCGGCGGTCGTATGGCCAGTGCAGGAAATTCGGCACCAGACCCATCACCGCTCCCTGGGGCAGTTTCGAAGCGACCGCTGTCATATCACGTGCGAAGTCGTCAGTCTTGAAAGCTGGTGCCCAGGCCACATCGTTGCTACCGATCACGCAGGTCACGAAATCCGGTGCCGTGACCTCAGCAAGCTTTGGTAGCTGCGCGTCCAGTACATTCTTGGCTCTTGCCCCATAGGTCGATAGATTCACGACCCGGACTGTCTCACCGGTGACCTCCGCAAGTCGTTTGGCGATCACGCCGACATAGCCTCGGGCGGGGTCATCCACTCCGACGCCAACGCCTGCCGAGTCGCCAAGTGCCACATAGGTCAGCGTGCCTTCTTGGGGTTGTGCCCAATGCATCATGTGGTTGCGTGATTGTGCGCGGCCGCGCCGTAATGCGATACCCACGCGGCCAATATACCCCAGACGGTATATGCGAAGCACCCACTAGTGCTAAGGGCTCAAAAAGAGCGGAGGTTCGGAGTGTCAAAAAGGGTATGCGCCGCTCGACATGTTTTATGCCCTCTAGGGTATTTTTTCCATGTACGAGACCCCGAGGCTGCCTCAGCGGCAGCACAGGAAGGAGGCACACCATGTGCCGACCAGTGCGCTGCAAAGTGTGCGAGAAGACGACCTGGGCCGGCTGCGGCCAGCACATCTCCCAGGTCAAGGCCCAGGTGCCGTCCGGGCAGTGGTGCAACGGCAAGCACACCCAGGCTGAGAAGGAGGCCGCGAGCGCCAAGAGCGGCGGCGGATTCTTCGCCCGCCTCTTCAGTAGCCGCAGGAGCTGAGCGCGACCGGGCTCAGGCCAGGGAGAGGAACATCTTCTCCAGTTCGCGCACGTCGACATCGGCTCCGCCTTCAGCGATGCAGTGGTGGAGCGTGTCGGCGATGATCGCGAATCCGGCGCGGTCGACGGCTGAGGAGACAGCGGCCAGCTGGTTGGTAACGTCCTGGCATTCGCTGCCCTCTTCGACCATCCGGATGACGGCCGCGAGCTGACCGTTGGCCCGCTTGAGCCGGTTGATCGCCGGCTTGAGCGTCTCAGTGTTGACCTGCATCCTGTCCTCCTCCCAACGCCACGGCGGCGCCTGTCTGAAGTCATTTTACTGGCTTCTGCAGGCGCCGCCGCTGTTGTCTGCACGGCCGCGTCTCAAGCGGTGACGGACAGGGGTGCTGCCGGTCAGGAACCGTTGCCGGTGGCGTCCGGATCGTCACCGTCTGTGTCGTCTGGATCCTGGTCGTCGGCGTCCTGGTCGCTGAGCTCACCGGAGGTGTTCCCACTGACGTAGTCGACTGCGATGGCACCGCTGGTGCTGCGGATGCTGATCGGCACGACGGTCTTGCCGTGGCCGTCGCGGATGGTGTCGATGTTGACATCGGCCGTGCCGTTGCCTGCGGTGTTGACCAGGTAGCCGTCGGCATCAGCACCAGGGACGTCGGACAGGCGCGGCACTCGCAGATCGACTGACCCGAAGCTGGTAGCCAGATCGATGCCGCTGGCCGGCACCGCCTCCGTGCTGAGCCCGATGTCGATGGCGCCGGCATCGGTGAGGGCGGTGAGCTGGTCGGTGACGGTGAGGGCTTCGCCGTTGATGGTGCCGAGATCGGCGGTGACGTTGACGATCTCGTGGCGGCCGCTGAGCTCGACGGCTCCGGTCTTCGTCTCGATCGTCAGCTCGCGGGTGGTGAGCCCCTCCGTGTCGATCGCACCGAGATCGCTGAAAGCGCGCACCTGGTCGAACTGCCCGGCGATGTAGACCGCCGAGACCTGTGAACGGGCTTCAAGCTGTATCTTCTCCGCCATCTCCTCAGGCACCTGCACGTCGACACGCAGGTCGCCGGCAGGTCCGAAGGTGCGTCCGGCCACTCGGGAAACGGAGATGACGGTGCGGCCGTCGGCGTCTTCTTCGATTGTGAGGTCGGGCTGGTGCTTGGTGCCGTTGTACTCCAGGTTCACCTGTGCCGCGGTGGCTGTGGTGGTGCTGATGTCGACGACGCCGGTGGGCACGTCGACGAGCAGGCCGTCGGCACCTGGGGTGAACGATTCGCTTGTCTCGTAGTGACGGGTCTGCAGGGCCTGGGCGAACATCGTTCCGCCGAATGACAGCGGCAGCAGCACGGCCAGAGCTGCGACGATCGCGATGACGGCGCGGATCCCGGTGCGGGTACCGGAGGTCACGCGCTCAGGCCGGAAGGCGGTCTCCGGGTTCGAGCGCACCTGCTGGCTGCCGCGCTGGCCTGGCTGCTGGGAGCCTGCCGACTGGTAGGACGGCTGGGGGTTCGGCTGGCTGGGGTTCTGGTGTCGGTTCTGCGGGAATGACATGGCGGGTACCTCCTAGGCCCCGAGGAACCGCAGCACGGCAAGGACGCGGCGGTTCTCTGATGTGTCGGCCATGAGACCGAATTTCGTGAAGATCGAGCTGATGTGCTTCTCGACAGCACCAGCGCTGAGGTAGAGACTGCCGGCGATCGCGGAGTTCGACTTGCCCTCGGCCATGAGCTGGAGGACCTCGCGCTCCCGGGCGGTCAGATCGGACAGGCCGTCCTGCTTGCGGGTGCGCACGAGGATCTGGCTGACGACCTCGGGGTCGAGCACGGTGCCTCCGCCGGCGACTTCGGTGACGGCTGCGAGGAAGTCCTCGACATCGGCCACGCGGTCCTTGAGCAGGTAACCGAAGCCGCCGGAGTTGTCGGCGATGAGGTCGCGGGCGTAGCGCTCCTCGACGTACTGGGAGAGGACGATGACGCCGACCTCGGGGTTCTGCGAGCGCACGAGCACCGCGGCCCGGATGCCCTCGTCGGTGAAGGTCGGCGGCATCCGCACGTCGACGATCGCCAGATCCGGTGGCCCGTCAGGCGACTGGGCGGCGGTGTTGATCGCAGCGAGGAACTCGTTGGCGTCTCCGACGGCTGCCACGATCTCGTGTCCGGCGTCGGTCAGCAGCCTGACGAGGCCCTCCCGCAGCAGCACGGCGTCTTCGGCGATGATTATGCGCATGGCACCTCCACTACCAGGGTTGTCGGGCCGCCGACCGGGCTGGTCAGGGCCCATGTGCCGCGGGCTGCGGTCACACGGTCAGCCAACCCGGCCAGCCCCGAGCCGACCACTGGGTCGACGCGTGCGCCGCCGCGGCCGTTGTCGCTGACGCTGATGTGCAGCCGGCCGTCGCGCACATAGATCCTGACGTGGGCCTCGGCCTCGGCTTCGCTGCTCACCTTCGTTAGCGGCACCGAGCCGGTGACACCGGCGAGCTGAGCGGCGGAGTGGTCGAGGAGATCGACGGTGACGCGGACTGGAACGGCACAGCGGGCGGCCAGGGCCGAGACGGCGGCGTCGAGGCCGCGGTCGCTGAGCACAGCCGGGTGGATGCCGCGGGCGAGCTGGCGCAGCTCGGTGATCGCCGCCTTCGACTCGGCGTGGGCTTCGGTCAGCAGCGCCTTGGCCGCCTCGGGGTCGGTGTCCATCTTGGCCTTGGCCATCCCGAGTTTCATCGAGGTCGCCACGAGCATCGGCTGCACGCCGTCGTGGAGGTCGCGTTCGATGCGCAGCCGCTCACTCGTCGCAGCGTCGACGGCACCGGCACGGGCGCGGTCGAGGGTCTTGACCTCAGCGCGCAGCGCCTCGGTGCGGGTCGCAGGCAGCAGGGCGCGGTCGAGGGCGCGGTCCGGGTACGGGCTCAGCAGCAGGATGAGGACGGTGGAGACGAAGGCGGCCAGGGCGATGAGGCCGCTGCCGAGGCGGGAGAAGTCGCCCAGCTGTCCGGGGAGGAACTCGGGGTTGAGCGCCGCGGCAAGCAGCCCGGCGAAGGTCAGGCCGAGAGCGGCGAGCCCGCAGACGAAGCCGCCGTAGATGACCTTGATGTAGTGGTGGGCGGTTGAGCGCCAGAAGCTGGGGGACTTGAACACCAGCCACTGGTTATGCATGAACCGGCTGAAGCCCGGCGCATAGGCTGACTCGGGTGTCGGGGCTGAGGCGATGCCGTCGCCGTAGATCGCCTCAGCGCGGAAGCGTTCGGCGCGGTTGATCCCGCGCTGCAGCAGGAACCACAGGAACAGACCGATGAGTCCGAGCCCGAGTGCGAACAGGCCGCTGAGACCGACGAAGAGCACGGTAATCGGCAGCCACAGCCACGCGACTGCCAGCACGCCGGAGACGATGACGTTGGCGATGCCGAAGAAGCCGGGATGGCCTTTGCGCCACTTTCTCTCGGTCAGTTGGGCAACCGCCGGCTGCCAGGCCGGGCTTTCTGCCGCGCCGGGGACCGGCGCCGGAGGTGCAGGCGGAGTGCCGCCTGTGCCTGCTGCGGTGTCCGTGCCCGAGGCGGTGGCCGCCTCGGTCTCGTCAGCGCGGTCGACCTGGGCGGCTGAGTCGGCCTGGGCGGCTGCGCCGGCCTGGGCGGCTGCGTCGGCCGGGTGGTTCTGGTCGTTCTCGTCGCCGGTCGGGATGACGGCGGTCGGGGCGGGGGTGGCGGGTTCCGGGGGTGTGCTCGGTGTGCCCTGCGGCAGGGGGATGGTCGGACGTGTGACGTCCTCGCGGGCCCCGTCTGGGCTGGGTGTGGTGTTCATAGCTTCACTGTATTTTCGCCGCGAGCATGCCGGACATGGAGCCAACCATCCACGTGAGTCGGGTTTTCCCTACTCGGTCTCCCCCACCTCGGGAACGGCCGGCCGGTCATGTCACATGCCGCCGGGACTGATGACCCGGCCGACGAGCGCGCCGGGCTGGGCGCGGGCGTGGTTGGGGTATTTGACGGCGTCGTGGTGGGTGACGACAAGGGTGGAGTAGATGACGACGATGAGGGTGGAGACGAGCAGCTGGACCATCGACCCGCCGTCGAGGCTGTTGGGCAGCAGCAGGTTGAAGGCGGCCAGGGAGTAGAACACGACGTTGCCGACGATGTGCAGGGCGATCGCGGCCTCCAGCCCGCCGGTCGCCCAGGTGACGAACCCGGCCCCGAGGGCGAAGATCGCGATGTCGACCTGGCTGACAAGCCCGTAGTTCTGCCCGAGGATGAGCAGCGGCAGCGGCAGCAGGATCGGCCATACCGGATGTGCCAGCCACGAGCCGATCATCTGCCCGAGGATGCCGCGGAAGACGAGCTCCTCGCCGGCGGCCTGCATCGGCACGAGCAGCAGGGTGATGACGATGAGGATGAAGCCGTTGTGATCCGGCCACCGGAAGTGATCGTGGGCGACCGGGTCGAAGATCATGAGCAGGGAGGTGATCGGCACCGTGATGAGCACGGCGAGCATGGTGCTGCGCCCGAACAGCCGCCACCGGAACCGGCCCTCGACTGAGTACAGGGTGCCCAGCGGCCGGCCGGAGACGTTCATCGCCAGCAGGCAGGCGGGAATGAGGGCGATGGTGACGAGCACGGTGAAGAACAGCGTGACCGGGCTGGCGATGAGCGGGACGCCCTCCCGGCGGATCGGGTCGAAGAGGTTCGGGGCGAAGTGGTCTGAGAGCAGCATCACCGGGGTGATGATGAGGCTGGAGAAGAGCAGGACGTACACCATCGTCAGCACCCCGACGAGCAGCGGACGCCACCAGCGGATGTGCGGATAGGTCTCGGCCATCCGGAAGTAGCGGAACACCGGCGCCTTGGCAGGATCGTAGTAGGGAGGCTGATGGATCTTGCGCATGCGGACCGTCGCATCTCCCTTCTGGCAGGTGGTCACTTGACACAGACACGGACAGCCGGCACCGAGGCGTGGCACGGCGAGTTCTAGGGTCGGACTCGTAGAGTTCCTCGTATGAATAGTAGACGTTCTGTGGACTCGCCCCGCCACCCTGCAGCCACAGGCTCCCGTCCTGCCGTCGAGGCGCCCCAGCCGCTGCGCTCGCCTGCCCGGACAATGGTGCTGTTCTGGCTGGCGGCAGTCTCCGGAGTCATCATGTGCGCGGCCTACCACTGGCTGCAGCTGAATTCCGGTGCCGCGCTCGGCCGGGCGATCCAGCCGGGCATCCCAAGCGTGCACCTCATCGTCGACGTCACCCTCGGCACGCTCGCTCTTGCGATGCTGCCGGCGGCCATCCAGCACGACCCGATGGAGCGTGAGGACTCCTATGTCGGCCCGCCCTCAGCACTTGTGGCCGGGCTGGTGATCCTGTGTGTGTGGATGGTCTCAGTGCTCGCCGCCCCAGCCGGTGCGGTGGTGCTCATCTCGATCGCCGCGCGCTTATCAGCGAACTGGACGATCCCGGCCTTCTGCGCCTCACTGCTGTCGATCATCGTCTTCCAGCTGGCCCTCGCCCAGGCCGATGCCTCCCCGCACTTCGCCCTCGGTGCCGTGCTGCTGACGGTGACCCTCATCGCGATGGGCAGCATCCGCGGTGTCGTGCTGCGCCGCCAGGAGCGCGCCGACCTGCAGCGCCAGTCATGATCGCCTCGGCGCGACTCGGCGGTCCGGCATGCCTCCAGTCCGTCCGACTCGAAAGTTAGAAAAGCTATTCATGGTCAGTGGGCATCTGACCATGAATAGCTTTTCCAGCTTTACGACTTATGGCCTGCCGGAAAGTCAGCCGGTGGGTTTGTTCGGCAGCCCGCTGGCGTGCGAGCCGCCTGCCGATTCCTCGGCCTCGGCCTCCTCACCCTCGTCGTCCTCATCGCCGTTCTTCGTCCAGCCGAGGATGAAGGCCAGGACGAACACGGCGATACCTCCGAGGGTGACGACGATCGCGTAGGGCCAGGTGAACCCGGCGATGATGAGCAGCGGGGCCGCGATCGTCATGCCGATCTCGAACGGCGAGTAGCCGACGTAGGCGACGCCGAACTCCTCGAGCGTCTTCGACTTCATCTTCGGGTCGACGATCTTGAGCAGCGCGATCGCGGTGGCGACCGAGGCGGTCGACCAGCCCCAGCCGAAGATGCCGCGCTCGATCCACTGCTCACCGAACATCGCCGGGCTGACGAAGCGGAAGATGATGAAGCAGTACACGAATCCGAAGACCATGAGGATGATGAGCGGGATCGCGTAGTCGGCGACGATCGCCGGGACGATCGAGGCGACACCGAAGGCGACGAGGAAGTCGGTTGCCGAACCGGAGACGGCTGAGACGGTGTCCTGGTCGACGTACTTCTTGCCGTTGGTGATCTCCAGGATCCCGCGGCCGGCCATGCCGACGACGAAGGCGAGCGCGAACAGCGGGATGCTCACCTCGGGGAACAGCGCAGCCACGCCCTGCTGCAGGCCGTAGGCGCCGATGGTCGTCATGCCGACGACGGCGACGTGCAGAGCGAGCGGTTCGAGTGAGGACGGCGAGGAGGTCGCGTGTCCGATGGCCGGGCGCTGGCCGATGATCGAGATGAGGCCGGTGCGCAGCTCCTCGGGCAGTTCAGAGGTGTCGCCGATCTGCGCGGTCCGACCGGTCTCGGCACCCCACTTGGCCATGATGATGCCGCCGATGATCGCCACGAGTGTGCCGATCGTCGCCGAGGTGAAGCCGAGCGTCATCGCTGCTTCCTGGCCGCTGTCCTCCAGGCTGCCGCCGATCGCGGCAGCGGTGCCGAAGCCGCCGACCCAGCCGACAGGCAGCATGAGGCCGAACCAGTCGGGAGTGTCGAAGAGGAAGGACAGGACGATGAGCCCGAAGAGCACCGCAGCACCCCACTGCATGACGTACATCCCCGTGGAGAAGGACCACATGGCCCGAGCGCCTTTGAGCACGCGGCCGGAGAACTCCATGCTGTAGGGCATCGCACCGAAGACCACTGCGATGAGGATCGTCGAATAGGTGCCGAGCTGGTCGCTGAAGGGCAGCCAGCCGAGCACGGCAGGGCCGAAGATGAGGCCGAGGATGCCGGCGGTGATCGATGACGGGATGAGGAGGCTCTGCACCGGACGGGTACGGGTGTAGGCGCGGATGAGCTTGCCGATGAGCAGCAGCGCTGAGATGAGGCCGATGTCCACAAGCAGTGTGTAGGGGGTGTACTCCATCAGGGTCCTCCTGGTCGTGTGCGTCGCCGCCGGCGCGATGCGCTCTCGGCCCGGGTGCCGGGAACCCCGGCCCACCACGATCCAGCCCACCAGGAGGGCTGAGTGTTCCCTGTGAACACCCTATCGTGCGGGCCTGCCAATAGATAGCCCTTCCGGGTCTCGGTCGCCTCTGTCATGGGCGCAAGTGCCCTTGTGCGCATGCGGACTGCCCGCGTACGCGTCAGGCGCCGGCCGACCGTGTGGTCGACCGGCGCCTGTGCTGCGGGCTGTCACGTCCCCGCGGGGACGTCTCCGCGTCAGGTGGTGCGGATCATTTCGGTGCCATGCGGATGGCGCCGTCGAGGCGGATGGTCTCGCCGTTGAGCATCGGATTGGCCACGATCGACTCGACGAGCTGGGCGTACTCGGCCGGCTGGCCGAGGCGGGCCGGGTGCGGGATCGAAGCGGCCAGCGAGTCCTGGGCGGCCTGCGGCAGGCCGGCCATCATCGGGGTCATGAAGATGCCCGGGGCGATCGTGACGACGCGGATGAGCGAGCTGGCAAGCTCACGGGCCATCGGCAGGGTCACGGCGTGCACGCCGCCCTTGGAGGCGGAGTAGGCGATCTGGCCGATCTGGCCGTCGAAGGCCGCGACCGAGGCGGTGTTGATGATGACACCGCGCTCCTCACCGTCGGCCTCCTGCTGCTGCATGGCGGCAGCGGCGAGCCGGCAGACGTTGACGGTGCCGACGAGGTTGATGTTGATGACCTTGGCGAAGTCGTCGAGGCCCAGCGGGCCGCGCTTGCTCACGAGCTTGCCGGGGGTGGCGACGCCGGCGCAGTTGACGACGACCCGCAGGTTGCCCAGCGAGGTGGCCAGGTCGACGGCCTTCTGGACGTCGTCTTCGCTGGTGACGTCGGCTGCGACGAAGTGGGCCTTGTCGCCGAGCTCGGCGGCGGCGGCTTCACCGGCTTCGGCGTTGAGGTCGAGCAGGACGACGGTGGCACCAGCATTCAGCAGGCGTTCGGCGGTCGCACGGCCGAGACCGGAGACACCTCCGGTGACGAGGGCGACGGCGTTGTTGAGTTCCATTGCGGTGTGATTCCTTTCACTCACGGGGCACGCTGAGCACTATACCGACCACCTGCCTGCGTTCCCTCCGGCGGTCCCGGCCAGGCCCCGAACCGGTCCCGGCCCGGTCCCAGCGATGATCCTTACCGCGCCCGAGGCGGTGGTGATCAGAAGGTCAGCAGGTCGCGGTCTTCGAGGTGGCCGAGTTCGTTTCCGGTGAGCATGACCGCCCGGTCGGCGGCGAAGCGCACCCGGGTGATCCCGGCATGGGCGGGTCGGAAGAGGAAGTCGGCCTCCAGCCCGTACTCCTCGGCGAGAAAGGCGTTGATGACCCCGCCGTGGCAGGCGATGGCGATTGCCTGCGGGTGCGGGACCGGTTCACCATTCTGCTCAGCCGCCGCGCGGGCCTGTGCCGCAGTGCCCGGTTCGGGCAGGTGCCGGCTGGCCAGCTCCCAGATCGCGGTGTGCACGCGGGTGCGGAAGGCCTGCGAGCCTTCGCCCAGCGGCAGGGCATCCCACTTGCGGGTGCGCACCATCGTCTCCGCCGCCTCGGCCGCGGCCTGGGCTCCGACGGCCTGTTCGAAGCTGAGGTGGGCGGGCACCTGCTGGAAGATCCCCACCTCGGCCAGCCGCTCATCGACCCCGACGCCGAGGCGGTGGCGGGCGGCGATCGCGGCGGCCGTGTCATGGGCGCGGGCGAGCTGAGAGGCGTAGACCGCGGTGATCGGGTGAGCGGCCAGGGCGTCGGCGGCGGCCTCGGCCTGGGCGCGGCCGGTATCTGACAGCGGCGGGTCGTAGGAGGCGGCCTCCGGGGCGTCGGGGCCGGGCCGGGTCTGCTGGCCGTGGCGGATGAGGAACACGTCGAGGCAGTCGGTGCCGCGGGTCAGCAGGGCGGCGCCGAGGGTGCGGCCGAGGAAGCTGCTCATCGGCTGCCGGTGATGAGGTCGAGTCCGGCGAGGGCGAGCTCTTCGACACCGTGGCCAGCCTGTTCGGGGTCGAAGCCGGTGTCGCCCATCTGGCCTTTGAGGATGCGGGTGTAGACGCCTTCGGAGATGCAGGCGAGCTTCCACAGTGCGAAGCCGGCGTAGTAGTCGACGTGGGCGGCCTCCCGGGCGGCGGATTCCTCGTAGCGGGCGATGAGCTCGGACTTCTCCGGGAAGCCCTCGGCGACACTCGGCACCCAGATGTGGGTGAGCTTCGGATCCGAGTACAGCATCGCGACGAGGTAGCCGAGGTCGGTGACGACCTCGCCGATGGCCGAGAGCTCCCAGTCGACTATCGCGGCGATCTCGCCGGCAGGGGTGAAGATCGCGTTGTTGGGTTTGAAGTCGCCGTGGACGAGGCCGACGGCGGCCTGGGAGTCATCGGGCATGCGGGCGACGAGTTCGGCGTGGACCTCGCGGATGGCCGGCAGGTCGCGAGTGGTGATCGCCTCGTACTGGCCCAGCCAGCGGCGCAGCTGGCGTTCGACGAAGCCGCCGGGCCGGCGCAAGTCGCCCAAGCCGACGGCATCGATGTCCACGCGGTGGATGGCCGCGAGTGAGTCGACGAGGTTGAAGGCGGTCTGCCGGCGCTGGTCAGCAGGGATGCGACCGAGGTCGTCGGGGGTGTTGAGGGGGAAGCCGGCGCAGTGGTCCATGAAGACGAAGGGGACTTCGAGGACGTTCTCATCGTCGACGATGTCGAGGACGTTGACAACCGGCACGTCGGTGTCCTTCAGCGCCGCCATGATGCGGCCTTCGCGGGCGACGTTGTGGGCGCTGCCGCCGGTGTGGCCCAGCGGCGGACGGCGCAGCACCCAGCGGGGCTCACCGTCATGCCGGACCGTGTAGGTGAGGTTCGACCGGCCGACCGACATGACCTCATAGCTGAGCCTGCCGGGGTCGGCACCGTGGTGTTCGGCGATCCATGCACCGACCCGCTCGGCGTCGATGCCTGCCGGGACTGAGCTGTGCTCCGGCTGCTGCTCCTTGTCGACCACCCTAAACCTCCTTGTGAACAAACGTTCGTCTACATTCAAAATATGGAGGCCGGGCGGCCGCTGTCAAGAGGACCACCCGCACGCAGGCACCCGCCGGCGACCGGCACCTCGGGCACGGCGGCCGGCCACCGCCTCGGGCACGGATGAAGAAATTGAGCGATTGCTCGATAGAATGCCCGCTAGACTGAAAGCGGGCCACGACGAGGTGCGCCGCCCCGGCTGCCGCCTGCGCCGCCTGGCCCCCGCGAATCGAGACACGTCAGGAGCCAGCATGCGATCGTCCAACGGCAGGTCCGTCATCCTCACCGCCGCCCGCAACACCTTTGCCAAGAAGGGCTTCGACGGCGCCTCGATCCGCGACATCGCCCAAGAGGCGGACCTGAGCCTGTCGGCACTGTACTACTACTTCCCCTCGAAGCAGGATGCCCTCTTCGAGCTCATCCGCTCGGCGTTTGCCGGCTACATCGAAACCGCCACCCGTGTCATCGCCGACGCCGGGGACCACCCGATCGACCAGACCGCAGCTGTCGTCCGGCTGCTCGTGCGCTACCGGGCGCACAACCAGCTCATCTCCCGGGTCGTCGTCCGCGATGCCGAACGCCTGGATGCGGAGAAGTTCGAGGTCATCCACGAACAGCAGCGCGCCTCCCGTGCAGTGCTCAACGACCGGATCGCCGCCGGCGTGACGGCCGGGGTATTCGACGTCGATGACGCTGAGCTGGCCGGCCGGGCGGTGCTCTCGATCTGCAATTCGATCGCACTGTGGTACCGCGCGGACGGGCCGATCAGCGTGGCCGAACTGGAGCGGACGTATCTGCAGTACTGCCTGCGGCTGCTCGGCCACTCCCCCGATGACACCGAGCTCGACCGGCTCATGGACCAGCCGCTGGCGGTTGCCGAGGAGCTCGATTTCATCGCCCAGCCCGCCGACTGAACCGGCCGCCCGCGGGCCTGCGGAGCGTCGGCCCAGACGGACGCCCGGGCCGCTTTCCCTGCGTTAGGACATTCAGGCTGACCTGAGTGAAACGTATCTGCTGGCGGGTAGATAATGGGTACATGTCCCGTATCACATGCCCCATTCTGGCCCAGCGGGTGACGAGCGCTGACGAGGCCGCGACCCACATCAGCAACGGCGACAACGTCGCCATGAGCGGCTTCACCGGCTCCGGCTATCCCAAAGCCGTCCCCGGTGCACTCGCCGAGCAGATCGCGAAAGCGCACGCCGCCGGCGACGAGTTCAGCATCGGGTTGCTCACCGGCGCCTCGACCGCACATGAGCTCGACGGAGTGCTCGCCGAGTCCAAGGGCGTGCATCTGCGGGCGCCGTTCAACACGGATCCGGACATGCGCGCAGGCATCAATTCCGGAGAGGTCGAATACGTCGACACCCACCTGAGCCACCTGGCCCAGCAGGTGTGGTTCGGCTTCTACGGCAACCTCGATGTTGCCGTTGTCGAGGTCGCGGCGGCGCTGCCCAACGGGCTGCTCGTGCCGTCCTCTTCGGTCGGAAATGACAAGACCTGGCTCGACCTGGCCGACAAGGTCATCATCGAAGTCAACTCCTGGCACCCGCGGGCCTTCGAAGGCTTCCACGACGTCTACTACGGCACCAAGCTGCCCCCGCACCGCAACCCGATCCAGATCCTGGAGCCCACCCAGCGCATCGGCGATCCGTACCTGCGCGTCGACCCGGACAAGGTCGTCGCCGTCGTCGAGACCAATGCTCCGGACCGCGACAACACCTTCGCCCCGGTCGATGCGAAGTCCGAGGCAATGGCCGGGTACCTCATCGACTTCCTGCGCCACGAGGTCAAGGCTGGGCGGATGCCGAAGAATCTGCTGCCGCTCCAGTCCGGTGTCGGCAACGTCGCCAACGCCGTGCTCGAAGGCCTGGCCGACTCCGAGTTCGAGCAACTCCACTCCTACACCGAGGTGATGCAGGACAACCTGCTCAAACTCATCGACACCGGGAAGATGGATTCGGTTTCGGCGACCGCATTCAGCCTCTCGCGCGAGGTAGCTGAGAAGTTCAACGCCAACGCTGAGTCGTACAAGGGCAAGATCCTGCTGCGCACCCAGGAGATGTCGAACCATCCGGAGATCATCCGCCGGCTTGGGGTCATCGCGATCAACGGGATGGTCGAAGCCGACATCTACGGCAACGTCAACTCCACCCATGTGCTCGGCGCGAAGATGATCAACGGCATCGGCGGCTCCGGCGACTTCGCCCGCAACGCCTTCCTCAACTTCTTCGTCTCACCCTCGACCGCCAAGGACGGGGCGATCTCGTCGATTGTGCCGATGGCCTCGCATGTCGATCACACCGAGCACGACGTCCACGTCGTCATCACCGAGAACGGCATCGCCGATCTGCGCGGGGCCGCCCCGCGCCGGCGTGCGAAGAGGATCATCGACAACTGCGCCCACCCGGACTACCGCGAGCGCCTGCACGACTACCTCGACCGCGCCTGGGCCGCCTCCGAGGGGGCCCGCCACACCCCGCACCTGCTCGATGAGGCGCTGAGCTGGCACCGAAGTCTGCGCGACACCGGCCGCATGTGAGGCGACCGGTGCCTCGGGAGCGGTGACCGGCGCCTCGGGAGCGGTTGTGCCAGTCTCGACACACAGCCGGGCAGCGGCGTGGAATCGGCTCACGGCTCGGTTACGATCGAAGCGACAATGAGCCGCCCGGCTCAACCCCGCCGATTTCGCAGGGAGGGACCATGAGTCACGATCAGCCGATGCGCGACGGGCATCGCCCGCCGCCGCCGATCGTCGGCGTGCAGGTGCCCTCCAGCGGGGTCAGCACTCCGCCGCATCCTGGTTTCAGCGCGGCAACCCCACCGCACCATGGGGGCCGTGTCCCCAGCGCACCAACAGGAGGACCATCCATGACCGATACCCCATCCCAGCCCGGCGGCTCACCGCAGCCGCACGGCCAGCCTGCCGGCAGCCAGCCCGGCGGCTCCCACTCCGCCCAGCCCGGCTACGGCTCTCAGCCCAGCGCACAGCCGCAGGCCGGCTACGGCTCCCAGCCCGGCGGACAGCCCGGTTACGGATCGCAGCCCGGCGGCCCGGTCGCTCAGCAGCCCGGCCAGGGCCCCAGCTCCGGTTACGGCGCCCAGACCTATGGCAGCCCGCAGCCCGGCGCCGGCTACGGCGGCACCCCGCAGAAGTCCTACATCCTCACGTGGGTCTTCGCCCAGTTCCTCGGCAGCTGGGGCATCGACCACTTCTACCTCGGCAAGATCGGCACCGGTGTGGCCAAACTCCTGACCGCCGGCGGCCTGGGCATCTGGTCGATCATCGACGTCTTCCTCACGATCTTCGGCAAGCGCACCGACTCCGAAGGCCGTCCGCTCGAAGGCTACGAGGAGCACCGGAAGATCACGATGATCATCTCGATCATCCTCATCGTGCTCGGTGTGCTGTCGTCGATCGTCTGGATCATCATCGTCATCGCCACAGCGGCATCCTCGCCGGCGGTGTACAACGGCTGATCACCCGGCTGCGGTGAGTCCTCGCCGCAGCCACCGGATCGCGTGAGCGGCCGGGACGGGCACTGTGCTCGTCCCGGCCGCTGCGCGATTCGCCCCCTGTCGGCTTGTGGGTGCGGCGATTAGAATGACCGGCATGAGTATTCCAAGCTGCAGCATCACCGAGATCCCCGAGGGTGCCAACATCCTCGATGTCCGCGAAGACGATGAGTTCGCCGCAGGCCATATCGACGGCGCCCAGCACATCAGGCTCTCCGACCTGCCGGTGCGCTACGGCGAGGTGCCGATGGACGAGGACGTCTACGTCATCTGCCGCTCCGGCGGGCGCTCGCGCACCGCGACCGAGTGGCTGAACAAGAACGGCTTCGACGCCATCAACGTCAACGGCGGCATGGGTGCCTGGCACCTCGACAACGGCCGTCCGATCGTCGGCGACACCGACGCAGAACCGCACGTCAAGTGACCACCCGCGGCGGCAAGCCGACTTGCCGCCCAACCACCGCCTCGGGCGCGGCGTTCTCACCAGCTGGGACGCCGCGCCCGCGCTGTCTCGGCCAGCTGGCCGCATGGCGAGATGATTCAGCTTTCGACTACGTTTCGGCGCGCGGCTCTGAGAAAGTGTGTCTATGAATGTTCGTGCAGGAGAACCCGCAGCTGAGTCGGATCTGGTCTCGATCCCCGATCTGCTCGATGACTACCACGACATCGTCCCTGATCCGAGTGATCCCGCCCAGCGGGTGAGCTTCGGGACGTCGGGGCATCGGGGCAGTTCGAGTGCCGGGTCGTTCAACGAAGCGCACATCACCGCGATCACGGCCGCGATCGTCGAGTACCGTCGGGAGCAGGGCTACACCGGTCCGCTCTACCTGGCCCGGGACACCCATGCGCTGTCGGAGCCGGCGCTGCTGACGACCTTGGAGGTGCTCTCGGCCGCCGAGGTGCCGACGATGATCGATGAGCGCGACGGCTACACCCCCACCCCGGTGCTCTCGCACGCGATCCTCAAGCACAACGCCTCGCGCGGCAGCGCGCAGGGCCTGGCCGACGGCATCGTCATCACGCCTTCGCACAACCCACCCTCGGACGGCGGCTTCAAGTACAACCCGCCGCACGGCGGGCCGGCCGGCTCATCGGTGACCACCTGGATCGAGAACCGGGCGAACGAACTGCTCGAAGCCGGCTGGGAGAAGATCCCCCGGCAGGCGTTCCAGCGGGCCTTCCACCTCGATGAGACGATGAACTTCGACTTCACCTCCAGCTATGTCGACGACCTGGAGAAGGTCATCGACATCGCTGCGATCCGCGGCTCCGGGCTGCACATCGGTGCCGACCCGATGGGCGGAGCGGCCGCGGACTACTGGCCGATCATTGCCGAGCGCCTCGACCTCAACATCGACGTCGTCAACGCCGAGGTCGACCCGACGTGGTCGTTCATGACGCTGGACTGGGACGGCAAGATCCGGATGGACTGCTCCTCGCCGCACGCGATGGCCTCACTCATCGCCAACCGGAACCGGTTCGACATCGCCACCGGCAATGACGCCGACGCCGACCGGCACGGCATCGTGACCCCGGATGCCGGACTCATGAACCCCAACCACTACCTCGCCGCCGCCGTCGACTACCTCTTCACCCACCGGCCGGACTGGCCGAAGGACACGAAGATCGGCAAGACCGCGGTGACCAGCGGCATCATCGACCGGATCGCCGCTGCCCGCGGCCGGGAGCTGTATGAGGTGCCGGTGGGCTTTAAGTACTTCGTGTCCGGACTGCTCGACGGCAGTGTGGGCTTCGGCGGAGAGGAGTCGGCAGGCGCCTCGTTCCTCGCCTTCGACGGCAGCGCCTGGACGACCGACAAGGACGGGATGCTGCTGTGTCTGCTGGCTGCTGAGATGACCGCGGTGACCGGCAAGACGCCCTCGCAGCTGTATGCCGGGCTGGCCGCCGAGCACGGTGAGAGCGCCTACGCCCGCATCGACGCTGCGGCCACCCGCGAGCAGAAGGCCGCGCTCAAGCAGCTCAGCCCCGCGCAGGTCAGTGCCGATACGCTCGCCGGTGAGCCGATCACCGCCAAGCTCACCGAGGCTCCCGGTGATGGCGAGGCACTCGGCGGGCTCAAGGTGACAACCGAGAGCGCCTGGTTCGCCGCGCGCCCCTCAGGCACCGAGAATGTCTACAAGATCTACGCCGAGTCGTTCAAGGGCGCCGAGCACCTCGCCGAGGTCCAGGCTGAGGCGAAGGCTGTCGTCGACGGGGTCATCGGATCACAGCCCTGAGATCGCCCACGCACAGCGCAGACGTCCGCCTTGTCTGCAGCACTGACCGTGATAGCTGTACCGGACGGTGAATGTGTGCGCGGATGGGTCACGTGCGACTCTCAGACCGAACTCTGGGACGAAGATCTCGTCGACGACCGGCCCGTCGGAGCAGTCAGCCTCGGCTTCATGCTCACACTGCAGGAAGGACTGCTCGCCGCACTCGGATACTGAGGCGCCCGCTCCCGCGCATCCACCGCCTCGGGACCGGTGCCGCGGTGACCAATCACACCACGGAATCGAGCCTGCCGGCAGGCGGGTGCGGGATAGACTGTCCTGATGTTCCGCAACTATCAGGAGATCTTCTCCCTGCCCGGAGCATTGAAGTTCTCGCTGGCGGGACTCATCGCGCGCTTCCCCATCGCCATCCTCGGACTCGGCATCGTCCTCTTCATCCAGGGTGTGCTCGGATCGTACGCGCTCGCCGGTCTGGTCGCAGCGGTCTTCATGCTCGTCCAGGCAGTCTCGAACCCGATCATCGCCCGCCTCGTCGACGCCCACGGCCAGGCGCGCATCATGCTGCCCGTCGTCGTCATCCACGTCATCGGGCTCATCATGCTGCTCATCGCCGTCTACCAGAGCTGGTGGATGGGCCTCGTCTTCGTCTTCGCCGGCATCTCCGGCGCGACGGTCGGCTCGCTCGGCTCGCTCGTGCGCGCCCGCTGGAACGCGATCGTGACCAGCCGCAAACAGCTCGACACCGCCTTCAGCTGGGAATCGGTGGCCGACGAGATGCTCTTCGTCACCGGCCCGATGATCGTCACGTTCCTCGCGACCATCATCTACCCGGCCGCCGGCATCATCGCCTCGCTGCTCACGACGATCTTCGGCTCAGCGCTGTTCTACAGCCAGAAGTCCACCGAACCGGTCCCGCAGCCCCGCCAGCGCGGTGCGGCGAAGGGCAGGGTGCTGTCCAATCTCGGCATCTTCATGGTCATCGTCGCCCATGCCGTGCTCGGCGTGAACTTCGGCGCCCTCGACATCATCGCCGTGGCCTTCGCAGAGGAATCCGGGCACAAGCCGATGGCCGGCGTGCTCGTGAGCGCCATGGCGCTCGGCTCGCTGCTGGCCGGCATCCTCTACGGCGTGCGCACCTGGAAGTCCCCCGTCCAGCACCGCCTGGCGATCGCACTGACATGCCTGGCCGCGCTCACCTGGCCGATGCTGCTGGCAGGCTCGATGCTGACCTTCGGGCTCACGATCTTCGCCGTCGGCCTGGCGCTGGCTCCCTCGCTCATCGCCGCTGCCTCCGTCATCCAGGAGCTCGCCCCGCCGCACCGGCTGACCGAGGCGCTGGCCTGGATCGGCACAGCGCTCGGCTTCGGCGTCTCGATCGGATCGGCGGTCTCCGGCGTCATCATCGACACCCTCGGCGCACGCAACGCCCTCATCCTCCCGGCCGTCTGCGCGACCCTGGCCGCAGTCCTCGCGATCGCGTTCAACCGGCAGATGGATCCGGCCACGCGCAGCCATGCCGCGCGCCAGAACCGCACGGTCATCAACACCATCACCGACGACGATGCGGCTTCCGCTCAGAGCTGAAAACGCAGGTGCGGGCCCTTGCCGGTTCGACGTTCAATGATTGGCATAAATGATTACTGGACAGTTATAGTAGATCAGCCGTGGTGGCCAGGCTGAAAGAGTGCGTGGCTGCCATGGCATTTCACTTTCCGCCAGCGCATGGCGCTGGCCTGGTGACGATGACCGCTCCCGAGGCGGTGGCCGGGTCGCCGAGCTCGGGGAACTGGGACGGCGGAGTCCAGCCGATTCGCATTACCTTTCAGTAACTGGCGCCGGGCGGGTAGCGTATCAGCATGCGCCCTCTGCCGGTCCGCGCCCGCGCCCGCGCCGCCTGCTCACAGGCATGCCGCATCGACTCCCGCCCCCGCTGCCTTCGTCCTGCCGGATCCGCCGCCCGGGACCTGTCTGGGCTGATCTCGCCATGAAGGTCGCCGTCGTCGGGTCTGGGATCGGCGGACTGGCCGCCGCGATCGGACTGCAGCGTGCCGGCGCCGAGGTGACGGTCGTCGAACAGTCCGCCGGCCTGCGTCCGCATGGATCGGGCCTGTCGATCTTCGGCAATGGGCTGCGCGCCCTCGATGCGCTCGGCCTCGGTGCGGACTTCCGGGCGATCAGCACCGCGCAGGCTGCCGAGCTGACCGGCGGGCAGCGTCGCCCCGACGGCAGCTGGGTGAGTGTCTACCCGATGGATGCCGTCGCCCAGCTGCGCATCGTCGACCGCGCGGACCTGCATGCGATGCTCACCGCCGCGCTGGCACCGGGCACGGTTCGCTCCGGCGCCCCGGTCACCGGCTGCTCCCCCGACGGGACGCTCAGTGTTGCAGGCCGGGAGGATGAGCGCTTCGATGTCATCATCGGTGCCGACGGCCTGCGCAGCACCGTGCGCACCGCCTGGCCTGCCGATCCCGGCATCCGCTACGCCGGATATGGGTCCTGGCGCGGGATCACGCAGCAGCCCGTTGAGCTGCACGGCGAGGCCGGTGAGACCTGGGGTGTGGACACGCGCTTCGGGCTCGCCCCGCTCGGTGATGGCCGCGTGTACTGGTTCGGCGTCATCGACGCCCCGGCCGGCCGGCGGTTTTCGGCAGACCGTCAGGCGGTCGCTGCGGTCTTCGCCGACTGGCACGCTCCGATCCCCGAACTCATCGCCGCCACGAACCCTGCCGCCATCAGCTACCTGCCGATCGAGGAGCTCGCCGGACGACTGCCGTCCTTTGTGCGCGGCCGGATCGTCCTCCTCGGCGATGCCGCCCACGCGATGACACCCAACCTCGGGCAGGGCGGCAACCAGGCTCTCGAAGACGCCGCAACACTCACCCGGCTGCTCGCCCCGCTCACCGCAGCCAACGCGCACGACACCGGCCGGCTCATCGTCGCCCTCGACCGCTATGACGCGCTGCGCCGCCCGCGCACTCAGCAGGTCGCCGCCCGTTCGCGGCTGGTCGGCCAGATCGCCCACCGCCCCGGCCCACAGCTGAGCCGACTGCGCGATCGGCTCATGCACCTCATACCCGCATCCGTCCTGCGCCGGCAGCTGGACGCACTGCAGGACTGGCAGACCCCAGCCTGACGCGCACCGTCCCCACGCGACCCCCGCCTCGGGCACGGCCCCGCAGAGCCGACCTGCACCTCGGGCACGGCCCCGCATGACCGGCCTCTCGAGAACGGATCCCCGGCCGAGGCGGGTGCGGGCGCACCCCTCGACCGGGGATCCGATGCCAGGTCAGGCGATCAGCTGCGCGGGGCAGGACCCTTCGGGTCGTCGCCTTCGGTGCCGGGCAGGCCCTGGCGCTTGCGCATGAGCAGCAGCACCACGAGGGCGAGGACAGCCAGGCCGCCGATGCCGAGCAGGATCATCATCGGCATGGACATGCCGCCGGCCTCATCGCTGGTGAGCTCGCCGCGGTCCTGGGACTCACGGTCCGGGGCGTCGACGGCTGAGCCGCCGAGTCCAGCGGATTCCTCACCGGCACCGGCGCCCTCGGTGGCCTCACCGGACTGGGCCTCGCCGCCGCCGGAGCCGTCGTCCTTGAGGGTGAAGTCGAAGGAGCCGCTGATGGGGTGGCCGTCTTCGGAGACGACGCGCCAGTTGACGGTGTACGCACCGGGCTTGAGGTCATCGGGCAGCGCCGACTTCAGGGTGCGGTTCTCGATGGTGATCTCACCGGCGGAGACGTCGGTTCCGTCGTGCATCACCTTGATCTCAGCGCCGACCTGCTGCAGCTGGCCGGAGAACTCCATCTCCAGCCAGTCCGGCTGCTCGTCGAGTTCCTCACCATGCTCCGGGTTCGAGCTGACGAGGCGGTCGTGGGCGCTGGCGGGGGCTGACCAGAGCAGCGTGAAGCCCAGGGCCACAGCCGCGACGATCGCCAGCAGGGAAGTCGAGAAGGTGCGGATATTCAAAGGGATACTCCAATCAGGGCGGACTCGCGCCCTCATTATCCACCATCGACCTGGCCGCTGCCTGCATATGGGGGCGGGGTCCATTACGACTTGGCTACGATCAGCGGCGTGATGCGACGGCCTCGCGGATGCCCGGAAGGGCGGCGGTGATCATGTCGAAGGTCTCGTAGAACCCGTCCTGGTCGCCGTACCACGGGTCGAAGACGTCGAGGTCGTCGCCGGTCCGGCCGGCGCAGGCCGGGTCATAGGACCTGAGCATCCGCACCTCGGGGCGATTCGCCTCGGGCACGGATTCCAGCAGCCGTTCGGTGGCCTGCCGGTGGCGTTCGGTCATGACGATCGCGATGTCGCGGGAGGCCAGCCAGTCGGCGGTGAGCTGGCGGGCGGCGTGACCTGCAGTGTCGTATCCGCGCTCGCTCAGCACGCGGGCGGCCCGCGGGTCGATCGGGTTGCCGTGCTCCTCGTCGCTGATCCCAGCTGAGTCGATGTGCAGCGGCAGATCGGACAGCTCGGCGGCTGCGATCCGCTCGGCCATCGCCGAGCGGCAGATATTGCCGGTGCACACGAACACGATGCTCACCTCACCGGTCTGGCTGCCCTGGCCGCCCTGGCTGTCCTGCGTGCTGTCTGCCTGTGCGCTCATGGATCCTCCCGTCTCGGTCATCGCCTCCACTCTAGCGACCTGTCCCCTGCCGGTTGTCCGCCCCGGCGCATAGACTCGGAAGCACTGGTGCCTGCCCCTGTGTCGTAGGAGGATCCGATGGATGCCGTGTCCGTGCTCGCCGATATGCTCACCCGTCCCTTCGAGGTCTGCCGGCGGGTCCTCGCTGGGATCTGCACCGAGGACCTCAACGCCCACCTTGTGCCCGGCACGAACTCGACCGCCTGGCTGCTGTGGCACACCGGCCGCGAGGCCGACGTCCAGCTGGCGGCGCTGACGTCCGCGCCCGAGGTGTGGACCGAGCAGTCCTTCCACGCTCGCCTCGGGCTGCCGGCCGAGGGGTTCGGGTTCGGGCAGAGCGCTGACGAGGCCGCCGGAATCCGCATCGACGACCCGGAGGCGCTGGGCGAGTACCTGGCAGCTGTCGAGAACGAGATGGCCGCTTATCTGCGCGGGCTCGCGCCCGCTGACCTCGACGACGTCATCGACCGCTACGACGGCCAGCCGGTCACCCGCGGAGTGCGGCTCGTATCGATCATCGACGATGCCGCCCAGCACGCCGGGCAGGCGGCGTTCATCCGCGGCGCACGCGGCTGGGATGCCCCACGTCCATGAGCCAGCCGGCGCCTCGGGAGCGGGAAATCCAGTCCCAGCCGACCGCAACCGGGCGCGCAGGCGATAGGTTGGAACTATGACTGAGATCTCCCTGCCCCACGGCGACCCGGATGTCGCTGCATCACACGACCTCTTCCGCCATGTCAACGGCGCCTGGATCGACTCGTTCGAGATTCCCGACGACCGCGCCGGCGACGGAGCGATGCGCGAACTCTACGACGCCGCCGAGGAGAAGGTCCGCGACCTCATCACCGGGCTCGCCGACGCCTCTCCCGCTCCGGGCAGCGAAGAGGCGAAGATCGCCGACCTGTTCACGTCGTTCATGGACACCGAGCGGATCAACGAGCTCGGCGTGACCCCGCTTGCTGAAGGATTCGAGCGGGTCAAGGCCGCAGCCGATCACAGCGAGCTCGCCCGCCTCATGGGCGAACTCGACCGCGAGGGCTGCGGCGGACTGCTCGGCGGGTTCGTCAGCGCCGATGCCAAGGACTCCGACGTCTACGCGATGTACATCGTGCAGTCGGGCCTGCACCTGCCCGATGAGTCGTACTACCGCGGTGAGGACAACGCCGAGCTGCGTGAGAAGTTCCGCGCCCACATCGCCAAGATGTCGCAGCTGGCCGGGCTCCAGGAGCACACCGGGATGACCGGTGAGGAACTGGCCGAGAAGATCCTCGCCTTCGAGACCGCAGTCGCCGAACACCATTGGGACCGGGTCACCAGCCGTGATGCGGAGAAGACCTACAACCGGTTCACCGTGCCCGAGGTCGCCGACCTCGTGCGCGGCTTCGACCTCGACGCATGGCGGGCCGGAGCCGGCATCGAGCACGCCGACTACCTCATCGTCAGCCAGCCCTCCTTCCTCACCGGCGCCGGCCAGGTGTGGGCCGACACGCCCGTCGGGGTGCTGCGCGGGTGGATGATGTTCGCCCTGCTCAACGCCTCAGCCAGTGTGCTGGGCGATGAGATCGTCGAGGAGAACTTCGACTTCTTCGGCCGGACGCTCTCGGGCACCCCGCAGCTGCGCGAGCGCTGGAAGCGCGGCGTCAGCCTCGTGGAGGGGCTGCTCGGTGAGGCTGTCGGCAAGCTCTACGTCGCCCAGGAGTTCCCACCGGAGGCGAAGGAGGCGATCGGCGAACTGGTCGACAAGCTCATCCGCGCTTACGAGTCCTCGATCACGAGCCTCGACTGGATGGGTGAGGAGACGAAGGGGCGGGCGCTGACGAAGCTCTCGCAATTCACGCCGAAGGTCGGCTACCCGGATGTGTGGCGGGAGTACCCGGCCGAGATCCGCGCCGATGACCTGTTCGGCAACATCCGCCGTTCCGCCGAGGCTGAGCACGACCGGCACGTCGGGCGGATCGGTGAGGAGATCGACCGCAATGAGTGGCTCATGACTCCGCAGACGGTCAACGCCTACTACCACCCGGTGATGAACGAGATCGTCTTCCCTGCTGCGATCCTGCAGCCGCCGTTCTTCGACGTCGACGCCCCGGATGCCGTGAACTTCGGAGCGATCGGCGCGGTCATCGGCCACGAGATCGGCCACGGCTTCGACGACCAGGGCTCCCGCTACGACGGCACCGGCAACCTCGTCGACTGGTGGACCGCTGAAGACCGTCAGCGCTTCGAGGAGCGCACTCGCTCCCTCATCGACCAGTTCGATGTGCTCGTCCCGGCCGGGTTCGAGTCCAAGCACACTGTCAACGGTGCGCTGACGATCGGTGAGAACATCGGCGACGTCGGCGGGCTGTCGATCGCGTACAAGGCACTGACGATCGCCGCAGCCGACGAGGGCCGCGAGGTCACCACCGAGGAGAAGCAGCAGTTCTTCTACGCCTGGGCGAAGGCCTGGCGGATCAAGATGCGCAAGGAGGAGCGGCTGCGCCGGCTCAGCGTCGACCCGCACTCGCCCGAGGAGTTCCGCTGCAACCAGGTGGTCAAGAACATCGACGCCTTCGCCGAGGCCTTCGACGTCAGCGAGGGCGAACCGATGTACCTGCCGCCGGAGGAGCGCGTCCACATCTGGGTGTGAGCCTGTACCTGCGGCCGCGCCGTCGCGCCAGGCGGCCGCAGGCTGCGCGCCAGGCGGCCGCAGGCTGCGCGCCAGGCGGCCGCAGGCTGCTGACCTCGAACCCGACAGAACCCGGTCCGCGCATCGCGGGCCGGGTTCTGTCGCGTCATCGTTCTGTCGCGTCATCCGGCGGTAGGCTGGAACTCCGCGAAGCGAAGGAGCCCGCCGTCATGCTCAGCGAACTGCTCGAACTCGAGCACCAGGGATGGAAGTCCCTCTGCGAGAGCAATGGCGCGGACTTCTACGGACAGATCATGACCAGCGACGGCGTCATGGTCCTCGCCCACGGCCAGATCCTCGACCGGCAGGCGGTCGTCGACTCCCTGAACGATGCGCCGCCGTGGCGAACCTACGACATCACCGACGCAAGACTCCTCGCCCTCAACGACGATCACGCGATCCTCGTCTACACCGGCCGCGCCTACCGCGCGGAGGACGAGCCCAGCTTCATCGCGCTGATGTCCAGTGTCTACACCCGATGCGACGGCGCGTGGCGACTCGCGCTCTACCAGCAGACACCCGTTCCCGTACAGGAGTACAACCAGACCCCTGACGGCCTCTCAGGGTCTGGCCCTGCGATCCACTGCGATTCCACCAGTTGGTCAACCGCTGACGGCGGGGTCCGTCAGCACTGGCAGATGGTACTGGCAGGAGCTGTCACATGGTGGTGTGCAGGAGACGCGCGAAGCGCTCAGCCAGATCGCGCCAGGCGACCTCATGAGCGCCGAAGGTCCGCTGCGCCTCGCGGCGGGCCTCGTCACGGTCCGCGTCGCCGTTGAGCCCGGCTGGCAGCTCTTCGCCCTCGGCCCGGTCGATGACGATGTAGCCGACCCCGTCAGGGTCGAGGCGGGAGATGTTGTTGCGGAACAGCCGGTCCTCAGCGACGGTGTCGGTGACAGCCAGCGGGATCGGCCCAAGGCTGTCGGCGGTCTTCTCGAAGGTGATCCGCCCGGCTGTCAGCGAACCGTCAAGCGAGGCGGCGGCGAGCATCGTGGTGGCGGTGCCGACGGCGACGACCGGGATCCGGGCGGCCATCGCATCGGAGACCATCTCGACGATCTCGGTGATGCGCTCAGTGCGGACCTCGCTTGTGCATCCCCAGCAGAAGACGACGAGGGCGGCGAAGCCGGGCAGCGGCGGCAGCGGCTCGTCACGGTTGACGAGCGTGACATCGAGACCGAGTTCGGTCCACAGGTCGATAACCCCGCCGATCTCGATCTCCGGGGACAGGTCGATGAACAGCACCGGCGTGTTGATCCCGGACTCCGACAGCGTCTGTGTCGGCAGGCGCTCGCCTGCCTGCAGCTCGACCGGCAGCACGTTCTCCGGCACCGGCGCCGGGCAGGTGGCGTGCGGGATGAAGGCGAACGGGTAGTTGATCGTGCGATTGAAGTCGATGATGACATGACCCTGCGCGTCGGGCAGGCCAAGGTTGATGCGCCGCCACGTCGCGCTCGTGCGGCCGTTAGTGTAGTCGTGGAAGTTGATGTGCAGGCCCTTGTCCGGGCTGCCGGAGGTCTTGAGCACATACTCGACGTCGCACAGCGTGAACCGGACCTCGCCGGTCAGCTGTTCGTCGAGCTCCAGGCCCGGGCAGGCGGTGGCGATGCGGCGCGGCTCCGGTTCGGGATACGGGGTAAAGACACCGGAGACGATCCACTCCTGGCTCAGCGGGAAGGCGGGGATGTCGATGAAGCGCTGCAGCAGCGGAGCCTTCGAATCCCGCCGGCGGATCCCGTAGTTCCCGTCGCGGCGGATGAGCTCATAGGTGACGTGATCGACGACGAACCAGTTGAGCGACTCCCCGTCATCAAGCCTGGCCGACATCGACTCCGAGGAGTCGACCCGCACCTCGGCGGCGGGATGGGAGGCCCGCGCTGGAATCGAATCATGAGCGGCGTCCCCGCCGGAGCGCTCACCGGCCGGACGGCTCATGACCTCGAGCGCGGCCTTGCTCGGACCGGCGGACACCCCGTCAGCCAAGGTGAAGTGCACCCAGTCGCCGTCAACGGTGAAGGTGCCCGGCGCCTCGGGCCAGGTGACCGGTTGAGACGACGTCAGCCACGTGAGTCCAGTGACACTCAGCCACCCGAACGGGGTGGCGAGATCGGAGATGCGGGCGTCATGCCACGCCTGCCACTCGGCACTGTACTGTTCCACAGGGCTCCTCGAACTCGCATAGGGGGTGCGCGGTCAGCGGCCGTCAGCCGATCGGGCTGGCGACTAGTCCTATCCTAGGCGATCCGGGTGCTGCGGCGGCGGTGCTCGGATCGGTTTGCCAGCAGCTGCACACCGCCCAGACAGACGAGCAGCGCGGTGGCGACGGTGATCATGTGGAAGCCCTCCACGTAGCTGAACCGGTCGATGATGACGCCGGTGAGCGCTGAGGAGCCGGACTGGCCGACGACGACGCCGGTCGACATCATCGCCATGACGGTGGTGGTGCGGCCGAAGGGGGCGACGTCGGAGGCGATCGAGTACAGGGTCACGAGTGCCGGGCCGATGCCGCAGCCCATGATGACCAGCGGCAGCACCACGTCGAGCGGGTCGGAGACGAAGTGCATGACGATCGAGCCGGCCAGGGCAAGCGAGCCGAAGACGAGCCAGCGGGCGGTGAAGGTGAAGCGCTCGGGCAGCAGGACGACCGACAGTGCGAGGATCGCTGAGCCAACGCCCATGATGCCGTAGTAGATGCCAGCGGCATCGGCCTGGCCGAAACGCTCCATGAAATTGCTCAGGGAGGTGAGCGAGGCGCCGAAGAACACGCCGATGCTCGTCATGCCGAGCACCGGGACGAGGACGATGAGGCGGTAGATCTCGCGCACCGGGGCCGGGCGTGTCGGCTCGGCGGGTGCAGGCTGGGCGGCGGGTGCAGGCTGGGCGGTTTCGGGCAGCGGGCCGGCTGCGGCGCACGTCGGGGAGGCGCCTTCCGGCTGGGAGGCGCGTTCCAACTGGGGGGCGTCTTCCGGCTGGGAGGTGCCGGCCGCCTCGGGAGCGGAGGCCGCCTCGGGGGCAGACGCGGGCTGGCGGGCGTGGCCGGTGGTGAAGCGCACCGAGGGGTGGACGGCGAAGGCGAGGACACCGAGGCCGGTGAGCACGGCGGCGAAGTCGAGCGGGACGACGACGCCCAAGGCTACGGCGACGATGCCGACGATGACCGGGCCGAAGACGAAGACGAGCTCATCGGTCATCGACTCATACGACAGCACCTTCGAGGTGACCTTGCGGGCATCGGTGCCGGTGAGCGTGGCGCGGATGGCGTAGAGCCAGCGGGTGCGCACCATCGACGAGGCCTGCGGGCTGGTGAGGCCGATCGCCATGCCGGCGGCGAGCACAACCGGGGTGGTGACCTCCAGCCGGAGGGCGACGGCGAGGCCGAAGAGAGCGGCGGCGTTGGCGAGCGCGGTGATGATGAGGACGATGCGCTGGCCCCAGCGGTCGGCAGCCGCGCCGATGAGCGGGCCGGAGATCGCAGTGCCGAGGCCGACGAGCGCGGCGGTCGAGCCGGCCAGGGTGTAGCTCTCGCGGGTGGCGGCGACGGCTGTGAGCACGGCGACGACCGACATCGCGAAGGGCAGCTTGGCGATGACGGAGATCGGGATGTAGGTCCAGCCGAACAGGCGCATGAGAACCGAGAGCACGATTGACTACGCTACTACGTATGAGCATCACGACTGAATCTGCGCCGAGCACCGTTGCTGCCGACCTCTCCTCCTTCGTCTACGCCTCGCCGTCGTCGTTCCACGCGGCGGCCAATGTGCGCGAGCGGCTCGTCGCGGCCGGGTTCAGCGAGCTGAACGAGGCCGATGCCTGGCAGCTGCGCGCAGGCGGGAAATACGTCGTAGTGCGCGACGGCGCGGCGATCGCCTGGGTGATGCCCGAAGGCAGTGCTGGTGATAGTGCTGGGAAGGCAGGCGGCGCTGGCAAGACTGGCGGCACTGGCAAGGTGAGCGGCGCCTCGGCCCCGGTGTTCCGGGTCTTCGGCACGCACACCGACTCGCCTGCCTTCAAACTCAAGCCCAACCCGGGGTTCACGACTGAGGGTGCGCTGCAGATCGGCGTCGAGATCTACGGCGGGCCGCTGCTGAACTCGTGGCTCGACCGGGAGCTCAGCCTCGCCGGACGACTCGTGACCCGTGATGGGCAGACGGTGCTGGCGCGCACGAAGCCGATCGCCCGGATCCCGCAGCTGGCGATCCACCTCGACCGTGAGGTCAACCAGAAGCTCTCGCTCGACAAGCAGCGTCACCTGCAGCCGGTCATCGGCTTGGAGGATCTCACCGGGCTGCTGCAGGCCGCCGACGGACTGCAGAGCACTGACGTGCTTGAGGTGCTCGCCGCCTCGGCCGGGGTCAAGGCCGCGGATGTCGCCGGATTCGATGTCGTCACGATCGCCGCGCAGGAGCCGGCGACCTTCGGCCTGCATGACGAGTTCCTCGCCAGCCCCCGGCTCGACAACCTGTCCTCGGTGCATGCCGGAATGAGTGCGCTGGCGCTCATCGACCCGGCCGAGATCAGCGAGATCCCGCTGCTGGCCGCCTTCGACCATGAAGAGGTCGGCTCCAACACCCGCTCCGGCGCCTGCGGGCCGTTCCTCGCCGACGTCACCGAGCGGATCGTTGCGGCTGCTACCGGGGACGGCGATGAGGCCGGCGCTGCCGCGGCCGGCCGGGAGGCGTACTTGCGCTCAATGGCATCCTCCATATGCTTCTCCGCCGACACCGGGCACGGGGTGCACCCGAACTTCCCTGAGCGCCACGACCCGGTCAACCGGCCGCGTCTGGGAGCCGGGCCGCTGCTGAAGATCAACGCCCAGCAGCGCTACGCCACCGATGCGATCGGCACCGCCCGGTTCGCCGCCGCCTGCGATGCTGCTGACGTCACCTACCAGGAGTTCGTGTCGAACAACTCGATGCCGTGCGGTTCGACGATCGGGCCACTGACCGCGACCCGGCTGGGCATGACGACCGTCGACATCGGCATCGGGCTGTGGAGCATGCACTCGGCGCGCGAGATGTGCGCGATCACCGACGTGCACGACATGTTCCACGTCGCACACGCCTACATGCGCGGCGCCTGACGCTCCATTGTCGGCCCTGACGGTGCTCCGGTGACTGATGTGGCGGAGCAACAGTGCCTGCCCTGGCGGAGCAACAGTGCCACATATGCCGGTCAGCGCATTAGCGCCGTAGGCCGCCTGATTCTACAGTTCGACCATGGTCGACTCGCAGCACTTCACCGACGCCGCCGCTGACTACTCCCGCCTCGCTCCGCACCTGTGGGATCGCATCGGCGCAGATGCCGTCGCGGCGGCAGGCCCCCAACCCGGTGAGCGGGTTCTCGACGCGTGCTCCGGGATCGGCTCCTCAGCGCTGCCGGCCGCTGCTGCGGTCGGGGCCGATGGACGCGTCGACGCCGTCGACCTCGCGGGCGGTCTGCTCGATGTGCTGCACCAGCAGGCGAGCAAGCGTGGGCTGGGACAGGTGCGTGCACACCAAGCGGACGTGCTGGACTTCGGGCAACCAGGTGAGTACGACCTTGTGCAGTGCGTCCTCGGAATCATGTTCTTCCCGGACTTCACAGCTGGGTCGCGCCAGCTGGTCAACCGGCTGCGGCCAGGCGGGCGGCTGATGCTGTCTGTCTGGGATCACGGGGTCATGGCCGACATCGGAATGCGGGCCTTCAATTCGATCCAGCGGGTGAGAAACGAGAAGCGGCCCGACCCTGCCTACGCGAAATCTGCCCGAGAGGATGAGAGGCACGGCGGTGACGGCACCGCCGCCCACGCAGACGACGCCGGCAACGAGGCCGGACTCAGCTTCGACCAGATCGACACCCAGGACGCCTTCGGACCGTGGATGGAAGGGCTCGGCCTGATCGACGTGACCGTCACCGTGCAGGAACGGAACCTGGAGCTCGACGACGATCTCGCCTGGCTGGTGATCACCGGTTCAGGATTCCGCAGCATGTTCTCCGGGATGACCGCCGAGCAGATCGAGAAGGTCCGGTTGGACTTCCTCGCGGGCCTCCACCGCGATGGATTCACCTCGCTCAACACGAGCACACTCGTCGGAATCGGGCACCGGCCGGAGTAGATTCTCCCGGTGTGCGTTGAGTACCACATCAACGTTCGTCGAAGTGGTACTCAATGCCCATGAATCCGGCGAAACATAGTCGTTGAGTACCACATCGAGTGGACTCGATGTGGTACTCAACGTCAAGACTGAAACGAGGAGCCTCAGGCGCCGCCATCCACAGATTTGGCTTTCCCGTTCCAATCGCGATGGGAACCGATAAAGCTGTCCTCATGAGCACGCGAAACCGCTCTCAGCGTAAGAAGAGAGCGACCCTCCCACAGTTCGCCAACTACGACTTCCTCGTCCAGCGAAACCTCACCGGGTATCGACGGCGCCAACTCCTGTCCCGGTACGGCAAGGGCATCTACGACCACCCGGATGGGCCGGCAGATCTCGGCATCCCGGTTTGGGCCGGTGAGAACTGGCTGCGCACATTCGAAATGGCAACGGCACTGGCTGTCGTGGCACCCCACGCGGCTGTCTCTCACCGTTCTGCAGCGGATCTTCACGGCCTCCCGCTCCGAGGACGGCTCGACAAGCTGGAAGTGACAGTCGAACGGTCAGCAACGGTCATCAAGCGCCCATGGGTCAGCTGTCGTCAAGCCGAAACCGTCAACCACCTCACAGTTGCGACTTTCCGGCTGACCACCATTAGACAGACGCTTCTCGACCTCGCCGGTCAGCTCGGCTTCCTTGAACTCGTCCAGTGCTTCGACGCTGTGCTCGGTCGCTGGCATGGCCCGCCCCAGCTCACACCCGTTCAGCTGTCTCAACTCATCATCGGGACCCGACGCTATCCCGGCCGCAAGCTCGCCATCGCCGCACTCCACCGCGCCCGGCCCGGAGTCGACTCGCCGCAGGAGACCCGCGTGCGCCTCAGCCTCGTCGACGCCGGCCTGCCCGAACCCGAGGTCTCTGTCAGCGTCGAGAATCCCGCCACCGGCTATTACTTCCTGCTCGATATGGCCTACCGGCGTGAGAAGATCGCAGTCGAATACGACGGTGACCATCACCGTGACGACGAAGTCCAGTACAACCGCGACATCGCCCGACTGCAGACGCTCGAGCAGCTCGGCTGGACGGTCATCCGGGTCACTCGCCGCAGCGATATGAGCCGGGTCGTCCACGACGTTCGCGCCGCACTCATCCGCCGGCGCCAGAAGTCCCCCGCCGGCCCCGCTCAGGCGGACCGCGCCAGCTGAACCCCAGCGGCCCCGACCACCTGACCGCCCGGCCACCCCGCCATCCGAATCCACCAGTGACAAGCACCCGCCCACGGAGTACTGTCACAGATGTGAGCACCGACACGGCAATGCGCGCCGCAGCCTTCGCCATGGAGCACCTTGCGGAGGACATCAGCGTTGCCGACATCGCCGACCACCTCGGCTACAGTCCCTTCCACTTCAACCGCATGTTCGCCGCCGCCACGCACACCCCGCCTGGCCGGTTCCTCGCCGCGCTGCGCTTCCACGCCGCGAAAAACCTGCTGCTGACCGGCGATGACGCCGTCGTCGACGTGTGCACGCAGGTCGGCTTCACCTCGGTGTCGTCGTTCACCCGCCGGTTCCGCGAGGCCGTCGGCACCAGCCCGGCGGCCTTCCGCACGCTCGCCGACCAGGTCGCCGACCGCTCGCCGGCCCCGTTCTCCATCGGCGACCCGAAGGCCGCGCACGTCACCATCGACATCGAGAGCCCGCCGTCCGGGCTGCGCCTGCCGCCGCTCATGTGGATCGGCTGGTTCCCAAAGCCCGCACCCATCGGGCTGCCGCTGGCCGGTGTGCTGTGCCGCGGTCAGCAGCGCATCCGCCTGCCGCTGTGCGCCGGCGCCCCGTGGCTACTCGGTTTCAGTGTCGATGCCGCCGCCGAGGTGGTCGACCACCTGGCACCAGCGGCTCCCGTCGTCGCCATCCACCAGCAACCGGTGACCACAGCCCAGCACATCACGCTGAGCTTCGGCCCGGCCCCGCAGCCGTCGGTCCCCATGCTGGCAGCCCTGCCGGCTCTGGCTCCATCGCACTGATCCTCCGCTGACCGGCAAGACCGCAAAAACGGATACACATCACCGCACCGAGCCGCCATAGATTGGCATCACCCGGCCGTGACCGATGGCCCTACTGCGATTGGATTGCATCATGTCACCTCAATACCGCACCGGCGCTCCCTGCTGGCTCGACCTCGGAACCCGTGACCTCAACGGCTCCCTCGACTTCTACCGCGAGCTCTTCGGCTGGGAGTTCAACGACCTCGGCGCCGAGATGAATCACTACCACCTCATCACCGCAGATGGCAGCACCGTCGGCGGGCTGATGGATGTCTCCGGCATGACCTGCCCGGAAGGCGGTGAGATCCCCACGCGATTCGACGTCTACCTCCACACCGACGACCTCGCCTCGACAGTCGCGAGGGCCCGCGAGCGCGGCACCGTGTACATCGACAATGACCAGGCAGGCGATGCCGGTTCGATGTCCGTCATGGCCGACCCTTCCGGCGCGGGCCTCAACGCGTGGCAGCCGAATCAGATGACCGGCTTCGAGCTGCCGCTCACACACGGCACGCCGGTGTGGTTCGAATGCCGCAGCACCGACTTCGATGCCTCGGCTGACTTCTACCGCGAGGTCTTCGACTGGTCCGTCGTGGAGATGGACAGCGCGCCGGAGGGCACCCCGCGCTATGCCACCAACGGCTCGGTCACCGGGACGCTGCCCGACGGCACCCAGTGCGAAGCCGTCTGCGGACTCGTCGACGCCGCCGCCATGCCACCGGAGTTCCAGGAGTCGACGTGGTCGATCTTCTTCGGCACGAAGGACCTCGACGCCTCACTCGAGACCGCCAACCGCCTCGGTGCCACCACCGGCGAGGTCGGCCAGTCGCCGTTCGGCCGCTTCTGCCAGGTCACCGACCCGCAGGGTGCCGCCTTCATGCTCAACGAACTGTGACCAGCCCGGCCGCAGCCACCCCATCACAGTACGGAAATGCCATGACCTCCACCCTCCCGATCAGCCCATGCCTGTGGTTCGACTCGAATGCCAGGGAGGCGATGGAGTACTACGTCAGCGTCTTCCCCAACTCACGCATCGTCTCCATCGCCGAATACCCCGATGAGTCCCTCAGTGAGCACTTCGCCGGCATGCAGGGCAAAGTGCTCACTGGGGAGTTCATCCTCAACGGGGTCTCGTTCATCTGCCTCGACGGCGGCCCGCTGTTCACGTTCTCCGAGGCGACCTCTTTCACTGTCCAGTGCAAAGACCAGGACGAAATCGACTACTACTGGAAGGCACTGTCGCATGTACCCGAATCCGAGCAGTGCGGTTGGTGCAAAGACCGGTTCGGGCTCAGCTGGCAGATCGTGCCGGCGAACATGTCCGACCTCCTCCGCACCGATGCGCAGATCCAGACGATGATGCAGATGCACAAGCTCGACATCAGCGCCCTCGAAACCGCAGGTCAGGGCGTGTGAAAGGACTGTCCATGACTGCTGATTTCCGATCCGGTGCACCCTGTTGGCTCGACCTCGGCTCACCGGACCCCGACCGCTCGCAGGATACTACCACCGTCTCTTCGGCTGGGAGTTCGCGGCTCCAGCCGGGCCGGATGAGTTCTCCACCATCACCTCTGCTGGCCACACCGTCGGCGGTTTCGTCGGCACCCGCGGGATGACCGATCCAGCCGGCCAGCCATGGCCGAGCAGCTTCGGGGTGTATCTGCGCTCCGACGACCTCACGCGCACCGCCGAGCGCGCCCGGGCTGCCGGCACACAGCCGCACGAAGCTCCGAGCCCAGTCAAGACCGGCGCGCTCATCTTCGTCGACGATCCCGGCGGCGCGACAGTCAACGTATGGCAGCCGGGCACCATCACCGGATTCGACCTGCCGCATGCGCCCGGCACCCCGGCATGGTTCGAGTGCCGCAGCACCGCCTTCGACGCCGCCGCAGAGTTCTACCGCGATGTCTTCGACTGGGCGCTCGTCGATCGCACCGGCACCGTCCATGACGGTACCCGGTATGTCACCAACGGCTCACCGACCGGAACCTTGGACGACGGCACACCCTGTCCGGTGGTGTGCGGGCTCGCCGATGCCGCGACGATGCCGGACCCTGAGCAGTCCTCCCGCTGGCTCATCTACTTCCACACCCCGGAGGTCGCCGCCGGCTGCGAGGCAGCCGAGCGCCTCGGCGCCACAATCGGATCGACCGGCCGCACGCCGTTCGGGGTGTTCGCCCCTGTCACCGACCCGTGTGGGGCGGAGTTCGTACTCAACGGGCAGTGACCGGCCGCCTCGGCTTCGGTACCGTTCCCGAGGCGGTGGTCGCCTCCCCACTCAGCTCAGCTGCGCGGCGGGGAGAGCCGGTCGAGCTGCCGGGTGAGCGCCTGCTCGTCTACCAGCGGCGGCAGGCAGATCGCATCCCGGCAGACGGTCGCTCCTGATTCGGGCACGGATCCGCCGGGACCTTCTGCTGCGATCTCGACGACGGCGACGAGCGGATAGCGGGCAGCACGCTCAGCGAGCGTGCGGCTGGCGGTCGTGACGTGCACCATCCGGGATTCGAGGAGTTCGGACAGGTACAGCGCCCAGCCACAGCCGCGCGGGGCCTCCTGGATGAGCGGACGGTAGACGCTCAGCAGCCCGTAGACGATGTCGCTGGCCTCAGCGCCGAGCTCTGCGGCGCTGCGCGGCCGCAGCTTCACACCGGTCTCGGCCTGGTCGCCGCGCGTGCCGCCCACGGAGTGCTCGCCGTCGTTGAACCGGTCGCCGGAGCGGCCGACGTCACTGTAGCGGCCGCCGCCTGTGCCGTCCCCAGTGCTGCTGCCACCGCCGTAGCGATCCCCGTCAGCGTCGCGATCGTTGCTGTCACCGGACTCTCCGGCGCCGGGTTCCCGCCAGCCGATGGCCGGGACGATGAGTTCGGCCAGCAACAGGAACAGCTCCGCTGCTGCGGTGCGGCCTGCCGGGGTGACGTTGTCGACCGGGTCGGAGGTGCTGATGCCGATGACCGGGTCAGTGCCGTCAGTGCAGCGCATCGGCTCGCTGTTCGTGTCGATGAAGTGGGAGCGGATGTGCCGGGCTGCAGCGACGGCGATGCCGAGGTTGTCGCCGACTTCGTGGCGGCGACCGGCATCGAGGAGCTCGAGTGCGATCGCGGCCCGGCCCACACCTGCCCAGTCGGCCAGCCCGCCGGCATTGTCCCCCGGCTTCCCGGCAGAAGAGCTGCGCGGCAGCCGACCGGCCGGCAGGTCGGCGGTGGCCAGCAGGGCAGCGAACACCTCGCGCGCGGTGTCAGCATAGTCAGGTTCAGCGAAGACGAGCGAGGCCTCGGCCAGGGCCGTGACGGCGAGCGCGTCCCACTCGGTGACCGTCTTGTCATCGACGTGCGGGAAAGCACGGTCGGCGCGCATGTCAAGGAGCAGCTGACGGTCGGCGGCGACTTGTTCGCCTTCCCACGGTGGGGTCTGGTCAGCCTGGCCGTCGGTCAGCCAGTCGAGGATCGCCGGGGCGGTGACGACGCTGCGGCCTTCAACATTGCCGGCGGCAGTGAAGAGGCTGCCGGTGGGGAAGGCGTCCTGCATGTCGGCAGCGGCGACGGTGTAGTAGGCGCCTTCGACTGACCGGCCGTGGTCGTCGAGCGAATCGGCGTCGATGGCTGCGGCGAAGGTGCCCTCAGGTGTCAGTGTGGTGCGCAGATAGGCGATGGTCTCGCGGGCTTCGCGGGCGGCCAGCGCCGCGTACCGGGAGGCTGCCTGCGCACCGGCTCCTCCCCCGCCGGCCAGCCACTGCTCGAGCCGGAACCAGGCGGTGGTCGCACGGATGTACAGGGCGTTGTCGTAGAGCATCTTCTCGAAGTGCGGCACATGCCACTGGCCGTCGACACTGTAGCGGGCGATGCCGCCTTCGACCTGATCGCGCATCCCGCCGGCGGCGATGTGGGACATGGTCGTGCGCACCATGCGCAGCGCCCGCGCCCCACTCCCAGCATCAGCCCCGCTGCCGGAATCGCCACCGCCGCCAGCGTCTTCAACCCCGACCCGCGCGATGTGGGTGATGAGCTGGATGACCGTCATGAGCGGCGGGAACTTCGGGGCGGGTCCGAATCCGCCGGTGCGCGCATCGAAGGACCCTTCGAGCATCTCGACGGCGGCGGTGAGCTCCTCGGCGCCGGGCACCTCGGCGGCGGTGCCGGCAGGCAGGCTCGCGGCGACCTTCTCATGCACCGCGGCCAGCGCATCGGTCAGGTGGGAGGCGATCCCGTCGACGCGCTCGCGCTCGGTCCGCCACGTCTCAGTCACCGCCGAGAGCACCTGCCGGAAGGCCGGCTGGCCGGGCCGGGGCCGCGGCGGGAAGTAGGTGCCGGTGAAGAAGGGCCGGCCGTCGTGGTCGACGATGACGGTCATCGGCCAGCCGCCGGCCCCGCGCATCGCCTGCAGTGCGTCCATATAGTAGGCGTCGACGGTCGGCAGCTCCTCGCGGTCGACCTTGATGCTGACGTAGTCGGCGTTGAGCTGAGCGGCAGTCTCCGCGTCGGCAAACGATTCGGCGGCCATGACATGGCACCAGTGGCAGGTCGAGTACCCGATCGAGACGAGCACCGGCACATCGCGGGACCGGGCCTCATCGAAGGCCTCGGCACACCACGGCCACCAGTCGACGGGATTGTCGGCGTGCTGGCGCAGGTACGGACTGCTGGCATCGCGGAGTCTGTTGGCCACAGCGGGCGTCCTTCCCTTCTCCGGCCGGTCACGGCCGGTCGCCGGGACTGCGGCGTCCCGGAGCTTCAGTGTCTCACGGCGGTCTGCCGCTCACCTGACCTCGAAGGTCTCCCGGCGTGCGCCCTCGGCCGGTCCCGAGGCGCCGGGTGCGTCGGTGCCGAACAGCTCGCGGGGGCTGCCCGGGGACATCCGGATGGTGCCGGCGTTCGGATCGATGGCGACGGTGACGAGAGTGGCGGTGCGCCGCCCGAACGGCGCGTGCGCATCCGCGCTCGTGCACACCGGGGCGTCGCCGGTGCCGGTGCACATGAGGGCCAGCAGATCGTCGGCACCCGGGTGCGGTCCGCCCTCGGCTGAGGACGTGACGGCGAAGCCGCGCAGCCTCTCGTCGAGCAGGCTGATGCGCTCCTCGGAGCGGCTCGTCGCCGACAGCGGCAGGGCGCCGTCCTGCTGGTCAGGCGCGATGAAGTGGTTGGTGTGGATGAGGAATCCTCCACTGGCCGCGATCCCCCGGTCCCCGCCGCCGGGCCCGTGCGGGAAGCCTCCGGAGTTCGGGGCAGGGGTGCCGGGGCCGATCGGCTCGCCGCCGAGGGCGACGACCTCGCTGTCGTGGCGCAGCCGGGACGTGCCGTGCGGGCTGATCTCGACCATGACGGCGTCATCGCAGCCGACGACGGTGATGACCGAGGACGAGGTGGTGTGGGCGGAGTCGATGATGTCGAGGGCCTCCTCGACGCTGCGCGCCCGGTCGAGTACCCCGGCGAGCAGCGCGTGGACGGGCACCCCGCCGGCTGCGTCGTCGCGGTTCTTGAGGATGTTGAGCATCACCCCGACGCCGGCGGAGTTGAGCCCGATCTTGCCGAGCATCCCGTACTCGGCGAATCCCGCATGCGACAGGCCCGGTTCCCCGCATGGGCTGACCTGCTGGTAGTGCCAGTATTCGGCGAACTCGGCGTGCCAGTCCCAGGTCTGCACACCGACGGTGCGGCCGGGTGCGGCGTAGGCGATCGTCGAGCACTCCGGGGTCGGTTCGACGGCCAGGGTGAGGATCTCGGTGCGGGCGGCGACCAGGCCCACATGCCACAGCTCCAGCGGCTGACCGTCGAACGTCGCGCCGGCCGCGGCGGCGCCGGCGGCCACCCCGCGCAGCTCCTCGACCTGACGGGGATCCCACGCTTCGAGCGCGGTGAGCGAGGCTTCGGCGGCATCGCGCTGGGACTGGGGCGGGATCTGCCCTGCGGTGAAGAGGGCCGAATACCCGGCCGCGGCGCGGGCGATGTCCCCGGCGGCGGCCTGCCCGCGCGCATAGCCCCGGTCCCGAGGCGTGTCTCCGGTGATCATGAGCGTGGCAGGCTCGACGTCGCCGGGTGGAGTCAGGGGTTCGGTGAAGGGCTGGGAGGCGTCCATAGGCTCATGGTTCCAGCGGGCGTCGAGCCTGGTCAAGGGTGCGTCTCAGCTGCAGTGCGGCGGCCCCTCGGGCCGCCATGCGCCCGCAGCCGTGTCCGCGCGGCCGATTCAGGAGCGGGTGATGACGAGCTGGCGGGCGCGCTGTCCGCTGGTGTCGTCGAAGCGGGCGGAGACGGTCCAGTCGCCGGCTGCGGTGTCGTGGTCATCGGAGTCGGCATGCGCATTGGCCCATTCGCGGATCGCGTCCCAGTCCATGCCGGCGTACCGGCCGGGTTCGACTGCCTGGCCGAGTTCGCGCAGCAGGGTGTCGTAGTGCGGGTGCAGGGCGGTCTGCGATCCGGTCTCGCGCACCTCGGCCTCCAGCTCGTCCTCACTCAGGCTCACCGTGTAGTCGACACCGGCTTCGGTGCGCGTGCACGTCTCGCTGCTGCAGGTGTATCCGGCTGCGCTGAGTCCGGAGACCGACTGGGTGACATCGACCGCCTCGGCATCGTCACCCGCACCTGCATCGTCACCCGCATCGGCAGCACTCGTCTGTCCGGCGGTCCCTGCCGACTGCCCGGTATGCCCGGGCTGCCCGGTCGTCCCGCCGTCCCCGCAGGCAGCCAGCCCGGTCAGGCTCAGCACCCCGATCACAGCGGCTGTCATCTTCCAGGCGGCAGGTGCGGGCAGGCGGCGGAAGTCGATGCGTCGCATTCGGCCAGTCTGGCGTCGGCCCCCTGCCGGGTTGCGGCCAGCGCGCGTCCATCTCCCCTCGCTACACTCGATGCCGAAGCCCTCCCGGCAGCCACCCGCCCCCACCCTCCCGGCACGAAAGGACAGGTGCCCAGACCATGGCCCCACTGCCTCGGCGGCGGTTCCTGACCGCAGCCGGACTCACCGCCTCGGCGGCGGCTGGGGCTCTGCTGTCCGGGTGCGGGCTCACCGAGCCGATCATCCGGGCTCCGCAGGAGGAGAAGCCGGAGCCGGGCACGCTGGTGCGGGTGGGTTCGCAGTCGTACTACTCGAACATCGTCATCGCCGAGATCTTCGCCCAGGTGCTCGAAGGTGCCGGCGCCGAGGTGGAGCGGAAGTTCGAGCTGGGTCAGCGGGAGGACTACCTGCCGCAGTTCATGGCCGGGGGGCTCGAGGTGTTCCCGGAGTACGGCGGGCATCTGCTGCAGTACTTCAAGCCCGATATCCGCGAGGTCGACACCGCCCAGATCCAGCTGGCGCTGCAGTCGGCGCTGCCGACGAACATGCGTGTGCTCGCCCCCGCCGAGGCGGCTGACCATGAGTGCTTCGTCATCCGCCGCAACTACGGGCAGGAGCACCGGCTCGTCGACATCGGCGAGCTGCGCGGGGTCGATGAGCCGGTGGCAATCGCGGCGGGAGCACATGTGCGCCACCGCCCGTACGGTCCGCGCGGGCTGGAGGACGCCTACGGGGTCACGGCCGAGTACATCGACACGATCCCCGGTGACACGCTGGCCGCCCGCGATATGCTCACCGCCGGCGAGGTGCCGGTCGCGCTCATCCCGGCCGCCGATCCTGCGCTTGAGAGCGACGAGCTGCAGGTGCTGGGCGATCCGCGCAAACTCGTCCTCGCCCAGCTCGTCACCCCGCTGGTGGTGCCGAGTCTGCACCCGTTCTTCACCGAGGCGCTGGCCCGAGCGGCGCTGCGCCTCGACATCGCCGAGCTCCAGCAGCTCAATCGGCGCAGCCACTACGGCACCCGCAAGGCTGCGCCGATCGCCCGCGACTGGCTAGCCGAGAAAGACCTGGCCTCATGAGACCTGCCCGCCGCGAAGTGCTCACGCTGCCCAACGTCATCTCGGTCATCCGGCTGGTGGTGCTCGTACCGATCGTCATCTGGCTCATGCGCGAACCCGACGACCGGATCCTCGCGACGATCGCGCTGGCGATGTTCGGGGCAACGGACTGGATCGACGGATTCATCGCCCGCCGCTGGAACATGGCCTCCCGCGTCGGCGCGGTCCTCGACCCGGTCGCCGACCGCCTGGGCATCGCGTTCATCTGCGCGGCGATGACGCTCTTCGGGATCCTGCCGGTGTGGATGCTGCTCGTCATCGTGCTCACGGACTTCGGCCTCGGCATCGTCGGCGCGACCCGCATGCACGCCACGCAGGACTCGCACGTCACCTGGCTGGGCAAGATCCGCACCGCGCTCATCATGACCGGGCTGCCGCTGCTGCTGCTCGGCAGCGCCCCGACGCTGGCCGCCACCCCGATCGAGACGATCGCGCTCGGGCTGCTGAGCACCGGCGTCATCCTCCACCTCGCCGCCGGCATCCACTACGCACTCATGCTCATCCGGATCGGTCGGCAGCGTCCCGCGGTCTGAGTTCCGGGCCCGAGGCGGTGGGCACCGCTCCCGAGGCGGTTGCCGGGTACGTGTCCTGACAGCAGAACGCGGCCGCACCGGTCGGTGCGGCCGCGTCCCTGCCTGCCGTGGCCGAGGTGGTGGCTCAGGCTGGCGTCTGCCTGGTCATCAGGTCAGGTTCGCTGATCATCAGGTCAGGTTCGTCCTGCGCCGGGCGAGGACGAAGACTCCGGCGCCGAGTGCGACGAGTCCGCCGCCAGCGGCGAGCGCCCAGGTGATGTCGCTGCCGGTGCGCGGCAGCTCACGGCCGTCGGAGTCGCGGTTGCGGTCCTCGCGCGTGCCGTCACCCTCCCGGTCACCGCCGCCCTGGCCGTCATCGTCGCGGCCGTCATCGTCCCGGCCGTCGTCTGATCCGTCGTCATCGCCATCATCTGCTGCGACGACGGTGAACCGGCCGGTCAGATCGTCTCCGCCTGCGCAGCGGACGGTGACGTCGTAGCTGCCGACGTAGGCCTCCGGGGCCTCGGCGTTCTCGCCGTAGACGGTGAACGCTGCCGCGCCGGTCTCGTCGGCGGTCGCCGTGTCGGTGAACGCGGTGACGCCCGAGCCCTCCGGTTCGACGGTGACGGTTGCGGTGCTGCCCGGTGTGCAGCCGCGGGCGACGATCTCGACGGCACCGTCGGTGACGAAGTCGGCGGCGGTGATCGTCTCAGGGGTGACGGTCAGTTCGCGCACGCTGTCAGTCGGGTCCTCGGTCGGGTCGGTGGGATCTTCGCTCGGGTCACTCGGGTCATCCGAGGGGCCCGTCGGGTCGTCCGTCGGCTTCTCGGTGGGGTCGTCCGTCGGCTCACCGGTGGGATCGTCCGTCGGCTCACCGGTGGGATCGTCCGTCGGCTTCTCGGTCGGATCGTCGCCGGCGGCCACGGTGATCGTGCGGGTGGCTGTGGCCTCATTGCCCGAGGAGTCGGTGACCGTGTAGGTCAGCTCGTAGTCGCCCGGGGTCGAGGTGTCGACGTCACCGGTGACGGTGATGTCGCCGGCGGTGACGTCGCTGCAGGCGTCGGAGACTTCGACACCGGCCATCGGATCGAAGTCGGCGCCGAGGCGGACGGTCGTGTCGCCCGGGTGGGTGATCGTCGGAGCTGACTTGTCCTTGACGAGTTCGACCTTGTCGACCTGGTCGCCGGTGTGCGTCATCGTCGTCGAGGTGATCGAGCATTCCTTGACGTCGACGTTGGTGAACTGCGGGGTGTAGTTCTGGCTGTTCGTGTACTTCCACGGCACCAGTCCGTCCGGCACGAGCTCGTAGTACTTCGACCCGGAGGAGGAGTTCGCGGTGATATAGATGACCTGGCCGTCCTTCGGATAGACGACGTCGTGGCCGTCGTCCGGGTTGGTGTCCGGGGTAGCCGCGTAGCCGGCACCCTCAGCACCTGCCCCGTCGCCTTCGGGCAGCACCGGTGTGGTGCCGTCCATGAGGTGGGTGCGGGTGTAGCTGTGGTCGTGTCCGGCGAGCACGAGGTCGATGTCGAGGTCCTTGACGATTGGGGCGATGCCCTCGCGCAGACCCTTGGTCGTCAGCGACTGCGAGTGGGTTGCACCGGAGGAGAAGATCGAGCGGTGGAACGTCAGCACCGTCCAGTGGGTGTCGTGGGACTGCTCGGCGATGATCTGCTCGAGGTAGGCGCGGTAGTCGTCGTAGCGGCCGCGGTCCTCGGTGCTGATGTTGAGGTGCAGGACGCCGTTGTACTTGAACCAGTAGGTGCCCTTGCTCGGGTCGCCGTCCCACATGTTCGGCTGGTGGAAGTGCTGGCCGTAGAGTTCCTGGATCTTCGTGCGGTTGTAGTCGTGGTTGCCCAGGGTCTGTGCTGAGGCCTGGGTGCGCATCTGCTTCGGATCCAGGTAGGCGCGGTATTCGCCTGCGTCACCGGCGTAGGTCTGCACCTGGTCGCCAGCGGAGTACATGAACTGGGCGTTCGGGTACATCTCGTTGGCGGCATCGAGGGTGGCCTGCCAGCCGGCGCGGTCCTTCTCGACGTTGCCCGAGGCGCCGATCTGGGCGTCGCCCATGAACGTGAACTCGTGTTCAAGCGTGTCCTCGTAGACGCGGAACTGCTCGATGTCGGTCCAGCCGCCGGCCTCGGAGCCCACCCGGTAGGAGTAGGTGCCCGGCTTGAGCCCGGTCAGGGTGGCGTGGACGTACTCCTCACCGGCGACTGCGCTGGTGCCGCGGGTGACCGGGGCGACGGTCTGCGCGTCGGCGGGCATCTCGGTGTGCTCACCCGGCGCGAACTGCACGGACTCATCGACACCGGAGGTGGTGAACCAGGAGATGTAGCGTTCGCTGGGGTCGGAGCCGATGCCCAGCAGCAGCGAGTGGTGCACCGGCTTCTCCTCCGGTGCGCTCAGGCTCAGGTCGGCGACGTCGAGGTAGATGTCGGAGCTGGTGGCCCGGCCCTGGTGGAGCTGGACGGCGATGGTGTTCTCACCGGCGGTGAGCACATCGGCGTCGACGTCGATGCGGCCGGTCTTCGGCGCCGAGGAGTTCGAGCCGCCGTAGACGAGGTTGCGCCCCTCGCCGTCGGCTAGGTGTAGTTCCCCGTGAGGTTGTGAACGCGGTCGGCTGGGGTGAGGCCTCCGATAGCGGTGTGGGCTCGATGCTGATTGTAGTCGTGGAGGAACGTCTCGTAGGCGGCTTCCCGCTCGGCTTC